>NZ_JACYTP010000020.1 GCF_014841115.1 Photobacterium arenosum
GGGTGAAGACGGCCCGACGCACCAGCCGGTGGAGCAAATCGCTTCGCTGCGCCTGACCCCGAACATGAGCACCTGGCGTCCGTGTGACCAGGTTGAATCTGCCGTGGCCTGGAAACTGGCCATTGAGCGTAAAGACGCACCGTCAGCGCTGATCTTCTCGCGTCAGAATCTGGCTCAGCAGGAGCGTAACGACGCGCAGGTTGCGGATATCGCAAAGGGTGGTTACATCCTGAAAGACTGCGCCGGCAAGCCTGAGCTGATTTTGATTGCTACCGGCTCTGAAGTAGAGCTGGCTGTGAACGCAGCGGCCGAGCTGAGCGCCGAAGGCAAGCAGGTGCGCGTGGTGTCTATGCCATCAACCGATGCATTCGACAAGCAAGACGCCGCTTACCGCGAGTCTGTGCTGCCATCGGATGTGACCGCCCGTATCGCTATCGAAGCCGGTATTGCCGACTTCTGGTACAAGTACGTGGGCTTTGACGGCCGCATCATCGGCATGACCGGCTTCGGTGAATCGGCCCCGGCTGGTGAGCTGTTCAAGCTGTTCGGCTTCACCACTGAAAACGTGGTCAGCACAGCGAAAGAGCTGCTGGCGTAAGTTAACCAGACACGCACCCAAAGCCAGTCTGCGGACTGGCTTTTTTTTATCTGTAGGTCAATACACCACCTTCGGATACCACATCTACTGGTAATTGACTCTGGTTTGCTAATTCTACTAATACGCTGACAGGTTCAAGATACAGCGCATAGGTAGAGTGATGAATCGGCAACGTTCTTCCCGGCTGCAACTGCAAAATTGCCTCCCTAACTTCCTGCGCACCCATTGATATCATTCCCAGCGGTCCGGTTGTCCCTACCCTGCCGACATGAGGCACAAATACATCTGGCTGACCCAATTTACGTACCGTACTGATCAATTCTGGAGTCATGAAACTGTCGCCACTCCAGTAAAGTGATTTTCGCCAGTCGCCCTGCTCAAAAGTCATCCAGTAACCATTACCATGGCCCAGCAACGATTCCATTGCTGGTGCTAGCGTATGATAAGCAGGTATAGCCGTTATCGTAACTTTATGGCTGCCATCTTCTAATCGCCAAGTATCCCCCCAGATTAACGCCTGACTGTTGCTGAACTTCAGCGAAGACATTAAAGCAATATCAGACTCAGGTATCACCACAGGTAAGGATTTAGGCAAAATATCACGCGCCACCTGATCAAAATGGTCTTCATGCGTATGACTGATCAGTACAGCATCGACCTGCTGGAGATCGAAATCAGGCAAAGGGGCTAATCGAGCATGATCCTTCACATTTGGGCCTTGTTTAAGATCAAACGCTTCATTAGGATCCGCCATTCGGTAAGCTTTCTCTCCTTCACCCAACATAGGATCTGTCAGTAATTGTATGTTTCCAAACTCAATCAGCATTGTTGGTCCACCCAACCACTGTATATTCAACTCATTTGCTTGAGCTATGGGCAAGCTCATAACCATAGCAGCAGCAATCGCAACCCGTTCAAATCTCATTTTTATTCCTTTTTACTGTTCATCGACAATAAGTGAAGAATACGCTGAGATTTAGTGGTAAAAAATATGAGATATTCGATACAACTTGGCTGATTATTTTAGACAATGAACTTACTCGCCCCTTTTAACAGCTTTATACTGGTCGCTGAATGTTTAAACTTCTCAGAAGCAGCGAGGCGCCTGAACGTACCCAGAGCAACAATCAGCGCACGGATAAACGAACTGGAAAAACAATTAGGTGTCCGGTTATTTCTGAGAAATACACGGCATGTCTCTTTAACGCCAGAAGGCGAACAATACCTGCTGGCCTGCAAAACAGCTTTAAATACATTAGAGGCGGCAGGGGCACAATTTACGCAGGCAGCAACACTGGCAGGAGCCATCCGTTTATCCGTACCGGCAAGTTTACCAAATGCACACTTTCTCTCATTGTTACAGTCTTTTCACCACAAATACCCGCTAATTCGCATCGAATTAGTATCAAAAGATGATGTGCTGGATTTGGCTGAACACCGGATTGATATTGCCATCAGAGGCAAAGATCCTGTCAATACTGAACTTATAGCCAGACCGCTGCCACCGGCCGAGATGCTACTGGTTGCCAGCCCTGAGTGGCTGGAAAAACATGCGCCAATCAGTGAATGGCATAACGTCGAACTGCATGACCCGCTTGGCCTTAGCCCGTTCAGCGGCCAAAACCCAGCCATTCGTTCTTCCAATCTGGAACAGTCGTTATCCTTATGTCTGTCTGGTACTGGTATCGCACTACTGCCATTGCCGCTTTGCCAAAGCAGCTTGCAATCATCTGCCTTGAAAGCCGTTCCTCCGCCTGTACCTTTACCCTCCTTACCGCTGTTTCTGATTTATCAGCAACGTCGGCTACTGCCTCAAAGAGTTAAAGTGCTCATCGACTTTCTGCTTTCAGCGATGAGACCCTAACCAACCAGACACTGGTGATTCAGCCCAGTATTCTGGGCTACCCGCCACTGCGCCTGAAAACCTGTCGCCGTATCTCTTTTCCATCAGTCAAAGATTTTCGCAGTTCTGCGTCGACAATATTCTGATCCAGCCCTATATCATCCAGTAAATAGTCAGGTAATTCACTTAAGTGGCGTAAGTCACGCTCCCGCTGACGCCAGCGTCGATAATAAGAAAAGCCAGACTTAATCATATTCACCACTTCTCTGCTCGCGGTAAACGCAAGCTTATATGTTGTCATCCCCATATCAACCACCTATCATCATCGAAAGATAGATTTATCTTCGACCAGAGTCAGCCGTTCCTCAAACGATAGATCCTGACAGTCAGTTAAGGAAAACTAATGTCATCGCCAAATGAACTCCGACACCGTATGCCACCATTACAGGGTTTATATTATTTTTATCAGGCGGCACATTACGGCAGTTTTAAAGCCGCTGCCGAGCACCTGCATGTCACTGCGGCTGCCATCAGCCAGCAAATCCGGTTATTGGAGGACTGGTTGGGTACCGCCTTGTTTTACCGCCAGCACCGGCGAGTGGTACTAACCCCGGAAGGTCAGACTCTGTTTGAGCACAGTCAGGAAGGCTTCAAACACATTCAGAATGGCGTTTGGCTGATCAACAATGACCCGGAACCCCAACGTTTATCCCTGTCGACACTGCCCTCTTTTTCTGTCCATTGGCTGGTACCTCGCATGACAGCATTTCGTTCGGATCATCCAGACATCTCTGTGTTAGTTGAGTCGAAAAATGAACTGGTGGATTTTGAGCAATCTTCGTTAGATCTCTGCATCCGATACGGTGAAGGCTGCTATCCGAATTTAACCTGTCAGTGGCTGATGGATGACTTGCTCTACCCCGTCTGCCATCCGATTTATCAGAAAGAACATCAGATTTTTGCGGTTGAGGACTTACAAGATGCTCATCTGATTGGTGATCTTTTACCGGATATGGATTGGGAACGCTGGATGTCGATTGTTGGCGTTAAAGGTGGTTCCACCTCATTGGTATACGATGGCGCCAGCTATGTGCTTGAAGGGGCGTTGTCAGTGCAGGGCGTTGCACTGGCTCGGCACAGCCTGGCTCACCGATTTGTCGAAGATGGCACCCTGGTGCGTATCGGTAACATTGCGGTACGGCCCAATTACAGTTATTTCCTATGTGCACCGGAAGGTTATTTTAAACGTGAAAAGATCCGGTTATTCAGTGACTGGATTCGCCGGCAGGCAGAAGCGTTTCAGCACACTCGGCCTGCCGATCTGGTTATCAAAGAAGCATGAAGGCAGTAAACAAGGGGGGATAACAAGTACTGTTCGCTATCTCTGTCACTGCCTCTGCCTCTGCCTCTGCCTGAACATTTTACTACCTGCTATTTTTTCAGCGCCGCCTGTAACAGGGCAATGACAGCTTCAGGAGCAGGTAACGAGGGATGACCAACCATACGACTGAGCGACGCATCAAAATTCTCATGCCAAACCGGTTCAACCACGTCATAACCGTCTTCTCGCAGTTGCTGGACATTGCGCTGAACCGCCGGCTTCTTCCACATTACGGCTCCCATCACGGGCAAAAAGCACACGGGAAAATCCGCTGCCAGGATCACGGTCGTCAACCGATTGGTCGCACCACCCTGTGCCGCAGTCGCAAGTGTATTTGCTGTGGCTGGCATCACAAACAGCACATCATGATCGGCGACGATCCGGGAAGGTTTATCCGTCGGCCAGTCCCGGGGCTGCTCACCCGCGATCACCCGGTCACAATACAATGCCATGCTGGATGCGGGTATGAATGTTTCTGCCGTCGGTGTCATCAGAACGGTCAGTTCACAATCAATTCCCCCTTTGATCGCCTGTAAATACTTTGGCAACAACATAATATCCACAGAACCTGATGCTCCGATCAGTATCTTAGGCTTTGCTGTTGGTTGGTTCTGGAGCTTGTCCATATTTGATTTCCTTAATTATTGCCGAATCTGTCCCTGACACAGCTCAACATTTCTGTAGTGCTGTTCGATCTGAAGCCTTACATCAAGAGTGTGTCGAGTACCGTTAACATGCCGGACGCATCACGGCCATGTCTGTCTTTCGGGTAACCTAAAGACACTTCAACATGCGGTATTCCTTCCAGTACCGTGGAACCATGCATATGAAGATGCCCGTACACGACAAGGCAGACCGGATAACGGCTTAACCAGGATGCAACCTGTTGTGTGCCGCACCAGATTGAAAACTCCTGCGGTTGCACAGACTGAGTCAGGACCTGCAGCATTGGAAAATGATTGATAAATATCATGGGAAGCTGTCCCGATACTGCATTCAGTCGGGCTTCTGTGTACTGAACACGCTCGGTACACCAGCTTCGGATATCCGGATAGGGATACGTTTTGAGAAAAAACGCGTCTGAGCAAACCGCACCTGCCCGTCTTGCTCTCTCCAACCCCTGCTCTGGCGTGAAGTCAGAAGGGTGGCGAAACGAGTAGTCATACAAGGTGAAAATAGGGGCAATCAAAAATGATTGCCCATTCTCAGCGGTATAAACCGGATAGTCATCCTCCGGGGTCAGGACGCCATATTGGTGACAAATCTCGATAAGCTGGCGATATCGCATTTCACCGGGTAACGCCATTGGCTCTTTGGGTGTACACCAAAGCTCATGATTACCGGGCACCCAGATGACCCGGTAAAACCGCGCGGCGACCAATCGAATAACCCACTCAAAATCGGTGAGATCGTCGGCCACATCACCACCCAGAATAAGCCAATCCTCGCAATGTCCAGCGCACAGTGCTTCTACAGCCCGCCTGTTTTCCGGGTGAGAGACATGCAAATCACTGACAGCCACCAACATAGCTTTGCTCCTAAAGTGTGCCCGGAGGCGCTTCTCCCCATCCCCATCTGGGCACGGTATCTCGCTTCGAAGGCTTAGCGCCCGGTTGTGAATTAGCCATTGCCCTGCGAGATCCCCACTCTATGTATGCCGTAAACGCTGACCGGAATTCCGGATCACTTGGCAGTTCAATTTCATCCGCACTCTGCATCATCAAAGATACCCAACGATCACGCTGTTCCGCCTGAATCGAACGCCCCCTGTGCTTGCGGATCATATTTTTGAACCCTCCTCTGTCATTGGTATACAGGGGCTCACCGCCAAAGACTTCTTCAAACCACATAGCAACATGGACATGGTGATCTGGCGGCATATGCTGAAAAAGGGGCTGAAGTAAGTCATCTTTTTCGACTTTTGCGTAAAACACTTGCAGCAAGTGACGGATCGCGTCGCGTCCCCCCATCCACTCCAGCAATGTGGGTGTTGATGTACTCATCGCTTGGCCTTGTTCAGCTGTCTCAACGTTCTCAGCCATGGTTTCTGTCATAGTTTCTGTCATAGTGTTTTCACTCATGATTAACCAAGCTCCAATGACGCAATGCACCAAACCTTGTGCTCCTGCTCTTTCGGCGGCTCGCCGCGATACATACGAAGTGTATGGAAGATGGATTCAAATCCATGCTTTTCTGCCAGCTTGATCAACGTTGGATCTGCTTTTTCAGGGACATCTAATGTGACTTGTCTCCCCTGCGGTACAGCGGATAATGCCGCGACGAACAGAGATTCCACCAGTTCGGGAGAATTAGCGAACAACGGACCAAGCCGGTAACCGTCTTGCGACTGACGAACGCCGATAATACCCGTCACTTCCTGACCGGTTCGGCAAATGAAGCCGTAACGTTTTTCCCCGATGAACCAGTGTTTCAGTAAGGCACTGCGGTCGGTACCCGTACAGCTTTTATCGTATGCGATGAGATCGTCGATATCCGCAGCCTGTACCAACGCAATATTATCGGGGCAATGGTAATCCTGCTGGACCTGGCCCACCATGCGCAGATTATTCCTGTCCCCTGCAAACCCCCATTTGGCATAGTTATCAACCTGGACCGGCATGCCATCCAGTCCCATGCAACGGTCCCCACCGTGGTAGAACGCAGTTTGACATAACTTCAGGCCATAGCCTTGCCCACGGTACGCCGGGGAAACCAAATAGTGCCCGAGGAAACTAAAGCTGGACGAATAATTAACAACTGACATCGCAGCGACAGGCTCTTTACCCAAATAACCGATAAAAAAGCCCTGATCATCAACCTCAAAAAAGGCGTTGGCATCACCAATGCCCATATCCCAGCCTTCATCTTTTGCCCACGCCATCACCGCTTGCCATTCCGCCAGAGTAGCGTGTTCTACATGCCAGACGCTGTTGGATGTTTCCGTTTTGTTTTTTACGATATCCATTATTTCCTCTCTAAAGCCCCATGGATTTACTGACGACTTCCAGCATGATTTCACTGGTGCCGCCATAAATTTTCTGAACCCGGCTGTTGACCCACAATTTGCCGATCGACGAATCGCTCATATAAGCACTGCCGCCATGCAGTTGCAGACATTCATCCGCCACTTTGTTCTGCACTTCTGTTGCCCACCATTTCAGTCGGGCTGTATCTTCCAGACTTAACGATCCCGCATTAAAACGTTCAATGGCATCATTGAGATAGCTGCGGGTGACTTTGATTTGAGTATCCAGTTGCGCCAGCAAAAAGCGGTTGTACTGAAACGCACCGATCGGCTGACCAAACGCCTTGCGCTGCTTAACGTAAGTCAGCGTCTCTGCCATCATGATTTCCGCGCTTGCCACCGCCACGGTACTGATACTTAAGCGTTCGCGTGTCATTCCTGTCATAAAGTAATAACTGCCAAGATTTTCACGTCCGAGCAGGTTACTTTTTGGCACAACACAGTGATCAAACGCTAAGTTCGCCGTATCACTGGCATGCCATCCCAGCTTTTTCAGCGCTTCACCCTGAGAAAAACCAGCCATGCCTTTTTCCACCACCATCAGGCTGATTCCCTGCCCTCGCGGCCCGGCGTCAGTCTTCACAGCGACGATGAACAGATCTGCATTCACGCCATTGGTGATAAACGCTTTACGGCCATTGAGCACATAGTTATCGCCGTCTGCTGTTGCTTCCGTGCTCATCCCGGCCGAATCTGAGCCACCGCCTGGCTCGGTAATGGCAATGGCGGCAATCCGACGGCCACTGCACAAATCCGGTAACCAGCGCTGTTTCTGCTCTTCGGAAGCAAACTGGTTGATATAGCTGGCAATCACATCGTTATGGGAAATCACAATCGGCGCTGTCATTCCAATAGCCAGCATTTCTTCAGTGAGTGCCAGCGCGTAGCGATAATCTGATTTATCTTTTCCTCCCAGCTCCTGGCTGACGCCCATACCCAGCAAGCCATGCGCTCCCATGGTTTGCCAGAAATCGCGGTCAACCAGGCCCTGCATCTCCCATTTTTCAAGATGGGGCTTCGCGTAATGGTCAAAACACTCCCGGCAAGACAGCCGGAATTCCTTTAGCTCATCTGTGGTTGTACTCACTGAAACACACTCCAACTGTCCATTTTGTTTTCCGCCGCCAGCCTTAATGAGGCTTCGGTATCCATTGCCTGCTGAATCACAGGCCAGTGCCGGTAAACCGCAAAATGATCGCCATCCACCCGGATCATGCTTGTACGTTCCGAGGTATGCTGCCGCCACTTCTGAAGCTGCTCCTCAGTAACGTGCGGATCGTCCGATGCGGCCACCAGCAGCAGGGGCTGCACGACTCGAAGATCCCTGAGCGAAGGAAACTGACTGCGCACCAGAAAATCACAGCGCAACTGAGCCACATAGCGCCTGGCCAGCGCCGGTTCATTCAGCACAGTATTCGGTGTTCCCTGATCCTCACGCATTTTTTGCAGCAGCGATTCATCCGACCATAAGTGCAAATCATCGGTATCTTGCTCACTGGGCGGGACTGATCCCGACACCATGCTGTACACAGGCTTGATCCCATACTTTTTATGCATAACGTCTGTGACTGCTACACTGAGCACACCGCCGAAGCTGTGGCCAAATGTCGCCCAGCACTGAATCCCCTGCTGCTGCTTATGCCGAAAATCGCTATAGAGGGTATCTGCCAGTTTTTCAGCCAGCGTTTGCAGGCATGTCACCTCAGGTTCACGACCCAGCATCCCACGTCCGGGTATTTCAACCGGATGTAAAACAGCCGTCCCCTTGTCCTGATGAAGCTGGCAGAAAGGGCGGTAGACATTGGCACTGGCCCCGGCATGGGGGAAGGCATACACAACCAGATTTTTATTTGCTGACATCCAGGCCTCCTGTTTTCAATGCATGCGCGATACGCTCTGCTACCATGATGGTGGTTAAATTGGTCGGCATGGAGGGAATCACAGGAAACAGTGAGGCATCGGCAACAGTCAGACCACTGACCCCGTACACTCTGCCGTTCTGATCTGCCGCGCAATCCGGGTTATGTTCAGGCCCCATCCGAACCGTTCCGGATGCGTGCCAGCCCGGGTTGAGCATGTTTTTTACCGCGCTGTACATCACACGATCACTGTTAATCATGGCGTCAGACCAGAACTGAACCCCATCCAGAAAGCGGGCAACATCCGGGTCATGCAGTGCGCGCCACATTTGCCGTACAGCACCTACCATGCGGTGAACGTCCTGCTCGTTTTCACGTAACGGGAGCTGGATAGATGGCAGCACTTCTGCCTCGCGGCTGGTGATAAAAACCTGTCCCCGCGCAGCAGGCTGCATCAGCATGGCAGAAGCGCCAACGATCATGGGATACTCAAGCCTGTGCCTGAATTTGGGAACGGTATGACTTTCGACATTGTTGAGCAGACCAATCTGGACATCGGTTTCCTCACCTGCACCACTGCAAATACGGGCGGCAATCTGGCGCCACGGCAAGCCACGACGGCAGACACCGGCTTTGGGAAGCGCCCAGATCACCAGAGAGGCATGATCCTGCAAATTGCGGCCAACGGCTGGCCGGTCAACCCGCACAGGAATGTTCAGGGAATCCAGGTGGGCCGGATCACCAATTCCGGAACGCTGTAACAGAGCAGGGGTGCCTATTGCTCCTGCTGCCAGTACAACTTCACTGGCTTCAAAGCTATGGCAGCGCCCCTGATAAATCGCTTCAATGCCTGACACCGCCGTCCCGCTGAACCTGATGGCAGAGACAAGAACATCTGTCAGTACCGTTAAGTTCGGTCTGTCCTGAACCGGTGCCAGATAAGCCTGATAGGCATCCAAACGCTGGGCCTGCTGTTTAACGTTGGAAGGTACAGGACCGATACCGGGTGCTTCGCCAGCATTCAAATCTTCTACATAAGGAACGCCTTGCTTCTGGCAGGCGACAGAGAAAGCCACATCTAACGGATGCAAGCTGTCTGTGTCGGGACGACGCAGTACCATAGGCCCCTGATCGCCATGCAGGTCATCACCAGAAAAATCCGTATCGGTTTCCAGACGGCGATACCAGGGTAGTACGTGTTGCCACGACCACTGCGGACATCCCATCTCTGCCCAACGCGCAAAGTCACGAGGAAAAGTCCGCAGTGCAACGGCGCCATTCACTGCTGATGATCCGCCCAGCACTTTCCCCACTCTGTAGTCAAAGGGAGGCGGATATGTCTCCTTCTGTTGACCACGAACCAGGTCACAGGCCGGGCTAAGGCTGCCTTTTAATTGCGCTTGATACGACCAGTTGTAACCTTCGAGCACCAAACGTGATGCATCAGCAAGCGGACTGTCAGCAAGGTGAGCATCTGACTCGGGTCCGGCTTCGAGCAACAACACCCGTTTATTGCTGTCTTCCGTCAGGCGGGCTGCGAGCACACAGCCCGCAGACCCTCCACCGACAATGATGAAATCAAACTGGCTCTGAGCCAGTGGTTCTTCGGCTAGAGCACTCATCCCAGACTGACTCCATCCAGTTGTTTCATTGATTCAATAATCTGGGCAAACTGACGGATGCTGGTGTTCATGAAGAGGCCTTCGATCAGATCCTGTTCCTGTACAGCCGTGACCTTGAACTCTTCGCGCAGCGTGCTTAACAGCGCCACGGCAATCAGCGAGTCTCCGCCAACATCAAAGAACCCGGCATTCACATCCAGATCATCATGTTGAAGCAGATCCCGCCAGAGATTGAGCAACCGGCTTTCCGTAACAGAAACGGGGGTGCTCTCTGCTGGCTGTGCATGCTCTTCAGGCCAGGGTGCCGGCAATGCTTTTCGATCTATCTTTCCGTTTGCGGTGAGTGGCATGTAAGGCAGAATAACGAAGTAAGTGGGCACCATATAGGGTGGCAAGGTACTTTGTACCTGCTCCCTGCAGCGCTGTTTCAGGGTTTCATGGTCATAAGAATCCGCGCTCTCATGCAGTACCAGATAGGCGACCAACTGCCGTTGTCCCGATTTAGGATGAGCCGGCGCATCAATCACAACATGGTTGACAGCTTGCAAACCCAGCAAAGCAAATTCCACTTCACCCAGCTCAACCCGGTAACCATTGATTTTCACCTGGTTATCTTCCCTGCCCAGAATTTCTATCAAGCCATCCTGGATATAGCGCCCCAAATCCCCTGTTTTATACAGACGCTCTCCGGTTTTCGGATGGGTAAAAAATCGCTGCGCCGTTTTCTCCGGATCGGCCCAGTAGCCTTGAGCAACCCCTTCACCCGCGATATACAGCTCACCAATCCCCCATTTGGGACAATCTTCCAGCCACTCGTTAAGCACATGAAAGCGCTGGTTGGCCAGTGGCTTACCATACGGAATGCTGACCCAGTCTTGCTCAACATGCTCAATGGGATAGCAGATAGACCAGATGGAGCCTTCCGTTGCACCGCCAAGGCTGATTACCTGAGCGTCCGGCAGTGCGTTGCGGATCGCATCCGGTAAATCCACCGGAATCCAGTCTCCGCTCATTAAAATCAGTCGCAACTTGCTGCTGGCTAGCAGATCACTGGCCCTGTCAACCATCACTTTGACCGGGGCAGGAACGCTGTTCCAGATTGTGATGCCGTGATGAATCAGAGTCTCACACCAGATTTTGGGATCGTTCTGGGCATCTGCAGCCTGGAACACCAAACGGCCACCTGCACCCAACACCCCGAAATAGTCATACACAGATAAGTCAAACCCTGCCGGTGCAATAGAAAGGACGGCATCGTCGGCTGTAACCTGGAAGCGACGGTTAATGTCCTCAAGGGTATTGACGGCATTGTTGTGACTAATCATGACGCCTTTCGGCTCGCCGGTAGAGCCGGAAGTGAAAATCACATAGGCCAGATCATCAGCGCACTGAATGGGTGACACAGTTGCCAAAGGTGTGTCGTCCGGCAGGGTATCCAGATCGACTCTTAAAAAAGACTGATATTCGTCAGGGTTGGTGAAAACCTCTGTGCTGGTCACGACCGCTTTGGCCTGACAACGGTTCAGCAATTGCAGTCTCCTTTGTTGCGGTAAAGCAGGATCTATCGAGACATAGGCGCCGCCTGACTGCAAGATCCCCAAAATACCGACGATCAGTTCAGGCCCTTGCGGCAAGGACACCGCTATGATATCTCCGGCTTCAATAAGCGCAGATTCCCGTAAGGTCGCTGCCAGTTGCGTTGATTTGTCAACCAATTCGCCATAAGTGAGATGGTTATCACCTTGCTCTATGGCAACAGCATCCGGACGATTTTTCGCCGCATCCAGCAGCCCGTCCTGCAGTAGCCTGGGGCTTACATCAACAAAAGTGTCATTCGCCGCCTGGCGTTCTGCCCTGTCTGATTCAGGAATGCTCACCACAGCGCCGGTTTTCTGCCAGATTGTTTGCTCTGAGAGAGCTTGATCTGAGACAGCTTCATCTGAAAGAGCCTGATGCAGCAATTCCAGATAAGCGTCCATCATGTCTTCGGCCAGGTTGGGCGGGAACAAGCCATCCACATAATTAAAGTGAATTCCCAGACCTTGCTGTTCGAGGGTGATCTGGTTTTCCAGCCAGATCTGCGGTGTTTGATTGCTGGCATACACCTGCTTGCTGTCTGGTCCCCGCCAGTCAGGCACCCACTCTGCTAATTCAGGGGTCAATGTATTACTGAATACTACTGGCATTGAGATTGCGCGATTTTCCTGTTTACGACTGGTCAGCTCGCGCAACACTTGAATACCATTAAATGAGGCATGCAACTTTCCCTGATAAAGCAAGGTTTGCACTTCTAGCATCCGCTCTGAAAAAGTACTTTCCGCAACACAAGAGACTGGCAATAGTTGGGGCTGAAGAAAATTTCCTACCGTTTGGTCAATCGCATCTTCGTAAGGCCTGCGTCCCATCTGAGTCAGTGTCAGGGTGAAATCCTGGCGTTTTGACCACTGACGAATGACCTCGGTATAACACCCCAGCAACAAGGCTTCCGCTGTCAGGCCATGCTTATCAGCAGCTTGTTTTAATGACGCTAAGGTCTGCATAGGTAACAATCTGGAAAGGCGTTGAATATTGGGGTGTTCAATTTGTTGCGGGGAAATATTGAGTGGCAGTTCAGGCGCTGGGGGAAGATGATTAATGCGTTCAAGCCAGTATTGCTGGTCGTTCCGGCCCTGCGCCTCCCCCTGAAGTATGCGCTCTGCGGCGACATAATTCAGGAAATCCGGTAACTTTACCGGTGTGGCATCTCCCTTCTGCTGATATTCACGCCAGATATCTTTCAGCACTAGCCTTACACTGATCACATCAAGAAACATGAGATCAAAATGGCAATGCAAACGCCATGCCTTTTCCGTTAACCGGGTGATTCGTATTTCAAATGATGGCGCCTCGTCTAGCGTAAGCCGTTGCTTTTCCATGCTTTGGCGCAGTGTGGTGAGATAGGTGTCCTGCTCTGAAGCTTCCCAGGCACTAATATCTTTTGATTTAATGCAATACAGGCTGCAAGCCGGCACAATTTTTTGTTTGCCGCCAGATACAGCAACGGCCCTTAGCATGGCATGCCTGCCAATGATCTGATTCACGGCATACTTGAAACGCTCCTCATCCAGAGCGTCGACATCCAGTTCCAGATAGTAACTGCTGGATAATCCTCCGAGCTCCAGGCCTGTATTCCGTCCGATCAGATACGCATACTGGATGTCTGTTAATGGCTGTTCCTGTGGTTCAGAAACAGCGGTTGTTTGCTCGGCCGGTGGCTGATGCAAGGGCAGTTGCCCGCGGTACAGGGCATCAAGATATTCATCTTCCCGGTCTGCTTCGTGCGACGCTTGCCTGTCGTGCCTGAATGACAGGCGGCCATGTTTTTTAACTATCTGTTTATTAAAGACCTGTTTTTTAAGGGGTAGTTTGCCAACTTGATCAACGTTCATAATGGGTCATGTGTCCTTAGTTTGTATTTCAATATTTGCATTTAATAAAATTGTTATTATCTAAAACGCAAAAACCTATCTACTCGTTACTATGCAACAAGTAGATAGGTTACAAACTAGAAGGCGATATGTTATTCGGTCAAATAATCAATTGATTGTTTTTTATGCGCCTGTGACATATGTGATCAAAGACAATACTTACAGCAACTAGAGATGTCGCTCTTTAAGCACTTTATTGCTTCATATCACGGCTAACCTGATTGCTCACTCGCTGTTTGCACTGTCGATTGATATCGACGCCTGGTGATCAACCATGCCAGCAAGGCTGCCGCTACATAAATGCCCGCAGCTGTAGCAAACGCCAAACTATATCCCCCGACCACATCAGAGGCTATGCCCGTAATTACCATCAAAGAAGCCAGTCCGAATGTGGGGCCTAATTCCATAGAAGTATTCATCACACCTCCCGCCAGACCGGCCTGATGCTGAGGGACATTCATAGTGGACAACACAGCTGATCCCGAAAACATGAGCGATGTGCCCAAAGTCAGAATAACGATGCCCGGCAGTAATCCTGACACATAGGTGACTTCCTGATGAATGCCCGCCAGCAGGCTTAACCCGACAGCACCAATCACTAAACCGCTGATTGTTACTTTCAGTGCCCCCAGACGCCCGACAATGCGGCTTGCCGCCTGATTCATGATCAGTAAGGTTAAGGTATAAGGCACAAAGGCGCCTGCTGTTTCAAGCGGAGTCCAGTTTTGCTGAATCTGGAGGAACAGGGACAACAGGAAAGTGACCAGACCCATACTGGCGGCAGCCAGAAGAATACCCACCAGCCCCACGATACGGTTTGGTTCACCAATAAACCCTTTTGGCAGCAACGGATCATTGACACGCCGTTCAGCGACCAGAAACAGGGCGATAAGACAGAGGCCCACCAGTACGGGGACAAAAACGACAGGGGTTGACCAGCCCAGTTCGCCGCTGGCTATCAGACCATAGCTACCAATGGAAATACCCAGTGTAGCCAGCAAGGCGCCGAGAGGATCAAGCCCGATCTTATGTTTAACTGTCTGGCTATCCTCGTCTTTCGGTAATACCCATTTCACAGCCATTAATCCGATAATGGCGATAATCACAGGAACAACAAACATCCAACGCCAGGAAACCCAGGTCGTTACCACGCCTGAGGCCAGAAAACCCACGCCACCACCAAGCACAGACACGCCTCCCCATGTTGCCATTGCTCTCATAAAAGCGCTCGGATCCGGAAACAGTGTGCGCAAAACAGCAACAGCAGCAGGTGCTGTCAAAGCGGCACCCACTCCTTGCAAAAAGCGCATAGCAACCATCATGTTGAAGTGGGTTGAAAAAGCCGCAACCGCAGAAGCCAGACCAAAGACACAAAGGCCAACTGTGAATAGTTTCAATCCGCCAAATCTGTCGGTCAACCGGCCTCCGAACAACAACAATCCGCTGAAAGGCAACCCATATGCAGTGCTGACCAGAAGCAAATCTGAAGCCTGCAGCCCGAATTCACGCCCTATATCCGGCAATGGAATGCCTATCATAACAATGGTGAAAATCAGTGTCGCCTGCACCACAGCCAGCAGGGGGAAAGCCAGTTTAGAAGCAGACGACAGGTCCGTATCCATTGCCACCTGTGCATCCTGTTGTTCCTTGAGAGTCATCCCGGAATCCTTATGTAAATAGCCAACGAACGTCTGTTGAACCTTAAAATATCATTCAATTGAATTATTGATTGATGTTCAGCATAGGATACGGATGACCTATGTGTCAACGTTCAACTGATATTCTGGATGTTTATTCGGGGGGCTTACTCTGGATACTTAGAAAGACAGGTTTCTCACCGAACCCTCTCAGTGTGAAACCTGTCTCAATAGGAAACCCATGTCATTATAAACCATTAAAACACTCAGTTTTGATCAGGTAGCATCGACTTTAAAGCCGGCCGCTTTCCATTCAGGTACACCATCGTTTAAACGGCGGGCAGATAAACCTTTTTCTTTGAGCGCATTAACCGCAGTAATAGATAACGAACAATAAGGGCCACGGCAATAGGCCACAATTTCCTGCTCTTTCGGCAGCTCTGACAGTCGCACTTCGAGCTCGCCAAGGGGAATATTGATAGCGCCGGGCAAGTGCCCCTGTTCGAATTCTTCTTCAGGGCGTACATCCAGTAAAGTCACACTGTTTTCCTGCATTCGGACCAGTAACTCTTCCCGCGAAATGGCTTCCACATCCTGCTGATGATGCAAAGTGCCTTTAACCAGCATTCTGATCTCTGAGTGATTAAACTCGGCAAACTGACGCAATGCCATCAAGAGTTCAACAACAGGCGCATCAGCGAGACGATAAAACACATGCTTGCCTTCACGGCGGGTCTGGACATAACCATTTCGCTTGAGCTGCTGCAAGTGCTGGGACGTGTTTGCCACAGTCAGATCCGCCAGTTCTGCCAACTTTTCAACGGACTTTTCCCCTTGGGCGATATGTTCCAGCAGTATGAGCCGGTGGGCGTTTCCTAAAGGCCGGGCGAGGTCAGCCAACTCTGAATAAATATGATACTGATTGTTTATTATTGACATAGAAGATTAACTGCCCCATCATTCAATCGATTTATTGAATTATATAGCATTATCAGTGGATTGATACCGCCGCTGCCTCATTTGCTGACATTTTTATAGTTAACCGCGCAGCAGCCTGCGATAAACCAACAAGGAGAGAACCAAGATGGAACCTGATTTCATTCTACGCGCCATCGCTCTGGGTATAGGCGCCACCCTGGTCATGGACCTGTGGGCACTTTTCCTGAAAGTCTGTTTTAAGATCCCTTCTCTGAACTATTCCATGGTTGGCCGTTGGATCGGGCACTTCCCTAAAGGGCAATTCACCCACGCCAATATCGGCAAGGCAGAACCCGTCGCAGGTGAAACTCTGCTTGGCTGGACGGCACATTATGCGATAGGCATTTGCTTCGCCGCCGTGCTGCTGTGGGGCTGGGGACTGGAATGGGCGGCCTCTCCGACCTTACTGCCCGCTTTAATTGTGGGCGTGCTGACTGTAGTTGCGCCATTTTTCCTGATGCAACCGGGTATGGGGGCTGGCGTCGCTGCATCAAAAACCCCTCAGCCCAATACCGCTAGGTTACGCAGCCTGCTGGCTCATACCTCATACGGTGTGGGGTTATATTTAACGGGGATAATATTGTCAGTTTATTGAATGCCATTTCAGGACGGGACAGACAGAGTCAGCAAAAAGCCCCCGAACCATTCGGGGGCTTTATCAGAACTGGTTGATATTTTCACGGCAGCCAAGTGATTCAGCTTGGCGCGAGGCCAATTTCACTTACAGCGAAAACATCGGAGAAATACCGGCATCCTGCCCGTTCATAAGCAATGCGCCGATCACCATCAGCAACACGCCACCAAGTAGCTGAAGAGCATAACCGGCCAGTTGCCACCCTGCCTTCCTGTGACTGTTGCCAGTCATCAGATACCGCTGAACCAATTGTTTCCCTGTGAGTGTCATGATTGCAATCATGTGGATATCGGACTCGACTGCCCGGATCACCACGACGCCAGGCGAGATCCTTGTATGGCAAAAACGTCATCACAATCTTTCAGTCAACGTCTGATAAAAGTAACAGAGCTGTGGTACACCGTGAGCTTGGGAGCCTTCTCAAGCTCGAGCGTGGTGGGAAGACGAGCCAAACTTCCGAACCAATTCAACCCGTGTAAATACGCACCGACTGTGGGCATAAAAATGATCAGAAATGGTTTGGTTGGGCCGCTTGTGGATGCTCCAGGTGCCAAAAACCTAGAATTTTTTTCCAAGAATTTGTCTCTGTGATAAGAGAGATTTCAAACGGATATATCGCTTTTGGACATTGATGAGTTAGAACAAACAGCCAAATTTATGCATGAAGAACCACGTAGTTAGGGACGATTAGTTTTAATAAGGCGAAACACAATATGTTATTGCCACTATTTTCCTCAAATATATCTGCGAAGCGGTGAAAATGAATCAAGAACCCGGCCTACTGTTGATGTAACTGTGAATCCCCTCTCCTTGTTCTCTCGGTCGGCTTCTACGCTATGGCCGAATAAGTTAATTTTCATGACACCTCAATTATCCTCTATGCTTCTTAAATTGAATTAATTCGTCGGTGACATGCTGGAAGAAAGCAGTTAAAACAGCATTGTCATTCTTGTCGCGATACAAAGCACATAAGTGAGCCGGTAGATTTTCTCTGAGCTTGATAAAATGTACATTGCTCCAACGGTGATAGCTAAAACTAGTTGGAACAATAGACACCAAATTACTACTCGCTACAATCGAAACGAGAGTATTCGGCTCATACACTTCTTGGGCAATATTGATATAGTGTCCATGCGTTAAAAAAGTATCGACGATCAATTTTGACGATGCCGAATCTTGTCTTTGCATAAAGATAAATTGCTCATCTTTTAACTCTTCAATAGAGATCATCTTTCTGTCTTTGAAAGTATGATTGTTCGCGACAACTACGCACATTTCATCATCCACCATCTTTTCTGCAGTAAACGGCGAGGTATTGATGGTGTCGGCAAACCGAACTAACCCAATATCGATCTTATGCTTATCTAGGCTCGATTTTTGTTCCTCTGGCGTCATCTCAAAGATCTGAAAACCGTAATCAGGGTAAGCTTCTTTAAAGCTCCGTAGCGCATCACCCAGTCCAGCCCAGAAGAAAGAACTGATCAACCCAACATTCAACGATTTGTTTTCATTCCGACCTTGCTCAATCACTTTACGAACCGAAGTATCAAACACTCTGAAAATGGTTTGACACTCATCAAAGAGTAATTGACCCGTATTGGTTAGCTCGACGGTTCTTGTATCGCGGATAAACAGCGGGCTGCCAATGATTCGTTCCAGCTCTTTGATTTGTGCACTTAATGGCGAATTGGAGATGTGAAGTTTTTTTGCCGCATTACCGAAATGCTTGACTGTCGCAACTTGATAGAAGTAGCGAAGCATCTTGAGAGTGATCTTTGATGAATGATCTACCATGTCTTCCTCTGTGATCTGTATCACGTAATGTGAACGATATAACGAATCTCTGATTCCGAAAACTGGTTAAGAGGTCACAAAATTTAATTGCTTGTTTAATAAGAATATTTTTTAAACATCAACGAGCTGATTACTTATTAGCCTACAATATCCAGTTTTGATCGGTTTATAACGGTCACATTATGCTTATTAACAGCATAATAAACATATTTTTTGAGATGTACCAGACGAAGCGATTTCTAGATACTGCAACCAAGCAATCTTCAATAGGCGTTCATCATGGATATTTCATCAAACAATAAAGGCGTGTTTGTCGCAGGCTCTTACAACCTTGATATTGTCTCCCGAGTGGCATCATTTCCTCAAAAAGGAGAAACGGTTCGCGTCTTATCTAAAAAGTTTCTTTCTGGTGGTAAAGGGGCGAACCAAGCAACAGCATGCCGAAGAGTGACAGAAGATACTCACTTCTTTGCCAAAATTGGTCACGATGATTTTGCCAAGCGAGCTAAGCAGCATTTGGAGGAACAGCAGTTTGCTTCTCTCACGCTGGCCGAAACACACCATTCACCGACAGGTGTTGCGCTTATCATGGTTTCTGAACGTGAGAAAGACAACTACATTGTGTTGGATCTGGGTGCGAACTTAAAGGTGAGCGATGCGGATATTCAGGAAATCACCCCTCAAATTGAACAAGCATCCGTTGTGCTTGTACAGCTAGAAAACAATATTGAAGCGGTTTCCGCTGTGCTACGTAAAGCGAAGGCGCTGGCTAAAACCACGATTCTAAACCCAGCGCCTTACCATGATCAGGTACACACCTTGCTGCCACTGGTGGACGTTATCACCCCAAACGAAACCGAGGCTTCTGAGCTAAGCGGTATTGTGATTCATGATATTGAGACTGCTGAACAAGCTGCTCGTGTTATCCATCGCATGGGTGTAACCAACGTCATCATTACCTTAGGCGGTAATGGCTGCCTTACTTATGACGGCAATGAGTTTAAACGTTTTCTGTCATACCCAGCAGACGTAGTGGACACCAGTGGGGCAGGTGATGCGTTTAATGGTTCATTAGCGGCATTCTTATCACTTGGTAAAACCTTATCGGAATCGATCAACTTCGCTACAGCCTTTGCATCGTGCTCTGTAGAGAATGAAGGCGCGGCAAACATGCCATCAATGGCTCAAGTTGAAGCTAAATTAACGACAGTCAGGAAGTAAAGATGCGCAATATTATTATTGATACCGACATCGGTGATGATGCAGACGATATTCTGGCGCTAGGTTTAGCACTATCGACGGATCAACTGAACCTTATTGGCGTTACAACAGTATTTAAGAACACCCGGCTGAGAGCAAAGATGGCAAAGAGCGTTCTTCAGTTGGCGAATCGTGAAGACATCCCTGTGTATGCAGGCTGTGAACATCGCATTAATGGTGAAGAAAACGACGAT
The DNA here is from genome assembly GCF_014841115.1 of Photobacterium arenosum. GTDB lineage: Bacteria > Pseudomonadota > Gammaproteobacteria > Enterobacterales > Vibrionaceae > Photobacterium > Photobacterium arenosum. The sequence continues at coordinate 20,293 of NZ_JACYTP010000020.1, forward strand.
AAAGAGATCCCTTGCCAATATCAAGGAAAAATGGATAGTCAGTTGATTGAAACTGAGCATGCCGTTGACTTCATGGCTAACGTGCTAATGCAGGAAAATCTCACGATTGTTGCGATTGGGCCACTAACCAATGTTGCAACACTTATCAAGGAACATCCAGAGTTAGTTAAAAATATTGACGAGTTAGTTCTAATGGGTGGCTGTTATTACCGACACGTCAATGAGTGGAATATTATTTGTGACCCAGAAGCCGCCGATATTGTTTTCAGCTCTGGCATTAATATTCGTGCAGTTGGTCTGGATGTTACAACCAAATGTCATTTCGATGGAGATTATCTTTCTCAGGCTCAAGATAACGCGAATACAGGATTGAAAAAAATTCTAATTGAGAGCTGTGACGCTTGGTTTAATAAAACCGGATTCACTCCAATACTGCACGACCCTCTTACAGTATTTTCTCTTCTAGAAGAGAGCGACATTGAGTATAACCAAGAACAAGTTCGCGTTGAATTAAAGGGTCAGTACACTACTGGCATGACGGTTTGTACTGAAGATGGAATTTGGGGAAAAACAACAAATAACCCAAATTGCTTGGTTGCTAAAAAATTAAATTATTCACAGTTCGTTGAGTTTTTCTTAAGAAACGTGTTTTTAAAGTAAAAGGTGAGGTCGTTATGACTTTAAATAGAATGTCGATCTTGGAGAAGATTGGCTTTGGTTCTGGTGATTCGGCAATCAACCTATCCATGATATCTGCGGGTATGTTGATTTATGCATTTCACGTTCAAATTGTTGGTCTAACTCCTGTTGATGCAGGTTGGCTACTTCTGCTTGTTCGTATTATTGATGCGGTGACAGACCCTGCAATGGGCTGGGCAAGCAACCGCTACAAGTCTCGTTGGGGTCACTACCGTCATTGGATTGGTTTCGCTGCGATTCCAATGGGTATCTCAATGTACCTGATGTTCACCACAGTTGGTGACACTTACGAAATGAAACTTATGTGGGCATACGGCACGTATATCTTTAATACGTTGATGTTCACTATGGTGACAATCCCTTATATATCAATGATCGGTGTTGTTACTGATAACCCAGACGAGCGTATTACGGCGAACTCATGGCGTTTCACAATGGCGAAGACAGCAACGCTACTATGTACGTCATTGGTTCCATTCTGGGTGACATCACAAACAAATCAAGTGGAAGGCTATGCGACCTCCTTCGCTATTCTTGGTGCAATTGGTGCGGCATGTCTACTGTTCTGTTCGTTCACAACTCGTGAGCACATTGATATTGAACCAAACAAAGTACCAGTTATTGAACAACTAAAAAGCCTGGTAAAAAATGACCAATGGATCGTGCTTTGTTCAGCGTGTATCACGCTTATGCTTGCCTTCTTGGTGCGTGGCAACATCGCCTTTATCTATGGCACAGAATACGCAGGCGCAAGCTTTGGCGTTCAGATCTCTGTCTTCCTGGGTATGTGGTCGGTGGGTGGTATTCTTGCTGCCATCGTATCGAAAAAGCTAACCAAACATTTTTGTAAGATTCAGGTTTTCCGCGTATCAATGTACACATCAGCACTGATGGGTATCTCAATCTACTTCTTAGTAGGGCAAGATGAGTTTGTTGCAGCTGTTATTTGTTACTTACTCTACTGCTTCTTAACAGACCTTAATACTCCAATCTTCTGGGCACTGATTTCTGAGGTGAGCGATTACGGTAAGAAGAAAACAGGTATTGATTCATCAGGTATTTCGATGGGAGCAATCTCATTCTGTCAGAAATTAGGTATGGGTCTTTCTGGTATCGTGACGGGTTACACTCTTCAATACTTTGGTTATTCAGCAGAAGCTGAGAAAACACCTGAAGTATTAGAGGGTTTATCATTATCGCTTTCTGTAGCACCAGCAATCTTCTTCTTAATTACTGGCCTAATTATGCGTAAATACATCATCACAACCAGTTACTACAATAAGATGATGGGTAAATCTGAAGATAAAAAACACATTCCAGAAACACAAAACAAAACCATTGAATCAAGTTATTAATCTAATTGGATTACTAAACAAAAGTATTTTAGTGAACCAAACAAATATCTAAAATAAATAAAAGAGATACTGAAATGAACAAAGCATTACCTCTATCTATACTTGCAGCAAGCATGCTACTCCCTACTATTTCGACGGCAGAAAGCATATCTGAAACAGAAGAAATACTAGATAAAAACCCTGTATATTTAGAACTATATACTCGTTACGAAGAAGAACGAAATGTTGGTCTTCAAGGGCTTATTGGATGGATTACATTCTCAGATTTTTATGACATTGAATTCGGCGCTGAAGTAAATACCGACGGTTACTATGAATATAACTTGGGTAAATTTATTCCACTGACCGATAAAGCTTGGCTCCATACCTATGTCGGCTATACACAGTGGAACTATCGTTTATCTCTTCGCGCAGGATACAACTTTGACAATGGCCTAATGGTGAATGCGCGCGTTCGACCTGAATTCGGCTACGACGATTGGATCAGTATCGATGAAAATGGCAATGAGGTTAACTACGGTACTAACCTGTCTGTTCGCACCGATCTATTTATTGGTTACAACTCTGATCGCTATGAGTTCTTCTACAACCGTGTAGATAACTTTGAAACAGATAAGGAAATTGCCAATACATTCCGTAATGGCACTCATTTGGCTACGGACCACGAATTCCGTGTGACTTATACTGCAAATAAATGGCGCCCATACTTCCAGGCTACAATCATGAAAGATGGCTTTTTTGATGGCACATCCTACGAAGACGATCTCCGTTGGCAAGTTGGCTTTGCGCTACCTATGGACATCTAATGTAGTTTTGTTGTCGCAGAAATTTGTAACTATCTAAAACAAGATGGCTGTACGGCAGTTTAAATACATACAACATCATTTACTGGCGGAAATATAGTAGAAAATATTGTCGCGTTAATCGTTTGCGTATTCCGGTCCATGCTGAACACTCATTCCGGTCCAATGTGAACACCTATTCTGGTTTAACGTGAACACCCATTCCGGACTCAAGATGAACGCTTTTGCTCACCTTTCCGGAATCACTGTTCACGTTCCGCCGGAATCCATTTCAACGTATTGATCTTCAACTTATTTGGTAACCTGTTTCCTATTTGGAGCAGGACTATGCCAGCAAAGAGGATTGCAATGCGTAAAATTCGAGACGTACTCAGGCTGAAACTGGATGCCAGGTTGTCGATTCGGCAAATCAGCGCGAGCACAAAAGTCAGCGTTGGTGCTATCCAGAAACTGCTCCAGAAAGCGCAAACTCTGAACCTGACTTGGCCGCTTCCCGACTCACTGACAGATGAGCAACTGGCCCAACTATTTTATCCCGCAGCCGATACGCGGGCCTCGTGCCGATATCAGGTTCCCGACTGGCCTGCTGTCCATCAAGAGCTGAAACACAAGGGGATCACCAAGCAACTGCTGTGGGAAGAATATACCCAGCAATACCCCAACCGCTGCTACAGCTACTCACAGTTCTGTGACCGTTACCTTCACTGGAATAAGCAGCAAAGACGCACCATGAGACAGCTGCATAAAGCCGGGGAAACGTGCTTTATCGACTACTGCGGCCAGACGGTTCCCATTATCTGCCAGAGCACCGGTGAAGTCCGGCATGCCCAGGTGTTCGTAGCGGTTCTCGGTGCATCCAACTATACCTATGCGGAAGCCACAGAGTCCCAGTCATTACCGGACTGGCTGCAAAGCCATGTTCGGGCATTCGAGTTCTTCGGTGGTACACCGGAGATGTTGATCCCCGACAACCTGCGCAGTGGCGTCAGCAAGGCATGTCGTTATGATCCGGAACTCAACCCAAGCTATCAGCAGCTTGCTGAACTTTACTGGCACTCACAAAGGTATTCACCACGAGTCCTAGGGCAAACAGAGCCAGCAGCATCCATATCCGTGCAGCAATACTTAATCCAGAAAACCAGGTTTTCATTCTGTCCTCTCCTTTGTCCGTGCTCACTGACTTTCATGTGGTGCAGCCAATTCCAGACAGAGAGGATCTTGCCGGTGCAGTTCACGTATTGTGTCCTGATTCAGTGTCAAGTCCTCACCGCTATGCGCAACAAAGTGGTTCACAGCATCTTCAAGTGTGGCCAGTAAAATGTGCGACTGAGTTTGCTGTTGCTCAATCGTTTCTTTTTCTGCTTCTGCGTTATTAGTGGCTTGTTGAATGTGCTTATCGCTGGCCTTCTGAAATACCTTATTCATACGGTTTCCTTATGGTAATGAGGTTCATAGCAATAAATATCGACACTGTGCAGCATACAGCCTGAATACATCCCGCAATGATCGACCGCCATTTCCCGCCCGCGTATTCAGAGACACATTTCCAAAATGTATTTTGATAGTCTTCCTGTATGAATAGACGAGCATATGAGTAATGAAAAAAACGCTGTTGTGAAACTTGATAACGCTCAAAATTCACACAAAAGGTACAGATTCAGTGACAATAAAATTGGTAATTCCCAGAATGATGTTTTTTACCAGCGTCAATTTTTCGACAATGTAAGCCATTGAATGAAAAAGCCAGCCATGAGGATCCCTCTGGCTGGCTCGTACCGCGTCACGCAATGATGCGGGCTTTTTTTATTCTCTGAGTGAGGTGCAATTTATCGTTTTAACCGGGTGCGTTTATGAAGTTGTGTCTATCCACACCTCCCCTTTCTCTACTTTCACTGGCCAGACAGGCACACTGACGTCGGGCTGTTCCAGGCACTGGCCGGTTTGCAGGCTAAAATGCTGTTTATACAGGGGTGAGGCCACACACACTTCCCCTTTGATGTCTCCCACTATGCCTCTGGCAATCACAAACGCCTTACCGATGGGGTCCCAGTTATCCAGCGCAAAGACCGCTGGCTCTTGGGTTGGCAGGTAAAAAAGGGCCAGTTGCCGCCCTCCCACTATTGCGCCCATACCTGAATTGGTAATCAGGGCATCCAGATCGCAGACTTTATCCCAGCTCATGCGCCCTCCTGTTCTGTTTGCTGAATTAACTCCGCCTTAGGATCGACCATCCGGACCGGAATACGCTGACCGCGTTCGCGTCGGTAATCCGGTGTTGCAGCGGCGTCACCTTCATTGACAAAGCGGCGGAAGCGGGCCAGTTTTTCCGGCGTTGACAAGGTGGTTTTCCATTCACATTGGTAGGTATCCACCACATGATTCATTTGCGCTTCAAGCTCGGCGTTGAGGCCCAGGCTGTCTTCCACCACTACACTGCGCAGGTAGTCCAGACCGCCTTCCAGATTTTGCAGCCACACTGAGGTGCGCTGCAGCTTATCGGCCGTGCGGACATAAAACATCAGCACCCTGTCTATCATGGTCACCAGCTCATCGGTAGACAGATCAGACACCAGCAGATCCGCATGGCGCGGGCGCATGCCGCCGTTGCCGCAGACATACAAATTCCAGCCATTTTCTGTCGCAATCACACCGATATCTTTACTCTGTGCTTCGGCACATTCCCGGGTACAACCGGACACGGCAAACTTGAGTTTGTGCGGTGAGCGAAGCCCCTTGTAACGGTTCTCCAGCATAATGGCCAGACCCATGGAATCGTCCACGCCATAGCGGCACCAGGTGGAACCGACACAGGATTTGACGGTTCTCAATGACTTGCCGTAGGCATGACCGGTTTCAAATCCGGCGTCAATCAGCGCCTGCCAGATATCCGGTAACTGTTCGAGCTGAGCGCCAAACAGATCGACACGCTGGCCTCCGGTGATCTTGGTGTACAAATCATATTGTTTAGCCACTTCCCCTAACACAATCAGTTTTTCCGGCGTGATCTCGCCGGCCGGTATCCGAGGCACGACAGAATAACTGCCGTCTTTTTGCATGTTAGCCAGGAAGGCATCATTGGTGTCCTGTAGCGGCTGATGCCTGGCATCCAGAACATGTTCATTCCACAAAGAGGCAAAAATCGAGGCGGCAGCGGGTTTACAAACATCACAACCCATCCCCTGACCATGGCGGGCGATCAGCTCGTCAAAACTGCGGATTTGCTCGACTCGGGCAAGATGAAACAGCTCCTGACGGGTATAAGCGAAGTGTTCGCAGATATGGTTATTAACTTCCATGCCCAGGGCGGCCAGCTCTTCATCGAGTATGGCTTTCACCATAGTGCTGCAGCCGCCGCAGCCTGTGCCGGCCTTGGTGCAGCTTTTTAATTCAGACAGCTCGTGCGTCCCGGCCTGAACCGCGTCGGCGATGTCACCGCGTGTCACATTGTGACAGGAACAAATAATGGCACCGGCGTCTTTGCTGCCCTGCAAAGAAGAGCAGTCGAACAGCAGCTCGGCCGGATGTGCAGGCAGCGGCATGCCATTGAGGTAGCATTGCAACAGGGCGTCATAGTCCTGATTATCACCAATCAGGATCGCCCCCAGCAGTTTGTCGCCAGCATCATTCACCACCAGCTTCTTGTAGACACCAGCGCGCATGTCCTGCAGCACCATCTCCTGGCAGCCTTCGCCCTGACCCAGCGAGTTGCCTATGGCAGACACATCAACGCCCATCAGTTTCAGCTTGGTGCTCATATCCGCCCCGCTGAACCGGCTGTCACCGCCAAGAATCTGATCGGCTGTAATACGTGCCATGCTGTAACCCGGCGCCACCAGCCCAAAGATTCGCTGCTGCCACAGGGCGCATTCTCCGATGGCGTAAATATCCGGATCGCTGGTCTGGCAGGCATCGTTGATCACAATGCCGCCGCGCTCGCCGATCTCCAGACCACACTGGCGCGCCAGCGTATCCTGCGGCCGGATACCGGCAGAGAAGACGATCACATCCACTTCCAGCGGCTCATGGCCGCTGAAGTTCATTCTGTGAAAAGCGGTTTCACCATCGGTGATCGCCGTAGTGGCACGCTGAGTGTGGACCTGCACACCTAACTCGGACACTTTGCTTTTCAGCAGCGCACTGCCTGCATCATCAATCTGCACCGGCATCAGCCGGGGCGCAAATTCCACCACATGGGTTTCCAGACCCAATAAACGCAATGCGTTTGCCGCTTCCAGCCCGAGCAGGCCACCGCCCACCACGGCACCGGTTCTGGCACCGTCACAGGCGGTTTTGATGGACGACAAATCATCCAGAGTACGGTAGACAAAGCAGTTGTCCCGGTCGCTGCCCTGCACAGGCGGCACAAAGGGGAAGGAACCGGTTGCCAGCACCAGCTTGTCATAGGCCAGCTGGGTATCGCTGGCGAGTGTCACTCTTTGCTTGTCGCGATCGATAGCCACAACCTGCTCACCGAGCAGCAACTCAATGCCATTGTCCTGATACCACTGCTCACTGCTGAGCAGCAGATCCTGATGTTCGCTGCCGGAAAACAACGATGACAGATGCACCCTGTCGTAAGCGACAAAGCGCTCTTCACCCAACACAATAATCTGATAACGCTGATGAGCGTTCTTCGCCACCAGTTGTTCAATAAGGTGATGGCCGACCATGCCGTTGCCCACCACCAGTAATTTTTCTCTTTGCATCAACATAATACTCTCCTGCACATTCGCGATGTCACTGCTGCGCCCGATCAGGCCACTTTCTTGTTGCTTTTCTTGTCCGGGATCGGCTCCACTTTGCGTTGTTTCTCATAGAGGAAACGCAGCACGCTTTGTCTCAGCCGCTGATAAACCGGATCATCGGCCAGCGCGACCCTGTCCCTTGGCCGCGGTAAATCGATATCCAGCACCTCACCGATCGTCGCCGCCGGGCCGTTGCTCATCATCACGATGCGGTCTGACAGCAGCACCGCTTCATCAACGTCATGGGTGATCATAATGACGGTGTTATTCAGCTCGGCCTGAATTGCCATCAAAGCATCCTGCAGATGCGCCCGCGTCAGCGCATCCAGCGCGCCGAAGGGCTCGTCCATCAGCAGAACCTTGGGCTGCATGGCCAGCGCCCGGGCAATGCCGACCCGTTGTTTCATCCCGCCGGAAATCTCATCCGGCCGCTTGTCGTGGGCGTGATCCATCTGCACCAGTTGCAGGTAATGCATCACTTCATCACGGATCGCGGCCGAGGCTTTGCCTTTGCAGGCCTGCTTCACCGCCAGTTCGACGTTCTGGTACACCGTCAGCCAGGGCAGCAAAGCATGGTTCTGAAACACCACAGCCCGCTCAGGGCCCGGACCGTCAATTTCACGGCCTTCCAGGATCACCCCGCCGTCCGTTGCATCGAGCAAGCCCGCAACCAGATTAAGCACAGTGGATTTACCACACCCTGAGTGACCAATCAGAGAAATGAACTCTCCTTTATTGATGGTGAAGTTGACGTCTTTCAGCGCCACAAACTCGCCGTTTGGCGTCGGAAATCGCATTCCCAGATAACTGAGCAATAAATATTCGCGTGACATGGTTCTCTCCTTGTCTTCAGCTGACTCAGCGCAGGCTCAGCTGTTTATTCCATGAAAAATGTCGTTGCAGGCTGAGCATGCCGCGGTCGAGCAGCAAACCAATAAAACCTATGGTCACAACAGCCACCATGATTCTGCCCAGTGAGGCTGAGCTGCCGTTTTGAAACTCATCCCAGACGAACTTACCCAGCCCCGGGTTTTGCGCCAGCATTTCAGCGGCGATCAGTACCATCCATGCCACACCGAGCGACAAGCGCAGACCGGTGAAGATCATGGGCACAGCAGACGGCAGCACTATGGTTCTGACATGCTGCCAGCGCGACAGCTTAAGCACCCGGCTGACGTTGAGCAGATCGTTATCGACCGCTGTGACACCTACAGCCGTATTGATCAAGGTCGGCCACAGGCTGCACATCGCAACGGTAAACAGCGAATTGAGAAAAGACTTAGATACCAGCGGATCGTCGCTGACATAGAGCGCACTCACCACCATAGTGACGATGGGCAGCCAGGCCAGCGGCGACACCGGTTTTAACAGTTGAATCACAGGGTTAAAGGCCGCGTACAGGCTCTTGTTCAGCCCCAGCACGATCCCGGCAGGAATGGCTAAAGCAGAAGCCAGCAGGAAACCGGCGGCCACTGTCAGCAAACTGGTGCCAATCTGATCAAAGAAAGTCGGTTTACCTGTGTACTCACGGGTTTTCACCTCTGCCTGCGGATTTTTCGCCAGCGTGGCCGCATTGCGTTTTTCCTGACGCTCGTAGAACGCGGCTTCGCGGCTGCGTTCACGCTGATGTTCGTCCACCAGACCGCTAAATTGCTGCCAGGTCTGCGCGGGACCAGGTAAGGTTCCCAGCGAGGTATTGACCTGACTGGCCGCCAGATGCCAGATCACAAGAAAGATAAGCAGTCCCAGTGCTGGAAAAGCCAGTCCGCGACTGAAATGAATCACCTTGGCCGGTTTAGGGATAGCCGGTAATGTGAGAATCGATGCCATGAGCGGTACTCCTTACAGTGTGTCGTCGCCTTTCAGACCAATCGCGAACTTGTTGAGGTAGGCATTGGGCTGTTGGCCATCAAAAGTGATCTGATCGATAAAACCTTGCTGCGGAGGACGGAAACCGTCTTCCTGGTCAAAGTCAGGAAAATCGGCCGCAGTCAGCTTGCCTTCTTCGATTAAGGCTTCAGCGGCCTGACGGTAGATATCCGGGCGGTAGACTTGTCTGGCGATCGACATATACCAGTCATCAGATTTCGCTTCAGGGATCTGCCCCCAGCGACGCATCTGGGTCAGAGTCCAGACGGCATCGCTGTAATACGGATAGGTGGCGTGGTAGCGGAAGAACACATTGAAATCCGGCGCCGGGCGGATATCGCCTTTTTCATATTCGAAGGTGCCCGTCATACTGTTGGCAATCACCTTGGCATCTGCCCCCACATACTGGCTGCGGGCGAGTAAGGCCACCGCTTCTTGCCGGTTGGCATTGTTTTTTTCGTCAAGCCAGTGAGCAGCCCGGATCAGGGCTTTCACCACACGAATATGGGTATTGGGATAGGCATCGGCCCAGGCTTTGCTGACCCCGAACACTTTCTCCGGGTTGTTACGCCAGATGTCGTAATCGGTAATCACCGGCACGCCTATGCCTTTGGATACGGCCTGCTGATTCCAGGGTTCGCCGACGCTGTACCCCTGAATGGTCGCGGCCTCCAGCGTCGCGGGCATTTGCGGCGGTGGAGTAACGCTCAGCAGCACATCAGCCTGACGCTGGCCGCTGTTATCGCCGTGGGCCGGGTCGTAATACCCCGGATGTATTCCCCCGGCAGCTAACCAGTAACGCAGCTCATAGTTGTGTGTGGAAACAGGAAACACCATGCCCATGTTGAACGCCTTACCTTCCGCCTGATACGAGGCAATCACAGGTTTAAGCACGCTGGCACTGATTGGGTGCCGGGGGGTGCCGTTGTCCGTTTTCGCCAGGTTCGGCTTGATCGCGTCCCAGACGTTATTGGCAACCGTAATGGCATTGCCGTTGAGATCCATGCTGAAAGCCGTGATCACTTCCGCTTTGGTCCCTATACCTACGGTGGCGCCAATCGGCTGTCCGACCAGCATGTGGGCGCCATCCAGCTCGCCGTCAATCACTCTGTCCAGCAGCACTTTCCAGTTGGCCTGAGCTTCCAGTGACACGTACAGGCCTTCGTCTTCGAAGAAGAAGTTTTCATACGCCACGGCCAACGGGGCCATATCGGTCAGCTTGATAAAGCCGAACTTCAATTCATCTTTTTCCGGCGGACCTACCTGGGCCTGTGCCGACAGCGATATCAGACTGGCACTTGCGATGCCGGCTATCATCCATCGATTGATCGATTCCATATCCAAACCTCTTCCATAGATAAAAAACAAAGCGTTAAAAACAAAAAACGCCGCTCTCCCCGAAAGGAGCAGCGACGTTGCTGTATTGATCAATTTTTTCAGTGGCGCGTGACGTTAGCGCGGGTTTATACCGGCTAGACCACCTTACCTTTAATTCACCAGTCTCTGCTCTGTAGATCCCCGCCTACGCGGGGATGACAGGCTAATGCCACCGGCATTCTCTCGCTCTCTCGTCATTCCCGCGCAGGCGGGAATCCATTAGCGTATTACCGGGTCATAAACGGTTCAGGCTCAGCAGCAGGTTTTTCGCAATCTGGCCTAAACTCTGGCTGTTGTGCATGGCGGCCTCACGAAGCAGGCGATAGGCTTCTGCCTCATCCAGCCCCTGATGCTTCATCAGCAGTCCTTTGGCCTGCTCCACCAGCCGCCTGTCCTCAAGGCGGCGATTCAGCGTCGCCAGCGCATTTTCCATCTGGCTCTGGCTGTCCCTGACCTGGCATGCCCTTTCTACCCATACACTCAGCGCCGTTGCTGAGTCCGCCGGTAAAAGCACATAGCCATTAGGTGCAGGGAGCCGGTCGATATCCTGATGCTCAAGCTGCCGGAGCAGTACCACCAGCGGCCACCGTTGGCTGTCTGCATGGTCTACCAGCATCCTCAGCTCGGCATCAGCTCTGGCCCAGTTGATCACCAGTGCACTGCCCTGCGTCTCTGCCGTCAGTGCCGCAAGCTGGCTGAAGCGACAACCGATAACATTGTCATATCTGGCCGCCAGTTCGCCGGTCAGCTTTGCCTGTTCCCGGGTACAATCGCTGCAAACCAGTATCTGACTGATGTCTTTATGGTTGCTGGCGACTTGCTTTCGATCTGACTTTTCTGGCTTGGCCATTGGCCTGTCTTCCTTGTACACAATGGTTCAACACGCATTCATACATAAAGAAGCAAGCAATCAGCCACTTAGTCAAAATCAGCCGTAAAATACCTCTTTAGGGTTAGTCTCAGCGGCATCGTTGCAGTTAAGTGCTTGATTCAGGGTTGCACGCAGTTCAACAACATCGCCGATAATGAGTAATGCCGGTGACTGTCCTTTTAACTCCTGCCCCAGTTTGGTGAGCTTGCCCAATGACGACACATGGACTTTCTCCTCCGGTGTGCAGCCTTTAATGACCACAGCCAGCGGTGTGTCCTTGCTGAGGCCACCCAGTGTCAGGCCGCTTTGGATCTCTCTGGCCTGCTCAAGCCCCATATAAAAGACTATGGTTTGCCCCGCGCCGATTAACTGCGCCCAGGCAGGTAACGCGCCGGACACCACATGGCCGGTGACCAGAGTGACTGAACGGGACATTTCTCTGTGCGTCAGCGGGATAGAGGTGGATGCCGCGCAGCCAATGGCAGCGGTAATGCCGGGCACGAAATCAAACGGGATTGCCTCTGCCGCCAGCGCCAGCCCTTCTTCCCCGCCTCGGCCGAAGATCAGCGGGTCGCCGCCTTTCAGGCGCACCACATAGCGGCCTTGTCTGGCCTGCTCTATCAGTACCTGATTAATGGCTTCCTGTTTCATGCTGGGCTGGCCGCAACGCTTACCCACATAGATACGCTCAGCATCCGGGTTCGCCATCGCCAGAATGGCATCGCTGACCAGGCGGTCATACACCAGCACTTCTGCCTGCTGGATGGCCTTGAGGGCTTTTAAGGTCAGCAGTTCAGGATCGCCCGGCCCCGCTCCCACCAGACTGACGGAAGGGCGACGCGGCACTGACTGGAGCCGGGTTACCGTCGCTGCGCTGTGTGTCGATATCATTGGTTTTACTGTACTCATACCTGTTCTCCTTCCGTCACTGCTTCTTCCGTGTTCACTTGCGTCTGTCTGAGCAGCGCCTTTACTTCGCCAAGGCAAGACCCGCAGTTAGAGCCGCATTTCAGTTGCGCCTGCAATCCCGCCAGACTGGTCAGCCCATTGCGCTCAATGGCTTGTACAATCTGTCTGTCCGTTACCCTGAAGCAGCTGCACACCAGTTTTGAGGGTGCCTGTCCCTGCATCGCCAGTGCCAGAAAAGCACTGACCGAAAACGCCTTATCAAACAAGCCGGTATAGGGCTGGGGATCAGACCGGAGTGGCTGCTCGCTCACTAGGCACATGGCGGTTAACCGGCTGTCGGCTGTCATCAGAGCCGTCCAGTCGCCGTTACCTGTACCGTCCATCACCAATGCCTGCGGCGTGATGCCATACAGATGGGATTTAGACAGCGGCGTGCGGCAGGCAAAGCGCCAGATATTGATCGTTTCTCCGGTCTGGAAACTGAGGAAATCTGTCTCAAACGGCGGTGGCAGCGCGCCCATCCAGATCCCGTAACTGGCTGCCCGGGCCGGTGACAGCGTCACAGCAGCCGATTTAAAGGCAGGCTGGCCCGACACGGGATCAACCTCAGGCGCAACCATCTGATTGACCCGGCTGGCAAAACCAAATGCCCCTGCCCAGTGCATCGACATGTAGAGCTGGTTTGACGACAGGCCATCATCGACCGCCAGCTTGGCCAGCATGCTGTTGCCGTCATAACCCAGTGACACCAGCTGTCCTTCGCTGAGCTGATATTTACTGGCCGAGAGCGGATGAATATACACAGTCGGCTCCGTTTCGCTTTCGGCCAGCCTGGCTATATGCCCGGTGCGCGTCATGGTGTGCCATTGGTCGCGCTGGCGTCCGGTATTGAGCCACCAGACGCCGGGCTGGACCTCTTTTTCGCTATGATGAGCAGTGATCAGATTGGCGCGGCCGCTGGCAGTCGGAAAGACCCCGTCACTGAACAGGTGTGACTCTCTGCCCAGCGGCCAGCGCTGCGGCTGCCAGTTGGCATATTCGGCATCTGTCATTGACGCTAACTTTGAAATATCAAACAGATAAGGTGAATTTTGGTTAATGCGGCTCAAGGCCGCGTATTCGCGATACACATCCGCCACAGTGGCGAAATCAAACCCGCTGAAGCCCATTTCTTTAGCCACTTCACAGATAGCCCACCAGTCGGCTTTGGCCTCGCCGGGAGGAGGCAAAAACGCCCGCTGACGGGAGATCATTCTTTCAGAGTTTGTCACCATGCCGTCTTTCTCGCCCCAGCCGGCCGCCGGCAGCAGCACATCGGCAAATGCCGCCGTGTCCGCTTCCGGTGAAATATCAGACACCACCACGCACTCACAGCGCGCCAAGGCTTCCGCCACTTTGCAGCTGTCAGGCAAAGACACCACAGGATTGGTCGCAATAACCCAGACAAACTTGATCTTGCCCTGATGAATAGCCTCAAACAGCTCAACCGCTTTAAGCCCGGGTTGAGTGGCCATATTCGGCGCCTGCCAAAAATCGCCGACTGCTGAGACAGATTGCGGATCAAAGCCTCTGTGAACCGCCAGCTGATTTGCCAGCCCGCCGACTTCACGGCCGCCCATGGCGTTGGGTTGTCCGGTCAGCGAGAATGGTCCGGCCCCCGGTTTACCGATTCGCCCGGTGGCCAGATGGCAGTTAATAATCGCGTTGGCTTTGTCGGTGCCGTTGGCCGACTGGTTAATACCCTGACAAAACAGGGTCAGGGTACGCGGGGAATCTTTGAACATCGCGTAAAAAGCGTTGAGCTGCTCCCGGCTCAGTCCCAGCGTCTCAGCGCAGCGAGCCAGACTGTAAAGGTCACGGCTGATTTCAGCTTTCAGCGACGCAAAACCCTCACAATGCCTCGCGATAAAATCGTCATCCAGCGCATGATGATCAGACAAATAACGCAACAGGCCGTTAAACAACAGCACATCGCCGTCGTTCGCAATCGGCAGATGGAGATCGGCCTGCTCCGCCGTTGTCGTGCGTCTGGGGTCGATCACGACCAAACGCAGATCCGGGTTTGCTTCACGGGCCTGCTGAATACGGCGAAACAGTACCGGGTGCGTCCAGGCGGTATTGGCACCGACGATGACGATAAGATCCGCTTTTGCGATATCGTCATAATGAACCGGTACCAGATCTTCACCGAATGCCCGGTTATGCGCCGCTACCGCCGAGGACATACAGAGCCGTGAATTGGTGTCGATATTGGCTGTACCAATAAAGCCTTTCATCAGCTTGTTGGCGACATAGTAATCTTCTGTCAGCAACTGACCGGAGACATACATAGCCACACTGTCCGGGCCGTATTTGGCAACCGTCTCCTTCAGCTTCTGTGCGATAGCGCCGGTGGCAGCAGACCAGCTGACTTCCTTGTCCCCCAGGCGCGGATACAGCAGGCGATTAGGTATGTTCAGGCTTTCTTTCAGCGCAGATCCTTTGACGCAGAGCGCCCCATGATTGGCAGGGTGAGAGACATCACCGACTATTTCAGGCTGCTTGGTCAGGCTGCCGGGCTGAAACTTGCCTTTCACCGCCACACCACAGCCTACACCACAATAGGGACAGGCAGATTTCACTGCTTCACCTTGCTTACATCCTGCAACCTGACCGGCTGTGTTGCTCATATTCTTCTCCTTCGCGTCCCGCTTAGCGCCGGTTTCAGGCATAAAAAAAGCCACGCCCCCGGGAGAGGACGTGGCTGCAATGCCTAAAACCAAAGTATCAAGTGTTGAATGTCGTGTACTTTGGTTGTATTGCATCTTGTGTGCCAGTTTTCATCAAACAGCCAAAGTTGTTTTATTTCAGATAATTATCTCTGACAACAACACCACCACATGATGTCGCACAGGTTAAGACAGCCAATCTTAGTGCACAACTGCACTGAGTTGGGGAGCCCCTTAGCCAAGCCGCGCCTGCCGCTGCCTGAACCACACCGGGCCGAACGTGTTGAACAGGGTCGCCAGTACAATCAGGCTGACACCCACCACTTTGTTCCACACCAAAGTCTGCTCAAAGAAGCTGATCTGCCAGATGAAAGCAAACAGCAGGTTGGTCAGAATAAGGGGCGCCAGGCTGGAGCCGGATTCCACCAGGCGGTAGGCTTTGACCCGAAAGACCTGAGTATTAACGATGCAAACGGCCAGCAACAGCAACGAGGGTAACAGCAGCGATTGCAGATCGGTTAACTGCTGCCAGCTGGCTGCCAGCCTGTCAGTGCTATGAGTAAGGAGTACCAAAGGCAGCAACATCAGACTGGCGAGCGTAAAGCACCAGGCATTTAAGCCAAAGGCCGACATGCTCCCTTTACTCACCCGGTACAGGCTGACCTGGGATCCGGCATTGAACACCCCCGCCGCTACCCCGATGATCAACTCCGGCCGCAGGGCATAACCGCCGGCATTACCTGCCATTAACACCACCCCTAAAAAGGTGATCATCAGATTCATGACTGTCATCGGCGGAATCCGGGTGTGAAATAACAGTTTTTCTAACACAGGAATAAACAGCGGACCGGTACTGAACAGCACCACAGTTTCCACCAGACTCAAATGGCTCAGTGAAAAGAGGAAACACAGCTGAGCGGCAGCAACGCAAAAGGCTCGGATCCCCAGTGACTGCCAGAGCTTTTTGCTGTCGGGTACGGCCCACTGAGTCAGCGACATCAGCCACATCAGTAACACGGCTGGTATTGAGAATCGCAGAAAACTGAGCATTTCTATGCTGATCTGATCACTTAACAGTTTGGACACCAAACCGTTTACCGACAGACTGAAGGTGGAAGCCAGCATGAAAAAAAGAGGGCGCAAATCTGTTGTCATTAAGTACTCCTTAGCTGGTGAGGAGTCTAACGAGGTTACAAATGATAAAAAAGCGAATAATATTAACCAAAACTGTTAGAAAAACTTACAGATGAGAAAACTCGTAGCACTGAAATCACTCTATGCTTTTGTAGCAGTGGCAGAAACGGGCAGCATGACTGACGCCGCTGAAGTCCTGCATGTCAGTCATTCGGCTATCAGCCAGGCGATAAAGTCACTGGAAAACCAGCTTGGCCTGCCGTTGTTCCAGCGGGTGGGCCGCCGGGTGGAGCTGAACCGAAATGGCCGCAAATATTACCGCCAGGTGGCTCCGGCACTCGAACAGATAGTGTCAGCCGGTGAAGCCTTGCAGCAGCAGAACCCGCACCGGCTGACACTGAACATGGTGAACTCGCTGGCGCTGCACTGGTGGATCCCCAGAGTGCCCGATTTTCAGGCTCTGGCGCCTCAGATTGATATTCGTATTTCTACCCTGACCCATGTGTTTGATCTCGACAAAGAGGGGGTAGACGTTGCTTTGATCCACGGCCGTTCGGATGACTGGCAAGGCTATCATTGCGAAAAACTCGGTGACGACCAATTGATCCTGGTTTGCGCGCCGTCACTCATCGATACCGGCAGTGCTCTCAGCGCAGACGCCATGCTGTCGGCCCATCACCCCATTTTTGTCACCAACCCAAGGCGTGAGAACGACTGGCAAATCTGGTGTCAGGCCAATCAGCTGCCGGTGCCGGCACAGCGCCACAACCTTTGCTTTACCGCTTCGATCCAGGCGGTGCAGGCAACGCTGAGGGGATTGGGTATTTTGGTCACTCATCGCCTGTTTGTCAGAGATGAAATCAGGCAGGGACTGCTGACAGAAATCGGCCCGTCGGTGCGCAATCCATACCAGTCCTACTATTTTGTCTGCCAGAAAGAGAAGCTTGTTCAGGAAAGCGTATTGACGCTGCGGGCCTGGCTGCATCATGAATTCCGGCTGGCCAGTGCATAAAACACTGGCACTGATTACTCTTCTTCCGCCAGCAGCAGGTAATCTGAGAACAGGAAGTTGCCTAACAGCATTGACTGATTTTCAGCGCCATCGAAATAATCCAGATAAAAGCGCACCAGTACATAGCCGGGAGAATCCCCCTGACCGAGATCTAAAATGTTGAGGGGGATTTCCAGCGCTTTGTCCTGCTGATGCTGAAGTACGACAGGCTCGGCCAGAATCACAGTCTCATCATTCTCCGGCCCCAGGCTCATCCCTTGTGCGGGAACCGTGAGCCTTGGCGGTACATGCTCGCCGGGATAACCCGTCTGGGCCGGGGACGTGACAACAAATACCCGCTCACTGCGCACAGTATTCAGGGTCGCCTCCCTTGCTCCGCTGTTGGTAAAGCTGAAACGCAGTGTGGGCTGCAACCCGGCATTCACCTCATCTTCTATATAAGCCACAGGTTGGGGTAAATCACTCAAAGGCAGGTTGGATAACTTTCCCTGCTCGTCGTAGCGGTAGTAATGCTGCTCACCGTCATCATGGATATAAATATCCAGCCGTGACAGCAAACTGCCTTTGGCGTCCGGATCACGTTTGATATGGTATATGTACAGCGCATTCTGGCGCGTATTCGCCTGTAGCAGCCCTTCAACCACCAACTGAGAGGGAGAGGCAAACTGCTTCATCTGATCCGTATGCTGAAGGTAACCGGGATCGCCGCATAATAACCAGGGAGGCATGATGGCTGACCAGCGCTGGCACTCACCAGACATGGGATCTTGTTCAGTCGACGCCTCTCGCTCAGCAATCAGGGCGTTATACTCTTTCTGACTCATGATGATCAGTTCGGGCAAAAGGAACACCGACTTTTCGCCCGAAAACGGCGCCAGTTCAATGCCGGAAAGGTGCAACTCAGCCGGGCGGGTGTTATGGGTGTAAATATTAAGTACAACAGCACCCAGGATCATAGCGAGCAACAGCGGCAGTATGAACCTTAACAACAGATTTTTTTTGGTCATGGCGACAACTCAGCAATCAGCACCAGGAGATTGTGCTAAGTATAGCCTTCATGCGGGTACTATTATTTGCGGCTCTGACCGTTACGCTCGCTGAACCAGTGCCGCGATAGATTCGCCGGAATAAATAACACCTTGTTTCTTCAGGTACGTATCACAAAATCACACGATAAAAGGCAAAACCCGCATTCAATTATGAGCAGAAGGGCATACTCAGTCGCTCATTTAACCTATATTAGAGCACTCAACGGCACCTTTATGTTCCTGTCCTGTATCATCACCAGTCAGGAACTTCATCAGGTGGCAACAGTCGAATGCTTTTGTGCGACTGTATAACAGATGTATTTTTTCTAAATCTAAGGATGCTGACTATGTGGCAACTCTCCGATCTGGCTCCCCTGCTGTCTGACCATGACGGTTGGGAGGTCGACGTACAGGGTCAGGCGTTACTGATCCATAATGAAGACAACATTGAAGCTTTTCTGGCGGTTTCAGGTGAGCAGATTCTGGTTGAAGTCTTATTGTTTGACGCCGGACAGGTGAAAGACACCGATGCACTGAACCGTGAAATACTGCGTACACATAAAATGTTCCCGCTGTCGACCATAGGTATCAACGCGATCAACGGCAATGACTATTACGTTGCCTTTGGTTCACTGTCTTCCCAGTCAAAAGCAGAAAGCGTTGTGATTGAAGTCGCCACGCTTTTCCGTAATGTTGAAGCCTTTATTGATTTGTACCAGGACTTCCTCAAGGAGCAAACGGCATGAGTGTCTGGAAAAAACTCTTCACCGCAATGAAAGGCGGTGCCAACGAAGCCGCAGAAGCCGTCGCAGACAGCCAGGCGCTGCGTATTCTCGATCAGGAAATCCGTGAAGCCAAAGCGGAACTGCGCCGCTCTGATGAGGCACTGGTTGGCATAGTAGCCAAACGTAAACTGTCTCAGCAAAAAGTGGAAAGCTTTAATCTGGGGCTCACCGAATACGAAGCCTATGCCCGTAACGCGATGGAAAAAGGCCAGCAGGACTTAGCGCTGGAATGTGCACAGAAAGTCGCCAACCTGCGCAATGAACAGCAGGCAGAACAGACGTATCTGGATCAGTTCACTCAATCCGAGCAGACACTGAGAACCAACATCGCCCAGGCCAAAGATAAACTTCGTCAGCTAGAGCAACAAGTGGATGTTGTAAAAGCCAATGAAGCGGTGCAAAAAGCGCAGTCTGCGGTGTCATCCGGTCATGTTGGTGCCAATGCCAAAATGCATACCGCAGCTTCGTCGCTGGAGCGTATCAAGCAGCGTCAGGCAGAAAAAGCCGCTCAGCTGGAAGCTTCTGCGGAAATGGCAGCCGAACAATCAGGCAGTGCGCTGGACAAGAAACTGGCCGACGCCGGAATCAAGAGCGGGGGCACAGCCTCTGCCGAAGATGAACTGGCACGCATTCTTGGTCGATAATAAGCGGTAACTCCGGGGGCTGAGGTCATTGCTGTGGCTGCTCAGCCCTTAGGATTGAGGAGAAATGCATGTCTATCTGGTTGTTGGTCCGCCGTTGGGCCCATCAACAATTCAATCAACTCAATGGCCGAAATCTGCTCATTACGCTGCTGTGCTATGTCGGCTTATCCTGGCTACTTCTTGAACTTGCGGGTGAGCAGGCGCTTACACACTCATTAACTCACTTTTTCTACTATCTTGTCGTGACGGCTTCTACCGTCGGCTACGGTGATTATTCCCCGGCAACTCAAGCCGGAAAGTGGGTGGTCGCCCTGTTCGTCATTCCGGGCGGTTTGGGTCTGTTCGCCATCGGGATTGGCCGCCTGGCTACGCAATTTATTAGCTATTGGAAAAGTGGCTTGCTCGGAAAACGGAGAATTAACGTGGAGAACCATATTCTGGTACTCGGCTGGAATAACCAGCGAACCTTGCACCTGATTAAAATGCTGCAGCACGAAGAACGACAGCGTCGCCACATTGTGCTGTGCGTGCGCCCTGAAATGGAAAACCCGTTGCCGGGTGAGATTGATTTTGTACGTGTTGTCAGCTTTACTGACACCGCTGACATGGACAAAGCCGGTGTCAGCACAGCAAGCTGTATCATCATAGATAACGAGCAAGACGATGTGACGCTGGCGGCGGCACTGTATTGTTCAAGCCGCAATCCCGATGCGCATTTGCTCGCCTACTTCACGGATGAAGGACTGAGCGACTTGCTGAAATCACATTGCCCCAAAGCCGAATGTATTCCGTCCGTGGCGGTGGAAATGCTGGCCAAGGCCGCTGTCGATCCGGGTTCCAGCGAGCTTCACCATGAACTGCTGAGTACCCATCACGGCATGACCCAGTATGCGGTACGCTTTCCTGAGACCGCTTCCCCGACACAAGTCAGCCGACTGTTTACCCTGTTCAAAGAAGAACACGAGGCCACTCTGATAGCCATTGATCGCGGGCTGGGTGTGGAATTGAATCCACCGCTGGATCTGGCCGTATTGCCCGGTGCCAACCTGTTCTATATCGCCGATGAACGTGTCAATGATTTCAACTGGCCGTCTTAAACCGGCAAGGAGTAGCTATGTTCGACTGGTTAAAAAAACGCAAGCAAGCCGCAACCACTGAGCCGACAGCCCCCGAGCTCATCGGTCTTCGTTTAGGCGGTGCCTTTGAGCTGGATGATTTGAAACTGCGTCTTACCGAACCGTCTCTGATGATTGAAGGGGCTGCGCGTACCCAGCTCATCCAGGCTGTCGGGGAAGTCTGGCTGGACGAACAAACACGCCTGGTACGCTATTACACCGATGACGAAGGCTTTGTTCAGGTGCTGACCCACGGTGCCGGTGATGCTGATGTCAGCGAGGTAAAACTGTTTTACTTCTATGACAGCAAACCTGTCGATACAGACAGTGAATGGCAGCATTTACTGGACAAAGGGATAGTCAAAGGCCAGTGGCAACTGGAAGACTTCACTTATCAACAAGTGTGGGAAAACAGTCGCCCTGTTGCTATGACAGAGAAAACCTGGCTGCAGAACGGGACGGCCAGCTCTACCGATCAGTTTGTCATGGTGTACGAGCGAGACGCAGAAGCCGGGATGAAAGAAGTGCTTCTGGTGTCTGCAGAAGAGAAAATATTCAACAACAGAGCTGAACGCAGCCTGGTGTTGAGCACAGGATTTGACCTCAGCCCGACAGATTTTAAACTTATTGGCTGAGTCAGATAATAACCACTAAACATTTATAATTTCAGGGATTTCCATGGATCTTTTGACACAATCACTCGCCGGGCTAGGCTCATTTGTCGCTTATTTTGCTATCTCTATCGTGTTCTTAATGCTGTTCAAAGTCATCTTTGTCCGCATTACTCCTTATGACGAATGGAAACTGGTCAAAGAAGAAAAAAACACCGCAGCAGCCATTACCCTTGCCGGTTCAATTCTGGGTTACGCACTGGCGATTTCTGGTGCTGCCAGCAACTCAGTGAACTTCATTGACTTTGCTATCTGGGGTGTCGTGGCATTACTGGCGCAGATGCTTGCCTATGTGATTGTCCGGGTTGGTTTCATGCCCCGTATTGCCGAGCGCATTGAAGCGGGAGAAATTCCTGCCGGCCTGCTGATGGCTGCCACCTCAGTGTCAGTTGGCCTGCTCAATGCGGCCTGCATGACCTATTAAGGGGGACTGTCATGAAACGGACTAAAGACGTCAATCTTTCCGGCATGCGAAAACAATGGCGTCCCTTTGCCATTGCGCCTGTTACCGCTGCCATTACAGCGGGATTGCTGACAGGTTGCAGCGATCCGCAGGAAGATGCCGTGATCTACCATACGGTCAATGACTGTAAAGATGACAACCCGGGCTATTCCGAACAGTGTGAAGCGGCCTATCAGAATGCACTCAAGGAAGCTGAGCGCACGGCACCGAAATACAAAAACTTGCAAGAGTGTACCACTGAGTTCGGAACGAACTCTTGCATGAAATCAACGGAAAACAACTGGTTCATGCCTGCAATGGCCGGCTTTATGTTTGCCCGATTGCTGGACAGTAACCGCGGTTACTACAGCCAGCCAATGTTCAGCTCCTACTATCCGGGCAGCCGTTATTACGGCCGCTGGACCACTTCCGACGGCTACGACTACGGTTCATACCGCTATAAAAAGTCAAAGATCAAAGTCGGCCCGGAGCAGATGAAACCCAAGCCTACCGTCAGCCGCACCATCTCGCGCGGGGGCTTTGGCTCCAGTGCTGCAGCAAAATCCAGTTGGGGCAGCTCTTCCAGCCGGAGCTGGGGGGGATAATAGGTTCCGACTTGATCCAGAGCGCCGACAGGCGCTCTTTTCATTAAAACTTACAGCTCAAAACAATCGTCCACGAATTTTTATCAGCCACCCCCAAACTGATATATTTTCCTTAATAAACAACAATATATATTAACACTTAGAGCATAAACGCAAAAACAGACCAAGATCACACTTTGAACACTAAGCAAAATATTGATAATATCCTCACGTTTTTCATAAGCAGAAAATCTGAAATACCTGCTTTACATGAGGTCTGGACGCAGTATTTTGCGTCCAACATGGCCTATTTCACTGTCCGTTAAATTGATCTACATCAATTTTCACTAAGGCCTCTGCCACTATCATGGCGCTCCCCTAATCGGACATAGCAACCGTAAGATTTGAAGGATTTATGGAAATTAAGTCAGATTTAAATAAACCGGTATTTTTTACCTCGGCAATTTTCATTGCCGCGCTCTCTTTTATAGGTGTGATGTGGCCGCAAGCCATGGAATCCTATTTTAAAAACATTCAAGGCTGGATCATCACACAGGCTAGCTGGATCTACATCCTGGCTGTAGCCATCTTTTTGATTTTCCTCATTCTGGTCATGTTCAGCCGCCTGGGTGATATCAAACTTGGGCCCGATCACTCCGAGCCTGATTACAGCTACAGCTCCTGGCTGGCGATGCTGTTTTCCGCTGGCATGGGCATTGGCCTGATGTTCTTTGGCGTCGCAGAGCCAGTCATGCACTTCACATCTCCCCCGGTCGGTGATCCACAATCGGTAGAAGCGGCACGTGAAGCCATGAAGATTACTTTTTTCCACTGGGGACTGCATGCCTGGGGGATCTACGCGCTGGTGGCACTGGCGATGGCCTACTTTGCGTACCGCCATAAACTGCCACTGCTGCCACGCTCTGCCCTGTACCCTATCCTTGGCGACAAAATCTATGGCCCTATCGGTCATGTGATCGACATTTTTGCCGTGATCGGTACGCTGTTTGGTGTGGCTACCTCTTTAGGCTTTGGTGTGGTGCAGGTCAACGCAGGTTTCAACTATCTGTTTGATATGCCACAAAACACCACAGTCCAGGTGCTCCTGATTGCCGCCATCACCCTGATTGCCACCGTCTCCGTTGTCATGGGCCTGGACGGAGGTATCAAGCGTCTGTCGAACATCAATATGTTCCTGGCCGTTCTGCTGCTGGCCGTTGTCATCATTGCGGGTCCAACCGCTCTGATCATGAAGTCTTTTGTGCAGAACACCGGGGCCTACCTGAGCGATATAGTCAATAAAACCTTCAATCTCTATGCATACGAGCCGAAGGAAGACTGGATCGGTGGCTGGACCTTACTGTACTGGGGCTGGTGGGTGTCCTGGTCACCGTTTGTGGGTATGTTCATCGCCCGTATTTCACGTGGCCGTACAATCCGCGAATTCCTGGTGGGCGTACTGCTGATCCCATCGCTGTTCGGTTTCCTGTGGTTCACCGCCTTTGGTAACACAGCGATCGATGCCATCATGAATCACGGTGCAACTTATCTGAGTCAGGCGGTGAGTGAAAATGTGCCCGTTGCCCTGTTTAAGTTCTTCGAGCACATGCCTATGTCGACGGTACTGTCAGTCATAGGTGTAGCACTGGTGATCACTTTCTTTGTGAGTTCCTCCGACTCAGGCTCGCTGGTTATCGATACCCTGACCTCAGGCGGTGCGGCTGAGCCACCGGTCTGGCAGCGTATCTTCTGGGCCGTGATTGAAGGTGTGGTGGCCGCTGCGCTGCTGGCTGCGGGTGGTCTGTCTGCCCTGCAAACCATGACCATTGCCAGTGCCTTCCCTATCATGATTCTGATGCTGCTGTTCTGTTACTGCCTGTTCAAAGCACTGCGCAATGACTACATGCTGCAAAACAGTATCCAGACACACAACACCAGCGTGCAGTACACTCAGGCCAGTGTGAGCTGGAAGTCCCGCATTTCGGCCATGGTGAACCATCCGAAGCAGGATGAAGCTGAGAATTTCATGACCTCAACGGCCATACCGGCTTTAAAAAACCTGGTCGAAGAAATGAAACTTCAAGGTCTGGCTGTCAAGCTTCAGGTTTTAGATGAGTCTCGTGTCCGGTTAGTGGTTGAGAAAGAAGATGTGGAAGATTTTGCCTATGGCATTCGCCTGCGCCACTTCGCACTGCCGACCTATGCTAACGAATCGTATGACGATTACTACCGTGCAGAAGTCTTCCTGCTACAGGGCGGCCAGCAATATGATGTGATGGGTTACAACCAGGAACAGATCATTGCTGATGCGTTAACCCAGTACGAACGCCACATGCACTTCCTGCATCTGGCAACGTCGGAAAACATTCAGGAAGAGCCGGCCCTGTCATAAGGTTTCAGCTTTCTGAAAATACTGAAAAAGCCAGCATCGCAACACGGTGCTGGCTTTTTCCTTTATACCGGATGAGGTCATTACTTCATTACTGAGATACAGAAAGCACAGAAAACTCACTATTTCTCCATCTGAATAACAATATTTTCATTGCAGTTGATTGTCGTCAATAAAACATCACTCTCCCGGAGTTGGGGGATGTTCAAATGACATCATCTTGCTAGCATTGACATCCAGAACAGCTTTCCGGGTTTCATTATGCCGTCGAATATCGATCAAGCTCTGCTGAATATTGCGTTAAACCTCAGTTCCAATTGCTCACATGAACAACAGTATCAAACCATCATTGATACGATTGAAAAAGTATTCCCTTGTGATGCCTGTTGTTTGTTTATCTTCGATGAAGATGGTTTTCTGACGCCTGTTGCAGTGAAAGGCTTATCCCCTTCTGTCTTAGGAAGGCGTTATTTTCCCAAAGCCCATCCAAGGCTCAACGCTATTATTCAGAGCCACCAGCCTGTCCGTTTTGATGCTGATTGCTCACTGCCGGATCCTTTCGACGGTACATTACTCACAGAAGACCAGTGTATCGACGTTCATGATTGCATGGGATTCAGCTTATATGTGGAAGGCCAGCTGATAGGCGTACTGACGATGGATGCACTCTCTGTGGGTGCCTTTGAGCATATTGATCCTGTAGCCATCGAAACTTTCGCAGCATTAACCGCCGCAACACTGCGTAATATCTCTCAGCTAAGAGCATTGAAAGCACAAAACCAAAAGCAGAAAAATGTCACTCAGACCCTGATCCAGCAAGCACGCTCCCAGCACGGGGAAATCATAGGTCTCAGCCAGCAAATCAAACAGCTACGCAGCAATATAGCCACAGTTGCTCAATCAGATTATGCCGTATTAATCACAGGTGAAACCGGGACTGGTAAAGAGTTGGTTGCTCATTCCGTTCACGCACAATCGCATCGCAGCGACAAACCAATGATTTATGTGAACTGCGCTGCGCTGCCTGAAGGTCTGGCGGAAAGTGAACTGTTTGGTCACGTCAAAGGGGCTTTTACTGGCGCAAACTGTCATCGGACGGGTAAGTTTGAACTGGCCGATGGGGGCACCATTTTCTTGGATGAAGTCGGTGAATTACCCTTAATTTTACAGGCGAAACTACTGCGTGTAATCCAGCAGGGCGAGTTACAGCGGGTAGGCAGTGATCAACACTTGGTGGTGAATGTTCGCATCATAGCTGCAACCAACCGACAGCTTGAAAAAGAGGTGGAAGACGGCACCTTCAGGGCAGACTTGTTTCATCGTTTGAATGTATTTCCCATCCACGTCCCGCCACTGCGCACCCGAGACGGCGATATCCCTGTACTAGCCGGATATTTACTGGAAAAAGTGCGTCAACAGTTCAATACACCCAACCTCCATGTTCACCCGAAGGTACTGGCACATTTTGAGTTTTTCCCCTGGTATGGCAACGTTCGTGAATTAGAGCACACACTCACGCGGGCTGCTTTATACGCTATCCAGCAAGGTTCAAGCACCATCATGCTCAATCACTTTGATGCGTCTCTTACCTTAAGCGATGTCAAAAACACATCACATCACCTACCGGCCACAAGCCAGCCGATGCGTGAACTGATTGAGGACTATCAGAAGGATTTGATTGAGCACGCATTAAACAAAACGAACCGTGTATGGGCAAAAGCTGCCGAGTTTTTACAGATGGATCGGGGAAACCTCTATCGCATGGGCAGAAAACTTGGAATTAACCGATAGCAACCGAGCCAGCCTGGATGTCATTAAGACATCGCGCCTGTTGTTGTTATCACAACATTTAATTTTTAAAAACCATTAAATCACAATAAAATCAACAATTTAATATATGGCACACATCGTGCACTCTGGTGAGAGACAAAACCAAGTCTGGCTAAAATCACTGGAGAACCCAATATGTTCTGTATTCAATGCGAACAGACACTTCAAACCCCTGCGATCAAAGGCTGTTCGTTTGCACAAGGGATGTGCGGTAAAACGGCCGAAGTCTCTGATCTGCAAGATGTGCTGGTCTACATACTGCAAGGCGTTTCTTTTTGGGCAACAAAAGCCCTCGAATCCGGCATCATTGATAACGAAATCAACCAATGGGCACCAAAGGCATTCTTCTCAACACTGACAAATGTTAACTTTGACCCTGATCGCATTCTGGACCTGACCTCCCAAGCCGAATCCTACAAATTACGACTGAAGACAGCCGTCACCGCGACGGCGAGATTGGCAAACCAGCCCATTTCAGAACTGCCTGCCGTCGCAACCTTCGAACTACCGCAGACAGCCGAAGAAGTCATTGCGTTCGCACCTCAGGTTGCGGTAAACCGCGGTAAGGATAAGCTTCACGAAGATGTCATCGGTCTTCGCCTGTTATGCCTTTATGGCCTGAAAGGCGCTGCCGCTTACATGGAGCACGCTCGCGTACTTGAACAGACAAGCAATGAAATTTACACGGAATATCATGAAATCATGGCCTGGCTGGGGACGGACCCAGACGATCTGAACGCACTGCTTAATTGCTCCATGCGTATTGGCCTTATGAACTACAAAGTCATGGAGATGCTTGACCACGGGGAAACATCCACGTTCGGGCACCCAGAACCAAGCACTGTAAACGTCAAACCCGTCAAAGGAAAATGCATTCTGGTCTCCGGTCATGATTTGCATGACCTTGAAAAAATCCTGCAGCAAACCGAAGGGAAAGGCGTCAAGGTGTACACCAATGGTGAGATGCTCCCCGCGCATGGCTACCCGGAGCTGAAAAAATACGCCCATCTGGTTGGTAACTACGGCAGTGCATGGCAGAACCAGCAGAAAGAGTTTGCAAACTTCCCCGGCGCTATCGTGATGACTTCAAACTGCCTGCTCAATCCAAATCTGGGCCATTATGCAGACCGTCTTTTCACACGCAGTATTGTAGGCTGGCCAGGCGTAAGTCACATTGAAGGGGATGACTTCAGTCAAGTTATTGAATGCGCACTGGCTCTGCCGGGCTTCCGGCATGATGAAATCGAGCATCATATTACAGTCGGTTTTGGTCGCAATGCATTAATGAATGCTGCGCCGGCTGTTATCGATCAAGTCAAACAAGGCAACATCAGACATTTCTTCCTTGTGGGTGGCTGCGACGGCGACAAAGCGGAACGCAGTTATTACACCGATTTCACAGCAGAAGCACCGGAAGACACACTGATCCTGACGCTGGCCTGCGGCAAGTTCCGTTTCAACAAAAACACCTTTGGCGAGATCAACGGCATTCCCCGTTTACTGGATGTAGGCCAGTGCAACGATGCCTACTCAGCAATCCAGCTCGCCTTAGCTTTGGCAAGTGAATTCGAATGTAGTATCAATGATCTACCGCTGACACTGGTGCTTTCGTGGTTTGAGCAAAAGGCAATTGTTGTCCTGTTAACACTGTTTGCACTCGGTGTGAAAGGTATTTATACCGGCCCGACCGCACCGGCATTTCTTACGCCGAACCTGATTGCAGTTATGCAAGAAAAATTTGATATGCGCAGCATTGGCAATGTTCAGGAAGATCTGAAAACAATTCTGGCCGCGTAATACAAGTCGACGTCAATAAGCCCCGCCTCAGGGGCTTTATCTACCACAACCAAGAGATGACTATGTTTTTTGAATGGCAAGCTAATCAGGCTGTAACGCTCCGCTGCGTTGGCAAATATGCAGAAACTCACGATGCTGTCAGTATCAGGCTGTCTGAACTCAGTGAGTCACTGCTATTTCAATTCAAACCAGGACAGTTTATTAATCTGGGCGTCGAAATTGCTGGAAAAATGGAGTTTCGCGCTTATTCCATCAGCTCTGCTGTCGAAGATGAGCACCTTCAACTCACAATTAAGCGTGTGGCAGGCGGCAAGGTCTCTAACTACATTATCGATTCCTTATTACCAGGAGACACAGTTCAGGCCCTGCCTCCAGCGGGTGATTTTAACTGTATCGATCATCCGCCACAAACAATCAACGGGCACGCAAAAGCTCTGCTCATCAGTGCTGGCTGCGGGGTGACTCCTGTCTTCTCAATGGCAGCATACTGGTTAAATAACCGGGACAATGTTGATATCGCATTTCTGCATATTGCCCGCAGCCCGGAAGAAACGATTTATTTTGATCAGCTGGAAACGCTGGATGCCATCTATCCAAATTTTCGCCTTGAACTCCTGCTCAAAAACAATCATGGCACTTCTCATCCACAAGGTCGCCTGAACGCAGACTGGATAACTCAACTCGTGCCGGATTTTAAAGAGCGTACCATTTATTTATGTGGCCCAAATCAATTCATGCTTGATACTCAGCAATATTTAAAGCAACTTGATTTCGATATGAATCAGTTTTATCAGGAGAGTTTTACCCCGGCACCACGAGAAGATGTTCAGCTATCTGATGAAAACACAATGGTTGCGGTTCCAGACTTTTCTCAAAGTATTCAGGCCAGAAAAGGACAGGTTCTGGCAGACGTTTTGGAAGGTGCGGGTTTGCCGGTTATTGTGGCATGTCGAAGCGGCATTTGCGGTTCATGTAAATGTAAAGTGCGAGCGGGCAGTGTTTCGTCAACCAGCCAAGAAACGCTCACACCCGAAGAAATTGAACAAGGCTATGTACTGGCCTGTTCTTCAACAATTCAATCAGACTTAGACGTACAAATTGGCTGAAAGCGTTCAGGCCAGCCAGAATCGACGTCACTGACTGTAAGCACCGCTGGCATAATACAGCTCATAACTGTGACTTGTACTAATTCAGACCTGATCTGACAGTTACCCACTTTTCAACTCGGTGCCTGTCAGATTATATCTGAGCTAGATTCTTCTCTGCCCAGATTGATTTCCCATCCTCTAATGTTTCTATTGGC
>NZ_JACYTP010000021.1 GCF_014841115.1 Photobacterium arenosum
CATCACGGAATATTACAGCGAGATCAGGCCACATCAATATAACGGTGGTCTGACGCCAAATGAGTCAGAACGGTTATTCTGGAATGACTCTAAAACTGTGGCCAGTTTTACTTGACCACTACATACCTGGAACTTCTCGACTGGATAGGCAGACATTTTCATGAAGGAAAAACGGGGCAGATCGCTCACGATGCGCCACCCATTCTTAAGCGATTAGGATTGAATAACTCTCACTGGCTTCGCACTTACAAACGATTTGAGAAAGGCAATATGATTGGGGCAAAGTCATCAATGAAAGCCTGCCTGTCATTAGTAGGACGGAAACGAATTTCTGGTACTCAATTATCCACTAATTAGACCTTGATCGGTGAATCGTTACAAAGCTTCAGCATAAGATTTTAGATCGGGTCAACGCATCTCAAATCACTGCTCATTTTTACCGTTTTGCTAATTTTACGGGCTAGCCGCAACTTTCCCGGCACATCAGCCCCCACTTTTGTTATCAGTCCGAACCCTATCAGTCAGAATAGCTACCTCTGTTAATACACAACCAGTTAGATCACTAATTTGCCTGTCCCATTTAGGTTTCCCGTAAAAGTGCCTGTCCTCCTAAAAGCGATCCCAGCGCGGCTCATCGCCTCCCAACTTATCCACCAGATAGTCAATCAGCACCCTTACTTTCTCAGGTAAATGTTTACGTTCTGGAAACATGGCATACACAGCATGCAGCGGCAACGCATAATCTGGCATTACCGGAATCAATTTCCCTGAAGCTAAATCCGCCCCCACGATAAAGGTCGGCATCTGACAAATGCCCAAGCCAGCAACCAAAGCATCTCGCAGCACTTCACTGTTATTGGCCTGGTAATTCCCTCTGGGCTGAATGCTCTCAACACCAGCAGGCCCGTCAAATCGCCATTCAGCACCACCACGAAAATAGCTGTAATACAGGCAGTTATGATTCTGTAAATCCGCTGGTGACTGTGGAGTACCGTGCTTTTCCAAATAGTGCGGAGCAGCGCAAAGCACACTTCGGCAAGGTGCTAACCGCCGCGCAACAAGGCTGGATTCAGGTATATGACCAATACGGATGGAGAGATCATAACCCCCTTCGACAAGATCAACCATTCTGTCATCCAATGTCATCTCCAGTCGGATGTCGGGATATCGTTGCAGAAACTCAGGGATCAACGGGCTGATGTGCAGACGTCCAAACGTCATCGGGACAGTCACTTTTAGCAGCCCGCTGGGGTTGCCCTGTAACTGACCAAGTTTATCCTCAGCCTCACGAGCAAGCTGATAAGCGGCTCTGGCAGATTCAAAGTACTGCTCACCGGCATCGGTCAGACTAAGGCTGCGCGTAGTCCTGTTCAGTAAACGCGTCCCCAGTTTTGCCTCAAGGTGATTGATACGTTTACTGACTGCAGATTTAGTGATCCCCAACCGTTCAGCCGCTGCAGAAAAGCTGCCACATTCCACCACAGTGACGAAAACTGGAATGGCACTGAAAGCATCGTTATCACGCATTTGTATACTAAACCTCAACAGTGTTTTTCAAATTAACCCAATTATAAACCTCACATACACAATATAAAATCTATCTTAGAAACTACACAATGAGTGGATTACCCATGTTGAAATTCCCCCCTGCTCTGCTTGCGCTTTTTGCTGGTGCTGTGTTGTCACTCATGATTGTGCTCAACAGCCAGTTAGCCGCATACAGCTCTCCAGTCTTGGCCTCCTGGATTGCACATGGCATAGGTGCAGCGTTTGCTGGCTTTATATTGTTTGTCTGTCATGTTCGGAGTAAACAGACGCGCCCGGCCTCCAAACCAATTCCAAAGTGGGCTTATCTGGGCGGTATACCCGGTGCATTTACCGTTATTCTGGCTACGGCTACGGTGAATAGCCCGTTGGGCCTGTCGGGTTCTGTGGCCTTTATGCTGGTGGGACAGACACTTTTCGGGATGTTTAGTGATGTGTTCGGACTGATGGGCTCGAATAAAAGGAAAATTTCTTCTCAAGATTTAGCCGTGGTGTGCTGCATTCTCTCGGGCAGCATGCTGATCATTTTTACACCCAGCTGATTATTAAAATATTACTGATTAATGAGGATAAGCCATGTCCTGGTTCATTTTTCTTGCTGTACTCAACGGTATCTGTATTAGCCTGAGCCGCGTTTTGAACGGTCGGTTAAGTCTTGACCGCACTGCAATGCTCTCATCTTACTGGAATCACCTGATAGGGTTTATCTTTCTGTCACTACTCGTGCCGCTTGTTCATGGCAACTCTTTCTCTTTGCCACAAAATGCCCCATTAAGTGCTTACGCTGGGGGAGTCATTGGTGTGTTATTTGTGGCGATTAGTAGCCTTGTGCTCCCAAGAATTGGAGCGATGCGAACAAGCTTGCTGGTGATCAGCGGGCAAATGCTGGTGGGTGTGTCACTTTCCCTGGTTTTGCTGTTCTTAAAGGGACAGTCACTTTTAGATATGATCTGGCCAATCGCGGGAATGATATTGATTTTGTTCGGTGTGAATCTCAACCAGCAGCGTCAGGTCAACCCATACAGAAAACCCGATGTTGAGCTGGGGTATCATGCACTCAATAAGAAAAAGCCCGCGAGATAACGCGGGCTTTCATTCGTTCAGCTTAATGGATTAAGCCTGTGACAGTGTTCTGCAAATGGCAGTAATAATTGTTATTAATTGTTCAGAAACAGGATTCAGAAACAGGGTTCAAAAACGGCGCTAACGCTTCAAAAAGTCGATCAATTTCTGCTTGAGTATTGTAATGCATGAAACCAATTCGGACGACGCCGCCACCTTCAAGCACTCCTAGCTGCTGGCACAAGCCTAACGCATAAAAGTGCCCATTCCAGACGCACATATTCTGTTGACCCAGGTGAGAGGCTATATCCGACGGCGGTACATTATCAATACGTATCGCAAAAGTCGGAGTGCGTTCTGCGAGCCGTTTATCATCCTCGATACCCAGCAAAGTGATATTGCTGAATTTTCTGACCCGGTTCAAAAAGTGCTGACTCAGCGCTTCTTCATGAGACTGATACTGAGAGTAACTGGCTGCCAGACGCTCGCGTAAGCCGTCTTGCGGATCGCCCCACTGTGCCAGATAGTCAATCGCAGCCACTACACCCGCCAAACCCTCAAAGTTCTGGGTTCCCGTTTCAAAACGTCCCGGACCGATATCGGTAGCAGGTTCAACTTTATACGGCTTCAATGTCTGCAGCCACTGAGGTGCCACATAAGCGATTCCCACATGCGGGCCAAAGAACTTATAGGCTGAACATGCCAGAAAATCACAACCCAGTGCCTGCACATCCACCAGCTTGTGTGGAGCATAGTGCACGGCATCAACATAGACTTGCGCGCCAACACTGTGTGCTGCTTTAACAATACGTGCAATGTCCACCAGCGAGCCGGTTGTATTCGACGCATAAGTGACGGCCACCAGCCGCGTTTTATTATTCAGCAAAGACTCAAAGTGCTCATAGTCCAGTGTGCAGTCGGCTTCATTCACCCGAACCTGACGAACCAATACTCCTTTATCATCCGCCGCTTGCTGCCAGCTGGACACGTTCGAATAATGATCCAGAGACGTCACGATCACTTCGTCACCTTGCTTCCAGTCGCGTGAAATGGCACGGCTGAGCTGAAAAGTCAGTGAAGTCATATTCGGACCGAATACAATATTGTCGGGTGATGGCGCATTCAGCAAGGCCTGAACAGACTCACGCGCCTTTGCCAAGAGTGACACTGTCACCTCGCTGGAGAAAAACGAACCGCCAAGATTGGCATTATAACGGCCAAGATAATCCGTCATCGCCTGTAACACACTGGCAGGTACTTGTGCTCCGCCCGGTCCGTCAAAGAAATACACAGGTGCATCATTGATCTGTTGAGCCAGTGCGGGGAACTGCTGTCGAACACTTGATACATCAAAGTGCATACTGAGTCTCCCGGGCTGTCAGAACAAAGAGATCCATGTAGCCTTGTTGATCTTTCTTCACAGCCTTAATCGGACGCGCATTATGCCAGAGCTGATCATCAGCCAGAATAGCGACTTCACCCTGCTCGAGCGCCATGCTCAAAAAAGGCAGTTGATTTTTATTCTTGTAGACCAGAAACTCACCGCCCTCGATGTTTTCACGTCCAATCCCAATCACCGCAATGTGATTAAAACCATCCTGATGAACCCCTTCTGGCGCTACCTGAGTCTCACCCTCCAGCGCGGCAATACGGATCTGATGAATTTCAATTTCCTGATCATCTGATAAGGCATTGGCACGTTTGAACACTTCACACATTTCATGCATCCCGGCACTGAAAAGTATCTTGTCTTCCAAAGGCTCAAAACTGCGGCTGACATTGCCCTGAAAGTGGTTAATGTCGTCAGATTGCACAAAGGCCCTGGGCGGCATGTGCTGCACGCCATTGGCGGTCGCTTTCACAATGGAATAACGGCGAAGACGGTACTCGCCATCTGCGTGCCCGGTTTTAGGCAAATGATTGAACGAAGGGGAAAGCTCATTGATAGCCTGTCCGCTTAGTTGTGTGAGTTGAAAAGTACGACCCAGTGAAACATTCATTGCATCAGCTCCTCTTAGCAGCGCCTTATCCCTAGCCGTCCGCAACTGTGTCGGACGCTCTCCCGTTTGCAGCAAACCACAAACAATAGATTAACAATTCAGTTACAAGGTAGAGTAAAGGAAAATTCGACAAAGCCAATACCAAGCAGATATAAACTTCACATAACAGTTAAAATTAAGAATACTAAACCATAGAAGTGGATATGACTGGGCTAACAATCTAGTATTTCAATCTGGCTTCACGAAAAAGCAGTGTTCTTTGCTAGATAAAACCGTAACCATCTGATTTTAAAAGATTACTGCTTTAACACTCAAATTGTGGAACCGCTGTAAACCCATCAAAAGGCAGCATAAAAGACCGTTTGTGATATGTATCCCACCAGAAATATTGATATTCAGTACATGCGCAGAGGAAATGAAAATGTTGAATACAAAAAACCTCCTGCCATTTCTGACAGAAGGTCTGTAAATCTGGAGGATAAACGGAACAGGCTGGTGGCAGCTTAAGGACGGTGTGGGGTATAAACGTAATTATCACCAGATTTTTTATAAAATGCGTTATCAATAATGGCATAGGTAATGCCTGATACCACAGCAAAGGTCACCAATTCGGGTAAATTGGTTCGGTGATACTCCCTGCGAGGGCGTTCCTTAATAACGACAACCTCATGATGGTGATAATGTCTGGCCGGTTTACGATGATGATGGTGTCTGTGCTTATTTTTATGCTTATAATATTTTTTATAACCATGGTCTCTGCCACCATGAGCAAAACTGGTTGCTGGTGCGATCAGAGACAAGCACAAGATACCAATCCATAGAGTTTTCATATAACACTACCTGTTTTTCTGCATATGTGTACAGCGTACATATAGCTTGGTAAAGCAGTGTCAACCGCAAGTAAACCTTAAGTAAAATCACGCTTACATTCACTCAACATACTGCATACAAAGAAGATCGACACAGATGCCTGAAAATACAAATACTTTCGCCGAAGATAGCACGCAACACCTTATCGGGCTGGGATGTCCCGACTTTTCCTTAGCCGCTTATATCGAAAACCGGCCAGACGTGCCCGGGATGGCATATCTGGATCAATTACAGCCTGCTGCCTCAGGTGAAATAAAGGCTATCGGCCAGGCGTGCGGCAACGGTTGGCGAAAAGTGTTCAACGTATACGCAAAGCTGATTTATGCCCTCGACAGCAAGTTTTTCCCCCATTCAACGAACGCCCCGAGCTGGCAGTCGTACAGAGATGATTTCCTTCTCCAGCAATCCAGCCAGACAGCGCTGTTATTCAATCCTCCCGTTCTTGATGCACCAGATTCTACCCCTCGCTACCACATCATTATGGGAAGAACCTACGCCAAGAAACTGATTCACGAGGAGAAACTGACGGTGCCTCTCATCTGGCTGGATAATGAATTCGCAATTAACCGCGAGCACAGGTTGGTCATCTGTCCCTACTTTGACTATCGCCAGCTCTCCAATAGCAAAATAGATCGATTGGCGAATACCCTAGCCGGATTTGCCCGCCACATATAAGCGTCTGTCCCTCTACGGCATGGCATACGATTAGTCAGTCACAATAGTGCCTGTCCCGCTAAAGCATTTCGCTAAAGCAATTTACCCGTCGCAATAGTGCCTGTCCCACTAAAGCATCTATGCTTTTAAGGGATCAACAAGCCTGATTGCTGTCGTATGGGTGCTGTATGTTAAATGAACTGCAAACCATGATTTTCGAACTCGGGATCATTGTGGTCAGTTCAGCGTTAATAGGCACAATGTTCCTGTATGCCCGCCAGCCTATTATTCTGGCGTACATCGTTGCCGGCATTGCCCTTGGCCCTAGCGGGTTAGGCTTGCTGAATGACAGCGACAGAATCATCCAATTCGGCCAGTTCGGTGTCATTCTCTTGCTGTTCCTGCTGGGCCTGAACCTGCAACCTTTCAAGCTGCTGAGTCTCTTTAAAGAAAGCGCACTGATCACACTGGGTACCTGCTGTCTCTTCTTTCTGGTGACACTGGGATTTAGCTTGCTGATCGGTCTGTCCCTTGGCGATTCGCTTGTGGCTGGCGCCGCACTGATGTTCTCAAGTACCGTCATAGGGCTGAAATTGATCCCGACCACCACCCTTCACCATCAGCGTGTGGGGGAAGTTATGACCAGTGTACTACTGATACAGGACATGCTGGCTATCATTGTGATTCTGTTTCTGAATGTGCGTGAGCCTGATGTCATGATCAGCGCCTTTGTACTCATTCTGCTGAAACTAGGATTGCTCTGCCTGCTGGCGTATTTAGGCGTCCGCTATCTGGTGCTCCCCCTGTTTCGTCGTTTTGATGTGATTCAGGAATACACCTTTGTTACCGCACTGGCATGGTGCCTGCTGTGGGCGGAAACGGCTCATCTGGCGGGATTATCCTATGAAATCGGCGCTTTCGTCGCCGGGCTATCCATTGCTATCAGTCGGGTTTCGCAAGCCATTTCCCTGCACCTGAAACCTTTGCG
The DNA here is from genome assembly GCF_014841115.1 of Photobacterium arenosum. Lineage (GTDB taxonomy): Bacteria > Pseudomonadota > Gammaproteobacteria > Enterobacterales > Vibrionaceae > Photobacterium > Photobacterium arenosum. The sequence continues at coordinate 7,120 of NZ_JACYTP010000021.1, forward strand.
GGAGTTTTTTCTGATTCTGTTTTTCTTCGCGGTGGGCGCAAAAATGGATATCACACAAGGTGGGACCGTGTTGCTGTGGGGTGGGCTGTTCGGGGTACTGCTAGTGGCAGTAAAAGCAGCTGGATTCATTGTTGCATTGAAGCTGGCCAAGGAAAAAGCGCCTCAGGAACTGTCTGCCCGGCTCAGCCAAGCCAGCGAGTTTTCACTCTTGCTGGCTTATTCTGCCTTAACCGCCGGTCTGGTTTCCGATCAGGGTATGCTCTTTATTCAAACCGCGACACTCACTACTTTCATCCTGTCCACTTACTGGGTAGTGAGCCGCTTTCCTACGCCGATTTCAAGCGTGAGCGATCTGCGTAAAGACTGAACACGCGTCAGGCGGCCTGACGCTGACATTGCATAGAAAAATGATTCTGCGGGGTAATGTGATACCACATTTCGAACTGCGCTTTGTTTTTTCCTTTCATCACAGGCTGCAGGAAAATACGGTAACCCATGAGATCGCGTTGCGCATCATAGCCAAAAGGATTGGCCTGATTGGGATCTGTCAGTATTTCCCGTTTCATTGATAACGGTTTTAAACGGTACTCACCTTCCAGTGACTCAAGGTGATAGTCGACAAACAGGTTGAATTCCAGCTCAGTTTTGCCTTGATCCTGATAGCGAATCCATTCTTTAGAATTAACTTTGCCATCATGATGAAAATCATAATTCACCCAGCTCTCTTCCTTGTCTGATGCCTTCTCATCCGGAAGACACTGCCACTTGCCCACCAACTCTGACATGGATGCCAGCTCTGTGGTGGCATGCGCAGCGGTGGCCAGCCCTAACTGACTCGCCAGCAACAAAGAGACGGCCAGATATCTGCCCTGCGTCCATGAGTTCATCCATTCACCTACATGATTATTGTCAGATTCGTTTACTAACATAGCGAACTTAAGATAATGTCTCCACAAGCTTTTACCAAAATCAGACATTAAAAAAGGAGCCATCGCTCCTTTTATATATTCACTCGTCATTCGGGCCATTCTTCAACGCTTAAGATGACTTAGCCTGAAGGTGGCCAGTATGCGTTGCGGCCTGGGATTTCTCACCGCTGACCGTCTTGTTTTCCAGCCTTTCAGCAATATTGGCCAGCAAATGCTTAACCGGCACAATCGGACCCATCATATTAACCCGCATAGCAGACCCCACGGCCCCCAAATGCAACTCCGAGACGTCAGAGGCCGAGTAGTTGTACTTATAGTTGAACTTGTCGATCGCCAGATGAAGCAGATCAAACTCCTTCCGGTGACAAGAAATATATGCGCGCCAATACATAGCATCCAGAACTTCATCAGACGAGTAAGCCCGCAGAATAAAGCGCCAGCTGCCATCTTCACCGTAGAAATCCAGCGGGAATATCTGTTTTGTTTTTCTTTTATTAAACAAGGTAAATCGATCCACTTAGCCAGCGAGACTCATAGGATTATCCAAGGATTGAAACAGATTGGAAGAGAAAAATGATAAATTTGACATTCGGATTCAGGAAGTCATCCGCGTCTGGTTATGAAGTGATTTGAGTGCTTGAGGATTCGCCAAAACGTCACCTGATTGTAGCAATCGGGGGGGAAACGTCCGGATGCAATCTTTGGGAGGATACCATAAAAAAAATGCATTTTTCAGGCTTGTAGAAAAAAAAACTGCGCCTATAATGCTGAAAACCGGAGCGTCTGCCAACGCTCCGGTTTTTTTGTGCCTGCTCTTCAGGAAAATTGCTATCTGCCAATAGCGCATACCTGACGAGCAATATCCGATAATCACATTGAAGATAAAGAAGGAACTTCCATGCGTATCGAACAAGACCTGAAACTGGGATTCAAAGATGTACTGTTTCGCCCGAAACGTTCAACCCTGAAAAGCCGATCTCAAGTTGAATTAACCCGCGATTTTACATTCAAGCATAGCGGCCGTCAATGGTCAGGCGTTCCCATTATTGCCGCCAATATGGACTCAGTCGGCAGCTTTGACATGGCAAAAGCACTGGCAAAACACAATGTCATGACCGCCATTCACAAACACTATACGGTTGAGGACTGGGCCGGTTTCATCAAAGAAAACCCGGCTGATGTACTCAAACACGCCATGGTTTCTACCGGTACATCAGATGCGGATTTTCAGAAAACCAAAGACATCATGGCGCTGACCGACGATCTGATGTTTATCTGCATCGATATTGCGAACGGTTACTCTGAGCATCTGGTCGAGTACGTGGAAAAAGTCCGTAACGCATTCCCCGACAAAGTCATCAGCGCGGGTAATGTTGTCACCGGCGACATGGTGGAAGAGCTGATTCTGGCAGGTGCAGACATAGTCAAAGTAGGTATCGGCCCGGGTTCAGTGTGCACCACTCGCGTGAAAACCGGTGTCGGCTACCCGCAACTGTCTGCCATTATCGAATGTGCAGACGCCGCGCACGGACTGGGCGGACAGATCATTGGTGACGGCGGTTGCACCTGTGCCGGCGATGTCTCTAAAGCCTTCGGCGGCGGTGCCGATTTCGTGATGCTGGGCGGTATGCTGGCCGGCCATGAAGAAAGCAACGGCGAAATCGTTGAAAAAGACGGCCATCAATTCATGAAATTTTACGGCATGTCATCTCAGAGCGCGATGGACAAGCATTCCGGCGGTGTTGCCAACTACCGTGCCGCTGAAGGAAAAACCGTACTATTGCCTTACCGCGGTCCGGTGGAATACACCATCCAGGATATCATGGGCGGCGTACGCTCAACCTGTACCTACGTTGGCGCGGCGAAGCTCAAAGAGCTCACAAAACGCACCACTTTCATCCGTGTTCGTGAGCAAGAAAATAACGTGTACGGAAAAGAATAACTCGGTTTTCCCGATGTATTTGAGGCCGCTTTTGAGCGGCCTTTTTTGTGTCCAAAAACGCCGAGTGTCTACAAAGTGTCTACACCTGGGAAATTTTTCACGCAGAATCCAAGATTTCTTCAGCTCCTTTTCTCTCCCACTCATTCACTCAATCTCTGATGAAAGATTCTGAAATTGAAGTCCCAAGAAAATCTCTATAACTAACTGTTTTAAAATGAGTAATTGAATAGATTGAAATTTCCCTTTGATCCTTTGATCAAGCCAACCTCTGACAGAAAACATCAGAACCTTTAATTATCAACAGGTTATAATAAACAAGAGATCAAACCTTGATCATCTCTTTTCAATTCACTGAAAAGAATTTCAACTTTTGAAATTCTTCTTTCCCCTCAAAGCCCAGTTATCTAGCGCCTTTCGTGTATGATTTTCATAAATTCAAAACTGAAAAAAAACTACCGCAAAAACCTCGCAGGCGGGGAGGAGGAGTGCGGATTTCGTCACGCGCTCGCTCCATTCCGTGGCCGTTGTAACTGGGCTAACTGCAGGCAACAAAAAAGCGCCCATGGTGGGCGCTTAGTAATAATTATGTATCAATACTTTAGGGAATAGTTAATTTCACCACAACCGGACAATGATCACTTGCCTTCGGTCTGTCCCATCCTATACGCGGATAACGTACTATGCCTTCAGTGTTGGGCACTCTGTATGGCATACCATTGCGGATAATGTCAGGTTTTACACCTTGATTAGCACTATTTATTGCAGGTGAAACAAGAATATAATCTAACTGAGTCTTTGTTTTTTCCCAGCTGTAATAATGCGTCCATCGCTCTAGCTCCTCAAGATTAGATACAAGGTTAACAGAAAAGTCATCTTGTAATAGAGGTGCAAGACCAGAGTTATTTTCTTTTACCAGCTTCTCTGTGCCATCATTCGAAATTCTTATCTGTTCTACATAATCATTTAAATCACCAATTACAATCCAATTGGCTTCTGCGGGGTTGACAAATTTATGTTCAATCAGGTGTCGCACAGCTATAGCCTCTAAAGTACGTTCACCCATTGTCTTATCACGACCTCCTCCCATTGATTTAAAATGACATACAAAAACTGTTAACTCTTTACCATCTTTATGGATTTCAAGTTCTAGACAATCACGATTGAAAATTCGTCCCCTCTTTTTCATTTCTTCCTTCACAACTGGAAACCTATTTACAAGTTCATCCCTCTCTTCTTTAGTTCCGAGATCTGACCTTGTCATATGAGCGTGCGACTTTGAATATACGGGAAAAAGTTCTGTCGCCATCGCAGCAACGTCTATTCCCCGTTTATCATTACCTTCATGCAATACAACTTGTTGATATTCATTTGTTTGTGTTTTATTTAAATAAAAATTACGGAATTTTATCAGTGCATCAATACTATCAACTTCTTGGAGGCACAGTAGATCTGCGTCAGCATTCTTGATAGCAAGTGCGGCATGCTGACGCTTGTCATCTTCTTGAGATATAAAGGCGGCACGTAATGCTTGCTTGAACTCCTCAAACTGAGTTAGGTCATTACTCCTAAAGTCTGTAAGGCTGTTGACAATTGGCGGCAAATAACGCTGGGAATACTCTGAATCTCTGCTGTTTCCAAAAGCTGAAAAATCAAATCGATTGAAAATGTTCTCTAAATTGAAGTTCGCAATACTTATTTCCAAAGTAGCCTCCTGAATATTGAAAGTGATACATCATGAGCGTTTTACTTGGTAAACAACTTCTCTACCGGCAACAAAAGGTGTTTCCTAAGTTAAGCAAAAGTAGTCGAAGACTTTTGTATTACCAACTATATCCAGTCTATTTTTGAAATCTTTCACGTTATTTTGTACTGCCCCTTTGAGCTACCATTACTTACATCGACTAAAGCATTCTCTATAATTTCCTCCACCACAGCTGCCGCGATCGCTTCGGCCATATCCCCTGCGGCAGCATGCTCACCTTCTGTGACAAAGCCTTTGGCTTTCAGGTGGGTGATGATTTTCTGTTTCAGTGAGTCTTTGTTGAGTGCCATGGTTACTTCCCTGCGAATACGGTGGTAGAGACATCCACATGAGGCTTGCCCGTGAACGGGCAGATGGTGGCGCCTGTACAGACGCCTTTGCCGCCGTTGAGCTTGATGGTGTCGGCATCCTCGGTGATGTTCTTTGCCTGGATGATGAGGTCTTTACTGACGGTCAGTTTCGCCTGGCCTTCGATGGTTTCGATTCTGTCTTTGAGCACGGTGATTTCATCATTCTGCTTGATGAGGACTTTCCGCATTTGCTCAATGACTGCCATGTAGTTGGTCGCGTTCACATTGCAGTCGATACAGTTCAGGGTGGCGTTTTTGTCTGTGGTGCTCTCAAAGTTACCCGCCTGATCAACCAGGTGGTAAACTCCTTGGCGTTGTTGGTAACGGGATTCCCCTTCTAAAATACCCGGCAACCGAAATCCCAGTGGCAGCACACAGCGGATAAACGGCTTATCCGCATGGCCGAACATCCAGCCGATTTCCACAATGCTCCCTTTCGCGGGCGGCTCCAGTCGCCCAGCCATCTCACCAACACCGGGCACCGGCAGCGGGACCGCCTGTAATGGTGGTCGGTCTTTCAGATCATTCCCCTGCTCATCCAGCAACTGCACATCAACCGCATAATGGGGATAGAAACGGTCGGACAAATCACCTTCCTTTGGGAGTTCCGGCAGTGCGACCACTTTTCCCCAGCGGGGCAAATGTGCTTTGGCGGTCAGCTCCGGGAAGAGGCGGTAAATCATCCGCTTGAGGGTGTTTAAGTCCATGTTAGTTTCACCTCCGTTCCCGTAAATTCTACCGCTTTGAGGCGAACACCATTCACCAGTGCGCCAGGCTTGAGTTTGGGGATACAGGGGATTGTAGCGCTTTTGTTGGCCGTGTGGCCCGTCATCAGTTCATTGGGAATGGTGACAGGTTTATCCGCCCAGTAACTATCCTGCCAGCTGCCCACAAAAATCTGGCCGTTGCCTTGCTGCTGCCAGAAAAAATCCGGCACGCTGAAGGTGGCGGCCAGTTCATCAATGACCCGATACCCATTACCGTCACTGTAGAAACAGGGCGCAGCTGTTTTGCTGTAGGCCCGCTTCGGCACTACGAACTGCAGTCCGGTTTTGTCACTGACATGACTGAGCAACTGCATCAGGGTCGGATGACGCATGATGACCGGCAACGGGCGATACAGCACTGCAGCCAGCTCCCGGCAAAAGATGTTCGACCAGCCTTTCTGGGTAGGCTGCACCCGTTCCACATAACCCAGAAACACCCGGCTGAGGTTCTCCCCCCATCCCAGATCAACGGCGACAATGCTGTTCACCTCAGGGCTGCCTTCGATGACCAGCTGGGCCCTGCCCGGCGCCGTATCATCAAAGGTCAGCCGATGGGTGCTGACCTTGGTTTTCTGGCGGCCAATATAGACCTGTGCGGTAAAGCGTTGTGTATTCATGCCAGTGCGTTATCCACCCGTTTCAACACTCCCATAAAGCCGGTGAGCTCAACCGTGGTTTCCGGGGGAACGTCTGCAGACGCTGTGACCTGATCTGACGGCGTTTCCACGCCCTGGACCGTTTGCTGACTAGCTGCTTTATCCGCCTCCCGGCTTTCAACCCGCTCAGGTACGGACCTATGTTCAACCAACTCAAAGCTCACCGCCCACTGACGCAGGGATTCCTGTTCATCGCCCCGAATGTTGCCCTGAAACTTCACTTCTCGGATTTTCAGGGCCTGGGCTGTTCGGTTGCTGATGCGGTACACTTGACGGGCGTCATTTTCCTTGACGCCAGCCAGTTCGAACAATTTGCTGAGGTCTGGCTGGCGTTCAAAGGGAATGGTGCCACTCACAGACAGCACCTTGGCTTTGTCCCCGGTTTCCGCCTGGTCCGTTGCGGCTGTCTGGCCGGACATATCCTGTCCGGCGAGTTGCTGGCGTACACTGACACGCAGGGATTTGAGGGATAGCTGGGTTCCGGATAGGGTTAACATAGATTACTACTCTTGATAGCTTGCTTTATAATTACAGACTTAGTCATTATTTTACTTACCTGACAAAATTATCCATTCTCCATCTACAGATTCAACCGCTAAGCACCCATATTTAGTATTCAGAGCAATTTGCGAGCTGCCATTTATACTTTCACCAGGCGCGGCAGAGAATATCAGTGAATATATGGATTCATCGTTTTTTACCAGAGAATACTTTTTACCCGAAACTTTCCTAGCTGATGGCAGATTAATGTAAACAGAAGAAGTTAGCTCCCCATCATTCACAAATTTATCATCAAGCAATGAAGCGGTAACATTTGTTCTTATTTTCCTTAATGAATCACCTTCATCCACATAAATCTCAGATGTTCCATATAAGTATTCACCCATTTGCCAATTGATGATTTTTTGCTGCTGACGCACTGCTACAGTTGAGTTTGTTGCATTCAACCAATAACGTCCTTCACCGGCTTCACTGGTTGAACCCTTCCCATCCAACTGAACATCCAGTAACTCGATATCACTATTTGTTACAACGAAACCATCATATGGCCCGGATTCAGCACCATTCCCAACCCCATCAATTTTAGTCCCCTTGAACTGCAATCCTTCCAAATCTGAAACACTGACACCCGAACCATAGGCCGATACAATTTTTGTATTTTCAAACTCAGAATTCATCTTCCGGCGAGTAATAGGAAAGCGAACTAATGAAACAGATGCCTCTCTATTCACCTTTCCGCATTTAACAAAAGTATTTGAGTTAAATGTTGAATTTAACGGCGACTGTATTTCAAGCCCTCCGCCACCCAGTTCAAACAAATCATTATCATTGAATTTTAACCAAATCGGCTTGATATATAGAAACCCTTTGTTTTCAACTGCCAATTCATTAAAAACTTTATTTCCACTATGAGTACCACCGTCCAGGTAACCAAAATATCCAGCTCCCTTATGTGGGTTCTGGAAAGTGTTTCTCGTCAAATCCATGTCTGCAACACGAGTTTGTCCGCCATAGACACCCCAACCACAATGGTAAAAAAGGTTATCATCAACCTTAGCTTTGATAGATGTTTCATTGGCCTGTTCGGCCATCGACACCCCTCGGCTTAATGAGGTGAACACACATTTTCTTATGTCTAAGTATTCATCATTTGTTGTCTTAATGCCGTAGCAATTTGATAGCCAGCTATCACTACCGAACCCAACACCTCTGGCTGTAAAATATTTCACCGTTGCACCAGGCTCATCGAGGTTCTCTGTTCCAATATCAAAAAGCGGGAGGTTTGCTACGTTGGCATAAAACCGGAATTCATCCGACGAAGGGGAATGCAGCTTGATACCATTTCGACGACATATAACCGTCTTTGATAATCCAAAGAACCCCTTACCTGTCAGCTTGTTCACATCATTATCAATCAGTTGTTGCAATACCCAGGAATTATCAGCGCCCGAGCCATCATTAGACCAGTTTGCAATAGCACCAAACTTTCTGATATCAACTTCTTTCTTTTTGAGCTCTTGACTGTTTGCCCACAATCCATTTTTTGTTTGGAATGCAAGCTCATGCATCTTGACCTTGCTGATAACATATTCGTCATCACCACCATCAAATGCGCTGTAATAACCAATCGTTTTTATGATACTGCCAGCTTCAAAAATACCACTTAGTACATCGTTTTTACTTCCAACGTATTGCACCGTCGTTTTTTTTACCCAATCACGACTAGCACTCTCCCCCTCTGGCCGCAAATCGCTGACACTCCCATCAGCCAACACCTGGGCAATCTTGCAAACAAAGTGCTTCACACCCTGCGCATTGGTGTAGTCATCTTTCTCGTCTGCGGTCACCACGAAATCAAACAAGGTGGTTTGTTCGCCGGTAGGTGAGCCTTCCCGGTAGGCATCTACATAGATGAATGCGGGTTTGTCTGGTACCTGCACAATACGGTCGAACTCAAGTTGAACCCGGTTACCCGACACATACCCGGCACCGGCTTTGATGTTGAAAGCCGTAGACTGCGGCGTCACCAGAAAGCCGTCATCAATGAACCAGTCTTTGCCGTTCATATCGATCATCGCCTGCGCACTGTCATCATCCATACGTTTAAGGCGCTTGGCTGAATCATATTGCCAGGTAGAGGCATCAACGGTGATGTTGGTGATTTCGGCAATGTCTTTGTATTCCAGCACCACAGAGCGCACCAGGGTATTGCCCGCAATGCCCGGCTCATCGGCAGTTTTCGGGGTCAGTTTGTGGTGGTCAATGGTCACCAACACCCCTTGCTCCGAGCTGTAAGCACCGGTCCAGTTGAAATCGAACGGACCTTCATCGCTTTTCAGGGTCGTCGAGTAGATCACCGCATCTGCGCTGAGTCGCCCCCGCTGCTCCACAGATTTTTCAAACACTACATAATCAGCGGGTACCCCATCGTCAGACTGAGGATAATCCGCCCGGTTGGGGATATTGGCAAAGATGAGTTTATCAATGGTGAGCGGGCTTTCTTCTGCATTCACTTGTGCCAGTAAGGCTTTGCCCGCAGCGGTCAGGATTTTCGTTTCAGTCGTATTTGCCATTCTTTCCTCAGCCTTTCACTGTTGCTGTGTAATATTCACATTCCATGTTCAGCACCTTGGGCAACATGGGTACATTGATGCGGGATTTGATATGCGCCGTTTCATAACCGGCGTCGATGGCCTGGCTTTTGGCAGCCACGGGCATCTGCACATAACTGGTGTACTGGTAACGCCGACAGGTGCGGCCATACTGGCGGATCACGGTATCGAGCAACCGGGGCACTTCCGTTAAATCGCCATCCTGAATCTGCAGGCTCACCACGTCCCAGTCGACGCTTTGCAATCGCTCATCCTGAGTGATGTGGGGATAGCCCAGCTTTTGGAACATCACTTCCCAGCCTGCAATCGAACCGGCCTCTTTGGTGAACTGGTAGGCGTAGGCCACCCGGATGCGAAACAGGGCTTCAGGCTCCTGGCCCAGCCGAGTGACACCCCGCTGCCAACCCAGCAGCTCGACCATGCCTATGGGGGCCGTCAGGGGATCGTGTTGCTGCAATGGCAGCTGCAGTGCCTCCGATACTCGACCCCAGTAGCGATGCAGGGCGCGGGCGATTTTTGCCAGCTCACCACGGCCCATCCACCACTTCAAAACAATCTCAGGCATTCTCAAGAGTCACCTCCAGCGTCCCGATGCGGGGAATGGTCAGGTTGTTCAGGATGTCCGCCTGGGCAAACTCCAGCGATTCAACGCCGGGGAACTGGGCGTGTAGCTCTTGCCCCAGTTTCGAGAAGCTGAAGCGTTTGACCGGGTTAGTTCGGGTCGGCTGATAATCGGTGTTCTCGCGAAAAGCGGCCCGGATAAAGTGTTCAATCTGCGCTTTCAGGTCGTCCCGCGCTTCCAGCGTCATCGATACCACAGGCCAGACTGACACCTGAATATTCGTTTCCACACCGGGCATGGCCATGACCAGCAAATCATCCCCATGGCCGTGCTGGCCGTTGTCCCGGATGTGCTGATTCATATCCGCAATCATCGCCGCTGACGGTTCGCCGGTATCAAGCAGAATGTAGGCGTTGGCAGTGCCCGGACCGCGTGGTGCGTTGTGCTCAAAATACACATTGTCATCCTGGATCCCGGCCCGTTTGGTCAGCAGCGCCCGATAGGCTGCATCAATGTGCCACTTGGCAATGGCTGACCACTGGTCACGGACCCGCAGGCGCAGTTCATCATGAGACTCTTCATCCGCACCGGCACTGTCCAGCCAGTCCGCGGCGTTGGTCGCCGCCGCAATGCCGGGGATGGCCGTTGGCAGAATGTGGTAATAGCCTTCGCCCAGGTTGTACGCCGCGCCGGGCAATTCCGCTTCAACCGGTGCCAGCACTAGGGTCTGGTTTTCCGGGAGCTCTGTGTCCTCAGTCACCCGGACCCGGTAAATGTGACCGTTAATCACATCAGTCTGGATCCAGGTACCAGCCGCAATCATCAGGGCCGGCCCCTGCGCAGCGGCACGTTGAAATGCCACATGGCCGGTTGCCTTGCTGGCGCCTTTGCGTTCTGTCTGACAGGCCCAGGCTTGCTGGTCGAGCCATTCCCCGGTTGCCGTTGCCAGAAATACGTTCGGCAGCACATGTTTGACCATCAGCCGGTCGACCAGCCACACGGTGCAGCTGGTCACTGCATTTTCAATCAGGCGCCAAAACGGGGAGAAAGGTGAGTCGTTATTGATGATGGCCTCTTCTGCGGCCATCTCAGCTTTCAGCACCTGCTTCCAGCTGTCTTTATCCAGGGGCACCCCGGCATCTTTCACGATTTGGGCATAGTCTGGTTTTGGGATCTCAGCCATGACTGACCTCCAGTTCTAACGTGCCGAAATCCCGCGTGGTGGCAAACACCCAAATGATGCCGGGTGTGGGCTCTTCAAGCCGGACGGTACCCGGTACCAGACGCACATCCTCTTCAACCAACAATTCAATCTGAGTGCTGATGTCACGGCGCTTACTGCGGCTGCGCTCTGCAATCAGGGACACAGCCAGACCGGATTCAATGATGGCGTGCTTGATATCCTGCGCAATCACGGCCCGGTCCTGAATCAGTACCGGGTTTCGCCCGGCATCGAGCACCACATCGCCGTTCTCGATTAAAATGTCCTGATAGGTCATCCGGCAAACATCTCCATTTCGTTTGCAAAGTCCTGCGGGTTGTTCATCTGCTGGGCATAGATACTGACGCCACCGTAATTCGTTGAGCTGCTCTGATAGTTAGAGAGTGTTTTCGCAGCGCCGCCATGTGGTACCTGTGCCACGGGCTTGGCGGCCTGAACTGCCTGAATGCTGACGGCCTCCTCATCACCGCCAAAGCCGGGCAGCCAGTCGATCATGCCTTTCATGGTGGTACCAATCTGCTCCCACATGCTTTTCAGCCACTCAAACACCCCGCCGAAGATGTTGTAGATTTCCCCGGCCATCTGGCCGATGAATTCAAACCCACTGGCATCGGTAAATCCGGACATGACCCATTGCCAACCGGCGCGAACCAGTGCAAAGGCGGCCCGAAATGGCAGGGTGAACAGGGCGATGGCGTTTTCGAGAATCTGAAACCAGGTGGTGTCACCAAAACTTGCCTTCAAATCGTCCCAGTAGTAAATCAGTGCGCCCACAGCCGCTATGGCCGCCACCACGGCGCCGACGATCAAGATGATGGGGTTCGCTGCAATTGCCAGGTTGGCGGCTAGTACCGCACCACGTAGGAACATCATGGTTTTGGTTAAACCTGCAGCAGCGATCCCCCATAGATTCAGAGTCAGGGTATACATCGCCATGGCTTGTTTTCCGATCCCGACCATCAATGTCAACATGCCCCCGGCAGCGGCTAAACTCAGCACAGCGATGACGCCATAACCTATGACCCGAGTCAGGTTCGGAAAGAGCTGAGTCCACTCAATCAGCGTATTAGCGCCATCAGCCAATTCAGCCACTAAGGGTAATATCGCAGGCAGTAATGCCGCACCAATGGCTGCGCGCACGGCAAAGACTCCACTTTCAAGGCGTTCCCACTGGTCAGTCATGGCATGGGCCATATTGATGGCCGTGTTCAGGTTGCTGGCCTTGTCGAGCTCGGAAATATTGCCTTTCAGCTCACCGGTTTTCTTAATGAGGTCGGTGATCACCAAGGTTGCCTGGTCACTGCCAAAAGCCGTTTTAAGCTGATGAATCTCCGCACTGTCCAGTTCACCAAACCGTTCTTTCAGCTTGCCCATGATCTCGAACATCGGGAGCATCTTGCCGTTGCTGTCCACGAATGACATACCCAGCGCATCCTGAGCTTTCACGACACCAGACAAAAACGCTTTATACCTTGTACCCGCTTCACTGCCTGACATGCTGCCCTGCAGCATCCCAAGAACGGCCATTTGTTCCTGCATCGCGATGCCGTTCGCTTTACCTAAAGCCCCGATCCCCTTGAATGCATCGGACATGCCTTGCCCTGTGGTTTTGAACATCTCGACAGACTTCGAGGTCATGCCTGCAATGCGTTCGGCCCAGTTGTCCTTGCCGATGGCATCAGCCTGGTCTTTGAACACCGAATACATGGTGCCCATGTAACTGGTGATGGTCGCGGTGTCAGCTTTAGTGGCCGCTGCCAGAATGGCAGAGCTTCGGGTCACGCCGGAGAGTTCATCCCCAGACATGGCCCCCATAGCGGATTTGATGTCGTAACTGGCCGCAACAAATTCAGTGGCAGATTTCCCATACTCCACAGCAAAACTCAGTGCCGTGTCACTGAGTTGCTGAAGCTGTTTGTCTGCAACCCCCAACGATTTCACTTCGCCCAGCGCCCGATCCATTTCAATGGCAGGCATCAGGGCTTGCTGCAAGGCAATCCCCGCACCGGCTACGCCCGCAGCACCGGCGACCATGGTATGGGTGCCATCGCGGTATGACCGAGCCATATCACCAAACTGGCGCTGAATGTTGCCCAGCGGTTTAGAAATCTGGTCTATCAGTCCAACAGTAAATCGAAGCGGTTCGGGTAATGCCATTGCTTATCCTGAAAATGCTTTGCTCACACCGGAGGCCATCACGGCGGCCATATTTTCCCAGTAGCGTTTTTCCAGCCAGGCAGCCTGAGCCAGACTGTTTTCATCATCCGGCTCGCCCGGCAGCCATTTGCGGCGAAATGCCAGCAGTTGGGCAAGATCACTGTTATCCAGTGCAGTGACCTTGCTGTTTATTTTTTTACGGTGATGGCAATTTTCGGCGCGTATTCCTGCATCAGCACGCCAGCCAATTGCATGGCCGCCCCTGGGTTTTCTTCGGTCAGGCCGCGCAGGCTCTCTTTGCTGTCGTCACTGGCTGACTGCATGATGAAGTTATGTGCGCCATCGGAAATATTGCCCTGTGCCACCTGGCCCATGTATTCGGCATACAGGTCTGGGGTCGGTTGAAATGTGACGTCATTACCTGCCACGGTCAGAGTGATTGTTTTGCTCATGCGGTTTCTCGCTCTTTGTCTAATTTCGATTCCAGACGGTCGAACCGTCCGTTGATTGATAATTTCAGGTCGTCCACGGCTTCGCGCAGTTCATGCTTGGTGGCGTACTTCTCAGCCACGTCACCGCGCAGCCGTTCTGTTGCCAGCTCGTTTGCATGGATACGGCGGTCGTGGTCACGGGCCGTCGCCTGGCCTTTGTCTGTTCGTCCGAATATCAAGGCCATCAGGCTGAATACCACGGCCAGCAAAGCCACACCTGCCGATACCCAAGCTGGTTCCATCTAGCCCCCTTTTACGCCTTGCCGGATACCGCCGAGCACACCTACAGGCTTCACTCCGGCAGTGATCTGTTTATCTAATGATCGTTTGTGGATGTTTACCCCCAGAACTGCTAGCGCAATAGAGATAAGCGGAGTCAGTGCGACAATGGCATTGACCACATTCGCCGCTTCCTGGGGCTGGAAAGTCATCACAAAGAACAGGCCAAAGAACATCAGCGCCCAACTCAGGCACAGGGTGTATCCCCAAGTTGGCCGCCATCGGCGCACAAAAGGATCGCTGCTAGCCATTTCGGCCTGCATGGTGGCTGCCTGCTGGGTTATCGCGAGCTGGCGCTCTTCACTTTCCAGCTTTGCATGCTGGAACATTAATTCCTGCAAGCGAATGCGCTCATCGGATTCCAGTTGCTTGATTTTCAACAGCGCCTCAGGGTTTGCCCTCAGCTTCGCTTCAATCGCAGCAGCCGTGTTTTCAACACCCAGCGCACTAGCAACCAGTCCGCCGACTGCGCCGCCTGCCGGACCGCCAATTAGCGTACCGACCATGGGGGCTGCAGTGCCGATCAGTTTTTTCACTTCTTCCCACATGCTTGCTAATCCTTTCGAATGGTCAGAACAGCAGGCGCTCCGGCCAGCTCATCCATCAGGTTGTGAAATGCTGCCGTTGAGTTCAAAACCGCCCACTCATTGCCGACAAAACCAAAATCAACACCGGGAGCCAGACACCCTTGCAGTTGCGACGGGTGGTTTGCCTTATGGATCAGAATGTGCGTCCGCTGGCTTGGCCCGTAACGGGTGACACCCAAACTTTCGGCTTCCAGTGCGTAGCAGTTGCCAAACTTCGGGCTTTGATGCGGATAGAGGGTGTAGGTGCCTTCGGGCACACAAGATTCCCCCTTTTTGTTGTTCAGAAAAGGACGCTCAACCATGCAGCAAACCTGGCTGCCATCTTCGCGATGGAGCGTTCCATAGGTGCCGTGTTCAAAGTAACGGCGTTTCAGAATGAAATTCTTCACAGTTTCCCCTTGTCGGCGAGTTCCTGGCATGGGGTGCAGTACTGGCACCCCGGTATGTGTTGGCGGCGTTTTTCCGGGATGGCGTCGCCGCATTCCGTGCATTCTGTCGCGCTGGTCTGGTTGCCCGTCTGGCTGGACGCGGCACCCAGCTGTCTGTCCAGCGCCATTTGGGTGAATTTGGCTTCAATCGCACTGGCATGATCAAATACGTCCGGCATTCGCTATCCTCAGGAAACCAGGTCTTCGGTTTCATCATCACGCAGGTACGATGTACCGTTGATTTTGATGAAATCCGGACTGGTGATATCGAACGGGATTTTGTGCACCAGGGCGCTGCCGCCGTTTGCGTCGACATCGAGTAAATCTGAAATTTTGATACGAACGCCGAACATCTCGACTTTCAGCTCATCCTTATCAATCTTGCCAAACCCCATGGCATCGAATGCCGGCAGTGCGCGCCAGGCGCCTGCATTGGCTGCGGCCTTGTTCAGCAGATTGAACTGCGAGGTGGTCAATTCCATTTCTCCGGACGCTTCCACATCGCCGTCCACGTAGCCATCCGGCACGCCATTGGTTTTAGACACCGCGCTGTTATCGGTAATCGACAGGGTAAATTTCTGCGCGCTCAGGCGGATATCCCCCAGATTGAAGCGCATGTTTTTTCCGGAAATTCGCATTAGGCCTCCGTGTCTGCTGGGTTAGTCAGATCCAGTGCAATATTCACTGCGATATGTTTCGGGCAGTTATGCGGGCGAACCATCAGGCCAATGATCACCTTGGTTTTGGTCTGCCACTGAATCGTCACGTCCTTGTCTCGCGGTTTCATGATTTCACCGGGGAAGGTGATACCGCCGATTTCAGTGGTCTTCGACATCTGGCGCATATCGACACTGAAATACTGACGGTTCAGCTCAATAGACGCCGGTGTGGAATTCAGGATCTTGTCACCCATCCGGCGAATCGCTTTTACCCGAACTCGGCGGTTCAGCTTGTGAACCGGGCGAACATACTCAAGTACCTGGTAATCGCCGCCAGCAGCTTCCAGCGTGGTGGCATCGCCCCAGTAGATGCCCTGATAGTCCGGGTACCACTGCGGGACTGAGTAACGGACGGTTGCCAGTGCGATGATGGTTGCCATATCCAGCACTTTGCCGTCGCTGTCCGTCGGGTGTTCACCCAATCCCAGCACATTGCCGGTTGCCACCCGCATGGGCGTATCGGCGACGGTGACACTGCGGTCACACAGTCGGCCCGCCAGCACCCCGATGTTATTGCCATGCAACTGGGGTATTGGCACTACCATGTTGGCTGCCGCGTCCTTCACCAAGGTGACCATCGCGCCGGTATAGGCCGACCAGGTTTGCGCCGCTTTATCAATGCCCGGTACGGCAGCCAGAAAGAACACCCAGCGTCCCAGCTTGCTCACCAGTTCGGTGTGCTTGGCCTGCATGGCATCAAATCCGGCTTTGTCTGTGGTTTCATCCACAATCACAATGCCTTCGAAAGAGCCGGTCAGGTTCGCGGCATCCACTGCGTTTTCCCAGGTCTGGCCGTCTGCCAGCGCATAAATGGCTGCGGTCCAGTTCTGCTTGCCGTTGAGCTGCGCGGCGATCACATTGCGGCCCAGGGCATCATCTGCCACCACATCATTTAAGTTGGTTGCTGCAGACACATAGGTCAGCTTGCCCTGCAACTCAGCTTTTGAGGTGCTGCCGATAAAGAGCAAATGACGCTCGATTTCCGGCCCCCCCCCTTGCCCTAAGTTGAGGTTGTTGACATCAACAGTTCCGATTGCCATGGGTTATTTCCTTGTTTTGGCCTGCTCGAATATGTTCACGAGCTGGCGGTTGACTTCTCGTTCCTGGCTGCCGAGGATCTGACGTTCAGGGAGTGGGATATCCCAAGCGGTCTTTGATGGTTCGTTTTGGATGATTCGAATCATCAACCCGGCTTTCCCTTTATTGATGTTCTCCATGATCCATCTAAGACTGGGCTTCTTTGTCCCTTTGCCTTTTGAGCGTTGAATTTCAAAGCCAAGCTCTCTAAGTTTTCGCGCCTGGGCTTTGGTACAAGGCTCTTTGGAATCGGAACGACCATATTTTTTCTGCATCTTTCTGGCAGTCATCCGTTCGGATTGCCCGAGGTGATGCCGTCCTGCAATGCGGCCTGTTAGCTTATTCGCCCACGTCAGTTCCAGCGTGTTGCCGCCTTTGACATAAGGCTCAAGTCCTTTCGCCATCCGGCGCATCATCTTGCCGCGTTTCTTGCTGCGCCGTTCTTCCAGCGGCCTGCCGTGAATGTCCTGCTGCTGCTGAATGCGCTTGCGAACTCTCGACTTTTCCCAGCGCCCCAGCGTTTTTAAAATCCATATCCGCTTTCGGGCTGGCAGTGCCAGCATGGCCAGCTTTTCCTGCAGGTTGAGCTGGTCACGCTGAACAACTTTAATCTGCGGCTTCATTTCGAATTTCCGCTTCTTCTGCAGTGTCGATAGGCACGGACTGAACCCGGTACAATTCACCCGCAAACTCAATCAGGCCATCCGGGTCAGGGATCATTTCAACCGACTCTTCGAGCGTCAGTTCAATCGCCACATCAGCGGCTTCATGGCTGATAACGTCCACGGCCACATCCGGATCCCCGAGCTCTTCCACATCCCTGTTCGGGTCGTGCTCACTCAACCAGCAGGCAACCAGTGCCAGCAGGTAGCGCGGGTCTAACTTCTGGTGCGGAAACTCTTCAATGCTGATCACCGCGCGGTACTGCCAGTTGCAGATGATGAAGCCGCCGTTCCCCCGGTCTTCTCCGTTCAAAATGAGCTTCGCGCTTTCCTGCCAGGCATCGAGCTTGTTCGCCAGCACATCGGTTTTCAGCCTGCGGACGATGTAATCTGTCAGGTGCTCAAGCTTGGTTTTGCTGTAAACGACGTTGTTCATATCGAATCAATTCCGTTTGGGCTACGGCCTAACAAGAGGCACACATCACGGGCACTTTGGGCCAGAAAGCGCTGGCTCTGCTCCGGGTCATCAGTGGCCGCATTAGCACCTTGCTCGCGCCTGTCCTGGGTGGCGAATTCAGCCAGTAATTCCGCATGGGCCCGACCATACACCGCCCGCTTGTAGGCAAACTGCTTTGCTGCGTTCAGCTCCTGCGCTGCGCCATCAACCTGCAGTTTTTGAAGCTGGCCCTGTACATTCAGGGCCGCGATTGATAACGCCATAGCAATTGAGTCGTTATCAAACACACTGGCTACCCGGCGGATGCTGCGAAATTCACTGGTCGATAAATCAGGCCAGCCAGCACCGTTTAAGGTGGTGTTATCCGCCGGGTTTACCTTTCCGCCAAAGCTCATCGCTGCCCCTTTTAATTAGTTGCACCTCTAGCCACTGAGTCGACGGATTCGGGTTAGCCTGTTGGCTGCCCTATCCTCGTCAGCCGAGGCGCGGCGGCTTGGGAGTCTTACAAATTCTTCCCGGTTTCCAGCGCACTGATGCGCTGGTCGATTTTGCTGATCATGGTGCCGACGCCAATTTTGTCGTGTTGTTTGTTTGCCTCAACAAGCAGGGCTTTGGCTTTTTCCAGCGTTTCAATATCACCAACAGCGGTCGCTCGTGGCTTGCCTTCGTCGTCTCGCAGCAAGAGCAAGCCCGCGAACTTGAACCATTTAGCATTCACCTGTTCGTTCAAACGCCATTCGTGCCGAACCTTTTCAAATACCTGGCTGAAATAAGGTTCAATGGAATGACCACGCTCTGATTCACGTTCAGCCCATTCCAGTACCTGATCGGCGCAGAACGTAGGCCAGTCACGTTTGATGTAATCCGGTGTTGGTAATTCGCGCTCAATTGCTTTGAAGCACCAATCCAATGCTGTTTCCATGGCTTCCACATCGAACAGCCAAAGAACCAAACTGGTGAACACCGGATTCTGGTATTGCTCCCCGCTTTCCAAGTAGCGTTCTGCCAGAGCGCGATATTTAGGAATTAACACATCTCGTTTGTGTGCAATCCGATCGGCACGAGCATTGAAACGGCGCCGCATATCCTGGCGGTCTTCTTCCAGCTCAATCAGCTTGATATGCAGACTGTCGGTCGTGGCCTCACTGACTTCAGAAGCCACTTTCTGTGATCCGCTTTTAGCCAGCAGTGCATTGCGCTGTTTTTGTAATGGGCTAGCCATGATCAGTCCTTACACCTGTGCCGGTTCAATGACGTCCACGGCTTCAATGGCCGCGAACTTGTTGAAGTCGCCCACCGCATACCCTTCCATACGCAGGTAAGAGTTTTCGAACTGCTTACGGTCTTCTTCATTGCGCGCTTTACGCCACTGCGTACCTTTCTGCGTCAGGATCTGCAGGTTCTTCAAAGACGTGACCCAAACCTGTTTTGCTGGGAAGAATGGCGGTGTGAAGGCTTTCTTACCTGCGATCGTTTTCGCAAGGCTCTGAGCCGCTTTGTGCTCGGTTGGTACCGTGGCAGATTCCAGCAAACGATGCTGTTCAGCAGAGACCAGATCACGGCCAACCAAAACCACCAGATCAGGGCTTTCGCGATAGACTTCATGAACCGTGGTGTTGATTAGGTCATTCACCAGGGAATCCAGGTTTTTATATGCATCGGCTGTTGCACCGGTTGCATCCAGCTTGGCAGATGCCAGTACTTGCTCAGCTTTCTTTTCTTTGACGATGGTCAGCCAGCCTTTGTTAACGTCCTGACCTAGTGGGTAAGTCGTCGGGTTGGTCGTTTCAGCAATGTGGGTACCGTGGAAACCAACACGAATCATATCCAGTGCAAAGTTACGGGTACTGGCCTGATTCATCAGTTTGATGAACTCCCCAGGACCGCCAGAGTTAGCCCAAACCGTCATGGTTTCCCAGGCAATACATGCGCAGGAGTCTGTTTCAGTCAGCTGATAGGTATTACCGTCAAAACCCAACTGACCACGGAAGCGCCCACCTTTAACACGACCAGTCAGCAAACCACCTGAGCCCACATCAACAACCTGACCCGCAATCTGATCAACCGGGTTGTGCGTAATCATGTTCAGGAAAGCATCAGATTCTAAAATGGCCTGACGCAACTTGGTTTCAATCACCGGCGTAATAGCGAACTGCTTCGATGGGTTACCAGTACCGTAAGTTTTGGAAACTGAATCGCTGTACTTCGCCAGATATTCGGATGAAAGTGTATTCAGCATTAAATCGCCTCCACCGTTTCGCCAGCACCTTCACCCGCTGGGCGCTGCCCCGGTGTTTCCTGTGCTAACGCGTTAAACTTGTTTTCCAAGCCATCCAGCTTGTCTGTCATCGGCTTCAGCTGCTTTTGCAGTTCTGCAGAGAACAGTTCACTGAAATTCGGCGCCGCAGGTTGACTGCCTTCCGTTTTAGATGGCTGTTTGTCACCACCATCGGCTTCAGGCTGACCTCCTTCTGGCGGTTTTTCCTTGTCAGCAAACTTCTGCTCCAGAGCATCCAGCTTGTTGCTGAAAGGCTGAAGCTGCTCTGCCAGCAAGGCTTTCAATTGTTCTTCATTCACGTCGTGTTCCTCGTCGTGTGTATCTGTTGAGATTTCTGGCAAAGTGCCACCTTTAGAGAACCAATTGCCGATGGTCTTAAAGGCCTGAGCAATGGAGCTACGGGAGTCATCAGTCGAGATAAAATCGGTTGGATTCAGCTCTTCAAGTTGGCTGTATTCGCGTTCATGCGTCTTTTCGCCAATCGAAAACTTCAGGCGAGTGGTACCGGAACTGGCCGGTGAATCAGTCACAGCCAACCCCATCAAATAACAACGGCCCTCGCCCTTGTAATCCGGGTTCGCTTCAATGGAAGTAAACAGCTTTTGGCCTTGTTTGTTAGATTCAAGCAGGAAGTCATTTGCGGTCAGCTTCGCGAACAATCGCAACTTGTTTTTGAACTTGGCAGCTTTTACCTCATCTACCGTGCCCCAGTTACGACCTTCAAATGGCGCCCAGGATGAACGAAAGTGCTCGGGCCAAATCAATGCCGTATACTCTTCCGTCGAATACTGTTCAGCCATGTCTTTTATCCAGTTGGCTGTAATGGTGCGCCCGTCTACGGTTGCCCCTTCAGTTGCCACGATTACCCAACCAGTCTGCTTGCTCATGAATCCCGATTCCGTCAGTGAAAATGTCAATTTGCGTATCAGTCACCGCAAAGCGTACGCCTTTGAGTAACCAGATTCATGCAATTGATTTCTAAGGAATTCGGATAGGATTTCGTTCCGAACACAGCAGAATTTAAGTACCTCAATTGAGTCATTTCGCCGCGTATGATTGCGGCATGGCATACTCTCCTGAACTACGACAAGCCGCCCGAGCCCTCTACCTGAAGGCATGGACGCCAAAAGATATCGCTGCCGAACTTGGCCTAAGTAATGAACGAATCATTTACTACTGGGCTGATAAATATGGCTGGCGGGATATGTTGCGTGAGCACACGGTTGATGAAGCCATTGCGTCCCGCATCCAGGCATTACTTGAAATACCGGATCCATCCCGTAACCAGCTGGACATGCTCGACCGGCTGATTAACCACCACACCAAGCTGAAAAAAATGCGTGCGGTAGATAAGCAGCAAGAGCAACAATCGGAGGCCGGCAGCAATAAAGCCGACACGCCGCACAAGCAACGCACAGCCAACACCGCCGCAAAAAGCAGTAAGAAGAAAGGCAAACAGGCAAAAAACAATGTCGACGACGTAAGCGAAGCCGACTTTGCAGACTGGCATCAGTCGTTATTTAAATACCAGCTGACGATGCGGGACAACCTGCATCAGCGTATTCGAAATATTCTGAAATCGCGTCAGATTGGGGCAACCTACTATTTCAGTGGTGAGGCGCTAGAAAACGCCATTTTGACGGGCGACAATCAGATCTTCCTTTCTGCCTCCCGCGCGCAGGCTGAAGTCTTCCGCAGCTACATCATTGCGATTGCCAAAGAGTTTTTGGATATCGAGCTGAGCGGTAACCCAATCGTGCTATCGAATGGTGCGGAATTGCGGTTTTTGTCGACCAATAGCAAAACCGCACAGAGCTATCACGGCCACGTGTATGTGGACGAATATTTCTGGATCCCAAAGTTCGACGAGCTGAACAAACTTGCATCAGCCATGGCGACCCACAAGAAATGGCGGAAGACTTACTTTTCAACCCCATCAGCCAAAACCCATCAGGCTTACCCTTTCTGGACTGGCGATAGCTGGAAGAAAGGTAAAGAAAGCCGCGAAAAGCTCGATTTCCCCACTTTTGAGGAATACCGCGACGGTGGCCGCTTATGTCCAGACAGACAATGGCGTTACGTCGTCACGATTGAAGATGCAGCAAATGGCGGCTGTGGGCTGTTCGATATCGATGAGCTCCACGACGAATACAGTGAAGATGACTTCAATAACCTCTTCATGTGTATTTTCGTTGATGGTTCGCAAAGCGTTTTCAAGTTTAACCACCTTGAACGCTGCATGGTTGACAGTGCGCACTGGCAAGACTTTAAGCGCAACAACCCAAGACCGTTCGATAATCGGGAAGTCTGGCTGGGCTACGACCCCAGCCGAACTCGCGACAATGCATGTCTGGTTGTTATCGCGCCGCCTATTGTCGCGCCTGAAAATTTCCGAGTGTTAGAAAAACACTACTGGCGCGGGCTGAATTTCCAACACCATGTCGCAGAAATAGAGAAAGTATTTGAGCGTTTCAATGTCACTTACATTGGCGTCGATACCACAGGGATCGGCGGCGGTGTATGGGACCTGATCAGCCAGAAACACCCACGTGAAGCGGTTGCCATCCACTACAGCACCGAGAATAAAACCCGCCTGGTGATGAAGATGATTGATGTCATTGAATCCAATCGACTGCAGTTTGATGCCGAACATAAAGACATCGCCATGGCATTCATGGCCATCAAACGTGTAACCACAAGCAGCGGTAATGCCATGACATTCAAAGCTGAGCGAAGCGAAATCACCGGGCATGCTGACGCTTTCTGGGCCATAGCACATGCGCTGATCAATGAACCGCTGAACCATTCCAATAAACGTAAATCAACCTGGGCGACCGCAGCATGACACAGGCACTCACCACCAAGCCAACAACCCAAAATTCTGCATACCATATCGACAGCACACCTGAGCCGGTCGACTCAAGCCGATGGCTCACCGATTACAACGAGCTCTACTACAACGATGCAGACAACTTCTGGGAGCCGCCTGTTTCGCGCCAAGGCCTGGCGCAAATAGCCAATGCAAATGCCTATCACGGCAGCCTGCTCATTGCCCGCGCCAACTATGTGGCCGGACGGTTTACAAGCGGTGGCGACCTGCGCCGTCGTTTTGTTCAGGCGTTTTGCCGTGATTACTTCATGTTTGGGGATGCGGCATTATTGAAACTGCGAAATGCTTTCGGGCAAGTCGTCGGTTTATACCCACTGCCTTCAATGTATTTGCGACGGCGCAAAAACGGCGATTTCGTCATCCTTGAACGAGACGAGAAACAGCTTGTGTACAGAGAAAAAGACGTCATTTTTCTACCTCAGTACGAACCCCAACAGCAAATCTATGGCTTACCGGATTACCTGGGCAGCATTCAAAGCAGCCTGCTCAACAAAGACGCCACACTCTTTCGCCGGCGCTATTACATGAACGGTGCCCACATGGGGTTCATTTTCTATGCGACTGACCCGAACCTAAGTCCAGAAGACGAAAAAATGCTGCAAGAGAAGATCGCCAGCAGCAAAGGTGTGGGTAACTTTCGCAGTATGTTTGTGAACATCCCGAACGGGAAAGAGAAAGGCATTCAACTGATTCCGGTTGGCGATATTGCCACTAAAGACGAGTTTGAACGAATCAAGAACATCACCGCGCAAGACATTCTGGTTGGGCATCGCTTCCCCAGCGCAAAAGGCGGCTTAGTGCCTCAACCCGGCTCAAACCTGGGCGACCCAGTCAAGGTAGGTACCGAGTACGCGAAAGATGAAGTGATTCCCGTGTGTGAACTGATTATGGATGAAGTGAATTCAGATCCCGAGATAACCAAGAGTTTGCGATTAACCTTCAATACAAATGTAGAAAAGGCCGCATAACGGCCTTTCAATATTTAGCTTGTAGGAATTTCTTTTAAAAACTTTTCCAGTCCAGGTTTAGCCCAAACATATGGATATTTTAGATAGCTTGAGTTATTTGGGTCACTTGGTTCAATACGTTGCTCAGAGTAGCTATCCAAGAATTGAACACGAACAATTGACTTCTTAGCTTGGATTAACTCATCCAGCTGATCCCTCGTAATCCAGTATGATTTCTTTGTTGTGTAATGAAGTGGAGTAGATATTGGGCCTAAGATGGACTGCGTGGTCAAAGACTTCATATCTTTAATTCCATAATCATGTTTATCAACCGGGAGCAGGCTAATAAATTTGCCATCAATATTAAAATCTAAACTCGTTGCTGGTTCAAAATTTATTGGCTCATTCCACTCAGCAACAAGGATGAGACGCCCCTCTTTCATCTTGTTGTTCCAACGAGCTCCAAGCAACAAATATGATGAGCCATCATCTAAGTAACCCGGCTCTATTGATACATCTTTCCTACCATCAAACTCAGATTGTGATTTACTAATGTACCCTGGCCACCCCGGATTATCATATGTAGCTTTTAAAGACTCAGTTGTAACACAGCCTGATAAAATTAAAGCGCACAGGCCAACTAAATAGCATTTCATAATTTTTCCTTATTGCTTGCAGATATAACCTGGCAGAAATGTATCAGATACACATGCAAGCGCAATGCAAATCAGGGCACAATAAAAAACCCAACTCGACATACTGTACAAAAACACAGGCATTTCTTACTATTACCCTATCAGTCAGCCAGTTAGGAAAACCATGCGTATCTATTGCCAATGCGGTGAGCGCGCGATTATCAGCAGGAGTAAAACGGTTGATGATGGCGCCCAGCTTTCTTGTTCCTGCCGGGATCCCTATTGCGGACATACGTTTGTCAGTGCAGTGAGTTACAAACACACATTGAAGTACTCAGCTATGACAACGGCTACCCCATTTATTCGAGGTAGCCGTATTTATTGTGGGTGTGGTGAACGGGCCATTATTACTAAAACCAACCGCCTCACAATAGATTGTGCCGATATGTACTGTCAGTGCAAAAATCCAGAGTGTGGGCACAGCTTTGTCATGTCGCAGGGTTTCTCACACACCCTTAGCCCATCTTCAAAGTCGACGGGCCAGTTAGTCCATGCCATTGTGCGCTCACTCTCGCCAGAACAAACCAAACAGGTTTACCAACAGCTTTCTCTGATTTAGGCCCGAACGGGCCTTCTAATACTCGTTCCTTATCTGTGAAGCCTCCGCTAATAATCTTTTCACCATCTTTTCTTGCTCAGCATCGAGTGGCTTCTTTCTATCCTTCATCACTAAATCGACCAGGTACATCCCTACCTGAGTGCGATCGTCACCATATGTGTTGGCTGCCAGTGCCTCAACAATAAAGTCGATCGCCTGCCAGCTTATAGAACGCGTCATCTAAACAGTACTCCTAGCCCTAAAGCACTGTACAAAAATACAGTAGTTTTAACTGATATGCAGCAGTTTAGGTAAAAAACTTCTACAAGGGGCTGATTTTTATGAGTCTGATGTACAATCGGCCACCGATTTATCCTGTTCTTCATCCGCAGCACGTTGGCGCGCATTCTCTTCTATTTGTTCTTGTAGCGCTTTCAGCGCCAGGGCATCAAAACTCATGCTCTATCCTCGTTTAGGCAGCTTTACGTATGCACAGCAAGTCATCCTGATGTTGTAAGCTCAACATCAAGTCTCTATCTTCTGGCAGCTCGTTGGGCTCATAGCGATTCCAGAATGACGACCAGTAATCCAAACTGGTGCGTCTATCTGGCAGCGTATCGGCGAAGTGTCGCCAGTAGCTGCGCTGCTGACGTAACGTGTTCGCCATTTGCAGCCGCATCATCCGCTTATAGTCGATATCCTGATCAACCTCCTGCAGCGCAAAATGCAGAACACGAAGCCGTTCTATTTGATCATCATCCAGGTTCAAATCATCCTGCAGCTCGGCATATTCCTTTTGTAGGCTGGCAATTAAAGCGGCTTTCTCTTGTTCCAGTTCCTCTTTCACCTGTTCATTGCGCGCATTCACTTGCCATTGACGGTTATTCACCGCCCATCCAAGAAAGCGATCGAATTTATCCGAAGCGTTATCACCGGTAAAAGTGATCTGATAATGACCAGAGGCGACCACACCGGTGGCTCGTTTATCGGCCTTTGCCGAAGCAATTTCCTCATCTTGCTGCAACATCATAGCTTTCAGCTTCTCAAGCCGGGCAGCTCGTTTTTCCTCACTGAGTTTTTTACTGTTCTTGGTGATTTGATACTGGCGTTTCGATTCCTTGAGCTTAAAGAACGCTCGCTTTTCCCGCTCCTCGTGGTGGACTTTGCGCCGATATAGCTTCTCTTCACACTCGGCAATAATCGCCGCCATGTTATCGGCCTGAAAACTCGCCAACTCCTGCCAGCCTGGCGCCCTGGCACAAGCACTGATGCCGTAGCGATTACCGCGAATCAGCCCCTGATTGCCATCTCGCCCTTTCGCTGCATACCCAACGGCTTTTACCAGATAACCCGCACCAGCTTTGGCATGTTTGATTTTCTCGATCTTCGCAAAGCCATTACCCCACAGCCCTTCAAGCCGCCCGGCCCAAGCATGGAAATAAGATTTTGGTACCCGCCAACGGAACAACACATGCACATGCGGGTTTGGCTCACCGTCCGCATTAGCCGGCATTTCAGCCACCCAGCAATAATCCAATGGTACCGCTACTTTCTGTAAGCCCTTGCCAGGCTTCTCTTTCCACCGCGGGTTCTGCCCTAACTTGTCTTTCTTATCGCCTTTTCGAATGGGGGTGAATGGTCCATCGGCAATCACCTTGCCGCATGGGGTGCCAGCCGGTTGGACAATCTCTTTGCCGCGTTTTTTTCTGGCGGGCCGGTAACTTGGAATCCAACCACGCTGATACATTTTCTGCGCACCATCCAGAAAGCGGCTAACTTCATTGCCAATGGAAGAATCCGGTGCGTACTCGTGAATTCTTGACCACGGGCCAGATGCACGCACACTTGCCGATCCAATGTTTTTGATTTCATGGCCATGCGCATCAACCCGACCCGTTTCTGTAATCGGCGCCATATTGATCACCGCGAATTCGCCGGCTTTACCCATGTCGTCCAGCCAGGTGAAGTTACCGGCCGCTTTCACACGATACGGATCACGACCATGCGGACTCATCACCACAATGGTTCCGTAACGTCCTGGCTTGGTCCGGTTTTTCGATTGTGGTCGGCTGGTAAGTACACGCTCGCGCTGTTCCCGCGTAAACGTCAGCGTAATGAAGGTGGAATACCCATCGCGAGTCGACTGAACGAACGCGCCCGATTCAAATATTTTGCGAACCGCACCGCTCGTCACTTCCTCAGTGAACCGATCACCACTTTGCGCTGGCGGTGCTTCCGATGGCCGCGCCTGCGACTCTAACCGAATCCGGTATTCGCCAGACCAATCACGATGCAGAAATCTCGCCATAACAGGCGCATTTTCAACAAACCCAAAGTGTTTCAAATGCTCTAACGGACGGTCTTTCCAATCCAGCTTGATTGGCTTCACACGTGGCGGCACGAACGGCGTTACATACTGCACATTGCCGCGACGTTCATAATCGACTCTTCTGAACAGATCATTCCACTGAACAAGGCGCTGCTTGCTCTTTTTCAGCTCGCTCTGCGCCCTCTCCCTCGCCAAGTCCTCCCTTGTCGGACTTTTGCGCCGCTGGACTAGCCTACTATTCCCCGCCCGTTCCGGGCGGCCCTGCGGGGCCAGTTCAGGAGGAAGTTTCGGATCGCGATACCTGAGGAATCGTTTTAACGCTTCATCATCCGAATGCCCTTCCAAGAAAAAACTGGCTTTCGAAATTTGTTCAGGGATCACGCCTGTGT
This sequence comes from Photobacterium arenosum, assembly GCF_014841115.1. Taxonomy (GTDB): domain Bacteria; phylum Pseudomonadota; class Gammaproteobacteria; order Enterobacterales; family Vibrionaceae; genus Photobacterium; species Photobacterium arenosum. Next base: position 35,346 of record NZ_JACYTP010000021.1, read on the forward strand.
ATTGTCGAACTTCTTTAGGCGTAAAAAAACCGAGATTATTCTCGGTAACATTTATCATCTGATAACTCACGTTGAAGCCTCCCAGCCAAATAACACGCAAATTGAATAACTTTTTGCACTATTTTTTCTAATCAATAGAAATACATTTGAACCTGAAATATTGCTCAATAATGTTCAATATTGCTCAGTAATGACCAACTCTATCTTTCTTGAATTAGTTCCCCGTATCGTGGGGATGACGGCCCATTGTCGTCGCTGGCACACGTCGCTAATCTTCAGTTCGACCAAAACAAATCAACTAGCGAGGAGACAGAAAATGTCCGGTTTTACAAACCAACAGTCAAACAACGACACAGACAAATTCCATCACAGACGTGAATCACTTCCGCCACCAAAACCTGATGGAGATAAAAAGGATTAATATGAACGACACCAGTACTGAATTCGATATTCGTTTTTCTATCCGCACAGAACAATTGAACGAAATGTTCTATAACCGAGTAGATACTTTGATGACGATTGCCCAAATGTTTTTGGGATCCGCCATTTTTGCCGGAGTAGGATTTTCTGTATTGGCAGGTGCATTGGTTTCTTTGTTGTCCATCATTACTTTCACGGTAAAACCAACCCTGAAAGCGGTTCAATCTGGTAACCAAGCAAAACGTTACACTGCCCTTCTGAATCCGGACTTGAATGAAAAAGAAAAACGCGAGCAGTTCTATCGAATTCAAGAATTGGACAATCAACCATTGCTCTCTTTCTACAACATTGCCTTCATTCGGGCTGGCATGGAAATGGGATTGGATGTATCCAACAAAACCCTTTCCCGCTTTGAACTCTTCATGGCTCGATTTGTTGGCGAAAGGTTGAAACGAACCGGTAACGAGTGAGCAAACACACGCCCCTTTTTTTGGGGCGTTGTTTTTATAGCTAACTTGATACATGACGCTGCTCATATCTCCACCAACTCCTGAGCATCCACCACTAACAAACCGCCGGCGCTGCTGTTGCGACGCAACACACCATTTCTCACATGGCGACATTCGAACATGTGGCAAGCCTGATCAATCGCCTCGTTTCGGCTGCTGCACTCGCCCACTTCCATGTTCATTACTTCACCGGTTTGCTCATTGCGAACAATGCCGCCATCGGCACAAACCACCACTGCAAAGAAACGCATCATGATCACACCTCGTTCAAGCTTGGGTTGTGGTGAATATCCACCGTTTGTGCCCACCAGGTTTGAATTGCTGCCGGCAGCGTGACCTGGCGATACTGGCCCGCCATGAAGAACAAACCGCGAATGGCGCCCATGGCCTGAAACTCTTCCATGCTGCCGTGTTCCGAACTGTTAAAAACACACATCCAGAACGCGAACCAACCGGTGAAAACATCATCGAGTGTTAACAACGCCATATCGTGTGCTAGGTGGAACGACTGCGCTTTCACCGCGTCCAGTGCGAACCATTCGCCTGCGGCGTCTTCCACGTAATCGAAAATCGTAATGAAGGCATCCACCGCCGGGCCAGGAAAGCCCACATCCGCAAACGCATCTTTTAGGTCATCGGCTGCAACCATAATGTGGCCCTTGTTCATGCTGGCACCTCTTCTTTGCTAGTAGCCAGAAAGGTATCCGCCTCACTCACGAAATAACGCGCATCTTCAACCATGCGAATCATGTCGGCGGTAGTACGGCCACTGCGGCGGATATTCTCGATATCGGCAGACATACAATCGGCCGACTCTTGCAACCGATCGCGAAGTAATTCAATCAGCTCAACGGCTGTAAACTGGCTCATGCTGGCACCTCGCACTTGTCCATCTCGTTTGCGATCACCTCAATCAGCTTGTCTTCCAACGCCAGCAACTGCGCTAAGGGTGTTGCGTTATCGCTGTAGCGGTTGCGATGCAAATAAACCTGTTCTTTCAACAGGTTCACGCTTTCGCGGGCACCATCCACAATGTGGTGTGTATTCACCGTGACATCGAATTGACTGAAGTAACCGTTGTAATTCACAAAGCCGTTCACATATTGGCTATTCGAAACAATCAGCTCCATAATGCCCGCAATCACAGATTGGCAATTGTGGTTCTCTTGTTCCTGCGTGTGGTTCTCGATAGATTTCATGTTGCCCTCCCAAGCTGGCCTTTCGGCCTACTGAAAATCTCGGAACGCCTTGTGCGCGAACGGCTTGAGCGCATCGGCAAGTGTGTTGATAGACCGGTGCAACGCTTTACGCTCCAGGTCTTCCATTTCGTGTAACTTCATCTCTACATGGCGTTGCTTCAAACCGGCTGAAAAGCACAAGGTGCGTTTTACGTCTTCAGTCAGATTGTCGTAACTCAGCCCCAGCGAACTCTTGCAGCCGAACAACTCGTGGCAATAGGCAATCGAATCTTTCGCTGAGCGCGGTTGGTTAAGTTGCTCTGCGGCGTTTCCCATGGTGACTCCTTAACTGAACCCCGGCATTGGCATCGAACCCAGTGCATCGACAGCACAAGAAAGCACAGGTACGGCCTGAAACTTGCCCTCGACTTCGTTCATCAGCATCACCAATTCACGAACGGCCTGCTGCGCGCGTTTTACCACTTGATCTTTGGTGCGTTGGTTGATGCGTTGCGTGGCATTCATTGCCAGCGTATGCGAACAAATTTCGCCGGTGGCCGCGGTAATGGTGAGCAAGCGATCGTTCATCGACTTCTTCGGCGCGTTGCTTTCCTCGGCCGGCAGAGGCGCGACGGTTAAATCGATTTCCTTCAGCAAGGCTTCAATCATGCGGGTATCCATTTCACCGGTAACCGGATCACGCGTGGCTTTGGTAAGCAGCATCATTTCAGTGGCGTACAAATGGTGTTTGGATTTTTTCACATCCAGCTTGTTGCATTGCTGCTGCGAGTTCAGCCCAACACGCGCCGCCAGTTCTTTAATGACATGCGCATTGCTGAATGCCACGCAGGCACTGTAAAAAGCCGAGTGTTTTGACTGTGCATTTGCAAACATGGTGGCGTCCTGCCCTTGGCGATATATTCAAATGACTTAATTAGTAAGCCGCGTCAGCGCCTTCATTCGATAAAGCCACCATGTTGATGAGTGGCTTTTCCTTTGGCTTGCCTGGGGATTTCGGACGGATGGGCAGCCGGCCTTCGTGAATCATTTTGTTCACCTGGCCGATGGTAATGCCTGAGATTTCAGAGAATTTCTGAACTGTGACAAAGGGACAAAGTGGCGCATTGAACACTATTGAAGAATTATTCATGGTGTTATCCTTATGAGTTGTTCAGTTACTTGGCTATCGAAAAACCGTGCAAGTTAATTCGATATCACTCTTTTGGGTTCTTTTAGGATGGTAGATCACTCAATGTTTGACGGTCAACATAAAATTCACCCTTTTGCCTACCAAGGCGGTAAGGACATAACTCAAAGACTAGAAAAGGCATTGAAAACTAAAGGGAATATGGGGCTAGCAAAAGTTTTAGGAATTAGCAGGGCTACCATTTCCACTTGGCATCAGCGTAACCAAACACCATTTGAAGTCGTGGTAAGAGTTCATCTTGCAACAGGTGCGTCACTCAAATGGCTCATTCTAGGCGAAGGTGAAATGTATGTGAGTGATGATTCAAATGCAGGTCGAAACACAGTCAACCTCCCTTACTTCTCATTCAAAGATGGTGATTTGGTGGAAGAGGAAAAGCTTCAATTTGATCGCCGCTATCTAGAAAGTAAAAGAGTGCTGGTAAGCGACAACCTGATTGTTGTGGCAAAAAATGGCGACTTGGTATTTGTAGATAAGAGCTTTGACAAAGCAATTTCAGGCCAGTATCTGATCAAAATCGATGGGGATGTATCCATCAACTCGCTACAAAAACTGCCTGGTAACAAGGTAGCGATTGAGTTCTCCAACTCTACAGTTCAGTTGGATGAAAGGGATATTGAGGTTCTGGGGAAGGTTATTTCAAATTAAGGATGATAAATGACTGCAGAAATTGCTGTATATAACAAAAGTGGAGTAGCTTTAGCTGCTGATTCAGCAGTGACAATATCTCAAAATGAATCAAGTAAAATATATAATGGTGCTGAAAAACTGTTCGCTCTAACAAAACATCATCCTGTTGGTATAATGGTTAATGGCTCAGGAGCACTTTGTGGTGTTCCTTGGGAAATGATTATCAAAGAATATAGAAAACATCTCGGAATAAAATCTTTCGATAGAATTGATGAATATGCTTCTGATTTCTTTCAGTTTATTGAGGATTCAAACTTATTAATCCCAAGTGACTTTAGAGAAAACTTTCTTTATCAATTGTATGAAGAAATACTTGAACAGGCAGCTAATCTCGTAGAAAGCCAATCTGAATATAGTGAGCATATTGAAAATTTATCTACTCCTCCAATGGAGTTGATCATTAGTTTATTCGTAAAAGTTTTTGATGCAATGATTTCTGGTATGGAAAAAAGAGATTTTCTTCAGAATTTTTCTGACGAGGATTTCAGCGACATAATGGATGACATACCTGAAATATTAGATTTAATTATTAATGATTATTTAGAAGATTATATTCAAGATGGGATGATGGTTACTTCGGATTTTAAGAAGAAATTCGAACAACTATGTTGTATAGCAACAACAAAGCTTATTCCTACAATTCAAAATGCTGGCGTTATCTTTGCCGGTTATGGTGACAAAGAGTTCTTTCCAGTCATTAAGAGCTTTAATGTTCAGGGTTTTTTTCACTCTAAAGTCAGATATTCTATCCAAAATTCAAAATGTGTAAGCAGTCCAGGCGAGAGTGGAATCATCCCGTATGCACAGGAAGAAGAAGTTGCAAGCTTTATTACAGGGACAACTCCAAATATAAAGAACAAATTTTTAGACGAAATAAAAAACTCAATTTCTAAAATTGCAGGACATATATCTAAAGAATTATCAAATATTGGAGTTGAACCAGATGTACAAGATCAATTCCATTCGGATATTTTAAAAATTAGCGTTGAGGAATGTGAAAACATATATAACAACGTTGACTCATGGGTGAAAAGAGAATATACACAGCCAATTGTAGATATGGTTCAACATCTGCCAAAAGAAGAAATGGCAAATATGGCCGAATCGCTTGTAAATCTATCTGCTTTTAGGCGAAAAGTGACTAATCAGCAAGAAACTGTTGGCGGACCAATTGATGTAGCGATTATTTCTAAAGGAGACGGATTCATTTGGTACAAGAGAAAACATTATTTCCAAAAAGAACTAAACTTACATTACTTCAATGAAATAAAACAATAATTCCTTATGATGAAAAAGCAACAACCATTTTACATTGAATTTATATAAGTCAGTAAAAAAAAGAGCGGGAAATCCGCTCTCTTTTTCAAACAGAAAACATTTAAACCTTATATCCCTTATAAAAATCTTCAATATCCTTTAAAGAATATTTTTCTAGCGTGCTTTTCAAAACTTTTACTTCGTAAGAATCTTTATCAGAAAACTGGGACTTAGCTCTACGTGCACTTTGAGCACGTTTTCTATTAACTCTACCAGCGTTATCTCGTACTGAACTCATATTATTCACTCCTTTTTATAATATAATATTAAACCTAAAGTAGTTATTAATCAAGACTGGCTAAAAAAGCAAAAAATTCAGTCCATTAGATTCAATCACTATTGGATCACTTCCCTTGTCAACATCTGTTGACACCTTAAAAAAACCACTCCACTCATCATCATTTTTAATTAAATCATATACTTCTGATGGTCTCTCACCGTACTCGTCAAAGATTTTTTTTATAGGGATATATCTTTTACTTATTTGATATCGTTCAATTGCTCTTTTGAGTGCTTTTATAGGATCAAGCCACACTAACCCCAAAGTAACCTCATAACCAACATTAGTAAGAATATCACGCAAAGTTCTTATTGATTTTGGTTTGGAGCCAATTTTAGGGATTACTAAATTGTGACTGTAATTCATTGAAAATGTTACCAAAGAAGGAGGATCACCTAACACAATTTTATCCGACTCTTTATGAACCCAAGCCGCACCAGTCGGAAAAGACATTTCAGGAAACTTGCGCTTTGCAAAGTCCGAGTCAATAATAACCGACCCCAATTGTTCCGCAATTTTACTGGCAACTGTTGATTTACCTGAAGCAGGCAAACCAATTAAAATAACAGCCTTTTTTTCTGAAATGACACCAGAGCGAGGCATAGCTCCGCCAACTCCAATTCGAATATGGTCATCGTCTTCTAGAACTGGTCGATGGATCAAATCAGATAAAATTGACTTAGTTATTTCATCTCGTCTTAAATCAGATTTGACCCACTTTTCAACTTCATATTCACTCATCACATTCTCAATTAAAGATATTTCCCTGGCTAGAACCATTGTATTTATATTTTCTGCATATCCTAATTTTTCAATCAAAAATCTTTCCGTATCTTTAATATTTCTCATATAAGTCACATTTATAATTAGTAATAAAGAGTGAAGTGTGTTCAATATTTATATTTAAATGAATACCATGTGATGAAAACATAGAAATGAATAATAAAATCACATAAAAACAATGCGTTTATCATCTGAATGATATGTGATTAATTTTAAGATTGAACAATATACTCATTCTCTCTTCCTTAGAGTAAGAGAGTTTTACACTTTCTATCTATGCTCTAACGTAACTTTCATCAACTTCATGTTAGCAGATAAGATAAGAATGAAACGTGGGTTGATCACAGATTGGGCGTTGTGCAATTTTCCTCAATATTTTTCAATACACATACAATAAGAGTTTGTTTAGACTCTGATTATCCAGGTAACCAAATCTATAAGGTTCAGAAGAAGTTGATGTTCGAAGTTGGAAAAGAATACCACCGCCAGTCAGAAATCCATGGCGTGTACAAAGGCCAGGCCTAGGGCGGTATATCCACCCCTTCGGGCATGGATGCGATCTTCATTTTTACCGGAGACGGCGGTGAGAAACACGGCTATGCCGACGACTTCGGCGACGATGGCATTTTCTACTACACCGGCGAAGGCCAGTAAGGCGACATGGAAATGGTGCGCGGGAACAAGGCTATTTTGAACAACATGAAAGATGGCCGCACCATTCATATCTTTGAGTATGTGCGCAAAGCTTACGTGCGTTACAACGGTTCGGCCGACTGCATTGGTTACCACGAAGAACAACGGCCCGACACACACGGGACCAAGCGCAACGCGTTCATCTTCCATTTAATGATGCACAGCCAAGATGAAGTGGAAGCTAATACCGATCACTTACCTGAAGTGGCCGACGTCTCGAAAGCACAAAAGCCCATCGAGAAAGAACTGAAGAAACTCAAAACCCTGGCCGAGTTACGCAAGGCAGCGTTGAGCACATCATCTTCAAGCGCCGATACCAAAACCCGCCAGGTTGCTACCTACTACCGTTCTGAAGCATTGAAGAAATACGTGAAGGCCAGAGCAAAAGGCAACTGCGAAGGCTGCGACACCCCCGCCCCATTTGAAACAAAAAAAGGCCCCTACCTGGAGCCCCATCACGTCCACCGCCTCGCCGACGGCGGCCCCGATCATCCAAAATTCGTCATCGCCCTCTGCCCCACCTGCCACCGCCGCGCCCACTACGCCGTGGATGCAGCCGCATTCAACCAAACCTTGATTGAAAAATTGGTGGGGATTGAGGGGTGAGGGATGACCGCACCAATAATCTGGTTAGATTGTTGGTGCGGTTGCTATATCAAAAGTATGTTAAATTACTCCATTGGTATGTATGCAAATGGATAATTAAGTATTTGAAATCGCTTACAGGCTGTATGAACGCTTCTTAAAGTATCATCAATGCTACCCCAGTGCTGCTTATCTATTCCCGGATATTTATTCCTATATTCATAGTGAACAATCACGGTGAACAAACCAGCTAATGCTAACAGCACATTATTTAAATTAGCTTTCGCATAATTCTCCGACCTATCATGCTTCACCTTGTTGTGATATACCCACCAACTTGGCCGTTGATCTTTAGTAACCTCCGCCCAAGGTTTAAAATCTTCCTTTAGGCCGGAACACCTCACCTCTTGACCCACAAAATCTGGTATATGCTCAACAACAATATCTAGGTAACCGGCCATATTCTTAGGCTTAGATTGATTATCTGTTAATAACCCGCAAAGCAATTTCATGATAACATCAACTTCAGAGCAAATTGAAAGATACAATCGGGTTAATTCAATTGAATACACTTTGAAATTGTCTTCACTGATCTCAATATATCGGGAAAGCTTATCAATATCATCCTCGAAGGTTTTGTAATAAGCGAGAAAATTTACCTGGCTCAACTGCTATCCTCATCAACTCAGTCTTATCAAACCATCCTATCGGACCTACATTTTTGTTGAAACACTAACCGCTTCTCAAGCATAGAAAAATGCTTGACCTTTGAAGCTGATCCATAGGTCCTCGGCTTCGTTTACAAGCCAGTCATCCACCTTTCGCAAACTTGTGGGCAAACTCGCTTCACAAATTGTGCTCCTGACAGCTGAACTTACTGTTTTTAAAAAGACTATTAATCGCATTGCCACCTCCTGTGTGATGGCTAAGCTTGTAGCACTTTTTAGCAATCAATTACGTATCTCTACGACAATAATGCGAAGAACCACGCTGGCTGCATGTAAATTAAGCCAGCCTTATTTCTTGTCTTGAGACGTCGTGCGTATAGGCAAGGGATTCACAAGAGTTTGTCGCCACTTTTTGTACTGCTCATTATTTGCTTTATGCATCTTGCCTAATTTATCTAATTTTAGAAAAAGAAGAGCATAAAGAACTGTGTATAATAGAAAAAATGCAACTGGAGTAGTATTGCTATTTAATATAGCGTCCATCCATTTCCTTTCCTGGTTATTATAGTTTTCAACTTTATATAATTTAGTATTAAGACTAGCTATAGTGCTTTTTAATTCAATAAGCATAAGCGCATAGAAATCTTCTGAAACCAAATCATTTAAATAATTATTAGCTTTTGAGTAAATGCTTTGAAACTCTACGATTGCCATATCGCAGACCTTATTTTTTTGAGTTTCGCTTATATTACCTTCATTACATACAGTCATTAAATCATACACATATTGATGCCTATCAATATTTCTTTTTAATTCAACTCGAATGGAAATATTTTTGTCATTTTCTGTTGCTTTATAGTTCAACCAGTATATACCGCCGTAGAAAGCGCTATAAAACAACATTTGCAATATGATTTGTATTGCAATAAATCCCACAAACCCTTTTGAAAAAACTTTTAATACCCTATCTAACTTTCGATTCAAAAAATCAAAATCTTCATACGCATCTTTTAAATTTGTCATTAACTAACATCCTTGCTGGCTAATATTACTTAAGCTTCTCAAATAAAAGTGGTAAAATGAACGTTGAAATAATCCCCTTTATTAAATCATCGGAGATATAGACCATGAAAAAAAGCATGATTAAGAATGTGACGATCTTCTTGAAAGATATTTCAAATAAACCAGCCGTTAAGCGGTTAATAAATAATGATTTTGTTAAAAATAGTTTACGTTTATTGGTGTGGCTTTGTGGTAGGTTGACTTCATCGCTCCGCTTTTTGAAACACCGTAAACCGGCTTTCAACCTACCACAAAGCCACACCTAAGTCAATACACTGCAATGTCATTCAATATAGTTCTTTTAGCTATGATGGTTGCTTAGTACAAGCACGATGTGTCTTAAGTTTCCAAGCTCCCAATGACCTTTTCGCAGTGCCTCTTGTTCTTGAGCTGTTAAAGTTGATGCTGACCATGGAATTACACCATTTACTGGGGTATCTCCTCGAGGTAGTAACTCAACAAGCATTTGTTTTTGATTATCATCATACAACTTGACTACTCCCCACTTACAAACCCCAAATGCCCACAACTTATGACCTGCTATGCTTTGGGTAAAGTCACTGATCACCGTTCCATGCTGTTCCATCAAGGTTAAATATACATGCTTTGTAATATGTACACCTTCATAGTCAGGATCAACGAAAGCACCACGTATTTGCTTACCGCTAATTCGGCCGCTGTCCATTTCTATATCCATATCCTTGAATACATAACGAGCAATCTGGATTTCACTTTCATAAGGGATGCCAAGCTTTAAAGCTTCATCAGCAGCACTAATTTTACATTGCGACTCTGAAAAAACCTTTCCCGCATAGTATTCTGGATACTCATCCCCTTTAGCGTAATTGAGCTTATAGACAATTACAGCACCTGAATAAGTACTACCCTTAATCGGACAGATCTCTAAACGGTATAAATTACCGTCCATGTCATTGTAAAAGTACTGTTCAAAAATGTTAGCAAGAAGGCCCTGAACTGGTTGGTCCAAGGCCTTTGAATAGTCAGGAATTACGGCAGGTGCCATCTATTAACCAATCTCCATATAGGTTAATGCAAATTTTAAGCTGTCATAGCCTGGAGGTATTGCTGATCTTGCTCAACAATTGAGTCAATTTTCTGCTTTATGTAGCTTTCTAAAGCTGCAAATTCAGGATGCTGAGATGCTGGGCTAGTCACATAACGCAGCTTATTGTGTTTGAGACTCACTTCGGTGACAACAAGGATCTCTTCCCATGCCTTTTTGTCATGAAAATCGTTTAGCACTACAATGTAACGTGAGTTGTGCTTGCGCATATTGAGGCTACGTACTTCCACCTCACGTGCAAAACCGGGCAGATAGAAAGCATCCACCTTTTTCGTTCTACTCATGATCGATTGTACTGTACGTGTATACATTGCACTCACTCCGGCAACTACCCATTAAATAATACGTCTACGTGTAAAGTATTTAACCATTGTGGCTAAATATCAACAGAAATTTGGTTGATTTCTTTCATGCAAATTAGTGCAAATCTTTACAACTTGTTGCAACTTGTCGTTATGGTTGCGCCAAATTAGCTTTAACTTACTGATTCATCAGCTTCAAATGTTTTTTACACTCTATGTAAACATTGAAAAACATCGAAGCTCATAGCACAATAACTGTATAAATAAACAGTAATCTGTGTAGCTTATGACAGTTCGAAAACTTGAAGATGGCGGATGGATTTGCGATTGCTACCCCAATGGCCGCTCTGGGAAACGCGTTAGAAAACGCTTTGCGACAAAAGGTGAAGCAACAGCCTTTGAACGACATACCATGCGTGAGGTGGATGAGAAGCCGTGGCTTGGTGTTGCAGCCGATCGCCGCCGGCTGTTAGACCTTCTGAACATTTGGTATTCAATGTACGGGGTCAGCCTAAGTAATGGCAACGTGATCAAAGACAAAATGGACCACATGGCAAGGGCCATGGGCAACCCGTTGGCAGCCAAGTTTACCAGTAAAATCTATTCCAACTTCCGACAACTGCGTATGGCCGGCGACATCAATTTTGTTGCTCGACGCTGGCAAAAAGGCGCACCCTCAATCGCCACTCTCAATTCAGAGCTTTCGCGATTCAAAGCTGTATTCAGTAAACTGAAAGAACTGGGAGAATGGGTTGGCCCAAACCCGCTGGAAGATATTAAGCCACTGAAAGATCATGAACGTCAGATGGCGTTTTTGACTTCAGAACAGATCGCACATCTGCTTGAGCTCGTCGCACAGCATGAGCGAGAGGATATGCTCAAAATTGTAAAGATTTGCCTTGCCACCGGTGCTCGCTGGAACGAGGCAGCAAAGTTACGCGGTAGCCAACTAAGCAAATATAAAATCACCTACACCAACACAAAGAATAAGAAGAATCGGTCGATTCCAATTTCGCCCGAACTCTACGAAGAGATTTACAAACCAACATCCGGACAGTTATTTCAGGAGTGCTATACGCCATTTTGCTATCTGCTAAAGACGAAGGTTTTTAAGGACATTCCAACCGGCCAGGCAACCCACGTTTTGCGCCACACGTTTGCCAGCCACTTTATGATGAATGGCGGAAACATCCTGGTGCTGAAAGATATCCTCGGCCATGCTGATATTGGCATGACGATGCGCTATGCGCATTTTTCCCCAGAACACCTTTCAGATGCGATCAGCAAAAACCCTCTTGCCAACCTCTGAATCCCCGCCTGAAAAAGTGACTACATTTTGTCTACGTTCGTGAAAAAAACGGTAAAAAATAGCATTAAATACCTGTATAACCACACAGTAAACACCTCACAACCAACACATAAGAAACTGTTTTTAAAGGGATTGTGTTATTTTTATGAAGTTCTACGGCATGTCATCGCAGAGCGCGATGGACAAGCATTCCGGCGGTGTTGCCAACTACCGTGCCGCTGAAGGAAAAACCGTACTATTGCCCTACCGCGGCCCTGTGGAATACACCATCCAGGATATCATGGGCGGCGTGCGATCAACCTGCACCTACGTTGGCGCGGCGAAGCTCAAAGAGCTCACAAAACGCACCACTTTCATCCGTGTTCGTGAGCAAGAAAACAACGTGTACGGGAAAGAGTGATTCGGTTTTTCCGATGTGTTTGAGGCCGCTTTGAGCGGCCTTTTTTGTCACTATGCCCCGTCCCTATGCTGAACACGTTATCTACAAACGCCAATACCAAACCCACCAAGTCACCACCGACTACCATTCTGAAGCATTGAAGAAATACGTGAAGGCCAGAGCAAAAGGCAACTGCGAAGGCTGCGACACCCCCGCCCCATTTGAAACAAAAAAAGGCACCTACCTGGAGCACCATCACGTCCACCGCCTCGCCACTACAGATGCCGCCGCATTCAACCAAACGTTGATTGAGAAATTGATGGGGATTGAGGGTAAGAAACTGCACCTGCCAACTAGTTAAGTGACAGGTACAGTTCTTCACCCTCTCCAATCCGAAGCTTTTGCAATCGTTGTGAACCTAACTTGTCATAACTATCCCTACAAAATGTAGGACTTTGCTGCATATTGCACAGTTCAAGCATTGACCATTGCAACAAATCTAAGTAATACTCAGTGCATACACATTGCCTTGAGATCACCATGCTAGAAGTTGAATTTACGCATGATGGTAGCCGGTGTACCCCCGAGCTATTCATCGCTGCCCCCGAGAAGTATGAAGGTCTCATCGTCTGTATTGAATGCCGAAAAAGAGCCTGGTTTACCAAGGGGTTTACCACGGTTAAAGGGGTTGAACGAACAGCATGCTTCGGTTCCCACCATGAAGATGGTTGTAATAGAGCCTCTTCGATTTTAGAAGCCGAAGACATGGAGGGCATTGAAACAGACGAAAACGGTGATAACAAATCAGCCGATATTTTCATTAACCTTGATAAAACTAAGCACGGGCAAATTGAAAAATCTGTCGACAATGATAAAACGGATGCCCCATGTACTAATTCAGACCTGATCTGACAGTTACCCACTTTTCAACTCGGTGCCTGTCAGATTATATCTGAGCTAGATTCTTCTCTGCCCAGATTGATTTCCCATCCTCTAATGTTTCTATTGGCG
>NZ_JACYTP010000022.1 GCF_014841115.1 Photobacterium arenosum
ACAGTGATTCCGGAAAGGTGAGCAAAAGCGTTCATCTTGAGTCCGGAATGGGTGTTCACGTTAAACCAGAATGGGTGTTCACATTGGACCGGAATGAGTGTTCAGCATGGACCGGAATACGCAGGTGTGAGGTTCATAACATCGAGCCGGTTTATATCCAGCAAGGAAAACCTCAGCAGAATGGCTTTGTAGAACGCTTCGACGGGTCAATTCGCCGCGGGTTCTTGAGTGCCTGCTTGTTCGAATCGCTCGAGCAGGTTCGGGATATGGCTTGGGGATGGAGGTGCGATGACCACGAAGAGCGCACACACGAGAGCGTAGGCAATACTCAATATTCCTCCGGCTCAATGCCGCAGGCAACTGGAAACCTCTAGGTTCGAATTGTCTCGCTGAAGGGGAAGTGGGCATTGTAGCTTAGTCACCATCGGGCAAGAAAGGCAACAGCTATTATATTACGCAAATTTAAACATATAGTTGATTCGTCATTATTACAGTTCCCCCTTAATCGCGGGGGAACTGTAACTGGCTTACTTAATACATACTACCTCATTAGAGAGATGATTTAAATTTTGAGGTTGCGAATAAGAAATAACCTGATGTTGAGAATCAAATCCGCTGATATCTTGATTAATCAAGATATCAAAAATGATTTCTTTCTTGGTTATATTATCCAACTCTTCTTGGTAGTAATAGAAGGGTGTAGTCCATGATGAAATATATTTGGATACCTGATCGATATCAGAATCCTGTGTAATTATCAGAGGTACAATATTGACATAACGACCAATAGATGACATTTCCTGGGTATCTATCCTGTTATTTGTCAACACTCCAACATATAATGGTTCTTCGGGTTTTTCTGTTTGCCAATGTTCCCAAATCGTAACTAAAGTCTGCTGTAAGCTAGAATCAAAGCTAGTTTCATTGAGTGTTTTTAAACCTGAGTCTCTTTGTTTATTCTCAAGTATATTTTGAAAATCAAAAATAATAGACCTTGCGGACTCTCGGTAGCCAATGACCCTGCCTGGATCAGTGCTTTCCTGAATATACTTAACATAATCATTGCTTATGATGGGGGATTTATCAGCGATAAAATCACTGAATATACGGGCCGTGTAACCATCAAATATTCCCCTGTGTATATAAAAGTGGAATAAGGAATCTTCTGTTTCACTAGTAATTAAGCTGAATAATGGTATGGCATGTCCATTTCTCCACTTATTATCAAGTAAGTCATTTGCTTCATCTACGAAGTTCTGACCTTTTACAGATAAATTTGAGAGTTCACTGGTGTAAACCAAATGAATAGAATCAGTCTCATCGCTTAGACTATATCTAAAAATTGAGGTCTGTTGAACTAGATTAGTGAGTCTTTCTTTAAACGACTCAAACTCGGAGTTACAGCAGGTGACTGAGAAGAACAGTCGATGTAAACGGGAATCGAGTGAATACTCTTTCTCAAGAAGCCGCATTTCATTGCTCATAGAAAGTCGCTTTGGAAGAGACTCCAATGCCGTGGAGGACTTCTTCGGCGAAGCCAATAGTCGTGCAAGATGAGTAGGGGTAGGGGTATGAATAAAATCCGGAACATTTACTTCAGCCCCCTCCGATGATTTGATTGCAAGAAGTAAATCAATAATCTGGAGAGAACTGCCACCTAATGCGAAAAAGTTGTCGTGTTCATGTACCGCATTGATTTTTAATACACGGCAAAACAATGACATTATTCGCTGAACTAGCTCATCTGACACAGCCACGCTTTGCTGCTCCTCTGTTGCCGTGTCAGCGAGAACAAACTCATCAAGCCTCGATAAATTTGGCTTACCCGAAGTCGTTAATGGCACTTGAGATAAAGTATTAATCTTGGCTGTTGAGATATTTCTAGGCAGAGATTCTCGAACGAGTTGAATTGCATCATTATCCGGATTTGATTGCGCAAACTTGACGTAAATCGATAGGGCATCATCATGAATAACTGCGAAAGCAGAATCTACACACTCAAGTAATGTCACCCGGCTTTCTAGCTCTTCAAGCTCAACACGAATACCATTAATTTTGACTTGCCGATCTTTTCTACCAATAAATTCAACTTGTTGATCTGCATTAACCAGGCAGTAATCACCACTGCGATAATATCTATCACCGTTATAGTCAAAGAACGCTGTGGCGTTTAGAGAGGCGTCAAGATACCCATCACAAAGGTTGATCCCACCAATAACAAGCTCGCCAACATCTCCGGTTTTCACAGGTTGATCATTATCATCCACAATCATCATGAATGAATTAGCGATGGGCGTACCAATGTTTATGCTTCCGTTTGATACTTTAATTTCACTGGAAAGACTATCAATCGTACATTCCGAAGGTCCATACTGATTAAAAACCCTCGCATCACAAATCTCACGGATTGTTTTCAATAAAGAAGGTGTAAATACTTCCCCACCCACATAAAGTACGCGCAGAGTATCCAGTCGGACATTCTCAGGTTGATTCTCGACAAGCTTAAGAAGCACCGATGGGACAAAATCGGTGATGGTGACTTGATAACCAGTGATCAGCTGAAAAGTAAGTGATGCGTCCAGAACCTCAGATGTTTCTTGCAAAACAAGACGCGCACCAAAGCTCAGCGCGCCGAAAAGTTGCCAGAGAGACGGATCGAAAGTAAAAGAAATATTATGTAATACAGTATCTTTGGGTGAAATACAGATTTCTTTATGCCGATTAAGGATATTGTTCAGCAAGGAAATACTCTTGATTGCGATCCCTTTCGGTTTACCCGTTGTCCCTGATGTAAAGGTATAACATACGATATCATCGGGTGAAGCAGGAAAAAACGGCTCCAGTTGGTATGGCTTTTCTGCGTTCTCATAGGCCGCGTCAATCAATGCATCATTAATTATCAATGGCGTATTGAAATTTGACAGGATATGCTTGCGCCTTTTATTGATATCGTCGGTCTCAATAATGACAAAAGGTTTTCCCAGCTTCAGAGCCGATAAGATGGCGGTCACAGTATTGCGTTTTGTGGAAGCCTCAATGGCTAGTACATCGGTTTGAGACAATTGGTTCTGTCTGATATAACGGCAAAGCTGCGATGAATCGCAATTGAGTTGTTCATAAGTGATGACGTCGTTTCTAGAAACTAAGGCTTGGCAATTTGAATATCGTTCAAATGCAAATTGAAGCTGTGACGATAGGGTTTCAGTTGCAAATACTTCGTCTAGGAACTCTCCATTCAGTATTGCAACTTGCTCAGCCACCTCAGCAATAGACAAGGAGCTCCGGAGGCATTTCAACAACTCAGTAACTTGCGAGCCATGAACCAAACGCGTGTCGAAAGAGATATTTAACTCTAAAGAATGAAGCTGCTGCCTAAAATAAGCGGTTATCTTATGCTGGCCTTGTCGCGGTAATAGAGAGTGTTCTTTGATGCCTTCCAGCGGCTTGTTCATTTCATAGCCAATAAAAAAATCGACTTCGCTGGGCGGTACTTGCTGTGGAGAAGTAATAGCCATCAACATCGTTTTGTTGTTTGCTGCATATGCGGCTTTCACTGATTCATCGCTAAAGCTCTCAAAGACCTTGGTTGCATGGCTCGCAACAGAGAAATTAATTCCTTGTTGGTCATCACCGTTATTGAATGCGTAGGCGGCCACAGGGGCATCTTTACCAAGAATGTAACCCATGCCACTTGCAACATGGGTCATGAGCTTGACAAACATAGAGTAGCTATCGTGAGAGCTAGCACTCAAATGAAAGTAACTTTTGCATGTTCCAAAATTCATAATAATCTCTCGTAAAACAAAATCGATTAATTGATGCCAAAATCATTGCGTAGTTCTGCAGTCATACTTCTCAGCTGTATGCCATCAATGATTGCGTGATGGATACAAAAGCCAATGAGCCACCCACCTTTGATCTCATGCAACATGAGCTTGGATAGCTTGCCATCAATGCACAAAGGTAAAAGTAACTCTCGCTTCATTTTACCAATTGCAACGGGCTTGCTGGCTTTAGGCGATACGGAAGCTTCTATTGCAGTCTCATTGACTTCCCAATAAAGCTCACCTTGGTTTTCCGCAATATGACAATTTAATATCGGGTGCCGTGCGATCCAATTACCTAATATTTCCTGCAGTTCACAAGCAGATACACAGCTTCCAATCTCAAAGATGTTTGCGATATTCATAGCATCCGAGTCCGGGTGCATCTTTGAATAAAGCCAGAGTCGCTTTTGCTGCTCATTCAGCGCCATTTGTGTTATTTGGCTATTCTTCGAGGCGATGTCATTTGAACCGATGCCATCTGAGTCCTCGCTAGAAGTCTTGGGCTCTATTTTTTGAATATTGATGGCATACTGGAGCAAGTCTTTGATCGAAGGTGATTCAACCATCTCTCGTAATGCTGGTTTTGTACCGGTTTCCTTCTTGATAATATCGATAAAATCCAAGAGGAGGATTGAATCGCCACCGAGATCATAAAAACCAACGGAGTCATCTGTGATTTCTTCCTCTAGCAACTCCTCCAAAATCTTAAGCAACGTCGATTCAGTGAGGTAATTCACAGGTTCATGCTTGTCAGTGCCCGATGAACCTGCCTCTTGATTTTCTGCTGGTTGGATCGGAACAAGGCATTCTTGTTCATTGGACCACTGCTGGGGCTTATAATCTGTATGAAAACCCGTGCATTGGGAGTTGACAGCGATGACGGCAAAACCATTCGTCCCACCAATGCCAAATGAGCTGACCGAGCCATACAATGTATCCTCTTCAGAGTTTGATAAAGATACTTCTTTGCCCGGTTCTGAAAACCCCGAAGTAAAGGACACCAATTTGGGATTGAATTGGCTGAAGTTAGCAATCGGGTGCGCGGTTTGATGGGCAAGGCTGTAGATACAGTTTAAAATACCAAACATTCCCGATGCGGTATCTGTATGGCCGATTTGGGACTTGATTGCCCCCAGTGCGACGCTATCAGTTTCAGAAAGTTGAAATGCGCTTGAGGTGCTTTCCATCTCAATCACATCACCTAATAATGTCGCAGTGCCGTGAAGCTCGTGATAACTCAATTGACTAGCTTTTAGATTTGCTAGAGCAAGCCCCTCCTCCATGACAGTTTTCTGGCCAAAAATGGAAGGCGCACCAAAGCTTGTTTTTCCGCCACCATCATTGTTCATGCTTGTGGCTTTAATCACCGCATAAATCTTGTCACCCTGTTCGGCTGCAACGCAGGCCGGTTTTAACAAGAAAACAGCGCCGCCAGAACTAGCCACAGTTCCCGTTGCAGCCATATCTAACGGGCGGCAACTCCCGTCATTCGATAAAATATCTTCCTCTCGAGCGATAAAGCGACGATGTTGGGGCAGTAACAAGGAGCATGCACCAACGAGAACTTGATCCGACTCACCGGATAACAAGGATTGACAACCCAAATGCACAGCACTCAGTGATGATGAGCAGGCGGACTGGACGGTCATTGCTGGTCCCTGCAGTCCAAGTGTATTTGCAACCCTCGTCGATGTGAAAGAGCTGTCATTGAGACGCATAATACTACTTATATCCATCTCAAGGCGTTCTGTGCCATGTTTAAGTATATTATCCAACAGATAATAATTGATTCCGCTCGATAGAAAACAGCCCGTCCTGTTCCCCGGATTTATTGTATGAGAACCCGCGTCAAGTAAGGCATGCTTTGACAACTTCAGAAGCATTCTCTGCTGCGGGTCCATCATCGCAGCATGTTTCTTTGACAACCCGAATTCTTTGTATGGGAAGAGGTAAAGCTCATCAATGAAACCACAATGAAACAGCTCTTGATCAGATGAAGAGTCAAACTCTGATCGGTAATCCCGAATGACAGAAGCATTTTTCTGCCGCAAATCACGAAACTTACTGGGAGAGTTGATGCCATCGGGTAGTGAAAAAGCCATACCACAAATTGCTATATCGTATTCTGTAAACATCATAAACCTAACTCACATCCTTCTTTTCGTTAGTTTATTTGAACGCCTTGAAGCCCTGGTTTGCGTGACCTCATGGGCGACATGAATGGTCGACTCACCCGACAATTGAGCAATGAATTGTTGTATATGTCGTAGGGTTGGTTGCTGATACAGTTGTGTAATTGGGAACTGTTTCTGGTACTCATCATCAAGCGCAGCGGATAGCTGCATGAGTTGCAAGGAGTTACCGCCATTTTCGAAGAAAGAGCGGTCAGGGTTAATATCGTAATTACCAAGAACATTTGACACTAACTGATTGAACTTGGGCTCTAAAGGTTCGCTATTGATATGCTCTGGAGCCAGGTACTTCTCCTTCAGTTGCCCCGTATCGATTTTACCGTTTCGGTTTAAAGGCATACTGTCGGTGATATAAATGCGGTGAGGTACCATATAGTCAGGCAAGTGTGCTTTTAAGTGCTCCCTTGCGGTTGTTGCACTAATCGAATCAGATACAACAAACGCCATCAAGGAAGCATTTTCTACGAGAACTTTTACATCGTTCACGCCGTCAATACCGAGAACACAGTGCTCGATTTCTGATGGAGATACCCGGTAGCCTCTTATTTTAATAAATTCAACCGAGCGTGAGTCAAAATGGAGCATCCCGTTGGGGTCCATGGTTACATAATCACCCGTCGCGTAAAATCTTTCAGGCTCATCGAACAAATCAAGCCATACAAGAGATTCCTTCGCATCACTGTTTATGTACCCCTTGAACAAACCAGCCCCTGCCAAATAGAGCTGTCCTTTTTGGCCATAGGGGACCGCATTCATTTCTTCATCCATGACGACTGCTTTCATTCCATCTAGTACTTTGCCGATCGGGACATGCTGTGGCTGTGCATGCGGCATACATTCATACACAGAAGACCAAATCGTATTCTCGGTTGGCCCATATTCATTAAATAGCTGCGTCCTTTCAAATCGAGCAAAGTGACTATCAACCAAGTCTTGAGTCAACCTTTCGCCCGCAAGAATGATCGAGTCAAGATGATGAGAGAAGCGTGGTAGATCGAGCATTAAGCGATATAGTGAAGGGGTCATTAATGTTTGCGTAGGCGCGGCATTGCTCATGATGTTGATCAGCGCCTGAGGAGAACGCCGTTCGGATTCATTGAGGAGTAATAGTGTGCCACCCGAAACCAGAGTCCCAAATAGACCTGCATAAGCGCTGTCAAACGTAAGCGGACTTAGCAGTAAAAAACGCCGCATTTGTTGTTGATACATGTGATAGCGCAACGTCGTCGAGAAGCATAAAGTGTCATACTGGATAACTGCGCCTTTGGGCTCACCAGTGCTGCCGGATGTGAAAATCAGATAAGCTGTTTTATCCTCACGAGCACACGGCTGGTCTGAAATGACGGTGTCTTCATCATAAGTTATCTGAATACAATCAGAATATTGATTGAGTGAAACAACACCAACGCATCCGCTTTGCTCAACTAGTTTGGCTCGACGTGCAGCTGGATCCTCTGGTTTTAGAACTACAAAGCCTCTCCCTGAATAAAGTGCACCTAGCATTAACCGAATAACATTCATCGGATTAGAATCTAAGATCGCTACCACACCGGAGTCTAAGTGTGCATCGTATCTTGAAGAAATTGCAGCCATGTCAAAATACAATTCTTGGTAGTTGACCATCTGATTTTCTAGATAGTTGTGCAGTGCAATTGCGTTCGGTGTTTTTTTCGCATGGGAAACAATACAATCGACAATGTCCAGGACAGGCTGATTCATAGGCTTGTAATAAGCACTGCTTGGCAGCCTTACATCACACAGCTGCTTATTTGAGGCATGCAATATCATTTCATCAAATATCATGGATATCGCATGATGAATCACTTCAATCTCGCCAGGGTTGATATTATGACTGTACTCATAATTCAAATGAACGCCCTTCTCACTGGGAGTGTAGTGTAAAGTCAGATCGAGCCGCGGAGGAGAGCTAAACTGATGGGTGGGTTCCAACAAGCTCTTGGCTTCGTGGCTTCCCATCAGCTCACTCTGATGCCTCACTAACATGACATTGAAGAGGTCGTGATCCGCCTTAAGGCAGGACTTGATATCAATGAGAGGAGTATATTTCAGCTGTTGCAACCTCGCCAATTCGCGATGCGTTTGCAGCACCAGTGTCGAAAAGTCAGAGATTTCTTTGATTTTAATATGTGCCGGAAGTGTATTGATAAAACAACCAGCTGTATCAAGCAACTCTGTCGTATCCCTCACCGAGATAGGGGTGCCAACAGCGAACTCACCGACTCCCTTGACCATATTTAGCGCATAACCAAATATACTCATCATGACGCTGAACTCTGTGACACCAAATTGGCAGGATACTTCCTTCAGTTTTGTTGCATAAACCGTGTCAAGTTGGTATTCAACGTTCGTCGCAGTATACTCCCCCCTCTGGAAGTTAATCGGCATGATTTCTTGAAGATGTATCCAATTGGACAACTGTGCTTTGGTCTCAGCAGGCCAGGCCTTTAGGGCGTCGAAGTCAGTCTCTTGCCCACTTAAAATTGCAACAAACTTATCGATGATGAGTGATAATGAGTACTCATCAACAGCGATATGGTGAACCTTGATAAACAGCTCATCGACATACTGCCCACAACCAGAATCCGTCACCCAAAATCGAATGGGCAAGCCTGTATTCAGGTGAATCTCTTTGTGATTGCAGAAGTCACTGAAATTGATCTTTCCTGATTCATACCACTCTTGTGGCCACAAAGCCTCATCTAGGCCTATCACCTGCTTTCTTAGGCTGGCATCATCGTATTGCTGCCGTAACGTCTCCGTTGCTTTTATCAATTCAGCAAGTGCTCTCTTAACTTGAGATGGTTCAAATTTCTTTAAAAACCGAAAAGCACCACAAATATGGTATCGATTAGAGCTCTGATTTGCTTCTAAAAACAGGAATTGCTTTTCCGAAGCGGAGAGTACTGTCTTATCGAGACTCGGCAACTTCTGTTCCAAAGGTGCTGGGTGATGAGCAAGAATGGCTTGTAGGTTTGGTGTGTCATACATGTTTCCAAGAGTAAACTGACGGCCGTACAGCTGCTCAAGTTGTGCTTTTAAGCGGTTCATTTTTATTGAATCTGCGCCGTGTGCCAGCAGGTCGTCCGACTCATTGGTAATTGGAATACCCAAGTCATTCTGGATGAACCCCATGATATTTTCTGGTTCTACAGTCCGATGCGGCTCCAAGTCGGGTTTTGGGAGCTCTTTTCTGTTTAGTTTTCCATTGATCGAGAGAGGAAAGGCATCTAATTCAACCCAATACCTCGGTAACAATTCCGGTGAGAAACTTTTAGTCAATTCGGCTTTGATTGTGTCAATATCCAATGACGGGTTTGCAGAGAGATAATAACAAACAATGTAAGTACCCATTGTATGCGAGTTGAAAGCTCGCAAAGCAATTTTATATGGGTGAGTGGCTCGCTGTATTTGCACTTCTAAGCCAGCAAGCTCAACGCGAATCCCATTGACTTTGATCTGGTCATCAACCCTGCCATGAATGATAACCTCACCATCTTGGGTAATTTCGGCAACATCACCGCTTAGATAAGAAGGTTTTTCCTCAAAATCAATAAATTTCTCTTTCGTCAACGAAGACTGAGTGTACCCCGCACCAACGCACAAGCCGCTGATCAGAAGCTGCCCCTTACAGTGATACGGCATCGGTTGTAGATTGTCATCAACCACCGAAACACTGCAACCAGCGAGTGCTTCGATCAGTGGTGGAGCCTTTAAACTTGAATAGGCGCTACAGACACCAGTTAAAACGATATCAGCGGTTTCTGATGGACCATATGAGTTAATCGCCTCGCATGTCTCGGGTAACACATGATTCTTTTTAATCTTGTCGAGACTCCAAATCTCACCACCTATAATTATTTTTTCTATTTTGGATAGTTTTTGCTTAGCCTGTGTGTCATCAAACAAAGTACTCATGAGCGAATATGCAGAATTGAGGACGGACACATCACTATGAAAGATGTCATTCAACACTTGCTGTACATCGAAGATCGGATAATCATAAATGAAAACTTTCCCCCCAGAGAGGAGCGGAAGAAAGGTATTCTTTAATACAGTGTCGAACGCGGGAGAGCCCAGAATAAAGGTGTCTTTATTTTGTGGACTTAGTGTTTCAAAGTGCCTTAACAAATTTAAAAAAGAATCATGGTAGTTGAGTGAAAGTTTAGGATTACCAGTCGTACCGGAGCTAAATACACCATACATGATTTTTCTTGCATAAGGCCGTCTTGACCAATCGGTAGCCATGGCAGCACTTGAATCTAATAAAGATTCATATATCACTAATTCGGAGGTACATTTGCGCACCCTTTGGCTCAATGACCTTTCAGTGAGAACAACAAAATCCGACGCCAATCTGATTTTTGAGGATAATGTTTCATCACTGTCAGCTGGGTCAATACAGACAAAATGCCCACCCGCATCAAGAACGGAAAGCATAGCCACATGTAAACGATGAGATTTTGATAAGAAAATGATGTAGCCGGAAGGCTTCAGTTGAGGACTAAATTTCCTCACCAAACCCGACAAATCCCCATAAGTGAGCGTATTCTGATGATCCACAATTGCAACATCAGACGCATAGGTCGAACACGACTCAGCAATGATCTCTTGAATATATCGTTGTTCTACCGAAGACCGCTTTCCTACAATCTCTGGCTCTTTACCAGTCGTCAAAATATCAACCAAGCGAAGGTTAAATGGGTCGTCTACCGCTGCTAGTTTCTCGATGCAATGTTGCCAATAGTCCACCCATTGCCTTGCATGATTTTCGTTCACACGACTCACAGCAAAATCGAAACGTATATCAATCAGATTCTGCCCTTCAAACACCTCTATCGAAATCGGTACCTTACTATATCGCTTCTTGATTGGAACTAACTCAGCTCCAATTAATGATAAATCGTATGGGAAATTCTGATAACTAAACATGACATCTAGGTCAGTATTTGAAGTATTCCCCCCAACGATTTTTCTGTATTCCTCGAGAATTGGAAAATCTGCGAACTCTTGAACTAGCGATAGGTTTTTCGCTATCTCATCAATAGCCATGCCGACGGTCTTCTCAATATCAACCTGATTACGTACGATGAATGACTCAACGATAAAATCAAATGCTGATTCGATCAAACAATCCTCACGGTTCGCATATGTCGTGACAAAGTGAACATCAGGGTTTCGTGTAAAGTAATAAATTGACGTCGACAGTATGAACGCCATCATAGAGTATTTGCTCACCCCCAAAGCATGAGCATTTTTGATAAGGTTATGATAGAGCTCACCTTCGATACGAAGACTCTTCTGACTTGAGATTGACTCAATCACAGGCTGAGTCGAATGTTGAAGGGGCAAATTCGATGATATTTCAGACTGCTCTAAATAACTTTCCCAGAATTTTTTCTGGTTATCTTTTAACAGTTCAGTTCTGTCGTTTTTCAATAAGGCATAATTGAGGTGGTGTGACTGATCAGCTGACATGCTATCCGTGAAGATAGCAGCCAACATGTTCCCAAGAGACCAACCATCAGCAATGATATGGTGGCAAACAAAGTAAACAAAACAGTCGTTTTCTTCTGTCACAATTCGTCCAAATCTTATAAGGCTTTCACCAAGATCAAATGGACGGTAAATTATTTTTTCTATATATGACTCTAAGTCTGAACGACAACAGGAATAATCAGTCTGCTTAGGTCGATGAGCAGCATCATTTCTAAGTTTGTATCTTGTTTCGTCGGATCGAAAACATCTCTTACTTGCAGGAAAGTGATGTATATAGGTAGAGAGTTTATCAAGAGCCTGTGATGCTTGTCCTATATTTTCGAATTTCAGGACTAGCGGAATGTAATATGAAAAGTCATGGGAGTAGTTATTTTTTAGTGAAAGCAATTGTCGCTGCTGTGGAGTCACATCAAAAGCGTCTTCAAAGTCTTCTAACAGATATTTTTCCGTATCAATGGACTGCTTTCTCTGAATGTTCGACTGAATATCCCGGATATAAGGTTTTAATGATTTGATTTCAGAAATCTCGTCTGTTCCTAAATTCCCTTCGCCAATGATTTTCAGATCGCCATTAGCCATGACACGTACATCAAGACTTTTCCGTCGTAGTGAGCCTATAATCTCATTCGCATTTAACCAATTTGATAACATATTTAAAACCCTTTTAAGTCACGGATAAATCGTTGGTCATAAGCTAACTTTTTCAAAATGAACTGAAAAAGAAAGCGCAGAAAACTTGCATTTTCTGCTAACTGGCTAATT
Organism: Photobacterium arenosum; assembly: GCF_014841115.1. Taxonomy (GTDB): domain Bacteria; phylum Pseudomonadota; class Gammaproteobacteria; order Enterobacterales; family Vibrionaceae; genus Photobacterium; species Photobacterium arenosum. The sequence goes on from NZ_JACYTP010000022.1 coordinate 12,299, forward strand.
CGTATTAAATGATCAGAGTATTCAAGTCGAGATCCTCGACTTTTTTAGAGTCTATAAAACTGATAGCATCCCCAACATTTTGAAGTCCGAACAAATCCCTTGGCGTTAAAGCCAGGTCATATTTCCGGTTAATACGATTAAGCAGCTGTACCATTTGCAAAGAACTCATACCTAAATCGAACAGCGATTGCGTCTTCGAGGTAACTTGCTCCTTGGTAAGCTCATTGATCGTCGAAAAAATGAACTGTTCAGTTGCGCTTGTAGTCTCAAGCGGCTTCGCCGGAAGACCTGAATGCAGTTCACCAAGAAGCTTTGTAGCATCTACTTTGTTATTTTGGTTCAACGGAAAAGAATCTTTACAAAGGAGCTTGTTCGGTTGCATATAGGTAGGAAGCTCTTTTTCAAGATACTCGGTTACCTGATGTTGTGGAACAATCATATCTTCCTTCAACTGGTACCAAGCTACGAGCGTTTTTCCAGATTCATCTAGTGATACAAAGGCATTGATAATTGCCTCGTGAGAAAGAAGACAGTATTCAATTTCAGCTAGATTAACGAGACAACCGTTGAACTTTACTTGTCTATCCATTCGGCCTTTGTAGATCAGTTGACCATGTTCGAAATATCCAAGATCACCGGTTCGATAGGAACGCTCGGATGATGCCAAGTCAAAATTACTGTTGCGGCTTTGATCGAGATAGCCAAGCCCAACTGGCTCACCTTTAATCACGATTTCACCGAGCTCTCTGCCGGTATCATCTTCAAAGACATTTTCGAGTTCCAAACGAGTATTCGGGATATTTTTACCTATAGGAATATCTTGTTGTGATCTAATCGACTCGGCAGTAATCCAATGAAAACATACAACATCTGAACATTCTGTCGGTCCATAGGAATTCATAAAGCGTATATTGGGGTTTAGTTCGTGTAGGTGTTCAATCACTGTAACCGCTATTTGTTCTCCACCCAATACAACCGTATCTAGACTGGAGAAGTATTCCTTTACATTAGTGTCTGATATCAAACTAAGCGTGGAAGGTGTACAGTTAAATTTAGTTACTCTGTGCTCTGCAATTAAATTACGTATATAGACAGGGTCAAAAGGGGATAACTCCGGAAAGACCAACAAAGCGCCAGTACTTAACGCGGAGAACATATTCTTCTGCGTCAGGTCAAACCCAATTGACGAAGGGATCAATACCACATCATCTTGTGTGATATTTAGCTCCTTCGTATACCAATCAAGCAAATTATCAACGCCACTTACATGAACCTGTGCACCTTTTGGTTTTCCCGTCGTACCAGAAGTAAAGATGGTGTATAGGCACTCTTGACCTTGTCTTGAACTGACAGGCCACTCCTGAGGCGTTTCAGTTTTTTCAATGTCTATACATTCAATACCTTCGGGTACTACATGGCGAAACTTAGAACTAGTAAGTACTAAACAATTTGTTTGCTCATGAATTTGCTTTAAGCGGCTCGCTCCGATATTCGGATCGACTGGTATGTAACTGATCCCTGAAAAAACAGTCGCTAGTGCTCCCGCTAAAAATTGGAAACTTCCTGGCAGAAAGACAGCGATGTACTTTGGTTTATGTTCTAAAACGTGAATGGACGATGCAATATTATTGATGCGATCATTCAGAGATTTGTAGGTATAATGACCTTGTTCATCAATGACGGCTAACTTATTTTCGTAGCAATTCATACGAGTCAGTAATTCATTCAATATCATTGTGTGTTCCTATATATCTTCTTTCTATGATTTAATTTTATTCTTTAAGATTTCTAGAAGTTGCTCATAGATATCTCTGGCTTCTAATCCCAAGATGTTGATGTTTTTTTCGATCTTGAACAAACCTCTTTTTCCTAATAAAAAAACATCAAATGACAGGGGGTACCTTGAGATACCTTGTGTGAAGGCACATATGGACCAGGTTGAACCTTGAATATTCAATTCAGATTTTGGCCAATGGTGAAAGCCATAAAAGCAATCAAACCAGCGCTTGACATCTGAATATGCCTCTGTTTCAGCAAGTTGTTCATATGGTACTTGAGGCATCTGCTTCGCAGTTTCTAGCTGCAGTTCTAACTGGTCAATTGAAGCGTTAGATATTACCAGGGGGTATATAGATACATAGAGATCTAACGCATACCTCTTTTGCGTAGCATTCCGATTCTCGAAAGCTGTGCCAATCGTCACAAAAGGTTGGCTTAACTGACGAAGAAGCCATTCTGCCCATACTGAGAGCAATAGCGTAGACAGGCTTATTTTTTGCCTACGACAAAAACCTCTACTTTTTGTGAGCAGTTGGTCTGGTATATCAAATATAGCGACTTCATCGTCCGTTGTTTTATAATCAGAAAGAAGGCCTTGCTCAAGATTCGCGAATTGTTCCATCCAATGTTCGAAACCATTTCTCTCTGTTGAAGAAGATTGGGTGTCAACAGGCTGGGTCTTTGCTCCTGTTAAGTAAGTCAGTTCATTTTGTGTCGTTTTCGCGAGACTATTGATAAACATTGCAGCGGCTGAGCCATCGAAAACAATATGACAGAAGACAAACATCAAATATGTCTTAGTTTTCGTCTTCACTAGAGTGACTTTAAGCGGAGGCTCTTTCCTCAGGTCAAAGTGATGTCTTGCTAGCCGAGTCAATATTGTCTCAATACATCCACTGTCATTGGCAATTCTATCGATAGCAAAGGTATTGGTCAGTATCTTCTCCCATGCCAGGCGAGGGGAGTCTTTTAGGACGTAGTTGGCTACATTTAAGCTTACGATGGTACTCGTTAAGTTTTCTAGCCAATCAGTCGAAGGTTCTGTGGAGGACTCAAGAAGCACAGGAATATTGAATCCCGCAGCCTTTGGGTTGAGTTCATTGAGCCACCACATTCTGCGTTGTAAGACTGTCAAATTCATGTTGGTAATAGTTTTCAATTAGTAAATGTTAGTAAGATGATTTCTACTTTTTACTGAAAGTCATTTATCTTCGAGGAACTTACTAAATTTCTTCTCGATATCAATAAGTAAGAAAGTAAGCCTAACCCGACGATACAAGCAAGGATGTAGGGGACACCAATTGCTAGTTCAGTTTCTAGAGAAACTCCAACTAAAAGATACCCAACAGGCACAAACAAAAATCTGACCGAAGAGAAAATTGTCATTACACGACTAAACATTTTTTCATCCACTCGTTTTTGGATCATCGTAACTTCTACTGGGCCAGTCATGCCGACACTCATACCGATAAAGAATAGCGTTGTGAACAGAAGATATTGGTTTTGTATTTGGTTTAAAATAATAAAGCATACAAGAAGCAGTGTGTAACCAAGTAGTATTATTCGTTCACTCGAATATCTTTTTGCTATAATTCCATACCCCAGAGATGCTAGGGTTGTCCCAGTTCCAAACACTGTCATGGATATACCTAAGCTCAGTATCGAATCGTACGTAACTTTATTCAAGTAAGGTAGATATACCAATAAAAATGGGGTGACAACCAAGTTAACAATAGCACTCAATATAAGTATTGATAGAATATCATTGTTTTTTATGATGTATTTAACCGAGTCAAATATATATTCCTTTCCTGGAAAAGATGCTATAGTTCCTTTGTCTATGCAAGAAGTGAAGTGCTTCTTCAAAATGATCAACCCCAAGGCGACAACCAGAAAACTAATCGCATCGAAGTAAAGGGCATTTACGACCCCAAAAGTAGCAATGATCAGCGATGCTATTACAGGCCCTATGAGATCGCAGACATTTTCGATTGTGCTATTAACCCCGTTGATTAGCTCGTTTTCACTTTTAGTTTGTGTGATTTCTTTTGCTAAAATTACATCCTTAGCCAAGCGACCTGGGGAATCTAGTATTGTAGAAAACAACAGGAGTAGCGCTAAGAGATAGAAATCCAGAACATCAGCTACAAAGAACACTGGTATCAATAGGACACTGACAAAATTGACCATGTCAGATATCACGGATACACGGTAGGCACTATACCTATCGACTAGTTGTGCACTAAAGAAAACTGACAACATCACAGGCAAAATTTTCGCTGACATGATTCCAGCTACTAATAATGGACTTCCTGATATTTCAAGAATCAGCCAGGGGATTGCTACTTCGGTTATTGCATTGCCAAGGATTGACAGACCATTAAATACAAATAAAAAATTTATTTGTCGTGGAATTCTTCTCACGCAACATCCTTACATTCAAGTGCTTTTTTCTTAAGTTTGACGTTTGGTTTTTGTTCAATCATGCTTCCATGAAATAGTTCATTCAACCAACTTGATGGTCTGTCCATTGAATGCTTGAAATCGACATATAGCCACAGTTCTTCCAATCCCATTCACCCAATGGATAACTTTGTTAGTTAAATGATTTATCATTGACTCAACCCAATTCTTTTATTTTTTTATAAAAGACATCTGCCTTTTTGCCAACGAAACCATTCTTTTCAATATAAAGGTTAAGCTCTTCTTTGCGCTTTTCTACGGCGTCACCATCATGATTGATAAATAAAATATCATGAGAGGTGATTTTTCTTAGTGCAAAGCATGGTATGGGACTTATCAGTGGATGAAAGTTCTCATTTCTAGCGGAAGGTTTCCTAGAGTGGGGATGGAACTCTCCAAGCATTAGCCCCTCTTTCATAAATTCCAGTCGGCATGAATAGTGTAAATCATCAATGAATTTTGAATAGTTCTCTTTGGAAAGGTCGTTAATTATAACGACAATACTAAATAATTCCCTTTTTTCATGTGGTAGCTCTAACTCTTTCTTTCTGTAAAGGTCGATTAACTTACACATTTCTGACCTATACTCTTCGAACCCTTGATTTTTTGCATCATACTGAACCAAGTATATGGAGTCAGAGTTATGTGCTTTCTTTACAAATGGGCATATTGCTCCAATACGATTTATGTGTTCACTTGGTTCTCCGATATAATTAAGCATCCAATCTTTAATTAGATTATTTTTTTCGATATTACTATCTTCTCTTGAGCAAATATATGTATCTTCTAACAGCATATCAACTATCGCCAATCTATTCATTAGGGTTGGATTAATATTCACTTACTACTTGCATTAAGTAAATACAATAACATTTCACGCTTTTTCCACTAATCTTCCAGTTATTTTCTTTGGTGCCAATGCAAGTTTTGATGAATACCCATCAACACATATATTACTGTTTTGTATGTCAAGTTTTGTCGTACAGTGATAAACAAATGCTTTCATTTGATTCATTGCAAGATACTCACCAAAACATTTATGCGTACCTTGAGAGAATGGGAAGTAGGCATTCTTATTGTATTGGGAGTCAAACCTATCTGGCATGAACGATTCTGGCTCCTCCCAATACCGTGGGTCAAAATGAGTAACGCACGGAGAAAGCCAAACAAATGAGTCTGCTTCAACCCCTGAAATCTGATCATCTTCGATATATCTAATCATCGCCCAGGCTGCTGGATAATGTCGCAAGACTTCCATAACGTAATTGGAAAATTTCTTGTTGGAAAGTGCTGTGCGGCAATCCAACTGTTGTTCAATTAACTCAGCTCTAAGCACTTCTGCTTGTTGTGGATAATCAAGGTAACATTTGGCAATCCAGACGAGCATGATCCCGGCTGTTTCTACTCCACTTCCTAGGAAAGAAAGAACCTCATCAATTACTTGTTGTTCATCTAATTCTTCTTCGTTGTAAAGTGATAGAAGACAACCCAATAAACTATCTTTTGATACTAGCTCAGGTTGTAAGATCTTTCTTCCCACGTATTCATCAATACATGCTTTTGCATCATTGAATCGTTTCTTTTTTCCCCATCCTATTTTTATTCTTGAAAATAATTCATATTCAATATATTCGAGGATAATTGAAATTGCATCGCATAACTCTTTCTTCTCAGTATAGGTCGCGGGGGATAATACTATATCCACATTAGTTTCAATACTTAGGTGTTGTAACCTTGTGACAATAGATTTTTCCTGCAGTCCAGTTAATTTGAAATTCTGATAATTCTTAGCAATACAGTCGTTGACATAACTAATCGTGCCACTTTTTATCTTCTCTTGTATTTTTCGTCTTCTGTTTCTACTCTCAGAATTTGTTTCTTCAGAAAAAAGCCCGTTGCCAATGATTTTTTTTAATGGTTCTCTATGCAATCTTTTACCGACTTTAAAAGCCGACCTTATCATCTCGGCATCATGAATAAGGTAAATTCGTCGTTTTCCAAATTTAAAGCTCTGCTGCTCAACTGCTTTTACAGATTGCTTTTTAAAAAAATAGTAACCTTTTTGCTGAAGCAGGGAAAATATAAACTCGTATTTGAGACTTAAGATTTTCATATTTACCACACTCTCTTTAAAACATTATAAGATAGCTTAAAAAGCCAAGGTGCTGGGGTCACAGAAAACGCAAGATTCTCTTTGACCTTATGAGCAAAGTTATTGGATGAATAGCTTTCAGCGATCTGGACTCTAGCCTGCATAAATAAGTATTCCTTATAGATGCTACATCTCAAACAGCGAGCAAAAGCAGACCCTTCGAGCCAGGGATGGGTTTATGTTTTTCTGTATTCGATATCTGCATGGCGACCCACAAAAGTAAGCAACTGTTTACATAGCATCAATTTTCATATCGGCACTATAGAACAATAAATCCATATGTAAAAGAACTTATTGTAACAATTGTTATATTTGGGTGCTTGTCGTGTACAGGATGTTAACCAATGCTTAGCTTACATCAGGCATAGTTGCCCTTCTTGGACGGCCATGGAGCCAACATGTTGAACGAGAGAAATGAATCACCCCGGGTTAGTCGCAGGCCAGCTTTCTTGAGGGAATTAGCCAATGCGCAGAAGAATCATGTACTCCCCAGAAGTCCGCAAGCGCGCGGTACGAATGATTCCTACATCTGACAATGAGCACTCATCACGGTGTGCGACTATTCAGTCCGTGGCCAGTAAGATAGTCTGCACCAGACCCCTGAGAGCCCAGATAAACAAAATGGAAGCACAGGCCAGGGACCATTTCTGACGCCACCGCCAGGCTCAAAGAGTTTGAACGAGAGAATCAGAGCTGAAGAGAGCAAACGACATTTTGAAGTAAACCGCTTTTGCACGATAGCGCTCTTACTATTGCTGGTTTGTTCTGGACTGTGGTCAGTTAAGTCGGTGGTTATCTTGTCTTCAAGGTCTTGCAAGTAACCTTCATTTCTGTGGGAAAGTGGTTGCCGCCGGAGGAAAGAAGGTCTTGCCGTCAGTGAGATTCAAGGCAAGACCCGATGGTGCTATCCCGATTTGTTAAACAGGCACGAATTACGAGACACTTTCTATCTTATTTAATTGCGAGGCCCTTTTTTGCTGTAAGTACAACAGCCAGAATGAGAACGCAGCCAAGCTAGACGCTCCGATAATGAGAATCCAGGCACTTTCGTAGCCGAAATCTTGTATAAAGGCGCCCATAAACATGTATGTTGGCATGAGCCCAATGTTTCTAATTGTGAGCAAAGTGCCGCTGATTCTTCCCCGGTGGCTCGCAGGAGACTGATTGGCAATGTAGACGCCCTCTTTGGTTAGAAGCAGTACCTCCGCAGCAGAAAGGAAAAACCACGCGAAAAACTGCATCGGTATGGTCGCGTAGGAAACGACTAGGCCATAACCGACGACAAATAGAACCCCTGAAATAGCCAAGCTATTCAGCTCGCAGTGATTGGAGGTCATTCTCATCAGAGCGGGCGTGATCAGCACAACAGCAATGCTGGCAAAGGTCATGAGCTGACCAAACAGAATGGCACCTTCTTTATCAAAGACGTGGCTGTAATAGAGAGGGCTCGTCATCGTCATCTGGTTGAGCGTGAACCAGAGCAGGGTGCACAAGACCCCAAACACGAGAAGGCGAGGACGTTCTTTCAGGATCGACCAGACATTCCCATCGGTACTCTTTTCCAGCTCTGAGACCTCGTGCTCGTCTTCAACCTGGGGAGTCTTATCCTTGACATAAAAAGCAACGACAAGTATTCCGACGAGAATGGCCAGGCCGTTCCCCCAGTAAACCCACTCGGTGTGATTCTAGAAGAGATATCCTGCGATCACTGGACCAACCCCCGAACCGAGATTGTAAGCAAGATAGCTTAGCGACATGACGGCATCGCGGTTGCCTGGATTGGAGTGATCGGCGACAAGAGCGTTACTCGCTGGCAGCGCGACTCCGATGAAAAAGTATCCCAGGAACAAGAGTGCCGGTGCAACGAAATGATCCTCGGCAAAGAAGCCACAGGCGATGAGAACGAAGGCGCCGAGCAGCTCACCGATGACCATAATATTCTTGTGGCCGTGTGCGTCAGAAAGCTTGCCCCCCAAGATGATCTGATCCAATACTTTTGGACACCGCGTTAAGTGAGTAAAATGACTTATCGAGGTGAATATGACAACCAAAAAGCCCCGCAAGACCTATACCGCTGAATTCAAAACTGAAGCCCTGAAACTGTCTGAACGTGTTGGCGTTGCTGAAGCAGCCAGGCAGCTCAAAATTTATGAATCGCAAATCTATAACTGGCGTACTGCCGTTGAGAAAAGTCCAATACCAGCCAACGGGAAGCTGAGTTGGCCGCTGAAGTTGCAAAACTCAAACGCCAACTGGCTGATCAAGCAGAGGATTTAGCCATACTAAAAAAGGCGGCCACCTACTTCGCGAAGAATCAAAAGTAAGCCGATTCAAATTCATGCTTGAGCACCAACGCCAGTTCC
>NZ_JACYTP010000023.1 GCF_014841115.1 Photobacterium arenosum
AATTCGGGCAATTTCAATGAGATCACAGGAAATTCAGAATGACGCTAACTATTGATAAAAGTCAGGAAAATCACGGCCTCGCTGGCGATCACCCCTCATGCCGCTTTTCCGTGGCGCCTATGTTGGATTGGACGGATCGTCACTGCCGTTATTTCCATCGTCTGTTGTCGCAGCACGCCTTGCTGTACACCGAGATGGTGACGACCGGGGCAATCATTCATGGTAAGGGTGATTTTCTGAGCTTTAACGAGGAAGAGCATCCGGTGGCGTTGCAGCTGGGCGGTTCGAATCCGGCGGATCTGGCGCATTGTGCCAAGCTGGCGCAGGAGCGCGGGTACGATGAAGTGAACCTGAATGTCGGATGTCCGTCGGATCGTGTGCAGAACGGCCGTTTTGGTGCGTGCCTGATGGGCGAGGCGGATCTGGTAGCTTTGTGCGTGTCGGCCATGCGTGAAGTGGTGGATATTCCCGTAACGGTGAAAACCCGGATTGGTATCGATGAGCAGGATTCCTATCAGTTCCTGGCAGATTTCGTTGGTACTGTGTCTGAAAAAGGCGGCTGCGATAATTTCACCATTCATGCCCGTAAAGCCTGGCTGAGCGGCCTGAGCCCGAAAGAAAACCGTGAAATTCCGCCGCTGGATTACCCGCGTGTCTACCAGCTGAAGAAAGATTTTCCGCACCTGACCATGGCGATTAACGGCGGGGTGAAAACGCTGGCCGAGATCGAAGCACACCTGACCCACCTTGATGGGGTGATGGTCGGGCGCGAAGCGTATCAGAATCCGTATATGCTGGCGGAGCTGGATCAGCAGTTATTCGGCAGTGCGCGTCCTGTCAAAAAACGCCGCGAGGTGGTTGAAGCTATGTATCCATATATTGAGCGTCAGCTGGCGAACGGTTCGTATCTGGGTCACATTACCCGGCATATGCTGGGGTTGTTCCAGAATATGCCGGGCGCACGCCAGTGGCGCCGGCACATCAGCGAAAATGCCCACAAGCCGGGTTCGGGCATAGAAGTGGTTCAGCAAGCGCTGGATAAGATTCCCGCCCATCTGGATGTGTGATTAGCCTGCAAGATATAGTGAGTTTAACCACTCGTTATCGTCAAATTTGCTAACTTAGCCTGTAACGCCGCGAGCTGATAACGCGGCGTTTTTGTATCTTTCTGAAAAATAAGTATTTGTTTGGTAGCTGAATGTTGGCCCGAAACCTGCAGTTAAGCTGCAGTGAAGCAGGAAGGGGCAGAACGGGTTCTGTTACCTATGATGTGACTGGAGAGATTGGAATGGTAGAGTTTTTATTTTTACTGGTGTTTGCCGGTGTGCTGGTTATGACAGGGATCAGCCTGATGGGTATGGTTATCGCGATAGCGGCCGGTTTTGCAGTAATGGCGCTGGCGGGTTTATTAGGTGTGGTGATTAAACTGCTGCCATGGATTATTTTGATTGCGGTTGCTGTCTGGCTGTACCGCGGAGCCCGTCGCGAGTCGTCGATTCGCTCGTCGCGGCCACGTGATATGCATAGACGCAAATATTAGCGTGTTCAAAAAGTGAGCTTGAGCCAAATCCCTGATTCCCGGCGATGAAATGCAGTTTTCTTACATTGCATCTGGTATAGTCTGGCGCAGAAAAATCAAAGCACAATGATAAAGAGCGGAGACTCAGAAATGAAAAAAAACATGCTTTCAGCAGTGGCCGTAGCAGTGGCAATTGCAGCAGCGGTACCTGCTCAGGCTGATATGTTGCTGGGCGGCACAGTAGGCGCGGATGCCTGGATGAGCAGCGCTGAAATTAACGATGCAGTAGACGGTGGCGATAAAACCATTCCATCTTTTTATGCCTCGTTTGAACATTTTATTCCACTGATTCCAAACGCACGTATTGCTTATGCCAATGTAGAAGCGGATGCGGTGGCATTTAAACAAACAGACTTTACTCTGTATTACGAGATTCTGGATAACGATCTGGTAGCCGTGGATGTGGGTGTGTCTCTGATTAAATTCGGCGACGGCGAGTATAACGCGCAAGGTCACATGCAGACGTTTGATGATGAGTGGCAGCCGGCGATTTACGGTAATGTTGAAGTCGGTATTCCTATGACACCGCTGGCGGTATTTGTAGAAGGTAACGTTGGCAGCTTCGATGATACCAGCACGCTTGATGCTAAAGCAGGTATGAAGTTCACCATTCCTTTGGTGGCGGCCAACCTGAATCTGCGTGGCGGATACCGTGTGATGGACTACGATTTTGATGCGATCAATAATCCTGCCGGCAGCAAAGTGAAGCTGGACGGATTTTTTGCCGGTGTTGAAGTCGATTTCTGATTGGCCTATCACTGCTGAACTAAAGCCATGCTAAACGCATGGCTTTTTTGTTGCCTGTTTGCTGAGTTATAGGCCATTTTTAAAGTGGGCATTGATGCAGGAATCAGGCAGATGACAATTACCGAGTTACAGCGTTTGTATGCGGAAAGCGAAATAGTGGAAGCTGTGATTGAACCTTCACTACAGGCCAACGGCTGGGTGGTCGAATTTCGTCATCGCCGTGGTGGCTTTGTCACCCTGACTGACGGCTCAGGCAGTGAAAAGTGCTACCGGGACATAGACACTGCCACTGAGCGTGCTTTTGAAGTGGGTTTTCATCAGGTACGTATTGCCGATCATTTCTGAATGCCGTGGCGCCTGATCCCCCGGATTGGGCGTCTTTGTGCCGCTTAATTTTCTTACCTCCTGCTTTTCTCTTCCAAAAAGTTATAAAACATTCTTATCTATTCTTTCTTGTTATTTCGTCGAGTAGCTAATCTACCCTTACGCAATGTAAAGGGATCGTCGTGTCATGTTACTTAAGGAACTCTCGGCTTTAGCCAGCCCTCTCAATGATCAGCAGATCGGTCAGCTGCAACAGACAGTCGCAGAGCTGTCACCACAGCAACTGGCGTGGATTAGCGGTTATTTCTGGGGATTAAGTCAAACCCAAACGGCGGGCCATCAGCCTGCCGGTCAGCCCATCGCCGCTGTGGCAGCGAAACCGGCTGGCAAACTTACCATTATTTATGCTTCGCAGACGGGTAACGCCAAAGGCGTTGCTCAGGCGCTGAAGGAAGAAGCGGTTGCGGCTGGTATCCAGGCTGACGTGTTTGCCTCTGGCGATTACAAAGGCAAGAACCTGACCAAGGAAACCCATGTGATCATAGTGGCTTCAACCCACGGTGAGGGTGAAGCGCCGGATGACGCCATGGAGCTGCATGAATTCCTGCAGTCCAAGCGTGCGCCTAAGCTGCCGAATCTGAGCTATGCCGTGCTGGGCCTGGGGGATTCCAGTTATGAATTCTTCTGCCAGACTGCCAAAGATTTTGACAGCTACCTCAGTAAGCTGGGTGCCAAACCTTTTGTGGATCGTATCGACTGTGATGTTGATTATGATGTCCCGGCCGCCGAGTGGCGCGCTAAAGCGCTAGAGACCATCAAGGAAGAACTGCTGGGCGGCAATGATGCCGAAGTGGTTCAGCTGCACGTGGCGCAAAACGCGACGGCGGCTGTGTCTCAGTACAATAAGCAAAATCCGTATGCGGCAGAGCTGCTGGTCAGCCAGAAAATTACCGGTCGTGATTCCGGTAAAGATGTCCGCCATGTGGAAATCGATCTCGGTGAATCCGGCCTGACTTATCAGCCGGGCGATGCGCTGGGCGTCTGGTATGACAATGATCCTGCCCTGGCTGAAGCGCTGGCAGCGAAAGTGGGTCTGTCCGGTGATGAAAGCGTTGAGGTGGACGGCCAAGCCTACAGCCTGAAAGACGCGCTGATTCACAAATACGAAATTACCGCTTCTAACCCGCAGCTGGTGACCAAGTTCGCTGAACTGTCTGGGAGTAAGAAGCTGCAGAAGCTGGTGGAAGACAAAGACAAGCTGCGTGAGTACGCGGCGAACACTCAGGTGATTGATGTCTTTGCCGAGAAGAAAACCCAGCTGAGCACTGAGCAGTTACAAGGCTTGCTGCGCCGTTTGACGCCGCGCCTGTACTCCATTGCGTCCAGCCAGGAAGATGTGGGTGAAGAAGTGCACCTGACTGTCGGTCTGGTGGAATATCAGCAGGGCGAAGAAAGCCGCTTTGGCGGTGCTTCCAGCTTCCTGTCGCACCGTCTGGAAGAAGGCGCGAATGTTCGTGTGTTTGTTGAAGATAACAATAACTTCAAACTGCCGGCCGATGATAATACCCCGGTGATCATGATTGGTCCGGGCACAGGTATCGCGCCTTTCCGCGCTTTTGTGCAGGAGCGTGATAACCGTGATGCTGAAGGCAAAAACTGGTTGTTCTTTGGTGACCGCACCTTTACCCAGGACTTCCTGTATCAGGTGGAGTGGCAGAAGTACCTGAAAGACGGCATTTTGACCAGACTGGATGTGGCTTTCAGCCGCGATCAGTCTGAGAAAGTGTATGTCCAGCACCGTATTCTGGAAAATGCGGCAGAAGTTTGGCAGTGGCTGAAAGACGGCGCACATATTTACGTGTGTGGTGATGCCAACCGGATGGCAAAAGATGTGCATGACGCACTGATCACTGTTGTTGAGCAGCAGGGCGGCAAGAGCCGCGAAGATGCCGAGCTGTATTTGAATGATTTGCGTAAAGCCAAACGCTACCAGAAGGATGTGTACTAATGACTGAGAAACTGTCCGATAACGAACGCCTGAAACGCGAGAGTAACTTTCTGCGCGGGACCATTGAGCAGGATTTGCAGGATCGTATTACCGGTGGCTTTACGGCTGATAACTTCCAGCTGATCCGTTTCCACGGTATGTATCAGCAGGATGACCGCGATATCCGCCCGGAGCGTCAGAAGCAGAAACTGGAACCTTTGCAGAACGTCATGCTGCGCGCCCGTATGCCGGGTGGCATCATCACGCCGGAACAATGGCTGGCGATTGATAAATTCGCGCAAGACAAAACCATGTACGGCAGTATTCGTCTGACTACCCGCCAGACATTCCAGTTCCACGGTGTGCTGAAGCCGAATATTAAGCTGATGCACCAGACTCTGAACGAGTATGGCATTGACTCGATTGCCACCGCCGGTGACGTAAACCGTAACGTGCTGTGTACTTCTAACCCGGTGGAGTCAGAATTGCACCAGCAGGCGTATGACTGGGCGAAGAAGATCAGTGAACATCTGCTGCCTCAGACTCGTGCTTATGCGGAAATCTGGCTCGATGGCGAAAAAGTGGAAGGGCATCAGGATCAGGAACCGATCCTGGGCTCGAATTATCTGCCGCGTAAATTCAAAACCACAGTGGTGATTCCGCCGCAAAATGATGTGGACGTGCATGCGAATGACCTGAACTTTGTCGCTATTGCCGAAAACGGTCAGCTAATTGGCTTTAACGTGCTGGTGGGCGGCGGTCTGGCCATGACACACGGTGATACAGCGACTTATCCGCGTCGTGCAGATGATTTTGGTTTCGTACCACTGGACAAAACGCTGGATGTCGCAGCTGCAGTGGTGACAACTCAGCGTGACTGGGGTAACCGCTCTAACCGTAAGAACGCGAAAACCAAATACACCCTGGACCGTGTGGGTGTTGATGTCTTCAAGGCGGAAGTTGAGAAACGTGCCGACATTACCTTCGAAGCCAGCCGTCCTTACGAGTTCACTGATCGCGGTGACCGTATCGGCTGGGTGGATGGCATCGACGGTAAATTCCACCTGACGCTGTTCATCGAAAACGGCCGAATTCTGGATTATCCGGGTAAACCGCTGAAAACCGGTGTGGCTGAGATTGCCAAGATCCACAAAGGGGATCTGCGCATGACATCTAACCAGAACCTGATCATTGCCGGTGTGGCCAAAGAAGATAAAGCGACGATCGAAAAGATCGCCCGCGAGCACGGTTTGATTGATGACGCTGTCAGCGTGCAGCGCCAGAATTCAATGGCGTGTGTGTCGCTACCGACCTGTCCGCTGGCGATGGCAGAAGCCGAGCGTTTCTTGCCGGAATTTGTCACCGATTTTGAAGGTCTGCTGGAGAAACACGGTCTGGACAAAGACGAGCACGTTATTTTGCGCGTGACCGGCTGTCCGAATGGCTGCGGACGCGCCATGCTGGCGGAAATTGGTCTGGTGGGTAAAGCTCCGGGTCGTTATAACCTGCACCTTGGCGGCAATATTAACGGGACACGCATTCCTAAGATGTACCGTGAAAATATCACTGTTGATGAAATCATGACGGAACTGGATCAACTGGTGGGCCGCTGGGCGAAAGAGCGTGAAGACGGTGAGGGCTTTGGTGACTTTACTATCCGTAGCGGAATTATTGCCCCTGTTGAAGTCTCTGTGAGGGATTTTTATGCCTAAATATGCGTTGGCGGATTTGCTGAGTGCCACCAAAGTGGAGCAGATCCTTCGGCTGGCGGAAATTAACGCCGAGCTGGAGCAGATGACAGCCCAGGAGCGGGTTCGCTGGGCGCTGGAATTTCTGGATGGCAACTTTGCGTTGGCTTCCAGCTTTGGTATCCAGTCTGCGGTCATGCTGCATCTGGTGACTCAGGAGTCACCTAATGTGCCTGTGATTCTGACGGACACGGGATACCTGTTCCCTGAAACCTATCAGTTTGTCGACTTTCTGACCGAGCGGCTGGAGCTGAATCTGAAGGTGTATCGCTCAGAGCTCAGTCCGGCCTGGCAGGAAGCACGCTACGGCCAGCTGTGGACTCAGGGCGTTGATGGTATTAAGCAGTACAACAAAATGAACAAGGTTGAGCCGATGCGCCGCGCACTGGAAGAGCTGGAGGTGAAAACCTGGTTCTCTGGCCTGCGCCGGGAGCAGTCGTCCTCCCGTGCAACCTTGCCGGTACTGGCTATTCAGAACGGTAAATTCAAATTCTTGCCGCTGATCGATTGGTCAGAACAGGACATTGATGAATACCTGCTGAAATACGATTTGCCTTATCATCCATTGCTGGCCCAAGGCTATCGTTCTGTCGGTGATGTCCACACCACAGTGAAGTGGGAACCGGGTATGAAAGAAGAAGAAACGCGTTTCTTCGGTCTGAAGCGGGAATGTGGTCTGCATGAGGATGATGCAGAGAGCGACGGTTCAGGCATCTAATCCGACAGCTTTACATTGTGGAAATAAAAAACCTGATCGGGAAACCGGTCAGGTTTTTTTATTGGTAATCAGAAAATTGACCTGAGGCTGACAGCCGAAAAAGGTGAAATCGTTACGCTCGCTGCCCGGTATCAGGTTATTGGTCAGCTGGCTGGTGTCCAGATTTTGGTCAGGGTATCAATCAGCCCGGCACTGGCGCCCTGGGTGCCCAGAAATTGTGTGATGATGGGAACGAACTGACTGATCATGCCGGCATCTAACCCTAATGCGGTGAAGACCGGGCCGAGGGCGTCCATGTTATTCAGCATGCCGCCCAGTCCGGCAGGAATGGCGTCCATCAGGTTTTCTGAACCTGGGATCAGCTTGGTCAGCTCGGTGGCCTGATCGCCGCTTAACTGGCTGGCCGCCATGGACAGCAGTGCACCGGCACCGCCCGCTGCCTGTTCGGTGCTGACACCGAGTTGATCGGTCAGCATACTGGCGAGGGGGTTGTTGGCCAGGGCTTCCATTTTATCGTCACCGCCGCCGAATAAGTCGGAAAGGCTAAAAGCATGGGCGGCAGGGCTAAGGGCCAGACTGGCCAGTAATGGCATTGCAACCAGCCAGCAGCGTTGGAGTAGAGCTCGGGTCATAGTGTTCTCCTTAGAATCGTTATGAGGTTTTCCCGTGGGGAAGCCGTAAGCTACTCTAAGCGTAGTCTGGAAAAGATAAAAGAGGGCGTTTGTCAGGTTATTGTCAGGGTATGTTGCTGATATGAGACAAAAAAACGGTGCCGAAGCACCGTTTTTCAGAAGGGCGGCAGGACTTACAGGATGTCCAGCAGCTCAACTTCGAAAACAAGTGCAGCGAAAGGTGGGATGGCAGCACCAGCGCCACGCTCACCGTATGCCAGGTTTTGTGGAATATACAATTTCCACTTAGAACCGACAGGCATCATTTGCAGAGCTTCTACCCAACCTGCGATAACGCCGGTGACCGGGAATTCTGCTGGCTGACCACGTGATACTGAACTGTCGAATACAGTGCCGTCAGTCAGTTGGCCGTGGTAGTGAACACGTACTTGCTTGTCAGACGTTGGGATTTCGCCGTTACCTTCAACCAGAACTTCGTACTGAAGACCAGATTCGGTTACTGTTACTTCTGGGCGCAGTGCGTTATCTTTGAGGAAGGCTTCGCCTTCAGCAGCAGCAGCTTGAGCTTGTACTTGACGAGCTTCTTCTGCGCGGGTGTGCAGATCACGCAGTGCGTCGTTGATGTCGTCTACAGCGATTTCTGGCATGTCGCCAGTCAGCGAGGTGGCGATGCCTTTGGCAATGGCAGCAACGTTCAGGCCTTCCAGGCCACTTTGAGCCAGTTGCTGGCCCATTTGCAGACCAATACCGTAGCTCGCTTTAGTTTCAACTGTATCTAGTTTAACGTCAGACATAGTGTCGTCTCTTTATGTCGAGTGAATTAAGCGGGCAGGATAACAGTTTCAACCCTCAGGGGTAAACTTTTGTGAACAGAGGTCGCATCAAAGCGTGACCCTGAAGTTTTGGCGCAGAGTGATGGAGAGTAGTTGTTATGGGACAAGCGAAACGCCGTAACCGGAAGAAATCGGCCCCGGCCCTGACACAGGTGTCGCTGACGGAATGGAAAACCCGGCTCAGCCAACTGAACTGGCGTGAAGCAGGCCAGACACAATGGCAGAAGGCCCGACTGAGGGTGCAGCCCTACTGGCAACTGTTACCAGGGTTTCATCGCAAAGCCTTACTGGTACTGATCCCTGTGGTGGTTGTGCTGTTCCTGCTGCCGGCTTCAGAGCCAGAACCTACTATCTCCGGCAGCGAGCCTGTGCGTCAGGAAGTGGCGCTGAACTTGGATGAGCCCGCGCGTTTACCTGTCGACCAGCGCCCAGAGCCTGTATCGCCGCCTCGTCCGGCAATCATCAAATCTGTGGCGTCGCCAACCGCGGTGACATCTTCGTCAACTTCAGCGACGGCAGCGTCCCGGCAGCCAGCTTCTGCTGAAAACTGGATAAATTATGAAGTCAAAAAAGGCGAAACCCTGGCGACCATCTTTCGTGCCAAGTCGTTACCTCTGACCGATCTGTACGCCATTGCTGCGATTGAAGGTAAAGACAAACCCCTCAGTTACATTAAATCTGGCCAGTTATTGCGTTACAAACAACTGGCCAATGGGGATCTGGATGTCCTGCAGATTGAGAGCCGCGGTGGCGATCCTGTGATGTTTTTCCGCCGCTCTGACGGTAGTTTTGCCCGCGGTAAGTAATGGATTAATCAGGCGGTTGCCGGAGTTTTCGTCAGCCGCATATCAATGTGGGGAATGCCGTCTTCCAGGTATTCGTCAGAGCTTGGCTCAAAGCCAAAGCGCCCGTAATAACTCTGTAAGTGCGACTGTGCGCCGATGTCAATGTCCTGCCCCGGCCACAGTTGTTCTGCGTACGCCAGCCCATGGGTGAGCAAGACACTTCCCATCCCTTTCCCGCGCGCTGCTTCAGCGGTGATCACCCGTCCAATACTGACATTGTCGTAGGTTGTGCCTGGCGGTAATAACCGCAGATAAGCCATCAGAGTGCCATTGTCATAAGCGACTAAATGATGCACACCCTGAGCTTTGTCGTGGCCGTCGAGTTCCGGATACGGGCAGTTCTGTTCAACCACGAACACATCCACCCTGAGTTTCATGATGTCATATAGTTGATCAGTGCTGAGCTGATCAAAACGAAGGCATTGCCACTGCATTGATTGTGTCCTTTTACTACGGCTTCTGTACCTGAGTACCAGCATAAAATGCGCGATGAGATATCGCAACCGGCGTTTATTTTCCTGACGCGGCCAGATGACGCTGCAGGCTGTCCAGCTGGCTCAGTGACAGGTTTAGAAACGATGCCAGTTGTGGCGCAGTGATGTGTGTTGCCAGCTCACCGATGCTGTCAGTGAACAGGGCGTAGCGTCGTGCCGGGCTGTACAGGCGCATGAACTGCTCTTTTTGTTCCCGGAACAGCAATTGCCTCTCGGCCAGGGCCATATACAGGGCTGGATGGTCATCGCGCCAGCGAAGAATCAGCTCTGCTGGTAGGGTCTGGATCAGGCAGGGTGACAAGGTTTCCAGCAGATAGGGCGATCCCTCGTCGGTCAGCAGGCTTTCAAAGCCAATCAGCAGATCCTGTTCCCAGAAGAAATCTTTGCTGATGGTTTTACCGTCTCCGGTGATGTAACAGGCATGGCACAGGCCATCAATCAGAAAATATGCCTGTGTTGCCAGTTCTCCCTGATTGATCAGCACATGCCGGGTAGGCAGTTCTAACGGTTCGGCCAGTGACAGTGCCTGATCGATAGTGGCCTGATCGGCACCGTGCAGGGCCAGAAATTGCGCGAGTGGTGAGGTCATAGTGTTCTGTCGTTGTTGAAGTCATCTATATCTAGCTTACCAAAAAATACCACGACCACAGGCCGCGGTATTGGGATATCGTTTGTATGGTTTGAAATCAGTGTTGCAGGTCAATCCGGTAAATTGCAAAGCCGGCAGCATCTGTATTGACTTGTTTCATCGGATACTGACCTTTGTCTTTGATAAAGGATGCCGCTTTGTCGCTCGGTGAGGTCTCAAAACGGATGTCCAGTTGCGTTGTGCTCCTGAGCGGGGCAAAGCGCCAGTTATTGTCGGCACTCGGTACAACTTGCCCGTCGTCTTTACTTACCCGGCTGATGTAACTGGCCAGCACGGTGCGGTTTTCATCCGGTGCTGCAAAGGCGATGAATTGCTCACCCGTCCCGGCAAACTTGGCACTGTAAGCGCGGTAATTGTTAGTTGCGATGATGAAGGGCTGGGCCGGATCTATGGCTTTGCCCTGATAGGTTAATTGCTGGATCCGTTCGGATGCCGGGTTGATGAGCTTACAGTCACCGTCGTAACGGGCGGGCTGAGAGACATCCACCTGATACTGAACACCGTCAATCACGTCGAAGTTATAGGTGCGGAAGTCTTCCCAGTTGATCAGTGACTGTGGCGCGCCTGAGCTGAGATCGATCTGGTTAAATTGTCCGGCAGAGCACTCCAGCCACTCTTTGACTTCTTTACCTGTCACTTTCAGCGCCACCAGGGTGTTTGGATACAGGTACAGGTCGGCTGCGTTACGAAAGGTCAGCTGGCCGGCTTCCACTTCGGTGTAGTTGCCCGGATCGTTAGCCCGCCCGCCTGCCTTGAACGGGGCGGCAGCCGACAGTACCGGGAGGCCGTCTAAATCCGGGTCGCCCTGAATAAAGCGCTCCACGTAATCTTTCTGTGCCAGGTTCACAATCTGTACGGTCGGATCATCCTGTACCAGCGCAAGATAGCTGTACATCACGTCACTGGCTTTACCGATCGGCTGGTTTACAAATTCACGTGTCCCCTTGTGATCCTCCATCACGGCTGCGACCAGTTTACTGTCCGCCGCTACCTGCGCTTTGCCGTCGGCAAATATCGGGCGAGCCTGGGTTTGACGCCCAGTCACCATCCACTTGCCATCTTGCCGGGTCAGCTCCAGATCGATCACCCCCAGATGATCGCCCCAACGGCCGGGCATCACAGCCGCGACACCATTGATAGTACCTTTTTCTATGTCCGTATTGGGCAGGTTGGCAAAGGTTTGGCTCGGGAAGACAGCGTGGGCATGGCCGAAGGCGATTGCATCTATGCCTTTCACTTCTGTCAGGTAATAAACCGAGTTTTCCGCCATGGCATGGTAAGGATCGGCAGACACGCCTGAATGCGGAATCGCGACTATGATATCGGCGCCTTCGGCTTTCATCTTAGGCACGAAATAGTCTGCGGTTTGCTTGATGTCTCTGGCGCTCACCTTGCCTTCCAGATTCTTTTTATCCCAGGTCATGATTTGCGGCGGCACAAAGCCGATGTAGCCGATCTTTACCTCATGCTCTGTGCCGTCGGTATCTTTCAGGCGATAGGTTTTAATCAGATAAGGGGTAAAGAGGTTTTCCCCCGTCCTGAGGTCGTAGACATTGGCATTGATATAGGGGAAGTTTGCGCCTTTTAATGCCGCTTGCAGGAAATCCAGCCCGTAATTGAATTCATGGTTACCTATGTTGCCTACTTCGTAATCAAGTGGGTTCATGGCTTTATAGACAGGGTGAACATCACCGTCTGCCAGACCTTTCGCTGCCATGTAGTCACCCATCGGGCTGCCCTGAATCAGATCGCCGTTATCAACCAGCACACTGTTAGTGACTTCGCGCCTGGCTTGCTCGATTAAGGTGGCGGTACGGACCAGCCCGGTTTTCTCGGTGGCTTTATCTTTGTAGTAGTCGTAGTCCATGACATTGGCGTGAATGTCGGTGGTTTCAAGAATGCGCAGTTGAATGGTGTCTGCCAGTGCCGGGTCTGCTGCTGCCAGCAGTGCGCCCAGTATGGCAAGTGAAAGTGGTTTTGCTCTTAAAGACATGATTTCACCGTCATTAATGGAGTAAGTTACGCGCTAAAAGTAGCAAAAATACTGTTAATGAAATGCAAGAGCTTGTCAGATATGTGACCTGAGTGCGCTTCCTTGCTCTGCATTAGGTTTCTTTCTCGAGCCACTGTATTCAGGTATGCGGACGGGCGAAAGAGTTAGATCTTAAAGGCATAAGATAAGCTATTTTTAATGGATAAAAACCGGAAAAGTGATTGTTTTATACGGTGTTAGGGGCGATTTGCTGAGATATCAGGAAGGATTGTTCCCGCAAGGTGGTTAAGTCGGCCAAGCTAAACTTTTGGGAATAAAAAATGAAATTTTAGAATTTCAGGTAATAACTTGCCCCGTCTATAGTGCTGTTACGTACAGAGAGTAAGAGCAGTGACTATGGACTATTTACCTATTTTTGCCGATTTAAAGCGTCGCCCATGCCTGGTAGTAGGCGGTGGAGAAGTGGCCTGGCGTAAAACCCGGATGCTGCTTAAAGCCGGTGCCGATGTTCGTGTCATTGCTCCTGAGCTCAATGCCGATTTTCTGCAGGCGGCAGATAACGGTGACATTACTCTTCTTGCTGAGCATTTTATGCCAGAACACCTTGACGGTATCTTTCTGGCTATCGCTGCCACCGATCGCAAAGCCATCAATGCTCTGGTGTACCAGTCGGCAAATCAGCGACAGGTGCTGGTGAATGTGGTGGATGATACCCAGCGTTGCAGTTTCATCGTGCCATCGATTGTTGATCGCTCTCCTCTTATTGTGGCTATTTCATCTTCTGGCAAAGCGCCGGTACTGGCGCGTCTGGTCCGTGAGAAGCTGGAAGCCTTGCTGCCTCAGCATCTTGGTAAAATGGCGACGCTGGCAGGCCAGTTTCGCGATCGCCTGAAGAATACGGTGAAAAGCCTGTCTGCCCGCCGTCTGTTCTGGGAGCAGGCATTTGACGGCCGTTTCGCCGAGCTGGTTGCCGCCGGGCAAGATAAAGAAGCCGAGCAGGAATTGATTCGCCAGTCCCAGCAGGTGACTACCCAGGGCCAGGTTGCACTGATTGGTTCCGGCCCCGGCGACGCCGGTTTGCTGACCCTGCGTGCATTGCAATTAATGCAGCAGGCCGATGTGGTGCTGTATGACTATCTGGTATCGGACGACATCATGGATCTGGTACGCCGTGATGCGGAGCTGGTCTGTGTTGGTAAACGCGCCGGTTATCACAGTGTGCCGCAGGAAGAAACTAACCGCCTGCTGGTGGAATACGCCAGTCAGGGCAAACGGGTGGTTCGCCTGAAAGGCGGTGATCCTTTCATTTTCGGCCGCGGAGCAGAAGAGCTGGAAGTGCTGTTTGATGCCGGTATCCCGTTCCAGGTTGTGCCGGGCATTACCGCCGCAGCCGGCGCGACGGCCTATGCCGGAATTCCCCTGACACACAGAGATCATGCACAAAGTGCCATGTTTATTACCGGTCATACCAAGCCGGACAGCGACAATCTCGACTGGTCTACACTGGCACGCGGTAAGCAGACGCTGGTGATTTACATGGGGCTGATGAAATCAAGCCACATCCAGCAACAACTGATTCAGCATGGCCGCGCTGCAGAAACGCCGATTGCGATTATCGAGCGCGGCACGCAGGCATCGCAAAAAGTCTTCAGAGGCCAACTGAGCGAGCTGGCTCAACTGGCAGAGAATGCAGAATCGCCGTCACTCATCGTGGTGGGTGAAGTGGTGACTCTTGCGGATAAATTACATTGGTTCGGAAAGCAGGAACAACAAGGGCAACCACACCCCGCTGTCGTGAGCCTGGCTTAACATGGAGAGAAAGATGGATCCGAAACGCCTTACCCACCTTAAGCAGCTCGAAGCGGAGAGTATTCATATCATCCGTGAAGTGGCCGCTGAGTTTGATAACCCTGTGATGATGTACTCCATCGGTAAAGATTCATCGGTGATGCTGCATCTGGCCCGTAAAGCCTTTTATCCGGGGAAAATTCCTTTTCCGCTGCTGCATGTCGATACCGACTGGAAATTCCGCGAAATGATTGAATTTCGCGATGCGACAGCGAAGAAATACGGTTTTGACCTGCTGGTGCATAAAAACCCGGAAGGCATGGCGATGGGTATCAGCCCGTTCGAGCATGGCTCGTCAAAGCATACCGATATTATGAAAACCCAGGGCCTGAAGCAGGCACTGAACCAGTACGGTTTCGACGCCGCATTCGGTGGCGCCCGTCGTGACGAAGAGAAATCCCGTGCCAAAGAGCGCGTGTATTCTTTCCGCGACAAGAACCACACCTGGGATCCGAAAAACCAGCGCCCTGAGTTGTGGAAGACCTATAACGGCCAGATCAACAAAGGCGAGAGCATCCGAGTGTTCCCGCTGTCGAACTGGACCGAGCTGGATATCTGGCAATACATCTACCTGGAAGGCATCGATATTGTGCCGCTCTACCTGTCACAGGAACGTCCTGTGGTTGATCGCGACGGCATGCTGATCATGGTGGATGATGACCGCATGAAGCTGCGTCCGGGTGAGCAAATTGAACACAAGAGCGTACGCTTCCGTACCTTGGGCTGTTACCCGCTGACCGGTGCAATTGAATCTGAGGCCAAAACCTTGCCTGAGATCATTGAAGAAATGCTGGTGGCTACCTCCAGTGAGCGTCAGGGACGGGCGATCGACCACGATCAGTCGGGATCCATGGAATTGAAGAAACGTCAGGGTTATTTCTAAGGAGTCGGGACATGAACAGCGCAATTCAACAACAAGTAGCTGAGCTGGGCATTGAAGCTTATCTGGATCAGCACCAGAACAAGTCTCTGCTTCGGTTCCTAACCTGTGGTTCAGTGGATGACGGCAAAAGTACGCTGATTGGCCGTCTGCTGCACGATTCACAGCAAATTTATGAAGATCAACTGGCCGCTATTCACGCTGACAGTCAGAAAGTGGGCACCACTGGCAGTAAGCCGGATCTGGCCTTGCTGGTTGACGGTCTGCAAGCGGAACGTGAGCAGGGCATCACTATTGATGTGGCTTACCGTTATTTCTCGACTCAGCAACGCAAGTTCATCATTGCCGACACCCCGGGGCATGAGCAGTACACCCGCAACATGGCGACAGGCGCCTCTACCTGTGATGTGGCTGTGATTCTGATTGATGCCCGTAAAGGCGTGTTGGATCAGACCCGTCGTCACTCTTACATTGCCAGCCTGCTGGGGATTCGCCAGTTTGTGGTGGCCGTCAACAAGATGGATCTGGTCGGTTTTGAGCAGGCCCGCTTCGAGCAGATCCGGGATGATTATCTGGCGT
Source organism: Photobacterium arenosum (assembly GCF_014841115.1). Classification (GTDB taxonomy): domain Bacteria; phylum Pseudomonadota; class Gammaproteobacteria; order Enterobacterales; family Vibrionaceae; genus Photobacterium; species Photobacterium arenosum. The sequence continues at coordinate 15,857 of NZ_JACYTP010000023.1, forward strand.
TTGCCAAAAAGCTCAATGCTGACATCAATATCCAATTGGTTCCGCTGTCGGCACTGGAAGGCGACAATGTTGTCACCGCCAGTGAGCTGACACCCTGGTATGAAGGCGAGCCGCTGCTGTCTTTGCTGGAAAGTGTGGAAATCAACAAAAAAGTGGACGGTGAATTACGCTTTCCTGTGCAATATGTTAATCGCCCGAATCTGGACTTCCGCGGCTTTGCAGGCACGCTGGCCTCGGGCACTGTGACTGTCGGAGATGCGGTGAAAGTGTTGCCATCGGGTAAATCGTCAACGGTTGCCCGTATTGTGACTTTCGACGGTGATCTGGCTCAGGCTCATTCCGGGCAGGCAATTACGCTGACCCTGAACGATGAGATTGATATCAGCCGCGGTGACACTATCGTTCATGCTGGTGACGACGTTGCACTCAGCAATCAGCTACTGGCTGACATTGTCTGGATGGCTGAAGCACCACTGGAAACCGGTCGTCAGTACGATATCAAAGTGGCGGGCAAGAAAACGCTCGGCTCGGTTAGTGCGATTCGCCATCAGGTTGATATTAATAACCTGGACACCTTTGCCACCGATGTGCTGCCTCTCAACGGCATTGGACTGTGCGAAGTGGTGCTCAATGAGTCTATCGCGATCGATTCATACCAGAATTGTGCCGATACCGGTGGTTTTATTCTGATTGACCGCCTGACCAATGTGACTGTGGGTGCCGGCATGGTGCGTGAGGCGCTGACGGAATCCGCCCCGTCTCAGCAGGCATACAGCGCCTTTGAGGTTGAGCTCAACGCGCTGGTCCGTAAGCACTTCCCGCACTGGGGTGCTAAAGATCTCAGTAAGTTGCTGGGGTAATGCCGATGGCATGGGAACAAGCTCTGGTACTGGCGATGCTGGTGGTGATCATAACCTGTTTGATCACCACCAGAATCAAACCTGCCTATCTGTTTGCAGGTACAGCCTTTATTGGTTTTCAAACCGGGATGATAGAGCTGTCAACTTTGGCGGGTAACTTCACCAACGCGTCGTTGCTGACCCTGGTCCTGCTGATCCTTGTTTCCATTGCTCTTGAAAAAACGCGCCTGATCAGTTGGGTCGGGCGCCAAATTTCTCAGGGAGGACAAACGTCTGTGGTGGCCAAGCTTGGCCTGTCGACGGCTTTCCTGTCTTCCTTTACCAATAACACGGCAGTGGTGGTGTCCTTGATTGGCGCAGTAAAGCGTAATCAGCGCCATGCGCCGTCTCGTTTGTTAATACCACTGTCCTACACCGCGATATTAGGCGGTACGCTGACCCTGATTGGTACCTCGACCAATCTGATTGTAAACAGCTTTGTCGAAGATGCCGGGTTACCCAGCCTGGGCTTTTTTGCGCCTTCAATGATTGGACTGGCGGTGTTGCTGGTCGGGCTGGTGTTTTTGATCCCCCTCAGCCACTTTCTACCCAATTACGATGACAGCAGCCAGGATGAACTGCCTTACTTTCTGGAAGCCAAAATAGAGCCGACCTCATCGCTGGTTGGCAAGTCGGTTGCTGAAAATGGCTTACGGGCACTGCGCCGCTTGTTTCTGGCAGAAATCATTCGTGACGGCAAGACGATTGCACCTGTGTGTCCCGAGACGGTATTGCGGGCCGGTGACAGACTGCTGTTCTGTGGCGATATCGAAAGTGTCACGACCTTACAGGAAATCGACGGACTGAGGTTATTTGGCCAGCACCACCTCAATGGGCAGTCCATGATGGAAGTGGTGGTCAGTCATTCTGCCGGTATTCGGGGTAAAACGCTGAAAAGCGTGCAGTTCCGCGAACGTTTTGATGCTGTGGTGGTGGCGATCCGTCGCGGCCATGAACGTCTGGCCGGCGGACTGGGTAATATTGAACTGCATCCTGGTGATACTCTGGTGATTGTGCCCGGCAAAACGTTTCATGAGAAAAAGCAGACGTTAAATCGTGAATTTGTCCTGATCAATGGTCTGGACTCCAGCGCCCGGCTGGATAGTACCAAGAGCATGGCCGTGCTGGGCGGTTTTGTTGCTGTGATTACCGCGGGCCTGCTGGATGCTTTACCTCTGATCAAAGGACTGGCCGGTTATCTTTTGTTGTTGCTGGCAACCGGTATCATCAGCTTTGCCGAAATTCGCCGCCGTTTTCCAATTGATATAGTGGTGATTGTTGGCTCGGCATTATCACTGGCTCAACTGATGCTTGCCAGCGGCCTGTCTGAGCAGATGGGCAATATCATGATGACATCCTTTAATGGCTGGGGCGTCTACGGCGGGTTAGTGGCCGTGTATCTGCTGACCTTGCTGATGACTGAGCTGGTGACGAACAATGCTGCGGCAGCCTTGTCTTTCCCTTTAGCGTACAGTCTGGCACTGAGCTATGGGGTCGATCCTATGCCCTTTATTATGGCGGTGCTGTTTGGTGCCAGTGCCAGTTTTATTTCACCTTATGGTTATCAGACGAATTTGCTCGTTTACACCGTAGGCAACTATAAGTTGCGAGATTATCTACGGATCGGGTTGCCGTTTTCCGTGATGTACTCAGTGGTTGTATTAGCCCTGATCCCGCAGTTCTTTCCTTTTTAATGTGTTATAGCAACGGAGTGTAAAATGACCGCTGTCGTTCAACCCCATGAAAATGAAAACGTGGTCTGGCACAATCACCAGACCGATAAAGCACAGCGTGCTCAGTTAAAAAATCAGAGACCCTGCGTGCTGTGGTTTACCGGGTTGAGCGGTGCCGGCAAATCGACGGTGGCCGGGGCGTTGGAAAATCGCCTGGCTGAACAGGGCTTCCATACTTATCTGCTGGATGGCGATAATGTTCGCCATGGCCTGTGCAAGGATCTGGGTTTCTCTGCTGAGGATCGTAAGGAAAACATTCGACGTATCGGGGAAATGGCTAAGCTGATGGCTGATGCTGGTCTCATTGTGCTGACCGCGTTTATCTCTCCCCATAGAACTGAGCGTCAGTTGGTTCGTGAACTCCTGCCTGAGGGAGAGTTCATTGAAGTCTTCGTGGATACACCTCTGGCAGAATGTGAAAAGCGCGATCCTAAGGGCCTGTATAAGAAAGCCAGAGCGGGAGAGATTAAAGACTTTACCGGCATTGATTCTGAATATCAGCCGCCGGCGAATCCAGAGATTCATCTGCAAGCGGGCAACGCATCGGTTGATGAGCTGGTGACTCTGTGCGTGGAAGCATTAAAACAGCGTCACATTATTTAAGACAAGGAGTACAGCGTGAGCGCACTACTGGAGTCTCTCTATCAGGTTGCACTGGAAGCAGGGCAAACCATCATGGACTGCTATCACAGCAATGTCCGGGTTGAAGAAAAAGCGGACAAGAGCCCGGTCACTGAAGCTGACCTGGCTGCCAATGCGGTGATAGTCCGCCATTTATTACAGCTTACGCCCGATATCCCAATTCTCTCTGAGGAATCTGCTCATACTGAATGGCGTGACCGTCAGCACTGGCAATCATTCTGGCTGGTGGATCCGCTTGATGGAACAAAAGAGTTTCTTCGGAAAAACGGTGAGTTTACGGTTAACATTGCCTTGATTAAGGAAGGCAGGCCCGTGCTTGCCATAGTGCATGCTCCTGCTTTGGGTAAAACCTGGCTGGGAGACGGTAATAAAGCCTGGCTGCAAACCAAGGCTGGTCGGGAACCAATCCGAGTGAGAGAAGCAACAGTGCCGACCGTGGTGGGGAGCCGTTCTCATCCAAGTCCGGACATGGCTGACTTTCTCAATAAGTTGGGTCAGCACAAGATGACTGAGGTCGGGTCATCCCTGAAATTTTGTCTGGTTGCAGAAGGAAGGGCACAATTCTACCCGCGTTTAGGGCCAACCATGATGTGGGATACCGCTGCCGGTCAGTGTATAGCAGAAAGTGCAGGTGCATCCGTTACCTTATTTAATCAAGAGCCACTGCAATATCATAGGGAAGAGTTGCTGAACCCTTCTTTCCTGGTTAGCTGTAAGTAAATGCTTTTATGCCGTCGGGGTAACCCGACGGGTTGCTCTTCTGTTCTAGTGGTTTGAGCTGATCGTTTCCTCAGTTTCTACGTTCTCCTCTGAGTCTCTGTTTCTTTATCGTGTCTGTCCCATACCTGCTGTGGCTGTTTTTTGTGTTTTTTATCAGTTTCAGAGTAAAAGATAGCCGGTTGCAATAAAATCACCAAAAAACACTTGCTGCTTTCAGCTAACCCCCTATAATGCCGCCTCACTGACAGGGCACACACGGGTTTGAATAAGTTCTTGGTAACTTGTGAATAACTTGTGTGAACTGAAAGTGGCGCAAAAAGAAAGAGAAACAGGGTTGACACTCGTTTTTGTTTTTGTAAAATGCGCACCCTCACCGAGTAAAAGGTGCTAAAGGTTTAAAACCTGAAGTTATCCTTGGTGAGTGCTTGGTTAAGAAGGTGTTTGAGAAAGTTTTTAAAATAACGCTTGACTGAGAAAAAATGCTGGGTAGAATACGCAGCCCTGACCAACGAGACATAACGTTGAGTCAACGCTCTTTAACAATTTGACCATGCAATCTGTGTGGGCACTCGATAATGATACAGTCATAAAAGATTTATCAGTGAACTGAGTGACCAATTGGTAGCACTTTTTATAAAAGAGTTACCGGCACAGTCAATTCGTTTCAACTTCGGTTGAAACATCAGTAATCACTGAG
>NZ_JACYTP010000024.1 GCF_014841115.1 Photobacterium arenosum
TACAACTGACGTGACCGGTACTATCGAACTGCCAGAAGGCGTTGAGATGGTAATGCCAGGTGACAACATCAAGATGGTTGTTACTCTGATCGCACCTATCGCAATGGACGAAGGTCTGCGCTTTGCAATCCGTGAAGGTGGCCGTACCGTTGGTGCTGGTGTTGTTGCTAAGATCGTTGCTTAATTAGCATAGATTTAATCAACACGAAAAAAGGGAGCTCAGGCTCCCTTTTTGTATATTTAAGACTCTGCAACAGCTTTTTTCCCCTCAGATTCTGATTCCCTTGGCAAAATCCCACAGCTAACTGCTTATCTTTTCTACATATTCTGTAGGCGCAATTTTGTTCATTATTGATAACTAATTCATCTAGCAAAGTGACGGAACAGAAGTAGTAATGCTAACGGTTCTCGTTTATATTTGAGTCAGATCAGTTGTAGAGAGTTGTTATGTACGTTTGCCTGTGTCACGGAATTTCTGACAAAAAGATTGTGAAATTGGTAGAAGAGGAAGGTATATCAGATATCCGTGGGATCAAAGCGATCACCCCTCTCGGTTCTCAATGCGGTAAGTGTATTCGTCAGGCAAAAGGTATCATTCAACATGTGGTTCTGGAGCGGGATACTGCTCAGGATATTACAGTGATTGACATTACTGAGGTTACGCTCAAAAAAGCGAGCTAATCTTCAGTTTAACAACGTCTCTTTTTTGACACTCTTCAGATCGGTTCTAAGCTTAAAGGAACCGAGAGAGGAGTGTTAGCTAATGAAAGCCGATCCGAAAATCATTCAACATCTCAATAAAATCCTGGGCAATGAACTGGTGGCAATCAACCAGTATTTCCTCCATGCCCGTATGTACAAGGATTGGGGCCTCAAGCATCTTGCCGACAAGGAATACCACGAATCTATCGATGAAATGAATCATGCTGATCATTTGATTGAACGTATCCTGTTTCTGGAGGGGATTCCGAATCTCCAGGATTTGGGTAAGCTGCGTATTGGCGAAGATACCAAAGAAATGCTCGAGTGTGATCTCTCTCTGGAAATGGATGCCATTCCGGATTTACGGGACGCAATTCAGTACGCTGAAGAAGTACGGGATTATGTCTCCCGGGATCTATTCCAGGACATTCTGGAAGACGAAGAAGAGCATGTCGACTGGCTGGAAACTCAGCTCGGTTTGATTGAGCGCATGGGTATCAACAACTACAATCAGGCCCAGATTGTAGACGACGACTAGCCAGCCTATTTCATCAAGCGCTTATCGCCTTCATCGACTCACAGTACACAACGGATGAAGGCTTTTTCATTTTTCCGCTTAATTTCCCATCATCTCTTGCCTTTTATTTTGTGATCGGTATAATGCCCGGCACTGTCTCGAGAAGACGGTTGTGAACCAATAAGCGTTGAGGAAGGAATCAGTTCTCTGATTCGGTAATGTATACTCTGACTTATGTTCGCAGTCATTAAATTGGCTGACAATGCGCCCAAAAGGGGTGCTACGTTCACATAAATCAATCGACATTCTCTCGTCTTAACGAGTTTGAGTGGCGATATTGTTTGTGTAAATTTTTTTGAATTGGAGCTCTGTCTCATGCAGAACCAACGTATTCGTATCCGCCTGAAGGCTTTCGATCACCGTTTGATCGATCAGTCTACTGCGGAGATCGTTGAAACAGCTAAGCGTACTGGCGCGCAGGTTCGTGGTCCAATCCCACTGCCTACTCGTAAAGAGCGTTTCACTGTTCTTATTTCTCCACACGTGAATAAGGACGCCCGTGATCAGTACGAAATCCGTACCCACAAGCGCCTTATCGACATCGTTGAGCCAACAGACAAAACTGTTGATGCTCTGATGCGTCTGGATCTAGCTGCTGGCGTTGATGTACAGATCAGCCTAGGTTAAGGGGAGATAAGAGAATGATTGGTCTAATCGGTCGTAAAGTGGGCATGACCCGCATCTTTACCGAAGATGGCGCTTCTATCCCAGTTACTGTGGTTGAAGTAGAAAATAACCGTGTTACTCAGGTTAAATCTGTAGACACTGATGGTTATAACGCTATCCAGGTTACCGCTGGTGCTAAGAAAGCAAGCCGCGTAAACAAAGCTGAAGCTGGTCACTTTGCGAAAGCAGGTGTTGAAGCTGGCCGCGGTTTGTGGGAATTCCGCCTGGACAATGGTGAAGAGTTCGCAGTAGGCGCTGAGCTGAACGTAGAACTGTTCAACGAAATTAAGAAAGTAGACGTTACTGGCACTTCTAAGGGTAAAGGTTTCCAAGGCGCTGTTAAGCGTTGGAACTTCCGTACTCAAGATATGAGCCACGGTAACTCCTTGTCTCACCGTGCTCCTGGTTCTATCGGTCAATGTCAGACTCCAGGTCGCGTATTTAAAGGCAAGAAAATGGCTGGTCACATGGGTGCTGAGCGTGTAACGACTCAAAACCTAGAGATCGTACGTGTTGACGCTGAGCGCAACCTGCTTCTGATCAAAGGTGCAGTACCAGGCGCAACTGGCGGCAACGTGATCGTAAAACCAGCTGTTAAAGCGTAACGTCGAGGAGTTAGTAATGGAATTGGTAGTCAAAGGCGCTGATGCGCTAGCTGTCTCCGAAACTACTTTTGGGCGTGAGTTTAACGAAGCGCTGGTGCACCAAGTAGTTGTTGCGTATGCAGCAGGTGCCCGTCAAGGTACTCGTGCACAAAAGACCCGTTCTGACGTATCTGGTGGCGGTGCTAAGCCATGGCGTCAAAAGGGTACTGGTCGTGCCCGTGCGGGTACAATCCGTAGCCCACTGTGGCGTACAGGTGGTGTAACTTTCGCAGCTCGTCCACAGGACCACAGCCAGAAAGTTAACAAGAAAATGTACCGCGGTGCGATGAAGTGCATCCTGTCTGAGCTGGTTCGTCAAGAGCGTCTGATCGTTGTTGATAACTTCTCAGTAGAAGCACCAAAAACTAAAGAGTTGGCTGCAAAGCTGAAAGAGCTGGAACTGAACGATGTTCTGATCGTGACTGGTGAACTGGATGAGAATCTGTTCCTGGCAGCACGCAACCTGTACAAGGTTGACGTTCGCGATGCCGCTGCAATCGACCCAGTTAGCTTGATCGCATTCGACAAAGTAGTGATGACTGCTGCGGCAGTTAAGCAAGTTGAGGAGATGCTGGCATGATCACCGAAGAGCGTATCCTAAAAGTTCTGCGTGCTCCGCACATCTCTGAAAAAGCGACCATGGCTGCTGAGAACGGTAACACTATCGTTTTCAAAGTAGCGATGACCGCAACGAAGCGTGAGATCAAAGCGGCAGTTGAAAAACTGTTCGAGGTTGAAGTTAAGTCTGTAAATACTCTGATTGCTAAAGGTAAAACTAAGCGTCAAGGTATGCGCCAAGGCCGTCGTAGTGACTGGAAGAAAGCGTACGTGATCCTGAAAGAAGGTCAAGACATCGACTTCGCTGGTAGTGCAGAGTAAGGCTAGGAGCAAAGAAGAATGGCTATTGTAAAATGTAAGCCGACTTCCCCAGGTCGTCGCCACGTTGTTAAAGTGGTTAACTCTGACCTGCATAAGGGTAAGCCGTATGCACCACTTCTAGAGAAAAACTCTAAGACTGGTGGTCGTAACAATAACGGTCGTATTACTGTTCGTCACATCGGTGGTGGTAACAAACAACATTACCGTCTGATTGACTTTAAGCGTAATAAAGATGGTATCCCAGCGAAAGTTGAGCGTCTGGAATACGATCCAAACCGTAGCGCAAACATCGCTCTGGTTCTTTACGCAGATGGTGAGCGTCGTTACATCATTGCACCAAAAGGCATCCAAGCTGGTGATACTATCCAGTCTGGTTCAGATGCTGCGATCAAAGTAGGTAACACCCTGCCAATGCGCAACATCCCAGTAGGTTCAACCGTACACTGTGTTGAACTGAAGCCTGGTAAAGGTGCTCAGCTGGCTCGTTCAGCTGGTACTTACGCACAAATCGTAGCTCGTGCTGGCGCATACGTAACTATTCGTCTGCGTTCTGGCGAAATGCGTAAAGTTCTTGCCGAAGGTCGTGCGACTCTGGGTGAGGTTGGTAACGGTGAGCATATGCTGCGTGAACTGGGTAAAGCCGGTGCTTCACGTTGGCGTGGTGTTCGTCCAACCGTACGTGGTGTTGTAATGAACCCAATCGACCACCCACACGGTGGTGGTGAAGGTCGTACTTCTGGTGGTCGTCACCCAGTGACACCATGGGGCGTACCGACGAAGGGTTACAAAACTCGTAAGAACAAACGTACCGACAAGTACATCGTACGTCGTCGTAATAAGTAATTTATATCAGAGGATAAGCCATGCCACGTTCTCTCAAGAAAGGTCCTTTTATTGACCTGCACTTGCTGAAGAAGGTAGAGAAAGCGGTGGAAAGCGGTGACAAGAAGCCTGTTAAGACTTGGTCCCGTCGCTCAATGATCATCCCTCAGATGATCGGTTTGACCATCGCTGTCCATAATGGTCGTCAGCACGTACCCGTTTTCGTTTCTGAAGAAATGATCGGTCACAAGCTGGGCGAATTTGCACCAACACGTACTTATCGCGGCCATGCTGCAGATAAGAAAGCTAAGAAGCGCTAAGAGGAGTATAGGTAATGGAAGCTATCGCTAAACATCGCTTTGCTCGCATCTCACCGCAGAAAGCTCGTTTGGTTGCGGATCAAGTGCGCGGTAAAACGGTTGCACAAGCTCTGGAAATTCTGACTTTCAGCAACAAAAAAGCTGCTGACCTGGTTAAGAAGGTTCTGGAATCCGCTATCGCTAATGCTGAGCACAACGAAGGCGCAGACATCGATGACTTGAATGTTGCGAAAATCTTCGTTGATGAAGGCCCAACCATGAAGCGTATTATGCCTCGTGCTAAAGGCCGTGCCGATCGCATCTTGAAGCGTTCTAGCCACATCACTGTTGTTGTAGCGGATCGCTAAGAGAGTAGGAGACAAAGCAATGGGTCAAAAAGTACATCCTAATGGTATTCGTCTTGGCATCGTTAAGCCTTGGAATACCACTTGGTATGCTAACAGCAACGAATTCGCTGACAACCTAGACGGCGACTTCAAGGTACGTCAATTCCTGACCAAGGAATTAGCAAAAGCGTCTCTGTCTCGTATCGTTATCGAGCGTCCTGCTAAGAGTATTCGTGTAACCATTCACACTGCTCGTCCAGGCGTTGTTATCGGTAAGAAAGGCGAAGATGTTGAGAAACTGCGCGCTCGCGTTGCTAAGATCGCTGGTGTTCCAGCTCAGATCAACATCGCCGAAGTACGTAAGCCAGAGCTGGATGCACAGCTTGTTGGTGACAGCATCGCTTCTCAGCTTGAGCGCCGTGTTATGTTCCGTCGCGCTATGAAGCGTGCGGTACAGAATGCTATGCGTCTGGGCGCTAAAGGCATCAAAGTTGAAGTAAGTGGCCGCCTGGGCGGCGCTGAAATTGCACGTACCGAGTGGTACCGTGAAGGCCGTGTGCCTTTGCACACTCTGCGTGCTGACATTGATTATGCGACTTCTTCCGCTCACACCCAATACGGTGTAATTGGTATCAAAACTTGGATCTTCAAAGGCGAAGTTCTGGGTGGTATGCCAGTTGAAGAGCCTAAGGCTGATAACAAGCCTAAGAAGCAACGCAAAGGCCGTAAATAAGGAGTTTATTGATGCTGCAACCTAAACGCACTAAATTCCGCAAGACTCATAAGGGTCGTAACCGCGGTCTGGCGAACGGTACTGATGTAAGCTTCGGTACTTTCGGTCTGAAAGCAGTTGGCCGTGGCCGTATTACTGCTCGTCAGATCGAGGCTGCTCGTCGTGCTATGACTCGTCATATCAAACGTCAGGGCCAAATCTGGATTCGTATCTTCCCGGACAAGCCTATTACAAGCAAGCCGTTGGAAGTTCGTCAGGGTAAGGGTAAAGGTAACGTTGAGTACTGGGTAGCCCAAATCCAACCAGGTAAAGTTCTTTATGAAATGGATGGTGTTTCAGAAGATCTTGCTCGTGAAGCCTTTAAACTGGCCGCGCGTAAGCTTCCTGTAAAAACCACTTTCGTAACTAAGGCGGTGATGTGATGAATGCACAAGATCTGCGCGCAAAAAGCGTTGAAGAACTGAATGCTGAGCTTGTGAACCTGCTGCGTGAGCAGTTCAACCTGCGCATGCAGGCTGCGACTGGCCAACTGCAACAGACTCACACTCTGAAAGCAGTACGTCGCGATATCGCACGTGTTAAAACCGTTCTGAATGAGAAGGCTGGCGCATAATGAGCGAGAAAATTCGTACTCAGCAGGGTCGTGTTGTTAGCGACAAGATGGACAAGTCTATCGTGGTTGCTATCGAGCGTTTCGTGAAGCACCCAATCTATGGTAAGTTCATCAAGCGTACGACTAAACTGCACGCTCACGATGAGAACAACGAGTGTGGCATTGGCGACACAGTTGAGATCAGTGAGTGTCGTCCACTGTCTAAGAAAAAATCTTGGACTTTGGTACGCGTTGTTGAAAAAGCGCGCGTTTAAGCGAGCTTTAGCAACTACATAACTGAGCGGCCCCTGAAAAAATGGGGCCGTTTATTTTTTATCTACCCATTCTCAAAAAATGGTGTTATTATTCGCCGCCCTTGTAATAAAGGCGAATTCGACCCGAGATGGGTCTAGATGTTTTTGATAAGCGGAGCACTAACATGATCCAAATGCAAAGTATGCTAGATGCAGCCGATAACTCCGGCGCTCGTAGCGTAATGTGTATTAAGGTTCTGGGTGGTTCTCACCGTCGCTATGCACATATCGGTGACATCATCAAAGTTACTGTCAAGGAAGCAATTCCTCGCGGTAAAGTGAAAAAAGGTGATGTACTGAAAGCGGTGGTTGTGCGCACCCGTAAAGGCGTTCGTCGTCCAGACGGCTCTGTCATTCGCTTCGACCGTAATGCTTGCGTATTGCTGAACAACAATACAGAGCAACCAATCGGTACTCGTATCTTTGGCCCAGTGACTCGTGAACTTCGCTCTGCGAAATTCATGAAAATTGTTTCACTAGCGCCAGAAGTACTGTAAGGAGTGACGAAAATGGCAGCTAAAATCCGTCGTAACGACGAAGTTATCGTTCTTACTGGTAAAGATAAAGGTAAGAAAGGTAAAGTATCTAAGGTCCTGGCAACTGGTAAAATCGTTGTTGAAGGTATCAACCTGGTTAAAAAACACCAGAAGCCTGTACCGGCTATGGGTATCCAGGGTGGCATCGTTGAACAAGAAGCAGCTCTTGATGCTTCTAACGTTGCAATCTTCAACGCGGCAACTGGTAAAGCTGACCGTGTAGGCTTCCGATTTGAAGACGGCAAAAAAGTTCGTTTCTTCAAATCTAATGGCGAAACTATCAAGTAATTTTGGAGTAGTACTATGGCGAAACTGCATGATTACTACAAAGAGTCTGTTGTAAAAGAACTTGCTGACAAGTTCGAGTACAAGAGCATCATGCAAGTCCCAAGGATCGAAAAGATCACCCTGAACATGGGTGTCGGTGAAGCCTTGAACGACAAGAAGCTGTTGGAAAACGCAGCTGCTGATATGGCCGCAATTACAGGTCAAAAGCCGCTGGTTACCAAAGCTCGTAAGTCTGTTGCTGGCTTTAAGATCCGTGAGGGCTACCCGATCGGCTGTAAAGTAACCCTGCGTGGCGAACGTATGTGGGACTTTTTCGAACGTCTGATCTCTATTGCTGTACCGCGTATCCGTGATTTCCGTGGTTTAAACCCGAAATCATTTGACGGTCGTGGTAACTATAGCATGGGCGTTCGTGAGCAGATTATCTTCCCAGAGATCGATTTCGACAAAGTGGATCGTGTACGTGGTTTAGACATCACAATCACAACCACTGCGAACTCTGACGAAGAAGCTCGTGCTCTGCTGTCTGCTTTTAACTTCCCATTCCGTAAGTAAAAAGTAAGGGTTACTAATGGCTAAAGAATCTATGAAGGCACGTGAAGTAAAACGTGCCAAGCTGGTAGCAAAGTACGCTGAAAAGCGTGCCGCGCTTAAAGCTCTAATTAGCGACGTGAATGCGTCTGAAGAAGAACGCTGGGATGCAGTGCTCAAGCTTCAGTCTCTACCACGTGATTCAAGTCCATCTCGTCAGCGTAATCGCTGTAACCAGACTGGACGCCCACACGGGTACCTGCGTAAGTTTGGTCTGTCCCGTATCAAGGTTCGTGAAGCTTGCATGAAAGGCGAGATTCCGGGTCTGCGTAAGGCTAGCTGGTAATTTATTACCAATTAAGAATCACGGAGTATTGACTTATGAGCATGCAAGATCCGATTTCGGATATGCTGACCCGCATTCGTAACGGTCAGGCAGCGAAGAAAGTTGCTGTTAAAATGCCATCTTCTAAGTTGAAAGTTGCCATCGCAGCTTTGCTGAAAGAAGAAGGTTTTGTGGCTGACTACGCCGTTTCTGGCGAAGTTAAGCCTGAACTCGAAGTTACTCTGAAGTACTTCGAGACTAAAGCTGTAATTGAGCAAATCCAGCGCGTTTCACGTCCTGGCCTGCGTATCTACAAGAAAAAAGATGCGCTGCCGACTGTGATGGGTGGCCTGGGTATTGCCGTTGTGTCCACTTCCAAGGGTCTGATGACTGACCGTGCTGCTCGTAAAGCAGGTCTTGGTGGTGAGATTATCTGCTACGTAGCTTAATAGGAGTAGGAAAATGTCACGTGTTGCAAAAGCACCTGTAGTTGTTCCTGCCGGCGTAGAAGTTAAACTCAACGGTCAGGAAATCACTGTAAAAGGTGGTAAGGGTGAACTGGTTCGTGTAATTAACGAAGCAGTTGAACTAACCCAGGAAGAAAACACCATTAAGTTCGGTCCTCGCGACGGCTTCAACGATGCTTGGGCACAGGCTGGTACAGCTCGTGCACTGGTTAACAACATGGTTGTTGGTGTTACTGAAGGCTTTACTAAGAAGCTGATCCTTAAGGGTGTAGGTTATCGTGCTGCCATCAAAGGCAACGCTGTTGGCCTGACTCTGGGCTTCTCACACCCAGTTGAGCATGAACTGCCTGCAGGTATTAAAGCTGAGTGTCCAACTCAAACTGAAATCGTACTGACTGGTACTGATAAGCAGTTGATTGGTCAAGTCGCTGCAGACATTCGCGCTTACCGTAGCCCTGAGCCTTACAAAGGTAAAGGTGTTCGTTACGCCGACGAAGTCGTGCGTATTAAAGAAGCTAAGAAGAAGTAAGGTAACACTATGGATAAGAAAGCATCTCGTATCCGTCGTGCGACCAGAGCACGTCGTAAGATTGCTGAACTGGGTGCAACTCGCTTGGTAGTACACCGTACTCCACGCCATGTGTACGCTCAGGTAATCGCACCAAATGGCTCCGAGGTTATCGCTGCCGCTTCTACCGTAGAAAAAGCGATCCGTGAGCAAGTGAAGAGCACCGGTAACAAAGACGCTGCTGCAGTTGTGGGTAAAATCATCGCTGAGCGCGCGATTGAAAAAGGCATCTCTAACGTTGCATTCGATCGTTCCGGTTTCCAATACCACGGCCGCGTGGCTGCACTGGCAGAAGCTGCCCGTGAAGCTGGTCTGAAATTCTAAGGTAGGCGGAAGATGGCTAACGAAAAAACTCAATCAGATCTGAATGAAAAGCTGATCGCTGTTAACCGTGTATCTAAGACGGTTAAAGGTGGTCGTATTTTCAGCTTTACCGCACTGACTGTTGTTGGTGATGGTAATGGTCGCGTTGGTTTCGGTTACGGTAAAGCACGTGAAGTGCCAGCTGCAATCCAGAAAGCAATGGAAAAAGCACGTCGTAACATGGTTACAGTTGCCCTGAACGAAGGTACTCTGCACCACGCTGTTAAAGGTCGCCACACCGGTTCTAAGGTGTACATGCAACCTGCATCAGAAGGTACTGGTATCATCGCCGGTGGTGCAATGCGTGCAGTGCTGGAAGTCGCTGGCGTGCATAACGTACTGGCTAAAGCATACGGTTCTACAAACCCAATCAATATCGTTCGTGCGACTATTGATGGTTTGAGTGGTATGAACTCTCCAGAAATGATCGCTGCTAAGCGTGGTCTTTCTGTTAAAGAAATTCTGGAGTAATCGACATGGCTAAAACTATCAAAGTAACTCAGACTCGTAGCTCTATCGGTCGTTTGCCGAAGCATAAAGCTACGCTGCGTGGCTTGGGCCTACGTCGCATCAACCACACTGTTGAGCTGGAAGATACTGCTTGCGTTCGCGGCATGATCAATCAGGTTCATTACATGGTTAAAGTAGAGGAGTAATCAGAATGCGTTTGAATACTCTATCTCCGGCTGCGGGTTCTAAGCCTTCTGCGAAGCGCGTAGGCCGTGGTATCGGTTCAGGCCTGGGTAAAACTTGTGGCCGTGGTCACAAAGGTCAGAAATCACGTTCTGGTGGTTCTGTTCGCCCAGGTTTCGAAGGCGGTCAAATGCCTTTGAAACAGCGTCTACCAAAATTCGGTTTTACTTCTCGCAAGAGCCTGGTAACAGCTGAAGTTCGCCTGTCAGAACTGGCGAAAGTTGAAGGTGACGTAGTAAGTCTGGAAACACTGAAAGCTGCAAACGTGATCACCAAGAACATGGAAACTGTAAAAGTTGTTCTGTCTGGTGAGATCAACCGCGCTGTAACAGTGAAAGGCTTACGCGTAACTAAAGGCGCTAAAGCTGCAATCGAAGCTGCAGGCGGTAAAATCGAGGAATAATTAACTCGAGGATGAGGTACAGATGGCTAAACAACCAGGACAAGATTTTAGTAGCGCAAAAGGTGGCCTAGCAGAGCTTAAGACTCGTCTGCTATTTGTAATAGGGGCTATCTTAATTTTCCGAGCTGGCTCTTTTGTGCCTATTCCTGGTATTGACGCTGCTGTACTAGCCGATCTGTTCGAACAGCAAAAGGGTACCATCATTGAACTGTTTAATATGTTCTCTGGTGGTGCACTTGAGCGTGCATCCATTTTAGCACTGGGCATTATGCCGTATATTTCGGCCTCGATTATTGTTCAGTTGCTAACGGTTGTTCATCCGGCTTTAGCCGAGTTGAAGAAAGAAGGTGAGTCTGGTCGCCGTAAGATCAGCCAGTATACTCGCTATGGCACGCTTGTGTTGGCAACCTTCCAAGCAATTGGTATTGCGACGGGGTTACCAAGTATGATCCCTGGCCTGGTGCATAATCCAGGCCTTGGTTTCTACTTTGTTGCGGTCGTAAGTTTGGTCACTGGTACCATGTTCTTAATGTGGTTAGGTGAGCAGATTACAGAACGTGGCATTGGTAACGGTATATCTCTGATTATATTCACAGGTATCGTTGCAGGATTGCCACCAGCTATTGGACAGACCGTAGAACAAGCGCGTCAAGGTGAATTGCACGTACTTCTTCTACTGTTAATTGCAGTAATTTCTTTTGCTGTAATCTATTTTGTAGTGTTCATGGAACGTGGTCAGCGTCGTATCGTCGTTAACTACGCCAAACGCCAGCAAGGCCGTCGGGTCTATGCAGGTCAGAGCACTCATCTGCCATTGAAGATTAATATGGCAGGTGTGATTCCAGCAATTTTTGCATCCAGTATCATTCTTTTCCCTGGTACACTGGCTCAGTGGTTCGGTGGAAATGGAGAAGGTACTTTTGGTTTCCTGACTGACGTGTCTCTGGCACTTAGCCCAGGTCAACCACTGTACGTTATGCTGTATGCCGCTGCGATTATCTTCTTCTGTTTCTTCTATACAGCGTTGGTGTTCAACCCGCGTGAAACAGCAGATAACCTGAAGAAATCCGGTGCGTTCATACCTGGTATTCGTCCGGGCGAGCAGACTGCGAAGTACATTGATAAAGTGATGACACGCCTGACTTTGGCTGGTGCGTTATACATTACCTTTATCTGTCTGATCCCCGAGTTCATGATGATTGCTTGGAACGTTCGCTTCTACTTTGGCGGTACGTCACTACTGATTGTAGTTGTGGTTATTATGGACTTCATGGCTCAAGTTCAGACACACCTGATGTCTCAACAGTATGAGTCGGTTTTGAAAAAGGCTAATCTTAAAGGCTACGGCCGTTAAGCTTGGTTATCCATTTACGGAGTTTAGCAATGAAAGTTCGTGCTTCCGTTAAGAAAATCTGCCGTAACTGTAAAGTTATCAAGCGCAACGGTGTTGTGCGTGTAATTTGCAGTGAGCCAAAGCATAAGCAACGCCAAGGCTAACCAGCAGAAATATTTCTTGCAAATTGAAGGTAGGTTGGCTAAATTAGCCAACCATCTTTTGTGTGTGCAAAAGAATTGTGACACCGCTGCGTATCCTAAACGGGCTTTGCAGCGGTTATTCTTGATAAGTACTAGGAGTGAATAGTGGCCCGTATTGCAGGCATTAACATTCCTGATCAAAAGCATGCTGTAATCGCACTGACTGCGATTTATGGCGTCGGTAAAACTCGTTCAAAAGCTATTCTGGCTGATGTGGGTATTGCTGAAAATGTTAAGATCAGTGAACTAACTGAAGAGCAGATCGATCAACTGCGTGATGGTGTAGCTAAGTACACTGTAGAAGGTGATCTACGTCGTGAAGTTTCCATGAACATCAAGCGCCTAATGGATCTTGGTTGTTACCGTGGTCTTCGTCATCGTCGCAGTCTACCTCTACGTGGACAGCGTACTAAAACCAACGCTCGTACCCGTAAGGGTCCGCGCAAGCCGATCAAAAAATAATCGGATAAGGTAGAGTACAATGGCAAAACAACCAACTCGCGCTCGTAAGCGCGTACGCAAGCAAGTTGCTGATGGCGTAGCGCACATCCACGCTTCTTTCAACAACACAATCGTTACCATTACTGACCGTCAAGGTAATGCTCTGGCTTGGGCAACTGCCGGTGGTTCAGGTTTCCGTGGTTCTCGTAAATCTACACCGTTTGCTGCACAGGTTGCTGCTGAGCGTTGTGGTGAAATGGCCAAAGAATATGGCGTTAAGAACCTGGAAGTTATGGTTAAGGGCCCAGGTCCTGGTCGTGAGTCAACAATCCGTGCTCTGAATGCAGCGGGTTTCCGTATCACTAACATTGTTGATGCGACTCCGATCCCTCATAACGGTTGTCGTCCACCTAAGAAACGTCGCGTATAACGTTTCGTTTCTAGGAATATTGGAGAAAGAACATGGCAAGATATTTGGGTCCTAAGCTGAAGCTTAGCCGTCGTGAAGGCACTGACTTATTCCTTAAGTCTGGTGTTCGCGCGATTGATACCAAGTGTAAAATTGATAACGCGCCGGGCCAGCACGGTGCCCGTCGTGGCCGCCTGTCTGACTATGGCGTTCAGCTTCGCGAGAAGCAGAAAGTTCGTCGTACTTATGGCGTACTGGAAAAGCAATTCCGTAACTACTACAAAGAAGCTGCTCGCCTGAAAGGCAACACAGGTGAAAACCTGCTGCAACTTCTGGAAGGTCGTCTGGATAATGTTGTTTACCGCATGGGCTTTGGTGCAACTCGCGCTGAATCACGTCAGCTGGTAAGCCACAAAGCGATCCTGGTTAATGGTCAAGTCGTTAACATCCCATCTTTCCAGGTGGCTGCAAACGACGTTGTTAGCATTCGTGAGAAAGCTAAAAACCAAGCACGCATCAAAGCAGCTCTTGAAGTTGCTACTCAGCGTGAACTGCCGACTTGGGTCGAAGTAGACAGCAACAAAATGGAAGGTACCTTTAAGCGTCTTCCAGAGCGTTCTGATTTGTCTGCCGACATCAACGAACACCTGATCGTCGAGCTTTACTCTAAGTAAGGCTATAGTTAAGAGAGGACACAATGCAGGGTTCTGTAACAGAATTTCTTAAGCCGCGTCTTGTTGATATTGAACAAGTTAATACGACGCATGCAAAAGTAACTCTTGAGCCTCTGGAGCGCGGTTTTGGCCACACTCTAGGCAATGCTCTACGTCGTATTCTTCTGTCATCTATGCCAGGTTGCGCAGTGACTGAAGTAGAAATCGACGGTGTGTTACACGAGTACAGCACCAAAGAGGGAGTCCAAGAGGACGTTCTTGAAATCCTACTGAACCTGAAAGGCCTGGCCGTTAAGGTTGAAGGGAAAGACGAAGTCATCTTGAGCCTCAGTAAATCTGGTGCAGGCCCTGTTGTTGCAGGTGACATCACCCATGATGGTGATGTTGAGATTGCGAACCCAGAGCACGTGATCTGCCATTTGACTGATGATAATGCTGATATCAGCATGCGCATCAAGGTAGAACGTGGTCGCGGCTATGTACCAGCATCTGCTCGTATTCACAGTGATGAAGACGAGCGTCCAATTGGTCGTTTGTTAGTTGATGCAACTTTCAGCCCAGTTGATCGTATCGCTTACTCAGTCGAGGCTGCGCGTGTTGAACAGCGCACTGACCTTGATAAGCTAGTTATCGATATGGAGACCAATGGTACTCTTGATCCTGAGGAAGCGATTCGTCGTGCTGCTACTATTCTGGCAGAACAACTTGACGCATTCGTAGATCTGCGTGATGTACGAGTTCCTGAAGAGAAAGAAGAGAAGCCGGAGTTCGATCCGATCCTACTGCGTCCTGTAGACGATCTTGAACTAACTGTTCGCTCTGCTAACTGTTTGAAAGCAGAAGCGATCCACTACATCGGTGATCTTGTTCAGCGTACTGAGGTTGAGCTACTGAAAACGCCAAACCTGGGTAAGAAGTCTTTGACTGAAATCAAAGACGTGCTGGCTTCACGTGGTCTGTCTCTGGGTATGCGCCTGGAAAACTGGCCGCCAGCATCTATCGCTGAAGATTAATAGTTACTGATATCTAGTTAGAAGGATTAGGTCATGCGCCATCGTAAGAGTGGTCGTCAACTCAACCGCAACAGCAGTCATCGCAAAGCGATGTTCAGCAACATGGCTAGCTCTCTGGTACGTCACGAGCTTATCAAGACTACCTTGCCTAAGGCAAAAGAGCTGCGTCGCGTAATTGAGCCTTTGATTACCCTAGCTAAGACTGACAGTGTAGCTAACCGTCGTCTGGCATTTGCACGTACTCGTGATAACGAAGTCGTTGCTAAACTGTTTAACGAATTAGGTCCACGTTTTGCTCAGCGTCCAGGCGGTTACACTCGCATTATGAAATGCGGTTTCCGTGCTGGTGATAAAGCCCCTATGGCTTACATTGAGCTGGTAGACCGTCCTGAAGCTCAGGAAGAAGCTGCTGCTGAATAAGCAATAGTTTAAAAACGTAAGAAAGCCGGGCATTGCCCGGCTTTTTTTATAGTGATGTTTTACTAATTATCAGGCACCACAATCAGGACTGGGTGGTTATGGATTTAACCACTGTTGTTTTAGTCAATACTCTTGTTGTTCTTCTTTATCTTCCCCCACAACTTTCTTCTCCCACTATACTTTTTTTGTTTTTATTCTCATTAGGAGCCTATCAGCCCCGATGATTGAGGGTGGTTTTGCTTGATTGTTGTTCGTTTTTCTTTTCTGTGAGTGAAAAGTGTTCGCTTGGTGTCTTTTTCTGTTTTTTTACTTGTCATGTGATTCTGACTCTCTATAATGCCGCCTCACTGACACGGCAGAGCAGCAAACTTAAGTGCTAGGCAGTGTAAGCGGTCAGAAAAAAACAAATTGAAAAAAGTGTTTGACACTTCACTTCGATTGGTTAGAATGGCCGCCCGTTTCGAGAGCTAAGTCACAAAGACTTACTTAGAAACAAGCTCTTTAACAATTTGACCATGCAATCTGTGTGGGCACTCGACAATGATACAGTCATAAAAGATTTATCAGTGAACTGAGTGACCAATTGGTAGCACTTTTTATAAAAGAGTTACC
>NZ_JACYTP010000025.1 GCF_014841115.1 Photobacterium arenosum
CAACTGCTGATAATTCATGGTAGTACTGCTTGTTTCTTTGGCGAGAAGAGCGTACCACTTTTAGCAGTTGGCTTCCTCTTCTACACCTTCCCATGAATGTCGCACTTATTATCTGAAATCGGGAACAAGTAACGTATTTGGCTTGTCAGGTCAGGCATAAATTGCCGGTTTTAAGTCTTCTGAATCACCGTTTGCGCGGATTATTCGCTATAGTGTGGCTAGCCGGCATCTGAACTGACGCAATTGCACCGCCTGAGAGGTCACGTGAAACCTGAATTTCGTCCTGTCAATGTTGATGAACACTTTGCCGTTTGCATGGCCTTCCGGCGCGATGCTTTTGTGTGTACGTTTCAGTCAGACAGCGGCTTTGGGCCGTTTATTCACGGTTATGAAGAAAGAATGCGTGCCCGGCTGGTGGATCCCAGATGGTATTACATTCATATCTGGCATAATAACCAGATTATTGGTCAGTTAGAATTTAAGTGTTTTTCCGATCAAGCCGAAACGGGCTATATCCACCTGATTTATGTTATTCCTGAATACCGTGGCTCCGGGGTGGCTGATGCCGCACAGCAGTTCATGGCAGACATGCTACATCAGGCAGGCTGTCAGGCTATGCTTTTAACCGTCAGTCGCACTAACGAAAGGGCGTTACGGCACTACCGCCGCTGGGGCTGGCAGCGTGTTGGTAAGGATGGCAGCCTGCGCGGGACAGATATCTACCGCCGTGAGATTTGGTCACACAAATTAGTGTGATTTAATTTCAGCGGGTAATAACAATATGTCAGAGCATTAATTAAGGAAGATGACCTCAATGCATCGCATTCTAAGAGCTAGCGTTCTGGGTTCAATGGCAATATTTTCTTCAGCGTCTTATGGGATATCCATGACAGATCCTATCGACGGCATGTTTGATATGGGGGAATATCTGGCTGAAAACGCTTACGGCTTTCTTCCGGTTCCTGTGATTATTACCGAGCCGGCATTAGGTGGTGGCGGTGGTATATTTGGCTTGTTTCTGCATGAAACTGACGCTGAAAAAGAAGCACGCCGTAAGCTGGCTCTGGAATCACTCGATGGTGGCGCAAGGCTTATCCCTCCTGCGATCACTGTAGCAGGTGGCGCAGCGACGGAAAATGGCACCTGGTTTGCTGCCTTAGGGCATCGCAGAACCTGGAATAAAGACCATATTCGTTATCTGGGCGGGATTGGCTATGGGGATGTCGTGATGGATATTTACGACGATTTCGGTGGCCGGCTTCCCGCCAGTCAGGCGCTGGGTTTTGAAACGCAGACGGAAGGTTACGGGGTGATTCAGAAACTCCAGTTCCGTGTTCAGGATACACCGCTATTGCTGGGGTTTTCTCAGTTCTGGACGCGTACGGAGGTGAGTGCGTCCAATCAGGTGGTGGATAAGATTTTTCAGCGTGTATTAGGAAAGAGTACGACCTCATCCGGTGTGGGATTCGTTGCTGAGTATGACACCCGAGACAACTTTTTCTTCCCGACAGATGGCTATCAGGTGACTGCCGAGTATATGTTCTTTCGTGATGGCATTGGCAGTGATTACGATTACGATACGTTTGCTTTAGATGGCCAGGTTTTCTTCCCACTATCCAAACAATTGATTTTGGCTTTTGCCGGTGATTACCAGTCAATGCGTTCTGATGATCAAAGTCTGCCGCCATTGGTGAAACCATATGTAAAATTGCGTGGTATTTCGGCCTATCGATATCAGGATGATTATGTCAGTGCGGTTCAGACACAGCTGATGTGGCGTATCGATCCCCGCTGGACGCTTTCAGGCTTTATCGGCACTGGCTCAGCTGCCAGCGAAAGCCACGATTTATATGAACACAGTGAAACCGCTTATGGCACAGGCTTTCGCTACCTGATTGCCCGCCGGTACGGCCTGCATACCGGCATTGACATTGCCTTCAGCGACGAAGAAAGCGCTTTTTACTTCAACATGGGATCGGGATTTTAACGAAAGCGAGTGCAATTAGCGATTTATGGACGATTAAATTGTTGATTCACAATTATCGACAAGCTGGATACAGTCACTTAATAACTTCTGGCCAAATTTTGTGGTTTTTTTGGATGGCTTCCTATATTTTATTCATAATCACAGATGTCAATAATATGGTTAAAACTTTCTAGTATTTCTTTGAGGTTTATAAACTTAATCGCAATGCTTTGGCTTGAATTTGGTGTTGCCCAGTTTAAATCGGAAATGTTCATGCTCTATCCTTCAAATGCTTTCGGGTATTCTTTCATGTAAATTTGGTCTAGTTGGGCATTAGATTTAAGAAGCATCTTTTTCGTGTGACTAGATAGAAAAAATGCTAATGAACTAAAAGATACGATTACGCCCATTATTAGTAGTAATGGGTTGATGATGTCATTACCGAATGTTTGTATCAAATATCCAAAAGTTTGACTTCCTATTGGAATGGTAATGACGCACAGGAAGAAAATAGCACTTTCTAATCGCGCTCTAAAGTGGTCAGGTACGGCAAATGACCTTACACTATTGGTTGCGATAACAATTAACGATAGACCAAAGCCTGATAGCATCATTGATAATAATTTTAAGTGAATGATCTCAAAGATTGAGAATAATATTATTCCAAGACCAATCATCATATTCCCTGCTATCGCAGGTTTAAGTCTGGTATAAGTATTAAAATCAATTTTTGAAAGAATGAGGGCGCCAAGTCCCATGCCGATAGCAAATGAAACTTCAAAATAAGCTAAAGGAGCGATTCTATTATAATTACTAGCCACATATAGTGGTAAGATGACTACCATCAGCGGGGTTAATATAAAATTAGTTACCATGGCTATATAACATGTTATTTTTTCATTTTTCAATTGAAATAGAATTTTGAATCCAATGCTTGCTCGTTTGATAAAATTCTGATGAATAGAGTTGTCTGGTTTTTCATCTCTTATTTTCACAAACAGCAGAAAAACCAGTGATATAGTATAGAAGGCAGACACAACGATGATAGACAACTGTGAGCCTAAGAAAGCAACACCACCGCCTCCCAGGATAGCACCTACAATCGCTTGCACTGAATTTAATGAAGTCGCAATCCCTATATACTTTGTGTAGTGTTCTTTGTTAGTTAAGAATGGGATTGTGCTATTGATACTGCTTGTAACAATTGAATTTGTTGTGGCGAGAATAGATGCAGTGAGGGCAAGATAGAGATAAGACACTTGTAAGTGGTAGAAAAATATATAGTAAACATTAATGAAAATAACAGAGAAAATGGCGCTTATAATGAGTATCTTCTTCTTTTTGTTTCTGTCAAGGAGATCTCCGGATAGTGGGAGGGTAACTAAATTTATTATCCACATTAATGCAATTATACTACCTAAAGCAATGCTGTTGTTTTCACCTTCCATCGTAGCGATTGACCAGACAAATATAATGCTAAAACTCCTGAAGGCAAGTAAGCTTATGGCACTTGATAATAAAAAGTTAACTATGTTCATTTAGATTCTGATTTCTATAATTGAATGTCATTAGCCAAAAACCGCACACAGTGCGGCATAATTGATTCAGTTACTTACGTTTTTTAAGCATGGTGTACTTTTCTTTTTTAGTGAAAAAACTTTCTTTGCATCTAACTTTTTCATAATGATTCCTTTGGCTGATCTCGAACGATTTCGAGAAATCATTATTCTCATAGATGCATATTGAAAACAATGGACTTAGCTTCCTTTCTGTGAACTTTTATTGCAAAATTTACTACTCATCTGACTTAAATTGAGTTGTTCATCGCATTTTAATAATTAATAATATGTTCGTTGTGATGTTTGTTGACTTATTAATACGACTATTTTTTGACTTTGATGTGTGATGCAGAGATATAAGTATGTGATTTCATTTACGTGAATATCATTTCTATAAATGAGGCCAGAGCATGTGTACTAACGTACAATTTGGCTCTGTAAAACTTGTGGTCTTTTATTCTGATATGCATTGATGGTAGGGCTTTCGCTACCTGATTGCCCGCCGGTACGGTCTGCATACCGGCATTGACATTGCCTTCAGCGACGAAGCAAGCGCTTTTTACTTCAACATGGGATCGGGATTTTAACGAAAGCGGGTTAAAGCCGTTGTGGATTCAGTTACAAGATGGAGTGCCGATGCGGAATTTTGCGACGTATAAAGATTTATTTCCTTCATTCTGAGATCTGTGATCTGGCAAGGCTACCGTGTTAGCTGTGATACTCCTGTTAACGCAAACAACACGAAGACACAATGATTAGAGCATTTACAGACACAGACATGGAGCCGGTACTGGATATCTGGCTTAATGCTTCACTTAAAGCACACGACTTCATTTCACCAAATTACTGGCAATCTCAGGTCGACAACATGCGCAGCATGTACCTGCCGGCTTCTGAAGTTTACGTCTGGGTTGAAAAAGGCATAGTAAAGGGCTTCTATGCCCTGTACGAAAACCAGCTGGCGGCCATTTTCGTCAAACCCGATGTGCAGGGTAAAGGCATAGGTAAGGCATTGATCAGTCATGCTAAAAAACGTCGTGAATCGCTGTCGCTAAATGTCTATAAACGCAATGACGTCAGTTATCGGTTTTATCTCTCTCAGGGTTTTCGCGTCATCGGCGGTAACGTTGATGAGCACACAGGCGAAGGCGAGTGGGTGATGGGGTATGAGGCCGGCTAAACCGGCCCTGAGTGTGACGGCACACAGGTTAGCTTAGCGATGTCTGCATAACCGCTGCAACCCTCGGAACATCTACATATTTCTCATCAGTGCAGCCATCGCTATGCCGGCAGCGATAGAGAGCAGCGGCTTTTTCAGCACGAGAGTACCCACGGCTGTCACCAGTAGTGCCGCTTGAGCGCCGGTATCTCCCTTGATGAACATGGGCGCTATGATTGCAATGAGCACAGATCCTGACATCGCCGAGATAAATTGCTGAACACGATGACTGATGGGAATGTACGACATAATAAAGATACCTCCCCAACGAGTCACTATTGTGACCACTGCCATAATGATGACCAGCAAAAGTGTGCCCATTTCAGATGTATCAATGCTCATTGTTATCCCCTCCCAGTAATACGCCTATAATGCCGCCTGTTAGTGCACCAACAATCACATGACTGTTTTCTGGCAGATAGAGGTAAGCGGCGATCGATGATGTGGCCGCCGCAGCCCATATCACATACGTCTTATTGTTTTTATTTCCTCCCAGCGCCATGGTAAGCAGGAAACACCCCATCACCATGTCGGCTCCAAAGGCGGATGGATTTTGTATGGCATTGCCGAAATAAAAACCGATCCAGGTACCAATAATCCAGAAAAACCAAAGGGCGATCCCGCCACCGAACAGTAAACCGAGTCCTTTGGACGTTTCATTTTGCGCAAAGGCCCGCATCGACAGCGCCCAGTTCGCATCGGATGCCACCAGCATGACGCCATAGCGTGTGGCCGGATTCAGGGAACGAATATGAGGATACAAGGTTGCCCCGATGAGCAAGTGCCGGGCATTAATGGCAAAGACTGTAATAGCTAATGGGAGCACAGGCACCTGGGTTCCCCAAAGATCTAAAGCCCCGAACTGAGAGGCCCCCGCAAACACCAGTGCGCTCATCAATACGGCGGCGGCTTCATGTAGTCCCTCCTGAGACGCGGCTAAGCCAAAAGCGACACCGAAGACTAATACGAACAATGAGATAGGAACTAAGCTGACAAAGCCTTGTTGTATCGCATTCAATTCAAGCTTCAACTCTTGCGTATGCATAAAAACCATCATTTTGAATAATCTGAGATTGTCGAAACAATAAACTGGAATGGGAAAATCGAAAAGCGCATAATTCAAAAATCATCCATTCGAAAATCGAATAAATGAGTTATCAGGACTTACAGATAGATTGGT
This sequence comes from Photobacterium arenosum, assembly GCF_014841115.1. Lineage (GTDB taxonomy): Bacteria > Pseudomonadota > Gammaproteobacteria > Enterobacterales > Vibrionaceae > Photobacterium > Photobacterium arenosum. The sequence goes on from NZ_JACYTP010000025.1 coordinate 5,925, forward strand.
TAAAGAGCTTTGTGGCGGTCGTTGATGCCGGTTCCTTGTCGAATGCAACGACATCCGTTCACCGTTCGCAATCTGCGGTGAGCATGCAACTGAAAAAGTTAGAAAATGCCGTCGGACGAAAATTGCTCGTCAGAGGGAGCCGGCATAGTGAACTGACCACAGAAGGCCAGATGTTGTTGGGATACGCCAGGCGGATACTGGATTTACATTCAGAAGCACAAGCGGCATTCCATGGTGAAGAGTTGGTCGGCCAAGTCAAATTAGGGGTGCCGGATGACTATGCAGCAAAATACCTTACGCCTGTGCTGCGCAATTTCGCCCCGAGATTCGGTGGGGTAGAGATTGAATTAAACTGTGAGCAGTCCACCTCGCTTATCCCCAGGGTAGAGAATAATGATCTGGATTTGGCCCTAGTTTCCAGAGACAACCCGAGCCGGGGTACGCTTCTTTTCCATGAACCTATGGTGTGGGTGGGCGCGTCTCAGTTTGAAATCTGGCGTCGGGAAACACTACCGATTGCTGTCTATGAAAGTGCCAGTCTTGCCAGAAGAAGTGCAATACACTCCCTTGCTTTGCAAGGCAAACCTTACAAAGTGGTGTATAACAGTTCGAGTCTGGCGGGCCAGATTGCCGCGGTGGAAAGTGGACTCGCCATAGCGGTGTTCACTCAGTGCAGTGTGCCTCCTCACCTTGAAATACTTGGAGAGGAGCAGGGTTTGGGGCCGTTAGAGCCCATGGAAGTTTCTGTATACCGGAGTAAAAAATCAAAAGGCTCTCCGGCTGTGGGTTACCTTCATGACTTATTGGTTCGTACGCTGAGGCTATCTGCCGTTTGATTGTATTTGATTCGATGCCTCCTTCGCATTAATTGGGTCATTTCTTAATACTGGATATCCGGCACAATGCCTTACTTAGGTGCGTGTTTCGGCTCAGGTTTATCGCGTTGTTGGTGGCAACCCCGATGAACACACTGCGAAAGGTTGGAGGGAGAGGGCTACGGGAATTAGGCGCTTGAGTACACTTATACGGCCTAATCCCGTGAAGCAGGAATTACTTTCCGCTGTTGATCATCATTTCTAACCTATAGTCAGCGACTTCGTTCCGACGTGCGGCAGAGCGCATCATATAAACCCGGACTTTGTAGTCACCAGATGCAGGCAGTTTGCCTTCATACTGGTTCTCACTGACTGAGCCGTTGAACATGGCAGCGTCGTTTTCACCCGGTGCAAGAATATTGAAATAGGTAGCAGTGTTCTTTGTTGCCATGCTAACGTTCATCTGCTGGCCTTCTTTGGCATTCAACACGTAGTCAACAACTTCATAGCCTTTTATACTCCCTTCGATCACCGCGCCGTTAGTGCCTTTCTGAAATTGAACGCGTTCAGTGCGAATATCATCGGCAGCTGCAGCGCCAGAGAGCATCAGCGATAAGCCACAGAGTAATAACTTGAGGGGATTACTATTCGTAAGATATGCCTTCATATAATTTTCCTACTGCTTTCAATAAGTCCAATGTCGTGTTGTGGAGCGTACAGCCAAAGGCTAACACAGCTGTACTGATTGCATACAGTATGGCTGGTTGGTTCTAATCTGCCAGTTTGTCAGCGGCTGAATCTCAGCCACTGTGATTGTATTCAGCGGTTATGCTTTTGACACCTCTGGCGTAGTGCGTTTGCCTCCCATTCCCCGCATCCATTTCATCAATGGACGTTCGAACAAGTAGTAACTGCATACAGACACAGTAATTAGTACAGCGGTAAAGATAAAAATACCTGTCAGCACGGTTGCCGCAGATGTTTGCGCATACCACCATGCCGTCCAGTAAGGATTGATATGGTGGAGAATCTCCACACCGGCCAGCAGTAATACTGAGTGCCACAGATAGATGGAATAAGAGATATCGCCCAGAAATTGCGTGACTTTGTTATCGAGTAAACCGAGTAACAACGAAGAACGATTCTGCTGATTGGCTGCGACGAGTACCAAAAGTGCAAACAGCACATAAGTTGTCATAGTGACTGTGTAACTGATGCTGAACTGAAGCACTGAGATTAAAGCAATGATGAGCGCAATCAGTAACCCGTCATGATTCACCCAGCTTTTCATTCTGGGACTGAATGAGATTCGGGATAACCACATGCCTAATGTGAAGCCACAAATGCCTCGGACAAATGCATTCAGTGTTGAAGTGATATCTAATGTTCCATGCATGCTAACCATACCGCCAAGTACCATCATAATCAGGACTGGCAGCCAGGCATTACTCTTTGCTGGCCGCAAGAGCACTGACATGAGCAATGGAAAGACCAGATAGCACAGCCATTCAATACTCAGCGACCATCCGGCAATGTTCCAGCTTAAAGGCTGGGAAAGGATACCATTTACCAGAAACAGGTTTGGTACCAGGGTTTCGGTTCGGTTAAACGGGCCGGAAAAAGGTGGAATTCCTGTTGCACCCCAGGCATCAAATAACGGGCCGGCATAAAAGCCGATTTGGTGAATAGATTTGTAATATTCCCAGATAAAGAGTGCAGCCAGGGTGACAAAGAACAGAGGGTAGATACGACTGAAACGCAACCACATAAATCCTCGCCACTTTTTCAAGCTACTGCCTGTGGCGAAAGTGGATTGATAAACATACATCATGACAAAACCACTCAAGATGAAAAAAATGTCCACCCAGAGATAGCCGTTTTCAAGAAAATGTGTGGATTCCGCAATACTGTCTCTCCATTGCGGAAACAGAATTAAACGCGCATGAAAGTAGGTGACGATGAGCGCGGCAATACCGCGAATCGGTGTTAATAAAGGGAGTTGACGTTGCATGTATTTGTCCTGATTTATGTTTTCTGTGCTTGCAGCAATTGGCCACGTGACGGGGGCATTGGCCGTCCTGACATTATCTGAGATTATTTTATGGCGAGAAATAATAAGTGTCTTGTTGCATTGCGTTCTGCGGGGCGATGGGAGGTTAAAATCGTGACTCTCGCGACGTATTCACTGTAACTAATTGAAATATTGGCAGTTAAAAGCAGCATTAGAAAGAAGGCGTCTGCTGCAGAAGAATTTGAACGAATGCTCTGCTTATTCGCCCTTATTGTTTTTGACCAGTAGCAGGGAAATAGGATTGATACGGCATTTCTCGCACTGGACTGATTATCCTGCACTGACCAAACGATCTATCATTCCCTTTATTGCCTTCATCTGCGGGGCGTCTTTGGTGTAATAGTTGTAGGGCGGCTGGCTTAAAGTACTGTAACCCCAGAAATCCCAGCAGCCGCGGGGGTTGTAGGGGATGAACTCAGACTTTTTCACCTGCGGGAACAGCACAATGATCTCGTTGGTATCGGCAACGTTCAGGTAGCCGGTTTCTTTTATGTAAGTCGTGCCGATAGCGGCAATGCCCTGGCGGCAACCGTGGACAGCAACATGCACTTTGCAGGATGCCGAGCGGCAGCTGGTGGGAATGTAGACATACGCCGTGTCGTCCATACTGGTGTGCGGGCTACTGATAAATTCACTTTGATCGAAGGCCATTAAGTCACCGCCGGGCGCTGCAGCGGGAGGATTCAGCGGGCCGTAAATGTGCGCCAGAATTCGCATTGCCTGCGGGATGTCACAGTTATTGATATAAGGAGCTTGTGTGAGATCGCAGGGGGTATCTGCCGGATCGCTGGTGATAAAGGCATGGCCGGCATCAACGCTGTTGTTATAGCGGATCTGCGCTTCAGGCACTCCCAGTTTCTGGTAAAAGGTCACGGCGGAATCGACCACACCTGTGACGACTGTTTCATCCAGCCGGCCTGAAAAAAGGTAAACCTGATCGTTTCTGAGGTGCTCAGTATCGTCTATCCGGCCGTTGCTGGCTGTTACTTTCGCCAGCTCCGCTAAGTATCCGCTGTTGGGAAACAGGGTTGACGAACAGCCACTCAGGCTATTTGCGCAGGGGTTCATGCAAGTTGTCGTCGCGTTGATTAGTGGGTTCACAAAGGGATTATTGCCCGCGCAGTTCCAGGGACCACCCGCAACAATCCCCGCCCCGACCAGTGATTCAGCAAATGCCACATGAAATTGCGCCGCCATGAAACCACCGGACGACAGACCAGAAATCGAGGTTTGATTGGCTTGTGCATTCAATGGCGGAAGCAGCTCGTTTGTTGCCTGAGCTGAAGCAGAGAACAGCATGGCAAAGGTCAATAAACGTTGTAGCAGAGTGCGCAGCATCCTGAACTCCTGTCTGGTTAGATGACGTCCTGTCGTACGCTTTAAGCGAGAGTCTGGAAGGAGTATAGGTGCGAATAAGCAATGTGTTGCGCAAATATGAATTTCAGATTTGCATCAAAAAGGCGGGTGATTTTGAGAGTGGCTGAACTGACAGCCACTGCCTGGGTTAATTGTGGTTATGTCTCTACCGGCGATTTTTTAGAGCCGGTTATTCTCAGATAGCACACGGCTCATCCCGTCTGATTGACCTTATCAAAGCTAATCAATGACTTGCCTTTCCATAGCACAGGCGTGCAGGCAATTAAGGCGATTGCCACATAGGTCATTGCTGAAAAATCTACCGATAAATCCGCTTGCGAGGTAACAAACAGGCTACCTAAGGCGCCGCCCAGACCAACCGCAAAGTGTTGCAGCGAGTTTTGCAGACCGATGATAATCACACGATCTTGTAGCGTGAGAGCGCTGATTAATTCGGTAATTAAGATAAGAGTGCGAGCAGAGCTGACAATGATAAAAATGACAAAGGCCAGTGCGGCAAGATTTACATTTTCTGTATGAAAGCCCATTGCTACAGTGATCGCCATAATTAATGAAAGTAGCCCTATTAACTTGCCAACTGTAAGATCACTCATTTTTGCTCTTGCGTAATATTGTATTAATACAAAAGAACCCAGCCCGCTTATTGTGTAACAAAGGCTCAGAAGCTTTTCAGGTATATCGAGGTTTATCGTTAGCATGACAGGGTATTGGGTTGATACGACAAAAGTGCTCAAAATGGCGGTGAAAATCAGCGCAGCAGAGAAAAGTAATATCTTGTGATTTCGGAGTGAGCTAATTGGCGTATTTTGCTTAGTAACTCTTGTATATCTTGGGGTCGGCAATGATTTGAGAGAGGTTAAATGAACGAATAAAAACAAGAAGGCTGACAATATGAAAGCCATTCCTAATAGCTGAAAGCCAAACTGCCAGTGAGTTCCTGAGGACACCATGATGAGGCCAGGTACACCAAGAGCGAGCGCTAACGGAAATGCACTGATTAGAATTGCCGTGTTTTTCTTTTTTTTCTTTTCATCAGACATCAATATTAAATAATTCAGGTTTACAACAGCTAATGCTCCGCCAAAAACTCCCGTAAATATCCGAGCCAACAGCAAAAGAGCAAAGTCATCCAGCATTGAGGTAATGAGCGTTGTAATAGCTATACCAGCAAGATAGAAAAGGATTCTTTTTCTTTCACGAGTCATATCCTGTGAGCCTTTTATCATCAGGCAAGTAAGTGCTGCGGCAATAGCGTAAACAGACGTCAGATAGCCAGACTGTGAAGCCGGAACACTCGCTGCCAGTGCCATTATCGAGCTGAAAGGCACAATGACTAATGCATCCAGTGCAACCAGAAAATGAATCATAAAGCAGATATAGAGACTGCAATCAGACATGCGACGTGATGAAAAAAATGAAGTGAGCATTGTTAAGCCTTTCTGGTCTTGAGGAGTAAATTCCTATGAAAGATCTTATTGTATTAGCCCGAATTAAGTAATAAAGTGCGATTTATTGGTTTGATAATCCAGTATTTCGGGATAATAAATGATTGAGCAGATCGAGCAGCAGTGGTTGAAAAGTTTTCACTGTGTTTATGAGTACAACAGCTTTAAAAAGGCAGCAGAGCAGCTTAGTTTACCAACATCAAATGTCAGCCGTCATGTCGCTTTACTGGAGGAGAAGCTCAATACCCGGTTACTGGAAAGAACGACGCGTCGTATGACCCCAACCGAGGCGGGTGAGCAGCTTTACTCTACGACGCGGGTCTTGTTAGCGGCGCTGAATGATGCGCTTGAAGACGTCAATCAGTACTCTCAAACGGTAACGGGTCAACTCAGAATCCTGATGCCAGATATCCCGGTACTTGCAAAGGCAGTTGTGGCTTTTTGTGCAGAGCATCCTGCAATATCGCTATCTTGTGAAACCAGCCTGAGCCCTAAAGAGAGTTTACTGGATGGATTCGATCTGATCCTGAGCTATCACCGTGGAAAAATTACCGATAGTAGCTGGGTCGCGAAAGAGATAGTCAGGTTGCGAAGCACAGTGGTCGCTGCACCGGACTTGATCAGACAGCATGGCCGTCCTCATAAACTGGCCGATTTGAACCACTTGCCTTGTATCAGTAGTTTAACGGCGCTAAATGGTTCCCCCTGGGTATTCAGGCATTCAAACGGTCAGTTGCTTACGCAGAGTGTGAAATCGTCATTTAAAGTAAACAGTGGCAACATGGCAAAGTTTGGTGCGCTGGCAGGTCTTGGCTTCGCGATATTGCCTGAGGAATCGTGTACCGATGAAATCAACGCAGGCACATTGCAGATCATAGAGCTAGACGCTGAACCTGAGCCTCTGGTTCTTTATGCTTTCTATGCCGGGCGAAAACATTTGGCTAAAAAAATCACAATCTTCGTTGAGCATCTGCAAAAACACCTGAGCACTCAGTGAGCTAAACATTGTGAATGCACAACATTTAGGTACTTTTCCGGACGACTCAGGAAGACTGCAGTGTTTGCCGGATACAGTCGGTGAACCATCTGTAACGAGAGGCCAGCTCACGAGGGCGTTTCCGTACAAGATACAAAGGCTCCCTGACATTGACGCTGCGGTGCGGAATACGTAGATCTTGTGCGTACGGGGATTCCAGAATGGTAGTTTCCGGAAGGACAGTAAAACCAAGCCCGAGTGCAACAGGCAGTAAAATCTGGCTGAGCTGATTGATGTAGCCGCGTACAGGCAGCGAATCGTGCGGCACGGAAAATGTCAGATCTACAATACACTGTCGAGATACCGGCGGGCATTGGGGTGATCGATGAATCCGGTTTTTGTGAGCAAGGCTTGCGACAACCTAGATTCTGATCATGTCACCGACGGAAATCGTTGAGGATGACAGCGCTATCGGTGAAATGTGTACCGATGTGTTTGGCGCGGGCTGGGGACGTTTTCGGATTGCACACCTCTCAACAGGGGATCGCATTGGTGTGGAACTGTTTCAGTTCGACAATCAGCAACAGCCGGAAAACAACTTTGAATACTGGAAAACTGGTGTGTTTCACTTCTGTGTGCAGGACCCGAATGTCGAGGAACTGGCAGAGCGGATCGTGGCTGCAGGCGGAAAAAACGGATGAAAGCACCGCGCTATTATTACCCGGGCGAGAAGCCGTATCGCATGATTTATATGGAAGACCCGGTCGGGAATATTCTGGAAATCTACAGTCACATGTATTAGTTCTGACTAGATCTGACACTTCAATTTGAAATGAAGAGAGTTACCCACTTTGATTAAAGGTGCTGAATCCGTAATCAAAGACAATAAGAGGTAACTCTCATGCTTCATACTAGCA
>NZ_JACYTP010000026.1 GCF_014841115.1 Photobacterium arenosum
AAGTTCACGCACTTCCATCTCAACCAGCTCCAGCAGCTCTTCGTCATCAACCATGTCACACTTGTTCATGAACACGATGATGTAAGGGATACCAACCTGACGACCCAGCAGGATGTGCTCACGTGTTTGTGGCATTGGGCCATCAGTCGCAGCAACAACCAGAATACCACCGTCCATCTGAGCAGCACCGGTGATCATGTTTTTCACGTAGTCGGCGTGTCCTGGGCAGTCTACGTGTGCGTAGTGGCGAGAAGGAGTATCGTACTCTACGTGAGAAGTAGAGATAGTGATACCACGCTCACGCTCTTCTGGCGCATTATCGATAGATGCGAAGTCACGCGCAGAACCGCCGTATACTTTAGACAGTACAGTACAGATAGCAGCAGTCAGAGTAGTTTTACCGTGGTCAACGTGGCCGATAGTACCAACGTTAACGTGCGGTTTCGTACGTTCAAATTTTTCTTTAGACATGGGTAGTCCCTCTAGGCACGGTATTTAGGTGGTATAACGACCACACAACCAATCATGGGTTTTGTAGAGTATATATCAAAAGGATTGAAGTGCTTCGGAGAGAGAGTGGTGCTGATAGGCGGATTTGAACCGCCGACCTCACCCTTACCAAGGGTGCGCTCTACCAACTGAGCTATATCAGCACACGAGAAATGTGGAGCGGGCAGCGGGAATCGAACCCGCATCATCAGCTTGGAAGGCTGAGGTAATAGCCATTATACGATGCCCGCAAACTCGTAACTCGTAGAGCTATTCAACCATTTGAATATGGTGGAGGGAGAAGGATTCGAACCTTCGAAGGCGGAGCCGTCAGATTTACAGTCTGATCCCTTTGGCCACTCGGGAATCCCTCCAAATTTTGGTGCCGACTACCGGAATCGAACTGGTGACCTACTGATTACAAGTCAGTTGCTCTACCTACTGAGCTAAGTCGGCGTAATTGCTGCGCATTCTATGCGATGGTTTTTGGGGTTGCAATAGGTAAATACAAAAAAAATTATAATGGCCGCTTTAATGTACATTTCTTAATCAAACAAGGGACTATGCTGACATAATTCTTCAAAAGGAGAAATCACGGCCTCTTTCACTTCCTCTATTGATCCTGTATTGTCCCAATCCCTGTAAATGAGATTTTGGTTACAAGATGAACGAGATCCTAACCCCCTATCTTACTTTTGACCGGCAGGCCTGGGCTGATTTACGCAAGTCAGTGCCAATGACGCTGGACGAAGCTGATCTCGAACGTCTTCGCGGTATCAATGAGCATTTGTCGATGGATGAAGTCCGCGATATATATTTGCCTTTGTCGCGCTTACTCAATCTTTATGTCGGTGCACGCAAGGGCCGAAACCGCGTTTTGGAAGAGTTCCTGTCTCAGCCCAAACCAAGCACAGTGCCTTACATCATAGGTATTGCTGGCAGTGTCGCTGTCGGCAAAAGCACCACTGCGCGTCTGCTAAAAGCCCTGCTGACCCGATGGCCGGAACACCCTAAGGTGGAATTAATCACTACTGATGGCTTCCTCTATCCAAATAATGTGCTGATGGAAAGAAATCTGATGAAAAAGAAAGGATTTCCTCAGTCTTACGATATTCGGCGTTTGGTTGAGTTTCTGACCGATGTGAAGTCAGGTAAGCTTCAGGTGGATGCCCCTGTGTATTCTCATTTATTTTACGATATTACTGATGAAATAAAGACGGTAGAGCAACCGGACATCCTGATCATTGAAGGGCTGAATGTGTTACAGAGCGGCATGGATTACCCTCATGAACCGCATCGGGTCTTTATTTCTGATTTGCTCGACTTTTCCATTTATGTCGATGCCGAACCGGATTTACTACAAACTTGGTACATAGAACGTTTTCTGAAATTCCGTCAGGGTGCTTTTAAAGATCCATCATCCTATTTTAATCATTACACCAAACTGACCGAATCAGAAGCGGTGAAAACGGCGACCAATATTTGGCAGGAGATTAATGGTAAAAACTTGCGGGAGAACATTCTGCCGACGCGCGAGCGTGCCAGTCTTATCCTGCAAAAAAGCTCTAACCATGCAGTGCAGACCGTCAAACTCAGAAAGTAAGTATCCCGCTCGCTTTAGATAGCCCTTGAGCTTAATCGTCTTTACGCAAAGAGATCTCACCACCCAGATACGGCATCTTCCCCTGCTCCGTTTCCAGCATCAGCGCCCCTTGGGGGTTAATACCACAGGCGACGCCCCGGATGACTTTGTCCCCGATCAACAGCTTCACCGGCCGGCCAAGGAAATTGTCATACTGGTCCCACTCATCGACAAAACCCGCCATGCCAACCTCTTCATAGCGCAGCAGAGTTTCCGTCACCCCCTCAATGATGGCTGCCGCCAACTGATTACGGCCAGGCATAGGGTCGCAAGCTTCAGCCAGATTAGACCAAGGTTGCCCCACTGTTTCGGTATCTGTATTAGACATGGTGAGATTCAGCCCCATACCAATGACTAAATGCGCAGCATCTCCGGCTTTACCGCTCATTTCTACCAGAATACCCGCCAGCTTTTTGTCCTGATAATAGAGGTCATTGGGCCATTTCACCTTAATCTCCGCCGCACCCAGCTTCTGCAATGTTTTCGCCACAGCCAAACCAACGACCAGGCTCAGCCCCATCGCAGCAGCAACACCGGCATCCAAGCGCCAGTACATTGACAAATACAGGTTGCTGCCAAACGGAGAGAGCCATTGCCGCCCACGGCGCCCGCGCCCGGCCTGCTGGTACTCAGCCACACAAACTGCACCTTTGGGTAACTGGCCTATGCGATCCAACATATATTGATTGGTTGAATCAATCACCGGGATCAATGCCAGTGACGGACAATCAACCTGAGTCTGGATAAGGTGCTCATCCAATAAATCAAACCCGGCAGCCAGGCAGTAACCTTTGCCCTGGACCCGATGAATATCAAGGCCCCACTCCTGAATCCCTTTGATATGTTTGCTGATTGCTGCGCGAGAAATCCCCAGCGCCTCGCCCAGTGCTTCACCGGAGTGAAACTGACCATCGGCCAAAAACCGGATCAGCGCCAGCTTGGTTGTGTGTTCTTTCATGGCATCACCTTATCCAGTGTGGTTTCTCCGTCAGACGCCATAAAGCGCACCTCATGCTCTAATGTGACACCAAAACGCGATTTGACCGTGTCGACGATATAGCGCGCCAATCTCAGTACATCCTCAGGGCTGGCCATGCCGAGGTTTACAATCACTAGCGCCTGCTGCTGGTGTACGGCTGCTCCGCCAACCTTATGGCCTTTCAGTCCGCATTGATCTATCAACCACCCGGCGGCCAATTTAAACCGGCCGCCTGCTGCGGGATAACAAGGGACAGACGGAAACTCAGCCGCCAGCTTCTGATAGGTACTTTCTGATACCACGGGGTTTTTGAAGAAGCTGCCGGCATTACCAAGCACCGCCGGGTCCGGCAGCTTAGCCTGCCGAGTCGCACAAACCTGTATCAGGATGTCGCGAGCTGTGACAGTAGCAGGATCCAGGTTCGCCAGCGGCCCATAGCTCGTATTTGGCTGCCAGTCCTTACTCAGACGAAGGCCGACCGCAACTATGATATGACTGTCTTTCAATTCGTGCTTAAAAATAGAATCACGGTAGTCAAAGCGGCACGCTTCCGCCGTTAAGCGTACGACATCACCACTTTTTCGCTCCATTACATCAACGTATTCGCAGATATCCTGAAGCTCAACCCCATAAGCCCCGATATTCTGTATAGGTGCAGATCCTGTGCAACCAGGTATCAGGGCCAGGTTTTCCAGGCCAGGCATCTCTTGCTCAACCGTCCAGCACACCAACTGATGCCAGTTTTCACCTGCCCCCACATGGAGATGGTAAGCAAAGTCGGTTTCATGAACTTGAATGCCCATGATCCGATTCAGTATGACAGTTCCGTTATAGTCTTCACAAAACAGCAAGTTACTCCCTTGCCCCACCACAAGAGCAGGAGTCCCTGTCGCATCACTGGACAGCAGCGTTTTCAGCTCGTCCACCGATCTAATGGTCACAACCTGAGAGGCTGTTACACTCAAGCCAAATGTGTGCAATGAAGCCAGTGAATGGCGATGCAAAACTTCCATACCAAATTCAAACCGTCGCTTTATACTGGAGGCCGCATTCTAACTGATCACACATAGCGACGCAGTTAATTCCATGACAGATTTAACGAAAACAACACTTAGCTTCCATCCTTTGGAACCTCTTCGCCTTCCTTTGGTCAATCGTCTGTACAAGACGCATTATCCTGCGGGTAAAGCCAAGAAGGACGAAATCATCTGGATCGGAGAAACCGCTACGTCCATCGAGGCCGTTGTCCGTTTCCAGCAATATGACGATTTTCAATTAATGACAGGCATGCTGGTTGCGCCGCAATTGAGACAACAGGGCTTTGGCCTCGCGTTATTGAACGCTTGCCATTTGCAACTTATGGCTAAGCCCTGTTACTGTTTTGCATTCAGCCACCTTGAGTCACTGTACCTAAAAGCGCAGTTTTCGGTCATTGCGGATGATGCGCTACCGCTTTCTCTTGCTCATCGAATTGAACGCTACAGAGTTGGTGGAAAAGCGCTCACTCCTATGCTATATCAGGCCGGTTGACCCAACCTGCCTCCCAAGCTCATTAATTGGATCAGCCCGGTCGCTTTACCAGCACTAAAATCTGGTATAATTAGCCCCCAATTTTTAGATTTATCATATAAATCGCGGAACGAGGCGATAATGGATTCAGCTACTGCAAATAGGCAGCTCATAGATCAGCTACCACGTATTGCACATCAGCCGGAAGATATAGAAACACTGCTAGATGCCGGTGCCTTTCGTGAACGTTTGCATCAGGAAATAGCCAGAGCAACCAAGCGTATTTATCTGGTCGCATTGTACCTGCAAGACGACGAGGCGGGTCGCAGTATTCTTCAAGCATTGTATGATGCAAAACAGCTACGTCCCGAACTGGACATTAAAGTACTCGTCGATTGGCACCGAGCTCAGCGTGGATTGATAGGTGCAGAAAAATCGGAGGGTAATGCAGCGCTCTACCGTGAGTTTGCCCAGTCCTACCAACATAAGATTGAAGTGTTGGGAGTGCCCGTTCGCAATCGTGAAGTCTTTGGTGTACTCCACCTCAAAGGCTTTATCATTGACAATACTGTCATATATAGCGGCGCCAGCCTGAATGATGTCTATCTGGCTCAACATCAACGTTACCGCTACGACAGATATCATGTATTGAAAAACACCAAACTGGCTGACAGCATGGCCCACTTTGTTCAGCGCACGCTGGTCGACAGTGAAGCGGTGAATTGCCTCAATCAGCAGACCCGGCCGGAAACGAAAATCTTACGCAATGCTATCAAGCAATTGCGCCTGGAATTACAGCGCGCAAGCTATTATTTTGATCCTGAGCCTATCGCTAATGATCAGGTCGGCCTCACCCCCATTGTTGGCCTTGGCCGTCGTAAGAACAATCTGAATAAGTACATTTGTACCCTGATCGCCAGTGCTAAACATGAGCTGACGATCTGCACTCCTTATTTCAACTTTCCCCGCAGCGTAAGCCGGGAAGTGAAACGGGCTTTACGTCGCGGTGTAAAGATCACTCTGATTGTCGGTGATAAAACCGCTAATGATTTTTACATTCCGCCCAGCGAACCGTTCAGAACCATCGCAGGATTACCTTACTTATATGAGGTAAATTTGCGTAGTTTTGCCAAACACAACGAGGCCGCTATCGCCCGCCGTCAGCTGGCTATTCACATTTGGAAACACGACGACAATAGCTTCCACCTGAAAGGAATCTGGGTTGATCGCCAATACATGCTCATTACCGGCAATAACCTTAATCCGCGCGCATGGAAACTGGATTTAGAGAACGCCATTCTGGTACACGACAAACATGAGCTGTTAGCAGAGCAAAAGCAGCAGGAACTCAGTGCCATTTTGCGACATACTCAATTAATGGGCAGCTATAAGTTTATTGATAAAGTCGACAGCTACCCGCTACCGGTAAGGCGCTTGATCAAGCGTATACGCCGTCTGAAAGCAGATCATATTCTGAATCAGATTCTGTAAGGAGAGTGTCATGGCTATTGCAGCAATCGATGTGGATGTGCAGCAAACCTTTACTCCACTTTGTCCTGATGAACTGCCTGTTCCTGAAGGCCATCATATTGCTCAGGCCTTAAATCAACAGGCCAAATTAGCAACCTGGCGTATTTTGACAAAAGATGCGCACCCGGAGAATGCTGTGTGGATCGTTGATAGCCATGACAATATGTTCCAACCATTATCACACCCTAATGCTGATTTGACCTGGGTCAAACACGCCGTCCCGGGCAGTAAGGGCTTTGAAGTGATACCTGGGCTTCCTAAAGTAACTGAGTATGACCACGTCATCTGGAAAGGGATAGAGCCAGATCTTCATCCTTACGGCGCTTGTTTCCACGATCTTGAAGAAAAGCTCAGTACCGGACTGATCGAGTGGCTACATCACAAAGGTGTCGCCACTGTCATTATTGGCGGCCTCGCAACGGATTACTGCGTTAAAACAACAGCCTTACAACTTCAGGCAACCAAATCCTTTAAAGTCATTGTCAATTTATCTGCGTGCCGGGGCATTTCACCTGACACCATTGCCGAGAGTTGCAATCAAATGCAATCCGCAGGTATTTTTTTGGCAAGCAATTTAGACGATGTAAAGCGGTTATGTTTTGCTGACAGTAATATCCTACCCTGATGTAACGGCTCTCTGAACCGAGTTCGCAGCAAAGTGTTCAATCCCTTCAACTCATCCTTCAAGTTGTTCGTAACCCAAACATCTACCTACTTCTAATACCATTCTAAGTAAGAATATGATCTAATTGAGGCTTCTCTTTCAGGTGGCCAAATCGCTATGGATAGCCTCAATAACATTGACTTCAAAAAGCTGGCAAGCCAGCAAAAATCCATTCAAATGAAAATGAGATTACTCGCGCTTGCCCATTTTAAAGAGGGCCAGTCCCGCACTCAAATTGCCAAGTTTCTCAAAGTCAGTAGAACCAGTGTCAACAAATGGGTTCATACCTTTCTCGAAGAAGGCCTCGAAGGACTTCAGGAAAAACCAAGAACAGGTCGTCCTGCATTCTTAACCCCAGAGCAACAAGAACAGCTTCGCCAATATCTCGAAGATAGAGCTCATAACCCGCAAGGCGGTAGACTCACGGGTGCCGATATCCATGCATATATTGTCCAGAAGTTTGATAAACACTATCACCCTGATTCCATTTACTATTTGCTCGATCATATGGGATTTTCATGGATAACATCCCGCTCAAAACACCCTAAACAATGCCAAGCAACGCAAGAAGCTTTTAAA
>NZ_JACYTP010000027.1 GCF_014841115.1 Photobacterium arenosum
CCCCCAGTCTTTTCATTATGGCTGGATCATCGGCGGGGCGGTTGTCCTGCTGTTGGTCATCGTTTTGTTAATGCGGAGGTAATCAATGCCTTTAGTACCTCTCTTAATCGGCGGTGGTGTGTTGTGGGGCAGCGGCGCCCTTGTGGGCGGCTCCCTCGGCTATACCGCTGCAGATGGCACTAAGTACCTGAGTGCGGGCGTGATAGCCGTGGGCGTCATCGTGCTGGTGCTGGCCTTTCTCTATTTTCGTAAAAAGGGGGCGTTGTGAGCGGATCATCTTCTGGCGGTTTAGCCAGTCTGGCCGGAACTGCCGCCGGGGCCAGTATGGGCTTTCCCGGCATGGATATGTCCGGGGCACTGGGTGCGCTGGAGTCAGTGAGTGACAGCGGGCCGATGACTACCACCAACGGCCCGGTCGAAATGAACTTTGAGGCGGGCGGTGTGACCTTCGGGGCGAAAACCCCGAACTACACCCTAATAGTGGTCGCGATTGCCGCCATGGTGCTGCTGTTTTTCTACCTGAGGGGGCGCTGATATGGGCTTATTCAGTACGAAAAAGAGCGCAAACAGCAACATCAATAACAGCGTTAACACCTCCAACAGCATGGGCGTCAGCGGTGCGAACAACGGCATGATGTTCAGTGGCATTGATGGCAGCGTCACCATGACTGACCACGGTGCCATGGAAGCCGCGGGGGAAATGGCCAGTGATGCCATGACCCTTGGCTCGAATGCGTTAGCGTCGAATAACAGCGCCTTGAACGATGCGTTTAGTTTTGGACTGGAAACCTTCAACGGGGCGCTGAGTTCCCTTGGTGGCATGGCCTCCAATCAGAGCAATCTGGCCTCGCAGTCCATGCAGTTGGCGAACAGCATCAATGCCAGTGCCAACACAGGCGGGGCCAGTGACATAGGACGACAGAACACTCAGGTCATGATGGCCTTTGCGGCGGTCATTGGCTTGGTGCTGCTGGTTGTGGTTCTCAAGAGGTAACGGATGTATCAGACACAGAAAATCATCGAAGTACAGCTACAGGCCGGAGAGAAAATTATCTCGGCTGTCAGTCAGTACCTGTTAATTCGTGACTGCTCCCATACCGTCACCTTGCTAGCGAAAACCCAGAACCGGGAAATCGGCACGGAGCTGAAGAAAAACGACGTGGTGCCGCTGGGCGGCTTTGAGACCATCGAGCTGTACAACCATCACAGCACGGCGGTCACGCTCAAGTACCAGTTAACCGATATCCCGGTAAACACCCAGTCTGACGCGGTGGCAATCAGTGGCGCGGTGGAGGTGCACAGCATCCGTGAACCCGTGACCATTGATGCCATTCAGCAGACAGTGCCCGTTGCGTTTGATACGCCGGTGTCTATTGCTAACTGGCCCGCGGTGCAGCCTGTGAGCGGAAAGATCACCGTAGGCAATTTGCCCGACGTGCAGGCAGTGAGCGGGGAAATGGCGATCACCAACCTGCCCGCGGTGCAGAGTATCCAAGGTCAAGTTGAGATCACCAATCAACCGCAGGTGCAGCAGGTCAGTGGTCTGGTTGCGGTGGCGCGCAGTGATGCGCTCGCCAGTGCGGTGATCTCATTAGAGCAGGCAACCACTACGCAACTTCTCGTCGCCGACAGCAAGCGCCAGTCGGTACTGGTACAGACAGACAAAGCCCTGTTCGTCGGGGGTGAGGGCGTGGATAACCTGACGGGCATTTACATCGCCGCTGGTGAGTCCATGACGCTGGATACTGCGGCGGCGGTGTATGGCTATGCGCTGGAAGGGGCCACGGTGCGGACACTGGCAGAGGTGCGCCATGGCTAGATTACACGGTGGCGGCGGCGGAAGCTGGAAAAGCGGCGATATCAAGATCCACAACGGCACTCTTGAATCTATTCCGCTGGGTTGGGTGCTGTGTGACGGTCAGAACGGCACGCCGGACTTGTGCGACCGGGCGATGGTCGGTGCGGGCCGGGCGTACAGCCCGAATCAGACATTCGGGACAGACAGCCGGGCCACAGGGAATCACACCCTGTCATCGACACAGTTGCCCAGCTCGTCCATGACCTATCAGCGCACCAGTAACTTTCAGATCTCCAGCATTAGTAACGCGGGGGTGGCGAATCGCTCGGTGCCTAACAATGGCTGGAGTGCGTACGCCGAGACGGGGCGCTCTTCACCGCGGACGCTGGGCTTACGGCTGCATAACGCCAGCACCTATGTCAGCACGCCGGGCAGCGGGCAATCACACAACCACGGTCACGTCGACGTGCGACAGAAGTCGGTGGCCGTCATTTGGATTATGAAGTTATGAGAATTACAGCAGTCACACAAGATCAGCTCATCGTCATTGATGGTGTGCCGGCCTTTTTGGGACACATCGGCGGCTATGCCATGCGACAGGGTGAATGGGCGGTTGATTTCAACACCCTGACCGGGCTGGGCCATATCGAATACACGGATAACCGCCCGAATCAGGTTATCGACAGCACAGTGTTTAACGCCGCCTATGCGTGGCTGATTGACGAGCACCAACGCTATGTCACGGCCATGGCCGAACAACACGCAGCAGAGGAAGCGGCACGCAATGAGCAACAACAAAATCTTATTGATACTGAGTCTGATGGTAGTGGGGTTAGCAGCAATGACGATGTATAAGCCGCGAGGCATCCGTAACAATAATCCGGGCAATATTGAAGACAACGGCACCGCATGGCGTGGCCGCGTCGGTAACGATGGCCGCTTTGTCATCTTCGACAGACCGGAAAACGGCATCCGTGCGTTGGCGCGAACGCTGAAAACGTACCGCAACCTGCACGGCCTGACCACAGTGCGCGGCATCATCAACCGCTGGGCGCCACCTGTGGAGAATGACACCAGCGCTTATGTGAACCACGTCGCCGGGGCGCTGGGCGTCTCCCCTGACACCTCGCTGTCAGAAGCGGAAACCATGGACATCGTGCCCCTGATTATCCGCCATGAGAACGGCATGCAGCCTTACAGCGCCAAGATGCTCAATGCGGGCATTCAGGCGGCATAAGGGGGACTGATGCTCGGTGCATTATTGAATCTGATCACGGGCGGGGTGACGGCATGGCAGCAGCACAGCCGCAACAAGGCCGAAGCCCTGAAACGCAAAGACGAACTGGAGCAGGCCAAGCACGCCGCCAGGCTAAAACGGCTGGAATACGGCGACGAGAAAGCCGCCAATCTGGACGAGCTGAGTATCAAGGGCCGGGGCTGGAAAGATGAATTCATCTTACTGGTTGTCTTCACACCCCTGATGCTGTGTTTCTGGCCTGACTATGCAGTGTATGTCGATGCAGGTTTTCAGGCGCTCAGCAGCATTCCAGAGCCTTACTGGTACGTGGTCGGGGCTATCGTCGTCGACGTGCTGGGGATGCGCTCTATGGTGCGCTACCTGCTGGAATTCTTCTCACACAAATTCAGAGGGAAACCGACATGATAGAGATACTGCAACAACTCACCGCAATGGGCTTACCGCCCACCATGATCGCGCTGCTCATCGTGCTGTACAAGCAGGACAAGCGGCTAACAATACTGGAAACTAACGTACAACTGGGGAAAAAGCATGGCTAAGACAGGACTGAAAAGTAACGGTACACTGAAGAAAGGCTACCGCTTCGCCAAAGGTGGCCGGGTGGTGAAAGCGAAGAATGCGACCGTGAAAAGGAAGAATAGGTAATAAATTATGCCCCAAGTCACTAATGTTGATTCTGTTATTTATTTTTGGGGTTTTATTATGTGACGAGTGATGTGTTTGTTGAGTTAAAATTGTGCCATTAATATGAGTCTTTAATAGGGAGGGAGTAAGTAATGGCACTTTTTTTTCTTAGTTATGATTTAAATAAATCGAAAGATTACCAGAAGCTATACAGTGAGTTAGATAACTTTAATGCAGTTAGAATCTTAGACTCTACTTGGTGTTTTAAGCGTATAAATACGTCATCTGCAGGGTTGAGAGACCATTTTAAAAAGTATATCGATAGTGATGATTCTCTTATTGTTTCACAAGTGAATGACTGGGCATCTTTTAAAACCAAGGCTACACCTAACGACTTGAAGTGATTAAAAAAGCCCGTTTTTCGGGCTTTAGTTGTAGGGTGTTAATTTTCAGTATTATCTTTTGGACTTTTTTCCAGAGCTTCCTGAATAATATCAGCCATTACTGATAGGCGCTTTACTTGTTCCGTTAATGATGGAGATCCTTCAGTAGATAACTTTGCTTGCATTAGTTCAAGTGCACAACGAACAGCAATAGCTCTTCTACCTTTATCATCTACATATTTAGAGTGATAATTTGAACCTGCTTCACCTGAAGCAAAATTAGTTAAATATTCGAAAGAGTTTGACATTATGAGAGTCCTAAACAATTCTGTGGAAATTGAATTGTATCTGATTGATTTTTATGTTTTATGATCTATGTTCCAATTTTAAAATCGATTGATTGTTTTTTATTGCTTACATATAAAGTGTATCCATTATCACCGTAACCAGAATTTTCAACTGAACATTTCACATCGCAATAAAAGGTTCAGAATTTAATTAATACTGCTCATGCAATTTATGCGGATACAACTGCGTATACACCTGCCAAAGAATGTTCAGATTTCGATGCCCTGTCACCTGAGCCACTTCTTCAATGCTGTATCCCTTCTCAAATAGTCTGCTGGCACCTTCCCGGCGTAGGTCGTGGTAACGTAAATCCTTAATCCCTAAGCTGTTCCTTACGCGTTGAAAGCCTGCTGTGACGCTGCGCGGGTTGTATGGAAAGATCAGGTCATTTCTTCTTTCTTGCTTCATAGCAATATCAAAGGACTCACCCAGCAGCGGCACTATCATGTGATTGCCTTCTTTCTTGCGTGGGTCTTTGCGATCCCGGACAAGCACTGTTTTATGCTCCTCATTGAGATCTTCCCAGCGTAGCCCGCAAACTTCCCCGATGCGCATACAGGTCAGAATGCTAAAATCCAGAATGTCAGTGAATGGAATACGAGTAGGCCCGTTACTACGGAATTCTTGGCGGTCTTTTAACCCTTCTTTCAATCGCTCTAGCTCGTTGTCCGTTGGGCGTCGTGTACGTTTTTGGCTTTTACCTACTAAGCCCATTTCAATCAGAACGGGCACAGCTTCTTCAAAGATGTCTGGATTGGCTTTGATATCGAATACTGGTTTGGCCTTTTTCATGACGGAGCGAAGGTAAGCCACGTCATGGTAAATGGTTGCTGGGGCAGCGCCTGCTTTCTTTCTGTTCTCGCAATGCTCAATCAGATCGCTGGTTCTGAGTTCGTCGCTTAACACTCGCGCAATGTCGCAGTCACGTAGCATCTGGATGACGTAGCGTTTTGTACGACCAGTTTTCTCCCATAAGTTCTCTTTGAGTATGAACTTATCCAGCAGTACCCCCAGGGGGACTGGTTTATCTTTCAGTACCCCTTGCGATTCTATTTCGCTGATCCTGTTTCGGCCGTAGGTACGGGCCAGTTCCTTTTTTCTGAAAGTTTTCGATTCCCTATGTATAATGCGGCCTTGCTGTTTAACGAAGATTGTTGCTTTGTACCGCAGTTCGCCGCTTTTGAGTTCTCGCTTTTCGATAGTGAATGAGGCCATGTTGTCCTACTCTGAAAGGGGTACTGTGAGGGGTACTGTAGAACGGAATTCGGGCAATTTCAATGAGATCACAGGAAATTCAGAATGACGCTAACTATTGATAAAAGTCAGGAAAATCACGGCCTCGCTGGCGATCACCCCTCATGCCGCTTTTCCGTGGCGCCTATGT
>NZ_JACYTP010000028.1 GCF_014841115.1 Photobacterium arenosum
ATTGGCACCACCTCGTCAATTCAAGCTGTTTTGCCGAAATTGAACCGGCAGCGCCGAACCGGTGTACAGCTCCCTTAACCCATTCACAGCAAACAGATCCTCAACAGCGATACATTCGTATGCCACCGCACGCCTGGAAATCATGTAAAAGACATAAAATCTGACTTTGTATTCCAGCACGATATAAATCAGTCTTTATAAAAAGAATATGAAAGCGAATTTTTGAATCTGGTACAGGTCTGTCTGGCTCTGACTTATGCGTGACTGTCCTTGTAACTATCATGACTGTCCTTATTATCTCTTGCTATACCTGCGCTAAAACGTGCTCAATAAACGTCGACTTCTTTTCACGGTACTCGTCGTGTGACAAACCCTCGCACGATTTCTTTAACACATTGTACTGAACCACTAAATCTGGAGATGCGCGTAACCTGTCACGAAAATCCACAAAGCACTCGAACTCTGAGCCTATCGCTACCACCTGAAAAGCCACATCTTCGCTTGTTGACTCAAGCATGCATAGTTCAGCTGTTCTCAGTGTGTTTCTCTTTTCTTGGAACCCCAAGGTGAGCAAAATACGCGCAGAATCTTCCAGTTCGTGCGCATCAACGCCAATTAAGATATCAAGATCACCTTTTGAAATAGCGCCTGGAACGGATGACGCTCCCACATGCTCGACTCTTGCTGCTGGCAACAGCCTCCGTACTTGATTCAGATAATAATCAAACCGCTCATGACAGGCTTTTTGATACTGATCCGGACTAAGAAATTTCATATTTCCTCTTAATCATCAATTGTCCTAACTACGAATAGTGTGCCTGTTCTGGTAATGGCTATTGTCCTAACCACGCATAATGTGTCTGTCCTGGTAATGCGATACGCTATGCGGTGTCTGTCCTGGTAACGAGCTCTCTGAATTATTGCTTATTTTCCGGCTAACCACGGGCTTTCCAGCTGAAAAACCTGATTATCAAAGTCAATGCTGGCTTGCACACCTAAAGGTGTCACCAACATGGGATGGGTATGACAACTGTCAAAGCCATATAATATTGGCATGGTCTGACCATTAAGAATTTCAAGCAGGACGTCTAATGGCGAACGATTTGTTCCTTTGTCATCAAAAAGCTCATGCTTACCAAGCACTATCGCTCCAAGCTTGTCAAAGACACCACAAGCCTTTAAGTGAGAAAACGAACGTTCAACAGTTTCAATTCCTTTTAATGAGTCCTCAATCAGCAGTATGTCACCTGAGTGTATTTCTGGCATATAATGGCTTCCCCAAATACCTGCCATGGTATTCAGATTACCGCCAATAATACGCCCGGTGATTTTTCCGCCCCCAAGAAATGTCCATTCGTTGCTAAGAACAGGCTTTGCCGTATTTTGTGTTTCCCAATCCAGTTTAACGTCTGTCCAGCGTTCAGGCATGAGATATTTATATTCACTTTTCTCTGAACTCAATATATCCAGAAATGACTGAAAAGTGTCATCAACTAAAGGCGGAAACTCACCAAACGATGCCACTAAAGCGGGTCCATAAAAAGTGACAAGACCCGTTTGTGCATAAATACCAAGTAAAAGTGCAGTCACATCGGAATAACCAACAATGATTTTTGGATCTTTTCTCAGAGCCTTGTAATCAATATATGGCAATAATGAATTACTGTTATTACCGCCAATGGTCGACATAATGCATCGAATGCTTAGATCTCGGATAAGCTGATTGAACTCTTCAGCCCTGGCCTGAATTGATCCAGAGCGATATGAGTCTGAACATCCTGTCAAGGCTCCTTCAACCAGCTCAAACCCTTGACCTTCCAGGTAGGCTTTCGCTCTTGAAAATCGATTGGGTGCGAATACTGTTGCGGGTGAAGACGGTGAAAAGAAGCCTATTTTGTCACCAATAGTTAACGCTTTTGGGAATATCACGAATCACTAGTCTCCAAGAGGCTAAAAATAAAAAATATACATGCAGAATTAATGAGTTCTTTTTGAAGTGGTAATTGTTCGCCCTTAAAACCTTCCTGGTTCAAAATCACCTCCTTTTATATAGCGCCACAATCTGGGATGAATAAGCACATTTTGTAACTCACCAATGACGTAAACGCTTAAATTGCATTAAACGCCAAACGTTTAGTAACAAGTATAAATAACGAGCATGGGGATATGAAAGCTGCCGAGAGGTTTATAAAGACAGTTGATCCAACACATAGAGCTGGCAGTTTTCTCACTCTATGTGTTGGATTATAAGCAGTAAGAAACTACTTATTTATTGAAAGCTTCTTGCTTATTTATAGAAAGCTTCTACTTGGCCTTTCAGTTTGATCAACATTGGCTGACCAAAACGATCTTTTGCTTTCGGTGAAGGGATTTTGACCCAACCCTCACTGATGCAATATTCTTCAACATCAGTACGCTCTTTGCCATTCAGACGAATGCCGATATGGTGTTCAAAACACTCCGCCACATAGTGTGGGCTGCGAGGGTTACCGGCAAGATGATCGGGTAAAGCTGGTTTATCGTTAGTGTCGCTCATGTTCATGACCTGATGTATGAATAAAGTGCGCCATTGTAGACAATGCCCGCCCGAGGCTCAACAAGGTAGCGAGACAATTTTGCCTGTGCTTTGACGTGACTGTCCTTGTAAATACACTCAGCTTGCCGACATGGCAGTTGTCTGTGAAAACCGAGCCACTGAAAGCAACACGGGACTGCCCAAACTGCCAGCAAGCCATGCACTGCGTCGGCATCACCCGACCGGGATAGCCGGAAAGCAAACAGAATAAGGAGAATGGCGTAGCATCATCAACGAGGAGAAAGCCAACGCAAGACCGAATTCAGGCGGTAACCCATTGAAGTGAAACACACCGTGGTCACTTCCCGGCTACGCTCGCCCTGAAGAAAACCGCGGGCGCAACCCCCACCGAATGCCAATCGACCAATTTGCTTAATAAGGCTGTCCGGGCTTGTCCAACACCCGGATAGAAGTGTCGGCTGCGCGACACGTATCCTTATTTGTTAGCTATTATTTCTAACTTATATTCAAGTACTTACGATAACTAGGATGAACAGACCAAGTCAGTTCGTTGTTTCGATTCTGCTGCGAGTAAAATAGATCTGGGTCATCGGTATAGAATGTAAAATTCTGATATTCATCTGGTAACTTTGAAATCAAACCAATCTTGTAAACAAAATGACCTAGATCAATAAGATTACAATACGGCTTACCATCAATAACTGGGATATCTGACAGGGCGAGAACACGTATGCTCATTTTTTATCCAAACCTTGGATTCCCGCCAATATTACTTGCTCCAAATAGGCAATATTCATGGCAGCTATTTTCTGCTTGCGCCTGATACTCGCCTTTTTA
>NZ_JACYTP010000029.1 GCF_014841115.1 Photobacterium arenosum
GTGGGTCATAGGCGCCGGACGCACTTCAGAAGCCACATCAGCAGAGAGCTTCTGTACCACTTCGCCTTGTGCTTCAGACAGCTCCTGCAGCAGCTGCGGGCTGATGGTCAGGCGGTCACAGCCTGCCAGCTCCAGGATCTCGCCGGTGTTACGGAAGCTTGCGCCCATGACCACAGTGTTGTAGCCCAGGGCTTTGTAATAGTTGTAGATTGCCGTTACCGACAGCACGCCCGGATCTTCAGACGCTTCGAAGTCACGGCCTTCTTTGGCTTTGTACCAGTCCATGATGCGGCCGACGAAAGGTGAAATCAGGAACACACCGGCTTCGGCACAGGCGCGGGCCTGAGCAAAAGAGAACAGCAGAGTCAGGTTACAGTTGATGCCTTCTTTTTCCAGGATTTCCGCTGCGCGGATCCCTTCCCAGGTCGACGCCAGTTTGATCAGGATGCGGTCGTTGCTGATGCCGGCATCGTTATACATTTTGATCAGCTTGCGGGCTTTGGCCACGCTGGCGTCGGTGTCGTAAGACAGGCGGGCGTCGACTTCAGTGGAGATACGGCCCGGCACCACGTTGAGGATTTCTTTACCGATGTTCACCGCCAGCTTGTCACCGGCGTCTTCGATTTGCTGTGCTTTATCGCTGCTTTGCGCTTTGGCATAGGCAATCGCATCGTCGATGAGCGGTGCGTACTGTTCAATCTCTGCGGCTTTCAGGATCAGGGAAGGGTTGGTGGTGGCATCTTGCGGTTGGTACTTCTTAATCGCTTCGATGTCGCCGGTATCGGCAACAACAGTAGTAAGTGCGCGCAGCTGTTCCAGTTTGGTGCTCATCTCAGTAAAACCTTTTTGATATGTGGTAAGAAATGACGTTCTGCCCGGTGGCGGTTCATTGTGCATGAACGAATGTAATACGCCTGAGCAAATGAAGTGCTCATATTTGAGCTTTTTGCCACAAATGTCAAACCCTACGTTACAGAAAGTGAGGGAGAATCTGGCCCGAACCGGTACAGTCCCTGATGGCAGGAAAGCGGGATAATTCGTTGTGTTTTGCGTGGTTCAATAGCGATGACGCTACTGATAATATAAAAATATGATATCAATCAGCGTGATACCTGTTTGTGCTAAATGCCAGTGTGATTTCTGCGTGTCATTATAGAACGGAGGAGGTGTTAACAGCGCGTTTGCAGAAGCAGTGACCATCTCAGGAGTGAACAAAAAGAAGATTAGTGTAATTTTGTTCACCCGTTGAGAATATAAGCAGTGACTGGTTGAACCCGTATGTCGCTGTAGCTGCCATTTGTGCTTATGAGTCAGACATGTTCAGCAAGGCCATCGCACAACTTGCGCTGGTTGCCAGCACATCTATCACGCCAGTTCTTAACGCGCCCAGAATCGCCAGTGCCTTCCGGCTCTCACTAGCCATAGCAATCACATTCGGGATACGATGCAAATCTGACATTTCCAGTCCGACAACCCGGCCACGCATCAGTGTTCCCGCCTGTTGTCCATCCAGGCGGAAGAAGTCAAAGCCGCCGATATCGCCGACAATGCCGTCATTGAGTCTGGCTTCAACAAACTCTTTCGCCGTGAAACATCCCAGTTTTACCATATGGCTGTTTTCATCCATATCGCCAATACCGACTAAGGCAAACTCCGCTTTTCGGGCCTGATTGAGGGTTTCGCTGACATTGGGATGAGTGATAAACACCTGCTGGGTGACTTCACTGTCGACATAGGCTGGTGCGTATAAGGTTTCGCTGGTGCCGCCAAATTTTTTGGCTAGACGGCGGCAGATATGATCCGCATTAATGGTGTCGCCGCTGCGGTGTGTTCCGCCGATAGCGCAAACAAAACGCGCGTTGCGATGGGAAACAATACCGGGATGATCGGCGACAGCAGCAACATTTTGCCCCTGACCCACCGCGACAACGACATCATCTCTCAAATAACCGTCCAGATAGGCCGATACCAGGGTAGAGACTTGCATTCGTTGCTCTTGTGCACTGGGTTGATCCAGTGCAATCAAGGCTCGTTTCAGGTTAAACCTGTCCATCAAACGCTGTTCAAGCTGGGCGCTGTGGATCGGGTGGAACTTAACGGTAATTTCCACTATCCCTTCTTCCCGCGCTTTTCTGAGCAGACGGCTGACTTTAGGGCGGCTGATACCGAATTTTTTCGAGATTTCTTCCTGCGTTGCACTTTGCTGGTAATACAAAATGGCAATTTCAGTCAACAGGTCTGTATCTTCCAGCTGATGGTCAAAAGAAGCGGTAGGCGGTGAAGTGGTCATAGCGGTGTTCCATACACAGATGTGGCGTCAGTGTAATGGATTCAAAAGCGCTTAACAAATGTTAGCCGTCATGCACTTTGTTCAGCGTTTTCATTGCCGCATTGATTTGCCGGCCTTCTTCTCACTGGGTTTGAGGAAAGAAAACAGGTGATGAGCGGGGGGATAAAAAAGGCCTGACATGAATGCCAGACCTTTGAATCATGGAACCACTGTCATGGTGGCGATGATTGTTTCGGTTCGGTTTACAGCAGCTCTTTCGCTGTGCTGACCACGTTTTCAGTGGTGAAACCGAACAGCTTGAACAGCTCACCGGCCGGGGCCGATTCACCGAAGCTGGTCATGCCGATGATGCGGCCGTCAAAGCCCACGTACTTGTACCAGAAGTCGGCAATACCGGCTTCGATAGCGATACGGGCGGTCACATCCGATGGCAGTACAGACTCGCGGTAAGCGGCGTCTTGCTTGTCGAACGCATCGGTTGATGGCATAGACACCACGCGCACCTGCTTGCCTTCGGCGCTCAGCTCGGCCGCTGCGTTCACCGCCAGCTCTACTTCAGAGCCGGTGGCAATCAAAATCAGCTCAGGCTTGCCGGCGCAGTCTTTCAGGATGTAACCCCCTTTGGCGATATCCGCAACCTGCGCGTCGTTACGCTCCTGCTGAGCCAGATTCTGCCGCGAGAAGATCAGCGCTGACGGCGCGTCTTTACGCTCGATGGCCAGTTTCCAGGCCACGGCAGATTCAACCTGGTCACACGGACGCCAGGTGCTCATGTTCGGGGTCAGGCGCAGCGAAGCGATTTGCTCCACCGGCTGGTGCGTCGGGCCGTCTTCACCC
>NZ_JACYTP010000003.1 GCF_014841115.1 Photobacterium arenosum
TTATCGCGGATAAATTATCGTCCAAGAAAGTGTTTAGGCTTCAAGCAGCCAGCCATTGTATTTGAAGAAATGACTTTGGCTGCTTGATATTGGAGAGTGTCGCACTTCGAAGTTGAATTCGGGCGTATTAATCCCCAAACTCGGCCTTCATAAAGCTGAAAGGCTAGGAGTAGCTGCCATATTATTTGTTTGTATATATTACATGCACAGCAGAATTGAATTTCAAATTTTATTTGGAATGATTTTAGGCATGAGTCTCTGTAGGCATGGAAATCTTGTCAACTCACACAACCCTAGCATAGTAATTAAGTAGAGAGCTATAAATGAAGTTTTCACTGATTTTCACAGTGTTCAATGAAGAGGAATCTATTTCCTACTTTTTGGAATCACTATTAAAGCAGTCTGTATTACCTGATGAGATAGTAATTGTTGATGGAGGCTCAACAGACTCAACTGTTAAAATAATTTATGATAAGTTACAAACCATAAATACCCTTAAATTGATTGTTGATGAAACATGTAACAAAAAACATTCTAAAGGTCCAATAGCTAGAGGTAGAAATGTGGCTATAGAAGCTACAACCTCGGATGTTATTTTGGTAACTGATGCAGGTTGTGAGCTGGAGTCTGATTGGTGTAAGTCTATGATGAACTCATTCAAGCAAGGTGCAGATATTGTAGCTGGAATATACAGTGCTCGAGTAAAGAACCAATTTCAGTCCTATCTAGCGGATGTTTTTTGTCCAGACTTTAAACAGTTTGATAATCCCAAATCATTCTTGCCTAGTTCTAGATCTCTTGGTTTTAAAAAAGAATTATGGAGAAAGGTTGGTGGGTACCCAGAAAACTCTTATACAGCTGAAGATACTAAATTTATTTTGAACTTATATGAGGAAACAGAAAGGGTCGTTATTGAACATAACGCTTTAGTTTATTGGGACTTACCTAAAGACCCTCAAGAGCTATTTAAAAAAGTAGAGGCCTATGGTGAAGGTGATGGATTACAAAGGTTGGACTTTTTTAAGTATCTTGCTCGGTTTGCTATATTGTTGACAATACCCGTTTCAATATTAGCTCTACTTATTACAAAGAAAAAGATGATAGCAATTCCAATGTATTATTTTATGATTAAAGGCTATCTTAAAGGAACATTTAAAGGTTGTTTCTAATGAAAGTATTATTTATAACTAGACATACGGTATTTTCTGGACCAGGCGGTGACACAATTCAGTTAAAAAAAACAGCTGAGTTTTTAAGTGCACTAGGTGTTGATGTTACTATTGCAACAGAAAAAAATCCTGATTTCAATGGCTATGATCTTATTCATTTTTTTAATCTCAGAAACCCACAAGATATTTTGGCAAATGTTAGAAGAGCCAAAAAAAATAGAATACCTTCGGTTTTATCAACAATTTGGGGCTCTTATTACGAATGTGACCAGAAAAATAGAAGTGGATTGGCTGGATTCATATCTCGAAATATAGGTGAGTATAAAGTTGAGTATCTCAAAGCCGTCGCTAGAATTTTTTCAAATAAAAACTTTAGTAAAGATATGATCCCTTATTTTGTTAAAGGTCATTGGGATTCTCAAAAAGAGATTGTGGACTCTGTAGATATACTACTACCCAACAGTAAGACTGAGCTGATTCGTGTTAGGAAGGATATGAATGCTCCTGAAAAGGATGGATTCGTAGTTGTTAATGCTGTTGATACGAGTGTTTTCGATTTTCAAACGGTTGAAGTATCTGAGAAATTTAAGAAGTTTGAAGGTTGTTTACTATGCGCAGCTAGAGTAGAAATAAGAAAATCGCAGTTAGATTTAATAAAGGCCATCAATAACACACCTTATAAATTAGTAATTGTTGGTAAGCCGAGTCCTAATAGTATTGAATATTATAATGAATGCAAAAAAATAGCGGGGGAAAATGTTCACTTTATTTCTCACGTCGAACAGTCCGAATTAGCACAACTTTATAAAGTATCTAAAGCCCATGCTTTAATCTCGTGGATGGAGACGCCAGGATTAAGTAGCTTGGAAGCTGGAGTTATGGAATCAAACATTTTAGTTACTGATCGCGGAGATACAGAGTATTACTTTGGCGATTATGCGATATATTCGGAGCCTGGTGATATTAAATCTATTCAGCGTGGAATTGAAAAAGTAATGACTATGGATTTTGATAGTAAGTTAAGGGATAAAATATTAACTGAATATACTTGGGAAAAAACAGCTGAGCAAACATTTAATGCCTATAAAAAATGTTTAGATAAATATAAATGATTTAGTGCATTTTGTTTGGTTAGTATGTTCTCACTTCTGTGTTTGCAGTTATTAACCTTACTTATAGCTGTGTGTTGGCTTTTATTTATATAGTCGATATGTTTTATTTTTTTCGTTGAAGGTGATTTTATTATGTTATTGCCAGTAATCATGGCCGGTGGCTCAGGTAGTCGTTTATGGCCATTATCTCGTGAACTTTATCCGAAGCAATTTTTGAATATTTCTGGTGACTATTCATTGCTTCAGCAGACATTTTCCCGACTTGAAGGTTTAGATCATCAACCTCCATTATTGATTTGCAATGAAGATCACCGATTTATTGCCGCCGAGCAATTGCGATTTGGTGGGTATAAGCATAGTGGAATCATTCTAGAACCAGTAAGCCGTAATACTGCACCTGCAATTGCGCTGGCGGCTTTACAAGCTATTCAGAGTTCGGAGCAAAATGAAGACCCACTTTTACTTGTTTTGGCCGCAGACCACTTAATTGAAACCATTCAAGCTTTCCAGTCGTCAGTTGAAAAAGCCATTCATTATGCACAAGCGGATAAGTTAGTGACTTTTGGTATTGTTCCTACTGCTCCTGAAACCGGTTATGGCTATATAAAAGCTGATGAAACTGAAGGAGATGCCTTTACAGTATGTAAGTTTGTAGAGAAGCCAGATTTGAAGAGCGCTGAAGAATACCTAGCGAGTGGTGACTATTACTGGAACAGTGGCATGTTTCTATTTAAAGCTTCTCGTTATTTAGAAGAGTTAAAAAAACACCGTCCAGATATTTATTCCGCTTGTAAGAAAGCTATGGCAGTCGTTGTTCCAGATATGGACTTTATCCGACTAAATAAAGCTGAATTTGAAGTGTGTCCGGATGACTCAATTGATTTTGCCGTTATGGAAAAGACCGACAGTGCCATGGTAGTGCCAATGGATGCTGGTTGGAGTGATGTAGGCTCATGGTCTGCTCTTTGGGATGTTTCACATAAAGATGATAATCAGAATGTCACCAGAGGTGATGTGATTACAGTAGGTTCGACCAATAGCTACTTGCATTCAGAGAATAAATTGATTGCCACTGTTGGTGTTCATAATTTGGTCGTGGTTGAAACTAAGGATGCCGTGTTGGTTGCCGCTAAAGACCAAGTGCAAGATGTAAAATCAATTGTGAGCCAGCTAAGAGATGCTGGACGCACTGAACATCAGTTGCATCGAGAAGTATATCGTCCATGGGGCAAGTACGATTCGATTGATTTTGGTAAACGCGATCAAGTGAAACGAATTACAGTGAAGCCAGGTGAGAAACTCTCCATCCAAATGCACCATCACCGCTCTGAACATTGGATTGTGGTATCAGGCACAGCTAAAGTGACTAATGGTGAAAAGACTATTTTAGTGACAGAGGATGAATCGACCTATATCCCATTAGGTACAATCCATGCGTTGGAAAATCCGGGTAAAATTCCATTGGAAATGATTGAAGTACAAACCGGTAGTTATCTTGGAGAAGATGATATCGTACGTTTTGAAGATCGGTACGGTAGGAGCTAACAGATCATGGTTAATTTAACGTGTTTTAAAGCTTATGACATTCGTGGAGAATTAGGTGAAGAGTTAAACAACGATATCGCTTATCGAATTGGTCGTGCGTTTGGTCATCATTTACAGGCTAAAACTGTCGTAGTGGGGGGGGATGCACGTTTAACGTCAGAAGAGCTTAAGCTTGCACTGGCAGAGGGGTTGGTAGATTCAGGTGTCGATGTTATTGACATTGGCATGACAGGTACAGAAGAAGTCTATTTTGCTACCAAATATCTTGGTATAGACGGCGGCATTGAAGTGACTGCCAGCCACAACCCAATTAACTATAATGGCATGAAACTGGTTCGTGAAGACGCAAAGCCAATAAGTGGTGATAGCGGACTTTATGATATTAAAACTCTCGCTGAGAAGAACGAATTTCCAGAAGCGATCCAACGTGGAAAATTTGTTCAACAATCTAACTTAGTGCCTTATGTTGAACATCTGATGACCTATATCATCCCTAGTAACATTAAGCCTATGAAGTTAGTTGTGAACTCAGGTAATGGGGCGGCAGGACATGTGATCGATGAAATCGAAAAACGCTTTAGCGCATTTAATATACCGATTGAATTCATCAAAATCCATCACGAAGCGAATGGCAACTTCCCAAATGGTATCCCAAATCCACTACTTCCAGAGTGTCGTGCCCATACTGCTAATGCTGTTATCGAACACAATGCTGATATGGGGGTTGCCTGGGACGGCGACTTTGACCGTTGTTTCCTCTTTGATGAAAAGGGCGAGTTTATAGAAGGCTATTATATCGTAGGCCTATTAGCTGAAGCTTTTTTGAAAAAAGAAGCAGGCGCTAAAATTATTCATGATCCACGTTTAACTTGGAACACCATTGATGTTGTGAACGCAGCTGGTGGTGAACCAATTATATCCAAAACAGGACATGCTTTTATTAAAGAGCGCATGCGAAAGGAAGATGCAATTTATGGTGGAGAGATGAGTGCACACCATTACTTCCGAGATTTCGCTTATTGCGATAGTGGCATGATTCCTTGGTTATTGGTCGCAGAGTTACTTTCTGTAAGAAAGATAAAACTATCTGAAGCTGTTAGAGAGCGAATTGAAGCGTATCCATCCTCTGGTGAAATAAATTTAAAATTAGAAAACCCACAAGAGGCAATCAGTTATGTAAGAGATAAGTACGAGCGACTAGCGCTACAAATAGATGAAACTGATGGGATTAGCCTTGAATTTGATGACTGGCGCTTCAATTTGCGGACATCAAATACAGAACCTGTAGTTCGACTTAACGTTGAGAGTCGTTCTAACTTCCAGCTTATGAAAGTTAAAACGCAAGATATATTGTGTTTACTCCGAGGATATCAGTGAAAATCTTAATTACAGGTGGTGCAGGCTTCATCGGCTCTGCGGTTGTACGCCACATTATTAACCAAACCCATGATTCAGTAATAAATGTCGATAAATTGACCTACGCAGGGAATCTTGAATCATTACTGTCAGTGCAAGATGATAGTCGCTATGTTTTTGAACAGGTGGATATCTGTGAACGCGAAGCGATGGCGCGCATCTTTGAAGTACATCAACCTGATTTGGTGATGCATTTGGCTGCCGAGAGCCATGTTGATCGTTCCATTGATGGTCCAGCTGCATTTATTGAAACCAACATCATGGGCACTTATAACCTGTTGGAAGTGTCACGCGCCTATTGGAGCCAATTGGACGAAGCTCGTAAAACGGCTTTTCGTTTCCACCATATTTCAACCGATGAAGTGTACGGTGATCTCGAAGGTACAACAGATCTGTTCACTGAAACTACGTCTTACAAACCAAGCAGTCCGTATTCTGCATCTAAGGCATCAAGCGATCATCTGGTTCGTGCCTGGTTACGGACTTATGGCTTCCCGACTATTGTCACCAATTGCTCTAATAATTATGGCCCGTACCATTTCCCTGAAAAACTGATCCCTCTGATGATTCTAAATGCATTAGACGGTAAGCCTTTGCCTGTGTACGGTGATGGTATGCAGATCCGTGACTGGCTGTATGTGGAAGACCATGCCCGTGCTCTGTATACAGTGGTGACACAAGGGGAAGTGGGCGAAACCTACAATATTGGCGGCCATAACGAGAAAGCTAATATTGAAGTGGTGAAGACCCTATGTGCGTTGCTGGAAGAACTGGTTCCTGAGAAACCTGCTGGTGTGGCGTCTTACGAATCTCTGATCACCTATGTGGCTGATCGCCCCGGACATGATGTTCGCTATGCGATTGATGCCAGTAAGATAGAGCGTGAACTGGGCTGGACACCAGAAGAAACCTTTGAAACAGGTTTACGTAAAACCGTAGAGTGGTATCTGAATAATAAAACCTGGTGGCAACGTGTTCTGGATGGGTCATACAGCATGGAACGTTTAGGAGTAACTGCATAATGAAAGGCATTATTTTAGCTGGCGGTTCGGGTACACGTCTTTATCCCATTACCCGTGGCGTGTCTAAGCAGTTGTTACCGGTTTACGATAAACCTATGATTTATTATCCGCTCTCAACGCTGATGCTGGCAGGGGTTCGCGATATCCTGATTATCACTACACCGGAAGATAATGAATCCTTTAAGCGCCTGCTGGGTGATGGTTCAGATTTTGGTATTAACCTGCAATATGCGGTGCAGCCAAGTCCGGATGGCCTGGCGCAAGCCTTTATTATCGGTGAAGAATTCATTGCTGGTGACAGTTGTTGTCTGGTGCTCGGCGATAATATCTTCTACGGTCAGTCATTTTCTAAAACACTGAAGCATGCTGCACAGCGTGAGCAAGGTGCCACTGTATTTGGTTATCAGGTTAAAGATCCGGAACGCTTTGGTGTGGTCGAGTTTGATGATCAAATGAAAGCTGTGTCTATTGAGGAGAAACCTCAAGAGCCTAAGTCTGATTATGCAGTGACAGGCTTGTACTTTTATGATAACCGCGTGGTTGATTTCGCTAAGCAAGTAAAGCCTTCCGAGCGCGGCGAGCTGGAAATTACTTCAATCAATCAGATGTATCTGGAAGATGACAGTCTGAA
The DNA here is from genome assembly GCF_014841115.1 of Photobacterium arenosum. GTDB lineage: Bacteria > Pseudomonadota > Gammaproteobacteria > Enterobacterales > Vibrionaceae > Photobacterium > Photobacterium arenosum. The sequence goes on from NZ_JACYTP010000003.1 coordinate 6,896, forward strand.
TGTCGAACTGTTAGGCCGCGGTTTTGCCTGGCTGGATACAGGTACACATGAGAGTTTGCATGAAGCCTCATCTTTCGTGCAAACCATCGAGCATATCCAGGGGCTGAAAGTGGCTTGTTTAGAAGAAATTGCCTGGCGCAATAACTGGCTGAACGATGAAGCACTACTGAAAATTGCCAAGCCGATGCTCAAGAATGAATACGGCCAATATTTGAAACGATTGATTGACGAAAAATACAAGTATCAATAAGGATTACCAGTCAGCATGAAAATATTGATCACGGGAGCTAATGGGCAGGTGGGGCAGGCACTTGTTAATAAGCTTCAGGGAAATGCCGAATTGCTCGCGGTAACCCGCGAGCAATTAGACATTACCAATGAAGCAAAGGTACAAACACAAGTTCAGGCCTTTTTACCGGATGTCATTATCAATGCTGCCGCTTACACCGCAGTAGATAAAGCCGAGCAAGAACAGGAACTGGCGCATCAAATTAATGCTGCCGGTCCTGAATTTTTGGCAAAAGCTGCGGAAAGTATCAACGCAGCTTTGCTGCACATATCTACCGATTATGTCTTTGCAGGAGATAAGCAAGGCAGCTACAGCGAGCTGGATAAAACAAACCCGCAAGGTGCTTACGGTGCATCCAAGCTAGCTGGCGAGAAGGCCGTTGCTGCATGCTGCCAGAAGCATATTATCTTGCGTACCGCTTGGGTGTTTCATGAAAACGGCGCCAATTTCGTCAAAACCATGCTTCGCTTGGGGAAAGAACGAGATAGCCTGGGAATTGTAGGAGACCAGTTCGGTGGCCCTACCTATGCCGGCGATATTGCTGAAGCGTTAATACAGATTGCACAGCATATTACCAGCGGACAGCCAACCAGTTATGGTATTTACCATTTTGCTGGCATGCCTCATGTAAGCTGGTTTGAGTTTGCTAGCGCTATTTTTGATGCTGCAGTAAAACATCAGGTAATCGATAAAAAACCTCAGCTAAATGCAATTAGCACAGCTGAATTTCCTACTCCAGCGAAACGCCCAGCAAACTCAAAGCTCAACTGTGAAAAAATTCAGCGCGAATTTGGGATTACACCAAGTAATTGGCGTAACGCATTAGAACGAATTGAAGACTATTAATATGAAAGTCATAGAAACTAATATTCCTGATGTAAAGATTATTGAGCCTGCTGTTTTTGGTGATGAACGTGGTTTCTTTATGGAAACCTGGCAGCAGAAAAAATTTGAAGAATTAGTCACAGGTAAACCATGCCAATTTGTACAGGATAACCATTCCAAATCTAAAAAAGGCATTTTACGAGGCCTGCATTACCAAACTGAAAATACTCAGGGTAAACTCGTTCGTGTGGTTAGTGGTGAAGTGTTTGATGTTGCGGTTGATATTCGAAAGGACTCGCCAACATTCGGGCAATGGGTTGGCGTATATCTGTCAGCAGAAAATAAACGGCAACTATGGGTTCCTGAAGGCTTTGCCCATGGTTTTTATGTCACCAGTGATGAAGCAGAGTTTGTTTACAAATGTACGGATTATTACAATCCAGAGGTGGAGAAGTCAATTCTGTGGAATGATTCTAAGCTGAAGATTTCATGGCCTATAACTGTAGAGCCTATTCTTTCCGATAAAGATAGTACAGCAAAAACTTTTGAAAATGCGGAGATGTTGTGAAGAAAATAGCAGTTATCGGAACAGTCGGCATTCCTGCATGTTATGGAGGTTTCGAATCTTTAGTTGAGAATCTGACGAAATACTCGTCTGAAGAGTTTTTATATCAAGTGTTTTGTGCTGATGAGTCTTATGAAGATAAGTTAGAATCTTACAATAAAGCAGAACTCACTTATTTACCGTTAAGTGCTAATGGTATTTCTAGTATTCCATATGATATTCTTTCACTTATTAAATGTATCAGGAGTAAGCCTGATGTTGTTTTAATTTTAGGTGTCTCTGGTTGTATTTTTCTACCAATTTATAAACTTTTCTCATCAGCAAAAGTAATAACGAATATAGATGGCTTAGAGTGGCGGCGAGATAAGTGGGGGGAGTTTGCTCGTAAGTTTTTAAAATTATCAGAGCGTATTGCTGTTAAGTACTCAGATGTGATAGTGACGGATAACCAGGCTATTTCTGATTATGTTTTGCAGGAATACAATGTAAAAACTGAAACCATTGCTTATGGCGGTGATCATGTTTTAACGAAAAGTGTAAAAAAGATACCATCGAATTACTTTTTAGCACTTTGCAGAATCGAGCCTGAAAATAATGTCAAAATGATATTAGAGGCTTTTAAAGGAACTGATCATAAAATCAAGTTTATAGGTAATTGGGATAAAAGCTCGTTTGGTCAGGAGGTGCGGCGATGTTATGAACATGAACCTAATATTGAATTGCTGGATCCAGTTTATGATTTAGATGTTCTGTATGAGCACAGGAATAATTGTCGCGGCTATATACACGGTCATTCAGCCGGTGGTACAAATCCTTCCTTAGTAGAAGTAATGCATTTTGAAGTGCCTGTTTTTGCATTTGATTGTGACTTCAATAGATATAGTACAGATAACTCAGCACAGTACTTTGGTAGTGAGAGTGATTTAGAGGCTTTGTTAGATAATTATTCTCTGAGAGAAGCAAATAAAAATGCTTCAAATATGAAAAAAATTGCGAAATCAAAGTATATTTGGTCTGTCATTGCAAAGAAATATGAAGATTTATATTAATTTTTCAACTTGGATGATTCCATGACTTCTGCTTTCTTGTTTGTTTTCCTGATGTCCTTTTGCAGCCTGTTTATCTGCCGTAAAGTGGCGAAACGGGTTGGACTGGTCGATGCGCCTAACGAACGAAAACACCATAAAGGTGTGATCCCGCTTGTGGGTGGCGTGTCAATCTTTGTTACGCTGGCGATAGCCTTTAGTTTCTTTAAACTGTTTCCGCAGAACCCCTGGCTGTATTTAAGCTGTGCCACTGTTTTGGTGGTTATCGGCGTGATTGATGACAGATACGACATCAGTTTTAAATTGCGTTTGCTGGTACAGGCGTGTGTGTCACTGGTGATGATTTTTGCCGGTGATAAAAGCCTGCATTATCTGGGTTACATGTTGGGGGATTTTCCTCTCGCTTTGCCCGTAGTTGCCAGCACGCTGCTGACTGTTTTTGCGGTCATTGGTGCGATTAACGCATTCAACATGGTTGATGGTATTGATGGCCTGTTAGGCGGCCTGGCATCGGTCAGTTTTGCGGCACTCGGTTATGTCTTCTATGTGTCGGGTAACACGGAATTGTTTGTTATCTGCACCATGATAGTCACCGCTATGGTTCCTTACATTCTGTTGAATCTCGGTTTTCCTCTGGGGCGCCGGTTTAAAGTCTTTATGGGCGATGCCGGCAGTATTTTCATTGGGTTTACTGTTATCTGGTTATTGCTGGAAGCGACCCAGAAGGGTGAGCTGAGTGCCATGCGCCCGGTCACTGCCTTGTGGTTAATTGCTTTACCGCTAATGGATATGGCCACCATCATGATTCGCCGAATCCGCAAAGGCCAGTCACCCTTTAAGCCGGACCGTGAACACCTGCACCATATTTGCCAGCGTATTGGTTTGTCACCTTTTATGACCTTAGTCGTGATCTGTGGTCTGGCGGCCAGTATGGCAGGAGTCGGCATTTGGTCGGACATGTCGCAGGTTAACGAAACCCTGATGTTGCTGAGCTTTATGATTATGTTCGGTGTGTATTTTGCCGTGATCAGCCATATCTGGCGTATTACCACCTGGATACACAAGCTGACCGGCCGTAGTCAGCCGAAAACACCAGAGCAGGCAACCTCAGAGCGTTAAGCGAATTCACTGTTGGGTGGATGCGTGTGAGTGATTGAACAGAAGTCAAAGATGTTGAACATGAACCCAGGCTTGTCCTGGGTTTTTTATGCGTTTTTTTCGTGCATTATCCAGGAACCTGTCTGCTTTACTGGCTAATTTAACGCCCCAGCCGGTCTTCTCTTCTTATCTGTTTTGCAGCTTTGTCATAGTGGTCTAACTGATTGAGCCAGCATACAGCGGTCCATAACAGCACAAAGCCGATGTTCGTGGCCGCTGAATATACTGCTGTCAGGCACAAGCGTTCAGCTGTGTTAACTATCGCTTGTAATGTGCGCCTCAGCATAGCGTGTAAAATCTCTCTCATCGTCTTGGTCTTGTATTTGTTGTATCTGTATATGATTTAATATCTCTGTAACATATAAAGATGCGTCAGCCATTAAGTACATGCTTAATGGACTAGAGAGAAGATGAATTAACTGGAACTGCTGTCCAATATATTTGCAAGGTGGCTGAAACAGCCATATACAGAAGTGAACAAGTAACAGCCGCACAGAAAATACGGCTGTTTGCTTCGTTAAGAGGCTTCTTGCGGAGGCGAGTACTTTTCTACTTTCGACAGTGTGAAGAAGTAGATGAGGAAACTCAGGATGAATAACCAGAACATCACATACTCGGGCACATTGGCAATCTCGCCATAAATACCTACAGCGCTCAGTAAGGTCGCAATAGTGCAGATAGCGATCAGCGTTTGTAGTGAATTAAGGCCCAGCCGCTGGAAGATATGGTGCAAATGCTCGCGGTCTGGTTTAAAGGGCGAATCACCGCGCTTGATTCGGCGGATCATGATGGCTGTCATGTCCATTAAGGGGACGGCGATTATCCAGAGTGCCGTTACTGGCCGCAATGGTGGGCGGTTGCCATTCTGGCTGGCCAGCAGTAAAAACCAGATCACAGTGAAACCGATCAGCATACTGCCTGCATCCCCCATAAAGACTTTACGCTGCCGGCCAAATGCCCCCAGGTTAAGCAGGATATAAGGGATCATCGCCACTATGATGATACCGCACAGATACGCCAGCGATTGCTGACCATCGTGGAACAGCATGATACCCAGCCCGCCAAAGGTCACCATAGATAACCCGCCCAGCAGGCCATCAATACCGTCGACCATGTTGAAGGCATTGATAGCGCCAATCACCGCCAGTACAGTCACCAGATAGCCAAACATCCCCAGATCTATTTTGCCAAAGCCGATCATATTCCCCAGAGTATGTAGTTCCAGACCGGCAAAAACCATCATGCAGACAGATAATAAGGCTTGGATCGCCAGGCGAAGCTTGAAGCTCACATCAAATTTATCATCCAGCGCGCCGATGATGGCCAGAATGGTGATACAGAAAACGTAAAGTCCGGCGTCGTCCAGTATGGTCGGCGAGTAATAGAGAAACTGGGCCAGCGTAATACAGATAGCCAACCCCCCGACAAGCGGGACTGCCCCCTGATGCAGTTTTCTGGCATTGGGTTTATCCACCAGACCGACACGTTTGGCGACCTTTCGAAGTAAAAAAAGTGCGGCGAATGAAGAAAAAAAGACAAAGAAAAAATCGGCTATCATGCTGTTATCCGAAGGCATACAAAACGCAAAAAGACTACCAATATTTTGTCTCTCTAGGAAGAGAAGAAAAAATATTCACTAAGTAAATTATTACTTTTGCTCCCTCCGTCCCAAGTGCAGCTAGGCGCCAACACCAGCAAGCCTGATCGCAATGATTTGGGCTAGGTAGCTGTAAGTATTTGTTGCAACAGCATCAATATTCTACAATCACTCGCGTCGCAACAATGTTTGATAAATAGTTTGATATCATCCAGCAGGGAAATCCATGCAATATTTACAGTCTGAAGCTTCTGTTACTGAAGAGCTGTTAGCCCAGATTCTCATTACATCTGGCATCACCACCAAAAGCCTGTGTCGGCAGATCAGCAATAGCTATAGTGGCCCAGAGATAGAGGCAGCACTGTCTGCGATGCAGGAAGCAGGATTGGTGATGAAAAAAAGACAGAGCTGGAGCTTGTCGCTGAACGGGTTTTTGTCTGCATTACAGAGCTTATTACGATTTGGCCGGGAGCGAACCCTCTATGCCGTGATGACCCGCGCTGATGAGATCTCTGTGGAACTGGAAGTCTATTCTGTGCTGTCAAATACCCGCTGGATGTTTGCCTATTCGGCGATTTCTCCGCAGGCGGAAGGGTTGCTGATGCATTTATTCCTGCATCCTGATGCGTGGGAATTACTGGCATTGATTGAAGACGACAGGCTGAAATACAGCCTGCAGGGATGGGCCTGGTTGTTAAATCAGCTTTACACGACGGGGAATATTGCATGGGAGCCGCTAGCCAGCAAGACGATCACAGATTACGGCAGAAGGCAGGTTGTCTGGGCTCCTGCCGAGGATAATTGGCAGGCGCTCAGGGCCGGAAGTGTTTCCCACCCCTTGTGCGATCCTTTCGATGAAAAGTACTTGCAGCATCGCACAGCTTTCTCTGCCATGACGGCAAAACGCTATTCCTATACGGCCTTGGCTGATCTGGCTGTGGTGGCTTTACTGGACAAATCCGAAGCCGTTGCAAGCTATCAGCACAGCCTCGATGTTCATCGTAGTCAGCAAATCGCGTATGACCAGTTCTGGCAACAGCAGGCTTACGTCATTATTGCGCCTTACAGTGAGCAAGAGGAATATTTGGCGGGTGTTGACGATTGGTTTGATTCACTCATGGTGATTGCAGATTACGTGAGCTGGGGGAAATTATTGCTGGATGTGCTGATGCTTTGCCAATGGCAGCAAGCGAACCCGAAACAGTATCAGCAATGGGTGGCTCAGGTGAAAGCGCACCCGCTGACGGAAGTGATTTTATCCCGTCATTCTGAAAGCCTGTTAGCCGCCAGAGCCAAACACGCCCTGCGTTACCTTACCGGACAGATCAGCGAATCTGACGCTCCTTTTTATGTTCCGGCTGCCCGCCAGGATATCTGGTTAAGAAAGCTGGCGCAGACCATCCAGTCGGATAAAGAGCATCAGGCAGCTCAGCGACTGGTCTGGGAGTTGTGCCTGAAATCACTGAAAGTTCAGCCAAGGATTCAGTCAATGGGGAAACGTGGCTGGACCAAAGGCCGGGTGATTCAACTGTATTCCATCCAGTATTCAGCGGCTGAAGCTTTGATGTCAGATGCTGACTGGAATGTTTGTCAGCAGCTGGAGCGTCAGAACAGGGTTCGCTGGGGCCAACCTGCTTCCGATGTGTTGCCGGTACTGAAAGCCTTGTCGGCGTGTGACAACATCATCAGTCAGGACGGCCAGTCCGTCAGTCTGCACGGTGTCAAACCGCTGGCCGTGTTGCAAGCCGGTGAACAGGTGACATTCGATGTCTTTCCCCGAGTGGCAAATGGAACATTGCGCCAGGTGATGGATGATGCCTGGTGTTTTCTGGATACCTCAGCGATATCGCCTCAGTTCATTGAAGTTATCGAATCGAGACCTGAGCAACTGGGCAGTGAGCATTTGCAGCCACTGACAGAGGCGCTGGAACAGCAGAAGGATTTACTCTGGTACAGCCCATGCCAGCACAAAGGCAATATACAGCCTGGTCACTGGGATGCGAGGCCGCATTTATGGCTGGACTGGCATCAGGGCACTCTGGATGTGGCCATTGAGCACCAGAATGATGTGTCCGGTGAGCTGCCGGCAAATCGCATAAGCATGCCTTCGGGACAGGGAGAGACATGGATCAGCGGCCCGGATCAACAATGGTATCAGCGTGATCTCAGCCAGGAAAAAGCGGATTCGCTGGCACTGAGCAAGCTTCTGGGATTGAAAGCGAACAAGCAACGGCGCTGGGCCTTGTCTGGTGAAGCGGCGTTATCGCTGATAAAAGCCGTGCAGAATTTACAGGACGTGCCGGTTCACTGGCGCCAGCGCAGCAGCCAGGTAAAGGTGCTGACCCGCCAGGATCTGACTCTGGATATCGAGAAACGCAAAAACTGGTTTGCTGTCACAGGCAAGGCGTCCACGGATCAGCATCTGGAGCTGAACCTGCGTCTGTTGCTGGCAAATAGCCGCCAGGGATTTATTGAGCAGGGTAGCGACAACCTGGTTGTGCTGATGGAAGATGAACTTCAGCAGCAGCTACGAATGCTGGACGGTTTGCTCAATGAGGAGATGGAAGTCGATGTACAGATGGCCTATCCCCTGCAACAGGTACTGGAAACCTTTAGTCATCAGGGCGATGCGGGATGGCAGTCGCTGCAAGAAAAATGGTCAGAGAAGCCGGTGGTTGCCGAGCATATTCTGGCCCCGCTGAGGGATTATCAGAAAACCAGTGTCCAGTGGGCGGCGCACTTATCACACCACGGCTTTGGCGCCTGTCTGGCAGACGATATGGGGCTGGGTAAAACCTTGCAGGCCATCAGTCTGATCCGCCATTATCAGTGCGAGGGCGCGGCACTGGTTGTGGCTCCCAAGTCTGTGATTCACAACTGGCAGGCAGAATGCCAGCGCTTTGCACCGGAGCTGACAGTGGTGGATCTGGAGCAGGTGGACAACCGGAATGAAGCCATCGCCGCGGCGGGCGAAAAGACCATTGTACTGGTCAGTTACGGATTACTGACCCGCTGTCAGGAAGCGATGCAGGAAAAAGACTGGCAGACCATAGTGCTGGACGAAGCGCAGCAGATTAAAAACCCGCAGACCAAACGGGCAAAACTGGTATTTGGTTTAACGGCAGAGCGGCGTTTTACCCTGACCGGTACCCCGGTTGAAAATCATTTAACAGAGCTTTGGAGCCAGTTTGCTTTCCTGAATCCGGGCCTGCTGGGTTCGCTGAAGCAGTTCAGGCAAAAATACGGTCAGGCTGCGCGTAATGCCGAGGATATGATGCGGCTGAAAGCCTTGATCAGCCCCTTCATTATGCGGCGAATGAAAGGTGAGGTGTTATCTGAGCTGCCCAGCAAAACCGAGATCACCCACACCGTCTATTTATCGGCCAAAGAAAGTGCTGCTTATGAAGCCGTCCGTAAGGATGCCCTGAAAACAGCCAAAAACAGTAAGGGTGTCGTCGAGGTGCTTGCCGCACTGACCCGTTTAAGGCAGGTATGCTGTGACGCCAGTCTGGTGTTTGATTCCTTTGCGGAAGAGAGCAGTAAGCTCAGGGAGGCCCTGGCTCTGGTGTCAGAAGCCATAGAAGGCGGCCATCAGATTTTGGTGTTCAGCCAGTTTGTGCAATTGCTGAAACGTTTTGCGGCGCAGCTGGAACAAGCCTCGCTGTCGTTCAGTTATCTGGACGGACAGTCGAGCAGTAAGCAGAGGAAAGCGGCGATTGAGGCGTTTAAAGCAGGAAAGCATCCTGTCTTTCTCATCAGCCTGAAAGCGGGTGGGACAGGCCTGAACCTGACTGAAGCCGATACAGTTATTCATTTGGATCCGTGGTGGAATCCGGCGGTAGAAGATCAGGCCAGCGACAGGGCGCACCGTATGGGACAGAGCAGACCGGTGACAGTTTATCGTCTGGTCACAGAAAATACGGTGGAAGAAAAAATTGTCCAGCTTCACCGGGACAAACGCGATCTGGCAGAAAAAGTCCTTTCAGGGCAAGACGATACCCAGACTCTGAATCCGCAGATGCTGCTGAGTATGATAGAAGATTAAATGCTCTCAATGCGACAAAAGATTGCGTTTGGCGCCATTGTGTCTATACTCAAATCACTATTAAATAGGAGATTGAACTATGGCAACAAGCGTCCGGTTAAATGATGACTTTGTTTCCGAAGCCAAGGCTTATGGGATCGCGGAGAATCGCTCTGTGCCTATGCAAATAGAGTACTGGGCCAAGATCGGTAAAATCATGATGGAGAACCCAGATCTGTCTTATGAATTTGTCCGTGAATCATTATTAGCTACAGAAGAGGTTAAGCAGGGATTGGTGAAGCCATATGAGCGAAGAACAAAGAGAAATTGAGGTCTTTGAGGCTAGGCGCTTCACCAAAGCCCTGAGCAAACTGCCAACAAAGCAGCTCAGCACCGTTGAAGATGAGATCGAAAAGATTATTGCCAATCCAGAAATAGGGCAGCCGAAGAAAGGCGATTTGTCACATTTGCGAGTTCATAAGTTCAAGATGAAAAAACAAGAATTGCTGCTTGGTTACTCTTGGGTTGATAACGAATTAAAGCTCTACCTGTTAAGCCTTGGTTCGCATGAAAACTTTTATACCGACCTGAAGACCCAACGGAAAAACGATCTCAAGTTGATCGGCTGAACTGGCAGGAAGTCGCCAGTGCATTCAGCAATACAGTCGTGGCTGGTACTTTTTCATCCGCGCGCCTTCAATCCCCTTGTCTATACTTGCCTGAACAGGTGATAAAAAAAGACTAATGTAGATTGGTATAAATACCTGACAAAGAAGTACCGAGCATCTTGCACTTTTTTGCGAAGGGGAAAGGCGTATGCAGATTTTACCGGTTATTCTGGCTGGGGGGACAGGCAGTCGCTTGTGGCCCTTATCGCGTGAGCAGTATCCCAAACAATTTCTTGCCCTTCAGCCTGCTGAAAACCCGTCTATTGCCTCTTCATCGTTCCCGGTCAGTATGCTGCAGCAAACCCTTCATCGTCTGGCTGAGCTGGATGCTCTGTCCCCATTAGTGATTTGTCAGGAAGATCACCGGTTTCTTGCCGCAGAGCAGTTGCGGTACTGCGCCAGCCAGCCGGGTCATCTTCTGCTTGAGCCCCAGGGACGTAATACCGCGCCTGCCATTGCGCTGGCGGCGTTACTGGCACAGGAGTCGCCTGACTGCCTGTCTTTGGAAGACAGTGATCCCTTACTTCTGGTGCTGGCGGCCGACCATCTGATTCTGGATACCGCCGCTTTTACTCAGGCCGTCAGGACAGCGCTGCCGCTGGCTGACAGCGGCAAGCTGGTGACTTTCGGTATTCCCCCTCAGTCGCCCGAGACAGGGTACGGCTATATCAAACGCGGTGCGGCGCTTGGTACGGGTTTTGACGTCGCACAATTTGTCGAAAAGCCGGATCTCAATACTGCCAGAGAGTATCTGGTTAGTGGTCACTATTACTGGAACAGCGGCATGTTCCTGTTTCGCGCTTCTGCCTATTTGCAGCAGCTGTCTCAGTTCCGGCCGGACATTCTGGCCGCCTGCCGTCAGTCTGTTGCTTCGCCTGAGCGGGACCGGGATTTCATTCGTATCGACAGCTCGGCTTTTGCCGGTTGTCCGGCCGAGTCGATTGATTATGCGGTGATGGAGAAAACCCGCCAAGCGGTGATGGTGCCAATGGAAGCCGGCTGGAGCGATGTCGGCGCCTGGTCATCGCTGTGGGATCTCAGTTCTAAAGATGCCGCAAGTAACGTGGTTATCGGGGATGTGCTGACTGCGCAGAGCCACCATTGTTACCTCAGGGCCGACAGCCGTCTGGTGGCGACTGTCGGTCTGGACAACGTAGTGGTGATTGAAACCAAGGATGCGGTACTGGTGGCCGCCAAAGATAAAGTTCAGGATGTCAAAGAGATAGTGGCGCAACTGAAAGCGGCACAGCGCCCGGAATGCGAGCTGCACCGCGAGGTGTACCGCCCCTGGGGCAAGTATGATCAGGTTGATAGCGGTGGCCGTCATCAGGTGAAACACATCACGGTCAAACCGGGTGAAAAATTATCGCTGCAAATGCATCATCACCGCGCCGAACACTGGGTGGTGGTATCGGGGACGGCCAAAGTCACCCAGGGGGATAAAACCTGGCTGCTGACGGAAAATCAGTCCACTTACATTCCGGTCGGCGTGGTGCATGCGCTGGAGAACCCGGGCAAAATTCCGCTGGAAATCATTGAAGTGCAGTCAGGCAGTTATCTCGGTGAAGACGATATTGTCCGCTTTGAAGACAGGTACGGCCGGAAATAGCGCAAAGGTGCTTTTTGGGAGGGGGGCTGAGTGTGCTCAGCACGACGGCGGTAATTTATGGGTAAGTCCATGATGTCAATCCAGACCTTGGGATGTCATTCCCGCGAAGGCGGGAATCTATTGGTATATTTGTGCCTGGCTTTTTGGATTCCCGCCTCCGCGGGAATGACTGAATAACAGAGGAATGATGAAATAACAGGGGAATGACGGATTAGAGGGGAATGACGGATTAGCAGGGAAATGACGGGGTAGCAAGGGTGTAAGTACGAGTGGTAAACGGAGGCCGGCATGGAAAGACTCACCTGTTTTAAAGCCTACGATATCCGCGGTGAGCTGGGGCGGGAGCTGAACGAGGACATCGCTTACCGGATCGGCCGGGCGTACGGCCAGCATTTCCGGCCAGTAACGGTGGCGATTGGCGGCGATGTGCGGCAGTCATCGCCGTCACTGAAAATGGCACTGGCGCAAGGCTTGATGGATGCCGGAGTGGATGTGATCGATCTCGGTCTGACCGGCACAGAAGAGGTATATTTCGCGGCGCAAAGCCTGCTTGTTGACGGGATTGAAGTGACGGCAAGCCATAATCCGATCAATTACAATGGCATGAAGCTGGTCAGGGCCGGGGCGATACCTGTCAGCGGCGACACGGGCTTACACGATATTCGCATACTGGCTGAAAGAAATGATTTTGCGGCGCCCGATCAGCTCGGCCAGCTGCGTCACCAGTGTGTGCTGAATGACTATATTGACCACCTGCTGTCTTATATCGCACCGTCAGAGATTACACCGCTGCGGCTGGTAGTGAACGCGGGGAATGGTGCGGCGGGACATGTGATTGATGCGCTGGAGGCGCAATTTGGTCAGCGCCGGATCCCCATTGAGTTTGTGAAAATCCACCATGAGCCCGATGGCACTTTTCCTCACGGGATTCCCAATCCGTTATTGCCTGAGTGCCGGGCGTCGACCTCACAAGCGGTGAGGGCGCATCAGGCCGATATGGGCATTGCCTGGGACGGCGATTTTGACCGCTGCTTTCTGTTCGATGAGCAGGGCCAATTCATCGAAGGCTATTATATTGTCGGTTTGCTGGCACAAGCTTTTTTGCAGCAGCCCGCAGATCCGAATGACTCCCGGCCGAGCAAAATCATTCATGATCCTCGTCTGACCTGGAATACGGTCGATATCGTCACGGCCAATGGCGGACAGGCGATCCAGTCGAAAACCGGTCATGCTTTTATTAAAGAAAGGATGCGGCAGGAAGACGCCCTATATGGCGGTGAAATGAGTGCCCACCATTATTTTCGCGATTTTGCCTATTGCGACAGTGGCATGATCCCCTGGTTGCTGGCGGCACAGCTGTTGTCTGTAAAAGGACAGTGTCTGTCAGAACTGGTCGCGGACAGGGTTCGGGCTTATCCGGCCTCCGGTGAAATCAATCTGACGGTCACTGACACTGACGATGCCATCGCGACAGTCCGAGCTGTGTACGAGCCGGACGCACTGGCACTGGATCAGACTGACGGGATCAGTCTGAGTTTTTCTGACTGGCGCTTTAAGCTCAGGGCATCAAATACCGAACCCGTTTTGCGTTTGAATGTCGAGTCCCGTGGCGATTCCGCGCTGATGAAAACGAAAACGGCTGAAGTGCTGGCGTTGCTTCAGCCGTTTTCTGCTCCCAAATCATGACCAATAAGGCGTCATCAGAAAGGCACCTGGCCCGACAGCATCACGGTCAGCTGACTGGCTTGCTGGTAGTCCAGATTGTCACTGATCACCTGCATCGACCAGTATCTGTGGGTGAGGGCCAGTCCGATGGCCTGGCTCTGCAGGGTATACGAGAGCCGGGTGCTGACCGTACTCCAGCCATGGCTGACAGCGAGATCCGTTAATTGCGCACCATAGCCATAAAAATGGCTGGCCGACAATGCGGTATCACCAAACAGGTAGGCTAAGCGGCCTGTGTACTTGGGGGTCAGCCGCTGTTTGTATTCTTTGTAACCTTCAAAGCCACTCGCGATAGGGTTGATGTTGATGTAGCCATTCTCGTCGGTTTCTGCCGTGGCGGTGTTGGCAACGGCTGTGGTGTAAGGCGCACGATCCCACATGATTTCGCCATAGGCATCCTGCACAAAGGCCGACAGAAACCAGTGTCGGTTAATGTGCCAGTCAAATCCCAGATCGGTACTGAAGCCGTAGCGGCTGGTGGGTTTGTCTGCAATTCGGTCCAGCAGTACATCTTCACCATAGACATAGTCCAGGTTCAGCTGACCGCTGATATCATCGCTGGCACTGCGCTGAACCTGGCCATGTAGCTGACCTTCCATTAAGTCGGTGGCCTTCAGATAGCTGCCTGCGACATAAAAAGCCAGGTTGTCAGCCGGCTCCATACGCCAGCCGAGGCGGATGCCTTGCTGAATGGTATGGTTAACATTCAAATCCACCTGATAGGTTTTGCCGGGCACCATGTCTGTCCGGTTCAGGGAATCCCCATAGAGCAACAGTGCATCCGGGGAATGTTTGAGAAACCATTCATAGCGGTAAAGGTAGCTGAGCGTCACATTGTGATAGCGCAGCCCAAAGGCGGCTTCGTTAAAGGTGAAGGCGTGATTTGAGCCCTGATAATCACTTTCCTTGCCTTTGACCAAAGCATAAATACTGTTGTTCTCGGCGTAGCTTTGCGAGTTTATCTGAACGAATGGGGCGACTGAGTCGGTCGCTGTTCCCGGCGCCAGAGGCAGCAGGCTCAGGCCGGTAAGGGTTGTTAAGGTCGTCAGCATCATAATTACAACAAGAGAGCCCTGACAGATCAGGGCTCGTGACTAAAAGAATGAATGGGCAAATCGCTTACATTGACTCGAAGGAACCGTCGGTATAACGGATCAGCAACAGATTATTGTTGGTCGTGCTGATAGTCCCGGTCGATTTACCGTTCACATAGATGGTGCCGCCAATATCGTCTTCCCCTTTTTCGGTCAGGGTCGCTACCAGGCCTTTACCATCGCGCAGCGAGACATAAGGCGTGTTGTTGTCACTGTAAGGCTTGTAGCTGGTGCTCAGGTAAGTGTCTTTACCGTTATAAGTCACTCCGGCATCCACTTCGATCAGGTTGTAATCGTTGCGGGAGATGTCCAGCGACAGGCCAGTCGCAACTGGAGTATTGTTAGCGTTCAGAATGTTAGCGCCTAGTGCCATTTTGACGTTGGCTCTGATGAAGCTGTCTTTGGTTTCAACACTTTCTTCAGTGATGACTTCTTCACTTACTGTATTGCAACTGCTGTCCCAGTCAGACCACCAATCGCAGTAACGGCCACTGGTTATGTGGGTGATATCTTTTAGATGCACATAACCACCCATGTTATTTAGCCTGATATCCATCAAGGCTGAAACTGCCTGATCGTCTGAAGCAATAACACCATCAATTTTAAATGTCAGGCTTTTGGCTTCGATGATGGAGCTGTCTTTGTTCTCGTTGGACCAATCAGTGCCCGTACCATCCCAATATCCACTGTATTCATAACCATTGAAATCGGCAGAAGAAAGACCATCGGCGATAAGAGTGATATTTCCCGTAAAAGTATTCTGGAATGGTGTATTTTCCTGGTAGCTATAATATGCAAGCGTTGCCTCAGAGAGTTGAAGCTTTAAGGTGTTTACCTGAGAGGCTTTCGAGGTACTCCACTCGGACTCATGGATCTCAGTTGAAGGATTGCTATAGTTTCTTTTCTCTTCTTTGGTGATCTTGGCGCTCAACACAACATGACTTTCGGAAGCATGTATTAAAGCGTCATTATAATATGCAGCCAGCTCGTTTAGCGTGATATTAGTATGCACTTCTTCTGTTGAAGTCTTCGTGCAGTAATCTGAGTAACTACAATTCTGGTCGGTTTCAGTAACTGTTCTGGTGCTATGGTCGTAAGAGCCTGTTGCCACCAGCGATACGCCATTTTGCTGAACGGTATACTGGTCACCGTCTTTATAAACGTAGTAGTTGTTGCTGGTGAGCAACATACTGCCTTCGAAGTTGGCATCTGGCTTCATGGCTTCACTAATGGCAATGATGGCGCCATTGACATTTTCCAGCAACATTTCTGTATCTTCCTGCGCGATACTGCTTATATCGCCCAGTTCGTCAGCAAAGTTTGTCAGCCCGGTATTCAGATCCCCGCCATCAGACGCGGCAGTATAGACAGTACGGATTTGTTTGATGAAGTCTTTGGCCTGCACGACGGCGTTAGCGACGGGTTTGTCAATATCAATACCAATCTCGATATTATCCGGATTAATGGCTGAAACATCCTGCTCGGCATTATCCAGTTTTGAACCCGTGTTGCCCTGATTATTCGCATGGGCTTTTGCCTGACTGACTACCTGAGTGGTATCAGCCTGGATCTGGCTGACGACATTTTTATTCACGGCCAGTTTGCCATTGGCATCATAGTCAATTAAGTCATCAATATTGACACTGCCACTCTTGCGGCTTTGTTCTATCGATGCCGACAGAATGGCAGCGCGCAGATCTTCGTTGTCTGAACCGGCAATGGCACTCGCATCGGTAATGTCTACTGAGCCCATTTCCGTGATGGGCTTGGTCAGGCCGAGCGCTTTCCCGATAATGGCATTGCTGTTGTTGACTATGTCAGTCGTCAGATCCAAAGCGCCGGTCAGTTCAATGGCTTTTTTAGCTGCCAGATTGGTCAGGCTGTTAACATTGGCGGTTTTGATTTCACCTGAAGAAGCAATAACGGCCAGCAGTTTGAATTCGTCTGGAACTGTCATCCACTCGCCGAATTCAATCGGATTTCCGCTCGCATCCTGACAGCCAACGTAGTCACATTTCATTTGGGTGCCTGTGCCTTTGGTCACAACAACCAGCAGGGCTTTATTGGCTGGAAGACCTGTCAGAGAAAACTGGCCTTTTTCATTTGTTGTTGTCGTGAGCAACGGAGAAACACAGTGTTGCTGGCTGGTATTGGCGACTGTGGCTTCACACACGGCGACCTGGCCTGACTTCACTATCCCTTTATTGACGACACCTGCCGTGGTGATCTCTGTTGGTGAAGTATTGGAGCCTGTACTATCTTTATTACTCCCGCTGCCACCGCCACAGGCGGTTAATCCCAGCGAGGATATGATAAGTGTCGCCAAAACTGACTTTTTCATGATATTTCCTTTGAATAAATATGAGAGCCTGAGGCTACTTTCAATGTGCCTTTTATTATTGGCTGCAATCGAGCTTGCTATCTGTGCGCTGGTCTGTCGGCCAGTTCGCGCAGTAATTTATTGCGATAAGCTTTATAAATGAATTGCTGAATAAATAAAGCCTTGATCCCAGATACAATGTGCATTTCATTTTTTAATGATGAAAACTGTGAATTGCTTCATTAGTTTCTTCTGCAATTTGATACCTGCCATAGAGCCTTGGTTCTGTGCATCGGGTGTTTTTTGAGCGGGTGACGAATTACGCAATGGCACTTAAAGCGTGGTAAAAGCCGGGCAAGCGTCCAGTAAAAAAACGGACAAAAGCCCGGTGAAAAGTAAGGTCAAAAGGATGACTGAACCTGATGCGGCCTGACTAAACGGACATGCCGTCGAATATTTGAAATTAACCTGTGTTGGGCATGAAAGTTTTTCGTGAATTCAGTCGCGCAATTTTGCTGTTAATGTTTC
Organism: Photobacterium arenosum; assembly: GCF_014841115.1. Lineage (GTDB taxonomy): Bacteria > Pseudomonadota > Gammaproteobacteria > Enterobacterales > Vibrionaceae > Photobacterium > Photobacterium arenosum. The sequence continues at coordinate 24,344 of NZ_JACYTP010000003.1, forward strand.
ACCTGTCATTAACTTTGTCATGCTGGGTGAATTATTTAATCTCTTAATACCAGGGGAATAAGGTGAATATTTTACACCATGGAGCTAGGGACGGGGTGACCGGTTCTTGTCATGAGCTACAGCTAGGAAGATACAGTCTGCTAATCGATTGCGGTGTGTTTCAGGGCGAGGAAGCCAAAGTCAGCAACGATATTACCTTTCCTGTTGAGCCCATTCGGGCACTTATTCTGACTCATTGTCATATCGATCATGTCGGCCGTATTCCCTGGTTATTAGCGGCTGGCTTTCGCGGGCCGATTTATGCCACAGAAGCGACAGCAGCCTTGTTGCCTTTGATGCTCGAAGATGGACTGAAATTGCAACTGGGATTGAGCGATGAAAAGTGCGAAGCCTTTATCCGGTTGGTGCGCTCTCAGCTAAAACCTGTGCCATTTGATTGCCGGGCGCAGATCATGCTGCCGGATGGCCAGGATGTCAGCCTGTCATTTCGCCAGGCAGGCCACATTTTAGGCTCGGCTTATGTCGAGTTACTGCTGTCTGATCGCCAGAAAGTGGTGTTCTCCGGCGATCTTGGCCCTAGTAATACCCCGCTGCTGGTCGACCCTGAACCGCCGCTGCATGCTGACGTACTGGTGCTGGAAAGCACCTATGGCAATAAGCGTCACCCTGGCGTGGCAACAAGAGAGCAGGCGTTAAAAAGCGTGGTCGAGCAGTCGTTAAAAGACGGCGGGGCTATTTTGATACCGGCGTTCAGTCTGGGACGCACTCAGGAACTGCTTTTTGATTTGGAAAACATTGTAAACAATGAAATCAGCCAGCCCTCTGCGGAGAGTCCGTGGCTCAATTTGCCGATTGTGCTTGATTCCCCCTTAGCCATGAAAATCACTCAAGCCTATCAGGGCTTTAAGCGGTTATGGACCAAAGAAGCCAAGGCAAGGCTGGATAACGGTCGCCACCCGCTGGACTTTGATCAGTGCACCCAGATTGATGCACACAGCGATCATATCGGCTTGGTTAACCGTCTGCAGGCCAGCGGAGAGCCGGCCGTTATTGTGGCTGCCAGCGGGATGTGCAGTGGCGGGCGGATCATGAATTATCTGGAGGCTTTGCTGCCTGATCCCAGAACCGATCTGCTGCTTATTGGCTATCAGGCCAGGGGCACACTGGGCCGGGAGCTGCAAAATGGCGCCAAAGAAGTGATGATTAACAATAATCGCATTGAAGTGAACGCCAGAGTGCACACTATGACGGGGTATTCAGCCCATGCCGATCAGCGGGATCTGATCCGTTTTGTGAAGGGCATTGAAAAAGGGCCTGCTGAAATTCGTCTGGTTCATGGCGACAGACCCGCTCAGGAAGCACTGGCGCGACGCTTGCAAAAGGTCAAACCGGATGCAAAGGTGATAGTTTGCGCAAACCTGAACCAGGATTAAGTCATAGCTTGCATCAGGACTGTCTTTCGATACTCTATTCTGCGCGATAACACAGTGATAGCTGAGCAGTATATTCAATCCGTTTAATGGGCTTTGTCATCTGCATTCCATATCAACCCATTAAGCTGGGGCTATCATTGTTGTTAAGTAGGCAGAGTTTGAGGACAGATAATGAAAATAACAGTAGCGGGAACAGGTTATGTTGGCCTGTCGAATGCTGTATTACTGGCACAAAACCATCAGGTTATTGCGCTGGATATTGTAGAAGAGAAGGTAAATCAGCTTAATCAGAGGCTCTCCCCCATCGTTGATACAGAAATCAGCGAATACCTCAAACACCGTGAGTTGAACCTGACGGCCACGACAGATAAACACCTCGCTTATGAAAATGCCGATTTCGTCATCATAGCAACGCCAACCGACTATGATCCGGTGACCAATTATTTTAATACTGCATCAGTGGAATCTGTGATACGCGATGTTATTACCATCAACCCTGATGCTGTGATGGTGATTAAATCCACGGTTCCTGTCGGTTATACCCAACGGGTAAAAGAAGAGTTCGGTACTGATAACGTTTTGTTTTCACCTGAGTTTCTTCGTGAAGGCCGGGCGCTGTACGATAACCTGTATCCATCACGCATTATTGTAGGTGAGCAATCGCAGCGGGCTGAAACCTTCGCAAATCTGCTGATCGAAGGCGCGGTTAAAGACGATATTCCGGTGCTGTTCACCCATTCGACCGAAGCGGAAGCGGTGAAACTGTTTTCCAATACTTATTTAGCGATGCGGGTGGCTTATTTCAATGAGCTGGACAGTTATGCCGCCGCGCATGGCCTGAACAGCCGTGAGATTATTCAGGGGGTAGGACTGGATCCGCGTATTGGCACCCACTATAACAATCCTTCGTTTGGTTACGGCGGTTATTGTTTACCCAAGGACACCAAGCAATTGCTGGCAAACTATCAGGAAGTGCCGAACAACCTGATCCGGGCCATCGTTGATGCCAATTCCACCCGCAAGGACTTTATTGCTGAATCCATTTTGCGCAAAAAACCCAGGGTGGTGGGGGTGTACCGCCTGATCATGAAAAGCGGCTCAGACAATTTCCGGGCATCATCGATTCAGGGCATCATGAAGCGCATTAAAGCCAAAGGTGTGGATGTTGTTGTTTACGAACCTGTGCTGAAAGACGATGAATTCTTTCATTCTGCGGTGATTCGTGACTTAGCGGAGTTCAAGGCAATGTCTGATGTCATTGTGTCGAACCGAATGACGCCAGAGCTGGAAGATGTGCTTGAGAAAGTCTACACCCGTGATCTGTTTGGGGCTGATTAATCAGAGAGTTCCGACCAAAATGAGTGAGTGTCTTACTTTTCTTGCGGTTTGATTTCGACATAGATCACAGAAAATTAGCATCCCTGTCTATACTTGAGTTACCTCTTTGGTTATTTGAGATGGTCAGGGACTGCTATGAGAACTCTTGCAAGAATCCTTACGGGGATCGATTCCCGAAAGCCCGTCATTGCGCTAATGGCGGTTGGAGTAATAGTTGCTGGAATGATGATGAGTGTGGGTGTAAGTGCGGCAGAAACGGCAACAGAAGTGCCCGCTGTGCCTAAGGCCACATCAACCCCAGTGACGACCCCTTCTTCGGCAACGACATCTTCTGCGACAACCTCGTCGGCAACTGCCTCTAAAGGGTCTGCGGCGGGCATCACTACGGCGTCTGCGGCATCAGCAGGGGGCTTAACGGCCACTGTGGTTGCTGTCGGGGTGGCCGCTGTGGTGATAGGTGTTGCGTTATCGGACACCGGCGGCGGTGATGATAGCCCTGCGCCGCCGGTCACCAATCAGCAATAGTCTGAACCTCGCCTGAGCGGTATCACTGCCGGGTATTGAGTGCTCTTCCCACGTAAATGGGGAGAGCCATTACGGTTGTGCGCTACCACATTTTGCATGACGCATATTGCTGAATCAGCTTTCTACCGCTTTTCCTTTGAGTAATTTGCGTACCCACATCCGTCCCGGATGCAGAGCATCAAGGACACTCAGAGGTAGTGGCAGTGGATCTCCGCATAACTGGGACGCCAGCACTTCGCCCAGCAGCGGCGCTGAGCTGAGACCGCGGGAACCCAGTCCTATCATGGCATAGAGTCCGGAATAGACAGGCACATCCGCGGCTTCGCTTTGCTGCTCCCGCAGTTCGGCATACTGACTCAGCAGCGTCTCAAAGCGGCAGACATCCCCGACGAAAGGCAAATGATCCCGGCTGGCGCAGCGAACACCGGTTCGGGCATCCTGTGCGGAGACATCGATGGCTGTTGGCCAGTCAACAGCGGGCAGACATTCTGCCAGCCGCGTCTGGTTATCCTGATGTTCTTCTGGCGAGAAACTCAGATCGGTACTGTTGCGGCGATAACTGGCGCCGATACAGTGCGTCTGTGTGTCTGGGTTTACCGGCGTCAGATAACCGTCGTAACACAGAACCGATTTCAATTGCGCCAGTTCACCCTGGCTGGGCACATGGCTGACCTGACCACGTACTGAGTAGGCAGGGATATCCCGGGTCTGCGCGAATTCTGCAAAGCGATGCCCATTGGCAACAACCACGGTTGAATGGATGAATTGCCGGTTATCACGGCTGATCAGCGACCACCGAGCGCTGTCATTCTGGCTCAGACTGGTGATGTCAGTATCAGTATGCAGCGACAAACGTCCTGTTGCCTGTGCCTGTTGAATAAGGGCGCGTGTCAGCGCTTGCGGGCACAGCCAGCCGCCAAGCGGGTAGTGCACACTGCGGTGACCGGTTGTTACGCCTGTGATGGCCTGAGTCTGTTCGACATCCAGGGCATGAACGACATCCTGCGGAAAGCCGCCGCTCAGCATCTTATCCAGTTTTTCTGCCGTTTTCTCATTCCAGGCCAGTTGAGTGACGCCGCACCAGTCATGGCTGAAATCACTGACTGCAGCAGCCTGTTCGACAAACTGCCGGGCGTAGAGATAAGCCGGGGCAAAGAAACGACTGAGCGCATCGTTGGAACCATTCAGCAGCGGGTAGACAGCACCCTGGCGATTGCCTGATGCTCCTTCTGCGGGCAGGGCGTCGGCACAGTAAAGGCTGACCTGAACGCCGCGCCGCACCAGTGCCAGTGCGGTCGCGGCTGATCCTATTCCGCCGCCAATGATAGCCACATCGGATAAATCTGCAGCGCTCTGGCGGGCATACCAGGGGGCAAAACTGGCTCCCTGGCGGCGTTCAGACAAGGTGCCGGCCAACATATCTCGCTTGTAGCCGAACCCTTTGACTTTTTTCATGTCAAAACCGGCATCGTTCAGTCCGCGGCGGACAAAACCGGCGGCGGTGAATGTGGCGGCGGTACAGGCTTCGCGGGCCAGTGCTGCCATGCCGTTGAAGAGATCCTGGTTCCACATCTCAGGATTTTTACTGGGGGCAAAACCATCGAGAAACCAGGCGTCGACTAACCCGCCTGCTGGGGTCCATACTTGAGGAAGAGAGGTTTTAATGTCACCAAACCACAGGTCCAGGGTGATCATGCCATCTTCCAGCACCAGGCGGTGGCAGTCGGCAACGGCCGGTGGATAATGAGCATGGAGCTGACGGGCAAGATCGGCCAGCTCAGGCCAGGATTCATGGGCTTTGATCAGATCCTCACGGGTGACAGGAAATTTTTCGAAACTGATAAAATGCAGCTCTTTAACACTGGCGTCCGGGTTCGCCTGACGAAAGGCTTTGAACCATTGCCAGACCGCAAGAAAATTCAGACCCGTGCCAAAGCCGGTTTCTGCCACAACAAATCGGCGGCGGTCAAAGGTGTCCCAGCGCGTCGGCAGCCCATTCTGCTGCAAAAAGACATAACGTGTTTCTTCGAGTCCGTTGGCATTGGAGAAATACACGTCGTCGAAATCGTGAGAAACTGGCGTACCGGCTTCGTTCCAGTCCAGAACGGCATTTTCAATCTGTTTAGGCGACGAATGGGACAAAAGAAAACCTCTTAGTAAAGATAACGTGATGATTTTTTAAGCAAGAAATGTGAAATGCCGCTATGTCTTACAGGCAAACTTTGGTAAAAGATCATCAACTGACCACGATAAGTAGCGGATTGTAACCGATCACGGGGAAAGCTGACCACTTAAGCTTACTAAACCCGTTATCATCACCGCGTTAAATGACAGTAGGAATTCATCATGAAACGAGCCGTAATTACAGGCATGGGTATCGTATCCAGTATCGGTAACAATGTGAAAGAGGTACTGGATTCTCTGAAAACAGGTAAGTCAGGCATTAACTTTTCTCAGCAGTTTGCAGACGCAAAACTGCGCAGCAATGTCTGGGGTGACCTGAAAATGAACCCGGCTGATCATATCGATCGTAAAAAAATGCGTTTCATGGGCGATGCCGCAGCCTTCGCGTATTTGTCTATGGAACAGGCAATTGAAGATGCTGGTCTGACTGAAGAGCAGGTCTCTAATGAACGTACTGGTCTGGTGGCCGGTTCGGGTGGCGCATCTTCGTATAACCAGGTTGCAGCCGTAGATATTCTGCGTGAGAAAGGTGTGAAGCGTGTCGGCCCTTACATGGTACCTCGTACTATGTCATCCACCGTGTCTGCCTGTCTGGCAACCCCATTCAAGATTCGTGGTGTCAACTACACCATGAGTTCTGCCTGTGCGACATCTGCGCACTGTATCGGCCACGCGCTGGAGCTGATTCAACTGGGCAAACAAGACGTTGTATTCGCCGGTGGCGGTGAAGAGCTGGACTGGTCACTGACCATGATGTTCGATGCCATGGGCGCGCTGTCAACCAAGTACAATGACGATCCATCAAAAGCATCACGTACCTATGATGCCGATCGCGACGGTTTTGTGATTTCCGGCGGCGGCGGCATGGTTGTCGTGGAAGAGCTGGAGCATGCTCTGGCACGCGGCGCGAAAATTTACGGTGAAATCGTCGGTTATGGCGCGACATCGGATGGTTATGACATGGTTGCCCCTTCAGGGGAAGGCGCAGTGCGTTGTATGAAGATGGCGATGCAGGATCTGGATGCACCTATCGATTACATCAACACACACGGCACCTCAACGCCTGTGGGTGATGTGAAAGAGCTGGGTGCCATTCAGGAACTGTTCGGCCAGAATAGTCCGGCGATTTCAGCCACCAAAGCCATGACAGGTCACGCTCTGGGTGCTGCCGGTGTTCATGAAGCCATTTACTCCACGCTGATGCTGGACAATGACTTTATTGCCCCGAGCATTAACATTGATAATCTGGACCCGGCGGCAGAAGGCCTGGACATTGTGCGTGAAACCCGTGATGCCAAGATGAAAACCGTGATGTCGAACTCGTTTGGTTTCGGCGGCACCAACGCGACGCTGGTGATCAAGAAATACGAAGCCTGATAAGCCGGCATACAGATGATGCTTTATGCAGAGTCTGTATCCCCTGATTTCCAGGGCGGCGCGATACTCAGGGTTTCCTGTATCGCGCCAGTATTCAGACGCGGCACTTATCGAGTGTTCTTCCCCATCCTGGATGTTTAACCCGGTATTTATACCGGGTTTTTTTGTCGTTACAGAATGGCTAGTCAGTCTGAGCTTTTCTTGACATCAGCCAATTTTTTCCCATGCTAGTCCGCAATTGATTCGCGCTACTTTTTCGGAGCCCCAATGAAAATCCTTGTAGATGAAAACATGCCTTATGCGGTTGAACTGTTCGGTCGTTTAGGTGAGGTTATCGCCAAGCCTGGCCGCACACTGACAGCCGAAGATCTGGTTGATATTGATGGTCTCATGATACGTTCGGTCACCAAAGTGAATGCCGATTTACTGGCAAAAGCCGACAAGCTGCGTTTCATTGGCACGGCAACCGCCGGTCAGGACCATATTGATCAGGCCGCGGTGGAAGCGAAAGGGATTGCCTACACAGCCGCGCCGGGCTGTAACAAGGTCGGGGTGGCTGAATATGTGCTAAGCAGCCTGATGGTGCTGGGCCAGCAGCAGGGTTTTTCGATTTTCGACAAAACGGTAGGGATTGTCGGGGCCGGCAATGTCGGCTCGTATCTGGCAGGCTGTCTGGATGCCTTAGGTATCCGCTATTTGCTCAATGATCCCCTCAAAGAAGCGGAGGGTGATCCGCGGCAGTTTGCCTCGCTGGACACTCTGATTAAGCAATGCGATGTCATCACCCTGCACACACCGTTGACAACGCAGGGCGATTACCCGACTCATCACCTGGTGGATCAGGCGTTTCTTTCCCGCCTGAAAGACGGGGCGATTTTGATCAATGCCGCCCGGGGCCCTATAGTCGACAGCCTGGCACTGAAACATGCCCTGCAGCAGTCGCAAACCGGTCAGGGTAAAGCACTGACGGCGGTACTGGATGTGTTTGAGCATGAGCCTTTGGTTGATCGCGAGCTATTGCCTTTGCTGGCATTTGCCACCCCCCATGTGGCAGGTTACGGCCTGGAAGGCAAAGCCCGTGGCACGACTATGATTTTCAATAGCTTCTGCGAATTTCTTGGCCGCGACGACAGAGTAGAAGCAGCAGAATTGTTACCGGTTGCGCCTGTGCCCTTGGCACGGCTGAGCAGAGAGTGGGATGAAGACACGCTCTTCACCTTGATTCAGTTGATCTATGATGTCAGAAAGGATGACGCCCTCTTTCGCCGTAAGATGCAGGCGGTCGATGATGCCGGTATGGCGTCGGAATTCGATAAGATGCGAAAAAATTACTGGGATCGACGCGAATACAGTGCGGTCACAGTAGAAGGTCAGGGGCATTTTGGGTTAGAGTCGCTGGCTAAATTAGGTTTTACTGTTGAGGAAACACCATGAGTCAGGAATTTGATATTGCCATTCTCGGAGCCACCGGTGCCGTTGGGGAAGCCATGGTTGAGGTGCTGGAGGAGCGTAATTTTCCTGTCCGTAACCTGTATCTGCTCGCCTCCGAGCGCGGTGCGGGCAAGACGCTGCGATTTAAGGGTAAAAGTGCCCGTGTGACCAATGTCGAAGACTTCGACTGGACGCAGGTGCAGCTGGCGTTGTTTTCTGCCGGTTCTGAGGCCTCTGAACATTGGGCGCCGATTGCCGCCGACGCGGGTGTGGTGGTGATTGATAATACCTCATGCTTCCGCTACGACCCTGAAATCCCACTGGTTGTGCCGGAAGTGAACCCGGAAGCGCTGGCCGATTTTCGTAATCGCAACATAGTGGCCAACCCGAACTGTTCGACGATTCAGATGCTGGTGGCCCTGAAGCCGATTCATGATGCTTATGGCATCGACCGGATTAACGTGGCGACTTATCAGTCTGTTTCAGGCTCGGGTAAGAGTGGCGTGAATGAACTGGCTGGCCAGACGTCCAAGCTGCTGAACGGTTTGCCGGTGGAAAACAAAGTCTACTCTAAGCAGATTGCTTTTAATTGCCTGCCGCAGATCGACGAGTTCATGGATAACGGCTACACCAAAGAAGAAATGAAAATGGTGTGGGAAACCCAGAAAATTCTCGGCGATGCCAATATCCGCGTGAACCCGACTTGTGTCCGTGTGCCGGTATTCTACGGCCATGCGGAAGCTGTGCATGTGGAAACTTGTCAGCCTGTGATTATTGAAGAAGTGATCAGCCTGCTGGAAAATGCCGATGGCATCGAAGTGTTCCACGGCAGCGAGTACCCGACTCAGGTGGTGGACGCTATCGGCAAAAACCATGTCATGGTCGGCCGTATCCGGGAAGATATCAGTCACCCTTGTGGTCTGAATATGTGGGTGGTGGCGGATAACGTCCGTAAAGGTGCAGCGACCAACAGCGTGCAGATTGCAGAGAAACTGATCCAGGAATACCTGTAAGACACAAAGCGAGTTGTTCCGGCCACCAAGCGGCCGGATACACCCGGCGATTCAGAGGCGTGCGAATGAGCACGCCTTTGAGTTCCTTTAGCCAATTTCTTGATCTTCACAGTAAAAGCCGGGCATGGTGATTGACATCAAGCCATGGCAGGCAACAATCACTTTTAATGTTCACAAACGCCTGTCGTTTTGCATTTACGCTCAAGTATTCTGGCTACAGGCCGAAGAATTCCTAGTTTACTATCTCTGCCAGAGAGGACAGCAGGCAGTGTCTGACTCATCAAATAAAATGAAACGTGCCATCTTACCGGTGGTTATCGCATCGGCGGCTTTGCAGCTTCCTGTCGCCGTTCAAGCGAACACTGTTCGAATTATGGGGCCGACCGATCAGGTTGCTGAGCCCGTACAACCACCGGCGCCTGCGGTGTCACCCGCGCCATCGCCCCGACCCGCTGTGACTCAGCCTCGCGCGGCCACGTCGCGTCCAGCGACGGCTCCCGGCAATCGCTCTGTCGGTATTTACGGCCCGACAGGCGAAAACGAAACCTTATGGTCCATTGCGTCGCGGTATAAGCCCAATGACAACGTTTCTATTTATCAGGTCCTCGGGGCAATTTTCCGTGCCAACCCCAATGCCTTCACTGACAGCAATATTCATGGCCTGATCCCGGGTAGCCGCCTGAGAATGCCGACCATGGCTCAGATTCAGGCGGAAAATGCCGATCAGATACGCAATCGCGTAGAAACTGATCTTCAGCGCCGTGAGCAGTCGCGCGCGCGCGCGGGTAACGCGGGCAATACGACCGGAGGTAATAATAGCCGTCCGGCCTCTGCATCAGCAGGTACGTCGGGGACAGGCTCAGCTTCTGCACCCAGATCGGCGCCAGCACCGAAACCGGCCGTACCTGCGCCACAGGTTCAGGCTCAGTCTCCTTCAGTGGCTGCCAGCACGCCAGAACGCCCAGCCGCACCAGCAGTGTCATCCACCGCGCCTGCAGCGGGTGTTGCCGCCGCTGCCGCAGGTACGGCGAACGGTGCCCTTTCGCCTGCGCTTCAGGAGCAGCTTGACACCTCAGATGAAGAGCTGACCAAATTACGCGAAAGTAATCAGTTGCTTCGTGTTCGCTTGTCTGAAATGCAGCATGAAATTGGTGCGCTGAAAGAACAGCTGGCGGGTGACGAGGAGCTGCGCGGCGAAATTCAGTCATTCATTGCCCAGCAAAAAGTGCAGCAAGGCCAGCTTGACGCGCCGCTGGTCGAACAACCGCCAGTTCACTGGCTGGATAAACTGGTTGCAAACCCGTGGGCACTGGCAGGTGCTGCTTTGATTCCCGGCAGTTTAATTGCAGGCTTACTGGCATTTTTCGTTGGCCGGCGCCGTAAAGAGGAAGACACAGCTCCCCCTGTCGCTGAGGTAAGCAAAGAAGCGCCTAAGCCTATAGTCACTGATCTGGACGATGATGAACCGCATCTGGGGCTGGACAGTGAAGACAGCAGTCTTGACGATCTGTTTGATGATAAGACGCCGCAGGACAATCCGATCTTCTCGGACAACCTGTTTGATGATAACGATGCAGAGCTTGATGAGCTGGATCTGACGGACGGGCTGGATGACGCCTTTGGCAATGAATTGCCAAAGAGTGATATCTCGGTTAAGAACAACGATCAGGCCATTGGTCTCCAGGATATGGAGCGTGCACTGGATCAGATTGATCAGGCGCCGCCGCAGGAAAAAGAAGACAGTCTGAGTGGCATTTGGGACAAGCCTTTCAGCGCACAGGATAACGAAGAAACGGACTTTGATCTTGCCGTTGGTTTACTGGAAGACGAGGACGCATTGCCGGCAAAGCCCGTCGAAGACAAGCGCAATGACGATCTGTTCGATGCCTTTGCTGACAGTGAACTGACAGGTAATAAAGCCGACAGTATTGAGCTCGGCATGCTGGATCAGGACATTCTCAATGAACTGATGCAGGATTTTGAACGTGAAGGTGACGTGCAAAATGAGCCCGCCAGCTCTGCGGTTAACAATGCCCGGGCTGACAGCATTCAGGATGACAGTGCTGAAGCGGATTGGGAACTGGACGATCTCAATAGTGACTTCAACCTGGATGCCAGCAGCACCGAGTTACTGGACGAGCTGATTGATGATCAGGAAAGTGATGCTGACAGCGACTTTGAGCTGGATGAAAACAGTACGGTCCTGCTGGACGAGTTGCTGGATGAAGATAACCCCAACGAGCAGATCGATCCTGAGCTGGATGCTGAAGAAAACACAGATGAAGACAAAGATGTTTTCGATGAGCTGCTGACACTGGATGAGGAAGACCCTCAGGAAGAGGATACTGTTAGTGCGGATGACATCGACGATCTGATTTTTTCTGAAAAAAAAACCGTCGATGAGCACTTAAGTGAGCTGGATGACACTGAGACACAAAGCGAGCCGCCTGAAGAATACCTTCAAGGCATGGCCGATGTCGGTGACTCGGTTTCAGATGGTACAGAGACCCAAGACTCTGCCCCTGATGAATCTGACACTGGTATTTTTGACGCTGAGCCCGAAGCTGAGAAAGTGGCCGATGCAGCGCCACCACCAGCCGCAGTTCAGGCGGCGACTGATGAAGCAGAAGCAGTCGCTGAATCTGAATTTGAGCCAGAATCTGAGCCAGAAACGACAGCCAGCCAGGATGAGCTGACCGTTGAAGCGGACCCGCAGCAGGATGATATTGATAGCCTGCTGAGTGACGTCCAGACGGATGACTCAGTCGTTATGGAATCTGACAGCGCAGATTCGGCCCCGGACGACAATATCGAAGCCGAGGATTCAGGCGCTGTGAATGAACCGGTTTCACACAGCGAAGCACCTGCAACTGAGATTGGCGATACTGAAGCAGAGCCAGAGAAAAGTGTGTCTGCTGAGCAAGACGCAGATGAAGGGGCAGCAACAGAAACGTTTGCCCAGCAGGTTGCGGAACACACTGCACCTGACGCTCAGGATGTGGTTGCTGAGCCTGCACCGGCTTCACCAGACACCGAGTCGGCGGAAGATCACGATACCGTGCAGTGGCATCACGACAGCGATGAAGCCAGCCAGTTGATAGAACAGAACCCGTATCTGAAATCGGAGCTGGCTGAAAAGGCTGTCGATGAGGCACAGGTTAAAGCACAGGAGCAGGCTCAGACACAAGTACAGGCTGCAGAGCCTGAGTTTGTGGACGACGAGCAGGTACATGAACATACCTCGGCGCTGGATGCAGCAGCGGAGCAGCCCGAAGCAACACTCGATCCTGCCTGGGATGAGGCCGTTGCCGGACGCCAGGAACCTGTGTTCAACCTGGAGGAATTTCCGGAGTTCGACGAAGAAGCTGCGCTGCTCGATCCTGAAGCGGTCTCGTGGCAAGACGATGAGGATGACAAAGACTGGTCTGATGATGATGCCCAGGCCGCGCTCAATAAAGTCTCGGAGCAGTTACAGCTGGCCGCGCAGGCTGCTGAGCGAAACGGTGAGCTGGCTGAGACAGAAGCAGAACCGGCGCAGGCAGTACCGGAGCAAGATGCTCCTTCATTACAAGATGATTCTGCGTCGCAAGAGGCTTCTTCCGGGCAAGCTGTGCCTATGCATGGCAAACCTCAGTATGAATATGCGGTGATTGATCCGACGACCTTGCCTGAGTTTGATGAAGATGATGCATTGAATGCCTCATTTGAAGAGCAGATGGAGCTGGAGCAGTACGAGCAGGAACTGAAGCACGGCGATGAAGCACAGACTGTCCAGCCTCAGCCTCAGCCTCAGCCTCAGCCTCAGCCAGAGCCAGAGTCACAGCCAGAGCCAGAGCCAGAGCTGAATGAACCCTGGAGCGATGAAATGATCGACTCCGCAGGCTTGGATATGGCGGCGTTGCTGGCAGAACCTGAGCTTGAACTGCCAGCTATGCAGACGTTTGATGAGCTTCAATCCGATGAGACACTGCCTTCAATGCGCACCGAAGACAGTGCGGATGCTGAGCCTGGGGGGGAACTGTCTGATCTTGCGTTGCCTGATGCCGACGTTCCGGCTGAGCCTGAATCTTTGCCGGAGCCACAGCCTGAATCTGAACCCAGAGCAGAACAAAACAATCCCGATGAGTTCGAGCATGAACAGTGGCTGCTACATGAAAGTGTGCCGCTGTCCGAGCTGGATGATCAGGAGCTGTCGCCGGAAGAAAACGCCATCTGGGGAGCGGATATCCCTGAGCCTGAACTGGAAAGTGAGGACTGGGGGGAGCAGCCGCCGCTCTCTGAACAGACTGACGAGCCTGTGGACGTCGCAGATACTCAGGCAGAGAGCCAGCTGATAGCCTCAGCAAGTGACAATGAGCCTTACATCAGTATCGATGAACTGATGAAAGAGCTGGAAGGGGAGTCGGATCCTGAACTGGATTCAGCACCGCTGAAGCTGGATGTGGGGCTGGATGAGTTTCCGGATGTGTTAGCCGGCATTGGCGATATTGATGTCGACGGTGCGGGTGAATACGCCAGCAAACTCGATTTGGCCAAAGCCTATCTGGAAATGAATGACACTGATGGGGCATACTTTTTATTGGAGGATGTGGCTGAAAACGGTGATGGCGATGTCAGCCGTGAAGCTGCGAATCTGTTATTAAAGATGGATCGCTGATCATTTCATCAGACTGAACAGGAAGTCCGCGTATGCGGACTTCTTTTCTTTTGGCGCTTTTTTTATAATCCCTGCTTTCGCTTTGCTGGCGGACACGCTGGCAGGGTTTTCAGATAAGTAAGAGTGCAGACATGCGAATTGCCTTAGGAATTGAGTACGACGGGAGCCGCTATTTTGGTTGGCAGCGTCAGCGTGACGTTGACAGTGTGCAGGGCAGACTGGAAAAAGCGCTGAGCAAAATTGCCAACCAGACCATAGAGGTGCAATGCGCCGGTCGTACTGATGCCGGTGTGCACGGTACCGGGCAAGTGGTGCACTTTGATTGTGATACACCGCGCAAGCTGGTGGCCTGGACGATGGGAACCAACGCCCATTTGCCCAAAGACATTGCTGTGCGCTGGGCAAAGGAAGTACCGGATGAGTTCCATGCCCGTTTCAGCGCCACCGCCAGACGTTATCGCTATGTCATTTACAATCATGCGCTGCGGCCTGCTATCCTTGGTTCGGGTATCAGCCATTATCACGGTGAGCTGGATGCTGAAAAAATGCATCAGGCCGGACAGTACCTGCTGGGCGAGAATGACTTTACTTCATTCCGGGCGGTGTTTTGCCAGTCCCGCAGCCCGTGGCGTAATGTGATGCACCTGAATGTCACCCGGCAGGGCCATTACGTCATTATTGATATTAAGGCCAATGCTTTTGTTCATCATATGGTGCGTAATATCACAGGCAGCCTGATTAAAGTGGGGCGGGGCGAAGAAAAACCTGAATGGATTCAGTGGCTGCTGGCGCAGAAAGATCGTACTTTAGCGGGTGCGACCGCAAAAGCGGAAGGCTTATATTTGGTTGAAGTGGATTATCCTGAAGCCTATGATTTGCCCTGCGTTTCTGCAGGCCCGCTCTTTTTGTGAGCAGGTGATCTGTTTTAACGCGCAATATCGCGCTGACTGGTTGTCGCGCAGGCAAGGTCTGCAGAGGTTGAGTGAAATCTGAGCTGTAATGGTTCAGTCGGACGTTAACTGGTCGGTCAAGTTTCTTGAGCTAAGATCCCGTTAACACTCTATTTCCTCAAGGTACAACCAGTTTTTTATCTACACTTAGACGAGTTTGTGTTTTAATTCCGGACTTGAAATTATCGAATTGATTATCCCTTGCCACAGGGCGGGGGAGATGTAAATGAAAGGTCATTCATGAGCTGGCTTGAAAAGATCCTCACAAAAAGCAACATTGTAACGTCTCGTAAAGCATCTATCCCTGAAGGGGTATGGACGAAATGTACCTCTTGTGAACAGGTACTTTATTACGCTGATCTTGAGCGCAATCTGGAAGTTTGCCCAAAGTGTGATCACCACATGCGCATGAAAGCCCGCCGCCGTCTGGAAACCTTCCTCGATGAAGAAGGCCAGGTGGAGATTGCTGCGGAGCTGGAGCCTAAAGATCACCTGAAATTCCGTGATTCGAAAAAATACAAAGACCGTATTACAGCGGCCCAGAAAGCCAGCGGTGAAAAAGATGCGCTGGTGGCCATGAAAGGGACATTGTTACAGCAACCTGTGGTTGCCTGTGCCTTTGAGTTCTCCTTCATGGGGGGCTCTATGGGATCGGTTGTCGGTGCCAAGTTTGTTCGCGCGGTTGATGAAGCGATTGCCAATAACTGCGGTCTGGTTTGTTTCTCTGCCAGCGGCGGTGCCCGTATGCAGGAAGCGCTGATGTCTCTGATGCAAATGGCGAAAACAAGTGCGGCGCTGGAGCGTTTGTCGGCGAAAGGTTTGCCTTTCTTCTCTGTGCTGACTGATCCGACAATGGGCGGTGTTTCTGCCAGTCTGGCGATGTTGGGTGATATCAACATCGGCGAGCCTAAGGCGCTGATTGGCTTTGCCGGACAGCGGGTGATTGAGCAGACTGTACGCGAGAAGTTACCTGAAGGTTTCCAGCGCAGTGAATTCCTGCTGGAGCACGGCGCGATTGATATGATTGTTGACCGCCGTGAAATGCGTCAGCGTATTGGCGGCCTGCTGGCCAAGATGATGAATGCTGAGTCTCCGCTTGTGGTGCCTGTCGAAAGGGAACCGCAGGTGTCAGCGGACGTCGAAGCTGACAGCGATACCGAGTCTGCGGAAGACAAAGCTTAAGACGAAAAAGCGCCTGGTTGTATACCGGGCGTTTTTTTTCGCGCAGACAGAAGTGAAAAGCGGTCTGCCAGTCAGGCAAATATCGTTATTGTTCCACATTTCGTTTCTTCGTTTGGCTCTCAACCGTTAAATTCTGCGTACTTCATGCTACATTAAGCGACATCATCTTAATTACATTAGTTAGTACTGTTACATGTCTGATTCCTCTGCAACGCCGCAATCTGTTCCTTCGGCTACTTCACCGCTAAATGACTGGCTGCTTTATCTGGAAAACCTTCACACCAGTGCCATCGAGCTGGGGCTGGATCGTGTGCAGGCCGTGGGTGAGCGGGCCGGATTACGCAAACCGGCACCGACAGTGATTACTGTTGCGGGCACCAATGGTAAAGGTTCGACCTGCGCCATTCTTGAAGCCATCCTGCAGCAGGCGGGATACAGTGTGGGTGTGTACAGCTCACCACATTTGGTGCGCTACAACGAGCGGGTACGCATTAATGGTCAGGAGCTGGATGACAGTGAACACAGTCAGGCGTTTGCGGCGGTAGAATCATACCGGCAGGACACCAGTCTGAGCCTGTTCGAATTCGGTACACTGGCCGCACTCAACCTCTTTAAAACCCATCAGGTAGATGTTGTGGTGTTAGAAGTGGGACTGGGTGGCCGACTGGATGCGACCAATATTGTGGATCATGATGTCTCGGTTATTACCAGTCTGGCCATTGATCATGTGGACTGGCTGGGGAACGACATCGAAGTGATTGGCTATGAGAAGGCCGGTATTTTCCGTGCCGGGAAGCCAGCCGTCTGCGGTCAGCCCAATCCCCCTGCTTCCGTGGCCGCGCATGCTGACAGTATTGGGGCTGAGTTGTATCAGGTTGGCTATCAGTATACCTACGAGCAGGCAGGAGAGACCTGGAACTGGAAGTGCGGTGCATTCGACATGGAACAGCTGCCTCTGCCTGCTTTACCTTTACCTAACGCGGCCACTGCGCTGATGGCACTTGGTGTCGCTGAACTGGAGATCAGTGATCAGCACATTGTTTCCGGCTTAGCCAAAGTGCGCCTTGCCGGCCGGATGGAAACGGTAGCGGATAATCCGCTGATTTTACTTGATGTGGCCCATAATCCGCATTCGGCAAATTATCTGGCCCGTCAGCTCAAGGCGCTGAAGAATGTCCGCCCGGTGGGTAAAATTCACGGCGTGGTGGGTATGCTGCGTGATAAAGACATCCCATCAACCCTGATTGAGATGAAGGCGGTAGTGGATGCCTGGTATCCGGCCTCGCTCAAGGGGCCTCGCGCCGCGTCTGCCCAGGAAATTGCTGAGCATCTGACGTTTGAGGGCGATCTGTATACTGCACCTGAACTTGCTTATCAGGCGGCATTAATGCTGGCGCAACCTGAAGATGTCGTGATTGTCTTTGGTTCGTTTTACACAGTTGGCGAAGTGTCCAGCTACATTAAGACACAGGAGTAAGTGTGGCGAGTAAATTTCAGAGTCGTCTGGTCGGAACTATCGTACTGGTCGCAATCGGTGTGATTTTTCTGCCTGATTTTTTTGATGGCAAAAAGCAGCACTTCCAAGAGCAGTTTGCCAGTATTCCTTTGCAGCCTCAGACTGGTAATGGAGACAACCTGATTGCGATTCCGGAACCCGTGGATGCGGAAGCCGAATTACCACCTATGCCAGTGACTGAGCAAATTGCCGGAGAACCTGTACTACCCGAGTCGGTATCCGAGCCTGTTAACGTCAAGCCGCAGCCTGTCGGCGAACCGCAACCGGGCAACACAGACAGTGGCTGGGTGATTCAGCTGGGGGTGTTCCGTAATTTTGAGAATGCGCATCAACTGGTTGAGAAACTGAGAAGTAAAGGCTATCAGGCGCACGTTCTGCCAAAACAGCTGAAACCAGGTGATTTGGCCCGTGTTGTCGTCGGACCCGAGATCGACAAAGATAAACTGTCAGGGAAAGCAGACGATTTGCGTAAACTTACCGGGCTTAACGGGCAATTGCTCAGATTTAACCCACTCAACCCTTAGGTAAACGTTTGCGTTCTGATTTTTTCTGTTAGAATACGCGCCAACAACAAGAATTAAGTAGAAGATGATCTGGATTGATTATGTCATTTTAGGGGTGATTGCCTTTTCTTCACTGGTCAGTTTGATCCGTGGTTTTGTGAAGGAAGCGCTGTCGCTGGTGATTTGGTTTGCGGCATTTTTTGTTGCCAGCAATTTTTACAAAGAACTGGCGGTGTATTTCACCAATATTCAGGATGAGCTCATACGAAATGGCAGTGCTATCGCGGTATTGTTCATTGCCACACTGATTGTGGGAGCGGTAGTGAATTATGTGATCGGGCAACTGGTGCAGAAAACCGGTTTGTCCGGTACCGATAGGGTGCTGGGTATCGTATTTGGTGCCCTTCGCGGTGTGCTTATCATTGCCGCTGTGCTGTTTTTTCTGGATGCCTTTACCGGTTTTGCTGATGCAGAATGGTGGCAGGCGTCGCAGTTAATCCCGCAGTTTGGTGTGGTAATTGAGTGGTTTTTCTCTTACCTGAAAGAGAGTTCCAGTTTTCTTCCCGGCGCGTTATAGCGCCGGATTTATATTAATTGCATTGAGTAACCGTATGGAGACAACGAACTAACGTATTGTTACTCAATGCAATTATTGATGATCCATGACGAGGATTTAGGACATGTGTGGTATTGTCGGAATCGTGGGAAACACCCCGGTTAACCAGTCTATTTATGATGCACTGACCGTGCTGCAGCACCGTGGCCAGGATGCTGCCGGTATTGTTACCCTGGAAAGCAATCGTTTTCGTCTGCGCAAGGCCAATGGCCTGGTGCGTGACGTCTTCGAAGCAAAACACATGCAGCGTCTGCAGGGGACCGTAGGGCTTGGGCACGTTCGTTACCCTACTGCGGGCAGCTCAAGTGCTTCAGAGGCTCAGCCTTTTTATGTGAACTCTCCTTACGGTATTTCACTGGCGCACAATGGTAACCTGACTAACGCAGCCGACATCAGAGATTCGCTCTTTGAGCAGGCTCGCCGTCATGTTAACACTTCTTCCGACTCGGAAATTCTGTTGAATGTTCTGGCTCATCAGCTGGAAGGCGCGACTAACTACCCGTTAACTTCAGATGACATCTTTGCGGCGATTCGTGCTGTGCATAAAAAGGTGCGTGGTGCTTATGCCGTTGTGGCTATGGTTATCGGGCATGGTCTTATGGCATTTCGTGACCCGCACGGAATCCGCCCTCTGTGCCTGGGTAAGCGCGAAGTTGAAGGTAAAGTCGAGTACATGGTTGCCTCTGAATCGGTGGCACTGGACGCGGTGGGTTTTGATTTCATGCGTGATGTTGCACCGGGAGAGGCGGTCTATATCACTTTTGACGGCCAACTGTTCACTGAGCAGTGTGCTGAAAATCCGGCTTTGAACCCATGTGTGTTCGAGTTCGTGTATTTTGCCCGTCCAGACTCTTTCATTGATAAGATTTCTGTGTACAGCGCTCGTCTGAATATGGGTAAGAAGCTGGGTGAGAAGATTAAGCGCGAGTGGGATGATCTGGATATTGATGTGGTTATCCCGATTCCGGAAACCTCTTGCGACAGTGCACTGGAAATTGCCCGTACGCTTGATAAACCTTACCGTCAGGGCTTTGTGAAGAACCGCTATGTCGGCCGTACCTTTATCATGCCGGGTCAGCAGCTGCGCCGTAAGTCAGTGCGTCGTAAACTGAACGCGATCAGCTCTGAATTCAAGGGTAAAAGTGTACTCCTGATTGATGATTCGATTGTACGTGGGACCACCTCTGAGCAAATCATTGAAATGGCGCGTGAAGCGGGTGCCAAAAAAGTCTACCTGGCTTCTGCGGCGCCGGAAATTCGTTTCCCTAATGTATACGGCATTGATATGCCAAGCGCGAATGAACTGATTGCTCATGGTCGTGAAGTGGATGAAATCTGCAAGATGATCGGTGCAGACGGTCTGATTTTCCAGGACTTGCAGGATTTGGTGGATGCGGTTGCAGAAGGCAACCCTGACATTAAACTGTTCGAAACCTCCGTCTTTAATGGCAACTATGTCACGGGCGATGTGAATCAACAGTATTTAGAGTACCTGGAAACGCTGCGCAGCGAGGATGCCAAAACGCAACGTGAGATTCAGCAGGAACTGGCAAACCTGGAACTGTATAACGAAGGCGTGTAACGTCGTTTACTGTCAGTACCAGTGTCTGAACACAAAAAGGCAAGCTCCCGGAGCTTGCCTTTTTAATGTGTTGAAGCCGGGACAGGTTAGTGGCTGAACTGTGGCCCCAATCCCATGTTCCACAGGATGACTGAGCCGGCAATGATGGAAACCAGCAATACCAGGCCACAGGTTACAATCGAGCTGGCATAGATAAAGCCGCGCTCTTCCGGAATGTGCATCAGAATAGGGACACCTGTGTATAGCAGGTACACGGAGTAGGTAATACCGACCAGTCCGGCCATCATCAGAAACCACAACTGAGGGTACAAGGCGGCAATACTGATCATAAACAGCGGTGTTGCTGTGTAAGCTGCCAATTCAAGCGCTTGGGTATAGGTTGGTGTTGAGCCAAAGGTATGGCTCATCCAGTATGTCAGGTAGGCAAGCGCAAATACCCCGCCAATCAGGGCAAAGTACATGGCAACAGACATGAACAGCGCACTGGACGGTGTCAGGTAAATCGGGTCAACAGCCCCGACCCGCCAGCCGATAAACACACTGGAAATGTAGGCAAAAATAGGCGGAAGCAAGGCGATCAGCATAATGTGGCTCAAACTGCTTTGCATCCCCTCATGCTGCTCATCAATGTTGTGCCACTCTTTTTTGGGATGAGTGTAAAGCCCGAATAAATGTCCCAGAATCATAACCTATCCTCGTTATCTAGGGTGCAAATCGCACAACGTATTGCAGGTTGTTGTTCAGAACACTGTCAGTGCATATCCGGGCACTTTTTGTGTTCTTTGTCATATAACGTTTAGACGGGCTTCTGCCGGTTGGCAAGGAGAGCAGGCTCAGGATGTGCTGAAGAAGTGACTTACGAACTCAATAAACAGCCTCAGCTTCTCTGGCTGGTGATCTTTGTGGTTATAGAGAAGATAGACATTGCGCGGGTTGGCCGACCAGTTATCCAGCACTCGTACCAGCTCACCGCTGTGAATGTATTTTTTCAGCATGGCATCTGGCATTAATGTAATTCCCAGCCCGGCCACACAAGCTTTCCTGACCACATTCAGCTGATTGGACTCGAAGCGTCCCTTCTCATTAACCGTGATGTTTTCTCCGTCTTTGTTGCTGAGCCGCCAGCGCAGCAGAGGAGAGCCTTTGAGCAGGGAGTGCTTGGACAGATCTTGTGCATGAGTGAGCGTTGGGTGACGTTGCAGATAATCTGGGCTGGCAACCAGTATATCTTCCACCGCGTTTATTTTACGGGCAATCAGTGCCGAATCACGTTGCGGACCGACACGAAAGATAACATCCCAGTCAGTTGGGTCTAACTGCTCGGGTTCGTTGCTCAGAAACAATTCAATACTGATAGCCGGGTGTTCGAGCATGAAGGCGTTGAGCATAGGTTGCAGCATGACTTTGCTCAGATTGGTCGGAGCCGCTATTTTGAGTCGTCCGCTTGCTCCTCTGGATTCTTCCCGAATATTTTCTGCGGTATCCAGTAACTGTTGAAGCAATGGCGTACACAGCTGGTAATACTGCTGGCCAGCTTCAGTCAGCGACAGCTTACGAGCATGGCGGTTTAGCAGGCGCAGATTCAGGCTTTCTTCCAGTGCCTGTATACGGCGGGTCAGTGTGGCAACAGGCACCTGATGCTTGCGAGAAGCGGCGGTATAGCTGCCTTCCTCAACCACAATGCGAAATAAATTTAAATCATCAAGCTTCATAGGCGTGTCGTGAGCGGATATGAGAAAGTGGGAATTGTATAACAAAACACTCAATGTGAAGAGGTTAACATTGAGTGTTATTAAAATAGGACCTTCAGGGACCAAAACGAGTTTCGCAATGGGCAAGATTTTGAACTGGATAACAGAATACTAAAACTAAAGTTCATGAACAGGCAGACGCCCTGACGTAGCGCGGTTTTACGCCTATCCTAAATGAGAACATTCATCGCGACTACCCAACTTCGCACAGA
This sequence comes from Photobacterium arenosum, assembly GCF_014841115.1. GTDB lineage: Bacteria > Pseudomonadota > Gammaproteobacteria > Enterobacterales > Vibrionaceae > Photobacterium > Photobacterium arenosum. The sequence continues at coordinate 46,614 of NZ_JACYTP010000003.1, forward strand.
TTCAATTAGAAGGATGTGCCTGTTCAGCAGAATATTATTCTGTGCTCTTGGCCCCTTGTTTCATGGAGGGCACAATCGTTGCTAGAAGGTAAAGATATCCTCATTGTGGAGGACGATCCGGTGTTTCGCCGGATGATAACAGGCTTTTTGCTATCGCAAGGATGCGAGGTCAGGGAAGCTGAAGACGGTTTACAGGGACTGCGGGCCCTGCGCGACGGTATCCCTGATGTGCTTTTGTGCGATCTGGCCATGCCTGTATTGACAGGCATGGAGTTTGTTGAAGAGGTTTCACTGCATTACCCCATGATTCCTGTCATTGTCATTTCCGGTACCGGTGAAATGGCCGATGTCGCAGCCGCTCTCAGGCATGGCGTTAAAGATTTTCTGGTCAAACCGCTGGATAACATCATGGTGCTGAAAGCTGCACTGATGTCGGTACTCAAAGCACAGGAAAACACAACCGAATACACAGACTTTTCCAGCCAGCTATTGCAGCATGACTCGACGGTAGATGAAGAACTGCAGTGGCATATCAATGAGCTGGAATCAAATCCGGAGATTGCTCGCGAGCTGCTGGTGGGGCTGATGCCGGACACCTTGTCCCGTCAGGGAGACTGGCAGATGAGCTACTGCGTTTTGCAGTCTGCCGATGTGCAGCCCGTGTTGCTCGACTACACTTGGTTGATGGACGGTCGTCTGGCTTTCTATCTGCTTGATGCCGAGTCAGGGGGCCGGCAGGGGGCGGCCACTGTGCTGCTGATACGTGCATTGTTCAATGACTATCTGCGCAAACGTATGGCAAGCGAGAATGACATTTCCAGTATGCTGCAAACCATTGAAAACGGGATGAAACAGTCGGGTTACGCTGTGCCTATCAAGGGGTTGTTTGGTATTTTTGATGCGTGTGACAGAAGCCTGGTGGTGGTGTCAACCGGATCGGAAGCGATGCTGAGAACCAGCGATGGAGAAATGATAGTCCCGGCTGGCACCAGTCTGGGAGACGGGGCACGAAAAAACCTCACCTCTTCGTATGTTCTGCCGTATTCAGGCGCACGTTTGTCTTTGAGCAAAATTGGCGCCGCTAATTTCAGTATTACAATTCAGCGACTGGACGCCATGAAAGAGCATGAAATCCATCCGGGAGTGAAAGCAAAAACGAAAGTTTAGCGGAGAATCAATACACTATCAGCTTTAGGAGTAAACTGGAAAACGTTGGAAAAGTAAACGCTTAGCGTCAATGTACAGGGAAACTATTGAGGTTTATACCTCCCACCATATAATCACTTTCAGACAGACATTTTCCGGGCAGAGACGATATGAAAGATTGGTACCTACTTTATTGCAAGCGAAGCGAGCAGGAGCGGGCCGTGGTCAATCTGGATCGTCAGGGCGTAGAGTGCTATTACCCTCAGGTACTCGTCGAGAAAGTGGTGCGCGGAAAACGTGTCACTGTGAATGAACCACTGTTCCCCAATTATATGTTTGTTTGTTTTGACCCTGAATATGTCAGCTATACCACAGTCCGCTCGACGCGCGGTGTGGCTGACTTTATCCGCCAGGGGGCATACCCGCAAAAAGTTCAGCCTGAACTGCTGTTTGAGTTAATGACGAATGAAAATTGCGAAGAACACAGACGTCTGTTGTCTAATCTGCCCAAACCCGGCGAGTGCCTCGAGCTCAAACAAGGCCAGTTTAAGGGCCTTGAAGCCATCTATCAGGAACCTGACGGTGAAAAGCGCTCATTCATGCTGATAAACTTGCTCGGTAAACCGGTGAAAATCAGTATAGATAACGCAGATATCGTCCGCCGTGGGTAACCTGGTCGTGGCTTAAACATTCCGCCATCTCTGTCCTGCGTAATCTGTCTTTTTGTCGTTGAGGACACCAGCTCACGCTTATTGCTCAGATCTCTCGCTGCATAAAGGCAAGTTTGTTATATTGCGACTGACAATGACAACGTACATGGAAAAAGCAATGCAAAAGTCTTCCCCAGTTCGTAAAGCGGTCATTCCGGTAGCCGGTTTAGGGACCAGGATGTTACCAGCCACAAAGGCCATTCCCAAAGAGATGCTGCCTATTGTGGACAAACCTCTTATTCAATATGTCGTGAATGAATGTGTTGCGGCCGGTATTAAAGAAATAGTGCTGGTTACCCATTCGTCTAAAAACTCTATTGAAAACCACTTTGATACTTCATTTGAGCTGGAAGCAACGCTTGAAAAGCGGGTTAAGCGTCAGTTGCTGGATGAAGTACAGAACATCTGTCCAAGTGATGTGACCATAATGCATGTGCGTCAGGGCCAGGCAAAAGGCCTGGGCCATGCGGTACTTTGTGCCCGTCCACTGGTAGGCAACGAGCCGTTTGCCGTTGTCCTGCCAGATGTGATTCTGGATGATGCTGCCAGCGATCTGCGTAGTGAGAACATGGCAGCTATGGTTAATCTGTTCAATGAAACAGGTGTTAGCCAGGTCATGGTAGAGCCAGTACCAATGTCGGAAGTGTCTAACTATGGTGTGGCTGATGTGAATGGCGAGCAAATTGCGCCAGGCGATTCAGCCTCTATGGCCAAGGTTGTTGAGAAACCAGCGGCTGATCAGGCGCCGTCTAACCTGGCTATCGTGGGGCGTTATATCCTTCCTGCCGAAATCTGGGAAATTCTTGCCAAAACTCCGATTGGTGCAGGTGATGAAATTCAGTTGACAGACGCAATTGATATGTTGATGGAAAAGCAGCAGGTTAATGCGTTCCACATGACTGGTAAGAGTCATGATTGCGGCAGTAAACTGGGTTATATGCAGGCATTCGTAGAATACGGCTTACGCCACCCTGTGCTCGGGAATGATTTCGCGGCTTATCTGAAAACGCTGCAGAAATAACGCGGGTTATAACAGGTTATAAAAGCTGGCCAGTACCGATGAATAACAAAAAAAGCGAGGTTGATTACCTCGCTTTTTTGTCTCTGGATAACTAAATACCTGTCAGCTTTCGTGGAATTGCTCACAGGCCAGCAGGGTATTTTCGATCAGTGTGGCAACCGTCATCGGGCCAACACCACCAGGGACGGGAGTAATGTGTTTGGCCTTTTGGCGCGCGACATCATATTCCACATCACCCACCAGGGTGCCGTTGTCCAGGCGATTGATACCGACATCTATGATAGTCGCGCCTTCTTTAATCCAGCTACCCGGAATAAAATTAGGCTTTCCTACCGCGACAACCAGGATATCAGCCTGACGAACATGGCTTTCCAGATCCTGAGTGAATCGGTGACAGGTTGTGGTCGTGGCGCCGGCAAGCAATAGTTCAAGGGTCATAGGGCGGCCAACGATATTAGAAGCACCCACAATAACCGCGTGTTTGCCACGAGCCTGGATATTATAGCGCTCCAGCAAAGTGATAATCCCCTTTGGTGTGCATGAGCGCAGTTTCGGGATGCGCTGGCACAGACGCCCGACGTTATAGGGGTGGAAACCGTCGACATCTTTCTCGGGATTAATATGTTCAAGCACTTTGGTGGAGTCAATGCCTGCAGGCAGAGGCAACTGTACCAGTATCCCGTCTATGGACTGATCCGCATTCAGTTCATCAATCAGCGCCAGCAGTTCGACTTCTGCAGTATCAGCAGGAAGGTCGAATGAGCGAGAGATAAAGCCCACTTCTTCACAGGCTTTACGCTTGCTGCCGACATAAATCTGTGAGGCAGGATCCTGACCTACCAGAATGACGGCTAACCCAGGTGCACGTAATCCCGCGTCAGTGCGAGCCTTAACACGTGCAGCAACTTCTTGTCTGACAGTTTGTGAGATAAGTTTTCCATCAATGATTTGAGCGGCCATGATTTTCCTTTGTACAGAAATGAGCTGAGCAGGCATATTGTCGCAGAGATAAGGGGGGAAATCTATAGCGCAAACGTTTGCTTTTTGCAGGCTTCAGATAAAATCCCTGCGTTAATAAAGAAGTAATTGCTGCCTAAAATACTGCAATCTAAAGATTTTCAAATAATAAGTGCTTAGCTGTACAGAGAAAGGATGTGTTTCGCTGAGGCAACAAAGGAGGGTGTTTGCCGTAAGTTTAACCGCTTGGTGCATTTGGCGAGGTATTTTAACGTTTTATCGTTGACCTTGATCTCAAGCGACGTATAATTCACCCCCGTTAGTTAACGCTCCTGGTTGCTAACTCTCAGACAATGCGCCCTTAGCTCAGTTGGATAGAGCACGTGCCTTCTAAGCATGTGGTCGCAGGTTCGAATCCTGCAGGGCGCGCCACTTTTCTTCGTCACACCCTTCTTTTTCTACTCGCTTCTTCATTTTTCATCTTTGGTTACAGTGCGCAAAGCAGCATGCAGTATTGATTAAAATTCCTGCACTGAATCGATATTTGAACAAAAAAGCGAGGTTAAACTGCAATTTTTTCGTGTTTTCTCTTGAAAATGCGAATTCAGACCCTATCTTGTCCGAAGGTTTACACTTGGTGTGACACCAGATGCCTCGACGAAAGAGGGCTGGGTCGTTATAATACCGCGCTTTAATTTTTGTTTCAGTGGCACTGGCTAGTGATACAGAAATTGACCGAATTCAGGCGTTATGGTGTTCAAGCCGTAACACGAAAGGATGCCAGCGTCAGCAGAGATCTGACGGGCAAGATAACTCAGTCAACCTGAGTCAGTTTTGAGGTTTAAGAAAATGCAAGTTACCGTTGAAACCACTGAAGGCCTAGAACGCCAAATTACGATTACTGTACCTGCTGCAAACATCGAAGATGCAGTAACTGCCCAGTTGCAGAAAATCGCTAAAACCCGTCGTTTTGACGGTTTCCGTCCTGGTAAAGCACCAATCAAGATGGTTGCACGTATGTTCGGCGCATCTGTACGTCAGGATGTACTGGGTGAAGTGATGCAGCGTCATTACATTGAAGCTATCGTTAAAGAGAAAATTAACCCAGCCGGTGCGCCAACGTTCACGCCAGTCGACATGGCTGAAGGTAAGGATCTGGTTTTCAAAGCAACCTTCGAAGTGTTCCCTGAAATTGAACTGACGGGTCTGGACAAGATTGCTATCGAGAAGCCAGCTGCTGAAGTGAAAGAAGAAGACGTTGCTCAGATGCTGGAAACACTGCGTAAGCAGCAAGCTAACTGGGCTGAAGTTGATACCGCTGCTGACGCAGACAGCCGTGTGACTATCGATTTCACTGGTTCTATTGACGGTGAAGAATTCGACGGCGGTAAAGCAGAAGCTTTCCCTCTGGCAATGGGCCAGGGCCGTATGATTCCAGGCTTCGAAGAAGGTATCGTTGGTAAGAAAGCGGGTGAAGAGTTCAGCATTGAAGTCACTTTCCCTGAAGACTATCACGCCGAGAACCTGAAAGGTAAAGCGGCTGTGTTCGCCATCAAACTGCACAAAGTAGAAGCTCAGGAGCTGCCAGAGCTGAACGACGAATTTGTGAAGAAGTTTGGCGTTGAAGACGGTTCTGTTGAAGGCCTGAAAGCTGAAGTGCGCAAGAACATGGAGCGCGAGCTGAAGCAAGCGGTTAAAGGCCGTATCAAGGATCAGGTTCTGAATGGTCTGATTGAACAAAACGACATTGCTGTACCTTCTGCGCTGATTGACCAGGAAGTTAACACCCTGCGTCAGCAGGCTGTTCAGCGTTTCGGCGGTAATGCGGATAATGCACCAGAGCTGCCACGTGAGCTGTTCGAAGAGCAAGCTAAACGTCGTGTAGTAGTTGGTCTGCTGCTGGGTGAAGTGATCAAGGCTGAAGAACTGAAAGCCGATGACGAGCGAGTTAAGGCGCTGATCACTGAAATGGCATCTGCTTATGAAGATCCAACGGAAGTTGTTGCATACTATGAAAAGAATGAGCAACTGATGAACAACATGCGTAATGTTGCTCTGGAAGAACAAGCGATTGATGCTCTACTGGCTAAAGCACAGGTTTCAGAAAAAGAAGTAAGCTTCAATGAGCTGATGAATCAGCAACCAGCAGCTTAATTGACTGAAATGACTGAAATGACTGTAAAGATTTGACTTCATTTCAAATCTTCTGCTAACAATGGTCCGTATGAGTCAATCATTCGGGCCATTAATTTTTTGGGGAAATAAGGTTATGAGCTACCAAGATAATAACGCCATGTCGCCAATTATGAATGCGCTGGTTCCTATGGTGGTCGAGCAGACCTCTCGTGGCGAGCGTTCCTACGACATCTATTCCCGACTATTGAAGGAGCGTGTGATCTTTCTGACCGGCCAGGTTGAAGATCAGATGGCGAACCTGGTTGTGGCACAGCTGTTGTTCCTGGAGTCAGAGAACCCTGACAAAGATATTTTCCTGTATATTAACTCCCCTGGTGGCTCAGTCACTGCAGGTATGTCCATCTATGACACTATGCAACACATCAAACCGGATGTGAGTACCTTCTGTATGGGACAAGCATGTTCAATGGGTGCATTCCTGCTGGCAGGTGGAGCGAAAGGTAAACGTTTTTGTCTGCCTAATTCCCGTGTAATGATCCACCAACCATTAGGCGGTTTCCAGGGACAGGCTTCTGATATTCAGATTCATGCTCAGGAAATTCTGACAATTAAGAAGCGATTAAACAATCTGCTGGCTGACCATACCGGCCAACCATTGGAAATCGTTGAAAAAGATACAGACCGTGACAACTTCATGTCTGCTGAGCAGGCTGCGGAGTATGGACTGGTTGATGCCGTTTTGAATAAGCGTGACTAACCTGTCATTATGGTGCACAGTGCTCTGAAGGCGCAAGGTGACAGCAAAGTGACGAGAGATGTTATACACTCAAAACAAGGCAAGGATGGGTGAAACCCAATATGAGGTTAGCGAATGACAGATAAGCGAAAAGAGAGTGGTAGTGGAAAACTGCTGTACTGCTCTTTCTGCGGTAAAAGTCAGCATGAAGTTCGCAAGCTGATTGCTGGCCCTTCTGTGTATATTTGCGATGAGTGCGTCGATCTGTGTAACGACATCATTCGCGAAGAAATCAAAGAAGTTATGCCAAAGCGCGATGGTAATGAACTGCCAACGCCAAGGGAGATCCGCACGCACTTAGATGATTATGTCATCGGCCAGGATCACGCGAAGAAAGTACTGGCTGTAGCTGTCTACAACCATTACAAGCGTTTGCGTAATGGCGACACCACAAGTGATGGTGTCGAGTTGGGTAAAAGTAACATCCTGCTGATAGGTCCGACGGGTAGTGGTAAAACACTGCTTGCAGAAACGCTGGCGCGTATGCTGGATGTACCTTTCACTATGGCGGATGCAACGACCCTGACCGAAGCCGGTTATGTCGGTGAAGATGTAGAAAACATCATCCAGAAGTTGCTGCAGAAATGTGATTACGATGTCGCTAAAGCTGAGCGCGGAATAGTTTATATTGATGAAATTGACAAGATTTCCCGTAAATCTGACAACCCATCAATTACCCGTGACGTGTCTGGCGAAGGTGTGCAGCAGGCGCTGCTGAAATTGATCGAGGGTACGGTTGCCTCTGTGCCTCCACAGGGCGGTCGTAAACATCCTCAGCAGGAGTTCCTGCAGGTTGATACATCGAAAATACTCTTTATTTGTGGTGGTGCATTTGCAGGCCTGGATAAAGTGGTAGAGCAACGTGTGGCAACCAGTTCAGGTATTGGTTTTGGTGCGGAAGTCCGCTCTAAAGATCAGCGCAACACACTCAGTGATTTATTCGAGAAAGTCGAACCGGAAGATCTGGTGAAATACGGTTTGATCCCTGAGTTTATCGGTCGTCTGCCAGTCACTGCGATTTTGAGTGAGCTGGATGAATCTGCTCTGGTGCAGATTCTGCGTGAGCCGAAAAATGCGCTGACAAAACAGTATGCTGCATTACTGGAGCTGGAAAACGTTGAACTGGAATTTCGTGACGATGCGCTGCAGGCAATTGCCCGTAAAGCCATGGAACGTAAAACCGGTGCACGTGGCCTTCGCTCTATCGTAGAGGCGGTGCTGCTGGATACCATGTATGAGCTACCTTCTGCCGAAGGCGTGAGTAAAGTAGTGATTGATGAGTCGGTTATTAAAGGTGAATCTGAACCTTTGCTGATTTATGAAAACACTGAAAATCAAGCTGCAGGCGGCGAGTAAGTGGTTGCAAAACGTACAGTTTGAGTAAATAAAGGAGGCTTTGGCCTCCTTTTTGATTTTCTGGCAAATCGACCGTTGAATCTTGTCAGTCTGCCCCCATATACTCACTAAAAGAGACTGAACGGAAAGAGAGAACAATATGAACCTGGAGCGTTCGGAACGCCTTGCCATTCCCGTTCTGCCACTGCGTGACGTGGTGGTCTACCCTCATATGGTTATTCCATTGTTTGTAGGCCGGGATAAATCCATTCGTTGCCTTGAAACCGCAATGGATAACGATAAACAAATTTTGTTGGTTGCCCAAAAAGAAGCGGCAACTGACGAACCAACCGTTGACGATCTCTATGATGTCGGCACAGTGGCGACCATACTGCAGCTCCTGAAATTGCCTGATGGCACAGTGAAGGTGTTGGTAGAAGGTCAGCAGCGTGCAAACGTTAAGAAGTTGACTGACGACGAATTTTTCAGTGCGGAAGCGGAATTTCTGGTCACGCCGGAAATGGACGAACGCGAGCAGGAAGTGCTGGTTCGCACTGCGATCAATCAGTTTGAAGGCTTTATCAAGCTGAACAAGAAGATCCCGCCTGAAGTGCTTACGTCACTGAATGGTATTGATGAGGCCGCTCGCCTTGCCGATACCATTGCTGCGCACATGCCACTGAAACTGGCAGATAAGCAGAAAGTGCTCGAAATTGTGGATATCACGGAACGTCTGGAGTTCCTGATGGCCATGATGGAGTCTGAAATTGATCTGCTGCAGGTAGAGAAACGTATCCGTGGCCGCGTCAAGAAACAGATGGAAAAGAGCCAGCGCGAGTACTATCTGAATGAGCAGATGAAAGCCATCCAGAAAGAACTGGGTGAGCTGGATGATGCACCGGACGAATTCGAATCGTTGAAGAAAAAAATCGACGAGTCGAAGATGCCAGCCGAAGCACGTGAAAAAACTGAGCAGGAATTGCAAAAGCTGAAAATGATGTCGCCGATGTCAGCTGAAGCGACTGTGGTTCGTGGTTATATCGACTGGATGCTGAGTGTGCCCTGGCACAAGCGTACCAAGGTCAAGAAAGATCTGGCTAAAGCGGAAGAGATCCTCAATGCCGATCATTATGGTCTGGAACGCGTCAAAGACCGCATTCTTGAGTATTTAGCTGTCCAGAGCCGTATTAATAAGCTGAAAGGCCCGATCCTGTGTCTGGTTGGCCCTCCTGGTGTCGGTAAAACGTCTCTGGGGCAGTCGATTGCTGCTGCCACTGGCCGTAAATACGTGCGTATGGCGCTGGGCGGGGTGCGTGATGAAGCGGAAATCCGTGGTCACCGCCGGACTTACATCGGCTCAATGCCAGGCAAGCTGATCCAGAAAATGGCCAAAGTTGGCGTGAAAAACCCACTGTTCCTGCTGGATGAGATCGACAAGATGTCTTCCGACATGCGTGGCGATCCTGCATCAGCGTTGCTGGAAGTTCTGGATCCGGAACAGAACAATGCGTTTAACGACCATTATCTGGAAGTGGATTACGATTTGTCCGACGTGATGTTCGTGGCGACATCGAACTCGATGAATATTCCTGGCCCGTTACTGGACCGTATGGAAGTGATTCGCCTGTCTGGTTATACCGAGGACGAAAAACTCAACATCGCCAAACGTCACTTGCTGGAAAAACAGATTCAACGTAACGGCCTGAAAAAAGGCGAAGTGGAGATAGAAGATTCTGCCATCATCGGCATCATCCGCTACTACACCCGCGAAGCTGGCGTGCGTAATCTTGAGCGTGAAATTTCCAAATTGTGCCGTAAAGCGGTGAAAGAAATCCTGCTGAACCCGAAAGTGAAAAAGGTCACCATTAATCAGGCGAACCTGAAGCAGTACTTGGGTGTGCAGCGCTTCGACTACGGAAAAGCAGAAGAAAGCAACCGTATTGGACAAGTCACCGGGCTGGCGTGGACCGAGGTGGGCGGCGATCTGCTAACCATTGAAACTGAGTCTATGCCGGGCAAAGGCAAGCTGTCTTACACCGGGTCTCTCGGCGATGTGATGCAGGAGTCTATTCAGGCAGCAATGACTGTGGTACGTACTCGCGCAGAGAAACTGGGTATTAATAACGACTTCTATGAGAAGCGTGATATCCATGTTCATGTTCCTGAAGGGGCAACCCCTAAAGACGGCCCAAGTGCGGGTATTGCAATGTGTACGGCACTGGTGTCGAGCCTGACAGGTAACCCTGTGCGCAGCGATGTGGCGATGACAGGTGAAATTACCCTGCGTGGCGAAGTTCTGCCTATCGGTGGTTTGAAAGAAAAACTGCTGGCAGCACACCGTGGTGGTATTAAAACGGTGCTGATTCCAAAAGAGAATGAACGTGATCTGGAAGAGATCCCAGACAACGTTATTGCTGATTTGGAAGTCCGCCCGGTTCGCTGGATTGATGATGTGTTACGCATCGCCCTGGAAAATAATCCGACAGGGATCGAGCTGGTAAATGCTCAAAACAGTGATATGCAGCAAAATTAACAGATGTAAGAGGCTGACTGTGGTGGAAATCGCTTGTCAGCCTTTTTCTGTCTGGCTATAAGTGGGGTCTAATTTGCTGTAAGCTCAATAATAACAAGGCTTACAGCCTGTTCAGTGTCACAATGAGCTGATAAATTAGACCTGATACAAGTTTTTGATTGTCCTTTGTCGTCACAGCGTAAACATAGATTATGCTGTTGTCAGGAAGACAATGTTCATAGAGGGGAAGAAATCGTGAACAAAACTCAATTGGTTGATAAAATTGCCGAAGGTGCTGATATTTCTAAAGCATCTGCTGGCCGTGCGCTGGACGCTTTCATTGAGGCAGTATCTGAGTCTCTGAAGGAAGGTGACCAGGTTGCGCTGGTTGGTTTTGGTACATTCTCTGTTCGTGAGCGCGCTGCCCGTACCGGCCGTAACCCACAAACGGGTGAAGAAATCCAAATCGCAGCAGCACGTGTACCAGGTTTCAAACCAGGTAAAGCGCTGAAAGATTCTGTCAACTGATTCTGGCTTTGCCAGTAAGTTGAAATGAACAAAACCTTACGCTTCTTGTCATATAGTGGCATTATTGCGTAACACGAGAGCGCATCATATCTGATGCGCTTTTTTTACATTGTATCAGGGTGAACAGATTGTGATTCTTCAGAATCGTAATCAACAGTTATTGCCAGCTCGAACAACTAGGAGATACGGCACGTTATGATGGAGCGGATGCGCGAAGGCGTTAGCAGCATTTGGGTGAAGATTATTCTCTCCCTAATCATATTTTCTTTTGTCTTTGCCGGTGTAGGCAGTTATCTGGCAAATTCTAATCAGCCTGTAGCGGCAAAGATTGACGGCGAGGAAATCAGCCAGAATCAGTTCGAGCAGGCATACCAGAACGAACGTAACCGTATGCAGTCGCAGCTGGGAGAGTATTTTTCTACGCTGATGGGTGACCCTGGCTATGTTCAGCAGTTTCGTCGCAGTGTGCTAGACCGTTTGGTGAACGATGCGCTGATTGAGCAACGTGCTAACGAGCTGGGCTTACGTATCAGTGATGATCAGGTGAAGCAAGCAATCCGTTCAATGCCTGAGTTTCAGCGTGACGGTAAGTTTGACAACGAAGTGTATGCTTCTTTGCTTCGTCGCTCGCGTTTCACGCCTGATCAATTTGCCGAATACATGCGTACCGACATGCTGCGCCAGCAGCTGCTGAGCGCTATTCAGGGCAGTGATTTTGCATTGAATAACGAATTAACTCAGTTGCAGCAACTGGAGCAACAACAGCGTGAAGTGCGCAGTCTGACCCTGAACCTAGATACGTTTAAGGAAACTGTTGAGATCTCAGAAAGCGACAGCAAAGATTACTATGAGCAGCATCCGGAAGCCTTTACACGTCCGGAGCAAGTGAAAGTTGCTTATATTGAGCTGTCTGGCGATACACTGAAAAATACCATGGATGTCAGTGATGATGAGCTGAATGCGTATTATCAGGATAACCTGACTAAGTTCTCGACGCCTGAACAGCGCCATGTTCGCCACATTCTGATTCAGGGTGACGATGCAGAGGCCCAGTCAAAGGCGGAAGCGATTCTTGCCGAGCTGAACCAGGGAGCGGATTTTTCCGAGCTGGCAAGCTCCAAATCGGATGACACTTTTAGTGCGAAACAGGGTGGTGAGCTGGACTGGTTTGAGCGTGGTGTGATGGACCCTGCGTTTGAAGAAGCGGCTTTTGCTTTGGAAAACCAAGGCGATCTGTCTGGCGTAGTGAAATCCTCATTTGGCTATCACATCATTCAGCTGGAAGCGGTCAAAGCACCTACTGCCAAGCCTCTTGCCGAGGTTCGCAGCGGTCTGTTAGCGGATCTGCGTGAACAAAAAGCGGCTGAAGCGTTTTATCAGCTGCAGACCAAACTGGCGGAATCTGCTTTCGAGATACCGGATTCATTGGATGATGCGGCTAAAGCGGTCAATGCTAAAGTACAGAAGACTGACTTCTTCGCACTTAACAATGCCCAGGGCGTGTTGGCTTCACCTGCTGTTGTCCAGGCGCTAGGTAATGCGGAAGTACGTGAAGATGGTTTGAATTCTGAAGTCATTGAGTTGGGTTCGGAGCATATCATTGTTGTGCGTGTTGATGAGTCTCGCCCTGAACAACTGCTACCGTTTGAGGAGGTTGCTGCTCAGGTGCATGAGATAATGGCAGCCCAGCGTGGTGAAGAAGCGGCTGAGAAGCAGGCTGATGAGATTCTTGCTGCATTGCGTAATGGTGATAGCGCCATTTTGGAGCAGTATGAACTGAGCTTTTCTGAACCTCAGACTATCAGTCGTCGTGGCAGCGATCCTGTGATTGCACAAGAAGCATTTGCGATGGCAAAACCTGAAGCGGGTAAGTCGGTCTATGGTGTGACTCATGACCAGCAGGGCAATGTTGTTGTGATTGCGCTGGATAAAGTGATTGAGCCTGAGATTGATTCGGCCAGCGCTAATGGGCAACTGGCCGAACAGGTTGCTCAGATGAATGCTCAGCAGGATGTAGCCGCTTTACTTGATGTTCTGCGCGCTGATGCAGAAGTGACCTATCCGGTATTGGACGCATCTGCAAACTAAATGTAATTGATAATTATAATAGACGGGCCGCTTTGTGCGGCCCGTCGTTTTTTTATCTTGTCATATTCTGGCGAGCATTATTGTGTGATTAAAAATGATTATCCTTGTGCTGAATTAACACCAAGGAGAAAAAATGAAAAACACATTTGCATTAATTTTGCTGGCGTCGAGCGTTGTCTTACCTGGAGTGGTGGATGCGTCCGATAAGCATGAAGGGATTGAAATAACAATTAATATCAATAGTGCCAATGCTGAGGAACTGGATAAGCTACTATTAGGCGTTGGTCCGGATAAAGCTCAGAGCATTATTGAATACCGGGAGCAGAATGGGAAATTTGCCACTATCGAGGATCTGAGTAAGGTCAAAGGCATTGGCGCCTCTACTGTAGACAAAAACCGCGATCGCATTCAGCTCTGATGAGCTGAAGACTGAAACGCCACTATCTTGTAAGGGGTGCAATGCGCCCCTTGCAACCTGCATTATTTAACGGGTGATGCTGATAACCTGAAAGCAGGTGGCAGCATGGCTAACAAGAAGCCACCGACAGCGCCTGCAAGATGCGCTTCCACTGCAATCTGTGCTTTAATCATGGACGCAGTTTCAGCGGACCCTCCGCTATACAAATCCCAGCTGATTTTTAGGATACCGGCTATCAGCAATAACCGTCCACCAGCACGCTGTGTGCGAATATCCTGACAGGCTCCCCAAATGAAAATCCCATGTAACAGGCCGGACAATCCTGCGTAACCGTCCAGCTTGGTAAGAAACAGAGACAGGCCTACAATCAAGCTTAACGAGGCTAGTAACAGCCCGAAGCGTCCTGCAGTCAGGTAAAACCGGAACAGATAACTGATTATCAGCAAACCTGAAACATTCATGCCGAGATGGGCCCAATTGGTGTGGGTGAAATTTCCTGTTAGGATCCGCCACCATTGCCCGGCTTCAATGAGTGGACGCTGCCATTCAAGCAGTGCATGAAGTGGTGCAAGCTGTGCTGCGACACAAAAAAGACAGGTTGCCAGCAGAGACAGGAGCAGAGATCGTGATAACAAGGGCACCTCAATGAGCCGATACTGTGAAGATTGCGGTAAAGCAGGCAATGCCTGCATTTGCCAGTGGATTGAAAAAATTGATGCTAGAACTGAACTCTGGATATTGCAACACCCGTCTGAAGTCAGCCGGCCGCTCGGTACGGCACGTATTCTGACCTTATCGCTGCCAAACGCGCGCTTATGGGTAGGTGAAGATTTCAGCCGGCATGAGGAAATTAATAGCCTGCTGGCTGACCCTGATCGCCATGCTGCGGTGCTCTATCCGGATGAGCAGGCTGTGCCGCTTTCCCGTCGGGCTGCATCAAATTCGCTTCCTCTGACGACATTAATACTCTTGGATGGTACATGGAAGAAGGCGTATAAAATGTGGCGCTTGTCAGCTAACCTGCAAGCCTTGCCGTGCGTGTGCCTTGATGATGTACCCGCGGGGAATTACCGGATTCGAAAATCACCCAAACAATCAGGATTATCAACCGTTGAAGCGGCCTTTCACGCCCTGAGTCAGCTTGAAGGCGAAAGCCGGCGTTTTTTGCCATTAGTGACTGCGTTTGAAAAGATGATTGATTATCAGATCAGTCAGATGCCGCCCGGACTGTTCGAACGGCATTATGGCAAGCAGCCTTAAACAATAGGCCCTATTTTCCATTCACTGGCAGGTTGAAACAGGTTGCTATAAAGACGTTGGGCGAACCCGTCTGTCATCCCGGCAATATAGTCAGCAATGATCCGCTGTTCATTTTCACTATGATGGATGGCTGTGCGCCAGCGGTCGCGTGTACTGGCCGGCAGCAACCGCTCGGGATCAGAGGTGAAAGCCTCGAACATTTCCATGATGATCTGCTGCCCTTTGTACTCAAGCAGCTGAATTTCCGGTTTATGGACCACGTACTCGCTGACAAATTGCTTCAGTACTGTCAGGGCGCTTTCCATGGGGGCCGACAGGTAGGCGTTCCATTTTAGCAGTGGTTCGCTGAATGCAGGGGCATTTTCGGCGGTTGTCGGGCCAATCTCAATCGCTGTGATAAGGGCATTCACCAAAGCACCAATGGCATCTTTGCGCTGATGGTGATCGGCAAACAACTGCTGACTCAGCCACTCCGTCCGAGAAGCCAGCCAGGGTTCCCCACAGTGCAGTAACTGGCTGGCTGCAGCCTCTTCCCATTGTTTCTGTGTCACTATGCCCATGACGATGGCATCTTCCAAATCGTGCACGCCATACGCAATGTCGTCGGCAAGTTCCATGATGGAACAGTCTAAAGACTTAAAGCGTGTTTTGAGGTGTTGAGTGGGAGAATGCCGCTCGCTGCGCATCATACCGAACAGCTCCCTGTCTTGCTCTGGAAGAGAAGACAGTACCCACTCAAAGGTCTCTTTGTCGTCGCGGTAAATTCCCTTGGCGGGCTGCCAGTCTTTGGCGCGCAAATGCCGGAAGTCGCTGACTTCAGGGGGTTGCTCTGTGGCTCTTGTATCGCGGATAAAAGCCGGGTATTTCAGCAGCCCGAGCAAAGTGCGGCGTGATAAATTCATACCAAACTTTTCGGTATAGGGCTCAAGTAATGTGACAATTCTGAAAGTCTGCGCATTGCCTTCAAAGCCACCATGATCACGCATCATATAATTGAGCGCTACCTCACCACCATGGCCAAACGGCGGATGCCCGATGTCATGCGCCAGACACAGGCTTTCCATCAGGCTGTTTGAGGGCAAGAGCGAGCGAAATTCGGGCTGCTTGATTTTCAGCTGAGCCACGATGCCGGTGCCGATTTGGGAAGCTTCCAGCGAGTGGGTCAGCCGGGTGCGGTAAAAGTCGTGGTGACCGGCGCCATGGACCTGAGTTTTGGCCTGTAAGCGGCGAAAGGCCGCAGAGTGAAGAATTCTGGCGCGATCACGCTGATAGGCAGTACGGTGATCATCGCGTCTTTCCTTGTGCTCCTGACTCTTTCTTGCTTGCCACAGAGCGGTGCTTGGGTCACTGGGTAAAGGCATTAACTGATCTCATCCAAAGTTAGGTTGAAACTGGTGGCGAAGGTTTTCAGGAAATAGCTCATTTCCTGTGTCTTTCGCTCTTCCAGCGTTTCTTCGAGACGTTTCTTGGCCTGTGTGAATTCGTGATTGCCGGCACTGAGCTCTTCCAGACATTTCAGGTAAGCACACAAGGTATCGGCCTGCTTGACTATGTGGTAGTCCTGCTGGTCGATGGCATCACTGACCAGCAAAGGGGCGTAGTCGGCCTGAAACTCGTCGGGGAGCATAGAAAGCAGCCTTTGCTCGGCGGCCAGTTCAATCTTTTTGTACTCTTCTGCAATAGTCGGGTTGAAGTATTTGATCGGTGTTGGCATGTCGCCTGTCAGTACTTCACTGGCATCATGAAACATGGCCAGCAGGGCGATACGTTCAGGGTTTAGCTGCCCACCGAAGTGGCGGTTTTTGATCAATGCCAGAGCGTGGGCGACAAAAGCCACCTGAAGGCTGTGTTCTGAGACATTCTCAGTTGCCACGCAGCGCATAAGCGGCCAGCGCTGAATCAGTTTCATACGAGCGAGATGAGCAAAAAAATGGCTGGTTTTCATGATGTTTCCACATTGATCAGACTGCTATTTAAACCTAACAGATTTTTTGCAGCCTAGGAAACAACAAAAGCCCCGAGAACCGGGGCTTTGCGATACATACTGAAGGGTTTATTGCCAATAACCAGTTATTGGCGGTAACCGTGAAGAAATCGCTCCAAACGACCGATGGCCATTTCCAGGTCATCAACCCTGGGTAATGTCACTATGCGGAAGTGATCCGGCTTTTTCCAGTTAAAACCTGTGCCGTGGACTATCAGTACTTTCTCTTGCTGTAGGAAGTCCAGTGCCATTTTCTGATCATCGACAATGTTGAACTTCTTCTGATCCAGTTTAGGGAATAAGTACAAGGCACCTTTAGGTTTCACGCATGACACGCCGGGAATTTGCGTAATCATGTCGTAGGCCTTGTTTCTCTGCTCTAGCAAGCGACCACCAGGCAGGATAAGCTCGTTAATGCTCTGGTAGCCACCTAAAGCTGTCTGTACTGCATGCTGCATCGGCACGTTGGCACACAGACGCATTGAGGCCAGCATATCCAGGCCTTCGATGTAGCGTTTGGCAACGTGGCGTGGCCCTGAGAGCAACATCCAGCCAGCGCGGAAGCCACAGACACGGTAAGACTTAGACAAACCATTGAAGGTGACACAGAACACGTCTTCTGCCAGTGGTGCGATAGAAGTGTGCTGGGCGCCGTCATAGAGAATTTTGTCGTAAATTTCGTCGGCAAAGATAATCAGTTTGTGCTGACGGGCGATTTCAATCACTTCCAGCAAAAAGTCACGGCTGTAGACAGCACCGGTTGGGTTGTTCGGGTTGATCAACACAATCCCGCGCGTTTTCGGGGTGATTTTACTGCGAATGTCGTCAAGGTCCGGATACCAGTCTGATTCTTCATCACAGATATAGTGCACAGGATTGCCGCCAGACAAGGATATGGCCGCAGTCCACAGCGGGTAATCGGGTGCAGGAACCAGAATTTCATCCGTGTTATCCAGCAGTGCCTGCATCGCCATGACGATCAGTTCGGATACGCCATTGCCGATATATACGTCTTCGACATCTAAATCCAGCAGGCCGCGTCTCTGGTAATGCTGCACTACGGCTTTACGTGCCGAGTAAATGCCTTTTGAATCGCAGTAACCCTGTGAGGTTGGCAGATTGCGGATCACGTCGACCAGGATTTCATCCGGAGCATCAAAACCGAATGGGGCGGGGTTGCCAATGTTGAGCTTAAGAATTTTGTGGCCTTCTTCTTCCATGCGCTTGGCATGTTTAAGAACGGGACCCCTTATGTCATAACAAACATTGTTGAGCTTGGTAGACATCCCGATGTTGTGCATGTGGTCATCCTGCGAAAAAGTGAACATTTCCCACAAATTACACTAAATGCCACCTTTTGATAAAGGGTTTGCAGGAAAAAATTATGTGAAGGGGCGTAATTTTAATATTTATCAGAATAATAAACTAAAAGAGTGAAAAGTGGTCTGTGAGGTGTGAGGCCGATGATATCTCGGCTTCACTGGATAATGGCTGGTTTTAATGATTGTTATTGAGTAATATGTTGGTGGATTATTCTGTATAAATTTTTAAGGCAGGATAAAAACGGAAAGCGCAAAACCACGCACTATCCGTTTTGTCAGTGTATTAGCGAGATTCGCCTCGCAGCGCAATAACGGTCTCACGTAAAGCCGCGCTATTGGCTGATTGCGCATTCACCGGGGTCCCGGCGACAATAGTCACACGCGACCAGAAACGTTTCGGCCACTTCAGCAAGGCTTTACCGCCTTCACGGCTGAAGTAACTGCCCCACAAACCTTGCAGTGCCATCGGAATGACAGGCGCAGGGGAGCGTTTCAGGATGAGATCCACACCTCGCATGAAAGGCCCGACTTCTCCATCATGAGTGAGCTTTCCTTCCGGGAAGATACACACTAATTCGCCTTGAGACAGATAGTATTCCACTTCCTCAAAAGCTTTTTGAATAGATCGCCTGTCTTTTGCGGCAATAGGAATGACTTTACAGGCGCTGCAGAAGGCTTTAATGAGTGGCAATTTGAATATGTCCTCATCCATGATAAAGCGTATCGGGCGAGGGCAGGCACCGGCCAGCAGCAAGGCATCCATATAGCTGACATGGTTGCAGACAATTAATGCACCGCCCTGCTTCGGAATGTTCTCCAACTGCTGGTGGCTTACCCGGTACAAGGTGTGGCTGACAATCCAAATGATAAATCGCCAGAAAAAATCGGGCGCCTGCAGGTAGATATACCCCAGCACCAGCAGATTGAGAACCGCCAGGAAGAGGAAGAACTGCGGTATCGACAAAGACAGTACTGACAGGAAAACGATCGCTGTCACTGAGCTGACGACCATGAAAATGGCATTCCAGATATTGTTCGCCGCAATCACCTGCGCCCGCTCCGACGGCTCGGCGCGGTTTTGCATCATGGCATACAGTGGCACGATATAGATACCGCCAGACACACCCAGCATGGTCAGTGAGAAGAACACCCGAATCAGATCCGGTTGGGTCAGAAAGGCCCACAGTGAGTCTGACACTGGCGCTATATCAGGGGTCGCGAACATCAGGTCTGCACCAAACAGGGTGATGCCGAGTGAGCCCAGCGGAACGATGCCCGGCTCGATACGATGGCCAGACAGGCGGTCGCACAGCAGTGAGCCGATAGCGATACCGATGGAAAACAAGGTCAGCAATACTGAAACCGAAGCGGCATTACCGCCAAGGTATAACTTGGCGAAGTTGGGAAACTGGGTCAGATAACTTGCCCCCAGAAACCAGAACCAGCTGATCCCCAGCACGCACTGCAACACCACTTTATCTTTTGCTGCAATAGACAGCGTTTTGCGGGTTTGTCTGATCGGCTGCCAGCGAAACCGCTGACCTGCACCGCAGGGCTTGGCTGCAGGGATATAACGCGAACTGGCATAGCCTAAGACAGCGAACGACACCACAGCCACTGCCGCTATGGTTCTCGCTGCTTGCTGATCGGCAATGATCCCCGCAAGCAGGGTACCGATCAGTATGGCCAGGAATGTCCCTGTCTCAACCAACGCATTGCCGGAAACCAGTTCTTCCTTTTTCAGGTGCTGAGGCAACAAGGCATACTTGGCCGGGCCAAAGAAAGCCGATTGCGAGCCCATCAGGAACAACAGCAGCAGTAAGGCGGTATAATTTTCTGCCACAAAAGCCACAGCCGCCATAGCCATAATGATGATTTCAGCCATTTTCACTTTTCGCATGATGCTGGCTTTGTCATAGGAATCAGCCAGAACACCGGCAGACGCCGAGAACAAAAAGAAAGGCAAAATAAAGATACCGGCGGCCAGGTTGATAATGAAATCGGACTCAAATGGCAAAGTGCCCGGCGCTGCAAAAGCGATCAGAATTAGCAGAACATTTTTATAAATGTTGTCGTTAAACGCACCCAGCGCCTGGGTAATGAAATAAGGGAGAAAACGGCGTTGGGTCAGTAAAGCGGATTGTGAATGACTCATCTGGCTGGACTCCTTCATACCTGCCAATTGTTCAGGTAAGTGTCCAGCAGGTTGTCGATCAGCGCTTTTCCGTCAACGGGCGTTGAGGTGAAGAGCTTATCGTCAACGGTCAGCAGGGTAATGCCATGCACGCCAGCCCACAAGACACGGCTGGCTTCCATCACCGCGGTTTCGGATTGGTCGGGGATGAGCTGGCGGATAAGGCTTTCCAGCATGTTGATCATGTTGTTGATGCGTTCATTCTGCCACTCAGGCAGTTCCTCGCCATTCATGGTGTGCTGGAAAATCAGCTGCCAGCGGTAAGGATTATCCACCGCAAAATTGAGATAGCAGTAGGCAAGTTTGCGCAGTGCGTCTGTTGTAGACTCTGACTGCTGCAACTGCTTTTCAGCCTCAGCAAACAGTTCATCCATGGTTTGGGCAACAGCATGGAGTAACAGCAGGTTATAGTTGCCAAACACATTGACTAAGGTGCTGGGCACATAGCCAATCATTGCGGCCACTTTACGTAAACTGAGTTCGTGATGGGGGTGCTCGCTGAGAAACTTTTTGACTTGCTCAAGTGTCATGCTGATGAGCTCTTCCCGCGTGTGATCGTTTCGTCTTGCCATGATCTTCCCTACATGGTGCGCTAAGCACAAATAAAAGGCCGGACAGTTTGCTGGCTGCCTTATAGCACAGGCTGCGTGTGCTATAAAAAGTATAGAATATAGAACAATGTTCAATATTCTATGGGCAACAAAACTTCCGGGTCAAGAATGTCTCTATTTACCTGTATTAACGTTACCTGTATTAACGGCGTTCGGCATTTTTGACCGAAACCTGCTCATTCAGGGTCCAGAAATCAATCAAAACACCAATCAGGAAAAAGCCAAACGTCAGTAAATACAAGAGTCCGCTTATCCATTTTCCCATGTACATACGGTGCACGCCGAAGACACCCAGAAAGGTAAGCAGCAACCAGGCAATGTTATAGTCCAGTTCGCCACTTTGGAAACGAAGATCCGCTTCTTTGTCCATGCCGGGGATCAGGAACAGATCGATCAGCCAGCCAATGCCCAACAGACCCAGAGTGAAGAACCACAGTGTGCCGGTCACAGGTTTGCCGTAATAAAAGCGGTGGGCACCGGTAAAGCCAAAAATCCAAAGCAAATAACCTATCAGTTTACTGTGTGTGTTCTGATGCGTCGCTTCATGCATGGTGATTGCCTCACTGTATGCGAATTGAGATAAGTAGGTCTTGCCTAATACTAGGTGGGATGTACACAAAGTAACAAGCCATTTCATTAGCTTAGCCGTAGAAGATCGCATTGTTGACTATGAAGTGATGTCAGCTTGTTGTTGAAAAGTGTAATGGTTTACAGGGAGCAAATTCGGCGATCCTGCTAAATTTGGTAACAATTTGGCCGACAGACCTGATTGACTTTACCATCCCCCCAGCTAGGATGCATAAGGATTGCATTTTATAGGCAAAGGTAAAGGATTGATGAAACGCTATATAACCATGTTCGCGTTACTGGTGGCTGTGTCTTTCACTGCTCCGCACGCAGAAGCGAAAAAGTTTGGCGGCAGTAAATCTTTGGGCAAGAGCTTTAAAACAGCTCCGGCGCAAAAACAGCAACCGCAGCAAACAGATACGATCAGTAAACAGAACCCAACGGCATCAGCCGGCAAAAAAGGCTTGATGGGCGGACTGCTGGGCGGATTACTTGCCGGTGGACTGCTGGCAGCATTCTTCGGTGGGGCATTTGAAGGTATTCAGTTTATGGATATCCTGATTTTTGGCCTGATCGCTTTTCTGATTTTCAAGTTCCTCAAAGGCATGCGCAAAACCAAGCCGACGGCAATGGGGCATCAGCAGGCGTATGCCGGTGACTCACCCCAGGCACAGCACCGTCAGCAAGCGGATGCATTTACCGGTGCGGCGAGTGCACAGCCTGAGTATCGCGCAACCGATAGTGATGTGCCGTTCAATCTGCCTCCTGGCTTTGACATGAATGCTTTTTTGCAAGGTGCTCGTGAGCATTACCGCACACTGCAAGGCGCCTGGAATTACAATGAGCTGGAAACCATCCGTGAGTATGTCAGCCCGGCACTGTTTGAAGACTTAAAAGCAGAGCGTAACAAGCTGGATGGCGAGCAGCACACTGAAGTGATGTACGTTGATGCAGAGCTGGTTCGTGCTGATTACAATGCCAATACCGCTCATCTGAGCGTGAAGTTTGCAGGGCGCTACAAAGATAGCCATGAAGGGGTAGAAGAAGATATCTCTGATATCTGGCATTTGGAGCGTGATCTGAGCGCACCGAATGCACCTTGGCTGATTGTCGGTATTCAAGCCTGACAGACTGGGTATAAAGACCCTTAGAAACTCAGCGTTTCATAAACCGCTTATCCCGAAGAGGGGTAAGCGGTTTTCTTTTTTTTCAGATAATTACTGTTGTTTTGATCTAAACCGCAGCGACTTTGGGTTTCTCTCACTATGCTTGGAGATAAGTTCTTAAGAGGAGAGGTCGCTATGCCCCTGACACCAGAGTTAGTACAAGAATTGAATCTGCTGGTTAAGTTCCCGATGCACAGTGATATGGAGGGGATCAAGGTTAATCATGACGCGAGTTCTGAGATGATCTCTGCCGCACAGCGTTTGTATGATAAAGGGCTCGTCACTCAACCCGATGGCGGCTATCTGACCAGCTCGGGCCATCAGGCATTAGAGCATGCCAAATCAGCCTTGCGAATATTATCCGGCAAAGTGAACGTCTGAGATCTGCTCCAGCTCTGTCAGGTTGAACAGCGCTTGCTGATTGGTGGTGCCGCAGAGGTCCGGACAGGGTTTGAAGTGATGACATACTGCCGGTCTTTCCGGCTTGCCAAAAAGCTTGCACAGATTATTGTCGTTTAGCTGAATACAGCGCACCCCGGCAGGTTTGCCATCAGGCATACCCGGAATGGGGGAAGAAATACTCGGGGCAATACAACAGGCTCCGCAGCCTAAACGACAATCCATTCCAACCTTCTATACTTATCTGGCAGTCTTATTCAACAGTGACACTTCGTGAACACGTTCGTGGACACGTTCGTGATTCCGGCCAGTATCACTGGCCGTTCACGCTGGTGGCGCAAATTATCACCCATAGTATCGGGAATCAACCTTTGCGGCTGTTGTGTGCCTGCCAAAGAAAGGAAATCCGGACTGAGGCTTGCACTTTGCCGGGCAGACAGCTATAACACCGCCTTGTTTCCTCTTATCCCTACAATAAGAGGGCGAATAACGCATGATATTGGGGCACAGTGATGGCAGCATTTTGGCAAGAGAAAGACCTGACAGCAATGACAGATACAGAGTGGGAATCGCTGTGTGACGGCTGCGGTAAATGCTGTCTGCATAAACTTATCGACGATGATACCGATGAAGTTTATTACACTAATGTTGCCTGCAGTTTACTTGATGACCAAACCTGTTCATGTAAAGACTATGCCAACCGGTTTGAATCGGGCGAAGAGTGCCTCAAGCTTACCCGTGAGCGCATTGATGAGTTTAGCTGGTTGCCGGACACCTGCGCCTATCGCCTGCTGGCCGAAGGTCAGCCCTTGCCGGAATGGCACCCGTTAATTACCGGCTCCAAAGACGCCATGCATGCGGCAAATCAGTCGGTCCGCGATACAGTCGTGTACGAAATTGATGTTATCGACTGGGAGGACCACATTTTAAATCACCCGAATCGCTAGTGTCCGTTGCCCGCAGTCTGACGCCGACTAAGCTGGATGAAATGACATTCGACGCGCTACAAGGCGGTTTGGCTGAGCTTTGTCTTTATCTCTTCCGCACTGAGGCTATCTATCGGCAGTGTACTCAGCGTATCGACGTGATGTTTCAGCAGCAGTGCGGTTTGTTCACAGGCCTTTTCCTGCTCATCCGGGTCTTGGCTGAGCGTCAAGGGATTGGGTAAATCCCAGTTCACCCGTATGCCGTCGGCCAGCCAGTTCGGACAAGGTTCGCCATGCTGGCTATCGCCGACAGAAATCACAATATCAGGATGGAACCGTGAAAACTCTTCCCAGGACTTGCTTCGGTAATCAGCCGGATTCAGGCCCATTGCGCTGAGGTAAGTTTGTATGAATGCAGGCAACTCACCTTTTGGGTCAGAGCCTGCACTGGCGATGTGAAAATGAGCAGGTAAAAAACGTTTGGCGACAGCTTCCGCAAGGATACTTCGGCAAGTATTGTGACGGCTGATAAACAACACTTTCATTCTAAGTCCACTTATTCAAGGCTCTCCATGTTTCAAGCCTAAGTGTTGTTTATGACGTTTTTGTGTCAGTTGCACTGCAACTAGCTGGCTTGCCGTAACAATTGCGTTTTTGCAGATTGCAGCACTTCGACAATAGGAGCGGCCTTATTATGGCGGCGGACATCAGCAAACAGAGCTTTGGCTTGCGGGTATTCGTGGCGAAGGTAAGCAAACCACTGTTTGACACGGTTTGGGTAATACAAGCCTTTATCCCCTTTGATTTCGTAACCGGAATATTTCAGCAGCAGATCCAGCACCGTCTCCCATACCATGTGGGGGTGATTATATTTGACTACATTGCCCAGGTTAGGCAGGTTGAGCGCGCCGCGACACACCATCAGAGCATCGGCTTGCGTGGCTTTCATACACTCTTGCCCGTCGGCATGGTTCCAGACTTCACCGTTCGCTACGATTGAAAGCTGTGCTGTCTGTTTTACCTGACGTATGTAATCCCATTTTATCGCCTCGGCTTTATAGCCATCGGTTTTGGTGCGGGCATGAATGGTGATTTCATCCGCTTTGGCCTGCGAAACCGCATCGGTGATCTCAAAGCAGTGACCCGGATCATCCCAGCCTAAACGGACTTTGGCCGAGACTGGCACTCGCGGGTCAACCGCATCACGGACGGCTTTGACGATCTGATACATCAGCTCGGGTTCTTGCAGTAATACCGCACCTCCCCGGCTTTTATTGACTGACTTTGCCGGGCAGCCAAAGTTGATATCGATACCGGGAGAGCCCAGCGAAGCCGCAAGATGGGCGTTTTCGGCCATCCAGTCCGGATCTTGTCCGAGTAACTGAACACGAACAGGTGTGCCTGACAGGGTTTTTCCACCTTGCAGTAACTCCGGGCACAGACGATAGAAGACACTTTTGGGCAGGCGCTGGTCGATCACGCGGACAAACTCAGTCACGCACAGATCGTAGTCATTGATTTCAGTGAGCATTTCCCGCATCAGGTGGTCAAGCACACCTTCCATCGGGCCAAGTATCAGTCTCATAGCCTCAGATTACTGCTGTTCAGTTAAAGAGGCGAGATTGTAGTGTGGTTAAGCTGGCTTGTCACCTTTTGCTCAGTATCTGTCAGGCTTGAGGGCGCTGAGTATCTGCAGCCTGTCGTCTTAGCGCATTGCCGCTGTGAATTTCCGCAGAGGTGGGTGGTAGCTCTAACGCCTTGATTGCCAGATTCAGCATGGTGAGGGCAAGGTCTTCGGCCGGAATGGGGACAAGGTGCGAAAGCGGGCCGATAAGCAAAGGCTGCGCGAGTTCCAAGCCCTTTTGCAACAGCACTTCATCTTGCCGTGATTCTGAGCGCTCACCGCTCAGCGGCCCCGGACGTACGAAGATGCAATGGCTGAAGCCCAAGTCACTCAGTGCCTGCTCCATTTTCGCTTTGCAACGCAGATAGAAGGAAGGGGAGTAGGGCGTGGCACCCAGGCTGGAGATGACAACAAGGTGCTGTACGCCCAGCTGTAACATACTGCGCGCCACCGACTTGACCAGCTCTACATCTACGGCTTCAAGCCCGGCTTTGCTGCCGGCAGACTTTTTGGTGGTGCCCAGGCAAATAAAGCCAAGCTCAGGGACGGGATCGGTATCTTCCCATTCTGTGATACGTAATTCAGGATGCACTATCTGCACCAGGTTTTTACTGCGGTAGGGCAATGCGACACGGGTCAGGGCGTATACCTTTTCCATGGTGCCGTTACCGAGCAGCAGGTGCAGAAGCTCGTTGCCCACCAGGCCGGTAGCTCCTGCAATAATAGCGCTGACCTCTCTTTGCATCTTTGTTACCCACAGCCGTTAGCGTTAAGGCCATTTTGGCGTTGTTTTGAATGAAATTTCAACAACAAATCGTCACATTTGCGGCCTTTTCCGTTTGCGTTATACTCGCCGGTAACAACAAACAGGAAAACACCATGACCACATTGATCACGCTCTCTGATGACTGGGCAGGCATGCCGCCGGCCTTTATTGAAGGCGCTTTACTTGCTGCAAATGCAAGCCCTGCTGCAATGGAGCCTGATAACTGGCTGCCCGCGCTGGTTAACGGTGGCCTGGCAGAAGATGAGCCAGTGACCATCAGTCAGCAAGACAGAGCCAGCATACTGGCCCATTTTGAGCACCAATACCTGGCCATAAAATCCGGCGAGTACAGTCTTCCTTTGGATATGCAGTGGCAGGAAGCGCAGGGGGTATCAGAGGCCATGGGGCATTTTGCCGAAGGCTTTCTGGCCGTTTGGCCGCATGTGGCAGTGCACTGGGAAAATAAAACCATTCCCGATGGCACCGGCAGAATGCTGTCGGCCTTGTTGACGACCTGTATGCTGATTCTTGATGAGGCTGGTACGCTGACTCAAATGGCAGATGACGGCGTCGACGGTATGCCAGAACCCAGTGCATTGTATGCCAATCTGCCTTTTATGATTTCAGAGGTGGTAATGGCTGCTGATGAGTTACAGCAAGGGGGAAGCTCTGCGCAGTCAATCAACCCATATAAAGGGGTTGGCCGCAACGACTCTTGTCCGTGCGGCAGCGGGAAAAAGTTTAAGCAGTGTTGTGGCCGAAAGCAGTGACGGAACACAGGAGGCATAGTGCCTCCTGTGTTGTCAGTATCGGCTTGAGGTTGATTTAACAAACTGAGCTAGCACGATGACAGCCCAGACAATCAGGTTAGCCGCGAAAATGATGACCAGCCATTGCGGCATGGATTGTCCCAGAAATTGCCATACCACTTTACTGCAATCACCGTAAGCTTCGAATAACCAGGGTGCCCATTGATTCAGTGGTGCCCAGGCAGGCAGTTTTACGAACAGATCGCAGGTAGCAAATGGAGAGGGGTTAAACTGATAGCCGACATGTTCTTGTGCCAGAGACAGACCACGCCAGGCGCTGTATCCCCATAGCGCCAGTCCGGACCAGCGAACAACACTCACCTCAGGCGCGATCAGGCCAACCAGAGCTGCAATACCAATCCCAAACATCGCAATGCGCTCATAGATACACATGACGCAGGGCGCCAGATTCATCGCGTGCTGGAAAAACAGGGCGCAGCCTTCGAAGAAGACGGCGAAAACTAACAACAGTAGCCACGACAGACGGCGTTGGCTGAAGGTTTTTAACATCTGCATGAAATTCTCTCGGTCAGATATAGCCAAGGGGCTGTAAACGCAAAAGTCGACAACCCCTTGTTACTCAGTGTTTTGCTTAAGCTATGACAACCTAGAGAACCAGAAATTCCCGTTAGTGTCCAGTTACCGGTGCCAATTGTGGGATGGCTTCACTGGCGGCGGACAACCAACCGTTTTGATAGAACCACTCCGTCATAGGGAGCAGCGTCAGCTCAATACCTGCGAGACCAACCAGAGACAAGACCAGTGTATATGGCAGTGCCATATAGACCATGCGTCCGTATGACAGTCGGATCAACGGTGCCAATGCCGATGTCAGTGCAAACAGGAAAGCAGCCTGACCGTTTGGCGTCGCGACCGATGGCAGGTTGGTGCCTGTGTTGATGGCTACGGCCAACATGTCGAAGCGTTCGCGGTCAATCATGCCGTCGATCAGCGCTGATTTCACTTCATTGATATAGACAGTACCGACAAAAACGTTATCCGACACCATGGATAACAGCCCGTTGGCAATGTAGAACATCCCCATTTGCGCACTGCCATCCATTTCCAGTACGGCAGTAATAATAGGGCTGAACAGTTTTTGCTCAATGATCACTGCCACGACTGAAAAGAAAACGGCCAGCAGAGCGGTGAATGGCAGAGCTTCTTCAAAGGCTTTACCCAAAGAGTGCTCTTCAATGATACCGGTAAATGCAGTAGCCAGGATGATCACGGTCAGACCAATCAAGCCGACAGCAGCCAAATGCAGGGCCAGACCGGCAATCAGCCAGACGGCTATGATGACTTGAATCCAGAGTTTAGCGATATCCAGATTGGTACGACGCTTACGTTCTTCGTTATCGTAGTCGATCAGAATGTTGCGTACGTTTTCAGGAAGCTTGGCGCCGTAGCCGCACAAACCAAACTTTTCGACCAGAGCACAAGTGATGAGGCCGCAAAAGAAAACCGGCACGGTTACAGGCGCCATACGCAGGAAGAATTCGCCAAACTGCCAGCCCGCCTGATTGGCAATGATCAGGTTTTGCGGTTCACCGACCATGGTCATGACACCACCCAGAGCGGTACCCACACCAGCATGCATCAGCAGGCTACGCAGGAAGGCCCGGTAGTTTTCCAGATCATCGCGGCTCAGTTCTTGAATGGCATGGTCGGAAGTGTGGTCGTGAGACGCATGTGGCTCCTGACCGGAGGCGACTTTATGGTAGATGCTGTAGAAACCTGTGGTCACACTGATCACAACGGCAATCACAGTCAGGGCATCCAAAAATGCCGACAGGAAGGCTGCCATGACACAGAAAGACAGTGACAGCAGAATTTTTGAGCGGATGCCTATCAATATCTTGGTGAAAATGAACAGCAGCAGCTGCTTCATAAAGTAAATACCCGCCACCATGAAGATAAGCAGCAGCAAGACTTCAATATTGGCGACCAGTTCATGTTTGACCAGTTCAGGTGTCGTCATGCCGATGGCGACAGCCTCAATGGCCAGCAGACCACCAGGCTGGAGCGGGTAGCATTTCAGTGCCATTGCCAGAGTGAAGATAAACTCAACAACCAGTAGCCAGCCAGCGACAAAAGGGTCGATGAAGAAAAAAACGATGGGGTTGATCACCAAGAAGGCAATGATCGTGAGTTTATACCAGTCGGGCGCTTTACCCAGAAAGTTCTTAATAAACGCGTTCCCTAGCGTGATAGCCATTTTTTTGATCTCTGTGTTATTTATGGGCGTTAACAAAACAGCAGGCGTACCTCAGCCCTGGCCCAGAATGTTTCCGAGTCATTGAAAGCCCTGATATTTTGATGACAAATCGCTTCCTTTCCGGGGAATTGTCATTGCTGACTCCCCTTATTTACGGGTCGCAATTTTAACCGATTGTATGAATTGTTTGTTAAGGTGTTAATATTTCGTAACACAAAAATAGAGTGTAAATCCAAACCATGGACTACGACTTAGAGATTGTACCAGAAATGGTTAGAAATAAATCTGCCAGAACAATAAGTTGGGATGAGGGTTTGATTGCAGGATATTGCACCTTTGTTAACTTACTTCAAAACTCCCGGAGGCAAGGTTTCTACTCAGCGATAACTAGTGGTATGATGAGTTTATAAAAGATAAGCAAGAAGCAAGTTTGGAATACTAACTGATGGTTATAAAGGCTGATAGCCCAGCAACATTTGCTGAGAAATACATCATTGAGAGTATCTGGAATAATCATTTTCCGCAGGGCTCAATCTTACCTGCAGAGCGTGAATTATCAGAGCTGATTGGTGTGACACGTACAACTTTACGGGAAGTGCTGCAGCGTTTGGCACGTGATGGATGGCTGACCATTCAACACGGTAAGCCAACCCGGGTAAATAATTATATGGATACTTCAGGACTGAGTATCCTGGATACCCTTATTACACTGGATGGCCAGGATGTTCAGCGCGTTCTGGAAGATTTGCTGGCTGCCCGTACCGATATCAGCACCGTTTACATGCGCTATGCGGTGAAATCTAACAGCGAAAAAGTCAGCCAGTTGCTGGATTATGTTATCCATTCCTGCGAATCTCTTCTGGCTGCGAGCAGCTTCGAGTCTTTCGTGGAAAGCTGTGAGGTAAAGCCTGAGCTGCTGCTGGAAGTCAGAAAAATTGTGGATAAATATGGTAAGGAACAGCCGGAGCTGTGTGAGCAGATTTGCCGTGCCCGTGCCTTCAATTATTTTGATTACCGCATGTTTCAGGGAATGGCTACCCACTCAGGTAACATCCTGTATGTTCTGACAATCAACGGTCTGCGTAAGATTTACACCCGAGTGGGTGGGTATTACTTCATGAACCGTGAAGCGTGTGAGCTGGCGTTGGCATATTATCGTGATCTGAAGTCATATTGTGATAATCATCAGTCAGAGCTGGTAGCAGATCGTATTCGAAAATACGGTCGCGACAGCGGAGCTATCTGGTACAGTCACCGTATCGAAATTGCACGTTATCTGCACGAAGAAGAGCAGTAATCTGCTGCTTATCACCGTGTGAATGAAAAAGAGAGGCGTAATGCCTCTCTTTTTTTGCGCAAGATTTTAATTCAGAGCTCTGAAGAGTAACTGCTGCTTCTGTTAGGGCAGGTCGACAGAATATGACTTCTGCCATCGCTCAACTCTTCTTCGAGAATGACATCAAATCCCCACAGACGGTGAAGGTGTTTCAGCACCTCGTTATAGCTGTCTGACAAAGGTATCCGGTTATGCGGCACGTACCTTAGTGTGAGCGACCTGTCGCCACGTAATGCCACGTTCCATACTTGTAAGTTCGGCTCGTTGTTGCTCAGATTGTACTGTGACGACAGTTTTTCCCGAATGGCTCTGTACCCTTCTTCATTGTGAATAGCATTGACTTCCACATAGTTGTTTCTGTCATCGTCATCAACGGCAAAGAATTTAAAATCACGGATCAGTTTGGGTGATAAAAACTGGCTGATGAAACTCTCGTCCTTAAAGTTCTCCATTGCAAAATGCACAGTATCCAGCCAGTCTTTACCGGCAAAGTCAGGAAACCAGTACTTATCTTCCTCGGTGGGATGTTCACAGATCCGGCGTATGTCCTGGAACATGGCAAACCCGAGGGCATAGGGGTTGATGCCGCTATAGTACGGACTGTTGTAGGTTGGCTGTGCAACTACATTGGTGTGGCTGTGCAGGAACTCAAGCATAAAGCGATCAGTTACCAGCCCTTCATCATAGAGGTGGTTCAGAATGGTGTAGTGCCAGAACGTCGCCCAGCCTTCATTCATGACCTGGGTCTGTTTCTGAGGATAAAAATATTGGCTGATCTTGCGCACAATCCGCACGATTTCTCTCTGCCAGGGCTCAAGAAGCGGGGCATGTTTTTCAATGAAGTACAGAATGTTCTCCTGTGGATCAGCAGGAAAACGGATTTCTTCATTATGGAGATCCTTTTCCGCTTGCGCCGGAATAGTGCGCCACAGAGCATTTACTTGCGTTTGCAGGTAGTCTTCCCGTGCTTTCTGACGGGCGGTTTCTTCAACCAGCGAGATTTTTTGCGGGCGCTTGTAACGATCAACGCCGTAGTTCATCAGTGCATGACAGGAGTCGAGCAGTTTTTCAACCTCCACATCACCGTATTTTTCCTCACATTCAGAGATGTATTTCTTAGCAAACAGCAGGTAATCAATAATTGAGCTGGCATCCGTCCAGGTTTTGAACAGGTAGTTGCCTTTAAAGAATGAATTATGGCCATAGCTGGCATGGGCCATGACCAGGGCCTGCATGGTGATAGTATTCTCTTCCATCAGGTAGGCGATACAGGGATCTGAGTTGATCACTATTTCATACGCCAGCCCCATCTGACCATGCTTGTAACCACGCTCCGTTTCAATAAAGCGCTTTCCGAATGACCAGTGATTGTAGTTAATCGGCATGCCGATGCTGGAATAGGCATCCATCATTTGTTCGGCAGTAATGATCTCGATCTGGTTAGGGTAGGCGTCTAACCGGTAATGGTTGGCCACCCGCTTGATTTCCATGTGGTATTGATCAAGCAGTTCAAATGTCCAGTCCGGACCATCACTGAGTGCCTTTTGTTTGATCTCTGTTTCCATAACCCACTCCCCTGATGCGCGTCGGCCAATAATCAGCGCTGTCCCTTAAGTGTAGATTGCAGATGGGCGAGTTTTTAAGTCGCCCTGCACCTTAGGATTAATGGACTTGTTTTTTGAACAGTTCTCGGAATACCGGGAAGATGTCTTCTACGCTGCGAATGTTCTGCATGGCAAAATTTTCATGATTGCCTAACAGGGACTCATATTCACGCCACAGTGTTTGATGAGCCCGACGGGTGATCTCAATGTATGAGTAATAACGCGAAACCGGCAGAATATGCTTGTCGAGCAACTCACGGCAGCCAGGGGAATCATCCGCCCAGTTGTCGCCATCTGAAGCCTGCGCGGCATAGATGTTCCATTCTGAAGGGGAGTACCGCTTCTTAATGATTTCATCCATCAGCCGCAATGCGCTGGATACTATGGTGCCCCCGGTTTCCTGGGAATAGAAAAACTCGTGTTCGTCTACTTCTTTAGCCTGTGTATGGTGGCGGATAAAAACCACCTCCACATTTTTGTAGGTTCGTGTCAGGAACAGGTAAAGCAGGATATAGAAGCGTTTCGCCATATCCTTGGTCGCCTGATCCATGGAACCTGATACGTCCATCAGACAGAACATCACTGCCTGACTACTGGGCATAGGGCGACGTTCGTAGTTTTTGTATCTCAGGTCAAAGGTATCGATAAATGGCACTTTGCTGATGCGATCACGCAGTGTCTGTATTTCTTCTTTCACACGTTGTTCATCAAACGGCTGTGCCGGTTCTGTGCTTTGTAATCTGTCGAGTTCAAGTTCCAGCTCTCGTAACTGGCGACGTTTTGCTGCCGTCATTGCGGTACGACGGGCAAGTGAATTCCGCAGGGACCTGACAATAGCAATATTGGCCGGTACCCCGGTAGATTTAAACCCTGAGCGGAAGGTTTTCCACTCAACAAGTTTGTTGAACTGATTTTTCTTCAGATTAGGGAGTTCGAGATCTTCAAACAACAGATCCAGATACTCGTCTTTAGAGATTTGAAAGACAAAGTCATCCTGTCCCTCGCCATCAGGGCTGGCCTGACCTTCGCCGGCCCCACCGGAACCGGCTCCTCCCTGGGGCCGCTCAATGCGGTCACCAGGGCTGAACTGATCGTTACCAGGGTGGACGATTTCTCGCTGCCCACCTCGTCCCTGATGGAACGAGGGTTCACGTATGTCGCGGGAAGGGATAGTAATGCTCTCTCCGCTTTCCACGTCAGTGATGGAGCGTTTATTGACGGCATCAGCAATAGAATCTTTGATCTGTTGCTTGTGCCGGCGTAAAAAACGCTGCCGGTTCACTGTGCTCTTATTTTTGCCGTTGAGCCTGCGGTCGATAAAGTGCGCCATAAGCTCTCCCCCTTGATCATCATCCATCAATTACGATGATTTACGTACGCGCAGATACCATTCAGACAACAGACGTACTTGCTTGCGGGTATAGCCTTTTTCCATCATACGGGCGACAAAATCGTCGTGCTTCTTCTGCTCCTCCGTAGAGGTTTTGGCATTGAACGAGATGACAGGCAGCAACTCTTCGGTATTTGAGAACATTTTCTTCTCAATAACCGTGCGCAGTTTCTCGTAGCTGGTCCAGTTCGGATTCTTACCGGCATTGCTGGCACGTGCACGCAATACAAAGTTGACGATCTCGTTACGGAAGTCTTTCGGATTACTGATACCGGCAGGCTTCTCGATTTTTTCAAGCTCGTTGTTCAATGCAGCGCGGTCGAACAGCTGTCCTGTTTCCGGATCGCGGTATTCCTGATCCTGAATCCAGAAGTCCGCATAACTGACATAACGGTCGAAAATGTTCTGGCCGTACTCAGAATAGGACTCCAGATAAGCGGTCTGAATTTCCTTGCCGATGAATTCGACATATTTGGGAATCAGGTAGCCTTTCAGGTGCTCCAGGTATTTCTCGGCATTTTCCTGCGGGAACTGTTCACGCTCAATCTGTTGTTCCAGAACATAGAACAGGTGAACCGGGTTCGCGGCGACTTCAGAGTGATCGAAGTTGAACACCCGAGACAGGATTTTGAACGCGAAGCGGGTCGACAGACCAGCCATGCCTTCATCCACACCGGCGTAATCGCGGTATTCCTGATAAGACTTGGCTTTTGGATCCGTGTCTTTGAGGGTTTCACCGTCATACACCCGCATTTTTGAGTACATGCTTGAGTTCTCCGGCTCTTTCAGGCGCGACAGCACTGAGAAGCGGGCCAGGATATCCAGCGTACTCGGAGAACATGGCGAGTTAGCCAGTTCACTGTTCATCAGTAGTTTTTCGTAAATCTTGATTTCTTCCGACACACGCAGACAATAAGGCACTTTCACTATGTAAACACGATCGAGAAACGCCTCATTATTTTTGTTGTTCCGGAATGTCTGCCATTCTGATTCGTTGGAGTGAGCCAGAATAATGCCATCGAAAGGCAGGGCGGACAGACCTTCTGTACCGTTATAGTTACCTTCCTGGGTGGCGGTCAGCAGTGGGTGCAGCACTTTCAGCGGTGCTTTGAACATCTCCACGAATTCCATCATGCCCTGATTGGCTTTACACAGCGCACCTGAGTAGCTGTAGGCATCCGGGTCATCCTGGGCAAAATGCTCAAGCTGACGGATATCCACTTTACCGACCAAAGATGAAATATCCTGATTGTTCTCATCACCAGGCTCTGTTTTCGCGATACCTACCTGATGCAGAATGGATGGACGCACTTTCACCACTTTGAATTTGGTGATATCTC
This sequence comes from Photobacterium arenosum, assembly GCF_014841115.1. Classification (GTDB taxonomy): domain Bacteria; phylum Pseudomonadota; class Gammaproteobacteria; order Enterobacterales; family Vibrionaceae; genus Photobacterium; species Photobacterium arenosum. Next base: position 81,777 of record NZ_JACYTP010000003.1, read on the forward strand.
CACCGAATTCTTTCAAGCGTTTCGCTGCCCATGGCGACATAATGTTATTCAGATAGCGATGAGGGATGCCAAATTCTTTGTTCAGAATTTCGCCGTCTTCAAGCGGGTCGAACAGGCAGAATGGGTGGTCATTTACCGGACTGCGTTCACCGTTAGCAGTCAGCACATAAATGGGCACTTTTTGCATCAGACTTTTTAACTTTTCAGCCAGTGAGGATTTACCGCCACCTACCGGACCCAGCAGATAGAGGATTTGTTTACGTTCTTCCAGGCCCTGAGCGGCATGTTTCAGGTAAGAAACAATTTGTTCAATGGCCTCTTCCATACCATAGAAGTCTTCAAACGTTGGATAGCGTGACATGACGCGGTTGGAAAATATCCGGCTCAGACGTGGGTCTTTCGCGGTATCTACCATTTCCGGTTCACCAATGGCCATCAGAAGACGTTCTGCGGCGTTTACGTAAGCACTGCGATCGTTACGGCAAATCTCAAGGAATTCTTGCAATGAAAGCTCTTCATCCTTGGCTTCTTCATAGCGATGACGATAGTGGTCAAAAATACTCATGGTATGCCCCCTGAATCGTTCTTCAATCATTTAGAAAGGACGAAATCAATAATCTTTCACATCCCTCATAACTAAGACTAGACCTAACTAATTAATTTGCTTTAGTGAGTGGTTGGTTTTGCTGAAAAATTTAGCTGACACATCAGACTATAGTGGGCAAAAAACAACCTACCATAGAGGTACTATCCTCCTATCAACAGGGATCTGCAAGCCATCTTGTTCAAAAAAACGCCACTTTACCTGGGCCGAGATCCAGCCTGAAGTCGCATTATTTCAGGAAAGTGAGTTGAAGCGGGCAAACGGTAGGAACTGGTGCGAAATCTGGTTTCGGCTGTGCGGGTTGGCGTTAAATGATGCGGGTAATGGGAAAGTCAGCGGAAGATGGTTTTTTAGGGGTAGGCACCGAAGGCAGCCAGCTATCTGCGATGTCTCAGCATTGGGAAATCGGCTCAGAGGCGGAGTACACCATCAAACTGCTTGCTTATTTTTTGAGCTAAATCAACAGCTCTGATTTAAGCTAGAAAAGTGTAGCTTGAGGGGGAGGAGATACATGCCGATTTCGCGGGTTGATACTGTGTCGATTCCTGTATCGGACCAAAGCCAGGCTCTTTTATTTTACCGGGATGCACTGGGATTTGAGTTGATCAGGGATCACAAGGCAGATAGCCATAAACGTTGGATACAGCTGGCACCTAAGGGCGCAGAGACGACCATTAGTCTGGTTATGCCATTTGGGGGAATGCGGGCAGGTTCTGTTCAGGGGTTGGTGGTGCATACTGATGATATTACCTCGACATACGATGAGCTCACCAACCGGGGGGTCAGTCTGTCAGAAATTGTGACCTTAATGGGAGGGCGTTTCGCGACTTTCAATGATCCGGATGGTAACGGCTGGGTGCTGATTGAAGCGGATATTACCATGCAGGCCTGAGATCAGAGGTTGAAGTCAGGGGTAAGGCAGGCTCAGGTTTTCCTGAGCCTGGCAGTTACTCGACGCAGATTTCTGTACTGAGATTGTGCGATTGCCCGGGTTCCAGCACAATACCCTGACCCGCCAGTGCTGATTCCACACACAGCATAGTGGTGTAACCATCCGGTGTCATGTCAGCCATGCCTGCTGCACCGGACTGCCATGGGTTCCAGACCACGGCGCTGTCATGGCCATGGTTATGCATGCGAAGACGGCGAAACAGGGCAGGATCTTCCAGATAAATCGTGTCCTCAGCCCGGCAGTAAACTCTGTCTACGGCGTCATCGAATTGTAAAACACCATTGGTCGGAAGCCGTTGCTGATCGGCCAGACCGTCGAGGTATTCATTACCCAATCCGGACAATTTCGTTTGCATTATGTCTCCAACGGCCAGATAGGTATGAAGCGCGCCGGACATAAGCCACGGACGTTGGTCGGTATTGGTGCTGGTCAGTTGGACTTTGAGGGTTTTATCGAACTCAAAGTGGAGCCGGTTGTGGAAGCGGTAGGGCCATATAGCCCGGGACTTGGGGGAGTCATGCAGCGTGAGCGTGACAGTGACATGGCTTTGCTGATCGTTGAAACTTTCCAGCTCCCACACACTGGAACGCGCAAAACCGTGCGATGGACTGGCCACTTTACCGAACCATGGCCAGCAAACTGGAATGCCGCCACGAAGAGCTGACTTACCCGAGAAGTCGGCGGCTTCACTCATCCAGATCAGATCTTCGTGTCCCTGAGGCTGGAAACTTAAGAGATGACCACCAAATAATGAGATAGCTGCCTGGCATTCAGGGTGAAGAATTCGAATGATATCCACACCATCAAGACGGCACAGGCTGATATGTTCTGAAAGCACTGTTGAAGTCGAGAGTTGACGTAAGTCCATAGTGATTCCTTTAAAAGCCAATGAAGGTAGCGGGCGACACTTCTGCCCGTCGAGACTCTATCCGGGATGACAGATAGCAAAAAGGCGGCCATCAGCCGCCTTTTCAATCATCGTCTAAGTATTACTTAGAGATGTGAGCAACCAGATCCAGTACTTTATTAGAGTAACCGATCTCGTTGTCATACCAGGAAACAACCTTAACGAAAGTATCGGTCAGAGCGATACCTGCGTCAGCGTCGAATACAGAAGTACGTACTTCACCGATGAAATCCTGAGAAACAACGGCATCTTCTGTGTAACCCAGTACGCCAGACATCTCAGCTTCAGAAGCACGCTTCATTTCAGCTTTAATTTCTTCGTATGTAGCAGGTTTTTCCAGGTTTACAGTCAGGTCAACAACAGAAACGTCTGCTGTTGGAACGCGGAATGCCATACCAGTCAGTTTGCCGTTCAGCTCAGGAATGACTTTACCTACAGCTTTAGCCGCACCAGTTGAAGATGGGATGATGTTCTGAGAAGCACCACGGCCACCGCGCCAGTCTTTCGCAGAAGGACCGTCAACAGTTTTCTGAGTAGCAGTTGTTGCGTGAACAGTCGTCATCAGACCGTCTTTGATGCCCCACTTGTCGTTCAGAACCTTAGCGATAGGTGCCAGACAGTTAGTAGTACAAGACGCGTTAGAAACGATTTCCTGACCCTGGTAAGTTTCGTGGTTCACACCCATTACGAACATAGGAGTGTCGTCTTTAGACGGACCAGTCAGAACCACTTTCTTTGCACCCGCTTCGATGTGCTTACGTGCAGTCTCGTCAGTCAGGAAGATACCCGTTGCTTCTGCAACAACATCAACACCGATTGCACCCCAGTTCAGGCTTGCTGGATCGCGTTCGGCGGTAACACGTACAGTCTTGCCGTTAACGATCAGGTTACCGTCTTTAACTTCAACTGTGCCTTTGAAACGGCCGTGAGTTGAATCGTACTTCAGCATGTAAGCCATGTACTCGACGTCGATCAGGTCGTTGATACCGACAACTTCAATATCATCACGTTCTACAGAAGCACGGAAAACGAAACGACCGATGCGGCCAAAACCGTTAATACCTACTTTGATAGTCATTATGTTGCTCCACAACTTAATTTCTAATGAAAGATAACTGGTAGTAAAATTACATAATCTAACGCTGGTCTGCAAGCAAAAACAGACCTCAAATTGTCTTTAATCAAAAAAGTTTCGGATTTTTATTACAATCCTGGCCGAAAGATGAATAGTTCACCTATAAATGCTGGCAAAGTAATCAACGATGTAGCTCAGTTTTAATTCAGTACCCGAAATACAGGGGAATATGCTTAAATGCACTGTTTCGATGTAAAAACCTTTCGAGCAAAAGTATGTGCCATATATGCAAAAATTGGCAAATTTTAAGTAGTACGGTTTTGGAAAACTGTGTTTACAGGCAGGTAAATGGCTTTTAAAACAAATTCTTACTGGAAAGAACTGCTATCAGATGAACAATATTATGTCTGTCGGGAAGGTGGCACAGAAGCCCCTTTTTCAGGCACGTTATTGCATAATAAGAAAACAGGAATATATCACTGCACTTGTTGTCAAATTGCCTTATTTCATTCTGAGCAAAAATACGATTCGGGATGTGGCTGGCCGAGTTTTGATGCACCTGTTAAATCTGATTCAATTCGATATTTAAGCGATACCAGTCATGGGATGAAGCGAACGGAAATTCGCTGCGCTGAGTGTGACAGTCATTTAGGGCATGTATTTGATGATGGGCCGGTTTCTACCGGGCAGCGATACTGCGTCAATTCGGTCTCACTGCAATTCAGTGAAGTAGAGTAACGGCAGTGCTGCCCGTGATGGCGTTGTCAGGACGGTGGCTGGTCGGGCTGCTGGCTTGGCAGGGAGATCAGATTTTTTTCTACATAGACACGGTTAAAATGGCCGGCACTGATGCTCTGTATGATGCTGTCTGCTAAGGAATCCAGATGACTTTTATCTTGTTGCGGCATTGGATACAGGCGCGATAAGGTCTCTGAATTGGCCACGGGTAGTCCCATCAGGCTACCTACTCTTGACCATAAATAGGCTTCGGTTTTGTTGTTGTCCTGATGGGCCTGCGTCGCCAGTGTCAGAATAATGTCTGGTTTCACTTTAACTTTACCCTGATAAAGCTCCAGAGCTCTTAACAGAAGCTGGCGAGTTTTGGCTTTATCAACACCAGTATAAAAAGAGGCCAGTGCCAGTTGCAATTCCGGTGTCTGAAGCTGGCCTGTGCCTTCCAATTTCAGAAATTCTTCCTTAGCCTGGTGCTCGCCCTGGCTCCAGCGGTCATAAATAACTTCGGGTTCTTTGGAGTCAGCCAGCTCTTCGCTTAGCTGTTCCATGACCTCATAGCTGTGAATAAGCGCAGCGGTCCGCACTGATTTACGTTCTTTATAGCGGGTTGGTTCAATTTCTGCGGCATACTCCAGGCAATACTGGTAGCTGCGGGTGAACTCAAGAGTATGCAGTTTTTCAATGTCAGTCGGCGTTTTCAGCTGTTTATAGCGTTGCCAAATGAGATCTGTACGCTGGATACGGCACTGGCCGTCATTGTTATTCAGTCCTTTACATAGCTCGGGATGTGCCGAGCAAAGACTGTCGGTTGTTTTAAACTCGCCCTGGCAGGCTGGCAGAAATGCGACAGCAGATAAAAAAAACAAAATGTTGCGCGTTTTTTTGCCAGAAGAAGTCATGTGCGGTGCGTTACTCATAGATGGGTTCACTAGAATCAAGAATACCCTAATACCTATCGGCAGAAACTGACCTGAGAGAAAGAATAATGTGACATTGCTGCAGTGTGATCACGAAAACAAAAGAAAACTAAAACCAAGACGCTACTTGACTGGCAAACTCAGGTCATTATCGTAGCCTACCATTGCAAGTGGCCTGAAATAGTCGGGCATGAAGAGGAGTAGATGGGATGGATGTACAACAGATTCTGGCTGCCATGACCCCAGAGGTGTACCAAAAGTTACTGGCGGCGGCTGAAACAGGTAAATGGGCTGATGGCACCCCATTAACTGAGGCTCAGAAAGAGTCCACCATGCAGGCCGTCATGCTGTATCAGTCTCGTCATAATACCGAGGCCGAGCATATGACAGTGGCAGCCGGTGGTGAGATTCGCTTTAAGTCTAAATCTGAGCTCAAGCGTGATTTTGCCATAGAAGACAGTGAAACCCCTGTGGCAGATATTGCCCGTTTCACTTTACAGCAAAACTGACACCTATGACCCTGTAAAGGCTGGTGCGCTCATCTGCAGTTATCACTGCCTGGGCACAGTGAAAGGCACAGGGTCACAGTAAAACCCACTCAATTCATGATCTTCCTGCGTCACCAGACTAGACACCCAGGGCTCTTGCTCAATACCTTCCAGATACATGGCCAGTTTGGGATAGTAAGGTTTCAATCTTAAGCCAGCCATCCAGCCACTGCGGAAAATACTCCATAGCGTAATTTCGGCCATCGAAAAACGGGTCGTAATATAACCTTCTGCCGGCACTTGTTCTTCCAGGTAGTTCAGAACCGGCGGCAGATGATGCTGAATGCAGTCGTCAATGGCATCCTGATCAACGTCTTTTTCCAGAATCTGCCCCCTCAGAATTTTCTGATAGAAGAGCACGCCAGCGAGCAGTGCGCTGAGCCGGGTATCGGCATATTCTTCCAGCCACCGGATTTTTGCTCTTTCACCGGCATCGCCCGGGTACAGCGGAGGAACCGGGTAGATGTCGTCAAGGTAATGGGCAATAACTGTTGAGTCGATAACTGTCAGACTGTCATGTTCCAGCACCGGCACTTTTCCCATTGGATGGCGTTTGTGCGCCAACTCTTTTTCCAGGTACGGGTTGAGCGGTTGTAAGTTGTAATTCAGCCCTTTGTAAGATAAGGCCAGCATGATTTTTCTGACAAAAGGAGAAATGGAGGCGCCGTGCAGAATCATAGTCAACCTTGCTCATAGTCAACAGACGAAATTTGCTATAAGTGTAGCTGAGATATAAAAAGAGCCGCACGAGTGCGGCTCAATTGGGGGAGTCCGATTAACTTGATTAGCGGGATAACTCGCCGCGGATGTCCTGTTGCATCAGCTCACGCACTTTTTCTGTTGGCAGCGCCTGGCTGAGCAGAAAGTGCAGTTTCGCCAGTGCGGCTTCCCGAGTCATATCATAACCACTGAGTACGCCGGCATCCGCCAGTGCACAGCCAGTTGCGTAACCATCCATGTTCACTTTTCCGGACAGGCACTGAGTCAGGTTAACCACTATGACGCCGCGGTCGGCCGCTTCTTTAAGCTGAGCCAGAAGATCAGCGTTTTGCGGCGCATTACCCACTCCGAATGTCAGCAGGATCATGGCGTTGACCGGCTGGCGCAGGGTGTTGCGGATAACTTCAGGTGAAATGCCGGGGTACATAGTAATCACACCGATTGGTTGCGGGGTAATTTGGTGTACCCGAAACTCACCTGCCGGCTGTTTGTTCAGCTCTGTGGCTGGTTTTACCTGAATGTTGATACCTGCTTCGATCAGCGCTGGCATATTGGGTGAAATAAAAGCATTGAAACCGTCGGCATGGGCTTTTGTGCTGCGGTTGCCGCGCAGAAGCTGGTTATTGAAGAAAACCGTCACTTCATTAACCGGGTAATTAGCCGCGAGATGCAGCGCATTAAGCAGGTTGCTTTGACCGTCTGAGCGCATTTCTGCCAGTGGGATTTGCGAGCCGGTGACAATCACAGGCTTGCCCAGATTTTCCAGCATGAAGGATAAAGCAGAAGCGGTATAGGCCATGGTGTCCGTACCATGAAGAATGACAAATCCATCAAACTTGTCGTAGTTGGCCTTAATATCATCAGCAATGCGTTGCCAGTCTTCAGGAGTCATATCTGAAGAGTCAATCAGTGGCGCATATTCATGGATAGTGAATGCAGGCATTTCTGAGCGGTGAAACTCAGGCATGTTCTGCAGTTGCTGTTCCATAAAACCAGCGACAGGAATATATCCGTGAGCTGACTTCTGCATTCCAATTGTTCCGCCTGTGTAGGCGATATAGATATGTTTTTTTGTCATTAGAGTACGGGTACAGCATAGTTATTGATGGTGAAGGCATTATACGGTGAAAACCGGCGAAAAAAAGCCCGGATATACCGGGCTAAGTCAAGTTTCATCACTGTGAATCCGAAAAGAGTTAATTTCCTGTGCTGGAACAATTCAGACAGAAAGCATATTGTCCTTTGGGATCATTGAAATTATTCATATTGGTGATATCGGCTGTAATATGGCGCAAAGCCGGCGTGAACACATTGGGTAGCTGGGCGGATATTGCCATGCCAATGCGCGCGCTGGTTTCTGACGTCATATCCTGCAGAAACTGCTCCATCGGGCTGAGCGGCAAGGCTATCCAGCGAATGTCGTAGTTGTCCAGTTTTGCCAGTTTGGCCGCAGAGACAATGGCATCATCGAAATCACCCAGACGATCAACCAGACCCAGTTTTAATGCATCCTGACCCGTCCAGACCCGGCCTTGTGCTATTTTGTCTGTCTCTTCGAGTGATATATGGCGATTCTCGCTGACCAGGCTGATAAAGCGCTGATAGCCGTTTTCGATACCCAGCTGGAAAATTTCAGCGACATCGTCAGGCAAGCCTCGGGTTATCCCGATACCGGCAAAGGGGGTAGTACCGACGCCATCGCTGTGCACCCCGATGTTTTCCAGGCCTTTTTCAAAGGTAGCCAGCATGCCGAAGATACCGATAGAACCTGTGATAGTGGTTGGCTGAGCAATAATTTCACTGGCGCTGGACGAGATCCAGTAACCGCCGGATGCCGCCAGGCTGGACATTGACACCACTACAGGCTTGCCAGCCAGTTTTAATGCATCCACTTCATTGCGGATAATCTCAGAAGCGAAGGCACTGCCACCAGGGCTGTCAACGCGCAGAATCACCGCTTTAATGTCATCATCAAGACGGGCTTCTCGCAGTAAAGCGGCCGTTGTGTCGCCACCGACTCTGCCTTGCCCTTGCTGACCATCGACAATTGCGCCGCTGGCAACGACTATGGCAATACCATTGCTGCTTGGCTCGAATGGTGCACTGACCGAAGGCTGATAATCGTAATAACTGATCTGATTAAAGCCATGGTCGCCATCGCTGCCAAATTCCTTGATAAAGGTCTGGCGTAGTTGGGTACGGCTGATCAGTTCGTCTACCAGTCCCATTTTCTGGCTCAGGCGTGCGAAATCGCCCTCGACACTTTTCAGTTCTGCAACCAGATCTTTGACTTCAGGGTTCAGGACACTGGCATGGATGTGGCGGTTACGTGCGACATCCTGCGTGTAAGCGTCCCACATCTGGTTGAGCCAGACTGTGTTTGCTTCGCGGGCAGCGTCTGACATGTTGTCACGGGTGTAGGGCTCAACGAATGATTTATAGGTCCCGACGCGGAAGACATGGGTGGTGACATCCAGGTTATCCAGTAAGGTTTTATAGTACAGCGAATAGCTGCCGTAACCTGTCAGCATCACGCCGCCGTCGGCAGACATGAACACTTTGTCGGCGAAGCTGGCCAGGTAGTACTGGCTCTGGCGGTAGTGATCGCCCGTGGCATAGACAGGTTTGCCAGCCTGCTTGAATTCTTCAATGGCCTTGGCAATGTAGCGCAGCTTCGTCAGGTTCGTCTCTGGCATGCTTTTCAGATTCAGGATAAGGCCGGTGATCCTGTCATCCTTGGCGGCAGCCCGAATGGTATCGACGATGTCAAACAGGATATTTTCCTGAACCGGCACCTGACCCATGGCGCTGTCGACAAATTGATCGAAGGGATTGACGTAGGAGCGCTGCTCAACAATCGGGCCGTCAATATCCAGTACCAAAGCGGCCTTTTCTGGCAGAACCGGCGATTCAGCCCCTTGCTGAAAGGCAAAAATGATAACCCCAATCAGAGCAATAAAAAACAGGTTAAAAAATAGCTGACGGGTAAAGCTCAACAGCTTCCAACATCCGCGCAGCACTTTGGCAATGCCTTTTAGTAGTACTTTCATGGCCTTTCCTGATAATAAATCCCAGTGCTTATCCTAACCGAGACACAGTGTAAAATCCTAATGATAGCTATATTGCGACTAAAATTGCGTATTTGGAAAGTACCGCAGCAGTGATGGATGTTGAGGTTATGTAAACAGGTGTTTGAGTGAAGGTTAACCCTATGCTATAACTGGTCTGACCTACAATAATTAAAGAGATATAGGGAAGCTATGGACACTCTTACCTACCCACACTTGCTGGCACCTTTGGATCTTGGCTTCACTCAGCTTAAAAACCGGGTGTTGATGGGGTCTATGCATACTGGCCTGGAAGAAGCACACGATGGATTTAAAAAGCTGTCTGCCTTTTACGCTGCCCGCGCCAGAGGTGGAGTAGGCTTGATTGTAACTGGCGGCTTTGCACCCAATTTTCGCGGCCGCTTGACACCACTCAGTGCCGAATTCAGCAGCGGACGAGCGGCAAGGGCACACCGGGTTATTACAGATTCTGTCCACAAAGAAGGCGGCAAGATTGCCATTCAGCTTCTGCATGCCGGGCGCTATGCGATGCATCCGTTTGCTGTCAGTGCTTCTGGCATTAAAGCACCTATCTCTAAATTTACGCCCAAAGAAATGAGCCGCCGCCAGATCCTCAAGACCATTGACGCCTTTGCACGCAGCTCTGAGCTGGCGAGAGAAGCGGGTTATGACGGCGTTGAGCTGATGGGCTCTGAAGGTTATCTGATCAATCAGTTTATCTGTCAGCGTTCCAACCACAGAACCGATGAATGGGGCGGTAGCTATGAGAACCGGGTCCGTTTTCCTATTGAATTGGTGAAAGCCGTTCGTGCCCGGGTAGGCACAGATTTTATTATTATTTTCCGTCTTTCGATGCTGGATCTGGTGGAGCAGGGCAGTACCTATGATGAAGTGGTACAGCTGGCTCAGGCGCTGGAAGCCGCCGGTGTGACCATTCTCAATACCGGTATCGGCTGGCATGAGGCGCGAGTTCCTACTATAGCGACTCAGGTTCCCCGGGCAGCGTTCAGCTGGGTAACGGAAAAGCTGAAAGGTAAAGTGTCTATCCCGCTGGTGACCTGTAACCGGATTAATACGCCAGAGGTGGCAGAGTCCATTCTTGCTGCCGATCAGGCGGATATGGTGTCCATGGCCCGTCCGTTCCTGGCTGACGCTGATTTTGTGCTGAAGGCCGAACAGAACCGTGCCGACGACATTAATACCTGTATTGGCTGTAATCAGGCCTGTCTGGATCATGTTTTTGCCGGCAAGCGGGCAAGTTGCCTGGTTAACCCTCAGGCCTGTTATGAGACAGAGTTAGTGCTGACCCCGGCCGCACAGCACCGCAAAGTGGCGGTTATCGGTGCGGGTCCTGCTGGGCTGGCTTTCGCAACGGCTGCTGCAGAACGCGGCTTCGAGGTCGATTTATACGAGAAGAACGAGTATATCGGCGGGCAGTTTAATCTGGCGATGCAAATTCCGGGTAAAGAAGAATTCCGGGAAACGATTCGTTATTTCTCCCGCCGTTTGAGCCAGACAGGTGTGAACCTGAAATTGGGCAAGGCGGTGGATATCAATGAGCTTAAAGGCTATGACGATGTCGTGGTCTCGACCGGGGTGAAACCTCGTATTCCCGCCATTCCCGGATTGGAAGCCAGCGATAAGGTGATAGATTATCAGACACTGATCCGCGATAAAGTGCAGCTGGGTCAGCGGGTGGCTGTGATCGGTGCTGGTGGTATCGGGGTGGATGTCTCAAGTATGCTGACAGAACCTCAGGACAGTTCTCTGGACAGCTGGTTACAGGATTGGGGCATTGATAAAACCATTACCCATGCTGGTGGTTTATGTACGCCTCAAAGCGAGCACAGTGAGCGCCAGGTGTGGCTGATGCAGCGCAGGCCCGGCAAGATGGGTAAAGGGCCGGGTAAGACGACAGGCTGGATCCACCAGCAGGTGTTGCTGAAACGCGGTGTTGAAATGCTCTCCGGCGTCAGCTATGAGAAGATTGATGAGCAAGGCCTGCATATCAGCGTGGAAGGACAGCAGCGCGTGCTGGAAGTTGATCATATTGTGCTGTGCGCCGGTCAGACTTCGGTGGAAGAATTGTCGGCACCGCTCAAAGCGCTGGGCATCAAGGTGCATGTCATCGGTGGTGCTGAATTCGCCGGGGAAGTGGATGCCAAGCGTGTTATCCGTCAGGGAACAGAGCTGGCCGCCCGTCTTTAGATATCGGCAGGTATCGGCTACTGTGACCAAGAGGCTCCTGAGGGAGCCTCTTTTCGTTGCCGTTACTCAGAAGAGCAGATGTGGTATGGTATTTAACAAGAATTGTTATCATCGAGGATACATAATCTATGGATGCACTGTCGCTGCTGCTTAATCGTCGCTCCTTGCCTAAAATGACCGCCCCGGCCCCTCAGGGTGAAGTGCTGGACAATATTCTTCGTGCCGGCCTGCGGGCACCGGATCACGGTGCGTTGACGCCCTGGCGTTTTATCGTCTCGGAAGGCGAAGGTTTGCATAAGCTGGCCGATATTCTGGTCTCTGCTGCCCAGGCTGATAAGGCAGAAGAGGCGGTGATCGAAAAAGCCTCTAAAGCCCCTTTCCGTGCGCCTATGGTGATTACTGTTGTCGCTAAAGTGCAGCCCAGCGATAAAATTCCAGTGATTGAACAACATCTGTCGGCAGGCTGTGCGGCGCAGGCAATGCAGATGGCGGCGGTTGCTCAGGGTTATGCTGGCTTTTGGCGCACAGGAAGCTGGGCATATCATACTGTGGTACGCGAAGCGCTGGGCGTACAGGGTGATGATATGATTGTCGGTTTTCTGTATCTGGGTACCCCGGATTGCCGTGATGCGAAAGCGCCAGAGCGGGATTTGGCGCAATTTGTTGAGTATTTATAGCTTTCTGTATAGTTTCCTGCAGGCTTCTTCAGGCAGCTTATTGCTGCCTGTCTCTCCTCAATCCTGCGACGGCTTTGTGAACTTTTACTGGGTTTATATCCAGTAATGATTGTCACCTATTGCTGAATTCTTTATAGTGCGGAGAGTTATTTCCAGTAGTTACAGACTTCATGACCCGTCTTTATATCGCTGAAAAACCCAGCCTTGGACGTGCTATTGCAGCCGTCTTACCCCGTCCGCATAAGAATCATCAAGGCTACATTGAAGTCGCCAACGGCGACATTGTCACCTGGTGTATCGGCCATTTGCTCGAGCAGGTCGAGCCGGATGCGTATGATCCGCGTTATAAGAAATGGAATCTGGATGATTTGCCTATAATTCCTGAGCAGTGGCAACTGGCACCGAGAAAATCGGCTAAGCAGCAACTGAGTGTGGTCCGCAAGTTAGCTAAACTGGCAGATGAAGTGATACATGCTGGCGATCCGGACAGGGAAGGTCAGCTGCTGGTCGATGAAGTGATCGACTATGTTAAGCTGGCCGCCGCGAAAAAAGCGGCCATGAAACGCTTACTTATCTCAGATCTTAACCCGGCAGCAGTCAAAAGAGCGCTCGGGCAGTTAAGGGACAATAGCGATTTTATTCCGCTGTCTGTGTCAGCCCTGGCCCGCTCCCGGGCGGATTGGCTGTACGGCATGAATATGTCTCGTGCTTATACCTTGCTCGGGCAGCGGGGCGGCTATAAAGGCGTACTGTCGGTCGGCAGGGTACAAACACCTGTGCTTGGGCTGGTGACTCGCCGGGATGACGAGATCGCCAATTTCGTGCCGGTTCCTTTCTATGATGTCTATGCATTGATCCCCTATCAGGACAACGTTATCCGCGCCCGTTGGCAGCCGAGCAAGGCCTGTGAACCCTGGCAAGACGATGAAGGCCGGGTGCTTAATCGCAAGCTGTGTGAAAATGTTGTGGCGCGCATTAAGGGCCAGCCAGCCACTGTTTCGGATGCGGAGCGAAAAGAAACCCGCCAATCGCCGCCCTTACCTTATTCTCTGTCGGCACTGCAGATCGATACAGCGCGTCGCTTTGGCATGAGCGCGGCGGATGTACTGGCGTGCTGTCAGTCGTTGTACGAGAAGCACAAAGTCATCACCTATCCGCGTTCTGACTGCCGCTATCTGCCGGCCGATCACTATCATCAGGCCAGTGAGGTGGTGAAAGCTGTGTCTTCAACGGCACCGCAGATGCTTGAGGCGGTCAAGGGCGCAGATTTATCAATACGCTCAAAAGCCTGGAATGACAGTAAAGTGGATGCGCACCATGCCATTATTCCCACCCCGAAAGCGGTGCAGCCCGGCAGCCTGAATGATCAGGAAGCCAAGGTTTATCAGTTGATTGCCCGTCAGTATCTGATGCAGTTTTACCCGGCGGCGGTTTACGCGGAAGCTAAGCTGACGTTTGCTATCGCAGGCGGAGTGTTTATTGCCAGAGGCCGCCAGCTGATGCAGCCGGGCTGGAAAGTGTTGCAGGGTAAAGACGATGCCGACAAAGAGCAGGATCTGGCCGATAAAGTGCCGCCTTTGGATAAAGGCACAGTGCTGACCTGCCAGGACGGAGAAATCAAAGACAGGGTGACGGAGCCGCCTAAGCATTTTACCGAAGCAACTTTGCTTCAGGCGATGACGGGGATCGCCAGATTTGTGGCAGATAAATCGCTGAAGAAGATTCTGCGCGACACGGACGGTTTAGGTACGGAAGCAACCCGGGCCGGTATTATGGAAGTCTTGTTCAAGCGCCAGTTACTCTACCGTCAGGGGAAGAATATTCATGCCTCAGACGCTGGCCGCGCTCTGGTGTACGCCTTACCTGATGAAGCGACCTACCCGGACATGACGGCACATTGGGAACACCAGCTGCAGGACATGGCTGAGCGGAAATATGCCTACCAGCCGTTTATGGGAGCGCTGCAACAGCAGATTGAGCAACTGATGGGGTCGATCAAATCAGGTGGTGTCCCGCCAAGCCTCCGAACACTTCAGGCGGTTGCTCCTCCGGCCAGTAAAGGAAAGGGCGGCTATAACCGGCGTACGCGGGGCAGGCAACATTCGGGTGCTACAGGTCAGAAAAGTACCGGCCAGAAAAGAGCGGCTAGTCGTCGTAAATAAAAAAGGCATCCCGGCCCAGCGATTTGGCTTTGTATAAGGCGCTGTCGGCCTGATTAAACAGTTGATCCGCTGTCGACTGTTTGTCCGGCACCATACAACTGATGCCAACACTCACAGTGACATTGCAGTATTCCTGATCGTTGACAGGAATGAGCAACGAACGAACCGCTTTCAAGGTGTTTTCGGCGGCGACAATCGCTGCCTGAGCGTTTTGACCCGGCAGCAAGATAACGAATTCTTCTCCGCCATAACGGGCAAACAGTGCCCCGGCCCGACGTTCGACCGAGACCAGCGTCTGGGCAATCAGGGTCAGGCAACGGTCGCCCATCGCGTGACCATAAGTGTCATTGAACGACTTGAAGTGATCCACATCGATAATCAGCAATGAGACGGGTAACTGGTGCCGCTGGGCCCTGCGCCATTCTAAGGGCAGGGTTTGATCAAACACCCGCCGGTTCGGCACCTGCGTTAAGGGATCATGACGGGAAGTGTGTTCCAGTTGCCGGTTTAACTGCTGCAATTCCCGCGTCCGTTCGGTGACGCGCTTTTCCAGTTCGCCATTGAGCTGGCTGAGGTGTTCTTCTGTCTGTCTGCGAACCAGATGCTGAGAGACAATAAAGCTGAACTGCTTGAGAAGCTGCGGGTGATAGTCAGCCAGCGGGCGTCCGTTGATCAGGTTATCGTAAGCTATCCAGCCGACGCGTTTATCCCCGTCCCACAGTGACGTGTAAGCACTCCAGCCAAACCCGATTTCCTGTAAATCATGATAGAGCGACGTGTTCTCTTCAATGGCCAGGTAACCGTGTTGTGCCTGAGGATGGTCAATGAACCAGTGAGGCGGGATAGGGGATTCAAAATAGGCTTCTTTTACCGTATTGCCTTCAGTATCTGTGCCATAAGTGCCTTTCATCCGGTTATGCCCTGTCAGAAGAAAGATAGCGATACGATCAATCTTCAGCACTTTCTTTCCCTGTTCGACGGCATGAAAGAGCATATCGTCAATACTTTCAGCACGCCATAAAGCGAAAGAGATGTCGTGCAAGCCCTGCAGCATATCCAGTAAAACCGGGCCCGAACCGGCAGGCTGCTCTGCTGCGATGTCATTTTTCAGCTCGGCACTCAGGTGGAGGATACAAGGCTGTAAATAGTCAGGGTCTGTGCATGGCGAACCTGCCGGATAACTCAGTGCCAGCAAGCCAATAGGTGTACCCTGATGTTGCAGCGGAAGCCAAAGCACCGCCTTCTCAGCAGACTGCCGGTGAAAAGGCATCGGCTGACAAAGCCAGCCTTCGAGCTCTTCATCACGCGGTGATATAGGCAAGCTATGGAATGGGGTGCAATGCGTGAAATGAGTCCACTCAGCGTGCTTTTTTACGAACAGCCGACAGGATGAGGCACCCAAATGGCGGCAAAACAGAGGAAGCAGCCCGTCAATAACTGCTGGCCTCTCTGTTGCTGTCTGCCATTGTGAAAAGTATGCCTGATAGAAGGAATCCATTCCGTTCTCGCTGCTACTGACCTGGAGGGTTAATGAAATGTTTTTTAATACATTACGATATAAAAATAATGAAAAGAGAACAGAGTGCTAACGCGGGAAATTCAATAAACATATATAGCAATTAGTTAAAATCTGGCCGTAGTCAAATTTATTATGTGTGTGTGTGCGTTTTGTTGCATTGACACCCTGAAGGTATTTATTTTGCGGACGATGCACGAAGGCGGTAATGCGTGTTTGTTGATGGCTTTGTTGCCAATTTGTGGCGGGCTGGCCTGGACATGCCGTAGGTCGCTCAGTAGCCAGACGGCCCTTGTGTCACTATTGAGACAGAGTTAACTGACAAGTTTCACTATTTTTACCTTACGGGGATATTTTGACTTTATTTACACCGTCAGGTGAGAACATGAAAAGACGACATGTGTTTTTATTGTGGGTATCACTGTCTCTGATTTTGTCGGCATGTGGCCAAACACGGCATGCTCAGCTCGCAGAACTGGGATTTGCCCGCAATTATCTTGAAGGGTATCAGGATGGTTGTGACAGCCGAAAAGTACAGGCGACGACTTTCTATGACGGGTTTCGTCAGGATCCCGAGAGAATGAAGAAAGAGAATAAATACGCGAATGGCTGGAATGATGGCTATGAGCAATGCTACGCCAGCAATATTGATTACCATTAGTTAGTTTAGTTGGCTGGCCGGTAATGTTCATAAAGAGCAGGGCAGCTATATGGGCTGCCCTGTTGAGAGATTATTGCGCAGACCCCGGCTGATAAAACCGCTTCAGCTCATGCATTACCTGCATCAAAGTGGAGAGTTTCGGTTTCCCGTTATCTTTCATTCTGTATTCAGCGTCGTACACAGTGTAGTTGCCGTATTTATCAACTATTGTGGTGCCTTCCGGCTGGACAACAACAATGTCCTGATGGTCGCCAGCCAATACCCAGCGACGTTTATTGCTGGTATCGAACAGACTGATGCCACTGCTGTAAAACTCAGGCGCTGTCGTGGTACTGAGCAGGGTTTCCATCAGAGTAGGGACAATATCAAGGTGACTGGTTGCCCGGCTGATCTGTGCGGTTTGGCTATCTGGCCAATGGACGATCAGCGGTACTTTCAGCTGATACTGGCTGTAATTGGATCCCGAGCCCCAGGAATTGGTGCCGGTTTCATTAAACTCAGTACCGTGGTTGGCGGTGATAATCACTACAGTATTGTCCAGCATGTCGCGTTTAATCAGGCTATCAAAGATGGCAATCAATTGCTCATCAACATAGTAAGCCGAATTACGATAACTGTTTTTCAGTAGCTCAGCCGGATCTGTGCTTGAGTCTTCACCGGGCTGAGTGTCTTTCAGCGAGGGTGAAAATGTGGCTGCAACGGCATTGTCAGAATCTTCGTAATCCTGGACTGATACCAGTTCCAGATAGCCAAACCAGGGTTTGCCTGCGGTTTGTTTGCTCAGCCAGCTTTGCATATTGGTAATGGCTTGCTGATCGCTATATGTCTCCGGGTTCAGGGCCGCGGCTAAAGCTATCTGATCTTTGGTGAAGATAGCCTGCGGATAGATGACATCGGCAAAGCCTGAACCGCTGAACAAACCAAACCGATACCCGCGTTTAGTGAGGGTTTCGAGCAAGACCGGTGGGCTGTGCTCTGCCCGGATACTGGTATTGTAGGCGCCGGGCAGGCCATAAAATAAGCCAAAGGTCCCCAGGGTACTGTCGTTTCCAGTACTGTAATGCTCAGTAAAGTTCAGATTCTGCTGCGCGTAGGCAGCCAGATACGGCATGGTTTCAGCTGTGACCATATCACTGCGTAAGCCATCGATCATAATAACCAACAGGTTCTGGCCGGTCCCTTTATCGCTGAATGACAGCGGCTTGAGCGGATAGCGGATGCTCTCGCTGTTTTCAACGCCCTGCTTTTCCTGCAGACGGGCATATTCCTGCCTGTCTAACAGGCCATGGCGTTCCATAAAGGATTTGGCTGTCATTGGATAAGACAGCGGAAAATTGGATCGCTGCGCCGTAACGGGCCGATAAAGATTGGCATCGGCCCAAATGTAGAGCAGATGGCTGGCGAGGAAACACAGTCCGAAAACAGAAGCAATCGGTACGCCGACATGCTTGCGTGTAAGTTTACGCAGCTTGCGCCACAGCCATTCAGACAGGAACAGCTGGAGCAGGAAAATGGCTGGCACGACTATGAACAAGTATTGCCAGCGGGCATTCAGTTCGGTGCGTTCCCCACTGAGTAACAGATCCCAGACCAGAGGGCTGAGATGGAGATCCAGGCTTTCATAAGCATGGGTGTCCAGAATCAGTATGGTTTGACCTATGGTTCCAACCAGCACCGCAAACAGTCGCATCAAACGCTGCGAAGGGATGAGAAAGCTGGCAGGAAACAGAATGAGAATGTAAAAGCCAAAAACCAGAAAGCCGAAATGACCCACCCAGCTCAGGCCCATATAAAGCTGCCCCATCAGGGTTTCCGGCCACTCCGAATGGATAATGTACCGGGTGCCTAACAGCATGGCGGCGATAATATTGAAAAAACTGAACCAGTGTCCCCAGCTAATCAGTTGAGACACGGTTTCTTTGTAGTTGTTTCCGCTGGAGACCATATACCTGTGTTCTTCTTCTCTCTGGTGCTGGGATTAATCTTTCTTGATTGAGGTCAGCAGAGCTTGGGCGAATTTATCAGCAATGGCTTGACGTTGTGATGCCGGAACATCGGCATTAATGATATTGGTAGCAACATTACCTACAATCATAAGCGCTAATTCAGCAGATGTATCGTGCTTTTCAAAGACATCGAACACATCATTAAGGATCTGTTCCACTTTTTCATTACTGTATTTTGATGTAATTGGCATATCAGGTCTTGTTTTATGGTGAAGAAAGCGACTTATAATACCCTACACTTTAGATTTACTGAAAAACTTTTCCATTATGAGTCTCACGCTTTCCAACGTCATCCTGCACCAATTCTCCAAAAACGAACAAGATGAGCTGTCTGTTCAGTTGAGAGAGCAGGAACTAGAACATACCGATACCACCACTGAACTGGTTGCTGAACTGCACCGGGTGTACAGCAGCAAGGGTACCAAAGGCTTTGGCCGATTCTCCGAAGAGAGTGAATTCGGTTACTGGCTGAAACAGTGCCGCCAGGGAGAACTGGATTTTCTGACTTTTTCAAATCAGGCGTCACAACGTCTGCAATCTGAGCTGGTGAAGTATCCGTTTGCTGATGCCGGGACACTGGTCATGGCGCAATACCAGTCTCTGGCCACCGATTATCTCTTCATTGGTCTTCTGCCAACCTGCCACAGCATGAAGGTGACTGATCAACTTGATATTAGCGCCACAGACTATCTGGATGTCAGCAAAATGGAAATTGTTGCCCGGATAGACTTGTCATCCTGGGAGACTGATCCCGAATGTAATCGCTACCTGACCTTTATCAAGGGGCGGGTTGGTCGTAAAGTGGCCGACTTTTTCCTGGATTTCCTGCAGGCGGAAGTCGGCCTGGATGTCAAAGTGCAGAATCAGGTGCTGATGCAGGCGGTTGAGGATTTCTGTGCTGATTCTCGTATGGATAAAGAGGAAAAGCAGCAATACCGCAAGCAGGTCTACGATTACTGCCACGGTCAGCTGCAGTCCGGTGAAGAAGTTGCGGTGAAAGAGTTGTCGGGTGAATTACCTGCCACAGAGGCCGGGGTCGACTTCTACCAGTTCACCTCCAACCAAGGCTATGAGCTGGAAGACACCTTTCCGGCTGATCGGACTGCCATGCGTAAGCTGACCAAGTTTGTCGGCTCCGGTGGCGGGCTGACGATCAACTTTGACAGCATGCTGCTGGGTGAGCGAATTTTCTACGATCCGGACACCGACACACTGACGATTAAAGGCACACCGCCGAACCTGAAAGATCAGCTTCAGCGACGTCAGAACAGCGACACCTGATACGCAGTTGAACAGTCGTACTGTACAGTTGGAAATCTGTGCAGTACGTCTTATCTAACTTTAGTGTTTCGGACACTTTATCCGTGTTATTCCTTATCTATTATTCAGAGCCAGTTTGCCTGCGCTGTCCCAACGCTTCACTCCTGATTATCTGCTTATTTTTGATCCTTTTCTCTGCCTTGGAATCCATCATTCTCGATGCCTTATTTAAGGTTTTTGCCTGTTGAGAGTAAATCAACCTTCTGATTGCGATAAAGTGATGAAAAGATAAATGAATACACGCTTTAGTGAATTAAAGAGTGTGAAAAACAGTGTTTTAGCTTTTGCAGGAAAATCATGATTTATTCCCTGAAAATCTAGCATCATCGCTCTGTTCAATGACATCAAATTAGCTGAATGCTCTAAAAAAACTGGTGCGCTCATCATGCTGCGCTGTGTTACAGCTTTGACACCAGTTAATTTTGGCATTTTGTTGCGTTGGTAGGGGCTTTGCTTTATGGTATTTAGCTATCTTCGGTTCATGGCCGTTGCGATAATGCAGAGTATTTCTGGCGCGTAACAGCCATGAATGTGGTTTTCAAAAACGTGATTGAAATGGGTATGCGGCTGTCAGTGTGTCACTGATGGCCTTTATTTGACCTGTTGCATACTGAGGTGGCTTTTCTCCAATCAATTTAGGAGGTGCCCAATCACGTCAACATGGAGTGTAGCAAGCTATGATGAAAGTTGGTTTGATCGGTTGGCGCGGCATGGTAGGTTCCGTGCTTATGCAACGTATGGTGGAAGAAAAAGACTTTGACCATATTGAACCTGTTTTCTTTTCAACCTCTCAGGTTGGAATTCCTGCGCCTGACTTCGGTAAAGATGCAGGCGTACTTCATGATGCATTTGATATTGATGCACTGAAGAAGCTTGATGCCATTATTACCTGCCAGGGTGGCAGCTATACCGAGAAGGTGTATCCGGCGCTGCGTCAGGCAGGCTGGAAAGGTTACTGGATTGATGCGGCGTCTACGCTGCGTATGGATGATCAAACCATCATCACTCTGGATCCGGTTAACTTTGATCAGATTCAGCAGGGTATCCACTCTGGCGTGCGTTCATTCGCCGGTGGTAACTGTACTGTCAGCCTGATGCTGATGGCGGTCGGCGGACTGTTTAAGGCAGGTTTGGTTGAGTGGATGACCTCCCAGACTTATCAGGCGGCGTCAGGCGCGGGTGCCAAGAATATGCGTGAGTTGATCTCTCAGATGGGTGTTATTAATGACAACGTTACCAGCGAGCTGGCTAATCCGGCCACGTCTATTCTGGATATCGACCGTAAAGTGGCGCAAGCCATGCGCTCTGCCGATTTCCCGACATCTGAGTTCGGTGTGCCGTTGGCGGGCTCTCTGATCCCCTGGATCGATGTGAAGCGTGAAAACGGTCAGAGCAAAGAAGAGTGGAAAGGCGGCGTCGAGACCAACAAGATTCTGGCAACCGGCAACAGCCCGATTGCGATTGACGGTACCTGTGTGCGTATCGGTGCGATGCGTTGTCACAGCCAGGCGCTGACGCTGAAACTGAAGAAGAACGTCCCGCTGGATGAAATCGAAGGTATTATTGCGTCGCACAATGACTGGGTTAAAGTGATCCCGAATGAGCGCGACATTACTATGCAGGAGCTGACGCCAACGAAAGTGACAGGCACTCTGTCTGTACCTGTGGGCCGTCTGCGTAAGCTGGCAATGGGCGATGATTTCCTGAATGCGTTCACTGTGGGTGATCAGCTGTTGTGGGGTGCTGCTGAGCCGCTGCGCCGTACACTGCGTATCATTCTGGCAGAGAAAGCCTGATTGTTTGATAATTCAGACCAGAGGTTATTGCTCAGTAAGTAGTGGGGCTGCCTGCTGAAAAATCAGCAACTGAACAATCAACAACAAAGAACCATAAGAAAAGGCCCGCACTGAATGTGCGGGCCTTTTGCGATCTTAACCGTTAGGTTTGAGAATTAAGCTGCCAGGTTATTAGCAACGAATTCCCAGTTAACCAGTGCCCAGAAACCGTTCATGTAGTCGGGACGCAGGTTACGGTAGTCGATGTAGTAAGCGTGTTCCCACAGATCAACAGTCAGCAGAGGAGTGACACCTGCTTCAGTCAGTGGCGTACCAGCGTTAGACGTGTTAACGATGTCCAGAGAACCGTCTGCTTTTTTCACCAACCAAGTCCATGATGAACCAAAGTTGTTGATTGCTGAATCAGTGAATTTTGCTTTGAATGCGTCAAAAGAACCAAACGCTTTAACAATGGCATCCGCCACTGCGCCAGTTGGCTCACCGCCGCCGTTCGGGCTCAGGCAGTGCCAGTAGAAAGTGTGGTTCCAGATCTGAGCTGCGTTGTTGAAAACACCGCCAGTCGAGGTCTTGATGATCTCTTCCAGAGATTTGTCTGCGTACTCAGTACCTTCGATCAGGCCGTTCAGTTTCACAACATAAGTGTTGTGGTGCTTACCGTGGTGGTATTCCAGCGTTTCTTGAGAAATGTGTGGCTCAAGTGCATTTTTCTCGTACGGTAGAGCAGGTAGTTCGAATGCCATTACTCGATTCTCCATATTGATGGTGTGGGCAGACCCACGACATTGCTTCCGTTAGCAGGCAACAGCCTGCGTCACTTCAAACTGTGTTTGTTATTGTATACAAGCGATAGGCTTGC
This sequence comes from Photobacterium arenosum, assembly GCF_014841115.1. Classification (GTDB taxonomy): domain Bacteria; phylum Pseudomonadota; class Gammaproteobacteria; order Enterobacterales; family Vibrionaceae; genus Photobacterium; species Photobacterium arenosum. Next base: position 104,505 of record NZ_JACYTP010000003.1, read on the forward strand.
GTGTTTGCAAATCATTTTAGCAAGTTTTTTCTTTATTAAAAGTAGTCTGAATGAAAAAGGTCGCTGCAAGCAGAAGATGGCAAGCAAGCGTTCAGACAAGTATAAGTCTTAACCTTACTTTTATTAGGCGTTTTTTTCCTTGCCGTGACAAAGTAGAATGTGGGTATCACACTTACTATAAAGCTAACGTTGTTAGAGGAAGCTATGGAAACCATCGACAAAATCAAACAGCAGATCGAAGAAAACCCAATTCTGCTGTACATGAAAGGATCACCAAAACTGCCGAGCTGCGGTTTCTCTTCACAGGCTTCTCAGGCACTGATGGCTTGTGGTGAAAAGTTTGCTTACGTTGATATCCTGCAAAACCCGGATATCCGTGCTGAACTGCCAATTTACGCGCAATGGCCAACTTTCCCGCAGCTGTGGATTGAAGGCGAGCTGGTTGGCGGCTGTGACATTATTCTGGAAATGTTCCAGAAAGGTGAACTGCAACCTTTGATCAAAGAAGCCGCAGCGCGTCGCGACAGTGCTGAAGCCGCAGAATAATTTCTGAAAGCTGCTGTACTGATAAAAAAAGACCCCGCACTGCGGGGTCTTTCTGTTTCTGCCAAACAATGAGCGGCTTACAGCATCATGGAAGCCAGCCAGCCAAAGGCTATCAGCGGCAGGTTGTAGTGAATAAAGGTCGGCACAACTGTGTCCCACACGTGCTCGTGCTGGCCGTCAGCATTCAGACCGGCTGTCGGGCCCAGGGTTGAATCCGAGGCCGGCGATCCGGCATCACCCAGTGCAGCAGCAGTACCGACCAGCGCCACAGTCGCCAGCGGCGAGAAGCCAAAGCTCAGACATAATGGCACATAGATAGTCGCCAGGATGGGAATGGTCGAGAACGATGACCCTATGCCCATAGTCACCAGCAGGCCAACCACCAGCATCAGCAGGGCAGCCAGCGCTTTGTTGTCGCCGATGGCATGAGACAGCGAACTGACCAGGGTTTCCACCCCGCCAGTGGCTTTCATGACTGCCGCAAAACCGGCAGCCGCAATCATGATGAAACCTATCATTGCCATCATGTGCACGCCTTTGGTGAACACGTCATGGGTATCTTTCCATTTGATCACACCGGCAAGGGTAAACACCATGAAACCGGCCAGACCACCGATGATCATCGAACCACTGTACAGCTGAACGCCCAGAGCGGCCGCGATAGCAATCATGGCCACATAAACATGCTGCATGTTGATCTCAGCGTGCTCCGGTTCGCTGGCCAGGATTTGCGCTTCAGAATATTCCCGTGGTTTGCGGTAGCTGACAAAGGTGGCCAGCAGCAGACCAAACAGCATGCCGGCCGCCGGCAGAATCATGGCATAAGGCACCTGGCTGGCGGCGACATCCAGGCCATTGTCATGCAGGTTTTTCAGCAGGATATTATTGAGGAAAATACCGCCAAAGCCCACAGGCAGCACCATGTAAGGTGTCACCAGACCAAAGGTCAGTACGCAGGCAATCAGGCGGCGATCCAGCTTAAGTTTGGCGAACACATGCAGCAAAGGGGGAATCACAATAGGGATGAAAGCAATGTGCACCGGAATCGCATTCTGCGATGAAATAGACAGCAGCAGCAGAATGGTCAGCACTGAGTACTTCACCCCGGTCGCCGCTGCCGCATTATGATGGCCGCTGATACGTTTGATGACTTTTTGTGCCAGTACATCCGTAATACCCGAACGGGAAATGGCAACGGCGAAGGTGCCCAGCATGGCATAGCTCAATGCTGTGGTAGCACCGCCGCCCAATCCGCCTTCGAAGGCAGAGATGGTATCTGTGAGGGAGAGCCCTCCGACAAGTCCGCCGAGGATGGCACTGAAGGTCAGTGCGACCACGACGTTGACTCGCATCAGCGCCAGCACCAGCATGACGCAGACGGAAATAACGACAGGATTCATAAAACGACTTTCCATTGATAGTTGTGTTATTGCATAACTGAATAATCATGCTATCCAGGCTGCAATGTGCAGGCCGTCTAGTTTGCTGAAAATTTCTTACATGTCGAGAAAAAACTATGCTCAGGGTGGGATTTTTAGCCGGATATAGTGAAAGGTAAATCAGAATACAAATGAACGGCTGTCTGATACTGACTCGATCAGGTTGTTCAAAGCGATTCGGGATAGGTTTTTTGTTATGCAAAGGCAATTCAGCAAAGATAAAAAAGGCCAGCGGAGCTGGCCTTTGGAACTTGAGAGATAACAGCAGGTGTTATGGCATGGTTGTCATCAGGCTGGAGTTACTCACTGTGATGTTTCCTTCGGTCAGGAAGGTTTTTGCCTGCGCTTGCATTTCGGTTGTGGTTGCAGGGTCAGCGGCTGGATCTGCAATCGAACTGTGATTGCCGCTGACAAAGATGCCTGCAGATTTAGTGACACTTGATACAGTATTTTCAAACTGTTCGAAGCCGCTGTTGATCAATGGCAGTGTACCGCCAAACGGTGAATAGATAACATCCGTTTGTGGATTCAGACCGTTTGGAATCACGCTGTCGTCAACCACCATAGTCATATACTGCTGTGTCTCATCCGAAACCTGACCAATCAAGTTGATCGGGTCCACGGTATCTAGAACAGACTGTGCCGCATAAGCGAACAGAGCAATTTCAGTAAACAGTTCAGTGCGTTGCGCCTCGTTCATCTTAGTTGTTACAAAAGTATCAAAGCAGGTTTGTGCTGTTTCAGGGGTTATGCAGGCACTCTGACTATAGGTTTTGTATAGCTCGTTTCTGCTCGCCAAGAGTTTACTTTTCACCAATGGGCCAAAGCTGTCGGAATTCAGCAACAGATAAGCGATTCCGGCGCCTGGGTTTGCATACTCAGCACGGTTAACAGTAAACGCGCCAGCTTCCAGAGCGGTGTCTGTGGTCACTGGCTTATTGGCTGTGGCCGTGAAACCAATACCCGTCATTGCACCCAGAGAATGCCCGATGTAACTCACACCAACCAGATTGCCTGTTTTATCCACCGGTGAAAGCAAAGTGAGTGGTGCTGTCGGGTTTGGTGAACCAGCTTGATTCATCTGGAACTGTAAGCCAAGCGCAGTACGTAAACTGAGCGTATCAATGATGGATTCGCGGAAGTTATCTCGCGCCACGTTCAGATAAGCCAGGTTCATGTAAACATCTGGTGTTGATTGACTGGTTACATGCACAACATTATCGCCACTGTCTTTGATGCCGCGTGAGCCATGTAATGGATGGTCGATCGCAATCATTGCCATGCACTTATCGTCGATAATGCCGGGTGCTAATGCCAGAACAGAATCCTTATTACCGGTAATACCATGTTGGTACATGGTGACTGGGATACCTGTCTGATTCGTGAGTTCTGTGCCACAGTTTGCCAATGCTGGCATGACCAGTGTATAAGGCACACTCTCCATCGATTTTAGCTGAGGAATCGGACTGTACTGGGTGATGAGACGCTCAGGGTCTAATTGACTGCCATTAGCTAAGGTCAGTTTGGCCCCGGTTAAAGCGGAAATGACCTTCTTCTGGATGTCTGCATCACTGCGAACCATTGCCAGATCAGTTGTCGAGATTGATGGTGTCAGTGCAGCTAATTGTTGGGCTATTGCAGCTTTATCAGCATCTGTTCCGTTTTTAAGCACGTGGGTGATTTTCGCCAGACTTGGCATGCCGCTCTGCCACGGAGTGGTCATCCAGGCATCATTAGCGTCTGATTTGTTGAGGAAGTAGGGGATCGAAACTGTCCCTTCATGGGTTGTCAGGCCAATAGTGGAATAAAGCGTCTGTACCGCTGCAGGTACTAGGCCAGTGATGTCAAGGGCTGTTGGGGCTGTGAAAGTAAACATTCCCGTTGTATCGACATTATTCGGGTTCGCCGTCCCTTTCCAGACAGCATTGGCAGTACCGCCTTTACCAATGGCCTGTGCGGCTAGCGCAATGGCACCTTTGGTGGCAAACAGAACATCGCCAGCAGATGTAGTTGTGAACCAGCTGGAGTAAATGATTTTGTTCTGCGCAACACCTGTCGTTACTGCAATGGTTTGCTCAACTGCGTGGGTGATTGCCTGAGCTGGCACCAACTTTTCTGATGGTACGCTGCCCTTGGACTTCAGGCCGGCATACGTATTGGTCATACCAACTGGATTTCCTTTGGCATCCTTTAGATCATTGGTTACAGCGAACATATAGTTACTGGCCGGATCCAGAGGTTTCAATGGTAATACAGTTAGTGTCTTACCCGAGACGCGGACCATGAAGTCACCATCGGCAGCAGACAGTTGAACGGGTTGCGTACTGTCGGCGCTGTTTGTTGGATCGCCTGATTTGATGAGCACGAATCCGTTGGCAGCGGTGTTGGCATCTAAATCGTTTCCGGTGAAGTCAATCACAATTGGTTGTGTGGTGCTCCAGCCATCAGCTTTGCCCAGTGCGACTTGAGGATCGGCAAGATTAGCAGGGTTGCTTGCTGAATCGTCGACACTCAATGTCCCGTCTTTTTGATCCATTGCCAGGAAGGTTGGCTTGATGATCACTGGATTGTTGGGGTCCGAAATCAGATCAAACGCAATTTTTGTTTCGGCATTGAGGCTGTTTTTAATATCCGGATCGATAGTCGGCGTACCGCTCAGGCCTTGTTCGTCACCACAACCGTAAAGTGAGAAGCTGGATGCAACCAGCAGGGCAAGTAATTTTTTGTTCATATTTTATCCCTAAATTCTGTTCAACTGATAGCGATTGGCTTAGAAGCTGTAGTTCACCTGGCCGGAAGCGATAATCGCGCCGCCACTGGACTCAAAGGTGTCGCCGTCTTCGGTGAAAGTCAGTTCATCGGCGATCAGGTAAGCGATGCCGGCATCAAACGACAGATTTGCGTTGTAGTTGTACGTCGCACCTGCTGTAAACCAGTTACGGTCGGTATCGGGAATGCTCAGGGTTGGTTTACCAGCCTGTTCATCAAAGGCATAGCCACCGCGTACTGTCCATTCTGTGTTGATGTTATAGGTTGTACCAATCGCATAACGGAAGGTGTCGTCATACTTTTCATCTTTCAGCAAACACAGACCTGCGCTGCCGTCGTATCCTGGTACGCATTGATCCCCTGTTGCGCGCAGCTCTTCAAATTTGCTGTATTGTGTCCATTGCACGCTATAGTGGACCGCCCACTGATTGTTCAGTTGATGGAAACCGGAAAATTCAGCAATAGCAGGAAGCACCACGGTTAAGTCACCCGGTACAGTGTTGTTGGGAGAGCCAGTGATACGGCCTGTGTAGTCGGTAAAATCACCTTCAAAGTCCATATCGGTCTGTGAGCGGTAGCTGAGGCCAAAGCGGTTGTTATCGTTCAGTTCAAACAATGCCCCCACGTTCCAGCCAAATCCCCAGGTATCACCTTCCATATTGACGCTCTTATCGCTTGGATCGGCGCCCGGAATAAATACTGCGAGATCACCTAAGAAGCGATTCAACTCGGCTGAACCATAAATTGCGCTGACACCTGCGCCCAGGCTCAGTTGCTTGTTTACACGATAAGCAATACTTGGGTTGAAATTCACAGTAATTAGTGACGTCTCGCCCGCAGATGAACCTGCATGGAAAGAGGGATCGTAATCTGTGGTGACACCGTAGTTAGAAAATAGGGCCAGACCAAACGCCAGCTTGTCGTTGATCGGCTGAATATAGTAACCGGCAGGAACAAAGCCCGGAGGTGCAATGTCATTGGCTTTTTGGTCACGATTAACGCTGTCGACATCGATTGCCGGGTCAACAATGCTTAAGCCACCCGAAAGGGCGCGCTGCTTGAACATGGTCGATGCGGCGGGGTTACGGGCCAGCACTGCGGCGTTATCGGCAATCGCGGCTTCACCGGCGAAAGCCCGGCCTAAACCGCTGGCGGAGTGTTCAGCTACCTGGAAACCAGCACTTTGCGCCTGGAGGGATGTCAGCGCGGCGGCTACGGCGAGTGCGGTTACATGAAATCTTTTGGACATTCTGCTGCCTCTCTTGTTGTTTATTATTGATATGCTTCGCGTTCTTCAATCCACGAAAGAATGGTGAATCAGCTTGTAGACTCGGAGTATAAGGATTCGCTACGCCAATGTTAACCATATGTAACAGGGTGTTTGAGGTGTAGTAAGGCTATTTGTACGGTGTATTATTTATCTGTGTTTTAAACTCATGTTTAATTAATTTCGGACGTTTGTTTCATTTTTGTGAAAAGGCCCAGCAAGGCTGGGCTTTGGTAGGAGGTCTGATGAGTGTTTCTGTTTCAGGTCTGACCTTAGGCTTCTTCTTCTGTTTGAAGTGCCGCGACTGGCCATCCACCTAATTTTTTCCATTTGTTAACGATCTCACAAAATAATTCTGCGGTTCGTTCGGTGTCATAGAGAGCTGAATGCGCTTCTTTGTTACAAAATGGAATATTCGCTGTTTCACAGGCTTTAGCCAGCACCGTCTGACCGAACGCCAGGCCACTCAGTGCCGCGGTATCAAATGTGGCAAAAGGATGAAAGGGAATGCGCTTTAGCTTGGCCCTTTCAGAGGCGGCCATGACGAAGCTGTGATCAAAGTTCGCATTATGCGCTACCATGATGGCGCGGGAGCAGCCTTCTTCTTTTTGTTCTTTCCGTATGACTTTATAGATTTCTTTCAGGGCTTCTTCTTCCGTCACCGCGCCACGTAACGGGCTGAACGGATCTTTGATACCGTTAAAATCCAATGCTTCCTGATGGATAACCGCACCCTCAAAAGGCGTAATGTGAAAATGCAGTGTGCTGGCAGGTTTGAGCCATCCTTCTTCGTCCATGGTCAGGGTGACAGCACAAATTTCAAGCAGGGCATCAGTGTTGGCATTGAAACCGGCCGTCTCTACATCTACAACGACAGGAAAGAAACCACGAAAGCGACTTTTCAGGGTATTTAATGTGTTTTCTTGGCTCATGATAATGTTGCTGATAAAAATGAGGCCAGCATTATGTCAGATCTGGTTCAGAAGCTAAACCCTTGCCGCTAAGGTATGACGGCAGGGCACTGATACTGGGAGGTTGCCAGAAAGATAAACTGCGGCTAAAGATTTTGCGACAAAATCCGATACAATACCCAGTACTTGCAAGTAGGTTATACCGGGATGATAAAAATGACGTTGCCATTGAAGCTGGGGGCTTGGTCTTTAGCACTGATGGGTGCCTGTTCGCCAGCTTGGGCAGGAAAATATTATGTTGCGACGCCCGGGGAATCTACCTGGGAGATGGTGGTTGATACGCCTCTGGAATGCCAGTTGCAGCATGCCATCCCGAATTTTGGTCAGGCGCAGTTTACATCCCGTGCCAGTAAAAAAATGAACCTTGATTTTGAACTGAAAATGCGTCGCCCGCTGGGACAGACCAGTAATGTCAGCCTGGTGTCTATGCCTCCGCGATGGCGGCCCGGTGATGCGGCTGAACCGTTGACGCGACTGAAATTCTTTAAGCAGTTTGACGGTTATGTGGGCGGGCAGATGGCATGGAACATGTTGTCGGAACTCGAAGAGGGGAAAATACCTACCTTCAGTTATCAGGACTGGCAGCACAGAAATGAAAGGATTGAAGTCGGCCTGTCTGCCGTGGCATTCAGTGCGGGTTATAAGACTTTCAGTACCTGTCTGGCCAATCTGCTGCCTTATAATTTTGAGGATATCTCTTTTACTGTGCTGCATTACGATAAAAACAGCGATGAGCTGAACAAAGCCTCACAGAAGCGTCTGGCGCAAATTGCGGATTTTATTAAGTACAGTCAGGACATCGATCTGATCCTGGTCGCGACTTACAGTGATTCCTCTGGCGGAAAAAATACCAACCAGTCTTTATCAGAGCGCCGTGCAGAAAAGCTGGAGCAGTATTTTGTCTCTTTGGGTCTGCCTAAAGATCGGATAGAAGTTCAGGGGTTTGGTGAGCGACGTCCAATTGCGGATAACAGTACTCCGCTGGGGCGCAATAAAAACAGGCGTGTTGTGATTTCCATGGGCCGGACTTCCAGCCTGATGTGATTCGGTATTCCCTCATTCACGTGATCGCGAATGAGGGAATAGAGTGCTCATTGCAAGCGGAACCTGGCAATAAGCTCACACTGGTTGCTGGTGGTGATATGCGCCACCTGTTTTGCCACTTTGGGGTTAGGGTGGCGTTTTAGAAAATCGATCAGCGCTGACTTACAGCAACCCAAAGAGCTGATGAAGGCTTCACAGTCACGGTTCGGGCATTGTGGAATCAGCGCCATAATCTGTTCGGATGCCAGTTGCAGATATTTCAGCTCGTAGTCGCCGTCTCCCTGCTTTCGCCAAAAACTGGCCATGTTGTGACAGGCAGTCACTTTAATGGCCAGCAATTCTTCCAGCTCATCCAGACTCCCATCGACAGGTTCCAATTGCTGCGATTCAGACAGAGCAAGCTGATAATGGATCACTGACATCATGGGTTTATGGTCTTTCTCTGCTTCTGCTGCCAGCAAGGTGTGCATTTCCCACCGTGACACATTCATGAGTACATTTCCTTCTTATTGATGAAGTGCATCCAGGTAATGTTGTTCTACCTGATCCCAGTCAACCACCTGCCACCAGGCACTGATGTAGTCGGGACGCTTATTCTGGTACGTCAGGTAATAAGCATGTTCCCACACATCGAGTGTCAGGATTGGAGTACCGCGGTTTTCCACCACATCCATCAGGGGATTGTCCTGATTAGAGGTTGAGGAAATCTCCAGTCGCCCGCCAGTGACAGTCAACCAGATAAAACCTGAGCCGAAGTGAGCTGCAGCGGCGTCTGAAAAGGCGGTTTTAAACTCATCAAAGCTGCCGAAGTGGCATCGAATCGCTTCTGCCAGCAGGCCGACAGGCTGCCCGCCACCATTGGGTGACATGCACTGCCAGTAGAGGTTGTGATTGTAGTAGCCCCCGCCGTGATTTCTGACCGCAGGACTGAATTCGGAAACCCGTGAAAAAATGTCTTTAAGGGTGAGTTGTTCGAGATTGGTGTTTTCAATGGCGCTGATGAATTTTTCAAAGTAGGTTTTATGATGACGGCTGTGGTGCACTTCCATGGTTTTGGCATCAATATAGGGTTCGAGCGCATCATAGGGATAGGGTAATGCTGGGAAAGTAAATGACATGTGGTTTCCTCCTGTATTTAGTAAATAATAATGAGATCGTTTCTCATTATCAATAGTGGCGAGTCATCTACTTATACCAGTTCTCATTATTGAAGAAGAGAGATAGCCAAAACACGCTAGATTGATAGAAGCAAGGATCGTTGATCCGACATAACAATAGAAAAAGCGTGGTGAAAAAATGAAACGGCAACTCTTGGCTATGGTGATAATGATCGCCGCTTCTTCCGTCTTTGCGGATGACAAAGACATAGTGAATAGCGGCTTAGAAACAATGAAAGAAGAGGTGGCGGCAGCGACTCAGGCTCAGCTCATCACTAAGGAGCAGGCAGAGGAGATGGGGCTGAATCGGTCAACCACTTATGAGGTGTTCAGCTCTATCAGCGCAGACAATCTGACTGATAATGTGGTCGACAAACTGAAAGAATCGAAAATGCCGTATTACTCAGTGGATGTCATAGATACTGGTAATCAGGAAGAAAATTACCGGGCGGAAGTGACGGAATATTTTGGCAAAGTGGAATAGCCACTCATCGGTGTTATCGTGCGTAACTGTGATCGTGCGTAACAAGAGGGCAGAAACTATTCTGCCCTCTTTGCGTTTCGTGTTATCCGGTTTATCAGCTGCGCTGAATCAGTTCAATCTGATAGCCGTCAGGATCGCGAACAAAGGCAATGTGCGTTGTGCCGCCTTTAACCGGGCCCGGTTCGCGGGTAACGTTCCCCCCTGAAGCTTTAATGGCTTCACAGGTGGTATAGATATCATCGACACCAATGGCGATGTGGCCATAAGCGTTGCCCATGTCGTACTCAGTGGTGCCCCAGTTGTAAGTGAGTTCGATGACTGCCCCTTCGGATTCATCCGAATAACCGACAAAAGCCAGGGTGTACTGGTAGGCTTCGTTATCCGACTTTCTTAACAGCTTCATGCCCATGATGTCTGTGTAGAAAGCGATAGAACGGTCAAGATCACCCACGCGTAACATGGTGTGCAGAATGCGTCCGTTTGCCATTTTTTTCTCCTCAGAGTAGAGCTTATTCAGCGGGATAGACTTTGTCTTTGAATTCACAGAGATCTTCAATAATGCAGCTACCGCAGCGGGGCTTGCGTGCCACACAAGTGTAACGTCCATGCAGGATCAGCCAGTGATGGACATCGACTTTGAATTCTTTCGGCACCACTTTCAGCAGCTTTTGTTCGACTTCGTCGACATTCTTGCCCATGGCGAATTTGGTGCGGTTGGACACACGGAAGATATGGGTATCAACAGCGATAGTCGGCCAGCCAAAAGCGGTATTGAGCACGACATTGGCGGTTTTACGGCCGACGCCCGGCAAGGCTTCCAGCGCTTCACGGTTTTCAGGGATTTCACCGCCATGCTTCTCAACCAGAATTCGGCAGGTTTTGATGACATTTTCAGCTTTAGAATTAAACAGACCTATGGTCTTGATGTGCTCTTTTACACCCTCGACCCCCAGCGCCAGCATGTCTTCCGGTGTGTTGGCAACAGGATACAGCCTGGCGGTGGCTTTGTTGACGCTGACATCGGTTGCCTGCGCTGACAGCAATACGGCTATCAGCAATTCAAACGGGTTGCTCCAGTGAAGTTCCGTTTCCGGGTGCGGGTTATTAGCCCGCAATCGCTCAAGGATTTGAACGCGTTTCTGATTGTTCATGCTCGCTTCCTAAGTTCGGCAGGGCAGGTTACTGGCACAGATAGAAATTGTAGGGAATGCCAATTACCGAGATCAATGTTGCTGAGCTTTCATCATAATGAAAGGCTCGTAAAAATCAGTTCGCAGAGGTAATACGAACCCGCTCGATCTCGGGTTTTTTCTCTGCGCTCTGTGTTCTCTCTGCCTGCTTTTTGTCAATAATGTTCTTCAGGGCAATCAGGAAGCCGACACCAATAAAGGCGCCCGGTGGCAGCATCGCCAGCAGGAAATTGTTCTCTGTGCTGAAGACTTCTATCCGCAGCACCGACGCCCAGTCACCCAGCAGCCGGTCGGCCCCGTCAAACAAGGTGCCGTTGCCTAGAATCTCACGTCCTGCACCCAACACCACCAGTACAGATGTCATGCCCAGCCCCATCCAGAGCCCGTCAATCACGGCTGGCATAGGTGCATTTTTTGAGGCAAATGATTCGGCGCGACCAATGATGATGCAGTTGGTCACTATCAGAGGGATAAAGATCCCCAGGGACAAAAACAGACCGTATGTGTAAGCGTTCATCAGCAACTGGACACAGGTGACCAGCGCCGCAATGATCATCACAAAGATCGGAATGCGGACTTCGTTTGGCACCCACTCCCGAATGAGAGACACAATCAGGTTAGAACCCACTAACACCAGAGTAGTGGCAATGCCCAGTCCAAGGGCGTTGGTGACCGTGGCTGAGACTGCCAGCAGCGGGCATAATCCCAGTAGCTGCACGATAGCCGGGTTGTTGTGCCACAGCCCGTTAGCCATCAGTTCGTTATTTGGCGTTGAACTCATTTTGCTCAGGCTCCTTCGCAGTTAGCCGGTTGAGTAAACAGCGTATCCTGATGCTGGTTAAAATACAGCGACACTCGCTTAACGGCATTCACCACGGCGCGCGGGGTAATAGTGGCGCCGGTAAACTGATCGAAGTCACCGCCGTCTTTACGTACAGCCCAGGCAGCGTCTTTCTCACCGTTAAGTTTGCGTCCGGTAAAGCTGTAAATCCAGTCAGTGATCCGAGTGTCAATTTTATCGCCCAGTCCCGGTGTTTCCTGGTGCGCCAGTACGCGTACCCCGGTGACTGTACCTGTCATATCCAGCCCGACAATCACCTTAATGGCACCGCTATAACCATCCGGCGCGATGGCTTCAATGGCAACACCATTCGGTTGACCGTCTTTGGTCGCCAGATAGGCTGGCATCGGCTCGCTGGTGCCAAGGTACGCCGGATCGCTGATCAGAATACAGCTCTTGTAGAGCTCGTTGTCATGATTCTCTTTCGGGATTACCTGGTTGAGCACCTGCAGCAGTTGCTTTTGTTCCTGCTCTTGGATACGCGACGCGGTGACCTGATGCGTCAGGGCGACCAGGGCAGTGGCAAGCAAAGCTGAAATAGCCAGAATACCACCGTTTTTTTTCATGTTTTTCAGTATCATGGGCGCTCCTAGGAATGACCGTAAGTCCGCGGACGGGTGTAGTAATCGATCAGCGGAACACACATATTGGCCAAGAGTACGCTAAAGGCAATGCCATCCGGGAAACCACCAAAAGTGCGGATCAGGTAGGTCAGAATACCAATCATGGCACCGAAAATAAGGCGTCCGCGCAGGGTGGTGGATGCGGAAACGGGATCCGTGGCTATGAAAAAGGCCCCTAACATAGTCGCCCCTGAAAACAGGTGAATCAAGGGAGACGCCGCACCATCCGGACTGATTATGTACCCCAGAAAGCTGATCACGAAAAGAGCCGAAAGCATGGCGACCGGAATCTGCCATTGAATAATCCGTAGCTTCAGCAGTACTAAACCGCCGAGAAAGAAACCCAGATTGACCCAGGTCCAACCGATTCCCGCCAGCGCACCAAAGACCGGGCTTTCCATTGCTTCTGATGCGGTAAAGCCCGCTTTCATTGATGTTTTAAGGGTATCCAGCGGCGTGGCCATAGTCACGCCGTCAATACCGTTACGCAGCTGGTGGACACTGAAGCCATCTGCAGTAAATCCGGTAAAGATCACATGCAGGCTTTCCATCAGAGTCACCGGATGATCACTGATTGAAGCCGGCGGCAGCCAGGATGTCATAGGAACCGGGAAGGAGATCAACAGCACCACATAAGCGACCATGGCCGGATTAAACAGGTTCTGCCCCAGTCCACCGTACAGGTGTTTGGCAACTATGATGGCAAAGAAAATACCAATAACGGCTATCCACCACGGTGCCAGAGGCGGTATGGACAGACCCAGCAGAATCCCGGTCAATAACGCGCTGTTGTCCCGAACCTGACGAAGAGGGCGTTTACGTATTGTCAGGACAAGGCATTCAGCCAGTACAGCCAGCGATCCTGCGAATAAAACCTGAAAGACAACACCCCATCCGAAAAAATACCACTGAGCGGCAAATCCAAGGCCGCAGCAGAGAATGACATTTCGCATGATGTCATTGGTGCTGCGACGGCTGTGTGCATGGGGAGAACTGGCAATATTAAAAGCCACTACTTGTTTTCCTCGTTGGGTTTGTTGTTGTTATCCGCACTCTTCTCAGCGGCTTCTTTCTCAGCCGCTTGCGCCGCTTTACGGGCTTTGGCGCGGGCAATGGCTGCTGCAACCGCGGCTTTTTTCGGATCGGCCTGAGCGTCAGTTGTTGCCTGCTCGTCTGGCGCGGCTTCAGCCGGTTTATCAGCCTGCGATTCTGCTGCCTGGGCCGCTTTACGGGCTTTGGCGCGGGCAATGGCTGCTGCAACCGCGGCTTTTTTCGGGTCGGCCTGAGTGTCAGTTATTGCCTGCTCGTCTGCTACTGCATCAGCCGGTTTATCAGGCTGCGATTCAGCCGCTTGGGCCGCTTTACGGGCTTTGGCGCGGGCAATGGCTGCTGCAACCGCGGCTTTTTTCGGGTCGGCCTGAACGTCAGTTATTGCCTGCTCGTCTGCTACTGCATCAGCCGGTTTATCAGCCTGCGATTCTGCTGCCTGGGCCGCTTTACGGGCTTTGGCGCGGGCAATGGCTGCTGCAACCGCGGCTTTTTTCGGATCGGCCTGAGTGTCTGCTGTTGCCTGCTCGTCTGGCGCAGCTTCAGCCGGTTTATCAGTTTGTGGTTCAGCCTGCGATTCAGCCGCTTGCGCCGTTTTACGGGCTTTAGCGCGGGCAATGGCGGCCGCGACCGCCGCTTTTTTCGGGTCGCCCTCTGACGGCCTGGCTGCTTCTGCTTCAGGCGCGGCTACCGGCGCATCAGCTTCAGCCGCGGCTTTGGCCGCTTTCTGTTCCCGGGCCTGCCGTTTACGCTCTTCGCGCAGTTTTGCCATTTCACTGTTGTCTGGCAGGGCTGTGTCACCCGGTGCAGCTGATTGTGCTTTTGCCTGCGCTTCAGCCTGCTTGGCTTTGGCTTTGGCAATCGCGGCGGCCACGGCAGGTTTCACCTCAGTACCGGCATCCGCTTCTTTTTTCGCTTTTACCCGAGCAATCGCAGCGGCCACGGCATCATCGCCTCCTTTGGCTGCCATGTCTTTACGGCGTTGCTCAGCCGCTTTCTGGAAGCGTTGCTCACGTTCTTCTTTTTCCCGTTCCATCCGGGCGTTTTTGGCCTCGAAGCGCTGCTTGGCACGCTCGGCACTTAATGCATCCTGTTTCCTGTGGCGGATTTCCGCTTTGGCCTGGCGGTAATAGTGAACAAGAGGAATTTCGCTGGGGCAAACATAGGCGCAAGCCCCGCATTCTATGCAGTCGAACAGATTATATTCTTCACATTTGTCATAATCGCCGTCTTTGGCATACCACTGTAATTGCTGGGGTAACAGGGAAACCGGGCAAGCTTCTGCACAGGCAGTACAACGGATACAGGACATTTCATCGCCCGGCGCACTGAGCTCTTTGCGACTTGGCGCAAGTATGCAGTTAGCCGTTTTGGTGATGGGGACTTCAGTATGCGGTAAGGTAAAGCCCATCATAGGGCCGCCCATAATTACGCGAGGCTGTTTTTTGTCGATTTTATAGCCATAGCGATTGAGCAATGCCTGCACAGGAGTGCCAAGTAAAGCCCAGGTATTACAGGGAGTACTGACGGTCTGGCCCGTTATCGTCACCACACGCTGAATAAGCGGTTCGCCGTCAATGACGGCTTTCTTTATCGCGTGCGCCGTGCCGATATTTTGCATCATAATGCCAATATCCGCCGGGATCCCCTGAGTTGGGACTTCTCTTCCGGTCAGAATTTTGATCAGCTGTTTTTCACCACCCGACGGGTATTTGGTCGGGATCACTCGGATTAGTATACTGTCTTGCTCTTTTACCGACTGAGTCAGTGCTGCAATCGCTTCCGGCTTATTATCTTCAATCCCGATGACGGTCATTTTGGGTTTGAGGATATAACTGATGATGCGGATACCTTCCACAATCTCATCGGCATAATCCTGCATGAGACGGTCATCGGCTGTAATATAAGGCTCACATTCCGCGGCGTTAATGATCAACAGATCCGTTTTACCTGACGCGCTTTGCAGCTTGCGCGCGGTAGGAAAGCCAGCGCCGCCCATACCGGAAATACCACAGCTGCGGATATGCTCAATCAGATCAGCCGGTTCGCTTTCAAGGTAGTTGGTAATGGTGTTTTTAGTGCCCCAACTGTCTTTTCCATCGGGTTTGAGGATGATGCAGCGATCAGATAAGCCGGAAGGGTGGGCTATGGTTCTTGCCTCAATGGCAGCAATGACACCCGATGTTGGTGCATGTACCGGTACGCTCAGAGCGACATCGGTATGCGTCAGCGCCTGGCCTTTCAGCACCTTATCACCCACAGCAACAGACAGACTACCGACTGCGCCCAGGTGTTGCTTAAGCGGAATGACCAGCTCATCCGGTAAAAAGGCTGCTGAAACCGGGCTTTGGTTTGAGAGTTTTTTTTGTTCTGGCGGATGGATACCACCCGGAAAATCCCAAAGCTTTCCTAATTTGAGTTGTTCAATAATAGACAGCATGACGGTTATTCTACCTTATTACCGTGGTGCTCAGTGGCAGGAAGATTGACCACGGGTATTTGATCCAGATTCCAGCGCCAGCTTTCAGGCGTAGATTCAACCGGGATCATCTCAATGCAATCCGTCGGGCAGGGGGCAACGCAGAGATCACAGCCAGTACATTCATCTTTGATAACGGTATGCAGGGCTTTTGTTGCACCTGCGATAGCATCAACCGGACAGGCCTGGATACACTTGGTACAGCCGATACACATGTCCTCATGAATAAAGGCCACCTTTTTAATGCTTTTTTCTGCGTCATGGGCTGAATCTTTGACTTCAACACCCATTAAATCGGCCAGCTTTTCTATGGTCGCCTGTCCACCCGGAGGGCACTTGTTGATTTCATCGCCATTGGCTATCGCCTCGGCATAAGGACGACAGCCCGGATAGCCGCACTGACCACATTGGGTCTGTGGCAGGATGGCATCGATTTGTTCAACAACTGGATCCGATTCAACTTTGAAGCGAACAGCGGCAAAGCCCAGGATCAGGCCAAAAATCGCAGCAAGGACAGCGATAGCTATAATGGCAATTAAGATTCCGCTCATAATTACAGTTTAACCAGTCCGGTGAAGCCCATAAAGGCGAGCGACATCAGCCCCGCCGTTATCATAGCAATGGATGCGCCTTTAAATGGTGAGGGGACATCGGCAGCCGCGATACGTTCACGCATGGCAGCAAAGAGCACGAGCACCAGAGAAAAACCGACAGCGGCGCCAAATCCGTACACCACGGATTCAATGAAATTATGACGTTCATTGATATTGAGCAGAGCAACACCCAGCACGGCACAGTTGGTCGTGATTAAGGGCAGAAAAATGCCCAGTAACCGATACAGTGTCGGACTGGTTTTGTGTACCACCATTTCTGTGAACTGAACGACGACCGCAATCACAAGAATAAAGCTGAGTGTGCGCAGGTACTGAATGCCTAAAGGCTGCAAAATGTAAGCTTCGACCAAATACGCACTCACAGAGGCGAGTGTGAGAACAAACGTCGTGGCGAGCCCCATACCAATGGCGGTTTCCAGTTTTTTAGACACCCCCATAAACGGGCAGAGTCCCAGAAATTTGACCAAAACGAAGTTGTTGACCAGTACGGTGCCGATCAGAAGTAACAGGTATTCCGTCATACCAACTTTTTTATGCTTGCCAGTGAGCGGTACATTATCTGCCTTTGTGACGGCTATAACAACTCCTCAGCCAAAGGGTTTTTCAAGTTTGTTGTTCTTTTAGCCGAATTGAGGCGTAAATCGCTCCCAAATAGTCTCGCGTCAGAACAGGAAAAAATGACTTGATCTTTGCTAAACCAGAAGAGACAAGGGGTTGGGCTACTTATCCACGGAAACTGTGGATAACTGTGTTGATTGTGGTCGGGTAAACGGCAAACCGGAGCTCTTCCTTTCTGAGTAATCTATTTGTAATCGATATCATAGTGAGCAGATAAGCTGCTGTTTCAGAGGAGCAAGAAAGAAAACGATAAAGCTGAAAAAATCAAATTAGATTTTTAGCTCTACATCAGATTTCATAATCAGGAGACTGTGAATGAAAAAATGCTGTTTGAGGATAAGCTGTGGATGGTGATCTATTCGCAGTGCGTATAATTTAGCTGGAAATTTGACATCAACTATCACTTTTTTGACAGTGATCAGTCAGCAGGGAGGTCACTGAGGCGCATGATGTTACGTCGACATTTTGTCTGGGTCAATAGCTGATTTCACCTTTCTTGGTTGACAAGTATATCGGTGGCCTCACAATGGAATCAGATCCTATTACCTGAACTTTTCGGATGGTGTCATGAGTAAATCCTTCAATCTGGCTTCTGCATTTGCCCCGGCCGGGGATCAGCCGACAGCCATACAACAGTTATTGGAAGGTCTGGATTCCGGTCTGGCACACCAAACCCTGCTGGGTGTCACTGGCTCAGGGAAAACATTTACTATGGCAAATGTCATTGCCAGCGCCGACAGGCCGACTCTGATACTTGCACCTAATAAGACTTTGGCGGCGCAGCTTTACGGGGAAATGAAAGAGTTCTTTCCTGATAATGCGGTTGAGTATTTTGTCTCTTACTACGATTATTACCAGCCAGAGGCATATGTTCCTTCTACGGACACTTTCATAGAAAAAGATTCTTCTGTGAATGCGCATATCGAACAGATGCGTTTATCCGCTACGAAAGCGTTAATGGAGCGCCGGGATGTGGTGATTATTGCCTCTGTATCGGCTATCTATGGTTTGGGCGATCCAGACTCTTATCTGAAAATGATGTTGCATGTGCGGCGTGGTGACATGCTGGATCAGCGAGATATTCTGCGACGGTTGGCGGAACTGCAGTATACACGCAATGATCTTGCCTTTGAGCGTGGCAACTTTAGGGTAAGAGGCGAGGTGATCGATATCTTTCCTGCTGAATCCGATCATGACGCGATTCGTATTGAGCTGTTTGATGATGAAGTGGATTGCATCAGCCGGTTTGACCCGCTGACCGGCGCGATCATTCAAAAAGATATGCCGCGGGCGACTATCTATCCTAAGACCCACTATGTTACGCCTCGCGAACGTATCCTTGAGGCGGTTGAAAAAATCAAAGTCGATCTGGCTATTCGTCGTCAGCAGCTTATTGACAATAATAAGCTGGTGGAAGAGCAGCGAATTGCTCAGCGCACGCAGTTTGATCTGGAGATGATGCATGAGCTTGGCTTTTGCTCTGGTATCGAAAACTATTCACGCTATCTCAGCGGCCGTGCCGAAGGCGAGCCGCCGCCAACGCTTTTTGATTATCTGCCGCCTGACGGCTTACTGATTATTGATGAGTCGCACGTGACTGTCTCCCAGATCGGCGCTATGTACAGAGGAGACCGTTCCCGTAAGGAAAATCTTGTTGAGTACGGTTTCCGCCTTCCTTCCGCCCTTGATAACCGGCCTTTGAAGTTTGAAGAGTTCGAGTCTTTGGCGCCTCAGACGATTTATGTCTCTGCCACGCCCGGCGATTATGAAAAAAATAAATCCGGTAATGATATTGCGGAGCAGGTTGTCCGTCCGACAGGATTGTTGGACCCAATCATTGAAGTCAGACCGGTTTCTACGCAGGTTGACGATTTGTTGTCGGAAATCCGGCTCCGTGCAGCGATCAATGAGCGGGTGCTGGTGACCACCCTGACCAAACGTATGGCCGAGGATCTTACTGAATACCTGGATGAGCATGGCGTCAGGGTCAGATACCTGCATTCAGACATAGATACTGTCGAAAGGGTCGAGATCATTCGTGATTTACGCTTGGGTGAATTTGATGTGCTGGTCGGGATTAACCTGCTGCGAGAAGGTCTGGATATGCCGGAAGTGTCTTTGGTGGCCATTCTGGATGCCGATAAAGAAGGTTTTCTGCGCTCTGAGCGTTCACTGATTCAGACCATTGGCCGGGCTGCACGCAACCTGTCGGGTAAAGCCATTCTTTATGCCGACCGCATCACGGGGTCAATGCAGCGTGCAATGTCTGAAACCGAACGGCGCCGGGAAAAGCAGGATGCGTATAACAGGGAAAGAGGTATCGAACCTAAGGCTCTGAATAAGCAAGTTGCGGATATCATGGAACTGGGTAAAGGACGTACACGCCGAGCCAGTAAAGCGGAGCAGTTACATAAAGTGGCGGAACGCCGGGGTAGCTATAACCTGATGTCTCCGCAGGAACTGGAAACTGAGATCCAGAAACTGGAAGCGCAAATGTATGATATGGCACAGGAACTGGAATTTGAGAAAGCGGCACAGCTACGTGATCAAATTCATTCGCTTCGCGAGCAGTTCATCGCTAACAGCTGAAAGGGCCTCCCAGTCTGAGGGTGGCTTCCTGCGACCCTTCCACTGAAACGCAGCCAAAAAAAAAGCCAACCGTAAATCGTTCGGTTGGCATCATTGTTTAAGTGAAATATTCCACAAACAACGTCAGTTGGCTAGGTTGACTCTATCAGAGTCGATTATATTAATGCAGCAAGCGTGCCAACTTTTTAAAGTGCCTCGGAAAGTGATTATTTGGGATTTCTGGTCACCATGTCTGCACAAAAAAGTTATACTAGAGATAGTTTTTTGCATTTTGCAAACCGATTTGCAATGCGAAATGGTAAATGGCCGATAATACAAAAGTCAGCAGGCAGTAATTTTTTCCAGTGATTACAATTAGATCAGGGAAACTGCGTCGGAGGATAAATGGATAACAAGCTGAAAGCACGACAAGTACTGATGGTAGAAGATACTGCATCAGTTGCGGCCTTGTATAAATCCTACCTTAATCCGTTAGGGTTAGACGTCAAAATAGTCGGTACCGGTGCGGAAGCTCTGGCAGCAATGAAAGACTCGGTGCCTGAGCTGGTACTGTTAGATTTACGATTACCTGATATGACAGGCATGACGGTGCTTGAGCAGGTACGTAAGCATCACCCTAAGTTGCCCGTGGTGATCATGACGGCCCATGGCTCCATTGATGTGGCCGTGGAAGCGATGCGTTATGGCGCTAAAGATTTCCTGATCAAACCCTGCGAAGCGGATCGGCTGCGCATCACGGTGAACAATGCCCTGAAAAATGACAAAAACGACAATAAAGCAATGTCAGTCACTCAAGGCGCACAATATCAAGGGTTTATCGGAACCAGTCTGCCAATGCAGGCGGTGTATCGCGTTATAGAATCCGCAGCATCGAGTAAAGCGACGGTATTTATAACCGGTGAGAGTGGCACAGGCAAAGAAGTGTGTGCTGAAGCCGTTCATGCCGCGAGCCCGCGCGCCAATTGCCCGTTTGTTGCACTGAACTGTGCGGCTATACCCAAAGAACTGATTGAAAGTGAATTGTTCGGCCATGTAAAAGGCGCGTTTACCGGTGCGCTGACAGAAAGACAAGGCGCTGTTGAGCTGGCCAACAAAGGCACCTTGTTTTTGGACGAGCTTTGCGAAATGGATTTGGAATTGCAAAGCAAATTGCTACGGTTTATTCAGACCGGCACGTTTCAGAAGGTGGGTTCTTCCGTAACCAGCTCGGTTGATGTTCGCTTTGTTTGTGCCACCAACCGCAATCCCTGGGAAGAAGTTAAACAAGGGCGGTTTCGTGAAGACCTGTATTACCGCCTGCATGTTATTCCTATCAGTTTGCCGCCGCTTCGTGATCGCAGCGACGATGTTATTGAAATTGCTCATGCTTTGCTGGGGCATATCTCGGTGGAAGAAGGGAAGCGCTTTAGCCGTTTTTCACCAGATGTAATTGAACGCTTCCGTCAGCACACCTGGCCCGGGAATGTGCGTGAGTTGCAAAACGTTATCCGCAACATTGTTGTGCTCAATGATGGCGAAGAAGTACTCGTTCAGATGCTCCCTCCATCCCTCAAGCAAGTTTCTGGCGTTGAAATTGCATCAGTTAGTGCTGTGTCCACATCATCTTTACCGGAACCTGGAACGGTTATCCACAGTTTGGATAGTTTGTCCGTTGCGAGTCCCAGTCAGATTGAACCATTGTGGAAGGTAGAGAAGCGAACAATACAGTCAGCAATCGCAGCCTGTGACGGGAATATCCCCAGAGCTGCCGGTTTACTGGAAGTCAGCCCATCTACTATCTATAGAAAATTACAGGCTTGGCAAGAGGCCGAGAGTAGTCAAAGGGAGAAAGAATAAATGACTGCCATTATTAATGAAGCAACATTAAAACGCTTGGCTGTTGAAGTTGGCCAGGAAACTGTTGCACTCTTGCTTGAAGTTTTCAGCGGCGAGTTAGAGCAATATTTACAGCAATTAACTGAGCAGCCCAGCGTGATGCAAATCCGGGAGATTAGTCATGCGATAAAAAGCAGCGCCGCCAGTTTTGGAGCTGATGAATTAGCCCAAATGGCTCAGGAGTGCGAATCGAGAGTTAAGCAGGGACAAGAGTCCTGGGTCAACGATCACTTACCTGAGCTGCAACAGTTAGTGGGCGACATGGCGCAACAGTACCGGCATTTAGCGTCGGATCAGGAGGCTTTCAACCGCATTTTTTAGCTTCTGCCGGTCATGGCGCCATTCATGGTTGCGGGAGGCAAACTCCCCAACCACCTGGTCATAGCTTTCGTTCAGCTCTGGCCTGTGTTTGTCCGATAAAACACCGTCAATTTTTCTTCCCCCCATCGCCCTTTCGCACCAGTACAACATAGTTTCCAGTGACATACTGCCTGCCGGCCCTTTTTCTTTATCGAGATTGGCTATGAAATAAACGGGTGCATTACAGATTTTCAGTTCATTGGCGAGGTCATTTAACAGCAGTGGCGGCATGATACTGGTCAGAAAACTACCCGGTCCAAGCAAGACAAGATCCGCTTCTTTTATTGCTATTAACGCTTCTTTAGTCGCGGGCACGGAAGGCTCGATAAACAGGCGCTTCGGGATCTGTTGCAGCTCATCAATACTGGTTTCACCGCTAATGATATTGCCGTCGGGTAACCAGGCTGCCAAATCCGTCGGATGTTCTGACATCGGGAGGATCTGAGTCTCCACGTGCAGGATTTCCCGGATCAGGTTAATGGCTTCAAGTGGACGAATACATAAGTTGTCTAAAGCAGTCAGAATGAGATTGCCAAGATTATGTCCGTTCAGATCGCCATTACCTCTGAATCTGTATTCAAATAACATTGAGCCAATAGACGGTTCAGTGATTAACTGATTGATACAGTTTCTGGTATCTCCCCAGGCAATGCCGCCCATGGATGCTCTGATGCGCCCGGTAGAGCCGCCATTGTCAGTGGTCGCCACTATGCCTGTGACATGAGAACCAAAGCAGGAAAGGGAAGACAGAATTCGCCCCAGGCCGTGACCACCGCCGATAGCGACAATTCTGGCAGAGGTTGGAGATACATGGCTGCTCATAGGTTAAGGAATGCTCGTTATTGAATAGTGTGCTGAATGGAAAGTGTACCCAAGGGCGGGCGAGTGGGAAAGTGGCATTCCGCTGCAGTGGAATAAAATGTGCAGCCAGCACTGATTTCAGTGCTGGCTGGCGAACAATGTTCAGTGGTTTTGCTGCATGATGCTCTGAAGATAGTCGTACGTATTCAGGCAATTTGGCGCTGTCAGTAAGGCCTGTTTCTGAAATGCCGGCAGTGGCAGTAATTCAAGCCAGCGCTGGCATAACCAACTGAGATTATTCAGGTATTTCGTCTGATGCAGCTTGTCCAACTCAGGGTGATTGTTAAACATTACCTGAAGTTTTTCAGCCAGTGGTTGCTGATCATCGCGCAGTGTCATATCAGGCCACTGGGGAATGTCTTCAGGATCAGCATAAAACACGCCATTGTCAGCTTGATTTAACGATTTTATCCGGAAATTACTGTGTCCGTATAAGGTCGCGATCAAAGCGCCATCCTGACTTGAAATGTCAAAATCTTCGACAGTCACTCGCGTACCTATGTAACAAAAATGCTGACCATGTTCGTCCTCATCGAACATGCAGATGCCGAAGCCATTGTCAGATGCCAGGGCAACTTTGAATGTCTCCATCTGGCTGCCCGGCGGGATACGCACTGGGATCCGACCGCCTGGCAGGATGTGACGCTGTTGAAATATCAGTGGGATCATGTCACTCATTGTCGGCTCCAATTTTTTCATTTTAGTTGGTCTTTGGTCTCATCGACGTTGCTTAACATACCTACTGCAAATTGGATGCCGGATTTTCATATGCAGTATAGCTCTGTCATAAATTTGCCATCGTTTTGAAATGCAAATCGCTTTGCAAATTGCAAATATCCCTCTGCAAATTGCATGAACAGGTAGCATAACTGTTTGCGGCGATCCTACTTATGATTAGCGATGATTTTCATTGCAGCATCACTGGGTAACAGTTCTAAATGATTTTGCTCGTCAAAATACCAGCCCTTGATTAACCCTTTGCTTCTCATATCGGTAAAGCTGTCTATGACCTGCTTGGCCTGACTGCGGGCAAGATGGGCATCAATCCCTTCTTCCCGTTGTAGATACAAAGCAATGTCTTCAACGGTTGCAGATTCTACAATGTCCGACATAACCCCTCCCTGCCTACATCCGCTCAGATAAAAGAGACTACTCCTTAGTAGTATTGTCGCTTCTGTGGGCTAGGGGTAGACTTAAAAAGGTAATTCTCAATTATTTGTCAATCAGAGCTAAACTCTGGTAATGTGAAATTACAACGCTGTTGTGTGTTTTCTGTGAAGAGTGTGAAAATTCTTTGTAAAATATTCTGACGCATAACTGCCATCAAAACTCCGAGCGACTCTCTTCTAAGTCATGAAGGCATAACGGAATCGTCCATGATAAGAGGGTGTCGCCAGTGACCGGCCTGTGCTGGTTTCACTCAGGGTGAGTTCAGAAATGAGCTGGCCTCCCGTATTTGGAAAGGTGTTCCGTGGCGAAACAATTTGAAGATAACTACCAGCGCAAATTTTATTATTTGCGCCTGTCAATCACTGATGTCTGTAACTTCAGGTGTACTTACTGTCTGCCTGATGGCTATCATCCTGAGCATGGGAAAAAGCCCTCTTTCCTTACCCTGGACGAGATTCGCCGTGTCACGTCGGCCTTTGCTGACTGCGGCACCACCAAAGTAAGGATCACCGGCGGTGAACCGAGCTTGCGGCGGGATTTTACCGACATCATCCATACTGTTGCTTCACAGCCTGGTATCGAAAAAGTGGCAACCACCACCAATGGATACCGGATGGAGAAGCAAGTTCATCAATGGCGCCAGGCCGGGCTGACAAATATTAATGTCAGTGTCGATAGCCTGGATCCCCGCCAGTTCCATCTCATTACGGGTGAAAATCTGTTTCACCAGGTAATGCGAGGTGTCGATGCAGCCTTTGAAGCCGGCTACGAGCAGATCAAAGTGAATACTGTGCTGCTCAAAGGCATGAATGCCGAGCAGTTACCGCAGTTTCTGGCATGGATAAAAGATCGCCGGATTCAGCTTCGCTTCATTGAACTGATGCAGACAGGAGAGATGGATGAGCTGTTCAAACAGCGCCATGTGTCCGGTGTCAGTATTCGTAATACGTTGATAGCCAATGGTTGGCTACTTAAACCCCGCGGGTTGAATGACGGTCCGGCACAGGTTTTCTATCATCCAGATTATCTGGGCGAGATTGGCCTGATCATGCCGTATGAAAAAGGCTTTTGTACCACCTGTAACCGTTTGAGAGTATCGGCGCGGGGTAAGCTGCATCTTTGTCTTTTTGGTGATCATGGTGTTGAGCTGCGTGATTTACTGGCCAGCGATAATCAGCATGATGCTCTGATCGCCAGAATCCGGGGGGGACTGACAGAAAAATCAGTCAGTCATTACCTGCAGGATGGCATTACGGGTATGACGCCGCATCTGGCTTCTATCGGCGGCTGACGCAGTTTTCCCTGATTCAATATTAAAGAGAAACGCATGACAGAACTGACTCATATTAATGCGTCCGGCGAAGCGAATATGGTGGACGTATCGGAAAAAGCGGAAACCGTTCGTGAAGCGAAAGCTGAAGCTTTCGTCACCATGTCGGATAAAACACTGCAATTGATTGTCTCCGGCCAGCATCACAAAGGTGATGTGTTTGCTACCGCCAGAATTGCAGGTATTCAGGCGGCAAAGAAAACCTGGGATCTGATCCCCCTTTGCCATCCACTGCTGTTATCGAAAGTTGAAGTTCAGTTAGAGGCTCAGCCTGAACAGAACAGGGTACGTATTGTCTCTGCCTGTAAGCTGGCAGGGAAAACCGGCGTTGAGATGGAAGCCCTGACGGCGGCATCGGTGGCGGCGTTGACCATCTATGATATGTGTAAAGCGGTACAGAAAGACATGGTTATCGGCCCTGTCAGGTTGCTGGAAAAACGCGGCGGAAAATCCGGCGATTTTCAGGTAACAACGGATATACAGGGAGAGGGCTTATGATTACTGTGCTGTTTTTTGCCCAAGTGCGCGAATTGATCGGTGAAGATAAATTGCAAGTACCGTTTGAGTATCCAACAGCTGAAGACTTACGTGCATTTTTATCATCGCGCGGTGAGAAATGGGCGCTGGCACTGGATAACGATAAATTGTTAGTGGCCGTCAATCAAACTATCTGTCCGTTGGATATCCAACTGAACGACGGCGATGAAGTGGCCTTTTTTCCACCGGTTACCGGGGGGTGAAAGATGACAGATAAGATTTGCGTGCAGGCTGAGGACTTCAGTTTAGCGCAGGAATATCAAGCCTTAGCCGAAGGAAACCAGGCTGGCGCTGTGGTGACTTTCGTCGGCAAAGTCAGGGATATGAACCTGGGCGAATCAGTGTCGACTCTGACTCTTGAACATTATCCTGGCATGACGGAAAAGTCGTTGCTATCTATTGTTGAACAAGCGAAGTCACGCTGGCCGGTTTTGGCTGCAACTGTCATCCATCGGGTTGGTCAGTTAACTGCAGGCGACCAGATAGTGTTTGTCGGGGTATCCAGCGCGCACCGGGGAGCGGCTTTTCAAGCCTGTGAATTCATCATGGATTACCTGAAGACCGAGGCACCTTTCTGGAAGAAAGAGGTCAGGGAAGGTGAAACCAGCTGGGTCGATGCCAGAGAAACGGACCAGCAAGCCAGGCAGCGCTGGCAAAAATAAATGTTAAACCTGATTAATAGGTGTGTCTTCTATTGCCTCCCTGAGACTAGAGTAAAACACCTGTTAATCTATCCGCAACAGTGAAACCATCCTAATAACCCGCATTGAACTGTGATCTCTAGCTGACATATTCTTTGTTAACGTTATTTTACGTTAATATCAAATGCATACCTTTGCTTAAAAAATGCATACCCGATGTATAAAACCAGTCTCCCACTGTAGTGGCGAATTTTTGCTCTACTTATGTTTGTAAACACAGTATTAACAATATAAAGGGTGAAAAATGACACTTTTTTATTGTGCTTAAAAGACCACTAATCTAGAAAGTTCAAAAAAAATATTTATATCTTTTTAATTCTAATTTTATAAGCCTTATAACCAAAAATAATTAAGCTTAGGTTCAGCTTTGTGAATGAAATGATACCCTGCATTCAATGCAATCCTTCTTTTTTGGTTTTTTATTTCATTTAACTGGTTATTTATTCACAGAGGATCGTGATCACGTTTAGCAAATTGGTGGTTTTTTATACTATTATGTTGCGTTGATGTTGAAATGTTCTGTTGCGCCGCTGTTCAGTGCCTGTTAAGTTTTTGTCGTCCTTGGATGGGGCCAAATAACATAAAATCGTTACAGGAATGTAAAATGAAAAAGACACTTTTAGCAGTAGCAATCCCTACCTTATTGATTGCCAACACAGCGAATGCTTATGAGTTGATCAACGAAGAAGGAAAGTTCGTTGATTTTTATGGCCAGCTGCGTACTCAGTTGGAAAAGAAAGAAGATAAAGACGTTACCCTGAACGCGGGTTCTTCACGTGCCGGTGTGAATGCCAAATATGCCGTAAACGAAGACTTAGATGTAGTCGGTTCTGTTGAATTCGGTGTTGGTTATTCTGAAGGTTCATACGATATTAAAAACCGTCTGCATTTTGCAGGCTTTGCAACACAGGCCGGTACTTTTACTTTTGGTCGCCAGTGGATTTCTACTGATGACGTCTGGGGCGCAGATTACTCGTACTTCTTTGGTGGTACAGGTATAGGTCAGACATCTGAAAAGCTATCAGGTGGTCGCCACGATTCAGCGATCAAGTACAAGTTTGAAGGTGAAAACTTCTGGGTGAACTCAACATTCGGTTTGTCTGAAGATGATACCAATGCAGAACTGGGTGAGCTGTATGTAGGTACTACGGTTGCTGGTTTTAATGTTCACGCTGGTGGTGGTTACTACAACGATAAATCTTACAAAGTTGGTTCTCAGACTGTAGGTCAGGATCAGGCTGGCAATGACGTTAAGAAAGATATTAAAGCGGACATTGAAAGCACTTACTTTGAAGCGACTGTTGAACGTTCATTCGGCCCTGCGCTTGTCGGCTTGAGTTACAACAATGGTTCTTTTGAACAAAACGGCACTAACCGTACCATTGACGTAGATAGCTTCATGTTAGCGACTTCTTATAGTATTGCGAGTAATGCAAGCCTTTACGGTGGTTACGAATTTACTAACTTTGATGCAGAAGATGGCACTAATAGTCTGTCAGATGATTACACTGTGATCTATTTAGGTGGTGTTTATCATCTGAACAGCTGGTCTCGCGTTTACGCTGAATACGGGTATGCAGACGGTGCAACTCTTGGTTACAAAAATGATGAAGCTAACATCAATGTTGCTCGCGGCGTGAAAGATGCAGAAAACTCTTTCGCTGTCGGTTACCGTGTTTATTGGTAATCCCTCCGCGTAACTGCAGTTCGTAACTTGCAAATACTACTGCCTTTGAACCCGGTGCCATGGTGCCGGGTTTATGTTTATAAGCAGGTTACAGCAAAAAAGTACAAAACAAAAAATAGCCCCAAATCTGGGGCTATTTCATCACATTAAGAGTAGATAATTACTCTTACATGCTTACTTAATATCTTCTTCTTTCACTTTACGCGCTGGTGGCATGTAGCCATGACGGACTCGTGAAGGGCTGGGGCGTGATGCGCCGCCGGCTGGTCTCATAGTTGCACTCTCGATCACTAACGGAAATATTCAGGAACAGGTTGATTGGCATTTGCCTTCACTGCTGCCAGTAGAATAGCCCTGCCAATATCGGTGATATTAGCGCTAAAAATCTGGCTGAGATACTTGAAAATTGCGTTGAAATGGGGATGTGAAAACAAAATCTAACAGCGTTTTTTTTATGCGCTTTTGTTCTTAAAATCCGCCTTCGGCAGAGCATGAAATTTTGTGCCATAGTTAATATCTGCGGGAAACGGCCGCTGTGGTGTTTGCGCCAACCGTGAAGGCATAATTGTTTTTACCAGCCTGGAATTTTACTGCAGTAAATAACACATTGATTTTCTGTTTTAGCAAAGGAGGGGGGTATGAAGCACAGACGCGTATCGAACAGACGAGTTAAACAGATTCTGGAAGATGCTGGCATTAGAGCCCCATTTTCTGATCAGATGCATGATGATCGAGACATGCAGCGAGAAGGAAAAAGTGAGACGTTTGATGACAGCCACGAACAGTTAAGAACTGAATCAGATCGAAAATAACGATTATTTTGTCTTAGAAAGCGCCAATTTTGGCGCTTTTTTTGTTGCGTTCGATCAAGATTCTAAAAGTTAAAGGTTGCATATTTGTTAAGACTTAAATTCATTCCACATAAAATGATGATTTTGTGACTTGTTATGTTATTAAATTGCACATTTATTCATTTTATCAGTATGTTTAGCTGTATTGACTATTAACGATGAATAAAGTGGATAAATTATCTGTCTGTGTATTTTCAATCGAAACTTTTGTCTTTATTAGTCATTTTTATGAGGTGTGTTCGCTGTTTTGTGATGATTTTATGGCAAATATTGTTAGTTACTGTTAAAGTTTTCAACCAATTCTTCGGCTGTTTTATCATTGTTAATTGGAATAACAATGCATGATAACGGTTATCATTAACCTGGTTGAAGAAAGTCATGGACGCAATGAAATAATGTATTGGAGATAATGCATGTTTAAGAACAAAATTACTCAGGCACTTCTGCTTGGCGCGGGTGTTTCTGCTGCAGCAGCTTCATTTTCTGCAATGGCCGCAAATGTACCGGCTGGTGTGAAACTGGCTGAGAAGCAAGAACTGGTACGTGGTAATGGTACTGAAGTTGCCTCTATCGACCCGCACAAAACGGAAGGTGTGCCGGAGTCCCACGTAATTCGCGATTTGCTGGAAGGTCTGGTTAACCAGGATGGTGACGGAAATACAGTTCCAGGTGTTGCAGAAAACTGGGAAACCAAAGATAACCGCACGTTTATTTTCCACCTGCGCAAAGATGCTAAATGGTCAAACGGTGATCCTGTCACAGCCGGTGACTTCGTATACAGCTTCAAGCGTGCGGTAGATCCTGCTACTGCTTCCCCTTATTCATGGTATCTGGAAATGACGACCATGAAGAATGCTGCAGATATTATTGCTGGGAAGAAAGAAGTTAGCTCGCTGGGTGTTTTCGCAGTAGATGACAACACACTGCGCATCGAGCTTGAGCAGGCCGTTCCTTACTTCGTTAAGATGATGGGCCACACCACAGTGAAACCCGTCAACCAGAAAGTGGTTGAAAAATTTGGTGATGACTGGACCAAGCCAGAAAACTTCGTGGGTAACGGTGCTTACGTAATGGACAACTGGGTTGTGAATGAACGCATCGAAATGAAGCGCAACCCTTACTACTGGGATAACGAGCACACTGTCATCGACAAAGTGACTTACCTGCCAATCGAAAACCAGGTTGCAGAAATGAACCGTTTCCTGGCCGGTGAAATTGATATCACCAACGAATTGCCCAATGAGCATTTCCGTCGCCTGGAAAAAGAGCACCCTGAAGATGTGGCTATCTCGGGTAACCTGTGTTCTTACTACTATGGTTTTAACAACGAAAAAGCACCATTCAATGATGTGCGTGTGCGTAAAGCCCTGTCTTTCGCGATTGACCGTGACATCATCACTAAAGCACTGCTGGGCCAGGGCCAGAAACCGGCTTACTTCCTGACACCGGAAATCACAGCTGGCTTTGATCCGGTTGCGCCAGAATATGCGGGTATGACGCAGAAAGAGCGTGTGGCGAAAGCCAAAGAACTGCTGAAAGAAGCAGGTTTCGACAGCAGCAACCCGCTGAACTTTACACTGCTCTATAACACCTCAGAAAACCACAAGAAAATTGCAGTTGCTATCGCCTCAATGTGGAAGAAGAGCCTGGGTGTGACCGCTGAGCTGGAAAATCAGGAGTGGAAGACCTACCTGGACAACCGTCGTCAGGGTAATTTCTCTGTCACACGTGCCGGTTGGTGTGGTGACTATAATGAAGCATCGAGCTTCCTGTCTCTGATGCAAAGCAACAACTCTTCAAATGATCCTCGCTATCACAGCAAAGCGTACGACGACATCATGGCAAAAGCTCTTGACTCAACGTCTGATGCTGAGCGTGAAGCACTGTACGTCGAGGCTGAAAAACTGCTGGCGAAAGATATGCCAATCGCGCCTATCTATCAGTACGTGAAAGCACGTCTTGTGAACCCGAAAGTGGGTGGTTACCCACGTAATAATGCGGAAGACAAGATGTTCACCAAAGACATGTACATCATTGCTGAATAATAAACAGTAAGAATCAAAAATATAAGACTAGCCCGCATCTCCTCCTCAGTAGGGTGAGGAGATGCGGCAATTCTGTCACAGCTATTAGTCGGTAACAATTATGATTAAATTTGTTGCAAAACGGATTTTTGAGGCGATCCCAACGCTGTTGGTTCTGATCACAATCTCATTTTTCCTGATGCGCTTCGCGCCGGGTAATCCGTTCTCAAGTGAGCGCCCACTTCCGCCGGAAGTGATGGCAAATATCGAAGCTAAGTATGGTCTGGATAAGCCTGTTTTCGAACAGTACACCACTTACCTGGGTAATATTCTGCAGGGCGACTTTGGCCCGTCTTTTAAATATAAAGATTTCAGCGTGAATGAGCTGGTTCAGGATGCCTTGCCGGTTTCTGCAAAAATTGGTTTTTTTGCTTTTGTGTTTGCGCTGGTGATGGGGGTCACTGTCGGAACCCTTGCCGCACTCAAGCAAAATACCTGGCTTGATTACCTGATAATGTCTACGGCCATGGCTGGGGTGGTGATGCCATCCTTTATTCTGGCGCCTGTCCTCATTTATATCTTTTCAATTAACATGCAATGGTTACCTGCTGGTGGCTGGCAGGATGGTTCGGTTAAATTCATGCTGCTGCCTATGTTAGGGATGGCGCTGCTGTATGTGGCGACATTTGCCCGAATTACCCGTGGCAGCATGATTGAAACACTGAACAGCAACTTTATCCGTACTGCCCGTGCCAAAGGCCTGAGTTACCCGTATATCATTGTCAAGCATGCGCTCAAGCCAGCGATGTTGCCTGTTGTCTCATATATGGGCCCTGCATTTGTCGGTATTATTACTGGTTCTGTTGTGATTGAAACCATCTTCGGTCTGCCAGGAATTGGTAAGCTTTTCGTGAATGCAGCCTTCAACCGTGATTATTCACTGGTGCTTGGTATTACTATTCTGATCGGTACGCTTACCATTCTGTTCAACGCTATTGTTGATATTGTTCTGGCGTATATCGATCCGAAAATCCGCTACTGAGGAAGCTGACCGATGATGTTAACTAAAAAAGAAAACGTAAACGCGGTAGAGAAGTTTTCAGAGCAGCTGGAAATTGAAGGCCGCAGTCTGTGGCAGGATGCCCGTACCCGATTTACACGTAACAAAGCCGCTATGATCAGCCTGGCTATTCTGTCTTTGATCTGCCTGGCTGTTATTTTCGGGCCTATGTTCAGTCAGTACGCCTTTGATGACACCGATTGGTATGCATTGCATGCCGCACCAAGCCTTGGTTCGGAAGGTCACTTGTTCGGCACAGACAGTCTGGGGCGTGATTTGTATACGCGTACCCTGACCGGCGGCCGTATCTCATTAATGGTCGGCATTCTCGGTGCCCTGGTTGCTGTTGTTATCGGCACCTTGTACGGCGCAACGTCCGGCTTTCTTGGCGGCCGCACCGACCGTGTCATGATGCGTATTCTGGAAATTCTGTACTCGATTCCGTTTATGTTCTTTGTGATCGTCCTGGTGACCTTCTTTGGTCGTAATATCATGCTGATCTTCGTGGCGATTGGCGCTATTTCCTGGCTGGATATGGCCCGTATCGTACGTGGTCAGACGTTGTCACTGCGCAGCAAAGAATTTATCGAAGCTGCCCATGTGTCTGGTGTCAGCCGCTGGAATATTATTACCCGTCATATCGTGCCTAACGTACTGGGTATTGTTGCTGTGTATTCAACACTGCTGGTACCGCAGATGATTTTGACCGAATCTTTCCTGAGTTTCCTTGGTCTGGGTGTACAGGAGCCAATGACCAGCTGGGGCGCCTTGCTGCAAGAAGGGGCACAAACAATGGAGATTGCCATCTGGCAGCTGTTGTTCCCTGCGATATTTATGGTCCTGACTTTATTCTGCTTTAACTATGTTGGCGATGGCCTGCGCGACGCGCTGGATCCGAAAGACAGATAAAACCAAGGAATATTCATTGCCGCTGTTCAGGTTACCTTGCTGGAACACTGACTGCACGGCGGCAAGATAAGGAAGTGAAATATGAGCTTATTAGATGTCAAAGATCTGCGGGTAGAGTTCACCACGCAAGATGGTATTGTCACCGCAGTGAATGATTTGAATTTTTCTCTTAACCAGGGGGAAACCCTGGGGATAGTGGGTGAGTCGGGTTCAGGCAAAAGCCAGACCGTGTTCTCCATTATGGGTTTGCTTGCCAAGAACGGTAAGATTAGCGGCAGCGCGAAATTTGAAGGCCGTGAAATCCTGAATTTGCCGGAGCGTGAACTCAATAAGATCCGCGCCGAGCAGATCGCGATGATTTTCCAGGACCCGATGACATCGCTGAATCCTTACATGAAAGTCAGCGATCAGCTGATGGAAGTGCTGATGCTGCATAAAGGTCTGGGGCGTGCCGAAGCTTTCGAAGAAAGTGTACGCATGCTTGATGCAGTGAAAATTCCGGAAGCACGCAAGCGAATTACCATGTACCCGCACGAGTTTTCCGGCGGTATGCGCCAGCGTGTGATGATCGCTATGGCGTTGCTGTGTCGTCCGAAACTGCTGATTGCCGATGAACCAACCACGGCCCTGGACGTTACCGTACAGGCGCAAATCATGGATTTGCTCAACGAGCTGAAAAGCGACTTCAACACCGCCATTATTATGATCACCCATGATCTGGGCGTAGTAGCCGGTAGCTGTGACAAAGTGCTGGTCATGTACGCTGGCCGTACCATGGAATATGGCAAAATCGATGAGATTTTCTATAAACCTGCTCACCCTTACACCGAAGGTCTGCTGAGAGCGATTCCCCGTCTGGATACCGAAGGTGAAGAATTGCCGACGATTCCTGGCAATCCGCCTAACTTACTGCGCCTGCCTGTCGGCTGTCCGTATCAGGAGCGTTGCCACCGTGTCAGCAGCCGCTGTTCACAGGAAGCCCCTTCACTGGAACCTTTTGCTGAGGGGCGTTTACG
Source organism: Photobacterium arenosum (assembly GCF_014841115.1). Classification (GTDB taxonomy): domain Bacteria; phylum Pseudomonadota; class Gammaproteobacteria; order Enterobacterales; family Vibrionaceae; genus Photobacterium; species Photobacterium arenosum. The sequence goes on from NZ_JACYTP010000003.1 coordinate 138,564, forward strand.
TGCATGTTTTTCTGATGTGGGGACGTGGTAATGCAAGCAGAAAAGAAAGTTTTACTCGATATTAAAGATCTCAAGGTTCACTTCAACATTGCACCCAAGTCAGCCTGGCCCTGGACCAAACCGCTTAAGCTGAAAGCTGTCGACGGGGTCGGAATTCGTTTGTACGAAGGAGAAACTCTGGGCGTTGTGGGTGAGTCGGGCTGTGGTAAGTCGACCTTTGCCCGTGCAGTCATTGGTCTGGTGCAAGCTACAGAAGGCAATGTTGTCTGGCTGGGGCAGGATCTGACCAAGCTGGAACACAATGCGATGCGTGAAAAACGCAAAGAAATCCAGATGATTTTCCAGGATCCGCTGGCCTCTCTGAACCCGCGTATGACGGTGGGAGATATCATTGCCGAGCCATTGAAAACCTTTTATCCGGAGCTGACGACAGATGAAGTCAAGGCCAGGGTGAAAGAAATGATGAATAAGGTAGGCTTGTTACCTAACGTGATCAATCGTTATCCGCATGAGTTCTCCGGCGGTCAGTGTCAGCGTATCGGTATTGCACGTGCGTTGATCCTGAGGCCAAAACTGATTATCTGTGATGAGCCGGTGTCGGCACTGGACGTGTCTATCCAGGCTCAGGTGGTCAACCTGTTGAAATCACTTCAGAAAGAGATGGGCCTGAGCCTGATATTTATTGCCCACGACCTGTCGGTGGTGAAGCATATCTCGGATCGTGTCATGGTGATGTATCTGGGTAATGCCGTTGAAATCGGTGAGGGAGATGCACTGTTTGACGGACCTAAGCACCCTTATACCAAGGCACTGATGTCGGCTGTTCCTATTCCGGATCCGGAGAAAGAGCGCAATAAGACCATTCAGTTGCTTGAAGGTGATTTACCTTCACCCATGAATCCACCCTCGGGCTGCGTGTTCAGAACACGCTGCCCGCAGGCAACCGACAGCTGTGCGCAGAAAAAGCCTCAATTAGAAGGCGGAGACGTGCATGCTGTGGCTTGCTTGAATGTGCACTGATTTAAGCCTGTGACAGGCTTTAAGCGCGGTGTAAAACCCGCGCTTTTTTTGTTACATCTCTGATAAATTGAATAAAAATCAAACTTTTGAGTGTTTTGTTAACAACTTGTTGATGTTGTTATCATCAAAAGTTACATTTTGACTGATTTGACTTACAAGGACGGTTATATGCGGTCACTTTCGGTTCAGTGGAAAATTACCCTGATGGCGGGGTTTGCCTTACTGGCAACCGCTGCGGTACTCACCAGCCTTTCGTTTTACTTCTCGGGACAAAGTCAGCAACTGGTTAGCCAGCAGTCATTCAGTTCGTTGCGAAATCAGTCGCAAGAGCTGGTAAAAGCACAGGCTGAAAGACAGGCGATTTCTGTTCAGCAATTTTTTGATGAAGCGTCACACAGGGCAGAGATGCTGGCTCAGAGTGTGCTGTTTCTGAAATATAACGCGGAAGAAAATTACACCAACAGTGCAGAACTTCGCGGCTCAATTACCGAGTTACTCCGCCGTTCTGTCAATGAATTTGCCAACATTCATGGCGCGTTTGTGGTGTTTGAGCCGGACGCCCTGGATGGTGAAGATGGCAACTACGCCGATGCTGCCTATGTCGGAGCCAATGCGACCGGGCGATTTTCACCCTACTGGTACCGCGGCGACAGTGGCGAAGCTGAGCAACGCATTATCAGTGAAGCGAAAATTGGCGATAAGGCTAGCAATGCCTGGTATACCTGCAGCCTCAATGGCAGGGAATCCTGTGTTCAGGATCCGGTATTCTCTACCGATAATGGCCAGAAGGTACTGCTGAGCTCCATTACTATTCCGCTGATTGTAAAGGGTAAAGCCGTTGGTGTGATGGGTATTGATGTGAAGCTGGATACCTTGCAGAGTGTCATCAATACCGTAGACGATAACCTGTTTAACGCCAGCGGTAAGGTTTCTCTGATCAGTCAGAATGGCACCGTTGTTGCCTGGGATCAGGCCAGTGACAGGGTGGGCAGCACGGTAATGCCAGGCGATGGCCTTCCTGCTACGCTGACTGACTGGCTCAGACAGGGCACGCAAGTGGTGGGCTGGAGTCAGGATCAAAGCTGGCTGACCGCTTACAATCCGGTTGAACTGGGTCAGACAACCTGGGGTGTGGTTATTCAGTTACCGGCTGAAAAAGTGCTGGTGGAAGCAACGGCCTTGGATAATGCGATTCAAAAACAGCGAGATGAATCTTCTGCTATTCAGTTGATGGCCAGCCTGATGATTGCAGCGGCTGGTTTGCTGATGCTGTGGTTTGCTGCCGCTCGTCTGGTTGCCCCGATTCGTCAGATTGCCGAACGATTGAAAGATATTGCCTCAGGAGAAGGGGATTTAACCCAGCGCCTTCATGTTGGCCAGCAAGACGAGCTGGGGGAGCTGGCAACCTGGTTTAACCGTTTCCTGGATAAATTGCAGCACACCATCTCGCAAGTGATCATTGCGGTTGATGAAGTCGGCACCACGGCCAATGAGGCCGCACAGGTAGCGAGCCATACCCGTGACGGCAGCCAGGCGCAGTTTAAAGAAGTCGACATGGTAGCGACGGCTTCTGAAGAGATGTCGCAGACGGCCGAGCAGGTTGTCAGTCATACCGAAACAGCGGTTGGTGCTGCCCGGGATGCAGACTCAGCTGCTGTAGAGGGCCAGAGTGTGATTCATGCCTCAGCAGAATCCATGAACCATCTGGTTTCCCGGATGGAAACGGCTGTGCCTGTCGCCCGTGACCTGGAACGCAACAGCGAAGATATCAATCAGATCCTGCAGGTGATTGCCGGCATTTCAGAACAGACAAACCTGCTGGCCCTGAATGCGGCCATTGAAGCGGCGCGGGCCGGGGAGCAAGGCCGTGGGTTTGCAGTGGTCGCGGACGAGGTGCGTCAGCTCGCCAGCCGGACTCAGGACTCTGTCGGCCAGATCCGCAACGTGATTGAGGTGTTGCAGCAGGGCACCCGTGATGTGGTGAATGCGATTGAAGAAGGCAACCAGCTGGCAGGTGATACCGCCCGTCAGGTCAGTGAAGCTGTCGCGAGTCTGGAGCGTATTACCGAAGCGGTCCGTGCGATTCAGTCTATGAATGAGCAAATTATGCATGCCGCGGGTGAGCAGCGTGCGGTCGCCGGAGAAGTGAACCGTAATGTATCGAATATCCGCGAGCTGAGTGAAACCATTCTCGGTCAGGCTGAAAATTCGGCCACTATAGGCCAGCGTTTAACCTCCTTGTCTCATAAACAGCAAGAGTTAGCAGGTCAGTTCAAAGTGTGACAGCGCCGCCGCTGTCAGCGTGACCAAAAAAAGCCCGCAGTGCGGGCTTTTCTACCTTAACGGGAACCTGATTTAGTCGGCCTGATGCCAGTAACCCATGTTAACCCATTGGGTCAGCAGTAAAATTAATGCTGAGTTATTGATGAGCTCACCCACCTCTGCGATGGAGAAACTGTCCTGATTGCAAAGCCAGTCGGCGGCCTGTTCACAACCGGCGGGTAACTGGTAGCGCTCGCCATCAATATAGACAGTGTGCGGGTGCCCCTGATGGTAAAAAGCGCGCAGACCGCCAATCTTAAACAGCGTTTCGCCCTGCATCAGCGCGCCCACGATTTCATTACCCGACCAGGCCGGATCAGCTGCGATCACATCCATATTATGACGGCTCAGGCTTAAGTATTCACCCAGCCACTGATGCATGGTTTCCGGTTTTTCCATCAGGTTGCGCATCATGGCTATCAGATCCTGACATTCGCTGGCTGGCAGTTCGCCGACCTTGTCACGAGCCGGAAGATCCGGGTTGTGATAATGTTCATCGCCCAGTTCATTTTCGATGATGAAATCGGCAAAGCTGCTCAAAAGCTCCTGTTGCTTTGGTGAACGGAACCCCATTGAGTAGCTCATTGCGGTTTCCAGTGCATAACCGTCATGGGGGAATCCGGCAGGAATATACAGAATGTCGCCCGGCTCCAGCACTTCATCTATGATTGGGTCGAACCCGGTGATCTGGCGCAGATTCGGATGACGGAAGCACTCCTCGTAGTTCTCTTTGCGCGGGCCGACACGCCAGCGGCGTTGTCCGGAACCCTGAATAATGAAAACATCATACTGGTCGAAATGAGGGCCGACACCGCCTCCAGGGGTGGAGTAGCTGATCATCAGATCATCAAACAGCCAGCCGGGCATTGCCTGAAACGGTTTGACCAGCCTGGCCGCGCCGCTGTGCCAGTGGTTGGCTGCCTGCACCATGAAAGACCAGTGATCATCCGGCAGGTTTTCGAAGCTCAGCGGCCCTTGTTCGACCTGCCAGTCTTCACCCTGACGTGCAATATAACGGGAGTCGACTTCTTCTTCCATCGCCAGTCCGGCCAGTTCATCTGGCGAGATAGGGTCAACGAAATCGGCAAAACCGCCTTTAATCACTGTGGGTTGCTTTTGCCAGTAAGTCGATAAGAACTCGCTGAACGAGAAGGTAAATTGATACATAGTCTTCATCGGTTAGAAATTTAAGGGCGATTATATCAGTGATTGGGGGCAGACCGGCAGAAACTAAAAAGGCCAGCATCCTATGCTGGCCTTGAGACACAATAAATAAGCCGATCAGAGTTGATCAGTCAGTTTAATTGCATCACCAATGTAGTTAGCCGGTGTCATGGATTTCAGGCGTGTTTTTTCGTGTTCCGGCAAATCCAGACCATCGATGAACTGACGCATACCCTCGCCGTCGACACGTTTGCCGCGGGTCAGCTCTTTCAGCTTCTCATACGGCTTTTCGATACCGTAACGACGCATCACTGTTTGTACCGGTTCGGCCAGCACTTCCCAGTTTTTGTCCAGCTCGGCTTCCAGTGCAGCCTGGTTGACTTCCAGCTTGCTGATCCCTTTCAGGGTAGAAGTGTAAGCAATGATGGCATAACCGCAGCCAACACCCAGGTTACGCAATACCGTAGAGTCGGTCAGGTCACGCTGCCAGCGGGAAATCGGCAGTTTTTGAGCCAGGTGAGCAAAGATAGCATTCGCCAGACCCAGGTTGCCTTCTGAGTTTTCAAAGTCAATCGGGTTGACTTTGTGCGGCATGGTGGAAGAACCGATTTCACCGGCAATGGTCTTTTGCTTGAAGTGGCCCAGAGCGATATAGCCCCAGACATCACGATCAAAATCGATCAGGATAGTGTTGAAGCGTGCAAAGGCGTCAAACAGTTCTGCGATGTAATCGTGTGGTTCAATTTGCGTGGTGTACGGGTTCCAGTCCAGACCCAGAGAGGTGACGAACTCTTCGCTGTATTGGTGCCAGTCGATATCCGGATAAGCAGAAAGGTGGGCATTGTAGTTACCGACAGCGCCGTTGATTTTACCCAGCAGTTCTACCTGTTCAATCTGACGGTACTGACGTTCCATACGGTACGCCACGTTAGCCATTTCTTTACCCATGGTACTTGGTGAAGCCGGCTGGCCGTGTGTACGGGACAACAGAGGCACTTCACGGTACTCCGCTGCCAGTGCTTTAATGGCGTCAATCACGTTACGTACTTCAGGCAGCATGACTTGCTCACGCGCTTCTTTTAGCATTAAAGCGTGCGACAGGTTGTTGATGTCTTCAGACGTACAGGCAAAGTGAATGAATTCATTCACCGCGTGCAGCTCAGGATTATCAGCCACTTTTTCCTTCAGGAAGTACTCTACGGCTTTCACATCGTGGTTGGTCGTGCGCTCAATGGTTTTGATACGCAGTGCATCTTGCTCGCTGAATTCAGCGGCAATACGATCCAGGAAGGCATTGGCTTCAGCGCTGAAGGCCGGAACTTCCGCGATAGCGTCAGTCGCTGCCAGTTTTTGCAGCCAGCGAATTTCAACGATGGTACGGTATTTCAGCAGACCAAATTCACTGAAGATACTGCGCAGTGCGCTGGTTTTGCTACCGTAGCGGCCGTCTACCGGGGAAACAGCAGTCAATGCTGACAGTTCCATGATGTCTCTCTCCTGATTAAAGGGTTATAGCTGAGTTACAGAACGCCCAGCAGGCGTTCTCTGAGAATAGTGTTTAGCTTCGGGCCTGAATGATTTTTGCCTGTTCAAGCATCTGTTTGCGGCCAAAAATCAGATGACGGCGCTTACCGCCGACCTGACGCCACAATACGGCACTGCGAACAGCAGCCAGCAACAGGGCACGTACCTTGTGCTGCACTTGTTGCTGTTGCAACTGAGCCGGCGTCCCTGTGACCTGAATGCGCGGGCCAAGCGGGCTGATGATATCCAGATACACACTGGCCATGTTGCTGATCATCTGGTCATCAAGCAGGTCGAAATGATCCAGCTGGCGTTTCACCATATCAATCCGGTCGCCCAACTGCGCCATACTGTCGCGACGACTGGCCAGCTTACGCTCCAACGCCATCACACTGACCAGATAGCGGGTAATTTCACTGCCTGCAGGTGTATTGTCAATTTCATTGATCATGGTGCTGAGGCCTAACCTGAGGTCAGCTTCTTCACCAAAAATTTCAATTACGTTGTTTGGGCTTGTCGAGGTCAGGGAGCGTAAACAGGTGACGAAAGCATCGTTATCACAAGTACCTGTGCGAGCAACAGTCTGTACTAATTTCACTGCCTGACAAATACCTGCAAACGCAATGGTTCTGTCATAAATTGTATAAGCCATGGACTGCCCCTTTAAATCCGCTCTTCAATGATGCCGCCGCCAAGACACACATCACCCTGATAAAACACCGCTGACTGGCCTGGCGTCACTGCGATTTGCGGCTCATCAAAAATGACTTTGATGCTGTTGTCATCAACAGGAATAAGGGTGCAAGGCGTATCCTGCTGGCGATAACGAGTCTTTACCGTGCATTTCACCGGCTCACGCACTGGTTCGCGATCCACCCAGTGCAGCTGAGCGGCGATCAGACCGTTAGATTGCAGGCGCGGATGATCTTTTCCTTGTCCGACAATCAGCAGGTTCTTCTCAATATCTTTATCAACGACATACCAGGGCTCATCTGAGCTGTCTTTCAAACCACCAATCAGCAGGCCTTTGCGCTGGCCCAGGGTGTGATACATCAGTCCCTGATGCTGTCCGATAACTTTACCGTCTTCTGCCGTCACAATATCGCCTGGTTGTGCAGGCAGGTACTTACCCAGAAAATCGGTGAACTTGCGCTCGCCGATGAAACAGATACCGGTAGAGTCTTTTTTCTTGGCGGTGATCAGCCCTTGCTCTTCAGCGATGCGGCGTACTTCCGGTTTTTCCAGTTCACCGACAGGGAACAGACTACGTGCTACCTGATCGTGGCTCAGGGTATAAAGGAAATAGCTCTGGTCTTTGTTGTTATCCAGTCCGCGTAACATCTGTGCTTTTTGGCCGGGCTGGGTAGGGAAAGTGCGACGGGTATAGTGTCCCATGGCAATATAATCAGCATCCAGCACTTCATCGGCAAACTCCAGGAATGCCTTAAATTTGATTTCTTTGTTACACAGAATGTCAGGGTTTGGGGTACGGCCAGCTTTATATTCTGCAAGAAAGTATTCGAACACATTGTCCCAGTACTCAGCAGCAAAGTTGATCGTATGAAGATGAATGCCCAGTTTGTCGCACACAGCCTGTGCGTCCGCGAGATCTTCTGCCGCTGAGCAGTACTCGTCATTGTCATCTTCTTCCCAGTTCTTCATGAACAGGCCTTCTACCTGGTAGCCTTGTTGAAGTAGCAGGTAAGCAGAAACCGAGGAATCGACGCCGCCGGACATGCCGACAATAACTTTTTTCTGGCTGTTATCTGACATTTTTCTCTTCAATCTTGAATAAGTGATAAGGGCGTAATTCTAACAGAAAGCTGCGAACTGAAACAGATCGAGAACCGCTTCACACTTTATTCATCTTTTATCGGCAAATTGGGCTGTCAGCCTGTGCGATCACTCGTTAATCACCACTAACGCAATCGTTTGCTATTTGCCGGCAATGATAGTGTAACTCTCCGCTAATGTGTAGTGTTTTAGCAAAATTAACGCGCCGGTAAATCTCCCCGGCCAGCCTGTCGTTGTCAGAGAGAGACTTCCCGCCATTCACCGGGAGCCAGACCATCGACAGTCCAGTCAGCCATTTGATAGCGGATCAATCTGAGAGTGGGGTGACCTATATGGGCCGTCATACGGCGGACTTGCCGGTTTCGTCCTTCTCTTAAGGTTATGCTGAGCCAGGTGGTCGGGATATTTTTACGCTCACGAATCGGCGGATGCCTGTCCCAAACCGCAGGTGTTTCAATGACGGTGACATCGGCCGGCAATGTCATACCGTCTTTTAATGTAACACCTGTACGTAATGCTTTGAGCTGCTCTTCATCTGGAATGCCTTCGACCTGCACCCAGTAAGTTTTGGGCTGCTTGGAGCTGGGCTGTGTCAGGCGCGCTTGCAGGATACCGTCATTGGTCAGCACCAGCAGGCCTTCGCTGTCTTTGTCCAAACGCCCTGCGGCATAGACATCTTTTACCGGGATGTAGTCAGCGAGTGTTTTGTCTCCCGGCTCTCCGCTAAATTGCGTCAACACATTGAAGGGCTTGTTAAAAAGAATGATCTTCTGCGGACCACGGTGACGGCCTGGCTGAGAGGTAGTACGTGATTTTCGCGGTTTGGCGCCAGGCTGACGGGACGGGTTACGATCGTCGTTCCGGGTGGTGCGTCGGGTACGTTGAGTTTTCATGGCGATACAAAGTAAAGGGGATAAGTATTTTGTGAGCGCACCATTATAACGTAAAAAACCACCCATGGCGTGCTGGTGAATTTTCAAGTATGATTCCCCCGCATCTTACAAAAAGATAACAAACGGACGCTAGGAGAATTTAATGGATAGTAAAGTAGTTGTACCAGCAGAAGGTCAGAAAATTGCCCTTGATGCCAATGGTAAGCTGGTCGTTCCTAACAACCCGATCATTCCTTTTATTGAAGGTGATGGTATTGGCGTTGATGTAAGCCCTGCAATGATCAAAGTGGTTGATGCGGCAGTTCAGAAAGCATACGGCGGCGACCGTAAAATTTCCTGGATGGAGATCTACACCGGTGAAAAATCGACTCAGATTTACGGTGAAGATGCTTGGCTTCCTCAAGAAACACTTGATTTTATTCGTGAATACAAAGTTGCAATTAAAGGTCCACTGACTACACCTGTTGGCGGCGGCATTCGTTCTCTGAACGTTGCACTGCGCCAAGAGCTGGATCTGTATATCTGTGCTCGCCCGGTTCGTTATTTTGAAGGCGTACCAAGCCCGCTGAAACAACCTGAACTGACTGATATGGTTATCTACCGTGAAAACTCAGAAGATATCTATGCAGGTATCGAGTTCAAAGCGGGTACAGCCGAAGCAGATAAAGTTATCAAGTTCCTGCAAGACGAGATGGGCGCGACTAAGATCCGCTTCTCTAAAGACTGCGGTATCGGCATCAAGCCAGTATCTGAAGAAGGTACTAAGCGCCTGGTACGTGCAGCAGTACAGTACACCATCGACAATGACCGTGATTCACTGACGCTGGTTCATAAAGGCAACATCATGAAGTTTACTGAAGGTGCCTTTAAAGACTGGGGTTACGAAGTAGCGAAAGAATTCGGTGCTGAGCTGCTGGATGGCGGCCCATGGATGACGCTGAAAAACCCTAACACAGGTAAAGAAATCATCATCAAAGACAGCATTGCAGACGCATTCCTGCAGCAGATCCTGCTGCGTCCGGCTGAGTATGATGTGATTGCGACTATGAACCTGAACGGTGACTACATTTCTGATGCACTGGCTGCTCAGGTAGGTGGTATCGGTATCGCACCTGGTGCCAACATCGGTGATGGTGTTGCACTGTTTGAAGCTACTCATGGTACTGCACCTAAGTATGCTGGTCAGGATAAAGTGAACCCGGGTTCTCTGATTCTGTCTGCTGAAATGATGCTGCGTCACCTGGGTTGGACTGAAGCTGCCGACATGATCATCAAGTCTATGGAAGCGGCAATCCGCAACAAGACTGTGACTTACGACTTTGAACGTCTGATGGACGGCGCAACACTGCGTAAATGTTCAGAGTTCGCTGGCGATATGATTGAACAAATGTAAGTCAGTTTAATCGCTTTGAAAAAGGCTCGGCTTCGGCTGGGCCTTTTTGTTTTTACTCGATTATTTATCCCATGGCCTGAGAAAAGCATGCCCCTGGCATTGTGTTGTTTCTATGAGATCGGTCATAATTAGCCCACAAGCGCTTGTTCAAAACGATAAGAAAACGCGGGCTGAATAGCCAGTTGTTAACTGAATTGTTAATTACTTGTTTTCTTGTGATTTATTCACTGTTTATTCACTTGATTGTCAATGAAGTGGTGATGAAAAAGCATAACCAGAGATGAAATGCTTGAAGAGTAGGTTGTCAGTAGGGTGGGAGAGGCAATAGCTAAAGGTGAGCAGTCGCCCACCTGGATAAAGTGATGTAAATGTGTCAGCTACGTTTATTTACTGGCGCTTTCAACATCGATGGGGACGATTTCACTGGCGTGATAGCCTTTCGGGCCAGTTTGAACGGTGTAGTTAACTTGTTGACCTGCTTTCAGCGTTCGATATCCTTCCATCTGGATAGTTGAATAGTGTGCAAAGATATCGCCTTCACCGTTTTCAGGACAAATGAAACCGAAGCCTTTTGCGTTGTTGAACCATTTAACTGTACCTGTTGCCATGCTTTTACATCCCTCTTTGCATTCAATTTCCATTTAGCATTTATTTATCAGTACTGTTTTAACATGACTTGAATATAAATGCTATTTTGATGCAGTTAGTATCTACTACAAGGTACACTTTAGTAAAAAGACTTAGACAGTCAAGCAAGACTTGTAACATTTGGATGAAATCTTTTTTGTCCGTCGCAATCTAGCAACCGATTGAACAAATGACTAAGATGAGAATATGAGTAAGTTAAGCGAAAGGATTAGCCCAGAGTCAGACATACTGAATAAGGAGGACACTCAGGTTAAGCCGCCATCGATGTATAAAGTGATTTTAAATAATGATGATTACACACCGATGGATTTTGTGATAGAAGTGTTACAGAAGTTCTTCTCCATGGATTTGGAGAGAGCAACACAGTTGATGCTGGCTGTGCATTATGAGGGGAAGGCAGTGTGCGGCATTTTTACTGCCGAAGTCGCTGAAACCAAAGTGGCTCAAGTCATGATGTATGCAAGAGAGCATGAACATCCGCTACTGTGTACCATGGAAAAAGCCTGACTTTTTCCGGCACGCCAAATCAAGTGGTATTTAGGGGAGGTGCCTTATGCTAAATAAAGAACTTGAAACCAGTCTCAATGGTGCCTTCGCGCGGGCAAGGGAAAAACGCCATGAGTTTATGACGGTTGAGCATCTGCTGTTGGCGCTATTGGAGAATCCTGCTGCTCAGGAAGCCCTGTTAGCGTGCCGTGCTAATCTGGACACCCTTCGAAAAGAACTGGATGCCTTCATTGAACAAACCACGCCATTAATCCCTGCCGATGACGAAAGCAGGGAAACCCAGCCAACACTGAGCTTTCAGCGCGTACTACAACGCGCGGTTTTCCATGTACAGTCATCGGGCCGCAGCGAAGTGACCGGTGCCAATGTGCTGGTGGCTATTTTCAGTGAACAGGAATCGCATGCGGCCTATCTGCTTAAGAAAAGTGATATCAGTCGACTTGATGTGGTCAATTTCATTTCTCATGGCACAGTAAAAGACAGTGACAGTGATGATTTGAATCAGTCAGAGGTCAGTCCTGACGATCCTCGTGCTGAAGGCGGTGAAGACCGTCTGGAAAACTTTGCCACAAATCTCAATCAGCTGGCCCGGGCCGGTGCTATCGATCCATTAATTGGCCGTGAATATGAGCTTGAACGTACCGTTCAGGTGTTGTGCCGTCGTCGTAAAAATAACCCTTTGCTGGTCGGTGAGGCCGGGGTGGGTAAGACGGCTATCGCGGAAGGCCTTGCCTGGCGTATCGTTGAAGGTCAGGTCCCCGACATTATTAAAGATTGTGTTATCTACTCGCTGGATATCGGCTCACTGTTGGCCGGCACTAAGTATCGTGGCGACTTTGAGAAACGCTTCAAAGCGATTTTGAAGCAGCTTGAGAAAGAAGAGAAAGCCGTCCTGTTCATCGATGAAATTCATACCATCATAGGCGCGGGAGCGGCTTCTGGTGGACAGGTTGATGCGGCTAATTTGATCAAGCCTTTGCTGAGCAGCGGTAAAATCCGTTGTATGGGGTCAACCACTTATCAGGAATACAGCAATATTTTTGAGAAAGAGAGAGCGCTGGCTCGTCGATTCCAAAAGATTGATATTGTTGAACCTTCGTTGGACGATACCACGAAAATACTCATGGGGCTGAAAACGAAATACGAAGCCCACCATGAAGTCAGGTACACCAATAAAGCCATTCGGGCGGCAGTTGAGCTTTCTGCTAAGTATATCAATGAGCGCCATTTACCTGATAAGGCAATTGATGTCATTGATGAAGCCGGTGCGCGTTGCCGTCTGGCACCTGTCAGTAAGCGTAAGAAAACCATCAATGTCAGCGACATTGAAGCCATGATCGCGCGTATTGCCCGTATCCCTGAAAAATCGGTTTCCTCAAGCGATAAAGAGGTTCTGCTGAACCTGGACAACAAGCTTAAGATGCTGGTCTTTGGTCAGGATAAGGCGATAGAAGCGCTGACCGAAGTTATCAAACTCAGCCGTGCCGGGTTAGGGGCTGATAATAAACCCGTGGGTTCATTCCTGTTTGCCGGCCCGACAGGGGTAGGTAAAACCGAGGTGACGGTGCAATTGGCGAAAATGCTGGGCATCGAACTGCTGAGGTTTGATATGTCTGAGTACATGGAGCGCCATACTGTCAGCCGTTTGATTGGTGCGCCTCCGGGCTATGTTGGTTTTGATCAGGGTGGTTTGCTGACCGATGCCGTCATTAAGCATCCGCACTCTGTTGTGCTGCTGGATGAAATAGAGAAAGCGCACCCGGACGTCTTTAACCTGTTGCTGCAGGTAATGGATAACGGGACCCTGACTGATAATAACGGACGTAAAGCGGATTTCCGCAACGTGATTTTGGTGATGACGACTAATGCCGGTGTTCAGGAGACGGTACGTAAATCCATTGGGCTTGTTCAGCAGGATCACAGCCATGATGCGATGTCGGAAATCAAGCGGGTCTTTGCACCTGAATTTCGTAACCGTCTGGATAACATCATTTGGTTCAATCACCTGGAAAAAGATGTTATCAATCAGGTTGTTGATAAATTCATTGTTGAGCTGCAGGCCCAGCTGGATGCCCGTGGCGTCTCAATGGAAGTGTCAAATGAAGCACGTGAATGGCTGGCAAATAAAGGCTATGACAAGTCTATGGGTGCCCGGCCAATGGCCAGGGTCATTCAGGAAAACCTGAAAAAACCTATGGCGAACGAGTTGCTGTTCGGCTCGCTGGTCAATGGTGGTTCGGTGCGTGTAACCTTAAAAGATGACGGTACACTGGATTTCCGCTTCAGCAGTGAGATGGAACCCGCGCATTAAAACGCCGGCTTCAGCCAGTGACAGCTAACAAAAACGGGACTTGAGAGTCCCGTTTTTTATGCCTTAGCTTATGAAGGCGATAGTATGGTGTGCTTCGCAGCTGGGCCAGTCTGATGTTCACCAGCCCGGCGCAAATTAGCGTGAACGGAAGACGATGCGGCCTTTAGACAGATCGTAAGGAGTCAGCTCAACTGTCACCTTGTCGCCGGTCAGGATACGGATGTAGTTTTTGCGCATTTTGCCAGAAATGTGTGCAGTCACTACGTGACCGTTTTCCAGCTCAACGCGGAACATAGTATTAGGTAGTGTATCCAGTACAGTACCTTGCATTTCGATTACGTCTTCTTTTGCCATTGAATCCTCTTAGGCTACCGTGCCTTGCATCTGATTGGGCCGGATAATGCCTTGAAACTGTTTAAGTGTAAAGTTCAGGCCCGCAATTTTACCCTTGCTGCTGCCCTTTGTCAGCTTTTGTTGCAAACTTCGTTCCTTTTAATGAGGCAGAAGCAGGGGGGATAAATAATAATCTTATTGCCATTGGCCCTGAATCAGCTTTTGGTAAGGCCTGAAGCGGGTTTTATAGTTCATCGCAGGGCAGTCATCAATCTGATAACCGGGGTAGAGCCAGCGTCGTCCGGTATCCCGGCAGTACTGGATTTGCTTCAGCACGCAGAGAGTGCCCAGCGATAACGGGTAGTTCGGCTCGAAGAAGGTATAGACTGCGCTCAGTGCCTGGTCAAAAAAATCGGTGACGGCGACAGCCAGTAATTGCTGATCCTGATAGAGGTGCAAAAAACGGGTTTCCATCCAGTTTGCCTGGCAAAACTCAAAAAACTGCTGTCTGCTGGCCGGATACATGGCCCCGTGCGCATGTCTTTCCCGGATATATCGTTCATAGAGAGGGAACCAGTCATCATTAAGCTGGTTCTTGAATTCAGCCCGAAAGCCATTGAGCTGTTTTAACTGCCTTTTCTGGCTTTTGCTGGGAGTGAAGTTAGTGCAGTCAACACGAAGGGGAGTACAGGCATGGCACTGGTCACACATAGGTTTATAAATGGCCTGACCGCTGCGACGATATCCGCAGCCAAGCAGAGCGCCGTAGCCAGAAGCCGTTAACCAGCGATGGTCAACAACTACGCCAAGCTGCTCTTTTTGCTCAGGTAAATAACTGCAACTGATTTCCGGAGTAAAGCCTAAGCGTATAGTGGGAAGACTCATGATAACCTACTACGCAATAACCTGGGGCGAATAACAACCTGATTTAAGTATGGCGCATCTTTGTTGTCCTAAGGTTTGCAAAAATGCGTCACGAGGCACTTCCTGCGCGCCCAGAGAAGCAAGGTGCGAGTTCATAATCTGACAGTCGATAAGACTGCCGTTATGTGCGCTGAAATGCCGGCAGAAGTGCCAGAATGCAATCTTTGAGGCATTGTCGGCGAGCGAAAACATGGATTCACCGCAAAAGACGGTACCGACGCTAATGCCATATAAGCCGCCAACAAGCTGGTCGTCATGCCAGACTTCAACGGAATGGCAGTGACCCTGGTTATGTAAGTGCTGATAGGCTTTAATCATGGCGGAAGTGATCCAGGTGGCATCAACCCCGCGGCTGTAAGCGCATTTCTCTATGACTTGATGACAGGCATGGTTCAGAGTGACCTGATAGCCTGATTTGCGGTAAAACTTTTTCAGACTCTTACTTGGCTGAAATATCTCTGGCAGGATAATCGCTCTGGGAGACGGGCTCCACCATAACAGGGGCTCACCTTCAGCGTACCAGGGGAAGATGCCTTGCCGATAAGCATGAACAAGTCGCTGGGCACTGAGATCACCACCAAATGCCAACAGGCCATTGGGATCATCAAGCGCTGTGCTCGGATGGGGAAACTGTAAGTCGACTGAGTCGAGCTCAGGCAAATATATAGCCATATAAATACAATGTAGGTGGAGAATATCAGTATGAGAAAGTGGTTATGGTTCGTTTTGCTGTTTTCGTGCGTGTCGCAAGCCGCGCCTTATAATCGCAATCAGGCGCGCCCGGTCAATCAGGTTGTTTTCGGTCAACTGGAAACGGTACGTTATATTACCCAGCAGCAAGTGGTCAACTCCGAACATAACGGTTGGCAGACTTTATTAGGTGCAGTGGTGGGCGGCTTGATCGGTAATCAGTTCGGAGGAGGACATGGCCGTGAGGTCGCGACCACGGTTGGTGCTTTGGCGGGCGCTGGAGTTGCCTATCAAAATCAGCATATTGGTCAGTCAATCCGGCAGTACAAGCTGGTGGAATTACTGATAAAAACCGATGACGGTAAGCTGGTGGATGTGATTCAGGATATTGATCCGAATATGCTGTTTCAGTCAGGTGATAACGTCCGGATTCTCTATTTTGACGAAGGGGTCAGAGTTGACCGCACTTATCCATAGCCAGAACAAGTGAGTCAGAACAAATGTGAGCCAGACTGAGAGAAAGGCGCTGGAATCGCTCCAGCGCCTTTCTGTTGCATGAGTTAAACCCGACGCCAGAGTTCAGTGTAGCGCCCGTTCAGGGCCATCAGAGAAGCGTGATTGCCACGTTCTATGATGTTGCCCTGATCCATCAGACAAATCTGATCCATTTGCTCCAGCCCGACCAGACGGTGGGTAATGAAGACCACTGTTTTATCCGGCATGTGCTCGAACAGCAAAGACAGGATCTGTTGTTCAGTCCGGCGGTCCAGCCCTTCGGTTGGTTCATCGAGCAGTAAAATGGGGGCATCATAAAGAAGCGCACGGGCGATGCCCATACGGCGGCGTTCGCCCCCGGAAATTTGCCGGCCCCCGTCACCCAGCCAGGTATTCAGGCCATTACCGTCCAGCAGTTTCTCCAGTCCGACTTTGGTCAGTACGGCTGTCAGCTCGCTGTCGGTGGCATCCGGTTTGGCTAGTTGCAGGTTATCGCGCACTGTGCCGTTAAAGATATCGACACGCTGGCTGACCACGCTGACAGCATCACGCAGTGCCGCTTCCTGCCATTGACAAAGCGGCGTGCCATCCAGTGTGATCTGACCTTGCTGCGGATCCCAGTTACGGGTCAGCAATTGCAGCAGGGTTGATTTACCACAGCCTGTGCGTCCAAGCAGCGCCAGTTTTTCACCGGCTTTGAGCTCAAGAGTGACATGGTTGAGCACGGATTGTTCGCTGCCGAAGTAGCTAAAGCTGACGTCTTGAATTTTAATCTCGCCCCTAACACTGGCTTGATGGCCCTGAGGATCAAACTGTGTGTCGGGCGTGGCATGAATGATTTCATTCAGGCGTCTGGCCGAGGAGAGTGTTTGCCCCAGATACTGGAAAGCCCCGGCAACCGGCATCATCAGCTCAAAGCTGGCCATAGTGGCAAAAGCAGCGAGCGCAATCATAGGATCGGGCGTGCTGCCCCCCACACCGTCAGCCGCTAACCACAGCATGAGTACCAGAGACCATCCGGTGGCCAGCAATAACATCGCATTCGCCATCCCTGTCAGGCTGGCCATGCGGCGCTGTGCCAGCAGCAGCTGACTTTGCTCACTCAGTGTCCGCTCTCTGTACGCGGGCTCTGCGTTAAACAGTAAGAGCTCGGCCTGGCCTTGTAACCAGTCGAGCAGGCGTATTCTGAATCCGGCTTTTGCCATCGTCAGCGTTTCACCGTGCTTCTTGCCCAGTTTATAAAAGACAACCGGCAGAGAAAGCATCAGGGTAAACAGCAGGCAACCGAGTACCAGGCCAAGCGCAGGGTCAAACCAGGCCAGAAAGCCACTGATCGCCAGGATACCAATCACCCCAATCACTAAGGGGCTGATCAGCCGCAGGTAAACGTGGTCCATGGCATCCACATCAGCAACCAGGCGGTTTAGCAAATCGGCGTCGCGCAGATTGGTCTGACGGCCGGGAATCAGCGGAATGAGCTTACGGAAGAAGAAAATGCGCAGATCGGCCAGTAGCTTAAAGGTCGCATTGTGGCTGACAACACGTTCTCCCCACCGGCCAGCGGTACGGGCGATGGAAAAACCACGCACACCCGATGCAGGTAACATGTAGTTGAAGGTTTCACGGGCAATCGTCATACCCGCAACGGCAGAGGCGGCAAGGAACCAGCCAGACAGTGTCAGCAGGCTCATGGCAGCAAGCAGGGTCGCCAGCCCCAGCAACATACCCAGGGTCAGGCCAAACCAATGACGACGGTAGAGTTTAATGTAAGGGATTAAATCACGCATCGAGATCCCTCTTATCTGTGTGGGACAACATGTCGGCTAATAAGCCTTCGCGGCTAATCTGGCTGAAATGGCCTTGCTGAACAATCTGGCCGTTTTCCAGCACCAGCACCTTATCCATACTGGTCAGCTGGTCGAGACGGTGGCTGATCATCAGGGTGGTCTGGCCTTGTGTAGCCTGGTTAAGGCTCTGTTGCACCAGGTGTTCGCTGTTAGCATCCAGGCTGGCGGTGGGTTCATCTAAAAGCCAGAAACTGCCGTTCTGAAGCAGGGCACGGGCGACGGCCAGCCGCTGTGCCTGGCCCACGGACAGACCGGCTGAACGATCACCGACCGGATGATCAAAGCCCCGTTCCAGATGTTGAATAAACTCACTGGCGAAGGCTTTGTCAGCCACTTGCCGGATATGCTCGTTGGTAGCTAATGGGTTGCCTAGTGTAATATTATCGCGAATGCTGCCGTGAATAAGCAGCGGATTTTGGCCAACCCAGCTGATAGCCTGGCGCCATTGGGCTGGGTCGATTTCGCGCAGTTCAGCACCATTTACTTTGATGCTGCCTTCATAGGGCAGGAAACCCAGCAGGGCATTTAACAGGCTGGTTTTACCGGCACCGCTGGGGCCAACCAGAGCCACTTGTTGTTTCGCATCAATATCAAAACTCAGCGGGCCTGCCAGAACCTGTCCTTGCGGGCTGAGCACTTTGACGTCGGTCAGACTGATGCGGATGGTCTCGGGTGAAGGCAGCGGTTGCTCACCCTGACTCATGTCGTCGGCCTGGGTATTGAGGAATGTCACTATGGATTCTGCGGCGCCAATGGCTTGTGCTTTGGCGTGGTAATAGGTGCCCAGATCTCTCAGCGGCTGATAGAACTCAGGTGCCAGCAGCAGAATAAAGAAACCGGTGAACAAAGTGATAGGCAGGCCATAATGGCCGAAATCCAGTTCGCCAATGAAAGAAAAACCAAAATATACCGCGACCAGTGCGATGGAAATGGCCGTGAAAAATTCCAGCACGGCGGATGACAGAAAGGCCATGCGCAGCACTTCCATAGTGCGTTTGCGCAGTGTATCGGCGGCATCGTGCAGGTTTTCTGCTTCAGCGTCTGCGCGGTTGAACAGTCGCAGTGTTGCCAGGCCCTGCAGGCGGTCATAAAAGTGGCCGGACAGGCGTTGCATGGCTGTAAAGTTGCGTCGGCTTGCATCGGCAGCACCCATACCGACCAGCGCCATGAACAAGGGAACTAACGGCGCAGTGATCAGGAAAATCAGGCCGGCCGCCCAGTTAAACGGAAATACCGCCACCAGAATGACAACCGGGATAAGGACAGACAGCGCCATCTGAGGGATATAGCGGGCAAAGAAATCCTGCATTTCTTCAACCTGTTCCAGAATCAGGCTGGCCCAGGAACCGGCAGGACGACCTTTGATAAACGCCGGGCCAAGCTGATGCAGCCGTTGAATGATCAGCTGACGGATATGCAGGCGGATATGCTCTCCGCACCGGTATCCTGCCACTTCACGACCCCAGCTGCAGGCGGCACGCAGTGCAACCACAGCAATCAGGCCGGCAAAATGCGCGATCAGCTGGTACTTGTCAGTGTGTTCAATGATCAGTTGCTGCAAAATGTAGGCGAGCAGTCCGGCCTGGGCTACCAGGAGCAGACCCGACAGGAATCCCATGCCGACACTCAGCATGAGCCAGGGTTTGGCAAGCTTGCTTTGCGATTTTAACCATTTGGTCAATTCGCGCTGTAATTGTTTATCCATTTTTTAAAGTAGCGCTGTATGGTTGGTCAAATTCTGGTTTCCCAAAGGGGGAAGGCAAAAAAGGCCGCGGTCGATTGCCGTGGCCGTAGTTTCAGTTTTTACTTGCTGTTTAACGCGTCAAGGTAGCGTTCCGCATCCAGCGCGGCCATGCAACCTGTGCCAGCAGAGGTGATAGCCTGGCGGTAGACGTGATCCATGACATCTCCGGCGGCAAATACACCAGGAACGCTGGTTTGTGTTGCATTGCCTTCCAGGCCGGACTGGACTTTGATATAGCCATTTTCCATTGCCAGCTGACCGCTGAAAATGCCGGTGTTCGGCTGGTGGCCGATAGCAATGAACACGCCCATCACGTCCAGATCTTCAGTTTTATCAGACTGGGTCGCTTTCAGGCGTACACCTGTCACGCCCATGTCATCACCCAGCACTTCTTCCAGGGTGCGATCTGTGTGCAGGACGATATTGCCGTTATGGACTTTGTCCATCAGGCGATCGATAAGAATTTTCTCGGCGCGGAAGGTGTCACGTCTGTGTACCAGATGCACTTCGGACGCGATGTTGGCCAGATACAGGGCTTCTTCTACTGCGGTATTACCACCGCCGACCACAGCAACTTTCTGGTTACGGTAGAAAAATCCGTCACAGGTGGCGCAGGCAGAGACACCGCGGCCCTGGAACGTTTGTTCGGAATCCAGACCGATATATTTTGCGGACGCACCGGTTGCAATGATCAATGCGTCGCAGGTGTATTCACCGTTATCGCCTTTCAGATGGAAAGGACGCTGGCTGAAATCGGTTTCGTTGATGTGATCGAAAATGATCTCAGTATTGAATTTTTCAGCATGCTCTTTCATGCGGTCCATCAGTGCCGGACCTGTCAGTCCTTCCGCGTCGCCAGGCCAGTTTTCAACTTCTGTCGTCGTGGTAAGCTGGCCGCCTTGCTGCATGCCAGTAATCATGACTGGATTGAGATTGGCACGGGCCGCGTAGACAGCTGCCGTATAACCGGCGGGGCCAGAACCTAGGATGAGTAGTTTACTGTGTTTTGCGTTACTCATTGTTTCTCCAGACTTAGTCAGCGTCACTTATCAATAAGGCATCGATTGTAGGGAAAATGCAGGCGTAAGGAAAGAGCAGACCATAGCTGTTCAGGAAACTCAACGAAAAAGCGCCGGAAACCAGGTTTTCAGCGCTAGGGGCAGCGAAATGTAACAGGCGCAGTTTAGTGCATGCTCAGGGCAACCGTCGGATCGGTATAGTGAAGGTTAAAGGCTTCAGCGACTTCGCGATATGTCACTTTACCGTGTATGACATTTAAACCGGCCAGAAAGCCGGGATCATCCCGTAACGCCTGCTTATAGCCTTTACCGGCCAGACTGATGATATACGGCAGCGTGGCATTGTTGAGCGCAAACGCCGAAGTTCGTGCCACCGCACCGGGCATATTGGCGACACAGTAGTGCACGACATTGTCTACTATGTAGGTTGGGTTGGTATGCGTGGTCGGATGAGAAGTTTCAAAACAGCCGCCCTGATCAATCGCCACATCAACAAGGCATGAACCGTGCTTCATAGCTTTAACGTGCCCGGCCGTGATGAGCTTAGGGGCAGCTGCACCGGGAATGAGCACCGCGCCGATAATCACATCGGTATCAGGCACCAGACGGTCAATCAGATCATCCGTCGAGTAAAGCAGCTTCACTTTGCCCTGAAACTCGCAGTCCAGCGCCCGTAACGTATCCAGGTTACGATCCAGCACAGTGACATCAGCACGCATCCCTACCGCCAGACGGGCGGCATTCGAACCCACAACACCACCGCCTAAAATGAGGACTTTGGCTGGCTCGACCCCGGGTACACCGCTGAGCAGCAAACCTCTGCCGCCACGGGTATTTTCCAGCGTTTGCGCAGCGGCCTGAACCGACATCCTGCCGGCTACCTCAGACATGGGCGCCAGTAAAGGAAGCCGGCCTTTATGGTCTTTTACCGTTTCATAAGCAATACAAATAGATTTGCTCTGAATCAGCTCCTTTGTCTGCTCAAAATCAGGGGCCAGATGTAGATAAGTGAATAGAATTTGCCCTTCGCGAAGCATGGCTCTTTCGACGGTCTGGGGTTCTTTTACTTTAATAATTAGCTCTGATCTGGTAAAAACTTCTGAAGCAGTCGAAAGAATCGTTGCTCCGGCAGATTGATAATCTGCATCGGACAACCCTATACCTGCTCCGGCCTGGGTTTCAATCAGTACCTGATGACCTAGCGAAACCAGTTCTCTGACGCTGCTGGTTACAAGGCCTACTCGGTATTCGTGGTCTTTGATTTCTTTAGGCACACCGATGATCATGCTGTGCTCCTTGATCTATGTAGCAGGGTTAGCTATGGACAAGGTTGAAATGACAGAGCTAATGGCAGTATAGTTTGACTAAAAGAGTATTTGATACTAAATAACTAGTAGATGTAGTATATTTTTTTGCAAGGAAGTAAATAGGTGGAATAAAAAATGGTAGATACCAAAAAGAAACCCTCCAAGGAGTTGGATCGCATCGACCGCAACATTCTGAACGAACTTCAGAAGGACGGACGAATTTCAAACGTTGAGTTGTCTAAACGTGTTGGATTGTCTCCAACTCCTTGTCTGGAGCGTGTACGTCGCCTGGAGCGCCAGGGGTACATCAGCGGCTATACTGCGTTGCTGAACCCGCAATATCTGGACGCATCTCTGCTCGTTTTCGTTGAAATTACCCTTAATCGTGGTGCACCCGATGTCTTTGAGCAATTTAACCGTTCGGTTCAGGAGCTGGAAGATATTCAAGAGTGCCATCTGGTGTCGGGCGATTTCGACTACCTGTTAAAAACACGTGTATCGGATATGTCTGCATACCGTAAGCTGCTGGGTGAAACCCTGCTGCGCTTACCGGGTGTAAACGACACTCGTACATATGTTGTAATGGAAGAAGTGAAACAGACCAATAACCTGGTTATCAAAACGCGTTAATTGGCCCGGAGCCAGTCTGATTTCAATCAATACCAAGCGGCCTTGCGCCGCTTGTTTCGTTTTTGTGGCAGTTATACTGTTTTGTGTCTCAATTGCTGAAAAAGTCGGCATCCCATCATCTATTTGACATTGGGATGAATTATTTGTGTTATCAACAAACTACAATTACAGCTTGTAGGGTGGAGCCAAGCGTGCTGCGGGAGTGCGCAAAGTGAGTGAAAGTGTCAACGGGCGTGCATTCTGTGTTGTTCACATCGTTTTCCTACTTTGCTCCCACATTTTCTCAGGCAGGTAACATTACCCGTTAAGTGGTATAAAATAGGCCACAACACCCAAGCCCCTTAAAGCGGCCTGGGTGATATATCAAACGCAAATTCAGCTGGGTCACCCACAGGACGTTGATTACCCCCGGCTTACAGTCAGTATTAGCAAGACCGGAGAGAGTTTTTGAGGATAGTTAGAGGCAAAACTCAGCCTATACGCCTGTCAGGCGGACAGCGCCTGCTGGAAAGTTTTTTGATCATCGGTATTCTTGCCGCAGTGTATATCATGGTTGCCCTGGTCAGTTTTAACCCGGCCGATCCGTCCTGGTCGCAAACGGCCTGGCAGGGTACGGTGCAAAATAAAGCCGGCGCATTCGGTGCTATGGTGGCCGACACCGCCTTTTTCACTTTTGGCTCGCTGGCGTACCCTTTACCGCTTGTTATGCTGGGAGTGACCTGGGTGATGTTCCGTCGTCGTGGTGAACGGGAAGCGGCGGACTACATGATATACGGCACCCGCCTGTTAGGCTTGCTGTTACTGTTTCTGACCAGTTGTGGCCTTGCCGATCTGAACTTTGATGATATCTGGTACTTCTCCTCCGGTGGTGTTATCGGCGATGTCGTCGCCAATCTGACTCTGCCGCTGTTTAGCCTGCTTGGCACGACACTGGTTCTGATGTTTTTATGGGCGGTGGGTTTTACCCTGCTGACCGGCATTTCCTGGCTGCGCGTGGTGGATGGCATAGGTGAGACAACCTTAGGGATGTTAGGCTGGTTGCTCAACAGAGTCCGTGGCGAAAAGCCGCAGACACTGACGCCTTTTGCTGCTGATATTCCAGACGAAAGCCAGACAGCTTATGCCGCCAGGCTGACGCACAAGGACGAGACAGACATTGACGAGGATGACGTATTACTGCGTCGTCCAGAACGTATTGCCTATACTCCAACGCCGCTGGCCGACACACGGGTTTCGGATACGGCTGTTGAGAAGCCGGCTCAGATCAATCAGGCTCGCCCTGAGGTTAAGCCGGCGCATGCGCCTGGGCAGTCAGAACCTGCCATTGTGATGCCAGAACGCAGCAAGCCCGCTGCAGCCTCCGCCAGTCAGCCGCTGGGATCCAATCCGGATATCGCTGGCGTGACGATTGCGGACTTGCAGTCCCAGCTGGCTGAAAATGATGATTACAGCGTGTATGCCGCCGAGTCGGACAACGCCCAGGCCGACACTCTTACAGACAGTTATGAACAGCCGGGTCAGGACCAACTGAGCCAGCAGGACCCGTCCACTCATGACAGGGTGGATGAACCCGTTATCGGCGATCTGTCCCTGGTCGGGGAAGAGCCGGTGATGTCTGAGTACCAATCTGCGCCGGAGCAGGAGTACGCAGTTGCTGAACCTGATGAGGATATACCCTGGCAAGACGAACCCATGCCCGATACGGATATTGAGATCGGTGTCCGTGATGGTATGTCTGAACTGGAGCGTGCTGGCATAGCCTCAGAAACTGAGGACGAGGCTGAATACGCTGATGACCAAGAATCTGATGAAGAGGCTTTTCAGCGCAAAATTCGCGAAGCGCAGCAGGCACAACAGCAGCAAGCCTACGCAGCGGGGCTGGATAATCCGTTCCTGATGAAAAAAGATGTCGATTTGCCTAAACCGACTTCACCGATGCCGACTTTGGATCTCCTGCAGCCGCCAACACAAAATGTGCAGCCAACCAGTGAAGAAGAATTAAAGAATACCGCCCGTTTGGTGGAATCTAAGCTGGCGGATTACAAAATTAAAGCCAAGGTGGTTGGGATTTATCCTGGCCCGGTGATCACGCGCTATGAGCTGGATTTGGCACCCGGTGTCAAAGTGAGCCGCATCTCAGGGCTGGCGAAAGATCTGGCCCGTGCTTTGTCTGCCTATGCAGTGCGCGTTGTGGAAGTGATCCCGGGCAAGCCTTATATCGGTCTGGAATTGCCGAACGAGAGCCGCGAAACGGTTTATATGTCTGAAGTGCTGGGCAGTGAGCGCTTTATGAACATGCGCGGTCCACTTCCTATCGTGCTGGGCTATGACATTGCCGGTGAGGCGGTTGCCGCTGATTTGAGTAAAATGCCTCACTTACTGGTGGCCGGTACCACAGGCTCTGGTAAATCTGTGGGTGTCAACGTGATGATCCTCAGCCTGCTTTACAAATGTAAGCCAGAGGATTGCCGTTTCATCATGATCGACCCGAAAATGCTGGAGTTGTCTATTTACGAAGGCATTCCGCATCTGCTGACCGAAGTCGTCACTGACATGAAAGACGCCGGTAATGCGCTTCGCTGGTGTGTGGGGGAAATGGAACGCCGCTACAAACTGATGGCCGCGGTAGGGGTGCGAAACCTGGCCGGTTATAATGCCAAGCTGAAAGAAGCTGCCGCCGCCGGTCACCCAATCCATGATCCGCTGTGGAAACCTGGCGATAGTATGGATGAACATCCACCGCTGTTGGAGAAAATGCCAAGTATTGTGGTCATAGTGGATGAGTTTGCCGATCTCATGATGGTGGTCGGCAAGAAAGTGGAAGAGCTGATCGCTCGTCTGGCGCAGAAAGCGCGAGCCTCTGGTATTCACCTGGTGCTGGCGACTCAGCGTCCGTCGGTGGATGTGATTACCGGTCTGATCAAGGCCAATATTCCAAGCCGTATGGCGTTTACCGTCTCAACCAAGACAGACTCACGGACTATTCTGGATCAGGGTGGGGCAGAATCGTTGCTGGGCATGGGTGATATGTTGTATCTGCCGGCAGGTCAGAGTCACACCATACGTGTTCACGGTGCCTTTGCATCCGATGATGATGTCCATAATGTGGTGAACGACTGGAAAGCCCGGGGCAAACCCCAGTATATCGACGGAATTCTGAACTCAGACCAGGGGTCGGAAGCCATGTTGCCAGGGGAAACTTCATCCGGTGGTGAGGATGATCTTGATCAGCTCTTTGATCAGGTCGCTGCCTTCGTGGCAGAGAGCCGTCGCGGATCCGTTTCTGGCGTACAACGCCGTTTCAAAATTGGCTATAACCGCGCCGCCCGTATTGTAGAACAGCTGGAAGCACACGGTATTGTCAGTCCTCCGGGCCATAATGGTAACCGCGAAGTGCTGGCGCCGGCTCCAGCAGGAGATTGATGTATGATGAAAAATCAGCAAATAACAAAAACCATTCAGGGCGTGATTCTGGCCGCTGCACTGTTTCCAGTACTGGCATTAGCCAGTGCCCAGCAGGAGTTGAGTCAGCGTCTGAATAAAGTCGATGCCTTCAGTGCCACATTCACTCAGAAGGTCACCAGCCCTGAAGGGGATTTGCTGGTTGAGGGTCAGGGGAATGTTTCGGTTCAGCGCCCGAATTTGTTCAGATGGCATGCCGACACGCCGGATGAAAATCTGCTGGTGTCAGATGGCCGTACCCTCTGGTACTACACCCCTATGGTAGAGCAGGTAACGGCGATGAAACTGGACGATGCCACCGCGCAGACTCCCTTTGTTTTATTGATTCGCAACCAGAATCAGGATTGGGCGAGATACAACGTAGCCCAGACGGCTGATACGTTTACACTGACGCCAAAAGACAGCGCTGCAGTGACCGGGAAGTTTGTGGTCACAGTCGGCCGGGATGGCCAGGTTCGCGGTTTTTCCGTTGAAGAGCAGGACGGTCAGCTCAGCCAGTTTCGCTTTGCCCGGTTTACGCGTGGCAAGCAAGATCGTAAGCAATACAGCTTCGCTCCCCCTCCGGGCGTAGAGCTGGACGATAAGCGCTGATTGCGTTAAAAACGAGAGAGTCTTATTCAGGCGGTAGAGATACCGCCTTTTTCAGTGATGGATGGTCAGCGTGGATAACCTCAGCTTAAATTTTTCCTCGGATTTTCGCCCCCTGGCTGCGCGCATGCGTCCGCGTACGGTAGAAGAGTACATTGGCCAGCAACATATACTCGGCCAGGGCAAGCCTTTACGAAGAGCGCTGGAGGCCGGGCATCTACACTCCATGATTCTCTGGGGGCCGCCCGGCACCGGCAAAACGACGCTGGCGGAAGTTGCGGCTCACTATGCCAATGCTGAAGTAGAGCGTGTATCGGCAGTGACCTCGGGCGTCAAAGATATTCGTGCTGCCATAGATAAAGCACGTCAGAATCAGCACGCCGGCCGGCGCACCATTTTGTTTGTCGATGAGGTGCACCGTTTCAATAAAAGCCAGCAGGATGCGTTTTTGCCGCATATTGAAGATGGCACTGTGACATTCATTGGCGCGACCACTGAAAATCCGTCTTTCGAGCTGAACAATGCACTGTTATCCCGCGCCCGGGTCTATAAGCTTAAGTCTCTGACGACAGACGACATACTGACAGTCATCAATCAGGCGATGGATGATGCAGAGCGCGGCATCAGGGACGACAGCCTGACCTTTGCTCCGGATGTGAAAGAAAACCTGGCGGCACTGGTTAATGGCGATGCGCGTATGGCACTGAACTACCTGGAGCTGCTGGCGGATATGGCAGAGGCGCATCAGGGCAGTAAAGTCATCACTTTAGCGCTGCTGGCTGAAGTCGCCGGTGAGAAGAACACCCGTTTTGATAACAAAGGCGATCTCTGGTACGACATGATTTCCGCGGTCCACAAGTCAATCCGCGGCTCCAGTCCGGATGGCGCCTTATACTGGTATGCGCGCATGCTACAGGCAGGTTGCGATCCCCTTTATGTCGCCCGCCGATTACTGGCCATAGCGTCTGAAGATGTCGGCAATGCCGACCCGCGTGGCATGCAAGTCGCGATTGCGGCCTGGGATTGTTTCACCCGGGTGGGCGCTTATGAAGGTGAAAGGGCGATCGCGCAAGCCATTGTGTATCTTGCTTCTGCACCCAAAAGTAATGCGGTCTACACTGCATTTAATCAGGCAAAAGCGGATGCGGCCAATCTGCCCGACTACGAAGTCCCTCCTCATCTGAGAAATGCACCAACCACACTGATGAAAGATCTGGGTTACGGTGCTGAGTATCGGTATGCCCATGATGAGCCTGGCGCGTATGCGGCAGGGGAGTGCTATCTGCCCCCTGAGCTACAGAGCAGGAAGTACTATCAGCCCTCAGAGCGTGGTTTAGAGAGTAAAATTGCTGAGAAGCTGGAATATCTGGCTTCCTTGGATGCAAAAAGCCCGCAGAAACGCTATCAATAATCAGGCTTTTTGGGTATCGTTTATCAACTTGCGTTAGTGATTCTAACGTATTCAGATTTCAACTTATTTAACCCGCGAACGGGTTAAATTTTGTGCAACATTCTATGACGAGCACAGGATTAGCATGCTAGATTCAAAACTTCTTCGAACTGAGCTGGACGCGACAGCAGAAAAATTAGCGCACCGTGGGTTTACCCTTGATGTAGAAACACTTCGTTCCCTGGAAGAGCAACGTAAGTCGATTCAGGTGAAAACGGAAGAACTGCAGTCCTTGCGTAATTCCCGCTCGAAGTTAATTGGTCAGCTGAAAGGCAAGGGCGAGCACGAAGAAGCCGATAAAGTCATGGCAGAGGTCGCTGGCCTGGGTTCTGAGCTGGATAACGCTAAAAAAGCGCTGGCTGAGATTCAGTCTCAGCTCAGCGACATTGAGCTGTCTATTCCGAATATAGCGGATGACTCCGCGCCAATCGGTAAAGATGAAGACGAGAACGTCGAAATTTCACGCTGGGGCGAACCTAAGACTTACGATTTTGCTGTGAAAGATCACGTTGATCTGGGCGAGATGGCTGAAGGTCTGGACTTTGCCAGCGCGGTAAAACTCTCTGGCTCCCGTTTCATCGTAATGAAGGGCCAGTTCGCCCGTCTGCACCGTGCATTGGCGCAGTTCATGCTCGATCTCCACACCCAGGAGCATGGCTATACCGAAATGTATGTCCCTTACCTGGTCAATCAAGACAGCCTGTACGGTACGGGCCAGTTGCCGAAATTCGGCGAAGATCTGTTCAATACCAAGCCTGCGACCGAAGAAGGCGTGGGTATGTCGCTGATCCCGACCGCGGAAGTGCCGCTGACCAATATGGTTCGCGATACCATAGTTGACGAAGCTGAACTGCCAATCAAGATGACGGCACATACGCCTTGCTTCCGCTCTGAAGCCGGTTCCTATGGTCGTGATACCCGTGGCCTGATTCGTATGCATCAGTTCGATAAAGTGGAACTGGTTCAGATCACCCGTCCGGAAGATTCTATGGCGGCACTGGAAGAGCTGACCGGCCAGGCAGAGAAAGTACTGCAACTGCTGGAACTGCCTTACCGTAAAGTGATTCTCTGTACTGGTGATATGGGCTTTGGTGCGATGAAGACGTACGATCTGGAAGTCTGGCTGCCGGCGCAGAATACTTACCGTGAGATCTCTTCCTGCTCCAATGTGGGTGATTTCCAGGCACGCCGGATGCAGGCACGCTTCCGCCGTAAAGGCGAGAAGAAGCCTGAGCTGGTACATACTCTGAATGGCTCGGGTCTGGCGGTTGGCCGCACCATGGTCGCAGTGCTGGAAAACTATCAGCAGGCTGATGGTTGCATTGAGATCCCTGAAGTGCTGCGTCAGTACATGGGCGGTCTGACTCACATCGGTTAATTTCCGTGATGACAGTCAAATGAAAAACCCAGCCTGCGCGCTGGGTTTTTTTATGTCCTGTTACCTACTTTGACCGCTAGTTACCTTGACTGCTACCTGTTCTGGCCGCTGCGTCAGAGGCGGGGGCATTGTTATCAGGCTTGAAGCTTGAGTTCGGTTTGACCAGCAGCTTCAGATTCAGCCTGTTCCAGCAGGGGAAGCAGACTGGCGCTGATATCCAGCGGGAAATCGTCTATCGCCAGCGAATGAGCAATCTCAGTCAATTTGGCATCAAATAAATAGAAAATGTTATCCGACAAGCTGAGTGAGAACTTATACAGTGCCAGCCGGCATGCTTTGCTTGCACTGGCCGATTGCAGCAAAGTGGTCAGGTCGTTCTCCAGCTGATCTGCCATTAGCGACGGCCCGGGTATTTTGAGCATCAGGTTCATTTGTCCCAGTCGGCGTTGCAGCAAATGCAGATGCCTGCGCAGTAATACTTCCTGCTTACTGTTACCCGGATGAAACACCGCCACTGTTGAGCGGAACTGGGCCAGGGTATCCAGTGCATTCAGTGTGACCGGCCAGAACTGCTGATACTGCTCGAACAGGGTGCTTTTGTCTGCAATGAGCAGGCTGGTAGTTAAGTGGTCATCAATCAGATACATAACATGGCGAATGTTTTTGCCATGACTGGCCTGGTTACGCGACATAGAATACTGCGGCCACTCAGTGCTTAACTGCTGCAAATGCTGAGTCAGAATCCGGTACATGGGTTTTTGCTCAAGCCCGGCCTGACTCAGCAGAGTATGGCTCAAACTCAGGATGGCATTCTGTTCAGGAAAAACCGGCAGGATTTCGCCTCGACTTTCTGTGAGTTGGCTTTTCATAAGATGGCTATGGGACAGACGCCTGTGCTGGCGCAGCAGTTGAATGAGCTGCCGAAGCCCAAGGATCTGATCGAAGTGTGCTTCAGTTTGTGCCTGCTGCTGTTTGTTGTAGAAATACCAAGCAGTGAGTGCCAGCACAGTCAGTGTTAAACCAAGAATAATCCACATATCGACTCCCTGAATGCCAGTAAATGGCATAAATACTTTGTTGATCCTCTTTGACGTTTTGATTCTGTTTCTGGGTCAGCTTGTTTAAGCCTGAGTTGCAGTTTCTTAACGACCTAGCCATAACGCAAAAAGCGAGCCAGATTTTTTAGCAGGTATCATTTTCTATCTATATGATTAAATTGGGAAATTTTTTAAGGTAGCGTCATTGGTACACTTTGATTGCACTGTTTTGGTGCATTTAAAAACTTGTGATGCCACAGAATGAGGCAAGGAGAGAAATTGGTTGAGCAGATAAAAGAAGAGGCCCCGATATGGGGCCTCAGAGGTTACTATCCAGCTTTCGCATCAGGCTTTGTGCAGGTGCACTTCTTCGTCAGCTTCACCCGCTTTTGGATCGTTAAAGCGGCTGATATCTATCTCGTTTTCAGATTTACCGACAATACAGGTGACAACACTGTCGCCTGTGATGTTGACGGCAGTGCGAATCATATCCAGCAGGCGGTCAACACCCATGATGATAGCAATACCTTCTACCGGCAACCCTACCTGATTCAATACCATCGCCAGCATGATCAGCCCGACACCAGGGACACCGGCGGTACCGATTGAGGCCAGCGTTGCTGTCATGATCACTGCCATGTAATCGCCCATGGTCAGGTCGATATTGAATGCCTGAGCAATAAAGGCAGTGGCCACACCTTGCATAATGGCGGTGCCATCCATGTTGATGGTCGCGCCCAATGGTACAGTGAATGAGGCCACTTTATTGCTGACACCCAGGCGCTTGGTCGCCGTTTCCATCGTCACCGGGATGGTGGCATTGGAAGAGGCCGTTGAGAAGGCGAACATGATCGCATCTTCCATCTTCTTGAAGAAAACGAATGGGCTCAGGCCCGAGAACATTTTCAGCATCAGGCCGTAAGTGAACACGGCATGCAGAATCAGGGTACAACTCAGTACCAGGAAGTAACCCATCAGGTTATAGATAGCATCCAAACCCAGACCGGTGAACAGTTTTGCCATCAGGAAGAATACACCGTATGGCGCGATGTGCATCAGCAATGCCACCAGTTTCATGATCACTTCGTTCAGATCGGCAAAGACGCCGGCAATGCGTTCACCCGCTTTACCTGCTGCACTGATGGCAATACCGAGCAGAATGGCAAATACGATGATCTGCAGCGTATTGCCCTGAGCCATGGAATTGATAGGGTTGGTCGGGAACATGCCAATGATCACTTCACCCAGTGAAGGTGCTTCCTTGGCTGCAAATGAGGTCGCGGCCGCCAGATCTGCACCTTCGCCAGGCTTAAACAGCGTGCCCATTGTCAGGGCAAGCGTAATAGCCACAGCCGTAGTGGTGAGATAGAAAGCCAGTGTTTTACCGCCAAGACGGCCAAGAGTGCTGATATCGCTCAGAGTGCTGGTACCGCATACCAGTGAGACGAAAACGAGTGGCACAACCAGCATCTTCAGGCTGGCAATAAAGATTGAGCCGCCTACTTCGAACAGGCCGTTCACTATGTAGTCCTGAACAAATGCCGTGTCAGCGAAAAGCGAGCGGATGATAAATCCAGTCAAAATACCCAGCACCATACCGAGAATGACTCGAGCGGTCAGGGACAGTTTTTTGTTTTGGGTTTTCATGAAAGAACACTCCTTATTATATGTGGCTCTGTTACTGATCCTCAGAGCGCGGAGCAGATTACCAGTTCCAGTTACAAACCCGCGATGTAAAATCAATGTCATGATTTAAAGCTTGTATGAGATCACACTTTATTGGGTTTGTTGTTAATAAAGCCTTATTCTTATTAACAAACCAGAAACCGTTTGATTGCTTTATATACTGATATAGCAAGCATTTTTTGGTTATATCGTCTGCTCTTTGCGATTTTGATGAAATCAAAAGCTGAGTGTGTAGGCTGTAGGTGCTGCTGAGAAGTGCATGAATGCGAGAGAGTCGCCGGCGGGTGAACGTGCGGAACAAGGGGAAAGAAGGATAAAAAAAAGGAGCGACAGCTCCTTTTTTCAGGTGTTTTTCTGTGAAACCGCTTTACATTACACGCATGCCAGGCTGGGCACCTTCATGAGGTTCCAGCAGCCATAGCTCTTTGCCGCCAGGACCGGCAGCCAGGATCATGCCTTCTGACATACCAAACTTCATTTTACGCGGTTTGAGGTTAGCCACGACAACCGTTAGCTTGCCGACCAGATCTTCCGGGTTATAGGCTGACTTAATGCCAGAGAAAACCTGACGGGTTTCGCCGCCGATATCGAGCTGGAATTTCAGCAGTTTGTCCGCTTTTGGCACAGACTCACAACTGATGATTTTTGCGATACGCAGATCCACTTTTGCAAAGTCATCGAACTCGATTTCATCCGCGATTGGTTCATCGACTAATGGGCCCGCGGCGGGCTGGGTTGTTGCGGCTTTTTCAGCGGCAGCATCTTCTTTAGACGCCTCAACCATAGCTTCAATGTGTTTGCTGTCGATTCGGCTGAACAGGGCTTTGAACTTGGCAATCTCATGGCCTGTCAGCGGCTGTGCAATACCATCCCAGGTCAGGGTTTCATTGAGGAATCCTTCAACGCGCTCTGCCAGTTTTGGCATCACAGGTTTGAGGTAAGTCATCAGCACGCGGAACAGGTTAATACCGACAGAGCAGATTGACTGCAGTTCAGAATCTTTGCCTTCTTCTTTCGCTACAACCCAAGGTGCTTTCTCATCGACGTACTGGTTAGCTTTGTCAGCCAGGGCAGTAATTTCGCGGATGGCACGACCAAATTCACGGTTCTCATATAACTCGGCAATACGGTCAGACGCCGCCACGAATTCCTGGTACAGCGCCGGTTCTGCGAAGGTGTCGGCCAGTTTGCCATCGAAGCGTTTGGTAATGAAACCTGCGTTACGGGAAGCCAGGTTGACAATCTTGTTCACGACATCGCTGTTGACGCGTTGTGAGAAGTCTTCCAGATTCAGGTCGAGATCATCAATACGGTTGTTCAGTTTGGCGGCGTAGTAGTATCGCAGGCACTCAGGATCCAAATGTTCCAGATAAGTGCTGGCTTTGACAAATGTCCCCTTAGACTTGGACATTTTGGCACCGTTGACTGTGACATAGCCGTGAACAAAGACATTGCTCGGTTTGCGCAGACCGGCACCGTCCAGCATGGCTGGCCAGAACAGGCTGTGGAAATACACTATGTCTTTACCGATGAAATGGTAAAGCTCAGTGGAGCTGTCTTTGTTCCAGAACTCATCAAAGTTCAGATCGTCACGCTTGTCACACAGGTTTTTGAATGAACCCATGTAACCGATAGGCGCGTCCAGCCAGACATAAAAATACTTGCCGGTTTCGCCCGGGATTTCAAAGCCGAAGTAAGGCGCATCACGGGAGATATCCCATTGCTGCAGTCCGCCATCGAACCATTCCTGCATCTTATTCGATGTTTCTTCCTGCAGCGCACCGGATTTGGTCCACGCTTTTAACATGCTTTCAAACTGAGGCAGGTCAAAGAAGAAGTGCACTGAATCTTTCATTACAGGCGTGGCGCCAGAAACTGCAGATTTCGGGTTGATCAGATCCGTCGGGCTGTAAGTTTCACCACAGTTGTCACAGTTATCACCGTACTGATCGTCTGCTTTACATTTCGGGCAGGTGCCTTTGACAAAACGGTCCGGCAGAAACATTTCTTTCTCTGGATCGAACAGCTGAGAAATAGTGCGGCTGGTAATAAAGCCGTTTTTCTTGAGTTCGTTATAGATGAAAGAAGACAGCTCGCGGTTCTCTTCAGAGTGCGTGCTGTGGTAGTTATCAAAGCTGATATCGAAGCCAGCAAAATCCGCCTGGTGCTCTTTGCTCACTTCGTCAATCATTTGCTCAGGCTCCATCCCCATCTGTTGGGCCTTAAGCATAATTGGCGTACCGTGCGCGTCGTCTGCACAGATGAAATGAACTTCGTTGCCGCGAAGGCGCTGATAGCGCACCCAGATATCCGCTTGGATATGCTCAAGCATGTGGCCAAGGTGGATAGAACCGTTAGCGTACGGCAGGGCGCAGGTCACCAGAATTTTTCTTGGGTTTGCAGCCATATTTCTCTATTCGCTCATGATGGGTAAAAAAGATAATAAGCCTTGAATAGTACCCCAAGGCAGGCCTGATTCATAGCCGAAATCACTGACAATTAGAGCGGTTTCAGACGCAAAGTGATAGGATAAAAACAGCGTATTACAACGAACAAAGCAGGTCTTTCTCATGGTGAATAATCCTAACAGTCCTTTTGCCGATAAAGCGGCATTGTGTGACTGGTTAAATCAGTTTACACATCCCTGGCTGGTACATGAGTGGGCGGATACTCCCGGTCTCGTCCACTGGCAAGGTGATCAGGCGGTGATCATCACGCTGCCTTTTGCCGCTTCGTCTGTGGCCGATGCCTTGACAGACTGGATTGCTGATCAGCAGGCTCAGCAGATTGCCACTGATCTGAACGTCAGTGTCAAAGTGCGGGTTACGCCGCTGGCCGCCAATGACAAGCCGCTATTGAAAGGCGTTAAGAATCTGCTGGTCGTCAGTTCGGCCAAAGGCGGCGTAGGCAAGTCGACGACAGCCGTGAATCTGGCGCTGGGATTACAGGCGCTGGGCGCCCGGGTCGGGCTGCTGGATGCCGATATTTATGGGCCATCTGTGCCTATGATGCTGGGCGCGGTAGATGAAAAACCGTCCTCACCGGACGGAAAAATGATGTCCCCGGTGCTGGCGCATGGCCTGTATACCAATTCTGTCGGCTACCTGGTGCCGGCTGATAATGCGACTGTGTGGCGCGGCCCGATGGCATCGAAAGCTCTGTCGCAGATCATGAATGAAACTCTGTGGCCGGAGCTGGACTATCTGGTGGTGGACATGCCGCCTGGCACGGGAGATATCCAGCTGACCATGGCGCAGCAAATGCCGGTCACCGGGGCTGTGGTGATCACCACCCCGCAGGATCTGGCCCTGGCTGATGCCATTAAGGGAGTAAATATGTTCAGTAAAGTGCATGTGCCCGTACTCGGCGTGGTGGAAAACATGAGCTACCACATATGCAGCGCCTGCGGTCACCATGAGGCGATTTTTGGCACCGGAGGGGCGGAGAGAATGGCGCGGGACTACGCGATTCCTTTGCTGGCTCAGGTGCCACTGCATATTCAGATTCGTCAGGATATTGACGAAGGCACACCGACAGTGGCGTCATCACCTGACAGTGAGCAGGCTCAGGCTTATATAGAGTTAGCCGGGCGCGTAGCCAGCCGACTCTATTGGCATGGGCAACCTGTGGCAGAGCAGATCAGTATTAAAACTCTCTAATTGCAGTCAATGTAACTGTTTCAGCCTTGTTTGCCGTTGCATTTGCATAATGTTTTGAGCGCAAGATCGCATTTGCTCTGGTATCCAAGGCGTCAACTCCTTATAATCGTGCGGTTTAATTTTTACCTGCAGTATAGTGCTGTGCCGCTGAGTGGGGCCGGTTACTGAATTTGGGTAATAACCCGCTAGATATTCTTACAGGTGCTTTCTGATATGTCTGAACATTCACACCAATGCGTAATTATCGGGATTGCAGGCGCGTCTGCTTCCGGTAAAAGTTTGATTGCCAGAACGGTTTACAACGAACTTAGAGAAAAAGTTGGCGATCAACAGATCGGTGTTATTACGGAAGATTGTTACTATAACGATCAAAGTCACCTGAGTATGGATGAACGGGTAAAGACCAATTATGACCATCCCAATGCCCTTGACCATGATTTGCTTTGTGAGCACCTCGAAACCCTGATGCGTGGTGAAGCGGTGGAAGTGCCGCAGTATAGCTACAGCGAGCACACTCGCATGACGGAAACCACCTCGCTGACTCCAAAGAAGGTGATCATTCTGGAAGGTATCCTGCTGCTGACGGATCCCCGTTTACGTGACCTGATGCATGCAACTGTGTTCATGGATACCCCGCTGGATATCTGCCTGCTGCGCCGTTTGCAGCGCGATGTGGCAGAACGCGGCCGGACAATGTCATCGGTACTGCAGCAATATCAGAAAACCGTCCGCCCTATGTTTATGCAGTTCATTGAACCGTCGAAACAATATGCCGATATTATTGTGCCACGAGGCGGCAAGAACCGAATTGCTATCGATGTGTTAAAAGCGCATATTGCCCGCTTGCTTAAAGCGTAAGGTATGGCAACGGCTGGCTCAGGTCAGCCTTTTTTGTCTCCTGAATTCGGTGTTGTATTAAAAGGCGTGACAACATGTCACGCAAGCGGCTGCAAAGATAGACCTGCTGCGAACAGGTCGTTATAGTGGCGGCAAGCATTTCCGATAGTATTTATGATTTTTTGCCCTGGAGATAACCCGCAACATGAGACTTTGTGACAAGGACATCAAGGCCTATCTTGATGAAGGTAAGATCAGTATTGAGCCGCGCCCGTCAAATGATGTGATTAGCGGTCTGACAATCGATGTCACCTTAGGTAATAATTTCCGTATTTTTACTGACCACGGTGCGCCGTTTATCGATCTCTCCGGCAAAAAAGAAGATGTTGCGGCACAGCTCGAAAAAGTCATGAGTGATGAGATTGAAGTCGCCGATGGCGATGCCTTTTTCCTGCATCCGGGACAACTGGCGCTGGCGGTGACTCATGAATCTGTCACCTTACCGGATAACATTGTCGGCTGGCTGGACGGACGCTCTTCGCTGGCCCGTTTGGGTTTGATGGTACACGTCACAGCGCACCGTATCGACCCGGGCTGGGCTGGCAGGATTGTGCTGGAATTTTATAACAGTGGCCGGCTGCCGCTGGCACTGCGTCCGCACATGCCCATTGGTGCTCTGAGTTTTGAGGTGCTGTCAGGTTCTGCTGAGAAACCTTACAACAAGCGCGCCAATGCGAAATATCATAATCAGCAGGGTGCGGTTGCCAGCCGAATCAATGAAGACGAGAAGAAACATCGCTGATTTTTGTCAGAAGCGCATTAAATTGTAGTCAGAATGATAAGGTCACCTTAACGGTGGCCTTATTTTTTGCTTTAATAAATCAGGTATTTTGACATTTTTTGTTGGCATTTTTAGTGTGTCACAGGTCAATAAATGTTGTTCAACATGGCACACATTCCGAGGACAGAATGAAAAAAATTCTCTATGTACTGCTGGCGATCGTGCTGGTTGTGGTGGTGGCGATTGGCGTTCTGGTGACGCTGGTCGACCCGAACCAATTTAAGCCTTTGATTGCGGAACAGGTGAAAAAGGCCACGGGCCGTGATCTGGTTATTGAAGGCGATATCGGCTGGCGTTTTTTCCCGAGCGTGGGCTTTGCGATAGGCCGGACCGAGTTTCGTAATCCGGCAGGTTTTGATGAAGCTAACCTGGTTCAGTTCAACGAAGCGGGTGTGTCTGTGTCTGTACTTCCGTTGCTGTCCAACCGGCTGGAAATTGGTCAGGTCACGCTCAAAGATGCCCGTGTGTTTATTCAGACGCGCAAAGATGGCGTCAGTAATCTGGATGGCTTAGGTGGCGATAAAACGACCACAGACAGGGCGTCTGACTCCCGGGAAACTGAGGCACAGCCGACAGCGTCAGGTGAGGGTGAAGTGGTGGCCGAAGGCGAAACAGCAACCGGTGAGAAATGGGTGATCAGTCTGGCAGGCATAGCGCTTGAAAATGCCAGTGTCAGCCTGCGGGACGATCAGGCAGGTACTGTCACTGCGCTGGACTCGCTGAACATGAATTTGAGCCAGTTTGCACCGGGTGAATGGGCGGATCTGAATTTTGATCTGGCGGGTCAAAACGGTGCGATGCGCTTCTCTGCCCAGGGCAAAACCAGCCTGCAGTTGGCGGAAAATCTGGATAACGCGGCGCTGAAAAACACCGAGCTCTCCGCCAGCATGACAGAAGCCGGCACTCAGCTGGATAATGTCACGGTGAAACTGGATGCCTTTAATCTGGGCGAGTGGAGTAACGTGACACTGTCAGCCAAAGGGCAGATCCCTGATCTTGCCTTCAATGCTGAGGGTAAAACCCGGATTAGGGTCAGCCAGGATAAGGCGAACATTTCGCTGCAGGCGCTGGATCTGAAATCAGATCTCGAAGGTGCCGCTCTGCCCCGGCCGACGATGAAAGTGGCCATGTCTGGCGATGCTGAATACGATCTTAAAGCCGCTATGGCGACCCTGAGCGGATTGACAGTGAAGGCGGATGAACTGGCGTTGAACGGCGATGCCTCTTTCAAACAGGCCGATATTCCGGTGATCCGTTTTGCGCTCAGCAGTGAGGAGATCAATGTCGACAACTGGACCGGTGGCGACGCAGAGGCTGCAGCCAGTGAGGAGGCCAAACCGTCAGACACCTCAGGCACGGCTTCTGCACCGGCTGGCGATGCACCTGTCAGCGAACAGGAGCCTGATCTGTCGGTCTTGAAACAGCTCGATGTCGACGGCACTGTGAAGGTCAAGCGCTTTGTGGCGGCCAACGCCAGGCTGAGCAATGTTGATCTGGCGATAGCGGTTAAAAATGGCGTGTTTACTCTCAACAAATTCGCGGCAGATCTGTATGACGGGACAATATCCGCCACAGCCAGACTGGATGCGAACGGTTCATTGCCGGTGTACCAGATCAGCAATACCATTCAGGGTGTACAGGTACAGCCTTTACTGGTCGATGTTGCCGAGAATGATATTCTGGCTGGCACGGGTAACATTGATGTCGAAGTGGCAGGCAAAGGCCTGGCAGAGTCGCGGCTCAAGAAGAACCTGGATGGAACAATCGCCATCAATTTTGCCGATGGTGCGGTTAACGGGATCAATATTCCCAAGATGATCCGTGAAGCCAAGGCCAAACTGAAAGGCCAGTCTGATACTGTACAGGACGAGCCGAAAAAGACAGATTTCTCTGCGCTGACGGCGACCTTCATACTGAAGGACGGCAAAGCGGCGACCAATAATATGCATCTGGCTTCGCCTCTGCTGCGTGTCGATGGCAAAGGGAATACGGATCTGACCGAGCAGTCACTGGCGTTTCAGATTGACACCTCTGTGGTGGCCACCAGTAAAGGACAGGGCGGTAAATCGGTAGACGAAGTCGCGGATATCACAGTGCCGCTTGATATTACCGGGACCTGGCAGGCGCCAGATTATGCCATCAACTTTAAAGAGCTGGTGAAGCGGAACAGCGAGCTGGATAAGCGGGCGAAAGAACTGGAAGCAAAAGCCGAAAAAGAAGCCGACAGACTGGAAGAAAAGGCCAACAAGGAAGTGCAACGCGGTCTGGATAAATTGCTGGGCGACAAAGCCGGTGACGATAAAGTCAAAGAAGCTACGGATAAGTTGCTGAAAGGACTGTTTAACTAACGCGCAGTTTGCGTCAAACCAATGAGATCAGGGCCAGTCGGGTAAACCGCTGGCCTTTTTAGTGCCTGCCGCTATTTTGTTACTGATAATGTAGTTGGGCTATCTCTGACTGAGCGGTTTGGTACAATCAGCAAAAAACCATGGAGAGTGACCTTGGATTCAGTTACACAGGCGGCGTTGGGCGCTGCTGTTGCCGGCATGATAGCTGGCCGAAAAGCCTCACCCAAAGTGCTGGTGGCCGGTGCCATGCTGGGAACCTTGCCGGATCTGGATGTGTTGATCGATTATGGCGATCCTGTATCGGATATGGTGAAGCATCGCGGCTTCAGCCACTCTCTTTTTGTGCTGTTTCCGCTTTCGTTGTTACTGGCGTGGTGCTGGCACCGATGGCGGCCAGCCAGCTCATTCAGTTTCTTGCGGTTGTGGGGCCTGGTGGCGGCCTGCCTGATCACCCATCCCATTCTGGATGCCTTTACCGCTTACGGTACTCAGCTTTTGTGGCCTTTACCTGTCAGCGTGGCGGTGTCCAGTGTCTTCATTATTGATCCGCTTTATACCCTACCGCTGTTAGTGACGTTGCTGGCCACGCTGCTGTGGCGTGATCGTATTGCCAGCCTGTGCAAAGCCGGTGTTATCCTGTCCAGTCTGTACCTGATATGGTCAGTAGTGGCGTTGCACATGATTGAGCAGAGAGTAGAAAATCAGGTGGCAGGAACGCCACTGGAAGGCAAGCCGGTTTTTGTTTCGCCAACGCCTTTTAATACCGTGTTATGGCGAATTGTGGTGTTAGGCGAGGACAGCTACTGGGAAGGGTTGTCGTCACTGCTGGATGGATCAGACACTGTAGACTTTCTTGAGAAAGCCCGTGGTCACTGGCCACTGACCGACAAGCCTTCAACATTACAGGCGCTTGAACGTTTTACCCGTCAGTTCATTCGCTATGAAGATAACGGCAGCCAGATCATCGCCACAGATCTGCGTCTGGGCATGGTGGATTATCTGCCGTTCCGGTTTGTGTTTGCCAGCCGGGAGAACCATGAAGACTGGCAATTCCCGCTGCCAGTGCAATTGAGCAGTCCTGCGGTGCGGATAAAACATTTACCTTCTTTGTGGCTGCGCCTGTTGGGCAGTCAGGATATTGATGCAGACCTCTGCCATACGTCTGAGGCCTGTCATCATTCGGCGCTGCCGTCGTCCTGATTACCAGTCTACGCCTTTGCGGGCTTTAATACCGCTCTCAAAGGCGTGTTTGATGTTGCGAACTTCTGAAACGGTATCGGCCATGTCAGTCAGGCGACGGTGAGCCGCGCGGCCTGTTACCACCACGGATTGCTCCGGTGGGCGCTGCGCGATAGTGTCCAGCACCTCATCGATATCCAGATAGCCGTAAGTCAGCATGTAAGTCAGCTCGTCGAGCAATACCACGTCATAGCTGGCGTCTGTCAGCATTTTTTTGCATTCAGTCCAGGTGGTCTGCGCCGCGAGTGTATCGGCTTCTTTGTCTTGCGTGTCCCAGGTAAATCCTGTGCCCATGACAGCGAAAGTGACGTCGTGTTGTTCTAGCAGGTTCCGCTCGCCATTGTCCCAGGTGCCTTTGATAAACTGACCGACACCACATTTCTGACCATGACCGACCGCGCGGGCAATAGTGCCGAAACCAGAGGTGGATTTACCTTTACCGTTACCGGTAATGACCAGCAGGATGCCTTTTTCTGTCTGAGCTGCAGCCACTCGGGCATCGACTTCTTCTTTGACTTTTTGCTGCCGGGTTTTGTAACGATCCTGTTTATTGTGTTCGTCTGTCATAACTGCCTCTTTAAGTTGGCGTTCCTGCGGAATAGAAAAGAGATGATTGTGTTCGAGCAGAGCATAAGACGCAAGTGGGATTGGCGGTTTAATGACAACCTGACTCTCTCATTCCTTAGCCAATGGAGGAAAATAGGGATTGCTATACTTTTAGCGTGAACCCTAGCAGGTAAGGAAGGTGATGTTGTGAAATTCGTCCTTTTCGTCTTTTTCATTGTGTCGCTGGCAGTGAGTGGCTGCGCAAGAAACCCTTACGGTGATTCTTATGGCCGATCTCAGGCACAGCAGATCCAGCAAGTGAAATACGGCACTATTGTTCAGATTGATCCTGTGACCTTAGAAGGTGAGCAGAATGTGGTTGGCACCATAGCCGGTGCAGCTGTGGGCGGGATACTGGGATCGAAAATCGGTGGCGGCAGCGGTTCAGACATTGCTGCCATCGGGGGTGGCTTGCTGGGTGGTTATGCCGGGAGTAAAGCCTCACAGAATCTGTCGGAAAGTAACGGTGTGAATCTGACGATTAAACTCGATTCAGGCGAAACCATAGCCATCGTCCAGGCTGTTGATCCTAATATGCTTTTTCGGGTGGGGCAGAAAGTCCGGATTAATGTCACCGGCAGAACCGCACGGGTAGTGCCTCAGTAGTCTATTCTTTAGCGCTGAGGCTTCACCGATAAATAATCCTGTGGTTTAGCTTGCACGGGTAGAATTGGACAGGCCACTATCTTGTGGCCTGTCTGATGTTTCGGATGAGTCTGGCCAGTGTTTATACCCTCGCGACAAGCTCGGTCATTCTTTGCAATTCTGTCAGCAAACCCGTGAGACCTTTTTTCATTGCGTCATTGGCTTCCAGCACGCCTTGGTCATTAATGTATTGGTTATAAAAGGCAATAGGCACGGAAGCTGACAGGGTAAGCGTACCGACGCCAGACAGCAGCAGCCGTAATGCCTGAGTTGAACGCAGCCCGCCGGACACCCCGCCATAACTGACAATGCCGGTTGGCTTTCCAGCCCATTCTTTGGCCAGAAATTGAATGGCGTTGACTAATGCGGCAGGGGGAAAGTAGTCGTACTCCGGGGTCACAAAGAGAATGGTATCCGCAGCAGTGACGGCCTGGCTCCATTGCTTAGTATGAGCTTGGGTATATTTTTGCTGGGCAGGGTGATCAGGTTCGTCCAGTAAGGGCAAGTTCACTGTTTTCAGATCAGCAAATGCCACTTCAAACTGTCCTGCAGTTTCTGCTTCTTGTACTACCCACTCAGCAACTGGTAAGCCACCACGGTTAGGCCGGGTACTGCCGAAGATGATTAATAATTTTTTCATACTTTTTCCTTGAATACTGACACAGGCTAATAACGTCAATGTTCAAGTGTAGTGGTGATTCGCCGTGAATGACGAAGGGCAAAGCACTATTTGATGTCGTTGCAGTGCGATTTGAGGTAAGACTGGCAGTAAAGACTGACAGATATGCATCAGCCTTACCGGATGAAAATATCTATGTATGCCTTGGTGCAAACATGATGATACACATGCCCGTAATGGCGACAGACGCACCGAGCAAATCCCAAAACGTAGGGCGGATGCCATCAACCAACCATAGCCAGAATATGGCAGCGAAGATATAAACCCCGCCGTAGGCAGCGTATACCCGGCCGGACGCTGTGGGGTGCAAAGACAAAAGCCAGGCGAACAGCGCCAGGCAAATAGCAGCAGGGAACAACAGCCAAATGGATTTGCCTTCCCTCAACCATAAATAGGGAAGGTAGCAGCCAAGTATTTCTGCCAGTGCGGTGAATAAAAACAGCATCAGGGTTTTCAGTTCTGTCATGGGCGTATTTTCAGTGTGTGGGTTTTCAGGCGCTATTTAACCATAATGGCTTCACTTCAGGGGGATTTACTGAAGCAGCAGATATTTTTCATTCGGTTTACTCAGGTTGCGCCTGATCCCGAACAGATTGGATAAAAAGGCATTTTTATTGACTAGGTCGAAAGGAGTGAATAGGATCACACTTTTTACACGCCATGGAGAGACAGATGTCAATTACGCCGCCTTAGCCGACAACCCACCCCTAATCTTTCTAACCTCTTGTTTACACAAATTTTTGAGAAATTTTATGATAGAAACGATAAAGCGCGATTGGTTATCCAATGTGCGTGGTGATGTATTGTCTGGGCTTGTAGTTGCACTGGCTCTTATTCCAGAAGCGATTGCTTTTTCCATTATTGCCGGCGTTGACCCGAAAGTCGGCCTGTATGCCTCATTCAGTATCGCGGTAATTATTGCGTTTACCGGAGGCCGTCCTGGCATGATTTCAGCGGCAACCGGTGCCATGGCGCTGTTGATGGTGACTCTGGTCAAAGAGCATGGTTTGCAGTATCTGCTGGCAGCCACAGTATTAACCGGTATCTTGCAAATCGCGGCCGGGTATCTGAAATTGGGTGATTTAATGCGATTTGTTTCCCGTTCGGTCGTCACGGGATTTGTTAACGCATTAGCCATTTTGATCTTTATGGCCCAGTTACCTGAACTGACTGATGTAACCTGGCACGTTTATGCTCTGACGGCGGCCGGTTTGGGTATTATCTACCTGTTCCCTTATTTGCCTTATGTCGGCAAAGTTCTTCCATCGCCACTGGTGTGTATTCTTGTTATTACTGCAGTCACATTGACCTTTGGCATTGATATTCGCACTGTTGGCGACATGGGGCAATTGCCTGATACATTGCCTGTTTTCCTGTGGCCGGATGTTCCGCTGAACCTGGAAACCTTATGGATTATCCTGCCATATTCAGCTGGCCTGGCCATAGTCGGTTTGCTGGAGTCCATGATGACAGCCACAATCGTCGATGATCTCACTGACACCAGCAGTGACAAAAACCGTGAGTGTAAAGGTCAGGGGGTTGCAAATATTGCCACGGGCTTCCTGGGCGGTATGGCTGGTTGTGCCATGATTGGTCAGTCGATTATCAACATCAAGTCCGGTGGTCGGGGCAGATTATCAACTTTTATCGCGGGTTTGTTCCTGCTGATTATGGTGGTTTTTCTCAGCGACTGGATCAAGCAGATCCCAATGGCAGCGCTGGTTGCTGTCATGATTATGGTGTCTATTGGTACTTTCTCCTGGTCTTCGATTAAAGATCTGAAATCACACCCGCTGTCTACCAATATTGTGATGGTCACCACCGTTGCTG
This sequence comes from Photobacterium arenosum, assembly GCF_014841115.1. Classification (GTDB taxonomy): domain Bacteria; phylum Pseudomonadota; class Gammaproteobacteria; order Enterobacterales; family Vibrionaceae; genus Photobacterium; species Photobacterium arenosum. The sequence goes on from NZ_JACYTP010000003.1 coordinate 183,414, forward strand.
TGGTCGTGGCAACACATAACCTCGCTATCGGTGTGTTTGTCGGTGTTCTGTTGGCAGCCTTGTTCTTTGCCAACAAGATCGGCCACTTTATGGTGGTGAAGAGTGATCTGGAACAAAATGGCGAAGCAAGAACTTATCGTGTTGTAGGACAAGTCTTTTTTGCCTCTTCAGATCAATTTTTAGCCTCTTTTGACTACAAGGAAGTGCTGGAGCGTGTCACTATTGATCTGTCATCGGCTCACTTCTGGGATATCACAGCCGTCTCATCGCTGGATAAAGTGGTCATTAAGTTCCGCCGCGAAGGTACTCAGGTGGATCTCATTGGCATGAATGAAGCAACAGCGACCATAGTTGATAAATTTGGTGTTCATGACAAGCCGGAAGAAGTTGAAAAACTGATGGGCGGCCATTAAGGAGATATCATGACGCAATATATTACCGCATGTATAGACGGCCAGCATTACTCGAAAGCCGTGGTGGACCTGGCAGCCTGGACAGCCAGGCGTTTGGATACACCGCTAAAACTGCTGCACGTGCTGGATAAAGACAGGTATCAGGCTGATTCTCAGCTGTCCGGAACAATTGGTCTGGGCAGCCGTGAAGCGTTACTGAAAGAGCTCAGCGAGCTGGATGAAAAACGCTCCAAACTGGAAATACAGCACAGCAAAGCTTTGCTCAATGATCTGGAATCTCTGGTCACTGATACTGGCGTCCCTGCTGTGGTGAAACAGCAACTGCATGGGCATCTTGTCGAGACGTTACTGGAACTGGAGCCGGAAATTCGGGTACTGGTGCTGGGTAAATCCGGCGAGTTACATCAGCAGGATGCCAAGGCGATTGGCTCGCAGCTGGAAAGTGTGGTTCGGGCATTTTCGACCCACACTCTGATTGCTAACGGCGATTTCAGTGAACCGGCTGAGTATCTGCTGGCGTTTGATGGCAGCGAAACCAGCCAGAAGCTGGTGCAGAAGGCCATTGATACCCCGTTACTCAAGGGGATGGCGTGCCACTTAGTGATGGTGGAAGATGCTGACAACAAACGCGACGCCTTTGAGTCTGCGGCCGAGACCCTGAGCAACGCAGGTATTAACGTTACTAAAGTGTGCCTGACGGGATCAGTAGGCAGTGCAATTTTGCAATATCAGCAGGAAAAATCGATTGGCATGATAGTGATGGGGGCTTATGGTCACTCTAAGCTGCGCCAGTTCTTTGTCGGCAGTAATACCACCCGGCTTCTGGTGGATGCCACTGTTCCTATGCTGTTAATCAGATAACGCAAAGAACATCAGAGACTCAGACAAAAAGGGAGCGATTTCGCTCCCTTTTTTGTCGCCTCTAAACCACCGCCTATGGCGGTGGTGATTGTTTGACCTCTGTGATCCGTCATGCGGCTGTGGTGGTTGTGGCAGCTCAGCGCAAACAACGACAGGCAAGACACAGATAGGCTGTGCTTGTTTGAATATTGCATTGACCTGGCAGGGATGCGTACTCTGTAATCAAGCGTAAAGATAACCTGATAGTGATGAGGGAAATGGATGCCAGATAAGAGAAAACCGTCCGTGCTGTTAGTCTGCATGGGCAATATTTGCCGCTCGCCAACCGCAGAAGCTGTGTTGCGTGCTAAGGCAGTGAAAGCGGGCGTCGAGGTTGAGATCGATTCTGCAGGTACGATTGGGTATCACGAAGGAAAACGGCCGGACAGTCGTTCGCGTGCTGCCGGGGAAGCCAGAGGATACAGCTTTGAGGGGATCCGCGCCCGCCAGATAGTTGTCGGCGATTTCGAAAAGTTTGATTTAATTCTGGTTGCGGACAGGCAAAATTTGTCTGATCTGACAGCCATCTGTCCGGCAGAATATCTTTCTAAGCTGTCCTTGTTACTGGCCTTTGCGGATGCAGAGGAAGATGAAGTACCGGACCCGTACTATGGCGGCGAGGAGGGTTTCGAGCATGTGCTGGATTTAATCGAAGCTGCTGCGGACAGGATAGTTGCTGGTCTGAAACAAAGGTGATCTGGCGTGCACTGTAAGTGGCTCTGAGTTAAGTGGCCTGACTGGAGATGTACGTTAATCCGAAACACAGAAAGTAAAAAGCCATGCAAACGCATGGCTTTTTGTCTTTATTACTGCGTCAGAGTTACTCTTGTGTCTCTGAGGCTGCTTTGGTCATTGGCGCCGAAGCAACGTTAGTTGCTGTCTGACTACCTGCCTGACGGGCTTGAATCTGACTGGTACGTAACGGTGCAATCGCTACCGGTGTCGTATCCAGCACTTGCTGTGGAGCAGGTGCCTTAGTCATCGGAGACACGCTGTGAATCCCGCGGGGTGCGCTTGCCGTCACTTGCTGCTTAACGGCTGCTGTCACTTGGGCCATAACAGGCGGTTCAACGGTCTCTTGCGGACTGGCTTCTTCTGCCTGCTTTTCCGCAACAGTTTCTGCGACGGCTTCAGTGACAGTTTCTGCTACCAGAGGCACGGAAACGTCAGTGTCGGGAGCCGCGCTCTCAGAAACCTGGGTGGTTTCAGGTGCTTCAGCCACAGCTGCCGTTTCGGCTTGCTCAACGCGGGCTTGTACTGGCTCACTTTGCGCTGCAGTCTGACGAAGTGGCATGACTTTACCCATTGCCAGTTCCGGCATGGCCACACCGCTCAGTGATGCAGCCTGTGCCTCGGCGGATTGCTCAGCCTGTACTGCTACTGCAAGGGTTTCAGTTTCTTCGGCGCTATCTTCTGCGGCGGTATCTTCTGCATGGACAGCTGGCTTGTCGTGACGAGGCCAGACTTTACCCATTGCCATTTCAGGAGACGCCACACCGGTAGTTGGACGACGCTTAGGACGCTCAACAATGGAGACCACGTTTTCCATTTCGCCCAGGCTGTCAGACACTTCTTCTACCGCATGGGTAATGGCATCAGAGACTGCCTGATCGACCTGGTCTTCATCCTGTTGAGGACGCGTATCGCGGATGCGGCGACGACGTTGACCGCTGGCACGCAGGTGTCGTGGTGAGCGGCGGTTACGGCGTTGACCTTCCTGACCTTCCTGAGCATCTGTTTCCGACTGCACATCGGCAGATTCTAGCTCAGCGGCAGAGTTGGCTTCTTTGGCCATTTCGATACCGACGTTCTTAACACGGCTTGGCGTCTTATCGCTGACCGCAGCAGGAGCTTGCTCTGTGTCACCGGCTGGCTGCAGCTCTGCAGATTCCAGGCGGATCTTCTTATGCAGCTGGCGACGTTGACGGCGTTGTTTTACCTTCTCGGTCTTTGGTTGCTCAACGTTGTCGGTGGTCGCTTCAACGGTGTCAATTACCTCTGCCGTTTCAGCCTGTTGCTGCTTTTCTTTACGGCGTTGCTTTTGCACTTCATCGCGGCGTTGGCGTTTTTGCTCTTTGATTTCTTCATCAGCTATTGTGCGCGGTGCCGCCGCTTTCGCTGGCTTTTCAGCCTGGGCGTTACGGTCTTGCTTAGGACGCTCATTGCGGCGACGCTGCTGACGCTGACCTTTTTCGCCAGCTTTCGCGTCGCGTGAATCGCGATCATCATCCTGACGGTTACGGCTCTGACCCTGACGGCTGCCGTCTTTGCCGCGGCGGTTATCACGACGGTTGTCACGTCGGTTATCCTGGCGTACGGCAGGTGTAGTCTCTTGCTTTTCTGCAGGCTTCTCTTCAGCGGTGCTGCTAAAGAAGCTGGCAAGAGCGCTGAACAGTCGCTGGAACAGACCAGGCTTGCTTGCTGCTTTGGCCGTCGGCTCAGAGACTGTGGCAGGTGCAGGCTTAACAACCGGCGCTGGTGCTTTTGGCGCAGTAAATCCTTGCAGAATGGGCTCTTCACGCTTTTTGGTTGCACGCTCTGGTGCCGCTTCCGCTGCTTCTGTCTCACGTGTAGCTTCCAGCACTTGCGGAATGTGGTAAGACAAGGTGTCTTTTTCTTCGCCGGTACGTACACGCAGCACTTCAAAATGCGGTGTTTCAATATCAGCGTTAGGAACGATCACCACTCTTACATCGTGATATTTTTCGATGTGTTGTACAGAGCGACGTTTCTCGTTCAGCAGGTAGGACGCGACAGCAACCGGTACGATAGCCTGTACCTGAGAGCTGTTGTCTTTGAGTGCTTCTTCTTCAATTAGGCGAAGAATAGACAGAGACAGCGACTCGTTATCACGTACCACACCTGTACCTGTACAGCGTGGGCAGACATGGTGGCTGGCTTCAGCCAGAGAAGGACTCAAACGCTGACGTGACATTTCCAGCAGGCCGAAGCGGGAGATACGGCCGATTTGCACGCGGGCACGGTCCATTCGCACGGCTTCGCGCAGGCGGTTTTCCACTTCACGCTGGTGACGAACCGGGGTCATATCGATGAAGTCGATAACCACCAGGCCGCCTAAGTCGCGCAAACGCAGTTGACGGGCGATCTCGTCGGCCGCTTCCAGGTTGGTCTGCAGCGCGGTTTCTTCGATATCACCGCCCTTCGTGGCGCGGGCTGAGTTGATATCGATAGAAGTCAGAGCTTCTGTCGGGTCAATAACCACAGAACCACCGGAAGGCAGTCGCACTTCACGCTGGAAAGCCGATTCAATCTGGCTTTCAATCTGATAGTGGCTGAACAGCGGTACTTCGCCTTCGTAACGTTTTACTTTAGGCAGAAAATCAGGACGTATCAGTTTGATGTGATCGCGGGCGCGGTCGAAGATTTTCGGGCTGTCGATCAAAATCTCGCCAATATCACGGCGCAGATAGTCACGAATAGCACGGGCAATCACGTTACTTTCCTGATGGATCAGGAAAGGAGCAGGGTGGGCATCGGCGGCTTCTTTCACTGCACTCCAGTGATTGAGCAGTACGTTTAAATCCCATTCCAGTTCTTCAGCGGATTTGCCCACGCCAGCAGTACGTACGATCAGGCCCATGCCATCCGGTAGCTGCAGGGTGCTCAGTGCGGCTTTCAGTTGTGTGCGTTCTTCCCCTTCGATTCGGCGCGATATACCGCCGGCACGAGGGTTGTTTGGCATCAGTACCAGGTAACTTCCCGCCAGAGAGATAAAGGTTGTCAGCGCAGCCCCTTTGTTGCCGCGTTCTTCTTTATCCACTTGAACGATAACTTCCTGACCTTCTTTCAGCACTTCCTTAATATTAGGACGACCCTGATAGGTGTAGTTGGCTGGGAAGTAGTCGCGTGCAATTTCTTTCAGAGGGAGGAAACCGTGACGCTCGGCACCATAGTCGACGAAAGCGGCTTCAAGACTAGGTTCGATACGGGTAATGCGGCCTTTGTAGATATTTGCTTTCTTAGATTCGTGTCCTGGGCTTTCGATATCAAGATCGAATAGCTTTTGACCGTCCACTAATGCGACGCGCAACTCTTCCTTCTGAGTTGCGTTGATCAACATTCTTTTCATTCTGTGTACTCATTTATTGTCGTTGTTTTAGTGAGCCAATATTGGATTTTCTACCGATGCTGCCTGACCCCAAGTCTGATTTACGGTTGCAACCTCACGGTTGGATGTTTCAGGAGTGCTCTATGGCTACACGTATCTGCCAGCTGTACTTAAAGATGGTATAAGACCATTAAAAGTGGCTTTAAGACCCTACGGTACTCAGCCGGTAACACCGCGTCATCGCGGTTGTATCTCTAACACCGATAAAAAATCTGCAATCGGAACACTAATAATGACTCTGCATGACTTATCGTCTTACGCCTATTGCAGCGACGCCAAGCAGAGCAGGATAAAAAACATTCATCATGACGAAAATATGACCGTCATGGCACGGAAAGTGGGAAATTCCCCTATTCCAGACTGCAATCATAGCAGGGTGACTTTTTTGCGGCAATCTGCTTTATAGCCGTGATAGAATCTTGGGCTATGAAAGATGACAAACCAAAAGTGCAATTCATCGCTATTGCTGATGATTTTGCCGGGCAAAGGATTGATAATTTTCTCCGTGCCCGACTGAAAAACGTGCCCAAAAGTATGATTTACCGGATTTTGCGTAAGGGTGAGGTGCGAGTAAACAAAAAACGGATAAAACCGGAGTACAAACTCCAGGAAGGGGATCTGGTGAGAGTACCGCCTGTGACCTTGCCAGAGAAAGAAGCAGCGGCACCTGTCAGCACTAAACTGGACAAAGTCGCTGAGCTGGAAAATTGCATCATTTACGAAGATGAGCACATGCTTATCCTCAATAAACCGTCAGGTACTGCTGTACACGGTGGCAGTGGCCTGAAATTTGGTGCCATCGAAGCACTGCGGGCGTTGCGCCCGGATGCGCGCTTTCTGGAGTTAGTACACAGGATAGACAGAGACACTTCAGGCATTTTGCTGATAGCAAAGAAACGTTCAGCCCTGCGTAAACTTCAGGAACAGTTCAGGCAGAAAACGGTTCAGAAATATTATTTTGCGTTAGTCATGGGGCAGTGGCCGAAAGAGTGCCGTAAAGTCACCGCTCCGCTGCTGAAAAACGAAGTCAACAGTATTGTTCGGGTTAATCCGAACGGTAAAGCGTCTGATACACGTTTTAAAGTACTGGAAAGTTTTACAGAGGCCACGCTGGTGCAGGCCAGTCCGGTCACAGGTCGTACGCACCAGATCCGTGTGCACTGTCAGTATACAGGTCACCCCATTGCCTGGGATGACAGATACGGTGACCCGCGTTTTGATGCGTATACCAAGACGGCCGGGCTGAGTCGTCTCTTTTTACATGCAGCGAATATTCAGTTTGAACACCCGCACTCGGGTGAGAAAGTGGAAATCAATGCGCCCATGGATGCCATGCTCAACAGAACGCTGGAGGCGCTTCGCCAGCGTTAATGCATTCAAAGGACGTCAATACCCTGTCGGGACAGCATCTCCCGTAAACTGATGAGGGGCAAACCGATCAGGGTATTGGGATCCCGGCCTTCAAGGCGGTCAAACAACGCGATACCTAAGCCTTCGCTTTTGAAGCTGCCGGCGCACTGTAATGGTTGTTCACGTTCAATATAACGTTGGATCTCAACCTGCGTCAGAGTGCGAAAATGCACGAGAAAGGGTTCACAGATGACGTCGCTGTTATCAGTCTGAGCGTTATAGACGCACAGGCCAGTATAAAAAGTGACTGTCTGACCGCTGGCGGCGGCGAGCTGGGCACAGGCCTGCTCTGCGGTATGAGGTTTACCCACTATCTTGCCGTTAATGACGCAGACCTGATCCGAGCCGATGATGATATGAGACGGATGTTCTGCCCGGCATGCTCGGGCTTTGGCTTCAGCCAGCCGTTTTACCAGTGTTTCAGCCGATTCATCAGGAAACGGTGTTTCATCAATATTGGGTGATGCGCAGTCGAACGGTAAACCGAACTTCTCCAGCAGACTGCGACGGAAGGGAGAAGTAGAAGCCAGAAGTAGCGGTTGTTTCATGATTTGACTCAATGTGTAGGTGTGTTCAGTGCGTTTTTACCCCCAGAGATTGGGGGAGCAATAAGCTGAAATCTACGCTAGTTTTAACTCAGAACCAACCTTATTATACCTGCCGTACCATGGACTTGGACGGGCAATGAAAACCCCTTGGGGGGAAATGGTCAAAAGCTGGGATTTCGGACACATTTCCTTTGACTCAAACCAATTAGAAGGCTAATATTCGCGCCCTATGCAAAAGGTAAAATTGCCGCTGACGGTAGATCCGGTCCGCGCTGCTCAAAAAAAGCTCGACTATGATGGCATCATCAAAGCCGAGCTTTTAGAGCGTCTGGCTGAATCGGCTTCCAGCGTTTTAAGTGATGCAAACGTCATCTTATCATTTGACTTTGACCAGCGTCATATCGCATTCATGCGTGGGCATGCTGATGTTGATGTGATGTTAACCTGCCAGCGATGTCAGGAAGAATTCCAACACCATTACAGTGTGGATTTCTGTTATAGTCCGCTCCTCAGACCCGAGGAAGCAGATGAGTTTCCGGAAGCTTATGAGCCGGCTGAAGTCGACGAAAATGGTGAGATCAATCTGCTTCAACTCATCGAAGATGAGCTGATTCTGGAGTTACCGCAAGTGCCAATGCATGATGAAGCTGACTGTTCAGTCACTGCATCAGGTATGAGCTTCGGTGAGATCCCTGTTGCTGATGAGCGTCCGAATCCGTTTGCAGTATTAAAAAACTTGAGTAAAAGTAATAAGGAGTAGGGTTAATGGCCGTACAAAAGAGCAAAAAATCACGTTCAGCACGTGGTATGCGTCGTTCACACGATGCACTGACTGGCGCTGCTGTATCTGTCGATCAGAACAGCGGTGAAACCCATCTGCGTCACCACGTGACTGCTGACGGTTTTTACCGTGGCCGCAAGGTTATCAACAAATAAGGTTGAACCTTGACTGGTCTAACCGTTGCACTTGATGCAATGGGTGGGGACTTCGGTCCTCAGGTAACAGTGCCTGCCGCCGTGCAGGCACTGTTACAATACCCGTCGCTAAATCTGCTCCTCTTCGGTGATCAAAGTGCAATCACCGCTCAACTCTCATCGCTCAATTCTACTCATCATCCCCGTCTGACTGTTGTCCATTGCGATCGTGCCATCGCTGATCACACTCGTCCGTCTCAAGCATTACGCCAAAGCCAGGGTTCGTCTATGCGGCGGGCATTGGATGCTGTGGCAGAAGGTGACGCGGATGCCTGTGTCAGTGCAGGGAATACCGGCGCTCTTATGGCATTGGCTCGTTATACGTTGAAGCAATTACCCGGCGTGGAGCGTCCTGCTTTAGTGTCCGCAATCCCCAGCCGCCGCGGTGGCAAAACATGGCTGCTGGATCTGGGTGCCAATGTATCTTGTGATGCTGATACTTTGTTTCAGTTTGCTGTGATGGGATCGGTACTGGCGGAGCAGGAAATGACGGGCAGGCCGCCCAAAGTGGCCCTGCTCAATATTGGTTCTGAAGAAATAAAAGGCAACGATCTTGTTAAACGCTGTGCATCTATGCTGAGCCGTTCACCGGATGTACATTACATTGGCTATGTTGAAGGCAATGAACTCTATGACGGTAAAGCCGACGTGGTTGTCTGTGATGGTTTTGTCGGCAATGTTAGCCTGAAAACCAGCGAAGGGGTTGCTAATCTCTTTATAGAGAGCTTTAAACAGGCTGTCAGCCAGCATCCTATCAAGCGATTGATCGCTAAGTGGCTGTTTAGTGACCTGTTCCGTCAGATACAAAGCCTGAACCCCGACCAGTACAATGGCGCAAGTCTGTTAGGATTGCGCGGTATTGTCGTTAAAAGCCATGGAAGTGCTGATATTGCTGCTTTTACCAATGCAATTGGTGAAGCAGTACATGAAATCAAGCGGAAGATACCGGCAAAAATCAGTGACCGTTTGGAACACGTACTACTTGAGAGGCATTTTTAGTCTTCATGTATAGCAGAATATTAGGCACTGGCAGCTATCTGCCAGAGCAGGTTCGTACCAATGCGGATCTGGAGAAAATGGTGGATACCAGCGATGAGTGGATTGTCGCTCGCACTGGTATTCGTGAGCGTCGCATCGCGGCAGAAGAGGAAACAGTCGCAGTAATGGGGTATCACGCTGCAAGCCGTGCGATGGAAATGGCCGGTGTTGCGGCTGACGAGATTGATTTAATTATTGTTGCGACAACCTCAGCCAGCCATGCTTTTCCGTCTGCAGCCTGTCAGGTACAGGGCATGCTTGGCGTCAAAGGGTGCCCGGCATTTGATCTTGCGGCGGCCTGTTCCGGTTTTGTCTATGCCTTGAGTGTGGCGGATCAACACATCAAAACCGGTATGGCGAAGAAGGTTCTGGTTATCGGTGCGGATGCGCTGTCCCATAAGTGCGACCCGCAAGACCGTTCCACCATCATTTTATTTGGTGATGGTGCAGGGGCCGTTGTGCTGGGCGCCAGTGAAGAAGCCGGTATCATTTCTACCCATCTACATGCAGATGGCCATTTTGGCGGTTTGCTCAGTTTGGCTGTGCCTGAACACGGTGAGACATTTGATTGTAATAAATGGCTCTACATGGCAGGCAATGAAGTCTTCAAAGTGGCCGTCACTCAGCTGTCGAATCTGGTGACGGATACACTGGCCGCCAATAATATGGAAAAATCCGATTTGGACTGGCTGGTGCCGCATCAGGCCAATTTGCGCATTATTACGGCGACGGCGAAAAAGCTGTCAATGTCGATGGATCAGGTTGTCGTGACTTTGGATAAGCAAGGGAACACGTCAGCGGCAACGGTGCCGGCCGCGCTGGATGAAGCCGTACGAGACGGCCGCATCCAGCGGGGACAGACACTGTTGCTGGAAGCCTTTGGTGGTGGATTCACCTGGGGTTCGGCACTGGTGAAATTCTGATAGAACCGCACGTTTTTTACTATGAGGCACAGGCGGAATTAATCAATAGTCGCCTGATTACCGCATCATTGATGGCATCTTGGATGCCATTTCTCTTTGTATAAGGATTCTCGAATGTCTAAGTTCGCGATTGTTTTCCCTGGTCAGGGGTCTCAGGCTGTTGGCATGCTGGCTGAACTGGCTGAGCAGTATGAAAGCGTACAGCAAACTTTTGCACAAGCATCTGATGCCCTGGGTTATGACCTGTGGGCGCTGATTCAGAATGGCCCGGCCGAAGATCTGAACCAGACTCACCGCACTCAGCCTGCTCTTTTGGCGGCTTCGGTTGCTATCTGGCGTGTCTGGCAGCAAGAAGGGGGCGCACAGCCTGCTGTTCTGGCCGGCCATAGTCTGGGCGAATATTCTGCATTGGTTTGTGCTGGTGTGCTGGATTTTAGCGATGCTATTAAGCTGGTTGAGCTGCGCGGCCAACTGATGCAAGAAGCGGTACCAGCCGGTGTGGGTGCTATGTCGGCTATCATTGGTCTGGACAATGACGCTATTGCTAAAGCGTGCGAAGAAGCGGCTCAGGGCGAGGTGGTTGCACCGGTTAACTTTAATTCACCGGGTCAGGTTGTTATTGCAGGGCATAAAGCGGCAGTGGAACGTGCGAACGATCTGTGTAAAGCCGCAGGCGCGAAACGCGCACTGCCGTTGCCTGTGTCTGTACCGTCTCATTGCGCGTTAATGAAACCAGCTGCCGATAAGCTGGCCGTGGCGCTTGAGTCAGTCACTTTCAATCCGCCGGTTATTCCAGTGATTAACAATGCGGACGTCGCGACTGAAACCGACCCGGCAGCGATCAAGCTGGCGCTGGTTAAACAGCTCTATGGCCCTGTGCGCTGGACAGAATCTGTCGAGCGTATGGCCGCTGAAGGTATCGAACTGCTGCTGGAAGTGGGGCCAGGCAAAGTGCTGACAGGTCTGACTAAGCGCATTGATAAATCGCTCAATGGCGCTGCTGTGAATGATCCAGCCAGCCTGGCAGCGGCTAAATAATCTGACGTTGTCGCGATAGCTGCTGGTCAGTACGCGGCAAACCGAATAATCAGCCTGTAAACAATGACAGGCTATATAAAGAGGAAAAAACATGAGCCTGGAAGGTAAAGTTGCTCTGGTCACCGGCGCAAGCCGTGGCATCGGCCGTGCGATCGCAGAAATCCTGGTTGAACGTGGTGCAACCGTAGTCGGCACTGCCACTTCTGAAAGTGGCGCGGAAGCGATTAGCGCTTACCTGGGTGATAAAGGTAAAGGTCTGGCACTGAATGTGACTTCTCCTGAGTCTATTGATGCAGTACTGAAGCAGATCAAAGAAGAATTTGGTGATGTTGATATTCTGGTGAACAACGCCGGTATTACGCGCGATAACCTGCTGATGCGAATGAAAGATGACGAATGGCAGGATATCATCAACACTAACCTGACCTCGATTTTCCGTCTGTCTAAAGCTGTGCTACGTTCAATGATGAAAAAGCGTTATGGGCGTATTATCAGCATTGGTTCTGTGGTCGGTACTATGGGTAATGCGGGTCAGGCAAACTATTCAGCGGCAAAAGCCGGTGTGATCGGTTTCACTAAATCCATGGCACGCGAAGTGGCTTCACGTGGTATCACAGTGAACGCTGTGGCACCTGGTTTCATTGAAACGGATATGACCAAAGCTCTGAATGATGAGCAACGTGCCTCTACGTTGTCTGCTGTGCCTGCGGGACGTTTAGGCGAGCCGCGTGAAATTGCAGCAGCTGTTGCATTTCTAGCCTCTGACGATGCTGGTTACGTTACAGGCGAAACCCTGCACGTTAATGGCGGCATGTACATGATTTAAGCAAAAAAGTTGAAATCTTTTTGGATGCAGGTCAAACTCACGTAGATTTGACGCAGAATCGTGGTTTGACCAGCACCCTGAGTGTTGCAACTTTTACAGTAATGAATAAACTACAGCAAATCGCAATAGCGAACTCTTGTTAAGGAAATAGATTAGTATGAGCAACATCGAAGAACGCGTAAAAAAAATCATCGTTGAGCAGCTGGGCGTAGATGAGTCTGAAGTAAAGAACGAAGCTTCTTTTGTTGACGATCTGGGTGCTGACTCTCTGGATACTGTTGAGCTGGTAATGGCTCTGGAAGAAGAATTCGACACAGAAATTCCAGATGAAGAAGCTGAGAAAATTACTACAGTTCAGGCAGCTATCGACTACGTTGTAAGCGCTTCTGCTGAGTAATCTCAAGAACACTTCCAGGCGGTCTCCATGACCGCCTGATTTTCATTTGTAAATCCTTATTTAATACTTCAGTTCCCGGAGAATAAATCGTGTCTAAGCGTCGCGTAGTTGTAACTGGCATGGGTATGCTGTCGCCGGTTGGCAATACTGTCGAATCTTCATGGAAAGCCTTGTTGGCAGGCCAGAGTGGTATCAGCAATATTGAGCACTTCGATGCGAGTGATTTTGCAACCCGTTTTGCTGGCATGGTCAAAGACTTCAATTGCGAAGATTACATGTCAAAGAAAGATGCCCGCAAAATGGATCTGTTCATCCAGTATGGCGTGGCTGCTGGTATTCAGGCGCTGAAAGACTCTGGTATTGAAGTCGGCGAAGACAACGCCAGTCGCTTTGGTGTTGCTATCGGTTCAGGTATTGGTGGTATTGGCCTGATTGAAGTCAACCATCAGGCAATGCTTGAGAAGGGTCCGCGTAAAATCAGCCCATTCTTTGTACCATCCACTATTGTCAACATGATTGCCGGTCATTTGTCTATCATGTATGGCCTGCGCGGTCCAAACATTGCAATTTCTACTGCCTGTACGACTGGCCTGCACAACATTGGTCACGCCGCCCGTATGATTGTATACGGAGATGCGGACATGATGCTGGCTGGTGGTGCAGAAAAAGCCTCAACACCGCTGGGTATGGGAGGCTTTGCTGCGGCGAAAGCGCTGTCTACCCGTAACGATGATCCTCAGGGCGCGTCTCGTCCTTGGGACAAAGATCGTGACGGTTTCGTCCTGGGTGACGGTGCCGGCATGATGGTGTTGGAAGAGTATGAGCACGCGAAAGCGCGCGGTGCCAAGATTTATGCTGAGCTGGTTGGCTTTGGTATGAGTGGTGATGCTTTTCACATGACCTCGCCAAGTGCTGATGGTTCTGGCGGTGCCCTGGCTATGGAAGCTGCTATTCGTGATGCTGCTATTTCGCAAGATCAGATTGGCTATGTGAATGCACACGGTACCTCTACACCGGCTGGTGACGTTGCCGAAACACTGGGCATTAAACGTGCCTTGGGTGCAGCGGCAGACAAGGTGCTTGTGTCTTCAACTAAGTCAATGACTGGTCACTTGCTGGGCGCAGCAGGTTCTGTGGAATCCATTATTACTGTTATGTCTCTGGTTGATCAGGCGGTACCGCCAACTATCAACCTGGAGAATCCAGACGAAGGTTGCGACCTGGATTATGTCCCGGGTGAAGCCCGTCAGGTTTCGATGGAGTACGCACTGTGTAACTCCTTTGGATTCGGCGGCACGAATGGCTCCTTGCTGTTCAAGAAAATCTAAGTCGATTCTGTTATGCTAGACGGCCCGGTCATCTAACCGGGCCGTTTTTTTATGGGGGTCGCAATGGTGTGGATCAACAGTGTTGCAAAGGGTTATGTGGAACAAGACACGGTTGATGTGTCTGCTCGTGCTTTGCAGTACGGCGACGGTTGTTTTACGACTGTGCTGGTTGAACACAGTGAACCCAGGCTTTGGCATCTGCACCTTGAACGCCTGCAAACGACCTTGAAAAGACTGGACATTGATGCTCCAGACTGGTCGCCCCTAACAGATAAGGTGATGTCTCTTGCCAGGGGATACCCTGAAAAAGGGGTTGTAAAAATACTTATCAGCCGGGGTGCCGGAGGCCGAGGCTACAGCCCTGCAGGCTGCCATCAGACTCAGGTCATTATTTCCGACTTTACCTGGCCAGCCTTTTACGAGAAATGGCAGCAGGAAGGTATCGAGTTAGGAGTTTGTCAGCAGCGGCTCGGGCTTTCTCCCATGTTAGCCGGCTTAAAGCACCTGAACCGTTTGGAGCAGGTGCTGTTGAAGCAGGAAATTGAACGGAATGGCTGGCTTGATGCTGTAGTGCTAGATGCGAATGACCATGTGGCGGAAACCAGTGCCTCCAATATTTTCTGGCGTTGCGGTAATAGGCTATACACGCCAGCTTTGGATCTGGCTGGGGTGCATGGCTTAATGCGGGCGCACGTCTGTCAGCAGGCAAGCGATTTGGGCTATTGTCTTGAGTTTGTCAAAAGCCCGCTCGACACCTTGCTTTGCGCTGATGAAGTCTTTATTACTAATGCGTTGATGGCCCTGGTGCCGGTCACGAAAATCCAAATGAGAACGTACACTGAACACAGTGCGTTAAAAGCGATAATGAAGAGGTTGTACACGTGCTAAAGAAACTGGCATTGGTGTTTGTACTGCTGGGGGCCATCCTGGCAGGCGGTGCAGGCTGGACGTATGTGCAGGTAAGAGCAAGTATTGACCAGCCGCTGTTAAAAAATACTGAACCATATCTCACGGTCAGACAGGGCTCCACTTTCCGAGGCTTACTTTACCAGCTGACTCAGATGGGGATGATCGCCGACTCTCCCTGGGCGCGCTGGATCGGGCGGATCGAACCGCAACTGGCTCAAATTAAAGCGGGTACATATGCCATTGAGCAGGCACATACCCTGCGCGATATCCTGAAAACGGTGGCCTCGGGCAAAGAACACCAGTTTGCGATCACCTTACTGGAAGGCGGCCGTTTTTCCGACTGGCTGGCTGAGCTGGAAAATGCCCCAATGCTGAAGAACGACACTTCCCAGATGACAGAGCAGGATATCGCCAAAGCTATCGGCGCCGATGTCGATAAGCTGGAAGGGTATCTGTTACCTGAAACCTATCACTATACAGCGGGCACATCTGATCTGGCTTTGCTCAAGCGCGCTTATAAGCATATGACGGAGTTGCTTGATAATGCCTGGAAAGAGCGGGACGATTCGATTCCGCTCAATAATCCATACGAAGTCTTGATTATGGCTTCCATTATCGAGAAAGAAACGGCGGTTGATGAAGAGCGGGCTAAAGTGTCATCTGTCTTTATGAATCGTCTGCACAAAGGGATGCGTCTTCAAACGGATCCGACGGTGATTTATGGCTTAGGGGAGAAATTTGACGGCAATATTCGCAGAAAAGATTTGCGAACACCGACACCCTATAACACCTATACCATAGACGGCTTACCACCCACACCTATTGCTATGCCAAGCGCGGCCTCTGTGATTGCCGCGGTGAAACCTGCCCAGACAGGTTACTACTATTTTGTGGCCGACGGAAAAGGTGGCCATACTTTCTCAACAACATTAAGCGAGCATAATCGTGCTGTTCGCCATTATCTGAAGATATTAAAACAATAAATGAACGGAAAATTTATCGTCATCGAAGGCCTGGAAGGGGCGGGTAAAAGTACCGCGATTGCAACCGTGCTGGACACGCTCGCGGCACGGGGGATCACCGACATTCAGTCTACCCGCGAACCAGGCGGGACTCCCCTGGCAGAACAAATGCGAGCGCTGGTGAAAGAAGGGCACCCGGAAGAGCCATTAACAGATATGGCTGAGTTGCTGTTGCTGTATGCGGCGCGCAGCCAACTGGTAGAAAATGTTATTAAGCCTGCGCTGCGTGCAGGTCACTGGGTGGTGGGCGATCGTCATGATATGTCGTCGCAGGCTTACCAGGGCGGCGGCAGGGGATTTGACCCTGAGCTGATGTCTGGGATCAAAACCATGGTGCTTGGCGATTTTGAACCGGATCTGACCATTTACATGGACATTGACCCAGAGCTTGGTTTGTCACGGGCTCGGGGACGCGGGGCTTTGGATCGCATTGAAAAAATGGATCTGTCTTTCTTCGAACGAACCCGGGAGCGGTTTTTAGCGCTGTCACGTAATAACCGCAAAGTGGTGATTATTGATGCGTCCCAATCACTGGAAGCTGTGACGTCGGATATCCGCCAGCAGTTGAATGCCTGGCTGGCTCAGCAGGAGTCAGCATGAGTTACCCCTGGCTGACAACGGTCTGGCAGCAATGGCAGCAGCTTTTGAGTCAGGATCGTTTGCATCACGCCATGCTGTTGATTTCACCTGCCGGGTGCGCCGGGGACGTGTTGATACGCCAGCTGGCAAAAACTGTGCTCTGCCAGAACGGTGTTGAAGAGTCCTGTGGGATCTGCCACAGCTGCCAGTTGTTTGAAGCCGGTACCCACCCAGATTGTCACAGTATCAGTCCGCAGGATGGCAAAGCCATTGGCGTTGATATGGTTCGTCAGTGTAACCACTGGGCGTGGGAAACCTCCCAGCTTGGCGGTAAGCGTGTGGTACTGATTGAGCAGTCAGAGCATATGGGTGAGGCGGCGGCGAATGCCTTGCTGAAAACACTGGAAGAACCGCCGGCAAACTGCCAGTTCATCTTAACCGCCACTGAGCTGGATCGCTTACTGCCAACGATTAACAGCCGGTGTAACAAGTGGCGTCTGCCTCTGCCGCCTGAGCAGGATGTTAAGCGCTGGGTTGAACATAAACTGATGCAATCAATCAAACTGGAGGCTGTACGGCTTAACGGCAATGCGCCTCTGGCAGCCTTAGCGTTTATCGAGCAGGGACAGGATATCCGTCATCAGCATTTGCTGGCCGGCTTTCATCAGTTTCTGTCTCCCCCCCATAGTGGCCTGTTCAGTGTGGCTGACAGCTGCATGAAAGATGGCCACTCAAGCCTGAAATGGCTGAGCTATTTTCTGGTTGACTGCCTGAAAGTACAGCAAGGCGCTGAGCAGCACTTGATTCATTGTGAATCAGCACCTTTGGTCAGGCAAATCGCGGGGCAGCTGACCACGGTCACATTGCTGGCGCAAATAAAAGGGCTTAATGCCCTGATTCGGGAACTGGAAAGCCATCCCGGTTTGAATGATGAGTTGTTGATCTCTGACTGGTTGTCAGGCTTTATCAGTGCAACATAAATACACCGAAACGCGAGAGGATATTCAGGTGCTAGTAGATTCCCATTGCCACCTTGATAAATTGAATTACAACGAACTGCATACTGATGTTGCAGACGTACTGGCAAAAGCACAGGCTCGGGGGGTAGAGTATTTTCTGTCCGTCGGTGTCACCCTGAACAGTTTCCCTGCCATGATGGCGATGATTGCCCCTTTCGATCATGTGTTTGCATCTTGTGGGGTGCATCCGCTGGATATTGAAGCTGGCTTTGATTATGGCCTGCTGAGGCAATATGCCAGTGATGATAAAGTCGTCGCTATCGGTGAAACCGGGTTGGATTACCACTACCAACCTGAACTGGCCGAACAGCAACAGGATATTTTCCGTCAGCATATCCGTTTGGCGGTTGAGCTGAACAAGCCGTTGATCATTCACACCCGCATGGCGCGTGAAGATACCATTCGTATTCTGCGCGAAGAAGGCGCTGAGCGCTGTGGCGGTGTATTGCATTGTTTCACTGAAAGCCTGGAAATGGCAGAAGCGGCAATTGAGCTGGGCTTTTATATTTCCATTTCCGGAATTGTGACTTTTAATAAAGCTGCTGAGCTGAAAGATGTGGTGAGTCGTTTGCCTCTGGAGCGGCTATTGGTGGAAACAGATTCACCCTACTTAGCGCCTGTCCCTTATCGCGGTAAAGAAAATCAGCCTGCTTATGTTAAAGAAGTTGCAGAGTATATAGGCCTGCTGAAAGGGGTTTCTGCCGCTGAGGTTGCCAGAGTGTCGAGTGAAAACTTTTTCCGACTTTTTTCGCAGGCAAAACGCTAAAACGGATAAAAAAGGAGCTGAGGCTCCTTTTTTTAAATTAATCCAATAGGTTTTATCCATTTATTTTATTTTTTCTCTCCTTTTTCAATCTCCTCCCAATCTTTACCTGTCATTCCATGAAATCTTCGTTCGTTACATAAAGAAACATGGGATACAAAAGTGAAATATAATTACATTCGACTGTAATGCCAAATACTTACATTAAGTATTTGATTTATAATTAAGTTGTTTGATTTTGATGTGTTTTTTGAGTTGATTGTTAATTGTGATCTATGCGTCAAACTGAAACTTACTTTCATCTTCGGTTGGCAATATTGATTGATGTCACGTTATATTTGGCGCCGCATTTTATACTTATGCCGAACAATAAAAATGAGCGGTGCTAGCATTATGACTACGGGGGTAGGTCGCTGGAAACCGCTGAAACAAAACAAACATCTCACTCAGGAGCACAATATGTTTAAGAACTTTTTTGCTAACCTGCAGAAGGTCGGTAAGGCGCTGATGCTGCCTGTATCGGTTCTGCCGGTAGCGGGTATTCTGTTAGGTGTGGGGGCTGCTAACTTCAGCTGGTTACCTGACGTAGTCTCTCACTTGATGGAACAGGCCGGTGGCTCGGTATTCGGTCAGATGGCACTGCTGTTTGCCGTTGGTGTGGCTCTGGGCTTTACGAAAAACGACGGTGTTGCCGGTCTGTCTGCCATCGTCGGTTACGGTATCATGGTTGCTACCCTGAAGGTGATGGCCGATGTCATGGGTGTCGCCAAGATTGAGACCGGTGTGCTGGGTGGTATCCTGGCCGGTGGTGTGGCGGCCTGGGCGTTCAACCGCTTCTTTAAGATCCAGTTACCGGAATACCTGGGCTTTTTTGCCGGTAAGCGTGCAGTGCCTATCATCACAGGTTTTCTGTCTATTGCGTTGGGTGTTGTGCTGTCGTTCATCTGGCCGCCAATCGGTTCAGCGATTGCCACATTCTCTGACTGGGCTGCCAACCAGAACCCAGTACTGGCGTTCGGTATCTACGGTGTCGTTGAGCGTTCTCTTATCCCATTTGGCCTGCACCACATCTGGAACGTGCCATTCTTCTATGAAGCGGGTTCTTGTGTGACCAATGCTGGTGAAGCAGCACGTGGTATCATGACTTGTTTCCTGACTGCGGATGATGCTTCCCGTGCCGCAGGTAACGGTTTTGGTCAGCTTGCGGGTGGTTACCTGTTTAAGATGTTCGGTTTGCCTGCAGCAGCATTTGCTATCGCTCACTGTGCTAAACCTGAAAACCGCGCCAAGGTAATGGGTATCATGGCATCGGCTGCCCTGACATCTTTCCTGACCGGCATTACCGAACCTATTGAGTTCTCATTCCTGTTCATCGCGCCAGTCTTGTACGGGATTCACGCTTTGCTGGCTGGTCTGGCATATGTACTGACCAATGCTCTGGGTGTTGTACACGGCCATACCTTCTCGAACGGTTTCATCGACTTCATTGTTCAGATGCCTCGTGCAGAGAACGTGTGGACACTGGTGATTCTGGGTCTGTGTTATGCCGTACTGTACTACGTGGTATTCACTTTTGTTATCCGTACCCTGAATCTGAAAACACCGGGTCGTGAAGATGAAACGGCGGATGTTGAAACCGCAACGGGTTCTGAGCTGGCTGGTGAGCTGGTTGAAGCCTTCGGCGGTAAATCCAACATCACTAACCTCGATGCCTGTATTACACGTTTGCGTGTCAGCGTTGCAGACACCGATATCGTTGATCAGGACAAACTGAAACGCTTGGGTGCAGCCGGTGTGGTTGTAGTATCTGGCGGTGTGCAAGCTATCTTCGGGACTAAGTCTGATAACTTGCGTACAGAAATGGATGAGTGGATTCGCAATCACGCTTAATCCGATGTAACGGTTTTTCTTTAACCATAATCAAAGCCTGGCAGTTGCCAGGCTTTTTGTTGCCACTTCTAATTCACCGCCGATGGCGGCGGATTGTTACTATGGTTTAAAGCGACAGAAAAAACAGCATCAGCACTGGTACCAACAGGCTGAGAATGAATCCGCTGACTATTGCAATTGGGACGCAGCGAATACCGCCACAGTTTTGGATAATAGGTAAAGTGAAGTCCATTGCTGTTGCACCGGCATAGCCGATGGCTGTGTTAGGGAAGCGTGAAATCACGGCGGGTATCATGGTTAACGCAACCAGCTCCCGCAGCAGCTCATTCAAGAATGATGCGCCACCGTATACAGGTCCAAGGCCATCACCCATCAAAATACCTGCCAGCGAATACCAGCCGAACCCTGAGGCCATCGCCAGGCCGTGATTCAGCGGAATACCCAGCAGCCAGGCGGCGAGCAACCCACCTGGTAAAGAGGTCGCAATAATCACTAAAGCGATCAGCATACCTTGCTTGTTGAGCAGGATCTGTCGCAGCGTCATGCCACTGTTGCGCAGCTGGATACCGATTAAAAACAGCAGCAGTAACAGAATGATTTCACTTGCCCGGTCAACCCAGCTCAAATCCATGTTCAGCAACAGACCAGCAATGAGCCCGACGGCGACGACCAATATCAGCTTGGCTGACTCCAGCAACATTTTGGCTTTGGGAAGCTGCTGGTGGCCATGCTCTGTTTTCAATGGATAGCGCTTATCAAGCAGCGGCAGTACCAGCAGGTTAGATGCGCTGATGCAGAGGAAGAAGGTGATTGTGTATAACAGGATCTGGCTGAGATTTTCTCCCAGATTGTCCAAACCGGCCAAGCTCAGTCCCATCAGTGACAGAATCACCAGCACCAGGCGTGATGTCTGCGCGTGAATAAACTGAAGTACTGAGTCTTTCCTGACCGGTATGAGGTAGCCAACGATAAGTGGCAGGAAAATAAAAAGCATTCCTGAAAACATGAGTATCCTTACAATACGTTGCCTGTTCTGGCGAAAAAAAGCACCCGGATACTGCATGGTTGGTGCAGTCCTGACAATGAACCTTTTTGTCAATGGGCTGTTAATGAAATCAGAAGCTTATCAGGCTGTTGAAGACAGGGTCAATAGAGCGCTGTGTGTCTACAGCGCTTAAGTGGAGGAGATCTGGCTGGAAGGGGCTTACTGATAGATTAAAAACCACTGCTGAGCAACACGTGGTTGATTTGGCTGTTAAATTCGTCATCGGGCAGATTGGTCAAAGTAAACATGACTTCTGCGCCAGCCAGATCCAGTTCAACTTCATGCTCGTCGATGGCGTCATCATCGTCTTTAAACAGTAACAAATGATTAGCCATGCGGGCGACATCCAGATAAGTGATGTCATCTTCTTTCTTGTGAGCAGGAAAAAAACGCTTATTACAGGCGACTTCAAGATAATCTTCGTCGAAGCCCCAGTGTTTCAGGATATCCAGACTGGATTTGTTACAGCAGTGTTCAAAGACGTATTTGGCAAAATTGATATCCAGAAAATTCCCGCTATCAAGGTAGTTTTGGTATTCATGTATCAGGCTGAATAAACCAATGTCGGCAAATAATCCGGCCAGCAGGGCTTTCTCTGGCTCAATTTTCAACTCTGGACGGTATTGCAGCAGGTTCTGGGTAATTAATGCCATAGAACCTGCCAGTTGCCTGGAACGGGTGGCACTGTTTAATAACAGAGACTTGCATTCAATATCAAAGCTGCTGTGCAGTTTAATGTCCAAGACTGTTTTTGCTGTAATGATATCTCTGACACGGAAAATACCGAGCCGACTGACAGCGGTTTGAATATCGTGGCAGACAATGTTACGGCGATTAAACATCATGGTATTGGAGGTTTTTATCACAGTTGCGGCCATACCGGGGTCATTCAGCAGCAAGGTGGCTGCATCACGAACGGTAGAGTCGTCTCTGTTACATAAGGTCTGCAGTTCTGTCAGGACGTCAGGAATAGGCGGTAGCTTCAGACGGTTTTCTTTGATCGCGTCCTTCACTAACGCGTGAAACTCTGATTGCAGGCCTGTCAAAATTTTGTCGTTTTCAGGTTTTAACCAGAAAAAAGATACATGCGGCATGAGGGAACGTTAACCTATGAGATTTTGCTTATTTTATCTTGGTCAGATGAGTTGAGTACACCAGACCAGGTGATTTTTGAGAACAATGTAAGGGTTAGTTGATATCGTCATCAAATAACTGGTTATTATCGAGTAGCTTGTGCAAAAAACGTGCAGTGAGGGCAGGGGAATCCTGAGCAATTAATAGCTGCTTATAGTGAACTTCGAGCGGTAGTGATTCAATCCAGCGTTGACATACCCAACTTAAGTCGTCGAATTCACTGATTGGATATAAGGCGCCAATTTCTGGCATAGTGGCGAAAAAGAGTTTCAGTTTGTCCACTAAGCACTGGTGTTTGTCTGTTAAAGGTGTTGGCGGCCATGCCCTGAATGGCAGGTAGTCAGCAATCAACAGGCGATCACTCTCATGCCTTACCGACAAAATCCGTATTTTCGTTTTACCTTCCACGACTATGCTGAGCAAACCGTTAGTTAACGCGTTAAAGTCCACCACCTGGACTTTGGTTGCGATGGCGGGAATGCGGGTAATGGTCTCGTCGTTCTCTTCTTCTTCACTGCGCATGCATAATGCAAAATCCCGCTGGCCTTCAATCGACTCTTTCAGCATACGCTGGTAACGCTGTTCGGTAATGGTAATTTCCAGTTTGCCTTCCGGTAACACATGGCTGGCAGAAGGAAACAGGGCAATATCAGGCATATCTCTTAATTCCTTTCTCCCTTTCTCTCTTAACCTTAGTCGTTATCACAGTGTAAAACGATCATCAGCAGCGGATATGACACAGGATTTTTTATTATTACTTATTGATAAATGCCCATAGTTACCTGAATTTGCATTCAATTTTTCTTAAGAACTTGCTCTGAATCTCATTTTCATCTGTACTTTGTTTCATATGTGGAATTTAAAATTTCTGTGTGACATTGTTGCATATGATAGTTGGCGTTGGTTTTAGATCGACAAAGAAGAATAAATTTAGGACTTATGTTATGTCGATTACAAAAGAAACATTCATAAATTACCTGGATACCTTTGTACCGAATGAACAGCGTTCCATGTTTGGCGGGACAGGTATCTTCGTTCAGGGGGCCATGTATGCTCTGCTGTCGAATGAAAAGCTTTATATTCGTGGTGGAGAAATGCTGGATCAGCAACTGCTCGAATTGGGCTGCCACAAGTTCAAGCATGTGAAGCGCAGTACGGTGGCAGTCGTGAATTATTACGATATCTCACCTCTGTATGCATCCCGGTTATCGCTCTGTAATGAGCTGATTCAAAGCTCAATCGCGATAGCATTGCAGGAAAAAACAGTCAAAGGAGCATCCCGTAACAAGCGGTTACGGGATCTGCCGAACTTGCGTTTGACCCTCGAAAGGATGATGAAAAAATCCGGTATCGATGATGTTGATATTTTTCATCAGATGGGGGCGGTGGATGCGTATCTGCAGGTAAAACAGACTCAGGGGAAAAATGTTGATCAGAAACTGTTGTGGATGTTTGCAGGAGCGATCGAAGGTTGCCATTGGACTTTGCTGAATGAATCACACAAAAGTGTGTTATTGCAGCAACTCGAACAGAAAAAGCAACATTACAAGCCCCCGCGTGGTGCTGAGCAACATTCTTGTGATTTTATCTAATTGATAACAAATGAAAAGTGCTTATCCATGCCTTAAATCCAGAGGCTAACGGTAAAGCCTTTCGCAGAAAACAAATCCGGGTGTGTGCAAGCCGCCCGGATTTTTTATTTTCAGCGCAGCAATGCTCTGAGGCGGGGTCTCTGTCCTTGTCAGCGTCAACTATCTTTAATAGAGAAGATTCGGTTAACAGGATGCTGCTGTGAAGACATGAGAAATGAATGACCTGATCAGGGTTGGGTGCATGGCCTATTGGCTGAGTTACGGTCCTGTATGGGCTGCGGGCTTCGCTGAACAGCGCGAACAGTACAATGACTGCATACTGGAGTATGTTTCTGCCGCTGAGGAGGCGGCGGCAATTACCTGGCTAACCAATGCCTGTCGTGAACTGTATCTGGATAATATTCTGCTGACCGACAAAGACAAACAATACTATCAGTGCCTGCTCGAATTCATGCCGAAATCGAGCAGGCTTGAAGCCACATTGAGTATCAAGCAGGCCTGTCAGGACAGATACCGTTCTTTCTTACGCTGATCAGGCCTCTGAGCGTTTTGTCTGGCTGAGCAAAAACAACAAAGCGGCAGAGACGACCACAGATGGGCCCGCCGGGGTATCATAATGCCATGACAGTAACAGCCCCAGCATCACAGCAATGCAGCCCAGAATTGCGGCAATCACTGCCATACTTTCCGGGCTTTGTGCAAAGCGGCGCGCTGTGGCTGCCGGAATAATAAGCAAAGATGTGATAATCAGTGCGCCGACAAATTTCATCGCTACCGCAATCACCATACCGACCATCAACATCAGTAATAACCGCATCAGATCGACGTTAACCCCTTCAACCTGAGCCAGATCTTCGTTGACTGTCATCGACAGCAGCGGACGCCATAATGCAATCAAAGCGGCCATGACCAGCGCACCACCACCGTAAATCCATACCAGATCATTGGTTGTCACCGCCAGCAAGTCACCAAAAAGATAAGCCATCAAATCAATGCGGACATGATCCATGAAACTGATTGCGACTAAGCCTAACGACAGCGCACTGTGAGCGAGAATGCCCAGTAACGTGTCAGTAGCGATATAACGCTGCTTTTGTAAACTGACCAGAATGACCGCCAGAGTCAGACAGCAGATCACCAAAGCGAGGTTGAGGTTGATATTAAACAAGAAGCCCAGTGCTATGCCCAGTAATGAGGCGTGGGACAGCGTATCACCGAAATAGGCCATTTTACGCCAGACAACAAAGGAGCCCAAAGGCCCGGCTAATATAGCGATGCCAATGCCGGCGGCAAAGGCGGGTAGCATAAATTCAAGCATTGTTTTTTCCGTGCTGGCATGGACCTACCAGGCTACCGCCCAGATCGTGTTCGTGATTGTGGTGATGGTGATACAGTGCAAGTTGCTCACTTTGCTGTGTGCCAAAGAGCGCAACATAAGAAGGGTGACAGGTGATCGACTCTGGTTCACCCGAACAGCAGACATGGTGCTGCAGGCAGATGACATGGTCGGTTTTAGCCATAACCAGATGAAGATCATGAGAAACCATCATTATCGCGCAGTTCAGCTTATCTCTGAGCGACTGAATTAAACTGTAGAGTTCGAGCTGACCGTTGACATCGACGCCCTGTACAGGCTCATCAAGCACCAGCAAGTCTGGATTTTGCAAAAGTGCGCGAGACAGTAGCACTCTTTGTGTTTCTCCTCCCGACAGGCTGTGCATATTACTGTGTATCAGGTGCGCGCTGCTCGCCAGCGCCAGCGCATCCAGACGTTGCTGGGCGCTGTAACGCCCGCCTAATGCCATAAAACGATCAACGGTAAGCGGCAGCGTGTCATTGAGCTGCAGTTTTTGTGGTACGTAGCCAATGCGTAGCCCCGGTGAGCGAATGACTCGGCCAGATGTGGGCTTGCGCAAGCCGGTAATGACTTTCACCAGCGTGGACTTGCCTGCCCCGTTCGGACCTATCAGAGTGGTGATCTGGCCGCGTTCAAGCTGGAGTGAAACCAGATCAAGAATGTGGCGGCCTGAAGCGTTAACAGTAACATTCTGAAGTTCTACCAAAGGTTTGGTGGACATTGTACTGGCCATAAATGGGTGTGAATCTCGTTGCTATCGGTTGGTGTTATATTATAACATTATCAAACTTCTTTTCATTGAATATTTTTAGGGTAGGTAGATGTTGCGTTTTCGAGCCTGGTACTTTGCGGCAATGGTGTTGGTACCCTTTGCGGTTTCAGCAAGCAATGTGCATGTTGTGACCACTGTACATCCGGTGAATCTGATTGTGCAGGAGCTGGTCGAAGGTGTCGGCCAGAGCGAAACTCTGTTGCCTGCCGGCAGCTCTCCCCATGACTATGCTTTACGTCCATCTGATGTGGAAAAGCTGAAAGCCGCGGATTTGGTGGTTTGGGTCGGGCCGGAGCTGGAATCTTTTCTGACCAAAATACTCAGTGGCCAGGAAAATGCGCTTTCACTGACCTCGCAAGAGACAATTACTTTCCGGGATTATGAAGGCCATGAAGATCATGACGGTCACGAAAGTCATGAAAGTCACGAAAGTAATGGCGGTCACGAAGAGCATGAACATCATCATGATGGCATCGACCCGCACCTTTGGCTGGGCCCGGATCAGGCAATTCAGGCTGCAAAAGTGATCAGCACTGCATTGATTGAACTGGATCCGTTGAATCGTGCGCAATATGAGGCTAACCTGTCCCGGTTCATTGTCAGTGTTAATGAAACTGTACAGAACCTGAAAGAGCAGCTCCAGCCTGTGCGTGATAATGGGTACTATGTTTTTCACGATGCCTATGGCTATTTTGAGGAAACGTTTGGGTTACATAATCTGGGACACTTTACGGTTTCACCGGATCGCCGCCCAGGTGCAAAAACCTTGATCGCTATCCGCAATACGCTAAAAAAGTCACAGGTTAAGTGTATTTTCAGGGAACCGCAGTTCTCACCTGCGGTCATTAACAGTGTCACAAATGGCAGTGACATCAAAATTGGAACCCTGGATCCCATGGCAACGGATATTGCCTCTGGCCAGGGAGGTTATGTTCGATTCCTGCAAGAACTCGGACGAAGTTTTACCGAATGTCTTAAATAAATAACAATGAAAATATTTACGGTTGCAGCCCGGCGGTTTTATCAGCTCCCCCGTCAACACCGAATTGCGCTTGCTTCTACATCACTTATCGTTGCGGCTGCCCTTATGTGGCAGCCTTCTGTCGTCCACTCTCCCTCTTACGGTTCGCGCAGCGAATCGGAACAGCGGCGTGAAGTCCCGCTGCTGTCAGAGGAGCTCTTGTCACTGTCCGAGCAAAACAGTGAACCGCTTGGTGTTGTGCTTGACCCGGAAGACCCGGACTTTCAGGTTCCCAAAGATGAGCTGGAACAACAGTTGGATCAAGCCACTGATGTTGCACATTCCCACAAAGTGTCTTCCGGTGAAACCTTAGGTGAAATTTTCACTCAGTATGCGCTGCCTATTTCAGATATGTACAAACTGATTGAGGCAGATAAATCGATCCAGTTTCTACGTGTCGGACAAAGTATTGGCTGGTCGCTGGATGAAGAAGGGCGGATCGGCGAACTGTCCATCGAACGCAGTGCGAAACTGACGGATACTTATACCCTGACCTCAAAGGGTTATGAGCATAAGGAAGTGGAGCGCACCGGTGAGTTTAAACCTGTACGTTTAACCGGACGTGTTTCCGGCAGCTTCTATCAGTCGGCCCGCTCTGCCGGTCTGTCACCGACGCAAATTCAGACCCTGGTCAAAGCGCTGCAGTGGCGGTTTGATTTAGGTAAAGAAGCCCGCAAGGGCGACCGCTTTGCGATTACGCTTGAACGTGAATTTATTGACGGAAAAGCGGTGGGTCAGGGTGAGGTGAAGGCTCTGTATTATATGAATCGTAATCAGGAACTGTTTGCCATGCGTTATGACGATGGTGAGTTTTATGACGAAGAAGGCCGAAGCCTGAACCGGGCGCTGAACCGATATCCGACTCAGAAACGTTTTCGGATCAGTTCATCGTTTAATCCCCATCGCAAGCATCCCGTCACCCACAGAGTCTCGCCACATAACGGTACTGATTTTGCAACGCCTGTCGGCACACCTGTGGTTGCGACAGGCGATGGCGTGGTAGTTAAAGCGCAAAAACATGCTTTGGCGGGTAATTTCATTATGATCAAGCATGGTCGGGAATACTCAACCCGCTACCTTCATCTGAGCAAGATACTGGTAAAAGTCGGTCAGAAAGTTCGTATGGGTGACAAAATCGCACTGAGTGGGAATACCGGACGTTCCACGGGACCGCATCTTCATTATGAGTTGCTGAAATACGGACGTGCAGTGAACGCCATGAAGGTACCGCTGCCTCAGGCTGAGCCTGTGCCTAATAAAACCCGGACCGATTATCGTAAACTGGCGAATCGGGAACGGCAGAACCTGCTGGCGGTTATGCCGGGGTAACAAAGAAAAAACGCATCGTTTGATGCGTTTTTTTACTTTATAGACTGTGTGTCGCACCGATGGGGCCTGGCCCTCGTGCGTGTAGTGCTGGAGTTATTAACGTCTCGGTCGCTGTTCGCTGAGCTATTTATGCTGGCGTAAAGCCGTTTACTTGGCCGAACAGTAATTGCAATCGTTCAACCAGTTGTTGTTGCTCATCTTCGCTGTGCAGGCTGCCGTCGGTATTTCCCCAGACAGGTCCTGGCCAGGCAATATCTGTCGTAAAGCGGGCGATATGATGGACATGAAGCTGCGGCACTAAATTGCCTAAGGCGCCGATGTTGATTTTATCGGGGCTGAAATAGGTCTCAAGCAGTTGGGCGGTTGAGCTGGATTCTACCATCAGCTGCTGTTGATCCACGGCAGACATATGGTGAATCTCACGTAATGCGTCATATCTGGGGACCAGAATCAACCAGGGACCAATGGCTTCTTTTGACAGCAGCACACGGCAAAGCGGTAAGTCGCCAATCCACTGAGTATCCGCGCTTAGTCTCGGATGAAGGGTGAAACTCATGGAAATATTCCTTCTTTCTATTAAGTGCTTCACAAGTCAGCTATCAGGCTACAACAAAAAGCCATCGCACCGAGCAAGCTCACCCTAGGATAAACTAGAACGTATAAGCACGAAAGCGGCTTAATTATCTCAGAGTTATTGTTATGAACAAGCAGGAGGAAACCATGGCAGAGTGTGAGGAAGTGCTTACCTATTGGTTCGGAAATCTCAAAGGGGAAGTTACCGAACTAGATAAACAGGCACTGTGGTTTAAAGGCGGGGATGCAGTAGACTGTGAAATCACCGAACGTTTCAGGGATCTGGTCAGCCGTGCTGGTCGGGGTGAATTGAATGCGTGGACAGAAACGCCTAAGGGGACGCTGGCGCTGATTATTTTGCTTGATCAGTTCAGTCGTAACATCTATCGGGGTTTGGCAGCCGCTTTCCGCTATGATTCATTGGCACAGGCCATATGTAAACGCGGACTGGCGAAGAATTTTGATCGTGCGTTAGCCCCTATTGAGAGAGTGTTCTTTTATTTGCCGTTAGAGCACTCAGAAGCATTGGAAGATCAGGAAGAGAGTGTGTTTCGTTTTGACCAATTGCGGCAGGAGGTCATGAAAGAGCATAAGCCAGAATTTGACGACTTCTATCAGTACGCTGTCAGTCATTTCCAGGTCATCAAAGATTTCGGCCGCTTTCCGCACCGCAATGCCGTTTGCGGCAGATTATCGACACAAGATGAGATCAGCTATCTGCATCATGGCCCGAGATACGGGCAGTAAATGGGTTATAAGACAGGCAGTACCCGGTTCCGGCCAAGATTTTTTGCCTGCAGCAGATACTTGTCGGCTCTGGCCAGCACTGCCAGACCGTTTTCTTTTCCTGTTTGTTCTGCAATGCCAAACGATGCAGTAATAGAGCTGACGGTATTTCCCGATTGTTTGTCCTGCACGGCAATGCCGGAGAGGGTTTTACGTAATTTTTCTGCTTTGTCTCTGCTTTGTTGCAGGTTAGTGCCAGGTAAGATAATAACGAACTCTTCGCCACCGTAGCGATAGGCCTGCATACCTTGCTCGCACCAGAATTGAAGGTGGCGGGCAACAGAGCAGAGTACTTTATCGCCCATTAAATGGCCAAATTCATCATTGAAGGTTTTAAAGTTATCAATATCCAGCAAGACCAGACTGAAAGGTGTGCCGTGCTGGATACAACTGCTGAGGTCTTGCTGAAAGGCGCGTCGGTTGAGTAGTCCGGTCAAGGGATCTTCGTTGGCACATTTGAGGCTGTCTTTCAGAGCTTTTCTCAGATTCTCAATTTCTTTATTAGCGTTTTCCAGTTGCTGGTTCATAAGCGTACTGGATTGATGCATGTGTCTGGATTCATCCAGTAATTCTTGTACCAAATCATTGGCTTCGTGCACGTTGACACCCTGATCGGCTTTCTGGCTCAGCCGCTGGCAGGTCCGGGATAACGCTTGATGGAATGCCTGCGTTTCTTTTTGAGATCCGTTCATGGTGTGGCAAAGTTCATCCATGATGGCTTGCAGGCTATGGCTTACCTGCCCTTGCTCACTGGCAGGGTGATGAGCCAGATGGGTTCGGTAAAGCGAATCACTCAGGCTGGGAGGACAATGCCCGTATTGCGCTAAACTCTGGTCTATGGCCTGAGTGAGAATCGGATTCTGATTCGTGGTATAGCTGTACCACAGTGCGTAATTCACCGGTGTCGTCGGGACTTTATGCTTGATCATCAGTGGAATGGCTTTACGCAAGGTTTGAGTTGACGTGAGAAATTCGTCAGTCATACCGTCGTCGGTTTCGTGTGAGTCATTGAGGCTCATTGCAACATTCCATGTAACAGAAAAAGGCCGGTATCCAAAAATTTGTGCCAAAAAAAAGCCTTCTAAGGATACCTCAGAAGGCTGTGCATGTTTAGCTTTGCTTAATTAGATAAATGTGATGTTCTGCCAGATTACATACGTTCCAGTGTGTCAATACCCAGTAAATCCAGACCTTGTTTGATGGTTTTCGCTGTCAGCAGCGCCAGTTTCAGACGGCTGTGCTTGACCGGTTCATCGGCATTCAGAATCGGGCAGGCTTCATAGAAGCTGGAGAAATTCCCCGCCAGCTCAAACAGGTAGCTGCACATAACATGCGGATGGCCTTCACGGGCCACGGTTTCCACGGCTTCTTCAAATTGCAGCAGTTTTGACAGCAGCACTTGCTCTTTCTCGCCATTGATCACAACTGGGTGTGTCAGCTCACTTTCGTTCAGGCCTGCGCGTTTAAATACAGAAATGACACGGGTGTAGGCGTATTGCATGTAAGGTGCTGTATTGCCTTCGAAGGCCAGCATGTTCTCCCAGTCGAACACGTAATCTGTGGTACGGTGTTTGGACAGATCAGCATACTTCACCGCGGCCATGGCGACGGTCGATGCAATCTTGGTTTTCTCAGCCGCATCCAGCTCAGGGTTCTTCTCTTCGATCAGTACCTTAGCGCGTGATTCTGCTTCATCCAGCAGATCAGCCAGACGAACGGTACCGCCAGAGCGTGTTTTGAACGGACGACCGTCTTTACCCAGCATCATACCGAAAGCGTGGTGCTCCAGCGACACATCGTCAGGGATGTAACCTGCTTTGCGGACAATCGTCCATGCCTGCATCAGGTGTTGGTGCTGGCGTGAATCGATAAAGTAAAGCACCCGGTTGGCATTGAAATGCTCGTAGCGGTATTTCGCACAGGCAATATCCGTGGTTGTGTACAGGAAACCGCCGTCACGTTTCTGGATGATAACCCCCATAGGCTCACCATCTTTGTTTTTGAACTCATCCAGGAAAACAACCTGAGCGCCATCGTCTTCTACGGCCAGCCCCTTCGCTTTCAGATCGGCGACAATCCCTGCCAGCATATCGTTGTACATGGACTCGCCCATCACATTGTCACGGGTCAGGGATACATTCAGACGATCATAGTTATACTGGTTTTGCTCCATGGTCACGTCGACCAGTTTCTTCCACATATCAGCACAGTACTGATCGCCACTTTGCAGCTTCACTACATAGTTACGGGCGCGTTCTGCAAAGGCTTCATCTTCATCGTACAGTTTTTTCGACTCACGATAAAAAGCTTCCAGATCAGCCAGTTCCATAGAGATCTCGCCAGATTCTTGCTGAACACGTTCCAGGTTGGCAATCAACATGCCGAACTGAGTTCCCCAGTCGCCTATGTGGTTGGCGCGAATGACGTTATGTCCCAGAAACTCCAGTGTACGAACCACAGCATCACCAATGATGGTGGAGCGCAGGTGACCAACGTGCATTTCTTTGGCAACATTGGGTGCCGAATAGTCGACAACGATATTTTGTTTTTCCTGCGTGGCCACACCCAGGCGGGCATCAGTCAGTGCCGCTTCTGCACGCTCGGCCAGCCAGGTTTTATTCAGAAAGATGTTAATGAAACCAGGACCGGCGATCTCGACTTTCTCTGCGATATCGCCCAGATCGAGTTGATCGATGACTTTTTGTGCAAACTCGCGCGGGTTAGCTCCCAGTTTTTTCGCAACACCCATCACACCGTTGGCCTGGTAATCACCGAACTGTGCTTTGGCTGACTGACGAACAGCTGCCGGGCTGCCTGCCGGGGCACCGGCCGCTTCGAGCGCCAGGGAAACTTTATCGTTAATGAGTGCTTGAATGTTCACACGTCTATCCTTTAAATCGGTCTGTAGCCTGACAGGCAGGCAAAAGTCTTGGGTATTCAATAAGCTATGCAGTTACGTCTTACACCTGAACCGGTCAGAAGCGTGGTCAGCAATACACCAGAAAAGGTGAAAACAACCCTGTCTGATGTTTTTAAAAAGGTCATCCGGGTAGTGCTGACGGGAGCTTGCTGGCTGCAAAGGCGGCTGCATGGATACTAAAAATAGTTAGCCGTAATAATACCCATAAACACAGGGCAGTTGGCAAGGTGAAAAGGCGATAGAAGCTGAAATTTTTCTCATTGCAATGGCTGGCTGAAGGCTTGTTGCTCAAGGCTTTTGCTGGCAAAGATTCTGTGGATAATGGGTGACCTGAGATCAGTGAGGAGAAATCACATGCAAGATTTACTGCAGGCAAATCTGCAACCGGAGCAGATGCTGGCACAATTACCTGAATTTATGGGTAAAATTGAGAGGCTTGCTGAACTACTGGGGTTGGATCTTTCAGCCTGTCAGGCAGACCACATTGCCCTGCGCGTAAATAGTACTGCGTTAGCGACGGCATTGCATCAGGCATGGCTGGCATACGGTGAAGAGTGGTCAACCAATGTGATCAATGGTCGTCCTATTGTTGTGATTGGTTTTCATCAGCCTGTGCAAGCGGGCCAATGGCAGATTGAAGCACTGGAGCTGCCTTACCCGGGCGATAAAGCATACCCGGTTCAGGGGTGGGAGCATGTTGAATTTGTGGTGCCTTGTCAGGCGTCCACCACAGAGGAATTAAAAGTGGTTCTGGATGCGCGTTTTCCCGGATTGGACTGGGACAACTTGAAGCAAGCCGGTATTGATGTGAAAGCAAGTTCACCGGCAGGAGAGAAAGAGCGGCTGGCTAACCCGACCTTTGCGTTTAAGAAGGACGGGGTATGCATTAAGCTGCACCCGTGTTCGCTGAAAGCTGTGATTGAGAGTGAAGGCTGATCTGAGCCATAAAGCCAGGGCGGAGAAGCGATGAACACTTTTCCGCCACAGGTTTACAGCACCACGGTGCGATTGCCGTAAACGAACACCTTGTCTTCTACTACCAGGCTGAGTGCCTTGCTCAGAACAGATTTTTCGACATCACGTCCTGAACGGGCCATGTCTTCTGCACTGTAGTTATGATCAACCGGAATGACGTTCTGGGTAATGATAGGGCCTTCATCCAAATCATTGGTGACGAAGTGGGCCGTGGCACCAATGATCTTCACCCCGCGTTCATAGGCTTGCAAGTAAGGTTTCGCGCCAATAAATGCCGGAAGGAAACTGTGATGAATATTGATAATCCGGTGCGGAAACTGAGCGACAAAACCAGGCGTCAGAATACGCATGTATTTTGCCAGCACCACATAATCGGGTGAATACTGGTTTACACAGTCAAGTAATTTGGCTTCATGCTCTTCACGGCTTAAACCTTCATGGCAGACATGGTGGAAGGGGATATCAAACTTTTCCACCAGGCCAGCCAGTTTGTCGTAGTTACCAACGACAGCTGCAATGTCAATATCCAGTGTGCCGTCATAGGCTTTTACCAGGATATCGCCCAGGCAGTGTGCTTCTTTGGTCACCATAATCACGACTTTCTTGCGAGCAGAGCTCACCAGACGGCGGTGGCTGCCTTCAGGCAGGGCGCGATCCAGATCGAACAGAAAGGTTTCATCGTTAAACACCCCTTCCAGCTCAGTACGCATAAAGAACTGCCGATGGCGGTGATCGACAAACTCTTTGTTGTGGATAATGTTGAGCTGGTGTTTGTAGCAGATGTTGGTGATCTTAGAAATCAATCCCATGGCATCCGGGCAATCGGTGAGCAGGGTTTTCTTTTCCATGGTGTCCTTATGTTGCGTGCTTATATGTATTAGTTGTGTCATTAATTTTTTACATGGCTTTGATTTCGACGTCAAAAGATTTTGTGATCTGACTCAATAATTTTTCCTGGTAACTGCCGCTGGCTGTTACGGGGTAATCTTGGCATAATCCCGAAAGATACTGGATAAATAACCAATAGATTGGCCTTCATGATTGCAAAATTCTTTCAACCCGGCGGTGCATTGGAAAAGGCGATACCTGGCTTTCAGGCACGTCAGCCACAGATTGATATGGCAGAAGCGGTCGGGCGGGCAATTAAACACCAGCAGCAACTGGTGGTAGAAGCGGGTACAGGCACAGGCAAAACCTTTGCGTATCTGGTGCCGGCGTTGTTCAAGGGCCATAAAACCATTATCAGCACAGGCTCGAAAAACCTGCAGGAACAGCTTTTCTACCGGGATTTACCTTTGATGACCCAGGCGCTGGGCTATACAGGGAAAGTGGCGTTACTGAAAGGGCGCTCAAATTATCTCTGTCTCGACAGGCTCAGCCGTCAGATCACCGAAAGCCATGGTGGCTTTGTCGATCAGGGCATGCTGAGCCAGCTGGTGACGATCCGCAGCTGGTCTTCAGCTACCAAAACCGGTGATATCAGCGAATGTGATTCCATTGCCGAAGACAGCCCGGTGATTCCGACTATTACTTCAACCAACGACAATTGCCTGGGGCGCGAGTGCCCGTCTTTTGAAGACTGCTTTGTCGTGAAAGCCAGGCGAAAAGCCATGGATGCGGATGTTGTAGTGGTTAACCACCATTTGTTCATGGCGGATCTGGCCATTAAAGAAACAGGCTTTGGCGAGCTGATCCCGGAAGCGGATGTGTTTATTTTCGATGAAGCCCATCAGATCCCCGATATTGCCAGCCAGTATTTCGGCCAAAGTCTGTCGAGCAGACAACTGCAGGAACTGGCGAAAGACATTACTATCGGTTATCGCACTGAAGCACGAGATATGCGTCAGCTGGAAAAAACCGCAGACCGGCTGAGTCAGGCCGCTGCTGATATGCGATTGGTGATGGGCGAACCCGGCTATCGCGGCAACTGGCGTGAGGCGGTGAACAGCCCGGCCATTCAACGGGAGCTGACGAGGCTGAATGATGCACTGGATCTGGCACATGACGTGCTCAAACTGGCACTTGGCCGCAGTGAGTTGCTGGACGCCGCATTTGAACGAACCACCTTGCTTAAAGCCAGACTGACACGCTTGTGTGATACCTCGATCACTGGCTATTCCTACTGGTATGAATGCACCCCCCGCCATTTTACTTTGCATATTACGCCGCTGTCGGTCGCAGAGAAGTTTCATGAGCAGATAGAAAAGCAAAAAGGCGCCTGGATCTTTACCTCTGCGACACTGGCTGTTGATGAAGATTTCAGCCATTTCAGTCATCGCTTAGGGCTGCAGCCTGCGGAGCAGATGTCGCTGACCAGCCCGTTTGATTATCAGCAGCAGGCGTTGCTGTGTGTTCCCCGTTTTTTACCAGAACCCAACAGTCACGGACTGGCGGCCAAACTGGTGACTCTGATGGCACCTGTGATTGAGGCCAACCAGGGGCGGTGTTTTTTCCTTTGTACCTCGCACCAGATGGTACGGGATCTTGCGGAAGGCTTTCGCGCCTGCCTGGATTTGCCTGTGCTGGTTCAGGGAGAAACCAGTAAGCAAAAACTGCTTTCAGAATATCTGGAATTGGGAAATGCGCTGCTTATTGCAACAGGTGCGTTCTGGGAAGGTATTGATGTTAGAGGGCAGGCGCTGAGCTGTGTTATTATCGACAAACTTCCCTTTACCGCGCCGGATGACCCATTATTGAAGGCGCGGATAGAAGATTGTCGTCTGCGCGGCGGGGACCCCTTCGCGCAAGTTCAGATACCGGATGCGGTGATCACCCTCAAGCAGGGGGTAGGCCGGTTAATCCGTGACCAGCAGGATAAAGGCGTGCTGGTTATCTGCGATAATCGTTTGGTCACGCGCCCTTATGGCGCTGTATTTTTAAGAAGTCTGCCGCCGATCCCCCGTACGCGGGATGTTGACGGTGTCGGACAATTTCTGTCTGGACTGCACGCCGAGCAGCAAGCAGCCGACAGCCAGCATTCAGAGGCTTGAATGAGCAGTAAGATTTTAGCGGTTGATACCGCGACTGAAAATTGTTCTGTTGCGCTTTTAGTGGGCAGTGAAGTGATTGCGCGTTGCGAATTTGCGCCGCGTGAACATACTACCAAAATTTTGCCTATGGTTGATGAAGTCCTCGCCGAAGCGGATTTGCGTTTAACCCAGTTAGATGCGCTGGCGTTCGGTCGTGGCCCGGGGAGTTTCACCGGTGTGCGGATTGGCATAGGTATCGCTCAGGGACTGGCATTTGGTGCCGATTTGCCTATGGTTGGTGTGTCGACACTGGCAGCAATGTCTCAGGGAAGCTACCGTTTACATCAGGCTTGCCATACCCTGGCTGCTATCGATGCGCGGATGGGCGAAATTTACTGGGGGCAATATCAGCGTCAGCAAGATGGTGACTGGCATGTGCTCGGTGAAGAAGCCGTATTGCGTCCAGAACGGGTAGAGCAGCGATTGATCTCTGTACAGGATACCCGCTGGTTTACCGCAGGTACTGGCTGGCAAACCTATCAGGAACAATTACAGGCTTTGACTGTCGAAAAGCAGGCCGGCACAGTGCTTTACCCTGAAGCCCAGGATATGGCATGGCTGGCTCAATTTGCTCTGCAGCGTGGTGAAGCCGTAGACGCTGAACATGCCAGCCCTGTCTATCTGCGTGATGAAGTAACGTGGAAAAAATTGCCCGGCCGTGAATAATGCGTATTCACAGCTAACAAGACACACAGGTCAATATGGTCAACATACCTCGTTTACCGACAGCAACGCAGGCGCCGCAACGGCCGAAGCGAACCGATAAACAGCGAAAGGCTGAGCAGACAGCTGCGCCTGTTTCTCAGCCGACTGTGGTTGCTAAAGCGGTGGCGGAAACGATCAAGGATCCGGCTTTTATTGAAGAGGTTCAGGCCAGAGTGCAGTACGACAGCCCGCAGGGGAAAAATAAGCAGGCATTGTCGGCTTATCTCGATGTGCTGCATCAGGCTAAAAGGGAAGAATACTCTCATTTGTTAGGCGTGGATTTCTACGTTTGAGCTTCGATGCCGGCAGAGCATCAGACGCGAATTTCTTTTTTAACAAGGATCCTGTGGTGAAAAAATCTATATTGGCATTTGCCTTGATGGTATTGAGTGGTTGCAGTCAACTGCCAGACAGTCTGCAAACATCGACCGAAACACCAGTAACCGACTTAACCCAAGTGATTGAAGACCCTCAGGGTGTACAGGGTAAAGAGGTGCGCCTGGGAGGCGTGATTGCCTCAGTGGTCAATGAAGCGTCACGTACGCGGCTGGAAATAGCCAGCTTGCCTATAGATGAATCAGGCAAGCCTGAATTGAAAGCGTCGCCTCAGGGGCGATTTATTGCTTATGTTGATGGTTTTGCCGACCCTATCGAATACGCTCAGGGTAAACTGGTGACCGTTGCCGGTCAGCTGCGTGGCAGCGAGGTGGGTAAGATTGGTGATTTCGATTACACCTATCCTGTGGTGTTTGCTAAAGGCCAGCAGATCTGGCAAATCAAAGAGCAGATCCGTGTTGATGATGTGAGTGCCTACTACCGCTGCCTTGGTATCCGCTGTCAGTATATCCACTATGGTTTACGGCCAGATAATCTGGATGTCCAGTACCGCGTTACTCCTTAGTTACGACGACCTGCCTGATTGAACAGCGAAACTGACTATGATGTACGAAAGCCGATTACCGCTTGCTGACACTGAGCTGGCGGTAATCACGTCTTTTTCTCCTTGCCGGGAAAGTATACAGCGAGGCAAGCTCATTCCGATAAGCGATGCCGAAAGGCGTCGTCCTACGCTCTTGTTTCTGCACGGCTGGCACGATAACGCTGCCAGCTTTGCTGTGCTGTTTGAGCCACTGGCCGTGAGGTTCAATCTGGTTGCTGTCGACTGGCCCGGGCATGGTCTGTCTGCACATCGCCAGACAGATAATTATTATTATTTCATGGACTATGTCGACGATCTGGCTCAGATCATACAGTCTCTGTCATCTCAAAACCTTATGTTGGTTGGCCATTCTTTGGGGGCGCTGGTTGCGGCAGCCTATGCTGGGGCCTTTCCCGAATCGGTCACTGGACTGGTGCTGATCGAAGGGCTTGCGCCACTCCATGAAAGCGCTGAACGGGTGCCTGAAAGGCTGCGTCAGGGCATTGAAAGCCGGATGCGGCGCAGGCAGCGTCAGTCTGCAGAATTTAAACTGGATTCGTTTCAGGCCGCATTATCTGTTCGTTGTCGGGTAAACAGACTGACACCCGATCAGCTCAGGCCGCTGGTTCAGCGAGCGACCTATACCGACGGCAAACACTGGTACTGGCGTCATGACGATAAATTGCGTTGCGATTCGTTGTTCAGGATGACAAAGGAACAGGTTAAGGCGCTGATGCGGCAAATTGAGTGTCCGGTATTGTCAGTGATCGGTGATAAAGGCTTTTCCTATCTGAAAGAACCGGATGCTGGCTTGTCATGGCTGAGACAGGCCGGGCAAATAGTGGTACCCGGTGGTCATCACTGTCATCTTGATAGCCCTCAGCTTGTTTGTGAGCAGATTTTGCTGCTCAGTTCAAAAATCAATAAGCTGGTCTAATCAGTTGTGTTAATTCAATGTTAATTGTGCTGTAATGCTTGTATAGAACAAGTGTTTGAATGTCCCGCTACAGCCATTTTTGGCGCTTTAAGCCCTAATAAATATAAGGAGAGTGCATGGTGGATAAGGTTTGGCTTAACCGCTATCCGGATGATGTACCGGCTGAAATCAACCCTGATACTTACTCGTCATTGGTTGAACTGTTTGAACAGTCCGTCCAGAAATATTCCGATCAAACGGCCTATATCAATATGGGTCAGGTGATGACTTTCAGAAAGCTGGAAGAACGCAGTCGTGCATTTGCGGCTTATCTGCAAAATGACCTGAAGCTCGAAAAGGGTGATCGGGTGGCTGTCATGATGCCAAACCTGCTTCAGTATCCTATCGCGCTGTTCGGTATTCTCCGTGCGGGTTGTGTGGTGGTTAATGTTAACCCACTATACACACCTCGTGAACTGGAGCATCAACTGAATGACTCTGGTGCAAAAGCCATTGTGATTGTGTCGAACTTCGCTCATACGCTGGAGAAAATTGTCGAAAAAACCAGTGTTGAGCATGTCATTTTAACCAGTCTTGGGGATCAACTTTCCCGGCCCAAAGGCACTCTGGTTAATTTTGTGGTGAAGCACATTAAAAAGATGGTCCCTAAATACCACCTGCCGCATGCCACCTCGCTGAATCATGCGCTGAAGCGCGGGCGCAGAATGCAATACGTGAAGCCTTTCATTTCAGGAGAGGACATCGCTTTTCTGCAATACACCGGAGGGACTACCGGCGTAGCGAAAGGCGCAGTGCTGACGCACAGAAATATGATTGCCAATGTGCTGCAGGCTAAAGCAGCCTACGGACCCATTTTGCATGATGGTCGTGAGCAGGTGGTTACAGCGCTTCCGCTATATCACGTTTTTGCCCTTACTGTGAACTGTCTGCTGTTCATTGAAATGGGCGGCCAGAACCTGCTGATTACCAATCCCAGGGATATACCAGCTTTCGTCAAAGAGCTGAAGCGTTATCCGTTCACTGCGCTGACCGGTGTAAACACACTGTTCAATGCGCTGCTCAATAATGAAGATTTTCTTGAACTGGACTTCAGCCGTCTGCATCTGTCTGTAGGTGGTGGTATGGCTGTACAGCGTGCCGTTGCGGAGAAATGGTTAGCAACCACAAAGAACTATTTGCTGGAAGGGTATGGCCTGACTGAGTGTTCGCCGCTGGTGGCCGCTTATCCGCATAACCTGACTGAGTACAATGGTTCGATTGGCCTGCCTGTGTCTTCGACAGATATTCGTATTGTGGATGAAGAGGGTAACGTTCTGGCCATGGATCAAACCGGCGAACTGCAGGTCAATGGCCCTCAGGTGATGAAAGGCTACTGGCAGCGCCCTGAAGCAACGCGTGAGGTGCTGACAGAAGATGGCTGGTTATCGACAGGCGATGTTGTGCGCTTTGACGAAGACGGCTTCTTACATATCGTTGACCGTAAGAAAGATATGATCCTGGTCTCTGGCTTCAATGTGTATCCCAATGAAGTTGAAGATGTTGTCGCTTTGCACAGTAAAGTGCTGGAAGTGGCGGCAATCGGTCAGCCGGATGAAGCTTCGGGCGAGGTGGTGAAGATTTGTGTTGTGAAACGCGATTCCAGCTTGACCCGCGAAGAGTTGTTGTCGCATTGCCGTCAATACTTGACCGGTTATAAAGTGCCTAAAGTGGTGGAGTTCAGAGATGAATTACCGAAAACCAATGTCGGTAAAATTCTGCGCCGTGCACTGCGTGAAGAGTCAGAGAAGGTAGCGCAAAAAGAGACAGCGCAAGCATAATCCTGAATTTTAGGATAAACTTGTTCCAGGTTCAGTGCCGGCTTACATAGCCGGCACTTTGTTTTATGCCAGCAGCCAGTATTCATCTGAGAATGGCGTTAGAACACAGAGAAAACAGGCTGGTATCTGCTTGTTATGTTGAAAAAGGTGAGTTTTGAAATTTGAGATTATAACCACGAATGACAGACTGGCTGAGGTTTGCCAGCAGGCAAGTCAACAACAGGCGGTAATGTTGGATACCGAATTTGTTCGTACACGGACCCTGTTTGCTCAGTTGGGGCTGATCCAGCTTTATGACGGCGAACTTCTGTCTTTGATTGATCCTCTCAAGCTGACTGATATGTCGCCGTTATGGGCGTTAATGCAAAATCCTGATGTTGTGAAAGTGCTGCATGCCTGTGGTGAAGATCTGGAGGTGTTCCAGTCTGTTGCTGGCTGCATGCCCGCGCCTATGCTGGATACTCAGATCATGGCGGCCTTTATCGGCCACGGCTTGTCGACGGGATTTGGTGCCTTAGTGCAGGAATATCTGGGCGTTGAGTTGGAAAAAGGGGAAGCCAGAACGAATTGGCTTGCTCGTCCTCTGAGTGACAAGCAACTTGATTATGCCGCCGCAGATGTTTTTTATCTGTTGCCTTTGTATCAGCAGCTTTTGGCAAAAGTGGAAGCGAAAGGGTGGATGGATGCCCTGCGTCAGGAATGCGAAACCATGCTGGTAAAGCGCAGCCGTGTTCCCGACCCGGAGCAAGTTTACACAGACATAAAGAATGCCTGGCAGCTATCCCCTAATCAATTGGCTATCTTACAGAAGCTGGCTTCCTGGCGTCTTCGGGAAGCGAGAAAGCGCGATCTGGCACTTAACTTTGTGCTCAAAGAGCTGCATCTTTGGAAAATTGCTCGCTATGAAATCACCTCAAAAGCGGTTATGGCTCAGGAAGGTTTTGATGAGCGTGAGATTCAAAGACATGGTAATCGTTTGATTTCCATTGTGAAAGACGTTGAAAAAATGAGCCAGTTGGATTATCCGCAGCCATTGTTTCGTTTGATGGAAATGCCCGGCTATAAACAAATGGTTAAACGCATCAAAGATGAAGTAAATGCCGTGGCCAAAGAAACAGGGCTGGCGACG
This sequence comes from Photobacterium arenosum, assembly GCF_014841115.1. Taxonomy (GTDB): domain Bacteria; phylum Pseudomonadota; class Gammaproteobacteria; order Enterobacterales; family Vibrionaceae; genus Photobacterium; species Photobacterium arenosum. The sequence continues at coordinate 225,561 of NZ_JACYTP010000003.1, forward strand.
GAGTTTCTTGCCTCGAAGAAGCAAATTAATCAGTTGCTGAGTTGGGCATGGAAGAAGGGCTGCCCTGAAGATCAGTTGCCTGAAATGTTGTCTGGCTGGCGAAGAGCGCTTTTTGCTCACCGGGTGTTGCCTTTGGTTCAGGCTTAAAGCTTGTACGGTAACAAACCAAGTTAACACCTGAAAAAAATCCCCGGCGAACCGGGGATTTTTTTATTTTTCATCGGGCAGGGTGACATTGAGTTCCAGTACCGACAGGTCTTCTTCTTTCTGATCGAGGTGTACCGTGACATGCTCAGGTGAGACATCAACGTAACGGCGGATAACCTCAAGAATATCCTGTTTGAGCTGGGGCAGATAACTCGGATTACCCATACTCGCGGAGCGACGTTCAGCAACAATGATCTGCAGCCTTTCTTTCGCCACACTCGCGGTCGACTGTTTTTTGGGGCGGAAGAACTCTAGCAAAGCCATAGTGTGGTTAGCCTCCAAATATGCGTTTCAGGAAGCCTTTTTTCTCTTCCTCTAAGAATCGGAACGGGCGATCTTCACCCAGTAAGCGTGCAACTGTGTCCTGGTATGCCTGACCTGCATCTGAATCGGCGTCCAGGATAACGGGTTCACCTTTGTTAGATGCATTCAGAACAGACTGGCTCTCAGGTATGACGCCTAGCAGTGGAATGTGCAGAATTTCTTCAACATCCGCGACGCTGAGCATATCGCCATGAACCACACGCGAAGGATTATAACGAGTCAGCAATAAATGTTGCTTAACCGGTGATTCACTGTTTTCGGCTCGACGGGATTTAGAGTCGAGAATACCAAGGATACGGTCTGAATCGCGCACAGAGGCCACTTCAGGGTTGGTAGTGACTATCGCCTCATCTGCAAAATATAAGGCCATCAGCGCGCCTGTCTCTATGCCTGCCGGTGAGTCACAGATGATAAAGTCGAAACCCAGTGCATCTAATTCAGACAAGACTTTTTCGACACCTTCTTTACTTAGGGCATCTTTGTCACGGGTTTGTGAAGCCGGCAAGACGAACAGGTTGTCTACACGCTTGTCTTTAATCAGCGCCTGATTAAGTTTTGCCTCGCCATTGATAACATTGACGAAATCATAAACAACGCGGCGTTCACAGCCCATAATCAGGTCCAGATTCCGCAGGCCGATATCAAAATCAATGACGGCCGTTTTTTTACCTTTTAAGGCCAGGCCGGACGCAATGGCCGCACTGGAGGTCGTTTTACCTACCCCACCTTTACCTGAGGTCACCACGATAATTCGTGCCATCTGTATTATTCCTTTTCAAAGTTATACAGCCAGATGCTCTATATTTAAATTGTTGTCAGTCAGAGAGATAGCGACACTTTTTCCCCAAAAAGCGTCTTGAATTTTGTCACTTAGCCAATAATTACCAGCAATAGATATCAACTCTGACTGTAAATTATGGCAGAAAATCTGAGCATGAGTTTGGCCGCTGGCGCCGGCAATAGCCCGGCCACGCAAACACCCATAAATATGGATACATCCATCAGCAATAATTTCAGCACCTGCGCTGACATGATTCAATACGACGAGATCGCAATTTTTTGCATAAATCTGTTGCCCCGATCTAACCGGGGTGCGAATCACTTTTGCTGGCTCCATCACCGGGCTGGTGGCCCGGGCCTGCTTGGCGGCATTCATGATGGCAAAACCGGCTGATTTCGCCTGTGCTTGCAGGTGAGAGGGCTTGCAGCCACTGATCCCGACGGGGATCATACCCGCATCCTGAATGCCTTGTCGAAGTTGTTCGAAATCAAGTGCTCTGCCAGCCTGGCTGACATCAATCACCAGAGGCGCATGGGCAAAGAATGCCGGAGCCTGCTCCACTTTGTCCTTCAGGAAACTGATTGCCTGTTCTAAGCCGCCGTCAGCCAAGTGTAAGGATGAGAGCGTGTAACTGCCCCCTTTTAATTCTGCCGTTTTTGTCATGGCTTATTCATCTTACGCGGACAATTTCGCGCTCAGGTACGTTATCACATAGGTTATAGCATGTTATATTCCCAGGCAGGTCTCAGCAAGTTCTCCTTGTCAGAGTTCGGTATAAAGTTTAAATGATAGCCACAATGGTGAACGCAGAACGCAGAGGAACCCTGATCCTGATTCGGGGTGGAATGTTTTCTGCTTTTTGTGGTCAGATAATGGTGATTGGTAACCTGCAGGTCAGCTCATGTTTTGTGCAATTTATAAAAGCTCTAAAAAAGAAAACACCTATTTATATATCAATACCAAAGATGATTTTTCAGATGTACCTGAAGCCTTATTGAGCACTTTTGGTACACCTCAGTTTGTTATGGTGCTAAAACTGAGTAATGAGAGGAAGTTAGCGTTGGCGGATATCAATAAGGTACGGGAGTTGCTCTCTACCCAGGGTTATTACCTGCAAATTCCGCCTCCTGTGACTAACCTTCTAGACGAATACAAAGCAAATAAGTCAGAAAATAATACATGACGATGAAAGGGTGGATATGCGTAAGCAATGGGTAGCTGTCTTTGTGTCCTTAGGACTAGGCCTTGCATCACCGATAGTATCGGCTGATGAAAGTTTTGATAATTATGTCTCCGGGCTAAAACAAGAAGCACGTGAGAAGGGGATAGATGATTCGATTCTTGAGTCCGCCTTCGCTGATGTCACATTCATTGAACGTGCAGTTAAAGCTGATAAAAATCAGCCAGAAAAGAAGTTAACACTGGATGAATATTTACCTAAAGCTGTTCCCCAGTGGAAAATTGAACAGGCGAATAAGTATTATCAGCAGCATAAAACGGCACTGGAGCGAATCGGGCGTCAGTATGGTGTTCAGCCCAGGTTCATCGTGGCATTGTGGGGCGTGGAAAGTAATTTTGGTCGCTTAACCGGCTCGTATAATGTCATTGAAGCGTTGACGACGCTTGCTTATGAAGGTCGCCGTGAAGCCTTCTTCCGTGAGCAGGTCATGGCGGCTTTAACTATTTTACAGCAAGGCCATATTACTGCAGCGGATATGAAAGGCTCCTGGGCCGGTGCCATGGGGCAGCCTCAGTTTATGCCGACCTCATACCTGACCTTTGCTGTTGACGGAAATGGCGACGATAAAGCTGATATCTGGAAAACGGAAGATGATGTTTTTGCTTCTGCGGCCAACTACCTGAGTAAATCAGGTTGGGATGACAAATACACATGGGGACGCCAGGTACGTATTCCAGATAGGTTGAGCGATACCCTGAAAGGTGTGGAATCCCAAAAGATGAAAACGTTGTCTGAGTGGGATCAACTGGGTGTGCGCCGTTTGAATGGCACTGCGCTACCTAAGGTAGATATCAATGCATGGCTGGTGCAACCAGACGATAATCATGGCAGAGCTTACTTAGTGTACGGTAATTACCAAACATTACTGAAATGGAACCGGTCGCATTATTTTGCGTTAGCCGTCAGTACACTGGCAGACAGTATTCGGTAGCTGCGGATTTAGCTGAACAAAAAACGATATGCGTTATTAATTGCGAATAATAAAAAACCCGGTAGCAATGCCGGGTTTTTTGATCTGGTCTTGATCAACCTTGTTTGATCAAAGCTTGAAGTCGTCCAGAGATTTACCTTCATCCAGTGCTTTTTTAAGAGCGCTTGGCGTGCGGCCTTGGCCTGTCCAGGTTTTCTCTTCACCGTTTTCATCGATGAACTTGTATTTAGGCGGGCGAGCTGCACGCTTGGTTTTTGCTTTACCAATGTTTGCCATCAGTTCTTCAGGATCAATACCATCAGCCAGTAGCATATCTCGGTATTGCTTCAGTTTTTCTTCGCGCTCTTTTTCTTTCGCGATTTCTTCCGCTTCTGATTCTTCACGTTCATCAACCACGGTCTGAAGTTTTTCCAGGGCTTCTTTCAGTTGCTCCAGTGAATATTCACGAGCAAGTGCACGAAGACTACGAAGGTTTAATAGCGCTTTCATTGCATCAGACATTTCAAATTTCCTGTTGGCGTTATACTAATTATTAGTGAATCACTTTATATCTGCAATAGTAATACTTTTTAAACCCAACTGCCAAATAAAATTGTTAGTTTGCATTATTAATCAGGCGGTTTTTTATACTTGAACTTTATCTTTGAACAATGAAAGGCGGCACCATTCGTTTTTTTGCTTGTTAATAAAATGGGGGAGTACGAATATTTTAACTTGCTGTAATGCTAATAATTTCATATTCATTTACAGTGCGTTTTGGGCGCAAATGTAAGTAAATACAGAAGATTAGTGCAGTAGTATTAACTCAAAGTAGCAGATATTGGCTTTCTGTAGTTGCAAATCAGATAACAAAAAGTAGAATACGCGATTCCTTGACTAAGGGTAGAGGTGCATTATCTATCAGTAACTGGCGGGAGGTGACCCCGAGGAACGTCAGTGAAAGGAGCTAATGCCGAAGTAAGGCTGGTCTGTCAAATCACCTTGCTGGGGTTGTCACTGAAAGGGACAACACTGCCATAGTAACTTACAATTAACTATGGAGCGCTACTGTGGGGTCGGGAGGGGCATCAGTCTCTTTCCTATATCGCTTCCCATCACGGTTGACATCGGTACCGTGTTTAACAGTAGATCTCCAACCACGATCGGTTGTAGTAGAGATCATGAACCTAGTAGATTTTTCCCAATCCTCCATTTCCATTTTACCGCCACTCGTGGCGTTAAGCCTTGCTATTCTTACTCGACGAGTGCTTCTCTCGCTGGGTATTGGCATTTTGATCGGTGCGTTATTGCTGACTGATTTCAGTATGTTCAATACTGTCTCTTATTTGAGAAACAAAATTGAAGGGCTGTTTATAGATGGTGACAGCATCAATACCTGGAATATGAGTATTGTTGCTTTCTTGCTTTTATTAGGCATGACCACAGCATTACTGACGCTCTCTGGCGGTACGCGTGCTTTTGCACAATGGGCGCAAACTAAGATTAAAAGTAAACGCGGTGCAAAACTTTTAGCGGCTTTTCTTGGCGTGTTTATTTTTGTTGATGATTATTTCAACAGCTTGGCGGTTGGTTCGATTTCCCGGCCAGTCACCGACCGCTTTTATGTTTCCCGCTCAAAACTGGCTTATATTCTGGACTCCACTGCCGCACCTATGTGTGTACTGATGCCTGCATCCAGTTGGGGGGCATATATCATTACAGTGGTGGGGGGTATTTTGGTTTCACATGGTGTGACTGAATATTCTGCGTTAAGCGCCTTCATGCAATTGGCACCTATGAATTTTTACGCTGTGTTCGCGCTGCTGATGGTATTTGTTGTTGCCTGGTTCCAATTAGATGTTGGTTTGATGAAGAAGCATGAAGTTCAGGCCAGTCATGCTCGCGGGTTTGACAATGAAGAAGTTCATGCCGAAGCCAAAGATTTGAATGACGAACTTGAAATAGAAGAAAGTGAAAATGGAAAAGTGGGCGATCTCATTATTCCTATTCTGGTACTGGTGGCAGCCACATTATTCTTCATGATCTACACCGGTAATCAGAGTTTGCAGGCTGACGGTAAACCGTTTTCTATTCTTGGCGCATTTGAGTCTACCGATGTTGGGGCCTCTTTGTGTTACGGCGGTCTGCTGGGGTTATTATCGGCACTGGTTGCCGTTGGACGCCAGGCTATTCCGGTAAAGCACATTGCGCATGCTTTATGGATTGGTGCGAAATCCATGTTCGGTGCCATTCTTATTCTGTTTTTTGCCTGGACAATCGGTAGCATAATCAGCGATATGGCAACAGGTAAATTCCTGTCGACTTTGGTTCAGGGCAATATTAACCCTGTCTGGTTGCCTGTGATTCTGTTTCTGCTGGCCGGTATTATGGCTTTCTCGACCGGTACGTCCTGGGGCACCTTTGGTATTATGTTGCCGATAGCCGGCGATCTGGCTGCGGCAACTGACATCAGCCTGATTCTGCCTATGCTCAGTGCGGTACTGGCTGGTTCTGTTTTTGGCGATCACTGTTCACCTATTTCAGACACCACCATATTGTCTTCAACGGGGGCACGCTGTAATCACATTGACCATGTGTCGACACAGTTGCCTTACGCATTGTCCGTTGCACTCGTTTCTGCGGTAGGCTTTACCGTGTTAGGGATGACAGAATCTCTGGCGGTGTCTTTTGTGGCTGCGACAGTCGCTTTCTTACTGGTTTGTGTATCCCTTGCCTGGATTGCCAAACGCCCGCTGAAAGGCGCGTAAGAGCAGCTTAGCCATCGTAGAAAGATGGCACTGAACCGGCTTAGTCTGCACTGAGCCGGTTATTTATCTCTGTGTACAGTCATTCATCGTAAAGTGGTCTCACCGCATGAAGCCGGGAGCCAGACTTCCAATTCGCATTCTTCTTCGGTAGCATCTTGCGATATTCAGAGTGATGCGGAAAGCCTGATGGCGCAAATGTATTTTTATTACTCGGCGATGAATGCCGGGAAGTCGACGACGCTGTTGCAGTCGTCTTTTAACTATCGTGAACGCGGCATGTCGCCGGTAATTTTTACCGCAGCCATTGATAACCGGTTTGGTCAGGGTAAGGTCAGTTCCAGAATTGGTCTGTCTGAAGAGGCTGAACTGTATAGCCCGGAAGATAACCTGTGGGATAAGCTGTCTCAGATGAACAGCTTGTCACGAGTGGATTGCGTGTTAATGGATGAATGCCAATTCCTGACGAAAGATCAGGTTCACCAGTTGACTGAAGTGGTTGATAAACTGGATATTCCTGTGCTTTGCTATGGCTTGCGTACCGATTTTCGTGGTGAGCTGTTTGAAGGTAGTCAGTACCTGCTGGCCTGGGCCGATAAACTGGTCGAACTGAAAACCGTTTGTCATTGCGGCCGAAAAGCGAACATGGTGATTCGCCATGATGCGTCAGGTAAAGCCATTGCGGATGGCGATCAGGTTGAAATCGGTGGTAATGACAGATACGTATCAGTTTGCCGGAAGCATTATAAAGAAGCGATGGGTCAAGCTCGTCAGGCGGCGAAAAGCGCCTGATAAAGCCAGCGTAATAATGGAAATGAAATAAAAAAGGAAGCTGCTGAAGCTTCCTTTTTTAATGGGGTTTGTCGCAGGCTTTAGCCTTTATGCCTTTCCTGCAGTTTGGCAATCACATCAGACAGGCTCAGACCCTGATCCTGAAGTAACACTATCAGGTGATACATCAGGTCGGCTGATTCGGAAATTACCTCCTCTTTGTCACCCGCCGTTGCCGCAAGCGCGACTTCAACGCCTTCTTCGCCCACCTTCTGCGAAATCCGCTTGGTGCCACGAGCGTAAAGGCTGGCAGTGTAAGAGGACTCAGGATCGGCGCCTTTGCGGGCTGCCAGCACTTGCTCCAGTCGGTGAAGAAACACCAGATCGGGGGCGATGGCTGTGTCTCCGCTGTCTGTGCTGCCCTTGTCGAAACAGGTGGTTGTACCGAGATGGCAGGTGGGGCCAACAGGCTCGGCGCTGACCAGTAGGGTGTCCTGATCACAGTCGAGCTGAATTTGTTTGAGTTGCAGCACATTGCCGGATGTCTCGCCTTTAGTCCAAAGACGTTGTTTGCTGCGTGACCAGAAAGTCACCTGCCGGGTATTCAGCGTTTTGCTGAGTGCTTCATCATTCATGTAGCCCAGCATCAGTACCTGGCCGCTGCGGCTGTCCTGCACTACGGCGGGGACCAGACCGTCGACCTTGTCCCAATTAATTTCACTGCTCAGGCTCATAGTCGGATCTCCACCTGTTGTTGTTTGAGGTATTGCTTGAGTTCGCCAATATTAATGATTTGCTTGTGGAAAACAGAGGCGGCGAGGGCGCCGTCAACTTTGGCGATAGTAAAGGCATCGGCAAAATGCGCCATTTCACCGGCGCCGCCGGAGGCAATAAGCGGCACTTTGCAAATGTCACGCACCAGATTCAGCTGAGTCAGATCATAGCCCTGACGAACACCATCCTGGTTCATCATGTTCAATACGATTTCACCTGCCCCGCGGCGCTGCACTTCCTCAATCCAGTCAGCGGTTTGCCACTGGGTGACCTGGGTGCGGCTTTCATCACCGGTGAACTGGTAAACCTGATACTGACTGGTTTTGGCATCAAAGTAAGAATCGATACCCACCACAATACACTGCACACCGAATTTATCTGCCAGCTCAGTGATCAGCGCAGGGTTGGCTAACGCCGGCGAATTGATAGAAATTTTATCCGCGCCAAATTGCAGTATTTGCTGGGCATCGTCGGCTGATTTAATACCGCCCGCGACACAGAACGGAATATCGATGACTTCAGCGACACGTTCGACCCAGCTTTTGTCAACGACACGGCCATCGCTGGACGCTGTGATATCGTAGAAAACTAACTCATCGGCCCCTTCTTCCGCGTAGCGTTTTGCCAGCGGAACGATGTCACCGATAATTTCGTGATTTCGGAACTGGACACCCTTAACGACCTGGCCGTCACGGACATCCAGGCAGGGAATAATGCGTTTTGCTAACATGTCAGGCTCCTTGTCACTCGTTCCAGCAGGTAAATGCCTGCTCTGCGGTAAATTTACCGTCCAGCAGGGCACGGCCGACAATCACGCCGGCAACGCCTGAGCCTTTCAGTGCAGCAATGTCATCCAGTGATCCGATACCGCCGGATGACTGGAACTGAACGTCCGGGTATTGCGCACATAAGTCGCGGTACAAATCGACATTAGAGCCAGCCAGCGTGCCGTCGCGGGAGATATCCGTACACAGAACATGTTTAAGGCCCACGGTGCGGAAGTCTTCAATCAGGGCTTCAATGGTGACGCCTGAATCTTCCTGCCAGCCGGAGACGGCCACTTTGCGCTGGCCGTTGTCATCGATGTTGACGTCCAGCGCCAGTACGATGCGCTCCGGGCCGTATTTTTCCATCCAAGCCTTAACAACTTCCGGTTGTTTAACCGCGGTTGAACCAATCACAACACGCTGCGCGCCGGCATTCAGTAAGTCGGCAACATCTTGCTCGCTGCGAACGCCACCTCCAATCTGGATATTGGCAGGCGTGCTGGCCAGCAGGGCACGGATTAAATCGAGCTGGCGAGCAGAGGTGTCTTTCGCGCCGGTCAGATCAACCAGGTGCAGCCAGTCAGCCCCTGCCTGATGATACAGCGCAAACTGTTCTGCGGGGTTTACTTTATACTCGGTTACCTGACCGTAATCGCCCTGAAACAGGCGGACGACCTGGCCATCTATTAAATCGAGTGCGGGAATAATCATAACCAGTCCTTGTCGTCCTACATATCGAGAAAGTTTTGAATCAGTTGTGCACCGGTTTTACCGGAACGTTCAGGGTGAAACTGCACACCGTAGTAATTACCGCTTTGCACTGCGGCAGTAAATGGCTGGCCGTATTCACAGCTGGCTATCGTTCTGCCTTGCTCGGTGTTAAACGCCGGCATGGCGTAGCTGTGGACGAAATAGAAATAACTGCCAGCAGGGATGCCGTTAAATAATGGGTGGCCCTCTTCCGGAGTAATGGTATTCCATCCCATGTGCGGTAAGGGCAGCTCACCGGTGCGCATTTTCTGCACCGGTGCCGGACAAAGCTTCAGACAGGGCACGCGTTCTGTACCATTCAGGCCTTGTTCTTCTGAGTAGTCACCCAGCAGCTGCATGCCCAGACAGATACCCAGCAAGGGTTTGTCGACCTGGCTGACCAGTGTGATTAGGTCGCGCTCGGCCAGGTTTTTCATAGCCTCGCTGGCGGTACCTACACCGGGCAGGAAGAGTTTATCTGCCGCCAGTACAATCTCAGGATCCCGGCTGACGGTCACCTGATAACCCAAACGCTCAATGGCAAATCGCACGGATGACACGTTGGCGCACCCTGTATCAATGATGACAACTTTCTGAGTTGAATCAGTCATTACAGCACCCCTTTACTGCTCGGCAGCTCGTTGCCTTCCACTTTAATGGCCTGGCGCAAGGTACGGCCAAAGGCTTTAAACAGGCTTTCAACGATGTGGTGATCGTTGTTGCCATCGGAAGAAAGGTGCAGCGTGCAGGCCAGTGTATCGGTCAGGGAGCGGAAGAAGTGCGGGACCATTTCCGTTGACAGATCACCGACGTTTTCACGGCTGAACTTGGCATCGAATTTCAGATAGGGGCGGCCGGATAAGTCCAGCGCACACTGAGCCAGGCATTCGTCCATTGGCAGGCTGAAGCCAAAGCGGCCGATGCCGCGTTTGTCGCCCAGCGCTTCTTTCAGCGCCTGGCCCAGTGCCAGTGCGGTGTCTTCCACACTGTGGTGGTCATCAATGTGCAGGTCGCCATCCACTGTCAGGATGAGCTGGAAGCCGCCGTGAGTCGCAATCTGATCCAGCATGTGATCGAAAAAGCCCAGACCGGTCTGAATCACGTTGCCGCCGGACTGATCCAGATTGACCTTCACTCTGATGTCGGTTTCTTTGGTCTTGCGGACCACTTCGGCAATGCGGGGACGGGTGGTGAGATCGGCCACTATCTGCTGCCAGTTCAGGCTTTCACGCTGGTACTGGATACCCCGGATAGCCATGTTGCCGGCCAGTTGCAGATCGGTTTGGCGATCGCCGATAACCGCAGAGGTGGCAAAATCGACACGGCCTTGTTGCAGGTAGTCTTTGACCAGGCCGAGCTTGGGCTTGCGGCAACTGCAGTTGTCGTGTTCAAAATGCGGGCAGATCAGCACATCATCGAAGCGAACTCCCTGAGACTCGAAAATGGCCATCATCATATTGTGCGGAGCATCAAAGTCAGCCTGCGGGTAACTGTCTGTGCCCAGTCCGTCCTGATTGGTCACCATGACCAGTTTATAGCCTGCATCCTGCAGTTTTAGCAGGGCAGGGATGACGAAGGGCTCCAGCTCAAGTTTGTCCAGCCGATCGACCTGGAAGTCTACCGGCGGTTCGGCAATCAAAGTGCCGTCGCGATCAATAAAGAGAATTTTTTCCTTGCTCACAATAGAATCCTTCCAAATTACGAAATCTTTTCCAGCTGAGTGCGGATGAAGGCCAGGGTCTTCTCGCATTCATCCCGGCTGCCAATACTGATACGGATACAGTTCTCGATCGGAGAGCGGCGCAGAATAATGCCGTTATCCCACAGGGCTTTGAACATGGCATCACCGTCAGGAAAACGTACCAGCAGATAGTTACCATAGCCGTCGTATACCGTCACACCCGGTAACATACCTAGTCCAGCTTGCAGGTAAGCACGGTTTGCGCTCAGGTCGAGCACCTGAAATTTGGTTCTGGCCAGACCGGCGGGCGACAGTGCCTGGACTGCAATATCAGCCACAGGGATAGGTACAGGGTAAGGTGCAATGACTTTTAGCAGTAAATCAATCACCACTGAGTTGGCCAGTGTGAAGCCACAACGCAGGCCAGCCAGGGCAAAGGCTTTAGACAGGGTACGCAGGATCACCAGATTCGGGAACTGCGCCAGCAAATCAACCGTGGAAGCTTCCGGACAGAAATCGATATAGGCTTCGTCCATCACCACCAGGGCTTTGTCTTGCGTCATGTTCAGCAGCGTAATAATGTCATCACGGCGAATGAGGTTGCCGGTCGGGTTGTTAGGGCTGCAGACAAAGACCAGTTTGACACCGTCCAGGTTATCGGCAATCGAAGGTAAATCCAGCTGCCAGTCAGCGGTCAGCGGTACCTGCTTGACCCCCACATCAAAGGTCTCGGCACTGATGCTGTACATGCCGTAAGTCGGCGGGCAGTAAAGAATGCTGTCTTGCTTAGGCTCACAGAAAGTGCGGACCAGCAACTCAATGCCTTCGTCAGCCCCACGCGAAGTCAGCACCTGGGATTTATCGACACGCGCATAATCGGCATAGGCTTGAATCAGCGCTTCTGGCTGGCAGGAGCTGTAGCGGTTCAGGCGGTCACACTGAATCTTGTATTCATTGACGAACGGCGACTCGTTGGCATTCAGCCAGATGTCACCACTGCCGCCAAGGCGGCGGGCAGACTGGTATGGCGTGAGTTCGCGAACGGTTTTACGAGCCAGTAATTCAGGGTTCATCTTAAGCCTCTTTCAACGTCGATGAGCGTGATTGTTTGATTTTTTCTACCCGGATGCTGACGGCACGGCGGTGTGCGTCCAGACCTTCTGCGGTTGCCATGGTTTCCACCGTCGGCGCCAGTTCCAGCAGGCCATCGGCACTGAGCTCCTGCACCGTCATACGCTTGGTAAAGTCGGCCAGACCCAGGCTGGAATACGTTTTGGTATAACCATAAGTAGGCAATACGTGGTTGGTGCCTGAGGCGTAATCGCCTACGGATTCCGGCGACCAGTGCCCCAGGAAAATCGAGCCGGCGTTATCCAGCAGAGGCACTAAATCACGCGGGTTACGGGTCTGAACAATCAGATGCTCAGGTCCGTAGTGATTTGAGATAGACACGCACTGAGTGATGCTGTCGGCAATGATCATCAGGCTCGATCCGAGTGCCTGGCGGGCAATATCGGCACGGGACAGACTGCTGAGCTGTTTTGCAATGGCGTCAGCGACGCGGTCGGCAATACTTGGCTCAGGGGTGACCAGCACAACCTGTGAATCTGGTCCGTGCTCAGCCTGACTGAGCAAATCAGCAGCGATAAAATCCGGTTCAGCGCCACTGTCGGCAATGACCATGACTTCAGACGGGCCGGCAGGCATGTCAATGGCGGCGCCATTAAAATCATTGCTGACCTGACGTTTGGCCTCGGTAACAAACGCATTACCGGGGCCGAAAATTTTGTCGACTCTGGATACTGATTCGGTGCCGTATGCCATGGCGGCGACAGCCTGCGCACCACCGGCATTGTAGACATCGGTAATGCCGCACAGTTGGGCGACATACAGAATCTCATCGGCGATAGGCGGGGGCGAACAAAGCACCACACGCCGGCATCCGGCAATTTGTGCCGGCACGCCCAGCATCAACACAGTCGACGGTAAGGGGGCGCTGCCTCCCGGAATGTACAGACCCACGGCATTAATGGGCCGGGTGACCTGCTCACAGATAACACCGGGTTGTGTTTCAACCTGCAGTGGCTTGGTTTTTTGCGCTTTATGGAACTTGGCGATGTTGGCGTATGCCTGTTGCAGTGCCTGTTTCATGTCCTCAGACAGTCTGTCAGCGGCGGCCTGAATCTCTTCCTGGCTGACTTTGATTGATTCCGGGCGGACTTTATCGAATTTTTCTGCCAGCTCCAGCAAGGCCTCATCACCGCGTTCGCGAACATCTGTAATGATGTCTTTGACAATTGCCGTCACATTCTCGCCTGCTGTGATGGCCGGGCGTTGCAGTAATGATTCACGCTGCTGTTCACTCAGAGATTGCCATACAACCGTCTTCATGGTGCTTACTCCATCATTTTCTCAATTGGCAGAACGAGAATTGAGCTGGCGCCCAGCGCTTTCAGTTGTTCCATGGTTTCCCAGAACAGATTTTCTGAGCTGACAAGGTGAACGGCGACGCGGCTTTTGTCGTGAGACAGCGGCAGTACGGTAGGGTCTTCCGCGCCAGGCAGTAAGGCTGTCACTTGTTCCAGGCACTCAGTCGGTGCGTGCAGCATGATGTATTTCGACTCTTTGGCCTGAATCACACCTTGCATACGGGTTAACAGACGCTCGATCAACGCTTGTTTGTCGGCGCTGAAATCACCAGAACGCTGAATCAGTACCGCTTTAGACTGCAGGATCACTTCGACTTCTTTCAGGCCGTTGGCCTCGAGTGTCGCACCGGTGGAAACCAGGTCACAGATGGCATCGGCCAGACCGGCACGTGGTGCAACTTCGACTGAGCCATTGAGCATGCAGGTGCTGAATGTCACACCCTGCTCTGTCATGTAGCGCTTCACCAGTTGTGGATAGGTAGTGGCAATGCGCTTACCTTGCAGATCTTGCGGACCTAGGTATTCCTCATCTTTATCAATCGCAATAGACAGACGGCAGCCACCGAAATCCAGGCGACGCAGCATCTCGTAGTGGCTGGGTTCACCCCGCGCCGCACGCTCAAGCCCGACTTCTTCCAGTTCATTTTCACCAATGAAGCCCAGATCAACGACACCATCCATAATCAGGCCGGGAATGTCATCATCACGAACCAGCAGCAGGTCGATGGGCATGTTTTCACAGTGAACCACAAGGCGCTCACCGATCAGATTGAATTTTACACCGCAGCGCTTCAGGAGATCTTTACATTCAGTGCTCAGTCGTCCTTTCTTCTGGATAGCAATGCGTAGTCGTTGTGTTTGCATGATGACATTCCCTATATGCTTAATTTATCTTTTAAATTCAGTGCTAAAACGAAAAACCCCCGGAAGATTTCTCTTCCGGGGGTCTGAATGCTGCTTATATGTAGCGACCGCTGGAAGAGGCGAATTGTCGTCTTCCAGAGTGAGGCGTATCCTCCTGAAAGACTAATCAGGATGATGATGGTGGTGTAGGTTTACCATTTGGATACGCATAATTATGTACTCTGTCTAAATCATTATTGACTGTGGACTTGTTATTCACACTAACCAAGCTGCGGCGGTTTTGCAATAGTTAATTAGTACATTTTGGAAATTTCTTTGTGCTGAATGCCACACGGGGATTAGCTTACATACAGCATTTTTTAAACTTCTTGCCGCTACCGCACGTGCAGGGATCATTCCGGCCCACTTTCAGCGGTTCGGTTGCTTCCGGATACTCGCCGTCGATATAGAACCATTGTGGGATGTTTCCGATCATTTCACGTAAAAATCGTGACTTTTCGTGCAGGCAATATTCTTGGTTTTCGTCACGGTAAAAGGCTTTGAATTCGACATAGCCTTGGGTATCGCTGGCGATCTGGCTACTGACGACCTCAAGCCCAAGCCATTCACTATTGATGGAGTCTGCGATGGCGTCGCGATATTGTTCTGCCTGACAACTGGGGTGGTAAGTCGCGACGACAAAATCGACCAGTCCCAGAACATGCGCGCTGTATCGGGCGCGCATGAGCTGTTCAGGATGCAGGGCCATTGATGGATTCTGGTGGACAAGCTGGCAGCAGCTGGATAAAGGTTGCTGGCTGCCACAAGGACATAATTGTGTGTTTGTCATCATTTATTGCAGTTCTTCTATGCTGGTCACCCATTCTAAAGATTCCAGGTAGCGGTTCGCAACATGTTCACTCTCCAGACCCAGTTTAGAGCACATGCTATCCACCTGATCCCAATCGGCATGATCATAGGCGCACACCAGTGACAGCAGGTATCCCAGTTTTCCGCTGCGGTGAATCAAGGCGTCCTGAATGCTGATATCGAGCGGCAGCATAGGAATCAACACATCGAGCGGCTGATCAAGCAGTGAATCCAGCATCGAGAAAAGCCCCGTCAGAAAAGCACGGTTGCCATTTAATTTCGGGGAAATGTCAGCGGCCAGCAGTTCGCACAGATGGGCCCGTTGCAAAGACAGGCAGTAGAGTGATGACGGCTTGTCACGGGTAACGTGTGAGGTTGCCACAAAACTGATAAAGCGGCGAAGCCTTTCTTCCCCCAGATAAATGAGTGCCTGCTTGAAGGAGGAAATGGGCACAGCACGGTTTGAGGTGATGGCATTCACATGGCGTAATAACTTGTACGATAAGGACAAATCGGTCGCAATGATCTCCTCCGCCTCATCAAAGTTCACCACATCCTGACAGATCTGCTGGTAGAGCCTCAGCGTCGTCAGCGCCGAAGGGCTGAGTGTCTTTTGCTGCATCATTTCGGGCTTGCTGAAGAAATACCCCTGAAACAGATGAAATCCCGCCGCTTTGGCTTCTTTGAATTCGGCGTAGGTTTCCACTTTTTCAGCCAGAAACTGAATTGGCTTGTCTTTGTGGCGGCGAATAAAAAATCGCGCTTTATCAATAGGCGTCAGTTGTAAATCAAATTTAATGATGTGGACGAAAGGCAAAAACCGGTTCCATTCTACGCTCGGGTTAAAATCGTCCAGTGCTATCTGGTAGCCACGCTGATAAAGGTCTTTAACCGTTTCCAGAAGCGTGTCTGAGGGGGTGCAGTCTTCCAGCACTTCAATTACAAAAGTATGGGATGGAAAAAGAAGAGGTGTACCTTTAAGCAGGCTTTTTTCAGGAAAGTTGACAAAGGCGAGTTTGCCGCTGCATACATCGTTTGAACCGTTAGAGAAGAAATTGTTCAGTAACAAGCGATTTGTTGCCTCTTCGGGCGGCACATCCGGGAAACAATTTTTGGGCCCGTCGCGAAAGAGCAATTCGTAGCCAATAGTCGTTTTTTCGCGATCTAAAACGGGCTGCCGGGCAAGATAAGAATACATGATATCAGCACTGTTTATGGTTATCGTTGTGTTGGCGAGGGCTTGCATTGCCAGTGATTCTCTTTGGTGAATAGTCCGCATGACAGGAGTGAACCAGTATATTACTAATAATTATCACCGTTGCGTAACATTAGCAGTAGAATTTTCCACTGGTTGTGACCTTTCGCTGAGAAATTGCGCGGCTTGTGATCTTAAGCCCAAAAGATAAGATTGATAAGTAAAAGTAATGCCCGGTGTCGACCCGAATTCAGCCTCAGGTTATGAATCACCGGGTTGTGTGTGAGTGTGAGTATGTATCGCTAGTTTTGGTCAGCCATTCTGAAGCTGCGCATTTGCAGCTGGCAACCGGCAGCTGTGCAGAGCAGAACGGAACCCTGATCATACCAGTCACCCAGCACGGTCCGGGTGGCCTGCTGCCCATCAATGGTTAAATCATGAACGGCCGGGCGATGGGTATGGCCATGAATCATATGGGTCACTTGATGTTCTGACATTAAATCAGTGACAGCTTGTGGCGTCACATCCATGATGTCATAGGACTTCATCTGATTGTTGCTACTGCTGCCAGAGCGCATCTTGCGGCCAACAGCCTGGCGCCATGCCAGCGGTAGGCGCAAAAATAGCCATTGAATAAATGGATTATGGACTTTTTTCCGGTAACGCTGATAGCTTTCATCCAGGGTACACAAAGTGTCACCATGCAAAATCAGCGTTGGCGTACCGTACAGGTCAATCACAGTGTGCTCTGGTAATAACATGACGCCCGTTTCACGGCTGAATTGCTTGCCGATCAGGAAATCACGGTTGCCATGAATGAAAAAACAGGGCACACCGGAATCCGTCAATGCTTTAAATGCACATTTGATCTGGCGGTGAAAGGCATTGTCGTCGTCATCACCAATCCACATTTCAAACAGATCGCCCAACACATAGAGTGCTTCGCATTGGGTTGCCTCGGTTGACATAAAGTGCAGAAAACAATCGGTAATATCAGGGCGATCCGCACTCAGGTGCAAATCAGCTATAAAACATATGGTCATAAGTATTGAGACAGGTGGCCGGTATGAACGGCCACCTTGGCAGGGAATTATTCTTCGATGGTAACAGAATTGATGACAACTTCTTCAACCGGCACGTCCTGATGGACATAGCCCCAGTTACCTGTCGCAACCGCTTTGATCTTGTTGACGATATCCATACCTTCAACCACTTCACCAAATACGCAGTATCCCCAACCATCTGGTGTTTCAGATTTGAAATCTAGGAAGTTGTTATCATTCACGTTGATGAAGAATTGAGAGCTTGCGGAATGTGGTTCCATGGTGCGGGCCATCGCGATGCTGCCAGTTTTGTTGCTCAGACCATTGTTAGCTTCATTCTTGATTGGTGCACGGGTTTCTTTTTCAACCATGCCGGACGCCATACCGCCGCCCTGAACCATGAAGCCGTCAATCACACGGTGAAACAGCGTACCATTGTAGAAACCGTCACGGCAGTACTGCAGGAAGTTCGCACTGGTTTCCGGAGCTTTTTCTGTGTTGAGCTGGATTTTAATATCACCAAAAGTGGTGTGAAGCGTTACCATGAGCTTATCCTTAACTGGAGTGTATTGCTTTAAACCCTGAATTCTAACGAACTAAGGCAAAGCGTCAATACAGTTTATACAGGTGAACCAAGTTAATTCTATAACTATAGAAGAGGGTTGGGATTGGTAAAATCGGTACTGCACCCGTTAACCATGCCAATCGCGCTGAACCTAGCATCTTGAGGCGACTTGGGTATAATCAGCCCTTTGAATCGTAACCCCCGAAATGAGTAATTATCAGACATGTTAAAGATCTATAACTCACTGACAAGACAAAAAGAGGAATTTAAACCCATAGTGCCTGGCAAAATAGGCATGTACGTCTGCGGGGTTACTATTTACGATTTATGTCACATCGGCCACGGCCGCACCTTTGTTGCATTCGACGTGGTGTCACGCTACTTGCGTTACAGTGGCTATGATCTGACATTTGTCCGTAATATCACAGATATTGACGATAAAATTATTAAACGCGCGGCAGAAAACGGTGAAAGCTGTGACTCTCTGACCGAACGTCTGATCGGCGAAATGTACGCCGATTTTGATGCCTTGGGTATGGCGCGTCCGGATATTGAGCCTCGTGCGACCAAATTCATTCCGGAAATTGTTGCGCTGTGTGAACGTCTGATCGAACGCGGTTTCGCGTACGTGGCAGACAATGGCGACGTGATGTTTGAAGTCAGTAAGTTTGACGAATACGGTAAGTTGTCTGGCCAGGATCTGGAACAGCTGCAGGCCGGTGCGCGTGTTGATATTGAAACGGCAAAACGCAGCCCACTGGATTTCGTGCTGTGGAAAATGTCCAAACCGGGCGAGCCGACCTGGGAATCACCATGGGGACCTGGCCGTCCGGGCTGGCACATTGAATGTTCTGCAATGAACTCAGCCATTCTGGGCGATCATTTTGACATTCACGGCGGCGGCTCTGATCTTCAGTTCCCGCATCACGAAAATGAAATTGCGCAATCCTGCTGTGCCCATGATACCCAGTATGTGAATACCTGGATGCACAGCGGTATGGTGATGGTTGATCGTGAGAAGATGTCCAAATCACTGGGTAACTTCTTCACCATTCGTGATGTGCTGGAGCATTACGATGCTGAAACGGTTCGTTATTTCCTGATGTCTGGCCATTATCGCAGCCAGCTCAATTACAGCGAAGAGAACCTGAAGCAGGCACGCTCTGCGCTGGAGCGTCTGTATACGGCACTGCGCGGTCTGGATACGGATGTTGCCGCACAGGGTGGTGAAGCCTTCATTGAGCGCTTTACCACGGCGATGGATGATGACTTCAACACGCCTGAAGCTTACTCTGTGATGTTTGATATGGCGCGTGAGATTAATCGCCTGAAAGGTGAAGATCTGAAGGCGGCTTCTGCACTTGGCGCTCAACTGCGCGCACTGGCTGAAGTACTGGGATTGCTGGCACAGGATCCTGAAACCTTCCTGCAAAGCAGTGCAAAGGCAGACGATGTGGCTGAGATTGAATCACTGATCCAGCAACGTCTGGATGCCCGAGCTGCGAAAGACTGGGCAGCTGCAGATGCCGCACGTGATACGCTGACCGCCATGGGAATCATTCTTGAGGATGGTCCGCAAGGTACGATATGGCGTCGTAAATAGCTGTTTATCAGACACTTGGACAGCTGAGTGAAAAAGCCCTCTTGCGAGGGCTTTTTTGTGCGTGCGGATTGTGTTCGTTTTTCTGGGATCATTTAGTGGCAGGCGCTGAGACGATCCTGTCATCGGGATGTGCGAGTTCACTGCCGCAATGCTTACAGAAGACGGCGTCGGTTTCATGGCCCGGCCGCGAGCAGTTCATGCACTTCACCAGGGTGCGGTGTAACTGACTCTGATGGCCAATTTCTGCCGTGATAATGCCGGTGGGAACGGCGATGATGGAATAGCCCATCAGCATAGTGAATGAGGCGAGCGTTTTACCGAGATCCGTCTGAGGTACCAGGTCACCATAACCCACAGTCGTTAAGGTCACTATGGCCCAGTAAATACTGTAAGGAATGCTGGTAAAGCCATGTTCTGGTCCTTCAATCACAAACATGAGTGAACCAAATACAGTCACCAGCACTGCGACAGTAGTGAAAAAGATCAGGATCTTGCGGCTGGATTGTAATAAAGACCTCAGCAGTAAATTAGAATCCTGCAAATACCTAACCAGTTTTAAGATCCGGAATATACGCATTACCCTCAGCAACCGGATGACCATCAGATAGTGCGCGGCCGGAAAAAGAAACACCAGATAGGTGGGTAAGATGGCAAGAAAATCGACAATGCCGTAAAAACTCCGGGCATACGCAGCCGGCTTGGGTGAGCAGTACAGCCTGAGCAGATACTCGAGCGTAAAGATCAGCGTAAACCCCCATTCCATCAAGTAGAACAGCTGTCCCCACTTCTGGCTTATCGGGCTGACAGACCCGAGCATCAGAACAATAATCGATGCCAGTATGGTCAGAATTAATGTGATATCAAATGCTTTGCCCGCCGGGGTGTGGGTGCCAAAAATGGTGATGTAGAGTCTTTCTTTTCTTGTTGAGTGGGACATAACTAACATCTGAGTGATTGAAAAATAAAGCATACTTAAGAGTTGCTGCCTTTGCCAGAGCCATTTCCGCGCTGTTTGTACCTGCTGCCGGTAAGAGCTTATTTGGTTTACAGCAGCAGGGGGAAGGTAAGACTTACTGCACCTATTTTACTGTTTTTGTTTGCTATTCTGGCTTCATTTATCAATGATATGTGTTCAGATGCTTATTGGTGGTCAAAAAGTCATTCAATGACATTGTCGTTCTGAGCGTTACTGGATTAGGCTTTATGTGGCGTGAATACTACCCAGAATGGGGTATGAGCCTGTAGCCGTTTGGGGAGCCAATCTGTTGTCACTTTTGGGAATTAAATTACCGATATGAAAATTAATTTCATGTTGCGGCATGTCTAAATATTTGTTTTGTGAATGATTCTAATTGAGTTGCTTTTTAAATAATTGATTTTATTTGTTTTTGATGAGTGGTGACATCTTTCTGATGTATGCGTTTAGCATGATCCAGATCAAGCCCCACCTGGCAATGAAGTCATAAAATCAGTTTTGAAAGCAATTTACTAAGTGTGCTCAATCGGCGATAAGCGCTCTCATGGCAAGGAATCAGAGACGTATCCTTACTAAAAAGTTTTCAATCTTAAAGTTAGGAGTTTGACTATGCCTGTAACTAATTTGGCAGAACTCGATGCAATGGTTGCCCGTGTAAAAGCAGCACAGAAGATTTTTGCCACCTACTCGCAGGAGCAAGTAGACAAGATTTTCCGTGCCGCCTCTCTGGCGGCAAACAACGCCCGTATTCCTCTGGCCCAGCAAGCCGTACAAGAGTCTGGCATGGGGATCGTTGAAGACAAGGTGATCAAAAACCACTTTGCCTCTGAATTTATTTACAACAAATACAAAGACGAAAAGACCTGCGGCATTCTGGAGGAGAACGATGAGTTCGGCACCATCACCATCGCAGAGCCTGTCGGTATCATCTGCGGCATTGTGCCGACGACAAACCCAACTTCAACCGCTATCTTCAAATCTCTGATTTCACTCAAAACCCGTAACGGTATTATTTTCTCTCCGCACCCACGGGCGAAAGAATCGACCAACGCTGCGGCGAAACTGGTATTGGATGCCGCCGTCGCGGCTGGCGCACCTAAAGATATCATTGGCTGGATCGATCAGCCTTCGGTTGAGTTGTCCAATGCCCTGATGAAGCACCCAGACCTAAACCTGATTCTGGCCACCGGTGGTCCGGGCATGGTGAAAGCGGCTTACTCGTCTGGCAAACCGGCCATTGGCGTCGGCGCAGGTAATGTGCCTGTGGTGATTGACGAAACGGCCGATGTAAAACGTGCGGTGGCATCTGTGCTGATGTCTAAGACATTTGATAATGGCGTGGTGTGTGCCTCAGAGCAGGCCGTAATCGTAATGGATGAAATCTATGACGAAGTGAAGGCGCGTTTTGCCAGCCACAAAGGGTATGTGCTGAGCAAAGAAGAGGCCGACAAAGTCCGCAAAGTGATTTTGATTGAAGGTAATCTGAACGCCAATATCGTGGGCCAGCCTGCTACAAAAATTGCTGAAATGGCAGGGGTGTCGGTTCCTTCTGATACCAAGGTACTGATTGGTGAAGGCGAGGCCATCACGATCGATGAAGAGTTTGCCCATGAGAAACTGTCGCCAACCCTGGGGATGTTCCGTGCCAAAACCTTTGAAGATGCGGTAGATATGGCCTGTAAGATGGTTGACCTTGGCGGTATTGGTCATACCTCGGGTTTATATACCAACCAGGATGTCAATGAAGAGCGCATTAAGTACTTTGGCGATAAGCTGAAAACCGCGCGTATTCTGGTGAACATCCCAACCACCCACGGCGGTATCGGTGATCTGTACAACTTCAACATAGCACCATCTTTGACTTTAGGCTGCGGTTCTTGGGGGGGGAACTCTATCTCTGAAAACGTCGGGCCTAAACATTTGATTAACAAGAAAACAGTGGCGAAGCGAGCTGAAAATATGCTGTGGCATAAACTGCCTAAGTCGATCTATTTCCGCCGTGGCAGCCTGCCTGTGGCGCTGACGGATCTGGAAGATAAGAAACGTGCCTTTCTGGTGACCGACCGTTTCCTGTTTAACAACGGCTATGCCGATGAAGTGATGACGCTGCTCAAAGCACAGGGCATAGATGTCCATGCTTTCTACGATGTGGAAGCCGATCCAACACTGACGATCGTCAAAAAAGGTGCGGAAGCCATGAAGAGCTTCCAGCCTGATGTGATCATTGCACTGGGTGGCGGTTCACCGATGGACGCCGCGAAAATCATGTGGGTGATGTATGAACATCCGGATACCCACTTCGAAGAGCTGGCGATGCGCTTTATGGATATCCGTAAACGTATCTACAAATTCCCGAAAATGGGTAAAAAAGCAGAGTTGGTTTGTATTACAACCACGTCAGGGACGGGGTCTGAAGTGACGCCGTTTGCGGTCGTCACCGATGATGAAACAGGCGCGAAATACCCGCTGGCTGATTATGAGCTGACACCTCAGATGGCAATCGTTGATGCCAATCTGGTAATGAACATGCCAAAATCACTGACTGCGTTTGGTGGTTATGACGCTGTGACCCATGCGTTGGAAGCCTATGTGTCTGTGCTGGCAAACGAGTATTCAGATGGCCAGGCATTGCAGGCACTGCAACTGCTCAAGCAATACCTGCCTTCCAGCTATGCCAACGGTGCGAAAGACCCGATTGCCCGTGAGAAAGTCCATAACGCGGCAACCATCGCCGGTATTGCTTTTGCCAATGCGTTCCTGGGCGTCTGTCACTCTATGGCACACAAGATAGGTGCTGAGTTCCATATTCCACATGGTCTGGCAAATGCCTTGCTGATTGCGAATGTGGTGCGCTATAACGCGAACGACAATCCAACCAAGCAGACGGCTTTCTCTCAGTACGACCGCCCGCAAGCTCGTCGTCGCTATGCCGAAGTGGCTGATCACCTGGGCCTTTCTCAGCCCGGTGACCGTACCGCACAGAAAATTGAGCGCTTGCTGAGCTGGCTGGATGCACTGAAAGACGATTTGGATATTCCTAAGTCAATTCAGGCGGCAGGGGTATCAGAATCTGACTTCCTGGCGAAACTGGATGAACTGGCTGTCGAAGCCTTTGATGATCAGTGCACCGGCGCGAACCCGCGTTATCCGCTGATTGCAGAGCTGAAAGAGGTGCTACTGGCTTCTTATTACGGAAAGGCGTATGTCGAAGGCGAAACCTTTGAAGGCACGACTGTGATTAAGAAGAATGCAGATCAAAAACCTGCGGAAGTCATTCAGGCTGCTCCTGCGGCCCGAAGCAAGAAGGTTGCGGCTAAGGCTTGATAGCCTATCGCTGAGTGAAACAAAAACCCGCCATCTGGCGGGTTTTTTTATACCATTTGCAGATTACGGCCTATGGCATTAGTAGATTGCGAGGACAAAGACGGGACTCGCTGCAGTGACAGGGGATCAGACCACTTCAGCTTCAATCATTCTGCCATTGAAATAGTCGTTCGAGACTATGTACTCAGCACTACGGGCAATTTCATACTGCATGGGCAGGCTGAGTAGGGTGCTGGGTGGCAGATCATGCCGCTCATCAAAGATCAGCGGGAAAACGCCACCAACACGAATTTTGTACTGCGCCAGCTCTTTGGACCAGCTTTGAGTAAAGCCCGCCAGCATGGCTTTGGAACTGCTGCTCAAAGGTATGGGATTATCCGGCCGGCAAGCAGCTAAATTGATAATCACACCGGACTGGTGATGTTCGCGCATGTAGCTTGCGGTCTGTTTGCCAAAGGAAAGAAACGCTGATGTACCTTCCGTCATGAGCTGGCAGAATTCTTCAACTGAGGTCTGGGTTAAGAGCATGGGAATATCGACACCCAGCCAGCAGTTGATCAGTACATCGATTTTTCCGTATTGTTCGTGTACCGCATGAATGGCACTGGCAATAGTGGCTTCTTTATTATCGGAAAGACAAAGTGCATAGCACTCGCTGCCTTTGGCTAAACATTCCTGATGGTTGATGTGCAATCGTTCACTGTCTGTATCTACCAGGGCTATCCGTGCGCCTAATGAAGAGAAATGGAACGATGCGGCTTTTCCTAATGGGCAGCCTGCAGCAGTAATAAGAATAACTGAGTCTGCAATATTCATAGCGCAATCTTCCTATATGTGGATACCTAGAAGTCGTAACAGCAATGACGGCTTTAACCATCCTCACCTTCACTATTCAATAAACTAATAACACCCTGATAATGTTAAATCTTAGTTAAGTACGCAGGTAAAGCGGCATTGAATTGTTTGGCATATGACGCTTGTCACGAAATTTAGTACTTTGTGAGATGTCGCGAAAAAATTGCTTAATTGACTGAAAAATAACGAAAAGAAAAGGTGATGGTGATCAGCAGACCTTAGCAACGGCGCCGTACATTTCAGCGGAACGTTTGGCTCGGATAAGGTTAAGGTAGAGATCCTGCGGGGACCCTTTGATCGGTTCCGGCTGGGTGGGAGGCAGGCGGCGGCGCTCATGCCCGGACAGGTTATGGTACAGCTCTTCAGGCAAACCTTTAGTGTCCTGGGGGGGGAACGTTATTGCTATGGGTTGTAACGAGCTGAGTAAGCGGGTTGCGGAAAGCCCGCCATAATGGAACGCTCGTGACTGCTCTGCACCACGGGGATAGCAGAACTCGGATGTCGATAGCGGGGCAGGGTCTTGCAATTCGAAATAAGAGCGCAACTGCTCTTCTGTGGTCGCAGGAGGCAGCGGTTTTTCGGTCGGCGTGGTTTCCAGATAATCCGGCGATAACATAGCCAGCATCAGTGCGAAGTCAGATCGGCGCCCCTGCTCAACCGCGCGGTTGAGCTGGTTACCAAGCTGCACTTCACTGATAAGCTGTGCTTTGTCTATGGTATGGATTTGCATGGAGTCCGACAGAAATTAAAACCAGTGTTATCTCTATCGGACAGTCAGTGAAAATCTTTAGCGAGATTGTCTATCAGATGGCTAATTATTAACCGATTGATTCAATGGCGTTCTTCATGCGCGATAGCGCCAGCTCTAAAGTCTGGCTGGTACAGGCAAAATTCATTCTGACAAATCCGGAATGGCCAAAATCTGCGCCAGACGAAAAGCCAACACCGGCGGCTTCAAAGAAGGCATGCGGGTTTGCCACAGGCAGGCCGGAGGCATCAATCCAGGCCAGATAGGTCGCTTCAATCGGATGCAGTGTGAGCCCCGGCATACTGTTAATGGCTGTCATCAGCCTGTCTCTGTGCTGACGCAGATAGTGGAGCTGATTGTCGAGCCACGGCTGGCAATCACGGTATGCGGCTTCGGCGGCCGTATAGGCCAGCACATTGACCTCAGGCACTATGCCAGCCCGCGTCCGGTTGAAACGGCGTCGTAGCTCGAAACTCGGAATAATTGCCATTGATGCGCCAAGACCGGCAATGTTAAAGGTCTTGCTCGGTGCTATCAGGGTGATGGATCGCTGTGCGGCATCGTCATCCAGACTGGCAAAGGGAATATGGCGGGCGTTCTCATTGAGGAGCAAATCGCAGTGGATTTCATCGGAACAGACATACAGGTCATGCTTTTTGGCAAAGCTGTGCAGCGCTTCCAACTCCTGACGCGTGTAGACGGTACCGCCGGGATTTAAGGGGTTACAGAACAGCAACAGCTTGCTATCGGTCGGGATCTCAGTTGCCGCTAAATCCAACAGCCAGCGGCCTTGCTGCAGTGTTACGGGGGAGTAGGCCAGAGGGCGTGAAGCGTATTTTGCCGCACTAAAAAATTTCGGGTACACCGGCTTGGGACTGACAACGGCCTGATGTTGCTCGGTACAGGCACGAACAGCCAGATTGAGACCACAGACCAGACCGGGTAAATAAACAATCCACTCCGGTTTGATCTGCCAGTTATAGAGCGTCGCCATGCGCTCAACGATCAGCTCGCTGAGCGATGCAGGCACGGAACCATAGCCAAAGACGCCGTGATCGACATGCTGGTGGAGGGCGTGTGTGATCGCATCCGGTACTCTGAAGTCACTGTCTGCCACCCACATAGGCAGAACATCCTTTCCCTGATACTTCAGCCACTTTGTACTGTTGCTCTTGGTGCGATCCACCGGCTGGTCAAATAAACGCAGGATCTCTGACATAGGCTCTCCAATAACCAGTTGAAATCAATGAATATGATGACTCAGCTATTATGCGCCTAATTGGCCTGAAGAAGAAAGCCCCAGCCGAAAACCGGGGCTTGAGAGGTAATCAGAACAGGGGCTTAGCACCAAACTGCTCGGCAGCATAGGCGACGCGTTCAGCCGGAGAGGGCATCTTGGACGGCGTGCCCAGGCTTTCAATGTGATGAAGTCGCGGCAGCAACCCGCAGCCATTGGCGGTCTGGATCGCAAGGCCAGGCCGGGCATTCAGCTCCAATACCATAGGACCTTTGACTTTATCCAGTACCATGTCAGTGCCCAGATAGCCCAGTCCTGTCATTTCCCAGGCACTGGCTGCCAGTTCCAGTAACTTCAGCCAGTTGGGTACGGTGAGCTCGCTGAGCAATCTTTCAGTATCCGGGTGACGTTCTACCGGCAGGTTAAACTGCACCGCACGAACGGCTTTGCCGGAGGCGATATCAATGCCGACCCCGACGGCTCCCTGGTGAAGGTTGGCTTTGCCGTCGGAGGCCGCGGTAGAACAACGCATCATGGCCATGACAGGGTAACCTTTAAATACAATCACCCGTATATCCGGTACCCCTTCAAAGCTGAACCCGTCGAAGACATTATCAAACTGGATCAGATTTTCGACCATGGCCACATCGTTCTTGCCGCCGAGCGAAAAAAGCCCGGCCAGGGTATTAGTGATGTGTCTTTCAACATCCTGCTTATTAATCACAGCCCCTGACGGTTTGGTGTATAAACCGTTTTCGTGTTTGATAATGACAAGAATCCCTTTCCCGCCGGAGCCTTGAGCCGGTTTGATAACAAAGCCCGGCCAGTCACGCACCATGTCGTGAATTTCTTTGACGTGAACCTGGCTTCTTATCACACCGATCAGTTCAGGCACGGTGGCTCCCGCACGCTGGGCGATGATCTTGGTTTTCAGTTTATCATCGACAAGCGGATACAGACTGCGGTCGTTGTAGCGGCCGATATAGCTGTGATTGCGCTTGTTCATGCCCATGATGCCGCGTTCGCGCAGACGCCACGGCGTAGTATAACGCGATAAAAACATGGCTTAATCCTCCGCTAACGGCTTAAAGCGTCGTAGCTCACTCAGGCGGTAGCCTGTGTAGTTACCCAGCATCAGGATCATTGCCATTATAATGAGTTGCAGGCCGATAAAGTTAAAGGTTAAGTGACGAACCAGATCATTGGTCATGACCAGATACACTATGATAGCCGTTAACAGCGAGCCACCACCCTGAATAAAGACCTCTTTTGCCCCTTCTTCTTCCCACAGAATCGACATACGCTCAATCGTCCAGGACAGGATGATCATCGGGAAGAAGGTGATCGTCAGACCTTCTACCAGGCC
This sequence comes from Photobacterium arenosum, assembly GCF_014841115.1. Taxonomy (GTDB): domain Bacteria; phylum Pseudomonadota; class Gammaproteobacteria; order Enterobacterales; family Vibrionaceae; genus Photobacterium; species Photobacterium arenosum. Next base: position 253,585 of record NZ_JACYTP010000003.1, read on the forward strand.
AATTTTGAAGGCCACCACGGTAAAGATCGAAATAATGAGTATTACAGTCACTATGACGGCGGATATTCGGGCCACAAGCAGCAAGTTCAGCCGCGACAGGTAGCTGCGTATGATTAAACCTGTGCCAACGATAAGCAGAAAACCCAGTACACCGGTAATCAGCTGAGTCTGCACAAAGGCCACTGCAATCAGCACCGGCATGAATGTCCCTGAGGTTTTCAGGCCCACTATGACCCTGAGGAAGACTACAATCAACGCGCCTATCGGTACCAGCATGATGGTTTTGAACATCGCCTGCTCCTCAATAGGCAGGCTGTGTATTGAGAAGTTCAGCAGATCTTCAGCCTGGATTTTTTCACGGGTTGCCTGCTGCGGGGTAATATCCTGCGAAATAATCGAGAAGCTGATATTGGAGTTACGGCCGCCTATGACATCCAGCAAGGAATGACCTTGCTGATTCCAGACCAGTACATCGTTAGGTTTACCTTCCTGTCCTGTCTGCGGGTCAAATAAATGCCATTTCTCGCCGCCCCAGACTTCCACCATAGGGCTGATGCTTTGGCGACGGCGGCCATCTTCGAGCTGTAAGCCACCCACGATGCGGGCATTTATCCCTTCCATCGAGAGTAAGAAAACCACCACATTTTCCCGCGGAAAAGCATTGAGCAGCAAAGAGGCGTTTTGGTTATTCCTGTCATTGAGCTGTTTCAGTATTTCCCGGGTCAGCGTCAGATTGTCCGCCGACAGGGTTCTAGCCTGAACCAGCATGGCTTTGGCTGCCGTTTCCTGAGGGTTATCAAGGCTGGGAGCTTCAGGCTTGCCTCTCGGTTTATCGGTCGAGAAACTGGCCAGCGGGTCGACAAGCATCTGTGTTTTGTAATAAAGCACCTGTTTGCCGGATGCCTGACGAATTGACCATTCCGCCCGGCGTCCCTGATCGGTATCGATCAGTGCAACGCCATAGCCAGGTGATGAGGTGCTTTCGTCGATTTGCGTGAAGCCCTGCTGTGATTCCGGTGCGGCCATTGATACTTTGACCGGCTTGCCGATGGCATCAAACTCCACTCTGGCTTCCAGCTCCCACAAGGCGCGCTCTTCGCCCGGTGTCCAAGGCACACCGTAAATATCATGGCGGTAGAGACTGAGCGCTGTCCCGGCAATGACGAGCAAGGTGATGAGAAAATAAAACGGAATTCTTGACGTCATGACAACCTCTAATTTTTCCTTTATTGGTTGAAGCAAACGAAACGATGAAAACGAAAATGGGGCTATGACAAGCTGTCATGCCCCAAACTGAAAACGGTTATCGCCCTTGGATGAATTGTTTACCGACATCAACGAGTGCGACGTCTTTAAAGAATTCCCGCCCAAGCAACACCGGATATGTCATCTGTGTTCGGTCTGCCAGGGTAAACTGTGCTTTCTCATGCAATTTGCCGAGTTTAAGCCACATTTCAACCACCGGGCGCCGCTCGGTATCGTCGGCGGAAGACTGGCGAATTTTCACCCAGCGGACAATCGGGGCTTCCATGATTTGATCGGCTGGCTGATTCTCTTCCCCGCTGTGGCTGAGATTGAATTTGGCCCACTGTTTGCCATCCCGTTCAAAGATCTGGACATCCAGTGCGTTGATCGAAGAAGTTGTCGCACCCGTGTCAACCCGTGCTTTAAAAAAGGATTGCACTGAGTCCAGCCAGATCCATTCTTCTTCACCCAGGATAACTTTGCCATGGGCAGTTTTAGGATCGATATCAATAGTTTTTTGTGGTACCGGCACTATTTTTTTCTCAACAATGACTTCAGGTTTAGACGATGAAACAGAAGCAACTTTATTCAGTTCTTCTGACATTGATGATAGCTCTTTTTCTAACTTAGCAATGTTTTCATTTTGCTCATTTATTTGTTGCGACATGCGATTAAGTCGAAAATGGACATTGGTTTCCATCATCTCAATCGCAGTCAGTGTATTCGTTTCCCGCTGCGGGCTGGGTTCGGTTTTCAGCATTGAGCAGCCGGAAATAAATGTCAATGCAATAAAGGTTACGCTGCGGCCAAGCATGCTCACTCCCAAAAGTGGATATAGTGTAATTCTTAGTTTTTCTTTAGGGGGCCGTAGTTTAGCGTACAAAAAAGGATGCGGGTAGCACCCTTTTGTTAACACTTAGTCAGGATTTACGGCGACCAGCACTGCGCGTCGGGGGGCTGGGTAGCCTTCTATTGTTTTTGACGGGTCTTGCGGATCAAGATATTCCGGCAGTGAATTATTTGTCATCCAGTTGGTGGAGCGTTGCTCATCGGTGGTGGTGACACTTTCATCAACAATCCGCACATCGACAAAACCGCTTTTCTCCAGCCAGACTTTCAGGGCTTTGGCAGAGGGGAAAAAGTAGACATTGTGCATCTGAGCATAACGGTGACCTGGAACCAGTACCGCATTTTCATCGCCTTCAATCACTAAGGTTTCCAGCACCAGTTCACCGCCTTTGCGCAGCTGGTTTTTCAGCTGCAATAAGTGATCAAGCGGCGAGTGGCGGTGATAGAGCACACCCATACTGAAGATGGTATCAAACGCTTTCAGTTCCGGCAGTTGTTCGATGCCCAGCGGTAGCAGGTACGCACGCTCATCCTGGCCCATCAGGCGACGGATCGCCTCGAACTGAATCAGGAACAGGTTTGAAGGATCGATCCCGACCGTCAGTGCGGCCCCTTCACCCAGCATACGCCACATGTGGTAGCCGTTGCCGCAACCGACATCCAGCACTTTACGGTGTTTGAGGGGAGAGATGTGCGGCAGAACGCGATCCCATTTCCAGTCGGAACGCCATTCGGTGTCGATGTGAATACCGTGGATATGGTACGGGCCTTTGCGCCAGGGGTGCAGCAGACGCAGTAAGCTTTCCAGGCGTTTTTGCTCACCATCGGCTACCGGCACTTCATTCATGACACTGACTTGTGTTTTCAGGTCGATAAAGTCCGGCTTATCGGCAGGAAACTTCTTCAGCGCCCGAACCCAGCGGGCCATGTCGCCGTGCTGGGCGGTTTCCCAGTCGGATAATTGCTGCGGCAAAATGTTAAGCCAGGGACGCAGTTGCTCGTCATTGGCTAATAAGCGATAGAATTCTGAAAAGCTAAACATGGAGCGTCAAAGTTACCTTAATTTCGTTAATTACTTGATGGCAAACATAGAGCCGAAGTTGAAGCACTGGAACCAGACTTCTACGCTGCGAAAGCCAATATCGGACAAACGCTCACGGTGGGCCGGGATGCTGTCCGGGCGCATGACATGCTCGATGGCGCTGCGTTTCTGGCTGATTTCCAGCTCGCTGTAGCCGTTGGCACGTTTGAAATCGTGATGCAGATCGATCAGCAACTCGTGCGCCTGGCCGTTCTCAAAAACATATTTCTCAGACAGGATCAGAATGCCGCCCGGACGCAGCCCGGCATAGATTTTTTCCAGCAACTGGCGGCGATCTTCCGGTGCCAGAAACTGCAGGGTGAAATTCAGCACCACCACAGAGGCATTGTGAATATCCACGTCCCGGATATCCGCTTCAATAATGTCTGCCGGCGTGTCGGAGCGGTAAGCGTCAATATGCAGACGGCAGCGCTCTACCATGGCGCGGGAGTTGTCGACGCCTATGATTCTACAACCGGGCTGTTTGATATGACGACGCATGGACAGCGTGGCAGCGCCAAGCGAACAGCCCAGATCATAAATAGTGGAATCCGACATAGCAAAGCGCTCGGCCAGCATGCCAATGGCGGAGATGATATTGCTGTATCCCGGCACAGAACGTTGGATCATATCCGGGAATACTTCGGCGACGCGTTCATCAAAGGTAAAATCACCCAATTTATCGATCGGGGCGGCGAACAAATTGTCGTGGCCAGCCATTATCTCTTCCTCACACCTGATATCTGAATCTCGCACGGTTCCTTCCGGCATACCTCGCCGCACGGCGATGGCAATGGGGAGTCCTTCTCCCGCTGAAAAGGCGCGTATTGTAGATAAAATAGCGCCACTTGTCTTGTGGATTTACAGGGCAGGTCAGGCAGGATTCAGAGCAGTGACACCTGGTCACCACCTTGCGGCAATTTCAGCTCGGGCAGGTGCAACGCTGTGTCAGCCAATTGTTGTGCCAACTGGCGATGAAGCCGGACGGCCAGTTCCGGGGCAAAGTCGTTGTCGGGCGTATGAATGAACAGATAAGGCTGGCGGCCTTCACTCAGCCATAAGGGAAGACGTTGTAACCAGTTGGCAAAAAAGGGATCGTTGGCATCAAGATCCGGGTGACCAATGAAACGCACCACAGGGTGCATGGCGGTTGCAATGGCGTGAACCGGCACTCTGGGTTTTTTCTGGTGGGCATCAATGACGGCCTCGCTGGTGGCGGGGGCCGAAAAAACCGGGCGAGTGTCCATGATAATCCGGTTGGCCTGATGTTCGATAAGCAACCGGTTTAGCGCCTTTTCTTCTGCGCCTTTGCTGAAAAAGGCCGGATGGCGGACCTCAACCCCAACCGTCAGATCTGACGGCAGCTGTTTAAGAAAAGCGGAGAGTGCAGGCAGCTCTGCCGGTCCGAAGCTGGCGGGTAATTGAATTTTCCAGATGCCGGTTTTTTCTGCCACAGGCGCCATGACATGAAAAAATTCACCGAGCTGGCCCTGGCAGTGCATCAGCTTATATTGATGAGTGATGGTTTTCGGCAGCTTGAAGGTGAATCGAAAATCGTCCGGTGTGGCATCAGCCCAGTTCTGTACAGTGGCCGGCTTGGGCGTGGCATAGAAGGTGGTATTGCCTTCGACAGTGGAGAAAGTTTCTGCGTACCGGTTTAATCTTTCGGTGGAAGGACAGCCGCGGCCGTAGAGGCTACGTTGCCAGGGCGCATGTGACCACATTGCCATGCCGATCTTTAGGGGTGAAGAAAAGGGCATTGAAAAACCTTAGTGAATACTTTTTATCCGTCTGGATAAGGGGCTTGGCTGACATTGTGGAGAATATCCCGCCATTCGGTCAACATTCACGACTGGAATCAGGCTATTTTGCTTGATTTACGCCAGAGGTTTTTCCTACAGTGGTGTTTTTCATTTATAATACCGCGTTATTTTTATTTCGGACGTCAGTCAGGCCGCAGCCGGACACTGAAGATGGCCGAAACTGGCACAGTTGGTGTCTGTCATACCATTTTGGGCGGACACACAGGATTGTAAGTAAACAGATCGGGAAATTCTTATGCGCACCCAATATTGTGGTCACCTGAACAAGTCCCATGCGGGACAAACCGTTGAGCTTTGCGGCTGGGTAAACCGCCGTCGTGATTTAGGCGGTCTTATTTTCATTGATATGCGAGATCGTGAAGGTATCGTTCAGGTAGTGGTTGACCCGGATATGAAAGATATCTTCGAGGTGGCGAACCAACTGCGCAATGAATTCTGTATCCGTCTGACCGGTGAAGTCCGTCAGCGTCCGGACAGCCAGGTCAACAAAGACATGGCGACCGGTGAAGTGGAAGTGATTGCCAAAGGCCTGGAAATCATCAACCGTTCCGATGTGCTGCCGCTGGACTTCAACCAGAAGAACACCGAAGAGCAACGCCTGAAATTCCGCTATCTGGACCTGCGTCGCCCGGAAATGAGCGACCGTATCAAACTGCGTGCGAAAGCATCCAGCTTCGTGCGTCGCTTCCTGGATGAAAACGGCTTCCTGGATATTGAAACACCTGTCCTGACTAAAGCGACACCGGAAGGTGCCCGTGACTATCTGGTGCCCAGCCGTGTGCACAAAGGCAGTTTCTACGCATTGCCTCAGTCACCGCAGCTCTTTAAGCAGTTGCTGATGATGTCTGGTTTTGACCGCTACTATCAAATCGTCAAATGTTTCCGCGACGAAGATCTGCGTGCAGATCGTCAGCCTGAATTTACCCAGATCGATATTGAAACCTCGTTCATGACGGCCGATCAGGTACGTGCCGTGACTGAGCGCATGGTAGCCGATATGTGGAAAGAGCTGCTGAACGTTGACCTGGGTACTTTCCCTGTCATGAAGTATGAAGAAGCGATGCGTCGTTACGGGTCGGACAAGCCCGATCTGCGTAACCCGCTGGAGCTGGTGGATGTGGCCGACATCCTGAAAGACGTCGACTTCAAAGTCTTTGCCGGCCCTGCTAATGATCCTAAAGGCCGCGTGGCCGTTCTGCGTGTACCGGGTGGTGCAGCGCTGTCTCGCAAGCAGATTGACGAGTACACCAGTTTTGTCGGTATTTACGGTGCAAAAGGCCTGGCATGGATGAAGGTCAATGACCGCGCGGCCGGTTTTGACGGCGTGCAGTCACCTGTGGCTAAATTCCTGAACCAAGACATAGTGGCCCAGTTGCTGGAGCGCACTCAGGCCGAATCTGGCGATATTCTGTTCTTTGGTGCCGATCGTAAAAATGTGGTTGATGAAGCGATGGGCGCGCTGCGTCTGAAGCTGGGTAAAGATCTGCAGCTGACCAACGAATCGGCATGGGCGCCGTTATGGGTGGTTGACTTCCCAATGTTTGAAGAAGATGAGGAAGGTAATCTGCACGCGATGCACCACCCGTTCACCTCGACACTGGGCATGACCGCGGAAGAGCTGGCGGCTAACCCTGCAACAGCAATTTCCAATGCTTACGATATGGTACTGAATGGCTACGAAGTGGGCGGTGGTTCTGTGCGTATTCACAACGCAGACATGCAGGCGGCAGTATTCAACATTCTGGGTATTGACGCGCAAGAGCAGCAACTGAAATTCGGCTTCCTGCTGGACGCACTGAAATTTGGTACGCCGCCGCATGCAGGCCTGGCGTTTGGTCTGGATCGTCTAGTGATGCTGCTGTGTGGTACTGAGAATATCCGTGACGTGATTGCCTTCCCGAAAACAACGGCGGCAGCATGTCTGATGACAGATGCGCCAAGTCTGGCTAATCCTGCCGCTCTTGAGGAGCTGGCGATTGCGGTGAAGCTGGCCGCGAAAGACGAACAAAATACTGAAGCCTGATTAATCAGGCTTATCCGGGCTGGCAGCTCTGCCAGCCCGATCACTCTTCAAGACATTGCAGTATGCTTCATACCATCTGATGTACGATCTCTCGCCGTGTTCTGAACAGTGATCAGCGCCTCCCAGTGACGCAGAGCTGGGACAACACCCTCTATAAATCCGGAGCATTGTTATGGCAGGTCATAGTAAGTGGGCCAACATCAAACACCGCAAAGCGGCGCAAGACGCTAAGCGTGGCAAAATTTTTACCAAGTTAATCCGAGAAATCGTGGTGTCGACCAAAGAAGGCGGTCCTGAAACGGAAAGCAACCCGCGCCTGCGTGCTGCTGTCGATAAAGCGCTGTCCAATAACATGACGCGTGACACCATTAACCGTGCCATCAGCCGTGGTGCCGGCGGTGAAGGTGACGACAACATGGAAACCGTGATTTATGAAGGATACGGTCCTGGCGGCACTGCTGTGATGGTTGAATGCATGACAGACAACCGCAATCGCACGGTATCCGGTGTGCGCCATGCGTTCAGCAAAGCGGGCGGTAACCTAGGCACAGACGGTAGCGTTAATTACCTGTTCGAGAAAAAAGGGGTGATTTCCTACGCGCCGGGGCTGGATGAAGACGCTGTCATGGAAGCAGCACTGGAAGGGGGGGCTGATGATGTTGAAACCAATGATGATGGTTCTATCGACGTCTACACCACACCGGCGGATTTTGGTCCGGTGAGAGACGCACTGGACACTGCCGGATTTGAAGCCCAGAACGCAGAAGTGACTCTGGTGCCGTCAACCAAGGCCGAGCTGGACGCGGACACAGCGCCAAAACTGCTGCGTCTGATTGATGCGCTGGATGATCTTGATGATGTGCAGGAGGTATACCATAACGGGGATATTTCCGACGAAGTGGCGGAACAGTTGTAATATTAATGGCCATTATTTTAGGGATAGACCCAGGCTCCAGAATCACGGGATACGGTGTTATCCGTCAGGTGGGCAGACAACTTGAATATCTGGGCAGTGGTTGTATCCGTACCAGCTGTGATGATATTCCGGGTCGGCTGCATCAGATTTATGCCGGGGTTACCGAAGTGATCACTCAGTTTCGTCCCGATGATTTTGCCATTGAAGAAGTCTTCATGGGCAAAAATGCCAATTCGGCACTGAAACTCGGGCAGGCACGCGGCAGTGCAATTGTTGCAGCCGTGAATGCCCATATCCCCGTCAGCGAATATGCGGCCAGATTGATTAAACAGGCGGTGGTTGGCAAAGGCAGTGCCGATAAAGTACAGGTTCAGCACATGGTCTGCCATATGCTGAAATTACCGGGTAAGCCCCAGGCGGATGCGGCAGATGCTTTGGCAGTGGCTATCTGTCATGCCCATACCCACAAAACCCTGGTGGCGATGGCAGGCCAGGCATCGGGTTCGAAACGGGGACGATACAGATAGTCATACGCTGTTAAGTCACCATATCAATATCCCTGTCAGGAATGCGTTCTGTTGGACGGATCAAAAAAAAGCAGCCTTGTGCTGCTTTTTCTTTGTTAATTCATTGTTAACTGAATATAGTGGTCGGAGCTGTTGGATAGTTCATATATAACAATGACAAGGATAACAAAATGTCCCCAGTCGCTTTTTGGCGCGGCCTGTTTTTGCCCTCTTCACATCAGTGGCAGGGAGAGCAAGTCCGCTTGGTTGATACCCTGCTATTTTTCACCCTCATCTCGTTTTTCGTCGGCTTGTACAGCTGGATAAAATGGTCGAGCCATGCCCATACCAGTTTGGTTATCACGTCTATTACACTCATTGGATGCGAAATACTGGCCGGGCTGGTTGTACGTTGGCTGAAACAGATTGAGCTCGCGGTCAATCTGGGTTTTCTGGGCATGGTGATCCATGCCGTGAACATTGTCTATCAAAGTGGCGGTATTGTTGTTTCTACTCAGGCATTCTGGATGCCGCTGCTGATTGTGGCGTTTTTTCTGGCGGCCAAACCGGTCACAGCCATGATCTGGAGTGCGCTGGTCGTAGTGATTTCTGGCTGGATGATCAAGGAATCTCTGGCCGGTCACGACTTTCCTCACCTGGTATTGACGCCGGCAGCAGAGCGGCTGGAAACCTGGTCTGGCTTATTACTGCCTTTAATAGTGATAGGTATCGCTCAGGCCTTCACCGTGCGTCAGCGAGAAAGCGCGCTGGTGAAGTCGTCAGAGGCTGAACGGGCCAGCCATACATTGGCAGAGCAAGCCAAAAAAGGTGAGCAGGCGCTGGGCAGCATTATGGATCGTGCCAGCGAAAGTGCCAGTCAGCTGGCACAGTTAGCCGATGATCTGGAACAGCAGTCTGATGCGTTGCATCATCAGGTGAAAGATCTCAATCAGAACTGTCTGTCGCAGGCCAGTGCGGCCGAGCAGATGAGCCAGCAACTCGGGCAGATGACAGAAGGGCTGGATGAATCAGACCGTTCGGTAACCGAATTGCGCCAGCGCAGCCGAACTATAGAAACTCAGGCCCAGCACAGCTCGGCATCACTGAATGCCTCAACCGACGCTATCGCCCGCATCCTGCACAGTAATAATGAAGTCATGTCGGCCGCTGAGCTGATCACTGCCGTTGCCGAACAGACCAATCTGCTGGCATTGAATGCCGCGATTGAAGCCGCGAGAGCCGGGGAATCGGGACGAGGGTTCGCCGTGGTCGCCGATGAAGTCCGTAAGCTGTCTGCAAAAAGTAATGCTTCCGCCACAGAGATCCGCAGCTTGCTGGAGAAAAGTAAAAATGAAGTGCAGCAGGGACAAAAAGTCATTCATGCTACGGCGACCGAGCTGGGCGGTATTATTGCCGAGATCACTGGTCTGTCTGAGGATGTTAACCGGCTGGCCGATACCCTGGGTATTCAGGTCCAGTCACTGAAAGAGCTCAATCAGGTCAGCACCGAAGTGGCACACAGTGTGGTGCAGACTAATCAGGTTTCGGATCAGGTGGCCCAGCAGGGCGCCGAGCTGGCCAACAGAGTCGAAACCTTAAAAGGACTCGCCGATAGCCTCAATGCGCTGGTGTCACGCCATCAGGCTTGATCTTGTCTGTCATTTCTTACGACATTCTGATAAAGCGCTGGATATCCATCCAGCGCTTTATTATGCTAGAGCCAATTTAATTTGCGAGATAGAGGCAAGGCAGTGATTGGCCGATTACGAGGAATCATAGTAGAAAAACAGCCACCGGAAGTGGTGATTGAAGCCGCCGGAATCGGGTATGAAGTTCAGATGCCGATGAGCTGTTTTTACGAATTGCCGCAAGCGGGGCAGGAAGTCACCATTGCCACCCACTTTGTGGTGAGAGAAGACGCCCAGCTGCTGTACGGTTTCAATAAGAAAAGTGAGCGGGATTTGTTTCGCGAAGTCATCAAAGCCAATGGTGTTGGCCCGAAACTGGGTTTAGCCATCTTGTCTGCGTTGACGGCCAGCCAGTTCGTGCTTTGTGTGGAAAATGAAGATATTTCTACCTTAGTGAAGATCCCCGGTGTGGGTAAGAAAACGGCAGAACGCCTGCTGGTTGAAATGAAAGACCGTCTGAAAGGCTGGGGCGAGGGCGATCTTTTCACACCAGCGCTGGATACTGCAGCCAGCCAGGCACAGTCTGCCGCATCCGATAAGAACCGGGCGGAAGATGAAGCCGTGAGCGCCCTGATAGCGCTGGGCTATAAACCTCAGCAGGCTTCTAAAGTGGTCGCTCAGGTTGCGCAGGATGATATGCCAAGTGAAGCGATTATCCGTGAAGCCCTGCGCTCCATGGTGTAAGTGAGATTGTATGATAGAAGCTGATCGCCTGGTGTCGGGAAGTTATCCGGTTAACCGCGAAGAAGAGGTCATTGACCGTGCCATCCGCCCGAAATTACTGCAGGATTATCAGGGCCAGGATCATGTCCGGGGCCAGATGGAAATTTTTATTCAGGCTGCGAAACTGCGTACTGAAGCGCTCGATCATCTGCTGATTTTTGGCCCGCCCGGATTGGGTAAAACGACACTGGCTAACATTGTTGCAAACGAAATGGGTGTCAGTATCCGTACAACGTCAGGCCCTGTGCTGGAGAAGGCCGGCGATCTGGCGGCACTACTGACCAACCTGGAAGAAAATGATGTGCTCTTTATTGATGAGATCCATCGTCTCAGCCCTCAGGTGGAAGAGGTGCTCTATCCGGCGATGGAAGATTATCAGCTTGATATCATGATTGGCGAAGGGCCGGCGGCACGGTCTATCAAGATAGATCTGCCCCCGTTTACCCTGGTGGGCGCGACAACGCGTGCCGGTTCGCTGACCTCACCGCTGCGTGATCGTTTTGGTATTACCCAGCGGCTTGAGTACTACAAAGTGGCTGATCTGCAAGATATTGTTCAGCGCAGCGCCCGGTGCCTCGGGTTGTCTATGGTGCCGGAAGGGGCGCTGGAGATTGCACGACGTGCCCGCGGCACGCCGCGTATCGCGAACCGGTTGTTACGGCGCGTACGGGATTATGCTGAAGTGAAGAGTGATGGTCATATCAGTGAAGAGGTAGCAAGCCAGGCGCTGGATATGCTGGATGTGGACAGCAGCGGCTTTGATTATATGGATCGAAAACTGCTGATGGCGATTATTGACAAATTCATGGGTGGTCCTGTGGGATTGGATAATCTTGCAGCCGCTATCGGAGAGGAAAAGGATACGATTGAAGATGTACTCGAACCCTATCTGATTCAGCAAGGCTTTTTGCAGCGCACACCCAGGGGACGGATCGCGACCCATCGCGCTTATCTGCATTTTGGTTTGGATATCCCTAGCAGCTGATATCACAGATAATCAAATGTTAAAAACGGAGCTCAAGGCTCCGTTTTTGTTTGCTTTTTACGCATGTTTTTTTCGGCTAAATCCGGCTGAGTCATCTAATATCATTAACATTTCCTGCATGAGTTTATGCGTCAGACGGGTCAAATCCTGACGGTGGCCATAGCTTTAATGCTGGTAAAGGCCCAAATGGTTGAGGCTGGCCAGGAGTTGCGGATTTTTCTGGCAGGCCTGGGCTTGGCGGTGATTGTTTAAAACTTGGATATTGGTGCAGTAACCAAACTGGGAAATGTTAATAGGAATATCTTCATCTCCAAACAAGTGTCACAGTTGGTATGGCTGCCAGTAAGGTGATACCTGCAGGGCACAGTCATTGTCCTGTTGTCTTTTTGGATTAGAAAAAATAATCTAAAGGTCGGGTCAGGTTTATATTAATTGCACTGTCTTTACGCTTGTTTATTGATGTTATCTTGTGCGCCGAAGTCATTTTTTCCTTTCAGCTTTACTGAGAAAAATTACCCGTTTTTTGTTGTGATTATAGAATCTGCCAAGGTGATTAAATTTGCATTTTTTGTAACTTTATAATTGAAAAATCACATTTATTTAAAGTGTTAGCTACAAAGCTATGCAATTGCGAGAAGTTTGATCTCGCGCATGGAAATAACTTATCTATACGATTTAAATCGCAATCTGCTTAGCGAATCAGCGCGCTTTTTTATAAATACCTTTGAACCTGTGTGGCGAAGTCAGTAGTATTAGTTTCAGCTTATCTGGCTGTGGTTTTACATTAAAATCTATAATTCGAAACAAGTCCGCAACATCCAGTTTGGCGAGTAAATCGCTGGTCAGGAAATGATGTTGTAAAACAGGCAGGCGTGCTCGCTGACGTTTTGCGTAGCCTAACGATGGATAACGCGTTGTCGGGTTATCAATCAATGATTGCTGATGTTTTAACCGATTGACAGTAGTCTTGAAGAATACTTGCTGGGCGTGCTCGATCAACTATGTCGTACGTTGCCGGGAGACTGGCGACTAAAGGAGTTATCATGTTTGATATCGTCGAACTATCGCGGTTACAGTTCGCTATGACTGCGATGTACCACTTTTTGTTCGTCCCGCTGACTTTGGGCATGGCGTTTCTGCTCGCCATCATGGAGTCTGTGTATGTGATGACCGGAAAGCAAATCTACAAGGACATGACCAAGTTCTGGGGTAAGCTTTTCGCCATTAACTTTGCACTGGGTGTAGCCACTGGACTGACCATGGAATTCCAGTTCGGTATGAACTGGGCCTACTATTCTCACTACGTCGGCGACATTTTTGGCGCCCCGCTTGCAATTGAAGCGCTGATAGCTTTTTTCCTTGAATCCACTTTTGTCGGCTTATTCTTTTTTGGCTGGGATCGACTCAGTAAGCGCCAACACTTAACGGTGACCTGGCTGGTGGCTCTGGGCTCAAACTTCTCTGCATTGTGGATTCTGATTGCCAATGCCTGGATGCAAAATCCAGTTGGTGCTGAGTTCAATTTCGAAACCATGCGCATGGAGATGGTGAGTTTTGCCGAAGTGATACTCAATCCAGTTGCACAGGTGAAATTTGTCCACACTGTGGCATCAGGCTATGTAACAGGTGCCATGTTCATCTTGGGTGTCAGCTCTTATTACATCCTCAAAGGTCGCGATCTGCCTTTTGCCCGTCGTTCATTTGCGATTGCGGCTTCTTTCGGTATGGCCTCTATCTTGTCTGTGATCGTGTTGGGAGATGAATCCGGCTACGAGCTGGGTGATGTCCAAAAGGCAAAACTGGCCGCTATTGAAGCCGAGTGGCACACCGAAGAAGCCCCGGCGGCTTTCACCTTATTCGGCATTCCGAATCAGGAAACCATGCACACGGATTACGCCATTAAAATCCCCTATGTGATGGGTATTATTGCTACGCGTTCATTTGATACTGAAGTCACGGGTTTACGTGATCTTAAAGATGAGCACGAAGTACGTATCCGTAGTGGTATGGAAGCCTACGGCCTGCTTGAGAAACTGCGTGCGGGTGAAAAATCACCTGAAAATATCGCCGCGTTCGATGCCGTGAAAAATGATCTGGGCTATGGGCTGTTGCTGAAGCCTTATACCGACAGGGTCGTGGATGCTACGGATGAGGACATCGCACAAGCGGCGGCCGATTCATTGCCTACCGTCTGGCCATTATTCTGGAGCTTCCGCATCATGGTGGGCTGTGGATTTATTATGCTGGGTGTGTTTGCTGCGGCATTTATTCAAACCTGTCGCCATAAAATCACTGAGAAAAAATGGGTGCTTCGCGCGGCGCTGTACGCCATCCCGCTACCTTGGATCGCCATTGAAGCCGGCTGGTTTGTCGCTGAGTACGGTCGTCAACCCTGGGCGGTGGGTGAGATTTTGCCTACAGCGATGGCGGCGTCCAATGTGGCCGTGTCGGATGTACTGACGTCGATGGCCGTTATTATCGCTCTGTATACCTGTTTCCTCATTGCGGAAGTCTACCTGATGCTGAAATTTGCCCGTTTGGGTCCAAGCAGTCTGAAAACCGGGCGCTATCATTTTGAACAGAATGTTGCACCGCATGACTTAACTGATAACCCGGTCATGAAGTGATCCGAGACGGACAGGAGAATTAAAAATGTTTGATTACGAAGTGTTACGTCTTATCTGGTGGTTGCTGATTGGTGTCTTGTGCATCGGTTTTGCAGTGACGGATGGATTCGATATGGGTGTCGGTGTTCTCACCAACATTATTGGTAAAACAGACACAGAACGCCGCATCATGATTAACTCTATCGCACCGCACTGGGACGGTAACCAGGTTTGGTTAATCACAGCCGGCGGTGCGTTATTTGCGGCCTGGCCACTGGTCTATGCGACGGCTTTTTCCGGGTTTTATCTGGCTATGGTTCTGACAGTAGCGGCCCTCTGGCTCCGTCCTCTGGGGTTTGATTACCGCTCGAAAATTGAAGATCCAAAATGGCGTAACCTGTGGGACCGTGCGATTTTCATCGGCAGCTTTGTTCCGCCTGTGATCTTTGGTGTGGCTTTTGGCAACCTGCTGCAAGGCGTGCCTTTTGTTCTGAGCGATCTGCTGATTCCGACTTATAAGGGTTCGTTTTTCGGCTTGCTGAATCCCTTCGCTTTGCTGTGCGGCGTTGTCAGTCTGGCGATGATAGTGACACAGGGTGCGGTATACCTGCAGATGAAAACCACAGACGAGCTGCATGCGCGCGCGCGTAACATTGCGCCAATCACAGCGATAATAACCTTGGTTGCTTTTGTGCTGGCCGGATTCTGGGCGAAAAACCTGGAAGGGTATGTGGTCGCGTCTGAGCTTGTAAAAGATGCGGCGTCAAACCCGCTCAATAAAGAAGTGGTTCGCCAGACTGGCGCACTGATGATGAATTTCAATGCTCAGCCGCTGCTGTGGATTGCTCCGGCACTGGGCATTGTGATGCCGTTGCTGACGATTCTGGCATGTCGTATTGAACGGGCAGGGTTTGCTTTCCTGTTCTCCAGTTTGACCATGGCAGGCATTATTCTTACTTTCGGCTTTGCAATGTTCCCATTCATCATGCCGTCCAGTGAGATTCCGAACCACAGTCTGACACTCTGGGATGCAACATCCAGTGAGCTGACGCTGAACATTATGACAGTGGTTGCTTTTGTCATGGTGCCGATCATCCTGGCTTACACCTGCTGGTGTTATTACAAAATGTTTGGTCGTCTCGATAAGCAATATATCGAAGACAATAAAAATTCACTGTACTAAGGAGACTGACTATGTGGTATTTCGCCTGGATTCTGGGGGTCCTGTTAGCCTGCTCGTTCGGTATCATTAACGCGTTGTGGTTAGAAACAACAGAGAACATGGATGACAGCAGTCAATCAGACAGTGAGTAATCGTATCGACGTCTGGGTCAGAACAAGCCATGCCTGGCTGGCGCACAGTGTGTTACGTGTGCTGGCCCTGATCATGGGACTGGTTACAGGCGGTCTCGTGATATGGGACCCAGTCTTGTTCGCCGAGGGGATAGGAGGTTTTGGTCCTGTTATTTCTCCGGCACTCATCTGGTCTTGCTGTGCCGCGGTTATCTTCGGGGTAGGTTTTGTGCCTCGGCGGTGGTACTGGCAACTGTTATTCACACCTTATGCCGCCTTACCCATATTGGCGGGTATTCTTTGGCTCCGTCTGAGCTGAAAGCATGTATGTTACGACACAGCCCGCTGAGAATAGCGGGCTGTGTTTTATGTGGCAGTAATTCCCGGAAATACCGACAAGGTCAAAAATTGAAAGGAAATAATACATGCGGAAAGTCAGGGGTTTCATTCTCTAAATTAACTCCGGTATAGTTATTGCTGGATTACCTTCTGACGTCATTTTTTTGGCGTTGGTTATGCATCATTAGTGGTATTGGGATGACGGAAGAAAACGCCTTTGAATGGCCAATCACTATTTATATTGAAGACACAGACACTGGCGGCATTGTTTATCATGCCAATTATCTTAAGTTTTTTGAGCGTGGCAGAACGGAACTATTCAGAAGCTTTGGAGTCAGCTTACAGGACATGTTAGAGCAAGGTTTCAGTTTCGTGGTGCGCCATCTTGAAATTGATTACCTGAAAGGTGCCAGATTAGACGATCAGCTCAAGGTTCGTACCTGGCCGTTAAAGGTGCGTAAAGCCTCCATCGAATTTTGTCAGATTTTAGTAAACAATGAGGGCCAGTGCTTGTGTAAAGCTACTGTTCAGGTAGCCTGTGTCGACCCTCGTTCAATGAAACCCATTGTGATACCAGAACATATACTGTCGGAGATAGCCTAAGTGAGTGCTGAACTTTCTATTCTGGATTTGTTTTTGCAGGCGAGCCTGCTGGTCAAAATTGTCATGCTGATCCTGCTGGGAATGTCGGTCATCTCCTGGGCGATGATTGTGAAACGTTCGCAGATATTGTCTCAGGCAGCCTCAAAAGCCGAGCGTTTTGAAGACCGTTTCTGGTCGGGCATTGATTTATCTCATTTGTTTCAGGAAGTGCAGAGCCGTAAAGACGATCTGAGCGGAACGGAACAGATTTTCTATGCGGGATTTAAAGAGTTTGCCCGTTTGCACCGTAATAATGGCAAAGCGCCAGAATCAGTCATGGAAGGGGCTGGCCGTGCGATGCGTGTATCGCTGTCGCGGGAAGTGGAAGAAATGGAAACCAGTCTGCCGTTTCTGGCCACTGTGGGTTCAATCAGTCCTTACATCGGCCTGTTCGGTACAGTATGGGGCATTATGCATGCCTTTATTGCGTTGGGCGCCGTGAAGCAGGCAACACTGGCGATGGTCGCTCCGGGTATTGCCGAAGCATTGGTTGCAACGGCGATGGGTCTGTTCGCAGCAATCCCGGCTGTGATGTTTTACAACCGCCTGACCAACAAGGTTGCCAAACTGGAACATAACTACGCCACCTTTATGGAAGAGTTCTCCAGCATCCTGCACCGTCAGGCGTTTGCAGCTAACCAGGAGTAACATCATGGCGGTTTATCAACCGAAAAAGCGCAAGATGACGGCAGAAATCAATGTGGTTCCGTACATTGACGTGATGCTGGTGCTCCTGATTATCTTCATGGTGACCGCGCCATTTGTGACTCAGGGTGTAGACGTTGAGTTACCTGCCACGCATACAGCGCAAACGGCGGCAGAGCTGGCCGGTGAAAACGATAGCGGGGCACCTATCATTGTCGAGGTGGACAAAGATGGTCAGCTTGGCCTGAGCGTCAATAACGATGACATGATACGTGGCCTGCAATTGACTGAGCTGCTGACGCGCGTTAAAGCCGAATTGCAGCTTAATCCGAAAACGCCCGTAATGGTGGGCGGAGACGCCAGAGTCCCTTATTCAGCGATTATCGAAACGCTGGATGCCTTGAATCAGGCAGGTGTCGGCTCTGTGGGTCTGATGACTGAGCCATTGGAGCAGTAGGGAAGTAAATGAAAAAAAACAACTATACAGTTGCCATCATCATTTCGTTATTTTTCCATGCTGTATTGTTTGCTGCGCTGATCTGGGGAACGGACTTCACTATGTCTGACCCTAAGCCAAAGGGTTCGACCATTCAGGCTGTTGTCGTTGATCCCGCTTTGGTCAATCAGCAGGCCCGCCAGTTTCGCGAGCAGCGAGATGCGGCGAAAAAAGCCGAGCAAGAACGTCTTGAGCGCCTTGAACGTCAGGCTGTGGCACTGGAACAGCAGCGTCAGGCTGAAGAAGAGCGCATTCGTAAATTGAGAGCGGATAAGCTCCAGGCCGAGAAAGCAGCGCGCGAAGCAGATGCTGAAAGGGCTCGAATTTCTCGTGAAAAAGAAAAAGCAGCAGAAGAAAAGCGTCAGGCAGACGAACAAGCCAAGCTGGCTCGCGAAGAAGCGAAAAAAGCCGAAGCGGATCGTCAGGCTAAGTTAAAAGCCAAGCAGGAAGCTGAAGAAGCAACGCGTAAAGCTGAAATTGCGCGTCAGCAGAAAATTGAAGAGCAAAAACGTGCCGAAGAAGCGGCTCGCCAGGCAGAAGCTGATCGTAAAGCTAAGGTAGCGGCGAAGAAGAAAGCGGAAAAAGAAGCACGTAAAGCTGAAGCTGCCCGTAAAGAAGCCGAACGTAAAGCGAAAGAAGCAAAAGCACTGCAGCGGCAGCAGGAAGCGGCTCTTAATGACATGTTTGCCGGCCTGGAAGCAGAAACTGAGCAACGAGGTAGTGCGAAAGGGCAGTTTATCGCTGATGAAACTGCCCGTTACGGCGAAATTTACAAGCAGATGATCCAGCAAAATTTGCTGTTTGATCAAAATTTCTCGGGTAAAGAATGCAACCTGCAAATGCGACTGTCAGTGAGCGGCCTGCTGCTGGATGTGTCGGATGTGGGGGGGGATACAAGTTTGTGCCGCGCGGCAAAAGCGGCCGTTGTAAAAGTCAGCCAGTTTCCCATGCCAGAAGATCCGGCAGTGGTGGAAAAACTGCGTTCAATTCGCTTAACCGTGAAGCCAGTAAGTTAAGAGGGAAAGCTAAATGAAACGTTGGATTTTGGGCTTGTGTGCCGCCCTGCTCACCATGAGCCAACTGGCACATGCTGAACTGGAACTGGTCATTACTGAAGGTGTCGATTCGGCACGCCCGATCGGTATTATTCCCTTTCAGTGGGAAGGTGGTGGTGCGGCGCCTGTTGATATGGCGTCGGTTATTGCCTCGGATTTACGTCGCAGTGGCAAATTTAGTCCTGTTGCCCCTAATGCAATGCCGCAAACGCCTACCAGCGAAGCAGACATTAATTATGCCGCCTGGACAGCATTGGGTGTGGATGCGCTGGTAACAGGCACTGTCAGTAAGAACGCTGATGGTAATTATGTCATCAATTACCAGCTGATAGATGTAGTGCGCGGCCAGTTAACCAATGGCGAGAGCCGGGGTCTGGAAGACGGAAAGCTGGTTCAGACCAGTGATCACGTTTTGCTGAATAACCGAGCGACAGTCAGAACCAACCGTCTGCGTCAGTATGCGCACCGTATCTCGGATGTGGTCTATGAAAAACTGACCGGCGAAAAAGGGGCATTCCTGACGCGGATCTCTTACGTGGTCATCGACGATAACTCGGACTATCCGTACCAGCTTCGCATTGCTGATTATGATGGCTATAACGAGCAACTGGTCCTGAAATCCAAACAGCCGTTGATGTCGCCTTCCTGGTCTCCTGACGGCAACAAACTGGCTTATGTCAGCTTTGAAAATCAGCAGTCCCAGATTTTTATCATGAACATTACGAATGGCACCCGTGAAATGGTCGCCTCATTCCCTAGACACAATGGTTCACCGCGTTTTTCCCCTGACGGGAAGAAACTAGCCATGGTCTTGTCGAAAAGTGGGAGTTTGCAAGTCTACGTAATGGATTTACAAACTAAAGCGATGAAACAGGTGACAGACGGGCGTGCGAACAACACTGAAGCGTTTTGGGATCCAAGCGGTCAATCTATGATTTTCACGTCAGACAGAGGTGGTAAACCTCAGATATATCGAGTAAATTTAGCTGACGGTTCGACTGAGCGTCTGACATGGCAAGGATCGCAAAATCTCGGTGGTCAGCTGACACCAGATGGCCGTTATTTGGTAATGGTGAACCGATCGGATTCGGGTTACAACATTGCCAAACAGGATTTGAAAACAGGTGCTGTACAGATTTTGACGAAAACATTTTTGGATGAATCTCCAAGCATTGCCCCAAATGGTGGCATGGTGATCTACAGCTCGGTTAATAACAAATCCAACGAGTTGTCTCTGGTATCAATAGATGGTCGTTTTAAGGCTCGTTTACCAGCTACCAGTGGGCGAGTAAGAGCACCATCTTGGGGACCGTTCTTATAGGGTTCACTGCAATATAGCGATAAATAAGGAAAAAAAATGCAACTGAATAAAGTTTTAAAGGGTTTGGCAATTGCGCTGCCAATGTTTACTCTGGCTGCTTGTAGTTCTACCGACAGCACAGACAGTTCTGCCGCTCAAACTAACACTGGCGCTGGTACAACTGGCTCAGAAACCACAGTTGTAACACCTGTAGATTCTGGTTCAGCGGCGATGTCAGAGCAAGAAGTCCGCAACCAGCAACTGCGCCAGGAACAAACGGTTTACTTCCAGTTTGACAATGCTGAAATTCAGGCCAGCTACCAGGCGATGCTTGAAGCACATGCTGAATACCTGCGTAACAACAGTGGTGTGAAAATTATTGTTGAAGGCCACGCGGATGAGCGCGGTACGCCAGAGTACAACATTGCACTGGGCGAGCGTCGTGCCAATGCTGTTGCTAAGTACCTGCAGGCACTGGGTGTGTCTTCAAGCCAGATCTCTATCGTAAGCTACGGTGAAGAGAAGCCGCTGGTACTGGGCCACACTGACGCCGATTACGCTAAGAACCGTCGTTCGGTTCTGGTTTACTAATTAAGGTTATGAAAATGAACAGTAACATGATGCGTTATGTCGCATTAACGTTGCTGATTGGTGCGGCGACCCCTGTGGTCGCCGCACCTGCTCCTGTTTCTGAGCTCAAAGGCAGCTCATCAAGCAGCGAAAGCAGTCTGCAACGTTTAGAACGTATGTTTGAGGCGCGTAGCCAGATGCAACTGGATATGCAGCGTCAACTTGATGAATTGTCCCGTGAAGTTGGCGAACTACGTGGTATGGTTGAACGCAATAGTTACGATATGAAGCAGATGCTGGAACGTCAGCGTGAGCTCTATCGTGAAATTGACAAATTAAGCCGTGAGCAACCCGCTGCAGCCAAAGCAGAGAAAAAGGATGTATCCGGCGGTGAAACCTATGCCGCCAGCGCCGATGAAAATACCGCTTATGAAAGTGCCGTGAATTTGATTCTGAAAGAAAAGGATTATGATGGTGCGGTGACGGCGTTCAATGGATTTTTGTCCACTTATCCTGATTCTGTGTATGCGGCCAATGCCCATTACTGGCTTGGGCAGCTTTATTTTACCCAGAACAAGATGGCGGATGCTCAAACACACTTTGAAGCTGTTGCCAGTTTCAAAGATTCCAATAAGCGCGCTGATGCGCTGTTGAAGATGGGTGTGTTAGCCGAGCGTGGCAACAAAGCGGATGTGGCAAAAAAACTCTACGAGCAGGTAGTGGCAGAATATCCCAATACTGCGACATCTCAACAAGCCGAAAAAAGCCTCAAGAATCTTAAATAACAGGATATCGGGCTTAGTCTCTTCCTCGCCGCTGACCTCTCAAAATTGGGTTAGCGGTGTCTGTTTGCCCCTTCTATGCCTTACCCGGATTAGTATTACAGCGTAATTGCAGTGTATAATGCGCGGATTGTAAGGACGAGCTGATAGAGCAAGACGTAATGAGCCTGACATTTGACCCTTCAGAAATGGTGTATCCATTTCCACCCAAACCTATTCCACTGACTCAAAGCGAGCAAGTGGATTACAAAGCGAAAATTAAAGCGCTGCTTCAGGAAAAAGAAGCTGTGCTGATCGCGCATTACTACACCGATCCCGAAATCCAGGCACTGGCCGAAGAAACCGGTGGTTTTGTGGGCGATTCGCTGGAAATGGCACGATTTGGTAATCAACATCCTGCGAAAACCCTGATTGTTTGCGGTGTGCGTTTCATGGGGGAATCGGCCAAGATTCTTACGCCAGAAAAACACGTGTTGATGCCGACGCTGGAAGCTGAATGCTCTTTGGATTTAGGCTGCCCGGAAAAAGAATTCAGTGAATTCTGCGATGCGCACCCGGATCACACTGTGGTGGTGTACGCGAATACGTCTGCAGCGGTCAAAGCACGCGCTGACTGGGTAGTGACGTCCAGTATAGCGCTGGAGATTGTCGAACATCTGGATGCCGAAGGTAAGCCGATCATCTGGGGACCAGACCGCCATTTAGGCAGCTATATCCAGAAGAAAACAGGCGCTGAGATGCTGTTATGGCAAGGCGAGTGTGTTGTTCATGATGAATTTTCCGCCAAAGCGCTGAAAGACATGAAGCACCTGCATCCGGACGCAGCTATCCTGGTCCACCCTGAATCGCCGGCGAGTGTGGTTGCCTTAGCAGATGCTGTAGGCTCTACCAGCCAGTTGATCAAAGCGGCTAAGAGCCTGCCGCAACAAAAATTGATTGTTGCGACCGACAAAGGCATTTTCTTCAAAATGCAGCAGATGGTGCCAGGAAAAGAACTGATTGAGGCACCGACGGCAGGAGCTGGCGCGACTTGCCGAAGTTGTGCGCATTGCCCCTGGATGGCAATGAACGGCTTGAAAGCCATTGAAGCAGCTTTGCGCGAAGGTGGCGAAAAGCACGAGATCTTTGTCGATGAAGCCATTCGTGTGAAATCTCTTATTCCGTTGAACCGTATGCTGGATTTTGCTGCATCGCTGCAGTTGCAAGTGAAAGGCAACGCCTGACACGGGCAAACCAGATCCACCGAGATGAAAAGCGGCCCTATGGTCGCTTTTTTTGTATCTGAAGACTTTTGTGTTGTTGAAGGTGTGGCGGGATTTTGCGAGATGTTGTGAAATCCGACTGTGATAGACAGACCTTAAACCGGTATAAGTCATTATCGGTAAGCGGTAACAGCAGGTTTTACTCGCCGTAACATAACAAAATGAATCAAATTTGTAACATTTAGTGGCACCTGAGATCTCATTGTCAGCATTTTTTAGTTGATCATGTATGCCAACAAGGCAATAACATTTATAGGATAAATAATAATGAAACAACCCTACTAAATATCTGAAAACTAGGATCATAACTATGCTTACACAATTCAGAAAAAGCTGGCTGGCCTTCACGACTACAGCATTGCTTACCTTATCGGTTCAGGCGAGTGCGGAAAATTACACCATAGGAACAGGCAGTCAGAGCGGTACTTACTACCCGTTAGGCGGCATGCTGGCCAAGATCTGGAGTGAGAATATTGATAACTTTGATATGCGGGCTGAGGTGACTGCTGCTTCGGTTGAAAACGTGATCAAAGTATCTACCCATAAGCAGTTGGCGGGTATTGCGATGGGCAATGTGGTTGAGCAGGCCTATGAAGGCACTAAACCCTTCCCGAGAAAAATGGACGCGGTAGTTTTGTTTGCTCTCTATCCCAATGTTGTCCAGTTTATGGTACCTGCGGATTCAGATATCCACAGTATTGCTGATCTTAAAGGTAAAAAGGTTTCGCTTGGCGCACCGGGTTCGGGTACACGAGTCAGCGCCGTTAATATTCTGAATGCCTTGGGGGTTGAAGAAAAAGATATTCAGGCCCAGTCTCTGAATTACACCGCGACCACCAGTGCGATTGCCAATGGTCAGATTGATGCCGGAGCCATTGTCGGCAGCTTAGGTGTAGGCGCAATCACAGAGCTGGCATTGACCCGTAATATCCGTATTTTGTCGTTTACCGAAGCGGATATGGCGAAAATCACTGCGGCCAACCCCTCTTATCAATTGATCGAAGCACCCGCTGACACCTATAAGAATGTCGCAAGCTTTAAAGCACCGGCAATCTGGAATGTGTTAGTGGTGAATAAAGATCTGGATAACAAACTGGCGTATGAAATGACCAAAACCGCCTTCGAGAATATGGATAAGATTCGTAAAACGATCAGCGTGACTCAATATACGACGATTGAAAATATGAAAAAACTGGGTGGTGTGCCATTGCATCCTGGTGCCCAGCAATATCTGGATGAGCAGTCGCAGTAAACATGGGTTGTTTTCAGGGGCGGGGAAGCGCAGACCTGGGTCTGTCTCTCAGCCCTTGTGCTGAATTGGAGTATTTATGTCAACGACAGCCACTGCCCGGCACGGGCAAAAGCTTGCAGATATGCTGATGAAAATAGCCGCTATAGCGGCTATCGTTTTGTCTGCCTTTCAGATTTGGCAAGGGGTGACGGCAGAATTAGCGGCGCCTGTTTTTCGTCCGGTACACTTAAGCTGGATTCTGGTATTAGTGTTTCTCACTCAGCCATTAATCAAACAGAGCCATTCTCTTCCACTATATCTGGCGGCACGTAGTGTCGATTTTGTGTTGTCGGCTGCCACCATCTGGGCGACCTGGCACATTGTTCAGTTTGATTATGACGATATCAGTTTTTTACTGGATGGGCTGAAAGGGGCAGATCAACTGGCTGGGTTGATCACTATCGTTGCCTTACTGGAAGCGACCCGGCGTTCTGTCGGCATGGTAATGGTGGTGATTGCGGCGGTCTTTATCACTTATGCGCTGTTTGGTGATGCCTTGCCTTCTGGCATCGCCAGCAAAGGGTTCGAGTTGGAAGAGCTGATTCGATTCCATATTTTTTCCACCAACGGGGTATACGGCGCGCCTTTAGCGATTGCGGCAGGGGTAGTGTTTATTTTCGTGCTGTTTGGTGCGTTTCTGCAGGTGACCGGTGCCGGGCAATTTTTTATCGATATTGCCTTTGCTGTTGCCGGTAAATACCGCGGTGGTCCGGCAAAAGCCAGTGTGATCGCGTCGGCGGCGCTAGGCTCTATTTCTGGCTCTGCCATCGCCAATACGGTGACAACCGGGTCGTTAACGATCCCTATGATGAAAAAGCTGGGCTACAAACCCGAGCAAGCTGCCGGCATTGAAGCCGCTGCATCCACTGGGGGGCAGATTATGCCGCCTGTTATGGGGGCGGGTGCGTTTGTTATGGCGCAGTTTACGGGGATTCCATATAGCGAAATATTGCTGGTATCGATCGCACCTGCGATTTTGTACTTTGCCTGCACGTTGCTTTATGTTCACCTGATGGCCTGCAAGCTGGGGCTGGAAGGGATGGATGTCAAAGCAGGTGTGCGTGAAGTGCTGAATAAAGGCTGGCACTTTCTCGCGCCATTGATTCTGGTCACTGCGCTGCTGATGATGAGTTACTCGCCGGTGCTGGTCGGGATTGCGGGATGTGTCGCTATTCTTGTTTCCGCCTTGTGTCGCCGTTCGAGCCGTGTCAGCCTGAGTCAGGTACTGGAAGGCATGAAAGAGGGGGCATTGATGGCCCTGCCGATTTCCGTGGCCTGTGCAACGGCCGGTATTGTTGTTGGCGTTGTCGGACAAACCGGTATTGGCCTGCAGTTCACCCAGTTCCTGCTGGCGCTGTCCGGTGGTCACTTATGGTCGGCACTCCTTCTGATAGCACTGGCGGCGGTGGTGCTGGGCATGGGCTTGCCTGTAACAGCCGCGTACATAGTGCTGTCCGTTATGGCGGTACCGGCGCTGAATGATTTCGGCTTGCCTATTCTGACTGCCCACATGATTGTATTCTGGCTGTCGCAAACTTCTAATGTCACGCCACCTATCGCTCTGGCGGCCTTTGCCGGTGCCGGTATTGCGAATGCATCGCCGATGCGATCTGCGGTGCAGGCGTTTAAACTGGCTCAGGGCTTTTTCCTGATCCCTGCTATGATGGCATTCTCCGGGCTCATACTGGGTGACGGGGAGACGCTGCATTTTGTGATTGGCATTGCGACAACGGCAGGGCTGATTATTGCATTTGCGGGTGGTATTGAGGGACGTTTGATTAACCCGCTCAATAAGCCGTTCAGAGTGATACTGCTGGCATTGGCACTGATGATGCTGTTTATGGATGACTCGGTCAGGTTAGCTGCGTTAGTTGCTGTTATCGGGATAGTCGTGGTAAACACCAAGTTAGGCCGGAAGAAGGTGGAAATGACCCACTGACGCTTGTTTCCAGCCCGTGTAATCAGCCGGGCAGAAGTGGCTGCCCGGCGGTTGGTATTACTGGTTTTCGGTAAGCTGTTGTGCGCGCTGAGTCAGGCCGCACAGCATGGGAGGGATGGCTTTGAATACTTCTTCAAATTGTGCCAGACCTTCAGCGCCTTGCTCAGATAAGGCGGCCATTGCACTTTCCGGATCATACAGCAGGCTGACAGAAAGCAGCACGCCACCCAGCAGGGCATTGTCCTGGCTGTTTTCCGGCATGATGGTTTCCCAGTCATCCCGGGCCAATTGCCAGCCCTGTAATACGCCTTCGGCAAATTCACGGGTGGCTGGCGTGACTAATTCTTTGTCATCCAAATCGCAGCCTTCCGGCCATTCCCAGCTATTGGACAACAAAGCCTGGCGCGCTTCGTTCCATATCTGAACGATGGCGTTGGCATAGTTTTCCAACTCTTCATGGCTGGTAAATGGCGAGGTTTCATCACCACCCCACAGGTAGGCCAGCCATTCAGCCGGATCCAGTAAATGAGGGGCCGCCGCCATTGCCGTTACAAAGCCACGGGTTTGATGTTCAGACAGCAAATGCTGACTAAGTTCAGGGTCTTGCAAAATTGCCGAAAGTTGCGCAGACATTATCAGTTTCTCTTTTAAATGGGCAGGCACGCTGTTCCAGCGCCTGGGAGCAGAATAACGGTATTGTAGCAGGCAGAGTCAGAAGACATAGCCTTGTAACGGGGAAACATGAAAAAAGGGGAGTGTGAGCCTGACAATGCTGCAAAAGTATCCACTTGATTGATAATGTGGTGATTTGGGTTGACCTCAGTCGGGGGCAACACTATAGTTACGCCCCGTTACTGAGTAAGCGCAGTGACCAAAATTAGGTGAGGTGTCCGAGTGGCTGAAGGAGCACGCCTGGAAAGTGTGTATACGGCAACGTATCGAGGGTTCGAATCCCTCCCTCACCGCCACATTCAGAAAAGACCCGTTGAGAAATCAGCGGGTCTTTTTGTATTTAACGACTCTGAGTTGTATCAAATGGCCTATAAGCCAGAAAATTAAAACTGACCTTCATTATTTCATTTCTGACTCAGTCTTTATTCATGAATCGTTATTTATTTTGTATTGAAAATTTAAAATAGCGTCGTTAATGCTAGATGACAGCGAACTGGTTTATTCACGAAATACTCATTTCTAATTTGGCCGTTAAGCGCTTTTATCAGCCGAAAATATTTGCGAGACACTATTCATTTTATGTTCATTCGTTACATTAAATATCAAACCCTCATTATATTTGTAAATTAGCAAGAACTAATTTGTAAATTTTCATATACAATCCGTGGTGATTCAACGTGTTGATTTTACTTGACATTAGAGTAATAGCTCTTATTTATTGTTTTAATTGTTATTAAAATGTTAACTTTTATGTACGTTTCATTATCGGTTTTTTGTTCGTTATGTTTGCAAAGTATTGAAATGCTGAGCCAAAGTTGAATCGCTTTCTTGAAAAGCATACATATGTGTAACGGAGCTGAAACAAGAAGTTCTCAGAAGTTAGGCGATAAAACATTTGCAGTATGAATGGTTTGTTGGTTGGGATGCGCAGGACAGCTCACTATAATCTCTAGGAATGAGTAATGAAAACAAACAAACAACAAGCTTTGGCTGTATTGACACTAGGTTCACTTTTCACCTTGCCGGCCATGGCCGCAGAAATGGTTGACGTAACCGATTCTGCTGTTCTGGAACAAGGGTTAATGGCACGTTCACTGACACCATTAAATAACAGTTTTAAACCTGTTAAATCGGTCACTTTGCCAAATGGTAAACAAAAGGTTCGCTATCAGCAGCTTTATAAAGGATTACCCGTTTATAATACTGCCGTAGTGGCAACGACAAGTAATAAAGGCCTGACTCAGGTTCATGGCCGAATGGCGCAAAATGTAGAGCAAGATCTGCCATTAATTCAGGCAAGTATTGATGAAAAACAGGCACTGAATATTGCTAAATCACACCATGCTTCTTTACATTCTCCGCAATTAACCGGTGAGCTGCCACTTGAAAATGAACAAGTGACACTGATGGTTCGTCTGGATGAAAACAATCTGGCTGAGCTGGTGTACCAGGTGAGTTTCTTTGTTCCTTCTGATGAGCCATCACGTCCTTATTTCTTCATTGATGCCAACACAGGTGATGTGCTGGATACCTGGGACAGCATCGCCCATATCCAGGCTCCGGGCTCTGGCCCTGGTGGTAACACTAAGACCGGGCAATATCAGTTCGGTGTGGATTTCCCGAATTTCATGGTGGAGAAAAACGGTACGACCTGTACCATGAATACCAGTGCAGTAAAAACCGTCGATCTCAATGGGGCGACCTCAGGCTACAACGCCTTCAGCTATAACTGTCCGACTGACAGCAACGCCAATAGCCACAAGCAGGTCAATGGTGCCTATTCACCGCTGAATGATGCTCACTACTTTGGCCAGGTTGTCTTTGATATGTATAAAGACTGGCTGAATACGGCACCGTTAACCTTCCAGCTGACAATGCGTGTGCATTACGGCTCTCAATATGAAAATGCCTTCTGGGACGGCAGCGCAATGACCTTTGGTGACGGTTCTTCTACCTTCTATCCACTGGTAGATATCAATGTCAGTGCTCATGAAGTCAGCCATGGCTTTACCGAGCAGAACTCAGGTCTGGAATACCGCAATATGTCTGGTGGTATCAATGAAGCGTTCTCTGATATCGCCGGTGAAGCGGCTGAATTCTATATGCGTGGCAGTGTGGACTGGGTAGTAGGAAGCGATATTTTCAAACAGTCCGGTGGCTTACGTTATTTTGATCAGCCATCCAAAGACGGCCGCTCAATCGATCATGCTTCGCAGTACACATCGGGCCTGAATGTGCACTATTCAAGCGGTGTATTCAACCGTGCATATTACTTGCTAGCCAATAAATCCGGTTGGGATGCCCGTAAAGGTTTCGAAGTTTTTGCAGTGGCTAACCAGCTGTACTGGACTGCCAACTCCAACTTTGACCAGGGTGGTTGTGGTGTTGTTAAAGCAACCCAGGATCTGGGCTATAACACTGCTGATGTTGTCGATGCCTTCAATACTGTCGGTGTCAATGCCGCTTGTGGTGTAACCCCGCCAACGGGTGATACGCTAGAAAAAGGCAAGCCTATCAGTGGTCTTTCCGGTAACAGAAGCAGTGAGCTTCACTACACATTCACTGTGCCAGCATCAGTATCAAGTGCTTCTGTAAGCATTACTGGCGGATCTGGCGATGCCGACTTGTACGTGAAAGCAGGCAGCAAGCCCACCACGAGCTCATGGGATTGTCGTCCATATGTTGGTGGGAATAATGAAACCTGCAATGTTTCCGTTTCATCTGGCCAGACCTACTACGTGATGCTGCGTGGCTACAGCAACTTCTCAGGCGTGACACTGAACCTGAATTACTAAGCCGTTTTTAACGTTATGAACCAGAAGGGAGCCTTGTGCTCCCTTTTTTCTTTGCTGAGCGCTTGGTCATGATATGTAATTAAATTTCACTTATGTAGTTATATCTCTTTTGTGTGCCTGTATCCCCGCGATAAAAACCTGCAGTTTTATCTTCATTTGGCATGATCTTCAGTCATGACTCAGTAAAGTGCACCTTATGCATACGATTTTTGGCAATCTTAACAGTGTTAATTGCAGGCTAGATGAGGTAGCCGAGCTTGTTCTATCATAAGTTTATGAAAAAAATATAAAAATAGCACAGGCAAAATGAAGCGAAACTTGGGGTGGGGTTTCATGTAAATAAACCGGATCTTGGCGATAAGCTGCGTTTATCAACTGACAAACTGAGCTTTCCGACCATTTTTGTGCCGTGAAACATGCGAAAAAACCGAATAACAGAAGGCAAGAAATACCTGAGTAGCACGTCAGTAGTGCGCAACTAGCTAAATATGCGGCTTTGATTACGATTATTGGTTGTAAATAGACAACATTAATATTAATACAGTGAGATATTTCACTGAAAAGTTGATTTAATATGACAAATGACTGGCTATGTGCGTTGATTCTGGTCATATAGTCTTTTTGAATTACCCATATTGGCTTTTATCTCTGGTTAATGGTTCGGAGCGGCAGTGAAAGAACAATTTAATGTGCGCAATGCGGCAGCAGACACTTTTGCAATGGTGGTGTTCTGCTTTATCACGGGCATGATGATCGAAGTGTTTATCTCAGGGATGACCTTCCAGCAGTCGCTGGCTTCCCGAACATTGTCAATTCCGGTTAACATTGCTATTGCCTGGCCTTACGGCGTCTTTCGCGACTGGATGATCCGTCAGGGCGCAAAATTGAGCCCGTTGGGCCGGATGAAATTCGTCTCCGATATGCTGGCTTACGTGCTATTCCAGTCGCCTGTTTATGCCGCTATCCTTTGGTTTGTGGGGGCCGAGCCTGAGCAAATCATGACAGCGGTTGCAACTAATGCGCTGGTAAGCGGTGTACTGGGTGGCGTCTATGGCCAATTTCTTGAAGTTTGCCGTCGTATGTTCAGAGTACCGGGTTACTACCAGCAGGCTTAACACAGCGAGTTAAAACGTCTTTCCTGAGAGGCAGTCCAACGGACTGCCTTTTTCGTTGCTGCCGCTAGCGGCTCAAAGGGTGACGTTGCTGCTTCTTGATGGCAATTTCAAGTTGAGGGTGCGCAATACTGATATCGTGTGCCAGGAACTTACGTTTAATCCGGCTGTGGAGATCATGGGTCAGAC
Organism: Photobacterium arenosum; assembly: GCF_014841115.1. GTDB lineage: Bacteria > Pseudomonadota > Gammaproteobacteria > Enterobacterales > Vibrionaceae > Photobacterium > Photobacterium arenosum. The sequence continues at coordinate 284,412 of NZ_JACYTP010000003.1, forward strand.
TGAGCCGGTGGCCGGTTTCTGCTGCATAGGCCCGCACTTCAAAATTTTGTGCGTCTGCAGTAATACTCAGAAAAAACACCTCGGGTTCAGGATTGTCCAGCACCAGTTCGCATTCATCTGCCGCCTCAAATAACAGCCGGGTCACCAATTCAGTATCAGCCAGATATTTCACACTGATAGCTATGGTTACCCGGGTGATGGAATCCGATAACGACCAGTTGACAAACTGCTCTGTCACAAAGGCTTTGTTCGGCACGATGACTTCTTTTCTGTCCCAGTCGACAATGGTGGTTGCCCGTGTATTAATTTTTGCCACAATCCCGGTAAGATCGCGAATGGTGACCGTATCGCCAATGCGGATAGGCTTCTCAAACAGAACGATCAAACCTGAGATAAAATTGGCGAAAATCTCCTGCAGACCAAAACCCAGGCCGACCCCCAGCGCTGCAATCAGCCATTGCATTTTCGACCATTCAAAACCTATCAATGCCGAACCAATAATGATGCCAAAGAAAATGGCCATATAGCGGGTCAGGGAAGTAATCGCATAGCCGGTTCCCGGACTCAGGCTGATGTGTTGCAGCACCAGCAGCTCCATTGCCCCGGGTAAATCACGGGCCAGAATGGCAGTCAGCCAGAGCGCCAGAATGGCGAGCAGCACACTTTTCAGCGTGATATGGCTGAGTTGTTCTATCCCGTCGATATTGGCATTGACGTCCCAGAGTGTAATGTCTTCAAGGAAGCTGGTGGCCTGGTATAAATCTGACGACAAGAGCGCCAGAATAAACAGGTAAATCAGCAGCAACAGTGAGCGTAAAAGCCGCAGTGACTGCGCACTGATGACATCCAGATCGACTTCTGGTTCTTCAATTTCAATATGCAGTTCACTGCTTGCTGGTTCCTCTTTGCCTTCAAGTAATTCAGCTCTTCGCTGCGCCAGTATTTCCTGACGTTTTGCTTTGGCACGTTCGAAAGCCAGCCTGCGTCGCTGAATCAGCATAAGGCGTTTGATCAGGTAATACACCAAGAGGGTAAACACGCCCAGCACTGCAGCATATTCGAGTTTGGACATCAGTTTTTGCGCTGAACCCAGATAGCCCAGCAGTGCAAAATAGTTAAGCGCTTGCGGTAATAAAATCAGCAGCCACCAGAATAAGTGATGGCTGAGATGCAAATGGCCTTGAGGTAGGTCCCGGTAGGTCATAGGAATACGCTCATTGGCCATTTTCCACATAAAGTAACTGACGGCTATGTTGCTGATGATAAAAGCAAGTCGTCCTAGTGTGGCGTTCACATCAATATCGTTGTAGAAGAAGGCAAAGTTTTGGATCACCATCATAGGGAGGTAAATCCAGAGCAATCGGCGATAGTGGCCGAAGCAGCGCATGACCAGATTGGGCTGCCAGTCAAAATGTTTGATGAGCAGGCCGTCCGGCCGTACCAGCTCCCTCATGAAACAGTACATGACCAGAGGCAATGGCAGTGCGAGGGCTTGGCCTAAGTGATGGATGAAAGGCAGTTGCCAAAGCGCGCTTAACAGGGCGCCAACGACGGCGACCACCAGTGGTGCCGGCCAGGCAAACAAGCCAGAGCAGATGACATTGATCGTGCTGAAGCTGAACCTGTCTTTGGTGACTTTACCTATATACTGACTGGTTTCTTTTAAATATTGCTTCCAGCGTGCGCGGCTCCAGCTGAGAGCAATAATCAGCAGTGCGACAATGATCAGACAGAAAGCCAGTAGCACAGGATCGGCAACCAAAGGGACTTTGAGTAAGCCCAGCCAGTGCGACGGTGAAAAAAACCACTGCAATTTTTCCAGTGTGTCGGTCGCTAATTTGATACTGAAAGCGTTGCTGTCCGGCGCCAGAAACAGCAAGCGTGCCGCTCTGTTTTTCAGGTTATTCAGTGATGAATCCAGTTTGTCATAGGCGACTTTCAAGGTTGCTTGCTGATAAATCAGGATGTCGCTGCTGTCTATCAGCTTTTCTAACAAAGACAGGTTGTTCTGAACGAGTTCGGATTGCAGTGCTTGCTGATCTTCGGACAGATTTTTTTCTGGCGCAGACTTTGCGCTTTCGGTCAGATCTTCAAACCGTTGCTGGTATTCATACTTACGGATCTGATTTTGAGCGATGTTATTGTCGAGCTCTGACATATCCGGCGGATCTGGCAGTCTCTTGAGCCGCGTACGCATGTTTTCACTGAAAGCAGGGCTGAGGGACAACCACTCGGCCATGTTATTCAGATCCTCTGCCGTTTTTGCCACTTGTTCTGATTGCTGATCGGTTTTTTCCTGTTGCAACTGAACCTGATCCAGTTGATCTGACAACGAGGACAACACACGGGCATAGCGCCGGTTTTCTTCACTGAGCTGTTTCAGTTCAGGGGGAAGATCGACCAGCTCTTGTACCAGCTCATCGGTATCGACGGCAGACTGTTCGGCATCGGTTCTGAGTAGCCGGTTCAGCATCAATTGCAGATTGTTACGATAAGCTTGTCTGGCCTCTATTTCTACATTGACCAGCTGGAGCTTTTGCTTGCTGAGCGTGCGGCGATTATCACCCGTCAACTGTTCGGCTTCGAGGGCAGACAACTGGTTGTCATAAAACTCATACTCAATGTTATGAACCAGCAACAGCGGGTTATCACGATCTCTTTCCGCCTGCTTGCGGGCTTTATCTGCATTATCTATCTGTTGGCGCAGTTGTTCGACCCGTTTTGGAAACGCATCAATACTGCGTTCTATGTCTTCAATCTCGTTGCGATAGTTATGTCGCTGTAACTCAAGCTGCTCTAACTTGTTGTCCTGTTCAGCTATCTCAAGGGTAAGCTGATCCTGGCTCCATTGGCTAAAGTCTGGAAAGTTTGAGGCATTAAAGTCACTGATTTGAGTTTTTATGGTTTCCGTTTGCTCATTGAAGTTATCCAGCAACTGCTGGTTCTTTTCGATTTGCGTTTTATAGGTTTGCGTTTTTTGCAGCTGATCCTGAGCCTGAAGTAGTTTCTCCAGTAATTTTTCATTCTCAGGCGTTGTCTCCAGCTCGTTAGCCAACGCAATCTGTTTGTCCAGTGCTTTACTGTAATCGGACGTTTGCTGGGTGGTGGCGGAATTTGACTCTTCACTGGCGTAGCAGGGAAAGACGGTGATCAATAAGACTAACGAGAGTACGAATACGGTGAGATTACGCATAGTGAAGTGGTGAGACTCAAATAAGAATTATCTTACAAGTGTAGAAATAAGCGTGTGTTAGGCCTAAGAAAAAACCGATTTGATCTTTTGATCATCGCTTACGATAAGAAAGTACAACTAATTGGGAAAAAACCTTGACCCGATTAGCACAAGTCAGTAAATTAGCCGCCGTCGACGCGACAGGTGTTGGCAACAATTTGGTGAGGTGTCCGAGTGGCTGAAGGAGCACGCCTGGAAAGTGTGTATACGGCAACGTATCGAGGGTTCGAATCCCTCCCTCACCGCCACATTCAGGAGAGATGGCTGAGTGGTTGAAAGCACCGGTCTTGAAAACCGGCATACGTTAATAGCGTATCTAGGGTTCAAATCCCTATCTCTCCGCCACATTCGAAAGCCCCGTCATCAGACGGGGACGCCTAGTCGGGGCTTTTTTTATTGGGTTTAAGATGATGTTTCCCGGGATTTGAAAATCCCTCTATACCTTGTTCTGGCTCCGCCACATTCGAAGAAACCGCTGAAGCATCAGCGGTTTTTTTTTGCCTGAACCTTGGCAGGATGAGATAGGGTGAAGAAGCCTAGAAGGGGGCGGACGGCCAGTCTCAGCCGAGCGGAGCGAGACCAAGTTGCCCTTCAGGCAAACCCATATTTAGTCTGATGTATATCAGGCCGCTAGGCCTGTTGAAATACCGCGACACCCCATCCGGATTTCTTTCGCATCCATCATCCTGCATATTCAATATAGGCATCAATCAGCTTAACTCTGCAGCCATATACTCTCTGATGAATATTGAACCGAATTATCTCAGAATAAACCTGCCTAGAAAGACAAACGTAAAAAATATTGACACATGATTTTATGGTAACAATGTTTATGTGTAGAAAGCCTTCATCAACTATCTAATTTAACTGAATAATTGAAATTTAATACTTAAGTTTACTACCAAACTAAACTTCCAGTGCTAAAAATAAAAAGGTGATTTTTTATATAATTTTATTGAGCTTCATAAGACAAATAAGTATTAAGGTTAAAATGTAAGACCAAATGTAACTCTATGTTTTTAAATGATTAACTTTAAATGACTTCACGATAACTTTATTATTTGTCATTTTTTTTACGTGAACTAAAGTTAACTTTATTAAAACGCTAATATAATAATGAAAGGACGAGTAGGAATGTCTAGAAAATCATACACTAGATTGGCATTAGTGTCGGACGAGAGTATTCAGTCTTCTATTCTGAAAGAGTACTTGCTAAAGAAGCTTACATTTTCCATAAACTGTATAAAGCTGGATGAAATCAGCAAGTTATCAGCTAAGCAGATAGAAGAGACATTGTTCATTTTAGATTCTGCCAGTATCACGCAGAAATCGAGTGAAAAGTATCTGAGTACCATGGCAGATAAAGAGGTAATACCTTCTGAAGTTCTGATTAATGTTTGCACTGACATTAAGGTCGATGAGCTTAAGAGATGGCCGAATTTGGTGGGGGTTTTCTATACCAGCGATTCACTTGACCTGTTATCTGAAGGGTTGCTGAAGATACAAAGTGGTGAGTTGTGGTTTAGCCGTAAGTTATGCCAGGAACTGATTTCTGAGTACCGGAGTACTGAAATCACTATACCAAAATTAAATGTGGAGTTGACGAGTCGAGAAAAAGAAATTATGCAACTTTTAGTTTCCGGTGCATCTAATTCTCAAATCGCTGACTCTTTATTTGTCAGTGAAAATACAGTCAAAACACATCTTCATAATGTGTTTAAAAAAATCAAAGTCAAGAATCGCCTGCAGGCGTTTATGTGGGCTAAGAATCATTCATTTAATAGTTTATTATCATGAAAAAGTTAAATCTTATTTCTGTCTTTGTTCTTTGTATGTTAACACAGCAGGCAAGCATAGCGAGTGAGAATTCGGGAGAGAAAAATCAACCTCTAGAGAATGGTAAGAAACTTGAAAATGGTAAAAGTTTAGAGGGTGATGAACCTTTAGAAGCTAAAGGAAGGTTAGAAAGTCTGGATAGTCTTCGTGAAATTAGCGGTGCTGTTATAGACAGGACGATGACTCGATTAGGGGCAGACTTTTACTCATTATTTGCACAAAAGTTAGAAGATCAAGTTGATGAGTTAAAAGAAAACCTGCTTGTAAAAGAAAGACCGACCGCTTTATCTGGAAGTATTATTACGATATATCATCGACAAAACATTATATACAGAACAGCATTGTCCCCAGGGCGACAGAATGTTGAAGAAAAAACAGATAAAGCTGTTTCAGCAGTGGGAAATTATGTATTGAGATGGCGGATAGAAAGGTATTTAAAAGATACCTTCGATATTGACTACGACGAAATTTAAGGAGTAAGCACCATGAAGGGAAAGACCTATTCTTTGCTGTTAATGGGTGTCATTGGTTGGAGCGCCCAAGCAACAGAGTTAATTTACACACCAGTAAATCCAAATTTTGGCGGTAATCCATTAAATGGCAATTTTCTCTTAGGCGTAGCTAATGCGATTAATGATCATAAAGATCCGACTTCCAGTGATCCATTTGAACAGCAGTCTGATCTGGAAAGATTGACAGCAAACCTGGAATCAAGATTGATTAGCCAGTTACTTGCTGATGTGGGGAATGGTAATACAGGTCAGTTATCAACAGATGATTTCCTCTTAAATATTGTCGATGATAATGGGGTTTTATTGATTCAAATTACGGATAAGCAAACGGGAGAATCATCAACCATTCAAGTTAATGGGTTGATGCCTGACTAACAGGGAGTTTGTCATGAAAAACATCGTCATTTTGTGCTCTGTGTTGTTAATTAATGCGTGTTCCAATTCAATGAGAATACCTGATGCAGATAGAGAGCCTACTTTGATGCCAAGAGGAGCAATTTATGAAGATTTAGTCTCTCTCCCATTGCCTCAAGGTCAGATTTTTGTCTCTGTTTATGATTTCAGAGATCAAACAGGACAATATAAACCGCAGCCGAACAGTAACTTTTCAACTGCTGTGCCGCAGGGAGGGGCTGCCTTACTTACCACATCGTTATTGAATTCAAGGTGGTTTGTCCCATTGGAACGGGAAGGTTTGCAGAATCTGTTGACGGAGCGGAAAATCATCCGTGCAGCCCAGCAGAAACACGAGATACCAGTCAACCACGGTTCTCATTTGCCTTCACTCATGTCATCCAATATTGTGATTGAAGGTGGGATTGTTGCCTATGACACCAATATTCAAACCGGAGGTTCCGGTGCTCGGTATCTGGGGATTGGCATCTCTTCTAAGTACAGAACTGACCAGGTCACCGTGAATCTCAGGGCAATAGATGTGCGAACGGGACGGGTGCTGCTGAGTGTAACAACAAGTAAGACGATACTCTCGCAAGAGCTTCAAACCGGCGTTTTTAAGTTCATCGACTACAAAGATTTACTGGAGGCTGAACTGGGAATTACCACTAATGAGCCTGTCAATATAGCTGTTATGTCTGCTATAGACGCAGCAGTAATTCAATTGATTGTCGATGGTATCAATACCAATCTTTGGAAGCTGGCCAATCGTTCAGATATAGGAAATCCAGTGATTCAAAAATACATGTTTACAGAACAGCCTCTCATCTAGTTATCTGGCATTAATCAGCTATTGCTATGGGCCATCACATTGTGATGGCTTTTTGCTATGTGTCGGGCATAGTGTTGGGTGGTACTGTTTTTATTTAGGTGGCGAAATTCGTTATGCCACTAGATTAAGGAACTCGGGTTCTGTACATGAATCGCACATTATCGAAGAAATTTTTTACAAACTGGGGGCAGGTACTACCAGCTTAAATGTAACGTATACATCGTCGCGGTACGGAACAGTATGATTCTGGTGTGAGAGCGGTGAGAGTGATTTCTCCTGAAATTCGACTCCATTCATAAAGTCATTCTTCTACCTGTCCTATTTGAAGCTTTGTAGCGGTGTTGATTGCGTTTACTAAATGAAACACCAGCCTGGCCTAATCATATAGTTAAGTTATGTGACTGGGGATCCACTCATTTTTCGCTACCTGCATCCACAAGTCGCTTGTGTATGCGGCAAGAATTAGAACATTGGATTTGTTTGAAAAATTTATAGCAATAATCATTACATCTAGTATTAATTAACAAAATAATCCTATGGTTTATATTGAGATTGTCTTTCTTATATGGGCTAACCATTTGATTAATACAGGATTACAAGTCAATTTCTATGTTCGTTTTCTTAATTATCATAATTGATAATTTCACTATTAAGTTTATGGTGTAAAAACATTAAGCTGCCATAATATTTTTACAAGCATATTTTCTTCTGGACAAGAAAATGAAATTTTTAAATATATTCAATATGACTTTAATTACTTTTTCTGTATTCAGTGTTAGCGGAGCGAATGCGGGGGAATTAGCAGAAAACGAGTTAAACCATGCTTGGGGGTCAGATGGCAATATATCTTCAATTGAAGCATATGGTGCCACTGATAGTACGGCAATCATTGTTCAGAAATCATCAGGGGGATGGGGAGGAAATCAAAGTAAGATAAAAATGAGCGGTCGAGGTAATTTTTCTTACTCTCATCAAGAGGGACATTATAACCGTTCATATATTGAGCAGGATGGCGATAATAATTATGCTGCTGTCTCTCAACATGGGTTTGGAAATGATGGGAGTATAGAACAATATGGAAATGGAAACATTGCTATCCTAAGTCAAAATGGAATAGGTCATAGCGATAGTATCACTCAGCGTGGTGATGAAAACATAGCGGTCGTAGTAAATAAACCTCATGTTATTTTTTCAGGATTTGATATTAACCAGAATGGTAATGAATCCGTATTAATTTTAAATGGCATGAGTAGAAATATTTTATTTTATTAACACAATGAAGGAAAGTACTATGAAAAAGTTAGCTTTAGCAATCTCTGTACTGTTAGCATCTGGTAGTGTTTATGCTACAAATACTTCAACCAATACAGCACTGAATGGTAGTGATGGAAACGTGGTAAGTGTATTCCAGTTTTCTCCAGCGGCTGGTCATGTTTCATCTGTATTTCACGATAATAATTCTGATGATAACAACACTACCGTTTCTCAGATTGGTTTGACACATGACTCAGAAGTCATCTATGACAATGGTTCAAATAACAACTGGACAATTGTTAATCAGCAGGGTGATTCAAACGAATCTGATGTGGTTGTTGATAATGATTCTGATCAGAATGGTGCAGTGGTCACACAAACTGGTGGTCTGAACAGCTCCGATATTCAAATGAACCTTAATGCAGATGGCAACTTTGCATCACATACACAGATTGGCGATTTGAATACGGCAATTACTACTGTAGTCGCCGGGGATGATAACATCCTGAACACCACTCAGATCGGCACAACGAACACCTCCATTGTATTAGCTGCAGGTGCGCCATTTGATAATCCGGATAACAACTTAGTCAATGTACTTCAACAAGGTGATACAAACCTTTCAGTGGTGAGTTTGCTCGGTGAAGCAGATGACAATACTGTGCTTGTGAATCAGCTTGGTGATTTATCACTAGCAGTTGTCAGTATTATTGGTGCTGGCGGCGAGGCTGATGATAACTTCGTTAGCATTACCCAGACAAACCTGGATGTTGCGGTCGATACTATCGTGAACTCATCAGATAATAGTTTTACAACAGTTCAATTCTGATGTGTGAAAGAATAAAAGCGGCGAGTATCGCCGCTTTTATTCTTATTTAGGATAAGAGTAAAGGCAGCATGAATGTAGTGGCTGAAAAACAGATGATAAGTTACCTCGTGTTATTTGGGTGAAATATTCAATAACCCGGGCAGTAATGGCATGAGCACTCAATCAACCGATGAAAAAGGATAGCACCATGAAAAAGCTCGCTCTTGCAATTTCTGCACTTTTAGCGTCAGGTAGTGCAATTGCAACCAACACGTCCTCAAATACATCACTGAATGGCAGTGATGACAACTATGTTAATGTTTATCAATTCTCGGGTGGTCCGGGACATGAGTCCAGTGTTTTTCATGATAATAACTCTGATTCAAACACCTCGACGATTCATCAGGTTGGTGAATTACAGTTTTCAGATATATATATAGACAATGGTTCAAGTAACAATACAATTTCTATTGCGCAGGCTGGTTCAACGAACACCTCAATAGTGATCGCTGATTTTGGTTCCGACTGGAATGTGGTTGATGTCAATCAGGCTGGGTCGACAAACAGCTCCTATATTTCAATGCTGAATAATGCAGACAATAACGAGGCTTCTGTGACTCAGGATGGTTCTCTGAATACAGCAGAAATTTTTGTTACCGCGGGTGATGACAACATACTGAGTGCGACTCAGATTGGCAGCAGTAATATGGCCATGATTGATATTGCCGGGGCGCCATTTGACAACCCGGATAATAACATTGTGAATGTTTGGCAGCAGGGAGATGGTAATCTTGCTAATGTTATGCTGACGGGCGAGGCGGATAATAATACCGTGGGCATTACTCAGTGGGGTAACACCTCCCAGGCCTTTGTCAGCATTACGGGGGCGGGGGGGGCAGCAGACAACAACACCGTGATTATCACACAGACAGATAACGATGTTGCGACAGATACCATTGTGAACTCATCTGGTAACACTTTTATTACCACACAATTATGAATATACAATCTCTGATAAGAAAAGCGGTGCTTCTTGCCGCTTTTCTCTCATCTCCTGCAATTGCCGGTCTGCAGCCCGATTTGCCAGTGACATTGGATTGTCAGTCTGGTGAGCAGTCTGTTTCATTGGCTATTACTTCATCTAAACAGGTCAATCTTTTGGTGGAATCTACAGGTGGTAACAGAATGCGTTCCTCTGTCAGTGGTTCGGGCCAATCACGGATGGTGATGGGTCGTGCACAATTCCCTGTCAGTATCACGGTTGATGCCACTGGCGAAACGTCTCAGCTGATCGTCACTGACGATTGCCAAATTACCACCCAGACACCTCATTCCTGAGGTGTCTCAATACTCATGGCATCTTAGATTGCCTTGTAGTACTGTGCGCCCCCAGAATCGCAGATTGATGCAAATTCAGAACCGTTTGTCCTAAACATCGGGATGCACAATGGCTGAGTTTGCTTTGGTGTATGGCTATGTGCGTGAGTGCACAGAATGTTATCACTTTACGCTTTAAGCTCTCATTCCGATTTCAAAATTGCTATTATGTGAGGCTGATTCCGATTATAGCGCCTGAGTGCTGGTCGGTTTTATTGGTGATGAGGGTATGGAGGCATGAGTATTGGCTGTCAGCTAATGCAAAAAGCTATCCTGTTTGCCCGTCGTAACGGCGCCAGAGGGATCGCGTTAGAGACATCGCACAGAAACCTGACCGTCCAGGCTCTTTATGAGTCGTTGGGTTTTCAGCGCGATGAAAATTATTATCACTATTATTTGACTGTGTAGCAGTAACAACATTAATGCTTGGTTAATACTATGTATATTCAGAGAGTTATGCCCAATCGTGATGACGTTCGAGTGATCCTCAGCGCATCCGATGATTATATGTATAGTCTGTACCCACCCGAGACGAACAATCTGGAAAGTGAGGAAACCCTCATGAAGGACAATGTTCATCTGGTCGGTGCCTTTGTACGCGGTGCATTAGCCGGTATTGGCGCAGTGAAAATGATGGATGATGACGGGCAGTACGGTGAAATCAAGCGTATGTTTGTGCTGGATAACTATCGCGGCCTGGGTATATCCCGGCAAATTATGGAGGCTTTGCACCAGTACCTTAAGCATAACGGTATCGGCATTGCCCGCCTGGAAACCGGCGTGAATCAACCTGAATCAATTGGCCTATATCAAACCATGGGTTATCGGGTTTGTGAGCCTTATGGTCAGTACCAAGCGCACCCGCTCAGTATTTTCATGGAGCTTGACCTGAATTCGCTGGACGGTTAGCAGGACGTTTGACATGTCATGGAGGACAGATGTCAGTAGAAGCAAAATTAATGCCCCATGACGACCCATCTGATGTCGAATCAATACCACGGCTCCTGTCAATGCGGGGCCGTGACCTTTTCTATCTTTGGTGAAATTAAAGCCATTACACATTGCCATTGCTCTATGTGCAGAAAAAGCCATAGTGCTGTGTATGCCACTTATGCGGCGACCTTGAAGGATAACTTTAGCCTGAAAGGTGAAGAGCATCTCACTGCGTTTTCATCCTCCCCCGGCGTTATTCGTCGGTTTTGTAAGCACTGCGGAGCCAGCGTCCAGTGGCTGGACAGCGGTAAATACAGTCATGAGTGGGTGACATTTTCACTTCCTTTGCTGGATACGCCTTTTACTCCCAGCAAGCAAAAACATATTTATATCAATGATAAGCTCGTTTGGTTAGCGGTTTGTGATGAGCATAAAAAATACCCAAAAGGGCGCGGATAAGCCTCTCTTCTGTATTTCTTCTGTAAAAAGTGAGAGTTAGCGCAATCAATCAGGCTTAGATCCTTGATCTGGTTCTCTACTAAAGTAATGCTACAAAGCTTTGTGCAACTACGCTCACTGCATTTGTGTGTTGATGATCCTGTGATTGAGAAATGAAGCCAGCATTCGAGCTTTGTCATGGCTCCGAGCGTTATCAGGTTCCATTTCTGCGAACTGTTGCAACTGTTTAAACACCGTATAAATTTGTCCAAGGAAGATCATGCTTATCAAACGGCCAGGCTCCCGGTATCAACTAAAACCGTTTACCGCGCAGGACTATTCATTACTCATGGATTGGGTAACGGATGAGGAGTTTAATTTACTTTGGGGAGGACCTGTGTATCAGTTTCCTCTGACCATAGAACAGATTGAGAAACATATTGCCCGTCCCGAAGTCCATCCCTATTTATTTCAGGTCGAAGGCCAGACAAAAGGCTATGTCGAGTTATACCAATCAGCACCCAAACAGTGCCGGCTTTGTCGTGTACTAGTGGCGAATGAATCGGACCGTGGTAAGGGCTATGGCCGGATGCTGCTGGATATGGCGGTGGAGAAAGCAGAGTCTGAGTTCGGTGCCGAGGTGGTATCATTAGCCGTGTTTGAGCACAATTTTCGTGCAGTAAATTGCTATCGTGGTATGGGGTTTGAAACGTATCAGGCTGATCGGGCGACTCGCGTTTTTAATGGTGAACCCTGGACTTTACTGCAAATGAAGAAGTTATTGTAACTATCCGGTTCGGCTTGCAGAGACACTCAGTGCTACTCTCAATAAAGAATGACTGAATTCTCCTCTTTGGTAGTGATACCAAGGTATCTTGAGCTGTATTCTGGCTATCCGGCCAGATTTGCCGCCCCTATGATGAGGTATGCCCATGAGCTTGGAACAATTCAAATATGTCAGCTATATCGCGGCAAAAGATACTGATGTCTGGAATGCTTTGCTGGATCCGAAAATGACCCAGCAATACTGGGGGCATGTGAATGAATCTGACTGGAAAGTGGGCAGCCGGTGGGCGCATATTCGGGCTGACGGCTCTGAAATTGAAGATGTGACGGGAAAAGTGTTGCTTATTCATCCACCTCACCATTTAGTGCTGAGCTGGCAGGAAACCGGAGGGCACCATGGTGTGATGCATTCATCTCAGGTGAGTGTTGCGCTGGAAAACCTTGGTGAAGACACCCGGATAACGGTTATCCACAGTGACTTGCAGTCGGGTTCGCTGAGTTATCAGGATGTCAGTGAAGGCTGGCCCGCGGTGATCAGTAATTTAAAAACCTTGCTGGAAACGGGTCATGTAATGGCCAGCGATATCTGGTCGGCCAATTAGTAACAGGTTACTGACGTTTGGTAAAACCTGGTGCGGCATCAGAAGCAGGGTGTTCCAGGTTGGTGATTGGGTATGGATGCTCTGCTTTAAATTGCTGTTTCATTTCATACATAGCAAAATCTGCCTCCTGCAGCAGTTCTGACAGGCTTTTGCTGCCCGGAGTATAAACGCTCAGGCCGATACTGGCCGAGAGCGATAATTCGCGATGGAGGAGCTGAATGGGGATTTTGAGTACGTGGTCCAGCGTGTTCATCAGAAAGTTCGACACATACGCCTGATTGACCGACTGAGGGAAAACCTGGATCACAGCAAATTCATCACCTCCCATCCTGGCAACATACATGCCATCGTGTGTCAGGTTATCAAGTCGACGCGCTATTGTTTTTAGCAACTGATCCCCGGCACCATGCCCCAGTGTATCATTCACTTCTTTGAACCCGTTCAGGTCAATCAGGAAAAACGCAAACTCGTTACCGGATTTCTCAAGATCTTTTAATTTTCTGTTGAGCCAAAGTCGGTTATGGATGCCGGTTAATGAGTCATACATCGCCAGCTGATGGTGTGTTTTCGACTCTTTCATCAGTAAGTAAATCATCATGATGCCGATCAGCAAGGTGGAAAACAGGGAGGCATGGATTAACCAGCGCAGAGAAATAAATCTGTCCAGTTTTGAGCGCAATACATTGTTGGAGAAAAGAAATGTTTTTAACGCATAACTCATCAATTGATCGTAATTATTTTTGACCGCCAGGGTCAGTTCAGTCACGTTCTGTTTGGTGAGCTGTTGCAGCGAAGCTTCGTAGCCTTTAACGATTTGATAGTGATGATTGAAAGATTGCAATGAACCAAAGGTGCTGTGAAGGCGGTTCACCTGGCTGTTGACTTGAATGGAATTAAAGCGGCTTAACAGTATCTCATACTGGAGTAGTACGTCGTTATTATCAGCCCGCCCGGCTTCATAGCTCTGAAGCTGGTATATGAACTCACTGTATTCATCGCTCAGTTGCATCATGAACCAGCTGGCCAGATTCTGGTCTTTACTGACAGACTCAGCATTGGATTCTAAAGAGCTGACAGACACGAAAGTAAACACAATAAGCAGGGGAGCCGCAAAAAAAAGCAGCTTTTTCATTAAGGGCATCCCGGCTAAGTGAAAAACTTTTAATGATTTCAAAGATAACACGTCATGGCACCACATTAATTTCGTTTATTTGCCAGACCATTTTTTCTAGGAAACCCTTATCAATGAGGTTTGGGTACGTATCCAGTGAAAAAATAAGCCAGAAGGGGCCGTAATCACGTACTCTCATCCATTCATCATTGTGACGTACCGCCAGTACAGGTTGATATGTTTCCATATCTTGCCAGTTTAACTCGGCGGTAAATTTATTCAGGGCCGTAAAATGTATGGTGCCGGGTTTTAGCTGATAGTGGTCTAACAAGGCTTGCAGATTAACACCGGAAAATGTTGCTTTGCCATTGATCCAAGGCATAGAGGTGGTGATGGATTCCTGCGGGAGGCTGGCGATATCGTCTCGTGTCAGGCGTATTTCTATGGGCGCATTTTCCGCCGACTGCCCTTTAAGTATCAATGGAGGTGGTGTGAGAGCAAAAACAGGAAAAACGAAAATAACTCCTGCAAATAGCAGGCCTGACAAGAGGGTATTGGAAAGTGGTGAGATATACTTCCTGAGAATCACATATCCCTCAGCTTCGTGTGCGATTAGTGCGTAAATACAAAGATAGCTATATAAAAGCGCAAAGCAATACTTTTCTCGTATGAATGAGTGTGAAGGGATTATTTCAAATTTGAATTGAATGTGGGCGTTATGTCTGAAATGACAGTTTATGTGGTTTTATGTTTCACAATTATTGGACTTTTCGGTATAAACACACAGCCTTGTTGCGTGACTTTTGTTCCAAAAGTGGCGCATGGGAGGCGATTGCATATATGAAGTTCCAACTTAAGTTTATTGTCACGCAAGGAAATCAGATGCCAAAGTGTCTTTTTTTAGACATCTGATGCTATTACCGGCGAACCCTAGTTAAAGTGCCTCTGCTGAAGTCATTGGCGCTGTTGATCACGCCGGCATGACAGGCAAATTAAAGTAACGGGCTGAACATATAAAAGCACTGTTCAAGAAATTTATGGCCTAAAGAACGTTCACGCCATTTTGCCGGATCAATCCGGCTGGATTGTTTTATATACTGTTGCTGCAATTGTGCTAATTGCGCTGTAAAAACCGGATTATCTACCGCTAACGTCACTTCAAAATTCAGCCACAGACTTCGCATATCCAGGTTGACTGTACCAATCAGGCAGTGGGTATCATCAACGACAACCGATTTAGTATGGAGCAGACCGCCGTTAAACCGGTGAATAAACACACCGGCATTGAGAAGTTCGGCAAAAAACGAGCGGCTGGCCCATTCCACCATGACAGAGTCGTTTTTGGCGGGAATGACAATGTGAACTTCTGTCCCTCGTTCCGCGGCACTGATCAGCGCATGTAACAAGTGTTCGCTGGGTACAAAATAGGGGGTAGTGATGACCACGCGCTCCCTGGCCTGGTAAATACTGATCAGCAGAACCTGATGGATGATTTCATCCGGCATACCCGGCCCGGACGGAATCACCTGGATCATATCGATGTTGCCAGCAGGCGGGGTTGCGTCGCATTCAGGAACGGGGGGCAAATAACGTTGCCCGGTTTCGACTTCCCAATCCCAGGCCTGAATACAATTGAGCACCGACACGGCCGGACCGGTGACTCGCACCATCACATCAATCCATTGCCCTACACCGGCATCTGTTTTAAAAAAAGCCGGATCGACCAGATTCATGGAGCCGGTATAGGCAATTTGCGCATCAATGACAACAATTTTACGGTGCTGCCGGATATCCAGTCTTCGCAGGAACATACGTAACGGGCTGACAGCCAGCGCTTCTGTCAATTCGATACCGGCATGCTTCATTAAACGCGGCCAGTGGGAACGGAAAAAACGCATACTGCCAGCAGAATCCAGCAATAATCTGACTTTAACACCACGTTTAGCGGCAAGAATTAATGCTGTTGCCACTTCGTCGGCCAGGCCGCCCGGATGCCAGATATAAAATTCCAAATGAATTGCGCGATGGGCCTGCTGTATGTCTGAAATCAGCGAGCGCAGAATGGTTTGCGGGGTGTCCTGCAATGTCATGCTGTTACCCACCAACGCCGGAATGCCGAGGCGGTTCTGACACAGATCGTGAATGGGTTTGGTATGCAGGTTCATCAGCTGAGGCTGGTGTCCCGGGCAGTTATACAGTTGCTTAAACCAGCTGGCGAAGGGCTCAAACATTTCTTCGGCACGTAATGCCCGCTTTTTGCCAAGATTGAGTTCACCAAACAAGAGATAGGCAATGATGCCACCAATAGGAATGATGTAGATAATCATCAGCCATGCCAGCGACACGCCCACAACACGACGTTTGAATACCACCCGCATAGTGACAGCCGCAATGGCCACCCAATAGATAAACAGGCTGAGCCAGGCTAAGACTTGATAAACGTGATCCATAAAAGCGGCTTGTCTCTTTCTATATGCATACCTGCGCTCTATTTTGCACCCGAATCGCTGTAAAACATAGGGTTAAGCGAAAACTTGACACATTTTATAATGCCGTATGTATCAATAGTGAAGGCGTTATACGCTGAGAAATGTCTTATCTTGTAAGAGCCCCTTGTTATTTGAGTATCGTGTATGGCGAACAGAGCGCAATTCAGCTCCCGCATTGGTTTCATTCTGGCGGCAGCCGGCTCCGCGGTCGGTCTGGGCAATATCTGGGGTTTTCCGACTCAGGCGGCCAGCAATGGCGGCGCGGTATTTCTGATGGTTTATTTGCTGATGGTGTTTGCGCTGGCTTATCCCTTGCTGGTGGCTGAGCTGACCATTGGCCGCTACGGCAGTGCCGATCCCATCACCTCGTTGCGTAAAGTCTGGCCACGGCAGAAAGCCCTGATGGGGCTGGTCGGGCTGGCGGGTATGATAGCTGTATCGCTGATATTGAGTTTCTACGCGATTGTTGCCGGTTGGCTATTGGGGTATTTGCTGGCACCGATTTGTGAGGCGGTGGGGTTGGTTTCACTGGCTCACTGGCTGGAAGCGTTTGGCAGCGGCCGTAACCTGATACTCATGCTGGTCTTTATGTGGCTGACCGTAATGGTAGTAAGGAACGGGGTTGCTGATGGGATCGAAAAATGGTCCACCCGTCTGATGCCTGTTCTGCTGCTGCTGTTCGTTGTTATGGTGGTGTATATATTGACGCAGGACGGCGCCTGGAACGGGTTGAAGCTGTACCTGATCCCGGATTTCAGCCATTTGTCTCCCAAGCTGATTGTCAGCGCGATGGGGCAGGCGTTTTTTTCTCTTTCTCTTGGGGTGTGCACTATGATGGTGTACGGCTCGTATCTGAGTAAGTCGGCGAATCTACCGAAAACAGCAGCGCAGGTTGCACTGCTCGATACTGCCGTTGCTTTTATCGCCGGGCTGCTGATTCTGCCTGCTATGTTTGTGGCCCAGCATAACGGCGTGGTGATTTACGACGAGAGCGGGGCATTACTGGCGTCCGATACGCTGGTATTTAGTGTGCTGCCGACCATGTTCGACACCATGGGGCCGGTGGGCATGATAGTCGGCATCTTGTTTTTCGTGCTGATGATCATTGCGGCGCTTACCTCTTCCATTTCTATGCTGGAGGTGCCCGTCTCTTGCGCCATTGAAGAACTGAACCAGCGCCGCAGTACCGCCGTCTGGTGGATAGGCGGGTTAATCTGCGTCATCTCGGCGATCATTGTGTTTAATTTTGACGCCTTGTTCGGCCGGGTAGTGACCACGACCACAGCCTACGCACAGCCGATCATCGGCATGATTTTCGCGCTGCTGGTGGGATGGATCTGGCACAGAAATAAAGTATTGCAAGAAATCCGCAAAGGTTATCCGGCCGTTGCGTCGAGCCTGTTCTGGCGGATCTGGCCCTGGTATGTGCGTATTGTCTGTCCGGTTCTCATGCTGCTGGTCTTTTTCCTCCAGTAACGGATGACATCACAAGGCTGGCGTCATGCGGCAGAGCGGGTATACTGCCGCTTTCCTGAGTTAATCGAACTGCGAACCATGTTTACACTTCTGCATCAAACCCCGGACTTCCTCGTTATTTGCAAACATGCTGGCGTGAGTGTGCATAAAGATGACAATGATCAGCCACTGCTTGCGGAGGTTGCTGCGGCAACCGGAGATAAACAGCTGTATCTGATCCACCGTCTGGATAAGATGACATCGGGCATTTTGCTGCTGGGCCGTCACGCGAAAGCCGCCGCCGAGTTGTCGGGCGGTTTTGCCCGTCGTGAAGTGCAGAAGTTTTATCTCGCTATCAGCAGCAAGAAACCCAAAAAGAAGCAGGGCACAGTGATTGGCGATATGAGCCGTTCACGTCGTCGCAGCTGGAAGCTGGATGCAACGCGAGAGAATCCGGCTATTACCCAGTTTATTTCAACGGCCGCCGGTGGTGGCCGCCGGCTGTTCCTGTGCAAACCCTGCACAGGGAAAACCCATCAGATCCGGGTGGCGTTGAAAAGTGTGGGGGCCGGCATCACAGGTGATGATATTTATGGTCAGGAAGAGGCAGACCGCGGATATTTACACGCATTTGCCCTGCAGTTTACCTTTCAGGGACAAGTCAGCCGCTTTGTCTGTTTGCCTGAACAAGGCTCGCTATGGCAAGTGGCGGAAGTGCAGGTTGCGTTGTCCGAGTGGTCTGCGCCCTGGGACATTTCATGGCCTTCGCTACCTTCAGGGCTGGTTAAACCGCGCATTGATTAATGCCGTTGCCGCCAGAGCGGCAATCCGGTTAGATTCATTTATTATTTATTCCATACTGGTGATTCATGGACGCTTCTGCTTTACCTCTTTTTTATCAACATTTGCTGTCGCAACTGGCTTCTCCTCCTCATGAAATGCGCCGGCTATTCCATGGCCGGGGCCGGCGCTGGGCCGGACTGGAGCAACTGACGGCCGACTGGCTTGACGGCCAGGTGTTGATATCGCTGTTTAAAGAGCAGGATGCTGACTTTCTGGCTGCTTTGACGGCTTTACTTCAAGACGTAACGCAAACGCAAGCCTGGCAGCGCTCGGGCGCGGTGTCGCTTTTGGTGCAGCATCGTGACCGGGTGGGCTCACCGATGGAAGTGATCTGGGGGGAGCTGCAAACCTGGCAGCAAGTGACGGAAAATGGCCTTAAGTTTCAGCTGGATTTGGGTCAGAAGCAAAATAATGGTCTGTTTCTGGACATGCGTTATGGCCGCCAGTGGGTAAGAGACGCGGCGAAAGACAGCAAAGTGCTCAATTTGTTTGCCTATACGTGTGGATTTTCTGTTGCCGCCATTGCGGGCGGCGCAGAGCATGTGGTTAATCTGGATATGGCCAAAGCGGCTCTGGGGCGTGGCCGGGATAATCACCGGCTGAACGGGCACGATCTGAGCAAGGTGAGTTTTTTAGGGCACGATATCTTTAAATCCTGGGGCAAACTGAAAAAGTATGGCCCTTATGATCTGATTATCATTGACCCGCCGTCCTTTCAGAAAGGCAGTTTTGCACTCACGAAAGATTACGCCAAAATTCTGCGCCGTTTGCCGGATATGCTGACAGCCGAAGGCAAGGTGCTGGCCTGTGTCAACTCGCCTGCTGTGTCACCACAGTTTTTGATCGATGGCATGGCTGAGGAAGCACCTGAACTGAGGTTTATTGAGCGCCTTGATAATCCGCCTGAGTTTGCGGATCTGGAGCACGACAGTGCGCTGAAGGCCATGATTTTTGCCCGATAAATAAAAATGCCGGAGGATATCTCCGGCATTTTTATAACGGGTTAGCTTCCTGCCTGCCTGGTTTTCTGTCTGGCAACAGATCAGGAGCCGGGAGCAACAATCTGGGCACAGAATTGTGCATTGATCGGCTGCTGCACCACGGGTCTTCCCCGCATATCCAGGATCTGAATCAGATAGCCCAGACCTTCGCTGACCATAGGCGTCAGTTCAGGATTACTGCAGAAGTTCGCTGCCGCTGCCTGAGCCGCCTGAGTGGGAGGAACTTTACCGCCACCACCGTAGAGAATGGTAATTTCAACAATATTCTGCTGCGCCTTCGCTTTCATGATCTGGTACTGATCAATCTTGGGATAAGGTGCTTTGGAGTTAATGACAGCTGCCCGGCGCTCCGCAAGCTCGTTGGTCAGGTCATCCTGCGATTTAGCACAGCCAGTGAGAATAACTGCAGCCATCATGGCGGTAAACAGGGCCTTTATGGATGCTCGATTCATAACCATCAGGCCGGAAGTACTTTTTTGAATGGCTTCACAATGACTTTGTCATAGACACCGGCATCAATGTAAGGATCGGCATCTGCCCAGGCTTTTGCTTCTTCAAGAGAGCCAAACTCGGCGATGACGGTAGAGCCTGTAAAACCGGCTTCACCCGGGTTATCGCTGTCAATGGCGGGCATAGGTCCGGCAACCAGCAGGCGGCCTTCATCCTGCAGGGCTTTGAGGCGAGCCAGGTGATTTTCGCGAACGCTCAGACGGCGCTCCAGACTGTTTTCAACATCTTGAGAAAAAATGACGTACCACATGCGTTCTGTCTCCCTGTACTTGTGGTGGAATGCAGCCGTTATCATAGCGGAATGAAAAAGCCCCAACCAGCGATCAGGGCAGATAAATCAGGCTTTCTTAATCGGACGAGGGCGGCCATCGGCATCAATGGCGACATAATTGAAGGTGGCTTCACTGACTTTGTAGCGCTCACCAATACCGTCATTGCCAACGGGTTTCACCCACACTTCCATGGCGACAGAGAGCGATGTATTACCAATACGGTTACATTCGCCATAACAGCACACAACATCGCCTACACCGACGGGGGCTTTAAACACTATGTTGTCGACTGAGACGGTAACCACTTTACCGCGAGATATTTCCTTAGCCAGAATCGCACCGGCCAGATCGAGCTGTGACATTATCCAGCCACCAAAAATGTCGCCATTTGCGTTGGTGTCAGCAGGCATGGCTAAAGTGCGAAGTAATAACTGGCCTCGTGGGACATTATTTTCTGAATTCATCATAAATCATGTGTTGGGAAGATGTATTCATATGGTCATCAATATTACGCTGGCTTGCAAGCAGAAAGCACCTGGTCTGACCCAGGCCTGATGGAACTTTGAACGAAAATCGGATTCATAGCGGCAGAAAATAATAAGGCTGTCAGTTGACAGCCTTATGAGATTACAGAAGCCGCAGTTTAGATTAGGCTTCGTTTTGTGTTGCCATGCGTACGTCTTCTTTTTGCTCGTCAGTGATCAGGCTGTCTACAATCACAGCACAGGCAGCGTCACCTGTAATATTGAGTGCGGTACGGATCATGTCGAAGATACGGTCCAGCGCGAACAACAGAGGCAGACCTTCGATAGGAATACCTGCTGACAGCAGTACAGCCACCACCAGGAATGAAGGACCCGGTACACCGGCCTGACCCACGGCGCCCAGTGTCGAAGTCACTATGATGGCGACATACGCGCTCATAGACAGGTCGACATTGAACAGCTGGGCAAAGAAGATAGCAACCAGGCCATAATAGATAGCGTTACCGCTCATATTGATGGTCGCACCAAGCGGCAATACGAAAGCCGCCGTGCTGTTTTTCACTTTCAGCTCTTCTTCGCAGGTTTCCATGGTGACAGGCAGTGTTGCCATGGAAGAGGCGGTAGACAGTGCAACTGCCTGAGGCTTCTTCATTGCAGCCAGGAACTTGATTGGCGATGTCTTGCTGAAGCATTTGATCATCAGCGGGTAGAACACGAAGCCGTATACCAGAATGGCAGCGATGTAGACAACGAACAGTTTGAACACCACCATCAGGGCGTCAAAGCCAAACGTACCCACGGCATCAGCCATCAGGCCGAATACGCCAAGAGGGGCGATCTTCATGACTACGTTGATCATCCAGACCATAGCGTCAACGATGGAATTAACACCGTTGATCAGCGGGTCACGGCGTTCTTTTTCCAGTTTAGAAACGGCGAGACCGAAGAACAGGCAGAACACCAGAATTTGCAGGATGTTTGCTTCATTCAGGGATTGGAAAATGTTGGTTGGGATCATACCCAAAATAGTTGCCCAGAACGAAGGCAGGTCACCTTTGTCAGCATAGGTATTTGCGAACATGCCCTGTACGCCGGTCAGGTCGACACCCATACCTGGCTGGAACACTTCACCCATAAACAGCGCCAGTGCAACGGCAACTGCTGATGTCAGGCCAAAGAACCCCAGAGTAATCAGGCCGATCTTACCCGCTGACTGGCTGCTACCCAGACCGGCTGCGCCAGAGATGATAGCCACAGCAACCAGAGGGATCACCAGCATTTTAATCAGGTGGATGAAAATGCTGCCCAGCGGAGCAAACATACTCGCCGAGTGCCCCATCATTGCACCGGCCAGTGCACCCAAGCACATGGCAATGACAACCTGTACTCCAATGTTGCCAAGTAGTCCTTGTTGTTTTAGCACCTTGAACACCTTTATTGTGGAAGTTTGTTAATTGATGAAAGACTTATGTTTCGCAAATGTTGCTTAATTTGAGTCAATATTTTGCGGGTTAAGGTTTTACAGCAGAATAATGCGATAATCAATGTTGAAATTCGTTACTTTCTACTTCTGTTACGATTTAGGGGCGATTTATTCTACTAGGCTGGCGGGCTTATGCATTACGTTTTTTATGCCCGAAAAGGAAGGGTGTAACAGCAATGTTAAAAAATAAGCCCCGGCTTAATGAAGCCAGGGCTCTGTTTTAGGGCGGAGGAATCCATCAGCCTCTGGTGGCTTGCTTCATGCTGTGGATGAACTGTCCTAATGCGTGGAGCAAAGCGTCCGGATTATCTTTGTGCTGCTCGATGATTTTCACTACAGCAGAGCCGGATATCGCTCCGGCTGCACCGGCTTTGATGGCGTCAGCCACTTGTGCCGGCTCTGAGATACCAAACCCCAGCAGTGCGGGGGGCGCTTTATATTCGGCCAGAGAGGCCAGCAGATGGTCAATGGGCATACCTGCTTTGGTTTCCGCCCCGGTGACACCGGCGCGTGACAGCAGGTAAGTATAACCACCACCCAATTCGGCCACGGTTTTCAGCGTACTTGCTGTGGCATTCGGCGGGGCGATGAAAATCGGGTGAATTCCGTATTTTTCCGCCGCTTGCCGGAACTCTGCGGATTCATTAACAGGCACGTCTGCGACCAGAACCGAGTCAACACCCGCTTCCTGGCAACGACGGTAAAAATGCTCAATGCCGCCTGCAAACACCAGGTTGGCGTACATCAGCAGGCCAATAGGCAACTCGGGGTACTTTTCCCGCACCTGTTTTAACAGCTCAAAACAGGTGTCAGGCGTGGTTCCGGCATCCAGAGCACGGATAGTTGCCCCCTGAATGGTTGGCCCGTCGGCGAGCGGGTCTGAAAACGGAATACCCAGCTCAAGGGCATCGGCGCCGGATTCAACCAGGGTATCAATGATTTGCAAAGAGAGGGCCGGACTCGGATCCCCTAAGGTGACAAAAGGAACAAACGCGCCTTCCTGTTTGGCCGCTAAACGGCTGAATAAAGCTTGATAACGGTTCATTACAGCGCTCCCTTTTCATCCAGAATCTTATGTACGGTAAAGATATCTTTGTCACCACGGCCAGATAAGTTAACCACCAGGAGTTGTTCCTTTTCTGGTTCATCTTTAATCAGCTTGAGTGCATACGCGAGGGCGTGTGCCGATTCCAGCGCCGGAATAATGCCTTCATTACGGGCCAGTGCCTGGAAAGCATCCAGTGCTTCGTCGTCGGTCACTGAACCGTATTCCGCGCGGCCGGTGGCATTCAGATGAGCATGCTGAGGGCCCACAGACGGGAAGTCTAAACCGGCCGAGATAGAGTAAGATTCCTCCACCTGACCATGTTCATCCTGCATTAACGGGGCTTTCATACCAAAGAAAATCCCCAGCTTGCCATGTTTCAGCGGTGCGCCGTGCATGTGGGTATCCAGCCCCAGGCCGGCAGGCTCCACACCAATCAGTTTCACGCTGGTGTCTTCGATAAAATCGGCAAACATGCCGATAGCGTTGGAACCGCCGCCGACACAAGCGATAACCGCATCCGGCAAGCGGCCTTCTTTATCAAGAATCTGCGCTTTGGTTTCTTCTCCGATAATGCGCTGGAATTCACGGACTATCGTTGGGAAAGGGTGCGGGCCTGCTGCGGTCCCCAGCAGATAATGAGCCTTGTCGTAAGTGGCTGACCAGTCACGCATGGCTTCATTACAGGCATCTTTCAAGGTCGCTGAGCCGGAATGAACCGGAATGACTTCTGCACCCATCAGTTTCATACGAAAAACATTCGGACTCTGGCGCTCAACGTCTTTGGCACCCATGTAAATACGGCATTTCAGGCCCAACAGGGCACAGGCCAGTGCAGTGGCAACGCCATGCTGACCCGCGCCGGTTTCGGCGATGATTTCACTTTTACCCATGCGTTTGGCCAGCAGGGCCTGGCCCAGAACCTGATTGGTTTTGTGTGCGCCGCCATGGAGCAGATCTTCGCGTTTGAGGTACAGTTTGGTTTTGGTGCCCTTGGTTAAATTCTGGCACAAGGTCAGTGCCGTTGGGCGACCGGCATAGTCTTTCAGTAAGCCGATAAATTCTTTTTCAAAAGCCGGGTCTTTCTGCGCATCAATAAATGCGTCTTCCAGCTGGTCCAGGGCCGGAACCAGAATCTGGGGCACAAACTGGCCACCAAATTCACCAAAATACGGGTCGAGTTTACTCATGTGTCTGCTGTCCTATTCTTATCATCTGTGTCAGTGCGGAAGCCCGCAAGCTGTTCGCTTACCTGATTAAGGCTTCACTGCCTTGAATACCGAGAGTAATTTCTGTCTGTCTTTTTTGCCGGGCTCGCTTTCCACGCCTGAGTTAAAATCAAGGCCACGACAGCCTTTGCTGGCGGCGTCTTTAGCATTACCCGGGTTCAAACCGCCAGCCAGCATAATGCGGCTTTTCTCTTCGCAGTTATCCAGCAGCGACCAGTCAAATTGCTGACCTGTACCACCGCTCTGATTACCGACCTGAGTATCCAGCAGGTGTCGGTCAGCCGGCCAGTCAGCCAGCTCGGGCAGGGCATCACTGACACCATGGGCTTTCCAGACTTCACAGTCTGCGGGTAATAGCGTTTTCAGCGCTGAAATATAATCAGATGACTCGTTGCCGTGCAACTGAACGGCCGCCAGTTTCAGAGTTTTAGCGAGTTCGGCGACAGCATTGACATCTGCATTGCGAAATACGCCGACGTACTTCAGCGGAGCACCACTCATCACCAGTCGGGCCAGCTCACCGTCGACGGCTCTTGGTGACCCTTCGACGAAAATCAGCCCGCCATAAACTGCACCGCTCTGGTACGCCGCACAGGCATCATCAGGGTGCGTCAGTCCGCAGACTTTATGTTCGCCCAGCAGTACAGTGCGTACAGCCATTTCCAGATTATCTTCACTCATCAGTGAGCTGCCAATCAGAAAGCCACTGGCGTAGTCTGATAAATCACGAATTTGCTGGTTGGTGTAAATACCGGATTCTGAAATTACCAGCGTACCTGCAGGCAGACGCGGAGCCAGCACTTTGGTCCGGTTCAGGTCAATGCTGAGATCGCGCAGGTTACGGTTGTTAATCCCTACCACTTTGGCTTGCAGTGCAATAGCACGTTCCAGTTCTTCTTCGTTACTGACTTCGGTCAGCACCCCCAGATTCAGCGTGTCGGCCAGGGCTGCCAGTTCGCGGTACTGATCGTCGTTCAGGACAGACAGCATCAGTAAAATGGCATCGGCCTGATAATAGCGGGCCAGATAGACCTGATACGGGTCTATCATGAAATCCTTGCACAATACGGGCTGGGTCACGTGCTGGCGGACTTGCGGCAGAAAATCAAAGTTTCCCTGGAAATATTTTTCATCTGTCAGTACGGAAATCGCATTGGCATAACGGCTGTAGACCTGAGCAATATGATCCAGATCGAAATCTTCCCTGATCAGCCCTTTAGACGGCGACGCCTTTTTGCATTCAAGAATGAATACCGCGCTTTCGCTGTGCAGAGCCTGATAAAAGTCCCGGTCGCTGGGGATGACATCGGCAATGAAGCTGTCCAGTGGTTGGACTGCCTTACGGGCTTCAACCCAGACTTTCTTATCAGCGACGATTTTGGCGAGTACAGTTTCCATGGTTAACCTCGTGCGGCCAGTTGTTCTACCAGTTGGTAGGCTTTGCCGGATTGCATGACTTCCATCGCTTGCTGAGCATTGGCTTTCAAATCTTCCTGACCAAACAGACGAAGCAGCAGAGCGACATTGACGGCCACAGCGCTTTGCTGTGCTTCCGTGCCTTTGCCCGTCAGTATGTTGGTGATAATGGCACGGTTTTCTTCCGGTTCGCCCCCTTTAATCGCATCTAATGCATGGGTTTGCAAGCCAAAATCTTCCGGTGTCACTGTATATTCGCGAATATCGCCATTGATGATTTCAGCAACCAGAGTCGGGCCGTGAATGGCCACTTCATCCAGACCGCTGCCATGCACCACGGCGGCGCGTTTCATCCCCAGCGCTATCATGGTTTCTGCAATCGGGCGAACCAGAGCGGCATCGTACACGCCCATCAGCTCAATGCTCGGACGGGCAGGGTTAATCAGCGGACCGAGCAGGTTAAAGATAGTGCGGGTTTTCATGGCCTGACGGGCGGGCATCGCATGACGCACACCGCTGTGGTACTGAGGCGCAAACAGGAAACAGACACCTTGCTCATCGAGCGCGGCGCGGGCGTCTTGTGCCGACATCGCCAGATTAATGCCAAATTTGTCCAGCAGGTCTGAAGAGCCTGATTTACTGGAGACGCCACGGTTACCGTGCTTGGCAATTTTTACGCCGCAGGCGGCGGCGACAAAGGCCGCGGTGGTGGAAATATTAATGGTGTTCGCACCGTCACCGCCTGTGCCGACAATATCGGCAAAGTCGTAGTCAGGACGAGGGAAGGGCGCTGCATTTTCCAGTAAGGCAGTGGCGGCGCCGGCAATCTCATCGGGTGTTTCGCCTTTGATTTTCAGCGCGGTCAGAATGGCAGCCAGCAGAGCGGGCTCCACGTCACCTTTGATAATGGCATCGAATAATGTGCGGCTTTCGTCTTTTGTCAGCGTTTGCTGATCGTATAACTTGTCGGTAATCGGATAAATAGCGCTGTTCATCTGGGCTCTCCCTTAGCTTTAAAATTCAGTCACAGTGGCGGATTGGCCCGAGACCCAGTCGAGGGTATTTGCCAGCAGTTGCGCGCCTTGCGCAGTCAGAATGGACTCAGGATGAAACTGAAATCCGCAGACTTTGTCCTTCTCGTGGGTGACCGCCATCACCAGGCCATCGACCTCAGCCACTACCCTGAGCGAGTCCGGCACCTGGATGGCTACCAGCGAGTGGTAACGGGCGATGGTCAGCGGGCTTGATAACTGACCAAAAACGGCATGCTGGTTATGGGTCATCTGCGCGGCTTTACCATGGACTATGTCACCCGCTCCCTCTACTTTGCCGCCATAGGCTTCAACAATGGCCTGATGGCCAAGACAGATACCTATCATGGGGATCTTGCCGGCTACCCGTTTGATCAGTGCCGGCATACAGCCAGCCTCGGCAGGCGCACCCGGACCCGGTGACAAAACCAGTACCGGATTTTGTTTCTCTGCCAGAGCCTGCTCCACCTGTTCTGCGCTCAGGCTGTTGCGAAAAATGGTGACCGGATAACCCATGGAGCGAAACTGGTCGACCAGGTTGTAGGTAAAGGAGTCGAAGTTATCCAGCAGAACGATGTCGATATGTTTGTTCATGAGCGGCTCCTTATTGCACATTGTGTGCGTGACGAATGGCGGTGATCACAGCCTGTGCTTTGCTACGGGTTTCGTCCGCTTCTGCCTGCGGTACGGAGTCATACACCACACCGGCACCGGCCTGCACGGTTGCAACACCGTCTTCGACATAGGCCGAACGAATGACGATACAGGTATCCATATCACCCTGCCCGGTCAGGTAACCGACTGCACCGCCATAGCTGCCGCGACGTTGCTGTTCGACATCGCGGATGAGCTGCATGGCCCGGATTTTCGGTGCCCCTGTCAGGGTGCCCATGTTCATGCAGGCCTGATAGGCGTGCAGGGCGTCAAGATCATCGCGCAACTGGCCAACCACACGGGAAACCAAATGCATCACATGGCTGTAGCGGTCAACCTGCAGCAGATCGGCCACGTAACGCGTACCTGGCTGGCTGATTCGGGCCACATCATTTCGGGCCAGGTCGACCAGCATCATGTGCTCGGCGTTTTCTTTTTTATCGCAGCGCAGTTCCAGTTCGATACGGCCATCCAGATCCAGATCTATGCCGCCGTCCGGTTTTTTACCGCGTGGACGGGTCCCGGCAATGGGGTAGATTTCGACCTGATTGCTGTCGGTGCAATATTTCAGTGCGCTCTCCGGAGAAGCGCCAAACAAAGTGAAGTCGGCATCTTTCAGGTAGAACATGTATGGGCTTGGGTTACCTATCTTCAGTGCTTTGTAGGCGTTCAGCGGTGACGGGCAGGGCAGAGTGAACTGACGGGACGGCACCACCTGAAAAACATCACCCCGTACCACAAATTGCTTTAACTGCTCGACGGTGGCGCAGAAGTCGGCATCACTGATGCTGACGCTGGGCTCGCACGTGTCCAATAACTCGGGCGGTGGCAGGGCAACCGGTTTCAGGCATATTTCTTTTATCTGTTGCAGCCGGCGGCTCAGTTCGAAATAGCTCGCCGTATAGTTGTCGCCGCCGAACAAGGTCGCCTGAAGCTTGCCTTTACGGCGCTGGTGGTCGATAACCAGCAGGGTTTCTGCCACGTAAAACAGGTAATCCGGACAGCGGTTGCCCTGCTCTGCGTCAGGCAGCGGCTCGAAGCTGGCGACCAGATCGTAGGCAAACAGACCGCCCAGAAACAGTGCTTCGCGAGACTGAGCAGGCTGGTGAAAAATGTGCTGAATCAGGCGCAGTGCATCAAAAGGTGATGACTGGCGCAGCCGGCTGTCTTCATCCAGCGCACGGCCACTTTCCTTAAATGTCAGTATCAGGGTGTTGTTGTCCACGGCCAGGTCAACATCGGCCGGGATCTGATTTTTCACGGCCTGCAGCACGTTCTGACCATTGCTGGTTAAGGCTTCCAGGCGTACTTCGCGGCCGCGGCAGACAATGCGAACGGCGGCATCAATCAGCATCAGACTTTTCAGATCTTCCTTGGAATCGATTTCTGCCGATTCAAGTAACAGATTGTGGGGACGGTCGCCACAGATTGAATAATACAGTTCCGTGGGCTCTGAGACATAAGGAACGTCCAGATTCAGAACGTCCAGTTCTCCGACAGCTAAAGGCGTTGTTTTCATAGTGTTTTACCTGCAGCTTCTACAAAGGGTTTCAGTTCCTGCATCAGTTGCTGGAACATGGGGCCGGTCAGCGCCTGATGGCCGTCAGACAGTGCTTCGCCAGGATTGAGGTGAGATTCAACGATGATGCCGTCGGCACCTACTGCGGCCGCCGCGCGGGATAAGGGAATCACCAGCTCACGGACACCCGTGCCATGGCTCGGATCAACAACAACGGGCAGATGGGTTTTCTGCTTCAGGAAAGCAACGGCATTGAGATCCAGTGTATTGCGGGTAGCGGTTTCGAATGTGCGGATACCACGCTCGCACAGTATGATGTTCGGATTGCCGGCATCATAGATATATTCCGCCGCCAGCAGCAATTCTTCGATAGTGGCAGACAGGCCGCGCTTTAGCAGAACAGGCTTTTTGCTCTCACCCACTGCTTTAAGCAAAGCATAGTTTTGCATGTTACGGGCGCCGATTTGCAGACAGTCGATGTATTCACACATGGTCTCCATCTGGCTCACTTCCATCACTTCAGACACAGTGGGCATGTTCAGCATCTCGCTGGCTTGCTTGAGCAGTTTCAGTCCTTCAACGCCCATGCCCTGAAAGTCATAAGGGCTGGTACGCGGTTTGTAAGCGCCGCCCCGCAGTGCCACCGCGCCATGCTGTTTGACCACTTCGGCCACAGACAGCAGCTGCTGTTCGGATTCCACCGAGCAAGGGCCGGCAATCACGGCAAATTGATTGCCGCCCACCGACGCATTGCCAAAGCGAACGACAGTATCGTGTGCCTGCACTTCACGGCTGACCATTTTGTATTTGGTCAGGATCGGCTTGATGTTTTCCACGCAAGGATTGGCATCCAGATTCAGTTTCTGCAGCACCCGCTCGTCGCCCAATGCACCCAGCACAATGCGCTCCACACCTGGCATATAAAGGGGTTTGAGGCCGGCATCTTCGATACGTTTCAGGATGTCTTGCGCTTGGCTCTCGGTGGCTGTTGGTTTCAGTACGATAATCATGTTGTTGTCCTTGCTAGCCAGATGTGGAATTGGTTTTAGATTGTTCAGCTATAAAAAAACCCGCGAAAGGCGGGTTCTGGATTCTGTGCAGTCGGCACAGCAAATCTCACGACCCGCTAAAGGTTGTGCTGCCACCAAGTGAAGAAAGCGCGAAGCGGATGATGTTTTTGCTGTAACATAAACAGAACCTGAGTAATTAAATGTTCATCGAGTAACTTCGTACTAGTAAACTAGTTCATGGATATTATGTCAAGACTTTATTTTTATGTTGTTTGATCTTCACAGTCACACCACGGCCTCGGACGGTCGGCTTACGCCTGCAGAGCTGGTGAAACGGGCGACCGATTTCCGTGTGGATGTTCTCGCGATCACCGATCACGATACTGTCGCGGGCCTTGAATTTGCCCAGCAGGCGATAGATGCACAAAATCTGGCTTTAAAGCTGGTCAAAGGCATTGAAATATCGACAGTTTGGAATAATTTTGATATTCACATTGTTGGCCTGAACATTGACCCGGCGCATGCCGACATAGCGTCTTTAATCGCCCAGCAGGCAGAGCGACGAACTGCCCGTGCTGTGTTAATGGGGGAGCGTTTGGCCAAAAGCCAGATAGAGGGCGCTTATGAAGGTGCGAGAGCCCTTGCCGGCGACGCTACCTTAACCCGGGCTCATTTTGCCCGCTGGCTGGTAGAACAAGGGCATGCCAAAACAATGCAGGCAGTGTTCAAGAAATTTCTGACCCGGGGAAATACAGGTTACGTTCCGCCAAACTGGTGCAGTATTGCCGAGGCGGTTCAGGCTATTCATGCCGCTGGCGGGCAGGCAGTTCTGGCCCACCCGGGCCGGTATGATATGACGGCGAAATGGCTGAAGCGTTTGCTCTGCGATTTTGTGGCCGCCACCGGAGATGCCATTGAAGTGGCTCAGCCGCAGCAGGCACAGAATGAGCGCCGCACACTGGCGGAGTACGCTGAACAATTTGGTCTTTTGTCATCTCAGGGGTCGGATTTTCACTATCCGTCACCCTGGACAGAGTTGGGACGCAATCTTTGGTTACCCAAAGCTTCAGTGCCTGTCTGGCAGGACTGGGGCATGGAATAAAATGTTGTAAACCTGTGCCCTGAGTAAGCGCAGGTCTGGAGGAGTGATGAGTCAAATTTTTTATGTTCACCCGGAAAACCCGCAGGCAAGGCTGATCAGTCAGGCCGTGGCTATTGTTCGCAACGGTGGCGTTATCGTTTATCCAACCGACTCAGGCTATGCGCTGGGCTGTCAGCTGGCCAATAAGCAGGCGCTGGAACGTATCTGTCGGATCCGTAAGCTTGACGAAAAGCATAATTTCACCCTGTTGTGCCGTGATTTGTCTGAATTGTCGCTATATGCCCGCGTCGAAAATGATGCGTTCAGATTGTTGCGTAACAACACGCCGGGTGCGTATACCTTCATTTTCAAAGGGACAAAAGAAGTGCCTCGCCGCCTGATGAATCCGAAGCGTAAAACGATTGGGATCCGGGTACCAAACAACGAGATCGCACTGGCATTGCTGGATGCGCTGGGTGAGCCTATGATGTCCACCAGTTTAATTCTGCCGGGCAAAGACACAGCTGAATCGGATCCTGAGGACATTCACAATGCGCTCGATCACGCCGTCGACTTGATCATCCATGGCGGGGTGATAGGGGAAGAACCAACGACAGTGGTGGATTTCAGTAACGACAGCATCGACATTGTGCGTTACGGCGCCGGTGATACCACTCCGTTCGAATAAAGGCCGTTCGCCTGTGCGGACAGGGGCCGCGCGGAGAAAGAATAGCGCATTTCCCTTCTTTTTATATGGTATCAGGCGGCAGTATTTGGCATAATTCACGGCTGCTTTGAATAGGGTGGACGCCGTTTCGGCTTAAGACTGCAAACGGCGGGTATCTTGTGTTACTGGCGGACAAAACGTCAGTAACAGAACGATGATTTTTAGAATGTTTCGACGCCTGTGAAGGCGACAAAGGTTTGTCTGATGAGTGAAAAATTACAGAAGGTACTTGCGCGTTCCGGTCAGGGTTCACGACGTGAAGTGGAACTGATGATCCAGGAAGGGCGTGTCAGTATTGATGGCAAAGTTGCCCACTTGGGTGATCGTCTGGATAACCTGGACGTACTTGTGCGTATTGATGGTCACAAAGTAGACCTGGTCAAGCCTTCTGAAGAAGTGTGCCGTGTGCTTGCTTATAACAAACCTGAAGGTGAGTTGTGTACCCGACACGATCCGGAAGGACGCAGAACGGTATTTGACCGCCTGCCACGACTGAGCGAAGGCCGTTGGGTATCTGTCGGTCGTTTGGATGCCAATACATCCGGCCTGCTGCTGTTTACTACCGATGGTGAACTGGCTAATCGCCTGATGCATCCCAGCCGTAGCGTAGAACGTGAGTACATGGTGCGTGTCTTCGGTGAAGTGACTGAGCAGATGGTGAAAAACCTGGTTCACGGTGTACAGCTTGAAGACGGCATGGCCCGTTTTGAAGATGTCGTTTACGCTGGTGGCGAAGGGATGAACCACACTTTCTATGTGGTAATTACCGAAGGCCGTAACCGTGAAGTTCGTCGCCTGTGGGATTCTCAGGGTGTGACGGTGAGCCGACTCAAGCGTGTACGTTATGGCGACATCTTCCTGACCAAAGATTTACCGCGAGGTGGCTGGCTGGAGCTTGAGCTGCAGGAAGTGAACTATCTGCGTGAAATCGTTGAGCTGCCTGAAGAAACGCGTTCGCATCTGACCGTCGAAGGTCTGAAGCGTAAGAAAGGGGTGCGTAAGATCCGTCGTGCCGTTCGTCGTCATGAAGAACGTGTCAGCGATGACTCACGCGGTCGTCGTCGCGACAATCGTCGCCCGGCACCTCAAAACCAGCCTGCTGAAGAGACGGCGCGCTCTGCTGGCAATAAGCGTAAGCCTGCCGGCAACGCTGCCAACCGCAGGAACCCGTTGAAGAACAAACCTGCGAAGCCGCGTACTCGCAAGTAAGCGTCGTTCTCGCAAGAATGCTGTGACGCACAGTAAAAAAGCCGACCCGTAACTGGTGGTCGGCTTTTTTGTGCCTGTCAGTTAATGGCAGAGCCGTTCCTGCGCTTATTTAGGCTGAGCATCAATGCACTGTCCGTTGACATCCTTGCTCTCAGGCCCCATCAGGTAAAGGTACAGCGGCATGATGTCTGTCGGTGTTTTCAGCGTTTTAGGATTTTCTCCCGGATAGGCCTTAGCACGCATGCCTGTGCGCGTACCGCCCGGGTTAATCGCATTCACCCGAACGCGGGTGTCGCTCAGCTCGTCAGCCACCACTTGCATCATGCCTTCAGTAGCAAATTTCGAAATCGCATACGCACCCCAAAAAGCCCGGCCATCGTGGCCCACTGTGGAGGAAGTGAAAATGATACGGCCGTCTTCGGATTTCTTAATCAAAGGCATAATCGCCTGAGTGAGCAGGAATTGTGCTTTGACATTGACCTGCATCACTTCGTCAAATGTGTCTTCACCCAGTTGGTCAAAAGGGCTGAGCACACCAAGCAGGCTTGCGTTATGCAGCACACCGTCAAGGCGACCAAACTGATCGTTAATGGTGTCTGTCATATCCAGATAGTTCTGTTTTGAAGCGCCTTTCATGTCCAGCGGGATGATTGCCGGCTGCGGGTAACCCAACGTCTCTATTTCATCGTATACGGCTTCCAGCTTGGCAACCGTACGGCCCAGCAGAATGACTGTCGCGCCGTGTGCAGCGTAGCTGATTGCAGCCTGGCGGCCAATACCGTCACCGGCACCTGTCACCAGAATGACACGGTCTTTGAGTGAGTCAGCGGCAGTTTGATAATTCACTTGCTTTCCTTCTTGGTAAGGCATTTCTTTGTGCCGCTATTGTAGGCGCTTCACGCTCAGGGTGACAAGCCAGCAGGATAGATCGGTAATGAAAAACAGCAGGTTGCTAAGACGGTTAACTGCCAGTATGGTGTGTTTTTCGAGTGCCGGGTGCCTGTCAGGCAATTAATCACTCTGGAAAGCGCAAAATGTAAACCTGAAACGTTAACAAGCCTAGAGGCTTGATTGGATTGGTATTACAATCAGGTAAAACCAGAACATGAGGAAATACTCTTGGATTTTTTGTTTGATTACGGACTTTTTCTGGCCAAGATAATCACAGTCGTGGTTGCTGTCGTCAGTATTTTGGTCATTGTGAAAAGCGTAGGTGGTCGCCAGGGGACGCGAAAAGGGTCGTTGGAAATTACCGATTTGTCTGAACGCTATAAAGAAACCGTTCATCATTTAGAGTCTCACCTGTTCGATAAGCCTTTGCTCAAAGCCAGGGAGAAGGCGGAAAAGAAAGCCGAGAAAGAAAAAGGTAAAGCCCGCCAAAGTGAAATTAAAGCAGCGGCAAAATCGGGCGAGTTGTCAGCGACCCGTGAACCACGACTGTTTGTGCTGGACTTTCACGGCAGTATTGATGCCAAAGAAGTGGCCGGATTACGCGAAGAAATTTCGGCTATTCTGGCCGTGGCTGCTGACGGCGATGAAGTTCTCCTGCGGCTGGAAACCGGCGGCGGTATGGTGCATGGCTATGGTCTGGCATCTTCGCAGCTTGATCGCCTTAAACAGGCGGGTATTAAGCTGACCATCGCAGTAGATAAAGTCGCTGCCAGTGGCGGTTATATGATGGCCTGTGTTGCTGATCAGATTATCTCTGCGCCGTTTGCTGTAGTGGGGTCAATTGGTGTTATTGCCCAGTTGCCTAATTTCAGCAAGGTATTGAAAAAGAATGATATTGAGTTCGAACAAATCACAGCTGGTGAGTTTAAACGTACCCTGACTATGTTTGGTGAAAACACAGATAAGGCACGTGAGAAGTTTCAAAGCGAAATTGAAGCGACCCATGGTTTGTTTAAGGATTTTATTGCAGAACATCGTCCGTCTCTGGATCTGGAAACGGTGGCTACCGGAGAGCACTGGTTCGGTAAGCAAGCGATTACGCTGGGTCTGGTCGACAGTATTGGGACCAGTGACGACTTTATTATGAAGGCGTGTAAAGACCGTGAAGTCTTGCAGGTGCATTATGTTCAGCGTAAGAAACTGGCTGAGCGTCTGGCCGGAGCGGGCAGTGAAGCCGCCGACAGTTTGCTGCTGAAATGGATTAGCCGGGGACAGCGGCCGATTATGTAAATAGTAAAGATATAACCCGCCAGCAGGCGGGTTATATCTTTCTGGCTGAAGTAATAACAACAGATTAATGTTTTTATATTTTTGGCATGTTGTCCGTTGTATTAAATAATGTGAGTGAATATTACGCCTTTGAATCGTTTTATTGGTTGTAAAATAATCACAACGGGTCGTTTTGTAGTAAGAAAACGGATATTTCTGTGAGCTGACACAAATAAACAGGGCTGAAAATAGTCAAAGTTCCGTCGAGGTGGTAATGATCTGCGCCCTGTCTGAATACTGGCTCAGAGAGATGAAAAATGGGGGCTGATCGGATAATACAGCGACACTTAACACAGTGTTTACATATGCAGAAGGGTCGAGCAATTAGCCTGAATTTCTTAAAAACAGGTTGACCTTCTTGTATAGTAGCCCAATATTGTAATAGCGTTGCCGTGCGTACACTGTCACTTTTAGCGTGCAACTATATGTTTTTATTTGAAAATTTCGCGAGCACGAGGACGTAATAGAGTCATATGGGTAAATCTCTTGTTATTGTGGAGTCCCCGGCCAAGGCAAAAACGATTAATAAGTACCTTGGTAAGGATTTCATCGTAAAGTCCAGCGTTGGTCATGTTCGAGACCTGTCTACTGGTGGTAGCAGTACGGGTAAAAAAGCGACTGCACCGTCTACGAAAGGTCTGAGCGCTGAAGAGAAAGCACAGATCAAAAAAGAAAAAGAGCATACAGCGCTGATCAATAAAATGGGTGTTAACCCATATAAAGATTGGGAAGCGCATTATGCTGTGCTGCCCGGAAAAGAGAAAGTCGTCCAGGAATTGCAAAAGCTGGCTGAGAATGCAGATTATGTCTATCTGGCAACCGATTTGGATCGCGAGGGAGAAGCTATTGCGTGGCACCTTCGTGAGCTCATCGGTGGTGATGAAGAACGCTATAAACGTGTTGTTTTTAATGAAATTACCAAAAATGCGATTCAGCAGGCTTTCGAACATCCGGGTGAACTGAATATTGATGGTGTGAATGCGCAGCAGGCACGCCGTTTCCTTGATCGTGTTGTTGGCTTCATGGTTTCCCCTCTGTTGTGGAAAAAAGTCGCCCGGGGTCTGTCTGCCGGCCGAGTTCAGTCGGTAGCAGTAAAGCTGATTGTTGAGCGAGAGCGTGAGATCAAAGCATTTGTTCCGGAAGAGTTCTGGGATGTTCACGCCAATACAGTAACCGGTGGCAAAGATGCATTGCGTCTGATGGTAGCCCAGCAGGCGGGCAAGGCATTTCGACCGGTCAACAAAGCGGACACAGATGCGGCAGTTTCTTTGCTGGAAAAAGCCGCCTATAAAGTGGCTGAGCGGGAAGATAAACCGACCAGCAGTAAACCTTCTGCACCTTACATCACATCAACGCTGCAACAAGCGGCCAGTACCCGTTTAGGGTATGGTGTAAAACGCACTATGGGTCTGGCTCAGCGTTTGTACGAAGCGGGTTATATCACCTATATGCGTACTGACTCGACTAACTTGTCCAAAGAAGCGGTCGAGGCTGTGCGTGGCTATATTGCCTCTGAATATGGTGAAAATTACCTGCCTGCCAACCCTGTGGTGTACGGCAGCAAGGGCAATGCACAAGAAGCGCACGAGGCGATTCGTCCATCAAGTGTCGATATCCAGCCAGCTGATCTGGAAGGTATGGATCAGGATGCCGTCAAACTGTATGACCTGATCTGGCGCCAGTTTGTGGCTTGTCAGATGACAGCGGCTCAGTATGACTCCAGCACCATTACCGTGCAGGCCGATAACTTCACACTGAAAGCCAAAGGCCGGACATTACGTTTTGCCGGTTGGACCAAAGTGCAGCGTCCGTCTGGCAAGAATGAAGATACGACTCTGCCGACCGTTCAGGTGGGTGATGTTCTGACGCTGGACAGTTTAGAACCTAAGCAGCACTTCACTAAACCGCCTGCGCGCTTCACAGAAGCGGCACTGGTTAAAGAGTTGGAAAAGCGCGGTATTGGCCGTCCTTCGACTTATGCATCGATCATTTCTACTATTCAGGATCGTGGCTATGTCAAAGTGGATCAGCGTCGATTCTATGCGGAAAAAATGGGTGAAATAGTTTCCGATCGTTTGGAAGACAGTTTTTCAGATCTGATGGACTACGATTTCACCGCCCGCATGGAAGGCAATCTGGATAAGATTGCAGAAGGACAGGCAAACTGGAAATCGGTGCTCGACAAATTCTTCAGTGATTTTACCGATGAACTGGTCAAAGCCGAGCAGGATGAAGATGAAGGCGGAATGAAGCCGAACAAAATCGTTCTGACCGATATTGAGTGTCCGACCTGCTCCCGTCCTATGGGGATCCGTACCGCCTCTACCGGGGTTTTCCTGGGTTGCTCGGGTTATGCTCTGCCTCCGAAGGAGCGCTGTAAGACCACCATTAACCTGGGTGATGAAGAAGGCGTGGTGAACGTGCTGGAAGAGGACGTGGAAACCGCTGCTTTACGGGCTAAGAAACGTTGTTCTAAGTGTGGTACAGCGATGGATGCCTATCTCATCGACCAAAGCCGTAAACTGCATGTCTGTGGTAATAACCCGGGCTGTGATGGCTTTGAGGTTGAAAAAGGTGAATTCAAACTCAAAGGCTATGAAGGTCCTGTGGTTGAGTGCGATAAATGCGGCTCAGACATGGAACTGAAAAATGGTCGTTTCGGCAAATATATGGGCTGTACCAATGAAGCCTGTAAGAACACGCGGAAAATTCTGAAAAACGGTGAGGTAGCGCCACCAAAAGAAGATCCGGTTCTTTTGCCTGAGCTGCCTTGTACTCAGGATCCGGATGCGTATTTTGTGTTGCGTGATGGTGCATCAGGTCTGTTCCTGGCGGCCAGCACCTTCCCTAAATCCCGTGAGACCCGTGCACCTCTGGTGGAAGAACTGGTTCGCTTTAAAGACAGATTGTCACCTAAGTTTCAGTATCTGACTGAGGCGCCGACCGAAGATCCGGATGGCCTGAAGACAGTGGTTCGTTTTAGCCGCAAGACTAAAGAGAACTATGTCCGCTCAGAAGTAGACGGTAAACCAACCGGTTATACCGCACTCTACGATGCCGGAAAATGGCTCATTACCGATAAGCGCAAAAACGCCAAAAAAGAGAAATAATGAAAAACCGCCGCAAGGCGGTTTTTTTATGCTTCCGTTTTGGTTTTGGCTGGTGAGGTGGCTTTGTCCTGCCCGCTCAGGTTCTCTTCGGCTGATGATGTCAGCTGTGTTCGATCAGCCTTAGGCTTGCGGTTGACCTGAATCACAGCGAACACGACCAGCGTTATCCCGAGCAGGTGATAGATTGTAAATGACTCATCAAGTATGGTGATCGCGAAGACTGCTGTCATGGCCGGGCCGATATTGCTGGTCAGGCTGACTGCCGAAGGGGTCAGGCGCGCCATCGCGGCTGCAATCAGATAGGACGGCAAGACAGTGCAGAAAAATCCCAGTGCAATGCCCAGCAAGGCCAAATCCAGTGAGATAGTGCTTAGCTGCGCCCCTGACCACTGAAAATGCAGCAGAATGACAATCCCGGCACTGGTCATGCCGAGACTGGTAAATAACTGGCTGCCAAGCTGACTGATCACCCGTTTGCTCAGCACCAGGTAAGTGGCAAAAATCATGGCTGACAGAAGCGCGTACAGGCTGCCGAGCCAGATATCATCACCCAGATGCTGAATATCATGCGCGACAATCAGCGCAATACCCAGATACCCCAGCAGGATGGAAAGGAAAGTCCCCGCTTTGGGCGTTTCTTTTAAAACCAGCATGCTGATCAGAACCACGAACGACGGATACATAAATAGCAGTAACCGCTCAAGCTGCGCAGAAATGCTCTCCAGCGCCAGAATGTCGAACAGTGAAGCAAAGTAATAGCCCAGTATCCCAATCAGCATAGCCTGCCAGCCATAGCGCAGGGTTTTTTGTCGCTGCCCGGAACCGCGAAGCAGCCAGCAAAGTATCAACAGATAAAAAGGCAGAGAACTGGCTGCTCTGAGGCTCATGATGGTGACAGCATCACCGCCGAGCTGATAGGCAATTTTGATCAGCACAGGTTTTAATGAGAAAAAGACTGTCCCGATAAGTGCGTAGATAATACCTTGTTTATCAACCGACAGGGTGGAGCCTGGTGCCAGGTCTTGTTCCATTACTCACTTCCTTTTTGTGTTTGAGAACAGGCTGTGAGGCATGGAGGCTGGCTGCATGACTCACAGCCGGGCAGGGGAATTGCTACCGACTGAGGGGTATCCGGGTGAGAAGCCAGCGCAGCAGCAAAATGATATTCATGATGGGTACCTAGGTATCAGTGAGTATTTAAGCTACCGAAGTTTGCATAGCCACACAAGCGATCGGGAAAGATCAGATGAATATGCCAGTTGTTGATGTTCACGGCTGAGAATCTGTGGTGAATCAGCACTACGGCTGCTCCGGGTTTGCCCCGAAGCCAGCCAGTATTTGAGTACCAGTATTTGAGTATTAGTTAATTGAGTATTTATAGAGTGTGACGGACACGGGTCAGGCAAAGCAGCAGCGCAGTGATGAACTGAATGATACCGCACAGCAAGAACAGGCTTTCTGTTCCCAGTGTCACCACCAGATAACCGGATGCCGCCAGACCAAAAGGCATGCCGAGTTTGAACAGTGAGCCGGTGATTCCAGCGACGCGTCCGAGCAGTGTGTCGCTGAAGGCTTCCTGCCGGTAACTCCAGATACAGATAGAACTCATCAAACCTATACTGCTGATCAAAAAGAAGGACAGGGCTAACACCGGCGCACTGGGCAGCAGGGCCGGCAGGGCAAATCCCACGGATTCAAAGGCGATGGAAAGAATCAGCAGCAATCCCAGACCGATACGTTTTCTGATCTTATCGGCGACTAATCCGCCCAGAATACCGCCGATCCCCGATGCAGCAATCAGATAACTGACTTCCAGGTTGGTCATCATGAGCGTGGCTTTGGCAAAGTATATCGCCTGGACATGAAACACAGCCCCTGTGGTGTTAATGACCACAACGGCGACGGTGATCAGGCACATGGTCTTATCTGCACTCAGCGCCTGCCAGCCTTCTTTGAGTGCAGTGAG
This sequence comes from Photobacterium arenosum, assembly GCF_014841115.1. Classification (GTDB taxonomy): domain Bacteria; phylum Pseudomonadota; class Gammaproteobacteria; order Enterobacterales; family Vibrionaceae; genus Photobacterium; species Photobacterium arenosum. The sequence continues at coordinate 325,281 of NZ_JACYTP010000003.1, forward strand.
GACAGGCGGATGAGTCACAGGGGCTGCTGGTGTAAATGGCATTCGGTGAAGTTGCACAAATGCAATCAGGTAGAGAACGATGAGCAGCAGGAACACCTGATGGATTGCCGCCATCAGTAGTAGCACACCGGACAGTACCGGCCCGACGGTCTCAAGAAAGCTGTACATGGTGCTGAAACGTGCGGTTGCCGTATTTTGCAATGCTTGCGGCAGCGCTGTTTTCATCATGCCAAGCCGCGCATTGTGGTAGCCGTAATCGAAAGCCATCATCATGAAAGCGGCCGGAAAGAGTGCCCAGAGTGGCTCTGCCAGCCATTCTACGGCGGTATAAGCAATGAGCAAGCAAAGACACTGGCCAATCAGCATGGCCTGTGACCAGTGCTTGCGGTTCACACGGTCGACCCAAACCCCGATGAACAGTGCCAGCAACAGATTCGGTAAATACTCTACAGCGCGCATCCAGCCCATCCATTCGGACGATGCTGTCAGCTCATACACGAGCAGTGGCAGCGCCAGACTGTAAATTTTGGCGCCGAAGGCAGCAAAAAAGGCACTGGAGAGCAGAATGAGAAACTTCGGCTCTTGCCAAATGCCCGTTTGGGGTTGGGTGACGGTTGTCATCATAAATTCCTTTTCACATCATAGAGATTTACGATTATCCGTGATAAAAGTGGAAGAAAAAGTGTAAACAATAACAAGGGATTTCACCTTTTATGCGCTATTGGCGAGCATTAATGTATTTCAGGGAAGAACTGGCGGTCGGACAAGCCCGGTCAATCTCACTCGACACTTTGGCGCAGAGACTCGCCTGTACCCGGCGCAATGCTCAGATTGTGATTAAGAAGCTGGTTGAGGAAGGCTGGATAAGCTGGCAGCCGGGTGTCGGTCGCGGTAACTTACCGACAATTTGTCTGAAAAAACCGGTTGATTCGGTTCTTAAGCAGGAAGCATTGTCGCTGCTGGCTCAGCATCAGGTGGAGCGTGCCACAGCCTTAGTGCCCGAGCCACAAAGGCAGGGGTTGCTGGCAGAGTATCTGGCAGGTTGCCGTCGTTCGGATAACCGTTCGGGTAACCGTGCGATACCGCAGCAGGAACAAAGCGATGTGCTGCGTATCCCGTTTTATCGAGGGATTCATGATCTGGATGCCGTGCAGCTCTCCCGGCGGACCGAAGTGCATCTCGGCAGCTACCTTTATGCCGGTTTGCTGCAACGGGATCCTGATTCAGGGCGGATTCACGGCGACTTAGCCGCACACTGGGAGCGTGATGGCTGCGACTGGCATATCACACTCAGAAAAGGACTGACGTTTCATGACGGTTCGCCCCTGGATGCTTTAGCGGTGCAAGCCCATTTTGCCCGTTTGCAAGCGTCTGACAGCAGTAACCGCAGGCTGTTCGAATGTATTGAGGAGGTTGTGGTGCTTGCGCCGCTGCGCCTGAAACTGACCACGAATGCCACCGCTGGCTTCATACCGACCCTGTTAACACAAAAGGCGGCAGGTATCTCGAAAGTGTCCCGCGACGGGCGGATTCTTGGCGCCGGTGCTTTTCGTCTTGATGAGCACACTGAGTGGCTGACCCGGCTGAGTGCATTTGACCAATACCATGGTTATCGGCCCTGGCTCGATGCCGTGGAGATCTGGAACATTGGTGATCAGGCCATGGATTTTGAGGTCAGCAGTGATGTGGTTCATCCCTGGCTGGTGCCGGGACAGACAGCGCCGTTTTCGCAGCTCGAAGGCTGGGAAAAAGGGTGTGAGTATGCGCTGCTGAATGAAAATCGTGCTGGCTGGATGGCGGTGTCGGCACACAGGCAGCGATTATCCGCTTTTGTTCGTCAGATGCCGCTGCCTGCTGCTATGGTACCGGCAGATTACCGTGTTGCGAAAGGCATGTTGCAATCTGATCTGTCCTGTCACCACACCGGGGTGGCTGTGGATTTCTCAGACCTGGCAGTGCCTGACGCTCCGCTCTCTGTGCTGACCTATCAGTTGCGGGATCATATTGCCCTGGCTGAGCAACTGGCAGCGGCACTCAATGCCGCCGGTATTCCAGCGACTTGCTGTGTGGAAACATTTCCGGATTTTAACCGGACAGAGCGGCTGGCTCAGGCGGATCTCATTATTTCCGGTGAAGTGTTTGGCGAAGATGCGGAACTGAGCTGGATGGAATGGCTCAAAGCGAGCACTGCGCTGGCCGTATGCCTGCAGCCTCAGCAGCAGACACGGTTGCGGCGAGAATTAGAAACCGTCTTTCTGTCTGACAATCTGGCTGAGCGGCTGGACAAATTTCAGGAGATCGAACAATGGCTGGTGGACATCGGCATCTATCGTCCCTTGTGGCAAAACCGCCAGCAGCTCAATGTCCGAAGTCATCTCAATGGGGTATCACTGCTGGCGAATGGCTGGATTGATTTCAGCCGTGTGGTATTCAGCTCACCATAGCGGTGGCCGGAATGCCGCTGTGGAAGCGGAAATCTTGATCCGGGGTGTTGATGAGTCCGGCTTCGCGCTGGCCAATGTGCAGAATTCGGTCACTGATATCCTTACCGGCAATTTGCTCGGCCAGATTCAGGTAATCCTGATAATGACGGGCTTCAGAGCGCAGTAACGAGATGTAAAACTTCTTGAGTTCATCATCAAGAAACGGCGCCAGTCTGGCGAAACGCTCGCAGGAGCGAGCTTCAATGTAAGCGCCAACAATCAGTTTATCGATCAAGGTGGCGGGTTCATGAGTACGCACGGCTTTCATCAGCCCGCGGGCATAGTTGCCGGCACTCAGGTTTGAGTAAGCGATGCCGCGCTTGTCCATGATTTCAAGTACCTGTTCAAAGTGGTGGAATTCTTCTTTGATCAGGCGAACCATCCTATCAATCAGATCCTGGCCGTAAGGACAATCCGCCCTTGCTGTCAGTTCAGCACTCAGGCCATTCTTTCTGCCGTGGAAGGCGTCTTTTTGGCGTGATCTGCCATAGACGAAATCTTCGTACGGTTTGGCCCAGTCAAGCAGTGCCTGGCCGCTTTTCTCATCCACGGCGTATTTGCGGATCAGGAAAATAGCGGTCTGGCTGGCTTTCAGCTCACAGTTACAGTGATCAACCAGCAAGGCATTGAGGTTTTCCGGTTTGCGTGCCTCCTCAAGCCAGCTCTCTGGGGTTTCGCAATGCAGAAACCGGCGGACGGGAAGAAGTAGCTCGTTGATCATGCTCTGAGTGTCTGTCATGGATGGGTCTTATTGCTGAGTTGAACAGGGGAAAGAGAACCGGCGGATTATAACAAAGCTCTTTCTGAGCGGCCAGAGAATGACGGATATTGGCTCACCGGAAGAAACTAAGAAAAAAATGAACCACTTAGCTTTAAAAAATAGGGCTGTATCATCGTTATTCCATTTTGGTGTGTTTATACTGAAAACGTATGTGTCGATGGCTGGTGAAGGAGGTCTGCCGGTTATTGACATCCAGATACATCAGAAAAGGACTTTATATGCACTTACCCCGGATTGCCCCCTGGTTACTGGCCGCTGTGACTTTACCTTTGAGTGTTAATGCGCAGGCTGAACAAGCGTGCGGGCATGTCACCATTGCCGACATGAACTGGAATTCCGCCACCTTTATTGCCCATTTGGATCAGTTTATTTTACAGCAAGGATACGGCTGTGACGCCGAGCTTGTTCCCGGCGACAGCATTCCTACCACAACGTCCATGATTGAAAAAAGTGAGCCGGATATTGCCCCTGAAATGTGGAGCAATACCATGCGCGAAGCACTGGATAAAGGTGTTAAGGAAGGTCGGTTGCGCTATGCCGGTGTGACGTTATCTGACGGGGGTGAAGAAGGCTTTTGGGTGCCGGCCTACATGGTGGACAAAGAGCCAAGCCTGAAAACTCTGGCTGGGGTGAAAGCCAATGCCGGTTTGTTTAAGCATCCTGAAGACCCGGATAAATCCGCCATGATGGGCTGTCCTGCTGGCTGGACCTGCCAGATCACTTCTGAGCATTTGTTTGACGCACTCAAATTGGGCGATTCAGGTTTTGAGCTGGTGGATCCCGGTTCAGGCGCTGGTCTGGCGGCATCCATTGCAAAAGCCTATGAGCGGCAGGAGCCTTGGTTTGGTTACTACTGGGCGCCCACCGCGGTTCTGGGCAAGTACGAGATGGTGAAAGTAGACTTCGGCACAGGGGTAGATGCCGAGCATTATAAGGCTTGTATTACTCAGGCTGACTGTCTGGACCCCAAACCGACCATGTATCCGCCGTCACCGGTTGATACTGTGGTGACTGAGAGTTTTGCGGCACGAGCGCCTGACGCGCTGGCCTATTTATCAAAGCGCGCCTTTACCAATCCGCAAATGAACCGCATGCTGGCCTGGATGGAAGACAACCAGGCCGACGGTGAAATCGCTGCAGAGCACTTTCTCGCAGATAATGAGTCACTGTGGAGCCAGTGGGTAACGCCGGAAGCGTTACCGCGCATTAAGCAAGCCCTGGCGGCTCGCTGAACCAGCCAGACCCGGTAGCTGCCGGGTCTGTTCATTTTACCGATCTACGGCACCCCGATATGTCTGAACTCTCCTGGATTACCGATTTCCCCCAACTTGACCGTTATCAACTGCTCGCGATTCGTAAAACCCTCGATGGCGCATATCGTACGTTTTCACGTGAGTACGGCGACAGTATTGAATCTTTTTTTGACCCGCTGCTCTCTATGCTGATTGGCTTTGAAAAGCTGCTGCTGAACACCCCCTGGTGGCTGATGATTGCCATATTAGCCGGACTGGCTTTTTATGCCAGCCGTTCCTGGAAGCTGGTATGCGGTGTGGTGGTTGCTTTTGTGTTCATTGGTCTTTTCGGTATGTGGGAAGATACTATGCGTACTATGAGCATCATTATTGCTTCCACCCTGCTGGCGATAGTACTGGGTTTACCGATAGGGATTCTGATGGCCCGTTCAGACAGGGCACAAAGTGTGATCACCCCGCTGCTGGATGTGATGCAAACCATGCCGGCGTTTGTGTACCTGATCCCGGTTGTGATGCTGTTGGGCATAGGCAAAATACCGGGCCTGATTGCTGTGGTGATTTATGCGATCCCCCCTGTGATCCGCCTGACTAATCTGGGTATCCGGCTGGTGGACAAAGAAGTGCTCGAAGCGGCAGAAGCGTATGGCGCGAGCGGCTGGCAACGGTTGACTGGTGTGCAGTTACCGCTGGCGATGCCGACTATCATGGCGGGGATTAATCAGACCATTATGATGGCGCTGGCCATGGTGGTGATAGCGTCCATGATTGGCGTAAAAGGCTTGGGGCAGCCTGTTCTTAAATCGATTACCAACCAGTATTTTACGCTGGGTCTGCTCAACGGGCTGGCCATAGTGGCGCTGGCTATCATTTTTGATCGTATCTCTCAAAGCTATGCCCGGCGCACTCAGCAACATCTTTCGGGGCGAAAACATGACTGATTCAATCCACACGCAAGACACAGGCACCACGCCGCTCATCCGTGTGCGCGATTTGTACAAGGTGTTCGGCCCCCAATCTGAGCGGGTACTGAAACAGGTGCATGCCGGAAAATCGAAATCTGCCATTCTGGCGGAAACCGGGCATACGGTCGGCCTGAACAAGATTAACCTGTCGATATGCCAGGGCGAGATATTTGTCGTGATGGGTTTGTCCGGTTCAGGCAAGTCGACCTTGATCCGGCATTTTAATCGTCTTATTGAGCCGTCTGCCGGCCAGGTGGAAATTGACGGGGTGGATGTCACTGCTTTGAGTGCTTCTGCATTGCAGGCATTCCGGCGACAGCGGATGGCAATGGTCTTTCAGCGTTTTGCCTTACTGCCTCACCGGACTGTGTTGCAAAACATTGGCTATGGCCTGCAAATACAAGGCGTTGATAACAGTGAGTGGCGGGAAAAAGCCAGCTACTGGCTGGAGACTGTGGGGCTGGCAGGCTATGGCGAACACTATCCATCGAGCTTGTCCGGCGGGCAGCAGCAGCGGGTTGGACTGGCGAGGGCACTTTGCACCGATGCCGATATACTGCTGATGGATGAGGCCTTTTCGGCACTGGACCCGCTGATTCGCAGCGAGATGCAGGAGCAGCTGATAGCCCTGCAGTCCAAACTCGGTAAGACCATCATCTTTATTACACACGATCTGGACGAAGCACTGCGGCTGGGAGACAGGATCGCGATTTTGTGCGACGGTGAGCTGATTCAGCAGGGCCGGCCTGTGGATATTTTGCTGCACCCCATTGACGATTATGTCGAAGCCTTTGTTAAAGATGTGAATCGGTCCAGAGTGCTGAAAGTCGAGGCTGTCATGTCGCCGGGCGCGCACTGTGTTGGGTTATGTTCGGTATCTGAGGCGAACCGCTACATGGAGCAGCATAGCCTGAACGAAGTTTATGTACTGAATGAGCAGCAGCGGTATCTGGGCGTGCTGACCCGTCACAGTATTGAAAAGGCCATGACTGACGATCCGGATGGACAGTTAGAAGAATCGGCCTTGCTGCCGGTGCCTGCGATTTCGCGTCACCAGCTGCTAGAGCAGGTGTTGCCCGTCACCCTGGAGGCAGATGTCGCTTTGCCTGTGCTGGGAGAGCAGGGGGAAGTGTGCGGCCGTCTATCACGTTCCACACTGGCCAAAGTGCTCAGTGAACATCATGTCCTAAATCCCACGTCGTAATCACCACGTCGTAATCACAATGTCGGCTAATTAATTGTTCGGTACAGCCCAAACGAATCAGGCCGCTTAAAAGCGGCCTGATTGGATTAGCAATGTGCTGTCTTTACCATTTCTTTTTCGGCTGGAACAGGATATCCAGTTCGTCCTGTTCTTTTTCCAGCATTTCCTGGCGCTGTTTCGCATTGCTCTGATTCTGCGAGCTGTCAATTTCATCCAGCATGGCCTGCAATTTTTCGCGGGCCTGGTTAGCATAATTGTGATTTTTGGTCGCCAGCGCATCCAGCCCTTTTCTTAACAGCTGTTTGGCAGTACCAATCTGGCGTTTCATGCGGGCATCGTTGGCACGTTTAACAACGTTTTCAATGTTGATACGCAGCTGTAACCCTTCCAGACGCGCATTCTCAGCAACGAATGCCTGGGTGCCCAGACGGCCTTTGCTGTGTTCGCTTTTAACTACCTGTTTCAGGCGTTTAACCAACTGCAGCATAGCAATAGCCTGACGGTCTGTGGTGGGTACTTTAAAGCCAGACATTTCGTTAGGAGTGTAATTTTGCTGCAGCTGATGAATCTGCTCCCGGACGTTGTTAATACGCTGGGGCATAGAGCGATCTTTTTGATCAACCTCGAACATGCTTTCCAGGGCTGACAGAATGCGTTGATTCAGACAGACCAGTAGTTCTTTGCTGTAAGGCAAATGATGAGCATGACCTATCAGATCTTCACTGGAGTCGATGATGGCAATGTGCTTGGCCAATTCCTGCTGCTTCTGGCTCTCCAGCTGCTGCCGGTACTGAATGATAACGTTATAACCCACAACCAGGACTAACAACAGGCCGATAAGACCGACCACTAAAGGTATACTCATAAAACTCGATCAGATAATCCACAGACAAATGAAGCCATAAGATACACCATCTGATCATGAGGTCATAGCATAGGGTAGAATTTTGCTCATAGCCTCACATTCGCAGTGCGCACATTTTTACATTGGGAGAGGCCGCCGGTGACCTGTCGCTAACGCCGGGCCAGTATAGATTTCCACCTGTTGTCAAATTATGGTGGTCAGAACCCTTGTGTTGCTGTACATGTGCATTTTAGACACTATGATACTGTATATAACATAGTGAAATAGATAGTCGCATTGTTAGAATGTAACGGACTATATTTGGGGCGGGAAAATGAAACTACAACAATTACGCTATATCGTTGAGGTGGTAAACCATAATCTCAATGTGTCCTCAACGGCTGAAAATCTGTATACCTCTCAACCGGGCATCAGCAAGCAGGTACGTTTACTTGAGGATGAGCTCGGCATTCAAATTTTCGAGCGTAGCGGTAAGCACCTGACCAAAGTGACGCCAGCGGGTGAGAACATTGTCCGTATTGCTCGTGATATTCTTTCGCGAGTAGAAAGCATTAAATCGGTTGCCGGCGAGTATACGCACCCGGAAATGGGCACACTGCATATCGCGACGACACACACACAGGCGCGTTATGCGTTACCGAATGTGATTCAGGGCTTTATTGAACGTTACCCGAAAGTTTCATTACACATGCACCAGGGAACACCTTCCCAGATAGCGGATGCGGTTTCCAAGGGCACCACTGTCTTTGCCATAGCAACGGAAGCACTGCATTTATATCAGGACATGATTATGTTGCCGTGCTATCACTGGAATCGCTCAATTGTGGTGCGCTCGGATCATCCCTTGGCCCAGAAGAAAGATATTACGATTCACGATCTGGCGGCTTATCCCTTAGTGACTTACGTATTTGGTTTTACCGGGCGTTCTGAACTGGATAATGCGTTTAACCGCTCCGGGCTAACACCGCGTATTGTGTTTACGGCGACAGATGCTGATGTGATCAAGACCTATGTGCGTCTGGGAATTGGCGTCGGTGTGATGGCGAGCATGGCGATTGATCCTGAGACGGATCATGATCTGGTTGCCATTGATGCCAGCCACATTTTTGAAGCCAGTACGACGACCATTGGCTTTAAGAAAGGCACCTTCCTGCGTACCTATATGTACGATTTCATGGAGCGCTTCGCCCCGCATCTGACCCGGAACGTGGTTGATCAGGCATTAGCACTCAAGAGTAATGATGAAATAGAAGCCATGTTTGCCAGTATTAAACTGCCGGTGCGCTGAGTTATTAAAGCCCTGCAGTAATCAATAAGCCGCATTCTGCGGCTTTTTTGTACTCTCTTCACTATTCACTGCTTTTGCGACCTGATATGAGATAAAATACGGCCCTTTAGTTAATTAGCGTATCAGGGGCGTCAATGTCTGCCTATTCAGACACATTTTGTCAGTTGGATGCCTTGCTCACTCAGGAACGAGCATACTGGCAGTTTATGCCTTTCGCCTGCCACGAATATCCTTGGCAGCACAGTATGCCTGCGCTGTCGGACTGGCTGGATTCTCTGTCCGATCAGGATGTGGCGAACTTATTGGAAGACACTGCTGCGCTCATTGGTGAATTAGCGGTTTTTCTCCCAGTTCTGCCTGAAATGCATCAACTTGCCAATATTCCTGTACTGCCTCCAGTCTCAGAGATTTCGCCGCGTCTGCCCCGAGGATTAGATGTCGGGATTCCGGGCCGGAAATGGCAGCAGGTGCTGGCATTCAATGCAGTACTGCCTTCGCACAAGCTTCCCTGGCTGGAATGGTGTGCCGGGAAAGGATATTTAGGGCGCGTGCTTGCAGCATGTCATAACACCCGGGTCACCAGCCTTGAATGGCAACGCAGTTTGACTGAAGACGGTCAGTCTGCAGCGAACCAGTTAGGGTTGCCAATGACCTTCGTTCAGGCGGATGCTTTTGCACCGGAAAGCGCCAGTGTGATACGACCAAATCAGCATGCGGTGGCTTTACATGCCTGCGGCGATCTGCACGTCAGTTTGCTGGAGCGGGTGGCTGCAAAGCGCACAGCGGCAGTCAGTATCTCACCTTGCTGCTACCACCTGATCCGTCATGATGCGTATCAACCATTGTCGGCACCGGCAATAAAGAGTGAGCTGAGATTGTCAAAGCACGATCTGAGAATGCCGTTGCAGGAAACCGTCACAGCCGGACAACGGGTGAAACAGCAGCGATTTGTCGAAGTCAGTTACCGTCTGGGCTTTAATGCTTTGCAGAAACATCTGACCCACAATGACGCTTATTTGCCTGTCCCCAACGTACAGAAAGCCCTTTTAAAGAATGGTTTTGCTGATTTTTGTCTGTGGGCCGCTCAGCAAAAAGGATTGCAACTGCCGGAGGACATTGATTATGCGCACTGGCAGCAAAAGGGAGAAGCCTGCTTTCGGAAGGTAGAGCGCATGGAACTGGTTCGTCAGGCTTTTCGCCGACCCCTTGAAATGTGGTTGGTTTTTGACAGGGCACTGTTTATGGAAGATGCCGGATATCAGGTGTCTGTAGGCACATTTTGTGATAAACCCATCACACCAAGAAATATTCTTATTCACGCACAATTGGAGAAATAATGGAGACAAGCACGCTGATTTTCTGTGCGCTGGCTTTATCGGCTGGTTGTTTTGTTCAAAGTACCGTTGGCTTTGGCATGGCCATTGTGGCGGCGCCGATTGTGTATTTTTATGAACCACGTTTTGTTCCGGGTGTGGTGACATTTGTTGGTCTGATACTGGCGCTGATTAATATGTGGCAGTACCGGCGAATGATTTCATTTACCGGAATGAGCGCGGCGTTTGTGGGGCGTGTGCCTGGCACCATAGTTGCCGGCTGGATCTTGGTATACATCAGTGCTGAGCATCTGGCTCTGATACTGGGCGTAGGTGTGTTACTGGCGGTTCTGATCAGTTTATCTAAGGTTCGTTTCAAACCTACCCCGAAAGCCTTGTTTGTGGCTGGTTTTACGTCGGGCCTGATGGGGACGACAACCAGTATTGGTGGCCCACCTATGGCTTTAGTGCTGCAGCATGCGGAAGCCGGAAAATTAAGGGCAAATCTGGCTGTGTATTTTGTTTTCAGCTGTGTTTTATCGCTGGTTGCCCTTTCGGCAACGGGCCACTTCAGTCTGTGGCACCTGAAATACGCATTGATTGTGCTGCCCGCACCGATATTGACTACCTTGTTAGCATATAAGGTTCAGCATTTAATCAAAACTGAATGGGTCAGATATGCCTTGCTGGTGCTGTGTACTTTTGCCGGCATGGCGGCCATGTGGCAGGGACTCAGCCCTATGTGGACGTAACATTACAGAGGCCGCTGAGAGCAGCGGCCTCTGATGTTGGATGGGGTAGGTGTGGTTAGCTGGCTTTGGGGATGATGTTGAACAGATTAAATTGTCGCTGTTCCAGCTCATGGGCGGGCATGGGTTTGCCCAGATAGTATCCCTGACAATAGTCAAACTCGCATTGCTGGATATATTCCAGCTGTTCAGGCGTCTCAACACCCTCGGCGACCAGTTTCAGGTTCAGCTTGTCGCAGATTGCACAGGTCGCTTCCACAATGGCCCGGCTGCTCTGGTTATTGGCCTGCACGAAGCTCTGATCTAATTTCACCATAGTGATGGGCAGGTTCTGCAACTGAGAGAGTGACGAATAACCGGTACCAAAATCGTCCAGGTGAAGTTCAATGCCCAGTTCTGCCAAATCGACGAGGCATTGCTTGGCGTCATCATACTCCTGCAACATGGCAGACTCAGTGAGCTCTAATGCCAGTTGGCTGGCGTTAATGTCGTAGTGTTCGAGTAATGTTCCGATATAAGTTGCGAGACTGGCATGGAGCTGGGCCCGGGACAGATTCACACTGACAGTAAAACGCTTACCATAGGTTTTATTCCAGTGTGAAAGCTGCATACAAGCTTGTTTCAGCGTCCATTTTCCTAGCGGCACTATCTGGCCGGTTTCTTCAGCAAGCGGAATAAATTCAGACGGTGCCACCTGGCCGAGATCTTCATCATACCAGCGAATTAATGCTTCGAATCCACCTAACCGATTGTTTTTTAAATCGACTATGGGCTGGTAATACAGTTCAAAGGCTTCAGCATCCATGGCTAGCGTCAGGTGATGGCGCAATGTCATTTTACGGTATAAATCTTCAGCCATCTCAGGAGAGAAATGATGGCAGCGATTACGCCCCCTCAGTTTGGCGCGGTGCATTGCCATGTCGGCCTGAGTGATGAGGGTTTCAATTTTCTTTGCGTCATTGGGGAAGCTGGCCATCCCGATACTGCAGCCAATGGATAACTCACCTACCTCTTTCAGGTGAAAAGGCTTATTGAGATTGGTAATGAGTTTTCGCGCAAACTGGGCCGGATCTTCAACCTGGCGGTGGTCAATCTGGATGATGAATTCATCTCCGCCAAAACGGGCCAGTAAGCCATTGAATTTTACAATTTCGCTGAGTCGAATAGCGATAGCCCGCAACATCTTATCGCCGATGGCATGACCATAGGTGTCATTGATGAGCTTAAACCCGTCCACATCAAGAAACAGCAAGGTATAAGGCTGAGACGAATGCTGAGAGGCGTGGATAGCAGTAATCATGCCCCTGCGGTTCAGCAGGCCGGTCAGGTAGTCGTGTTCTGATTGGTATTTCGCTTGTTTTAACTGCTCTTTTTCCTGGCTGATATTGACCAGACTGAGTAAGAGCTGTTGTTTGTCAGCCAGCCACTTGCCATCAATGCTAAACCAGTCGTAGTTTCGGCCTGTCCAGCACAGCTTTCTGTGGTTTACCACTTGTCCTTCACTGGCATCATGCAACCATTTCTCTGCCAATTTGATGTCGCCGACAAAAGTTGCGAGGCTGTCCAGCTGTTCACCAAAAGCGTGAATGAAGGCGCGATTGGCACTCAGCAGCTGCCCTTCAGAAGAAAAAAGCAGGGCAAGATTTGAGCCATCAGAAAATGCCAGTTCTCGTCTCAGGCTGGCTTCCTCAGAAATAACATGAACCAGCATGGCGATTCTGCCATCTTCGCTCGGAATACCAGAAAAATGACACAATGCATTTTTCACTTTGCTCTTTGGGCTGTAGCTCCACCAAAGCTTTAGCGACTCACCGCGTTTGAACATTTGTAAATAGTCATTCAGGGTTGCTTCTACCGCGTCGGACATATCCTGTCCCAGGTCCCGTGATCTAAGCTCGCTCAGGCTCTCTGCCTCCCAAAGGGGAAGTGCAGCAGAATTCGCCCAGATAATGGCTTTGTTTTCAATGTCGAAAACCCATACCGGGGATTGCAGATATTCAAAGGTCGTAAAGAATTGGCTCATACCAGATAAAGGAATGACTTTAAAGGGGCAATGCCTCAACGATAGCCTAAATTGCCTGTGGCATACATGCGACAGGGTGTAAAGCGTGATCTTGATTCAGGAAGTGCGTGTTGCGTAAATGTAAATTAATGATAAATAAGTACAAATAGTGAACTAGGAGTGGGTCTTTTGGCTCGGTAGTGCACTGTACAAGTGATGAGTTAACTTCTGAGAAAGGGCTTAGCTAAACAGCTAAGCCCAGAGTTATTCTTACTCTACAAGTAAATGCACACTCACTTTTCATTATGAAACTCAGTGTGCATTTTTATGGTGTTTTACCCGACGGCAGGAATAAGTCCGGCCATCTGGAGGAACTGTGCTGTGATGATCAGCACACCTGCTCCGGTAGCCATTATGAGAGCAGGTTTGCCGCCGCTGACCTGGTACTCACCGATTGTCTGTCGTTGTCCTCGTTGAACGTGCACCATGGCCACTGGCAGAAAGATAGCCAGAATGACGAGCGCAATCGCCGCATAACCCAGCGCCATAATAAAGCCTTGAGGATAAAACAGAGCAAAGCACAGCGGTGGTACGAAGGTAAACAGAGCCGTTTGTACTCTGCCGGATTTTGAATTTTTCTGATTTAAGGTATCAGACAGGAAGTCAAACAAGCCCAGGCTTACCCCGAGGAAAGAGGTCGCCAGCGCAAGGTCTGCAAAGACAGAGACGGAATTACTGACCATAGGGCTTTTTAGCAGCGTGCTCAGTGCGGCAATAAAGCTGCCCAGGCTGGAATTGGCGATCAGATCAGACTGGCTGAGAATGCCCTGGCTGGCGACTTGCCACAGCAGATAAATGACTAAAGGCACAGAGGCACCCACTATCATCACCTTGCGCAGCGCTTTCATGTCTATGCCCACATAGCGGACGATAGAAGGAATGCTGCCGTGGAAGCCAAATGAGGTAAACACCACTGGTAGTGCCGAGATGAGCAGACCTTTTTCGACTGGCATATCAACCAGGTGTTGCCCCTGAATATGCGGCAATAACAGGCTTAGCATAATAACCAGCGCAATAATTTTCAGCGTGAACAGGATACGGTTTACCAAATCTACCGAGTGTGTCCCGACCGATACCACAGTGGCAATCAGTAAAGTGAACAACACTGTGCCAGCCTGAGGCATGACATCGAGTCCAAACCAGCCGGATAACTTGTCATTTAACTGGGCACCGCCACCGGCAATATAAGCCGCGCACAATGCGTAAAACAGAAACATCATCGCAATGTTGGCGACAACTTGTCCTTTTGTACCCAGCAGCTCTTTTGCCAGCGAGTGGAGAGTGGCTGAAGGATCAGCATGTTGATGGACTTCCAGCATAAGCAGCGCTGTGTATACCATCAGCGCCCAGATACCGACCATTGTTAGTGTGGCGGTTGTAAAACCCAATCCGGCCGATGCCAGCGGCAGAGCCAGCATCCCTGCGCCAATGGTTGTTCCGGCAATAATTAAAGTACTGCCGAAGGTTTTGTTCATGCTCATCGAGTAAAAACTCCCTGTATTTTTATTGGTTTAATTAATGGGAGAGGGGGGCGGTAAGGCTGATTCTCTCCGAAGAAAAAATATAGCCACAATGGTGCACTGGGTTGGAAGGAATTGATATGTTCAGGTTTCTTTACAACACGCTCGACCACTGCGGCCGACGATAATAGAATTTCATGGCAAACTTACTCATAACATTTGTACAACAATTAGTGTTTTTGTCTGTAAATTGCACTTATTGGCAGGCGTAATTTACTGCCGTCACTTTAAATGCAGAAAAATGACCTGTCAACTTTTGTTTATTTTTGTGTAAATTCAAGTTTACAACATGAGTGATTGTGCAGTGCGTGTAATGCATTGCACCGGAGGGGGTTTTCAATTATCAGTGCTTAAGATTCTCTCGTGGTTGACTAAGTGTTACAGTGAAGTGCCAACTGAATAAATAAGAGGAACAACATGTTGCAAGTTGTCATGATAAGTACCGGTGAAGAAGTCCTGCATGGAGATATCGTTGATACCAATGCTGCATGGCTGTCCCGTTTGTTTTTTCAGAACGGCTTCGCGTTGTCGCGACGCACTACGGTCGGCGATCAGCTTGAAAGTCTGGCATCGGAAATAGAACAGTGCAGCCTGACGGCTGATATCGTTATTGTAAATGGTGGTCTGGGACCGACCACCGATGATTTGACAGCCCAGGCTGCAGCCATTGCAGCAGGAGCCGGTTTAGAGCAGTCGGAATTCTGGGTTGAGCAAATGATCGAGAAGTATCGGACTCTGGGGCGGGACATGCCGCAGGCAAACCTGAAGCAAGCCATGTTGCCAGAGGGAGCAGACGTACTGGATAACCCGGTTGGCACCGCATGCGGCTTCATGATGAAGCTGAACCGTGCGCATTTGTTCTTCACCCCGGGTGTACCCAGCGAATTTAAAGTCATGGTAGAAGACGAGATTCTGCCCAGGCTGAAATCGCTGCACCCGGATGTCGCAAGTCTTGAGTGTCACCGGCTGTACAGTTTCGGATTATCAGAGTCAGGCATCAACGATACTTTGGCTTCCCTGTCCTTACCGCCGTTATTCCAGCTGGGTTACCGCTCTTACTTGCCTTTTATTGAAGTGAAGTTGTTTGCACCTAAAGATGATACTCAGGCCGCTGCTGTGTTAGCGCAAATTCAGACGCGTCTGGGTGAGAACATTGTCGGTGCCGGTGAAACCTTGCTGGATACCATAGGTACGCATTTCTCCAAAGCCCCTCTTACATTAACGGTGGCAGAGCAGTTTACCGGCGGTGATGTACTTAACTGGCTGCAGGATAATCCGGCAACCCAGACCGCATTAAGTCAGGGATGGTTGCTGACAACTCAGGTCGATCCCTCTTTGAGCGACGCAGAACCTATGGGGGCCTCTTTAGCGATGGCCGCCGCCGCCCGGCAGCAAACTGGCTCTGATCTGGCACTGGTTTGTGGCCCGCTGTATGACAACAGTATTGCGATTGCCCTGTCTACACCAAATGGCGATTGGGCGCAGCACGTGCGTACCAGGCGACAGTATGCCAATAAGCCTCATCGTAAAATGGTTGCGACTTTGATGCTGGATATGTTGCGCCGGTGGCAAACGGGTCAGACTGTGATTGGCCAGTATGAATCGTTCGAGAGACTGAGCGAGTTGTTTTTACCGGCCGAGCCGAACTGATCTCAGGACGGGACACAAGAAACTAAAAAGCCAGCCTGGCAATCCAGGCTGGCTTTTTATGACAGAGGCATGAGCTGTGTTCAGCGCTGAGGTGGGTTACTCGTTAACCGCAGATTGAGAGAGTTGGACCTGATAATCAAACTCCAGACTCAAATCTGAGGTGGGTACTGACCGGCAGGCAAGTATTTCTCCCGGTGCGACAAAGGCCATCGCCTCGCGCTGATCCACCTGGCCTGCTATCAGTTTGCACCGGCAGGCCCCACACATTCCATTGCGGCACTGGTACTCAGGCTGTAAACCTGCACGTTCCAGTTGGACTAATAAGGGTTCATCGTTATTACCATAAACCTGCTGTCCGTTAACCGTAATGGTCAATCGGCTCATAGTTCAAAGTCACCCAGATCGTCAGCACTGACGTCGTTATCAATCTGACCAACCAGATAAGAACTGATTTCCGCTTCCTGTGGTGCAACCTGTACGTTGTCAGAGGACAGCCAGGCGTTAATCCATGGAATTGGGTTTTGAGTGGCGCCAGGGTAGGCGGGTTTCAGGCCAACTGCTGTCATACGCAGGTTGGTGATGTATTCAACGTACTGGCAAAGAATGTCTTTGTTCAGGCCGATCATAGACCCATCTTTGAACAGGTACTCCGCCCATTCTTTTTCCTGCTCAGCGGCATCTTTAAAGATGTCGAAGCTCTGCTGTTCACACTCACGGGCAATGTCAGCCATCTCAGGATCATCCTGACCGGTACGCATCAGGTTAAGGATATGCTGAGTGCCTGTCAGGTGCAGGGCTTCATCACGAGCGATCAGCTTGATGATTTTGGCGTTGCCTTCCATCAGCTCACGTTCAGCGAAGGCGAAAGAGCAGGCAAAGCTGACGTAGAAACGGATAGCTTCCAGCGCGTTGACCGACATCATGCACAGGTACAGTTTTTTCTTTAACTCGTGCAGGCTGACCACAACGGTTTCCCCGTTGACCACATGCTCGCCTTCACCCATACGGTGATAATCGCTGGTGTCCTGGATCAGTTCGTCGTAGTAACGGGAAATATCCGCCGCGCGTTTAATAATGTGCTCATTTTCAACGATATCGTTAAATACCACAGCAGGATCGTTAACGATATTGCGGATAATGTGCGTGTAGGAACGCGAATGGATGGTCTCTGAGAATGACCAGGTTTCAATCCAGGTTTCCAGTTCAGGAATAGAAACCAGTGGCAGCAGGGCAACGTTTGGGCTGCGTCCCTGAATGGAATCCAGCAGGGTTTGGTATTTCAGGTTACTGATGAAAATGTGGCGTTCATGCTCAGGCAGATTGTTGAAGTTAATGCGATCACTGGATACATCAACTTCTTCCGGACGCCAGAAGAAAGATAATTGTTTTTCAATCAGTTTTTCGAAAATCTCGAACTTTTGCTGGTCGTAACGTGCAACGTTAACCGGCTGACCAAAGAACATAGGTTCATGCAGCGGGTTGTTGTTAGTTTTACAGAAAGTACTGTATGCCATTGTGTCCTCAGCATCAAAGGGGAGCCGAAGCTCCCATTTGTTTTTGTTAGTTATTAAATCTTGCAGCTGGTGCAGTCGTCTGCAGCGACATCGCCCTGCGCATCAGAAGCACCATCGCGGGTGTTGTGATAATACAGAGTTTTAACGCCGAGTTTATACGCTGTCAGCAGGTCTTTGAGCAAGAGTTTCATTGGCACTTTGCCACCTGGCTGAATGCTCGGGTCGTAGTTGGTATTAGCGGAAATCGCCTGATCGACGAACTTCTGCATGATACCGACCAGTTGCAGGTAGCCATCATTGCTGCCAATGTTCCAAAGCAACTCATAGTTGTCTTTGTACTTATTGTATTCAGGAACCACCTGCTTCAGGATGCCATCTTTAGACGCTTTGATGGAGACGAAACCACGAGGTGGCTCAATACCATTTGTCGCGTTAGAAATCTGAGAGGATGTCTCAGACGGCATAAGAGCAGACAGCGTCGAGTTACGCAGGCCGTGAGTCATGATTTCCTGACGCAGCGCATCCCAGTCATAACGCAGTTCCTGACCACAGATTTTGTCCAAATCTTTCTTATAGGTATCAATGGGCAGGATACCTTTCGAATAGGTGGTTTCATTGAACGCCGGGCAAGCGCCGCGCTCTTTGGCCAGGCCAACAGAAGCTTTCAGCAGGTAGTACTGAATGGCCTCAAACGCCTGGTGAGTCAGGTTGTTCGCACTGCCGTCTGAATAACGCACACCGTGTTTTGCCAGATAGTAAGCAAAATTGATCACACCAACACCCAGAGTACGACGGTTCATGGTCGCACGACGAGCTGCAGGCAGCGGATAATCCTGGTAGTCCAGCAGGGCATCCAAAGCGCGGACAGTCAGCTCAGCCATTTCCTCCAGCTCATCCAGATTCTCGATAGCACCCAGGTTGAACGCAGACAGAGTACACAGCGCGATTTCACCGTTTTCATCTTCTACGTTGCTCAGCGGTTTGGTTGGCAGCGCGATTTCCAGGCACAGGTTAGACTGGCGAATTGGCGCAACAGCCGGGTCAAACGGGCTGTGAGTATTACAGTGGTCAACGTTCTGGATATAAATACGACCAGTAGACGCACGCTCTTGCATCAGCAGAGAGAACAGATCGATGGCTTTTACTGTTTGCTTTTTGATGCTGTTGTCTTGCTCATACTTCACATACAGGCGTTCAAACTCTTCCTGATCGGCAAAGAATGCATCATATAACCCAGGTACATCCGACGGTGAGAACAGAGAAATGGTCTCGCCTTTGATCAGACGGGTATACATCAGTTTGTTGATTTGAACACCGTAATCCATGTGGCGGACACGGTTTTCTTCAACACCACGGTTGTTTTTCAGTACCAGCAGAGATTCAACTTCGCGGTGCCAGATTGGGTAGAACAGTGTGGCAGCGCCACCACGAACGCCGCCCTGAGAACAGCATTTTACCGCAGTCTGGAAATACTTGTAGAACGGAATACAGCCGGTATGGAAAGCTTCGCCGCCACGGATTTCAGAGCCCAGGGCACGAATACGACCTGCGTTGATACCGATGCCCGCACGCTGGGAAACGTAGCGAACAATCGCGCTGGCGGTTGCATTGATAGAATCCAGGCTGTCATCACATTCAATCAGTACACATGAGCTGAACTGACGGGTTGGCGTGCGCACACCAGACATAATAGGTGTAGGCAGGGAAACCTTAAACAGGGACACAGCATCATAAAAGCGCTTGATGTAGTCCAGACGCGTATCTTTCGGATACTTACTGAACAAACACGCTGCAATCATAATGTACAGGAACTGGGCACTTTCGTAGATTTCACCGCTGACACGATTCTGGACAAGGTACTTACCTTCTAACTGCTTCACTGCAGCATACGAGAAGTTCATGTCGCGCCAGTGATCGATATAGTCATCCATCACTGCCATTTCTTCGGCAGAATAATCTTCGAGCAGATGCTTGTCGTACTTACCCTTGTCGACCATTTTACTGACATGGTCGAGCAGTGTAGGTGGCTCGAACTGACCATACGCTTTTTTACGCAGATGGAAGATAGCAAGGCGGGCAGCCAGATACTGGTAATCTGGCGACTCTTCCGAAATCAAGTCAGCAGCTGCTTTAATGATGGTCTCATGAATATCTTCTGTTTTGATACCATCGTAGAACTGGATATGAGATTTCAGCTCAACCTGCGACACTGACACATTTTCCAGACCTTCAGCGGCCCAGGTAATGACACGGTGGATCTTGTCCAGATCGATGCGTTCTTTGCGTCCATCACGCTTGGTTACAGTTAGCTGTTGATTCATTTTTAATCGTTTTCCCAGTTTTCCCTGATCTATAGTGCTTTTTTGCAATTTTATTAAAAAAGTAAAAGAAGATTGTGATCTTCGTTACACTTAAAATGATAGACCAAAACACTATATGTTGGGGTGTTAAGCCATGTGGCAAACAAGATAGTGGTGAGGATACGAATTTGCAAGCTGGTATTTTTTGACCGCTTGTGGATAACATGGGGATGTAAAACGGATAGTTAGTGCGTACTCACCTATTTCATCAGACTTGCCAGTGTCATAGGAAAATGCAAACAAAAAGCACCTGTTTTTTCCGCCGGAAAAAATTTTTTTCCCTTGATTTTTCCTGATTTTCCGCTCTATTTTTGCGTGCAGCATGATTGGTTAAAAAAGGCGCTTTCGTTACGATTATGTTGTTCCAGTATGGGGATGAGTGCGGCGGGTTCAGGCAGGATCGCCTGAGCTTGCCACAGGTCGGGATGATGCTCATCACCTATGTATCCCCATCCTGCGACAGCACCTGGCATGCGTGCGGCTCGCGCGGCAATCATGTCCTTTTCAATGTCACCGACATACAGGCAACTTTCAGGTGGGATGTTAAGGAGCTGGCAGGCATGCCAGAGCGGATCGGGGTGTGGCTTGGCTTTGTCTAATGTGTCGCCACAAACGACAACTTCTGCTTCGGACAAAACAGGGAAGTAGGGAAGCAGGCGCTGAGTGAGAAACTCAGGTTTATTTGTCATTATCCCCCATGGTACTTTATTTTTATTCAAATAGGATAAAAGTGTATCAATTCCACTATACATTGATGTTTTTAAACAAATTTCATCATGGTAGTAATCAAGGAACTGTTGTCTGAGGTGCGTGGGGTTCAGATGCGCGGGTATTGTGCCAAATCCCGCTTTTATCAAGCCATTGGCACCGTAACTGGTATTCGCCTGGATTTGCGCTGCGGTCAGTGGCTGAACATCATAATCTGCAAGCACTCTGTTAGCCGCTCTTGCCATATCCGGAGCGGTATCAAGCAAGGTGCCGTCCAAGTCAAAAAGTACAGCGTCAATCCGATACCCCAACATAGGCCGTGTCCTTATCTCAAAGGCTGATAAAACGTGTGCAATGAATGTGCTTAAAGCATATCAGCAAAAAGGCGAAGTCGTAGGATTATGGGCATAATCCGGGTATTGGATCAAACGAGGCAGAAAGGTGAGGTCAGCCAGACCAGAATGACCAGCCTGGCTGCGGTGAGACAGGTTACTTATTCTGGTTTCACTGTGTGCAGGATATAATTCACGTCCACGTTACGGCCCAGCTTGTAGGTGTCAGTAAGTGGGTTGTAGTGCAAACCGGTAATATGGCGGTCTTCGAGCGCAGTCAGATCAACCATCGCCATCAATTCTGACGGACGAATAAACTTTTTGTGATCATGCGTACCTTTTGGGACCAGTTTCATGACCTGCTCGGCTCCGACAATCGCAAATAAATAGGATTTCATGTTCCGGTTCAGGGTTGAAAAGAACACATGGCCGCCAGGCTTCACCAATCTGGCACAGGATGCAATCACAGAGGCGGGATCCGGCACATGTTCCAGCATTTCCATACAAGTGACGACGTCGTACAGTCCGGGGTGCTGTTCAGCATGTTCTTCAACCGTCTGCTGGATGTAGTCCAGCTTAGTGCCGGTTTCCAAAGCATGCAGACGAGCCACAGTTAATGGCTCTTTACCCATGTCTAGGCCCGTAACATCCGCGCCTTCTCTGGCCATACTTTCGGCCAGAATGCCGCCGCCGCAGCCCACATCGAGGATTTTTTTGCCAAACAGTCCGCCGGCATGGTCGATCACATAGTTTAAGCGCAGTGGGTTAATCTGGTGCAGAGGCTTAAACTCGCCTTCCAGATCCCACCAGCGTGATGCCATTTCTTCAAATTTACTGATTTCTGCCGGATCGACATTTAACTGCTTGGTCATTATTGCTCGCCATTTCCATTGATGTCAGAGCGGGCATTATAGCGAAAGACGGCTGACATGAAATGCTTGTTTGCCTAACCTAGCTTTGTCGCAAGAAAATACAGTGATGCTGGTGAATCTTTGGCCTGTCGCTGTTTTTCTGTATTAAAAACCTTCACTTGATGTCGGAGGATGGCCCAAGGATTGCACAGAAGGACAAGAGTTTATTTTCAATTCGCAAAATTACTCACAAGAAAGGCACTGAAAGGTGTGCCTATTAAGTGGGAAATA
Source organism: Photobacterium arenosum (assembly GCF_014841115.1). Classification (GTDB taxonomy): domain Bacteria; phylum Pseudomonadota; class Gammaproteobacteria; order Enterobacterales; family Vibrionaceae; genus Photobacterium; species Photobacterium arenosum. The sequence goes on from NZ_JACYTP010000003.1 coordinate 347,467, forward strand.
TGCTATATTCCCGCACCTTGCACGTATAAAAATACGACAGAATCTACCTGAGGGATAGTGGCTCCATGAGCGATCTTGCAAAAGAGATCACGCCGGTAAACATTGAAGAGGAGCTGAAAGGCTCATACCTCGACTACGCGATGTCAGTCATCGTGGGTCGTGCTCTTCCTGATGTGCGTGATGGCCTGAAGCCGGTACATCGCCGCGTACTATTCGCGATGAACGTACTCGGTAATGACTGGAATAAACCATACAAAAAATCTGCCCGTGTTGTGGGCGACGTGATCGGTAAATATCACCCTCATGGTGATAGTGCGGTATACGACACCATTGTTCGTATGGCACAACCTTTCTCCCTTCGTTATATGCTGGTTGACGGCCAGGGTAACTTCGGTTCCATTGATGGCGACTCAGCCGCAGCAATGCGTTATACCGAAGTGCGGATGAGCAAAATTGCTCACGAACTGCTGGCCGACCTGGATAAAGAAACTGTCGACTTTGTTGACAACTACGATGGCACAGAGCGTATTCCTGCTGTGTTGCCAACCAAAATTCCTAACCTGCTGGTTAACGGTGCGTCCGGTATTGCCGTAGGTATGGCGACCAATATTCCACCGCATAATTTGGGTGAGGTGATTGACGGCTGTCTGGCATTTATGGACAACGATCAAATTACCATCGACCAGCTGATGGAATATATACCTGGCCCCGATTTCCCGACAGCGGCGATGATCAGTGGTCGTAAAGGTATTATTGACGCTTATAAAACGGGGCGCGGTAAAGTTTACATGCGCTCTAAAGCCGATATTGAATCAGACAAAAATGGTAAAGAAACCATCGTTGTCACCGAGATTCCCTATCAGGTCAACAAAGCGCGTCTGATTGAAAAAATCGCTGAACTGGTCAAAGAGAAAAAAGTCGAGGGCATCAGTGCACTGCGTGATGAGTCTGATAAAGACGGTATGCGCATTGTTATTGAGTGTCGTCGTGACGCTGTAGCTGAGGTGGTACTGAATAACCTGTATGCACAGACTCAGCTGCAGACTACGTTCGGTATCAACATGGTGGCGCTGGATAAAAATGGCCAGCCTAAGCTTTTCAATCTGAAAGAGATGCTGGAAAGCTTTGTTAACCACCGCCGTGAAGTTGTGACACGTCGTACCATCTTTGAACTGCGTAAAGCGCGTGAGCGTGCACATATTCTGGAAGGTCTGGCGATTGCACTGGTCAATATTGATGAAATCATCGATCTGATCCGTCAGGCGGCGACGCCGCAAATTGCCCGTGAAGGCCTGTTGGCCCGTCCATGGCAATTGGGTGACGTAGCAGCCATGCTGGAACGTGCCGGTGTGGATGCGGCTCGCCCTGAGTGGCTGGCTGCTGAGCTGGGTGTTCGTGATGGTATGTACTACCTGACGGAACAACAGGCACAGGCAATTCTGGATCTGCGTTTGCACAAGCTGACCGGTCTGGAACACGAGAAGATTCTCGACGAGTACAAAGGTCTGTTGACTCAGATCGAAGAGCTGATGCTGATCCTGAGCAGTGCTGAGCGCTTGATGGAAGTGATTCGTGGTGAACTTGAGCTTGCCCGAGAGCAGTTCAATGATGTTCGCCGTACCGAAATCACAGCGGCCAGCCACGATATCGATCTGGAAGATCTGATCACTCAGGAAGACGTGGTGGTGACTTTGTCTCACCATGGCTATGTGAAATATCAGCTGCTGGCTGATTACGAAGCACAGCGTCGCGGTGGTAAAGGCCGAGCAGCAACGCGTATGAAGGATGAAGACTTCATTGAGCGTCTGCTGGTTGCCAATACCCACGATACTATCCTGTGCTTCTCAAGCCGCGGCCGGATGTACTGGCTGAAGGTTTATCAGTTGCCGCAGGCTAGCCGGACAGCACGTGGCAAGCCGATTGTGAATATTCTGCCGCTGGAAGAGAATGAGCGTATTACCGCAATTCTGCCGGTGAAAGAATATGAAGAAGATAAGTTTATCTTCATGGCAACGGCCGACGGTACGGTTAAGAAAACACCGCTGACTGATTTCAGCCGTCCTCGCAGCGCCGGTATTATTGCCGTGAACCTGCGTGAAGGTGACTCACTGATTGGTGTGAATATCACTGACAGCAGCAATGACATTATGTTGTTCTCTGCCGCCGGTAAAGTGGTGCGCTTCTCTGAAGAACAAGTGCGTGGCATGGGCCGTACGGCGGCAGGTGTCCGCGGTATCAAGCTGGCCAATGACGACAAAGTGGTGTCGCTCATCGTACCTGGCAATGAAGGCGATGTGCTGACTGTGACTGAAAACGGTTACGGTAAGCGTACCAGCCTGGAAGAGTACCCAGCGAAGAGCCGTGCAACTCAGGGTGTTGTTTCCATCAAAGTCTCCGAGCGTAATGGCTCTGTGGTCGGTGCAGTTCAGGTACAGGAGGGTGATGAATTCATGATGATCACCAATGCCGGTACTCTGGTGCGTACCCGTGTCGCAGAAGTCAGCCGCGTAGGTCGAAATACTCAGGGGGTTACCCTTATCCGTACAGCAGAAGATGAACAAGTTGTTGGTCTTCAGCGAATTGAGGAACCTGAGGATGACGAGTTGCTGCAAGTTGACGGCGAAGAAGTTGTGGCGGAAGTGACAACGGATACCGATACGGTATTGCCTGAAGAAGGCGATGAAGCCAAAGACAGCAGCGAAGACTGATTGTTAGCTTAACCTAAAAAACGCAGCTCAGAGCTGCGTTTTTTTATAACATTTTTTTAGCAAAATGCCTCTCTTGTTTGTTTCGCTGGCGTTTATCGGTATTTTTTATTGTTTACTCAACAAAAAAGGTTTTCAGCAACGAATGAAAGGTGTAAAAAAATAAAACACAGATCCGGTTATTCATGATGTTGATAACAGGGTCACCACATTTTCGCAAAGCAGGAGCATGTTTCTCATCATGGATAAGGTTTATAACTTTTGTGCAGGTCCAGCAATGATGCCAGCAGAAGTGTTGGTAAAAGCCCAACAGGAATTGGTGAACTGGAATGGTCTGGGAACCTCGGTCATGGAGATCAGCCACCGAAGTAAAGACTTTATCGCTGTAGCAGAACAGTCTGAGCGCGATTTACGTGACCTGCTGGCTATTCCTGACAACTATCATGTTCTTTTCTGCCACGGTGGTGCACGGGCACAATTTGCTGCCGTGCCGATGAACCTGCTGGGCGATGCCACCACGGCGGATTACATTGATGGCGGTTACTGGGCACAGAGTGCTGTCGACGAAGCCCAGAAATATTGCCAGCCGAATGTTATCGATATCACTTGCGAGCGTGATGGCAAAAAAGCGGTTCTGCCGGCGAGTGACTGGGCGCTGACTGAACAGGCGGCCTATGTGCATTTCTGCCCGAATGAGACTATCGACGGTATTGAGATCCGTGACTTGCCACAGACGGACAAGCCGATTGTTGCCGATATGTCTTCTACCATTTTGTCGCGCAAAATCGATGTGTCACAGTACGGGGTGATCTACGCCGGGGCGCAGAAAAATATCGGCCCTGCTGGCCTGACAATCGTGATTGTTCGTGATGATTTACTGGGTCTGGCCAAAGACATCCTGCCAAGCATACTGGATTACAAAGTGCTGGCAGAGAAAGAATCTATGTTTAATACACCACCTACCTTTGCCTGGTATCTGGCTGGTGAAGTGTTCAAGTGGCTGAAAGCCATCGGTGGCGTAGAAGTGATGCAGGCGCGCAATGAAGCGAAAGCGAAATTGCTTTATGATTTTATTGATCAGTCTGATTTTTATCGCAATGAGGTGCATCAGGCTAACCGTTCATTGATGAATGTTCCTTTCCAGCTGAAAAATGCGGAACTGGATAAAGCCTTCTTGCAACAGGCGGATGCCGCGGGTTTGAAAGCCTTGGCTGGTCACCGTGTGGTTGGCGGTATGCGGGCCTCTATTTATAACGCGATGCCGATTGAAGGCGTGCAGGCGCTGGTCGACTTCATGGCGGTATTCGAACGCGACAATGCCTGAGTAAAGAACCTCTGCCGTCAAGCCGCCTGATAAGGCGGCTTGTTTGTTTATGTCTGGCGATTGCCGCTGAAGGTCAGCTGAGCGCCGTGGAAGTGGACTTTGAACAGTCTTCTTCTCAGATCGCAACGGTTCGGTTCAGTTGAAGGGACAGCGCAGTATGTTAATGGCTCGCTGTCTGTGAATGGCGTTGAATTGCTGATGATCTCAATGGTTCGCCTGGAGGACGGTTTGACGAAAGCCTCCTCGGACGGGCAGTGGGTTGAGTTGGAATGTTATTTTGATGGCTCGGCCGTCAGCCAGTGTAAATGACCCTGTCACAAGGTTTCGCAAGCAGGGTTTATCCCCTGTCAGGCTCAGTCTGGCGCGGGATGGCGCGTTTTGAGCCCTGGGATGACTAGCATCACTTCGAAATATTGGTTACTCTGCGGAAACGCAAATACAACAGGATAGAAAAATCACCCAATGGAGAGTTTAACTTTACAGCCAATTCAGCGTATTGACGGGGAAGTGAACCTGCCAGGTTCCAAAAGTGTGTCTAACCGGGCGCTCTTGCTGGCAGCACTGGCGAACGGCACGACGCGTCTGACGAATCTGCTCGACAGTGACGATATCCGTCACATGCTCAATGCTCTCACCAAGCTGGGCGTTTCGTATCAGCTTTCAGAGGATAAAACCGTCTGTGAAGTACAGGGACTGGGTCAGGCATTTCATGCCAAACAGCCGCTTGAGCTGTTTCTGGGCAACGCGGGTACGGCTATGCGTCCGTTAGCTGCGGCCTTGAGTTTAGGTTCGGGTGAGTATGTGCTGACCGGAGAGCCGCGGATGAAAGAGCGCCCGATTGGCCATTTGGTCGACGCACTGCGCAGTGCCGGTGCGGATATTACTTACCTCGAAAATGAAGGTTTCCCGCCGCTGAACATTAAGGGAGCCGACCTCAAAGGCGGTGAAGTAGAGATTGATGGCTCAATTTCCAGCCAGTTTCTGACTGCATTTCTGATGACCGCACCTCTGGCGTCAGAAGAGACAGTGATCCGTATCAAAGGTGAGCTGGTTTCTAAACCCTACATTGATATTACCCTGCACATCATGGCGCAATTTGGGGTACAGGTCGAGAACGACAACTATCAGCGCTTTATCGTAAAAGGTGGCCAGCAGTACCAGGCACCGGGTGATTTTATGGTAGAAGGAGATGCTTCTTCCGCTTCATATTTTCTTGCTGCCGCAGCCATTAAAGGCGGTACTGTGAAAGTTACCGGAATTGGTAAATCCAGTATCCAGGGCGATACCCAGTTTGCTGAAGCACTGGCGGCTATGGGTGCTGAGATAGAGTGGGGTGATAACTATGTCATCGCCCGTCGCGGTACGCTTCATGGTGTGGATATGGATTTTAACCATATCCCGGATGCGGCCATGACCATTGCCACAACGGCATTGTTTGCTGAAGGGACGACGGCTATCCGTAATGTCTATAACTGGCGTGTAAAAGAAACGGATCGTTTATCCGCCATGGCAACTGAGCTGCGTAAAGTGGGCGCGACAGTCGAGGAAGGCGAAGATTACATTATCATCACACCTCCGGCGCAGTTGCAGCATGCTGCCATCGACACCTACGACGATCACCGCATGGCGATGTGTTTTTCGTTAGTTGCGCTGAGCGAAGATACACCGGTGACGATTAATGATCCCAAGTGTACCTCAAAAACGTTCCCGGATTACTTTGAGAAACTGGCCGCATTAAGCCATTGATCCACTTCCTCAGATTTGTCCCTGTCACCCAGCTTAAGGCTGGGTGATTTTTTTCCCGACTGGAAGTGCCTCCAGGGCAAATTTACCGTATAATACGGCCCGCGTTGAAACAGCAAGTTTGCTGAAGGTTTAACAAATTCGGAGAATTCTATGTCTACAAACGCACCAGTGATCACTGTTGATGGGCCAAGTGGAGCCGGTAAAGGAACACTTTGCATGCTGTTGGCAGATAAGCTGGGCTGGAATTTACTGGATTCTGGTGCTATTTACCGAGTACTGGCACTGGCAGCAATTCATCATGGTGTAGAACTGGACTCTGAAGCCGCATTGGTTCCACTGGCTGCGCATCTGGATGTGCAGTTCCTTGCAGAAGGCGAACTGGTGAAAGTGATTCTGGAAGGAGAGGACGTCTCTACCACATTACGTACTGAAGACGTTGGCAATGCAGCGTCAAAAGTTGCGGCATTACCTCGGGTGCGTGAAGCATTGTTACGCCGCCAGCGTGCATTTAGCGGAGAGCCTGGCCTGGTTGCGGATGGACGTGATATGGGTACAGTGGTTTTTCCTAACGCTGAAGTAAAAATTTTCCTGGATGCCAGCGCCGAAGAGCGCGCCAAACGCCGCATGAACCAGTTGCAACAAAAAGGCTTAAGTGTTAACTTTGACAGTCTTTTAAGCGAAATTCAGGAGCGTGATGATCGCGACCGCAACCGTGCTGTTGCGCCATTACGCCCCGCAGCAGATGCTTTAGTGCTAGACTCTACGCATCTGTTGATTGAGCAAGTGACCGAACTGGCGCTGGCTCACATTGAAGAAAAATTGTCGGCTGAGAAATCGGCCTGATGGTATGTCGGTGTCAAGGAATGATAACTGACTTTGTTTTCAACCCCATGCGGTAGGATACCCATGGTTGTTCATATACTGAAGATTATTTAAATGACTGAATCTTTTGCTCAACTCTTTGAAGAGTCTCTAAAAGAAATCGAAACACGCCCTGGCGCGATCGTTAAAGGTACTGTAGTTGCCATTGAGAACGGTTTCGTTCTGGTTGACGCTGGCCTGAAATCTGAGTCAGCTATTCCTGCTGAGCAGTTCAAAAATGCTGCTGGTGAGCTGGAAATCGAAGTTGGCGTTGAAGTTGACGTAGCTCTGGACGCGATTGAAGACGGTTTCGGTGAAACTCAACTTTCTCGTGAGAAAGCGAAGCGTCACGAAGCTTGGATCCAGCTTGAGAAAGCTTACGAAGATGCTGAAACCGTTATTGGTATCATCAACGGTAAAGTTAAAGGTGGCTTCACTGTTGAGCTGAACGGCATCCGTGCGTTCCTGCCTGGTTCTCTGGTTGACGTTCGTCCAGTACGTGACACTGCTCACCTGGAAGGCAAAGAGCTAGAGTTCAAAGTTATCAAGCTGGACCAGAAGCGCAACAACGTTGTTGTTTCTCGTCGTGCTGTTATCGAATCTGAAAACAGCGTTGAGCGTGATGAGCTGCTGGCTTCTCTGCAAGAAGGCATGGAAGTTAAAGGTATCGTTAAGAACCTGACTGACTACGGTGCATTCGTAGATCTGGGCGGTGTTGACGGCCTGCTGCACATCACTGACATGGCTTGGAAACGCGTTAAGCATCCATCAGAAATCGTTAATGTTGGTGACGAAATCAACGTTAAAGTTCTGAAGTTCGACCGTGAGCGTACTCGCGTATCTCTGGGTCTGAAGCAACTGGGTGAAGATCCATGGGTTGCTATCGCTAAGCGTTACCCAGAAGGCACTAAGCTGTCTGGTCGCGTAACTAACCTGACTGACTACGGCTGCTTCGTTGAAATCGAAGAAGGCGTTGAAGGTCTGGTACACGTGTCTGAAATGGACTGGACCAACAAGAACATCCACCCATCTAAAGTGGTTAACGTGGGTGACGAAGTTGAAGTTATGGTTCTGGACATCGACGAAGAACGTCGTCGTATCAGCCTGGGTCTGAAGCAATGTAAAGCTAACCCTTGGCAGCAGTTCGCTGAAGCACAAGCTAAAGGCGACCGTGTAACTGGTAAGATCAAGTCTATCACTGACTTCGGTATCTTCATCGGTCTGGACGGTGGCATTGACGGTCTGGTTCACCTGTCTGACATTTCTTGGAATGTTGCAGGCGAAGACGCTGTTCGTGACTTCAAGAAAGGCGACGAGATTTCAGCAGTTGTTCTGGCTGTTGATGCTGAGCGTGAGCGTATCTCTCTGGGCGTTAAGCAAATCGAAGAAGACCCGTTCAACAGCTTCGTAGCTCTGAACAAGAAAGGTACTCTGATAAACGGTAAAGTGCTTGCCGTTGATGCTAAAGGCGCAACCATTGAGCTGGCTGAAGGCGTAGAAGGTTACCTGCGTGCATCTGAAGCTTCTCGTGACCGCGTAGAAGACGCAACTCTGGTTCTGTCTGAAGGCGATTCAGTTGAAGCGAAGTTCACCGGTGTTGACCGTAAGAACCGCGTTATCAACCTGTCTGTACGTGCGAAAGACGAAGACGAAGAGCAAGAAGCAATGGCTAGCCTGAACCAGCAGGACGAATCTGCATTCGGTAATGCTATGGCTGACGCGTTTAAAGCGGCTAAAGGCGAATAATTTGCCCCAAGGGGGGAAGCATTTTCCCCCTTAACGGTTATACTATTGAGAAACATACTAAAAACGGGGTGATTATGACAAAGTCTGAATTGATCGAAAGGCTGTGCAGCCAACAAACTCATCTTTCTGCCAAACAGGTAGAAGATGCGATCAAGGAAATCCTTGAGCATATGGCAACAACCCTTGCTGAAGGGGACCGTATTGAAATCCGTGGCTTTGGTAGTTTCTCTTTGCATTACCGTGCACCGCGCGTAGGGCGTAACCCGAAAACCGGTGATAAAGTGGAATTGGACGGCAAGTACGTTCCTCACTTTAAACCTGGTAAAGAGTTACGTGACCGCGTGAATGCACCGAATGCAGGATAATCGTATTTAGCACGAAAAAACGGCATGCTGTAAGTATGCCGTTTTTTTATGTCTGTTGATCATGGTCTGATGAGTCGTTTTACTGCATAATCTAATCATCAAGTTTTTGATCTAGTGAGAGGATTCACGATGAAAATAGTAGGCATTATTATCTTGATAGCGTGTTTTTTACTAACGCTGGCGCTGGGTGCGCAGAATCAGGTGATGGTTGACTTCGATTTTCTGATAGCCAAAGGACAATTTCAGCTATCTACGCTTTTAGGTGCGACCTTCGGTATTGGATTTGCAATTGGTTGGTTGATTTGTGGCTCTATGTATCTGAAAGCCCGCTTCACAAAAAATCGTTTAACAAAAAAAGTCGCCAAACAAGAAAAAGAACTAGAGCAGTTGCGTTCTGTAGAGACCGCCAAGGAATAATCACTTCATGCTAGAGCTGTTGTTTCTGTTACTTCCTATTGCCGCAGCATATGGCTGGTACATGGGTAACAGAAGCGCGAGTAATAAGCGGCAGGAAAAGTCTCATCACCTGTCACGCCAATATGTGACAGGCCTGAACCTGCTGCTCTCTGATCAGTCTGATAAAGCTGTCGATTTGTTTATTGAATTATTACAGGTTGATAGTGAAACGATAGATACTCACCTTGCCCTGGGGAACCTGTTCCGTAGCCGGGGTGAAGTTGATCGCGCTATTCGCATTCACCAAAACCTGATTGCCCGCCCGAACCTGACTATTGACCAACGTAACCTGGCATTGCAACAATTGGCTAAAGACTATATGGCTGCCGGGTTCTTCGATCGCGCAGAAAAAATCTTTGAGCAGTTGCTGGACGAGCCTGATCACAGAGAAGGGGCGTTGCAGCAGTTACTGACGATTTATCAGCAAACCCGAGAATGGGATAAAGCGATCGAAATGGCCAGTCAGTTGGTCAAGATGGGTAAAAATAAGCTCAGGCATGATATAGCGCATTATTGGTGTGAGCTGGCCATGCTGGAACTGAGCGCGCATAATTCAGAAAAAGCCAAGCAACTGCTGAAGAAAGCACTGTCTGCCGACAAACACTGTGTACGTGCCTCAATCAGCACCGCCCGGATTCTTATCGCTGAAAAGAATTATAAATCTGCAGCGCAGCAGCTGGAAAAAGTCGCCGAGCAGGATGTGGATTACATTAGTGAAACCCTGCCAATGTTGCTGGAATGCTATGAAGCGACTCACAATGAGGATGGCTGGATAAAGTATCTTCACCACTGTGTTGACAACCATGCCGGGGCGACCGCTGAACTGATGCTTGCGGATGAGATTGCTCGTCATGAAGGCGCTATCATGGCGCAATCCTTTATGACGCGACAACTGCTGAAGAACCCAACGATGAAAGGCTTCTATCAGTTGATGGATTATCATCTTGATGAAGCAGAAGAAGGCCGCGCCAAGGACAGTTTGTCCACGTTGCGCAGCCTGGTCGGTGAACAATTGAAAATGAAACCACATTATCGTTGCGGTAAGTGCGGTTTTGAAAGTCATTCACTTTACTGGCAATGCCCGTCCTGCAAAGGGTGGGGGGCAGTGAAACCCATTCGAGGACTGGATGGGGAGTAATGGCGACAAAGAGAATGTAAATTTGAAAGGGCTGATCACTGTGCGTGCTGGCCCTTTCTTTTGAAGATAGCAATGCAGAACAGAAGTCTAGGAGAAAGCATGTTAGACCCAAAAGTGATAGTGGCACTGGATTACCCTACTCAGGATGCGGCACTGGCCTTTGTTGACCGCATTGAGCCAGGCAGTTGCCGACTGAAAGTAGGCAAAGAAATGTTTACTTTGTTTGGGCCGGACTTTGTGCGTAAGTTACACGACAAAGGCCATTCCGTCTTTTTGGATCTTAAGTTTCACGATATCCCGAATACCTGTTCCCGTGCGGTGAAAGCGGCGGCCGAACTCGGGGTGTGGATGGTGAATGTACACGCCAGTGGTGGTGAGCGCATGATGAGCGCCTCTCGTGAGATTCTGGAGCCTTACGGTAAAGACAGGCCGCTGTTGATTGCCGTCACTGTGCTGACCAGCATGGAAGCACAGGACTTGGCCGGGGTGGGTATCTCCTGCTCACCAGAAGAACACGTACTGAATCTTGCGACTCTGACCAAGAACAGTGGGCTGGATGGCGTGGTATGTTCAGCACAGGAAGCGAGTCTGCTGAAGGCAAATCTGGGTGCTGAATTTAAACTGGTGACGCCGGGAATTCGCCCTGCCGGCAGTGCCGCGGGTGATCAGCGCCGTGTGATGACCCCTGCAGAAGCGGTGAAAGCAGGGTCAGATTATCTGGTCATCGGTCGTCCTATCACTCAGGCTGACGATCCGGCTGCAGTGCTGGCCGAGATCAACCGTTCTCTTCTGGCGTAATTTTCTCTTCCTATACTGCCTCTGTCTCTCTATGTCATCCTCGCTCCGGCGGGGTTGTTTTTACAGCACTTCAGGATGTTTCTTACACTTTTACTTGTAAGTACAGATAATAAAGCCGTAGAGAGCATGTGCTGGACTGGCAATCTCCACTCTGGCGGTTGGTTGGGGTTGCCATATTGATAGGGGTGATCGTTGGTTTGCAGCATGACTGGCTAACCAGTAATCAACAAGAAGGGCAGCGTGCATTCGGACCTGTTCATTGGCCGGCTTTCTGCGAGGGCTGATTGGTCATCAGGCGGGCATTTATTCGGCTGTTGATCTGAACATTACTGACTCTTAGTTAAACATGAATCTTCGCTGAGCGGCTGCTGGTCCGGGTGCTGCGATCGTGCGACGGCGCCGTAAAGTGACTGTCCAGCAGCTTCTGAGTCAACGGGTGCTGTGGCGCACTGAACACCTCCTGCGTTGCACCCTGTTCCACTACTTCTCCTTTTTGCATCACCATCAGCTTATCGCTGAAATGCTTAATCACGCCCATATGCTGAGAAACATAGATGTACGACAGCCCCATTTCCTGCTGGAGATCGAGCAGCAGGTTAATGATCTGAGAGCGTACTGACATGTCCAGCCCATTGAGTGCTTCGTCTGCCACGATAATACAAGGCTGCAGAATCAGCGCGCGAGCCAGTGATACCCGCTGTTTCTGACCGGTTGCCAGCATTTGCGGGTAGAAATAGGCATGTTCCGGCAGCAAGCCGACGCGCAGCAAAGTGGCCTTGATACGGTTCTCACGCTCCTGCGGCGTCATGCTGGTATTTCGTTTCAGTGGCCCTTCCAGGAGCTGACCAATTTGAATCCTTGGATTCAGCGAGGTATTCGGATCCTGAAATATCATGCGAATCAGCTTACAGCGGGTTTTGTAATCCTCGAAAGCCAATGGCTCGTCGTTGACCCTGATTTCACCACCCGAGGGGTCGACAACGCCTGCCAGCATCTTAGCCAGAGTCGATTTACCTGAACCATTTTCACCGATCAGAGCCAGGGTTTCACCCACCTCCAGGTTGAAAGATACCGGTTTGACAGCTTCTGAGCTGCGGCGGCGGAAAAAGCCGGAACGGTGGTGGTATTCTTTTCTCAGGTCAGTCACTTCCAATAGGGCACTCATGATTTAGGCTCCGGCATATTCAGCGGGAAATGGCAGCTGTATTTATGGTTTTTGACTTTCTTGCGCTTAGGGATTTCCACACACTTACGCTGTGCATAGGGGCAGCGCGGTCCCAGCCGGCAACCGATAGGCAAATGCTGCAACGGTGGAATCGAGCCGGGCAGCGTGGTGAGTTTACTCTTATGCGGAATATCCTGGCTGAAATCCGGCATGGCCTGCAGCAAGGCGATCGTATAAGGGTGGTGCGGCGTGGTCAGTAACTGTTTACGGCTGCCGGATTCAACCGCCTGTCCGCAGTACATCACTGTGATCCGGTCGGCCCACTGGGTGACCGTTGTCAGGTCGTGGCTGACCAGCAGTATAGTGGTGTTATTGAGCTGGTTCATCCGGCTCAGTAAACGGAAAATCTGCGCCTGTGTGATGGGGTCCAGATCGTTGGTGGGCTCATCGGCAATCAATAACCGTGGCCGGTTGGCAATGGCCATCGCTATCATGATTTTCTGGCACTCACCGTCAGTCAACTGATAGGGATAACTGCTCATAACGCGTTTATGGTCTTTTATGCCGACCTTGTGCAGCAGGGCTATCGCCTGTTTCTGACGCCAGTGGAAGCGCTGCCAGAAGGTACCATTGAAAGAGCTGCGCGGAATGGCTTCTTCCAACTGCTGGCCCACATGCTCAGAGGGATCAAGGCAGGAAGAGGGTTCCTGAAAGATCATCGCAATTTCGCGGCCCACCACTTTGCGGCGTTCGCGCGGAGACAGTGCCTGAAGATCAATATCGCCAAGGCGTAAGCGGTCGGCACTGACCCGCCAGTTGTCTTTAGTGACACCGGCGATAGCCTTCGCGACCAGACTCTTACCTGACCCTGACTCGCCAACCAGTCCGCGAATTTCACCTTCATTCAGTGTCAGGCTCATGCGCTCAACGGCTTTGACCATGCCCTGAGGCGTTTCAATTTCAATGGTGAGGTTTCGTATATCGAGCAGTGGCATCAGTCGACTCCTGCATTAATTGCCTGACGGAGACCTTCTCCTACTAAGTTTACCACTAAGATGCTGAAGGTGATGGCCAGGCCGGGCAGGGTCACTGTCCAGGGTGCCAGATAGATCAATTCGATGGAATCACCCAGCATGGCGCCCCATTCCGGTGACGGAGACTGTGCCCCCAGCCCCAGAAAGCCCAGCGCCGCGATATCTATCATGGCGATAGAGATCGCCCGGGTCAGCTCGCTGATAATAACGGGCTGAATATTTGGCAAAACAGAGTAGTACAGCAAGTAGAAACTGTTCGCACCGTCTAGCCGCGCTGCAATGATGTACTCTTTTTCCATCTCATCGTGGACAGCAGAGTATATCGCACGGATAAAACGCGGGATCAGCGCCAGCCAGATTGCCAGCAGAATACTGGTCATGCCGGTACCCATGTAGGCAATGATGATAATGGCAAGCAGCAGCGACGGTATCGACAACACAGTATCCAGTACGTGGTTAAGGATACTGGACTTCAGCCCGCGAGTCATACCTGCCAGTACGCCTATGATTATGCCCAGGATCGCCGAAGCCAGTGCCACAAGCAGCGCGTAGCCAAAGGTCAGCTGGCTTCCCAGCAGAATTCGGGTGAAGAGATCGCGGCCCAGATCATCAGTACCGAAGAAAAATTCCACATGTCCACTGGCGTCCCAGGAAGGGGGCATCAGAAACTCGCCCACTTGCTCTCCCGGCCCGTAGGCAACCATTAACGGGGCGAAGATTGTTATCAGCAGCAGGAAGCCAAGGCACCACAATCCAAACACCGCCAGAGAATTGGCCTGATAATTTTGCCAGGCCCGTTCCCATTGCGTCGGAATCTTATGTTCCTGATATATATTATTTGATGGCATACCATTCCTTACGGGTCAGTGGGTTCACCATAGCGCCCGCCAGGTCAGAAAGAATGTTCGCGAACAGAATGAATCCACCGACAGTAATCACACCGGCCTGAATAGCTACATAGTTTTGTGTGGCAATGGCGTCCAGCAACCAGCGGCCTATACCGGGCCAGTTGAAAATGGACTCTGTTAGCATGGCGAAGGTCATCATGGTTGAAAACTGCATCCCCAGTTTGGGGATAATTGGCGGAATGGCATTTTTCAGGGCATGCCGGATGATGATCTCCCACATTGACAACCCTTTGGTTTGCGCAACCCTAATGAAGTTTTGCTGCATGACATCGGCAACAGAAGCACGGGTCAGACGTATCACTTCGGTCGTTGGTGCTATGGCCAGCACTAATGTCGGTAATACCAGATGGCGGATGACATCGATCAGTGCGGCTGAACGATAGCTCACGTCAGACAGAAACACATCGATCAGGGCAAAACCTGTCACGGAATCAATCTGGTAGAGCAAGTTATAGCGCCCGGCAACAGGCAGCCAGCCAAGCTTGAGCGAAAACAGCATAATAAACAGCATGGCCAGCCAGAATAACGGCAGGGAATAACCCACCAGTGTCAGGGATGAAATGCAGGTATCCACCCAACGGCCACGCTTGACGCCTGCCAGTGTGCCAAGCGGGATGCCAACAATCAGCGACAGAATAAAGGCGAAAAAGCACAGCTCCAGTGTGGCAGGGAACACCTGGAGAATCTCTGACAGAATAGGTTGCCCTTCCTGATTCAGCCCGAGGTTACCCACCATCAGGTTATCGAGATACAGCAGCCAGCCGGGCCAAAATTCGTGAAGATTCCAGTAGCTGGACGGCTCAATACGTAAAATGCTGTAGCCGATCAAGGTGAGTATGAACAGGGTGATCAGAAACAGATTCAATCGGCGAATGGTATAGATAAACATCAGTTATTCGCTCCGGTACACATTAGAGAATGAGCGAGTACCGAACGGACTCAGATGCAGCCCGTGCAGAGATTTATGGTGGATCTGATAATGAATACCGTGCGCCAGCGGAATAATCGGCACTTCGTCGCGTAATATTCCCTGAGCATATTGGTAGTAGTCCATGCGTTGATCCAGCTTAGTGGTGCGTGACGCCAGTTCCAGCAGGTTATCAAACTGAAGGTTGCACCAGTTAGCGACATTCAGGCCAGCTTGCTTGGCGCTGCACGACAGCAGCGGGCGCAGGAAGTTATCCGGATCGCCATTATCCGCCACCCAGCCAGTCAGGGTCAGATCTATGCCTTTCTGGGCCACCGAACCTGGCCGGAGCGGTCTGTCCTGTAACAGTAAGGTGACATCAACCCCCACTGCCCGTAAGTCAGCCTGGATTAACTCGGCCGTTTTGCGCGGGCTGGGGTTGTAAGGCCTGGGTTCCATTGGAACGGCAAGGATCAGGTGCAGGTTATTACTGTAGCCAGCCTCTTTCAGCAATGCCATGGCTGTGTCCGGGTCATAATTGACGTCTGTCAGATGAGCATCATGTGCCCAGGACATGGGTGGCAGCAATGTTTTGGCCTTGGTACCCGTGCCGTAGTAGACAGAATCAAGCAGGTTCTCACGGTTAATGGCCAGATTGAGCGCCTGACGTACCCGAACATCCTGCAAAGCGGGGATATTATTATTGATGGCCAGAAAAGCAACGTTCATGGCTGTCTGGGCAATCAGTTCGAAGTCCGGGTTATTTTTAATCACAGGTAACTGACTGGCAACCGGCGAGGAGAGAACATCACACTCATGATTGAGAAGCTTGGCCAGTGATCCTGTGCCGCGAGACGAAATATCAAACACCACCTGATTCATGAAAGGCGCACCACGCCAGTAAAAAGCATTACGTTTCAGCCGGATCAAATCATGCGGATGATATTCAGCCAGATAGAATGGGCCAGTGCCTACCGGTTTGGTATCAATGTAGTCAGGATGGCCTTCACGCAGCAGCTGATCAGCGTATTCTGCTGAATGAATGGCCGCATACGAACTCGACAGGGTAGATAAAAAGGCATTGTCAGGCCGGGTGAGAGTGAATCTCACTGTGCTGGTATCAAGGCTATCTATACTGTCAATCAGCTGGCCGAATGACTGACTTTCGAACCAGGGATAATGACCGCCAGAGACAGAATGATAAGGGTGCTTGGGGTCGATTACCCGCTTAAAGCTGAATACCACGTCTTCGGCATTAAAGTGCCTGGAAGGTGCAAAATTTGCGGTCTGCTGAAAGCGCACATCTTTTCTGAGAGTGAAGGTGTACTCCAGACCGTCCTCACTGACGCTCCAGCTGCTGGCAAGCGCAGGTTGCGGCAGATGACTGATAGGATCAAGCTGGAGCAGACGGTCAAAAACCTGAGCGGCCAGACTGTCTGCGGTATGTCCGCCATCGGTTAACTGCGGGTTAAAGGTCCAGGGTGTATCCTGACCACAATAAATAAACCCCCATTGGCGTATGGTGTTATCGTGTTGTGGCTGTGAACAGGCCGTCAAACCCAGCAATCCGGCACAGGTGAGCAGCAATCGGAAACAGGCGTTCATAACAACGCTCTTATCTAAATGGTGTCGAGAAAAAACAAGTGGCTAAATTTACCACTTTCCGTGCCAAGCACCAAGGTATCTCCTTCAATATCCAGTGTGTTTTTATCCGAAGGTCCTTTTTCTATTCTTCCAGATTACTGCCCACCATATTATGTTTACGCAGTAAGCCCCTGAGTTGATGGTAGCTTAATCCCAACAGTTGTGCGCCTTTTCGCTGGTTGTACTTGGCTTGCGCCAGAGCATGGTTAATTAACGCAATTTCCTGTTCGGTCTGATACTGGCGTAAATCCAGCGGTAACACAGGCAGAGCATTAACGGACTGAGTACTGTTTTCTGAGTCGTTGTTTTCTTGATCAGAGTCATTAGCTGACCAGGGTGACTGAAACGGGTCCAGTACAATATCCTGTATTGGAAGATCCTCATTTGACTGGCGGAACACGGAACGCTCTACGGTATTTTTCAACTCTCTGACGTTACCGGGCCATTGGTAAGCCAGTAAAGTGCGCTGGGCTTGCTGACTGAATCCGGCAAAGTAGCTGAATCCCATTTCCCGGCACATGCGCACGGCATAGTATTCAGCCAGTGGCAGAATGTCTTCCTGGCGTTCACGAAGTGGCGGAAGATGTATGATATCGAAGGCGAGTCTGTCCAACAGATCCGCTCTGAATTGGCCGGCTTCGGCCATCGCCGGCAGATCGGCATTGGTGGCACAAATCAAACGGACATTTGCCTGGCAGGTTTTGCTTCCTCCCACCCGTTCGTATTCCCCGTATTCAATGACACGGAGCAGTTTTTCCTGAATGCCCATCGGAGAAGTGGCCAGCTCATCCAGAAACAGCGTTCCTCCTTCCGCCCGCTCGAACCTGCCCTGATGGCGGCCTTTGGCGCCGGTAAAGGAGCCGGCTTCATGGCCGAATAATTCAGAGTCAATGATGCCGTCACTCAGTGCGGCACAGTTTAACGATACCAGAGGCTGATCCCAGCGCTTTGATAAATAGTGGATACGCTGGGCAATCAGCTCTTTGCCTGTCCCGCGTTCACCAAGAATCAGTAAAGGGCGTTCAAGCGGAGCCAGACGGGATGCATGATCCAGGGCTGCCAGAAAGGGTTCAGATTCACCGATCAGATTGTCTGTTTTTTGCATCAGGTTATCCGTTACTGTGTAGAAAATGAATATATGCCCAACTGGCGAGAGGTTGCCGGGAGGCACAATACTGGTGTGGTGAATTTCACCAACTCTTGGTGTAAACACTCATAAGATAGCAGCGAGAATCTGTATCTGCAAAGGTAAATGTCTGAAATTACGGCTTTTTAAAAGTTGGCACGGCTCTTGTAATAAGAGTTACAGGCAGATTGCTATCTGGTGAAATGACATATCACAATGCTTGCAACCCGACATGTGTGGTTGCAGCGATGAAAGGAGAGACATAATGGGTATTTTTTCTCGTTTTGCGGACATTGTAAACGCCAACGTGAATTCGCTGTTGGACAAAGCTGAAGATCCGCAAAAAATGATCCGCCTGATCATTCAGGAAATGGAAGACACGCTGGTGGAAGTCCGTACTTCTTCGGCCAAAGCGATGGCAGATAAAAAAGAGCTGTATCGTCGTATTAACAGTCTGCAATCACAGTCTGAAGACTGGCAGAACAAAGCTACACTGGCACTGCAGAAGAGCCGTGAAGATCTGGCACGCGCTGCGCTGATTGAAAAACAGAAAATCAGCGATGTGGTACTGACGCTGCAGGAAGAATATAAGCTGGTGGAAGAAACCATCGAAAAGCTGGCAACAGAAGTGGCTGAACTGGAGCGTAAGCTGCAGGAAACCCGCGCCCGTCAGCAAAGCCTGGTGGTGCGTCATCAGGCTGCAGATAATCGTCGTGAAGTCCGCCGCCAGCTTGATACCGGTAAAGTGGAAGAAGCCTTGTCTAAATTCGAGCAGTACGAACGCCGCATTGATGAAATGGAAGCAGAAGCTGACAGCTATAATATAGGCCGGGGCAAAAGCCTGGAGCAGGAATTTGCAGACCTGCAGGCGCAGGATGACATTGAAAAAGAGCTGGAACGCCTGAAAGCGGGCATGAAAGACAAAGAATAACGTCTCAGAAGGAGAGTGTGCATGTCCATGGGATTTATTGTAGGGCCGTTGATTGTCTTTCTGGTGTTTGTTGCGCCACTGTGGCTGATTTTGCATTACCGCAGTAAGCGTCAGACGGCACAGGGGCTGTCAGGTGAAGATACTGACAAATTACAAGGGCTGGTGGTCCGTGCTGAGCAAATGCAGCAACGTATTGTGACACTGGAAAAAATACTTGATGCGGAAGCGCCACACTGGAGGCAGAAGCCATGACGAAAACCTTATACCGTGATCCGAAGAACGGCAAGCTGGGCGGGGTTTGCGCCGGGATCGCCGAATACTTCGGGGTGGAGGCCTGGGTTGTCCGTATTCTGACCGTGTCTGCCTTTCTGCTGGGTATCGGGTTCTTTGTGACACTGGCTTATATCGCAGCTTGTCTGTTTCTCGACAAGATGCCGGAAGAGCGTCAGATTCAGCAGCATGCTTATAAAGAGCACACAGTGAAACAGAAACCCTGGCAGTCGGGACAGTCGCCGTCGCAGCTATTGGATAATATTGAAAATGAGTTTGATCAGATGGAAGGCAAGCTCCGCGACATGGAAGCCTATGTCACCTCATCGGCCTTCAATGTAGAAAAAGCGTTCAAACAGCTTTAATTTATCGGTCAAGTGTTACGAAAAGCAGGCAGTGGCCTGCTTTTCTGTTGCGTATCAGCCAATACCAACCAAAAGGGCAGGATATGATTCATTTGGGGCAAGAGCTCAACAAACTGGTAAACCGTGGCCTGGACAGGCATGTGCGTCTGGCGGTGACAGGATTGTCCCGAGCCGGTAAAACGGCCTTTATTACTTCGCTGGTGAATCAGCTGCAGCATGTCAGCACCAACCCGCGGCTGCCACTGTTTCCGGCCGTCAGTGACGGTCATCTGCTGGGCGCGCGCCGTGTCCCTCAGGTTGATATGCATGTACCGGCTTTTGGTTACGAAGAAGGCATGCAGGCTTTGCTGCAATCGCCCCCGCACTGGCCGGAACCGACCCGGGACGTCAGTCAGATACGTATGGCGCTGCGCTTTAAACCGCAGAAAGGCCCGTTAAAACTGCTGCAGGATACCGCCACTCTGTATCTGGATATCATTGATTATCCTGGTGAGTGGCTGCTGGATCTGCCGTTACTGGAAATGGATTACCTGGCCTGGTCAAAACAGCAGGCTCGGTTGATGACTGGCCGCCGTCAACAGCTGGCAAGTGACTGGCTTGCTGCAGGCGAGACACTGGATCCCTTCGCGCCGGCTGACGAACAAGCATTGGCGCTTCTGGCGGCGACCTTCACCGACTATCTGTTCAAGTGTAAAGCAGAAGCCGGGTTGCACTGGGTTCAACCGGGACGTTTTGTGTTACCCGGTGAACTGGCAGGGGCACCGGTGTTGCAGTTTTTCCCGTTTATGTGGCTGGAAAAATACACCGAAGCCCAGTTAAATGAAGCGGGTGACGACACCAATATCGGCTTGCTGAAACGCCGCTACAAGTATTATCAGCAGCACGTGGTGAAAGGCTTTTACCGGGAGCACTTTTCCCGTTTCGACCGACAGATCATTCTGGTCGATTGCCTGCAACCGCTCAATGCCGGCCGCGAATCGTTTAATGATATGCGCCATGCACTCAATCAACTGATGCAGAGTTTTCATTACGGCAGAAGCTCCTTGTTACGCCGCTTGTTTTCGCCTCGTATCGATAAAGTGCTGTTTGCGGCGACCAAGGCCGATCACATTACCCCGGAGCAACATCCGAATCTGGTCAGCCTGTTACAGCAAATGGTCAATGAAGCCTGGCAAACGGCTTCTTTTGAGGGCATTAACATGAGCTGTACCAGTCTGGCTGCCATTCAGGCCACGGAGCCGGGCTTTGTGGATCATCAGGGCAAGCAGGTGCCGGCACTGCGGGGGCACACCTTGTCAGGACAGGCACAGACAGTGTTTCCTGGCGAAGTGCCACGCAGACTGCCGGATGATGCTTTCTGGCAGGCGCAGGGGTTTGACTTTGTCAGTTTCCGTCCGCTGCCACAACAAAGCGATGAGCCCTTGCCGCACATTCGTATGGATAAAACATTGGCGTTTTTGCTGGGAGATAAACTGCGATGACTAAGCCGTATCAAAGCAAAATTGTATTTGATGAGAAGGACGCCGAGCCGCCAGGCCCGGATCTGAAAAGTCGGCTGGAATTTGCCGGGCAGGACAGCTTTTTGCCCGCCGCAGCCGAAGAGGAATCTGATTCGCAGGCCGAAGCGCAATTGGAGAAAACGCTGGGAAAATCGTCTTCCCGGGGACGCTGGCTGAAAACCTTGCTGCTGGGCGGCATCGGACTGACGATGTGGCAGAGCGTTGATTATGTTGCCAGCGCCTATCTGAGCGGTGACTGGTTGTCACTGGGCTGGAGTGTGCTGGTGGCCTCGGTAGCTGCAACGGGTATCGGTGTGCTTGGCCGTGAATGGCTCAGGCTGCGCCGCCTCAAAGATCGCCAGACAGAACGCGAGCAGGCTGAAATGTTACTGGCCGCCGAGGGCATCGGGCAGGGGAAAGCATTTTGTATCCGCCTGGCCAAGCAAGGTGCAATTTCGGCTGAGAACCCGGGTTACAGCCGTTGGCAGGCGTCTTTGGCGGCAACACATAATGATGCGGAAGTGCTGGCCATGTATGACCAGCTGGTGCTCAGTCAGCAGGATAAGCAAGCCAAAAAGCTGGTGGTTAAATATGCGCGGGAAGCCGCCCTGATGGTCGCGGTCAGCCCGTTAGCGATTGCTGATGTGTTGCTGGTCGCCTGGCGGAATTTTCGTCTGATTGATCAGATAGCGGCAGTCTATGGTATCGAGCTCGGCTACTGGTCGCGTATTCAGTTGTTCAAGCTGGTATTGAAAAATATGGCCATAGCCGGTGCCAGTGAGCTTATCACCGACAGCAGCATGGATATCTTGTCTGTGCATCTTGCCGGTCGACTGTCTGCCAGAGCCGCGCAAGGATTGGGTGTGGGTTTGTTGACGGGCCGTCTTGGCCTTAAGGCCATGAATCTGATGCGTCCGTTACCCTGGCAACCGGAACAAGCCCCGGCATTGAGTGATATTCGTCGTGACTTACTCAGCCGACTGGGCGGGGATAAAGCAGAAAAACCGGCAGACTGATGCCCTGAATTACAACGACCAGCCGTAACATGCTGGTCGTTTTTTATCCGATTAACGGCGTTTAGAAACAAAAAGTATTTTCTGCTGCCATTTCATCACGATATAGCTCTCACCTTCGGGCATTGCCGTCTTGACGACACACCGACTTCCGCGCACACTTCTTTTCGTGTCACGAATTGTTGACAGTTTTGTCTGGAGCGAAAAGGCAACCACTATGAGACTACAAGTCTTTTGTGTCGATCGGCTTGGGATGACCCGTGAACTGCTGGATATTCTGGCGAGCCGGGAACTGGATCTGCGGGGAATCGAAATCGACCGCAGCGGTATTATTTATCTCAATTGTCCGGAAATCGAATTTGAAGAGTTTCGTCAGTTAATGTTTCAAATCCGTCAGTTAGACGGAGTCACGGATGTGCGTAAAATACAGTTCATGCCGAGCGAGCGTGAACACAAAGAATTGAAAGCCTTGCTGGAAGCACTGCCGGATCCCTTTTTCTCTGTCAATCTGCAGGGAAAAATTGATCTGGCTAATCAGCCGGCAGAGCAGTTATTAGGCAAAACCCGCGAAGCTGTGCTGGGAGAAACCGTCCACAGTGTGCTGGGTTTCAATTTCCATCGCTGGCTGGAGAAAGACAGCGCCAAGCATTACAGCGAAATGGTGGTGTTGTCCGGCCTGGATTATCTGATGGAAGTCATGCCGGTCTACGTGGCCGATGAATCTGATAATGAAGTGCTGGCCAGTGCAGTGATTTTGCTGAAGTCCCTGTCTGAGGCCAAAATGCCGCTGGCGATGCGCAAGATCAGCGGTGACAATGGTTTTGAGCATCTGGTCGGGCAATCTTCCCGTTTCCGGCATTTGATTGCACAGGCGAAAAAACTGGCCCTGCTCGATGCACCTTTGCTGATTCAGGGTGAAACCGGGACGGGTAAAGAAATGCTGGCCAGAGCCTGTCACCAGCGTTCACTGCGGCGGGAAAAACCATTCCTGCTGGTCAATTGCGTGTCTATGCCGGATAACGCCGCCGAAACCGAGTTGTTCGGGGTGGCCGGTACCGGTGGTGAATCCGGTAAGAAAGGCATTTTCGAACAGGCCAGCGGCGGTACGGTGTTCCTGTATGAGATTGGTGAGATGTCCTCTCATTTGCAGGTGAAACTGTTACGCTTCCTGCAGGATGGCACTTTCCGCCGGGTCGGCGAAGAGAAAGAAGTGCGGGTCGATGTCCGGGTTATTTGCTCCACACAGAAACGATTGCCGGATCTGGTTGCCGCGGGGCAATTCCGCGAAGATTTGTACTACCGCCTGAATGTGTTATCTCTGGTGGTTCCGCCGTTGCGGGAACGTGCGGCAGATATAGTGCCCCTGGCTGAACTTTTTGTGTCTCAGTTTGCCCAGGAGCTGCAGCAGGCGAAACCTGTGATGTCAGATAAACTGTCCCAGATGCTGAGCCAGTATGCGTGGCCGGGCAATATCCGCCAGCTGCGCAATGTTCTGTTCCGGGCCATGACGCAGCTTGAAAGCGCCGAAATGACGGTCGATGATATTCAGCTGCCAGAGAATGAATCGGCCAGCGTGATCAACGAAGAGACACTCGATGGCTCGTTGGATGACATCATGAAGCGCTATGAAACCGGCATCCTGACAAACCTGTACCGGAGTTACCCTTCTACGCGTAAATTGGCAAAACGATTAGGGGTGTCTCACACTGCAGTGGCGAATAAATTACGCGAGTATGGTATCAGTAAGCCGTAACCTGCTTGCTGTGCTACGTCAATCACCCGGAAGGCCACTCAGCTAAAGTGGCCTGATTTTGGACTGGATGTGGCCATTTTCAAGGGCCCGTAAAAGGTTGATCAAATCCAGCCCAAAACGGCAACTGATTCTCGGATTCTGGCAGATCACGCGGTGACAGGGTATGAGTATAGGGATGGGATTCACATTTTTAGCCAGTGCCACCGCCTGATGAGCTTGTTTATTACCGAGCTGGGCAGCCAGTTCCTGACTGGTGCGTGTTTCGCCATAGGGAATGGCCTGGATAGCCTGCCAGACCTGATGCTGAAAAGCTGTGCCATCGGGCGCTAAACGCAATGAAAATTGCTGACGCTGTCCTTCCAGGTATTGTTTGAGCTGAAGGGTGTACTCTTGTAATTTTTTAGGGTGATGAACCCAGCAGGGGGGAGGCTGATAGCCGTCACTGGCAATGGTGATCAGTTTCAGCCCCTGGTCGTCGGCCTGCAGATAAATCAGACCAAGCTCAGTGTTGATCAGGTCGTAGTACATAATTGCCTTCACCGGTCAGAGAGTCTTAACGGCTACCTTCAGCCAGGCACAGGGGAACGCCTCAAATGCCGGTAGCGTTAAAGTGAAAGTATAGTATGCAGAGGTCAGCTTGTTTCATTCAATCATGCAGCGTTCATCAACCTTAAAAGTTGATGAACTGACAGTGCGTCTGGTGACAAATAAAGATGCGCGTCAGATAGCGTCATATTATCAGCGTAACAAACAGTTTCTCCAGCCCTGGGAACCGCTTCGGGATCCGGCTTTCTTTACTGTGGAAGGCTGGGAACGCCGTCTGACACAACTGGCAGAACTTCATAAACACCAGTTGGCGTATTATTTTGTTATCTTCATGGAAGGCTCAGAAGAAGTCTGCGGTGTCATTAATTTCAGTAACCTGGTGCGCCACCCTTTTTACGCCTGCCATGTCGGTTATTCACTGGATGAAAAATGTCAGGGCAAGGGCATTATGCGGCGGGCGTTGAATGCTGCTATACGCTGGATGTTTGACGTGCAGCAGTTTCATCGGGTGATGGCGGCTTATATACCGCGCAATAAGCGCAGTGCGGCAGTACTGAAATCGGCGGGTTTCGAGCAGGAAGGTGTGGCTCGTGAATACTTGTTAATCAATGGGCGCTGGGAAGATCATATACTGACGGCCCGTATTAACCCGGACTGGTCGCAACCTTCGCAGTAACGGTTTACAGGGCGCATTAACTGTGGGCCGGTAAAACGGAAATAAAAAAGCTTGCGTTTACTGTATGCTCAGTTCCGCAAGCTTTTTTCGTTTCAGCGTGTTGCTCTGACTTATCAGTCGACAGTCAGGATACGCATGTTGTTGGTACTGCCGACCGTGTCCATGATGTCACCTTGCGTGATAATCACCAGATCGCCTGTTTTCAGCAGATTCAGCTCTTTCAGATCGTGAATCGCATGTTTGGCAACATCCAGACCTGCGTCACCGGCACGGTCGAAAAAGACAGGTGTGACACCACGATACAGTGCGGCGCGATTGAGTGTCTGCTCATTGCGCGACAACGCAAAGATTGGCAGGCCGGATGAAATACGCGACATCATCAGCGGTGTACGACCGGATTCGGTCAGGGTGATCATGGCAGTGACACCGACCATGTGGTTGGCGGCATACATGGTTGACATCGCAATGGTTTCTTCCGGGGTATCAAAGGTGCGGTCCATGCGGTGAGAAGACACGTTCACACTGTGCTCTTTCTCGGCACCCAGACACACGCTGGCCATGGCTTTGACTGTCTCAACCGGATAATCACCTGCAGCGGTTTCAGCCGATAACATTACCGCATCCGTACCGTCGAGTACGGCGTTAGCCACGTCCATCACCTCAGCACGGGTTGGCATCGGGCTGGTGATCATGGATTCCATCATCTGAGTGGCAGTAATGACAGTACGGTTCAGGCTGCGAGCGCGGCGGATCAGTTTCTTTTGCACGCCGATCAGTTCCGGGTCACCAATTTCCACACCCAGGTCACCACGGGCAACCATCACAGCGTCTGAGGCCATGATAATATCGTCCATGGCTTCTTCGCTGGCAACCGCTTCAGCACGCTCTACTTTCGCCACCAGACGGGCATTCAGGCCAGCATCGGTTGCCAGACGGCGCGCATAGTGCATGTCTTCGCCGTTGCGGGGGAACGAAACCGCCAGATAATCCACATTCATGGCCGCTGCCGTGATGATATCGGCTTTATCTTTTTCAGTCAGGGCTTCGGCGGACAGGCCACCCCCTTTCTTGTTGATGCCTTTGTTATTGGATAAAGGGCCACCAACAGTCACTTTTGTGTGTACTTTGTTACCTTCAACATGCGTGACTTCAAGCTGTACACGGCCATCATCAAGCAGCAGTAAGTCGCCAGGGCTGACATCTTTTGGCAGCTCTTTATAATCCAGACCAACCGCTTGCTGATTACCTTCACCTTTAGGTAAGTCGCTGTCGAGGGTGAACGTGTCACCGATAGCCAGCTTGATTTTGCTGTCTTTGAAGGTAGAAATTCGGATTTTCGGGCCTTGCAGATCGCCAAGTATAGCGACGTGGCGGCCAAGCTTAGCAGCGATTTCACGGACTTGTTTAGTGCGTTGAATATGATCGTCAGGGCTGCCGTGCGAAAAGTTCATGCGTACCACGTTGGCGCCGGCCGCAATAATGGCTTCGAGGTTGTTGTCGCGATCGGTAGCAGGGCCGAGTGTAGTTACGATTTTGGTACGTCTTAACCTTTGAGACATGAAGCTCTCCATATAGTCGAAAGGATACGATGAGATGGGTTATAACTTGGGTATATAGTGTTAGCATTATCTGTAATTATATTACAGGTGCTTGTAGTAAAAAGGCGACATAGGACAATGAATTGACGACTTTGTCGTCCGTGTTGGTCGTTTTCATTCTCAGCTAAGCGGGTATTATTGTCCGTTTTAAACGCAGAGGGAATACTGAGGGTATAAAAAAGCATGGCTATATCACCATGCTTTGATGTTTTTCCACCCTGAGAATCATAAACAGGTCGTTGAGTTTAAAATAACCCTTCTTTTGCAATGCGTGAATCTTTGATGGTCTCTTTTACGCGTTTCAGGTTCTCTCTGAAACCCGGGCCACGGCGCAAGGTAAAGCCGGTTGCGAGCACATCAATGACCGTCATCTGTACCACACGGCTGGCCATAGGCATGTAGATGTCAGTATCTTCTGGAACATCGAGGCAGATAGACAGTGAGCATTCGCGATCCAGCGGCGAG
This sequence comes from Photobacterium arenosum, assembly GCF_014841115.1. GTDB lineage: Bacteria > Pseudomonadota > Gammaproteobacteria > Enterobacterales > Vibrionaceae > Photobacterium > Photobacterium arenosum. The sequence continues at coordinate 374,506 of NZ_JACYTP010000003.1, forward strand.
TCTTTGGCGGTAATACCAATAACAGTCGCACCGTTTTCACGTGCCATCTCAGCAATTTCTACCAGATTCTTGGTACGGCCAGTGTGAGAGATCAGTACCACAACATCATTGTCAGTGCAGTTAATCACACTCATACGCTGCATCACAACGTCATCAAAACAGACAATAGGGATGTTGAAGCGGAAGAACTTATTCATGGCATCATGGGCCACCGAGGCTGATGCGCCCAAGCCAAAGAATGAAATGCGTTTTGCCTGAGTCAGCAAGTCTACTGCTCTGTTAACTTGCATCGGATCGAGACTGCTCTTAGCAACATCCAGACAAGCCATGGTGGACTCGAAGATTTTGGCTGTGTAAGCTTCTGCGCTGTCGTCTTCTTCAACGTTACGGTTTACATAGGGAGTACCGTTCGCCAGGCTTTGAGCAAGATGGAGTTTAAAATCCGGGAAACCTTTGGTATCAAGGCGACGGCAGAAACGGTTGACCGTTGGCTCGCTGACATCGGCCATTTTGGCCAGCGTCGCAATGCTTGAGTGAATGGCGGTTTGCGGGGAAGCGATGATAACTTCAGCAACCTTACGCTCTGACTTACTAAAGTTTTCTAAATTGTTTTGGATTTTTTCAAGGGTATTCATACGATAACCGCGATTCGTTGCTGAATTTCAAAATAGGCGAGTTCGTTGGGACGCTGCCAAATATGATGAAACTATACTACTTTTCTTTTCTGGCCTCCTAGCAAATCTCTGAAAATCACTTTTCCTTTTTATTATAGTTTGATCACGATCTACTTTCCCTTTCAGTTTTGAAATGATTTTAACGGGGAAAAACCAATGAAATGCCGAGTATTAAGCTGCTTTGTGTTATTTATTTTCAATGCCCGGAATTAATTTACAGTTTGAATTAAATGTACAACAAAAAGACAACGAATAAATTTCAAAGGAAGTAATGATGGAAAAAGCAAAGCGTGTCAGTGTCTGTGGCTGCGGTTGGTTAGGTTTGCCTTTGGCCAAGCGCCTGCATCATTCCGGTTATGAAACATTCGGTTCAAAGCAGACTCAAGAGGGCGCTGAAGTATTGGAGCGCCAGGGTATCAAAGGTGTTGTGGTTCGTTTGCCGCTACTGCTCGAGGCGCACTCGCCGACGCTTAACGCATTTTTAGCGGCAGATGTCATGGTGCTGAATGTACCGCCCGGGAGACAGACAACGTCAGCAGATGAATACAGCACAAAAATCCTGTCGTTATCTGAGGCAGCGAAAGCGGCCGGTTGTCATAGGTTGATTTTTATCAGCACTACCTCGGTTTACGGGGATGCCGAAGGAGAAGTTACTGAATTAACCGAGCCTGCTCCTTCGACAGAATCTGGCAGGGTACATGCTGATCTGGAACAGCAACTCCGTCAGTCATGGGGTGATGATCTTGTGGTGTTGCGTTTAGCCGGCCTGATTGGCCCTCAACGGCATCCGGTGAAGTTTCTGGCCGGACGACAAGGCATTGCCAATGGCGGGGCGCCAGTCAACCTGGTGCATCTGGATGATGTGATATCAGCCGTTATAGCAATCTTAGAATGCTGGCCGACAATGACGACTTTGCATTTGTCTGTGCCACAGCACCCCGGCAGGGAAATATATTATCGGGAAATGGCCCGTTTGGCAGGATTAGCCCAGCCTGAGTTTCAGCCTGGTGGCGAGCAGGGGAAGTGGATAAATGCATCCGCAACCGTTGAGGCTCTGGGTCTGAACTGGCGTTATGAGGATATAATGACTCTGGCTCCTGAGCTCTGAGGAGGGGTCAAGCGCTTCACCATGTAGGCTCGGTGTTGCGAGTGCCAGATAAAAAAAATCCCGCTGAAAAGTCAGCGGGAGGAATTTATCCTTAACACAATTAGGAGTTTAGCAGCAGTGGCATTGTCGATTAAAGCTGTTCAGTGAACCATTCATTGGCGGCCGGTTATCAATCACTTCGTTAATCTTAATGTCACTAGTTATGACCGAGCGCTCATCGCTTAGTTCCGATTTCACACCGCTTTTTTTGAAATATTTTCTAACCAATTGATATCTATAAGACAAAATAAACCGTTTTTTTAAACAACCGCGCACTTGCTGAAACGTTCAGGCCAAGGTTGTCTGTCATCTGGTGAAAATGAAAGAAACCCGTTTCCAGACGAAAACGGGCTTTGAAGAAAATCTTCTAAGAAAAAGCAGTGGCACTATGTATGACTCCGGTATTCAGCCTTGGTTCCCACCGTACTTCGCATTATTTAAATTTTTTTCTTTTCTTCTCCGTTTCAATACTGTTCATCGCTTGTTAAATCTGTTAGCAAGGTGTAGAGTTTAAACATGTGTTTAATACGGGTGACTTAACATGGTAGTCAAAGCTGATACAAAAAGCCGCATTCTGGACGCCGCTGAACTCTTGTTTGCAGAGCATGGCTTCAAAGAAACGTCGCTGCGAACAATAACCAGCAAAGCGGGAGTCAACCTGGCCTCTGTTAACTATCACTACGGTGATAAGAAAACGCTTATCCGGGCAGTGCTGAGCCGCTACCTGGAAGAATTCATGCCAGCGCTTAAGCAGGAGCTGGAAGTGCTGCTGACCCGAGATGATTTCAGCATGGAAGATGTCTTCCGCTGTACCAAGCAACCTTTGCTGAAGCTCGGCAATTTCCGTTCTGGCGGTGCCACTATTTTCATGTCCCTGATTGGTCGCGGTTATACCGATGTTCAGGGCCACTTACGCTGGTTTATCGTAACGCGTTATAACCCGGTGCTAAACCTGTTCACGAAAGCGGTTTGCCGCGCCAATCCGTCATTAGATCCGGAAACCCTGTTCTGGCGCTTGCATTTTACCTTAGGGGCGTCCGTTTTTACGATGGCATCCAGTACCGCACTGCGCGAAATTGCTGAAAATGATTTCAAATGTACTGTGTCGACCGCCGATCTGATTGATCGCATGGTGCCGTATCTTGCTGCGGGTGTTGCCGCGCCGATAGAGATGCCTGCACCAGTATCAGCTGCGACAGAGAACTCTTACTGAACCCTGCAAAAAAAAATATAACAGTTAACTCTCGCCAAGACGTGGCAGAAAGACAAAAGGATGTGACCCATGAGTAATAAAAGTCTGAGACAACGCTACATCAGTGATCCTGCTTTCAAGGTATTTAAGAAAGTTTTACCGCCACTGTCTGATACCGAACGGGAAGCCATGGAAGCAGGCAGTGTCTGGTGGGACGGTCAGCTTTTCGCCGGTAAGCCGGACTGGAATACCCTGCTGAATTATCCCAAGCCTAAGCTGAGTGACGACGAACAGTCTTTTATTGACAATGAGCTTGAAACTCTGCTGAAAATGCTGGATGACAATCAGATTGTTCGTGAAGATCGTGATTTGCCTTCTGAGGTGTGGGAGTACCTGCGAAAAGAAAAATTCTTCTCATTGATCATTGGCAAAGAGTATGGCGGTCGCGAGTTCTCTGCGCATGCCAACTCGACCATTGTGACGCGTATTGCAACCCGAAGCCAAAGCGCCGCCGTGTCTGTCATGGTACCTAATTCTTTGGGTCCGGGTGAGCTACTGAGTCACTATGGTACAGAAGAACAGAAGAATTACTGGTTACCGCGTCTGGCTGACGGTACAGATATCCCGTGTTTTGCACTGACCGGTCCGGAGGCGGGCTCTGATGCCGGCGGTATCCCGGATATGGGTGAAGTTTGTTATGGCGAGCATGAAGGTAAGGAAGTACTGGGTATCCGCGTAAGCTGGAACAAGCGATATATTACCCTGGCACCTGTTGCCACTGTGCTGGGACTGGCCTTTAAACTGCGTGATCCGCAAGGTCTGATTGGTGATCAGAAAGATATCGGCATTACCTGTGCCCTGATTCCAACCAGCCATGATGGTGTGGAAATTGGTGAGCGTCATGACCCGCTGGGTGGTGCCTTCATGAATGGTCCAACCCGTGGTCAGGATGTGTTTATTCCTATGGAGTGGGTGATCGGCGGTCAAGACTATGCTGGGCGTGGCTGGCGTATGCTGGTGGAATGTCTGTCAGCTGGCCGTGGTATCTCACTGCCGGCGTTGGGGACGGCCATTGGCCACCTGACATCTCGCAGCACCGGGGCCTATTCTTATGTGCGTAAGCAGTTTGGTATGTCGATTGGTCACTTTGAAGGTGTTGCCGAAGCTCTGGGACGTATTGGCGGCATGACTTATATGCTGGAAGCGGCCCGTACGCTGACGACCACTTCTCTGGATATGAAAGAAAAACCGGGCATAGTGACGGCAATTGCCAAGTACCACATGACGGAAATTGCCCGTACTATCCTGAACGACGCCATGGATATTCACGCCGGGCGGGGAATTCAGTCCGGGCCGATGAATTATCTGGCAAATCAGTATATTGGTATGCCTGTGGCGATCACCGTTGAAGGGGCAAATATTCTGACCCGTAACCTGATGATCTTTGGTCAGGGGGCGACCCGTTGCCACCCTTATGTACTGAAAGAAATGGAAGCCGCTGCGAATCCGGATGCAGACCAGGCAGCGAAAGACTTCGATCAACTGCTGTTCAAACACATTGGTTTTGCGGTGGGGAATGTCAGCAAAGCCTTGCTCAATGCCTTCACCGGCTCCAAACTCAACCGGACACCGGTATCGGGTGAAACGGCGTATTACTATCGTCACTTGTCCCGCATGAGCCGTGCTCTGGCTGTAGCGGCAGATTTCTCTATGTTGTCACTGGGCGGAGAACTGAAACGCCGTGAAATGGTGTCTGCCCGTCTGGGTGATGTGTTAAGCCACCTGTATCTGGCATCGGCTGTGCTGAAGCGTTATGAAATGGAAGGGCGTCAGCAGGAAGATCTGCCTTTGGTTCATTACGCGTTACAGCACTGTCTGAACAAGTGCGGTGTTGCGTTTGATGAAGTCTTCAATAACTTCCCGCGCAAAGGGGTTGGCCGGGTACTGCGCACACTGACCTTCCCGCTGGGAATTCACTATGAAGCGCCAAAGGATGAGCTGAAACTGGCGATTTCCAAATTGCTGATGACTCCAGGGGTCGCGCGTGACCGACTGACCACCAACTGCTATATCGGTGAGAAAGACAATGATCCTGTGGCTATCATGGAGCGTGCTTTCGTTGCCATGTACGGTGTGCGCGATATTGAGCGTAAACTGGCGAAAGCGGTGAAAGCCAGCACTGTGCCTCGTAAGGCACCATTAGCTGAAAAACTGAAGATTGCCCTGGATGCGGGGGTAATCACAGAAGCTGAGGTTGAGAAAGTGCATAATGCTGACCAGTTGAGATCGCGTGCGATACAAGTGGACAGCTTCGCACCCGAAGCGTTTAAAAAGGGCGCCTTACAGCCAGGGAAAGCCGCCTGATAAGCAATGATATTGCTTAATGAAGAATAAACCTGGTGGTTAAATATGCCGCGCATTTGCGCGGCATTTTTTTCACTGGCTCAGCTATCCTGAAGAGGCCTGGGCTTTTAAGACGTATCCTTATTGTCTGTGGGTGCTGTTTTCTTCAGCAACTCATGGCTCAATATCAAAAAATCTGCCTTAACACCTCCAACCACTGGTCGATTTTAGCGGTTTCGAACATAAAACTGATGCGAATTAGTGACTAACCTTTTATCCTACGGGCAACAGAACAAAGGAAGAAAACGAAATGATCATCAAACCAAAAATTCGTGGATTCATTTGTACAACGACTCACCCAGTGGGTTGTGAAGCAAACGTCAAAGAGCAAATCGAATACACCCAGTCTCAGCCTAAGCTGGAAAATGGCCCTAAGCGTGTATTGGTGGTTGGCTCTTCCACTGGCTACGGTCTGGCTTCTCGTATCGCGGCAGCATTTGGCTCCGGCGCTGCGACTATCGGCGTGTTCCTGGAAAAGCAAGGTACAGAGAAAAAGCCGGGTTCAGCGGGCTGGTATAACTCTGCAGCGTTTGACAAATTCGCCAAAGCAGAAGGTCTGTACTCCAAGAGCCTTAACGGTGATGCTTTCTCGCATGAAATGAAGCAGAAAGTGATTGAGCTGATCAAAGAAGATCTGGGTCAGATTGACATGGTGGTCTACTCACTGGCTTCCCCAGTGCGTAAAATGCCGGATTCAGGCGAGCTGATTCGCTCCAGCCTTAAACCAATGGGCGAGACCTACACAGCGACAGCAGTTGATACCAACAAAGATGTCCTGATTGAAGCGAGCATTGAGCCTGCCAGCGAGCAGGAAATTGAAGATACAGTGAAAGTCATGGGCGGCCAGGACTGGGAACTGTGGATCAATGCTCTGGCTGATGCCGGCGTGCTGGCTGAAGGTTGTAAGACGGTTGCATACAGCTACATTGGTACTGAAATCACCTGGCCAATCTACTGGCATGGTGCACTGGGTAAAGCCAAGATGGATCTGGACCGTGCTGCCAGTGAGCTGAGCAGTAAACTGGCTGCTATTAAAGGTACGGCAAACGTTGCTGTACTTAAGAGTGTTGTGACTCAGGCCAGTGCGGCGATTCCTGTAATGCCACTGTATATTGCAATGGTCTTCAAGAAAATGCGCGAAGAAGGTGTTCACGAGGGCTGTATGGAGCAAATCTTCCGTATGTTCTCACAACGCCTGTATAAAGCCGATGGTTCAGCCACTGAGCTGGACAGCGACAACCGCCTGCGTTTGGATGACTGGGAATTGCGTGAAGATATCCAGGAGCACTGCACAACGCTGTGGCCACAGGTGACAAATGAGAATTTGTTCGAGGTGACAGATTATCAGATGTACAAAGACGAGTTCATGAAATTGTTTGGCTTTGGTCTGAATGGCGTAGACTATGATGCAGAAGTCAATCCTGTGGTCGAGTTCGACGTTCAGGATGTCTGATCACTTTATGGTGATTACAAAAAAGCTGTGATAAAAAACCGCCGATGTTGGCGGTTTTTTTATGGCTGAGATTTCCGCGCAGCGAAAACAGCGTATAAACGGCGCATGAATTAAAGGGCGTTAACTGCTCTTGTCTTCTGGCAGCTCAATCACGAAGGCTGCTCCTTCAATGCTGGCTTTTTCCACGTAAATACGACCGCCGTAACAGGAAACAATATCGTGGCACACAGACAGGCCAATACCTTGTCCCGGATTGCGCTGATCAGCCCGGATCCCCCGTTGGAAAATGGCTTCCCGCATATCATCGCTGACACCGGGACCGTCATCCTCAATACGGATAGTCAATTTTCCCTGCTGTTGCGCGGCGCTGAGGCGAATTTCACTGATACAGAACCTGAAGGCGTTTTCCAGCAGATTTCCCAGCAGTTCCATCAAATCGGTGCGGTTCAGAGGGAGGCACAAGCCCGTGCTGTACTGGCGTTTCAGTGTGACCTGTTTGGTGCTGTAAATCTTCTTCAGCATCCGCTCAAAGCTTTCCACGACTGGGTTGAGCAGGGTCTTATCTTTCTGCAGACCTTGTTGTCCCATTAAAGCACGTTTTAACTGATACTGAACCAGATCGTCCATCTGACTGATTTGTTCCAGCATGCGCTGATTGAGATCGCAGCGGGGCAGGGAATGATCATCCAGCAAGGCATTGGCGGCGGCCAGACGGGTTTTCAGGCTGTGTGCCAGATCGTCCATCGCGTGGCGGTAGCGGGCGGTCTTGTCGTTACTGATCCGGATGAGACGATTAAGTGACTGTGTCACGTCCTGCAACTCAGTAGGAAAATCACTGTCCAGCTGCTCGCGTTTGGCGTCCGTGACCTGATTGAGCTGAGTGGCCAGTTTTCGCAACGGCTGAAAGCTCCAGTGAAATGCGGCGATGAGAAAGGCAACGGCGATCAATACAAACAAGCCGAGATACAGAGCGGTTCGGTTGTGAAGCCGGCTCAGGGACTGTTCATAGGCCGTACCTGAGCGCAGGACAACCAGCTGGTAAGCATTGCCATTCTCGCGGTCACGGCTGATATCGTAAGCGATATAGCTCTTTGTGTTATCAGCTTTGACCAGGGTGGGGGTTTGCATTGCATCCGGCAGGCTACTGCAAATACTGGTCAGCCCCGCGGCTTTTGCCTCATCTGACAACCACATCGTATTATCATTGCGATCACAAAGGACCGACATGTAATCCGTCGCGGATGGATCCAAGGAGTCAATCCATTTATCAACGTCTTTGATTAATCCTGCCCGGTTAAGCTGGGCAACGACTAACGGCATTTGTGCAACAAGATCCGTGGAATAGGCAGCCATGTAACTCTGGCTGTAGAGTTCATTGATCACCCAGGCCAAGGCCGAGGTAATCAGGGCAATGATCGCAATGGATGTGATCATTACCCGATGGCGCAAACGCGGGAGAATAGCCAGATTCATTGCGCGGTAAGCTCAAAGATGTATCCCTGACCGCGAATGGTCGAAATGGGGTTATCCTGTCCGGTCTGGCTGATTTTTTTGCGCAGACGGCTGATCATGACCTCGATGGTATTAGGATCGCCTTCCTGATCTTCATACAACACGTCCAGCAGTCGCTGCTTGGAGACCACCTGGCGGCTGTGGCGCATCAGGTATTCCAGCAGTTCGTACTCAAAAGCGGTGAGGTCGAGCAGGTTTTCACTGACAAAAACCTGTTTCGCCAGCAGGTCGACACGGATTTCTCCGGCGATCATCTCGGGCTTTATAAACCCTGCACTACGGCGAACCAACGCACTCAGCCGGGCCACCAGCTCTTCTCTCTGGAAAGGTTTCACCAGATAATCATCGGCACCAGCTTCCAGTCCCGTGACTTTATCCTGCCAGTTAGAACGTGCTGTCAGAATCAGGATTGGCAGTCGTAAGCCTTTATCACGGATTTCACGAATCAGAGTGATACCGTCACGGTCGGGCAGACCTATATCGACGATAGCGACATCATTGGGGTAGTTATCAGCATAGAACAGGCCTTCTTCGGCCGTATTGGCACACTGAACTTGATTGCCCAGCTCACTGAGCTGAGTTTTCAGATGGTGGCACAGGATCGGATCGTCTTCGACTATCAGGATGCGCATCATAATAAAGTTACCTGAAACTGTGGAATAGAGTTGCGAATACCAGAAAGCACGCTTTATAGCAAAGGGGGCTGGCGGGTACAATTTTCACCGGTTAATTGTGAGAGATTATACCACCTATCATCTGAATAACGGCTGACTCTGCCAAATGCCAGTGTCAGCCGTGTGGGGAGGTGCTAGCTGAGAATAATAATCAGCGTACCTGCTATTGTGAGCAGAACGTTAGCTATGGCGTAGGTGCCTGCATAACCCAGAGCAGGAATAGTACTGCGGGCATGCTCATTGATCATGTCCATCGCCGGGGCGCAGGTACGGGCGCCGATAATGGCACCAAACAGCAGTGCACGGTTCATATCCAGTACATACGCGCCGAAAAGGTAGGCAAGCATCACGGGAATCACGCTCACCATCATGCTGACTAAAAATACGCTCGGACCAATTTGCGTAATCGATTCAAACAGGTTAGAACCGGCACTCAGGCCAATACCAACCATAAACACCATCAAACCGAGATCTTTGGCCATATTGAGTGCGCCCTGCGGAACATAGCCGAACGTCGGGTGATTGGCACGCAGGAAACCCAGGGAGATCCCGGCGAGCAACAGACCTGCGGCATTACCCAGACCAAAGGTAATCTGGCCGAAGGTCATGGTAATGGAACCGAAAAGCAGCCCCATAATAAAGAAGCAGCAAAAGGCCAGAAGATCAGCAATCTGACTGTGGATAGAGATAAAGCCAATGCGCTCGGCCAGCCCCAGCACCCGGCTTTTCTCACCGCTGACCTGGAGGATGTCACCTTTATTGAGCAGGGTACTGTGGTCCATCGGCATTTCAATCTGAGCACGTACCACACGGTTGAGGAAGCAGCCATATTCGGCCAGATTCAGCTCTGATAAGCGCTTACCGGCAATATTGTCGTTCTTGACCACGATCTCTTCTTCAACAATGCGCAGATCGAGCAAATCACGGTCAAACACTTCTTTTCCGTTGCGGAAGCTGGGATCCAGTCGTGCGTGGCTGTCGGGGTAACCCACTAAGGCAATCTCGTCGCCTTCCTGCAGGATGGCATCACCATCCGGGTTGGCAAGAATACCATGGCGCCGGATACGCTCAATGTAGCAGCCCGTCTGGCGATAGATGCCCAGTTCACGCAGGTTACGGCCATCGATCCAGTCAATCAGTTCAGGTCCGACACGGTACGCACGTATGATAGGTAAGTAGACTTTGCGTTGTGAGGCGCCACCTATTCCACGCTCTTTCGCAATCTGTTGCGAGGATTCAGCCAGATCTTGCTTTTGCAGCTTGGGCATCAGCTTGGCCAGCAGTATCAGGCTGATCAGGCCAATCAGGTAAGACATGGCGTATCCGACACTCAGGCTGTCAATCAGGTCCTGAACAATCATGGGATCAGACAGATTCGATAAGCCGCCACTTAATGCATCTTTGGCACCGACCAGAACCGGCGTAGCAGTAAGAGAGCCCGCCATGAGGCCGGTCGCCAGACCCAGATCCAGATTCAGGTAATGTGACATAGTCAGTGTGATCGTGATGGCTGATAAGAGCACCACTAAAGCCAGCAGTAAATAATGTTTACCGTCCCGGAAAAAAATACCGAAGAAGTTTGGCCCGGCCTGAATACCCACACAGAAGATGAATAGCATGAAGCCAATATTGAGGGCTTCAGCATCAAAGGTAAAACCGGCGTTACCGAAGAGGAGCGCAGTCAGGAGTACGCCAATGGAATTACCAATCTGCAACTTGGCGATACGAAGTTTTCCGACAGTAAGACCCACAGCGAGAACTACAAAGAGGAGCAGAATATCATTCTGGCGAAGCAGGTCAGCAATGTCGATGTTCACAACAAATTTTTCCGAAGTCAGCGCAATATACTAAAGATATGGTTCGGAATTTTATCTTAAACTATTGCTATACGATACCGATATTCGAGGTGCGCGACACAAAAAAAGGCTGATTAAACAGCCTTTTTGTCAACGAGTCACATTTGCGCAATTGAACTGTGATTATTGAAACAGTCCAAGGTTGTCTTTTGCGTACGCTTCGAATTCTGTGCAGCCACCGATATGCTGTTGATCAACGAAGATTTGTGGCACCGTTTCAACGGGCTTACCCACGGTTTTTTCCAGGTCAGCCTTGGAAATGCCTTCTGCGTGAATATCTACATAACGATAGTTGAAATCATCACGTTCTTCTTTCAGCTTGTCAGCCAAGTCTTTTGCACGAACACAGAAAGGGCAGCCAGGGCGACCAAAAATTACTACGAACATAGAGCTTCTCCTTTGTCTTGTGGGGCTACTATAACGTGAGTCTGTCGGCGGTGAAAGTCGGAATTATCAGTAGCATCAATAGAAAATTTCGATGGTTAGCGTTATTTACATCAGCGGTAAACCTGTTATGTCTGAGGTAGCGGCAATGAAAAAAGCCAGGCTGGACAGACCTGGCTTTGGGCGGCAGTGGAGCAAGAAGTTAGAAGTCGTAGCGAATAGCCATCGCCAGAACGTCTTCGTTACCGTCGATTTGATCGGCTTTGTACTCTGCGTAGGTACGCAGGTTTTTGTTGAACTTGTAGTAGGCGCCAAGCACAAAATAGTCCTCAACATCTGACGTGGTGCCTGTATCGGCTTCCAGATAGTTGTAGACAGCCTGAGCAGAGAAGCCATTACCAAAGTTGTAGCCCACTACGGCTTCGTAGCCGTCGTAGTCAGTACCGGTTTCTGCGCCTGACTTGTCTTTCCAGTTTTCACCCATGCTGTACAGCAGTGCGGCATAGATGTTGTTGGCGTCGTACGCAACAGACAGTGCAGTCACTTCTGCATCATCAGTGCCATCCAGGCCTTCACCTGAGTTATAACCGGCACCAAATTTCACACCCACAGGCAGTGCGTAAGAGGCAGCAACACCGTAAGAGGTTGAGGTGTCGCCGTTTACTTGCTGAACGGCGTTGTTGTCCAGCTGGTAGCTTGCTTCAACAGTCAGGCCGCTGAATTCGCCAGCATATTTCAGCACTGAGCTGGTCTTACCTGTACCGAAACGGTCGGTACCTGTACCACTTGCATCTGCACCGAATTCTTCCAGGGTATCGGTGTAATCAGAAATCAGGGTAAACGACCCTTCCTGACGACCGTAGGTGGCTTCACCGAAGTTACCGCCCAGACCGGCATAAGCTTTACGTGTTTCAAGACCTTCGTCTTTAGAAGAGGCGTTCACTTCAGTTTCGTACAGGCCGACACCGTAAAGGTTGCTGTTAATTTCAGACTTCGCTTTGGCACCAAAGCGGAAGTAGCTTTGATCGCCTTTTTCGCTGTTGTCATCCGAGCTGTAGTACATACCTACTGCACGGCCATACAAATCAACGGTTGCCCCATCCTTGTCATAAACGTTTGCAGCAGCAGCTGAGCCAGAAACAAAAGCAGTAATCAATGCCGATGCTAAAACAGTTTTTTTCATTTCTTTTTCCCCTAGGTAGGTATCAAGTGCTTCATTGCTGTTTTGATGGGCTGCAGGATAGAAGGTGAATATGACAAAAAAATGTTGTTCAAAAGTCACTTTGATGAAAGCGAAACATTATTTATCAATGAATTACTCCACTTGCATGCTTACCGGCCAGTCATAGTGTGCAATCTAGATCATCTGGTTGTTTATGATAGAGTGCATAAATTGCCCCAGATAATCTTTGTTATTGGTAAGCAATTGATGGTGTTTTCAAGCTGAACCGTAGGATGAAGAGAATAATGAATCAGACAATTGATACGATACTGGCACACCGTTCTATACGACGTTTTACCTCTGAACCTATTCAGGCGGATGTACTTTCGACCCTGCTTGACTGCGCAATTGCAGCCTCGTCTTCCAGTTTCATCCAATGCGTGAGCGTGATACGGGTGGTTGATACAGACAAACGCACTCAGATGGCCCATCTGACCGGTGATCAGCCCTATGTTGCTTCAGCGGCAGAATTTTTAGTGTTCTGTGTGGATTTCCACCGCCATTTGCAAATTCATCCTGAAGCACAGCTTGGTTTTACTGAGCAGACGCTGATTGGTGCCGTCGATGCTGCGCTCATGGCACAAAATTGTTTGTTAGCGGCTGAATCTTTGGGTTTGGGTGGGGTCTATATTGGCGGGATCAGAAATAATCCGGCAGAGGTGGCTGCATTGCTTGATATGCCTAAGCATGTCATGCCCGTTTTTGGACTGTGCCTGGGCTATCCGGATCAAAATCCTGAATCTAAGCCGCGCCTGCCGCAGTCGTTGGTCATTCACCAAAACAGCTATCAGCAGGAGCTGGATCGCCATCAGCTGGCAGAATATGACGAAAAAGTGCGCCAGTATTACCAGTCGCGAACTGGCGGCAATAAAGATATGAGCTGGTCAGAACAGATTACCGCGACTTTAACCAAAGAAGCCCGGCCCTTTATGAAGGATTTCCTTACCAGTAAAGGCTTTAGTACCAGGTAGGCATCAGTTAAACTATTTGAGTATTCACTCATTTTTGCCTTACCGATTTGTATAAAGGGCCACTTTCTGCTTGTAATTTAATAAGAAAGTGGCCTAAACGAGTACTTATCATGCTGATGCTGGGGGAGTGTCATTTCATACTGGTAGGACTTCTGCCGCTTTACAGACATAGCTTTCCATAATTGTGAGTGGATTGGCTGTAAAATCAAATTATTACGGAATTTTTTATGAAAAGAACGGGCCTTTCAGCCCTGATGGTGTTTTTTGCCGTGTTACTGGGTGCTTGCTCAAGCACGCCTGAAATGAGTGAGTCGGATACTGCTATCTCTGAACAGGGAGAATTTCAGCGGGTATTGTCTGCTTACCGGCACTGGCAGCAGTCAATGCAACATACCAGCGAACTGGCCATTTATTCACCGGATGCTTATCAGCTCATGATAACCAGCTGGGAAAATGCAGAAAAAATTTATCAAGAGATCACCGCAACGCCGTCGACGGCGTATAAAAGTTACTCTTTATTTTCTTCTACCACGTATTTACAGCAGATACAGTTAGAGCTGAATCAGGTTGAAGTCTCTTTGAATCAATTGAAGCAGTTACAGAAAGTCGCCGATGATGTGCTGTCGCCAGCAATAACCCAGATGCAGTATCTGGACTCTCTGGACGCCAAACAATACTACCGGAGTGAGTACACGCGCTTACATCGCCTGTATGCCAGTTTGTTTACCCTGGTAGAAGATGATGAGTTGAGTGATGCGAGAGAGGAGCAGGACGAGTTCCTTTCGCGCAGCCATAGTCTGGAAGTTAAAACGATCAAAAAAATCTATATTGCGCCGCTGGAAGCCATGATGATTGAACTGCGTCGTCAGGATGTGAATGACTATGCGCCAAACAGCTACGCACAGATTGAGCAGCGTATCGAAGCCGGTAAAGCATTAATTGAGCGTACCCCCCGCGATTTTGATGCCATACAGCAGGCGGCGAGTGCGGTACAGTTTGAGCTTGCCCATGCTCAGCATATTTCGCTGGAAGTGCAGCGCTTACGCGATTTAAGTAAAGATGATTACGAGTCTTATATTCTGGATTTCGAAAATAAGCTGCTGAGAATCTCCAAAGCTTTGAAAGAGGAAGATTTGCGTGATCAACCCATTCAGGAACAGGCCAGATTAATCATTGATGGTGCTATCAATGTAAGGGAGGCCACAGCCAGCAAGCCGCCGGCAGATGAGGTGCTGAAGGATAAAGATAAGTACATCCGCGACCTTAATGCATTGGTAATGAGTCAGCAGCGTCAGATAAGCCTGTTGCAGTCTAAACTGTCTGCTAGCAAGGAGACGCTGCCTTCAGTGTCTTTACCGGCGCCGAGCGAAGCACCCGACTCCAATGCCACCTTAACTGAGCCGCCGAGCGATACTGGCGAAACCGGATCTGCCGTCATGCAGTAGCGCCTTCGTCATACGGTTACATCTGAGTAAAAAACCGCTGCAGCGACAGCGGTTTTTTTGTACACAATTTCTTCGGTGATTGTTTGATATCACCATGACTCTCTTTGCTAGGCTATCTGATTCTTACTATAAAAACAGGAGTTTATGCTGCGTTATTCATACGCTATTTACAATAGAGCCGCTGTTAAAATGGCCAGTGACTACAGGCTGCTGATAGCTTTTGATGTATTGTGTTACATCTTTCATGGGTTTTGACATATTTTTTGTATTTACTTTTTTATGGTTAATCATGCTTTTTTGTCTGGTGCTTGGTTTTTGTACGGCTGAGACATTGTTTTCCCTCAGGACATAGATTAGAATTCGCGCCGCGCCAGATTGCGCAATTATTTTAATTAATATCACTTTTATTTAAGTTTTCCTGTAGGGGAATAAAATGTCTACGAATTTTGCAAATCCAGCACCTTTGGGATTGATGGGCTTTGGTATGACCACCATTTTGCTGAACATCCACAATGCAGGCTTTTTTCCACTGAACTCTATGATTCTGGCTATGGGGATTTTTTATGGCGGTCTGGCTCAGATCCTTGTCGGCATGATGTGTTTTAAGCGTGGTGATACATTCGGTACTACCTCTTTCACCTCTTACGGTCTGTTCTGGCTGACACTGGTTGGTCTGATTGTGATGCCGTACATGGGGCTGCCTGCTGCACCTGCAGAGTTCATGGCATGGTATCTGCTGCTGTGGGGCGTCTTTACTGCCTTTATGTTTGTTGGTTCACTCAATTATCCGCGCGCCAAACAATTTGTATTTGCTTCTTTGACTGTGTTGTTCTTCCTGTTGGCTGCACGTGATTTCACTGGCAGTACCCTGATTGGTACCATTGCGGGTTTTGAAGGCATCATCTGTGGCGCGAGTGCGATTTATTTTGCGATGGCCCAGGTACTGAACAATGAGTTCGGCCGTACTGTTCTGCCAATTGGTGAGCGTAAAGTGGCTGCTGTGGAGCCTCTGAAAGCAGCGGCATAACTTAGTTCAACTCTATATTTACTGCTTACCCCGTGCCGTGAGGTACGGGGTTTTTTTATGCGGGTTGCTGGCTGGTGTTGCATCGCAGCGATGAAGAAAGCCGGACGCCGTTAGCCCGGCTGCGGTGAGACCTTAGTCTGGCTGCAGGCGAAATAATGGCAGGTTTAATGTGTTGTAAGCTAAAGAACGCAGGCTAATGGGCAGGTTGTTGAGAGCGGGAATGCAGAGGACCGAGAATACAGGGAATAAAAAAAGGAGGCTTAAGCCTCCTTTAATGTATCAATCTGATTGTCCTTTAGGATCAGCAGATCACTTTAATCGCCAATCCGCCTTGGGAGGTTTCGCGATACTTGGCATTCATGTCTTTACCGGTTTCCAGCATGGTCTCGATTACTTTATCCAGCGAGACCCGAGGTTCGGAAGCACGACGCAAAGCCATACGTGAAGCATTGATGGATTTAACTGCTGCGATACCGTTTCGTTCGATACAAGGTACCTGCACCTGGCCAGCCACCGGGTCGCATGTTAGACCCAGGTTATGTTCCATGGCGATTTCCGCGGCCATACAGACCTGCTCAGGGCTTGCGCCCATCAGCTCAGCCAGACCGGCAGCGGCCATTGAACAAGCGACACCCACTTCACCCTGACAGCCTACTTCAGCACCAGAGATAGAAGCATTACGCTTATACAGACCGCCGATTGCGCCAGAAGCGGCAAAGTAACGGATATATTCTTTCTCGCTGACCGGCTGAATGAATTTATCATAGTAAGCCAGTACTGCAGGGATAATACCGCAAGCACCGTTAGTTGGCGCGGTGACCACCCGGCCGCCTGCTGCGTTTTCTTCATTCACTGCAAATGCGTACATGTTAACCCAGTCAACCACTGTCATCGGGTCGGTGTTGGTACGCTCGGAGGTGATGAGCTGCTGGCGAAGTGCGGCAGCACGGCGAGGCACACGCAGTGGGCCAGGCAAAATGCCTTCTTCGTTCATGCCACGGTCCATACAGTCCTGCATGGTTTTCCAGATTTTGGCGAAGTAATCTTTAATTTCGTCTTCAGTGTTCATGGCACGTTGGTTTGCCATGACGATAGAGCTCATTGAGCGACCGCTTTCTTTGCAGTGCTGAACCAGTTCTTGTGCCGAGGTAAACGGGTACGGGACTTTGATTTCAGACTCTTCTTCTTTACCGAAGTTTTCTTCATCAACAATGAAGCCGCCACCGATAGAGTAATAGGTCTTGCTGTAAATTTTGTCTTCACCAGCCCATGCATGAATACTCATGCCATTCTCGTGCAGGGAAAGGTTGGTGTTATGGAAATTCATCCCGCCATCACGTGGGAAATCAACGGTATGAATATTACCTGCAATTGGAAGACGCTCGGTTTCACCAACGCTGGCGATAAACCCAGGGATGCTGTCGATATCAACAGTTTCAGGGCTGTTGCCAGCCAGGCCCATGATAATGGCAATGTCTGTGTGGTGGCCTTTACCTGTCAGAGACAGAGAGCCATACACATCAACGGTGACTTTTGTCACATCATTGATTTTGCCCATTTCACGCAGGTTATCGACAAACTCTTTACCTGCTTTCATCGGACCTACAGTGTGTGAACTGGAAGGACCCACACCAATTTTGAAGATATCAAAAATACTGATCATGCGTAGTACCTCAGTCGGGGAAGCGATCTTGCCTCGGCCGTGACTGTTATCTTTTTATGAACTCCCGCCCCTTCCTTGGCGAGTATAGTCAAAACAAAAGAGCAGGTGCTGAAAGCTCCCCTGCTCTTAAGTATCGGTTCTTTTACGTATTTTGTCAGTAATGCAATACGGGCGAGATGTTAGAAAAATAGCCCGTACATAATGGCTGAAATCGCGATCAGACCCATGAGTGTGACAAATACGTTGCTTACCGCGCCCTTGTACTTCTGCATTGCCGGTACTTTATGTACGGCATACATAGGCATCAGGAACAAGATTGTCGCAATAATCGGGCCGCCTAATGTTTCAATCATCCCAAGAATACTAGGATTAACTGTCGCGACCAACCAGATAGTAGCAATCATGAAGACAACGGTAAATTTGTCAATATTCTTTTCGTTAACTTGCTTACCAGCCGACTTTAATTGTTTAGAAACTAGACCATTCAGACCTTCTCGCGCACCCAGATAATGACCGAAGAAAGATGAAACGATAGCTACAAATGCTACAACCGGGCCCAGATATGAAATAAATGGACTGTCATGCTTGTTGGCCAGGTAAGACAGAATAGCCAGGTTTTCCGCTTTTGCTTGCGCCAGATCCTGAGGGCTCAGGCTCAGTACGCACGAGAACACGAAGAACATCACAAAGCCCAGCAGCATAACGGCAGATCGCGCCAGAATACGGGACGCTTTCTCTTCTGCCAGCTCGCCATGTTCGCGCGCTTGCGCCTGCGAGAAAGCCGAGATAATAGGACTGTGGTTAAACGAAAATACCAGTACAGGAATGGTAATCCACAAGGTGACCGCAAAATCACCCAGTGAAGGCATGGTGCTCAGGCTGACGGAAGACAGATTCCACTCAGGGATCAGATATACCGACATAAACAGCAAAATACCTACCAGAGGATAAACCAGAAACTGAGTGACTTTCAGCATCAGTTTTTCACCGGCAATCATGACGGACATCATGCCCAGAATCAAAATGATGGACAGTAAAGCCCGTGGCATGGATGCCATACCAAGCTGGTTGACCATGAAGGAATCGACAGTATTGGTGATACCGACACCATAAATCAGCACAATCGGGTAAATAGCAAAGAAGTAGAGCAGGGTGATTAATTTACCGGCACGGGCGCCAAAATGTTCTTCCACCACTTCAGTAATGTCACTGCCGGGTTTCGCGGAAGACAGGACAAAACGCGCCAGACCGCGGTGAGCGAAGTAAGTCATCGGGCCAATCAGCAGTGTCATCGCCAGCAGTGGCCAGAAGCCACTCATACCCGCATTGATTGGCAGAAACAGGATACCGGCACCAACTGCCGTACCAAAAAGGGAAAGCACCCAGGTCGTATCTTGTGCAGTCCAGCGGCTTTTGGCAGCAGCGGATGCAGCAGATACAGATGCAGTTTTCGTTTGCATAAGTTAGTCCAACATTTAATAGGGAACAGGAATCTGGGTATTTTCGCTTATTTAGGGCATGAAAAAATGATCTGTGAAAAAACTCGCTCACTATTTAACATTTGTTGCAAGGAAATGAGAGTTTGATCACCAAAGGAATGGCCATTTGTGTCTCAGGTGGTGAAAGGTTCAGCGATTGTCTACCCAGATTTGATGTGACAGGGCTTTGACTATCTGAGCCGTTGCGCCCCAAATGGAATATTCCTGGTAAGGGATGGCATAAATGGTGTGCTCTTTACCTTTGAAGGTAAAACGCTGGGTGCGCATATTGCGGGGATTGAGCAAGAAGGTAACAGGGACTTCAAATATGCTGTCGACTTCATTGGGATCGAGCACGGGCCGGTAGTTGGCTGCAACAGTCGCTAAAAACGGTGTAACCATATAACCGCTGAGAGTCGGGAGGGCGGGCAATGTGCCCAGAATGTCTTTTTTATCACACAGAATGCCGATCTCTTCCTGTGTTTCCCGGATGGCGGTATTAATAAGTTCGACGTCTTCGCTTTCAAAGCGCCCGCCCGGGAATGCGACCTGACCCGGATGGTGTTTCAGGTGGTTTGCCCGCCTAGTCAGTATCACATGGTAACCGTCAGGCCTTGCCACCAGAGGGATCATCACTGCCGCGGGTTTAAAGCGGCTGCTGTTGGGCAGCAACTGCTTGATACGTCTCTGATGGCTGCGATCATACTGGCCCGGCTGCGCAAGCAGGAAGCGGCTGAGCATGTGATGCTGGACTATCATGTGGTATTCCCGATGGCGCCCCCTCCCGGCAATTTGTTGAGGGTATGTTATAAGATTGGCAGAATTTTGCTCAGCTTGTCCAGCGTTTCCTGGTATTCGCTCTGAGCTTCGCTATCGGCCACTACACCGCCGCCGGCCCAGGCATAAATCTGCTTGTCGACCGCGATCAGGGTTCGGATAGTGATGCTGGTATCCATCTGACCGCAGCGACTGATGTAACCTATACTGCCGCAGTACACGCTGCGTCTGTGCGGCTCCAGTTCTTCGATAATTTCCATGGCGCGGACTTTCGGCGCTCCCGTAATAGAACCGCCAGGAAAACAAGCTCTAAGCAGATCCGTTGCACAATAGTGAGCAGGATCCATGTCGGCCGTGACTGTGCTGACTAAGTGATGCACGGCCGGGAAGCTTTCAATGGCAAACAGGCTGGGGACACGCACCGTGCCCGGTGATGCTACGCGGCCGATGTCATTGCGCAGCAAATCGACTATCATCAAATTCTCCGCCCTGTCTTTGCTGGCGTGTTTCAGATCATCGGCACTGGCCTGATCGGTGACAGGATCGGCAGAACGGGGGCGGGTGCCTTTAATCGGCTTGGTTTCAATCTTGTTGTCTTTGAGTTTCAGAAAACGTTCCGGCGACACAGACAGCACCGCGGCCTGATCAAGACGGATAAAGGCTGAAAAGGGCGCGCCATTATGGCTCTCCAGCTTCTGGTAAGCCTGCCATTCATCGCCCTGATAACCGGCGTTGAAACGCTGTGCGAGGTTAATCTGATAGCAGTCGCCCGCATTCAGGTAATCCTGAACCTGATTAAATTTCCCGATATAGCTGTCGAGCGTCATATTGGCCTGCCAGTCGGAGGTTAGCCGGAAGGTATTTGTCGGGTCAGATTGCGTTGACTGCTGCGCTTTCAGCCAGTGCAACCGCGTTGAGGTATCTGGCGACACCAGCGAAAGTTGCCGGGTATGGTGGTCAGCAATTAACGCCCAGTCATATAAGCCCACCGCCATATCCGGCGCTTTGATATCCTGAATGGCCAAGGCCGGTATCTTTTCGACCCGCCGGCCAAGATCGTAAGCAAAATACCCCACAGCACCGCCGGTAAAAGGCAGATCGTCAATGGCCGGACAGACAGGTAATAATTCCGACTGCAGCGCGTGCAGTAATGAAAACGGGTCTTGTTCTGAGCTGTGTTGCTGGCCGCTTGTATGGGTGATCACACTGACACCGTCGCGGGTTTCAATGGTCGCCAGCGGGCTGGCAACCAGAATGTCATAACGATTGTCAGGGTGGCCTTGTGCCGCTGAACGCAGCAGCATAGCCCAAGGGGAGGCAGAAAGAGGTTCGAACCAGTCCAGAACAGCATTCTGGCTATAGTCCAGATGCATGACCTGGAGTTGAGAGACAGCAGAATATTTCATTTTCTTTTTTGTGACAGGTGTTCGATTGGCGCATAGCGCGAGATTGCGGGCAAGAGTATCATAGAAACAAATACGACGTCTGCATCGCGACTTTTCCGGTGCATTGATGATTCAGCTCAAGATTTCGGTCTGCCTCTGACACCCTACCATGCATAAGGTCCGGGTCAGGCCCGTCAATTTGCAGGCGCGTATACGACAATAAGCAACGAGGGCAACTATGACCGTCATCCGTAAAGAAGATGTGATCAGCAGTGTGGCAGACGCGCTGCAATACATTTCCTACTATCATCCGCTGGACTTTGTGCAGGCTCTTGAAAAGGCTTACCACAAAGAGCAGAGCCAGGCCGCGAAAGATGCCATGGCACAGATTCTGATTAACTCTCGTATGTCCGCCGAAGGCCATCGCCCGATTTGCCAGGACACAGGTATTGTGACCTGTTTCGTGAAAATTGGTATGAACGTACAGTGGGAGAGCGATCTGACCGTTCAGGAAATGATCGATGAAGGTGTGCGTCAGGCATATAACAACCCGATCAACCCTCTGCGGGCATCGGTTGTCGCGGATCCTGCCGGAGCGCGTATCAATACCAAAGATAACGCCCCTGCGGTTGTTCATATTGACATGGTACCGGGCAACGAAGTGGAAATTCAGCTGGCAGCCAAAGGTGGCGGCTCAGAGAACAAAACCAAAATGGTGATGCTCAACCCGTCGGATGATATTGCCGAGTGGGTTGAAAAGACGGTTCCTCTGATGGGCGCAGGCTGGTGTCCGCCGGGTATGCTGGGAATCGGTATCGGCGGCACGGCTGAAAAAGCCGCGGTACTGGCGAAAGAGTCGCTGATGGAAGCAGTTGATATTCATGAGCTGATAGAACGCGGTCCGCAAAATGCGGAAGAGAAACTGCGTCTGGATATTTATGATCGTGTCAACAAGCTGGGTATCGGTGCTCAGGGCCTTGGCGGCATGACGACCGTGCTGGATATCAAAATCAAGACCGCACCAACGCATGCGGCCTCTAAACCGGTTTGCATGATCCCGAACTGTGCGGCAACCCGCCATGTGCACTTCACTCTGGACGGCAGCGGTCCGGCAGAGCTGACTCCCCCTAAACTGGAAGACTGGCCGGAAGTGACCTGGGAAGTGGGCCAGAATGTGCGTCGTGTCAATGTTGACAACATCACCAAAGCGGAAATTCAACAATGGAAGTCCGGCGAAACTGTCCTGTTGTCCGGTAAAATCCTGACAGGTCGTGATGCTGCCCATAAGCGTATTCAGGAAATGCTGAACAGCGGACAGGGCCTGCCTGATGGTGTGGATTTCAATAACCGCTTCATTTATTACGTAGGTCCTGTGGATGCAGTGGGCGACGAAGCTGTGGGGCCGGCCGGCCCGACAACGTCCACCCGTATGGATAAGTTCACCGACATGATGCTGGCTGAAACCGGCCTGATTGGCATGATAGGTAAAGCAGAGCGCGGTCCTGTGGCTATTGAGTCAATTAAAAATCATAAAGCAGTGTATTTAATGGCAGTGGGTGGCGCGGCGTACCTGGTGGCGAAAGCGATCAAGAAATCGCGCGTTGTGGCCTTTGAAGACCTGGGCATGGAAGCTATCTATGAATTTGAAGTGCAGGATATGCCTGTCACGGTCGCCGTCGATTCAGACGGTGTGAATGCGCACCAGACCGGCCCTGATATCTGGAAAGTCAAAATTGCTGAAATGGATGCGTAACACGCTTGCAGTGTTATCTGCTGAAATACTTTGCAAAAAAAGGAGCCGTTTGGCTCCTTTTTTTGCACTGGTTTAACCTTTGATTAAGGAAGTAAGCAATAAAATGACGTTCTTTTTTGCTATGTTAACGCGCAGCTAAATACAAAATGTTGAATAAATCAGACCTATTGAATTGGAGAGGCATTGAATGAGGTTCACTCTGCTGGTCCTGGCTCTGTCGGTGAGCATGCTCACCGGTTGCAGTGAGGAAACAAAATCTGTGCCCGAACCTGTATCCCGACCGGTTAAATTGTTAACTGTTGATGTCGGTGACAGTCAGAGTTACCGGACATTTCCTGCCCAGGTGGAAGCCGGCGATAAAGCGGTGCTGGCATTCCGGGTATCGGGAGTTTTGGAAAGTGTGGATGTACGCGATGGCGAAGAGGTGAAAAAAGGCCAGCGTCTGGCGAAGCTGAAAACCGATGAGCTGACCTTGCTGGTTGAACAGGCCAAAGCCAATTACAACCTTGCTCAGGTTCAGTACAAACGAAATGCAGAATTGCTGAAAACCAATGTGGTGTCCGAACTGGATTTTGACCAGTCAACGGCAGCCAGAAATCAGGCCAAAGCAGAATTGGACAAACAGGAAGCAAACCTGAAGTACGCCACCCTGATTGCGCCATACGATGGGGTTGTCTCTATTTCAATGGCCAACAATTATGAGTATGTCTCAGCGAAGCAGCCTATGATGCATATTCAGAGCGAAGGGTTGCTTAATGTCAGTTTCCAGTTACCCCAGCAACTGCTTAACCGTATGCGATCCGGCGATGATCGCTCTGCTCAGGTGATCTTCGATACCATCCCGGATCAGGTGTTCCTGGCTAACCTGAAGGAAATTGACACCGAAGCCGACACTAAAACCTCCAGTTACCAGGTCACACTTACCATGGAAAAACCCGTTGATCAAAACCTGCTTCCCGGCATGGCAGCGCAAGTGAAAATCGCGTTACCGCAAACAGGTGCCGGTTCATTACCAGCGCGGGCGATTGTGAGGGAAAACGGCAGTACTTATGTATGGCAGGTGGCAGACGGTGGCAAAGTCAGCAAAGTTGAAGTGGTGCTGGATGAACAATCCCGTGTAGTCAGTGGATTAGAAGACGGAGTGGTTATTGTGGCGTCTGGTGTGACTGAGCTAAAAGAAGGCCAGATTGTACGTGAATGGGTGAAGGAGCGGGGTCTCTGAGATGAAAAGAACCTTATTACGTTCAGCTTTCTGGGTATTGCCGTGGTTACTCTTTGGTTGTGGTCAGGAGTTGCAGTCTGAGTCTAAGGCTTCACAGTCTGTGAGTGTCCATCAGGTTGGACTGGAACAAAGTTCACCGATTTTATCTTTCCCGGCTGTCGCTGCTGCTGCGGATAAATCTGTGTTGTCTTTCCGTCTCTCCGGTGAAGTGATCAAGGTCAACGTGAAGCCAGGCGAGTTTGTGAAAAAAGGCCAGTTGCTGGCGCAACTTGATCCGACTGATTACCAGCTGACAGTCAATGATGCGCAGGCGAAATTCAGTCTGGCGGACAGTCAGTATCGCCGCTCGGCAAAATTGGTTAAGCAGGGATATCTGGCCCAGTCGCAGTTCGATGAACTGGCTGCTCAAAGGCAAATTGCGCTGGCAAAGCTCAATCTTGCCAAGTTGCGTCTGACCTTTACGACATTACACGCCCCTTTCAGCGGGGTGATTTCTCGTGTGCCTGTTGAGCAGTTTGAAAATGTCCAGGTGGGCGAGGCTGTCATGAATATCCATAGCGCGACTGACGTGGATATTCTGATCCAGGCTCCGGACATGATTTATTCAAAAAACACCGCCAGGCAAGTGCATCATAAGCAGCCAGGAATAAAAGTCACGCTGGATGACGGGACAGAATACACGGCGCATCTGAAAGAGTTTACGACAGAGCCGGATCCAGAGCTGGGCTCTTTCAAGGTGACACTCACTATGCCTATGCCGACAGAGCAATTCATTCTTGATGGCACTTCGGTTGAGGTAAAAGTGGACGGACAAAAAATGCAGATTTATCGCTCGGATGAAGCGGTGATCCCGCTCAGTGCCGTGTTCAATGAAGATGGCGATGCTATCAACCCTGCCAATAAATTCGTGTGGATAGTCAATGATGGTAATACAGTGACAAAGCGCCAGATTGTGACAGATAAAGTCGTCCCGGATGGTGTGCGTATTGTGTCCGGATTACAGGAAGGCGACGTGATTGTGACTGAAGGCGTTAATCGCCTCCGTGATGGTCAGCATGTGACTGTTGTGGATCAGGAGGCAGCCAAATAATGAAACAGGATATAGCTACATACTTTATTAAAAATAAAGTCATCAGCTGGATGCTGACCCTGATCTTTCTGATCGGCGGGACAATGGCATTTCTGGAATTAGGCCGACTGGAAGACCCTGAATTCACGATCAAAGATGCCATGGTGGTGACTTCGTATCCTGGTGCGACAGCACAGCAGGTTGAGGAAGAGGTGACCTATCCGATAGAGAAAGCCATCGGCCAGCTCCCTTACGTGGATGAAGTGAACTCCATTTCAAGCCGGGATCTGTCTCAGATCACAGTGACCATGAAAAATAATTATGGTCCGGACGATCTGCCGCAGATCTGGGATGAACTGCGCCGTAAGGTTAATGACCTGAAACCCAGCCTGCCACCCGGTGTCGGCACCCCAAAAGTGGTGGATGACTTTGGTGATGTGTACGGTATTCTGCTGGCTGTGACCGGGGAGGGCTATACCTACCGTGAGTTAAACGATTATGTGGATTACCTTCGCCGGGAGCTGGAGCTGGTCGATGGTGTGGGTAAAGTACAGGTCACGGGCACGCAGCAGGAGCAGGTATTTATCGAAATCTCCATGCAGCGGCTCAGTAATCTGGGTATCTCACCGCAGACGATTTATGGCACCTTGCAGCAGCAGAATCTGGTGACCAGCGCCGGCGCCATTCGCGTCGGGGATGAATATATCCGTGTTCAGACCACAGGTGAATTCCAGAATGTGGATGCGCTGGGCGATCTGATCATCAAAGATTCCGGCTCTCAGGGGCTGATTTACCTCAGAGATGTCGCCACGATTGAACGCGGATTCAAGGAAGTCCCGGATAACCTGGTCAGCTATAACGGTAAGCAAGCCTTGAACCTGGGGATCTCTTTTGTTTCCGGTATCAATGTGGTCGAAGGCGGTAAGCGTGTAATGAGCCGCCTGGCTGAACTGAAAGTGCAGCAGCCGGTGGGCATAGATATCGGCGTGGTGTACAGCCAGCCGACAGAAGTGGATAAATCGGTCAGCGGTTTTGTGGTGAGCCTGGGCCAGGCCGTTGTGATTGTTATTGTTGTCCTGCTGTTCTTCATGGGATTGCGCTCCGGTCTCCTTATCGGACTGATTCTGCTGTTAACCGTGCTTGCCACCTTTGTGTTTATGAAATGGATGGCTATCGACTTGCAGCGTATTTCACTGGGGGCGCTGGTCATTGCCCTGGGGATGCTGGTTGATAATGCCATTGTGGTGGTTGAAGGCATACTGATTGGTTTGCAGAAAGGGCGAACCCGACTGCAGGCGGCGTCTGACATAGTCACACAAACGAAGTGGCCGCTCCTGGGCGCGACCGTAATTGCTGTCATGGCGTTTGCGCCCATCGGTTTATCGCAGGATTCGACCGGTGAGTACACCCGTACTTTGTTTACCGTACTGCTTATTTCTCTGATGCTGAGCTGGTTCACGGCTATTTCTCTGACGCCTTTCTTCGCTGATCTGTTCTTTAAATCGCAAAAAGTGGCTGAAAGTGACGAAGAAAATGACGACCCGTACAAAGGCAAGTTTTTTGTCTTGTACCGACAGTTCCTTGAGCTTTGTATGCGGCGCGCCTGGCTGACTGTGATATCGCTGGTGGTCATGCTGGGGGTGAGCCTGTACGGCTTCACACTGATTAAGCAATCTTTCTTCCCCGCTTCAACGTCGCCTATGTTCATGGTGGATATCTGGTTGCCAGAAGGGACAGATATCCGGGCGACGAATGATGCGCTGAAACAACTGCAGCAGCAAATTGAGCAAGATGACAGTATTGATTATGTCAGCACCAGTGCGGGTAAAGGCTCGCAGCGCTTTATGCTGACCTATTCACCCGAAAAAAGTTATGCCGCATACGGTGAGCTGATTATTCGGGTGAAGCAGTTTGATGATGTGTTGCCGGCTATGTCTCAGGTTCAGGAGATCATTGGCAAGGGTTTCCCGAATGTCGAATACAAGCTCAAGCAAATCATGCTTGGCCCGTCTTCTGGCGCCAAAATTGAAGCCCGCCTGATCGGCCCCGATCCGACTGTGCTTCGCGGTCTGGCTAAAGAAGTCACTGATATCATGCGGGCTGATGCAGGCACAGCCAACATACGTCATGACTGGCGAGAGCGCACCAAAGTGCTGGAGCCGGTCTTCAATGAAAGTCAGGCCCGCCGTTACGGTATCACCAAAAAAGATGTCGATGATCTGCTGCAAATGGCGTTTTCCGGCCTGTCGGTAGGTATCTACCGCGAGGGTACTACCCTGATGCCGATTGTTGCCCGACTGCCGGAGCAGGAGCGTGTTGATATCAGTACCATTGAAGGTATGAAAATCTGGAGTCCGGCGGTACAGGGCTATGTGCCATTGCAGCAAGTGGTCTCGGCTGTGAATCTGCGCTGGGAAGATCCGCTCATCGCGCGTAAAGACAGAAAGCGGGTACTGACAGTCATGGCTGACCCCGATCCGCTCGGGGATGAAACTGCCGCGACGGTGCAAAAGCGAATTCAGCCAGCGATTGATTCACTGGACTTGCCACCGGGCTATGCGCTGGAGTGGGGCGGGGAGTACGAGTCATCCGGCGATGCGAAAGCGTCGTTGTTCAGCTCGATGCCAATGGGCTACCTGATGATGTTCCTGATCACTATCTTCCTGTTTAACAAGGTGAAGGAAGCGCTGATTGTGTGGGCGACTGTGCCGTTGGCGGTGATTGGGGTGGCTTCCGGCCTGTTGTTGCTGAACACCCCGTTTGGTTTTATGGCGCTGCTGGGCTTTTTGAGCTTGTCAGGCATGCTGGTGAAAAACGGTATCGTGCTGTTGGATCAGATCGAAATCGAAATCAGCAGCGGTAAAGACAAATACCAGGCGGTGGTAGATGCCGCCGTCAGCCGGGTTCGTCCAGTCTGTATGGCAGCGATCACCACTATTCTGGGTATGATTCCGCTCTTGCCGGATGTGTTCTTTAAGCCGATGGCAGTAACCATCATGTTCGGCCTGGGCTTTGCGACCATACTGACTCTGATTGTGGTGCCTGTGCTGTATCGCTTATTCCACAGCGTCCCGTTGCCGGGCCGTGAGGGCTAAACCAGAGAATCAGCCTGGTTAGTACTTTCATGCTGATTCTCTCAACACCACCACCTGCCGTCCTCTCCGCATTCGCGGGGCGGACGGTGGTAAAGAGGGTGTTATGACACCGACTCACGGATGGTGCTGCTCTGTGCCAGCATACGCTTGGTAATAACCGGATAAACAATCAGAGAAAACAGAATCATGCTGATTGCCATCGTCAGAAACAAAGGCTTGTA
This sequence comes from Photobacterium arenosum, assembly GCF_014841115.1. Classification (GTDB taxonomy): domain Bacteria; phylum Pseudomonadota; class Gammaproteobacteria; order Enterobacterales; family Vibrionaceae; genus Photobacterium; species Photobacterium arenosum. Next base: position 403,129 of record NZ_JACYTP010000003.1, read on the forward strand.
GCTGAAGTCTGCCGGCAGCATCAGGATCAGGGCAATGGATACCGCACCGCGTGCACCTGAGAAATTCAGCAACCAGAAATCAAGCCGCGACAGTTTTTTCGAATCTATACGCAGGACAGGCAGCATCAGCCAAAGCGAAATAAACCGCGCCGAAAAAAGCAGCACTATGGATAACAGTATGATAACGGCGGACAGGGTATCGGGAGATAGCAGGGTAAACACGCTGGAACCGAGCAGGAAGAAAAGCATCGCGTTGGCAACATAATCCAGATACTCCCAGATCTCCTGATGCGCAAGATGATTGGCATCATCCTGATAAGGCTTGTAACCGTAAGCCAGTGCCGCGGCAAACACGGCCAGAATTCCGGAAAAATGCATTTCTTCTGCCAGCACAAAACTGCCATATGCCAATGCCAGCGTGATATTGGTTGTTAAGGTGTAATGCCGCTCATGCAGTAAAGTCAGCAGCCAGCGAGCGCCACGCCCGAGCACTGCACCGACAGCCAAAGCCCCCGCCACATGTGACACTAAACTCAGGCTGCTGCTTGTCAAATCAAATTCAGTACCGCTGAAAATCACTATCGAAAGAATACTGGCGACAGTGACCACAAAACCGTCGTTCAGTATGGACTCCCCTTCAATCAGCAGTTTCTGGTTTTCGGTCACGCTCTGGTTATCTTTGAATAAGGCGCTGATGGCCAAAGGGTCGGTGGCGGAAATGATGACCCCGAACAATAAAGCAGGCATGAAGGGCACCCCGAGCAGCCAGTGTATGGCGGCCGCAATCACAAACATGCTGATCAATATGCCTAAGGAGCCGGCCAGCGACGCAGGAATCAGCACCTGCCTGAAATGAAACAGGCAAATACACTGGGTGGATGAAAATACCAGCAGCGGCACGAAAAGATACAGCACAACATGCGGCTCCAGTACCAGATCTGGCAAATTGGAATCTGGCATGGCGGAAACCGCGCCGTAGATCAGTCCCAGCAGGAGGATCCAGGTAATGTCTGAAAACAGCCGCCAGCGGTGAGAAAAGAAAAAGATGGCGTTCAGGGCGACCCAGCCCAGTACGGCGAAAATGACAAGTGAAGGGATAGATTCATAACCAGTCACAGACACCTCTCCAAAAAAGTGATTGTTTTTTATACTTTAATCGTGCTGGAGAATGAAGCAAGCGGATTGTTTGAAGTGAGAACAGATTGGATGAGAATAAGGCTCCGATGCAGGAGCCTTATTTCGATGGCGTAGCAGGTTACTGAGCCACTTTCCAGCTGATTTGTTCACCGGCCCGGATAGGCACAACCTGATCGGCGCCGAATTCCATGGTGTCCGGCACCGCCCAGCTTTGTTTGGTCAGGGTGATAGTGTCGTGATTGCGAGGCAGGCCGTAGAAGTCAGGACCATTGTGGCTGGCAAAACCTTCCAGTTTGTCGAGTGCGCCTGCCAGCTCGAAAACTTCTGCGTACAGCTCAATGGCAGCATGTGCTGTATAAGAGCCGGCACAGCCACAGGCGGCTTCTTTTTGGCCTTTTGCATGCGGTGCTGAATCTGTGCCCAGGAAAAATTTGTTGCTGCCACTGGTTGCTGCTGCAATCAGTGCTTCCTGATGAGTATTGCGCTTTAAAATAGGCAGGCAGTAAAAGTGCGGACGGATACCGCCAGCCAGCATATGGTTACGGTTATAGAGCAAATGGTGGGCGGTAATTGTTGCCCCCACGTTTGGCCCGGCATTGTTGACAAAGTCGACCGCATCTTTGGTGGTAATGTGTTCAAGCACCACTTTCAGGTTTGGCATGGCAGCGACGATAGGTGCCAGTACAGTTTCAAGAAAGACTTTTTCGCGGTCAAAAATATCCACGTCGTGCTTAGTCACTTCGCCATGAATCAGCAGCGGCATGCCCAGTTCCTGCATGGCTTCCATGGTGGGCAGCAGCTTGTTGATGTCGGTGACGCCTGAATCAGAGTTAGTGGTTGCTCCGGCAGGGTAGAGCTTTGCCGCGTACACATGACCGCTGGCCTTGGCTTTGCGAATCTCGTCAGGTGTTGTGTTATCGGTGAGGTATAGCACCATCAAAGGAGAGAATGTTTCACTTGGCTGAGCAGCCAGAATGCGATCACGGTAAGCAAGAGCGGCAGAGGTATCGGTAACGGGAGGAACAAGGTTAGGCATGATGATAGCCCGCCCCATATAACGGCTGATGTCCCGAACCGTATCCTTCAGTACATCGCCATCGCGCAAGTGTACGTGCCAGTCGTCCGGACGTGTGATAGTGATCGACGTCATAATAGCTCCCTCCAAAAAATTCGCCCGATTCTAAAAGTATGGCGTGACTAAGTAAAGCCGTATTCCCTAATTACCTGACCAAACCGCAATCGTTTACATCATTTGCCTTGTCTGTGATGGTGGTGCGGTTATGCATCGTCTGATCTCACGAAACATTGATCGAAAACAATCACAGAATCTGGCTGAGTGGTAGCGTATATATATGCCTATGGTTTCAATAAAATTAAGTGCATTCCATTGGCAGTTCTTACCTTACCTACAAAAGACAGAGTATAAAATGGCATCTATAACCAGAACACAAGATATTACGCCGCTAAAAGACAGCCCGTTTTGTGTATTAGTGAATGATATTGAGGTGAAAGCCGTACCCGGTGAAAGTGTCTTGAGCACACTATTAGCCAGTGAGTTCAGGCGTTTGATGAAAAACGATTTTGGCGCATCTTCAGGGGCTTTTTGCGGTATGGGCGTTTGCCATTGCTGCCTGGTCGAAATTAATGGGCGTCATAAGCAGCGTGCCTGCCAGACACTTGTCCAGCCCAACATGACAATCCGCACCTGTCGCAATCGGGTTATCGAAGGGGACAGCAAACATGTCTGAGAATATCGTGATTGTCGGTGCCGGCCCTTCTGGTATGTCGATAGCAACTACTTTGTCGGCATTTGGTATACGGTCAACAGTCATTGACGAGTCGCCAAAAGCCGGCGGTGTTATCTATCGCGGACCCTGGCGGGCAACACAAGCCATGCCGCATCTGGATGAAAGCCTGCAGAAGAACATAACGTTACAGCAGGCCCTAGTGACGGAGCACCAGCACAATATCGAATTTCTGACCGAAACGCGGGTACTTGGCCCGTTAGCCGGCAGCCAACTGCTGCTGTCCCACCATGGCAGGCTTTCTGCTCAGGATTTTGACTATTTGTTTCTGGCGACGGGCTGTCAGGAACGGAGTATTCCTTTTCCGGGTTGGCAGTTACCGGGTGTGATGCTGGCTGGTGGCATCCAGCTACAGCTCAAGAGCGGACTGGTCCGCCCTGGTCGGCAGGCAGTAATCACAGGGACAGGCCCGTTATTGGTACTGCTTGCCTGTCAGCTTCTCCGCTCAGGAGTCGAAGTGAAAGGTGTTTATGACGCCGCATCTTTCAGTGAGATGAGTAAGGAGGTGGTCGCGTTGCTTAATCGTCCGCAGATAGCACTGGAAGGTCTGTCGCTGCTTGCTTATCTCAGGTTGCATCAAGTACCGGTGAACTATGGCTGGGGGATAGTGAAAGCGGAAGGCAGTGTCAGTCTGGAGCGTGTGGCCGTAGCACCCTATAACAGCAACTGGGAAGCTGATCGGCAGAAAATGCAATGGATAGAGGCCGATTTACTGGGCGTGGGTTACGGCTTTGTGTCCCGGTCCCAGCTCGCTCAGTTAATGGATCTTGAGGTAAGAGTGGATGAATTCAGCGGACTGATTCCGGTAACAGATACATATCAGCGCAGTAGCCGCCCGAATATTTTTTGTGTCGGTGACTCTGCCCGTTTTGCCGGGGCGGATGTCGCCATTGTGGAAGGTCAGATTGCGGCTCTGGCATTGGTGGCAGAGTTGTACCCGGACAAAGTGGCCGATGTAGCGGAACGCCTCGCTGACCTGCAGAAGACGCTCAAGCGTTTGTACCGTTTTCGTGGCGCTTTTGACCGCGTTAATCAGCGTAAAAAAGGGCTGTTGAACCTGCCCGACGCCGAGACTGTAATTTGTCGCTGCGAGCAGGTAAAGCGTTCTGATATAGACAAAGCGATTGCCGAAGGCTGCCGGGATAGCATAAGCCTGAAAATGCGTACTCGTGTCACCATGGGAGACTGTCAGGGGAAAACCTGTAGTCATTATTGCTATGACAGGCTAGCAAATGAAGGCTTTCACCGTGAACAGGGCCAGTTTCGAGTCAGATTCCCATTAGATCCCATCCCTTTTGCTGCCATGGAGAACGAATAATGAAGCACTATGATGTGGTAATTTGCGGTGGCGGAGTTATCGGCAGTGCGGTGGCCTTCGCGTTGAGCCGTAACCGGGATCTGAATATTGCGCTGGTCGATTTCAAAAAACCGGGCAATGCGTCCCGCGCCTCTGCCGGCGGATTGTGGGCAATGGGCGAATCAACGGGGTTGGGGTGCGGGGTCATTCTGTTTAAGACGCTGTCAAAACAACTCCAGGAAGGGGCGGACGTATCGGGTGCTTCAGCCATGAAGCCGCATATCATGCCTAAACCTTTTTTTGACCTGGCGATGATGTCAAATGCTATGTATCCGGCTTTAAATCAGGAGCTGCTGGAGAAACACGGTGTTGATATGAAATTTGAAAAAACAGGGCTGAAGTTCGTTCTGTTTGATCAATACGATCGTATTCATGCTGAACATATTGCGGCTGCTGTGCCAGATCGCCAGCAACACATTCGCTGGCTTGATAAAGCCACGTTACTGGAAGAAGAGCCGAATATAGCACCGGATGCCATTGGCGCGATGGAGTTCGATACCGACCACCAGATCAACCCTTATCGTCTGAACGATGCTTATGTCGACGCCGCGCGCCAGAACGGGGTGGACTTGTACCTTAATACCTCGATCACAGCGATTGAGCGACAGGGTAACCGTGTAACGGGCGTGCAGACGTCCCGGGGTAAATTAAGCACCGGTATGGTCATTAATGCAGGTGGGGCATGGGCTGAGCAGATCAACGTGTGGGCGACGGGCATGCAGATGCCAGTTTTCCCGGTAAAAGGACAGGTGCTGGTGTCTGAAAGGTTGCCCAAAATACTCAATAGCTGCATTACCACCAGTGACTGTTATATTGCGCAGAAAGACAATGGCGAGATCCTGATTGGTTCAACCACTGAAGAGTGTGGCTATGACACCCGCACAGATTTGAACCAGCTTAAATCATTGGCCCAGGGCGCGATGAAGACGATTCCTCAGTTGCGCGACATGAATATTAAACGCTGCTGGGCCGGATTGCGTCCCGGTTCCCCGGACGAGTTGCCCATTCTGGGGCCAGTACCCGGTATTGAGGGTTATCTGACGGCTTGCGGTCATTTCAGAACAGGTATGCTGACCTCTGCGATTACCGGTAAGTTGTTGAATGAACTGGTACGTGGCGAACCAACCAGTGTGGATATCAGCCCATTTCTGTACGAGCGTTTTTTGCACGGTAATGTTGAAAAGGCTGGTGCAGCCTATTCAGCTACAGCGGGCTCAACTTCTGTGAACAGGATACCCAGTTCATGACCGTTCCCGAAATGGACAGCAAGGGTGGTGCTGTGCAACTACAGCGCTTTCGAATCAATGCAATCACAACAGGTGATTTCCCTTGAATCTTAGGAGTTTCTGCGGCTAAATTCAGATTATTTCGACATTAGATTCAGATAATGGAACCTTTACCATACTTAAGAGATATTCAGCTGAAACGAGAGAAAATTGACTCTTTTAGCCATTATCCGTTTTGTATTCCGGCAGTAAAAGGCCTGGATAAAATCGACTTCAGTCCGGAGGTCACTATTTTTGTTGGTGAAAATGGCAGCGGTAAATCAACTTTACTGGAAGCTATTGCTGTCGGTATGGGGTTCAACGCAGAGGGGGGAACGAAGAATTTCAATTTTTCGACCCGAAGTACGCATTCTGAATTGTATAAGTCTATCCGTTACAACAAGTCGTTCAGGCGTTATAAGGACGGCTTTTTTCTCCGGGCTGAAAGTTTTTACAATGTCTCGACCCATATTGATGAACTGGACGAAGCACCAGGTTTCGGGCCGCCTGTGATTGATTCATACGGCGGTGTGTCCCTTCATCAACTGTCGCATGGCGAGTCATTTCTGTCATTAATGGTCGAGCGGTTTGGCGGTAAGGGCTTATATATACTGGACGAGCCTGAAGCCGCTTTATCTCCTATGCGCCAACTCTCTGTGCTCAGTCGAATGCATCAGCTGGTTCAGGATCAATCACAATTCATTATTGCTACCCATTCTCCCATGATCATGGCGTACCCCGGCGCTCTGATTTATCAGATTGGCCCGTCCGGCATTCACCCGGTGAAATATGAAGAGACGGAACACTACGCGATTACGAAAGCTTTTCTGAATAACCCCCAACCCATGCTTGATGAGCTGTTTGTCGATTAACGAATTGCCAATTATAAGGACAGTCACGTTAATGTGCTTGGGGACAGGGATTGCAAGGACAGACACCTTAAAGAAAGTGCAAGCAAGGACAGTCATACAAAATGTAAAGCCATCAGGCTCTTCACTGAATTTGGTGAGTTGCTTATAAAACGCTGTTAAAAGTACCGATTTACAGCGTGCTGGAATGCAAAGTGAGATTTTATACCTCTGGCATGATTTCCAGGCGAGCAGCAGCATACGAATGTATCGCTGTTGAGGATCTGTTTGCTGTGAATGGGTTAAGGGAGCTGTACACCGGTTCGGCGCTGCCGGTTCAATTTCGGCAAAACAGCTTGAATTGACGAGGTGGTGCCAAT
>NZ_JACYTP010000030.1 GCF_014841115.1 Photobacterium arenosum
TATCGCGGATAAATTATCGTCCAAGAAAGTGTTTAGGCTTCAAGCAGCCAGCCATTGTATTTGAAGAAATGACTTTGGCTGCTTGATATTGGAGAGTGTCGCACTTCGAAGTTGAATTCGGGCTTTATCAACAATAGTTTCTAGGTTCACAAATAGGTTTTATACATACTGTTCAGCCAGAGAACCCATAAATACAAATTATTTTTTATCATTTTACCTATCGTCTCTGTGCAAAATATCCGAGTTTTTTCAGATCACTTAAATAATGCTTCTTGAAATAAATGCCACCAGGAACTGATGCAAGAAGAAACAACACAAAGAAATAAATCATATAAATTGGGTTTAATTTAAAACTTTCTCGCCAATCATCGATCATCGTGAGTGCTAAAAATAAAGGGGAAACTAACACACATGCAAATACTGCATAGATAATAAATCCTCCAAAAAATTTCAACCCTCCCCCTGACTTACCTAGGTACAATAAAGATTTTCCATAAATGATAAATCCTCCCCATAGCACAAATGAGTATAATAGAAAATAAATTGCCGTTAATAACCACATCATATTAGAACTGCTGTCCTCCTAATTCACCCACACCCACTGATATGCCTTCAACAATGGCCCCTACAGTATTTCCCGGAGCATTACTTATACTTGACGTACCCAGAGGTCGTCCAATAACTCAGGGCGACCGCATGAGTGCTCAGTGTTTCGCCAATATCAGTACTATCTAGGTTATTTGGTTTTTTAAATCAATAACTAAATAACTCTCACCATCAAATATCCCAAGAATAATATTCAATTTCTTCAATACATTAGAAAAAATTGTTCATATCATCTATATTATCATTTGAATTGAAACATTCGAATAAAACACATACAAAGTGCTGAGGAACAATTAAAGCAAGGATTTCGATTAGCCTTGCTTTTTTCTGGCTTTGGTAGTTTTTTGCATTTATTGAATATCTTTGGGTTGCTACTCATTTTCATACATTATTAGGTTGCAAGATATAATGTTATATGGAGCGGGGAGCATCGATAGATGATCCCCCTTCCCTAAATGCTGTTAAACGTATATTCGCCAATTATTTTCCATCTTTTTTATTCTTTGACCTTAGTCCAGACCAAAATAAAAAAACGGATAAAAGAAAAGAAATAAAGCATAAAATTAATGCTATGTATGGCTGTCTGCACCTAAAGTGTTCATGGAACAAGCTAAACTCATTTTTACAAAAACCACTTGCCAAACTTCCTGAAGAAAAAAACCAAAGCAGCGAATATAAAAAAATAATAATGCTGCAATAGCCAAGAAAATACAGAACTTTGGTATTCACTATTTTCATCTAATATGTATATCCATCGATTGTTGATTGGTTTATTACATCTTGGACGAAAGATTGGCACTGATTTGTCGGTCCCCATCTACCAAGCCCTTTGCCAATTTCCAAAAGTTCATTCACTTTATTTTCATCGACATTATCTACATCTTCACACGACGCAGCTTTTTGTTTATGCCTACCAGTATGATCAGTAACTCCCACAGGGTCACCGGGCAAATCACCACTTTCGTTTCCAGCATTTCCGTCGCCACCGACTGGTCCCATACCAGCTTCCTTGGTGTCAGTCTTGATCCACTGATGGTCTACCGGTGCCCACCCAAAAGCCGGTTGGCTACATATTTGAACTTTCAGCCCCAGTGGATCAATGTACTTCAAGGGGTTGCCGCCCACGTAGGTGTAAGTGTTCAAGCCACCCTGTAATCCGATTGGGTCTGACTGGATGTATCGTCCAAGACTGGGATCATAATCCCGGTATAAATTGTAGTTCAGGCCGGACTCCGCATCCCGGTATTGCCCTGGAAAACCAATGTTGAAGGTGACTGGCTGAGCAGTGCCACCTGTTTTCCCAAACGGGCTCCTCACCTGTTGCCAGATCAGGTTTTGTGCCTGAATCAGTCCGACCGGGGCGGACAGGTGGTCACTCAGCACATCTGCAACCTGTCCATCTACATCGACAGTGACGGGGGCATAACCTGTGGCGCCGTAGGTATAGTCTTTCTGACCCTGAGAGCCGCTTTCACGGAGTAAAGTGTTCCCCAACCAGTAAAACTGCGTTTGCTCACCATTGACGGTTTTGCTGATCCGGCGTCCCAGAGGATCATAAGTATAGGCAGCGGTCACTTCGATGCTGGATGCAGTGTGGTTTCACCATTTCCGGCATCTGCGCGGGTCACCCGCTCGCGCTGGTAACCAACTAAACGTTCTGCGTCGTTGTAGGTGAAGGTTTCGATGCTATTGTTTAATTAGAGTGTTTCGCCAATATCGGTCTTATCTAGGTTATTTGTTTTTTAAATCAATAACTAAATAACTCTCACCATCAAATATCCCAAGAATAATAAAATTCAATTTCTTCAATACATTAGAAAAAAATTATTTATATCATCTACATTATCATTTGAACAGGGCAAGATCATGAACGTTTTTTGAACAAAATAGATCAGTTTGACGATCTGGGCTGGTTGTGATCATATACTCCTTTTTTACGGGAGTTCCTGATGCATATCGATGCTTTTTCTCAATTCTTTTCAGTTATTCAAGACCCACGACAGTCAGCAAAAATATCGTACCCACTGTTCGACATTTTGTTTCTGACCGTATGCGCCACCATTGCAGGCATGGAGG
>NZ_JACYTP010000031.1 GCF_014841115.1 Photobacterium arenosum
AATTTGCTTGGCGACCATAGCGTTGCGGACCCACCTGATCCCATGCCGAACTCAGACGTGAAACGCAGCAGCGCCGATGGTAGTGTGGGGTCTCCCCATGTGAGAGTAGGTCATCGCCAGGCTCCCTATTAAGAAAAGGCCACCTTATGGGTGGCCTTTTTGCTTTTCATGTCCAGTGGCACTGTCAGTAATGATAACGCTATCTTTATTGTTGGCTGTTTTTAGAAATCTGTACCCAGTGTTTCAACGGTAACAGGACAGATGTCAGCAAATAAGGTAGGAACATTGAATATACTGATGTTTTTATAAGCGGTTGATAAAGCGATAAGTCATTTTAAGTCGCTAAGACTGGTAATTCTCGTTCAGCTGTATACAATACTTAGCAATTCTAGGGGATTAGTTCAGCCCGGTAGAACGTCGGTCTCCAAAACCGAATGTCGGCGGTTCGAATCCGTCATCCCCTGCCAGATACAAAAGCCTCGTCTTCTGACGGGGCTTTGTCATTTCTGAAGGTCAGAGCGATGCGCTGATGTCGGCGGCTGGAACGCCAGCCCGGTCGAACCGTCATCCCCTGCCAAATATGAAGCCTCATCTTCTGACGGGGCTTTATCATTTCTGAAGGTCAGCGCGATGCGCTGATGTCGGCGGCTGGAACGTCAGCCCGGTCGCTCCGTCATCCCCTGCCAAATATAAAGCCTCGTCTTCTGACGGGGCTTTGTCATTTCTGAGGGTCAGAGTGATACCATTCTAAGTAAGAATATGATCTAATTGAGGCTTCTCTTTCAGGTGGTCAAATTGCTATGGATAGCCTCAATAACATTGACTTCAAAAAGCTGGCAAGCCAGCAAAAATCCATTCAAATGAAAATGAGATTACTCGCGCTTGCCCATTTTAAAGAGGGCCAGTCCCGCACTCAAATTGCCAAGTTTCTCAAAGTCAGTAGAACCAGTGTCAACAAATGGGTTCATACCTTTCTCGAAGAAGGCCTCGAAGGACTTCAGGAAAAACCAAGAACAGGTCGTCCTGCATTCTTAACCCCAGAGCAACAAGAACAGCTTCGCCAATATCTCGAAGATAAAGCTCATAACCCGCAAGGCGGTAGACTCACGGGTGCCGATATCCATGCATATATTGTCCATAAGTTTGATAAACATTATCACCCTGATTCCATTTACTATTTGCTCGATCATATGGGATTTTCATGGATAACATCCCGCTCAAAACACCCTAAACAATGCCAAGCAACGCAAGAAGCTTTTAAAAAACTTCTTACTGGAAACGATCCGTAACATCCCGGGCCATATCAGCCTTGAGCAAGTGGATGTCTGGTTCCAGGATGAAGCCAGATTTGGCCAGCAGAATACAACGACACGGCTTTGGGCACCGCGTGGAACACGTCCCAGAGCGGTTCGGCAGCAGCAATTCGATTACGCCTATTTGTTTGGCTCTGTTTGCCCAAGCCGAGGAATCGGTGAAGCGATTGTTGTTCCT
>NZ_JACYTP010000032.1 GCF_014841115.1 Photobacterium arenosum
TAAGGCTGAGACCCGATGTCGAGTCACCACGGTGATGAAGTCATTGATGCCATGCTTCCGGGAAAAGCCTCTAAGCTTCAGATAATAAGCAATCGTACCCCAAACCGACACAGGTGGTCAGGTAGAGAATACCAAGGCGCTTGAGAGAACTCGGGTGAAGGAACTAGGCAAAATGGTACCGTAACTTCGGGAGAAGGTACGCTCCTGGCGGTGAAGTCCCTTGCGGATGGAGCTGCCGGGAGTCGCAGATACCAGGTGGCTGCAACTGTTTATTAAAAACACAGCACTGTGCAAAATCGAAAGATGACGTATACGGTGTGACGCCTGCCCGGTGCCGGAAGGTTAATTGATGGGGTTATCTTCGGAGAAGCTCTTGATCGAAGCCCCGGTAAACGGCGGCCGTAACTATAACGGTCCTAAGGTAGCGAAATTCCTTGTCGGGTAAGTTCCGACCTGCACGAATGGCGTAATGATGGCCACGCTGTCTCCACCCGAGACTCAGTGAAATTGAAATCGCAGTGAAGATGCTGCGTACCCGCGGCTAGACGGAAAGACCCCGTGAACCTTTACTACAGCTTGGCACTGAACATTGACCCTACATGTGTAGGATAGGTGGGAGGCTTCGAAGCAGGTACGCCAGTATCTGTGGAGCCGTCCTTGAAATACCACCCTTGTCGTGTTGATGTTCTAACGTCGCCCCGTTATCCGGGGTGCGGACAGTGCCTGGTGGGTAGTTTGACTGGGGCGGTCTCCTCCCAAAGCGTAACGGAGGAGCACGAAGGTGGGCTAATCACGGTCGGACATCGTGAGGTTAGTGCAATGGCATAAGCCCGCTTAACTGCGAGAATGACGGTTCGAGCAGGTGCGAAAGCAGGTCATAGTGATCCGGTGGTTCTGAATGGAAGGGCCATCGCTCAACGGATAAAAGGTACTCCGGGGATAACAGGCTGATACCGCCCAAGAGTTCATATCGACGGCGGTGTTTGGCACCTCGATGTCGGCTCATCACATCCTGGGGCTGAAGTCGGTCCCAAGGGTATGGCTGTTCGCCATTTAAAGTGGTACGCGAGCTGGGTTTAGAACGTCGTGAGACAGTTCGGTCCCTATCTGCCGTGGGCGCTGGATGATTGAAGGGAGTTGCTCCTAGTACGAGAGGACCGGAGTGAACGAACCGCTGGTGTTCGGGTTGTGTCGCCAGACGCATTGCCCGGTAGCTAAGTTCGGCACAGATAACCGCTGAAAGCATCTAAGCGGGAAGCTGGCCCTGAGATGAGTCATCCCTGAGGCTTTGAGCCTCCTGAAGGGCTGTTCGAGACTAGAACGTTGATAGGCAGGGTGTGTAAGCGTTGTGAGGCGCTCAGCTAACCTGTACTAATTGCCCGTGAGGCTTAACCATACAACACCCAAGGGGTTTT
>NZ_JACYTP010000033.1 GCF_014841115.1 Photobacterium arenosum
TGGTATCTGTGCGCGGTCAATTCGATGAACGATGCCAAGTACCTGTCTGACGCGAAATCCGTGCCGGTGGCAGACATTGCCGCCTTACGTTCGGCCAAAGTGAACAAGCTGGAAATCAACAAGCCGATCGCGGATTTCATCCACGTCGAGGACGGCGTAGGGAACTATCAGAAAGGGGCACTGAACTGCCAGACGGGCCGCAAAGTGGCCCTGAGCTACCGGAAAAACAGCAAAAAAGCAGCGTGATGCCCGTCACGTTTAAACCTATAGGTTACCCGCCTAACCTATAGGTTTCTCCTCATTTCCAACCTGCCTAAAAGTCGTTTTCATAGCACCACCTTAACGGTTCAACCAACAACTCAAAGGAACGCTATGAAGAAAGAGCACAAAGTCATGCTGATCACTGTGGTGGTCACTTTGCTGATCATTGCGGTGATCAATAACGTGTCTTCGCTGAAGACGCTGAAAGAAACAATTTACGGCGACGGGTGGTTTTAATCATGAATGTAGTAGCAGTAACGCCAGAAGCGCAGGCGCAAGCCTTAGCCAATTACAAATACGAAGGGGTGAAACAGCTCAAGCTGTCGAGCTTCAGCGGCGTGACTTATAACGGACGTTCAACGCTGACGATCCCGACAGGCCAGACGTTTGACTCGTTCATGTTTAACACCAACCTGCCGATAGAGCGGCTGGAAATCACGTTCCGCCTGAACAGTAACGCGTTTATCAGCGGTATCCCGGCGACCTTCTTTCGTACGCTGGAGCAATACAAACAACTGGATGTACCCGCGGCGCTCGCCCCACAGGGTGAGCAGGTCTTTATTGTGTCCTTTGCCGATTTGTCCCTGAAGCTCAAAGACGGCCAGCAGCTGACTTCACTGGTCACCATGCTGGGTGAGTCACTACAGATTCAGGTCGATATTGCGGCCAAGCAGGACGGCGACCCGGATAGCCCGACTCTTGAAGTCATTGCCGAGACCAACAAGCCGCAGGCATTGCGTATGTATCTGCCGCGTCTGGAGCGTTTGCAGATTGATATGCCCGCGCAGGGCACTAACACCTTTAACACCCTGCCGAACGACATGAAGCGCAGCATTCGCCGCATGCACTTCATGACGGATGCGATTGAAGAGCTGGAAATCAAGCGCGATGACAACGTGGCCTATGAAACCACCGCCTGGCGTGAGCGTTACATGGCGAACCGCAACGATCTGATGTGGCAGGACGGCATGTTCCATCTGGACTTTCTGATGCGCGGCTTTATCCGCAATGAAATGTTCCCGACGGCCCGTGCCAAAGAGCTGCTGTTTACCTTCAAGACGAAAAAGCCCGCGGGCAGCGTCACCGTGATTACGGAATATCTGGACGTTGAGCGCACGGCG
>NZ_JACYTP010000035.1 GCF_014841115.1 Photobacterium arenosum
TGTATTAGTTCTGACTAGATCTGACACTTCAATTTGAAATGAAGAGAGTTACCCACTTTGATTAAAGGTGCTGAATCCGTAATCAAAGACAATAAGAGGTAACTCTCATGCTTCATACTAGCAATCCAATCATTAAACACAAAGCTGGCCTTCTCAATCTTGCAGAAGAACTCGGCAATATATCCAGAGCCTGTAAGGTCATGGGCGTCTCCAGAGACACTTTCTATCGTTATCAAGAGTTAGTCGAGACTGGTGGTATCGATGCACTTATTAATCAGAGCCGTAGAACACCAAACTTGAAGAATCGTGTCGATAGTGAAATTGAACAGGCTGTTCTCAAGTACGCCATTGATTTCCCTGCTCACGGACAAGTCAGAACAAGCAATGAACTACGTAAACTGGGTGTGTTTATCTCCCCAAGTGGCGTTCGCTCAATCTGGCTTCGTAATGATCTAGAGAACTTCAAGAAACGCCTTATCGCACTGGAGAAGCAGGTCGCTGAGAACGGTATCATCTTAACTGATGAGCAAGTTGCCGCCCTTGAGCGCAAGAAGCTCGATGATGAGGTTTGTGGTGAGATAGAAACAGCACATCCAGGTTATCTCGGCTCTCAAGACACTTTCTATGTTGGCAATTTGAAAGGTGTTGGACGCATCTATCAACAAACCTTCGTTGATACCTACAGCAAAGTCGCCTTTGCCAAGCTCTACACAACAAAAACACCGATCACCGCTGCTGATATGTTGAATGACAAAGTTCTACCGTTCTTCGAGGCTCAGGAGCTACCAATGCTTAGAATTTTAACTGACCGAGGCACTGAATACTGCGGTCGAGTCGAGCAACACGATTACCAGCTTTATTTAGCGATCAATGATATCGACCACACCAAGACTAAGGCCATGTCGCCACAAACAAACGGGATCTGCGAGCGCTTCCACAAGACCATATTGAATGAGTTCTACCAAGTGACGTTCAGAAAGAAACTGTATAGTTCGATGGAAGAGTTACAGAAAGATCTGGACGAATGGATGGACTACTACAACAATCATCGTACCCATCAAGGAAAAATGTGCTGCGGCAGAACGCCAATAGAAACATTAGAGGATGGGAAATCAATCTGGGCAGAGAAGAATCTAGCTCAGATATAATCTGACAGGCACCGAGTTGAAAAGTGGGTAACTGTCAGATCAGGTCTGAATTAGTACA
>NZ_JACYTP010000036.1 GCF_014841115.1 Photobacterium arenosum
TCGGGTCTAATCCCAGCAACTGTACGCCCAGTTAAGACTCGGTTTCCCTACGGCTCCCCTATACGGTTAACCTTGCTACTGAAATTAAGTCGCTGACCCATTATACAAAAGGTACGCAGTCACACCACGAAGGTGCTCCTACTGCTTGTACGTACACGGTTTCAGGTTCTTTTTCACTCCCCTCACAGGGGTTCTTTTCGCCTTTCCCTCACGGTACTGGTTCACTATCGGTCAGTCAGGAGTATTTAGCCTTGGAGGATGGTCCCCCCATGTTCAGACAGGATAACACGTGTCCCGTCCTACTCGTTTTCACGTCTAAAGCATCGTCGGTTACGGGGCTGTCACCCTGTATCGCGGCCCTTTCCAGGGACCTTCACCTGACACTAAACACGCTTAAGGGCTAATCCGGTTTCGCTCGCCGCTACTGCCGGAATCTCGGTTGATTTCTCTTCCTCGGGGTACTTAGATGTTTCAGTTCCCCCGGTTCGCCTCATCAGGCTATGTATTCACCTGATGATAACTGCTTATGCAGCTGGGTTTCCCCATTCGGAAATCGGTGACTCAAGTGGCTCTTACTGCCTCATCACCGCTTATCGCAAGTTAGTACGTCCTTCATCGCCTCTGACTGCCCAGGCATCCACCGTGTACGCTTAGTCACTTAACCATACAACCCCAAGAGGTTTCGTATGTTCAAACAACCAAGGTTGTGTCTCTGACAAAGAGACAATTGGTTTATTCGCCGGACTCATGTTGTCTTCACCGCAGTGAACACAACGAACACAAGACACTTGAATGTGTATTGCTTGAGAACTCTGTTTCTTTCGAAACAGTTGTCATTCAATCTCTAAGATTGAATTTACTAGTCAGCTTTCCAGATTGTTAAAGAACATTAAAGCAAACAGCTTTAATCAATAGCCAAAGCCATTCATTAAGACTTTCTGCTTTCTTTTAACTATTTCGACCAGGCAATCTGTGTGGACACTGTATCAACGACACAGTCTTTAGGTAAGGAGGTGATCCAGCCCCAGGTTCCCCTAGGGCTACCTTGTTACGACTTCACCCCAGTCATGAACCACACCGTGGTAAACGCCCTCCCGAAGGTTAAGCTATCTACTTCTGG
>NZ_JACYTP010000037.1 GCF_014841115.1 Photobacterium arenosum
CCAATAGAAACATTAGAGGATGGGAAATCAATCTGGGCAGAGAAGAATCTAGCTCAGATATAATCTGACAGGCACCGAGTTGAAAAGTGGGTAACTGTCAGATCAGGTCTGAATTAGTACATGTAAGGTGATGAGTATGAGCCACTTTTCTCCATTCTTTTGAGCCGCCTGAAGTATTTATATTATTGGCTCTATCATCAATATATTCATCTCCCCAACTGTAGTTACGGCCAAAGTAATAAGTTGAATTTACTAATAATTGACATAACTGTTGCGTTTGTCCCCAACCGTTCCCTTTTACAGGTAATCCTTTTACAAATATCCAGTTATTTTGATCTGAATACCTTATAGATACAGTTTGTGACATAAACCTAGGATTAACAGATGCTGTGGTAGAAGCAGCTGTTGGGTAATCACTAAAGTTAGGTGTTTTGATCCAACTTTGAGACTGAATGACACTTGACCATAATTGCCATTCTTCTCTTGGATGTAGGTGAATTTGGTTTATAGGAATACCAGCTTGTGAAGATGGGTAGCAGGTACTTGAAATGATAACATTTCTCCAATTGGCTTGTGTCATTAAGTTATTACACATCTGAATAACTTGCTGCTGAAGAGCTATACTGGCATTTTTAATATCTTCTAGGTCGATAATTAAGTCAATGAAAGTAGGAGGGAAATTAAAATTTCTTAAGATAGTGGGTATGTGATATGCGCCGCGTAGATAATCGTTCAGTTTTAGACGAAGAGCTATACCATTACCGCAATTCCTTTGTACTGCTATTAAATAATTTTGTGAATAATCAGGTGAGTATACTGGGATAATAGACTTCCCAGATTGCTGTGCATCTTTAGTAATATCGTCAATTGGGTGATATGTTGAGGTACTATGGTGGTCAATATTTTCAGCGTCAATCAGAACAGGGCGGGATAGGGGCCATGATACTTTAAGAGTCTCACCAAAGCCGGATAGATGGTCTGCTAACGTTTTTTTTGTATTAGTTCTGACTAGATCTGACACTTCAATTTGAAATGAAGAGAGTTACCCACTTTGATTAAAGGTGCTGAATCCGTAATCAAAGACAATAAGAGGTAACTCTCATGCTTCATACTAG
>NZ_JACYTP010000038.1 GCF_014841115.1 Photobacterium arenosum
CCCGAATTCAACTTCGAAGTGCGACACTCTCCAATATCAAGCAGCCAAAGTCATTTCTTCAAATACAATGGCTGGCTGCTTGAAGCCTAAACACTTTCTTGGACGATAATTTATCCGCGATAAAGCGAATTCAATATCGCTGTCTGTTACCGTTGTTAGGTCGGTTCCTTTCTTCACATATTGCCTTAAAAGACCATTAGCATTCTCATTAGCTCCACGTTCCCAAGAGCTGTAAGGGTGAGCAAAGTACACATCAGCCTCCAACTCCTTTGCGATGGTTTCATGACCGGCAAATTCTCTCCCGTTATCTGCCGTGATGGTATGGACATGTTTCTTATAAGGCATCAGTAGTTCTATTGTGGCTTTGGTAACATCATCTGCTGACTTAGAGGGCACTTTCTTTACCACGTAAAATCGTGTTTTACGCTCTAAAATAGTCACCATAGCTCCAGTGCCGTGCTTGCCTAATACGGTGTCGATTTCCCAATCACCAAATCGCTCCTTACTGTCAACGATGCTTGGCCTATCATCGATCGAAACAGCATTCTTGATCGCTGGCGCTTTCTCTTTTTTACCGCGACGATACCGCTTGTGTCCTTGCCTCAAGTGGCGATATAACTTGCCACCCAAGCGCTTATCCTGCGCAACAAATCGGTAGATCCACTCATGGCTGACAGCGGCACCGATTTTCGTTAATACACTGGAAATCTGCTCTGGACTCCAATCCGCTTCTAAAAGGAGGCGGATAAAATCAACACGCTCCTGAGGTATTCGGTATTTACGCGCTGATGTGCGTTTTTTGATTGATAACGCCTGGGCTTCGTTTGGGCAATACTGACTGCCTTTGCGGCCGCGTTTAAGCTCCCGATATACCGTAGAGCGATGGCACTGAACTGTTTTAGCTATTTCAGAAACCGAAATTCCCCGTTCCAAAAGAGCAGAAATCTG
Organism: Photobacterium arenosum; assembly: GCF_014841115.1. Lineage (GTDB taxonomy): Bacteria > Pseudomonadota > Gammaproteobacteria > Enterobacterales > Vibrionaceae > Photobacterium > Photobacterium arenosum. The sequence goes on from NZ_JACYTP010000038.1 coordinate 949, forward strand.
GTATCTTCTGCCCTCGGTCAACTGCTGATAATTCATGGTAGTACTGCTTGTTTCTTTGGCGAGAAGAGCGTACCACTTTTAGCAGTTGGCTTCCTCTTCTACACCTTCCCATGAATGTCGCACTTATTATCTGAAATCGGG
>NZ_JACYTP010000004.1 GCF_014841115.1 Photobacterium arenosum
GGCGACCATAGCGTTGCGGACCCACCTGATCCCATGCCGAACTCAGACGTGAAACGCAGCAGCGCCGATGGTAGTGTGGGGTCTCCCCATGTGAGAGTAGGTCATCGCCAGGCTTTAATTGCCTATCTTGGTTTTTACTTGCATCTTTTGATACTTGCGATGCTCATGTGCTAATGCACACTGCGCTTCTCAGATTCAAAATCTGCATCGCATAACACAAGATATCTTAAACAAAGCATTGTAAGAGTAAGACTTTGTTGGGCAGAAAAATTGAGTGGAGCGGTAGTTCAGTTGGTTAGAATACCGGCCTGTCACGCCGGGGGTCGCGGGTTCGAGTCCCGTCCGCTCCGCCACTTTTTAGAGAAACCCAGTCAGCAATGACTGGGTTTTTTGCTATCTGGCGGTTGCATGCCTCCTTAACCCCAGAGCAACAAGAACAGCTTCGCCAATATCTCGAAGATAGAGCTCATAACCCGCAAGGCGGTAGACTCACGGGTGCCGATATCCATGCATATATTGTCCATAAGTTTGATAAACACTATCACCCTGATTCCATTTACTATTTGCTCGATCATATGGGATTTTCATGGATAACATCCCGCTCAAAACACCCTAAACAATGCCAAGCAACGCAAGAAGCTTTTAAAAAACTTCCTACTGGAAACGATCCGTAACATCCCGGGCCATATCAGCCTTGAGCAAGTGGATGTCTGGTTCCAGGATGAAGCCAGATTTGGCCAGCAGAATACGACAACACGGCTTTGGGCACCGCGTGGAACACGTCCCAGAGCGGTTCGGCAGCAGCAATTCGATTACGCCTATTTGTTTGGCTCTGTTTGCCCAAGCCGAGGAATCGGTGAAGCGATTGTTGTTCCTGGGTCAATAAAGAAATCATGATCGAACACCTCAGGCAAATCTCAAGCGTGACAGAAAAAGACCGACATGCCGTCGTGATCATGGATGGTGCGGGATGGCATACTGATGACATCGCGAATCCATTTGAGAATATCAGCATCATCAAACTGCCTCCCTATTCTCCTGAGCTTAACCCGATAGAGCAGGTATGGAGTTGGTTAAGACAACGCTGTTTAGCCAATCAAAGTTTCAGAGATCATGACGATATTGTTGATAAGGTTTGCGCGGCATGGAACCAATTTCTGCAATGCACTCAGCGAGTCAAAAAGATGTGCTCGCGGCAATGGATTGACCTGACCAGTTAATTTTCCAGAATGGTATTAGAGCAAACCAGTCAGCAATGGCTGGTTTTTGCTACTTGGTATTTACTCCACCGCTTGTAGAGGAAGTTGTCTACTTACTTGCGAGGGGCTGGGCTAGTACCATCAGAAATAGGCCTAGATTACTGGGTGGTGCGTAAACGCATCACTTGTAACGATAAAATGCTTATTGAGGAGCTCAGTCAGGTGAATTTTATATTCTTCATTACGGTGATTTCCAAGTAGCTGAGCAATCTCCTGACCGACAGGAGAAAAGCGGTAATATAGCAAGCTTAAGCCATTTTGGGCAGGCTGGATTTGATACTCATTCCCCTGATAATGAAAAGGCAGGGGCGTACCATTCTGGAGTTTCCCCGACTCTAATTCAGTGTTTAATATCAACCCCAAACCCATTAGCTCCAGCAAATGTGAATACGGTAACTGGTAGTGTCCCAGATTGAGCCTGTCGATGGATGGCTGCTTAAGAAGGAAACCTGTACGATACTTCAGACCTGTTAGCAGCTTTTTGCTGCTATCTTGGCCGAAATGGCAGGCTAACAAGCAGGCTCGCCGAAATAATTGAGCGTCACGCTGCGTCATCTGCTGGAAGGTTATCATCGCTTTTAGTGAAATAGAGCCAGGGGTAATAATTTCTTGACGAAGGATACGGCTCCATAGCTTCTGCATTGAGGGGCTGTAAATATCCTGGGCGATGGTAATGAAATGATGGATCCAGTCAGGATCAGGCTCTCCTGCTGTTTCATCTGAGCAGTTGTCATAACAAAGCCTGAAGATACGCTCTAAATTCTGTTGCTGCCGCTGTCGTATGTTTTGTTGGCGATTTTCACTGCGTTCTTGTAGCGTTTTATCGTGATCTTCGTCGATCTGAGCATTCACGTCATTATGACGAGCTATGGATTGAACCCGAAAGCGGCTACTTTTTATGGCATTCTTTGAATGACTTTTCTTATCTGTTACCGGTACTACATGGCTTGGCTCATTACTGGCCTGACTTTCGGTTTGCATACAAGCTTCACTCTCAACAGTTATACCTATAGTTTTTACATTTGATCGTAATCTTTGGCAAGAGGCGTGACTTTTGTGTTAATAGATGGTTAAATTTATGGGTCGCCCGGTGTGATGAAGCTGTGCTATCAAGGAGGGGCTGATGACGAAAAAATTCAGTAAGCGATTAACAGAGGTGTTATTACTGCTTGGGTATGTCGTGATTTTGGCTTACCTTGCTGCGCATGTGTAAGATAAGCCAAATGTCAGTAAGGTTATTTATCCGGCATCGTCGTATTCTTCAATCTGTGAGCCGTGGAGCAGGTAACCGGTTTCAGCCAGCTCGTGCTCCATGGTTTGTACATTTAACTTTCCTACAACATAGACAACATCCCAGAGTTGCTGAATGGGGGCGCCTTTAGGAAACTTCACATAGATGATTTGGTTCGGTGGTGGAGGTGGTACGTGGATGCAGGCACCAAAATAAGGTACGAGTAAAAATTCGGTAATGGTGTTTTCATCGCCTTCCAGAGGAATGACAAAACCGGGAATTTTCACCAGACTTCCGTCCAGTTCAGTTCGAACTGATCCTATCTGTTGCTGAATAGCCGTTTGATCACCTTGATGATTCGTAACAGGCATGCCTTGCTGATTAAACAGGTTTCTTTCTTTCTCGGGTATTAAATCTAACCAATCCAGCGTGAGTGGTTCCTGGGCTGCAACTGTCAGAGGGAACCAGCAGCATAAAGCAAACAACCAGTATTTCATGTGATCTCCTTAAATGCGAATGGTCATGCCATCGGCTAATGAAAAATGGTATGCACGAAGTGCCGGAATCAGGCTAGTGAGCATGCCTGCCGATAAAATAAGGCCCATCAGAATCCACTCGTAAATGCTCGGTGGACTGAAAGGTAAGAAGAGGCCGAAAGTTTCAAGCAACCAGTCATGGCAGAGCCAAAGGCCGCTATACAGTAACCCCATTCCGGTAACGATCCCTGTTAATGTCAGTACGCTTGCTTCCAGAAAGAGCAACCCTGCTATCCAGCCCGGTCTTGCTCCTGTTGCACGTAAAATAGCCATTTCGCGTCGTCTTTCATTCAGGCTGGTCAGCAAACTGGATAACATGCCAAGTAAACCAGCTATGACAACGAAAACAGACACAACCATCAGTGCCTGCTCCGCAACTGACATCATTCCCCACAGTTCGTGAAGGGCGACTCCTGGCATAATGGCGCTTAAGGGCTCATCTGGGAAATTATTGATGAAGCGCTGCAGTGCGAAAGTATGAATTTTCGAGTTAAGTCCCACCAGAACAGCAGTGATCTGTTTCGGTTCGAAATATTGTTGATCCAGTGCTCCGATTTGGGAGGCATTTGTCAGGCGGGTTCCGGTCCCCCATCCCACATGAATGGCTTCTATGGCACCTAGCGACACATGTACACTACGATCGACCGGGGTGCCGGTTGGCGCCAGTATACCGGTCACCACGAAGGGCAGGTTATCGTGGCGAGTAAAAGCTTTATCACTGATCCCATGCGCAATGATTATCTTGTCACCGAGTTGATACCCCAGTTTTCGCGCAACCTCAGATCCGATCACTGTCTCAAACAGGCCGTGAAACATTTCACCTTGACTAAAAGACAGTGGCTGCTTGCTGCCATAACGATAATGGCGGAAATAATCTTGATTGGTGCCGATAACACGAAAGCCTTGATGAGAGTCCCCCAGTGAAATGGGGATTGTCCATTTCACATTTTTCTGTTCGCTTAGTGTCTGGTAGGTTTTCCAGTCAATATTATTGGTGGCATTACCAATTCGAAAAATGGAATAGAGCAGCAGATTGACCTGCCCTGAGCGTGCGCCAACAATCAGGTCTGTGTCTGAAATGGTTTGTGCAAAACTGGCTTTGGTCTGAGTACGGACTTTTTCTACACCGAGCAGCAAGGTGGTGGAAATGGCGACGGTGAGAATAGTCAGTAACGCTGTGGCCCTGCGGTTAAGCAGGCTTTGCCATGCAAGGAGTATCATGGTTTTCAAGATCTGTCCCCCGGCTTATGCATATTCATATCGGTAAGATCCAGCACACGGTCAAAATCTGTCGTTAGTGTCGGATCATGACTGACAAAAAGCAGACTGGTATTGGCTTGCCGGCACTCTTCCATGAGTAATCGGATGAAGTGATTACGGTTTTCATGATCCAGTGCCGATGTCGGTTCATCCGCTATAAGCAGGGCTGGCTGGCCAATCAAAGCACGGGCGGCGGCAACACGCTGTTGTTGCCCGATACTGAGCTGTGTGACAGGGCGGTCCAGACACTCGGCAGGTAATTGCAGCGCTTGCAGCAAACGGCGCGCTTCCCGGGTGGGGTGCTGAGTCGCCTGCCTGCGGCGTGCTGAAAAATGACAGGGTAGTAATACATTGTCCAGAACGGATAAATAGGGAAGCAAATTAAACTGCTGGAATATATAGCCAATATGATCAGCGCGTTGACGATCCCTTTTCGAAGAAGACAGATTGCTGAAAGGCTGATCCAGCAAGTGAATGGAACCTTGTTGTGGCTTGTGTATCCCCGCCATGACACTGAGCAGAGTGGATTTCCCGCTGCCACTGGGCCCTTTAAGAAAGACTTTCTCCCCTTTTGCCAGAGAAAATGCCGGAATGTTAAGGGTGTCGGTGTCTTGATCTGGCCAGCGAAAACGTATTTTTTCCAAAGACATGACAGTCATGATTGTCTCCGATGCAAGGGAGCCTGCAGACTCCCTTGCTGTAAGCTAACTTAAAAACGAAATACAGGTTGAGCAGCATTCAGGGTTGTGGCTTTTTGGCCCTTATCGCTGATTGCTTGAACCTGGATGTTTTCAGTGGCGGGAAAATGTGAGAACCAGTTCAGTGTCAGCTGCCCTAGCTCTTGAATCTGCTCGCAACGATAAACTGACTGGACACTGAATTCGGCGTGGCCATGATGGTCCTCATGCTCATGCTCATGCTCATGCTCATGCTCGTCATGACCTTCATGTTCATCATCAGAATGTGACGGTAATGTGTGAGTGATATGACTGTCTTGCAGTGAGCATCTGGCCTCCGCCGGCAGAACAAACAGCGAGGCGGGTTGCTTGAGTTGCTGCAGCGCGGTGCTCAGGGCTTGTTGCTCAGCCTCTGTATGGGGTGCATGTTCAAAACCAAGAACATCAGATGCCGGTGCTGTGATTTCCAATAAGAGATCGTTCCCATCCTGAGCAATGTTCAGTTCAACCTGACCGTGCACATGTGCATCATGCTGGGTGTTGGCCCAAGAGGGCAAAGAACAGACAGCTGTAGACGCCAGCAGCCAGGAAGCAGCACGTAACTTGTGAGTATGCATGTAAAACTCCAATAATAAGAATAATGTTGAGGGCTAAATTGCCGGATTATTGGACGTTGACGGGGGGATCTCTGGCTGTTGGAAACGGGCTCAGCCAGTCGGCATGCCAGAGGCTGATAATGCTGTGCTGTATGGGGATCGCAGAATCTGGCAGTAAGCTAGGGGTTGCCGTCGGTAATCCTGCAGGAAATGCGTGGCAGTATGGGCATGGATGTTCTGAGTGTACCGCTGGATTCAGTGCGTTGAAATCGTGCAGGATCTGGATGGGGCTGGCCAGAATGAACAAGCCGAAGACCAATGCCAAAATGCCTTTATGCCATGCCTTATCGACCCGGATATGCACTTCCCTGTTCCTGCCATACGTAAAAGAGGGTGTAATGATATATTATTACACCCTTGCTCGGAAGGCAGATTACAGCAAAGACTGAATTTTTGACATTGCCTGATCAATGTCACTGCGGCTTAACTCGCCTTCTTTCACAAACACCACTTTGCCCGCTGGATCCAGCACGATAATGGCAGAGCTTTCTTCTTTCAGCTCCCAGCGGGAACGAACCTGACCGTTAGCATCAAGGACAATAGATGACCAGGCAAATTCCTTTTTACTGTCTTCTGCTGAAGACTTAACGAAACTGCCGGTCCCCCAAATTGCATCATCCTGATTGATGATGGTAGTGGTCTGGTACTTATCATTGGGCAGGTTGGCGGACTTGATGGTTTCAATAAAAGGGGCATTGAGCGCTTTGGCTGAGCTTCGTCCGGCAATGGCTTGAATCACCCTGACTTTACCGCTCAGCTGGCTGGTTTGCCAAGGCTGATAGACAATGTCGTTGCCTTGCAGAATCAGCTCACCTTTATCAGCAACGCTGGTGCTGGGTAAAGGCTGACCGACTGTCAGATTATGGGCATGAGCCGGTAACGTGAGTGCGGGTAACAATGCGCAAAGTGATAGCAGTGACTTCATGGTCATGAATGTTATTCCTTGTTTATGGTTGTGCTGCCTTATAGTAGTTGAGTTTTCAATAACTGGTAGAACCAGTTTGTTATCCTTGAAGCGTATCACTGTTTTCATCTGTCAGTTGCCAGAAATGTGAGGAGTGAAATACCGCCCTGGCAAAGAAATTGGGCAGATTGAAGCGTCATGTCCTAAAGTTGGGCGAGTCAGTCGCGTCGCATTAAGAACAATAAAATACAACTGGCAGGCGTTTTGCATATTTTTGACACAAACGAGGCAACTTTTTTGTCTATTAAGGGTCACAGGTTCTGTGTATTGAGGGATATTATGCTGAAAATATTTAAACAATATCGTCCAAACCAGATTGCACGTTATGTGAAAAGCTACTTTCGGGGCCGGTTGTTCATCGTAGGTATCGGGGCTTTCGAGTTTGACTGCGGACGTTTACTCCCCCCTGCCAGTCGCAATAAAAAAGCATTGAACGTGTTGTCGGAAGTGAACAAAGAAATTCAGGTACTGGCAGCCGCCAGTTATAGCAGCTAGCGCCAGGGCTGACCTGACGCTGGCTGAGAAATTTACTGAGGAGGCATGCAAACACCGGTTCCGCCCAGGCCGCAGTAGCCCTGCGGATTCTTCTCCAGATACTGCTGGTGGTAATCTTCTGCGTAGTAAAATGCAGCGGCAGGTAAGATTTCAGTGGTGATAGTGGCAACTCGCTGATCTGCCTGCAGGGCCGACTGGTATTTTTCCTTGCTGCTTTCTGCCTGAGCCTGTTGCTCCTGGCTGGTGGTGTAAATAACAGAGCGATACTGGGTACCAATGTCGTTACCCTGACGCATGCCCTGTGTTGGGTCATGGCTTTCCCAAAACTGAGCAAGCAGCTTGTCCAGTGTGGTTTGTGTCGGGTCGAAAATTACGCGGACCACTTCAGTATGTCCCGTTTGTCCGGTACAGACTTCCTGGTAGGTCGAATTGGGGGTAAAGCCGCCACTGTAGCCTACTGCTGTGTTGATGACACCAGGCTGTTTCCAGAACAGGCGTTCCGCGCCCCAGAAACATCCCATCCCCAGCACGATTTCTTCCATACCATCAGGTACAGCAGCATCTATTCGGGTGCCAAAGATGGCGTGAATTTCAGAGGGGATCACTGGCGTTGAACGGCCTGGCAGGGCTGCTTCCGGAGAGATTATCTGCTGTTTATCCATCACACTGTTTTCCTAATTGCACTGTTAATAAGCCTGAAAGTAGAGGATTCACGACTGACAATCAATAGGAGAGTGACTCTGCTCATGTGCAGACCGGCTTTGACATGGTGATTTTCTTTCGTGCGTAAAGGTTGGCACTTCGCTCAGCTCTTGTCACAATAAAGTATGCGCGTAATCTAATAACATTCTAATAAGTGAAGACAAATAAGAATGATAATCTTGTTTCGGCGCTGCTTGTTAGCAGTCGTCGCTTTAGTGGTAACAATGCCAGCTTTGGCAGAGACAGAACTTACCATTGTCGGGCTGAAAGGCAGTCTGAAGAAAAATGTGGATATTTATATTGCTGCCATTGCTAAGGAAGATTACAGCACGTCTTTAAGGTTCAAAGGCCAGGTTGAAAAAGAAATCCGTACCGCACTGAAAGCACTGGGGCGCTATCAGCCTGATATCGTTTTTAGTGTTGAAGAAGACGGCGAGGACAGCACCCTGACTGTCACGGTTGATGCCGGTCCGAGTACCAAAATTGCCAGAAGTGATATTCAGATCAAGGGCGAAGCCGCGGATGATCTGGATTTCTTTGTTCTCAAACGCGACAGCGATTTAGAACTGGGCAGAACCCTTAACCACGGTAAGTACGATTCATTCAAATCCAGCCTGGAAAGCCTGGCGCTGCGCAAAGGCTATTTTGATGCCGAGCTGAAAATCAGCCGGCTGGAAGTGGCACCCGGCCGTAATCAGGCTTTTATTCATATCGAATTTGATTCCGGCAAACGTTATAAGTACGGCGATATCTTCATCACCGGCAGCCAGATCAATGAAGCGAAAGTTCGTTCGTTAGCGCCGTTTGATGAAGGTGACTATTATCTGGTCTCACAAGTGGGGGAGTTTAATCAGCGCCTGTCGACCGTGGGCTGGTTCTCTTCCATTTTCGTCGGCGGGGATGTGAGCGATCTGGAAGGGGATGTGGTGCCTATTCAGGTTAACCTCAGGCCGGAAGTGAGAAATAAAATCGAAACTGGTATCGGCTATTCGACCGATGTCGGTGCGCGTTTGAAATTCAACTGGCGTAAACCCTGGATAAACAGTGAAGGTCATAGTCTGGATGTCCGCACCGAGATCTCTAAAGTGCAGCCGAAAGTTGAAGCGACCTATAAAATTCCGCTCGAAAATGTGCTGGATGATTACTACCAGTTAATCGGGGCGATTCGCTATGTAGACAACCACGACACTATCAGTACCGAGTACCATCTTGGCGTTGAACGTCACTGGAACTTTGATCAGGTCTGGAACGGGGTGGCCTCTGTGCGTTTGCTATACGAGGACTACAATCAGGGCGCTTTTGAGACAGGCTCCGCCTTTATGGTTATTCCCGGCGTCAGCATTGACCGCACCCGGTTGCGCGGTGGCAGCTGGCCGACCTGGGGAGACAAGCAACTGCTGAAACTGGAATATTCCGACCCCGCCCTGGGTTCTGATACCCGCCTGGCAAAGCTGCGCGGACGCAGTGCCTGGATTCGCACCTTTGCTGACGATCACCGGGGGCTGGCCCGTCTGGACGCCGGGGCTATCTGGGCGGAAAGGATAGAAGACATTCCGCCGTCCATGCGTTTTTTCATTGGTGGGGATAACAGCTTGCGTGGCTACAGCTACGAGTCCATTTCTCCCCGTGACAGCGAAGGTCAGCAAATTGGTGGTGAGTTTATGCTGGCGTCTACGCTGGAATATCAGTACCGGCTGACTGGCAACTGGTGGGGAGCTCTGTTCTACGATTACGGCTCGTCCTGGACAGATAACCCGGACTGGCAGGCAGGAGCCGGTGTGGGCATACGCTGGGCGTCGCCGGTTGGCCCGATACGGCTCGACTTCGCCTGGGGGCTGGATAAACCTGACGATCGTTTCCAAATACACTTCGTGCTGGGGCCTGAATTATGATCTGGCTGAAAAGATTGACCATTGGCCTGCTGACGTTCGTATTACTGTTAACACTGGCGCTTTGGGCCCTGTTATATACTCATGTTGGCGTCAGAATTGCTTTATGGGGAGCCCAGAAGGCCGTACCTGCACTCACAGTGCAAGACAGCACCGGCGCCCTGCTGAAAGGATTTACACTCAGTGGTGTTCGCTACAAGGATGATTTGCTGGCGCTCAATAGCGACAGCCTCACCCTGGCTATCAATGATGATTGTCTGCCGATTCCGGTACTTTGCGTGCGAGAGCTGAGCCTGAGTGGCTTGACATTCTCTATGCCCGATTTACCGCCAGGCTCACCGGAGGAAGAAGAACCGGGTGAGCCACTGACAGAAATCGCGTTGCCTGTCCCTGTTCGGTTGGATCGTTTGACGCTGAATGACATCGATCTGAATATTCTGGGTAATAAAGTGCGCTGGCAGCGTTTCAGCTCAGCTGCGCAGATGCAGGGCGGCCACTTGACCCTGAAACCCACAGACTGGGAAGGCATAGTGCTGAACCTGGCACCACCGGCTGAGAAAGAGATTCAGGAGCAGACTGAAGAACAGGCAGAAGATGTCGCAGAAGCCTATACCCAGGAAAAGCGTGAGCGCATAGTGCTGCCTGAGGTGGTGTTGCCGCTGAAAGTTACAGTGGAGCGCTTTACCGTGAAAGACTTTTTGCTGGAAAGTGCAACGCCGCAGAAAGTGAATGAACTGGAGTTGATCGCAGAAGCAGAAAAAAGCACGGTAACACTGACCCGCTTGTTTGTTGATGTACCGCAAGCCACACTTGATGCCGAAGGGAAAGCTGAATTAAGTGGTGAGTACCCGCTGACATTGAAAGCGAAATCTGACATTGCGCTGGAGCCGGTGCAGGGACACCATATCAATCTGTCGGCGTCAGGGTCATTGCAGCATTTGGTGCTGGATATTGCACTGAGTGGAAAACTGGATGCCAAGGTGACGGGAAAACTGTCTCCGCTGGATGCCGACCTTCCTTTTGACTTCAAGGTGGTAAGTAGTCACTTACAGTGGCCGCTTGATGACAAGCCTGATTTCGTTGTCAAAGAGACGGCCATCAATGCAAAAGGGGACTTAGACAGCTTTAGGTTTGACGCCGCAACCAAGGCGGACGGCGAGCCTATGCCGGCCGTCGATGTCAGCCTGAAGGGAACAGGCTCTCTGGCTGATGTTGTACTGGAAAGTCTGACCGTCAATAGCCTGGGTGGTCAGGTTACGGGCAACGCTCAGGCGAGCTGGGCCAAAACCGTGAGCTGGCAGGGCAACCTTTCCTTTAGCGATATTCAACCTGGACTGGAATGGCCCGAAGTGGAAGGTAAGCTGAGTGGTAAGCTCAGTACCTCAGGCGGATTAACGGCGGCAGGTGGCTGGTTTGTCAAATTGCCCGAACTGAATGTGGATGGTGAAGTAATAGGTCAGCCTTTCACTCTGGCAGGCCAGCTTGATGCCCAGGATGTGAGCGGCAAAGGGGATCTGGAGCTGGTGACGCAAGGTCTGGTGCTGAAGCACGGGCCGAATGGGCTGAATGCGACAGGGAGCCTGAAGCAAACCTGGGATCTGTCTGCATTGGTCAATGCACCCGACCTTGCGCAGTCTGTGCCCGGTTTACGCGGCAGGGTCAATGGCGATGTGCGATTAAGCGGCACGCTGGCCGAGCCAACAATCGATCTGAACTTAGTGGGACAGGCACTGGGCTGGCAGGATCTGGCACAGCTAAAAAGCCTGAACCTGACCGGCCGGGTGACGCCACTTCCTGCCCTGACGGCAGATATTACGCTGAGTGCCAGAGAAGGCAGTTACCAGGATGCGGCCAAGCTGGAAGCCTTGGATATCACTTTTCAGGGAACCGAAGCCCAGCACACACTGCGGGTGGACCTGAGTGGTGAACCTGTCAGTACCGCTCTGGCGCTGCAAGGCAGCCTGGACAGACAGCAAGGTTGGCAAGGGATGCTGCAACGCGGCAACCTCGAAACCCCTGTTGGCCCGTGGCGCTTGAATCAACCCACGGCGCTGGCATACAACTTGAGAAAGCAGAGTGTCTCTGTCGCACCGCATTGCTGGCAGCAACAAGACGCCTCTGTGTGTCTGACTCAGCCGTTGGATGCTGGCGCGAGTGGCCAGGCGAGCCTGGCCATCAATAAACTCGGTTTTTCCATCCTGCAGCCATTCCTGCCACCTGAGGTAAAACTGGACGGTGAAGCCAATGCGACAGTTAACGCCGGCTGGTCACCGCAACAAGCGCCTGTTTTGCAGGCTCAGGTAACCCTGCCTGCTGGCGGATTCAGACAACAGGCGGCGGCAGATCAGCCACCGCTGGCGCTTGGCTGGGATAAAATCACCCTCAATGCGGATATGCGCAATGACGTGCTCACGGCAGACTGGCTGGTGGCCGTTAAAGATAACGGAGATTTGTCAGGCAATGCCCGCATTACCCAGTTATCAGGTGAACAGCAGATAGATGCCAAAGTAAAACTGGATACGTTCCGGCTGGATTTTCTGCAACCACTGGTCGCTGATTACGACATTTTTAAAGGTCGGGTGGACACAGATTTGCATTTAACCGGGCCGATTATGCAGCCCCAGGTTAACGGCGTATTCAAAGTTACCGAGCTGAAAGCGATTGGCAGAAAAGTCCCGCTGGATCTTGAACGAGGCGAGATCGTCGCCACGTTCAGTGGCTATAGCGCCATACTGCGCGGTAAGCTGGATACCCCGGATGGGCGCTTGGTGCTGCAAGGTGATGCGAACTGGGCCGATATGGCTAACTGGAGTACCAATCTGAAGGTGAACGGGCGTGAGCTTGAAGTGAACGTACCGCCTATGATTGCCATGAAGGTGTCGCCTAATCTGAAGATCAGTGCAGCACCCCAGGTGGCTGAAATCAGCGGCACAGTCTCAATTCCATGGGGCAGGATCACAGTAGACCGTCTGCCGGAATCTGCGGTACAGGTTTCCGATGATGAAATCCTGCTGACCGATGATCTCAAGCCGGTGGATACTGGCAACAAGGTGCCTTTTGCCATCAAAACCAATGTGATGGTGAAGATTGGCCCGGATGTGCGTTTATCGGCCTTCGGTTTGGATGCCGGGCTGTCAGGGAATCTGAAAGTCAACCAGCAGGACAAAGCCCCGTTAGTCTATGGTGAAATTAGAGTCGACGACGGGACGTACCGGGCCTTTGGTCAGGAGCTGGTGATTCGTAAAGGCCAGATAACCTTCAATGGGCCAGCGGATCAGCCTTACCTGTCGGTGGAAGCAATTCGGAATCCGAACAACATTGAAGACGATGTGACAGCCGGTATCCGGGTTACCGGCCCGGCCGATGAGCCCAAGGTGGATATTTTCTCTGATCCGGCTATGCCGCAACAGAATGCGCTGTCATACGTATTACGCGGTCGGGATCTCGACAGCGAATCGCCGGAAGGGGGCGGTGCGATGACCACGGCGCTGATCAGCATGGGGCTGTCACGCAGCAGCCAGCTGGTCGGCAATGTCGGCGAGGCATTCGGTATTCAGGATTTGGCGCTGGATACGGCGGGTGCCGGCGATGACTCTCAGGTCACTATTAGTGGTTATGTCTATCCTGGACTACAGGTTAAATACGGCGTGGGTATCTTTAGCCCTATCGGTGAGTTTACCGTCAGGTACAAGCTGTTGCAGGATTTGTATATCGAAGCGGTATCGGGGCTCGACAGTGCCGTCGATTTACTGTATCAGTTTGAGTTTAACTAATAAGGATGTTGCTAGCTGTGCACACACGGGTTTTTGTTTACGGCAGTTTGCGTCGCGGCCAGTCTAATCATGGGTTGCTGTGTCGGGCCCATTATCTGGGAGAGTGCCAGCTTGCAGGTTATGCCATGTATGATCTCGGCCCTTACCCTGCCGCGATACAACAGCCAGGGGCTGAGGGCATGCTGTTTGGCGAAGTGTATGACGTGGATGCCGACACTTTCCGCGAACTCGATATTCTGGAAGGGCTGGGAGAAGAATACTGCCGCGAGCAAGTGGAGACACCGTTCGGACTGGCCTGGATCTACCTCTACCTGCAGCCGCTTGACCATGCTTTGTTGATCCCGCGGGGAGACTGGTCGAGTGGGTCTTCACTGTGATGGCTTCGCCCACAAAAAACGCTCCCTCGGGAGCGTTTTTTACTGGATAACAATCACGCCGGATTATTTTTCCTGAGCGCGCTTGTAAGATTCCAGGATTTCAGCTTTAGCGGCTTCAACGTCAGCCCAGCCGTCTACCTTCACCCACTTGCCAGATTCCAGCTCTTTGTAGCGTTCGAAGAAATGAGTGATTTGCGCTTTCAGCAGCTCTGGCAGATCGTTCACATCTTTAATGTGATCGTATTCTTTGGTCAGCTTGCTGTGCGGTACAGCAACCACTTTCGCATCTTCACCTGACTCATCAGTCATCTTCAGAACGCCAACCGGACGACAGCGGATCACGGCACCAGGGTGCAGTGGATACGGCGTCGGAACCAGAACGTCAACCGGGTCACCGTCCAGAGACAGGGTGTGGTTAACATAACCATAGTTGCATGGGTAGAACATAGGCGCAGACATGAAACGGTCTACGAATACCGCGCCAGAGTCTTTATCGACTTCGTATTTGATTGGATCAGCGTTTGCCGGGATTTCGATGACAACGTAGATGTCTTCTGGCAGTTCTTTACCTGCAGGGACGTTGTTCAGGCTCATGATGAATTCCTTAATAGTTTCAGATGATTTTGTCGCCGGGAATTATAACCAGTCGCTGTGAAAAAAACAGCTTCTAACACCAAGAGGGAGAGATGCGGGGTCAGACAGGAAAAATGCCCGGTGCTGAGACCGGGCATAGCAACGGGATTACTCGGCGTCCGGGAAGGCTTCCAGGAAGCTTTCCACTTTGCGAACCATCTTGGTTGAGCCGACAAAGAAAGGCACGCGCTGGTGCAGTTCAGTCGGTTTGATTTCCATGATGCGATTTTTACCGTCAGAGGCAATACCGCCCGCCTGCTCGATCAAAAATGCCATCGGGTTGCATTCGTATAACAGGCGCAGCTTACCGTTAGGGTGGGTCGCTGTGCTTGGATACAAATAAATGCCGCCTTTCAGCAAGTTGCGGTGGAAGTCGGCGACCAGCGAACCAATATAGCGCGAGGTGTAAGGGCGGTTATCTTCCGGCTCGTTCTCCTGGCAAAACTTGATGTACTTTTTCACGCCTTGCGGGAAGCGGAAATAGTTACCTTCATTGATGGAGTAGATTTGGCCATCATCCGGGATCGTCATATTTTCGTGCGACAGGCAAAATACCCCCAGTGACGGATCATAGGTGAAACCATGAACGCCATTGCCTGTGGTGTACACCAGCATGGTGGATGAACCATAAATGATGTAACCCGCCGCCACTTGTTTGTCACCAGGCTGCAGGAAGTCTTCAATCTCAGCCGGGCCGCCAACCGGAGTTACGCGGCGGTAAATGGAGAAAATCGTCCCGACGGAAACGTTTACGTCAATATTCGAAGAACCATCCAGTGGGTCCATCAATACCACGTACTTTGCTTCGCGGTTCAGTTCTTTATTGAATACTACGAGTTCATCTTCTTCTTCACTGGCCACACCGCAGACCTGACCACGGGCTTCCAGTGCAGCTTTGAATTTCTCGTTGGCATACACATCAAGTTTCTTTTGGGCTTCACCTTGGACATTCTCGCTGCCAACGTCACCAATGATATCAACCAAGCCTGCTTTGTTGATTTCACGGTTTACGATTTTGGCCGCCAGTTTAATGGAACCCAATAGAGAAGACAGTTCACCGCTGGCATGGGGGAAGTCATGCTGATTCTCGACAATGAACTCGCCAAGGGTTCTAATATCGGACATATACAATCCTTGCATCGTGTTGTCATGGGGGGATAAATATTCGGTACAATGCCTCTTTTCGGGCAATTGAACTGTACCCTTGGCCATTGGCCAGTTATTGTTTGATGCAATTGTATCTAAAGATCTTTTTTATGGTAACGAAGTAACACTGAAGCGTGGTCGTGACCAATATTTATTTTGTGAGCTGACAGTTATGCATATCCATATTCTCGGAATCTGCGGCACTTTTATGGGCGGAGCCGCCATGCTGGCACAGCAGCTTGGCCATAGAGTGACCGGCAGTGATGCCAATGTATATCCGCCGATGAGCACAATGCTGGAGTCACAAGGCATTGAAATTATTCAGGGATATGATCCTTCGCAGCTAGAGCCAGCACCGGATTTGGTGGTGATTGGCAATGCCATGAGCCGGGGCAACCCATGCGTTGAGTATGTGCTGAATAAAAACCTGCGTTATACCTCAGGCCCGCAATGGTTACAGGAATTTTTGTTACATGACCGCTGGGTACTGGCGGTGGCGGGTACCCATGGTAAGACCACGACAGCCAGCATGCTGACCTGGATCCTGGAAGACTGTGGTTACCAGCCCGGTTTTCTGGTGGGTGGTGTGCTGGGAAACTTCGGTGTTTCCGCACGTTTAGGCGAGAGTTGTTTCTTTGTTGTTGAGGCGGACGAATACGACAGTGCTTTTTTCGATAAGCGTTCTAAGTTTGTTCATTATCGACCACGTACCTTGTTAATGAACAATCTGGAGTTCGATCACGCAGATATTTTTTCGGATCTGGCCGCCATTCAGCGCCAGTTTCATCATTTAGTCCGTACTGTGCCGGGGGAAGGTAAGATTCTGGCTCCACACGGCGTGCCTGCCATTGATGAAACGCTGGCGATGGGCTGCTGGAGCGAGCTGGAATACAGCGGTGAAAACGGTGACTGGCAAGCGAAAAAGCACAAGCCGGACGGCAGTGAATTTGATGTGATTTTTGCCGGTAAAACCGTGGGCACTGTGCGCTGGGATCTGATAGGGGATCACAACGTCAGCAACGCCCTGATGGCGATCGCCGCCGCGCGGCATGTCGGCGTGATCCCTGAGCTGGCTTGCGAGGCGCTGGCGCGTTTTGTCAATACCAAGCGCCGGCTGGAGCTGAAAGGTGAGCAGAATGGCATTAAAGTGTATGACGATTTCGCCCATCACCCGACAGCCGTGGAACTGACTCTGGGCGGATTACGTGCCAAGGTGGGGGATTCGCGCATTCTGGCGGTGTTGGAGCCGCGCTCAAACACCATGAAACTGGGTGTGCATAAAACCGATTTGGCCCCGGCACTGTCAGCAGCGGATGCAGTTTTCCTGTTTCAGCCGGACACGATTCCCTGGTCGGTACAGGACATCGCTGATCTTTGCCCGCAGCCGTCGGTGTGCGACGCCGACATTGATGCTTTAGTCGGACACATAGTGGCTGCCGCCCGTTCTGGCGATACTATCCTGGTAATGAGCAATGGTGGCTTCGGCGGTATTCATGACAAGCTGCTTGCCGCGCTGGCACAGGGAGACCAATATGCAGGATAAGCGCATTACACTGGCCTGGACAGGGGCATCCGGTGCACCTTACGGGTTGCGTTTGCTGGAGTGCCTGCTCGCGGCTGATTACCAGGTTTACCTGCTGATATCCTCAGCGGCCAGAGTAGTTCTGGCTACCGAGCATGGCCTGAAACTGCCTGCAGGCCCCGAAGCGGCACAGGCGGTACTGACAGAGCACCTGAATTACCAGGGCGATAAACTGACGGTCTGCGGAAAAGAAGACTGGTTTTCTCCGGTGGCGTCCGGCTCTGCCGCGCCGAAAAAAATGGTGGTCTGCCCGTGTTCTGCGGGTACTCTGGCCTCGGTAGCTCACGGCCTGTCGGATAATCTGCTGGAACGCGCCGCGGATGTGGTGCTGAAAGAGCGCGGTCAGCTGCTGATGGTGGTCAGGGAAACCCCGTTTTCTTCCCTGCATCTGGAAAATATGCTTAAGCTCTCCAACCTGGGAGCAACCATCATGCCTGCTGCCCCCGGCTTTTATCATCAGCCGAAGTCTATCGACGATCTGGTCGATTTCATGGTGGCGCGGATATTGGATCATCTTGGCGTCGGGCAAGGACTGGTTCCGCGCTGGGGCTATGATCATCGCCCGTCCTGAATCATAACCCTTCTGGTTTGATGATCAGGATATTGCCGGGCGCATTTTCCACCACTTTGGCCGCCACTGAACCCAGTACCAGTTTATCTATCGTGGAGCGCTGGTGGCTGGGCATAATGATCAGATCCGCTTTTACCTGGCGGGCATGATCAACTATGGTGGACCAGATTTTTCCTTCCGACACGGTTTCAATATGACGGACATCGGCGGGAATATGTTGTTCGGCGAAGTGTTTCAGGTTCTGCTGGGTGTCCTGCAGCATTTTGCGCGCGGCATCTTTGGGGAAATAGTTAGACACCATTGCGAGATGAATGCCCGGCAGAACGTTGAGTAAGTGAATAACAGCGTCTGACTGGCGGGCATGCCAGACGGCAAGCTCAACTGCTTTGTCACCAAAGCCTTCCTCGTTGAGATCGACAGGCACCAGAATGTGGGTGTACATGGCATCCTCTCTGTCAGGCAGCCACAGGCCGGTGTTGGCACCTGTGGCTGAATTTCTGTGCTGACTAGAGTTTAGCCTTGTTCCGCATTTTTGTGTGTTTCACCTTTGACGGCAGCGTCAAGTTTGGCTTTTCGCCGCTGATTCCAGCCCAGTAAAGCCAGCAGAGCCAGCGTTGGTACGAAGACCCACTCTTTCATTGGTCTGGCCGCCGGCAGGCTGACAGTGACAATCTCCCAGCCAAAATCAATACCCGCCTGCTCGGCCGGGCTACCAAACTCAACCAATTCAACCATCATTTTCTCGCCCTCCTGCTTGAGCATCAGTCCGGTCGAGGCAATTTTCTCATTCGGATCGACAGCCTGCTTATCAAACGGCAGCAGTACATGCTTGGTCACTTGATCGCCCATCAAATCCATCCCTGTCGCCTGGACTTCCAGCGGCTCACCAATGGCCAGTTTATCGGCGGCATCGACAATCAGGCTTCCCGGCATTTCGTGTTTGGGCGGATAGACCATGTCCCACCAGAAACCGGGGCGGAACAGCGAGAAAGTGATCAACAGCAGCAGGATGGACTCCCACCATTTGACTTTGGTGAACCACCATCCCTGGGTCGCCGAAGAGAAGGTGAGCATGGCAATGACAGCGGACGCTACGGTCAGGAACAGGTGCCACCAGGTATCAATGTCCATCAGCAAGAGCTGGGTATTGAAAATGAACATGAAGGGCAGGATGGCGGTGCGGATATCATAGGTGAAACCCTGAATACCGGTACGGATAGGATCGCTTTTCGCAATCGCGGCGGCCGCAAATGCAGCCAGACCGACCGGCGGGGTATCATCAGCCAGAATACCGAAATAGAACACGAACAGATGTACGGCCAGAAGCGGAATGATCAGGCCGTTTTCAGCCCCCAGGGTGACAATAACCGGCGCCATCAGGGTCGACACCACTATGTAGTTCGCCGTGGTGGGCAGCCCCATACCGAGGATCAGGCTGATCACGGCGGTAAACAGCAGCATCAGCATGATGTTGCCGCCTGAGATGAATTCGACGAAGTCGGTCATCACCAGGCCTACGCCTGTCAGTGTCACCACGCCCACGATAATACCGGCGGCGGCAGTGGCGACACCGATACCTATCATATTACGCCCGCCGGTGACCAGACTTTCCAGCAGATCGTGCCAGCCTTGTTGACCTGCTTCTGTCAGCGTCTGCTCTTTGGTAAAGATAGCCATGAGCGGACGCTGGGTCAGCAGGATGAAAATCATAAACACCGTTGCCCAGAAAGCTGATAAGCCTGGCGAGAAACGCTCAACGGTCAGACACCAGACCAGCACAACGATGGGCAGCAGGAAGTACAAACCGGATTTCACTGTCGGGCCGGGATCAGGTACTTCGGTTAGTGCCTGATCAGGATCTTCCAGCAGATGATCCTGATAGTTGGCCGCCAGACGAACCAGAGCGACATAAGCAATCAGGATCACAACCGCTATGATAGGTGTGGCAGCAGCGCCAAACACGTCTTTGGTCCAGCCGATGCCGTAATACACTATGGCACTGAGCACCATCAGGCCGACTATGGTACCAACAAAAGAGGTCAGTTTTTGCGCCAGGGTAGGCTGATAATGACGGGGCAGACCTGTCATACCGGCTTTACATGCTTCCAAATGGACGATGTAAAGCAGGGCAATATAAGAGATCAGGGCCGGCAGAATAGCAGCCTTAATTACTTCGACATAAGAGACGCCGACATACTCCACCATCAAAAATGCCGCTGCACCCATGATGGGCGGCGTGAGCTGGCCGTTGGTTGAGGCCGCAACCTCAACAGCTCCGGCTTTGTAGCCAGGGAAGCCCACCCGTTTCATCAGCGGAATAGTAAAGGTGCCCGTGGTGACCACGTTAGCAATGGACGAGCCGGATACCAGGCCAGACAAGCCGGATGCGACCACGGCCGCTTTTGCTGGACCGCCGCGCATATGACCAAGTAACGAAAAGGCAACTTTGATGAAATAGGCGCCAGCACCCGCC
Source organism: Photobacterium arenosum (assembly GCF_014841115.1). GTDB lineage: Bacteria > Pseudomonadota > Gammaproteobacteria > Enterobacterales > Vibrionaceae > Photobacterium > Photobacterium arenosum. The sequence continues at coordinate 20,225 of NZ_JACYTP010000004.1, forward strand.
CGTTCGAGCATCGAGCCGAACAGCACAAACAGAAAAACAAAGGCGGTAGAGACACCCAGTGCAACCCCGAAGACGCCTTCAGTGGTCAGCCACAAGTGCGACATCGCTTTATTAAGGCTGGCACCTTTGTGCGCAATGACATCCGGCATGTAAGGGCCGGCGAAGGTATACAGCAGGAAAACAGAGGCGACCACCATCAGTGGAGGGCCCAGTGCCCGTCGCGTTGCCTCAAGAAGCAACAGCATCCCTAGCACAGATATGACGACATCCAGCGTGGTTGGCGCGCCGGAACGCCCGGATAAGACTTCGTAAAACAGGTAGATATAGGCGGCAGAAAAACTCGCCAGCAGCGCCAGGATCCAATCTTGCAGTGGAATGTGATCCCTGGGTGAACCCTTCAGGGCAGGGAAGGCAGTAAAGGCCAAAAAAGTGGCAAATGCCAAATGGATTGAACGTGCTTCGGTATCGTTGAAGATGCCGACATTAAATATAAAAGGGAGCGGAGAGGCATACCAAAGCTGGAACAATGACCAGCAAAGTGCGGCAACCCACAGAACTTGTCCCTGCACCCCTTTGGGGCTGCGTGCGCCGGTATCCGCCTGTGCCACCATGTTCTGGACATCGTCATGGTTGGTTTTTGTCATGCTACTTCCTTATTTCAGGAGCGATCCGTTATTAACTGTTTGAGGTTTCAGTTTTTATTGTAGTCTGGCTAATTGATCTGACAGGGGACATTTTTGTGCTCTGACAGACAAAAAGTGCACCGTCAAGACGGTGCACTTTGCAGGATGAACAGCTGTTGGCTTATTTGATCAAACCCACTTCTTTGTAGTATTTCTCTGCGCCCGGATGTAATGGGATGGAAATACCGGCTTTGATCATGTCTTCTTTCTTCAGGTTGGCGAAGCTTGGGTGCAGGCGAGTGAAAACATGGAAGTTCTCAAACACGGCTTTGACCAGCGCATACACCGCATCATCCGATACTTTGGTTGAAGAAACTAACGTCGCGGCAACACCAAAGCTGTTGACGTCGCTGTCGGTACCACGGTACATGCCGCCCGGTACGGTCGATTTTGCATAGTAAGGATTGTCGGCCACCAGTTTGTCGATAGCAGCACCTGTAGCCGGAATCAGTTTGGCATCACAAGAAGTGGTTGCTTCTTTGATTGAACCGTTCGGATGGCCAACTACGTAAACAAAGGCGTCGATCTTGTTATCACACAAGGCCTGAGAGCGCTCAGAGCCCTTCAGCTCGGCCGCCAGTTTGAAGTCATCTTTACTCCAGCCCATGGTAGTCATCACTACTTCCATGGTGGCACGGTCACCAGAGCCCGGGTTACCAATATTGACGCGTTTGCCTTTCAGATCATCCAGGTTATTAATGCCTGAATCTGTACGGGCAATAATGTTGAACGGTTCTGTGTGCAGTGAGAAAACAGCACGCATTTCTTTATACGGACCTAACTCTTTAAACTCACTGGTACCGTTATAGCCGTGATATTGCCAGTCAGACTGCACCACGCCGAAATCCAGTTCACCGGCTCGCATAGTGTTCACGTTGTATACAGACCCGCCGGTTGATTCGACAGAGCAGCGAATGCCATTGGTTTTACGATCGTTGTTCACCAGCTTACAGATAGCACCGCCGGTAGGATAATACACACCGGTGACAGAACCTGTACCAATAGTGATGAACTCTTCCGCTTGCGCCAATCCTGAGGCAAGAACGGTGGCAGATAATGCGCTGACTTTTAACAGTTTTGTAAACGCCATTGTGATCCCTTCCTGTTGTGTTATTTCTTATCAGTGCTGCAGGTACACGGCCCGCAATGCTTTAAACAAATCAAAGAGATAATAGCAAACGATCGGCGTATTATTGAAATAATGTAAAAACCTTTTTGTGAAAAAGTAATGAGATTGCGACAACTGACCATATTTCAGAGCATAACTATCCACTGTAAAGCAGGGTAACCAAGCGGGAAAAGACGGGGCGGGGAAGGGGGAAGAAGCCCGCCCTCTCAGGGTAAACGGAGAGGGCGTTGCCTGAAGATTGACTTACTTACTGTAATCAAACAGCGAGCAGACAGAGTCGAAGAGCTCTTCAGCGGTTGTGGTCAGGGTTGGTGTGATGAAAATCGTGTCATCCCCCGCTACAACACCCAAGATACCTTCGGCGCGGCCCAGTGAGTCAAGCAAACGGGCGATCACTTGCGCCGCGCCCGGACCAGTGTGAATCACGACCATGGCATGGTTATAACCCACTTCCATGACCAGTTCTTTCAACGGACTGCTGATGGTCGGTACGCCCAGCTCTACGGGCAGGCAATACACCATTTCCATTTTAGCGTTGCGGGTACGTACCGCGCCGAATTTGGTCAGCATCCGTGACACTTTCGACTGGTTAATGTTATCGAAGCCCTGCGCTTTCAAGGCATCGACTATCTCACCTTGAGAGCTGAATTTTTCTTCCTTGAGTATGGATTTGAATGCTTTTATCAAGCGTTCTTGTTTATCAGAACTACGCATAAGTAAATTTCATGTACAGGGAGAGGGTCCATATTTTGTCACAACCTGTTAGTAGGTAGCAAACAATGTTCATTCGAACTTGGAACTAGGTTACTGTTAATAGCTTAGCCGACTGCATAACTATTAAATAAATCCACTATTGAGACAGTTTTTGTCTTTTTCGGTGGAAGAAAAAACAATCCTGGCCCCTGCGCAACTTCGCAAAGCTGAGGGGGCATGATTGTTTTTCTTTTAGGCTTGCTATACCGTCTTGGTGCCCGAGAAACTGAGAGACATTAGTAAGGGTTTGAAACATTGGGTATACGGCCTGAATTCTATCTGAAGGGGTCTGTCTGATGAACCCTGACTTCTATCGTAAAGGAGAACGAAAATGAAAGTTGCTGTTATTGGTGCGGCTGGTGGTATCGGCCAGGCTTTGGCTCTGCTACTGAAGAATGAACTGCCTGCCGGCTCTGACCTGGCACTTTATGATATTGCCCCTGTTACCCCTGGTGTTGCTGCTGACCTGAGCCACATCCCAACTCCTGTTTCTATCAAAGGTTATGCTGGTGAAGATCCAACCCCTGCACTTGAAGGTGCGGATGTGGTGCTGATTTCTGCTGGCGTTGCCCGTAAACCAGGGATGGACCGTGCGGATCTGTTCAACGTCAATGCTGGTATTGTGAAATCACTGGCTGAAAAAATTGCGGTTGTCTGTCCAAATGCCTGTATCGGTATCATCACTAACCCGGTTAACACGACTGTGGCTATCGCAGCAGACGTTCTGAAAAAAGCCGGCGTCTATGACAAGCGCAAGCTGTTCGGTGTGACTACGCTGGATATCATCCGTTCAGAAACCTTTGTTGGTGAGCTGAAAGGCCTGAACCCGCGTGACGTGAATGTGCCTGTCATCGGCGGCCACTCAGGCGTGACTATCCTGCCTCTGCTGTCTCAGGTTGAAGGTGTTGAGTTCACTGAAGAAGAAGTGAAAGCACTGACTCCTCGCATCCAGAACGCGGGTACGGAAGTGGTTGAAGCCAAAGCGGGCGGCGGTTCTGCCACTCTGTCTATGGGTCAGGCGGCTTGCCGTTTTGGTCTGGCACTGGTGCGTGCCATGCAGGGTGAGCAAAATGTGGTTGAATGCGCTTACGTGGAAGGCAACGGCAAGCACGCTCGCTTCTTTGCTCAGCCAGTTCGTCTGGGTAAAGACGGCGTGGAAGAAGTGCTGGATTACGGCAGCCTGAGCGCGTTCGAGCAGAATGCCTTGGACAGCATGCTGGACACCCTGAAAGGCGATATCGCTCTGGGTGAAGAGTTCGCGGCGAAATAAGCCGGTATCCGACACCAGGCCGTCATGGCCTGACGACAATGAACAAAGCGGCCCTCCGGCCGCTTTGTTGTTTCTGGCATTGGCATATAAGGGAGATTGCTCAGTAATAGTCGCCGCAGCCGCTGTGCAGCTGAGGCTCGTCGGTCAGTTCACTGCACGGGATATGGATCCTTTTATGATCCTTCAGATTCTCGATCAATGCAGTGTCATGATCCGGATCTATCTCGAACACTTCAGCGATCCCTTGCGGGTATTCTACCCACATTCCTTTTTTCAGTTGATTGGCTTGCATGCGTCACCTCCGTCTTGGGAAGAAACGGTCAGGGCACAGGTATCCCTTTACCTTGTATAACTATAGCGTAAAGAGAATTTGAACTCAGTGCAGAGCCATTCCGTGAGTGAAAATCGTGTCGAACAGCTTGGCTGCCGGGGCTGTGTAGCAAGAGAGCGCAACAAAAAACGGCCTGGACAGGAGTCAGGCCGTTTTCGCGGAAGGGGCGGGTTTATTTGGTGCGATTGACCGACAGCCGGGCGACCGCGATCAGCGCATCTTTATACTCGCTTTCGGCCAGTACCGACAGGGCGGCAATGGCTTTATCTGCTTCTTCTTCAGCGCGTTGCTGAGTGTAAGCCAGAGAGCCGTGCTCTTCCATACAGGCCAGAATCGGTTGCAGTTTATCCAGCCCGTTGCCTTGCTCTATCGCGGCGCGAATCATGGCGGTTTGCTCTGGGTTACCGTGGTGCATGGCGTGAAGCAGCGGCAGGGTGGGTTTGCCTTCCGCCAGATCATCCCCCACGTTTTTGCCCATCTCCTCGCCATCGGCGTTGTAATCAAGCACATCGTCAATCAGCTGGAAGGCGGTCCCAAGATAACGGCCATAGTCTTGCAGCGCTTGCTCTACCGATTCTGGCGCATCTGAAAGAATGGCTGCCACCTGGGTTGCCGCTTCAAACAGTCGCGCCGTTTTGGAGTAGATCACCTGCATATAGCTGGCTTCGGTAGTGTCAGGATCATTGCAGTTCATTAACTGCTGGACTTCACCTTCGGCGATCACATTGGTTGCTTCGCTCATGATGTCCAGGATCTTCAGGGATCTCAGGCTGGTCATCATCTGGAAGGAGCGGGTGTAGATATAATCACCGACCAGTACGCTGGCCGCATTGCCGAATGCGGCATTGGCTGTTGCTTTCCCGCGCCGCATATCGGATTCGTCCACCACATCGTCATGGAGCAAAGTGGCGGTGTGAATAAATTCGATAAATGCCGCAGCGGTGATGTGTTTTTCACCCTGGTAACCAAGAGCCCGGGCGGCCAGAATTGCCAGAATGGGGCGCAAACGCTTGCCACCGCTGCTGACAATGTAAAATCCCAGTTGGTTGATCAGGGCGACGTCTGAAGTGAGTTGGGCCTGAATCTTTGCGTCAACCGCCGCCATGTCGTCAGCGGTGAGTGCTTGGATAGCTTTGAAATCCATGATACATCCAGCAAAATTGTTAGCCGTATCGGCGCAATCAAAATAAGAATTATGCACGCATACTACACTAAAATCTTCCCGGCTTCCTAACCTACATTGCAGCTATTTAGGCGACTTTTTCTGTTGAGCAGCTTTTCACCAATTTTCTTTAGCCAACGGCTTGCCATGTTCGGCGTTTTCCAGTAATATTCGCGCCCTATTGATGACAAGATTAAGCGCATACCCATTGCCCAATTTTGCCGTGGCAAATGGCCTATGCGGATAAGCGGAGTAAGACATGTACGCTGTTTTCCAAAGTGGTGGTAAGCAACACCGAGTAAGCGAAGGCCAAACCTTACGCTTGGAAAAACTGGACGTTGAAACTGGTGCGAACGTTGAATTTGACAAAGTTCTGCTGGTTGCTAACGGTGAAGAAGTAACAGTTGGTGCACCATTCGTTGCGGGTGGTAAAGTGACTGCTGAAGTTGTTACGCACGGTCGCGGCGATAAAGTAAAAATCGTTAAGTTCCGTCGTCGTAAGCATTCTCGTAAGCAAATGGGCCACCGTCAGTGGTTCACTGAAGTCAAAATTACTGGCATCAGCGCTTAATAATAGGAGAGTTTAGAGATGGCACACAAAAAAGCTGGCGGTTCTACTCGTAACGGCCGTGACTCAGAAAGTAAACGCCTAGGTGTTAAGCGTTTCGGTGGCGAATCTGTACTGGCAGGTAACATCATCGTTCGTCAACGTGGCACTAAGTTCCACGCTGGTAACAACGTAGGTTTGGGTAAAGACCACACTCTGTTCGCTCTGACTGATGGCAAAGTGAAATTCGAAGTGAAAGGTCCTAAAAACCGTAAATTCGTTTCTATCGAATCTGCTGAATAAATTCAGTTTCGTTAAGAACGTGAAAGCCCTGCCTATTGGCGGGGCTTTTTGTTATGGCACAGGACAATATCAGTTTGAGTGCCTGCGGGTGTAAAGCCCTGAGAATTATTCCGATTGGTATTACAATAAAGACAGTCAGGTGGTGACTATCCCTGGCTGGCGAAGTGAACGCCAGAGTGCGGAGAATAAGATGAAATTTGTAGATGAAGCGGTAATCCGGGTGGATGCAGGTGATGGCGGCAACGGTACTGTCAGCTTCCGCCGTGAAAAATATGTCCCCAAAGGTGGGCCTGATGGCGGTGACGGCGGTGACGGCGGTGATGTATACCTGCTGGCCGATGAAAACCTCAACACGCTGATCGATTACCGTTTCGAACGTTTTCATGCAGCTGAGCGCGGCGAAAACGGCCGCGGCGGTAACTGTACCGGTAAGCGAGGCGATGACCAGGTACTGTCTGTCCCTGTGGGTACGCGTGCCGTGGACGAAGAAACCGGTGAAGTGATCGCCGATCTGACCCAGCACGGTATGAAGATCATGGTAGCCAAAGGTGGTTTCCACGGTTTGGGTAACACCCGGTTCAAGTCCTCGGTCAACCGTGCGCCACGTCAGAAGACTATGGGCACCAAAGGTGAGATTCGTCACCTGCGTCTGGAGCTGCTGCTGCTGGCGGATGTCGGCATGCTGGGTTTGCCGAATGCAGGTAAATCGACCTTTATCCGCGCTGTATCGGCCGCTAAGCCAAAAGTAGCGGATTACCCGTTTACTACCTTAGTGCCTAGCCTGGGTGTAGTACGGGTCGATAGCGAGCGCAGTTTCGTGGTCGCTGATATTCCCGGTCTGATCGAAGGTGCTGCCGACGGTGCCGGCCTGGGTATTCGCTTCCTGAAACACCTGGAGCGTTGCCGTGTGCTGCTGCACATGATCGATCTGCTGCCGGCAGACGGCTCGGATCCGGTGGAAAACGCCTTCACTATCCTTAATGAGCTGGAGCAGTACAGCGAGAAGCTGGTGAACAAGCCGCGTTGGATCATCTTTAACAAAGTTGATCTGCTGCAGGAAGAGGAAGCTCAGGCGAAGATCCAGGAAGTGCTGGAAGCACTGGCATGGGATGAGAAGTACTTCTGTATTTCTGCGCTGAACCGTACCGGTATCAAGCCATTGACCTATGAGCTGATGGATTTGATTGACTCCATTCCTCAGGCTCTGATTGAAGAAGACGAAACTGAAGAAACCAAAGTCGATTTCAAGTGGGACGATTACCACGAGCAGCAGCTGAAGAAAAGTGCTGCGAAAAGTGATGACGATGACGACGATGACGACTGGGATGATTGGAACGAAGACGATTACGACGTCGAAATCATTTACAAGCCGTAACTGGCCGTTTGATGTGAAAAACCGCTCTTTGGAGCGGTTTTTTTTGTGCCTCATCAAATTGGTCTTTCTCATAGCGGAGATAATGATCAACAGAAAAGCTCTGAAGGAGTCAGGATGCAGCCGGTTACAGTTAAAACGGAACGGGAGATTGCCCGGATAGTCGCTCAGGTTGGTCAGCGGCTGTTACAGCATGGCGCGGAATCTGCGGTGGTGGTGGATGTCAGCCAGCGTGTCGGCCTGGCACTGGGGGTGGATGAGGTCAACATTGCGTTGACCGCCAATGCCATTGTGGTCACTGTGCATGTGGAAGATCATTGTCTGACGACCACGCGCCGCTGCTGGGATCATGGGATCAATATGGCGATTGTTACCCGGATCCATCATCTGTGCATCATGGCGGAAAAGGGGCTGCTGGATCCTGCGGCTATGACGAAGCGTCTGTTAGCCCTTCAGCCCCAGCGCTATCCGCCGCTGCTGGTGATCCTGATGATCGGCCTGTCCTGTGCCGCATTCTGTCTTCTGGCCGGCGGCGATCTGACGGTGGCCCTGATTACCTTGTTCGCCGCATCTGCCGCCATGGCGCTGCGTCTGATGATGGCGCATCATCATTTCAATCCGCTGCTGACTTTTGCTGCTGCCGCGTTTGTCGCGACGGCTGTCTCCGCGTCTGCCCCTTTGTTCGAGCTGGGTAATCAGCCCTTTCTGGCGATGGCATCATCGGTATTATTGCTGGTGCCGGGGTTTCCGCTGATTAATGCTGTCGCCGATATGGTGTCAGGTTTCGTGAATCTGGGTATTTCCCGCTGGGTGATGGCCAGTCTGCTGACCTTGTCGACCAGCCTGGGCATAGTGGCGGCGATGAACCTGTTTAATGTCTGGGGGTGGCTGACATGACGTTCTGGCAATGGCTGTACACACTGTCTGCAGATATGATGCTGGCCGCGATTCCGGCTGTCGGGTTTGCTATGGTATTTAATGTGCCGGTCAGGGCGTTGAAGTACTGCGCCATGGCGGGGGCGCTCGGTCACGGTTGCCGTTTTGTACTCATGTATCAGGGCATGCCGATTGAATGGGCGAGCTTCTTTGCCGCTTTGCTGGTCGGGATGACAGGAATCATCGGGTCGCGCCGGCTGCTGGCGCCACCTCATGTGTTCACCGTGGCGGCCGTGATCCCCATGGTGCCCGGTGTTTATGCTTTTAAGACCATGATTGCGCTGGTGGATCTCAATCAGCATGGTTTTTCTCCTGAGATCTGGCAGCGTATGGCCGAAAACGGGATCACCGCAGCCTTTACCGTGGCAGCGCTGGCCATAGGACTGGCAATGCCCGGCTTAATGTTTTATCGTCGCCGACCAGTGATTTAAAAGGGAGTCGACGTGTGAAGATCAGTATGGTTGCCGCCATGGCAAAAGATCGTGTGATTGGCAAAGACAACGCCATGCCCTGGCACTTGCCAGCCGATTTTGCCTGGTTTAAAAAAGTCACCATGGGCAAACCTGTTGTCATGGGACGCAAAACGTTTGAATCCATTGGCCGGCCTTTGCCGGGACGCCACAATATTGTGATCAGCCGTAACCCGGACTTTGCCGCCGACGGCGTGACGGTGGTGGCCGATCTCCCTGCTGCTCAGGTGGCTGCAGGGCAGGTCGATGAATTGATGATCATAGGTGGCGGCAGCGTGTACGCAGAATGTCTGCCGGTCGCAGACTGTCTCTATCTGACCTTTATCGATCTCAGTGTCGAGGGAGATACTTGCTTCCCGGACTGGGGAGACGGCTGGCGGCAGACGCACAGCGAGCACTACGCGGCCGATGAGAAAAATGCCCACCACATGGAATTTGTGATACTGGAGCGCCAGTAAACCTGCCTGCCGCTGTTTTTTTGCTTCCGGTTTTAGCCGTTACCATGCCAACAGTTGGCATGGTAACGTGTGCCAGCTAGCCGGCCATCGGCGATAAGGCCAGCGATCCCCCTAATAACATCAGTATGCTGCCAATGGTTCGGTTAATCGGCCCTTGTTTGCTCAACATTTTATGTCTCAGTGCTTGCTGGGAGAAGAACAAGGCAACCAGGCTGAACCAGATCCAGTGCGCCAGAGACATGAATAAGCCATAGCCGCTTTGCAGCAAGAGTGAGGTGTCCGGACTGACAATCTGGGTGAAAGTGCTCAGCACAAAAAGCGTGGTTTTGGGGTTCAGGGCATTGGTCAGTAATCCTTGTCTGAACGAAGCAAAGCCGGATAAAACCGCGATATTGTCAGTGGCCAGCGTGAGTTCAGTCTTGCTGTGCAGAGTACAGAAACCGATGTAAACCAGATACAAAGCCCCGACATACTTGATGACGGTGAACAGGGCTGGGGAGGTGGCGATAAGAACCCCTACCCCCAGCATGGTGTAGCCCACATGGATGAGCACCCCCAGCGCAATGCCCAGCGCGGCATACAGACCTGCACGACGACCGTGCAGATAGCTGTTTCGTGTCACCATTGCAAAATCAGCGCCCGGGCTGATCACCGCGAGAATTGTAATTAACGCGACAGCAAAAAGTTCGGCCATGTGTATATTTCCCTGAATAATGATGAGTAACGGATGGATGAATTGGTTACTATTGTTGATGAAATACAACCCATTGAATATTGATAAGTTGTCATCGAAATCCATGCGAAAAAGTCATCGATTATGAATCTGCCATCGTTAAATACATTGCGGGTGTTTGAAGCTGCAGCCCGTCATCAGAGCCTGGTAAAAGCCGCGGATGAATTGTGTGTGACCCAGTCAGCGGTGAGCCGTCAGATCAAGCAATTGGAGAGTGCCCTTGGCGTCATTTTGTTTGAGCGACGTAACCGCGGGATCTTTTTGACCTCAGAGGGACAGAAGCTCAAAACAGCTTGCCATGAAATGCTGTCGATTCTGAAAAACACCCTCAGAGAGTTGAAAGCGGAGGAAAGCCAGTCGCCTCTGGTGATTTCCTGTGAACCGACCATCATGATGAAATGGCTGATCCCCCGACTGGCTGATTTCAAGGCCGCCCATCCTGATATTCAGCTGCACCTTAACGCATCGGGTGGTCCGATCGACTTTGTGAAAAGCCAAACGGATGTCGCCATTCGTCGCAATGACTTCAGTTGGAAGCAGGGTTATCATGCCGAGCCGATAGGCCCTGAGTATGTCGGGCCCGTGGTGCTGGCTGAGCAGCATGCGCAAGGAGAGGCGTTGACTTCGCCGACCACTCTGCTGCATACCAAAAGCCGGCCTGCGGCCTGCGGCCTGGGCTGACTGGCAGCATCAGGCTAACCAGGCGGTGAATGTGGCAGAAGATGTCTGGTTCGAGCATTTCTATATCATGCTGGAAGCGGTTCAGGCAGGCGGTGGCTACGGGTTAAGTTCGGTGTATATGGTGGGTAACGACATCAGACATCGCCGTCTGGTCGCCCCTGCCGGCTTTATTGCGGACGGCTCATCTTACTATCTGTTATCACCTATCGCGATCGAGGCCGATAACAGGGTGGTAGCACTGCTCAACTGGTTACGTCAGGAAATGACGGCAACCCGTCAGGCGGTCTTCGCGGCTCTCAAGGGTTAAGCGGCGAGCTGAGCACTGAGTGTGCGGAGAAAAAACCTTGGCCCTGTCAGAGCCTGTCTTGCTTAAACCATTGCTGGTCTTCCCAGCGCAGCATAGTGAGCTGATGGCCCCAGACACACCCGGTGTCCAGTCCGATAGCATTTTCATCCTGATAACCCATCAGAGAGGCCCAGTGGCCGAAAATAATGGTTTTTCCCAGCGGCTGCGAGCGCGCAAACTGGAACCAGGGCAGCAAATGCTCGGTGCCCGGTTCGCCCGGTGGCTGCTTGCAATGCATCTCCAGCCGGCCATCGGGATACAGATAGCGCATCCGGGTCAGCGCGTTGATGGTGTAGCGTAACCGATCCAGTCCCGCCAATGCAGGATCCCACTGTTCAGGCTCATTACCGTACATATTGCTCAGCAGCCATTGCTGCTGCTCGCTTTGTAACATGGCCTCGACGTCACGTGCACAGCGGCGGGCATCGTCGAGTTGCCATTGTGGCGGGATACCGGCATGGACCATGACAACAGGGTGTGTGGGGTGTTCGGCCAGCAGAGGCTGGCGGCTGAGCCAATCGAGTAATGCTTCACCGTCGCTGGCCTGCAAAATCTGATCAATCCGATCTTTCTGCTTGGCCTTGCCTATGCCCCGGGCCACGGCCAGTAAGTGCAAATCGTGGTTACCCAGCACGCAGGTGGCACTGTTACCCAGTGATTTCACCAGACGCAGGGTGGCCAGAGAATCCGGCCCGCGGGCAACCAGATCGCCGGCCAGCCAGAGTTCATCGTGCTGTTCACTGAAGCCTGCACGCTCGAGAAGCGTGCAGAGTTCACGGTAACAGCCCTGAATATCACCGACCAGATAGGTTGCCATGATCGACCCTGTTTAGTGAAGAATATTGGGGATAGCCAAACGGAAAGGCACGATTTCGGCATTGAACTCGTTACCATTGTCGTCAATCATGACGTAATGGCCTTCCATCACACCCAGTGGCGTTTCTATGATGGTGCCGCTGGTATAGGTGTATTCATCATTGGGGGCTATGGTAGGTTGTTCACCGACGACACCTTCACCTTCAACTACCAGTTTCTTGCCATTGGCATCTGTGATCAGCCAGCGGCGGCGAAGCAGTTGTGCGTTGCCCTGGCCCAGGTTGCAAATGGTAATGGTGTACGAAAAGACGTAGCGGTTCTGCTCAGGCTCAGACTGATCATCAATGTAATGGGTGATGACCCGGCATTTGATGGTAGGGATAACTTTGTTGTTCACCTTGCTGCTTCCTTTCTGATACGACAATGCCTTTGTGCAAGGCAGTTGCCGGGCGCCATGGCCCGGCATATTACTTAGTGGCTGTGGTTGGCATCCAGCCAGTTAGCCATAGATACAAACTGTTCAAGTGTCAGGTTTTCCGGACGCGAGCCAGGGTTAATGCCCAGGCTTTCCAGCGTGTCCACATCCATGATGGCTTTAAAGCAGTTACGCACCGTTTTACGGCGCTGGTTAAAGCCATCCCGGCAAACACGGTCCAGCCATTTCAGGTTAGTACAAGGATGCGGTAATGTTTCATACGGCGCCAGTCGAACCACAGCAGAATCTACTTTAGGTGCGGGTTTGAAGGCGCTGGGCGGCACTTCAAGCACTGGCATCACTTTGCAGTAATATTGTGCCATCACGGTCAGGCGGCCATAGGTTTTGGTGCCCGGGCCGGCAGCCAGACGATTGACCACTTCTTTTTGCAACATGAAATGCATATCTTCAATATGCTGATGGAAACTGAACAGGTGGAACATCAGCGGCGTTGAAATGTTGTAAGGCAGGTTGCCAAAAATCCGCAGTTTGTTGTTTTCCCTGATCAGCTGAGTGAAGTCGAAACGCATGGCATCGCCTTCATGGATAGTCAGCTTACCGGACAGATCCGGGTGATTGCGTAACCGCTCGGCCAGATCGCGGTCAAGTTCAATCACCGTAAATTTATCGACTTGTTTACCGACTGGCTCGGTCAGAGCGCCCAAACCAGGACCGATTTCAACCAGATTCTGGCCCGGTCTCGGGTTAATTGAGGCGACAATGTTGTCGATGATGTATTCGTCGTGCAAGAAGTTCTGGCCAAAGCGCTTACGGGCGCGGTGGCCTAAATGGACCTGATCACTGCTCATTGTTTTTTATCTACCATTTCGATGGCGTGGGTAAGCGCTGTCCAGAGGCTCCCTGTGTCCGCCTGTCCGGTACCGGCGAGTTCCAATGCGGTACCATGATCAACTGATGTTCGGATAAAAGGTAATCCCAGAGTGATATTGACGGCATTACCGAATCCTTTGAATTTCAGCACTGGCAGACCCTGATCGTGGTACATTGCCAGTACGGCATCGGCTTCGGCCAGGTACTTATCCTGGAAAATCGTATCGGCTGGCAGCGGGCCAACCAGATCCATACCGTCCTGCTCTCTCAGAACATTCAAGGCCGGAGTGATCACTTCGATCTCTTCACGGCCCAAGTGGCCATCTTCACCGGCATGCGGGTTGAGGCCACAAACATAAATTTTCGGTTGTTTGATGCCAAACTTGCTGATCAGATCGGCATGCAGCACCCGAATCACCTGATGAATACGATCTTCAGTCACCGCTTTGGCCACATAAGCCAGCGGAATGTGGGTGGTCACCAGCGCCACACGCAACCCTTCGGTTGCCAGCATCATCACCACCTGGTTGGATTGTGCCTGCTGGGCGAAAAATTCTGTGTGTCCGCTGAATGATACGCCCGCACGGTTAATGATGCCCTTATGCACCGGCCCGGTGACCAGTGCGGCAAATTCGCCGTCCATATTGCCTTCGGCAGCACGGCGGAGGGTGTCCAGCACATAATGTCCGTTGTGCTCGTCAAGCTGGCCTGGGGTCACACTGGCTTTCAGTTGGTGGCTGTCCACCACCAGAGTGCCTGCACGATGTGGCTGAGCCGGACGGCTTGGATCATAGCTGATGATTTCCAGCGGTAAGCCCAGCAGGGCCGCACGTTCTGCCATAAGTTCGGCGTTGGCACAAACTACCAGCTCGTGCGGCCACGGCTGTTGTGCCAGCGCCACGACGAGATCCGGGCCAATACCCGCCGGTTCTCCCGGCGTGATGGCAATACGTTTAACCTTGTTCATCATCAAATCCTGGTTGTTCTATATAGGCGCCGGCCCGCAGTTCCTGCAGCCACGCCTGGGCTTCCTCGTTAAATTTACGGCTGAAGAGAATCCGGTAAGCACGGTTCTTCGCGGCCGCATCGGTGCGGTCAACCTGACGGCGATCCAGCACTTCCACAATATGCCAGCCGTGTACCGTCTGGAACGGTTCACTGATGGTGCCTGCAGGCAGGGTTTCAACCTGCTGTTTGAATTCAGGGACGTAAATATCTGGCGTCTGCCAGCCCAGTTCACCGCCATTGGCCGCAGAGCCCGGATCGGCACTCAGTGCCTGGGCTGCATCAGCAAAGCTGCGCTGACCGGCGATAATGTCCTGGCGAACCTGCTCGAGCTGTTTCTTCGCTCCTTCATCGCTAAGGATGACAGAAGTTTTCAGCAGGATGTGGCGGGCATTGATTTCAGTGACTGAGACAGTCTCCTGGCCTTTCACATCATTGATTTTGAGAATGTGGTAACCCACACCGCTGCGGAATGGCCCTATGATAGCACCTTTCCCCTGACCTTGGATCTGATCGGCAAAGATAGTCGGCATTTCTTCCGGGCTCATCCAGCCCCAGGCACCCCCCTGCAGAGCTTTGGGACCATTTGACGCACTGTAGGCCAGGTTGGTGAAATCAGCCCCCTGATTCAATTGCGCCAGCAGTTCGTTGGCTTTGCGCTCGGCCGTCTGGCGCTCAGACTGACTGGCACCTTCGCCCAGGCGGATCAGGATATGGCTGACATTGTATTGCACGCTTTCCTGCTGCTGCTGGCCCAGTTGGGTCACCAGACTGTCCACTTCCTGCGGCAGAATGTTGATCCGGCGGCGCACCATAATGGTACGGGCTTCGCTGGCAGTCAGGTCACGGCGGATTTGTTCGCGGAAAATCGGGTAGCTGATGCCACCGGCTGCCAGCTCCTGCTGCAGATGGGCCACGGACATGTTTTGCTCGGCTGCAATCTGGCTGATCGCCTGATCCAGGCGGTTGTCATCAATACGGATACCAAATTGTTCTGCCTGTTGCAGCTGCAGGGTTTCCATGATGAGCTTTTCCATCACCTGATTGACCAGAATGCTGTCATCCGGCAGAGGTTGGCCCTGACGCGCCGCATTGAGGTGGACGGTTTTCAGCATCGCATCGACGTCGCTTTGCAGGATAACGCTGTCGTTAACAATAGTGACCACTTTGTCCAGTGGCTGCAGGGCGGCCAGTGAACCGGTTGTCAGGCCCAGAAGAGTCAGGCCGAGAATAAAAGACTTCCACATTTTCATATCCGTATCCAGGGCGCTTCAATGCGCGGTTGGTTAGGACGGGCCTTGGCCCGGCCTGTTAATTGTTCAGGTAGAAAGGTCGTCCGTATGCAATGGCATTGCCACTGGCTGACGACGCGCCGACGGCGGAAACCCCTGCCAGGCCAAGTAGTGAGAACGAGATACTGAAGTTCTGTTCGTACTCAACCGGCTGGGTGTTGACGTTGCTGCGCGCCACCATGTACTGGTTGTAGCCCAGCGTGATCATCCAGCAGTCGGAGCGGTAATTGAGTGAGACCTGGCCTTCCACCATCTGGTTTTCCGTTACATCGTGGTAGTAATCCCCCCGTACACTCAGTCCGGCGTGAATCGGGAATCCGGTTGAGAAGCCAATCTGAGAAATACCTTCTTGGGTGTAATTATCTATCTGGTTGTTATCCGGCAGGCTCTGCTGGATGTATTCTTTTGACACGTAGCGGTAGTTCAGCTGGCTGAACAGGCCGCCTTCGCGGTATTCCAGTGCGGCGTTGGCAAACTGCATGTCTCTTTCACTGGCATCATATTGCAGGCCGCCGTGAAAGAAGAGCCAGTCATTAAAGTTGAAATCAGACTCAAACGCCGAGGCCGAATAATTCGGCTGAGATTCGCCTTCTTCCTGCAAATTCCGGCCGGAATCGTTGAGGTAGAAAATCTGGCCAAAGGCGAGGTTGAAGCGCTCTTTCAGATTATTGTCGAAAAAGCGGGTGGTGGCACCGACAGTAAACTGGTTGGCGGCGGCAATGCGGTCGACGCTGGAGTAACGGCGATCACGGAACAAACCGTAATAATCGGTTTGCAGGATAGTGGTGTCGTATGAGCCGTAAATGTCGCTCTGTTCCACATCCTTGATGTACAGGTACTGGAGTTGCGGCTCCAGACTCTGGACATAAGCATCACCGAACAGGTCAGTATCCCGCTCGAAATACAAGCCTGTCAGCATTCGCAGACTGGGCACAGTCCGGGACGCCGTTTCTTCCAGATCTTCCAGACCGGCGATTGTGGGATCAAACTCCTGATTGTAGTAGGTGTACATCAGCTTGGCTTCCGTGGTCATTGACCACCAGGGAGTCGCGAACGGCAGCGTCAGAGACGGCTCTAAATGGACACGGTCGGCGGATGGTTTCGTCGAATCGTCATTTTCAAACCGGCTGATATGGCTCAGGAAGCCAAAGTCCAGATCATAGCCCAGTTCAGGCTCGTAGTAGTTGAAGGTCAGCTGCGGCATCAAACGGTAGTTGGATGACACACCCGGCGTCAGCGGCTGGAAGTTCCTGACCCGTAAAGTCGAGTTCCATTTTTCTTCCTGGTAGGTCACTTCGCCGGTTTGCAGCAGGTTGTTGTCTTCCCGGCGGCCGATCTCTGAATCGACATCCGAGAAATAGGTCACGTCGCTGACCTTGCTGTAATCAATGTTGAACAGCCAGTTATCCTGATACCGGCCGCTGTGGGACCAGTTGTAGGCCCAGCGTGCATCGTCAGTATCGGAGGCTTCATCGCTGCCGAGATATTCCCCTTTCAGGCTGCCTTGTCCCAGATCAGTGAGATAACGGAACTGGCTGTTGAGCTGCAAGCCGCGGTTACTCATGTATTTCGGAGTAAAGGTCAGATCGTAGTTGGGGGCAATATTCCAGTAAAACGGGGTTTCCAGCTCAAAACCGTCACGAGAGCCGTAACTCACGGTTGGATAGAGAAAACCGGTCAGCCGCTCGTCACCAACAGGTACACGCAGGTAAGGCATGTAGAACACCGGCACTTCAAGTATTTCGAACCGGGCGTTATACAGGTCAGCAAACGGTGAATCAGCTTCACGTTCAATGCTGGTGGCAGTAAATTGCCAGCTTTTATCACCGGGCGGGCAGGTAGTGTAAGTGCCGTTGCGCAGGCGATAGTAGGTCATGCCCTGCTTTTCAATTTTAGTGGCTTCACCCCGGCCGGCTTCACAGGTCAGGCTATAGACGGCGTTGTTGATTTCTGCATCGTCGGTATCCAGGTTGTTGTGCATGTTGTCAGCATAAACTTCAATGCTGCCATCGTGGAAATACACGTTGCCTTTGGCACTGACAGTATTATTTTGCTGGTTCATGGTGGCGACATCGGCCGCCACTGTCCGGTTGGATTGCCGAACCACCACATCGCCGGAGTAGGTCACACTGGCGTCGCTGTCCGCCTCTGCCTTATCGGCGGTGATTCTGATCGGGGCATTATTGGGATCACCGTCACTGGGATCCGGGGCCAGGCACATGCCTTTGACCAGAGCAAGCTCTTCCTCTGCCGTCGGGCTGGCTTCATTCTCAATGAGGGCATCATTGGCGAAAGCTGACGGGCCATATAAAGCTATGCTGATCATGGTCGCCAATAAGCTGCGAGAAGTGAATGACATTGAGATTTAATTTCCTGTGTTCATGATATAGCGCAAAGGTGTCCAGACCGGCCCTGCCGTCCCCGCAATAAAGGCTGCTATGATAAAGCAATTTCTGCTTATCGGCATCTCTATGGGGCTCTGTAATCATCGGACCGGATAAATTCATTATTGTTTTTTCTGCTATTATGCCGCGAGGTCTTTATCGGACGGCGCTGTGCTTTATGACAGCAAGTCACGCTGACAGACCTATCTCTTTTCGTAAGACTAGACGGCATTCGTGGGCACAATTTAGCAAATTACCAGAGAGTATAACATGCAGGTGTTGGGCAAGATTTTAGGGGCATTTTTTGGTTTCCTTCTTGGTGGACCTATCGGGTTGTTATTAGGCATCTTTTTGGGTCATAAGTTCGATCGGGCGCGTGCCGGTGTTTATCAGGGCGGCAGTTTTGGTCGTTTTAGCCAGGGTCAGGCAGATCAGCATGAACGTCAGGCGGCGTTTTTTCATGCGGCGTTTGCTGTGATGGGTCATATGGCCAAGGCGAAAGGCCGGGTGACCCAGGATGAAATCCGCGTCGCCAGCGCGATTATGGACCGAATGCAGCTGCATGGTGATGCCCGCCGGCTGGCTCAGGAAGCTTTTCGTGACGGCAAATCAGAAGATTTCCCCCTTCAGGAAGTGCTGGCCAGGGTGCGTCAGCAAGGGACGGGGCGGCTTGATTTGTTGCAGTTTTTTCTCGAATTGCAGATCCAGGCCGCGTTTGCCGACGGCAGCCTGCATCCGAAAGAACGTCAGTTACTGTTCGTGATTGGCCGTGCCCTGGGTTTTTCCGATCAGCAGCTGGAAAGGCGGCTGCATATGCAAGAAGCGGCGTTTCGCTTTCAGCAGGGCGGGGGCTTTTATCGCCAGCAGTCACAGCAACAGCAGGGCGGTTTTCGACAGGCACCAACCCGGGATCAGCTCAGTGATGCGTATGAACTGCTGGGCGTCGAACAACAGGCCAGTCCGAAAGATCTGAAACGGGCTTACCGCAAACTGATGAACGAGCACCATCCTGACAAACTGGCGGCCAAAGGTTTACCGCCAGAGATGATGGAGCTGGCAAAGCAGAAAGCCCAGGAACTGACGGCAGCTTACGAGCTGATAAAAAAAGAAAAAGGCTTTAAGTAAGTGGCCAGACCCCTCAGACACAGTGCTGAGGGTGGCCGGCGACAAAGCCTTCCAGATTGTCGATCAGCTGATTGGCCAGCGCCTGAATGGCCGAGTCCGCTCCCCAGGCCACATGGGGTGTCAGCAGCAGGTTTGGCAACGCTGCGTTTGCCAGCAGCGGGTTAGATTCGTCGGCGGGCTCCTGGGTAAACACATCGCACCCGGCACCGCCCAGGTGGCCGGATCGCAGTGCTTCAACCAGATCCTCTTCGTTAACCAGTCCGCCGCGGCCGGTATTGATCAGCAGGCTGCCGGGCTTCATTTGTGCCAGTTCCGGTGCCGCAATCAAATTGGTTGTTTCCTCACTGAGCGGACAGTGCAGCGTAATTGTATCGGCGGTTTGCAGCACCTGCTCAAAAGGCAGGTAACCGTCGCGGCATGATGCTGCGCCTTTGCGTTCAGCAAATACCACCTTCATACCAAGGGCTGAGGCCAGTTTAGCGACCGCCTGTCCCAGACTGCCGCTGCCGATCACCCCCAGTGTGCTGCCGGCCACATCGCCAATCGGGTGGCTGAAAAAGCAAAATTGTTTCTTCTCCTGCCAGACGCCGGCCTGAATATCTCTGTGGTACGCGAACAGGTTGCGTTTGAGCGCAAACAGCATGGCAATGACGTGCTCTGGCACCGAGCCGGTGGCATAACCGCGAATGTTACTGACCACTATGCCGTGTCCGCGGCAGTAGTCCAGATCGACATTATTGGTGCCTGTGGCGGCAATGGCGATCATTTTCAGCTGCGGCAACTGACGCAGAGTGTCAGCATTGAGCACGACTTTATTGGTGATGGCTATGGTGGCCTGTTGCAGCCGTTCAGCAACCTGCGCCGAAGAGGTGATCGGGTATTCCTGCCAGTGGTGCGCAAAGGCCGGGCGGGGCAGGGTGATCTGATGGGGGATGGTATCGCGGTCGAGAAAAACTATCTGGTGCATCACTCTGGCTCCCTGCTGATGCGTGTGGTTGATGGCACACAGTAAACACCAGCGGGTGGCAGGCTGCAAGTTGGGCAAACAAGTCTGCCGACTCAGAGGTCGGCAGCTAAGGCCGGTTGTACTTTACAGCGTCCGCTCGGGCGCGTCGGAATAGAATTCGCACGGTGCGAACACATGACGTGCTTCGTTGCTGTAGGGGTGGAAAAAGCTCAGTTCCGCCGCGTGCAGTTGCAGGCGGGGGGCCAGTGCTTTGGCCTGATCGTGGGCATAGAAACCATCGCCCAGGATCGGGTGGCCCAGCGCCAGCATGTGAACGCGAAGCTGATGAGATCGTCCTGTGACCGGGCGCAGTCTGACTAAGCTGCTCTGGCCGTCACTGGCAATCACCTCATAATGGGTCACCGAGGGTTTGCCGTCGTTAAAGCAGACTTTCTGTATCGGGCGGTTGGGCCAGTCGCAAATCAGCGGCAGATCTATGGTGCCGCTTGGCTGCTCTGGCGTGCCCCAGACCCGGGCGTAATAGACTTTTTCGGTCTGACGATCACGGAACTGGGCTTTGAGGTGCCGTTCGGCATCCTTGTTGAGCGACAGTATGATCAGGCCGGAAGTGGCCATGTCCAGACGATGCACAATCTGCGCTTTGGGATGCTCGGCCAGCACGCGGTTAAACACGCTGTCGGCATGAGCCGGATCGCGGCCGGGATTTGACAGCAAACCGGAAGGCTTGTTGACGGCTATGATATCGCGGTCGACATACAGAACATCCAGCCAGGGATCGGTAGGCGGGTTATAGTCCAGCGGTGGTAAGGGGTTCATGTTCGGGCTATCTCAGGTTGTACGCACAGGCAGCGGCGAAATGGTAACACAGGGCGGCAGGGAGTACCTACCGCCCGGATATTGCCGTATCAGTTATGGCTGACGGCGATGACACGCAGCGAATCGAGCTGAATCTGGGCTTTGCTGATGTAAGCGGTCAGATCCTGAATCTGGCTTTGCAGCAACTCCAGCTCATCGTCCCGGATGTTAGGGTTAACGGACTTCAGGGCCTGCAGACGGGCCAGCTCTGCCCCTAAGGTGTTTTCCATATCCTGTTGCGCGGCCTGGCGCACTTTGGCCAGCTCAGGTTCGATCAGCTGATCGCCAGCGGCAATCAGGGCATGGATGTCTCTCTGGACCGAATTCACCAGTTTGCTGCCCAGATGACGGTTGACCGGACTCAGCTGGCGGTTGAAGCCTTCGAACTCGACTTTATCCGACAGATTATTGCCTTTGGCATCCAGCAGGATACGGATAGGCGTGTGCGGCAGGAAGCGGCCGATGCCGGATTGTTTCGGTGCCTGGGCATCGACCACGTACACCAGCTCCAGCAACAGTGTGCCGGCGGGCAGTGCCTTGTTCTTGAGCAAAGACACCGCAGTGGTGCCGACACCTTCCGACAGCAGCAGATCAATCCCGCCCTGAATCATAGGGTGTTCCCAGCTGATAAAGTGCATGTCTTCACGCGACAGCGCGGTATCACGGTCAAAGGTAATGGTGCAGCCATCCTGCGGCAAACCCGGGAAACTCGATACCAGCATGTGCTCAGACGGGGTGATAACCAGGGCATTTTCGCCTCTGTCATCCTGATTGAGGCCCACAGTGTCAAACAGCCCCAGCGCGAAGGTCACCAGATTGGTATCGCCGTCTTTGGCGGCAATCTGCTCGACCAGCTCACGGGCGGCATCGCCACCGTTGGAATGGATCTCCAGCAGACGGTCGCGGCCCTGTTCCATTTTGCTCTTCAGCTCAGTGTGCATGCGGGCGCTGTCGGCAATCAGCGAGTCCAGCGCCTCAGCGCTATGGTTTTCACTGGCCAGCAGAGTGATCAACTGCGGCTGAATGGCTTCATACACAGCACGGCCTGTCGGGCAGGTTTCTTCAAAGGCATTGAGGCCCTCGTTATACCAGTGCGCCAGCAGCGCTTGCGAGGTGCCCTGCAGGTGCGGCACATGGATCTCGATATCCCTTTGCTGGCCGATGCGGTCCAGACGGCCGATACGCTGTTCCAGCAGATCCGGGTTGTTCGGCAGGTCGAACATTACCAGCTGGTTGGCAAACTGGAAATTGCGGCCTTCAGAGCCGATTTCAGAGCACAGCAGCACCTGCGCGCCGTCTTCTGTCTGAGCGAAGTAAGCGGCCGCTTTGTCGCGGTCGAGAATTGACATGCCTTCGTGGAACACAGTGGCCCGGATGCCTTCTTTTTCGCGCAGTGCCTGCTCCAGATTGAGCGCGGTTTGCGCGCGGGAGCAGATCACCAGCACTTTTTCATTGCGGTTGGCTTTGAGGAAATCCAGCAGCCAGCTCACCCGCGGGTCGAAGTTCCACCAGGTGGCCGATTCGCCTTCAAATTCCTGATAAATATCTTCCGGGTACAGCAGCTTGAGCACTTTTTCTTCTTCGCTGATTTTCCCCATCATCATGCCGGCGACACGCATGGCCGTGCTGTACTGAGACGGCATCGCCAGCGGGTACAGATTGAGGTGACGCTGAGGAAAGCCCTGCACCGCTGCACGGGTGTTACGGAACAGCACGCGACCGGTACCGTGGCGGTCCATCAGGTTGTCGACCAGCTCCTGTCGCGCGGCATGCTGGGCGTGTTCGTCGCCCTGCGTGGTCAGTGTGTCCAGCAGCGGGGCAATGTCCTGCTCTGGCAGCAGATTGATCAGTGTCGCGCGGCTGTCGTCGTCCAGTTTTTTGCCGGCCAGCAGGTCTGACACGGCATCGGCGACCGGGGCGTACTGGCGCTCTTCATCGAGAAAGGCATCGTAGTCGTAGAAGCGATCCGGGTCGAGCAGGCGCAGGCGGGCGAAGTGGCTCTGATGGCCCAGCTGATCCGGCGTGGCCGTCAGCAGCAGGCAGCCCGGGGTTTTCTCGGCCAGGGCTTCCACCACCTGGTACTCACGGCTTGGCGCCTCTTCACTCCACACCAGGTGGTGGGCTTCATCGACTACCAGCAGATCCCAGTCGGCGTCCAGCGCCTGTTCGAAACGGCGGCGGCTCTTGCGCAGAAAATCCAGTGAGCACAGCACGTATTGCGCGGTATCAAACGGATTGGCCGCATCGGCAATGGCCTCGACACAGCGCTCTTCATCGAAGATAGAAAAATACAGGTTGAAGCGGCGCATCATCTCAACCAGCCACTGATGCTGCAGGGTTTCCGGCACCAGGATCAGAATACGCTCAGCGCGTCCCGCCAGCACCTGCTGGTGGATGATCATCCCGGCTTCAATGGTTTTACCCAGGCCCACTTCGTCGGCCAGCAGGACACGGGGGGCAAAACGGCGGCCCACTTCATGGGCGATGAACAGCTGGTGCGGGATCAGGCCGGCACGCATCCCGCACAAGCCGCGCAGCGGGCTCTTGTGCTGCTGGTGCTGGTTTTTCAGGGCACGGTAGCGCAGGGCGAAACGGTCCATGCGGTCAATCTGACCGGCGAACAGCTTGTCCTGCGGCTTGTTAAAACGAATCTGGTTGCTGAGGAAGATTTCGCGCAACGATACATTTTCTTCCCCGGTATCGGTACGGGTGCCGACATAGGTCAGCACCCCTTGTTGTTCTTCCACTTGCTCGACCCTGAGCGACCAGCCTTCCTGACTCTCAGTCACATCACCGGCGTTGAACATCACGCGGGTGACAGGGGCATCATGGCGGGCATACACGCGATTCTCTTCGCTGGCGGCAAACATAAGGGTGACAGTACGCGCATCCATGGCGGCCACAGTTCCTAACCCTAAATCACTTTCCGTGTCACTGATCCAGCGTTGACCCAAAGCAAATGGCATAGTGGAAAAAACCTTCTAAATATTTGAAATCAAGGAGAATTGGATCCCGGCGACGATGAATAAATCAACTACACTGAAATTAAGTGTAAGCCACAAATGGCGCCGGCAAAAAAGGGGGCTAATGGTACTGCATGATGGGAGCCAGGTCACGGGCTAAGTGATGGACCCATCAAGTGAGAAAATTGTCACAATATTTTCATTTTTTGCGGTCATTAATGAAAAGCGGGTTTAGGCTTATTAATGATAGCCTTTGCCAATGGCTATTTCAGGTGAACAAGGAGACGTCTATGGACGATGCTGATAGGAAAGTCTTTGTACTTGATACCAACATCCTGTTACATGAACCCCTCGCCATCTACTCTTTCAAAGAGCACGACGTAGTGATTCCCATGACGGTCCTGGAAGAACTCGACCGGATCAAAGACAGCAAACGCGACGTTGCCCGCGATGCCCGTGTTGCTATCCGCGCCCTCGAAGATATCTTCCACGATGCCACGCCGGAACAAATCTCAGCCGGGATCCCCCTGACTGAGCAAGGTGATCACAAAGGCCGTATCGCGATTTTCGCCGATTACGAAATCCACGAAACTGTGCATGCCTTTGCCGACAAGGCCGGTGACAACCGTATTCTCAATGGGGTGCTCTACCTCCAGAATCATTATGCGCCGCGCAAGGTGGTGCTGATCACTAAAGACATCAATATGCGCCTGCGTGCCAAAGGCGCCGGGGTGTTTTACGTCGACGATTACCGGTCAGATCAGCTGATTGATGATGTCAGCCTGCTGACCAAAGGGTTCCACCGCTATCCGGCCAGTTTCTGGGAGCGTGTGGGTGAGTGCCATTCTGAAAAACGCGGCCGTTCGACCTTGCATACGCTGCCGCAAGAGCTGTTTGATTCGCCTTTCGTCAACCAGTACCTGATTGATGAAGATACCGATTTCGCTGCCCGGATTCAGAGTCTGGACGGGGAAATGGTCACCCTGAAAGATCTGGGGCATGAGCGCCTGATGCACCGCCAGGCATGGGGTATTCATCCGAAGAACATTTATCAGGGAATGGCGATGGACGCGCTGCTCGATCCTGATATCGATCTGGTGATCCTGACCGGCCCGGCCGGGTGTGGTAAGACGATCCTCGCGATGGCTGCCGCACTGGAGCTGGTGATAGAAAAAGGCATGTACGACAAGATCATTGTCACCCGCAATACCCCGGACATTGCTGAATCTATCGGTTTCCTGCCGGGCACGGAAGAAGAGAAAATGATGCCCTGGCTGGCGGCAGTGACAGACACCATGGAGGCCTTGCATAAGCACGATGTCTGCACTGACGGTTCGATGAAATATATCTTCGAAAAAGCCAATATCCAGTTCAAATCGATTAACTTTATGCGCGGCCGCTCTATCCAGAACGCTTTCGTGTTGCTGGATGAGTGTCAGAACCTGACCGCGTCGCAAATCAAGACCATCATCACCCGCTGTGGTGAGGGCACTAAGCTGGTCTGTTCCGGTAATCTGGCGCAGATCGATTCCACTTACCTGTCGCCTGTGACATCAGGCTTAACCTATATCGTTGAACGATTTAAGAATTTCGAGGGCAGCGCCAACATTTACCTCAATGGTGTGGTGCGCAGCCGTCTGGCGGAATTTGCTGAAGAAAATCTGTAATTCACTGGGCGGGATCCGCTGAGCGGATCTTAAGCATTCATCGCCCGAGGTACTTCCTTAATCTTTCATCTTCCGGCTCCCCCAGCACTTGCTGGGTGGGGCCGCATACCCGGATTTCACCCTGCTCGACAAAGGCACAGTGATCGGCAATCTTCAGCGCATCGTCCGGACTGTGGGTGATCATCAGCACAGTGATCCCGGCTTCCTTGGCCAGACTGGCGATCAGATCCAGCATTTCCTGCCGCAGCGCCGGATCCAGTGCGGAAAACGGCTCATCGAGCAACAGCAGAGGT
The DNA here is from genome assembly GCF_014841115.1 of Photobacterium arenosum. GTDB lineage: Bacteria > Pseudomonadota > Gammaproteobacteria > Enterobacterales > Vibrionaceae > Photobacterium > Photobacterium arenosum. Next base: position 46,072 of record NZ_JACYTP010000004.1, read on the forward strand.
CGGTGTCTGACCAGGCTGCGTGCCACGGCCACCCGCTGTTTCTGGCCGCCGGACAGCTGCTCAGGCAGGCGATCCAGATAATGAGCGATGCCGACCCGCGCTGCCGCATCTTTGACCTGAGCCTGATCAGCGGTGCTGAGGCGCAGCCCGGGATGGATACCCAGAGCAATATTGTCAAACACGCTCAGATGCGGAAACAGGTTGTGATCCTGAAACAGGATCGACAGCGGCCGCTCGGCCGGATTCTGCCTGTCGATCACTTCACCGTTGATCCTCAGTTCGCCGCTGTCCGGCTTGAGAAAACCGGCGATCATCGCCAGCAGGGTACTTTTGCCCGCCCCGCTGGGGCCGATCACCGCCAGAATATCTCCCTGCGCGACCGACAAATCAAAGCTGAGCTGCATAGACTCCTGATTTTGGTGACGGTAGCAATGGCTCAGTTGAGATAAAGAGAGCATAGGTGAGATCATAAGTTATCCGTTAGCAGTGCGGTCAGACGAGGGATGTCGGGACAATAACAGGCTTTCCACCACAGTGAAAATACCCAGGCTGAGCAAGAGCAGCAGCAGGGCGGCAACGGCGGCAGCATCCATCTGATAGCTGTCCATCAGCTGGAATAGGTACAGGGGCAGGGTCTGAAAATCCTGGCTGCCGAACAGCGCAATGGCACCCAGATCGCCCAGTGACAACACGAAGCTGATCGCCATCGCCTGGGCCATAGGTTTGCGCAGTGCCCGCCATTCCACCAGATACAGGCGCGACAGGCCGCGCATGCCCAAACTCTGGCACAGCGGGTTGTATTGCTGCGCGAGATGCAGCATTGGCTGGCTCAGGGTTTTGATGACATAAGGCAGTGCCATCAGGGCATTGACGGCCACTACCACCCAGAAGGCCGAGGCAAAGACGTCGGTGAATTCGCGCAGCAGCAGAAACAGACCTGTGCTGATCACCAGCCCGGGTGTGACCAGAATAATGGTACCGATCAGCTCCAGCCCGTCGGCAGAGAGGCGGTAGCGCTGCAGCCGCCAGTAACGGCTGGCACAGAGTATGGCGATACCGCTGATCAGTGCCAGCAGGCAGGCCAGCAGCGCGATTTGCAATGAATGGCTGATCGCCTGCCACAGGGCGGGGGTGCTCAGCAGCTGTGGCAGCTGGTCATTGAGCCCGGCGCTCAGTACTGCCAGCATAGGCGGCAGTACCAGCAGCAGTACTAAGCCAATCCAGCATCCGTCCCATATCCTTGCTGTGCGACTGTCGAGATAATTCGGATGCCCCTGGCGGACCCGGCCGCTGAGTGTGGACAGCGGTTTGGCAAAGCGCTGGCTGAACAACACCATCGAGCAGCACAGTAGCATCTGCCATAATGCCAGCATGGCACCAGCGGCTAAATCAAAGTCGTATCTCAGCGCCTGATAGATGGCCAGCTCAATCGTGGTGGCTTTCGGGCCGCCGCCCAGCGACATAATCACCGCAAAGCTGGTAAAGCACAGCATGAACACCAGCCCGGCGATCTGAGGCAGTTGCTGACGCAGCCGCGGCCAGGCAACCAGCCGGAACAGTGGCCAGCCTTTCATGCCCAGGTGGGCTGCAAGCTGATGCTGTTCGGCCGGAATACTTTCCAGGCTTTGCAACAGCAACCGGCTCGCCAGCGGCAGGTTGAGAAAGACATGAGCGAGCAGAATGCCGTTCAGACCGTAGATGCTGAACGGCAGGGTCATGTCCAGCCTTGCCAGTGCTTGTGCCAGCAAACCGCTGTTGCCATAGATAGCCAGCAAACCAAACACCGCCACCAGTACCGGCAGCACCACCGTCATGGCAAACAACCTGAGTAATACAGTCCGGCCCGGAAAACGCCGCCGGGACAGGGCGTAAGCAACAGGGATTGCCGGAATCACACTGAGCAGAGTTGATAACAGGGCCTGTTTAAAGCTGAAGACCGTGACATGACGCAGGTAAGGATCCTGCCACAAGCTGAGCGGTTGCAGTTCGGTGGCCTGACTCAGCAGCGCGCTGAGCGCTCCGCCGACCACAAGCAGTATCAGCCCGGCGCTTAACAGGCCGGGCAGGCTGGAACGGGAGAGTAACAAGAGCTGTCCTATTGCACTACAGTTGCATTACTGGGTCAGGGCCGTCTGCCACTCGCGAATCCAGCTTTTACGCTCTTTCGCGACTTCATCGGCGGAAAATTCCAGCGACTTGGCAGGCAAGGTCAGGCTGCTGAACCCTTCAGGCAGCTCCTGGCCGGTGACCGGATACATCCAGTTGCCCGTTGGAATGTGTGACTGGAAGCCCGGCGTCAGGATGAAGTTAAGAAACTGCTCGGCCAGCTCACTGTTGCGGCTGTTTTTGAGCTTAGCGGCAACTTCCACCTGCATATAGTGGCCTTCGCTGAAGTTGGCGGCTTTGTACTTGTCTTCTTGTTCGGCAATCAGGTGGTAGGCCGGTGATGTGGTGTAAGAGAGCACCAGATCGGCTTCGCCGTTGAGGAACATGCTGTAAGCCTCTGACCAGCCTTTGGTCACAGTCACGGTTTTTTTCGCCAGTTGCTGCCAGGCAGTGGCGGCTTGGTCACCATAGACAGATTTCACCCACAGCATCAGACCCTGTCCCGGCGTTGAGGTACGGGGATCCTGGTAAATCATCGTCAGATCGTCGCGCTCAACCAGCGCTTTCAGGCTGTCTGGCGGGTTATTCAGTTTCTTGCTGTCATAAATGAAAGCGAAGTAACCGTAATCGAAAGGGACAAAGGTGTCATCTTGCCAGCCGCCCGGAATAGTGACCGCCGCGGTATCCACCTGGTGAGTGGTCAGCAGCCCGGTTTTTTTGGCTTCCGTCATCAGGTTGTTATCCAGCCCTAACAGCAGGTCGGCTTTGCTGCTTTTGCCTTCCAGACGGACACGGTTGAGGATGGATACACCATCGTCCAGGGCGACAAACTGCAGATCGCAGCCGCACTCTTTCTCAAACGCGGTTTCGATGGCCGGACCCGGTCCCCAATCCGCGGTAAAAGAGCTGTAGGTGTAAACCGTCAAGGTCGGTTGAGCGGCGGCGGCAGACGTGGCGGCAGCCAGCAGGGGTAAGGTTAACAGTAAGTGTTTCACAAAGCGCTCCTGAGTTCCTGTAAGACAGGGAATTCCGATTTCTTCAAGGCGCGGGGTTGAGTGAGAGGGAAGGTTTCCGGAAAGGCACGAACCGGGGATAAAGGTGTGCTTTCTTGTCTCTCAGTTTTTCTCAATTCCTCCGCCAGCATGATCTGGTTCAGGTTCAATGGGTCCCGTACGCAGTACGATCTCAGCCCTAAGGCTCCCCATGAGAACGGCTCTCATTGTAAACGCGGCCGACACAGGTTGCCAGCCACAATTGCGGCTGGCTGTGATTCCTGAGCTGCAAGTTAAATTGTCAGGCGAGGCTATTTGATCTCATTGAGCCGCCAGTCGTAATCGTAACTGGGCGATACCAGCGTCACCGGCCGGTTGAGGTAAGTGTTCAGATGTTTTTGCAGCTCAGCCAGAGTACCGAAATCACTCTGATACCAGTCATAAATTGACGACAGACGGACACTCTGGCCGCGCACATCAACCCCTTTTTCGCTGTTGATAAAGCGCTTGGCAGCTTCATCCAGCTGCTCGTTCAGCTTATCGGCCTGCATGACCTCAGGGAGCAGATCCGGGCAGCCCAAGCTGGCACAGTTCACCACATAGTGAATACGCTCGTCCTGCCAGATAGGGCGCAGGATCCTGTGTTCAATATCATTGAGCGACAATTTTTGTCCGCGGATAGTGATCAGTTTTTCATCCCAGGGACCGAAGTTGAATATGCCGCCGAGTTTGGTGATCGAGCTGACCGGATAGTTGTCCAGAATCACTCTGACGGTCAGAGCGTTATACAAATTTACCCAGTAGGCAAATTGTTCATTGCGGTTGTAGCGGCGCGGATCCAGCGCGGTGAGTTCACTCAGATAGCGTGCCAGAGCCGCTTTATCCTGCTGGCTGACCGCGGCATAACGAAAGCGGGTCTGTTTGGGGGCGACCAGCAGATAGTCGTTGAGCAGGCCCTGCCAGAGAGTGTGGTCAATTTTTGCGGTATTGCTGGGGTTGCTGGCTTGCCACAAAGGCCAGAGATCGGCTTTGGGGGCGGCCAGTGCCGTTGAAGACAGGCTGAGCAATGTCATCAGGAGCAAGACGGTCAGGGTTTGGCGTAGCGGATACATGTGAACACCTCTGTAAAAAGATTGATATTCAACAGACCGAAGCAAGGGGGTGTTTCTTTCCGGTGCAGGCGCTTAACAAAACACCCTGCCGGAGCAGGGTGTCTGAGCCAGTCAGCAATGACAGTATAGATCAGGCCAGAAAGGCCGGGATCTTACTTTCATATTCAGCGATTTTATCTTCGTGCTGCAGGGTCAGGCCGATGTTGTCCAGACCGTTCAGCAGGCAGTGGCGGCGGAACTCGTCAATCTCGAAGCTGTAGGACTTGCCGTTGGCGCTGACCGTCATGCTTACCAGATCTACTGTCACTTCGGCGCCCTGGTTGGCGTCGACAAACTGGAAGATCTCATCAACTTCGGCATCTGTCAGGCGCACAGGTACCATCTGGTTGTTGATCGCGTTGCCATAGAAAATATCGGCAAAGCTCGGCGCAATGATGATGTTGATACCGTAATCAGCCAGCGCCCAGGGCGCGTGCTCGCGTGATGAACCACAGCCGAAGTTTTCACGGGCCAGCAGGATACTGGCACCCTGATAGCGCGGGTGGTTCAGAACGAACTCAGGATTAGGCTGTTCGCCGGCGTCATCAAGAAAGCGCCAGTCGTGAAACAGGTGCTTACCGAAACCGGTACGGTTTACTTTCTGCAAAAACTGCTTTGGAATGATGGCGTCAGTGTCGACGTTCGCGGCATCCAGTGGCACCACCAGTCCTGTGTGTTGTTTGATTCCTGCCATGGTTGTTCCCTCTTAAATTAGGCGGTGGCGACGGTGGCTTTGTCCAGCTCGCGGATGTCGACGAAGTGGCCGGCACAGGCAGCGGCGGCGGCCATCGCCGGGCTGACCAGATGGGTGCGGCCATCGCGGCCCTGACGGCCTTCAAAGTTACGGTTACTGGTCGAAGCGCAGCGCTCACCCGGACCTAAGCGATCGTTGTTCATCGCCAGACACATAGAGCAGCCAGGCAGGCGCCATTCAAAACCGGCTTCGATGAAGATCTTGTCCAGCCCTTCCTGCTCGGCCTGCGCTTTGACCTGCTCAGAACCGGGAACCACCAGCGCCTGAACATTGGGGGCCACTTTGCGGCCTTTGGCGACAGCGGCGGCAGCTCGCATATCTTCAATACGTGAGTTGGTGCAAGAACCGATGAAGACTTTATCAATCGGGAAATCCACCAGTTTTTTACCCGCTTCCAGGCCCATGTAAGCCAGTGCTTTGGCGGCAGAAGAGCGCTCAACGGCATCGCTGAAGCTGTCTGGTGCCGGAATCGGCTCATCAATGGCAATTACCTGACCCGGGTTGGTGCCCCAGGTAACCTGTGGTTTGATGTCTTTGGCATCCAGGGTCACCACGTGGTCGAACTGTGCACCGGGATCGGATTTCATTGTCTGCCAGTATGCAACGGCAGCTTCAAAGTCGGCGCCGGTCGGGGCAAAGTTACGGCCCTGGATGTAATCAAAGGTGGTCTGATCCGGTGCGATCAGGCCCGCTTTGGCACCCAGCTCAATCGCCATGTTACAGACCGTCATCCGGCCTTCCATGCTCAGATCCGTGATAGCTTCTCCACAGAATTCCACTACATAGCCGGTACCGCCGGCGGCTGTGGTTTTGCCGATGATCGCCAGGATGATGTCTTTGGCTGTGATGCCAGGGGCCACTTTGCCTCTGACTTCAATTTTCATGGTTTTGGCGCGGGCTTGTTTCAGGGTCTGGGTGGCCAGAACGTGCTCAACCTCAGACGTACCGATACCGAAGGCCAGCGCGCCGAACGCCCCATGGGTGGCGGTGTGGGAATCGCCACACACGATAGTCATGCCCGGCAGGGTAATACCCAGCTCAGGCCCCATGACATGGACTATGCCCTGATATTTATGGTTCAGATCATACAGGGTGACGCCAAAATCTTTACAGTTCTTAGCCAGAGTTTCCATCTGGATACGGGCCATCTCACCCGATGCATTGATGTCTTTGGTCTGCGTCGAGACGTTGTGGTCCATAGTGGCGAAGGTCTTGCCGGTCTGGCGAACCTGACGGCCTTTTTCACGCAAACCGTCAAAGGCCTGCGGCGAAGTGACTTCGTGCACCAGGTGGCGGTCGATATACAGGATCGGGTTTTCACCTTCGGCGGCTACCACGACGTGGGCATCATAGACTTTTTCGTACAGCGTTTTGGCTGTGTGTGTTGTGTTTGACATTGCTCGTTTGCTCCTCGTCGTTCGGCTTACGCCTGGCGGATGTAGGCGGCGATTTTATCGCCCATGGCGTCGGTAGACAGGGCTGGGCGGCTGCCGGCCAGATCGGCGGTCAGCTCACCGGCTTCCAGTGCCTGGGAGACGGCTTGCTCAATGGCGCGTGCCGCTTCTTCTTGTTCCAGACTGTAGCGCAGCATCAGGGCCGCCGACAGGATTTGTGCCACCGGGTTGGCGATGTTTTTACCGGCGATATCCGGCGCTGAACCGCCTGCCGGCTCATACATGCCGAACTTGTCCTGGTTCAGGCTGGCCGAAGGCAGCATGCCCATAGAGCCGGTGATCATGGCGCATTCGTCAGAAATAATGTCACCGAAGATGTTGGAACACAGCATGACGTCAAACTGCGACGGATCTTTGATCAGCTGCATGGTGGCGTTGTCTATATACATGTGGCTCAGTTCGACATCCGGGTAATCTTTGGCGATACCTTCCACCACTTCGCGCCACAGGATAGAGCTTTGCAGCACGTTGGCTTTGTCGATGGAGCAGACTTTCTTGCGGCGCAGACGGGCAGATTCAAAGGCGATACGGGCGATACGCTCGATTTCATAGCGATGATAGATCTCGGTATCATAGGCCTTTTCCATCGCGCCTTCCCCTTCGCGGCCTTTTGGCTGACCGAAGTAGATGCCGCCGGTCAGCTCACGCACCACTACTATGTCAAAACCACGCTCGGAGATGTCGGCACGCAACGGAGAAAAGGCTTCCAGACCATTGTGGATCTGCGCCGGACGCAGGTTACAGAACAGCTGGAAGTGTTTGCGCAGCGGCAACAGCGCACCGCGTTCCGGTTGTTCATTGGCGGGCAGGTGTTCCCATTTCGGGCCGCCCACCGAGCCGAACAGCACTGCATCGGCAGCTTCACAGCCTTTCAGAGTGTGGTCCGGTAACGGCGAGCCGTGATTGTCGATGGCAATACCACCCACATCATATTCTTCACGGTCCAGGGTGAAGCCAAAACGGGCTTCAATGGCGTCCAGCACTTTGTGTGCCTGACGCATGACTTCCGGACCAATCCCGTCGCCGGATAACACGGCAATTTTATAGCGTTGACCTGCCATGGTTATACTGTCTCCATTTTTGTTTTCTGTTTAATTTCTGCAATTTGCTCGGCGCGGTGAATGCTGTTGATCACATGCAGCAGAGCCTGTCCGGACGCTTCAACAATGTCGGTTGCCAGACCGGTACCGTGGTATTTACGGCCTTTGTAATTGGCAATGATATCCGCCTGACCCAGGCCGTCTTCCCCTTCGCCTTTGGCGGTCAGGTCAAACTTATCCAGGGCGATCTCATAGCCGGTTAAGCGGTAGATACACTGGTACAGCGCATCCACCGGACCATTACCGACTGCCGCTTCACATTTCTCTTCGTCACCGCACAGCAGCTTGATGCTGGTGGTGGCCATGACGCTGCCCGATTGCACGCTCAGGTAGTTCAGCTTGAAGTAATCGTCTTCCTCGCGCATGTTGGCGAAGTACATCAGAGCTTCCAGATCGTAATCGAACACCTGGCCTTTGCGGTCGGCCAGCTTCAGGAAGTCGGCGTACAGGGTGTCCAGGTTGTACTCGTTGTCGTTGTAACCCATGCTGTCCATGTGGCTCTTGACGGCCGCGCGGCCGGAGCGGCTGGTCAGGTTCAGCGCCTGGTTCTTCAGGCCGATAGATTCCGGCGTCATGATCTCGTACGTGTTCTTGTTCTTCAGTACGCCGTCCTGGTGGATACCCGACGAGTGGCTGAAGGCATTGGCACCGACAATGGCTTTATTGGACTGAATCGGCATGTTGCACAGCTGGCTGACCATCTTGCTGGTGCGGGAAATTTCTTCGTGTTTGATATTGGTGCTGACACCCAGCAGCTCGGCGCGGGTTTTGATGATCATGGCGATCTCTTCCAGCGCGCAGTTACCGGCACGCTCGCCAATCCCGTTAATCGTTCCCTCTACCTGGCGGGCACCGGCCTGAATGGCGGCCATGGAGTTGGCGACCGACATGCCCAAATCATCGTGGCAGTGTACCGAAATGACTGCTTTGTCTATGTTTGGCACCCGGTTAAACAGCTGACTGATAATGCCGCCAAATTCGCTGGGCAGGGTGTAGCCTACGGTATCGGGGATGTTAACTGTGGTCGCACCGGCCTTGATGGCGGCTTCGACCATGCGGCACAGATTATCTATCGGGGTACGGCCGGCATCTTCGCAGGAAAACTCCACATCGTCCGTATACTTGCGGGCACGGGTAACGGCAGCCACCGCCATGTCGATAACATCATCGTAGCTGCGGCGCAGTTTGTCCTGAACATGGATGGTGGAGGTGGAGATGAAAGTGTGGATTCGGAAGGCTTCGGCAACTTTTAACGACTCGGCAGCGACATCAATGTCGTTCGCCACGGCACGGGACAAGGCACAGACGCGGCTGTTCTTGATGTGCCTGGCGATGGTCTGCACCGATTCAAAATCGCCCGGCGAGGACACCGGGAAGCCAGCTTCAATGATATCTACACCCAGACGCTCCAGTGCGTAGGCAATCTGCAGCTTCTCTTTCACGGTTAAGCTCGCGGACAGGGCCTGTTCGCCGTCGCGCAAGGTGGTGTCGAATATAATGACCTGATCGTTCATGATTGCTTCCTTTTTAGTTGGCCTGCCTGTCTATGATGGCTGGGTCGCGTCCTGTACGCCGGGCCTTTATACGAAAAACCCGCGCTTGGGCGCGGGTTAATCTGAATTTTTAGCGGTGAATTTCACCCATCAGCTACCCACGCGACTGGTCACGAGAAGGAGTAGGCTGAGGAGAAGGGTGAATTGTGTTTGCATTGTTTTTTTGATCCGCTGTGTTGTTGACCAAAGGAATATCAAATTGTACAGACTAGCGTCAAGCGATAATTGTATCTTTATGCATTTTCGATAGGAGAGCGGAGGCGTCTGACTCCTTTTGGCGATAGCGCAACAGTGGCCGGCACCATCCGGTAGCGCAAAGACGGCGATTGTCATTATCCCTCCTCGAAATCGTCACCCGCATGTCATATCTGCTTCTTAATCTGGCTGCACAGGTTAAGAGGAGAATAGTGCTATGGCAGTGACTGTATTGGTACCTATCCAGCGCTTTGATTACGCCTTTTCCAGTTTATGTCTGTGTCACCGCTTTAATCAGCCGGTGGCGACACTGAGCCGGATGGTCTCCCGTTCCGGGGACGGGCCTTTATACTTACTGTTCGGCTTGCTGGCCTGGGTATTTGACCGGCAACAGGGCGGGCAGGTATTAGGCTTGGGATTACTGGCATTTCTGTTGGAATTGCCTGTCTACCTGCTGTTGAAAAACACCTTCAAACGAGATCGTCCGGCGCAGCTACCCAGTTTTATTCAACCTTCTGACAAATACAGCCTGCCATCCGGACACACCGCCGCTGCTTTTCTGATGGCGTCGTTAATTTCTACCTTTTACCCGGCAGCAGCCTGGCTGGTCTGGCCCTGGGCGATACTGATCGGATTCTCCCGTGTGCTGCTGGGTGTGCATTTCATTACCGACATTGTGGCGGGCGCTTTGCTGGGCATGATGTGCTTTGATGTCGTCAAGGGGGCGATATGAAGATACTTTACGGCGTACAAGGAACCGGTAACGGCCATATTTCCCGGGCCAGGGAAATGGCCAGAGCCTTTTCCCAGCTTGGCGTGACCGTCGATTTCCATTTCTCCGGCCGCCAGGCTGAACACTATTTTGATATGGAGTGCTTCGGCGATTATCACACCTCCCGCGGGCTGACTTTTATCACAGAGCGCGGCAGGGTGAACCAATGGCAAACCTTCAGGCAGAATTCGTTGCTGGATTTCTGGCGGGAGGTTAAGGCCATGGATCTGTCCGGTTATGATCTGGTGCTCAATGATTTTGAGCCAGTGTCTGCCTGGGCAGCTCGCCGGCAAGGGATCCCCAGTCTGGGGCTCAGTCACCAGAGCGCGTTTTTGTATGATGTGCCGAAAGAAGGAGAAAGCTGGCTGGACAGAAAGCTGATCCGTTATTTTGCACCGACGGATCAACAACTGGGCCTGCACTGGTACCATTTCGGCGCTCCGATCCTGCCACCGGTTGTGCCTCAGCAAACTGATTCCCCGGCGCAATCTGACGGGTCAGTGCTGGTATACCTGCCGTTTGAAGGGCTGGATAAGGTGCTGGAGATGCTGTCCCGTTTTTCAGCGGTGACCTTTTATTGTTATCACCCCGATGTGCGCCAGAGCTATCAGCAAGACAATGTCCATGTCTGCGCGCTGAGCAGGACTGGCTTTCATCAGCGGTTAGCCGTATGTGGCGGCGTCATTGCTAATGGAGGTTTTGAGCTGCCGTCAGAAGCTATCGCATTGGGCAAGAAATTGTTGCTCAAACCGCTGCAAGGCCAGTATGAGCAACTGAGCAATGTGGCAACGCTGGAGCTGATGGGGCTGGCGGTTGGTATGCATTCGCTGGATGCGGCCGCGATACGCAACTGGCTCGACAGCCATTCGCCGGGACAGGTTATCTGGCCGGATGTGGCGCTGGCCGTTGCCCGCTGGCTACAGGAAGAAAACCGTCCATCAGTGGAGGCGCTGTGTCAGTCACTCTGGGAACCTGTCAGCTTCCCGGAGCCTGTTCTTGAAACCGTGGCGGATTTCGGCTCAGAGGCTGGGATCTCCAGTAAGCGATCATTAATCACCGGGACTTATTGATCACCTCCTTTTCCTGACGTGGCTGGCACGTCAGGAGTCTGACTTCCTTCTAAGTGCTTGAAATTCATTTCTAGTCATATTGTTTTATATCTTTTTAGATATTTTTATAACGAATTTATCTGCTTGTTTTTGTTTGGACTATCGTTCAATATTGACCCATATCATACTGTTAGAACCAGGTTGGGTACTCTCAGGGTATTGGTGTCATCATTCTTTTGAATAATACTGATTACCCCCAATTTTCTAATGGGTATGTGAGGGTGTTGTGCCCTGGTTAGCGGGAGCAAGACTCTCCGGATTATTCGAAGAAGAGGTCAGAAATGGCGCGTAGAGGTATGTCTTTCCAAGCAGCAGAAAATCTCTCCATGGGCTTGAGCCTGCGGAATGTAGATCTGAATTTGCTGACAGTATTCGATGCGGTGATGCAGGAGCAGAATATCACCCGAGCAGCACATAACCTGGGTATGTCTCAGCCAGCGGTGAGTAATGCCGTCGCGCGACTGAAAACGACCTTTGACGATGAGCTGTTCATTCGCCATGGAAGGGGAATCCAGCCTACCACCAGAGCCAAGCAATTATTTGGTCCCGTGCGTCAGGCGCTACAGCTTATTAAAAATGAATTGCCGTCTTCGACTTTCCTGCCGGAAACATCGAACCGCTTGTTCCGCCTGGCGGTGTGTAATCCGCTGGATATCCGTTTCGCACCCCATATTCTGCGTCAGCTGGGCGATCTGGCCCCCAAGGCACAGGTGGCGCTGGAAGCGGGTATTGAAAGTGACATGGTGCAGAAATTGCGCTATCAGGAACTGGATTTCGTTATCGATTATCTTCGTTTCGATGATCAGGGCTTCACGTCTACTGAATTGTTTAAAGACGAGCTGGTGGTGGTCGCCGCCGGTAACCACCCGCGCATTCAGGGGACGCTGAGTGCCGGCGAGTTCGTGGCTGAAAAGCATGCTGTGCTTCAGCCAGTGCAGGGAGCGCGAGGGTTTGCAGAGGCCGTGTACCATCAGGCGCCGGGCTGTCACGCTGCCTATCAGGGCGGGAGCCTGAGCAATATGATGTACGTGGTCGGCCAGTCCGATCTGATTGCTGTGATGCCAAAATGGCTGGCGCAATCCATGGCGGATACCTTGTCGCTCCAGCTGATGACACTGCCGTTTGAAGGTAAAACCATCAGCGGTTATCTGAGCTGGCATGACTCATCGCAAAAAGATAAGGGCCACCAGTGGCTGCGCGATCAGCTACTGGCTATCTGTGATCAAGTCACCTGCTAAATCTCGCAGCGTCTACTGTGTTGAATACGGCTATTTCTCTTCGGGGAAACAGCCGTTTCTTTTTTTCGGGCTCAGGAATTGAGTGCGGATTGTCGCCGAATTGTTTTATGCCATCTTAAGGAGTGAGAGCCATGCAGCATTCTGCCTGTCACTCTGATGATCTCTGTTGCCTTTTGATGTCCGATCAGTAGACTCTCCGCTCCTTCAGCGAACAGCTGTAAGCTAATTTCATGACAGAGCCGTTTATGTCACAACTTGACTACCACATAGTTCACCGTATTCAGCACCAGATCGCCCGTTTGGGGAGCCGTATCGCGCTTCGCTATCATCATGATGGCCAGTGGCGGGACATCAGCTGGCAGACGCTGGGTGAGCAGATTCACCAGCTCTCACTGGCGTTGCTGGCTCAGGGCATCGGCGTTCAGGATAAAGTCGGGATTTTTTCGCCCAGCATGGCCCGCTGGACGGTCGCCGATCTGTCGACCTTGTACCTGCGCGGGGTGACGGTGCCGATTTATCCGACCAGTACCGCTCAGCAAGCGGCTTATATCATCAATAACGCCGACATCAAGGTACTGTTCGTGGGCGAAGCCGCCCAACTGGATGCGGTATTGCAGATAGCGGCAGAGTGCCCGCAGCTGGAACGTATCGTGCTGATGGATGGGCACAGTGACCATACCGATCATGCTTTGGTGTGTGATTACCAGCAGTTTGTCACTCAGGGTAGAAGCGGGGATGAAGAGGTGCTGCAGGCCCGTCTGGCAGATTGCCGGATGGATGATTTGCTGACGCTGATCTACACCTCTGGCACCACAGGTACGCCCAAAGGGGTGATGCTGGATTACGCCAATATAGCTGCGCAGCTGCAAGGCCATGATCAGAGACTGGCCCTGAGTGAAGGGGATGTCTCTTTGTGTTTCCTGCCATTGTCCCATGTGTTCGAACGCGCCTGGAGCTTCTATGTGTTGCACCGCGGTGGTATCAACTGTTATCTGACCGATACCAATGCCGTGCGTGAGGCGCTGGTGGAAGTGCGTCCGAATGTGATGTCAGCGGTGCCGCGTGTTTACGAGAAAATTTACGGTGCGGTGCAGGCCAAAGTGGCCAAAGCGCCTGTTCACCGCCGGGCGCTGTTTCACGCCGCGCTGGCCATTGGTCACCGTATGGCGGCATGCCGGCAGCAGAACCGGCGGCCGGCGGTCTGGTTAAACATCGCCCACAAAGCGGCAGACAAGCTGGTGCTGTCAAAGCTGCGTGATGTGCTGGGCGGACGCATTAAGTTCATGCCTTGCGGCGGCGCCAAGCTGGATGCCGGTATCGGACGTTTCTTTCATGCCATAGGCATCAACGTCAAGCTGGGCTACGGGATGACGGAAACCACGGCCACCGTCTCCTGCTGGGACGATATGGGTTTTAACGCCGATTCGATTGGTACCCTGATGCCCGGTGCGGAAGTGAAAATCGGTGAGAACAGTGAAATTCTGGTGCGCGGGCCCATGGTGATGCGCGGGTACTACAAGCTGGCGGAAGAAACCGCCGCGAACTTTACCCCGGACGGTTTCCTGAAAACCGGTGATGCCGGCGAATTCGATGCACAGGGGAATCTTTTCATCACCGACCGGATTAAGGAGCTGATGAAAACCTCAGGCGGTAAGTATATTGCGCCTCAGGTGATTGAAGGCGCGATCGGCAAGGATACGATGATCGAGCAAATCGCGGTGATTGCCGATGCCCGCAAGTTTGTTTCTGCCCTGGTGGTGCCTTGCTTCGACACCCTGGAAAATCACGCCCGCGAGTTGAATATCAAGTATCACAACCGTCTGGAGCTGCTCAGGCACAGCCAGATTATGGCCATGGTCGAGAAACGCATTGCCGAGTTGCAAAAAGATCTCGCCAAGTTTGAGCAGGTGAAAAAGTTTACGTTACTGCCCAAGGCATTCTCTATGAATGATGGAGAGCTGACACCGACGCAGAAGCTGCGCCGCAAGGTGATCCTTCAGCGCTATCATCAGCAGATTGAAGCCATGTATCACGAGAACCCGCGGCAGGAGCCACCGAAGCGTTAAGCGGCTACAGTCCGAAATCCTTTCCGCAACCAGCGGCCTGCCGACAGGCCGTTGTCTTACCTGTCATACTCTCGCCTGCCTTTTTCATGATTTTCTGTCAGCATTCCTGCTTTGTAACGGATAGAGATGGGTGTATATGCTGATTTTTTAATGTGATTTTGGTTCATTATCCCGCTCTGTGTTTATTCTCTGGCCGTTAATAAGGTTATTTATAGTCAGTACAGAAAATAACCACGAAATAGCTATGGGGAATGGACGCCAGCGGTTAAAAAACGTTAAGGTGGCGACTGGGTTACTGCTGGTGGGAATGTCCATTGGCAGTCACATAGTACGAAAACACACTGGATTTCTTTAGGCTAAAGATAAGCCCTAACTATGTTATACCCGTCTGTACCACTGACACTGTTGGTCTGCTCCCTACCGCTGTCTTGCTGACGGCGACGAATGTTAAGCAAACCCGTTCGGTATGCTGGCGTAACCCGGTATGACTGCCCTTCTGCTGCTGCGGCACAGAAAGACAGCCCCAGCTCGCCATTATACCTGGCACACAAGGTCAGATGCTCCGGTACAGATGCAGGTATACGCAACCTGGAGACAAGAATATGGAAATGTTGTCCGGCGCTGATATGATCGTCCGTTCGATGATCGACCAAGGCGTGAAGCATATCTTCGGTTACCCTGGCGGTTCTGTTCTGGATATTTATGATGCGCTGCATGAAAAGAGCGACATCGAGCACGTATTAGTGCGCCATGAGCAAGCAGCTGTTCACATGGCTGACGGCTATGCCCGCGCTACAGGTGACGTCGGCGTTGTACTGGTGACATCCGGTCCGGGTGCAACCAACGCCATCACAGGTATTGCCACCGCGTATATGGATTCAATCCCTATGGTGGTACTGTCCGGTCAGGTTATGAGCCACCTGATTGGTAACGATGCTTTCCAGGAATGCGACATGGTCGGTATTTCCCGTCCGGTTGTTAAACACAGTTTTCTGGTGCAGCGAACAGAAGATATTCCGGCCATCATCAAAAAAGCCTTTTACATCGCAGCCAGCGGCCGTCCCGGACCTGTGGTAGTTGATATCCCTAAAGACATGCTGGATCCGTCAAAAGCCTATCCGTACCAGTACCCGGAAGCGATCAGCATGCGCTCGTACAATCCCACCCTGCAGGGCCACAAAGGTCAGATCAAGCGTGGCGTGAAAGCCTTGCTGGCCGCTAAGAAGCCGGTGCTGTACGTGGGTGGCGGTGTCATCATGTCGAACAGTGAGCAGCAAGTGCTGGCACTGGCAGAAAGCCTGAATATTCCTGTGGTCAGTACCCTGATGGGGCTGGGCGCTTTCCCCGGCACGCACCATAACAGCGTGGGTATGCTGGGTATGCATGGTACCTATGAAGCGAATATGACCATGCACAATGCTGATCTGATTTTTGGTATCGGCGTCCGGTTTGATGACCGTACCACCAATAATCTGGAAAAATACTGTCCGAACGCCACCATCATGCATATTGATATCGACCCGTCGTCGATTTCGAAGACAGTTAAAGCCGACATTCCGATCGTCGGCTCGGCAGATGCGGTGCTCAACAGCATGCTGAAACTGCTGGAAGAGCAGCAGGACAGCAACGATAAAGCCGCGATGGATGAATGGTGGAGCGAAATAGAATCCTGGCGGGCACGCAAGTGTCTGAGCTACCAAACTGACAGTGACCGCATCAAGCCTCAGCAAGTCATTGAAACGGTTTATAAATTAACCAATGGCGATGCTTACGTGGCATCGGATGTGGGTCAGCACCAGATGTTTGCGGCCCTGTATTATCCGTTCGACAAGCCGCGGCGCTGGTTAAACTCCGGTGGTCTGGGCACCATGGGCTTTGGCCTGCCGGCGGCGATGGGCGTGAAGTTCGCCTTTCCTGATGCGGAAGTTCTCTGCGTGACCGGTGACGGCAGTATTCAGATGAATATCCAGGAATTGTCGACCGCCCTCCAGTACGACATTCCGGTGAAAATCATTAACCTGAATAACCGTTTTCTGGGCATGGTAAAACAATGGCAGGACATGATTTATCAGGGCCGCCACTCGCACTCCTACATGGATTCAGTGCCTGATTTTGCCGCTATTGCAGAAGCTTATGGCCATGTCGGTATCCGAATTTCGGATCCGGCGAAGCTGGAAAGTGAGCTGGAACGCGCTTTAGCAATGAAAGATAAGTTAGTCTTTGTCGATATCAGCGTGGATGAAACAGAGCACGTTTACCCAATGCTGATCCGAGGCGGATCCATGAGTGAAATGTGGCTGAGTAAAACGGAGAGAACCTAATGCGCAGGATTGTATCAGTATTATTAGAAAACGAACCAGGTGCACTTTCACGCGTGGTGGGGCTGTTCTCCCAGCGTGGTTACAACATTGAATCTTTGACTGTGGCACCGACGGATGACCCGACGTTGTCGCGGCTGAACATCACCACCAGTGTGGAAGATGCGGCGCTGGAGCAGATCGAGAAGCACTTGCACAAGCTGATCGATATTCTGAAAGTCAGTAATGTGACCGACTCTGAACATGTTGAGCGTGAACTGATGCTGGTGAAAGTTAAAGCCAGCGGTTATGCCCGTGCCGAAGTGAAGCGGACATCGGATATTTTCCGTGGTCAGATTGTGGATGTTACCAGCCAGATTTATACCGTTCAGCTGGCCGGCACCAGTGACAAACTGGATGCGTTTTTGGACGCGGTCAGCGAAGCGACTGAAATCATTGAAGTTGCCCGCAGCGGCGTGGTCGGCATTGCCCGCGGTGAGCGTTCACTGAAAGCCTGATCCTTCCAGCAAAATACCTTCCTTTTCAAGCCCGCCAGGCAATACCTGGCGGGCTTTTTCGTAGTGGCCTTTTTTGTCGATATTAGACTAAAGTCTAATAAGGAGTGCGGAGACATTTTCGGTTGACCGTGTGGCTGTGCCATTGGATTTCAGATGTTTTCTATCTGGCAGACAGCATGCGTGGAGGGCAGGTCGATGTTCAATACCGTTTTAGTTCGTTGTATGGCATTGTTGCTGTGTTGGCTCGGCTTTCACGTCAGTGCCTTGTATTTCCTGCTGGCTGTCTTGTTACTGAATACGCATCACAAGGAAATCTTTGGCTGGTGAACCTTTTGCCGGGTAACGCGAAACAGTCGGGCAGATAAACAAAACGGGAGCCGAAGCTCCCGTTTTCTATGCGCCTTGCTAAATGCAGCAATTGCCGTGACGGCTGAAATTACAGTACGTGTACCGAGGCAGTGTTAGTCGTGCCTGAAGGTACCAGCGCACCAGAGACCATGACCACGATATCGCCTTTTGCACCCAGACCAGACTCCAGCGCCAGCGCTTTACCGCGTGCGTAGAAGGCATCAGTGCTTTCGATGGCATCGACAACCACTGGCGTGACGCCTTTAGTCAGGCACAGCTGAGCGGCGGTTTTGGTGTTAGTGGTGATAGCCAGAATGTTGGCCGTCGGGAAGTACTTACGCACAGAGCGGGCAGACTTACCGGCTTCGGTCGCTACAACAATCAGTGGCGCATTCAGTTTCTCGGATGTGTCTACCGCACCTTTACAGACGGCTTCAGTAATACGCAGGCGAGGGCTGTCCAGGCGCGCACTCAGTGACGCACGCATTGCTGAGTCGGTACGGGCACAGATTTGCGCCATGATGGTCACGGCTTCAATCGGGTATTTACCTTTCGCGGACTCACCAGACAACATCACGGCATCCGTACCGTCCATGATGGCGTTGGCAACGTCACCGGCTTCCGCACGGGTCGGACGCGGGTTCTTGATCATAGAATCCAGCATCTGAGTGGCAGTGATGACCACTTTACGGGCGCGGTTACATTTCTCGATCATCATCTTCTGTGCGAAGATCACTTCTTCAACCGGGATTTCGACACCCAGGTCGCCACGGGCAACCATGATGCCGTCAGAAGCTTCCAGAATCGCGTCGAAGTTATCAACACCTTCCTGGTTTTCGATTTTAGAGATGATCTGGATCTTCTCGCCGCCGTTGGCGTTCAGCAGTTCGCGGATTTCATTAACGTCTTCTGCTTTACGGATGAAAGAAGCGGCAACGAAGTCAACGCCTTGCTCACAACCGAATTTCAGGTCGGCTTTGTCTTTCTCAGCCAGTGCCGGCAGTTTGACAGACACGCCAGGCAGGTTCACACCTTTGTTTTCGCCCAGATCGCCGTTGTTCAGTACACGGCATTTCACTTCTGTGTCGGTCGTCGCCAGCACTTCCATTTCGATCAGGCCATCGTCAACCAGGATAGTGTCGCCTGCGCTCAGATCGTTGGCAAAACCAGGGTAAGTCACGGCCACGCGGTCTTGGTTACCGACAACTGTGATATCAGTGGTGAAAGTAAAGTCCTGACCAGCTGTCAGTGAAACGTCTGCGCCGCCTTCCAGTTTGATGGTGCGGATTTCAGGCCCTTTGGTATCCAGCAAAATGGCTACAGGTTGACCGGTTTGCGCCATGACTTCACGAACGTTCTGGATACGCTGACCGTGCTCGGCGAAATCGCCGTGCGAGAAGTTCAGACGCATAACGTTCATACCGGCGTTAACCAGTTTGGTCAGCATTTCAACAGATTCTGTCTTAGGACCAATCGTGCAGACGATTTTGGTTTTTTTCATTGAGAATATTCTCCGAGAACTTGAAGGAAACTTCTGGCGCTTTTATACCTCAAAGGGGTGATCTGTTGATGTTGAATCATAGCTACAAAATGAGATCATGATCGTGTTTTTATCAACAAAGTCCTGAAAGGTATCACTGAGCCATACAAATTGTTTGGCAACATTACTTGCTTTATAAAAGCAGTTGCATTGCTTTGATAAAGCTGACGAAAAGGCTTACAGACTGACTGAATCGTCGACACAAGGGCTGTGGAGATCCGCTGCCAGTGCCACAAAGTGGCTGAATTAACAAGGTCGTAAGTATAGCAGAGTTTCTTTTCCTTACCAGCATGTGAGTTGTGTCAACTTTTTGACCCGACCAGATATCTATGCGTCTGATTCCTCGATAAAAGCCACAGACGATAAGGCATTGACCCACTCATCAGCAGGATTGGGGGCTCACCCGGCCGAAAAAAGATTTTTATCAAATAACCAATTCTGTTGAAGCAAGATGGCTGTTTCATGACAGGCGCTGAATTTTATGAGGTTTTGGCCTGCTTACCATGCTGTGGAGCAAATATCTGCTGAAAAAGCGCCGCCAGAGCAACCCGTTAAACCACAGCCTGACAAAACCGTGAAAGACGCTGAACCGACCGCGGCAGCACAACAGGCGGTGGCAACAGCGGCCAGTGCGCCAACAGGCGTGAAAGCCCAAGAGAAAGTCGAGGCGATCACAGCGCCTATGCATGGTCAGATCAGGCGCTGGTTAAACGGGCCGAGCCTCTGCCCAGGCCGCCGTCCGGTATGGCGGGTGAGCGCTTGACCTTTACCGTCCCGATCAGCTTTCGGCGCTCAGGGTAAGACGGAGGGGCGCTCGTTCGTGAAGTCTACAGCCAGCCGCTCTCGCAATAGACGAGATGGGCTTTGGGCTCAGCTGACAGTACGATAGAACGGCCTTGTAAAGCCTGTTGATAGTGTTGCTGCCGCTGTTCGTCTTCAGGTTGCCATTGCTCGGGAAAATCTGACTGAAACTGTGCCAGAGTGGTTAACGCCCGCTCGGGGTGGCCCAGTTCATAATGGGCCCGGGCGGTGTAAATTGCTTCAAGTCGGGTGATCGGCGTGACACTGCTCAATGCAATCACGGCAGCATAGTTGCCCTGTTCTAAATGAATCCGCATTTTGCTGTAGCGGATATAGCTCTGGGTCAGCGGGAGGTTCAGCGATTGTGCCAGGTGTCCGGCACGATCAAGATGTTCCATTGCCAACGATATCTGGTGTTGATCGGTTGCGATCCAGCCTTGAAATAAAGCGATATTGGCTTGCAGAAGAGGAGATACCCCTTTTGTCAGCAGTTGTGAAAAAGCTCTCTCAGCGCGTGCCAGTTGTTGGGGTTGTTGCCCGTGTTTGCCCAGCCACTGCAGATCCAACCCTTGATCCATGGTGGCAAAGGCCTGGTAGAACTCACTGTCAAGGAGCAAGCGTCGCGCACCGAGCTGTTCAGCCAAAGCCCTAGCTTCAGTGAAAAAAGTGTCCGCAGCTCGGCCCTGATGGGACTGCATTAAATAAAATCCCTGATAAATCAATGCCAGCGCCAGCTCATAAGGTTGGCCGAGATCACGGTACATTGCGATGGCTTCGCTCAAGGAAGATTCGCGGATCGGTGGCTCAATCTGATCATTTTGTGCGATGGCCAGTAATGTTGCAGCCTGACGTGGTTGATCAGCAAGCTGACGATAAAAATTCAGTGCCTTAAACAGGCGCTCTTTATTGGCCGCAAGGTCATTGTCTGGGCTTCTTTCCAGCCCGACGCTGGCGGGACGGCCGAGGTAAAACTGTTGATCGGCATCCTGACGCAGTGCCTGTCCTTTTCCTAACAGTGCAGTGATGTGTTGCGTGAGCTGGTTATGGGTTTCCCAGTCCATCTCATTCCACGCCAGCTGCGCCTGTAGTTGGTAAGCCATGATGCGCATCTGTGGATCACTCGACTGATCTGCGGCACGAACAGCCTCATCAGTCAAAGTGGCAGCATCCGAATCGCCCTGTCGGTAACTCAGTTCAGCCAGCCAGTAGCGCTGCGCCGCATACAAAGCCGGTTCCTTACGCACCAGTGCTTCCGGCAGGGTCTGAAGCCGAAGCGTTGCTTGCGGCCACTGCCCCAGCAGTACTTCTGTACCGGCCAGCTGGATCTGAGTCCACAGACTCTCGGGTTCCAGAATATGCGCCGCTTCGAAGTATTTCCTGGCCGCCTGAGCGCCTTGTGTTTGCAGCAATGATCGCCCTTGTGCCAGTGTCTGTACGGCAATCGCCGGAGCCTGTTGAGGTTCGGGCCGTATGTCGCCGGGGCTGAGCAGTCGGTTTAGCTGGTGACTGACTGAATGCATGGCTGATGCCAGTTGCGGATAGCTCATACTGCCTTGCTGAGTCCGGCCGTCCGCATAAATCACCTGAAATGTCAGCACCTGCTGCTTATTGTGCAGGCGGACGCTGGCAAACAATGCTGCCTCGTAGCCCCGCTGTTTGAGCAGCGTGCGTATCTGAGCCGGAAGTGCAGGCCAGCTTAGTTCCGCATCCAGAAGCCAGGCTTTAGCAAGGGCCGGCGGAATCACGCTCAGTGGTCCGTTTTGATTCAATTGCACTGACAGCATATCGGCCAGCCCGAGCTGAACCCAGTCGTACTCGGCTTTGCCTGTGTCATTGATCAAGGGAAACACGACCAGCCCGGTGCTGCGATGGGCATTGAGTGGCGGCGGGTTCTGAGCCGTCAGAAATACCGGGCGTTGCATCAGCCACAATCCGGAAATGAGAACCAGTAAAGTGAACAGGCCTGAGAGCAGAACGGGTCTGGATATCTGGCGGGTCCGTTTTTCAGGCCGCGCTTCCTGTCGTGTGGGTGATGGTACGTCCTGACGCCTCGGTTCGCTGATTGGACAGATCCACTGATATCCCCGCTGAGGATAGGTTCGGATGAACTGCGGATTCTGGGCACTGTCGCCCAGCGCTTTTCTCAGTTCACGAATGCTTTGTGTGAGTGAGTTTTCCCGGTATTCGCTGTGCTCCCAGAGAGCGTCCAACAGGGTGTCTTTGCTGATGAGCTGATCCGGATGGGTCAGTAAATAGGTCAGTAACTGTGACACTTTATGGCGCAGGTGGATGTCGGTTTGACCTGCGGACGTCTGCTGGCACAACTGTCCTGTTTCGGGATCAAACGTAAAGGCAGCAAACTGAAAGCAGGCCATAAATTGTCCGGTTGAGTGTTGATTTCTGATGCTTCATTTTACGGACAAACAACTTGAAATCAATCTGATAGTGGAAAATGCTCAAGCTTTAAGTTATTGATTATTTTTGTTTTATATTGATTTCATTTAGATTTTACCGCCATTTTAGGCCGATTTGAGAACTCAAACTGAGTTGTTCGATATAACCGTTGCATCTTTATTAACAAAGGATGCGACCTTCTATGGAAACCGCTATTCAGACCGCGCTTTTCAATCAGCAATTCGGGCTGTGGATTGTTGGCGCAGTATTTCTTACCGGGCTGCTGACCAGCCTGACTCCTTGCGTTTATCCCATGCTGCCTATCACTGTCTCTGTGGTTGGCAGCCATGCCAAAGGACGTTGGCAGTCCTTCGGCCTTTCCGTGAGTTATGTGATTGGCCTTGCTGTGATTTACGCCTTGCTGGGGGTTCTGGCGGCGACGACCGGGCAACTGTTTGGTGTTGTGGCCAGCCACCCGATCACCCTGATACTGGTGGGGGTGTTTTGTTTCGCCATGGCCGCCTGGATGCTCGGCTGGCTTCAGTTACCGGGCCTCTCGCTGGGTCTGCCTCTGCCTCAGTTTGTCCGTCAGCCCGTGATTGCCACATTTTTGGCCGGTGCCTGTTCAGGGCTGGTAATGGCGCCCTGTACTTCTCCGGTGTTGGGCATGCTGCTGATGTACGTCGCCTCCTCCGGTAATGCGTATTGGGCCGCTTTGCTGATGTTTGTGTTTGCGCTCGGAATGAGCGCGCTGCTGGTGCTGGCTGGCACTTTCGGTGGCCTGCTGACGTCGCTGCCGCGTTCTGGTCAGTGGATGAACCGGGTGAAATGGCTGATGGCCGCTCTGATGGCCGGCGCCGGGACCTTCTTTTTCTTTCAGGTAATGTAAACGGAGATGATATGAAAGCTTCTGTGTTAATCAACAAAGGGTGGCAAGTCATGGTACTGGCAGTTGCCGTGTCAATGTCTGCAGTCCAGGCCGCGGAGACGGATCAGACCGCACCGCTGTTTGAGGCTAAAACTCTGTCTGGCCAAGCATTCGATTTATCGGATTACCTTGGCAAACAACCTGTCTATCTCAAATTCTGGGCGACCTGGTGCAGCTTCTGCAAAGCTGAGATGCCGCATCTGAATGCCATTGAGCAGCAATTTGGTGATGAGATTAAAGTGATGTCGATCAATGTTGGTTTCAATGATTCGGTGGCAAATATTCAGCAGTTTTTCGGTCAGGAAGGGTATGACATTCCGACCATCTTTGATGCCAACGGGGAGATCACCCAGAAGTATCAGGTGGTGGGCACCCCGCACCATATTCTGATCGACAAAGACGGAAAAGTGGCCTACCGCACTTTTCTGGCCACTGACCAGCTGGATCAGATCATCGAGCAATGGGCTCAGCATTGAAGTGTTCTACGAACGAAAATGAGAGGATGAAAGCATGAAACGATCGGTTTTTTTATACACATTTTCTGTGCTGGCCTGCCTGCTGACACCGGCGGTGACTCAGGCTGAATCAGGCGTGGCATTACTGGAGCGGCAACAAACCCTGTCCGGCCAGCCGATAGATTTGTCTGATGAGACACGAACCCATCTGGTGTTTCTGGATATCTGGACCAGCTATGCCGGTGGGGGGACGGAGGCTTTTGTTGAACAGCTGCCAGCATCATTCCGGCAATCGACACATCAAATCTGGATACAGCCGGAATTTAATGTGACGCGTGCGCAATTGCAGGAATTTCAGAGCTATTATCCGCAAGTTGCACCACTGGTGCTCGACCATCAGCAGGCGCTGCTCAAGCAGTTCGGTTTCTGGCAAACCCCGGCACATGTGCTGATTGAGCACGGAAAAGTCGTGTTTTCGGGCGGGAATGACGCCCTGCTGGCTTACCTGAATCCAGCGGCCAAGGCTGAAGCGCCCCCGGCGCGGGATGCAGAAACCTACGCCTGGAAAGCGGTCCAGCCACCAGCTGAATCAGAAAGTATGACGCGTAAACAGCCTGCGTCTTATGTGGTGCCGAAGATAGGTGCTGAAGCGCCCCGGTTTGAGCGCCAGACTTTATCCGATCAGACGGTGTCGCTGGCGGGATTGCTGACGCAAAACAAAGGCAAGCAACCTGTGTCTCTGGTCTTTGTTGATGCCCTGTGCCCGATGCCGCACTTCCCGGATTGTGAGGACAAGCTGGCACAGTGGCAGCAGCAGGTCGAGTCGGATCAATCACGCCAGTGGGTTGGCGTGATCAGCGGGTATTACATTGATGCCGGCATCGCAGCAGGCTTTGCGGAAAAATTTGGACTGACGGCCCCGCTGATCTTTGATACGGACAATGCACTGTACAAAGCGTATGGCGTACATGCCACGCCCTATCAGGTCGATGTCGGGCCGCAAGGGCGCATTCAGTACCGCGGCGACCAGATACGTTGATCCCGGAGAGATTGTCCGTCATGGCTGGCTGTGGAACAGTGCAGCCAGGCGGGCAACCCGCGGTTCGATGTCTGCGGGAGCCACGTTGCCAAAGCCGAGCACTGCTCCGTGCCAGTCTCTGGCCTGGTGCTGCGGGTGTTCGTAATAACTCAGCGGCCGCAGCACTATGCTGGCGGCCGCTGCTTGCTCCGCCCAGTCATGCTCATTGCTCCCGCCCTGCCACCTGAGCGTAATGTGCAGTCCGGCAGGCTGGCTGATCACTTCAACCTGATCCCCGAAAAATCGGCTGATGGCATCCAGCATCAAGCGATGCTTTTCTTTGTACAGCCGACGCATTTTTCGGATATGGCGCAGCAGATCACCTTCCTGAATGAAATCGGCCAGTGCGGCCTGAGTGTGCGCCTGGGTGTCGCCGGTCAGGGCATCTTTGATCATCAGACAAGGTGATACCAACGAGGGCGGCACCACCAGATAACCCAGCCGCAGGCTGTTGAACATCACCTTGCTGAATGAGCCGGCATAGAGTATCTGATCATCACAGCCCATCTGGCCGGCCAGCCCCTGCAGACTGGTATAAGGGCGGTGGGCAAACTGAAATTCACTGTCGTAGTCATCTTCGATGATCCAGCGCTTGCCCTGTACAGCCCACTTAATCAGCTTCAGTCTTTGTTCTGTGTTCAGAGTCGTGCCCATCGGGTACTGATTACTGGGGGTTAAGTAGAGTGCCTCTGACTCACAGGCCAGCACGGATTCTACATCCAGCCCCTGATATGCCCGCACAGGAAGCGGTTGTAAGTGATAACCCTGCCAGTTGATGATCTTGCGCATCTGGGTGTAGCCCGGCTGCTCCATCAGTATCCGATCACCCCGGTTGAGTGTCGCCAGCAGGGCAAGAGACAGCGCCTGCTGTGCTCCGCTGGTAATGATGATTCGATCGGGATCACAATGAACCGAGCGACTGGAAGCCAGATAGTCAGACAGCGCCTGTCGCAGTACGGATAACCCTTGCAAATCCTGGTTACCCATCAGTGATTGCCGACCAGCGTGGCGCTGCAATAAGGTTTGCCATTTGGCCGCCGGAAATGCATCCAGATCCGGCACACCGGGCGCAAAAGGCGCATTCAGATGAAAGGTCTGCGCGGTGGCTGGCGGCTTGCTTTCGACTCGTGGTGATTGCGCCGTCAGATAGTGTTCCGGCAGCTCAACAGAGACATAAAATCCCGAGCCCAACCGGCTTTCGATATAGCCTTCCGCGACCAGTTGCTCATAAGCCGCCGTGACGGTATTGCGGCTCAGGGATAATTCATCAGCCAGTTTGCGCGTTGACGGTAATTTCCCGCCCATTGGCCACAAATTACCGACAATCTTTTCACGGATCGCGTGAAAAAGCCGATCCTGGCGCGTACCCGAACCACCAGTGATCGAAAGATCGCCGGTTTCTATGAGTGTAGGAGACAACAAAGCCACGTCCAGCTTACCTCTCAAAGCCCAATGATTATCAGAACCCTAACAGTTGCTCACTTGTCTTTCAGCAGATTGAGCAAACCGGGGTAGTTGAGATCCAGCTCTGCTTTGCGCAGTTTTGCTAAAGAGCAATTACCGCGGTCGACATGTGATATCAGACCGACGTCTTTCAGAATTTTAAAATGGTGAGACCTTGTTGCCTTGGATACGGTAAGTCCGAATGAGGTGCAATGCCGTTCCGCATTTTCTTCATCGTTTATCAGATCCACTATGATTTTCAGTCTGATGGGGTGAGCCAGGGCTTTGAGTATATCCAGCATGGATTCACGCTTAATGCTGCTGCTCTTTTCCTGTGTTGACACACTTATATTCCTCAGTCATTGGATATAAAACCATTGACATATCTGTCGGTCGCTCATAAGGTTCGATAATTTTCGAACGTATGAGTTTAATGATACGTACGTTTTGTAGCAAACCATTGTAATGGTAACCGTGGGTGAAGTCATGGATGACGTTAATCTGCAAAGAAAAGTGTTAAAGAGTCAGCAATAGAAAGGATCAATATGAGTGAAGTCAGTTTATCGGACAAGAAATACATTTTGTTAGCTGTGCTGTTGGCGGTGTTTGTGGTGCCCAGTTCAATTTCAGGTACTGCTATCGCATTGCCCTATATCAGCACCGACATGAATTCGGATGTTGCCAGCTTACAGTGGGTGGTGAATGCGTTTAACCTGACGTTTGCCTGCTTTACCCTGATGTGGGGGAAAATGTCAGATGTGATTGGCCGGAAACGCTCCTTTGTCACTGGCGCTTGTCTTTATGCGCTGGCGTCTGCCGGGTCGGCATGGGCAACGGATATTCTGTGGCTGGATGTCTTCCGGGCCATAGCCGGCGTGGGCGGTGCAGCCATTTTTTCCTGCGGCAGTGCGCTTTTCATTGATGTGTTTGACGGCAAGCAGCGCACTCAGGCGTTTGCTTTATTTGGTACAACGGCTGGTCTGGGGATCACTTTAGGTCCGACAATTTCCGGCATCTTGCTGGTGTTGTCAGGCTGGCAGGCGATCTTCATTCTGCATGCCGTGGTGTTGGTTTTCGTCCTGTGTCTCACGATTAAGCTGCCCGATACCAGAGTGGCAGGCAAGCCAGTCAGCGAGATTGATATAATCGGGAGTGGCCTGTTTATCAGTAGCATGTTTCTGCTGATGCTGACACTGTCAAAAGGCTATGACTGGGGTTGGAGCAGCACCCTCAGCCTGTTGTGTACCTCTGGTTCATTGTTGTTGTTCCTTGTGTTTGTCTGGCACATCAGAAGGGCGGAAAATCCAGTGCTTAGCTTGTCTCTGCTCAGTAATAACCGATTTATGGGGTACATTTTGGTGCCAGTGGTCGCTAGTTTTACCTTTGTCACCTTGTTGACCTACTTCCCCACTTATCTTACCGGGGCTATGCAGATGCCGGCATCTGCGGCAGGTTTGATGATGCTGTGTCTGACCCTTCCTGTGTTGTTGTTTCCTCTGATTGCGGGCCGTTTAGCGGCCAAGGGCGTCCCTTCTTCTTTTCTGATGTACCTGAGCCTTGTATGCATGCTGGCAGGTGCCGGCGGATTACTGCTTGGTATTGAAACGATGCAGACCGTTTGGGTGTCTGGTAGTTGCCTGTTTGTGGTGGGAACAGGCATGGGATTGTCAGCAGGACTGGTCGACGGAGAAGCATTAAGCTGTGTCGAGCCGGGTGATATTGGCATGGCGGCCGGGTTGCTCAACACTTTTCGTTTGGGCAGCGAGGCAATTGCTGTGGCCTTATACGGCTCTTTCATCAGCTCTGCGCTGACGACTCTGGTGGCTGAGCAACTGACTGACTTTACCCTTGCAGATCAGGGCGACTGGGTGACGGCCATGGCGTCCGGCAATGCATCCACTCTGATCGCTGAGTGGGCGGATGACAAAGCATCAATCCTGATGAACCAGGTGACTGAGATGCTCAAGATTGCATTTCTGACCACCAATGGCCTGCTGCTGACCATCGCTGCAGGTGTGTCGGTCGTGGCTGTGCTGAAGCTGCGAAGACGCCGAACAGTCAGGTCTGTTCAGGCATAACTGGTACTGTCATTTGGTTAAAACTGGCTCTGAAAATCATACCGGTTTGCCGGTATCTTTTCATGGTTATTTGAGTTGCAGTGGAATCAGGGACAGTTATGTTATCGACCAGCAAGAGAACCGACATTAAGAAAGGAGCCCACAAGGCGGTGTTTGAACAGGAAGCCTTGTATCAGATCATCGATGAAAGCCTGGTGGCGCATGTGGCGATACAGGAAGCACAGGGGCCAGTGGTGATCCCTATGCTGGCGTGGCGGGTGAGGGATTTTGTCTATATTCATGGCGCTAACAACAGCCGTTTGCTGCGCAAGCTCAGGCAGGAGGTGCAAACCTGTTTAACCTTCACCCTGTTTGATGGCTGGGTGCTGGCGCGGTCGGCGTTTAATCACAGCGCCCATTACCGCTCGGCTGTGGTGTTCGGCCAGTTTGAGGTGATTGAGGATAACGCTGAAAAAGACAGGGTGCTGAACCATTTTGTTGAGCAGATCGCCCCCGGACGGACGCAGGACATCCGGCTGAGTAATAGCAAGGAACTGGTAGCGACGACTGTGCTGCGGATGCCGCTTAACGAGGCCTCGGTGAAAATCAGCAATAAAGAAGTGGGCGACGATACGGCGGATCTGGATTTGCCGGTCTGGGCGGGTTTTATCCCGTATCGTACTGTGGTTGGCCCGCTCAAAGCGACGGCGGGTTTGCACGAAGCGATCCCGACGCCGGATTACCGCGCGGCCTACGGGAAGCGCTGGGAAAATTAAGCTAAGCCGCCCTCGCAGCGAGAGGGCGGCTTTGATTACTCTTTCGCCTGTTGCTGATCGTCGTTTTCCTCTTCTTCCATGTTCCACGGCAGGATGCCGGGCGACACATGCAAGAAGTGCAGGTAGTTTTCGAACTGATCCAGAATGTCGGAAATAATGTCCTGCTGCTCATAGCCGTAAACATCGTAGGCCCGGCCACCGCGGCGCAGGAAGACTTCCGCCCGGTAATAATGCTCCGGATCTTCCGGGTTATGATCAGTTTCAGGGAAGGCAAAATCAGGCATAAGGTAGCCCCGCAGTCTGACTTCGTACAGAAATTCCAGTTTGCCTTCCTGATAGACCTCGAATTTGGCTCTGCCTTGCTCTTCATCGTAAATCACTTCGGCCACCCAGCCCTGCTGCTCAAGCTCCTGCTCTACTTTCTCCATGCTTGGGTAGACGGTCTTCTGAATAAAGCCTGAGACTTCTTGGCGTCCCGGGAAATCGACAATATTTGCCAGACGTTTTTTCCAGTATCCCGGTCCGGTTTTCCCGCCACTCTGTCGCGATCGGGATTGCACGTGCTGCTCCAGACTCTGGCTGTGGTGGCTTTCAATCACCAGCGCCCGCCACATGCCAACTGCCGCGATCAGCATGATGATTGCAAAGGGCAGCGCACTGACAATCGATGCCGTTTGCAGAGCACCAAGGCCGCCGGCCAGCAGCAGTACAGCGGCGACCAGCCCTTCCATCGAAGCCCAGAATACCCGTTGCCAGGCCGGTGTATGGGCAACGCCGCCAGAGGCCAGCGAGTCGATAACCAGCGAGCCGGAGTCTGACGAGGTGACGAAGAAAGTGATGATCAGCAGGACAGTAATAAAGGACACGATCGAAGTCAGTGGTAGCTGTTCCAGCAATTTAAACAGCGCAATGGCCTGATCAGCCTGCACGTCTTCAATTAGCTGGGTGTAGCCATCGACCATGATCATATGAAGCGCGGTATCGCCGAATACCGAGAACCACAGAAAAGTGAAAATGGTCGGGACAACCATCACCCCGACCACGAACTGGCGAATGGTGCGGCCGCGGCTGATTTTCGCCACGAACAGGCCGACGAAAGGCGCCCAGGCAATAGTCCAGCCGAAGATAAATAATGTCCAGTTACCAATCCAGTCGCTGGCGGTATAAGCCTGTAAATTAAATGTACGCTCGACAATATTACTCAGGTAACTGCCGGTGTTTTGCATGAAAGTATTGAGGATGAAGATGGTAGGTCCGACGGCAAACACAAACAACATTAACGATATTGCCAGTACCATATTCAGGATCGACAGGCGCTTAACCCCTTTGTCCATGCCGGCGACCACAGAGAAAATCGCCAGTGCGGTGATCACCACAATCGCAATGATTTGTACTGTGGTATTCACAGGTATCGATGGCCAGAGATAATTCAGCCCGGCATTGATCTGTGCCACCGACAAGCCCAGCGTGGTCGCAATCCCGAACAGGGTGCCGAGGATGGCAAAGATATCCACGGTATGGCCAATCGGGCCGTGGATTTTTTCGCCGATGAGCGGATACAGCGTCGAACGCATCGATAGCGGCAGGCCATGACGAAAGGCGAAATAGGCCAGTGTCAGCCCGACCAGGCCGTAAATGGCCCAGATGTGAAACCCCCAGTGGAAAAAGGCAATTTGCATTGCCTGCCTGGCGGCATCCACTGTCATGGCCGGACCATCAGGCGGCGAGGCATAGTGCAGCACAGGCTCGGCGACGCCAAAGAACAGCAGGGCAATCCCGTAACCGGCCGAGAACAGCATGGCAAACCAGGCCGGAAAACTGTATTCCGGCTCGGCGTGGTCCGGACCGAGCTTGATCTCTCCCCATTTGGTCAGTGCGACGGCGACGACAAAAAACAGAAAGATGGCGACGGACAGCATATAGAACCAGCCAAAGCTCTGGGTAACGTAACTGAGGGTTTCCGAGAAAACTTTTCCGGCCAGAGTCGGATTACTGATGGTGCCTATCACCATGAGTAAAATGACCGCCACGGCGGGGATAAAGACGGGGATCAGGATTGTTGAACTGCGCTGCGTTTTTCCTTCTGACGGCTTATCTGCTGACATAGTCTCGCTCCACGATTCAAACCTTGCTCCCAAGTATGGCATACGCAACGGCATGCTTCAGAGTGAATTGTCCTGTTCAGACAAGACATTACCCGGCGGGTCCGATAATGAGACGGCTGCTGATTTAATCTGAGTGGAAAACATCCGCATTATGAGAGTAGTGCCTGACATTCGGGTGACCTCAAGGTACCGGCACCTGCACGGGCGAGTTTGAGATCATCCGGGTAGACCGATTTGGCTTTGGATCTTGAAGAGAGTACCGGATGCAAGAAAATAATATCGCGAACAATGATTTTTTATGGTCTAAGATCAAAAGCTTACTGGGAATGACTATTGCAACCATAGGTTGCTTTTTCTTTTGCCTGCAGGCATACCAGAACTTTTTAGCCTCCTTTCAATATACGTCAACCAGCACCAGCTACACCTATATTGCTATCTCCATCGGCTCGGGCCTGATCGCTATTCCCTTCTTTCTGGGCGCAGTGAAATCTTTGCTGGCTTTTCTGGGTCAGCGATAACAAAGGTTTGTGAAGCACCGCTAAACGCTGTTCCCAGTCCGTTCAGATCATGGCGGACTGGGATTTTTGAACTCTTGTCTTTTATCTGTCATCCAGTGTGTAACGACAGCGGCTTTTTCGTCTAACCTTCAAATAAACAACACACTTCTCACTCGCCAAGCACAAAAACGTCATCATGATGTGTAATACATCCGCTCACCCAGCCGGGCAGGCTTAAAGCCCGTATTGACCCCAAATCGCGTTCAACCTCTTGCTATGGCACATGTTCAATAATGTGTTCAAAGTATGCTCATACCATATACCATTTCACAAATGGGACATAACACAAGTTTTGAATAAATTTGTTGTCGTTATTTTATGTGTTTATGTCATTCCTTATCTACGCTTTCAATGCTCGTTTCAAATGTTCACATTTTTGTCATAACGCTGTGTAACGGCGCATAAGAACACAACAAAAGATGGAAAGATGATTATGGATAAAAAGCACTTGGCAATTGCAGTGGCAGCTGCATTTTATGGATCTCAGGCAGTCGCGGTTGAGTTATACAACGAAGGTGACACCGCGTTCTCCATTGGTGGTCATGTTTCTGTGGGTCTTGGCGGTTCTGAAGAGGGCGAAACGGAAGTGAAGCAAGTGTCGCCGCGTATCAACATTAATGTGGCACAAGATATCGGGAACGGTTTTACCGCCGATGCAAAAGGCGAATGGGCGCTGAACTATCTGGAAGGCGGCGAAGAGACGTTCTCCACCCGTCTGGGTTACATTGGTGTCTCACACAATGCTTATGGCCGCGGCGTGGTGGGCACGCAATGGTCACCTTACTATGATGGTGCAGGGATCGCCGATTTGCCTATCGCGTTTGCGAACGACTTCCTGTATGACGATCAAGGCCCGCTGGGTACGGCACGTGCCGAGCGTATGATCTCCTACCGCAATAGCCTCAGCTTAAATGATGCCGGCGATCTGTTGTTTGGTCTGGGCTGGCAGGGGGCAACAACGGGTGAGGAATTGGCAGGTACGGCAGCAGACTATGATGACCGCTTCCAGATTGCACTGAACTACTCGATCATGGGCTTCGGCCTGAACTATGCCTTCAACACCGGTGATGTTCAGATACCAAATACAACATTTGATGAAACCGCGCTTTCACACATGTTCAGTGCCAATTACGGCACCTATGGTGACGGCCTGTACGTGGCGGTTGTGTATGCGATGAACGAATACATGAACCGTGGTCTCGAAGAGTCAGTGGCGATTGAAGGCCTGCTGGCCTATGCCCTGCCAAGCAGCCTGAACCTGAGCGTGAACTACGAATCTGTTGAAGATGACAAGAACAGCAACACCATCTTCAGCCAGATGGCGCTGCAGGCGGAATATAACTTCACACCAACTTTCGTCGGCTTCGGTGGTTACCAGTTTGATCTGGGTAACGATATCGATAAGCCGGAAGATGACATGTGGATTATCGGTATGCGTTACTACCTGTAATCAATACCGAAATACCATTCAATATGGCGCTGCGGGGGCAACCTGCAGCGCTTTTTTGTGATTCAATGTGGCGCTTCGCTGCTAGCTTGTTCTTCAATACTAAGCCATTTCAAAGTGCTGGCTTAAAACCGCCCGGCCTTTTTCTGCCACTGTGACTTCTCTGTATCCCGGTACGTGTTCTCAGCGTGATATAGAAATCCTTTATGTGTCAGATTTCTCTGAACTTATGGCGCCTTGCTGAGGGGGGATACTGGCTTCTGTTGCTTCCTGCTTCTCTAACTTGATCCAAAAAACAAACAGTTCATACCAGATAGCCAGAATGACTGCGCCGAGGAACAGGCCGGTCATGCCGTAATACATCATGCCGCCAATTGCACCTATCAGTATGATGGGCATAGGTACAGCTACCCCGCGGCCCATCAACATAGGTTTGAGCACGTTGTCAGACAGCGAACCGATACCGACCCAGACGGTAAACAGTGTTGCTGTGGTGGCGTCCTGGGTCAGGTACATGTAAATGATCACGGGCAGAACGGCTATCAGAGCCGGCAACTGAGCGATACATAAAATGATCAGGAGTAACGTCAGCAGGCCAGCCGCCGGGACGCCAAAAACAAAGAAGCCGGCACCAATCAGTAGCGCCTGAATGGCTGCCACACCAACAACCCCAAGTAAGACGCTTTTGATCGTTGCGGCAATCAGTGAAGTCCAATGACTGGCGTTAGTACCTGCTGCGCGCACTGCAATGGTCTTTAACGAGGCGGTAATTTTTTCTGAGTAAGTCATAAAACCGGCAGCGATAGCCAGCGATAGGATGAATATCAGCATGTCGCCCAACGCACCGCCCAGCACACCAATTAAAGCGGACAGTGCAGACTTGATTTCCGGCAGGAAGGTTTGAATGGCTTTTTCCAGATTACTGGCGAACATACTCCACAGGTCGAACAGCTTATCGCCGATAACCGGAATGCAATCCTGCTGTCTGGCCCCGGAAGAGTCACCTGACCCTGTTGCAGCGTCTCCAGTACCTGGATTGATGCGTGGTAGACGGAAACCGAGATCATCACTAACGGCGTCACTAATAGCACAATACCCAACAGGGCAACGGTTGTGGCTGCTAATCCGCGGCGATTGCCATACCAGCGCTGGATTCTCAACGTCAGTGGCATCAACGCCACAGCGATAATCGCCCCCCAGATCACAGGAATGATAAATGGCCTGATGATGTCGTACGTGAAGATCAGCAGTACCAGCAGCAAGCCGATACGGATCGCGGACTCCACCATATTGCTGATGAAAACTTTGCTTTGATGCGGTTCCGGTTGTTTATCCATGTTGCTTCCTGATGTTCAATGTGAGTACTGATAGGGCTGGAAACTATGTTGCCTACAGTGGCCGTATTGTTTCATGCTCACGGCTGTGTTATCAGAAACCGATATCAGCACATATCAAATGCAGGCTCAGGCAGATGATAAACGTCAGTACTGGAAACGGTATTAGTTCAGACTAGATCTGATACTTTAATTTGAAAAGAAGAGAGAATTTTAAAAGAAGAAAGTTGGAGACTGCACGGTAATCTGCGTGTTTAGTTTAGAACGTTAGCCAAGCCAAAATACTGGCTGAAAGCCGCCTGGCCTTTTGCTGTCACTGTGACTTCCCTGTATCCCGGCACTTTTTCTATCCATCCTTGCTGCTCAAAGCACTGAAAAAGTGCCGCCCCGGCATGGCCGCCAAGGTGAAATTTTCGCTCACTCCAGTCTAAACATGCACAGCACTTTTTACGTTTGGTCTTTGCATCGAGCATGACACCTAATTGACTGAACTGCGCCTTACCTAAGGGAGTTAACGCATTGCCGTCGCTGGTAATCCATGCATTCGCGAAAAGGTAATCGTAAATACCGACGGCGATTTCGCCTGCCAGATGGTCGTAGCAGGTTCGTGCCCGTTGTAATTCGGCCGGCACCCGTGTTTTTGGTGGCTGCATCGCGCCAAACGAAACCCCCATCATATTTTCAAGCAAGGCGGCAATACTGGCACTGTAGAGGCGAAAATAACGGTGACGTCCTTGTGATAAACAAGTGACGAGATTGGCTTTCAGCAATCGGGACAGATGCGCACTGGTGGTTGACGGTGCGATATCAGACACAGCGCTTAATTCAGTGGCTGTCCAGGCGCGGCCATCCATGAGCGCACAAAGAATTTTCATGCGTGACGCATCAGACATAGCAGCCGCAAGGGCTGCCATGGATAACTCCTGCTGAAATTCTTCCTGTTCCTGCGGGACTTGTGGGTGAGGCTTCACAATCAGACCATCCAGTGACGGGTTACTGTTTCTGCAACCTTATAGTCATCAGTGATGAGGATCAAACGGTTTGCATGGTCGCTGTATTGGGTGATGATGTTGACGCCACTATCAGCCAGCACTCTGGCAATGGCCCCTAATTCGCCCGGCTGTTCCTGCCTGAGTTTCCGAATCAGCGGCCTGCAGATATTGATGACCTCAAAACCCTGTTCGATGAGTACCGCTCTGGCTTTTTCGCCATCTTCCACCAAAAAGTGAGCGTGACTATGCTGGTTGACGGAAAAGACGCCGCCACCTTCTAAGCCAATGTGATTCGCTCCGAGTGTTTCGCCTAACCGCGCAAGCTCTCCCGGTATATTCTTCAAAACGACATGAATGTCATACATAGCGATGGCTTCCTTGCTTACTGGGATGATGAGTATTCTCTGATCAGGCTGAGCACCTGAATGCGATAAAAAGAGAAAATGGACTCCTTTCCTTCCTGCTGAGATGACCGGTGCAGCATGTTGTGCTTCCATTGCAAAATGGCCTCCTCGTTCTCCCACCATGACAGCGAGAGAAATTTTTCTGGATGGGCCAGGCTTTGAAAGCGCTCAACAGAAATAAACCCCTCAGCATGGCTCAGCAGCGGCTTTAACTGTTCAGCCAGCTCGAAGTACCGAGCCTGCTTTTCAGGCACGGCTGTCGCTTCAAAAAGAACCGCGATCATTGTTTTATCCTTCTGAATGTCAGTGTGTCGGGCTCAATATAGCGTGGTGAAAAAAGGATACTTCGGTGATGGGCGAAATGTGGGGTTTATTGGGTGGTGTGATGAGGGACTCACAATCTCCGTACTCTAATTATGTGTGCAAGTAATTAGGGGAGGTACACTCACATTTCAGATCATCCCATGCTTGTTGGGTTTCTGCTTAATCGGGAAAAGGCTCGGTGAGTATGGCTTGGACTTGTTCTTTCAGGGTTGTGGTGATTGGTAGTGAGGATAGGTTTTCTAAAGGTGTAACTTTGATTATATTAAACTCCATGATTATCAGTATCATAGTGTTAATATGTGTTTAATTTTATACATGACTCAGGAGTGCGAGAGCTACTATGGATATGGCGGAGTTTTTCAGACAATACTTAGCTGAGTTGTCGGGACAGTTAAAAGTATCAAACTTGTATCTTACAATCTTTGCTGCTCTGCTAGGCGCTGTGGCTGGTGTACTTCTTACAGTCTTAGTATCTATTTTCTCCGGGTTCTTAAGGAAGTTGAGCTATAACAAGTCGACTAGAATACAGTTACATCAGCTAGCTGAGTCTAATATTATGCGGTGCCAAGTTAATATAGGTATTCTTCAGAATGAAATTGCCGGTTTATCTTCCCAAGGAAAATTCACTTTAAATGGCCTAGCTTTGCTTCAAGACTATGAACATACGTTACTTTATGCACCTGCCAATTTTAGACCGACAGAACTCTTTTTAATCCGCATGCAAATTACAGCCTTGAACTCTCATCATGCACAACTAACTGCAATATTAGAACAAAGAGCTAGACTCGATATAGAAATTAGAAAAGCGCCGTCAGGTCAACAAGAGATGGAGTTAACAGGATTAAGGCTTGAATATGATCGACACCTTAATAAGAGATTCTCGGATATACGGGAGTTCTCAGAAGCACTGAGAGACTATCTTGAGCTTGGAAGCTTCAAGAGATTTGTCATTAACTTTATCCCTTTAAAAGTAGTTCAAAATAAATCAATGGAAGCAGTTACAGAACCATTCACCAACAATTGACACCAACACACCACATTAAAATCCTAGATCGCTGGGTCGGTCACACCAGACTGGCCCCGTCACTACCACCCAGCCCTTACTCTGCCTGAATTACTGCATGGTTTGTTGAGTTTCCGTAATTGTCGCGACGGCGGCGGCGGTCCAGTCAGAGTCTTGTCTTTGGCTGCGATTTTAGGCGGTTTGCCGTCGTCATCGACGAACAAATTACATCAGAATTTTCGGTAATTTCATCACTATTAACTCAGCATAATAGAAGTGGACAGTTTGAAGGCATGACGGACCGGATATAGACCGGCCAAAACGAAAAAAGGCTCATGGATTTCTCCATAAGCCTTCTGGAATCTGGTGGCCCCTCCCAGACTTGAACTGGGGACCAAGCGATTATGAGTCGCCTGCTCTAACCACTGAGCTAAGGGGCCAAATGTGCCACCGATTATATGGGATGGGTGGGGCATTGTCTACCTGCTATGGGGCAAGTTTTGTTTGTTTCTTAGGCAGTTAAATGCAGGCAAGCCCTTGCGTGGCAAGGGGTGTGAGCGAGGTCGCATGTGCGGCGGGCAAAGAAAAAGCGGGCTGTTTAGCCCGCTTTGTGATGTGGTGTTTCTGGTGAGTGGCTTACTCGTCCAGGAAGCTGCGCAGCACGTCGGAACGGCTTGGGTGGCGCAGTTTACGCAGGGCTTTGGCTTCGATCTGACGGATACGCTCACGGGTAACGTCAAACTGTTTGCCCACTTCTTCCAGTGTATGGTCTGTGTTCATGTCGATACCAAAACGCATACGCAGTACTTTGGCTTCACGTGGGGTCAGGCCAGCCAGTACTTCGTTGGTGGCCGCACGCAGGTTAGTTGCCGTGGCAGAATCCATTGGCAGCTGCAGCGTGGTATCTTCAATGAAATCACCCAGATGTGAATCTTCATCATCACCGATTGGGGTTTCCATCGAGATTGGCTCTTTGGCAATCTTCAGCACTTTGCGGATTTTGTCTTCCGGCATTTGCATGCGTTCAGCCAGTTCTTCCGGCAGTGGTTCACGGCCCATCTCCTGAAGCATCTGGCGAGAGATACGGTTCAGTTTGTTGATGGTTTCGATCATGTGAACAGGGATACGAATCGTACGTGCCTGATCTGCGATTGAACGTGTGATTGCCTGACGGATCCACCAAGTGGCGTAAGTCGAGAACTTGTAACCGCGACGGTATTCAAATTTATCAACCGCTTTCATCAGACCAATGTTACCTTCCTGGATCAGATCCAGGAATTGCAGGCCACGGTTGGTGTATTTCTTGGCGATAGAAATAACCAGACGCAGGTTGGCCTCAACCATTTCTTTCTTGGCGCGGCGTGCTTTGGCTTCACCGATAGACATACGGCGGCTGATGTCTTTGATACGCTCAATCGACAGGCCGGTTTCATCTTCCAGTATGCGCAGCTTCAGCGAGGCACGACGCAGGTCTTCTTCGTAGTTTTTCAGGCGCTCGGCATACGGTTTGCCTGAGTTCAGTGCTTCGTCGATCCACGCAGAAGAAGATTCATTACCGCTGAACAGCTGTACGAAGGTCTTCTTCGGCATTTTGCTGTTGTCGACACACATACGCATGATCAGGCGCTCATTGGTACGCACCTTATCCATGGAATCACGCAGTGAGCTGACCAGACGGTCAAACTGTTTCGGGATCAGACGGAACTGCTTGAAAATTTCAGACAGCTCGGCAATAGCGACTTCAGTATCCGGGTGATGACGGCCATTGGTATCGATGGCTTTGGCCATATTTTCGTAAGAGATACGCAGTTCTTTGAACTTCTCGCGTGCCACTTCCGGATCGATGCTGCCGTCGTCTTCTTCTTCTGAATCGTCGTCATCGTCTTCAAGATCTTTGTCTTCATCTTCAAGATCAGTTTCACTTAACTCGGAACCGATGTGCGTGGCTGTCGGAGCGGCCGTCTCTTCTTCGTTAGGATCCACGAAGCCTGAAATGATATCAGTCAGACGCAGCTCTTCTGCTTCAACCTTGTCAAACTGCTCAAGCAGATGCGAGATTGCTGACGGGTACTCAGCAACAGAACACTGAACCTGATTGATACCATCTTCGATGCGTTTAGCGATGTCGATTTCGCCTTCGCGGGTCAACAGCTCAACTGTACCCATTTCGCGCATGTACATACGAACCGGGTCAGTGGTACGGCCGATTTCGCTTTCTACGCTCGATAATGCCTGAGCCGCCGCTTCAATGGCGTCTTCATCGGCGTTATCTTCAGTCATCATGAGTTCATCGGCATCAGGGGCGGTTTCCACCACCTTAATACCCATGTCGTTGATCATCTGAATAATGTCTTCAACCTGATCAGAGTCAACAATGTCTTCTGGCAGGTGGTCATTAACTTCGGCATAGGTCAGATAACCTTGCTCTTTGCCTTTGGCAACAAGCAACTTTAGCTGTGACTGCGGATTTTGCTCCATAGACGATATCCAACTTAGGGTCTGAGTGAGAAAAAAGGATGCAGAAATGCAAACCAGTAATTATAACAAATGTCAGAATTGTTGACTACTTTTTAGACGGGGCGATTTAACAGCAATAGCTGAAGCTCCCGCTTCTCTTCGACTGATAAGCCGACGGTGTTCGATTTAGCCTGCAACTTCTCAATTTGTTGTGTGACGCATTGATCGATAACTTTATCCATCGCGTCAAAAAATACAGTGTGTAAACTGTCTTCATCGCTGCCGAGCGGTATTTCCCAGCTGGCCAAACGGGCCATCAGCGATGCTTGCTCGGTCTCACGCCAATCTTCTAGCAACTGTCCAGTTGTGATATTGGGATGAAGTCGACATTTATCAACTATTTTCAATAATAATTTTAAGCCCGCCAGCTCTGTGCCGGCGAAGTCATGAGTGTTCAAGCCCAGTTCAGTGGCAAAACCCGGGTTTTGCAGCAGCAGCGCAATCGCGATGCGCATCGGCGTACGCTTGATGGCGGGCTGAACCATTCTTACCGGCTTGTTGTCTCCGTGTTCGCTGATCAGCTGTTTGAGCTGCTCTTCATCAGGAAGACCGAGTTTTTGTCCTAAAACTTTCCGTAAGTATAGTCTCAGGGTGCCGCCCGGCACTTTGTCAATCAGTGGCACAGCCAGCGTACTGAGCTTGGCTTTGCCTTCCCGGCTGCTGGTATCCACCTGTTGCAGCAGGGTGGTGAACAGGAAATCAGACAGGGTCATCGCCTGTGTGATGGCCTGCTCAAAGGCTTCTTTGCCATGCTGACGCACGAAACTGTCCGGGTCTTCACCGTCGGGCAGGAACATAAATTTCAGCTGGCGGCCGTCAGTCAGGTAGGGCAGTGCCTGCTCCATCGCCCGCCAGGCCGCATCGCGACCGGCGCGGTCACCGTCATAACAGCACACCACAGTACCGGTTTGCCGGAACAGGGTCTGAATGTGCTCCCCTGTGGTCGAGGTGCCCAGTGAGGCGACGGCATAGTCGACGCCGTATTGCGCCAGGGCCACTACATCCATATAGCCTTCGACGACCAGAACGCGTTCAGGTTCCCGGTAGGTTTGCATCACCTGATACAAACCGTAGAGCTCGCGGCCTTTGTGAAAAATCGGTGTTTCCGGTGAGTTGAGATACTTGGGCGTACCTTCGCCCAGTACCCGGCCACCAAACCCGATCACCCGGCCGCGGCGGTCGTGGATCGGAAACATAATCCGGCCACGGAAACGGTCATAGCGACGGCCTTGCTCGTTTTCGATCAGCATGCCGGCGCTGACTAAATCTTGCTGTGCCTGCTCGTTGCGGCCAAAACGGCTGCGCACCAGATCCCATTGGTCAGGCACATAGCCGATGCCGAACTGTTTGACGATCTCGCCAGACAGGCCGCGTCCTTTCAGGTAGTTAATCGCCACCTGCGCATCGCTCTGACGCAACAGCGACTGATAATATTGGGCGACCTGACCCATCAGGTCATAAAGGCTTTGTTTCTCTTGTCGCTTGATGCTGCTCTGGCCGCTGGTGCCTTGTTCGCGCGGAATTTCAAGGCCAAGCTGAGACGCCAGTTCTTCGATGGCATCCACAAAGTCCAGCCGGTCGAACTCCATCACAAAATCGAGTACGTTGCCTTTTGCACCGCACCCAAAGCAATAGTAGAACTGTTTATCGGGACTGACAGAAAAAGACGGGGTTTTCTCATTGTGGAAAGGGCAGCAGGCACCGTAGTTCTTGCCTTGCTTTTTGAGTTTCACCCGCGCATCAATTACATCGACTATGTCATGCCGTGAGATGAGGTCATCGATGAATGAACGAGGGATCTTTCCTGCCATACAATGAGTGTTACCTGAAATTAACTGGGAAGAGATACAAACAAGCCGCGCATTCCCGAGAGGATAGCACGGCTTGCTGTAGAGTTGGGGCAGTTTTAACCGAGTTTGGCTTTGACCAATTGGCTAACTTTCCCCATATCGGCGCGGCCCTGCAGCTGTGGTTTAAGCACAGCCATCAGTTTACCCATGTCTTGCATAGTGCTGGCACCGGTGCTGGCGATAGCGTCTTCCAGCAGAGCGGCAACTTCGTCGTCGCTCAGCGGCTGAGGCATAAATTCTTCCAGTACGGCGATTTCAGCATGCTCAACATCGGCCAGATCCTGACGGCCTGCGGCTTCATACTGAGCCACAGAGTCACGACGCTGTTTTACCATTTTCGTCAGTACTGCCACTATGTCGTCGTCGGTCAGAGTGATCTTCTCGTCGACTTCACGTTGTTTGATGGCAGCAAGAACAAGACGGATAGCACCCAGGCGAGCTTTGTCCTTCGCCTTCATGGCTGCTTTTTGTTCGTTCTTTATACTTTCGATTAGGGCCATTACGCTGTCCTTGTTATCTGTAAATTAGTACAGACGAACGCGACGTGCGTTTTCGCGAGCCAATTTTTTCAGGTGACGCTTAACAGCCGCTGCTTTAGCGCGCTTACGTACAGTTGTTGGCTTTTCGAAGTGCTCACGACGGCGAACTTCAGAAAGGATACCTGCTTTTTCGCAAGAGCGCTTAAAACGACGTAGAGCTACGTCGAACGGTTCGTTTTCACGTACTTTGACTACTGGCATGTAATACTCACCTCAGAGTGATTCGATTAACGCTGATGATCAAAATTATCAGCTGATTAAAAATGGTGCGAAATTCTAATCTGATCCGGGGTCATTTGTAAAGCATTCTGCAAGTCAGAACTGGTGAAATTCTGTCAACAGCGGTAACATGCCCCTCCGATGTTCCGCACCGGCTTCGGCTTTCGGTTTGTAAGTATATAAGTATAGAGGTTGATATGCGTATCCTGGGCATCGAAACGTCCTGTGATGAAACAGGCGTGGCGATTTACGATGATGAGAAAGGCCTGCTGGCTCATGAGTTGTACAGCCAAGTGAAGCTGCACGCCGATTATGGTGGCGTCGTACCTGAACTGGCCTCACGGGACCATGTCAAAAAAACCATCCCGCTGATCAAGCAGGCGCTGGCCGATGCGGGTTTAACCCCGGCGGATCTGGATGGCGTTGCTTATACCGCAGGCCCCGGCTTGGTCGGCGCCCTGTTAGTGGGAGCGACCATAGGCCGCAGCCTGGCGTATGCCTGGAATCTGCCTGCGGTGGCAGTACACCATATGGAAGGCCATTTGCTGGCGCCCATGCTGGAAGACAATCCCCCTGAGTTTCCGTTTGTGGCGCTGCTGGTTTCCGGCGGTCACACCATGATGGTGGAAGTCAAAGGGATTGGCGAATACCGCATTTTGGGTGAGTCGGTTGATGATGCCGCCGGTGAAGCCTTTGATAAAACGGCCAAACTGATGGGGCTGGATTATCCCGGCGGACCGCTGCTGTCAAAACTGGCCGATAAAGGCACGGCTGGCCGCTTTACTTTCCCGCGTCCGATGACAGATCGTCCGGGCATGGATTTCAGTTTTTCCGGCCTGAAAACCTTTGCGGCCAACACCATTCGTGGCAACGATGATGATGAGCAGACCCGGGCAGACATTGCTTATGCGTTTCAGGAAGCCGTGGTGGACACC
This sequence comes from Photobacterium arenosum, assembly GCF_014841115.1. GTDB lineage: Bacteria > Pseudomonadota > Gammaproteobacteria > Enterobacterales > Vibrionaceae > Photobacterium > Photobacterium arenosum. Next base: position 89,423 of record NZ_JACYTP010000004.1, read on the forward strand.
CTGGCAATCAAATGTAAGCGCGCCCTGAAAGAAACCGGCTTTAAGCGTCTGGTGATTGCTGGTGGCGTGAGCGCCAACAAGCACTTGCGTGCCGAGCTGGCGACCCTGATGGAAAAACTGGGCGGCGAAGTCTTTTATCCGCGTACTGAGTTCTGTACCGATAACGGTGCCATGATTGCCTATGCCGGGATGCAGCGCCTGAAAAATCAGGAAATCATGGATTTGAGTGTCAAAGCCCATCCGCGCTGGCCGATCGATACACTCAAGCCATTGCGCTGAGGCGGCTCAAGCCGGTCAGGCAAGCGAGCACCGGATAACACTTAACCGCCAGGACGAATCAGGGTTTCGACTGGCGGTTAAATTTATGCCATATCTTATATTCTTTGCCGTCCAGCAAACGGCGGACATTCTCGTGATGGCGCAGAATGATCAGGCACGACAGCATAGCTACCGGCATGGTGTACTGAGGTTTGACCCACCAGGTAAACATGGGTGCTATTAGCGCGGTGATCATGGATGCCAGCGAAGAATAGCCACACAACACGGCCACCACTAACCAGCTTGCAATCAGCATCCCGCTTAAATCCCAGCCAATCGGGGCCAGCGCGCCAAGTGCCGTCGCTACGCCTTTACCGCCACGGAAGTGGAAAAACAGCGGGTAAATATGCCCCAGACAGGCGGCAATCCCTATGATCCCCAGCAGAAAGGGGTTAATCCCCAGAAAATAGCTGATCCAGACCGGCAGCATGCCTTTGAGGATATCGCATATCAGCACCAGTGCCGCGGCACCCCGGCCGCCGATACGCAGGACATTGGTTGCCCCCGGATTACCCGAACCGCTGTCTCTTGGATCTGGCAGGCGGAACAGACGGCAAATCAGCACCGCACTGGAAACAGAGCCCAGCAGGTAAGCAGCGATAATGATCAGCAGCACCAATGGTGTCATAGCATCTCCAGTAAGCCCCTGACGTTGTTGTCATCCGGGGAGCGGGTGTTTATGAGCCTGTACGCCACGGCCTTTTTGGTCGTCATGAAAGTGGTAAAAATGTGATTACTCAGCGCCCACGTCTGATGACATTATGCATAACAGCTGTGGTATAGTTCATCCACTTTCAGGAGGCTGGCGTGTTTGAAACGCTGGGAGCCTGTTTTCTGTCATCAATATGATGAACTCGTCCCGATAATACGCACTTTTGCTCACATTGGGTATCCGACCTCTACACAAAATTAGCGATGGAACATGGATTCAGTATTTATCGAACATCTTGACGTTATCGCCTCTATCGGGGTGTATGACTGGGAGCAGGAAATTAAGCAGAAACTGGTGCTGGACCTGGAAATGGCCCATGACAACCAGCCGGCCGCTCTGGCCGATGATGTGTCGCTGGCGCTCGATTATGCCGCCGTCAGCCAGACAGTCACCGAATTTGTGGAGCAGGGCCGCTTTCTGCTGGTCGAGCGGGTGGCAGAGGAAGTTGCCAGCCTGATCATGACACGTTTCAACGTACCCTGGATCAAAGTGACAGTGACCAAGCCGGGCGCAGTGCCGAATGCGCGCGGTGTTGGTGTGGTGATTCAGCGGGGACGCCGTGACTAAGGTTTACATCAGCATCGGCAGTAATATCGATCGTGAGCACTATGTGCGTGCGGCGGTGGCTGAGCTGAAGCAGTTAGGATCCCAGTGTCGCGTTTCCCGTATTTTTGAAGCGGAACCTGTCGGTTTTGACGGTCCCGTTTTTTTCAATGGTGTGGTGGCTCTGGAGACAGATTTGTCGCTGAATGCCCTGCAACACAGGCTGAAAGATCTGGAAGTGCAGTATGGCCGTCAGCCGGATGCGGTGAAGAATCAGAACAGAACGCTGGATTTGGATCTGTTGCTGTTCGGCGATCGGATCAGCCCTGAAGCGCCTGCGCTGCCGCGAGCGGATATCTACAAGTTTGCTTTCGTTTTACTGCCGCTGTATGAGCTGAGCCCGCTGCTGGTGATACCGGGAGATGGACGCACTGTGGCGCAAATCTGGCAGGCATTCGACAAGCAGCAGGTATTAAGGCCGGTCGCGCTGCATTTTGACACAGTTTGACAGCAATGCACTGAACTGTCAGGGAAACCAGAGGTCAATCCATTGGCGATACACTTTCTCGTATTATGTTTTCGAAGAGTTAAAGGTAAACAATGAGTCATTTTGAAGCGTTCATGTTGGCATTGATCCAGGGGCTGACTGAATTTTTGCCGATCTCCAGTTCGGCGCATCTGATCCTGCCATCGCAGGTATTTGGCTGGGCAGATCAGGGTCTGGCTTTTGATGTTGCTGTGCATGTGGGTACGCTGGCGGCGGTTGTGATGTATTTTCGCAAAGAAGTGGTGTCTTTGCTGGCGGCCTGGTTGGCATCTATCTTCAAAGGCCACCGCTGCCGTGAAGCCAGTCTGGCGTGGATGATAGTGCTGGCGACCATTCCGGCCTGTGTGTTCGGTTTCTTTATGGCCGATATCATAGAAGTGTATCTGCGCTCTGCCTGGGTAATTGCGGTCACCACCATAGTGTTTGGTCTGCTGTTGTGGTGGGTAGATCGCCGTGCGAATCAAACCCGCGATGAGTATGATGCCAACGCCAAGCGTTCACTGTTTATTGGTCTGGCGCAGGCGGCGGCCATGATTCCCGGTACATCACGTTCAGGCGCGACCATGACAGCAGCGCTCTATCTGGGTTTTACCCGCGAAGCCGCTGCCCGTTTTTCGTTTCTGATGTCGATCCCTATCATCCTGCTGGCTGGCACGTATCTGGGGACCAAGCTGGTTGAGAGCAATGCCCCGATTGATTTTGGCGGCTTAGGGATAGGTCTGGCGGTGTCTTTCATCAGTGCTTATGCCTGTATTCATGTGTTCCTGAAGCTGGTAACGCGCGTTGGTATGCTGCCATTTGTGATTTACCGGCTGCTGCTGGGCTTTGGCCTGATCGCGTTACTGCTGAGCCAGCAGTAATTCAGCCAGAGCGAAATGAAAGGAAGCCGGACTTTGCTCCGGCTTTCTTATGCGCTGAGATTGTGCCCTGAGCTTGTGTGTTGAGATTATGCACAGAGGCTGTGTGCTGAGGTGATAAGCTATTTTTTAACGCCCCAGCACCTGCGCCGCTGCCTCGGCGCGGCGGATAGCCAGTTGTTCCTTGATGGCTGCGCCCTGGTAGCCCGCCTCAATGATGGGTTTTACTTCGACGGTCTGTACGGCCGCGAAGACATCCTGCAGAATATCGGCCTGCGGGTAGGGGTCGTCTTCAAACCCGGTCCGGCCGCGAATATCCGCCCGGCAGCAAATGGCTAGCTGTTCAACACGCTCCGGCTTTCGCCAGGCGTCTATCTGATCAAAGAGTCTGATAAAAGTGGCGGGGCGCATCTCTTGCGCGCGGTGTACTTTGGTGTGCTGAGCGCAGACCATGAGCGCGGTATCGCGATAATGGTTCGGCACTCTCAGGCGCTGGCACAGCTGGCGGATCACATCCATCCCCAGCTGGCAGTGCAGTTTATGGCTGGGCAGTTCAGCTTTGGGCGACAAGGCTTTACCCAGATCATGCACCTGGGCACTAAAGCGGATCACAGGATCGTCACTCAGCAGTGCCGCCTGATAGGACACCATCAGGGTATGGATACCGGTATCGATTTCCGGGTGCCACTTCTCGGGCTGCGGAACACCAAACAGCGCGTCGATCTCTGGCATTACGATGCCCAGTGCGCCGCACTGGCGCAGCACGGTCAGGAAGATATCCGGGCGCTCGGTATGCAGGGCACGCTCCCATTCCTGCCACACACGCTCGGGCGTCAGGGCTTCCAGCTCACCGTCAGCTACCATCTCCTGCATCAGAGCCAGCGTTTCCGGTGCAACGGTGAAGCCCTGCGGGGCAAAACGGGCAGCGAAGCGGGCGACCCGCAAGACACGCAGCGGATCTTCAACAAAAGCCTGCGATACATGGCGCAACTGACGCTTTTCTATATCCTGCTGGCCCTGATAAGGGTCGAACAAGGTGCCATCCTGCGACTCGGCAATGGCGTTGATGGTCAGATCCCGCCGCATCAGATCCTGCTCCAGTGTCACATCCGGCGCGGCGTAGCATTCAAAGCCGGTATAGCCTTTGCCCGATTTTCGTTCGGTACGGGCCAGGGCATATTCTTCTTTGGTTTTGGGGTGCAGAAAGACAGGAAAATCGCTACCTACCTGGCTGAACCCTTGATCCAGCATGTGCTGAGGTGTGGTGCCGACGACCACCCAGTCTTTGTCTTTGACGGGTAATCCCAGCAGCCGATCCCGTACCGCGCCGCCAACCAGATAAATATCCACTTTTCTCTCCTCGTCTTTTGTCAGTCTTGCCCCCGAAGGGTATACAATCGGTGTCACGAACGCTAATGTATCTCAGTTATTTTACTTCATCCCGGACGAAGACATGTACAAGGCATTTTTTGGCCTGACCGAAGCCCCGTTTTCGATTGTGCCCAGCGCACGATTTCTTTATCTCAGCGATCGCCACCGTGAAGCGCTTAATCACATGCTTGCCGGACTGACTGATGGCGGGGGGTTTGGGCTGCTCACCGGCGAAGTCGGTACCGGCAAAACCACAGTGCTGCGCGCCTTGTTATCCAAGCTGGGCGAGGAAACCCAAGTTGCTGTGGTACTGAACCCGGCGTTATCGGCCCATGAGTTGCTGGAAAGCATTTGCGATGAGCTAGGGCTGCAGGCGTCACCGCAAGACAGCTATAAGATTTTGACCGACAGACTGTACGGCCACCTTAAAGCCAATGATCAGGCTGGCCGCCATACCCTTTTACTGGTCGATGAAGCGCAGCATCTGCTGCCGGATGTACTGGAGCAGCTGCGTTTGCTGACCAACCTGGAAAATGATCAGCGTAAACTGCTGAAAGTGGTACTGGCTGGCCAGCCTGAACTGCAGCAGTTACTGCAGCAGCCGGGATTGCGTCAGCTGGCTCAGCGCATTACCTCACGCTATCACTTGTTACCCTTAACCGAAGTAGAAGTGGCAGCTTACGTCCGTTTTCGTCTTGATCAGGTCGGTTGCGCTCACCAGATTTTCTCTCCTCAGGCACTGAAGACGCTGGCCCGGGTATGCGGCGGCATTCCGCGCCAGATCAACCTGGTGTGTGATAAAGCCTTGCAGCTTGCCTGCCGGGACAGCCGATATCAGATCAACCCTGAGCACATCAAGCAGGCCAGTGAGCTGGCACTGGGATGGGCGGTCGCCCAGCCCGCACAAGTTGCGGGGTCATCGCGCAACCGGCTGGGTTGGACCATTGCAGCGATACTGGCTCCGGCATTAATTGCGGCGGGCTACTGGGGCGGTGGCTGGGTAGCAGAAAATAAGCTGGGTGCAGTCGTGCAGGAAACGGCTGTGGTGTCTGCGCCTGCTGCTTCGGGCCATTCTCCTGAAACGGACCAAGCCCAGGCGCTGACGGCACTGGAAAAACGCTGGCAAGCTGTGCTGGCTCTGCAGCCGACGGAAAGGCAAGCCATGCAGACCCTGTACCAGCTGTGGGGCTATGAAGTCTCGCCCAGTCAGGCAAACTGTCTCAGCAGTACGCGTATCGGTCTGACCTGTCAGCAAAGCAAAGGCGATCTTGCACAGCTCAGCCTGATCAATCGTCCAGCCATCCTGCCTCTGACCAATGACGATGGCGACAGCTTTTATGCGGTACTGTACGCGCTCTGGCCGGGCGAAGCCGAGCTGATGCTGGGCGGAGAGCGGCTCAGAGTGAGCCGGGAGTGGCTGCAGGCGCACTGGCAGCAAGATTATACCCTGATGTGGCGTCCGCCGATGGGGGAGAGCACCAGCATCCGTTATGGTCAGCAAGGTAGCCGGGTGGCCTGGCTGGATCAGCAGCTTAACCGTTTACTGGGTGAGCCGGGCGTGGCCAGCAGAGACTTTGATCAAAGTGTGCTGGATAAGTTACGTCGTTTTCAACAGGCTCAGGGCTTGTATGCCGACGGCATTGCCGGGCCGATGACGCTGATGGTACTGGACACTGCATTGTCGCTGCCCGGGCCGACATTGCATCAAGAGTACCGCACCGATGGTGATACTGTTATTGGCGGACACCCTATGTCGTTTTTGCCGTTACCCAGGATAACTACCGAGGCCTTGCCGGCACCGGGTTTGCCCTTATACAGTAATGCAGAACGCAGTGCTTCTGAGGTCTGGCGGCCGTTAAACTCCTCTTCTGGCGAACAGCCCTTTGGCACAGCTGCCGGTAATACTGCTGTCATGGACACAACAGCAATGGACACCGCAGCCAGTGACAGCCAGATGAACTTTCTGGATTTGGATAAACTGGATTTGTCGGGCTTGTCGCCTGAGCTGGCCAATCGGCTGCATCAGGCAATTGCTGCCACCGATCAGGCCGATACACCGGCCTTGGTGGATCCCAGAACGGTCACCGCAGCGGTTGTGAAACAAAAACCCTACGTAGCAGAAAATGTCATGACGCTGGCAGACTTGCCTCAGGGCGTTCAGGCGCGTTTACCGGCCATCAACCTGCAGACTCATATCTATTCATCCAGTGCGGACAGTCGCTGGGTTAAGGTGAACAACCGTGAAGCTTACGAAGGGGATGAGGTTGCTCCTGGCGTGACGCTGGAGAAGATTGAGCCGCGTAAGGTGATTCTGGATTTTGAGCATATCCGGTTTGAAATGGCAGCATTGTCGCAGTGGCCGTCAGGGTAAGGCTCACTATCGGCTTCAGCCGGAAAGTGTCAACCTTATTTAGGACGGGACAACGGAGACAAAAAAGGCAGCTGAGCTGCCTTTTTTGTCTTTGGAACGGCTATTAGCGCATGGCCTGGCCATCAGGCCCAGCCATTATTACGCTTCTTGCGGCGTGGGATCAGGTGCGGCAGTACCAGACCAAACAGCAGTCCTCCGCCTGCGACCATGCCGCCGTAGGTAAACCATCTCATCAGCAGATCGTCTGCCTGGGTATCCAGTTTAGCGCGCAGTTCGCGGATTTCAGACTGGGAAGTCGACAGCTGATCATTCAGCTTGATGTTTCGCTCTTCCAGGTCGGTGATCTGCTCAGTGCGGTTCTCCAGTGATGACTGAAGAGTCGCATTGCGCTCATCGCTGGACTGCTTGGCGTTGGCCAGTGCTTTTTTCACTTCAGTCAGTTCTTTTTCTAATTTTGGCAGGCGTTCTTTCAGGCCAACCTGGTTAGAAATGAAATCACTCTTGACCCAGCCTGTGCGGCCACGGTCGTCAACCACCTTAGCGAAACCCGATTCTTTGTTGACTTCCAACAGGGTTACTTTTGTGCCAGCGTCTACGCTGCCCATAATTTTGAATTGCGTACTTGGCCCGCGATGCATGTAAGTAAACAGGTCATCGGAGATGTAACGCACCTGCTGAGCGTGTACCTGAGCTGTCATCAGAACGGTGATAGCGGCAAAAACTAAGCGGATAAGTTGCTTCACTCTGGGATCCTTGAAGGAGCTTGATTAATCGATGGAGCACAGATACTAAGAATTTTGCGGCGATGGCGCAAGAGGAGAGGGAGGCATAGCCTCCCTCTTTTGACCTTGTGCTACTTTTTTGTAAAGTTTACGGAAGACTGACAAAAATCAGCCAAAAGCCGCTTGCATTACATAGAAGAAAATGACTGCTAACAGGGCACCTGCTGGCAGGGTAACGATCCAAGACGCCACGATGTTACGAACAACACCCATGTTCAGGGCGGCAATACCGCGGGCAAAGCCTACACCCAGTACCGCACCTACCAGTGTTTGCGTGGTAGAGATAGGCAAACCTGTGCCCGACGCCAGTACGACGGTCGACGCGGTAGCCAGCTGTGCTGCAAAGCCGCGACTCGGTGTCAGCTCGGTAATGCCTGTACCCACAGTCGCCATGACTTTGTGACCCATGGTCGCCAGACCCACGACTATACCCAAACCACCCAGCGGCAGAATCCACCAGGCAATGGCGGTTTTCTCGGACAGCTCACCCATGTGTTCAACCGTCGATACCACAGCAGACAATGGGCCAATGGCGTTAGCCACATCGTTGGAGCCGTGTGCAAATGCCATCGCACAAGCGGTGACCACCATCAGCAGGCTGAATACGCGCTCAACGCCCGCATAGCCGTTATGGCCAACAGTCTGTTCGGCATCGGCATAGTTGCGACGGATATAGAGATAGCCAAATCCCATCACGATCAGTGAAACCGCGATCGAAGCCAGCCAGGCTTCACCTGTCGACAAGTGCAGGCCAACATGTTTCAGACCTTTCTTGATAGTCACCAGTGCGATGACCATAGTGGTAAGGAACATATAGACAGGGACAAAGCGCTTGGCGTTGATGAGCGGGGTATCGGTATCAAATATCAGCCTCTGTGCACTGATAAAGATGACATAGGCAAAGATACCTGAGATAAGTGGCGTAATAATCCAGCTGCCCACTATGCCCTGCACTGAGCCCCAATCAACGGCTTCCGTACCGACAGATACGCAGGCAAAACCTATGATGGCACCTATGATGGAGTGCGTAGTGGAGACAGGCCATCCCATGTAGGACGCCAGCAATAGCCATGAACCTGCCGCCAGCAACGATGCCATCATGCCGTAAACCAGTACTTCAGGCTGATTTACGTAGTAAGAGGTGTCAATTACCCCTTTACGTATGGTGTCTGTGACTTCGCCACCGGCCAGATAGGCGCCGGCAAATTCAAAGATCATGGCGATGATAATAGCCTGTTTGACTGTCAGCGCCTTGGAACCTACAGAGGTACCCATTGCGTTAGCCACATCATTGGCACCAATACCAATAGCCATTAGAAAGCCAAAGAGGGCCGCCACCATGATGATCATGGTGCCATAATTAGCCAGGATTTCCATTGTAAAACCTTGTTGTATTTACCTTGCTCGTTATGAGCGGGATAGCATGATTTCGAGTCGTGAACCGACACGCTGAGCCTGGTCGGCGATACCGCCAATCCATTCGAAGATCTTATACATAAACATCACATCGACTGGATTGTACTGGTCTTCGACCTTACGTAGTTGCTGGCGCAGGATAACCTGCATGCTGTCGGTATCATCTTCGATAACGTCAAGCTGATTGATCATTTCTGCTACCAGGGTAACTTCACGGCCCTTAAAGCCGGTTTCCAGCAGTTCATCCAGTTCATGGATGACACGGCTGGCCTGATTGGCAGCATCAAGGCAGCGTTGAACGTAGGCAAGAAAGTCTGGATAAAAGTGCTCAGGGATGTCTAACTGACGTCCGTAGACACGACCTGCAATATCTTTGGCCAGATTTGCGAGTTTGTCCTGCTGAGTGAGGAGATCCAGCATGTCAGTCCGGTCGACTGGCATGAAAAGACCACGAGGAAGCTTGAGACGGATTTCACGTTTGAGCACATCCGCATCTTTTTCAAGCTGCGAAATCTGTTCACGATACTGTCCGGCTTTTTCCCAATCTTTGGCGTGACACGCCTCGAAAAACGGAACAAGCAGTTCACAACATTCATTCACACGAGTGACATGGCGTTGCAATGGTTTGATTGGGGATTTAGCAAAGAGCCCCATAATTGTATTCACTGGCATAGCCGATCAACCTAAAGATACCTGTAATAAAGGCGAAATCTTGAGCGATGGATCAGAGCCTGTTGCCTTTGGAGTATCGACCCGAAAAGAGGCGAGTTCTATGCTTTAAAAAGGCAGGAATGGTATGGCGGAAAGAGAGCTAGAGAAAGAGGGTAACGTCACGAGCCAGAATTGTCCCCACCGCCCCATCAGGTTGAGGAGAACAAGCGCTTCTCTGCGTTACTCATCATTTATTTAGCGCACTAAACTCCATGATTCGTGCCTTGATTAGCGCTTTTTCAGCACTGGTTAGAGCAAATAGTCCAAAGGTCAACAGGCCCTATGGCGCGCATGTTAACGTATAACTTAGTACAGGGAAACACATTTTGTACGCCTATTTCTGGAGATTTCTTGCTTGCTACAGGCCGGATTAGCCAATATCCTTGGCTGGCTACCGTTTATAGGGACAATTATGGAAACCGAGATAGAACTGAAGTTTTTCGTCTCAGCGGATTTTTCGGGTCAGTTATTGCGGAAGATTGCTCAAGCCAAAATCTTGCAGCAAAGCAGTAAACGACTGGGTAACATTTACTTTGATACCCCTGAGCAAATTCTTCGTCAGCACGACATCGGCTTGCGGGTTCGCCGCATTGATGATGTTTATATTCAGACCCTTAAGACAGCCGGACGTGTTGTTGCAGGACTGCATCAGCGCCCCGAATACAATGCTGAACTCAACGGCCCGCAACCGGATTTAGCCTTACATCCGAGCGATGCCTGGCCTGAGCACTTTGATATTGCGGCTATTTCCAGCCAAATCTCGCCTTTATTCTCTACCGACTTTGAACGCCAGCAGTGGTTGATTGCTATGCCGGATGGTAGCCAGATCGAACTAGCATTCGATCAGGGTGAAGTGCGTGCCAATGACAGCAGTGAGCCGATATGCGAAGTGGAACTGGAGCTGAAATCCGGCCAGACCGATGCCTTGTTCACTCTGGCTCGCGAACTGTGTGAAGAAGGTGGCATGCGTCTGGGGAACCTGAGTAAAGCGGCAAGAGGCTATCGTCTTGCTGCCGGGCATCAGGGGGATGACGTGTTGCCTCTATCTTATGTGCCTCTTGCTGCGGATGTCTCATCAGAAAATGCGTTAGTGATTGCCATGGAGCATGCGCTGGCGCACTGGCATTATCACGAGCAGATCTATGTTGAGCGTCAGGCATTGCCGGCACTGACTGAGATCAGCCATTCGATTTCCCTGATCCGCCAGACCCTGGTGGTGTATGGCAGCATGATACCTCGCCGGGCCAGCGCGCAGCTTCGTCAGGAACTGACCTGGCTTGAAGGTGAGCTGATCTGGCTGCAAGAAGCGGACGCGATACAACGCTGGCTGGCCGAAAAAGGCCATGCGCTGAAAAAGCTCAATGCCAGAAAATCTCTGGTCAAACAGCTCAAAGAACGTCAGGAAGAACTGCCGGAGCCGGATGATATTCTGCGTCTGTTCAAATCGGCGCGTTACTGTAATTTGCTGCTTAACCTGAGCAGCTGGCTGCTGAGCCGCGGATGGCAACCTTTCCTGGACGAAAAAGCCAGAGAGCGGCTGGCGGCATCGGCGAAGTCATTTGCCGATTCGGCCTTGTCGAAAGCCTGGGAAGAGCTGGCAGAGGCCTTCAGTGAGAAGCGAGCGCTCAGCCGGGCAGATTATCTCGACCAGCAGGCAAGACTGCTGCGTAATCTGGTGGGCGGCCTGTGTTTTGCTTCTTTATATGAAGATGAGCGCCGCGAAGTGTTCCGCAGCCCGTGGCTGGATATTCTGCAGGGCATGGAAGACTTGCGTCAGCTTGAGCCGATTCGCTCCCTTCAGCCTGACTACGAAGATGAAGAAGATCGCAAGCAGATCGATAAATGGCTGCACCGCAAGGAAGACTCCCTGCTGCATGCGATGGATCAAAGCCGTCAGATAGGTCTGGCACAGCCGCCTTACTGGCCATAATCTTTATCCCATACGCCATTGCCGCCGTTAACGCCTTCTGACTCAGAAGGCGTTTTTTGTTGTTTCCCCTCAACCACTGCCTTTGGTGGCTGTGTTATTTTTCGTTTTCTTTTCCGCTGTGCTGAGTTGATTCAGTCAGGCGCTGCTCAAGATCATCAATACGCTTGAGCAGCAGATTCTGGTTATCAAGAATTTTGTCCCAGTGCTTTTGATCATGGTGGTGGATGGCGGGCTTGTGTCTGTCGGGGTCTGACACAAACGAGCTGATCAAACCTGCCACCATACCGAACAGGCCAACACCGCAGGTAATAATCACGGTTGCCAGTATTTTACCCAGTGTCGTCACCGGATAGTGATCCCCGTAGCCCACAGTGGAGATAGTGACAAAGACCCACCAGATAGCATCATCGGCCGAGTGAATATTGGCATTGGGATCGTGGCTTTCAATGATAAGGATCAAGGAGGAGCCGACGGTAACCAGTACAGTGAGAAGCAAAACAATAGTGGCTATGGTGGCTTCGCGCCGGTAATCCAGAATATGCTGCAAAAGCTGCTGGCCGGAGCGAATCAGACGTAACACCCGGAAGATCTGCACCAGGCGCATAAAGCGTAACGGCTCGATGATAGGTATGCTGGCAAGGTAATCGGGCCAGTGTGTTTTCAGGAAGGCTTTTTTGTTCTGGCTTCGCAGCAGATCACCGGTGAGCTGGAGCCAGAAAACCAGACAGATTAGCGTATCTATGGTGATAAACAGTGAATAGACCCTGTCTTCACGCGGAATAAAGAACAGGCTGGTGACCAGAGCCAGTGACACGAATGACAATACGAGTGCCACCAGACTCATGGGATTCAGTTCATGTTTGACACCATCGATCTTTTTCATCATTCAATTTCAGATATTTAATACAGACATATATGATACTTGGTACCGCTGGCAAGTTGAATTTACTGGTGTTGTTGAGTCAATTGCAAGCCTGTTCTGAGCGCAGACGGCGTTTTTGTCAGTTTGCAGACAACTTATTCAATACTGGCTCCTTGCAGCCAGGCCGATGATTCGAAGCGTTCGAGGACTGAACCGCTTTAGGATCAACAGATCCTAGGACAAAGGAGAGATAATAATTATGGCTGACATGGCTTTCAAACCCTGGGAAAAAGGGCTGAGTAATATCAGGTTAGTGCCCAAACTCATCGTACTGATGGTATTCAGTACCTTATTACTGGTAGGGAAACAATTGTGGGACGCCAGTATTTTCTATCAGTCAGTCATTGATATTCAGAAAGAGCAAGTCAGAGAGCAGGCACAAAAACAAGCGGCTATGTTTAGCAGCCTCTTGTCTCAGGGGGAGCAGGGACAGGCGATGGCTCTGGCTGCGGTACAGGCGCAAAAAAGTGTGGACGGTGCGTATTACTATCTGGTTAACACAGAAAACGGCCGGGTGCTGGGTCATCCGGATGCTGAGCAGATCAAGGCGCTGAGCCGCTCTGCCGAAGATGGCCAGCCGCTCGGCACTGTGCTGTCTCAGTTAAGCAGTGAGCGCGCACTTACCCTGGACGGCGGCAAGCGATTTGAATTTGCCGTGCCTCTGGCCGGCAGCGCTCACTGGTTAGTGATCGCTTCACAGTCTGCCGATTATGCGGACAGTTACTACAGTGCCTATATGGTGCAGATAGCCTGGCAGACGGCCTTGATGATCCTGGCTTTTATGGTGTTGCTGTTAGGGGCTGCCAGCCTGATGCTGCGTCAGACCGGCTATCTGGCCGATGCCATTAAGCGTCTGGCCAACCGTGATCTTTCTCAGCCGATAGTGATGAACTGTCAGGATGAATACGGGGATTTGGCGCGCGAGCTGGAACGTACCCGCATTCAGCTCAAAGCGGTGATTCAGAATCAACGCAGCGTTTCGGGTGAACTGCATGAGCTGGCGGATGTGATGTCAATGAGCATGCAGGAAACCAAAGAGTCGGCGCAGGAAGAGTTTCATGAGATTGACCAGCTGGCTTCTGCCATGAGCGAAATGACCTCTACGGTGCAAACCGTGGCCGAGCATGCACGTGAAGCCTCCGGTGCCACCGAGGGGACGGCGAAACAGGCCCATCAGGGGCAGGAATTTGTGGTGAAAACGATCGCCACCATAGATCAGCTGTCCACCGATATCCGTGCCTCTGCTGAGGCCGTGACTCAGGTTGAAAGCCGGGTTGAAAAAATTGGCAGCGTGATTGTCACCATTCAGGGTATTTCCGAGCAAACTAACCTGCTGGCACTCAATGCCGCCATTGAAGCCGCACGGGCCGGTGATGCCGGACGAGGATTTGCCGTGGTGGCTGATGAAGTGCGTAACCTGGCGCAACGTACCCAGGTGGCCACTGTCGAAATTCAGGACATGATTGGTCAGCTGCAAGACAGTGCCAAGCAGGCTGTTGGTCTGATGGAGCAAAGTGTGGTTGAGGCCGCTGAAGGGGTGGATCTGGTGACCAGCGCAGGCGGGGAGCTGGATAAGATTGTCCAGCAGGTTCAGCGCATCAATGACATGAACTTCCAGATTGCGACTGCCTCTGAACAGCAAAGCGCGGTGGCGGAAGAGATGAACCAAAATCTGAATAATGTAAGGGAATTAGTGGAAGCTTCTGTGGTGGTAGTCACTGAACTGACAGAAACGGCGGATACGATGAAAGGCCAGTCAGCCGATTTGGAACAGAAAATTCAGGCCTTCCGCATCTGACAGATCCCAGACTGTTCTTCGCGCCATTTTTAGACTCACACGCCCACCGACAGGTGGCGTTGTTGTCGTAATCCGTTATCTTATTGCTTATACCTGAGAAACCTGACCAGGCTCGGGTGGTTGACTGCGATGCTGGGCGGACAGCCCCGACTGATTGCCAAGGAATTGATATGACACACGCACTCTTGCAACACGCTGCTGAACAGGCTCTGGAAAAGTTGCAGCAGGCTCACCCGAATGCATTGGCCCAGTGGCCATCGGATTTGAACGACGAACTGAGTGCCGTGCTCGGTCTCAGTGATTTCATACAGACCTCTCTGGTGCAGGATGGTGATTTACTGTCCTGGCTGCCCCAAGCCCTGACTGTCGGGGAGCGCGCCGAGCAATACCGTTCTGAGCTCAGGGAAGCCCTGTCAGCAGTGGTTGACGAAACCGTGTTGTTAAGGGAGCTGCGCGCCTTTCGTCGCCGTGAAATGGTGTGGATTGCCTGGCGCGATTTTACCGGCCGCGCCACCCTGAGCCAAAGCTTGTCGCACCTGTCCTGCCTTGCCGAAGCGCTGATCATGGAAGCTTATAACTGGCTTTACGCGCAGTGTTGCCAAGAATATGGCACCCCAGTCAATGCTGACGGTGAGCCCCAGCCTATGCTGATCCTGGGCATGGGTAAACTGGGTGGCGGTGAGCTGAATTTCTCTTCAGATATCGATTTGATTTTTACTTATCCGGAAAACGGCGAAACTCAGGGCGGACGGCGCAGCATTGCCAACGCCCAGTTTTTTACCCGTCTGGGACAAAGACTGATCAAGGCGCTGGATCAACAGACAGTTGACGGCTTTTGCTATCGGGTCGACATGCGTCTGCGTCCGTTTGGCGACAGTGGCCCTCTGGTCATGAGCTACGCCGCACTGGAAGATTACTATCAGGAACAGGGCAGGGAGTGGGAACGATACGCCATGATCAAAGCCAAAGTCATGGGTAACGAAAGCGCTGGCCATTATCAGGCTCTGCGGCAGATGCTGCGTCCTTTTGTCTTTCGCCGCTATATTGATTTCAGTGCGATACAGTCACTGCGCCGGATGAAATCCATGATCAGCTCAGAGGTTCGCCGTCGCGGTCTGAGCAATAACATCAAACTCGGCGCGGGCGGGATCCGCGAAGTCGAATTTATCGCACAATCCTTCCAGTTAATCCGTGGCGGGCGAGAGCCCAGCCTGCGGCACCGTGGCCTGCGGGAAACGCTGGATGCCGTCAATGCTCTGGGGTTATTGCCGGCAGAGCAGGTACAGCATCTGGAGCAGGGGTATGCTTTTTTGCGCCGTCTGGAAAACCTGTTACAGGCCATCAATGACAAACAGACGCAGACGCTGCCGGATACCGAGCTGGACAGAATACGGCTCGCCACCGCGATGGGATGCGCCGACTGGCACGGACTGCAACAGCAGATTCAGCAGCACATGGCTGAGATCCATCAAGTGTTCGACGAGATTATCGGGGCCGATGAGGAAGACAGTCATGACGCCGCGGCGCAGCCTTATCATGAAATGTGGACCATGATTGAGGATGAAGAACTGGTAACAGCGATTCTGAATGATGTGGCCGCCCCGGATGCCGCCCGTCAGGCTGAAGTGCTGAGCCATATGAAAGCGGAGCTGGCCAAGCGCACTATAGGGCCGAGAGGCCGTGAAGTACTGGCCCGCCTGATGCCCGAAGTGCTGGTGCGTATTGTCACCCGTGCAGATGCACCTGTGGTGCTGGATCGTGTCTCCCGCCTGATTGTCCGCATTGCCACCCGGACCACCTATCTGGAATTGCTGAGCGAACATCCCGGCGCGCTGGATCACCTGGTTAGGCTCTGTGCGGCCAGCTCTATGGTGGCAGAGCAGCTGGCTCAGTATCCCATTCTACTCGATGAATTACTCGATCCTCAGCACTTGTACAATCCTGTGCCTCTGGATCAGTACCAGTCTGAGTTGCAAGAGTACCTGGCACGAATCCCGGAAGAAGACATGGAGCAGCAGATGGAAGCCATCCGCCAGTTTAAGCAGGCGCAGTTACTGCGTATTGCGGCGGCGGACATTGCTGATGTGCTGCCTCTGATGAAAGTCAGTGATCACCTGACCTATCTGGCGGAAGCGATTATCGCTGCTGTAGTCAAGCAGGCCTGGTTACAGATGGTGGCTAAGTATGGTGAGCCGTCACATCTGGCTGAGCGTAACAGTACCGGTTTTGGTGTGATCGGCTACGGCAAGCTGGGGGGGCTGGAGCTGGGCTACGGTTCCGATCTGGATCTGGTCTTCCTGCATGACTGCCCGACAGAGGTGTACACCAATGGCGATAAAGCCATTGACGGTCGTCAGTTCTACCTGCGGCTGACGCAGAGAATCGTCCACTTGTTCTCTACCCGTACCTCATCCGGCGTCTTGTATGAGGTTGATGTCCGTTTGCGTCCGTCTGGCGCATCCGGGTTGCTGGTCAGCCCGCTGGACGCCTTTGCGGCCTATCAGGCACAGGAAGCCTGGACCTGGGAGCATCAGGCGCTGGTGCGTGCGCGTATAGTGTATGGCGATCCGGTACTCAGGGCCGGTTTTGATCAGGTCAGAGCCGACATATTATCACGCCCGCGTGACGCCGGTGCGCTGCGTCAGGAGGTGATGGAGATGCGCGAGAAAATGCGCCAGCACCTCGGCACGAAAAAACCGGGGCAGTTTGGCCTGAAACAGGATCCCGGCGGCATTACGGACATTGAATTTATTACTCAGTATCTGGTGTTACGCCATTGCGCCGGTCAGCCGGCATTAACCCGCTGGTCCGATAATATTCGCTTGTTTGAAACCATGGCAGCCAAAGGGGTACTGGAAGAGGAGCAGGTGATGGCGCTGATTCAGGCATATTGCACGCTGCGTGATGAAATTCACCGCCTGAATTTGCTCGGTCACGATGCCTATGTCGATGACAGCCAGTTTACGGCAGAGCGACACCTGGTGACACAACTGTGGCAAACCATTTTTCGGCCAGAACCCAACGCAGCCCCTGAGTGTTAACCCGATGCCAGTGACATGCCCTGCCTGTATGCAGTACAGGCTTTTATGATAATATTCCGCTGTTTTTACCGTTCCGGAGAGAAGAATGAAACTGACACTGCCTGATTATGACCAAGCCAGTGTGCTGGTTGTGGGTGATGTAATGCTGGACCGCTACTGGACTGGCCCGACTGGACGGATTTCCCCGGAAGCGCCGGTACCCGTTGTGAAAGTGGACCAGATTGAAGAGCGTCCCGGCGGTGCTGCCAACGTAGCCATGAATATTGCCGCCCTGGGCGGGCACGCTCGCCTGGTTGGCCTGACAGGCATTGATGATGCTGCGCGGGCGCTCAATGAAAAGTTGGCATCGCTCAAAGTGCGTTGTGATTTTGTCTCCCTGCCGGATTATCCCACCATCACTAAGCTGCGCGTGATGAGCCGCGGGCAGCAACTGATCCGCCTGGATTTTGAAGAAGGTTTCCACGATGTGGATGTCGACCTGATTCTGCCACGGCTTGAACAGGCGTTGCCGAACGTGAAAGCAATGATACTGTCCGATTATGCCAAAGGGGCGCTGGAACATGTCCGCGCAATGATCGAACTGGGACGCCGCTTCGGTGTGGCAGTGCTGATCGACCCGAAAGGGACAGATTTCGAGCGTTATCGCGGCGCGACTATGTTAACGCCCAACCTGACTGAATTCGAAGCGGTTGCCGGTAAAGCGAAAACCGATGAAGAGCTGGTGGAAAAAGGGCTGGCGTTGATCGAGAAATTTGATCTGGAGGCCTTGCTGATCACGCGTAGCGAGCATGGTATGACCTTGCTGCAGAAAGGCCAGGAGCCGCTGCACATGCCTACACAGGCTAAAGAGGTGTACGATGTCACCGGTGCCGGCGATACAGTGATTTCGGTACTGGCAGCTTCGCTGTCGGCCGGTAAATCCCTGTCTGATGCCTGCAAGCTGGCCAATGCCGCCGCTGGCGTAGTGGTTGGTAAACTGGGTACTTCAACCCTGTCGACTATTGAGCTGACCAATGCGGTGCATGGCAGCCAGGACAGTGGTTTTGGGGTGATGGCCGAAAGCCAGCTTAAACAAGCGGTACTGGCGGCCAAGGCCCGTGGCGAAAAAGTGGTGATGACCAATGGTTGCTTTGACATCCTGCATGCCGGGCACGTGGCTTATCTGAATGAAGCCGCCAAGTTGGGTGATCGCCTGATTGTAGCGGTGAATGCCGACAGTTCAGTGCGGGCTCTGAAAGGGGCGGGACGTCCGGTGAACCCTGAAGATCGCCGTATGGCCGTACTGGCCGGTCTGGCTGCGGTAGACTGGGTCGTGCCGTTCAAAGAAGATACGCCTCAGCGCCTGATCAGCGAGATCCTGCCGGATCTGCTGGTGAAAGGCGGTGATTATAAACCTGAGCAAATTGCCGGTGGCCAGGAAGTGATTGCCAACGGCGGTGCAGTACGTGTACTGAACTTTGAAGACGGCTGTTCAACCACAGAAATTATCGAAGCGATTCGCGGCGGTAAAGGCTGACAGGCTGTTCGGTGCAGGCCGCAGCACAGCGATTGAGTGTCTGCGGCCACTGTGACTGAGGCCATTGTTACCAAGACCACAGTTACCAAGGCCACAGTTACTGAGGCCACAGCTACCGAGGCGATGGCACTGAAACTATGGCTACAGAGTGAGCTGAACCTACAAAAAAAGCGCCATTGCAGGCGCTTTTTTTGTTTCAGGGCATAATTGCGTCTTTTTTTGCGATCTTATTTTTTGACCGGGATAAGACCTGTGTTGACATCCAGAATGTCCTGCTCATTGAGCGAACCGACAGCCTGCTTGAGCTGCAACTGGCTGATAATGTAATCGTAGCGGGCAGTAGCCAGCTGACGGTTGGCATCATACAAACGGCGGGTTGCGTCCAGAACGTCAACAATAGTACGGGTACCGACATCAAAACCGGCTTCGGTGGCTTCCAGTGCTGAACGGGCCGAGATCACCGACTGCTGGTAAGCCTTCAGAGCGCCAATAGATGCGTTGATGTTGTTATAGAAAGCCCGCACATTCTTGACTACGCCGCGGTAGGTTTCTTCCAGAGTCTCACTGGAGGAGACGTAAGCGTATTGGGCTTGTTTCACTTCAGAGGTTACCCGACCACCCGTGTAAACCGGCAGATTCAGGTTAATGCCTGCAGAAATGGTTCCTTCATCGCTGCTCAGGCCTTGCTGCATGTCGTTGTAGCTGTAGCCGGCATCAAAGCTCAGTGTTGGCAAATGCCCTGACTCAGCCAGTGCAATACGGTCGCGCGAGACGTCCTGAGCAATACGGGCACTTAGCAGTGTCAGGTTTTCGCTTTCTGCGTTTTCAAGCAGGGTGCGAACAGTATTGTTCGGGCTGCTGGCGGAGAAGCGCTGGGTATCCAGGACAGAAAGATCTTTATGCGCCTGACCCGTGATTTCACGCAGTTCTTCATAGCTGTTGGTCAGGGCGTTTTCTTTCAGGATTTCATCAGCCAGAACGCTGTCATACTGAGCCTGTGCATCGTGTACGTCAGTGATGGCAGACAAGCCGACTTCAAAGCGCTGTTTGGTCTGCTCCAGCTGACGGCCAACGGCCGCTTTTTCGGCACGTACGAACTCTAAATCGTCCATTGCACGTAATACTGAGAAGTAGGCGGTGGATACACGCAAAATCAGGTTTTGCTGAGCCACGGCATAGCTGGCATCGCTTTGACGGGCTTGTTTTTCGCTGATATCAAGGTTGACCCAGCTGGCGCGATTATACAGCGACTGACTCAGACTCAGACCGCCGTTAAATCCTTCATCATCGATGTCCAGGCGGGAGGCCTGCAATCCGGCAGTCAGATTGATTTGAGGCAATAGCGTACTGCGGGATGAATTAATCGCTTCGAAAGCGGTATCTTTATCAGCCGCGGCCCGTAGCAGCTGAGGGTCGTTCTGTTTGGCTTGTTCATAGATATCGGCAAGATCGTCAGCCATGGCAAATGGGCTGAGGCTACCCAGTGCTAAGCCTAGATAAAGCGGAAGCAATTTTTTCATGAATGCTTTTTCCTGGTCCTGACAAAATAATGTGCAATGTTCAGTTTACCTGATGATAGCTTGCTTGAAACTGATCAATTGTGATTTTTTTGTGCAAATTTAACAAAAGAACATGCTGTTTATTGAAGGAAATTGCAATCTTTTTGTACAGGTGTCGCAACGGTAGTGGTTGATTCCCATCATTGACCAGCAAAAATTTACTTGTAAGAAAGTAATATTGTACCAGTTTAACATTAGTCGCCAGATCACGGGTGTTCATTTTTGAGTTGAGTTAAATATAACTGCAACATTTATTAAAAAAGTTGAGCTCAGCCATTGCGTCATAATAGCGATGAATGAAAAAATGCCGTTTTGGTTTACTGTGGCCCCAAGTGAGCCTGAGCGATAATTGTGAAAGGCCCATGACATGGAGATTACCGATGTCTGACTCGTCCAGAAATAACCCGGGAGCGCTCGGCGCGATGGATGTCGAAGTGGAGCATGAAGAAACGCTTTATCAGGGTTTCTTCAGCCTGAAAGCATTCCGTTTTCGCCATCGCTTGTTTGCCGGCGGCTGGAGCCAGACTCTGACCCGTGAACTGCTGGAGCGTGGCCATGCGGCGGCCTTGCTGCCGTACGATCCTGTGCGTGATCAGGTGGTACTGGTGGAGCAGTTCCGAATTGGCGCCCTGGCTGGCGATTGCCAGCCCTGGCAACTGGAAATTGTGGCTGGAATCATTGAGCCTGGCGAAAACGCGGAAGAGGTGGTCAGCCGGGAAGCGGTGGAAGAAGCGGGCATCCAGGTAGATCAACTTGCCCATATTACCCGCTATCTGTCTAGCTCAGGCGGGTGCTCGGAAACCCTGAGTGTCTATGCCGGTTGTGTCGATAGCCGCCTGGCAGCCGGTATTCACGGGCTTGAAGACGAAGGTGAGGATATCAAGGTGCATGTGGTCAGCCGTGAAGAAGCGTATGATTGGGTGGTGTCTGGTAAAATAGAAAATGCGGCCAGCATCATTGCGCTACAATGGTTGCAATTACACTATCACCAACTGCAGGCCGATTGGGTTAAGGACAAGTTGTGAACAGAAGGTACACGGTCGATCTCGCGGGTATCATGCGTTTATATGAAACCAACTATGCGAAGTTGCTTCCATTACTGCCAAAAAGTGAAGCGGTAGGGGAGGAGTGTGCCTATCAGGTCGGCGGCCATGATTATAAGCTCAGGATATTGGAATCAACCCGCTACACCACGCTGATTCAGCTGCAAATGGAAACCGATACAGGCTTGCCTGAATACCTGGTACCCACCTTTAAAGTGCGGCTTTATCATGACGCCAGGGTGGCAGAAGTGTGTTCTATTCAGCAGATTTCACGTTTGAAGCCAAGGTATGATTACCCCAATATGCGGATGCACCAAAAAGATGAAAAACATCAGGTTAATCGCTTTTTGGGAGATTGGCTGGCTTACTGCCTGAAGAACGGTCTCAGTAAGCAATCGGTTTATTAACGATTTCATTCAACAAGGTTTTGACGTTTTGCAGACCTATTCTCTGCCGCAGGATAATTCAGATAGTGTACTTTTGCTGCAACTGACCGACACCCATTTGTTTGCGGATGCCAAGGGCAGCCTGCTGGGCGTGGCAACAAAAGACAGCTTTCATGCCGTACTCGACGAAGTGGCGGCTCAGCTACGCCCGTTTCACGCCATTATTGCAACGGGTGATATCTCGCAGGATCACACACCAGCCTCTTATCAGCGCTTTGCCGATGGGATCGGACGCTGGGTGCAACCCTGTTTCTGGCTGCCCGGTAACCACGACTATCAACCCAGCATGAAAAGCGTGCTGCCCTCACCGCAGATCAAGGCCTGTGATCAGGTACTGGCCGGTGAGCGCTGGCAGGTGATTCTGCTCGACAGTCAGGTGGTGGGCGTACCACACGGTGAATTAAGCCAGGCGCAGCTTCAGATGCTTGATCAGGCTCTGGCTGCCCACCCGGACCGCCATGCACTGGTGCTGCTGCACCATCATCCACTGGCTGCCGGCAGCCGCTGGCTGGATCAGCATCAGCTGAAAAATCATCAGGCCTTTTGGCAAGTGGTCTCTGAGTATCCTCAGGTGAAAGCCGTATTATGCGGACATATCCATCAGGAACTGGATGTGCTGCATCAGGGAGTTCGGGTGTTGGCCACGCCGTCGACCTGTATTCAGTTTAAACCTGACTCCAATGATTTTGCTCTGGATCAGTCCAACCCCGGATGGCGTTGGCTGAGTCTGCAAGCGAACGGCGACATTGATACCAAAGTCGAACGGGTGCGCCAGCGCACCTTCTCGCCCCAGTTTGACGCCGCAGGTTACTGATGGAATCTTTACTGCTTTATCTGCACGGTTTTAATAGCTCGCCGCAATCGATGAAAGCCCGGCTCATGGCACAATACTGCCAGGCGAACCGGCCTGATATCCGGCTCGAGATCCCACAATTACCGTCTTACCCGAGCCAGGCGGCGCACGCTATTGATACATTAGTGACTGACTTAAAGTCGGCGTATCGCATTGGCCTGGTCGGCAGCTCGCTGGGCGGCTATCTGGCCACCTGGCTGAGCCAGCGGCATCATTTGCCTGCTGTGCTGGTCAATCCGGCCGTGAAGCCTTTTGAGCTGCTGACAGATTATCTGGGAGAGCAGGTAAATCCGTATACGCAAGAGAAGTACGCTTTGTCGCCGCCTCATATGGATGAGCTGAAGGTGCTGGAGATTCCAGAGCTGAATCAGCCGGATTTACTGTGGTTGTTGCAGCAGGAAGGTGATGAAGTGCTGGACTACCGTCAGGCGGTGGAAAAGTATGCAGCCTGTCGTCAGACGGTAGAACCGAACGGCGATCACAGTTTCATTGGATTTAATCGTTATCCCGCCGATATTGTCCGCTTTTTAGGTTTATAACTGTTTCGCAGCGTGCTTTCGGGCATGGCATTGTTTATTGACTCGTATTAGCCTCAGCTTGACATCAAGGCTGAGGTTACTGACTATTGTGGCAACATTTTCTCGTAACTTTCCGAATCTATGACAGACCAAAGCTATAACGCTGGAGCCATTGAGGTTCTGAACGGCCTAGAGCCGGTTCGACGTCGCCCTGGCATGTATACCGACACGGCGCGGCCAAACCACCTGGGTCAGGAAGTCATCGACAACAGTGTCGATGAAGCCCTGGCTGGCCATGCCAGGAAAGTCGAAGTGATCCTGCACGATGATCAATCGCTTGAGGTGATTGATGACGGCCGGGGTATGCCTGTGGATATTCACCCGGAAGAAGGGGTATCCGGGGTCGAGCTGATCCTGTGTAAACTCCACGCAGGCGGCAAATTCTCCAATAAAAACTATCAATTCTCAGGCGGTTTACACGGGGTCGGTATCTCCGTAGTGAATGCACTCTCTAAGCGCGTCGAAGTCACGGTCAAGCGTGACGGACAGGTGTATCAGATTGCTTTTGAAAACGGCGATAAAGTCAGTGAACTCGAAGTCATTGATACCTGTGGCCGCCGCGCCAAGGGGACGCGTGTTCATTTCTGGCCGGATGGTAAGTATTTCGACAGCCCGAAGTTTTCAGTCAGCCGCCTGAAAAGCGTGCTGAAAGCCAAGGCGGTATTGTGCCCTGGCCTGGAAATTGTATTCACTGACAAACTAGCCAACGAAACCCTACGCTGGTGCTACGAAGATGGCCTGAAAGATTACCTGTTTGAAGGTGTCAAGGGCTATACCCTGCTCCCTGAATCCCCCTTTACGGGTGTCTTTACCGGACAGACCGAAGCGGCAGACTGGGCCGTGGTCTGGTTGCCGGAAGGCGGTGAATTAATCACTGAAAGCTATGTGAACCTGATTCCAACAGCGCAGGGCGGTACGCATGTTAACGGCCTGCGTCAGGGCTTGCTGGATGCGATGCGGGAATTTTGTGAATTTCGTAATCTGCTGCCGCGCGGTGTGAAACTGACGGCTGAGGATATCTGGGAGCGCTGTGCCTATGTGCTGTCGGTGAAAATGCAGGATCCGCAGTTTGCCGGTCAGACCAAAGAACGCCTGTCATCCCGCCAGTGTGCGGCCTTTGTCTCGGGCGTGGTCAAAGATGCATTCAGCCTGTGGCTCAATGAGCGTCCGCAAATAGCCGAACAGCTGGCGGAATTATGTATTGCCAATGCCCATCGCCGGATGCGTGCCAGCAAGAAAGTGGTGCGTAAGAAAATCACCAGCGGGCCGGCATTACCGGGCAAACTGGCCGACTGTTCGATGCAGGATCTCAATAGAACCGAGCTTTTCCTGGTGGAAGGTGACTCAGCAGGCGGTTCCGCCAAACAGGCTCGTGATCGTGTGTTTCAGGCGATCATGCCGTTGCGCGGTAAGATTTTGAACACCTGGGAAGTGTCAGCGGATCAGGTACTGGCCTCACAGGAAGTCCATGATATTTCAGTGGCGCTGGGGATTGACCCGGACAGTGATGATCTGAGCGGCCTGCGCTACGGTAAGATTTGTGTGCTGGCCGACGCCGACTCGGATGGTCTGCATATCGCCACCTTGTTATGTGCGCTGTTCATGAAGCATTTTGAAGCCTTGGTGCGAGCCGGTCATGTGTATATCGCCATGCCGCCTTTGTACCGTATCGATCTGGGGAAAGAAGTGTATTACGCCCTGGACGAGGCGGAGAAAGAAGGCATTCTCGATCGCCTCAGCGGCAAACGCGGCAAAGTGAATGTGCAGCGCTTTAAAGGTCTGGGTGAGATGAACCCCTTACAGCTGCGTGAAACCACTATGGATCCCAATACGCGCCGTTTGGTGCAACTGACAGTGGATGATGACGAGCAGACTATCCTGATGATGGATATGCTGCTGGGTAAAAAGCGCGCTGAAGATCGCCGTAGCTGGCTGCAGAGTAAGGGTGATCTGGCCGACGTGGAAGTCTGAGCCTCGCCAATTGATGATTTCCGCCTGCCGGTCAGACTGGCAGGTATCAGGACAACACGGATTTAGCCACCATGACTGATGTCTCAATGGAAGGTATCGAGCAGCTGCCGCTGCGCAAGTTTACTGAAGATGCCTATCTGAATTACTCCATGTACGTAATCATGGACCGGGCCCTGCCGTTTATCGGCGATGGCCTGAAACCGGTACAACGCCGGATTATTTACGCTATGTCAGAGCTGGGCCTGAGCGCCACAGCCAAATATAAGAAATCGGCCCGTACTGTCGGTGACGTTCTGGGTAAATACCACCCGCACGGCGACTCGGCCTGCTACGAAGCCATGGTACTGATGGCGCAGCCCTTCTCATACCGCTACCCGCTGGTAGACGGTCAGGGGAACTGGGGTGCCCCGGATGATCCGAAATCGTTCGCTGCGATGCGTTACACCGAATCGCGTCTGTCCCGTTTTTCTGAAATCCTGCTGAGCGAGCTGGGCCAGGGCACGGTGGAATGGGGGCTGAACTTTGACGGCACCATGAAAGAGCCGACTATGCTGCCAGCCCGGCTGCCGCATATTTTACTCAATGGGGTGACAGGCATTGCCGTGGGTATGGCGACGGATATTCCGCCGCATAACGCCCGTGAAGTGGCCAATGCCGTGGTGCATCTGATTGAGCATCCGCAGGCGGATCTGGATGCCTTGATGGAATTCGTCAAAGGCCCGGATTACCCGACGGAAGCGGAAATCACCTCTTCCAGCGAGGATCTGAAAAGAATTTACCGTACCGGTAAAGGCAGCGTGAAGATGCGTGCTGTGTGGTCGAAGGACAACGGCGAAATCATTATCACCGCTCTGCCGCATCAGGTGTCCGGTTCTAAGTTGCTGGAGCAGATTGCCGGCATGATGCGCGCGAAGAAGCTGCCGCTGGTGGAAGACTTGCGTGATGAATCGGATCACGAGAACCCGACCCGCATTGTGATCGTACCGCGTTCAAACCGGATCGACGCCGAGCAGCTGATGGAGCACCTCTTTGCGTCGACAGATTTAGAAAAGAGTTTCCGGGTTAACCTCAACATGCTGGGGCTGGATGGCCGTCCTCAGGTGAAAGGTCTGGTAACTATCTTGTCAGAATGGCTGGTGTATCGCCGCGAAACCGTGCGCCGCCGTTTGCAGCACCGTCTGGATAAAGTGCTGGCGCGCCTGCACATTCTCGAAGGTTTACTGGCGGCTTATCTCAATATCGACGAAGTGATTGAGATTATCCGCACGGAAGACGATCCGAAAGCTGAGCTGATCAGCCGCTTCGGGCTGAGTGCGACGCAGGCCGAAGCCATTCTTGAGATCAAATTACGCCAGTTAGCCAAGCTGGAAGAGATCAAGATCCGCGGCGAGCAGGATGAGCTGAGCAAAGAGCGTGAGAAGCTGGAACTGCTGCTGGGCTCTGAACGACGCATGAACACTTTGCTGAAGAAAGAAATTCTGGCCGATGCCGAGACATACGGTGATGATCGCCGTTCGCCGCTGGTTGAGCGTGCTGAAGCCAAGGCGATGACTGAACGTGACTTGCTGCCCAGTGAAGCTATCACTGTGGTGCTGTCCGACAAAGGCTGGATCCGCCACGCCAAAGGGCATGAGGTGGATCCGAGCAGCCTGAACTTTAAGTCTGGCGACAGTTACCTGAGCCATGCCCGCGGTAAGAGTAACCAGCCTGCGATCTTTATTGGCAGCGATGGCCGCAGCTATGCGCTGGAGTCCCATACACTGCCCTCGGCGCGGAGTCAGGGTGAACCTGTGACCGGCCGTCTCAATATTACGGCCGGCAGCAGCGTGCGTCAGGTGCTGATGTCTGAAGAAGAGCAATACTGGCTGATGGCCTCTGATGCCGGTTATGGCTTTGTCTGCAAGGCCAGCGATATGATCTCCAAGAACCGCAATGGTAAGGCCTTGTTGTCCGTTCCGGCGGAATGTGAGGTGATGCCGCCCCAGCCGATCTCAGATCTGAGCAAAGATCAGGTGCTGGCGATTACTAATGAAGGCCGCATGCTGATCTTCCCGATTCAGGATCTGCCGCAACTGGGTAAAGGCAAGGGCAACAAGATTATCAACATTCCTTCGGCCAGAGCCAAAGCCAGGGAAGAGTTTCTGTCTCACTTGCTGGTCTTACCGGCAGGCAGCGAACTGACCCTGTACGCAGGGAAACGTAAGCTGGGCCTGAAAGTCTCGGATCTGGAGAATTTCTATGGTGAGCGCGGCAGAAGAGGCGCTATGCTGCCTCGCGGTCTGCAGCGGGTCACCAGTTATGAAATTGCTTATCCTGATCATAATCAAGACAGCTGATTGCCATTCACCGCAGCGTGTTAGACAAAATAAGCCTCGTTCAGAGGCTTATTTTATTTGCGCTTTACCGAACGGAAATGGCGTCAGGATCAAACAAAAAAGCCGTGATAAGGGTGTAATTTCCCTTTGACTGAGTATACTAGCGCACGCTTGTACGCTGAGGAGAATCTGATGATTGCTGTATTACGACTGTTGGCACTTACGCTGTTTGCCATCGTCATGTTTGTGTTTGGCTGTGGTTACTGCCTGTTAAGCCCGCGTAACCCGAAACACGTCCACACTATTGCGCTGTATTTCGCGAAAATGGCCCGCTTTCTGGGCATTAAACTGGAATTACGGGTTGCGGACGCCGCGCGGGAAGTGGGTCCGAGCGTGCATGTTGGCAATCATCAGAATAACTATGATCTGTTTACGATTTCAGGTGCTGTGCTGCCGCGTACAGTGACTGTCGGCAAGAAAAGCCTGCTGTGGATGCCGTTATTTGGTCAGTTATATTGGCTGACAGGCAACATTCTGATTGATCGCGCCAACCGCAGTAAAGCAATGGGGACTATCGGTCAGGTGGTGGCTAAAATTAAAGAGCGTAAGGTCTCGGTATGGATGTTCCCGGAAGGTACCCGCTCTCGTGGCCGGGGTTTGTTGCCTTTTAAAACCGGTGCTTTTCATGCTGCCATCGGGGCTGGTGTGCCTGTGGTGCCTATTGTGTGCAGCTCCACCGACAAGGTGAAGTTTAACCGTTGGAATAACGGCGTGGTAATTGTAGAAGTGATGCCGCCTGTCTCAACGGAAGGCATGACCAAAGAAGATGTCCGCGAGCTGTCAGAGCACTGTCGCAATCTGATGGCGGCTAAGCTGGATGATCTGAACGCCGAAGCGCAGGCCCGTTCAGCGAAATAACCGTCTCGGATCGCGTCGAATTATCAGGAAGGCAGGCCGTTAGGGCCTGTCTTTGTTTTCAGGGCAGTATGACCTTTTAGCCGTCAGAGGGGTGAGAGATGAGCCGGGAATATGTGATATTGGTGAATCAGGCTGGTGAGCACCTGGGCCTGGCGGAAAAAATGCAGGCTCACCGTGACGGCAGGCTGCATCTGGCGTTTTCCGTTCTGCTGTACCGCCAGACGGCGTCAGGTAAAGAATATCTGCTGCAACAGCGAGCATTAACTAAGTATCACAGCGGTGGTTTATGGACCAATACCTGCTGCTCGCATCCCCGCGACGGTGAGAGTCTGCAGCAGGCGGCAATACGCCGGCTGGGCGAGGAAATGGGGATACGCGAAGTGGCGCAGTTTGAACAGGTCGCCCGTTTTATTTACCGGGCTGAACTGGATAACGACCTGACAGAACACGAACTGGATTATGTTCTGGTGGCGGAAACTTCAGATCTGCACATAGTACCGAACCCGGAGGAGGTCATGGCCTGTCGCTGGTGGCCGCAAGCGGAGTTAACCGCTTGTCTGGACAGCCAGCCTGAACAGTTTACGGCCTGGTTCAGTCAGGTGTATCACAAGGTGCTGGCAGCACTTAAATAACAAAAAGACGGGCTTAACCCGTCTTTATTGGTACTGTGCACTATGCAGGGAAGCCTCAGGCTTTGCGTACCGCAATGGCTTCAATTTCTATTTTGACATCTTTTGGCAGACGAGCGACTTCCACACAAGAGCGCGCCGGGTAGGAAGCGTGGTTTTCATCAAAGAAACTGCCGTACACTTCATTGACTGTGCCAAAATCGTTCAGATCCTTCACAAATACCGTCATTTTCACGATATCCGCCACTTTCAGCCCTGAAGATTCGACGACCGCTTTGACGTTCTCCAGCGACTGGCGAGCCTGAGCGGCGATATCTTCCGGTACTTCTCCCGTTACCGGGTTAACCGGGATCTGGCCCGAGGTCAGAACCATGTTACCGAGATCAACACCCTGAACGTATGGGCCGATAGCGGCAGGTGCTTTGTCTGTGTGCAGTACTTGAGTCATGTTTGATCCTTTTTGGCTTCAACAGAAATGCTTACGGCCTCTAGTGTGCAATGCCTTGACGAACAGGTCAAAAGGTTTGCTAGCGGAACGTGGGATCATTGCTCAGGTTCTGGATGACCTCGGCCGGCGAACGGCTGGTATCGGGTTTCTCTTCCTGATAGATAGTCGCTGCACTGTGCTGCAGGGCAACATCATTACTGTTTTCATCCGGCGGCGGGAAGGAGCCGGACACTGGCGTTGCATAGCTGGTGAGCGGGGAGGCCGCTGCCGCATTGTGAGGGGCGACAAGCGGTGTCAGGCCGTTGCTGCTGTGATTCTGGTTATCGGGCAGACCCAGAGAATCGGGCACGTCTGTGCTGCGGTTGAGGCGATTGACATAAGGCGAGACCTGAGCGCTGGCCAGTGCCGGGCTGGCTGATACAGGGCGTATGCCCAGTTCCTGCAGCCAGTCAAAAATCAGTGTGGCAGGGACAAACTGGCTGTATCGTGCGGCCGGGCGCAGGTTGGCGAGATCTTCCGGGTTATCGACAATGGCAACCGTGATGCCGACGATTTCTCCGGCCTCATTGAACACAGGGCCACCGCTCATGCCAGACATCACAGGCGCATCGCTCAGGGAATACAGGCAATTATTGTTGGTATCTATCACATCCTGCAGGTACTTGCCTTTACCTTCAATGCTGTTTCCGAGCAGAGAGTGGCCCTGATGGACCACAGGCTGATCAGGAAAAATTAATCCCCAGGTGGGCACCTGGGCAGAGTCCGTGCGGATCAATGCCAGATCACACAGCGGGTGATAGATAACGTCACGGTTCCAGGAATAGCGCGCAACATGTTTGGCCGTGACCTGCAAATTCGGTGTGACAGGAACGGCTGAACCAAATCCGCCCAGCAAAATGGGCACCCCGATAATCACTTGCTGGTTGGCCATATTTTTTGGCGCATCAAAGACGTCACCGTTGGTCATGACACAACCAGACAGGATCAGACCGGCCAGAATGGCAGGCCGTACGGGTAACTGAGGCCAGAGATAACGATGACAAAACCGCGCACAGATATTCATGCTATGTACTCGTTGTTGGTCACACTTGCTCTTACAGAACGGGTTGATAACCGTTCTGTGCTGATTTCGGCTCAGCGCGGCACTTTGACTGTGAAAGGAGCCAAAAGTGGCACTTTCCCTGAGTCTAGAAACGGAATTAGCGAAACAATGTTGTTGAACTGAGAATGGCTGAACTGAGGCAGAAAAGGGGCGGGAAACTGAAAAGCCGGCTCAGGGCTGAGTCGGCTTTCTTATTTTTGTCACAGGCGGTTTTTCAGGCATGAGTGCCGGAATGTCAGTGGTAATCTGTCACTATGTCGCGAGCGAACACTTTTTCACAGTATTTGCACTTCAGGCGGACTTCGTCATGCTTGGTCACCACTTTAAAGCTGCTGTCGACCGGCTCGTTGTGGGTAATGCAGTTTGAATTCGGGCACTTAAAGACAGCGTTGATCTGTGAAGGCAGCGACAGGGTCAGCTTCTTGACCACTTTGTAGTCTTCAATCTGGTTCACTGTCGCCTTGGGGGCGTAGAGCGCCAGCTGGTTAGCCAGCTCCTCATTGAGGAACACATTTTCGATTTTGATCAAATCTTTGGTTCCCTGTGCTGAGGAAGGCAGATTGAGACCAATCGTGACTTTTTCTTCAGCCTGATGCAGTTGGAACAAGCGCAGCACTTTGATACCGACATTGGCAGGGATGTGGTCAATGACAGTACCGTTCTTAATGGCTTCGACCTGAAGTTGGGACTCTTTTGTCATGCGATATTCTCCTGCTTAAATGTCTTGATTGAGCACCAGTGCCAGCAGCGCCTGGCGGGCATAGACGCCATTTTCCGCCTGCTGGAAATAATAAGCGTGCGGGGTTTTGTCTACATCTGTCGTGATTTCATCAACACGTGGCAGCGGGTGCAGTACTTTGAGGTTGTCACGGGCATCGGTCAGCATGTCAGCACTCAGGATATAGGCGGCTTTCATGTGCGCATACTCGGATTCATCAAAGCGCTCTTTTTGTACCCGGGTCATATACAGGACATCCAGCTCAGGGATCACTTCTTCCATCTGGGTGTGCAGGCTGTACGCAATACCGGCCTCATCCAGCTCTTCGCAGATGTAATCCGGCATCGCCAGCGCTTCAGGGGCGATGAAGTAAAAGCGGATGTTATTGAACTTCGACAGCGCCTGAGTCAGCGAGTGCACCGTGCGGCCGTATTTCAGATCGCCGACAAAGGCAACATTGAGGTTGTCCAGGCGGCCTTGCGTTTCGGCAATACTGAATAAATCCAGCAGGGTTTGGGTCGGGTGCTGGTTGGCACCGTCACCGGCATTGATCACCGGCACTTTGCCTGAGAATTCTGATGCCAGACGGGCGGCCCCTTCTTGCGGATGGCGCATCACGAACGCATCCACGTAAGACGTAATGACCTGAACCGAGTCGATCAGCGTCTCGCCTTTTTTCGCCAGTGAGGTATTGCCACCATTATCGAAGCCAATCACGCTGCCGCCTAAACGCTGAATCGCCGTTTCAAAAGAAAGGCGGGTGCGGGTAGATGGCTCAAAGAAACAACTGGCAATCACTTTGTGCTTGAGCAGTTCAGGATTCGGCTGTTTCTTCAGCTGGGCCGCGGTGTCAACGATCAGCTCGAGTTCGCTGCGGCTAAGCTCGGGGATGGAAATAATGTGCTTATGATATAGCGAATTCGCCATGGCGCTTTTCCCTCTTTTAGTCTGGAACGGGTGGCTTTGGGTCTGTCTTGGCTATCGTACAGGCAAAAAAAAGCCCCCTGAGATCAGGAGGCTTTCGGATGACGATCCGGAGTAACAAAAACGGCATGGCACACCGTTAACCGGCGGCGTCGCTGCACAACTGTGATCGCGGATTGGGCCATTTTTGGTACTCGCTAGACAAATTGCGGAGGATTATACCGCCATTTCTCTATGGCGCAAGCGTTTGCCTGCACCGAACCTGACCCTGACGGTTGCGCACATGCCAGTGCTATTGACCTAAAGTCGCTACCATCACGGCTTTAATGGTGTGCATTCGGTTTTCGGCCTGATCGAAGACGATAGAGTGGGCCGACTCGAAGACCTCTTCGGTCACTTCCAGGCCAGACAGACCATACTTTTCAGCCACCTCTTTACCTACTGTGGTTTCATCGTTGTGAAACGCTGGCAGGCAGTGCATAAATTTCACATTGGGATTGCCGGTTGCCTTGAGTGTCGACGCGTTAACCTGGTATGGCAGCATGGTTTTAACCCGTTCGTCCCAGGCCGACTGTGCTTCACCCATTGAAACCCAGACGTCGGTATACAGATAATCACAGCCTTGCACGCCTTCCTGTACCGACTCGGTCAGAGTAATGCGGGCACCTGTCTCACTGGCAATCTCCAGACACTGGGTGACCAGATCCTCTTCCGGCCAGTAGTCTTTGGGGGCAACCAGCCGGATGTCCATTCCCATCTTGGCCGCACCGACCATCAGGGAATTGCCCATGTTGTTACGGGCATCACCCAGATAGGCAAATTTTATGTCCTGTAACTGCTTGCCCGGGCTGTGTTCCTGCATGGTCAGAAAATCGGCCAGAATCTGAGTGGGATGGAATTCATCGGTCAGACCGTTCCAGACCGGCACACCGGCATATTGTCCCAACTCTTCAACCACAGACTGACCGAAACCCCGGTACTGGATACCGTCGTACATACGGCCCAGCACACGCGCCGTGTCTTTCATTGATTCTTTGTGGCCGATCTGGCTGCCGGACGGGCCTAAATAAGATACACGGGCACCTTGATCAAAGGCGGCGACTTCAAAAGCGCAGCGGGTACGGGTTGAGGACTTTTCAAAAATCAGGGCAATGTTCTTACCGCTCAGGCGCGGCTGTTCATAACCGCCGTATTTGGCTTTTTTCAGTTCTGCGGAAAGCGACAACAGGTGCCCGATTTCGCGTGGGGTGAAATCCAGCAGCTTGAGAAAATTCCGGTTGCGCAGATTAAATGCCATATCTCGTCCTCGTGTTCATGACTTCAGCGAACACTGATCGCTGCGTTATGTGTGAAAATTGATGTTTTGTGAATAATTACCCATAAAATATGAAATTATATATACCTGTGTCAATCGCAAAACCCGAGAGAAACGCGGGAAAAATCGTCTGCTGCATCAGAAAGGCGATTGTGCGACTTTCGCTGAACAGAGAATGGGGCGGGAAATCACGACAGAGGATGGAAATTCGCGGGGATCCGTGCCATATTGGCGGCCAATTTTATACATACTAGTGTGGCTGGTGCCCCTATTTGGAGAGACCTTATGTCTTACGCAGAATTGATTGAAGAGCAGAAGGAAGAGACTCGCGAAATCATTGAGTCCCTGCTGGAAGATGGCAGTGATCCGGATGCGCTGTATTCGATTGAACACCATTTTTCTGCTGATACATTTGCTCAGCTGGAAGGTGCCGCTGCTGAAGCCTTCAAGATGGGCTTTGAAGTAATGGATGCCGAAGAGCTGGAGCTGGATGAAGAAGACGGTGGCGGTACAGTCGTTTGCTTCGATGCGGTCATGGAGTCAGCCCTGGACGCTGAGCTGATCGATGAGCAGGTGCTCAAGCTGGTAGAGCTGGCTCAGAAGTACAATATCGATTACGACGGCTGGGGAACTTACTTTGAGTCTGGTGAAGACGACGAAGAGTAATACCATTCAGTGCTCAGGAAAAAAGCTGGCTTGCCAGCTTTTTTCTTACCTGTCGTTTGCTAAACCGCGGATGCTCAGAACCACTTTACCATCCGGATCTCACAGGCGTCGTGGCCTGTGTTGCCCATAGGTTCTTTGGTGTGTTCAAAACCTAACGATGCATACAGCGCGATGGCTTCTGTCAGATTGGCTGTGGTTTCCAGATAGCAGGCCCGGTAGCCCTGTTCACGGGCAAATTGCAGGGCTTTTACCGCGAGCTTACGCGCCAGACCCAAACCGCGTAACTCAGGCAGGAAGTACATCTTCTGCAGCTCGCAGATATTTTCTTCGCCTGCCAGCCTGGCGATACCGCCGCCTCCGAGCACCCGGTGGCGGTGCTCAATAACCCAGTAAGCGTGCCCTTCGGGCTGGTAAACCTCACTCATGCTTTCTAAGGTGGGATCGGCTACGCCATATCCCTTGTCTGCTGTCAGTCCGTATTCAGCAGAGACTTTTCGGATCACGGCCGCAATCGACGCATTGTCCAGTGGCGTCAGCGGACGAATCTCGTAGCTGTGCTGTCTGCCCGCCATCACCATGGCTTTGCGGTACCGCTCCAGACTTTTGCCTAATTGTTCGATTTCATCTGCGTCCATTTGCGCCAGAAAGCCGTCGACTTGCTGATTCAGTCTCTGGTGCAGTTCAGCCAGCCTGGACTGGCCTGCCGCGGTAAGGCTGGCAATCTGGCTGCGTTTGTCATCAGGGTGCGGATGGCTGACGATCAGCCCGCTGTTGCTCAGCACCGCCAGTGTGCGGCTGGCGTTGGATTTATCCACATTGAGCAGGGCGGCCATGTCGTTGACCGTGCAGGGATTCGCCTCCAGTTCAATCAGGGCATGGGCCTGAACCGGGGTGAGATCCATGTTGCCACACTGGTTGTCGAGCATGCCGAGTTGACGCACAAGCTGACGGGATAACTGGCGGAGTGTCTGGGCATCCATGTTGCTTTATCCATATTGTTGTGATTTGCAACTAAATATAATTGCGAGCCACAACTATGTCAACAGAGTACAAGTTAATGCAAATTAATGGATGAGCGACTGATGCTGGCAGGATGAGAAAGCGGCGTGGTGCCGGCGCTGCTCTTTGCGCTGCCAGAAGGTTTCATGTACCAGATAAGCCAGCGTATTGATCGACGGTTCGATCAGTGCCATAACACCGCCTATCATCCAGCTGCCGCTCAGTAAATACGCCACGCTGAAGGCCACACTGAAGTGGATCACCGCAAAACTCAGGGTTTTATTGGCGGGTTTGCCAAAGCGGGACTGTTTCAGCATATGCCATTGCCAGGCTTTCTCGTGAAAATAAAAAGCCACAGTGTTGACCATAGGCTCAATCATGGCGATCAGGCTGCCGAGGATCACATCACCCGTCAGCAAATAGGCGATGCTGAAGGCAACGGTAAAGTGGATAGCAGCAAAGCTGAGTGTCTTTTTCATGGTAAAACCCTCTGTAGATGTTCTCAGTATGGGCGTGACCAGGTAATCAGTAAAAGCGTTTGATTCTATCCAATCAATAGTTAAATTCTATGATTTGATATTAATAAACATGAATAATGACTTATCGTCGCTTTATGATTGGGAGCGCTGTTTCAGAACCAAACAGTGCGCAAAAACTTTATGCTGTTGGTTGCATTTGGTTGGTTTATATTGAAGATATACTTTTCCAGCAATGAGGCTGGATTGTTCACATTTTTTGCGAAGACTTAGGATAAAAACAATGGAAAACAAGGTTAGGTTTCACGGCCAGGGGGGCGAATTTTTCGGTATCTGGATCGTGAATATTCTGCTCTCTGTCGTCACTCTTGGGATTTATTCTGCCTGGGCGAAAGTCCGCACCAAGAAATATTTTTACGGTAACACTGAGCTGGCGGGAGATAGGTTTGATTATCATGCCACACCGAAACAGATCCTGATTGGCCGTGTTATTGCCTCTGTCTGTGTGCTGGTGTGGTTTACCGCCAGCCATTTCATGCCGCTTTTCGCCCTGTTTCTGATGCTGGCCTTTTTTGGCATTTATCCATTGCTGGCCCGCAATAATGCCCGCTTTGATGCCCGCATGAGCAGCTACCGCAATGTGCGTTTTAACTTTAACGGCTCGGTGAAAGGGGCGTATTGGGCCATGTTGGGATGTGGTTTGGTTTCCATGATTCCGCTGGTGATCCTGTTTGTGATCACTGCCATGGTATTTGATAAATCGCTGTTAGTCGGCGCGCTGTTTGCGTTACTGGCTGTTGCCGCTTATATCTATGTATTTGCTAATATCACGGCCACCATCACCCGCTATTTTGCCAATGGTTACCAGTATGGTGACCGTCAGTTTAGCGCTGAGATAGGGACAGGTTTCTTCGTGAAAACCACAGCGCTGGCGTCTTTGCTCGGATTAGGGCTGTTTGTGGCGCTGATCGGCGTGTTTGTGCTGGTGGCTGGCGTGGGGGCGGTGTCATCCATTGCCAGCGGGCAATTGGATAACCTGCAAGGCGGTTCGCTCTGGCCTTTCCTGGCAATATTTATCGTTTATATAGGTATGTTGCTGGTGATGGTTGCCGTATCGGCATTTGTGAAAGCCCGCACCCGCAATTACACCTTTGCTCAGCTGAAAGCGGCCGGTGAGCCAGAGTATGGCTTTTCCTCTTCACTGAGAACGCCAGCTTTTGTCTGGCTGATTGTGTCGAATATCCTGATGCAACTGCTGACACTGGGACTGGCCCGTCCCTGGGCCATGGTGCGTACTCAGCGTTACCTGGCCGATAACACGGCTGTCATCGGTGATTTGTCTCTGCTTAACGTGACGGGCGAAGCCTTCGAGGGCGGTGCGGCCATTGCCGACGAAGTGGCTCAGGCCTTTGATGTCGGAGTAGGAATTGGATGATCATCAAAGGCTTCTGCCACCCGCCGCTCAGTTCTGAGCGGCGGGAAGCTGAGCTGGACTGCGGTCAGACGGGTCAGGTGACATTGCGCTGCGGCGAGCATATTGTCATGGCTGCCGTGGCCGAGCTGAAGATATCGCCGCCTTTGGGATCTTTGCCTGCCAGCATTGATTTTGCGGATGGCTGGCAGTTTAAAGCTGCTCAGGAGAATGAGCTGGCTGACTGGGTTCGCCACAACGCGGTTCAGCCTCAGCGCTGGGTACACAGGCTGGAGCGAAACTGGCTGGCGATAGCGGCCAGCGCGGCGCTGGTGGCCGTATTGTGTCTGGGCGCTTATCGTTACGGTATTCCGGCCGCCAGTCATATGCTCACGCGTCTGCTGCCGCAAGCCGTGCCTGTGTATCTGGGTGAGCATGTCCTGGAGACGCTGGACGATCATATGCTGGCACCTTCTCAGCTTGATGCCCAGGAACAGTGGCAAATACAGGACAGGTTTGCCTTATTACAGGATAACCTGCCGCCGTTACCTTTTGAGCTGAAGATAGTGTTTCGATCCTGGCCGCATGGCCCGAATGCCTTTGCCCTGAGCGATGGCACAGTGATCGTGCTGGACTCACTGGTGGAAATGGCCACCACACCCGCCGAGCTGGACAGTATTTTGTTGCATGAAGTCGGGCATGTGTATCATCAGCATGTGATGGAGTCTGTGGTGCAATCGGCGCTGATTTCTGTGGCCACCGCACTGATTGTCGGTGACAGCTCTGGGATGGCGGATATGCTGACCAGCACAGGCGTATTTGTTGCTTCCAGCGGATACTCGCGGGATGCCGAGCGCGAAGCGGATCAGTTTGCGGCCGAGCAGATGCGGAAAAACTATGGCACCACAGAACCGATGGCCGCCATGTTCAACCGTTTTATGGAACACTATGGCGACAGCGATTTACCTGAGTGGCTACAAAGTCACCCTGAGCTGGAGCAACGGGTTCAGGCCTTGAAATAGTATCCATCCGATTCAGGCCGGAGATTCGGTTTAAAATTGTGGCATAAAAAAGCGACCGATATCGGTCGCTTTTTTTTTTGTCTGAAGCAATGGACATCGCTTACAGCGCTGCGATGGTCGCTTTCTGCTCTTCCAGTTTGATCAGGGTTTCTTTGTAACCTTCCAGCTTCTCGCGCTCTTTGGCCACCACGGCTTCCGGGGCTTTCGCCACGAAACCTTCATTGCCCAGTTTGCCCGCGATGCGTTTGATTTCGCCCTGTGTCTTGGCCATTTCTTTGTCCAGACGCGCCAGCTCGGCGTCTTTGTCGATCAGGCCAGCCATCGGGATCATCAGGGTAGACTTGCCGACCAGTGCCGTGGCACAGGCTGGGGTTGCTTCGCCGTCTGCCAGCACCTGCAGGCTGTCCAGCTTCGCCAGCGCAACCAGTACGGCCTGATTTTGCTGCAGGCGGGCCGCGTCTTTGTCATCAGCGGCTTTGAGCATCACATTCAAACCTTTACTTGGTGCGATGTCGTACTCGGCGCGCAGGTTACGGATGCTGGTGATGAATTGCTTCACCCACTCGATGTCAGCCAGTGCGTCCGCATTGAAGTTTGCGTCATCATACTGAGGCAGCGCCTGAGTCATGATGGTGTCGCCTTCTACGCCTTTCACCAGTGGTTTCACGCTCTGCCAGATGGTTTCCGTGATGTACGGGATCACCGGATGGGCCAGACGCAGAGTCTTCTCCAGCACAGTGATCAGAGTACGGCGGGTCGCACGTTGCTGGGCTTCGCTGCCTTTCCACAGCACTGGCTTGGTCAGCTCCAGATACCAGTCACAGAACTGGTTCCAGATGAACTCGTAGATCGTGTTGGCAGCCATGTCCAGACGGAAGTTTTCAATGTGGGCATTGAACTCTTTCGCGGCCAGCTCGAACTGCGACTCGATCCACTTGTCAGCCAGTGAGTATTCCAGCTCGGCACCGTCGGCAAAACCGCAATCCTGATCTTCGGTGTTCATCAGCACGTAGCGGCTGGCGTTCCACAGCTTGTTACAGAAGTTACGGTAACCTTCCAGGCGTTTCATGTCCCAGTTGATGTCACGGCCGGTGGACGCCATGGCGGCCAGGGTGAAACGCAGGGCATCGGTGCCGTAAGGTTCAATGCCGTTTTCGAACGTCTTGCGGGTATTCTTCTCGATCTTCGCCGCCAGCTGTGGCTGCATCATGTTGCCGGTACGTTTCTGTACCAGAGACTCCAGATCAATACCGTCGATCATGTCGATCGGGTCCAGCACGTTACCTTTCGATTTCGACATTTTGTCGCCGTTCTCATCACGGATCAGACCGGTGACATAAACGGTTTTGAACGGTACCTGGGCTTTGCCGTCTTCGTCTTTACAGAAGTGCATGGTCATCATGATCATGCGGGCAACCCAGAAGAAGATGATGTCGAAACCTGTCACCAGCACATCTGACGGGTGGAAGACTTTCAGATCGTCCGTCTGCTCCGGCCAGCCCTGGGTGCCGAAGGTCCACAGGGCAGAGGAGAACCAGGTGTCCAGCACGTCATTGTCTTGTTTCAGCACCACGACAGGGGCCAGGCTGTACTTCTCACGTACTTCTTCTTCGGTGCGGCCCACATAGACCTTACCGTCGTTGTCGTACCAGGCCGGGATGCGGTGACCCCACCACAGCTGACGGGAAATACACCAGTCCTGTACGTCGCGCATCCAGGAGAAGTACATGTTCTCGTACTGCTTAGGTACGAATTTGATATCGCCGTCTTCAACCGCTTTCACCGCCGGTGCAGCCAGCGGGGCAGTGCGCACGTACCACTGGTCGGTCAGCATGGGTTCGATCACCACGCCACCACGGTCGCCGTAAGGGACGGTCAGGTCGTGATCTTTGACTTCATCCAGCAGACCCAGCTGATCGAACTCGGCCACGATGGCTTTACGCGCTTCGAATCGTTCCATGCCCTGGTAGGCAGCCGGAAGGTCGGTGCTGTAAGCATCTGTGGGTTCGCCATTACTGTTAAAGACTTCAGCTTCGTTGCGGATGTTGGCATCGAAGGTCAGGATGTTGATCATCGGCAGGCTGTGGCGTTTACCGACTTCGTAGTCGTTGAAATCGTGCGCCGGGGTGATTTTTACACAACCCGTGCCTTTTTCCATGTCGGCGTGTTCGTCACCGACAATAGGGATGCGACGATTAATGATTGGCAGCAGAATGTGCTGGCCGATCAGATCTTTGTAACGTGGATCTTCAGGGTTAACTGCAACGCCTGAATCACCCAGCATGGTTTCAGGACGGGTGGTAGCAACCACAATGTAGTCTTTACCGTCTGCGGTTTTGACACCGTCGGCCAGCGGGTAGCGGAAGTGCCACATGTGGCCTTTCTTGTCTTTGTTCTCGACTTCCAGATCCGAAATGGCGGTGTGCAGCTTAGGATCCCAGTTTACCAGGCGCTTGCCACGGTAAATCAGATCGTCTTCATACAGACGCACGAAGACTTCACGCACGGCGTTAGACAGCCCTTCGTCCATAGTGAAGCGTTCGCGATCCCAGTCAACAGAAGCACCCAGGCGGCGCAGCTGTTTGGTGATGGTGCCGCCGGATTCGCCTTTCCATTCCCAGATCTTGTCGATGAAGGCATCACGACCGTAATCGTGCTTGGTTTTGCCTTCTTCTGCTGCGATCTTACGCTCCACAACCATTTGAGTCGCGATACCAGCGTGGTCAGTACCGACCTGCCACAGGGTGTTTTTGCCTTTCATGCGCTCACAGCGGATCAGGGTATCCATGATGGAATCCTGGAACGCGTGGCCCATGTGCAGGCTGCCCGTGACGTTTGGCGGTGGGATCATGATGCTGTAGGCATCTTTCGTCGTGTCACCGTGAGGCTTGAAGTAACCTGCCTCTTCCCAGCGCTTATACAGCGCTTGTTCAATCGATTGTGGGTTGTATGTCTTTTCCATAGCGCTCTTGATGGATCTAGGTGGAATTAGGGCGATTCAGGCGCAGGTGTGGTCTGCAATTGAATGCCTGCCAACCGGTACGCTTTATAGCGTTCGCGGGCCTGCTGCTTGAGTTTTTCATCGCAAGGCACGAAGTCTACCACTTGTGCAAAGGTCACGGCAAAATTTGGTGCATCCTGACTGAGATTGATCAGTATTGCCCGGCGACCGCTGTGTCGCAGGCCGGGCCAGCCGATTTCAACCGGAGAACCCTGTCTGGGGCCTTCTCCAATCAGGTTGTGGGGCACGAAGTTGTCGGGATCTTGCTGCCAGAGGTATTCGTCCAGCCATTCGGCCTGCTCACGGGTTTCCGCCAGCAGGAACACAGACTGGCCTTGCTGATACCACCATGCTGCTTGCTGACCGGCCAGTTTCAGCCTCGCCTCAGGTTCGGCGTCGTCAATGATATAAAAGGTAGCATGGCTCATAATGTCTTATCCGAAAAAAGGGGCCGGCTGGCCCCTCTGTCGATGATGGTTAATCGAGGTTTTCCAGCCCGGCCCGGTTGAGCAGGAACTGGACCAGCAAAGGTACCGGACGTCCGGTGGCGCCTTTGTTTTTACCGCCTGTCCAGGCGGTCCCTGCGATGTCGAGGTGCGCCCAGTTATATTTCTTGGTGAAGCGCGACAGGAAGCACCCTGCGGTAATTGTGCCAGCGCCCGGTGTACCTATGTTGGCCAGATCCGCAAACGGGCTGGCCAGCTGTTCATGGTATTCATCGTTCATTGGCAGGCGCCATGCGCGGTCGCCGGCCTGCTCAGAGGCGTTGACCAGCTCATGCGCCAGCGGGTTATGGTTAGCCATCAGACCGCTGATGTGATTGCCCAGGGCCACTACGCAGGCGCCGGTCAGAGTGGCGACGTCAATCACGCACTCAGGCTCAAAGCGCTCAACGTAAGTCAGTGCGTCACACAATACCAGGCGGCCTTCGGCATCGGTATTGAGCACTTCCACGGTTTGCCCTGACATAGTGGTCAGGATGTCACCCGGACGGTAGGCATTGCCGCCCGGCATGTTTTCACAGCCTGCCAGCACGCCTATCACATTGATGGGCAGATTCAGTTTCGCCAGTGAACGCATGGCACCGAATACGGTAGCCGCGCCACACATGTCGTATTTCATCTCGTCCATGTTGGCTGACGGCTTGATGGAAATACCGCCTGAGTCAAACGTCAGACCTTTACCGACCAGCACCAGCGGCTTGGCATTAGGATCAGGGTGACCTTTGTACTCAATGATCGACATCATGGCTTCATTTTTCGAGCCCTGGCCCACGGCCAGATACGAGGTCATGCCCAGCTCTTTCATTTCCTGCTCGCCAATGATTTTGGTGCTGACGGTGTCGAAGTCGTCTGCCAGCCGGCGGGCCTGAGAGGCCAGGTAGGCCGGATTCGCCACGTTAGGCGGCATATTGCCCAGATCTTTCGCTGCGCGGACACCTGAAGCGATCGCCAGACCATGGCTGATAGCACGTTCACCCAGTGACAGCTCGCGGCGTGTCGGGACATTGAAAACCAGCTTGCGCAGCGGGCGGCGGGTTTCCGGCTTGGTGCTCTTGAACTGGTTAAAGGTGTAGAGGCTGTCTTTGGTGGTCTCAACCGCCTGACGGACTTTCCAGTAAGTATCACGGCCTTTAACGTGCAGTTCAGTCAGGAAGCAGACGGCTTCCATTGACCCGGTTTCATTCAGCGTGCTAATAGTTTGCTTAATAATTTGTTTGTACTGGCGTTCATCCAGCTCGCGCTCTTTACCACAGCCAACGAGTAAAACGCGCTCGGAAAGAACGTTCGGGACATGGTGAAGCAACAGCATCTGGCCAGGCTTTCCTTCCAGATCACCACGACGCAGCAGGGAACTTATGTAACCCTCGCTGATCTTATCCAGTTGTTCAGCAATTGGAGAGAGGCGGCGTGGTTCAAAGACGCCAACGACGATACAGGCACTGCGCTGTTTCTCGGGGCTACCACTTTTTACACTGAACTCCATGCGTACTCCTACATCCTATAAAGACAATTAGGGCTAAATGTTAGATAATACCGCACTTACTTGTTGGTTCTTGAATTCAGGTTAAGATCAAAGTGCAGGCTGACAGTTAGCCGAAAGATAAAAAAATAACTGATTTACCGGAAAATTATAGTGATTCCAGCAAAAAAACAAGTTTTCTATGGGTATATAACGCGTGATTATTGTTCGTTATTTGACACGTGAGACAATCAAGAGCCAGGTAGCGGTCCTTTTTGTATTGTTTCTTATCTTTATCAGTCAGAAGTTTATCCGCATTCTGGCTGATGCGACAGACGGATCCATTCCTGGTGATCTGGTGCTGACTCTGATGGGGCTTTATATGCCCTCAATGGCGATGCTGATGCTGCCGTTGAGTTTATATATTGGGATCCTGCTCACTTTCGGACGATTATATGCCGAAAGTGAAATCACGGTAATGAATGCAACCGGTATCGGGAACACCTTCCTGATCCGGGCGGCATTGTGGCTGGCGATTATCACAGGGGCCATTGCGGCGTTCAATGCGCTGTGGCTGGCTCCCTGGAGTGCCGAAAAAGAAACTCAGGTCATGGAGAAAGTGGAAGCAGACTCAGGTCTGGATCTGCTGGTGAAAGGCCAGTTTCAGGGCGCGCCGGATGGCCGTGGCGTGGTGTTCGTCGATGATATTTCTGACAAGGGCAGCAAGCTGCACCGGGTATTCGTCGCACAGCCGACCGCCAGTGACACATTGCGTCCCAGTGTGATGTTTGCCAACAGCGGTACTGTGGATGTACTCAAAGATGGCCGCCAGGTTCTCGATCTGCAGGATGGCGTCCGCTATGAGGGACTGCCGACCCGTTTGGACTATTCCATCACGGCTTTTGATAATTATCAGGCGGTGATTGGCCAGCGTGCAGTCAAAGAAAAAGATCGTGACTGGGATGCATTGCCAACCCTGGCCCTGATGCAGCGGCCAGAACTGGCGGCCCAGGCCGAATTCCAGTGGCGGATGTCCCTGGTGATCTGTATCCCGCTGCTGACCATGGTGGTGGTGCCTTTATCGGCAGTGAATCCGCGGCAGGGGCGCTTTGCCAAACTGGTGCCTGCGGTGCTGATCTATCTTTGTTATTTCCTGGCGATCAGCGCGGCGAAATCGGCGGTGGAAGATGGTGGGCTGCCGGTCGGTGTCGGATTGTGGAGTATTAATATTGTCATGCTGTTAGTGGCGATTGGGCTCAACAGCTGGGACTCGCTGCCAATGCGACAATTCAGAGACAAATTCCGGAGACGCGGCTGATGTTTAAAATTCTCGACTGGTACATTGGCCGTACCATTATTGCCACTTCTGCTCTGACGCTGTCGACCCTGGTGGGTCTGTC
This sequence comes from Photobacterium arenosum, assembly GCF_014841115.1. Lineage (GTDB taxonomy): Bacteria > Pseudomonadota > Gammaproteobacteria > Enterobacterales > Vibrionaceae > Photobacterium > Photobacterium arenosum. Next base: position 134,014 of record NZ_JACYTP010000004.1, read on the forward strand.
AGCCATCATCAAATACGTGGAACAGCTGCGTAAAGTGGGCGACGGGACGTACGATTTATGGAAAGCATTACTCTTTGTGCTGCTCAGCGCACCACGTGATATCGAAATGTTCTTCCCAATGGCTGTATTGCTGGGAGCGCTGATAGGTCTGGGCACACTGGCGTCCAGTTCAGAGCTGGTGGTTATGCAGGCGGCAGGCTTCTCTAAGCTGGATATCGGCCTGTCGGTGCTGAAAACCGCTGTGCCACTGATGTTGCTGGTGATGGTGCTGGGGCAGTGGGGAGCCCCGGAAGCGCAGAAAGCAGCGCGGGAATTACGTGCGATCTGGACTTCTGGCGGTAATGTGTTTTCGGTACAGCGCGGGGTCTGGGCCAAAGATGATAACGACTTTATTTACATTGGCCGAATTCATGAACAAACCAATCTTAACGCGATAAACATCTGGGAATTTGATGAAAAAGACGCGCTGAAAGACAGTTTGTTTGCCCGCTCTGCGACTTTTCTCGACGGAAAAGGCTGGGAGCTGAAAGATGTCACTGTGACCCACATTGGCGAAGAAAAGCAGGAAAATACCCATTTCGACACCAAAATCTGGCAGACCAGTCTGACCCCGGATAAGCTGGCCGTGGTCACAGTCAAGCCGGAAGAACTGGCACTTTCAGGTGTATACGATTATGTGCAGTATTTAAAAGACACCAAGCAGGATGCCTCCCGCTATGAGCTGGCATTCTGGCGTAAAGCCCTGCAGCCGTTCTCAATAGCCGTCATGATGCTGCTGGCTCTGTCTTTCGTTTTCGGGCCGTTACGTTCCGTAACTATGGGTGCACGGGTACTGTCCGGGGTGATCTTCGGGTTTGCTTTCTACATTTCTAATGAAGTGTTCGGCCCGCTGAGTATGGTGTACCGTTTGCACCCTGTTATAGGTGCGTTGGGGCCAAGTCTGGTTTTCCTCTTTATTACCCTCTATCTGCTCCGACGCAAACTCTGAGTCTGATGACAGGCTCCGATGACAGATAGACAAAAGGCGCCGTTCAGGCGCCTTTTTTGTACGTTCGATCTGCCGATCAGTTGGGTTTTGGCAGCAGCACCATTTCACATTCTGCCATTAAATCCTGCAGCGATTGTTTGGTGTGGCTGAAAGGCACCAGCAAATTGCCCAGGCCAAAGGCCGATGTCGCCATGCGGATAAGGGCTTGGGTAAAACGGATATTTGAACCATCGGCATTTTGAATTCGCAGCTTCCAGGCGCGCATTCCCAGTGTCTGGCCAGCCTTGCACCAGAAATAGCCAAAGAAGGCGACTATGGTGGCACCCAGATACACAGAGTATATCGGCGCAGCAACCGGATGCCGGGTGAGATATTCACTGGCATCAGCATAGTTGCCCAGGCTCAGTGCGCCGCTGCTGAGCAGCAGAGCAATAATGGCCATGGCAAGACCGCCTGCCAGCATCAGTACCGCTGCGACGACCAGAGCGTCATAAATCCAGGCCCCGATCCGGCGAAATAGCCCCGGATATTGTTTGGTTTGCGTCATGTCCTTTTTCACTGTTGTTGTCATGGTTCCACCAGAAAGAGTAAAGAGGGCAGGCAAACCTACCTGCCCTAAAAAAACTGCGGCACAGTGTAGCAATAGTTCCGGGCTCAGGGTACTCAAGTCGCGAGTTACCGTGCCATTGCACCTCATAGTGTCGACTGGATTGGTAACATTATGCATGGGAAAAAGCCGCAGTGATGAAAAATACAGCAAACGGTGTATCACTCTTCATAAAGTTGCTTGCACATCAACACCGTATACGTATAATGACCGCCATTGCCCGGGTGGCGAAATTGGTAGACGCAGCGGATTCAAAATCCGCCGGTGGTAACACTGTGCCGGTTCAAGTCCGGCCCCGGGCACCAACTTCAACGACAAAGCCTCGACGAAAGTCGGGGCTTTGTCGTTTCTGCCGCTCAAAAACTTACGCTCGCTTTTTTCTTGTCATCAACCTGCGAGAGGCGAGCTTAAGCCTTTTTATCCTCATTCAATTGTGCATGAAAATGTCAGTGGCGGGATTTAGTGTACAGAGCCATACCTTGCCACAAACATCTTCACTGTTTCTTCGATCACGCTTTGCTCGTCGGCATTCTCTAGTGCGCTGAACCCATAGAGTTTCGGGTAAAACGTAAAGGCTTTCAGCTGGTAGACAAACTGCCGCGCTGCGAAGTCGCAATCTTCCACCATCAGCACACCGGCTGAATTGGCATCCTGTAAAAATTGCACCAGCGCAGCCATACAGCCGATGTCTGTATTATCAAGCGACTGCATCAGTTCGGGTTGCTGCAACATTTGCATAAAGGCAATTTTGGCGATGCGTAACAGCTGCGGTGAGGTCAGTAGGGCGACCTCCTGCCCGGCAATTTCTGTCAGCTGCTCTGCAATGTCCCGACTGGCATCAAAGGGTTTGTCCACTCCCTGGCTCAACTGCTCAAACATGCGTGCCAGGATAGCTTCAAACAGTACCTGCTTGGTGGCGAAGTGGTTATACACGGTGCGCTTTGAGACGCCGGCCTCACTAGAGACCTGATCCATACTTGTCTGTTCGACTCCCTGCTGATGAAACAGGGTTTCAGCGGCGTCCAGAATCGCCAGCCTCTTTTTCTCTGATAACGTCATGCCAGTCCTCACTATTCACCCCGGCATTGTAGCCAAACGCAAAAAAACTTGCACTACAGAGTTTACTTTTCTTTGTTTGAGTGTAAAACTACACCGTATAGTTTACTTCATTGGGTGGGGAAACATGCGTATCTGTCGATGGGCATTAACCTGTGCCGTGGGTATAGCAGTCGGAGTGATGATCGTGAATAACAACTTATCTGCCGAGATGACGGAAACCGCCGCTCAGTCTGAGCGCTTTTATGAAGGGACCTTTCATAATGCCGAACACCGCGAGCAGCCGGGCTTGATGAAGACACTGGGTATCCTGACTCGCTATATCACAGAGAAGCGGGTGGATGTATCGCCCAGCAGTGCAGTACCTGTCCAGGCGTTGAGCAGAGGGCAGTTGGATGCGCTGAGCACAGATGCCATTCATGTCGTTAAATTAGGCCACTCTTCCATCTTACTCAAAGTGAAGAGTGAGTACTGGCTGCTTGATCCTGTGTTTTCTGAGCGCGCCTCGCCTTTTTCTTTTTTAGGGCCTAAGCGCTTTCATCCTGCGCCTATCAGCATAGATGCATTGCCGCCTATAGATAAAGTGCTGATTTCTCATAATCATTATGACCATTTAGATAAAGCGGCGATAAAACAACTGGCCGCGAAAACCTCGCAGTTTCTGGTGCCTCTGGGGGTGGAAGGTGATTTGAAAGACTGGGGCGTTGATGAAGCGAAAATCCTGACATTTGGCTGGTGGCAGGAACACCAGAGCAGGGATGCCATGATAGCGTTTACGCCGACCCAGCATTTTTCAGGACGCGGACTGACGGACGCGAATCAGACCTTATGGGGATCATGGGTGATCAAAACGGAGGACACCGGTTTGTATTTCAGTGGCGATTCCGGTTATTTCGACGGTTTTAAGGCCATCGGGCACAAATACGGCCCTTTTGATCTGACTATGATCGAAACCGGCGCTTATGATAAAGACTGGGCCAGCGTGCATATGACGCCGGAAGAATCGGCACAGGCCCACCTGGACTTACAGGGCAACATCATGATGCCCATCCACAACGGGACTTTTGATCTGGCGTTTCATGCCTGGTACGAACCGTTGGAACGTATCCGCTCGGTCTCCAAAGAGCGCGGTATCACTCTCACAACCCCTGTATTTGGCCAGCCAATGGCGCTGACACAACTTCCTGTCACCACAGCCTGGTGGCGGGAGATCTGAGCCGTCAGAATTGAGCCCCGGATATAATGAAGCCCCTGCTTGTAAGAGCCGGGGCTTTTTACTTCATTGCAGGCCATTAACCTGTAGCGTTGGGGAAGAAATAAATACTGCATCTTGCTGATAAATGAATTGATTAGAGCGCTACAGTGCGCAAAATCTGAATCTCAGAAGGCATATTTATACAGATATCAGAGCCGGGCAGAAGAAAGCACACGCTTAAAATCTATGAAAAAGGCCCGATACTACCTTGCTGGTTTATTCCTGTCGCAGAGGAGAAGGGGTTTAACCTCGATATTGGCAACTGGGTGCTGAGGCAGGCAGTGTCAGATATTCATAGATTAAATGGCGAGCTGGGCACACAGCTGGCAGTGCCTATCAATATTTCCAGACGTCAGTTACAGGCTGAACATCTATATTCCTTGACTGATTATGATGACGAACACTCTGCAGGTCTCATTTAAATGACAAATTTAATATTTATATTCACTCATTTTGTACAGGTAAATTAACCAGAGGAAAAACTTCACATAGAGCATGTTTTATAAATATCAAATATTTATTTCGACATGTTTCACACTTTAACTTAATCCTTTTCTTTAGTGTGAGTGTTATTTTATTTTCGTTTTTATTCCCTTTAAAAACAATACGATATGTGTGTTTTTGCTGTGCGGGTGAAGCGGTTTCATTATCAGGTTTTCTTGACGAATATGTACTCGGGTATACACTCAATGAGTTCCCTGATTGAGCGATGGTTTTGTATTTAGCTTGGGAGCGAAATACGAAAGGATGTTTAATTGGAGTAAAAGATGGACTTAATTCACAATCTCTTCACCTCAACACCTCTTATTGCTTTATTTGTTACACTCGCTCTTGGTTATCTTGTTGGGAAAATATCAATAGGAAAGTTTGTATTAGGCGGCGTTGCTGGCACGCTTCTTATGGGGGTTCTGGTTGGTCAGTTTGGTGTCGAAATCGATGGCGATGTGAAAAGTGTTTTCTTTGCTTTATTCATTTATGCCGTGGGATTTCAGGGGGGACCACAATTTTTCAAAGCAATCAACTTTCGTACGGTCAATATATTGCTTTCTGCAGTAGTCATGACTTTAAGCGGATTGCTCGTTGTGCTCTGTACCGCGTGGCTATTTGATTTAGATCGTGGAACAGCGGCTGGCCTGGCTGCTGGCGGACTCACACAATCAGCCATTATTGGTACTGCCGGTGATGCAATAGCTAAGCTTCCTGGTATTTCTTCAGATGTTGTTCATACAATGCAAACCAATGTTGCTGTTGGGTATGCAGTCACATATATTTTTGGCTCTCTTGGACCTATTTTGATGGTTTCTATTATTCCGGCCATTATGGGATGGAATATTCGTCAGGAGGCACTGAAGTTAGCTGAAAAACAAAGCTCAGGAAAACCTGAGTTAGAACCTGGTCAGTTCAATGCATTAACGTTTTTGGTGTCGAGGGCCTATAAAGTGACGCCTGAGTCGTCCGTTTACGGTAGGACGATCTCTGATATTAATAACGATTTGCTAGATACAGCGATAGAGTTGGTTGAACGCGATGGGGAAACAATCAATCTGGATCAACTGAAAACGCTTAATGAAGGCGATATCGTCACTGTGACTGGACGACGTGATGCTATTAGCTCAGAGCAGCTTACATTTGGTCAAGAAATCAGCCTACCTGCCGATCAGGTTTTGGTCGAGGAAGACAGAGAACTTATTATTCAAGACCCAAGCTTAATCGGAAAAACGCTGCAGGAAATTAAACAAAATATCAATCGTGATGAATATCGTGGTGTCTACATTACTCATTATAAACGGGGTGGAGAAGCTGTTGAAATTACACCTGACTTGATAGTGAGAAAAAATGATGTGATCCAGCTCACTGGGGCACCCAAAGATATTAACCGTATTGAAAGTCGTATCGGTCGCCGTTTGGGGTCTGCATTTGTCACTGATTTTGTACTATTTGGTTCCGGTATGGTGCTTGGATTTCTTATCGGAATGATCCACTTTAAAATTGCAGGTATTCCCGTCACTATTGGATCGGGTGCCGGTTGTCTTGTCTCTGGGCTTATTGTTGGGTGGCTTCACAGTCGTCGCCCCAGTAATGCCTCTTTCCCGCTAGGAGCGTCAAATTTTGTTCGTGATATTGGCCTTGCTATATTTGTTGGAATTGTCGGTTTGGAGGCTGGTCCTCAGGCAGTAGAAACCATCAAGGAACATGGTATGGCACTGCTGTTCATGGGGGTCGGGGTTACCATTATTCCGCAGATTATCGGATTTTTGATTTCTTACTATATTTTGAGAATTAAAAATCCGGTTGAAGTGTTGGGTTGTCTAACGGGCGGACGAAGTGCAAATCCAGGTTTTGCTGCATTGCTTGAAAAAACAGAAAATGCGACTCCTGTTTTTACCTTCACTGTTACCTATGCTGTCGCCAATGTGCTTTTAACACTTTGGGGGCCGATTATTGTCGGTGTTATATCCGTAAATGCAGGTATGTGATGTTTATTTGATAGTGATTAATACACCTGATCAATGCATTGAAAAAGGAAAAGTATCATGACTGATAACAACATTTCACAGTTCGAAAACTTAAGTCCATTTGAGTTAAAAGACAAGCTTATTGATGCGGCAAAGTCTGTTCCTGATCGCCTGCTTCTTGATGCAGGGCGTGGTAATCCCAATTTTCTAGCGACACTTCCCCGTAGGGCTTTTCTGCGATTAGGAGATTTTGCCATAGAAGAGGCTGAGCGAGCTTATTCGTATCTGGATGCGGGCTTTGGTGGTATCCCTAATGGGCAAGGAATGGTGGAACGCTTTGATACATTTGCGCGTGATAACAGTAACACGGTAGGTATCAGTTTCCTGCAACGGGCCATGAGCTATGCACAAGATCGATTGGGTATTAATAAACAAGACTTTTTACATGAATTCGTATTAGCTTTTCTGGGGTGTAATTATCCTGTACCTCCTCGGATGCTGACGCATGCCGAAACAATAGTGAAAGAATATATCTGTCGCGAAATGTATGGCTCAATGCCGCTGTCTCAGGATTTTGACCTGTTTGCCACGGAAGGGGGGACGGCATCTATGACATACTCCTTCCATACATTATTTACGAATGGCTTATTGGCAAAAGGCGATAAAATCGCACTGATGACGCCAATATTCACCCCTTATCTAGAAATTCCTGAACTAGAAGAATATGAACTTGACGTTGTTGAAGTTCGCCTAAATGAAGAAACCTGGCAATTAGATGACAGCGAAGTTGACAAACTGGCAGATCCTGCTATTAAACTTCTGTGTGTCGTGAATCCGGCTAACCCTGCTTCAGTCCGACTATCAAATGAGTCTCTGGACAAAATTGCACGTTTAGTTGAAAACAAAAGACAGGATCTGTTTATTATTACAGACGATGTGTATGGCACTTTTTCCGATGACTTTATCTCATTGTTTGCTAAATGCTCATATAACACTATGTGCGTTTATTCGTTTTCAAAATATTTTGGCGCGACTGGATGGCGACTGGGTACCACTGCGATTCATCATAAAAATGTATTTGATGATGCGATTCAATCTTTACCTGAGAGTAAGCTAAAGTCTTTGGATCAACGTTATCAAACACTCCTTCCTAATCCAAGAGAGCTTCGTTTTATTGATCGTATGGTTGCCGATAGCCGAAATGTAGCTCTTAACCATACGGCTGGGCTTTCATTGCCTCAACAAGTTCAAATGGCATTGTTTTCCCTATCATGCCTGATGGATTCTGCAGAGGTTTACAAATCAGCTTGTAAGCGAATTATTCGTGAACGCTATAATACGCTTTATAAAAATATTGGTGTGATACCTGAACATTCAGATGAAAGTGTCGACTACTATACCTTACTGGATTTGGATATTTTAGGTGTCAAAATGTATGGCCAGGAGTTTGTCGACTGGTTTAAAACTAACAATAAAGGTAAGGGATTTCTCTTCCGACTGGCAGAGCAAACTGGCGTGATTCTGCTACCCGGAAAAGGTTTTGATGTTATTCATGGTTCTGCTCGTGTTTCATTGGCTAACTTGACTCATTATGAGTATGAGTTGATTGGTCGTGAAACCCGGAAAGTTCTTGATGAATATTACACAGATTATTTAGAAAGCAAAAAGTAGATTTATACGATCTGTATAAACAATCTTCTGGACAGGATAGCGATTTCATCAATCTTGTTAGCGATAAAAAAGCAGCGAAAGATATCATATCTTTCGCTGCTTTTGTCTGATCACATCACTATAGACTCAATAATCTGCTTTACAACCTCACTGACTATGGGCGAGACTTCTCCCTGTAAGTTTTATGGTCAATGTTTTGTGCTGTTTGCTACTGTGCAGGGCGCGATAATCTGCTAACAGGTTGAATGCTAACTATGTGGGATCCTTTATTGGAAAAAATTGAGCTGGTCATGATGTACTTTTTGACCCACAAACTCTTGCTCAGTCTGTGTGTCATACTGCTGGTGATCGTGATCCGTCGTGTCACCATCACGCGGATCCGTGGCGAGGTTAATTTTCTCAGTGAAGATCAGCGAAAATGGATCTCGCGCACCAAAAATGGTGCTTTTACCTTATTGCTGCTGACCCTTTTTCTATTATGGGAATCGGAAATCAGCAAGTTTGCCCTGTCGCTGACCGCCATTGCAGTGGCCCTGGTGGTGGCATCGAAAGAAATCATTCTCTGTATTACCGGCTCCCTGCAGCGTGCCAGTTCCCGTTCGTTCCGAATTGGTGACTGGATTGAAGTGGGACCAGTTTACGGCGAGGTTATCGAGCATAATCTGATGGCTACTGTGATTCAGGAAATTGCCCTGCAGCAAGGCCAGTACCATTACACGGGCAAAACCATTACTTTGCCGAACAGTATGTTTTTTACCGTGGCGGTAAAAAACCTGAATTTCATGAAACGCTATGTTTATCATGTGTTTACTGTCACAGTGAAAGAAACGGTGAACCTCTATCCTATGGTTCCTGTTCTGTTGGATAAAATTGACGAACATATCGCCGACTTTATCGATATAGCCAGACGCTATAACCATATGATTGAGCGCCATGCCGGGGTCGATTTACCGGGTTCAGATCCGCATATTTATATCACCACGACCGCCACGGGTGAGCAGCAGGTGCACTTTAAGCTGTTTTGTCCGACAGTGCAGGCAGCCGAACTGGAGGCGAGAATCCGGGAAGACTTTATGACCCTGTACTGTGAACAATACCTGCCTGTTGCCGCCAAGGCTGTCGAGCTGGAATACCAGTCGGCCTGACCCGCGCTGCATGAATTACAAAATCAATCGCAAAAAAGCAGCGCCCTGAGGCGCTGCTTGGCTTTTGCACAAACTGATTTTCATTGAACACAACACAGTTCGGGTGGTGAATGATCACCACTGTGATTGAAGCAAGTTGCAGGCCAGCATGCGTTCAGTTTCAAGTCTTTGAAAGTTAGAGCACTAAAATGGCTCTACTTGGGTTTTCGGTCTGGCAATTGCATTTTGCAGTTGCTTCTTGCAACCCCACTCAGAATTTGCAATTTGAAAAGGCACAAGGCATTGTGCTACCGGATGTATAAGTATTAAGGATGACACGTATGTTCAGTCAGATCGTTGATCAGGATATCGAACTGGTTCTGGTGCAGCCCTCTTTCGCTGCCCGTTATGTCGAGCTGGTGAATGCGCATTTTGATTATCTGGCCCAGTGGCTGGCCTGGCCGCCACACTGTAATACCGAGGCGGATTTCACCGATTTTATCCGTCGCTCCCTGCATGATTACGCAGAGGGGAAATCCATGGTGTGCGGTATTTTTTACCGGGGACAACTGGTTGGCAACTGCAGCTTTAATACTTTAGATCACAGCCTGAAAACGGCCGATATCGGTTACTGGCTGGCGGCTGATTTTCAAGGGCAGGGCATTATTACCCGGGTATGCCGTCATCTTTTCCGCCTGGCGTTTGACCACTTTGCTATGGAGAAAGTGGTGATTTCAGCCGCGGTTGACAATACGGCGAGCAGAGCGGTCGCAGAACGCCTGGGCATGACGCTGGAAGGGGTGATCACCCGCAGTGAGAACCTCAACGGCCGTATTCTTGATCATGCTATTTATGCACTCCATCGTGATTCAGAACATTAATGATTGTAAGGAGAGATAATGAGTGAAGTGACTTACCCTATTCACGGGGCCTGCCAGTGTGGCGGCGTGACCTACACATTGCTCGCACCGCCGGCCATGGTTGTGGCCTGCCACTGCAAAGAATGCCAGAAGCTCTCGACCAGTGCGTTCAGTATTACCGCTATGGTGGATGCCAAAGATGTGGTTTTTAAAGGCGTGATGGCTGACTGGTCTCGTCCTGCTGACAGCGGTAATACCAGCGCCGCGAAATTTTGCCCGACCTGCGGCAACCGTATTTATCATTTTAATCCCAAGCAGCCTGACGCCATTAAACTGAAACCCAGTAACCTGAGTGACACCCGCGTGATTCAGCCGACTGCTCATGTCTGGGTCAGTGAAAAACAGGACTGGGTTTCCATTCCGGCTGGCGTGAAGCAATTTGCCAGGCAGCCGTAAATCCAGCCCACTCTTCCCTGCTTAATCAGTGCCTACTGCCTAACCTCGCTTGATCGTCTACCCCTTAGCTATGGGATATAACTCCAATGGTATGAAAGGTTTGTGCAGACAAGAGATTACTAATCACGGTGCTTTTTTGTTCTACACTCAGAAAGGCAATGTCCGGCAACCTCAGCATGCACGCTGTAAAAGGGCCGGGTGTAAAGCATGACATGAATAAGAATAACAGGGTATCGCGATGAGCAATGTATTCAATATTGGGCCAGGAAAGGCCTGTGGGTGGTTAGGCTTAGGTTTGCTGCTGTTATCTGGCGGCATACAGGCAAAAACAGAAGAAGAGGCAAAAGCGCAGATCAAGCAGGATCTGATAGGCTTTTGTTCAGATTGTCATGGCAGAAACGGGGTGTCTGAGCTTAAGAATGTGCCTAACCTGCGTGCCCAGCCTCCTGAGTATCTGAAAGCGCAGTTGCTGGCTTTTCGCAGTCAGCAAAGAAGCAGCTCATTCATGGATGCATTTATCTATCAGATTAATGATGCACAGATTGAGCAGGCTGTGGCCCATTTCTCTGTCCAGCCTTCGGCACTGAAAGGCAAACCAGCCTGGCGCGGTGAGAAATGGCCCGGTGACATGGCCGCCGGCGAACAGCTTGCGTATGTGGGTAATGCGTCGGCCAATGTTCCCGCCTGTGTGGCCTGCCACGGCCCAAGTGGTATTGGGGTGGAACCGGGTTTTCCACGGTTGGAGGGGCAGAAACCTCAATACATGATCAACCAGCTTAAAGCATGGCAGGCCGGTAAACGTCCGCCAGGCCCCCTTGGTGTGATGAGTGCTATTGCCAAGTCAATGACGGATGATGAAATTGTCGCCGTTTCTCACTACTTTGCGCAACTGGGGGGCGAACAATGAAAACGCTAATGTTGTTCACTGTGTGTCTGATGAGCTCTGCGGTCTCGGCCACCACCGAGTATGAACAAGAGTATGTGCATTTAGGCGAAGTGGAGCCGGGCAAGCGATTGCCAGAGGGAGAAAACTACCACGCCCTGCCAGACTGGAATAACCTGCCTGAAGCGCATTTTGGCGAAGCGGTAAAGAAGGGCTATACCCTTTTTACAGATACCCAATCGCTTAAAGAGCAGGGAGTGATCAAAGGGGGGCTGAACTGTGTTAACTGCCATCTGAACGCTGGTCGTCTGGCCGGTGGCGCTCCGCTTTGGGCCGCTTATGTGGCGTATCCGGCCTACCGTTCCAAAAATGACAGAGTGAACACTTTTGAAGACAGGCTGCAGGGATGCTTTCGCTATTCGATGAACGGTGGCGATAAAGTACCGGCGCTGGACAGTGATGAAATCCGAGCCTTGACGGCGTATTCTTATTGGCTGGCAACCAATGCGCCTGTTAACAGCCAGTTACCTGGCCGCGGGTATTTCAGTGCAGACAAACCTGCACAGGCTCCTGATTTTGCACGTGGTAAAGCGGTTTATCAGGAACAATGCGCATTTTGCCATGCGCAGAACGGTGAGGGACGCAAAGCTGAAGGACGTTATGTTTTCCCGCCGCTTTGGGGAGAAGACAGTTATAACTGGGGCGCTGGTATGCACCAGATCAATACTGCGGCTGCTTTTATTAAAACCAACATGCCGCTGGGGATGGGCAATACGCTGACCGATCAGCAAGCCTGGGACGTCGCCCTGTACATCAACAGCCAGAACCGGCCCCAGGATCCGCGCTTTACCGGCAATGTAAAAGAAACCGCTGAAAAATATCATGCCCATCAGGGCATGTATGGTAAGCCTTCGCCGGCTGATAAGCACATTCTTGGTGATCCGGCTCAACAACCCAAATGACCCGGTGAGTTGAAATTAAGCGAGATAGCGAGTGACGGCTCGCTGCCTCGCTTATTACGGCCGATTAAATCATTACACCTTGAAGTGACCTGCCATTTTTTCCAGTTGGGCAGAGAGGGTGGACAGCTCTTCGCTGCTGGCTGATATCTGTTCGACCGCGCTGCTGGTGTCGCGCGACATAATATAAATATTGTTGATATTATTGCTGATTTCTTCTGACACTGCAGATTGCTGCTCAGAGGCTGCCGCGATCTGAGATGTCATGTCTGCGATATGTTCCACCGATTGCACCACTTGCTGAAGGCGCTGAGTGGCATTGGTGGCCTGTTCAGAGACGCCGTAAGTGTGCTCAATGCTTCTGGTCATTACATCGCTGACGTCACGGCCGTGGTTGAGCAGGGTTTCCAGCATGGTGGCGGTGTCGCTGGTGGCATCCTGAGTGTGTTGAGCCAGATGACGCACTTCTTCTGCAACAACGGCAAAGCCACGCCCATGTTCGCCTGCCCGGGCAGCTTCAATCGCGGCATTGAGGGCAAGCAGGTTAGTCTGGTCAGCAATATTGCGTATGGTGTCCAGTACCTTGGTGATCTCATCTGAGCTTTGACGAAGCAGGCCCAGTTTATCGTTGGCTTCACGCATGTCACTGGACATTTCATTTAGCCTTTCAGTACTTTGCATAAGTAGGCCAGCGCAATCTGTCACTTGGGTGTTGGCATCGTTGCTGACAGTGGCGACTGTCGCTATATTGCCTGAGATATCTTTGGCTGTGGCACTCATCTGATCGATCGCCACTGTCAGCTGTGTGGTTTCCTGTTCCTGCCGCGATACAGTCTCTGCCGTCTGCACCGCACTGGCAGCTAATGCCTCCGCTTCACTGCGCTGCTGACCGGCCGCGATTTTCAGTTGATGGATGATCTCACTCAGTTTACCGGACATGGTTTTCATCGAGGCATACACCCCGGTCGCCGGTTTGTCGTCAGCCATGTCCAGACGCAGATTGCCGTCGGCAATGGCGCTGGCAATGTGTTCCATGTGCTCAGGCTCTCCGCCTATCGGTCTGGTAATGCTGCGGCTGATCAGGAGGGCGGCAGGAATGATCAGTACCAGCATAGCCAGAATGACAAAAAAACCGCTGATATTGAGCTGGCTGATGGCTGCCAGCGCTTCAGCCTGGTCGATCTCTGCAACGATAACCCAGCGTATGGCCCCGAATTGAACCGGTGCAAACGCCGATAGCACGGCGTTTCCTTTGTAGTCACTGATGGCATCAATATTGGTTTCACCCGCCAGGGCGCGGCGCACGGCTTCGGTATCAATACTGCCTTTGTCAGGATGCAGGAAAGAAGCATGTACTGAGTGATTAACAGGGTCGATATACGAGTTGGAACGCATCAGCTTATCCGGCCCGACAAGGTAGGTTTCCCCGCTGTCACCCAGTCCGGCCCGGACGCCCATAATGGCCGTCAGACGATCGATCGGAAACTGAATAACTAATACACCAGCCAGACTTGCCCCCTGATAAACCGGGGCCGCTATGAAACCGGCCGGAGAGTGGTAAGAGGGCAGATAGAGGCTGAAATCTATCAACGCAGTCTGGCCTTTCGCCAGTGCCATTCCAGCCTGGTAAGCGTGACTGAGCAAGCTGGCACTGAAAGGGCCGTTATTCAGAGAGGTCGCAAAATCCACTTCCTTGTAGACGCTGTACACTACCTGTGATGTTTGCGCATCGATCAGAAAGAGATCGTAATAGCCTGAGGTTTCAATCAGCTCCCGAAAAAATGGGTGATAGGCAGCATGGGCCTGATCGTAGGCTGAATCACCGCTCTCATCGAGCCGTTGCTTCTCACCCAAAGGATAAGGACTGTTCGCCAGGTAGCTGGCTTGCAGTGAAATAGCTGCAGGAGAAAGCTGGCTAAATAGCGAGTCTGCGGATATCTGAAGATCCGGCGCGTTAGCCTTCAGCTTGGGGATGAACTGCTCGGTGTAAAACTGTTTGACCTGGTGACGCGCAGTCTCATCGACCGGCGGCAGTTCAGCGATTCCCTGACGCAAAGCCTTCAGTGCCTGCGCCGTGAACGGGTTGTTGGCTTCCAGTGTAATTTGCTGATTGAGTGCGGAAAAGTAACGCTCTACCGCATCCAGTTTTACTTCGCGTAATGATTCCAGCTGGTTATAGGCTTGCAGTTTTAGCGAGTCTCCGGCCTGATAAGTGGCAATGATCATCATAGCCAGTGCCGGAACCAGTCCTGACAGGAGCAAAGCGGTGAGTATTTTTTGCTGCAGTTTCATGGTTTGCCTCGTAGAAGCGACGCTGCTGTAATTCGAAATTAGTTCACGTTTTGTGCGACGACGTCAGTTAAACGCGATCAAGAGTGCGTTTTGTGATGTGAATCAAGTGTAATAATGTGAGTGTTGAATAAGCGCATTCAGGGCAGGGGCACGGATGAAGAATCAGGACAATTGTCCCAAAAATAAATGAATTTGCAGTCAGTCTCGGTGCTGAGCAGGCGATTCTTTTTCTGATCGATAAGATTCCGTCGCCCTAACTAGCAGTAATGAACTTAGTCAGGAGACTGTTTTGATGGCAAAAGTGACAACGCTGAGTGCAGAAGAGAAGCAAAATCTGGTGAATGAACTGAAACAGCTCATTGCCCTGCGCATGGGAAAATCGGTCAGTGTGACGCATCAGTTCAATGATGAACAGGGCTTAGTCGTAGCCTTTGCTGTCGAAGGACAACGCTGTATGGAAGTGGCCTTTTAGCCGCCAGTTGCCCGTGCTGAGGTAGCGACGGGCCGCTGACAGATTACACAGGATCAAAAGTGGCCAGCGCCAGTATCTGCTCGATAGTCCGGGTAAAGTCGAGACCGATTTCGCGGCTGGCCATCGGAAAGACGCTGCGCTGGGTCATACCCGGTGACGTATTCATTTCAATAGGGTAGATCTTACCGTCGTCGCCGAGAATCACATCCAGCCGGCCCCAGCCGCGGCATCCTAGCGCCTGAAAAGCCGACAGTGAAAGTTGCTGAATAGCCCGTTCTGTCTCGGTGTTAAGGTCGCTGGGGCAATGGTAACTCGCAGTCTGGGCACCGAATTTGGCTGTCCAGTCAAAGAAAGTGTCAGAGCGAATTTGTACTACGGGCAGTGCGGTGTCACCCAGAATACCACAGGTGTATTCCCGGCCAGTGATGAAAGCCTCAAGCAGGATATCGTGGTCATATTCAAAGGCCTGCATCACTGCGGCCTCCAGCTGAGCTGAGGACTCTACTTTCGACACCCCTATGCTGCAACCCTGAGAGCTGGGTTTGACGACCAAAGGGTAGCCCAGATCGTCGGCTGCCGACTGAATCTCTTGCAGCGACTGCTGACGATGAACGGCGACCCAATTGGCATAGTGATAACCGTGTTGAGCCAATATCTGGCGTGTGCGCAGTTTATTGAGACACAGTGCCGATGTGGCCAGGCCGCTGCCGGTATAAGGGATTGTCAGCCAGTCCAGCAACCCCTGAATATGACCGCTTTCCCCCAGGCTGCCATGCAGGGCAATAAAGACCTTATCGACCGACTGCAATGCCTCCAGGGTACCGTACAGGCTGGAGGGATCAATCGCCACCACCTCATGCCCTAATTCACCAATGGCTTCGCAGACGGCCTGACCAGAACGCAGTGATACACTCCGCTCGCTCGATTCCCCGCCCATTAACACACCTACACGCATAATCAATCCCTTCCATAAGTCCGTAAGCTCATATAGTAACGAATTAGCCCTGTGATACAAAACTATTGATTTACAAAACAATAATGAAACATGACCTTGGTTCGGTAAATGACAGCTCAATCATTTACTTACCTTTAGATAAAAAAACGTGTCAGCGGATAACGAAATCAGATCGCATGAGGTGGCATTGTTGTGATGATCTTCAAAGACAGCCCTTCTTTTTCTCTGCTAGCATTTGTTATCAAAGTTACCGGTAACATAACAACTAACAGCCGGTCTTTAACGACAACGACGTGACTAATAACAATAGGACTGTACCTGATGAAAAAGCTCACCTGCACTCTGCTCGCTGCCTCACTGGCCGGCACTTTTACTGCTTCCGCGCTGGCGGCTGACTACACCTTTAAATTCCAGTCGTCTGACCCGGCTGGAGATAAAAACTTTCAGGTTCAGCAAGCCTGGGCGGAGCGTGTTGAAACCATGTCTGCCGGCCGTATCGACATTGACTTACTGCCTGTGGGCAGTGTGGTTAAACACACCGAAACCCTGAACGCGATTAAACTGGGGATCCTGGATGGTCACATCACAGCGACCAGCTACTTTTCCGGCAAAGATCCTGCGTTCGGCTTGATTGGTAACACGGTCGGTGCCTGGTCTGATACCACTCAGCTGTTGCAGTACGTGAATTACGGTGGCGGCTATCAGCTGATGACCGAGCTGTATGCACCTTACGGGGTGAAATTTGTCGGCGGCTCGACCACAGGTGTGGAGTCTTTTGTGTCTAAAGTACCGGTCAATGGTGTGGACGATCTGAAAGGCCTGAAACTGCGTGCCCCGGAAGGTCTGGTTCAGCAGGTGTTTGCGGCGGCGGGTGCCTCACCGGTTAACCTGCCGGGTTCAGAAGTGTTCACCGGCCTGAGCAAAGGTGTGATTGACGCCGCGGATTACACTGTCTTTTCCACTAACCAGAAAGCCGGTATGAACGATGTGGCCACACACCCGGTTCAGCCGGGCTTCCACTCACTGCCGCTGATCGACATTTCGATGAGCCAGAAAAAGTGGGACAAACTGCCTGCGGATCTGCAGGAGATCCTGACGACCTCTGTACGCGATTTTGCCTATGACATGACCACTCAGCTTAAGATCGCCGATCAGCAGGCGGTGAAAGAAGCCCAGGCGAACCCTAACATTACCATTCACAACTGGTCGGACGAAGAGCGTAAGAAATTCCGGGAAATCGCCCGCGAACAATGGAAAGTGTTTGCTCAAAAGTCGCCAAATGCAGAGAAAGTCTACCAATCTGTAACTAAGTTCCTGGAAGATAACGCACTGTTGTAATCCTCCGAACAGCTTGTCTGACACGCACCACTAATCCCCCTGTGAGAGGGCTGTAATCAGCCCTCTGTATCCGATGTAGTAAGAGTTGTGAACTGTCATGAATACCAATCCAACCCCCGCAGAGCATGATGAGGACAAGCCGAAGAATGGCTTGGATGCGGCCATCGTCCACATAGGCAATGCGCTGAGTCTGTTGTTTATTTTTACGGTGATCATTTCATTTTATGAAGTGCTGATGCGCTATGTGTTTGATTCACCGACTATCTGGGTGCATGAAACCGCGTCGTTTCTTGGTGGTTCTCTCTTTATTGTCGGCGGCCTGTATGCCATGGCGACCAACAAGCACGTGCGTGTGGTCCTGCTGTACGACATGGTGTCACCGCGCACGCGTCAGTACCTGAATGTATTCCATCATGTGATGGGGCTGCTGTTTTCTGTGCTGATGTCATGGGCCTCGTACACCATGGCTCGTGAAGCCTGGATCACCCCTTGGGGCGAAATGCGTCTGGAAACCTCAGGTTCTGCCTGGAACCCTCCTTTTCCCGCTTTGCTCAAAGGGATCATTTTTATCTGCCTGTGTGTATTGTCTGTGCAGTTTCTGTTGCACCTGATCGCTGAAATCCGTGGACTGAGGAAAAAAGATGTTTGAGTTATCGTCAATGGGGATCGGCTTCGGCAGCCTGCTGATGCTGGGGCTGATGATTGCCTTGTTGCTGACCGGGATGCAACTGGCGTTTGTCACCGGCCTGGTGGCACTGATCTTTACCCTGGGCTGGTTTGGTCCGGATGCCTTGCCGCTGGTCACCAGCCGGATGTATTCGTTTGTCGACGGCTATATTTTCCTCGCTGTACCTATGTTCGTGCTGATGGCAGCGCTGCTTGATCGCTCCGGCATCGCCCGTGATCTTTTCGACGCCATGAAATCCGTCGGCCGTCGTCTTCGTGGCGGCGTCGCGGTGCAGACCTTGCTGGTGGCCGTGGTGCTGGCGTCCATGTCGGGCGTGATCGGTGGTGAAACCGTGCTGCTGGGTATTCTGGCGTTGCCGCAAATGCTGCGCCTGGGGTATGACCGCAAGCTGGCAATCGGCACCACCTGTGCCGGCGGTGCGCTGGGCACTATGCTACCGCCGAGTATCGTGCTGATCATCTATGGTCTGACGGCCAGCGTGTCGATTGGCGATCTGTTCAAGGCGGCTTTCCTGCCTGCCTTGTTGCTGGCACTGATGTACATCGGCTATGTCCTGATCCGCTGCAAACTCAACCCTGCGCTGGCCCCTTTGCCAACCGAACAAGAGCTGGCGGAAGACGCCGCCAGGGATATCAGCTATTTCAAAGCTTTATTTTTCCCATTACTGTCGGTCGGGGTTGTGCTCGGCAGTATTTACACCGGTGTGGCTTCAGTCACGGAAGCCTCTGCGCTGGGTGTGGTCGGCATCATGATCAGCACTGTGATCCGGCGCGAAATGAGCTGGAGCATGCTCAAAGACAGTGCCATTGCGACCATGCGTACCTGCGGCATGATCATGTGGATTGGCATCGGCGCCAGTGCGCTGGTTGGTGTGTACAACCTGATGGGCGGCATTGATTTCGTTGAAGAAACCATTCTGGCCTTCAGTGGCGGCAGTCCGACCATGACCTTGCTGATTATGATGGTGATCCTGCTGGTACTGGGTATGTTCCTGGACTGGGTGGGAGTCGCGCTGCTGACTATGCCTATCTTTGTGCCCATTATTACCGGTCTGGGCATGGACCCGATCTGGTTCGGCGTGGTGTTCTGCCTCAACATGCAGGTTTCTTTCCTGTCTCCGCCTTTTGGCCCGGCGGCTTTCTATCTTAAATCGGTGGCACCCAAAGATATCAGTCTAGGTGAAATCTTCAGCTCTCTGCTGCCTTTTATCGGCCTTCAGCTGATTGCACTGACTCTGGTGATTGTTTTCCCGCAGCTTGCGCTGTGGTGGCGTTAAGAAAAGAACAATAACAATAACAATAACAATAAGGAACTGCCCTGCGCTGTGAGCAGGGCTGGGATAATGGCGATGAAACCAAAAAAGATAATTGTAATGGGCGTATCAGGGTGCGGTAAAAGCCTGATAGGCAGCACGCTGGCGACGGCACTGGGGCTGCGCTTTTTTGATGGCGATGATTTTCACTCGCCGGACAATGTTCGCAAAATGAGTGAAGGCGTGCCCCTCAATGATGAAGACAGAGCTGAGTGGCTGGCACGGCTCAACCAGTTGTTGCGGGATGCCCCCAATGCGGTGCTGGCTTGCTCTGCGCTGAAACCTGAATACCGCCGCCAATTGCGCGCCGGGATCGACGGGCTGGAAATTGTCTACCTTCAGGGGGATTTTGACACTATCTGGAACCGCCACCAGCAGCGTGCGGATCATTATTTTAACGGTCGCGCCATGCTGGAAAGCCAGTTTGCGACTCTGGTTGAGCCAGAGCAGGATGAAGCACTGTTTATCGATATCCGCCAGTCTCAGCATGAGGTATTGCAGGATATTCTCACGCGACTGTCGCCGGCCTGAATAAGGCAAAGCGATTTTGAGTCACTCATTGCAGTAAAGGAAAAAGGAATGACATCAACCCAGTGCAATATAGCCATGATTGGTTTAGGCGTGATGGGGCGAAACCTGACGCTGAATTTGCTGGAACACGGCTTTGCGGTGGCCGGTTATGATTTGCAGGCGTCTCTGGTGCAGCAAACCAAGCAGCAAGCGAAACAATTGGCCAAAGCGCCGTTTACGGCCTGTGAATCCTTACCACAGCTCCTGGCGGCGTTAGCGTCGCCACGGGTGATTGCTTTGTCTGTGCCGGCAGGAAAACCGGTCGATGCCGTAATTGCTGCGTTGCTGGCAGCCGGACTGGAGCCACAAGATACCGTGATTGATACCGGCAACAGCCTGTGGACGGATACCCTGGCACGCGATAAGCAGTTTCAGGGACAGTTTCAGTTTTTCAGTACCGCGGTCTCTGGCGGTGAAGAAGGTGCTCGTCATGGCCCGGCTCTGATGGCCAGCGGCAGTGCCGCGGCCTGGCATCAGGTCGGCCCGATGTGGACAGCCATCGCCGCACAGGTCGACAGTGCGGGTCAGCCGCTGCCGCCGTTGAGTCAGGGCGAGGCCTGCGCGGCTTACCTGGGACCGGACGGTGCCGGCCATTACGTGAAAATGGTGCATAACGGCATTGAATATGCCGACATGCAGTTGATCTGCGAGGTTTATCACTTTCTCAGCCTGCAGCTTACAATGTCTGCTGCCGAGATAGGTGAGATCTTTGCCAACTGGAACCAAGGGGTACTGAACAGCTATCTGATGGAAATCAGTGCCGATATTTTGCAGCAGCAGGATCCTGACTCCGACCGGCCGCTGGTGGAAATGATCCTGGATAAAGCCGGGCAGAAAGGCACAGGTTTGTGGACGGCCGTCAACAGCCTGGAAGTCGCCAGTCCGGCCCCGACTATTGCCCAGGCGGTGTTTGCCCGCGCGATGAGCGGGATGAAATCTCTGCGTGTGCAGGCGGCCAGCTCACTGCCACTGGTCGCGGATGACGCTCAGACTCTGAATAAAGCCGAACTGATCGCCCAGCTGCACGATGCACTCTACTGCGCCAAGCTGTGTACCTACGCACAGGGATTTGCGCTGATGAAAACCACAGCTGCCGGGCAGGGATGGCCGCTTGATTACGCCGTTATCGCCAGGATCTGGCGTGCTGGCTGTATTATTCGCGCTATTTTCCTGCAGGATATCAGTCGTGCCTTTGAGCAGCAGCCAGCGCTGGAAAATCTGCTGTTAGCCGATCACTTCCGCACTCAGCTTACCGAGCGTCAGTTAAACTGGCGTAAGGCCGTTGCGTCTGCCAGCCTGGCCGGTGTTGCCATGCCGGGGATCAGCTCAGCGCTGCAATACTTTGATACCCTGCGCAGTGAAGTGCTGCCGGCCAACTTGTTACAGGCCCAGCGCGATTACTTTGGTGCCCATAGCTATTCCCGCATTGATCAGCCAGAGGCTGACGCCTTCCATCTCAGCTGGGGTCAGTCCCCGCGCGTGCAACGCAAAGTGTAATGCAAACAGGCCGGAGGGCCTGTTTCTTTTTGCGCCAGGTTACAAATCACAACAGGCGCTTGTGGTAATCTTGGGCTTGTTTAGCCCAATCCGACACATGAAAAATACCATGACAACCAAAAATAAACGCCCGACTTTGCAGGATGTTGCGAACCTGGTCGGAGTGACTAAGATGACGGTCAGTCGTTACCTGCGCGATCCCAGTCAGGTTTCAGCGGCCTTGCAGAGCAAAATTGCCGCCGCTGTCGAGGAGCTGGGATACATTCCCAATCGCGCCCCCGATATTTTGTCCAATGCCAAAAGTTATGCCATCGGTGTGCTGGTACCTTCACTCACCAACCAGGTGTTTGCTGAAGTGATCCGGGGCATTGAAAAGGTCACCGGTCCTGCCGGTTATCAGACCATGCTGGCACACTATGGCTATAGCGCTGAAATAGAAGAGAAAAATATCGCCTCTCTGCTGTCCTACAATGTGGATGCCATTATTCTGTCGGAAAGCGTGCATACCGAACGGGCGCGAAAAATGCTCGATACTGCCGGGGTGCCTGTGGTGGAAATCATGGATTCGGTTTCCCCGGCCATCGCTCAGGCGGTGGGGTTTGATAATCAGGCCGCCGCTGAGGCGATGACAGAGCAGATGATCGCCCGCGGTCGCCGCCATATCGTGTATTTTGCCGCCCGTATGGATGCCCGAACCCACTTGCGTTTTACCGGATATCAGCAGGTGATGAGGAAATACGGGCTGGTGCCGCGCAGCATTCAGACCGAGGAAGCTTCCTCGTTCAGCTTAGGCGCCGGTTTACTGCGGCAGTCACTGGCAGAATATCCGGAGGCTGACGGTATTTTCTGCACCAATGATGACCTGGCTATCGGGGCGATTTATGAATGCCAGCGGTTAGGTATTCAGGTGCCGGAGCAAATGGCGGTGGCCGGTTTTCACGGTCATGATATCAGTCAGGTGATGGTGCCGCGCCTGGCCACTGTGGTTACCCCGCGTGAGCGGATTGGCTATGTTGCTGCCGAGCAGATTCTGCAGCGGTTGCGCGGCGAGCCGGCGACAGAGAAAGTGATCACCCTGGATGTGAAAATTGAGCTGGGCGAGAGTATTTAGCGGCCCTGAGTTTGGCTTGTTCACGCAACACTGAGCGAGTCATCCGGCCAGTGGCAGAGGTAAAAAAAAGGGGACCAGAGGTCCCCGAACTTATTGCCAACACAACCATATAGGATGTAAAAGACACTTCACGACACACGACAGAACCCACCCGCAGCTCACCACTGTGACCGGGCTCTGGACATGTTCTGTTAACCCTGGCGGTAGTTCAGTCCCACCCGGTCTAAATAGTTCAGCTGGCCATGGAGGCGGGCTTTGAAATCATCCCAGTCACGCTGATCCGGCGGACACCAGCAGACTTCACTGACCGCCAGCAGGCGGGGATAGAGCAGGTATTCAAACCTTGCCTGGCTGTAGACATGCTCACACCATAACGCGCACTGAATACCCATGATTTGATTCAGTTTGGGATCGTTTGGCTCCAGCTCGGCCAGCGGGCGATAGCTGTACACAGTTTCCAGCGGTAAGATCCCGGCCCAGTTTGCACCGGCTTCCTCGGCGGAATGTCCCTGCGCCAGATCCAGATAGGTGTACTGCGCGGGCTGCATGATGACC
This sequence comes from Photobacterium arenosum, assembly GCF_014841115.1. Lineage (GTDB taxonomy): Bacteria > Pseudomonadota > Gammaproteobacteria > Enterobacterales > Vibrionaceae > Photobacterium > Photobacterium arenosum. The sequence continues at coordinate 157,119 of NZ_JACYTP010000004.1, forward strand.
TGATAGCCTTTGCCTGCACACTCCAGTCCTGCCTGTTCATTTATCCATGGCATCACTATGGTGTTTTTACTGACTTTGTCGCCTTTGACCACTTCCTGCCAGCCGAGCATGCGCTTGCCTTTCTGAGCCAGATAATTTTCGACAAAGCGTAAAATATGGCCTTGCAGTTCAAACGGGTCTTCATAGCCCTCTGCGGCCATCAGTTCGCGACACGCGGGGCTGTCAGTCCAGACACCGTTTGGCACTTCGTCTGCCCCCACATGCAGGAAAGGCGCCGGGAACAACTCGCAGACTTCATCCAGCACAGTGGTCAGGAAGGTGTAAGTGCCTGCCAGCGCCGGTGACAAAATGTTGTCTGAGTAATTCTGGATGCTGCGGTACTGCGAGCGATCAGCTTCATCAACCAGCAGCTCCGGCAGCGATTTTATGGCTGCCCGGCAATGGCCGGGAATATCGATTTCCGGGATCACCTGAATACCGCGATCTGCCGCATAGGCGACGATATCCCGGATCTGCTGTTTGGTGTAAAAGCCGCCGTACCGGCGATCAACAGTCGAAAACTGCGGGACCAGCTGCTCTTGCGGCCCGCGCCAAGCTCCTATGTCAGTCAGGGCAGGGTAGGCTTCTATCTCGATGCGCCAGCCTTCATCGTCGGTCAGGTGCCAGTGGAACGTATTGAACTTATAACGGGCAAGCTGATCGAGCAGTTTTTTGATCCGGGCAACGGAATGAAAATGGCGCGCGCAATCCAGCATCATGCCGCGGTGGCCGTATTGCGGCTGATCGTTAATTTCCACCATAGGCACGCTGAGCGAGTGCTCAATCTGATGAGTCGGCTGAGCAGGCAGTAACTGCAGCAGGCTGGCAGTCGCATGGCTGAACCCGGCCGAGGAGCTGGCTTCGAGCCAGATGTGATCGGGTTCGACCAGCATATGGTAAGCGCCTTCAGCCAGATCGGCGCGCGCCTGATAGTGAATATTGCCGCCGGGACCGACCTGCAGAGGCGTGTCGAGCCAATGGGCCAACTCCTGCTGCAGCCAGTTCACACAGCCCTGTGCGGCGTCAGGAAACGCTGCCAGTGCGGTATCGCGGGTAAAACGGAACTCGCCCGGTAAGGTTTTCAGACTGGCGGGAGCCGGGATCAGGTTAATCGACTTGGGCGCAGGCAACTCGACAGTTTGTCTGTCCTGCACCGGGTGTTTCAGGTTCACCGGGGTCACAGTCACCGGCAGTGCTTCGCCTTGCTGACTGGCATACAGGCAGGCTTCGATCACGCCGTCACCATGCAGGGTGAGTGGCGGGGTCTTAATGGAAAATTCGGTATAGAAATGGCTGTTGGGTGCCAGGGCGGTAGCGTCTGAGGCTGACAAGGTGCAGTAGCTGCCAATCTGCTGCAACACGCCGCGAGAGACTGAAGCCGGTTCAATCCAGCGACTGAGGATAAAAGCCAGGGACCAGGCTTCCAGCGTCTGTTCACCCAGGTTGTGTAAGGTCAGCGCGAAGCGGGATTCCGTATCGGTTTGATTGATAACAGTTAAATCAAGGCGATAGCTCATGTTAGCCCCTTATAATGGATACAGGTTATGATCGCCCTGAGCGATCAGTATTGCGCCATCCATGGCATCTCCCTGCGGAGCAGCCAGTCGGCGTTGAATAGCGGGTGTCAGCCAGGGGGCGATGCGTTCGCCAATGCCGCCCATCAGACACACTTGGTCTGCACCGCGCGTCAGCAGAGCGTTCAGCCACATCTCAATATCTGTGGCGGTCTGCTGAAGCAATGCCACCGCCAGGCTGTCGTTTTGCTCTGACAGCCGGAAAATCTGCGGGGAAAACTGGCCATAATCGCAAGGACGGGCGGTTTTTGACCATTCGACAATGGCATCGACATCCTGTCCGAAGTGAGCCAGTACATGGCGGACCAGTTCGGTTTGAGGCACGATACCGTCAACGCTCAGTAACACTTGCTGAATGAGGCGCAGGCCCATAATGGCGCCGCTGCCCTGATCGGAAATCGGAAATTCCCGCCCACCCAGCACTGTGATCTCCTTGCCGCGGCGAAGAATACCGACAGAGCCGGTACCGGCGATGAAAATCGCGCCGTCCTGCCCGTTCCAGGCACCCAGACAGGCGCCATAGCCGTCTGTGTTGAGCGCCATCCGGCCATAGGGATGCGGCTGGGCCATGAAGTCGTACCAGGCTTTGCGATGTTCAGCGCCTGCCAGTGCCAGACCGACAGCCATGTGAGAAAAGTCGGCACCGGCCAGGCCGGCTTGTGCCGCGGCGGTTGCAATCGCATCCTGTATCGATGCCATGGCAACTTCCGCGCCGAGCAGAATATTGGCGCTGCCGGTTTTAGCTTCAGCCAGTAGCTGGCCGTTATGATCGCAAAGCCGTGCCCGGCAAGAGGTGCCGCCGCCGTCAATACCGACCAGAAAACGCAAATCATCAGCCATGATGGCGCTCCTTACATTGCATCACGATAGCTAACAGATACCAGGCGGCATGCGGGATCCATTGCTCCCCCCAGCGCCAGTTCTGCAGCATGTCATTCGCCTGGGCCGGTGGCGTAAAGGCAATATCCGCTTCATTATCAAAACCTGAGGTAATGCCATTGCAGATACCGCCTTTGGCATTGAAAAAACCTAACTCAGGCAGATAAAGCGGATTATTACGGCCGTGTCCGTCCAGCATACTCATATCAAAGGGGTTGAGGCCCAGCATCCAGTTCAGGAGCTGAGTGCCGTAATCTTTCAGCCTGCGGCTCAGTTCACTGCTGTGCACAACCGGGGCGGCCATGAAGGCCATAGCGGCGAGAGAGCCAAGTCTGGCATTTTCTCCCTGCCACCAATATCCGCTTTCATTATTGTGCGGAATAAAGAAAGCACTGTGCTTGTCGCCATCCACTGCTTTGACATACTGGCGCGGATAGCCAAAAGGATTACTGGCCGATTGCGTGATGTTCAATTCAAATTGCAGTGCATTGTCCAGTACCTCTTCCATCGCGTTCAGGCGGTGCTGATCCGATTCAATCTGTAAATACTGCAGCAAACTGATGACCGGCAGACCCGCTTCGGCGGCATGAAAATACGGCCGGCTGCCATCAGCGTTCGCGCTCCAGTAATGTTGCTGCTGGTTATCGGACTGCTGACGTGCAGCCAGTCGATCGGCCCAGTAACGGGCTTCGCTGAGATAGCGGGTTTGATCCGTCGCTTTACTCAGCTCGACCGCCGCCAGCAGCGCGCAATATTCATCAATGATGTTTTCTTCACCATTATCCAGATATTGGCTGTTGTGGGTTTTAAGGTGCCAGTATGCCGTCTGGGCCGATTCCAGATAGGCGTCGGTATGTTTCACCTTGCCCAGATCCAGTTTGCTCACCGCAGCACTGCGTACCAGCCTGGCCGCTGCGGCCAGGGCGGCAATCGCCATGCCGCCGCCCTGACGAAAAGCGGCCTGATAGCTGTCAGCTTTTATTCCCTCCTGAGTTGAATAGCTACAAATCTCCCGTTGCCCGGTGGACTTACTCCACTTATCGAACACTGTCATATAAAAATAACCCTGCGGTGCATGCATCCGCAGTAAAAAATCCGCGCCAAAAAGTGCCTCTTCAATCAGGCGGACGCGGGAAAAATCCGCAAAAGCGGGATCACCCTGCAGCGACTCAAAGGCGGTGAGCATATTCCACACCACCATAGGCGTCTGCTGCGGATTGAGGTAATTGGCATAGGACAGGTGACTCAGGTATTTACTGACATCGCCCGAGGCGTCGTACCAGCCGCCATGGGCGTCGACGACTGTGTCCTGATGGCCAAACAGCGGGACGGCATGATCATGCTGATCGAATTTGCCGCCGCAGCGCTGGGATTTGAAATAGTGCAGTACATCACTGAAAGTGCGCTGCATCAGCAAGCCGTCTGCGATCTCAAAGTCTGAAGACTCAAGATCACCAAAGCGGATCCGGTAGCGTCCTGCTTCCTGCCAGGCACTGAAATCAATGGGTGTTGCCGTGCCTGTGTGCCATTGATCTGTGCGCTGGCTTTGAGAGAGCGGCAGTTGCATCACAGCTTGTCGGTTGTCACTGCGGATCAGGGTCGCCTGCGTCAGGGATAAAGGGGCCTGATGCTGAACTATGGCAACCTTATTACCTGTACGTTCATAACCGAGATGGTTGATTAACAACTGCATAGCTTTCCTTTGTTGTTGTGAGTTATTGTCGGTTTTTCAGCGATGTTCGCTGCGATTAGTTACCTGAGCTGCCATCAGCTATTGAACAGATAGCAGCGGACAAAATGGTTTTCCGCCAGCTGCGTGACTTCCGGCAGGCGTTGACGGCATTGCTCGGTCGCGTGGACACAACGCCCTGCAAACGGACAGCCGACACTGTCTGGTGTCCACAGCGGAATATCCCCTTTGTTACCGGCTAACGGCTCATGGATCGACTTGCTCGGATCCGGCACGGCAGAGACCAGTAACTGGGTATAAGGGTGCTGCGGATGATGGATAATCTCTTCGGTATCACCCCATTCCACCATGTGACCGACGTACATTACGGCCAGATCTTCGGCGATATAACGCGCAGTGGCGATATCGTGAGTGATATAAAGCAGCGCCATCTCGCGCTCAAACTTCATTTCTTCCATCAGGTTAAGGACACCGGCACGAATAGAGACATCCAGCATGGAGGTCGGTTCATCGGCCAGGACCACTTCGGCACCAACCGCGATATTGCGGGCCAGGTTGACGCGCTGACGCTGCCCGCCGGATAACTGGTGCGGGTACTTTTCTGCTGTGGCTTTGGGCGGGATCAGGCCGACTTGCTCCAGCAGCTCATAGACTCTCTCTTCCAGCTCTTTTTTATTGCCCCGGCTGACTTTGTTGTGGATCAGCAGGGGACGGGCCAGGTGGTGAAAAATAGTATGGGTTGGGTTGAGCGATCCGAACGGATCCTGCCAGACCATCTGTACCCCCTGACGGTACTGCATCAGCTCGCTTTTTTTGGTGATGTCCTGAATATCACGACCGAAATATTCGATAGCCCCTGAAGTGGGCTCGTACATTTTGGCGATCATTTTCGCTGTGGTGGATTTACCGGAACCGGATTCTCCCACCACCGCCAGGCCACGACTTTTGTACATTTTAAACGACACCTGATTCAGTGCCCGCATCTTGGATTTTTTCAGCGAGTTACTGTTGACCGAAAAGTCTTTGACCAGGTTCTTCCCTTCGATAATGGGTGTTCCGACTGGATTGCTCATTTTGCCTCCGATCCTTCTTGTTATAACTTGTTGTACAGGTGGCAGTTGCTAAAACGGCCGGGTTCCAGTTGGCGAAGCTGTGTGCTTTGCGAGAAGCAGGCGTCGTGCGCTTGGCTACAGCGCGCCTGGAAACGGCAGCCCTGAGGCACTTCCAGCAGGTTGAGCGGATTGCCCGGAATGCCGGTCAGACGGGTTTTTGGCCCGGTCAGTGGCGGAAACGAGCTGCCCAAACCCTGGGTGTAAGGGTGGAACGGGGATTCCAGAATCTGCTTTGACGGCGCGACTTCGACCAGCTCACCGGAATACATGATGCCGATACGATCGGAGAACTCGACCATCAGAGACAGATCATGGGTGATGAACAAAATCGCGAAACCGAATTCTTCTTTCAGGGCATAGATCTTTTGCAGGATCTCGCGCTGTACCACCACATCCAACGCTGTTGTCGGTTCGTCCATGATGATCAGTTTGGGGTTCAGAGCCAGGGCAATGGCGATCACCAGGCGCTGGCGCATACCGCCGGAAAACTGGTGCGGGTAATCGCTCAGTCGGTTCGGGTGAATATCAACGATCTCCAGCAATCCCTGAGCGCGGTGCACGGCCTGCTCTCGGGTCATGTTGGTGTGACGCATGATCACATCACAGAACTGCTCTTCCATGGTCAGTACCGGGTTGAGGGCGTTCATCGCACTCTGGAAGACCATGGAAATCTCACTCCAGCGAAAGCTGTTCAGTTTCTGGTCGCTGAAAGTCAGTATGTCGCCGTGACCGTCGAACAGCACTTCACCGGCAGTAATAAACGCAGGCGGCTTGTGCAGACGCATCAGGGAAAAGGCAACGGTGGATTTACCACAGCCAGACTCACCAGCCAGCCCGAAGACTTCACCTTTACCAATGTCAAAGCTGACATCGTTGACGGCGCGGACATCACCGGCGTCGGTAATATAGTCGACGCACAGGTTGCGAATGGAAATTTGTGGAGTCGTCATTACTTCTCTCCTCCTTGCAGTGCAGGCTTAACGGTCGTCGCGGTGGCACGCTGTGCCTGTTGGTTTTTCTTTGCCATGTTCTGCCAGCGGCGCAAGCCTTTGTGCGAACGCAACTGCGGGTTGGCAATCTCATCCACGGCGAAGTTCAGCATCGCCAGTCCGATCGCAATCAGTGTCAGGGCCATGCAGGGTGCCAGCAGCTCCCACCAGGCGCCAACCAGCATGGAAGAAGAGGTCTGTACGTTGTACAGCATTACGCCCCAGCTGATAGAGTTCGGATCGCCCAGGCCGAGGAATGACAGGGTGGCTTCTGTCATGATGGCGAGCATTACTGAGCCGATGAAGCTGGCGCCGATAATCGAAATCAGGTTAGGCAGAATTTCGACAAAGATGATGCGCCAGGAAGATTCGCCCAGGACTTCAGCCGCTTTGACGAACTCTTTTTCGCGCAGCGACAGGGTTTGCGCCCGGACCACACGTGCGCCCCATGCCCAGGAGGTCAGGGCGATAACCACGGCAATCGTCAGCGGTCCGGCCTGGCCGATAAAGGCAGCGATGACGAACAGAATGGGGAGCTGAGGCATCACCAGCATGATATTCATCGCAGCAGTCAGGGTGTCGTCGATCCGTCCGCCAAAGTAACCGGCAGACACACCGATCACCGTTGCCAGGAAACAGACCATCAGACCGGCACCGAAACCGACCGCCAGAGACGTACGGGCGCCGTAAACCAGCTGTGACCAGATATCACGGCCCATACGAGAGGTGCCCAGTACATGGTCTGCTTTTTTTGATAACCGCAGGGTCCGGTTGTTATCAGCCAGATTCTGTGCCACCCAGCTGTCCGGGTTGCTCTGTGCCGCCTTGACGATAAAGGCCGGATACTCGTGCGGATTGCCGGTGCGGCGGTCAGGTTCATGCTTGGTGATCAAAGGTGCGAACACAGCGGCCAGAATAAATAAGCTGATAATGATTAAGCCAGCCAGTGCTTTATTGTTGTTGGACAATAGTTTGATTAAAGCTTTCATGATTATTTGCCTCCCTTACGCAGGCGAGGATCCAGTGCCACAATCAGCAGATCGGCCAGGAAGTTAAAGAACAGCATAAACAGCGTCATGATCAGCAGCTGGCCTTGCAGAACCTGATAGTCACGGGCGTGAATGGCATTGAGCATCACTGTGCCCAGGCCCGGATAGTTAAAGATGATTTCGACAATCAGCTGTCCGCCAATCGCCATCCCCAGCGCCATAGACAGTGCCGTTACGCTCGGCAGCATGGCATTACGGGCGGCATAGTTGAAAACCACGCGGTTTTCATTCAGCCCTTTGCCTTTGGCCATGGTGATATAGTCTTCGTTGAGCAGGTTGATCATGTTATTACGCATGCTGATCAAAAAGCCGCCGATTTGAATAGCTGTGGCACACAGCAGCGGCAGTACCGCGTGGTACAGGACGTCTTTATAGAAAGCCAGGCTGGTCCAGTCTGGCAAAGTGCCCGGTGTATAGGCATAGCTGGTCGGGAACCATTTCAGGCCCATGCCGAAAGTAAAGAGCACCAGCATGGCGATAACCACAGGCGGCACGGCCTGGATCACCAGCATACCGGGAGACACAAAGGCGTCATATTTACTGCCGCGTTTCCAGGCGGCGAAAATCCCCAGCACAGAGCCGATGCAGAAGGCCATGATGACAGCAGAACCGGCCAGGAACATTGACCAGCCGACCGCCCCGCCCAATATTTCGGTCACGGTTTGCGGATAAAATTTGATTGAAATACCCAGATCCCAGTTGAGGATACTTTTGATATAGGTGAAATATTGTTGGTACCAGACCTGGGCTTCATCAAAGCCAAGCAGTTTTTTCATCGCTTCGATACGTTCGGCAGTCACCTGAACGGAAGCATTGGCAAACATCATTGTCACCGGATCGCCGGGCATCGCCCGGGGAATTGCGAAGTTCAACGTGGCTGCAAACAGCAAGGCAACCAGGTAGAACGATAAACGACGTAGAAAAAATCCCATAACTCACACCTTTCCCAACCAGTGACTTACGACTCTGGGCTGAACTCTGGACGAAAAACCCCCTGACGCCAGGCGCCATACTTTACACAGTGTGGGGGAAGAGGCGGTGCGCAGAACACGCACCGCAAATTAAACAATAATTATGATTTTGGTTTCAGGTCAATGACTTGAAGTAAGCGCTCTGGAACGCCAGCCCAAACCATTGGACGACCGTTCGGGTGTTTCTCATTCCACCAGCCCGTGAAGCGGCTTGTGTTGTACTGGAACATATCAGCACTGGACATCACAGGAATGGTGATCTGATTTTCAGCAATGATTGCCTGAATCTGATAGGCCATTTTCTTCTGCTCGTCTTTGCTTGCTGTTTTGTAGAAACCATCCAGCAATTTGTCTAGCTCGGCATTCTTGAAGAAGTGCATGGCAAAACGTGGGTTTCCTTCGCCCTGCAGGCGGGAGTTGTAACCACTGTTCCAGTACAGATGCGGATCCGCACCGTGGAAGTAGTTGGTGTACGCCACGTCATACGTCCCTTTGATCATGCCTTCGTTATACACAGCGAAGTCAGGGGTGCGTGCGTTGGCCTTGATACCGGCTTCCTGCAGTTGCTCAACGGCCAGCTGTACTGTGTTGTTGAAGTCGGTCCAACCGTTCGGAGACTGAACGTCCAGCTCAATCTTTTTACCGCTTGGCGTTTCAACGAAACCGTCACCGTCGATGTCTTTAAAGCCGGCTTTTTTCAGCAGGGCTTTTGAGTTCTCAAGGTTGTAGGTGTTGAAATCTTTGTACTTGTTGTAAACCGCATTGTCAGACCAGGCTTTGAAACCCTCACCCAGACCAGACGCATAGTGGTTTGGTGTACCGCTGCCATAGAAGGCAATGTCGATAATGGTCTGACGGTCAATCGCCATAGAGAAAGCACGACGGAAGTCTACATTGTTGATAGCTTCGTTGTTACCTTCTTTTGGCGACTTGAAGTTCAGCATGAAGGCTTGGGTGCCAGACGCCGGATACCAGTATTTGTGGTTCGGGTTAGAGGCCGCGTACGTGCTGTCGATGTCCGGGATGAACGACGATGTCCAGTCCAGCTCAGAAGCAATAACTTTGCTCAGCAACTGGTCATTGTTGGCAATCTGAGGCATACGAAGACAGTCAACATCCAGATTATCATTATCCCAGTAGTGCGGGTTACGGCACTGAATGTACAACTGAGGTGTGAAAGTGTCGATTTCAGTAAACGGACCTGTACCAACCGGATTTTCGTTGGCAAAGGTTTCAGGCTCTTTCACTTTGCTCCAGATGTGCTCAGGTACGATAGAAACGAAAGACATTTCATAAGGTACGTTGGAGTTGGCTTCAGTCAGACCGAAAGTGATCTTATTGCCGTCAACTTTGACATCTTTCACCCACTTGATGATACCGCGCTGGTCAAGTGCAGGATGATTTTTCAGCAGCTCATAGGTGAAGGCCACGTCTTTGGCTGTGAAGGGTTTACCGTCTGACCACTGAACGCCGTCACGAATCACAAAAGTGACTTGCAGCAGGTCGTCAGACATATAGAAATCTTTCGCCAGACGCATGACAGGCTCGTTACCGTGCATCTGGTTGAAAATGACCAGTTGCTCATAAACGAAGTCTGTGGTGGTACGCAGGTTGGTTTGCAAATATGGGTTGAAGTTACGTACCAGAGTCGGATAAAAATCGGGCACTATGGTCAGCTCACTGCGTTCAGCACTCATCGCAGGAGAAGTCATGGCAGCGGCAGCCGCGGCCAGGATGGCAAGTGTTACCTTTGTTTTCTTTATGTTGGCAAGCATAGCTGTTCCTTACTCTTTGCTTTGTAGGGTTTACATTTCACTTAGGTTCCCCTCCATCTATGGTGGGGCTGGTAATCCACTCTGGACCGGTTGAGTAAAGCGACCTGGTTCAGATGGCCTGTGGACACTCAGTGCCCTAAGGAAACGACTTCGGGCGGGAATCGTCAATTGCATTGCACGTTAAAAACGTCAAAAACATTAAGCTTGCTGTCAAAAACGTAAAAATCGCCCGCTATTCTACGGGAAAATGCCAGCCATTCTAGCCTTAGAACGAATTGATAACTATCCGCATGTTGGTGCTTACTATCTAAATATTTCATTATTATTAATGATTTAGTTTTTATTTTAACAATGAGGATTACAGGCTTTGAACGTAAAAGCGCTTATTTTCAAACGGAAAATTTTTGTAAAGATTTTGTTGTGATTGGCGTCTCATATCATGAAATTTATCATTAGCTGCCCCTGGTTTGCTGTGGTTGAGGCGATTTTTTCATCACTACCTGGTGGCAGTTTGTACTTTATGTTGAGTGAAAACTAAGCTTATTTTTCGTCACGTGAATTTACTGACGGGCGATTTAGAGGCGAGGACTGTAGCATGAGCCGCGACCTGAAAAACGCACAGGATGCGCGCGTGGCTGAACGGCTGATGGCGGATGGGAGGCTGATGGCACGCGGGGAACTGATGGCGGATGAGAGACTGATGACGTGGCGTACGGAGGGCGACGGAATTGCTGTCCGGGCCGCAGAGTGACACAAACCAGTCTCTAATCAAATAGGGTTATTTAAGGCCATAGATGGCTGTCATTCATCCAGCAGCGGCGATCTTACACGGGGGAGCTGCCCTATTGTCCGGGATGAAACGGCTGAATTTACTGGCTGATCATACGCTGAAGACGATTGCGCATCTCAAGGATTGCTTCCCTGTCCCGGCTCTCTTTGGCACAGCGTTCCAGCACAAAATCCAGTGTGTTGAGAACGGTGCGCCAGCGCGGTGTTTTCGGCAGTGTTTCCAGCTGTAAATATTTGTCCAGGGTACGTGTTTGCAGTGTGCTTCTGTCGAGGTACACGCGCCACAAGCCACTTTCTTCTGCCAGGTCAAACTTGGTTTTTCCGGTAGAGGCTTCCCAGAACTGCAGACAGTCTTTCATTACATCTACCAGCATTTGTCTCAACTGATCGGCTTTATCCGGCTGAGAGTGATCCAGCCGGTCTGCCAACTGGCTGAACTCACCACCCATGTCGCGTAAACGCTGCAGGCTGTGCTTGTCGCCATCTGTCGCGAAACCGGAGAGCACATCGACGGCATTTTCCAGTAACGCAATGCGTTGTACTGAGCTGGGACCCTGACTGTCAAAGATAAACATCTGGCTGAGCCCGGACTCGGCGGGCAACTGGATAAGATCGGTCGCCAGAGTCTGCTTGCCATCCTGAATCCGATAGCTCAGTTCACCGCTGTAATGGCGGTTCTGTTCAATATCTTCAGGCAGTTGGGTCAGCAGCAGATCCTGAATCGACAAGCGTTCCAGCTGCTCCGGTGCGCGCTGAAAGAGCTGGCCGGCCGCATTGTTAGCATAGCGGATGCGGCCATCTTCGCGGGTGCACAGGATGGCCTCGCTGGTGGATTCCAGCAGACCCAGCAGGCGTGTCTGGGTATCAAGCAGGGCCAGCTGCACCTGTTCGCGGTGGCGAATTTCCTGCTGCAGCCATTGATTTTCAGTGCGCTGCCTTTCTGTCTGGGCGGCTTGCAGGTGGGCCCGGATCCGGGCGGTCAGCTCGTCTTTATTAAAGGGTTTGGTCAGGTAGTCGTTGGCACCGAATTCAAAGCCTTTTACCCTGTCCCGCACTTGCCCTAATGCAGACAGCATGATGATCGGCAGTTCTGTCAAACTATAGCGGGTACGTAATTGCTGACACACTTCATAGCCGCTCATGCCCGGCATCATGACATCAAGCAGGACCAGTGACGGTTGATGCGCTTCCATCAGACTGAGGGCTTGCTGACCGTTTTCTGCGGTGATCACCCGATAGCCGGCAATGCGTAAAAAGCTGGTGACGACCTGTAAGTTCACCGGTTCATCGTCGACGACCAGCAGGAGCTCGCCATCAGGATTATCAGGCAAGTCATCAATATTGACCGTGTTGGCATCCTGGCGAGGAGCCTGAAAATGGTCATGCTGCGGCGTGCTGAGCTGGCTGCGGGCAATGTCTTCTTTGGTGGCCAGTGGCAGGATGAAGCTGAAGGTCGTCCCTATCATTGGCTGGCTGCTGACATACAGGCTGCCGCCCATCAGCTCAATCAGCTGACGGCTGATGGACAGTCCCAGCCCGGCCCCCTGGTGGTAGTTCGCCGAGCCTGTGTTGGCCTGCACCAGGGGTTCAAAAATGTGTTCCAGTTGCTCAGCAGGTATGCCCTGACCGGTATCAACTACCTGAATGCGGACCTGACTTTCCAGCACAGTGGCGGAAAGAATAATTTTGCCCTCTGAGGTGTACTTAATGGCGTTGCCCACCAGATTGTACAATATCTGTTCCAGGCGTTGTTCGTCAGCGATCACCAGAGGTAAATCCGCAGGGATCTGATTGATGATACGCACCGGTTTGCCATCCAGCAGATGTGCCGACAGTTCAAGCACTAAGCGGTTGGCCGCCGCAAGATCGACCGCGTGGGGCTGGATATCGAGATCGCCATAGCGCATTTTGTGGTAGTCGAGCAAATCGTCGACCAGTTTGGTCAGGCGCTGACCACTGCTGATGATCATGTCCAGCTGGCGTTGCTGATCCGGCTGGATCGGTCCGTTGGCCCCGGCCAGCATGGCTTCGGCGATGCCGACCATACCGTGCAGCGGGGTACGCAGCTCATGGGAGGTGGTGGCAAGAAATTCGTCTTTGAGCTTGTCGGCGGTCTGCAATTCTTCGTTCTGTTGCTGGATAACGGCCAGATTGTGTTCCAGCTCGGTATTTTGCTCGCGGATCAGGGTGATTTTTTCGCGAATGGAGCGTTGCATTCTGGCAAAGCTGATCGCCAGACGGCCAATTTCATCACGGCGATCGGTCGAGGTGATCTTTTGATCCAGATCGCCGGCTGAGACTTGCTCGGCGGCCCAGGTTAAACGCAGCAGCGGGGCGGTGATGTAATTGGACAGCCAGTGCGCCGTGATGGTCACCAGTATGACGGCAGCCAAAATGGCCAGAAGGAAAAATTCCTCTAACTGGTGGATGCGGGAGAAAGCTTCCTGCTCCGGCAGTTCAACTACCAGGGCCCATTTGTTGCCGAGCACGTCAATGGGGGCATACGCACTAAGCACAGGAATCTTGTTGAAATTCAGTAAGCTGCCGACGCCTGCCTGGCCTGCCAGTGCATGATCAATACCGGCACTGGCCAGCTCTGCCGGTAAGTCACCGTCGTTGGGCAAGCGCAGGTTGTGGTCCTGCCCGATGAGCAGCGTCTGGACGTACTGATTAGCCTCACTGCTGCTGGACATGACGTCGGCAATGGTGCGGTTGCTCAGTTTAAAGAAAGCGTAACTGTGCAGGTAGCCATGCTGAATGATAGGAGCGGCGAACCAGGCGGTCGCTTCTCTGTTTTCGCCATCGGCGGCAAAATCGGTAAAGGCGATAGGCATCTGCTCTGGCTCGCGATCACCCAAGTTTTTTTGGCTGTTACGAGATTGCCGCTCTCTGAACTGAGTGGTCAGGTTTTTGATGGTGCTGTAAGTCTGGTTGAGTGCCGGATATTGCGCGCTGCCGGCCCCTAAACGGGCTGCAAACAAATCCGGGCTGCGAGAGGTGTACACCACATTACCATCCAGATCCACCAGCAGAAGGTCACTGAAATCAGAGCGTTTCAGATATTCCTCATAGGCCCAGTGATAGCGTTTGTAGATCAGGCGGTATCTTTCCTGAACGATATAATCAGGGGAGGTGTTATCCACTTCGCTGGACGGCGGCCGGGAGATCAGGGTACGACTGAAATATTCGCCGTTAGTAGAGCCTTTGCTGAGGCGGTTGATGTCCCCTAACTGGCGGAATGCGCCGACTATGCCATAAAAACGCCCGCCACTGGCGTTGGCCAGTTCGGAGCGAACAAAGCTCTGTATTTCAGATTCTTTCGCGGTAAAAAAGGCACTGATCTGCTGGCGTTTGTTATCGCGCAATGAAGCCAGGTGATTGGTACTCTGTTCAGCCAGATCCCGGGTGTGTGAATGCAGGAAAAACAAAGAAGACAGGGTGAGCGGGATCAGGCTCAGCAAAAGGAAAGCCAGCATCAGAGTATGCTGGAGACGTTTAAAACGGGTGGTATTTTGCATGTCCGGCTGACCTTTGATCTGCTGATACAAATCTGTCTGTGATGCTATCAAAAGCGCTCACTGGCATTTTTGCCAAAACGCAGCCAGCCGTTTTGACGGCGAACGGGCAGTTTACGCGGGGGCTTTTGCAGCTGAGTTACCGTTTATACTGAGTTTTTTTTTACAATCAAGGAAGTCATGGATGAAGCGTGTGCTATGACACAATTTTGACGGATTTGACGGACTTTGTCGCGAAATGCAGGGATTTCATTGCCTGCCATCACAAAAGACGGCAGGCAAACAGACTTATTTTTTTGCGTGATAAATGGAGAACTTATTGTTTTTTGCGCGAATATCATAGCCCCCCAGGCAACGTTCCAGCAAAGGCGGATATTGCAGAAAATTGTTGGCCACTATCAACAGCTCTCCACCAGCACTCAGGTGAGCCGGAGACTGTGCGATAAACTGCTCAGTGGCAGCATAGAAGGTTTTCAAACCGGCATGGAAGGGCGGGTTGCTGATGAGAAAGTCGTATTGTTCCGGTAGTGAATGATAAACATCGGTGGCAATAAAACCCCCTTCCAGATGGTTGACGCGGAAAGTCTCTCTGGCAGAGGCAATGGCCAGGGCGCTGATATCCGCCAGATCCAGTGTGATGTCCGGAAAACGGGTTTTCATCACCGCACCTATGACGCCGGCGCCGCAGCCAAAATCCAGCACGCGTCCGGACAGATCCGGCAGATTGTCAACCAGAAGGCGGGATCCCTGATCAAATTCGCCCAGGCTGAATACGCCCGGCAGTGAACGGATAGTCAGCGTTTGCTCACCGATAGTCAGGGTGTAATTGCGGAACCAGTCATCAAGCTTGAATTCTGGTGCCTGATCCTGACAGCGTCCCCAGTAAAAACTGCACCGGCGTGCGGTGTCGTATTTGTTGAGCGGGCCGTACGGGGCAAACATTTTTTCGGCACTGCGCACGCCACTGCGGTTTTCACCCACTATGCAGATCTCGGTTTCCGGTCCGCAATGCGCCAGCAGCATCGCCAGCAGATAGTCGGCTTCGGCTTTGGCTTTCGGCCAGTAGAGCAGGATCATGTCGACCCCTAGTGCATCATCGGCTGACAGCTCTGCGCCGAAATGGCTGCTGATCTTACTCGAACGGCTCAGGCTGAGATGCTGGCCATAGTGGGTGGTGAAAACCCGGACACTACTGGCGACTGCTGCCAGCTCTATCGGATAGAGATCGTCCAGTTCTCCGGCTACCAGCACATGGCGATCGGTAAAAAAGTCGATTTGACGGGCAACTACCTGGCTGGCAGCACTATAGGTCGACGCATTGGAAGACATGAGAGCCTCTGTGGTGATTCTGATTCCGGGCGCGAATTGTTCCACAATTCCGGCCGTATGGAAAGGCAGCCGTTGATTCGGCTGCCGACGGTTGACTAGCTATGATCCTGCTGGTCGAGAAAGTCTTTAAACTCAGTTTCATACAGTTTAAACAAGACTAGGGTGACTGCGAAAATGATCGGCCCGTATATCAGCCCAATCAGGCCGAACAGATGTAAGCCGCCCAGAATAGAGAAGAAGATCAGCAAGGTGTTCATGCCTGAATTGCCCTGCATCAGCAGCGGCCGAACGAAATTGTCGATAGAGCCAACCACTATAATGCCCCAGGCGATCAAAAACACCGCCCATTCCCATTGATCAATCAGCAGGAGATATAAGGACGCCGGTAACCAGATCAGTGCCGTACCGAACACTGGAATGAAGGAAGCAAACGCCATCATAGATCCCCAGAATAGTCCGGGGAAACCGGCTAACCACATGGCAAAGCCGCCGGCGACACCTTGTGCCAGCGCCGTCAGGAAGGATCCCATGACGGCAGACTTTGCCACTTGCTCGACTTCAGTCAGTAAGGCATCTTCCTGGCTGCGCGATAAAGGCAATACATGGCGCAGGGTGGACACAATTTTGTCGTGGTCACGTAACAGAAAAAAGAGCACAAACAGCATCAGCAGAAAGCTGAGCACAAAGTTAGTGGCATCACCCAGTAATTTGGCACTGATATTCAGCAGTTGCGTACCCAGCTTAGAGGCCGCTGACGCCAGCTTCTGAACAATGGAGTGCACGTCCAGGCTTTCAAAAGGAGACCATTTATTGATGGTATGCAGCACAGTTTGCGCGTAAGGATGCGACAGGACTTCCTTGGGACCGCCTTCGGTCAGCCAGACGTAGCTGTCTTTGGAAAAAGCGGAGCCTTGCTGAACAATGGAGGCGAAGACGACCAGCACAGGGATCACTATGATAAAGGTCAGTATGGTGCAGGATAAAATGGCAGAGCGATTTGGCCGGCCAAAGCGCTTTTCAATTCTGGCGTGCAACGGATAGAAAAGCAGGGAAATGATAAAGGCCATGACGATTGGGCCGAGATATGGCTCAATCAACCGGTAACTGGCATAGGTGGCCACTGCCAGCGCAGCCATGAGCATCCAGTGTCTCGACTGGGCTTGAAAAGGTTTTGGCACGGGGTTGTCCTTCAGCAGATTTGCAATCTGTTTATCATTGCATCCGGTTGAGATGCTGGCAATGGCGTCAGTGAGTATTTCTGTGATATTTCAGTGACATCTGTCCGGAACAAAAAGATGTTCATTCTGTAACAAAAGGTAAGCTGCAGAAAGAGCCAAGGAATGTGTAAAGGGTAGTGCAAAGAAAAGGGCAGGATTTCTCCTGCCCTTGCGCAATCAGAAATAGGACGCGTGTTTTACCGGGCTTCTTGTGCCAGTGTTGCAAACGCGTATTCTGCCGCTTCCAGGGTGGCGTCGATCTCTTTCTCGCCGTGTGCCAGCGAGGTAAAGCAGGCTTCGAATGCTGAAGGCGCCAGATACACACCTTTTTGCAGCATCAGGTTGAAGAAACGCTTGAATCTCTCTACATCACAGCGGGCAACGTCCTGGTAGCTGTGCACATTTTGCTGATCGGTAAAGAAGAAACCAAACATAGCACCGACCTGATTAGTGACCAGCGGGATGCCATATCTGTCGGCCAGCGCCTGAAAACCTTCGGCCAGACGCTGGGTGGTTTGCGCCAGGCGTCTTTCATTGCCTTCCTGGGTCAGGATCGTCAGGCAAGCAAAGCCGGCAGCCATGGCCACCGGGTTACCCGACAGCGTACCGGCCTGATAGACAGGGCCGGTCGGTGCAATATACTGCATGACCTCGCGTCGGCCGCCGAACGCGCCGACAGGCATACCGCCGCCAATGATTTTACCTAAAGTCGTCAGATCCGGTTTAACGTCGTAGTAAGCCTGAGCGCCGCCGTGAGCGACGCGGAAACCTGTCATTACTTCGTCCAGGATCAGCAGGGCACCGAACTCGTCACAGATCTCGCGCAGCCCTTGCAGGAAGCCCGGTACAGGTGGAATGCAGTTCATGTTGCCAGCCACAGGTTCCACTATGATACAGGCAATTTGCTCCGGGTGTTCAGCAAAGGCTTCACGCACCGATTCCAGGCTGTTGAAGGTGCAAGTCAGTGTGTGTTTGGCGAAATCTGCCGGTACACCCGGCGAGCTTGGCTGGCCTAAGGTCAGGGCGCCGGAACCGGCTTTTACTAGCAGGCAGTCAGCATGGCCATGGTAGCAGCCTTCGAATTTGATAATTTTGTCGCGGCCGGTGAAACCACGGGCCAGGCGAATGGCACTCATGGTGGCTTCGGTGCCAGAGCTGACCATGCGCACCATTTCCATGGATGGCACCAGCTGAGATACCAGCTCTGCCATGGTGATTTCCATCTCGGTCGGCGCACCGAAGCTCAGACCCTGACGGGCAGCATCGATCACTGCATCACGGATGGCAACATGGTTGTGGCCAAGGATCATAGGTCCCCAGGAGCCGACATAGTCGATGTAAGCTCTGCCATCGGCATCAAAAATATAGGCACCGTCGGCACGCTCAATAAACAGCGGATCGCCGCCCACGCCAGCAAATGCGCGGACCGGAGAGTTGACCCCGCCAGGAATGGTATGTTGTGCTTTGGCAAATAATTCAGCCGATTTGCTCATGGTTATTTCCTGTAATCCTTTGGTGATAAGGGCGCTATTGTACGTAAATGCGAATTCAATGGCGAGAGGGCATTTTTGTTGATCCGCCCACTTATACGACGCGTTTGTGGTCAATACTTGAACGCAGCAGTCAGGTATTAGATAATTGTCTCAAAGGTCAGTTGACCAACATGAAGATGAATTGAGAGGTTGCTAATGAGCGATGCCAGTTTCCCGCTGAACTTTTCGGATGTTGCAGCGAATAAGGTGAAAGCGCTGATAGCGGAAGAGGAAAACCCTGAGCTGAAACTGCGTGTGTATATCACAGGCGGTGGCTGCAGTGGCTTCCAGTATGGTTTCACCTTTGACGAAAAAGTGAATGACGGCGATACCACCATAGAGAACAGCGGTGTCACCCTGGTGGTTGACCCTATGAGTCTGCAGTATCTCATTGGCGGTACGGTTGATTATACCGAAGGACTGGAAGGTTCCCGTTTCTTTGTGAGCAACCCGAATGCCACCACCACTTGTGGCTGCGGTGCATCCTTTAGCGTGTAAAGAGCCGTTACATGCGACGCCAAAAAAAAGCCGTCACCTTGGGTGACGGCTTTTTTGTTTGCCATTTTTATCTGAGCATCAGCTTCTTGACGGTATTAAACTGGCATTGCTATTGGTGGCCAGCAACTGGCGCAGCTGAGTGAGCTGCGCCAAACGTTCACTGGCTTGCTGCTTGAAGGCGGCTTTGTCTTTACCTTGCAGCGAGTCTGACTGAGGCAGAGAGACAGTTCTGGGGTTCTTGTGTACGCCGTTGACCAGAAACTCATAGTGCAGGTGAGCCCCGGTTACCCGGCCACTGCTGCCCAGTTTACCTATTGTTTGTCCCTGTTTAACCCGCTGGCCGGTTTTCACCAGGCGTTTGCTCAGGTGCAGGTATTTGGTGACATAGGTGGAACTGTGGCGGATAAAGACATAATTACCGTTGAACTGATTGTAGGCCGATTTCATCACCACACCGTCACCGGCCGACCAGATAGGTGTCCCCACCGGGGCCACGTAATCGGTGCCGCGGTGCGCTTTCACCTGGCCGGTTACCGGGTGCAGACGGCGCGGGTTAAAGTTTGAACTGACGTAGCGGAAGTTCACCGGGGAGCGCAGGAAGGCTTTTTGCATCGCCCGGCCATCCGGATCGTAATATTTGCCGTCGCTGCTGTTTCTGACCGCAGTGAAGGTCTGACCCAGGTTGGAGAAGGTGGCGGCAAGAATATTGCCACGGCCTATGGGCTCGCCTTCGACATAGCGTTCTTCAAACAAGACTGAAAAGGTATCGCCTTCGCGGATATCCAGAGCAAAGTCGATATCCCAGCCAAAAATACCGGCAATTTCCATGATCTGGTTTGGTGTCAGACCGGCATCCGCCGCGGCATTCCAGAAGCTGGAAGTGATCACCGCCTGGGCAAAATTGAGCTGAGTATCGACCTTCTTCACTTCTGTTCTGGAATGGAAAGTGTCGCCCTTGCGTGTGATATAGAGGGTTTCTGTGGCATTTATCGGCTGAATTAACTGAATCAGATCTTTTTTGTCATCGAGCCCGAACCGTAGCTTGTCGCCGGGGCGTAATGTGATCAGGGATTTGGTGCCCTCATCGGCATTGATCAGGCGATAGAGTGTGGCTGGGCTGAGGCCGACTTTATCAAACACCAGCGCCAGGCTTTCACCCGGCTTGATCACATGCTCTGTCCAGCTCAGCGGGGGCGGTAATAAGGGCGGTGTGACGCCGGTTGCCTGCAGCTGAGGCCCGTCGACATTGATGTCGAGCGGATAGAGTTTGCCGATTTCAAACTTTTGTTCAGGCTTCTCCATCTCCTCTGCGCCCGGCAGCAGGATCAGCAGTACAGTCACCGCACTGATAATGGTGATGAGAATCTGATGTATCCTTGGCAAACGGGAAAATTTTGATATTAGCATTTGATAATTATTTTGATATTTTTTGCGCATAAGAGAAAAATAAGACAAGGCTAAGTCTAACTGGTTTCAAAAAACATCGCTATTCAAGTAATATTGCCCTTTATCATATTTATGCCAATTTTGTGGGAGTGAACAGGAATGGCCAGCATTGAGCATGCGTTAGCGGAAATTAAGCGCGGGGTCGACGAACTGATCCCGGAAGAAGAGTTGATTGCCAAACTGAAGGAAAATCGTCCTCTGCGAATTAAACTGGGGGCGGATCCGACAGCGCCGGACATTCATCTGGGCCACACTGTCATCCTCAATAAACTGCGTACCTTCCAGGAGCTGGGCCATGAGGTCACTTTCCTGATTGGCGACTTCACCGGCATGGTGGGTGATCCTACCGGTAAAAACACCACACGTCCTCCCCTGACCCGAGAAGATGTACTGCGCAATGCCGAAACCTATAAAGAGCAGGTTTTCAAGATTCTCGACCCGGCCAAAACCAAAATTGAATTCAATTCCACCTGGCTGTCGGAGCTGGGCGCTGAAGGCATGATCCGCCTGGCGGCCAGTCAGACGGTTGCTCGCATGCTGGAACGTGATGACTTCAAAAAGCGCTATAACGAAGGCCGTCCGATTGCCATTCACGAATTCATGTACCCGTTGCTGCAGGGCTATGACTCGGTGGCAATGAACACCGATGTGGAGCTGGGCGGTACGGATCAGAAGTTCAACCTGCTGATGGGCCGTGAGCTGCAGAAAGCGGAAGGTCAAAAGCCTCAGGTGGTGCTGACTATGCCACTGCTGGTGGGCCTGGATGGTGTGAAGAAGATGTCCAAATCGGCCCATAACTACATTGGTGTGGCCGATGCCCCGACTGAGATGTTCGGCAAAATCATGTCGATTTCTGATGAGCTGATGTGGAACTACTATGAACTGCTGTCCTTCCGTCCGCTGGAAGAGATTGAGCAGCTCAAGCAGGAAATGGCGAACGGCCGTAACCCGCGCGATGTGAAAATTCTGCTGGCGAAGGAAATCATTGCCCGCTTCCACTCTGAAGCGGATGCCGATGCGGCAGAGCAGGATTTCATCAACCGTTTCCAGAAAGGGGCGATGCCGGATGAAATGCCTGAGTTCGAATTTGCAGCCGGCGTGGCAATCGCCAACCTGCTGAAAGATGCCGATCTGGTCAATTCAACCTCTGACGCACTGCGGATGATCCGCCAGGGCGCGGTGAAAATCGACGGCGAAAAAGTGGATGATACCAAGCTTGAGCTAAGTGCCGGTACGGCTGTGTATCAGGTCGGTAAGCGTAAGTTTGCCCGTATTACCCTGAAATAACAGCTTGTCATAGCATGAGAGAAGGCGCCATTACGGCGCCTTTTTTGTCTCTGTCAGGCCAGAGACGGCACAGGCGCACCGGTCACTACCGGCTGGGTTTGCAGGAGTGCCGCCACCCGCTGGCCCAGATGGGCCGCGGTTTTCACGTCGGCGTCACTGAGCTGTCCGGTTGGGGTGTGACCACTGGCACCCAGCTGGTGGCCCATAGGATTGATCCGTTTGTCGTCATAGCCATAGGGCATATCCATACCGACCCACAACATGCCATGCTGCATTGCCAGTACGAAGAGGTAATTCAGGGTACTGTCCTGCTCGCCGCCCAGACTGCCGCCGACGGTAAACCCGGCAGCCAGCTTGTTACGCCAGCCTTGCCCGCTCCAGCTGTCGCTGCTGGCATCGGCAAACGCTTTGAACTGAGCGGCGGGGCCGCCCATATAGGTCGGACTGCCAAAGAGAATGGCATCGGCCTGCTGCAGGCTGGCAAACAGATCCGGGTCGCTGAAGCGGCCGTTCTGAATATCTTCACCGACAATGCGGTAGCGCATCACCTGAGTGCCGGGCTGGGTTTTGGCACCCTGCGCAATCGCCTCGGCCATTTGATGGGTTGCGCCAGAGCCGGAATAGTAAACCAGTGCAATTGTTTTCATGCGGTGTTCCTTCATAGTTCTTCGTGGGCGGCTAAGCGCATTTGAATGGCCGACAGATATTCGTTGAACTGAAAAGTCTGATACAGGCGGCTGCAGCTGTAGGTCAGTTTGATACTGTGGTCGTCCGACAGGGTGGCGACTGTGCTGAACCAGGCAACCCAGTCCGGCTCAATGCTGCTTGGCTGCGGCTGATTCGGGAACGGACGATCCTGCGTGGAGCAGAAAGCCGCGACATACCCCTGCCAGTAGTAGGCCAGTGCCAGCCGGCGATCCGGCAGGAAAGGCATGAGTTGCAGCAAGGCATCAAATCCGGTGACCCCGTGCAGCAGGGTAAAGTCGTTGCTCGCCAGATATGCGCGAATAGTGAGGCGGGCAATATCCGATTCTGTGAGATCATCAGGAACGGCGGCGATGGACTGATAGGCTGCGTGATGAACCACTTCATTAACGCGATCAACAATGATGCCGGGTTGAAACGCATAGTGCCTGAAAGCCTCGCACGCCTGCTCGAGTTGAGTCTCAGCCTGATACTGCTCGGTGAAATGTAGTTCACCTAAAGCCTGATACTCACTGGCCCAGTAGGCAAGCGAAACGGCAATTTCATCGGATTCGCCCGTTTCTACCGCATAACTGAGGCGAATCAAACCGTGAAACGCGCTGGTGGCAAGGCCGGGCAGCAGGACGGGGAGCCATTCGTGCAGGACGGAAACGACACCCTGTGCCGCGATGTGCTGGCGAAATTGCCGGTAAAAAGCTGCGAAACTGTCGCGAATACCCAGCTCTGGTGCTGTTTCCTGTGTCGGGTTCCCCTGCCGGATTGGCTGCAATTGCGGCGTGTATTTCTGATAAAAATGCTGTAGCTGTAATGGGCTGGCACCGCAACGTGCCAGAGCGACCAATGCCATGGGTAAATGATTCGACAACTCAGGCCCGTAGATGGGGTCAAATTGCAATCCATTGTCAATCAAAGCCAGACATTCGGCGTGAATGGGCGCATACATTTTAAGATCTCCTGTCCTGAGGGGTTAGAGGGAATAATCATTGCGCAGCAATGGATCGTCACTCAGATACTGGGTGAATTCCCATTCAATACCGTCCCTGTCATAAAAGTAGATCCGCTGGCGCCATGGGTGACGGGTTTCCATGTCATTTTCCCGATACCCCGCGCTGAGCAGGCGCTCACGTACCTGTACAACATCATCAACCACCAGACCGATATGGTTGATCCCCAGATCCTGATAAGGCGTGCGATCGATCTGATCGCGAGCCACCACTTCCTGCAACGCCAGATACGTGTTTTCTGTGCCGATATGACACCAGCGATGTGTGGGTTGTTGCCCCTGGTGACGAACTGCAAATTCCGGGATCGCGGTTTGCAGAAAGCGAATCGTGTTGTCCAGATCACGGACTGTGACATTGGCGTGTTCAACGTAGGGCACCATATGACCTCCTGTCGGATGTTGTGTTTTTTTAGTAAGGTATTTTGTTTACATATTAGTGTGGATTTTGGTTAAGTAAAGTTTTTTGTTTACTTATAAGTGTGAGATCTTTCTTACGACGGCAATCGGGTATAGCATTAAAGTAAGCACACTCAGGAGAAGTTCATGCAGGAGCTGGTGCAGGAATTGTCGCCACTGATCGAGCAATACGGTTACTTAGTGCTGGCACTGGCGATTGCTATTGAAGGGCTGGGGGTGCCGGCTCCCGGCCAGTCTCTGCTGATAGTGGCCAGTTATCTTGCCGCGAGCGGTGCGCTTTCTTTGCCGTCTGTATTGCTGGTGGCGGGGGCGGCCAGCTGGCTTGGGAACACGGCAGGCTATGTGCTGGGTGCGATGCTGGCCCGGCTCGTCGAGCGACGAGGATGGGCAAAGCCGGCATCTTTAGTCAAAGTACATGCTTTTATTGATAAATATGGCGTGATTGGCTTGATCCTGAGCCGCTTTCTGGAAGGGATGAAACAATTGATCTGTCTCGGGTGCGGCCTCGCTCAGATGCCTTGGCACCTTTTTCTGACAGGCAACACTCTGGCGGTGGGGATCTGGCTGCTGGTGTTCGGCTATGGGCCGGCCTATTTTTATGACGAGATCGGACAGGCGGGTTTGTTCCTCCAGCGTCATCAGTATGCTTTATGGGTACTGGCGGTAATTGCAGGGCTGGCGTTGCTGCTGAAATTCATTCGCAAGCGCCGCCCGACAAGTTAATTTTACTGACTGCTTCGCAGTGAGAAGGTTGGCAGCGACAGGTGCCAGCGAATGGCCGCCAGCCGGATAGACAGGGTCGTGGCAATACCGCACAGGCTGGCGGCCGCTGTTTCCAGCCCGAAGTGCAGTCCTACTGTGTGGACAATACCGCCCAGAATACAGGCTGTGGCATACACTTCGGTTCTTAATACCATGGGGACTTCACGGGCCAGTACGTCACGGATCACCCCGCCGCCGCAACCTGTGATCACGCCCATGATCACGGCCACCATAGGGGAAGCGCCAAAACGCAGCGCTTTTTCCACACCAATGGCGACGAAGACCGCCAGGCCTATGGCATCGGCCACCGGCAGGAAATACCAGGGCATTTTACGCGGGTTCTGGATCGCCAGCATCGCCAGCAGACAGGTTGCAAAAATCACCCACAAGTAATTGGTGTCTGTGATCCAGAATACAGGTGTCGCGCCCAGTGCCATATCGCGGATAGTCCCGCCGCCAATGGCAGTGACACAGGCCAGTACGACAACACCAAAGGGGTCCATCCTTAACCGTCCGGCAAGCAAAATACCTGAGATGGCAAAAACAGCGGTGCCAAACATATCAAGAGAGTAAATCAGCATAGGATTCCTGCACACAACCAGTGATTAAAAACCGCGCCACCCTGATGACGATGTCGCGGTAAAAAGCGGCTGAGATTGTACGGTGAAATGTAACGCGCACAACCGATAACTTTGTCTTTGTGAGCTTATTCACATCCTATTGTGGGTGATGTTTGCGCACTTCATCCAGTTGCTTACAAATTTCCTGAGCGGCCAGCAATGCTCTGGGAGTAGGCCGGTTCAGCCAGTCTGCCTGGGTCTGATACAGATGCTGATCCCGGACCGCAGACAATTGCTCGCGCCAGGGTAACCAGAGGGTGAAGGCGTTGGCATCGGGGCCTGCACTGCCGTGGGTGGTGAAAATCGCTTCAGGGCGGCGGACGATTACTTGCTCTTTCGATACCTGCGGGTACGCCACTGGACTGTCGGCAAAAATATTTTCGCCGCCGCAGAGCGCGAACACCTGGCTGGGCCAGCTATCGCCGGACATGCTCATGAGCGGCGATATGCCCAGCTGGTAAAAATAGCGTACCGGTTTTTGATGCCCGTATTGCTGATTCAGCTGCGCCATGGTCTGACGGAAATCCGAGGCGGCCTGATTGGCTGTGGTCGGATCATCGGCAAAAGTGCCGAGTGTTTCCAGGCTGTCGGCAATCGCATCGAGCGTCGTGGGATGGGAGTAAAAGATCCGGATGCCTAACTGTTCCAGTTTTGCCATTTCTCTGGGCGGGTTACCGCCTTGCCAGGCCAGCACCAGATCAGGCTTCAAGGCCAGGATACGTTCCAGCTTGATGCCCCGGTAATTCGCGACCCGTTCCAGTGCCAGAGCTTGTGGCGGGTAATCACTGTAATCACTGGCGGCGATAAGTTTGTTGCCCAGTCCGGCGGCATAGGCCAGCTCAGTGGTGTGCGGGGCTAGGCTGATAATACGCTGAGGCTTGCTGCCACTGGCCTGCGCTTCTTTGGTCTGTGCTTCTTTGCCATCTACTGTCGTGACGACCAATGTCAAAGGTATCAGCAGGGTAATAACCAAGGGTCTAAACAGATTCACAACAGACTTCCCATCAAAAACATGCACACACTTTGCAGCGCCACCCAGGCCCATAACCGCTGTTGTATCAGACGATCTATTTGCGATAAATGCAGGGCGGCAGGGGCGATACGGCCACCGAGCCGCGGACGTTCGAGCTTGCTGGTATCGTAGATAGCCGGACCACCTAAGGCTAGCTGCAGCTTATGGCCGGTGGCGGTGAGCAGCCAGCCCGGTCCGGGCAATTGCCAGTTTTCACCTTGTTCACGCAAACCACGAAAAGCATCACGGCTGTTCTTGCCGACACTGATAGCCACGGCGAGCAGACGCAGGGGGACAATATCCAGCGTAGCCAGAATACGTACCGCAGGTAGACCAAAATACTGATATTGCTTGCGGCTGGGAGACCAGCAACGGGCCAGGCTGACGGCCAGGCGGTAAAGAATAGCACCAAAACCGCCTGCCACCGCGTACCAGAACAGCACCGCTGCAACCTGGCGGCCATAGCTCAGCAGCTGGGTTTCGGCACAGGCTTTACCCAGGCCAAGCAGTGACAGAGTGTCAGTGTTTCGGTTAAGGGCGACAGAGAGCTGTGCTTTACAGCTGGCCTTATCTTCCCGGCTGTAGGCTTGAATGAAGTTGTGGCTGAAACGGCGGCTGTCACGCCAGCCGAGCGCTATCCACAGCAGCACCAGATGAAACAGGCTGTCTATCCACACCAGCTGATAAAAGGCAATCAGTAGGATCAGAATGGTCATCCACATCATTGACCAGGCCAGCGCGCCGGATAATATCCGCTGGCGCGGTGTATCTGTGGCTTTGTTCACCCGGGCCGCCAGCTGAATGGCGATCTGTTGCCAGATAAGCAAAGGATGGATACTGGCTGGTATGGGCAGCAGCCAGTGTAATGCCAGCGCTCCCCACATCGCCAGCAGGGTTGGATGTTGACTGAGGAGCACAAGCAAATCGTTCATTAGCGGTTAAGCAGCTCCGCCATTTTAACCACCATGGCGGAAGAACTTTTCGCCGCCAGCGGCAGGAATTCTTCGAAGCTCATCGGTGATTCTTTATCGGCCACATCTGAGATAGCACGTACTACCACAAAAGGTACCTTGAACTGATGGCAGGCCTGGGCAATTGCCGCGGCTTCCATTTCAACCGCAACCACCTGAGGGAAAAACGTGCGGATACGTTGCTGTTGTTCAGCGCTGCATACGAAGGCATCACCGGTGCAGATCAAACCACGTACCGCATGGGGGGTGTCATCCAGCTGAGCCAGCGCCTGCTCGGCGATCTGCATCAGTTTTTCGTCAGACTGGAAAGCGGCAGGTTGCTGCGCCATCTGGCCCATCTGGTAACCAAACGCAGTGACATCGGCATCGTGATAACGCACTTCGGTAGAGATAACCACATCACCGACACTCAGGCTGCTATCAAATCCGCCGGCTGAACCTGTATTGACGACCAGGTCTGGTTCGAAAATTTCCAGCAGAATGGCAGTTCCTACGGCGGCCGCGACTTTACCGATACCGGACTGAAGTAAGACTACTTCTGCACCATTGAGGGTGCCGGTATAAAAGGTGCAGCCCCCTTTTTGCAGGGTGGTGCAGTTGTCGAGTTGGTTTTTCAGGATTACGACTTCCTGTTCCATTGCCCCAATAATGCCGATTTTCATTTACGTTATCTCTTTCTTAAAGTGAACCTTACGGTGATTGGATGCGATTGTAACAATGCCAGACAGCGTGGGAAAGCCTAAACAAAAGGCGACAGAATCAAAGGGGAACTGAAAGAAAAAAGCGAGCGGGGGAGAGCCGCTCGCTTGGCCAGGCCTGCTGGTTTTATTCACCAACAGACCGTTTGGCATAACAGACCTGACTGGCTGGGATCACAAACCGAGGAAGCCCAGAATACCATCGGCGGCGCGACGGCCTTCATCGATGGCGGTGACCACCAGATCCGAGCCGCGCACCGCGTCACCACCGGCAAAGATTTTGCTGTTGGTAGTCTGGAAGGCGTGCTCGCCGCTGGTTTGAATGCGGCCCCACTGATCCAGTGCCACATCAAAGGTGTCCAGCCAGGGCATGGCATGCGGCTGGAAACCAAAGGCCATGATCACGGCATCGGCTTCCAGCACATGCTCGCTGCCCGCGACAGGTTCAGGACGGCGGCGACCCGCTTCATCGGGTTCGCCCAGCGCGGTTTGCACCACTTTTACCCCAGTGACCTGGCCGTTGCCGTTAACGACCACACCCAAAGGCTGAAGGTTGAACATGAAGTTCACCCCTTCCTCACGGGCATTTTTCACCTCACGGCGTGAACCCGGCATGTTGGCTTCATCACGGCGGTAGGCGCAGACTACATCGCTGGCTCTCTGACGGATGGAGGTACGGACGCAGTCCATCGCGGTGTCACCACCGCCCAGCACCACTACGCGTTTACCTGCCATGTCGATATACTCAGGGGCATTGTCTTCCAGATTCATCACCTTGTAAGTGTTGGAAATCAGAAAAGGCAGTGCATCGTAGACACCGGCGGCGTCTTCATTTTCCAGCCCGGCACGCATGTTTTTATAGGTACCGACACCGAGGAAAACCGCGTCATACTCATCGATCAGATCCTGAAGCTGCACATCAGTGCCAACTTCTGTATTGAGGCGGAACTCAACCCCCATCTCGGTAAAGATCCGGCGGCGGTTGATCATCACCTCTTTTTCCAGTTTGAACGACGGGATACCGAAGGTCAGCAGGCCGCCAATTTCCGGATAACGGTCAAATACCACAGGTTTAACGCCGTTACGGACCAGAATGTCGGCGCAGGACAGACCAGCTGGGCCGGCACCGATAATGGCGACTTTCTTGTCTGTCCATTCAACGCCGGACATGTCCGGTTTCCAGCCCATTTCAAAGGCTTTGTCGGTAATGTATTTCTCAACATTACCGATAGTCACCGCCCCGAAATCATCATTGAGCGTACAGGAGCCTTCACACAGACGGTCCTGAGGGCACACCCGGCCACAGACTTCCGGCAGGGTGTTGGTCTGGTGAGCGAGATCAGCCGCTTCGAGAATCCGGCCTTCATTGGCCAGGCTCAGCCATTGCGGGATGTAGTTGTGTACCGGACACTTCCACTCACAATAGGGGTTGCCACAGTCCAGACAGCGGTCAGCCTGAGCGCTGGCCTGCTGCTGAGTAAAAGGTTCGTAGATTTCGACGAACTCAATTTTACGGATTTCAATCGGCTTCTTCGGCGGATCGACACGTTCAACATCGATAAATTGGTAAATGTTCTGGCTCATTGGATTCCCTCCCTTATTGTGCCTGAACGCGGAGTTCAGCAGCTGAACGGCTTTGGTGACCCAGCAGAGTGTTCACGTCTGCCGACTTCGGTTTAGCCAGGAAGAATTTCGGGATCCACTGATCAAAGTTGGCCAGAATTTCCTGTGCACGGCTTGAGCCGGTTTCTTCCAGGTGGCGGTCGATCAGACCGCGCAGGTGTTCCTGATGAATCGTTAACTCCTGCAGTGGCAGAGCTTCGATCAATTCAGGGTTCACCCGGCCGGCGAAATCGCCGACTTCATCCAGAATGTAGGCAAAGCCGCCTGTCATACCTGCGCCAAAGTTGACGCCTGTGTGGCCAAGAATCGCCACGATGCCGCCTGTCATATATTCGCAGGCATTGTCACCGGCGCCTTCGACGACGGCAATAGTGCCAGAGTTACGAACCGCAAAGCGCTCACCGGCACAACCGGCTGCAAACAGCTTACCGCCGGTAGCACCGTACAGGCAGGTGTTACCTATGATGGTGGATTCATGGGACTTGAATGCTGACCCGACAGGTGGCCGGATCGTAATCACACCACCTGTCATGCCTTTGCCGACATAGTCGTTGGCATCACCGGTCAGGTACAGGTTCAGGCCACCGGCATTCCATACGCCGAATGACTGTCCTGCCGTACCCGACAGATGCACATTGATGGGGTTTGCCGCCATGCCCTGATTGCCGTAGCGCAGCGCAATTTCACCCGACAGGCGGGCACCGAAGGAGCGGTCTGTGTTGCGGATATCCAGATAGATATCGGCGCCACTCTGTGCTTCCACGGCTGGCAGTGCTTCGTCGACCAGTTTCTGGTTCAGTACACCGGTATCAAACGGTGTGTTCGGCTCACTGCAGTACAGGGTTTTGCCTTCAGCTGGCGTAGGCGCATGCAGCAGGCCGTTGAGATCCAGCTTGCTTTGCTTGGCGGTAAAGCCGTTGACCATTTCCAGCAGATCGGTGCGTCCGATCAGGTCGGTCAGTTTTTCAACGCCCAGTTTTGCCAGCAGGGTGCGCACTTCTTCACCCAGGCCGACAAAGTAGTTCATGACCTGCTCAGGCAAGCCCTTGAAGAAATCGCGGCGCAGGGTGTCATCCTGGGTCGCCACACCGGTTGCACAGTTGTTGAGGTGACAGATACGCAGGTATTTACAACCCAGTGCCACCATAGGCGCGGTCCCGAAGCCAAAGCTTTCTGCACCCAGAATAGCGGCTTTCACCACGTCCAGTCCGGTTTTCAGACCACCATCCACCTGCAGGCGGATCTTATGACGCAGGCCATTGGCCACCAGTGCCTGCTGCGTTTCCGCCAGGCCCAGCTCCCACGGGCTGCCAGCGTATTTCACCGAGGTCAGCGGGCTGGCACCTGTACCGCCGTCATAGCCTGAGACGGTGATCAGATCGGCATAGGCCTTAGCCACACCGGTAGCGATAGTGCCGACGCCGGGTTCTGATACCAGCTTGACCGAGACCAGAGCTTTCGGGTTGACTTGTTTGAGATCGAAAATCAGCTGCGCCAGATCCTCAATCGAATAAATATCATGGTGCGGTGGTGGTGAAATCAGGGTTACACCCGGTACCGCATAACGCAGTTTGGCGATTTCAGTGGTGACTTTATGGCCGGGCAACTGGCCGCCTTCACCGGGTTTTGCCCCTTGCGCCACTTTTATTTGCAGCACATCAGCATTGACCAGATAGTGAGGAGTAACGCCGAAGCGGCCGGATGCGACCTGTTTGATTCGGGAATTGCGCTCGGTGCCGAAGCGACGAGGATCCTCGCCCCCTTCACCTGAGTTGGAGAAACCACCGAGACGGTTCATGGCAATTGCCAGGGCTTCATGGGCTTCCGGGCTCAGAGCACCGATAGACATGGCGGCTGAGTCGAAGCGTTTGTACAGCTCGGTAGCAGCTTCTACGTTGGCGACGTCAACCGGGTTGGCCGATTCTTTCAGTTTCAGCAAGTCACGCAGCGTTGCTGCCGGACGTTCGTTCACTACTTTGGCAAAGGCGAGATAATCCTGGTATTCACCGGATTTAACGGCTTTTTGCAGCGTAGTGACAACATCCGGGTTGTAAGCGTGGAATTCGCCACCATGGACAAATTTCAGCAAGCCACCGTGATCGATTTGCTTGCGCTTGACAAACGCTTTACGCGACAGATTGAACAAGTCTTGCTGGAAATCATCAAAGTTAGCGCCTTCAATACGGCTCGATACACCCTTGAAGCACAATGCCACCACATCCGAATGCAGACCGACTGCTTCAAATAGCTGCGAGCAACGATAAGAGGCGACTGTGGAAATCCCCATCTTCGACATGATCTTATACAAACCTTTGTCGATACCATTACGGAAGTTCAGCATCACGTCGCGGTAGGGCTTATTGATAGCACCGCTGTCAATCTGCTGTGCCAGCGACTCGTAAGCCAGATACGGATAAACAGCTGTGGCGCCAAAACCCAGCAATACAGCGAACTGGTGCGGGTCACGGGCTGTGGCGGTTTCCACTATGATGTTGGCATCACAACGCAGGTTGGCGGTCACCAGACGTGCCTGCACTGCACCCACGGCCATCGCAGCCGGGATCGGCAGCTTGTCGGCACTGATACCACGGTCAGACAGCACGACCAGTACAGTCCCGCCACGGACCAGGCGTTCTACCTGATCACAAAGATCGACCAGGGCCTGCTTCAGATCTTTCTCGTTCGGATCGAAGTTAATGTCGATAATGCTGTTACGGTAATGCTGGTTGTCCAGACCCAACAGCTGCACCATGTCAGAGTACAGCAGGATAGGTGATTTGAACGCCACACGGTGGGCATGGCCGTCGGTTTCGTTAAACACGTTCATTTCACGGCCGATACAGGTGGCCAGCGACATCACGTGTTTTTCACGTAACGGATCGATCGGCGGGTTCGTGACCTGTGCGAACATCTGACGGAAATAGTCAGACACCAGACGTTCTTTGGAAGACAGCACGGCCATAGGGGCATCATCACCCATAGAGCCGGTGGCTTCCTGACCGTTTTCACCGATCACCCGCATGACCTGATCAAGCTCTTCACGGTTCACCGCAAAGAGTTTCTGGTAAGTGTTCAGCTCTTCCGGCGACATTTCCCGGCTGCCGACCTGATCATCACCCATCTCTTCAAACGGTACCAGGCGGCGAACATGGGTATCCAGCCACTCTTTATAAGGGTGGCGTTCCATCAGATCGTTATCAATGTCGGCGGAATGCCAGATTTTGCCAAGCTTGGTATCAATGACCAGCAGTTCGCCAGGGCCGACCCGGCCTTTTTGTGCCACTTCGTCCGGCGCGTAATCCCAGATACCTACTTCTGAAGCCAGGGTGATCAGTTTGTCTTTGGTGATGACAAAACGCGCAGGGCGCAGTCCGTTACGGTCGAGGTTACAGGCGGCATAGCGACCGTCAGACATAACGATACCGGCCGGGCCGTCCCACGGCTCCATGTGCATGGAGTTAAAGTCGTAGAAGGCGCGCAGTTTCGGATCCATATCCGGGTGGTTTTGCCATGCCGGCGGCACCAGCATGCGCATGGCACGGAACAAGTCCATGCCACCGGCCAGGAACAGCTCCAGCATATTATCCAGGCTGGAGGAGTCAGAACCGGTTTCGTTAACAAAGGGCGCGGCTGTTGCCAGATCAGGCAGCAGCGGGGAGGCGAACTTATACGCCCGCGCCCGAGCCCACTGACGGTTACCGGCTATGGTGTTGATTTCACCATTATGGGCCAGGTAACGGAACGGCTGAGCCAGTGGCCAGCGGGGTTGTGTATTTGTCGAGAAACGCTGGTGGAACAAACAGATAGAGGATTCCAGACGTAAGTCACCTAAGTCTTTATAAAACTTAGGCAGATCGGCGGGCATACACAGGCCTTTGTAGACAGTGACCTGAGTCGACAGGCTACAGATATAGAAATCAGGATCGTCCTGAATGCGTTGCTCAATACGGCGACGGGCAATATAAAGGCGGCGATCCACATCCCTTGGCTTCCAGCCAGCAGGCGCATTGATAAATACCTGAGCGATAGCTGGCAGGGAGGCTTTTGCGATAGGCCCCAGCACTTGCGGGTTGATCGGTACATCGCGCCAGCCAGCAATAGACAGGGTTTCTTTGCTCAATTCTTCCTGGATGATCGTGCGGGCTTTTTCAGCCAGGACAGGATCCTGACTAAGAAACAGCATACCAACGGCGTACTCACGGGCCAGTGCCCAGCCAAGCTCTTTAGCAACCAGCTGATAAAAGCTGTCCGGCTTTTTCATTAACAGGCCGCAGCCATCACCGGTCTTGCCATCAGCAGCGATGCCGCCTCGGTGTGTCATACGATCCAAGGCCGATATTGCGGTACGGACCAACTTGTGGCTGGCTTCGCCTTCTGTATGGGCGATCAGACCGAAACCACAGTTATCTTTTTCCAGCTTTGGGTCATACAGTGTCATTGCAACTCTCCCTTGCGCCTGCTCCATTGAGCAGGGTTACTGCATAATTATGACAATCTCCCTGATTGTCACTCTCGCGTCCAGCGGACTTTCAAACTAACGGCAAATTACAAAAAGGTCAAATTTTCTTTAATTCTGGTCATAAATTCTGGATTATTCAAAGTCAAGTATTTATCTGTATGATTTATAGTGCTTTATTATTTTTTTGAAATATTTTGTTTACAATTGAAAGTGTCAGAATTGAGACTTTTTTGCGGTAAAACGAACTGATTTTTATTTGCAGACAAAGTCAGTGTTAAAAAGGATAAAACACTGATTAGTTTTAAATAAAAAAGCCAGCTCCTGGGAGCTGGCTTTAAATTTTAGTATAAAATCCAGATTGATCAGGATTCTGATAGCATAAGTGAATGGTCTTTCGCTTCTAACTTAGAATCACCCATCAGGTAAGCGTCAATTTCACGGGCACATTCACGGCCTTCATTGATGCATCGTACGACAAGTGACTGCCCGGTCCGCATATCACCCGCAGCAAACACGCCTGGCTGGTTTGTCGCAAATCCCTGGGTTGCGACATTGCCGCGATCATCGAGTCCGATATTGAGCTGAGCCAGCACACCCTGAGGTTCCGGATGCAGGAAGCCCATGGCTAAAAAGGCCAGGTCACACGGAATGATACGCTCTGAGCCCGGGACTTCTTCAAAGCCAGGGCGCTCGCCGGGTTTGGCTTCGTTCCAGCTGATGTCCGCAATGCGCAGTGCCGTGACCTGACCGTCTTCATTGCCGATGAATTCTTTGGTCAGGATATTCCAGTGGCGCTCACAGCCTTCTTCATGAGAGGTGGAGGTGCGCATGATCATCGGATACGCAGGCCAAGGTTGGTTCACCGGGCGCTTTTCTGGCGGCATCGGCATGATTTCGACCTGAGTGATGCTGGCTGCACCGTGGCGGTTAGAAGTACCGACACAGTCAGAGCCGGTATCACCGCCGCCAATCACCACCACGTGCTTGCCGGCAGCATGAATCTCTGCTGTTTTCAGATCCATGCCATTGGCGCGGCGGTTGTTCTGGCCCAGGAACTCCATGGCAAAATGGACGCCTTGCAGTTCACGGCCTGGGATCGGCAGGTTACGAGGCACAGTGGAACCGCCGGTCAGCAGTACTACATCGTGCTGTTTACGCAGTTCACGCGCATCAATATCCACACCTATGTGGGCATTGACCACAAATTTGATACCAGCCTGTGCCATCATATCCAGTTTACGGTCAATCACGATCATGCTGAGTTTGAAATCAGGAATACCAAAGCGCAACAGGCCGCCTATTTTCTCGTCGCGTTCGTACACTGTGACTGTGTGGCCGGCGCTGTTAAGCTGCTCCGCGGCTGCCAGGCCTGACGGGCCGGAGCCGATAATCGCCACGCTTTTGCCTGTGCGGCTGCGCGGGGTTTTTGGCTTTGCGTAGCCTTCACGGTATGCGGTTTCAACGATTGTCTTCTCTATGTTGCAGATGGTGATGGGATCTTGGTTGATCCCCAGTACGCATGAGCTCTCACACGGAGCAGGGCACACACGCCCTGTGAATTCCGGGAAATTATTGGTTGAGCTCAGGATATGCCAGGCTTCTTCCCAGCTGTCCCGGTACACCGCATCGTTAAACTCAGGAATGATGTTGCCGATTGGGCAGCCGTTGTGACAGAAAGGCACGCCGCAATCCATGCAACGTGAGGCCTGTGTGCCAATTTTGCTGCCGAACTCGTCATTCAGAACGAATTCTTTGTTGTCCTGAATACGCACTTCAGGGGCAATTTTTGACGGCAGTTCACGGCCGTGCTCGAGAAATCCGGTTGCCTTACCCATGGCTCACCTCCAGTGCTTCCTTGTTCTGTGCTTCTGCCGCTGCTTTACGTTTTTGCAGCACGGCTTTGTAGTCGCGTGGCATCACTTTGACGATGTGCTTGAGGTTTTCCTCCAGATTGCTGAGGAAGGTTTCAGCCACCGAACTGCCGGTCAGTTGCTGGTGACGGCTCACCATGTCTTTCAGCAGAGCAATGTCTTCGCTGTCCAGTGGATCCAGGTCGACCAGTTCAGGGTTGAGTTTGCTTGCAAAGTCGCTGAACTGATCCCAGACATAGGCGACACCGCCGCTCATACCTGCTGCGAAGTTACGACCGGTCTGACCGAGAATAATCGCTACGCCGCCTGTCATGTATTCGCAGCCGTGGTCACCCACACCTTCAACTACCACACGGGCACCTGAGTTACGGACACAGAAACGCTCACCGGCTTTACCTCGGATGAAAGACTCGCCCGATGTGGCGCCGTAGAAGCACACGTTGCCGACTATGATGTTGTCTTCGGCAATCAGATCAGACTTGGCATCCGGGTAGAGCACCAGCTGACCGCCCGACAGGCCTTTGCCCCAATAGTCGTTGGCATCACCTTCAACGTCAAAGCGCACGCCTTTCGCCAGGAAAGCCCCCAGACTCTGGCCGGCTGAACCTTTGAATTTAACCTGCATAGGTTGCGGCAGGCCCTGGTCTTTGTAGACTTTGGAGATCTCGTTCGACAGCATAGTGCCGACGCTGCGATCTATGTTGGTGATCGGGAACTCAGCATTGACTGCTTCACCGCGCTCCAGCGCAGGCTGAGCCGCAGCAATCAGCTGGCGGTCAAGCACGGCATCCAGATGGTGGTTCTGGCTGCACTGGTTGTATACACCGTCGGCCTCACGGGCCGGTTCAATGTGCAGCACAGGGCTGAGATCCAGATTTTTGTATTTCCAGTGGCCTATATTGTCGCGGATTTTCAGGCGCTGTGACTGGCCGACCATCTCATCTATGGTACGGAAACCCAGCTCAGCCATGATTTCACGCAAGCCTTCAGCCATGTACTGGAAGAAGGTGACAACATCTTCGACGCGGCCGTCGAAACGTTCACGCAGGGTCTTGTTTTGTGTTGCGATGCCCACAGGACAGGTGTTTTTATGACACTTACGCATCATGATACAGCCTTCCACCACCAGAGCGGCGGTGGCAACACCCCATTCTTCGGCACCCAGCAGGGTGGCGACAGCCAGATCACGCGGGGTTTTCATCTGACCGTCACTTTGCACCACGATACGGTTACGCAGGCCGTTTTTCAGCAGTGTCTGGTGTGTTTCTGCCAGACCCAGCTCCCACGGCAGGCCTGTATGGCGAATCGAGGAAATCGGAGAGGCGCCTGTACCGCCGTCGAAACCGGCGATCAGTACCACGTCGGCTTTGGCTTTGGCGACACCTGAAGCTATGGTGCCGACACCGGCTTCAGAAACCAGTTTGACGTTGACACGGCTCTTGCGGTTGGCGTTTTTCAGGTCATAAATCAGCTGCGCCAGATCCTCAATAGAGTAAATATCGTGGTGTGGCGGCGGCGAAATCAGGCCGACACCTGGGGTGGAGTGACGAGTCGCACCGATCCAGTCGTCCACTTTGTCACCCGGCAACTGACCCCCTTCACCTGGCTTGGCACCCTGTGCCATTTTAATTTGCAGCTCATCGGCATTGGTCAGGTAATACGATGTCACCCCGAAGCGGCCAGACGCGACTTGCTTGATGGCAGAGCGTTCCCAGTCGCCGTTTTCTTTTTTCTCGAAACGGGCCGGGTCTTCACCGCCTTCGCCTGAGTTCGACTTGGCGCCGATACGGTTCATGGCGACAGCCAGTGTGGAGTGTGCTTCATGCGAGATAGAACCGAAGCTCATTGCACCTGTGGCAAAGCGCTTGAGGATATTTTCGGCCGGTTCTACTTCATCCAGCGGGATGCTGCGGCTGGTATCAACAGCAAACTGGAGCTGACTGCGCAGAGTGGCGGCATGGTCGCCCTGACTGTCTACAGCGTGGCAGTATTGCTTGAACTGACTGTAGTCTTTGCCGCGGGTGGATTGCTGCAGCAGAGAAATTGTGGTCGGGTTAAACAGGTGCTTTTCACCACGCTGTTTCCACTGATAAACACCACCGACATCCAGCATTTGCAATGGGATATCACGCAGCGGGTAACCGAGGCGGTGGCGGATCAGCACTTCTTTGGCAATGTCGTCCAGGGTCAGCCCCTGAATACGCGAGACGGTACCGGTGAAATATTTGTCGACCACGGCTTTGCTGATCCCCAGTGCTTCAAAAATTTGGGCACCGTGGTAGGACTGCAGGGTCGAAATCCCCATTTTGGAGAAAATCTTCAACAGGCCGCCGTTAACGGCTTTGCGGAAATTGTTGAAGTATTTATCGACACTGGTGTCTTTAGCCAGCTTGTTACGTTGCTGCAGCGAAACTATGGTTTCTGTCACTATGTACGGGTTGACCGCATTGGCACCGTAGCCGATCAGGGTGGCGAAATGGTGTGTTTCGCGGGCGTCGGCCGTTTCAACTACCAGATCGCACTTGGCACGCAGCCCTTTGCGGATCAAATGATGGTGTACCGCACCGACAGCCAGCATGGCCGGAATATGGGCATGCTGTGAGTTCACTGCACGGTCACTGAGGATCAGGATGGAGTAGCTGTCATTGACCGCATCTTCGGCGTGCTGGCACAGATGGTTCAGTGCTTGTTCCAGCTTGCCTGCTTCATCACTGGCCTTAAACACGATATCCAGGGTTTTGGCCTGCAGGTGGGGCTTGTCGATGGCGCGCAGCTTTTCCAGCTCGGCATCGCTCAGTACCGGTGAGTTGAGCTCCAGTTTCTGGCAGTGCGACGGACCTTCACTCAACAGGTTCTGATCTTCACCCAGATAGGTGTTGAGTGACATTACCATACGTTCACGGATCGGGTCGATCGGTGGGTTGGTCACCTGAGCAAACAGCTGCTTGAAGTAATGAGACAGATGCTGCGACTGGTGTGACAGAATCGCCAGCGGCCAGTCCGCCCCCATCGAGCCCAGCGGCTCTTTGCCGTCGCCGGCCATTGGCAGGATGATCTCGTTGACTTCTTCATTGCTGATGCCAAAAGCCTGCTGTTGATGCAGTAGCTTCTCGGCTTCAGGCTGGCTATGGCTGTAATCGGCGTCAGGCAGATCGCTGAGATGAAGCAGGTTGTTTTTCACCCAGTCTTCATAAGGTTTGGCTGAGGCAATGCTGTCTTTGACTTCGTCATCGGAGACGATGCGGCCTTGCTCCAGATCCGCAACAAAGATACGGCCGGGCTGTAAACGGCCACGGAAATGGACATTTTCAGGGGCGATATCCACCACGCCGGATTCGGAGGCCATAACCAGGAAATCATCTTTGGTTACTGTATAGCGAGACGGACGCAGACCATTACGGTCCAGGGTGGCACCCACTTGTACGCCGTCAGTGAAGCAGACAGATGCCGGGCCATCCCAGGGCTCCATCAGGTTGGCGTGATACTGGTAAAACGCACGGCGTTTGGGATCCATGGCCGGATTTTCCTGCCAGGCTTCCGGGATCAGCATCATCAGTGCATGGGGCAGGCTACGGCCAGACAGCACCAGCAATTCCAGGGCCATATCAAAGTTGGCCGAGTCCGACGCTCCTTCCTGGCAGATAGGCAGCAGCATGTTCAGCTCTTCTTCGCTGAACAGATCAGACTGCAACAGAGCCTCGCGGGCTTTCATCCAGTTCAGGTTGCCGCGCACTGTGTTGATTTCACCGTTATGGGCGATGTAACGGAAAGGCTGCGCCAGACGCCATCTCGGGAAGGTGTTGGTGGAAAAACGCGAGTGGACCAGCGCCAGAGCACTGACCATGGCCGGGTTTTGCAGATCGAGAAAATACTGCGGAACCTGCTCTGTCGTGAGCTGGCCTTTGTATACCAATGTTTTGCTGGAGAAGGCGTTAATGTAGAAATCGTCACCAATATTGGTCACGCTTTCCAGACAGACTCGAACCGTGTAGTTACGCAGGACATACAGCTTACGCTCCAGTTCTTCCTGCGGCATATCGCTGCCGCCGGTGACAAAAGCGTGTTCAAATTGCGGCTCAGTGCTGAGGGGATCGGCACCAATCATGCTGTTATCTGTAGGCAGCACTCGGTAGCCAAGTACGCTCAGGCCCAGTCGCTGGGCGTTGCGGGCCAGAATGTCGCGGCACTGTTCACGTTTGTCTTCGTCTTTCGGAAACAGGATGACACCGACGCCATACTGCTCAAAGGCAGGCAGTGTCAGGCCAATTTTCTGACATTCCTGCAATAGAAATTCATGGGGTTTTTGCAGCAGAATACCGGCACCGTCACCACTGCAGGGGTCGCAACCCTGGCCGCCCCTGTGCTCCATACGAGCCAGCATGTCCAGTGCCTGAGTGATAACCTGGTGGGATTTACGGTTCTTGAGATGGGCAACAAAGCCGATACCGCAGGCATCATGCTCCATTTCAGGGACATAAAGCCCCTGACCATTCAACACTTGATCTGTCATAACTACATCCTTCCAGTGTAGAGCAGACGGTTCCTCCGTCTGCGGTTCCCTATTTATTTTTATATATACCTGCATGTCTTGGTCAGGCGGGCATCTTGCCCGTTACTGGCCGCAGGAGGGCTGCCTTATCTGAAGGGAGGCAGCCAGTCTCAGACGTACGGGCTAAGCCAGCACGCTAAAGACATGAAAGCCATCCTGATGGATGGCAATCTGGTTATATAATGCACACAATGAAAATATATTACAGATCTGTTGGCTGAATTACTATCACTAAATCCGACTTTAGTTGTAGTGCGAGCTAAAACCCTGGCCGTTCTAGTTAAAATTATGACTAAAAATTCATGATATCCCGATGTTGATGAATTGTTACTCATTGGTGTAAAGGGAGGAGATTTTTTGATGGGAAAGTTTCAGTTGTATTTGTGGTTATTTTATTTCAGATTGTGTTTTTGGCATGATGGGGTGTGATTTAGATTGCGGACTAGCAGATTACTCTGTCCTGATGAATGTAATTAGTGTCGAATCCTTGACGCTCAGGAGTGTCAAACATCACTTTTTGGCATATTAAAAATCCGCGACATGCAGCAGCTTCTTGCAACTGTGTTAAATTGGCGGTTGAGTATTGCAGAGCCAAGATGGCCTACACGGAACCGCCAGGGAAGACTGCGGGGAGAAGAAACAGCATGCAGAAAGTGAACATGATGGCGTTTGCTATCGTTGCCTGTACCGCTTTACCGGTATGGGGGGAAGCTGAAGAAGGGCTGAA
The DNA here is from genome assembly GCF_014841115.1 of Photobacterium arenosum. Lineage (GTDB taxonomy): Bacteria > Pseudomonadota > Gammaproteobacteria > Enterobacterales > Vibrionaceae > Photobacterium > Photobacterium arenosum. The sequence continues at coordinate 198,227 of NZ_JACYTP010000004.1, forward strand.
TATGTCAGTCATTGGTATGACATTTCTGTTGGTGGCTGTTTTGACTTCACTGGCGGCCTGGATAGTGCATCATTTGGGCAGTCTGGCCTTTCGGCGTCTCCATGCCACTATTTCCCGGCTTCCCATTGCAGCGGCCATTGTCCGCAGTAAAGATGGTGAGCTGTTTTATGCCAATGCCAGCTGCCGAGAGCTCTTGGGGGTCAGTAAAGTGGAGAACCGCTTTTACTATCCGGAAGGTATTGGCGCGCGGATGATGGCGGATGTGCTGCGCCCCTTACAGCCAGGTACCGGGTTCGAAAACGTAGAAGAAACACTGCAACTCGGCAATTCGACCATCAGGGTGCTGATTTCCGGCCAGTTGCTCAGCTATCGCTGGCAATCAGCCTGGTTGCTGTTTTTTGTCGCGCCAACCAGTCAGGCTAACCCTTACGTCCAGATAGAACAGCGAGTTTTCCAGCGCGTCCTGAACTCACTGTCAGAGTTGGTATATTTTCAGGATAAGGCCGGTAATATCATAGGCACCAATACCGCCTTCGATCGTTTCTGGCGCGGCCGTCGGGAAGAGGGACTGATACAGGGCGATCCGACCGGCATCGGCGAAACGCCTGTGATTCATACCTGGACCACGGCACCCGATGGTGCCAGCCGGTTGCTGGAAACCAATAAAACCGTGATGACAGACGAAGACGGTCTGATCATTGGCACGCTGAGTATCAGCCATGACGTGACCGACTGGCACGAGATGCAAGAAAGCCTCAAGCAGGAAATAGAGAAGCGGGAAGTCACGGAGCAGATCCTGGCTCAGCGTAACACCCTGCTCAACTCCATCCTCAATGCCAGTCAGGATCCTATCGGTTTGTATAATGAGCACGGCGTCTATGTTGGCTGTAATGAACCTTTTGCCAAAGTGCTGGGGTTCAGTGCCAAAGAGTTGATCGGTAAGACAGCCCGCAATGTGATTGATCCTGAGATGCTGCAGGAGTTCTATCAGACTGACATTAAAGTGCTGAGAGACGGCCTGACCGTGAAGACGGATGCCTATGTCATTCTCGAAACCGGTGAGCCGGTCTGGTATGAAATTGTGAAATCCCCGTATCGCGATCCGACCGACGGCTCAGCCGGCGTGTTGCTGATAGCCAGGGACGTGACAGAGCGTAAGCAGGCTGAGCAGCAGCTGGCCGACGCCATCATGGAATTGCAGGAGCTCAGTTTTGTCGACAGCCTGACAAAAGTGGCCAATCGCCGCAGCTTCGATGAACAACTGCGCAAGCTCTGGCACAGCCATATGCGTGAGCAACAGCCTCTGACATTAATTCTTTGTGATATCGACAGTTTTAAAGCTTACAACGATAATTACGGTCACCAGCAAGGCGATCACGCATTGCAGGAAGTGGCTCAGGTGTTCGATAGCGTGATCCGCCGGGAAACGGATGAAGTCGCCCGTTATGGCGGCGAGGAGTTTGCCTTTCTGCTGCCGAATACGCCTTTGGCGGGTGGGCAAACAGTGGCAGGTAAAATCCACAATAAACTGGCTGAGAAAGCCATCCCTCATGGCTTTTCAGGCATCAGTGACATGCTGACTGTCAGCTTAGGTGTGGCCACCATGACACCTATGCCAAATCAGGATTATGGCGAGTTGATTGCAATGGCAGACAAAGCGCTTTACAAAGCAAAAGCAGACGGGCGGAATACTACCCGCCTGATGGCCGAATCAGATGAGTTTTAATGCTGCCTGAGGGCAGCATTTTGTTGTAGCAGGAATCACAATGAAACAAATAAAAATGTTGGCGCAGTTCTATGTCGACCTGTTGGTGAAGCTTGGCATAGTGCGCTTCAGCCTGCTGTTGGCGTTAGCACTGGTGGCATTGGCTGTGGTGGTACAGGTGGGGGTCACACTGGCACTGCAGGGTGAAGTATTGGACATAGATATTGTCCGCTCTGTTTTTTTTGGTTTGTTGATCACCCCCTGGGCGGTTTATTTTCTGTCTGTGGTGGTGGATCAGCTTGAAGATTCCCGCCAGCGGTTGTCCAAGCTGGTGACCAAACTGGAAGAAATGCGCTCACGGGATCTGACCCTGAACAAGCAGCTGAAAGATAACATTACTGAGCTGAATCAGCAGATCGAAGTGCGGGTTAAGGCTGAAGAAGAGCGCCGGATTGCGATGCAGGACTTGGAGAATGAGGTGGCACAGCGTGAGAGCGCCCAGCTCGAACTGGCAGAGCAAAGTGCCTTGCTGAAGTCCTTTCTTGATGCGTCGCCGGATCTCATTTATTACCGTAACGAAAAGAATGAATTTTCTGGCTGTAACCGGGCGATGGCCGAATTGACCGGCAGAACGGAACAGGAGCTGGTCGGACTGACTCCCTGGGATGTGTACAGTGAAGAGGTGGCGGTCAAAATAGTGGAAACTGATCAGCAGGTTTTCACGCAAAATATCTCGCTGACCTACGAACAGTGGCTGGAATACCCTGACGGTCGCAAAGCTATATTTGAATTGCGTAAAGTGCCTTTTTACAGCCGTGATGGCCGCCGGCTTGGCCTGATGGGATTTGGCCGCGACATTACCGAGCGCAAGCAATATCAGGAAGCCCAGGAGAAAGCCAGCCGTGATAAAACCGCCTTTATCTCGACCATCAGCCATGAATTACGGACACCGCTGAACGGGATCGTGGGACTGAGCCGAATGCTGCTGGAAGGCCCGCTCAATGAGCAGCAGCGCGGCTACATGCGTACTATCTATGTCAGCGCCATTACCCTGGGCAATATCTTCAATGACATTATCGACATGGATAAGTCGGATCGCCGTCGTCTGGAGTTGTTGCCAACACCGCTGGACTTCGATGCTTTTATCGAAGAGATGGGCAATATTTCCGGCCTGATGGCCGAGCAGAAGGGTCTGCGATTCGATCTGGAACAACTGACTGATTTACCACCCTATATTCAGGTCGACGGCACGCGGCTGCGTCAGGTGCTGTGGAATCTGATCAGCAACGCGACCAAGTTCACCAAGGAAGGCGGGGTTATTCTGTCTGTGAGCAGCGAACTGCTGGACAATCAGCAGGCGGAAATCATTTTTGAGATCGAAGACAGCGGGATCGGCATTCCTGAGTCTGAGCTGGATAAAGTCTTCGCTATGTACTATCAGGTGAAACAGGGTCAGGATAATCTGCATGCCGTCGGCACCGGTATTGGCCTGGCGGTATCGCGCCAGCTGGTGAACATGATGGGCGGGGATATTGAAGTCAGCTCCGAAGTCGGGGAAGGCAGTACGTTCACTGTCACTATCTGTGTCCCTGTGCTTGAGCAGATTGTCGAGGATGAAGAGCTGCCCGAATTGGCACAGCATTCACTGCGCATTTTCATGGTGGAAGACATAGAGCTGAATATCACAGTTGCCAAGGCATTGCTTGAGGGCCTGGGGCATCAGGTCACTGTGGCGATGCGAGGGGATGAGGCACTGGAGGTGTTTACACCGGCTCAGTACGATTTGGTGCTGCTGGATATTCAATTACCGGATATGACAGGTTTTGAAATCGCCAAAGTCCTGCGTGCGCGCTATCGCCAGTTGCCGCCACTGGTGGCGCTGACGGCCAATGTTATTAAAGACAAACACGAATATCTGGATCAGGGCATGGATGATGCCATCAGTAAGCCGCTCAGCGTTAAGGCGATTAACTCTGTGATTCAGACTTTGATACAGCAGGGTGCCAGCCAGACGGAGGGCCAGGAGCCTGTGATAGCTGACGAGAACAGTCTGAGCGAGGATACGCTGAGCAAACTGTTGGATTTGGAGATGCTGGACTCCTATGTGGATATTGTCGGTGCTCAGCCTGTGTATGATTCACTGGATATGTTCGAAAAAATGATGCCTGAATATCTGGCGATTCTTGATTCGAATATGACGGCGAAAGACAAGGACGGCATTAAGTTTGAAGCGCACAAGATCAAGGGAGCCGCGGGTTCTATTGGCCTGAAGCGTATTCAGCAGGTGGCCCAGAAAGCACAGTCGCCTGAATTGCCGGCCTGGTGGGAAAACATCGAAGACTGGGTTGATGAAATTAAAACGAGTTATCAGGCCGATTTGAAGGTGCTGAAAACCTGGTTAGCCAATAAAGAGAGCTGAACAGGCAGATAGCAAACCATTAAAAAAGCGTCGCAATAGCGACGCTTTTTTATATGGTGGACAAGTTAGTGTCTGGTCTTAGTTTTCTTCGATATCACCGCAGAAACGATACCCTTCACCATGGATAGTGGCGATAATTTCCGGGGTGTCGGACACTGATTCAAAATGCTTACGAATACGGCGGATAGTGACGTCAACTGTGCGGTCATGCGGCTTCAGATCACGGCCGGTCATCTTTTTCAGCAGCTCTGCACGGGTCTGGATTTTGCCTGGATTTTCGCAAAAATGCAGCAGGGCACGGAATTCAGAGCGTGGCAGCTTGAACTGATCACCGCTCGGGCTCATCAGAGAACGGCTGTTCAGTTCCAGAGACCAGCCATTAAACTCATAGCGCTCAACCAGGCGGCGATCTTCTGAGGCCAGCCCCTGGCTCATTGCGCGAGTTAACAGGTTACGGGCACGAATGGTCAGCTCTCTTGGATTGAAAGGTTTAGTGATGTAATCATCCGCACCAATTTCCAGACCAAGGATCTTATCCACTTCGTTGTCACGTCCGGTCAGGAACATCAACGCCATATCGCCTTGCTCACGCAATTCACGGGCCAGCAGCAGGCCATTTTTACCTGGCAGATTGATATCCATGATCACAAGGTGAACATGATGTTCAGACAGCATCTTGTGCATTTCTGCACCGTCGCTGGCTTCTAAAACCGTATACCCTTCTGCTTCAAAGATGCTTTTCAGGGTGTTACGGGTTACGTGCTCGTCTTCTACAATTAGAATGTGAGGGGTTTGCATTGGCAGTACCTAATTACTCAAAACGGAATCTGGTCTAACAGAGAATATTTCAATTCTATAAAAATAATTCGCTTACAGGCAAAGTAACAGAACAGTTGCAGTTTGCACCCGTCTTTTCAACTACCTGCTGGTACGCCATCCTCATTTTTCAGCGGCCCAACGGACAACTTGCTGAAAAACCCGAACTTGCGGGACTGGCTACAATTTCCCTTGGATGCAGACGATTGTATGCATTTAACAGCGTACTAACAATATGATTTTATTGTATTGCGCTCAGTTTTTTCGATTTTACCGTGCGATACTAGCGTATCGGAAACACTATCTTATTGTTATAGCTCAAACAATTTGTTGTTTCATCAATGAAATAAGGCTGTTAAAGATAACAGTCGTATTGGCTGACCAGGCAGGGAGATCAGACACATGTCGGAAGATTGCCGCCATTCTGATGATGATCCGTTGCAGGACGGGCATGTGGAATGGCATGCTCGGCAGGCAATATGGCTAAGCTATCAGCAGATCATTTTTCGTGCGTCTGAGATACCTGACTACTCGAACTTCGCTATTTTAACCGCTTTTAACCCTGAAAGTATCGTGCTCAGTTGTAAGGAAAATCGTCAGCGGCAGCAGCGTCTGGAAGCTGAATTGTCCGCTTTGGGATATGCTTACCTGAGGCTTGATTGCAGTGCGCCGGACGGGCGCTGGCATGAGCCGAGTCTGGCAGTGTGTACCGGGTTGAGTCAGGCTTGTGAGCTGGCGGCGAAGTGGCGGCAAAATGCAATTTACTGGGTATCACAGCAGCAGCTGTTTCTGGTGCCTGTTATGCTTAAGCATCAGGGTTTTTCTCAGACCGAGCTCGGGAAATGGCCCGCTTATCTTCATATTCAAGGATTAGAGTAAGGAGTTCTACGATGAAAGATCTATTGCCGGATTTGTGTGACCACTACGAGGATGAAGTACGTTGGTTGCCGCTGGCACATCGCGATTTTGGTGGGAAGCCTGTGTTTTATGGCGAAGTGGTGACACTGCGCTGCTTTGAAGATAACAGTCTGGTGAGGGATATTCTCAACGAAGACGGCACCGGCAAGGTGCTGGTGATCGATGGTCATGGATCGTTAAACAAAGCCTTGTTGGGTGATCAGTTGGCTCTGCTGGCGATCAAGAATCAATGGGAAGGTATAGTGATTAACGGCGCAGTGCGTGATGTCGTCGCGCTGAGCGAGATGGCGCTGGGGGTCAAAGCCATTGCGGTATGTCCGTTTAAAACTGAGAAACGCCAGACCGGAGACAGGAATGTCACCCTGACCGTCGCACATACGCTGGTTTACCCCGGGGATATTCTGTACGCGGATCCCAATGGTATCTTACTGAGTAAAGAGCCGCTGGATTTGTCCGTGCTTTGAGCCTGTGCTCTGTTGGTGGGGGGGGCTTAAAATCGAAAGCCAATACCGAGCTGATACACCTGCTCTAACGCTTCATAATCCATGGTGGCATGCAGGTTTACCTTCTCATTCAGCTCGTATTGACTGCTGAACTCGACACCAAGACGGGTGTTTTCTTCCACCCGCTCAGACGTTACCGCACTGCGCAGGCTGATTTTGGGGCTGAAGTTGTACTTTACGCCTGATAATAAGCCACGTGTTGCCGCCTGTTGCTGGTTGCCGCTTTTAAGGCGGGTACTGACATACACCTGGGTGGACTGAGTCAGGGCATAGGCATAACCGCTGTCTATCTGCCAGAGGTCAAATTGCTCAGCACTGCGTGACTGAGAATTAAGAAACCATCCTGCCATTGCTGATGCTGAAACAGGCTCAGTTGCCGGCTCCGTGGCCAGCGCTGGCCAGGCCAGACAGAATAAGAGCAATAAGCAGCAGTGTTTCATCCTCAGCCATCCCTGTGAGTGCAGTTTCCTTTTGTATACCAATTAATCCTAGGCCAGAAATATTTCACAAAGTGCGTGTTTCGTCGCACATCATTGATTTACATCTCAGATTGCGGCAAAGATCAAATTACGAGTGTTTTTGTGCTCCTATCAGCCGGTGTTTTTCTTTATACGGAAAAACATCTTCAAACCGCCCTTGCTCAATGTTTGACTGTAAGTGCTGCCAGTAGCCGGGGTCAAACAAATCGCTGTGCAGTTCATCGAACAGTTTTCGCACTTTGGGGTTGATCAGCAGGAAAGTACGAAATTCTTCCGGGAAAACATCATTGGTGCCCACGCTGTACCAGGGTTCAGCTGACAGTTCATCTTCCGGGAACCGGGGCGGCGGAATATGGCGGAAGTTAATTTCGGTCATGTAGCTGATTTCATCATAGTCATAGAAGACCACGCGTTTATGGCGTGTCACACCGAAGTTTTTGAACAGCATGTCACCCGGGAAGATGTTGGCGGCCGCCAGTTGTTTGATGGCTTTGCCGTATTCATCCACGGCGTGGCGCAGATCGTCATCATTGGCTTGTTCAATATACAGGTTGAAAGGGATCATCCTGCGCTCGATATAGAGGTGCTTTATCATGATTTCCTTGTCAGTCACGATAAGGCTCGACGGTGCTTCACGCTGTAATTCTTCCAGTAACTCAGTACTGAATCGGCAGCGGTCAAAACTGAAGTTGCGGTATTCCTGGGTATCTGCCATCCGGCCGACCCTGTCATGCTCTTTAACCAGCTGATATTTCTCTTTGACTGTGGCTCGGTTCATTTCTTTCTGAGGGGCAAATTTGTCTTTGATCACTTTGAAGACGAACCCGTAGGAAGGAAGGGTAAAGACACTCATGACCATGCCCTTGATACCCGGCGCCAGATCGAACTTGTCGTCAGAGTGTTCAAGGTGATGGAGAAATTCCCGGTACAGCTCTGTTTTACCGTGCTTCTGGCAACCTATGGCGGTGTAAAGTTCGGCATGGGTTTTGTTTGGTAACAGCTCGCTGAGGAAACGGACCAGTGCAGCAGGTGCCGGAGCGTACACCATGAAATAAGAACGCGCGAAGCCAAAAACGATACTGACATCATCAACATGGCACAGACAGGCATCCACATACAGCTGGCGATTTTCTGTGGTCAGCACAGGTAACACCAGGGGGATCTGGGTGTTGTTTTCCAGCAACAGCCGGCCAATCAGGTAAGCGGCTTTATTACGGTAAAACGGTTCTTTGATCAGCTCAAGTCGCGCTTTTTGCATCGCTGCACTGCCAAACTCATTGTTGAGCCTGGTCACTATCAGGGCAATATCCCGGTTTTTGTCTTCCCAGTTCAGTGTGAAAGGGGTTTCATCCATCATGCGTTCAAACAGATAGTGCGACCCGTTCTCAGACTGGTACAAACGGGTTAAAGCGGTTGGATAAGGCGCGATGCGCCCGGTCTGCGAGCTGTGCACAAACAGTTTGTCGCGGTTGATATCGCGATGCTCGAAAATTCGGCAATAGACGGAATTAAAGAAGCTTTCGGCAATGTCATAGCGAGGGTAATCCAGCAGCAGATCTTCATAGGAGGATTTGACGGCGGTCAGAAACTCGCGGTTAGCGTATTGCCTGCCGAGCATAATCTGGATCTGGCGGCTGACCAGTTCCACATGATGGTCGTAAAAGCTGATCCTCTGTTTCAGGGCCTGATGGACTGACATCCAGTCCTGATTTTCAAATCTGTCCTGCGCACCGGCGGTGACATCCAGAAACCGGCCGTACATGGCATCAAAGCCTTGGAGTATGGTATGTGCAACAAGCTGTTCCATCGCTGCTGTCATGCCGGATCCCTCCGAAATATTATTGTAATCATTGTCATCCTCCAGGCTGTCTTCCTGCATGGCCTGTGAGTGATCTCTCTGGTTCTGAGGGTGCGTTGACTATCTTGAACCAGAACATTGTTGGGCTTTAACGGGTTAATTGCTTCAGGTCTTGCTTGAGAAGGCAAATAATCCTTACGAGTTACTATGCTATGTCAATGAGTTAACTGCAATTGCAGAAATGCGATTTCCTCTAATTTTATGCGACTAATCTATTCTTGGCGGGAATAATGAATTGGCAGAGACAAAAACTGTATTCTGGGAAAGTAAGAAATAAATCACTAGTCAGTGTTGACTCATACCTGGGGATCAGGTAAACGTAAACAACACGCACACAACATTAGCAATAATATAAAAACATGGCACTTAACCTTATCGGCACCACCACCATTATTATTACCGGCACAAACAGTGTTGGGGCGGGCTGATACGCGCAAGATTTCAAAAAAAAGCCCGCACCTCACAGTGCGGGCTTTTTTTTCACCATGATTTTTTCAGATTCAATGGCAATATTCACTGGCCACATACAATAACAGCCAGGAAGCAATTGCCGACAAGTCAAAATTAACGGAAGTGGAGTAGGGAATGCGAGTGCTTAAGTTTGGCGGTTCATCTTTATCGGATGCCGACCGGTTTCTCAGGGCGGCGGATATCATCGCCAGTAATGCCCACCAGGGTGAAGTCTCAGTGGTGCTGTCAGCACCGGGCAAAGTGACCAACAAACTGGTGTCAGTCATAGATACCACAGTCGCGACGGGCGATGCCGAGCTGCAGCTCACCGATCTGGAAAACACCTTTAACAGCCTGTTTGATGGTATTGAGCAGCTTTTACCTGCGTTTGAGCGTTCAGCCGTGGATGCCAAACTCGCCAGCTCGCTGGGGCAACTGAAGCAACTGGTCCACGGGATGAAGTTGCTGGGACAGTGCCCGGACAATGTTTACGCCCGTGTCATCAGTAAAGGTGAACGTATTTCTATCGTAGCCATGAAAGCGGTGCTGGAAGCCAAAGGGCATAAAGCGGATCTGATTGATCCGGTTGCTTCTTTAGTGGCGCATGGCGATTACCTGGAAGGGCATGTCGACATTGAAATCTCAACTGACAACTTCCGCCGTCATCCGCTGGCTGAAGGGCACATCCATATCATGCCGGGTTTTACAGCCGGTAATGAGAAAGGTGAGCTGGTTATTTTAGGCCGTAACGGTTCGGATTATTCAGCGGCTGTGCTGGCAGCCTGTCTGCGTGCTGAGTGCTGTGAAATCTGGACAGATGTCGATGGTGTCTATAACTGCGATCCGCGTCTGGTGCCTGATGCCCGTTTGCTGAAATCGCTCAGTTACCAGGAAGCAATGGAACTCTCTTACTTCGGTGCTTCGGTACTGCATCCCAAAACCATTGCACCCATCGCGCAATTCCACATTCCCTGCCTGATCAAAAACAGTTTTAACCCGCAAGGTGCCGGTACACTGATCGGTCAGGATACGGGTGAAGACAAGCTGGCGATCAAAGGCATTACCACGCTCAAAAACCTGACCATGGTAAATGTGTCCGGCCCTGGTATGAAAGGCATGGTCGGCATGGCAGCCCGCGTATTCGGGGCAATGTCAGCAGCAGGGGTATCAATTGTTCTGATCACTCAGTCCTCGTCTGAATACAGCATCAGTTTTTGTATCGAAAGTGATGATCAACTCGTGGCTGAGCAGGCGCTGCGTAATAATTTTGAGCTGGAGCTGAAAGAAGGTCAGTTAGAGCCGGTAGAGTTTATTGACGATTCAGCGATCGTGACCCTGGTCGGGGACGGTATGCGTACTTCCCGTGGTGTGGCGTCGCGCTTTTTTACCTCGCTGGCCGAAGTGAATGTCAATATTATCGCGATTGCGCAGGGCTCTTCTGAAAGGGCTATTTCCGCTGTGATTCCGGCCAACAAAGTCTCGGAAGCGGTGAAAGCCTGTCATGAGAACCTGTTCAACAGTAAACACTTCCTGGATGTGTTTGTGGTTGGTGTCGGTGGTGTTGGTGGCGAGCTGGTGGATCAGATCCAGCGCCAGCAAGAGAAGCTGGCTGAAAACGGCATTGTCATTCGTGTCTGTGGCTTGTCGAACAGCAAAGGCATGTTATTGGACAATAATGGCCTGCCGCTGGAAAACTGGCGCGATGCGATCGGCCAGGCAAGCGGAGGGTTCAATCTGGCTAGCCTGATTCAGCTGGTGCAGCGTAATCACATCATCAACCCTGTGATTATCGATTGTACCTCAGACGAAGCCATTGCCGAGCAGTATGTGGATTTCCTGGCCGCTGGTTTCCACGTTATCACGCCCAACAAGAAAGCCAATACGGCCAGTATGGCTTATTATCACCAGTTGCGTCAGGCCGCGCGCGTAACCCGCCGCCGTTTCATGTATGACACCACTGTCGGTGCCGGTCTGCCAGTGATTGAAAACCTGCAGAACCTGATGGCTGCCGGTGATGAGCTGGAGCGTTTCGCCGGTATTTTGTCAGGTTCGCTGTCTTTCATCTTCGGTAAGCTGGACGAAGGCATGAGCCTGAGTGAAGCAACGACTGTGGCCCGTAATAACGGTTTCACTGAGCCGGATCCCCGTGATGATCTGTCCGGCATGGATGTGGCGCGCAAACTCTTGATTCTGGCCCGTGAGGCTGGTTATGCCCTTGAGCTGAGCGATGTGGTGGTCGAGTCGGCCTTGCCGCCGGGCTTTGATCAAAGTGGCGATGTTGAGGCCTTCATGCAGCGTCTGCCACAGGCCGATGCTTACTTCAGTGAATGGTCAGCCAAAGCGGCCGAAGAAGGCAAAGTACTGCGCTACATAGGTGAAATTGACAACGGTAAATGCAAAGTGAAAGTGGCGGCCGTTGATCAGGATGATCCTATGTTTAAAATCAAGGACGGCGAGAATGCCCTGGCTTTCTACAGCCGTTACTATCAACCCATTCCTCTGGTTCTGCGCGGATACGGTGCCGGTACCGAGGTCACAGCGGCAGGGGTCTTCGCTGATCTGATGCGTACCGTCGGCTGGAAACTGGGAGTTTAACAATGAGTGTGACTGTTTACGCACCGGCATCTATTGGTAATGTCAGTGTCGGTTTTGATGTTCTCGGGGCGGCAGTGTCGCCCGTTGATGGCACCCTGCTGGGGGATAAAGTGACAGTGGCCGCCGGCACAGAGCCCTTTTCACTGCGATGTGAAGGTGATTTTGTCGCTAAGCTGCCGGCTGAGCCGCAAGAGAACATCGTTTATCACTGCTGGCAGGTGTTTGCCCGTGAGCTGGATAAGAAAAGCGTCAGCCTGAAACCTGTGTCGATGACACTGGCGAAGAATATGCCAATTGGTTCCGGTCTGGGTTCCAGTGCCTGCTCAATTGTGGCTGCCCTGGATGCGCTGAACCGCTTTCATGAAAACCCGCTGACAGAGACAGAACTGCTGGCGCTGATGGGGGAAATGGAAGGTCAGATTTCAGGCGGTGTGCATTACGACAACGTGGCACCCTGCTATCTTGGCGGGTTGCAATTCATGGTCGAGGAGCTGGGGATCATCAGCCAGTCGGTCCCGAGTTTCGATAACTGGTACTGGGTGATGGCGTATCCTGGCATCAAGGTATCGACTGCTGAAGCCCGGGCTATTTTACCGGCTCAGTACCGTCGACAGGATATCATTGCCCATGGCCGTTATCTGGGAGGTTTTATTCATGCCTGCCACAGCCAGCAGCCGCAACTGGCCGCCAAAATGATCAAAGACGTGGTGGCCGAACCCTACCGAGAAGGCTTGCTGCCGGGCTTTAAGGAAGCGCGTCAGTACGCCTTGGAAGCGGGCGCGTTAGCCAGTGGTATTTCAGGTTCAGGCCCGACCATGTTCAGCATCTGTGATGATCTGGAGGTCGCAGAGCGCATTGCCCGCTGGTTGCAGCAGCATTATGTCCAGAATGATGAAGGATTCGTCCATGTCTGTCGTCTCGACAGCCAGGGTTCAACAGAAATAGGAAGTGAGTATTAATCATGAAGCTGTATAACTTGAAAGATCATCAGGAAGAAGTGTCTTTTGCCCAGGCAGTCCGCCAGGGGCTGGGCCGTAATCAGGGCCTGTTTTTTCCTGCTCAACTGCCGGATTTAGGCGACATCGATGCGTTGCTGGAGCAGGATTTCGTTACTCGCAGCAGCCGTATTCTGTCTGCTTTTATCGGTGATGAACTGGGCGCGGAAACCGTCCGACAAATGGTCAGTAACGCTTTCCAGTTCCCGGCTCCGGTCGCACAAGTGAAAGACGCAGTCTATGCGCTGGAGTTGTTCCACGGCCCGACGCTGGCATTTAAAGATTTTGGTGGCCGCTTCATGGCGCAATCGCTGGCGGCAGTGTCTGACGCCAATGGCAACATCACTATTCTTACCGCGACCTCAGGCGATACCGGTGCGGCTGTGGCCCATGCTTTCTACGGTATGGACAACATCAAGGTGGTGATCCTGTATCCGAAGGGCAAAATCAGCCCGCTGCAGGAAAAGCTGTTCTGTACGCTGGGCGGCAATATCCACACTGTGGCAGTGAATGGCACCTTTGATGATTGTCAGTCGCTGGTCAAGCACGCTTTTGATGATGCTGAACTGCGTCAGGAAGTGGGCCTGAACTCAGCCAACTCTATCAATATCAGTCGCCTGATGGCGCAGATCTGTTACTACTTCGAAGCGGTGGCGCAACTGCCGAAAGCTGCTCGCGGCAATCTGGTGGTGTCGGTTCCTAGCGGCAACTTCGGTAACCTGACCGCCGGCCTGCTGGCCAAAGCGCTGGGTTTGCCAGTGAAACGTTTTATCGCCGCCACCAATGTGAACGATACCGTGCCCCGCTATCTGCAAGATGGCAAGTGGGATCCTAAAGCCACAGTGCCGACTATTTCCAATGCCATGGATGTCAGCCAGCCAAACAACTGGCCGCGTATTGAAGAGCTGTGTCAGCAACAAGGCTGGGGCCTGAACGAGCTGGGCTACGGCGCGGTAAGCGACGAGCAGACCGCAGAGACACTGCGTCAGATGGATGCCGACGGTTATCTGTGTGAGCCACATGGCGCCATTGCCTATCGTATACTCAATGAGCAGCTGCAAGCCGGCGAGACAGGTCTGTTCCTGTGTACCGCGCACCCAGCCAAGTTCAAGGAAGTGGTGGAAGATATCCTGCAAAAAGAGATAGATTTACCTGCGCCGCTTGCCAAACATGGCGCAATGGAGTTGCTGTCGGTTGAGCGTGACAATGATTTTGCTCAGTTAAAAGCTGTGCTGCAAGCCGTTCAGGACTGATACCTCTCTGCGGGTCATACTCTGATTGAGCCACCGTTATGGTGGCTCTTTTTGTCTGTATCGTTTCTTCATCATCAGGTTAAGATTATAATTTGATTATCATGTCCGACCGAGAGTAGCTGAGTGTGGAAAGCAAGACTGCCCGTTTTACCGTATTGATGGATCCCCGTAAAAAGCAGGCCTTTGAAAAGCTGTGCGCTTCCCAGGATCTGACACCGTCCCAGGTGGTCCGCCAGTTGATCCGTGAATACCTGGAAAAGCACGACATCAGTTATCTGGATGATGACGCAACGAAGAACCCTCAGGTGAAGTAATCGCTTCAGACAGCCATGCTGTGCCTGTATAAGATGTTGTTTTAATTAACAGTATCTCCTTCATGGCAGGGGTTTGTGATGACAGAACCGGCAAGGTGATAATTTAATGATAATTACATTATAATGTCAGGCATCTCGTCCGGCACTGACAAGTCAGTGGTGGGCGAATATCTTTAAGTGATGACTTTTTAAATGAGAGATAGCAGCGTATGAGCGATACCTTACCTCCTTGCCCTGAATGCAATTCATCTTATGTCTATGAAGACAGCAACCTGTTGATCTGCCCTGAGTGTGGTCATGAATGGATTCCGGGTGAAGTGACAGAAGATGTGGATGCACTGATTGTGAAAGACGCGAACGGCACTGTGTTGCAGGATGGCGACTTCGTTACCCTGATTAAAGATCTCAAGGTAAAAGGTTCGTCGTCTGTCGCCAAAGTGGGGACTAAAGTGAAAATCAACCGCCTGGTGGATGGCGACCATAACATCGACTGTAAGATTGATGGTATCGGGGCTATGATGCTGAAATCTGAATTTGTGAAAAAAGCCTGATTTCAGTAAAAATCAGACGGTAAAAACGCCGCAGACCAATAGGTTGCGGCGTTTTTGTACGGCAAACTTTTATAAAGTGCTGGTAAACGTCCGGGCGATGACATCACGCTGCTGCTCTGGCGTCAGCGAGTTGAAACGTACCGCGTAACCAGACACCCGAATGGTCAGCTGCGGATATTTTTCCGGGTGCGCCACGGCGTCTTCCAGGGTTTCACGCCTGAGCACATTCACGTTGAGGTGCTGCCCGCCTTCAATACGCGGAGCCTGTTCAACAGGCAGTTCGCGGTACTCAATCTGACCCAGTTCAGACAGGGCGATGTCCTGATCTTGCGCAAAGTCGTCAATGGTACACAGGCAGCGGGCTGTACCACTGGCAGCATCCAGCAGCCAGATGGAATTGAGCAGTTGAGGATTAGCCGCTTGGGTAATTTGAATGCCGGTGATCATGGCAGCTCCTTGGTTGTCATCTGAAACAGCAAAATAGTGTGCCTGACAAAGTGGTCAGGGATAACGGCATCCTACCGCGTTGGGCCCCCGGCCCCTTGATCTGTATCAACTAAGCACTCTTACTGCCTATTGCGTGACGCTGCACAAATTATGCGCACAAATGCGCTCAACTGGCGCATTGGCGATAAAGCAGATTGCTGCTTTGGTCGCCTGAGGTCTACAGATGCCGCTAAATCACTGTAAGATAAAGTCCAGTGAACAAACTGACAAAGTTGGCATTGATCTTTCATTGAATTGACTGAACCTTCAATTTTGAGGAAACACCCTATGAAAGCGAGCGCAATGCCAGCCCCCGGAATGAACTCAGTAAGCGGCTCACGCCTTCCTCAGGCCAATCGTCCTATTCAGGGACGCGGTCACTGGCGTACACCTGTTGGCCCTGTGTCCCGGCCCAAATGATACCAGTTGTCATTGCGATGCCGTGATCAGACAGGCAGAATGTCGGCTTACCTTCATTTTCCCCGCAGGAGCCGACATGTCTGTTTCAGATTCCCCATCTTCATCTCTTTTCGACTGGAAACAGTTGCTGGAACAGGAAAGGCAGCAAGCTTACTTTCAGCAGGCTGAGGCACAAGTTGCCGCAGAAAGGCAGGCTGGCAGAGTGATCTATCCGGCTGAGGCCGATGTATTTCGCGCTTTTGATACCACTCCCTTTGATCAGGTCAAGGTAGTGATCCTGGGCCAGGATCCTTATCACGGCCCTGAACAGGCACACGGGCTCAGTTTCTCGGTGCAACCCGGAGTTAAAGTCCCCCCGTCTCTGGCCAATATGTATAAAGAGCTGGCCACTGATATCGACGGATTCAGCATTCCCAGCCATGGCTGCTTACAGCCCTGGGCAGAGCAGGGCGTACTTCTGCTCAATACTGTGCTGACGGTTGAGCAAGGCAAAGCGCATTCGCACAGTAAGTATGGCTGGGAAATGTTTACCGACAGGGTTATTACCAGTCTGAATCAGCACAGAGATGGTCTGGTGTTCCTGCTGTGGGGAGCGCATGCCCACAAGAAAGGAAAACATATCGACAGGGACAGACACTGGGTGCTGGAAGCGGCACATCCGTCACCCTTGTCTGCTTATCGGGGCTTTTTTGGCTGTCGCCATTTCTCTCAGGCAAACAAGTGGTTGCGACAAAGCCGTAAAAGTGAGATTAACTGGCAACTTCCTGAACAAATGTAAGGCAACTTAACCTGGATCAAACAGAATTCGCTATCCCGGTTTACACTTATAGCTGGGATGTTAATGTCCGGGAGGTCGAAATGCTATTGGACAGTATTCACACCGAACATGGTTATATCAACCGGTTGCTTAAACTGTTAGGTACAAAATTAAAAGGGATCCAAGCGGGTCACGAAGTGAATTATCAGCTCATTCGCGACATAGTGACCTATCTGCAGAACCAGGCCGAGCACTGCCATCACCCAAAAGAAGATGTCATATACCATTACTACCTCAGACACTATGGTGAGGAGCAGGACATTATGGATCTGGAGGCGGAACATATAGAGCTGGCTAGACTGACCGCAGAGTTTGCCGAAACCGTCGACATGATTCTGATGGATGCCGTGATTCCGCTGGATGTTTTTGCGGGAAAATTGAATGCCTTTGTAGAGCGCCAGCACCAGCACCTGGACACCGAAGAGAAGAAGGTGTTCCCTGTGATCCGCCAGCATTTTACCGACCAGGACTGGGCAGCCGTTGAAGAAGAATACCAGGATTGCCTGTGTGATCCTCTGTTCGGTAAAGAGGTTTCAGCTCAGTACCGGGAGTTGGCAACCCGGCTTGAGCCCGATCATTAACATCTGCCGGGCCACAAAAAACAGCACCGGCTGCAGAGCCGGTGTTGGTCGTTTGATACTAGCCTTAACCTAGTAATGGTAGTGCAAAACCCAGATTACAAATCTACCTCATCGGTAAACTCATGTAAGATATCAATGTCCTGAAGTTCCTTTTTCAGTTTTTGCTTATCTTTGAGTGCTTCAATTTCCCGCCACTTACGCTTAACAGGTTTACTGCGTGCATTGCGACGAGGAAAATCGCTTTCAAGCATGTTGTCGAATCCAAAGCCATCCATATTGCACCTCTCTACCATTCTGAGTATTGCTCAGAGCGGGGGCATCTTGCCCCTCGATCATCAGTTAAATATCACAATACGGCGTAGAATAAAATTGAAGTATTTCGCATTTGTTATTTATTTGTGAAATTAGTTCAAGCTGAATCATTGAACCCAATGGTTTGTCCAGTTGGTTAGAAAGTAATGCAGTGCTCAATTCTGTTCAGTGTGGATTGATTTTTTGCGACTAACTCCGCATCATCGCTCAGGTTTTCGGCAGCCGGGAACCAAAACGGGCTGAGATCAGCCAACAGGTCAGTATCTGCAATGCAAATGTTTTTCTGGCTTTATCTCAGCTTGGACTGACAGATGAATTACAGTTGAATGAAGTGGCACAGCAAAGGCGTGCCGGGCAAAGATACCTTTGAGCAAGCTAAGGGGTTGGTGTGACAAGTCAGATAAATTTCCTCAATGATCTGCTGTGGGGATCTGTATTGATTTACCTGCTGGTCGGGGTAGGGATCTATTTTACCTACTTGCTGGGGTTTATTCAGTTCCGGCATTTTGTCCATATGTTTAAAGTGATGAAAAACAGCCGTAAGTCGGATGCTGCCGGTATCTCTTCTTTTCAGGCATTATGCACCAGTCTGGCTGCCCGGGTCGGAACCGGCAACATGGCCGGGGTCGCCGTGGCACTTACCTTGGGTGGGCCGGGCGCGATTTTCTGGATGTGGCTGATTGCCATGTTAGGGATGGCGACAGCATTCGCGGAAAGTGCGCTGGCCCAGTTGTACAAGACCCGGGATGATGACGGCAATTACCGGGGCGGTCCGGCGTACTACATGGAAAAAGGGTTGGGAATGCGCTGGATGGGGGTGGTGTTCTCTATCTTTCTGATCATTGCCTTCGGTCTGGTATTCAACGCGGTTCAGGCTAACTCCATTGCCAAAGCCATGAATGTGGCTTTTGGCTGGCAACCTGTGGTGGTCGGCATGGTGCTGGTGGCGCTGACCGGTTTTATCATATTCGGTGGCATGCGAACCATTGCCCGCACTGCTGAAATTCTGGTACCAGTGATGGCGATTTGTTATCTGTTGCTGGCACTGGTGGTCGTGGCAATGAATATCGAACAGGTTCCTTCGGTGATCGCCCTGATTTTCCGCAGTGCCTTTGGTCTGGAAGAAGCGGCCTCCGGCGCTCTGGGTTATACCATAGCTCAGGGCATGATCAATGGCCTGAAGCGTGGGCTGTTTTCCAATGAAGCGGGCATGGGTTCGGCGCCGAATGCGGCCGCCTCGGCCACGCCGTACCCGCCACATCCGGCGTCGCAAGGCTATGTGCAGATGCTGGGGGTCTTTACCGATACTATCGTTATCTGTTCGGCCACTGTGGCGATTATTCTGATGTCTGGTGAGTATGTACCTCATGGCGAAGTCACAGGTATAGAGCTGACGCAGCGGGCGCTGGCTTCTCAGGTGGGGGACTGGGGAGGGATCTTCATTGCTATCGCTATCTTCCTGTTTGCCTTTACCTCGCTGGTAGCCAATTACTCTTATGCCGAAACCAACCTGATTTTTCTTGAGCATAACCACAAAGCCGGACTGCTGATTTTTCGCGCCGTGGTATTGGGCATGGTGATGTTCGGGGCGCTGGCCGAATTACCGACGGTATGGGCGATGGCGGATGTGTCTATGGGAATGATGGCCATTATCAACCTGATCGCTATTTTGCTGTTGTCGGGCACAGTGGTGAAACTGGCGAAAGACTATAACGCGCAATTGGCTCAGGGTAAGGTGCCAACGTTTGACAGCGCCCAATACCCGGAATTGCATGCTCAGCTGGATGAAGATATCTGGACCAGCCGTTCAGATCGATAGGCTGTCCCTATGGCAAAGAAAGCGACAACCACGCGCGTTGTGCGTGGTTTTTTGATGCCGAAATGGTAATCTTGCCGACAGACACGCTTACAGGACATCAAAACATGCTGATAGTGGTTTCCCCTGCTAAAACCCTGGATTATGAATCTCCTCTGGCAACAAAGACTTATACTTTTCCTGAGCTGACCGATCACTCGATGGAGCTAATTGAGGTTTGCCGTCAGCTGACGCCTATGGACATTGCGAGCCTGATGAAGGTGAGCGATAAAATCGCCGGACTCAATGCGGCCCGTTTTGCCGACTGGCATCCGGATTTTACGCTTGAAAACGCGCGTCAGGCGATTCTGGCCTTCAAAGGTGATGTGTATACCGGCCTGGAAGCCGATAGCCTGAGCGAGGATGACTTCACCTTTGCCCAACAGCACCTGCGCATGCTGTCCGGTTTGTACGGTTTGTTACGGCCGCTGGATCTGATGCAGCCTTACCGTCTTGAAATGGGCACTAAGCTGGCCAACGGCCGCGGCACTAACCTGTATCAGTTCTGGGGCAGTATTATTACGGACAAACTGAATGACGCGCTTGCCGGGCAGGGCGATGATATCCTGATTAACCTGGCCTCCAATGAATATTTTAAAGCCGTTAAGCCGAAGTCTCTCAAAGGTAAAGTGATTACCCCGGTGTTTAAAGACGGCAAAAATGGTCAGTACAAGGTGATCAGTTTCTACGCCAAGAAAGCCCGTGGCATGATGGCACGTTATATCATTGATAACCGCCTGACTTCAGTGGAACAGCTGAAACAATTTGACGTGGCTGGCTATTACTTCGTACCGGAAGAATCGACGGCCGCTGAACTGGTATTTAAACGCGAAGAGCAATAAAGCTTCAGCGTTAAACCGTTGGCTGAAAAAAGGGCCGGATACTGTATCCGGCCCTTTTCTGTTTTAGTCTGCAGCTACGGCAAAGATTATTTGGCCGCCGCCTTTTTGTTGACGGATTTTTTCTTCTTGGCGTCTTTCTTTTTCGTGTCTTTCTTCTTACCGTCTTTGACTTTTTTCTTCTTCACGGTTGCTGGCTTTTTGTGTTTAGGGCGCAGGCCTTCAATAAAGCGCTCCGGTATTTCTTCTTTCATATAACGGCTGACACGCTCTATCATGCCTTGATCATGCGCTTCCACCAGCGAGATGGCTGTGCCTTTTTTACCGGCACGGGCAGTACGGCCGATACGGTGCAAATACACATCGGACGTACGCGGCATGTCAAAGTTGATGACATGGCTGACGTCTGGCAGGTCAATACCCCGTGCTGCGACATCGGTGGCGATCAGTATGTTGGTTTCACCTTCACGGAAACGACGAATGGCATTGTTACGGGTGGCTTGTGCCATTTCTCCCTGAATCCAGACGCAAGCGATTTTCAGTGACGCCAGCTGATCGCGCAGCTCGGCCAGTCGCTCGCGGGTTTTGACAAAAATAATACTGCGCTCGGCCTGATCGCTGAGGATATTTTCCAGCAACGCCATTTTGTGCGCCATGTCGTCACAGCGGTGGTATACCTGATGGATCTTCTTGCGTTCGCGACGCGGTGGCTCAGCGTTCACTTCGACGGGCTCACTTAAGATCGTCTGGGAGAACTCTCGTACCCCTTTGCCTTCCAGGGTGGCGGAGAACAACAAGCTCTGACGGCGCCAGCGACATTCTTCATGCAGGCGTTTCACAACGGCCCCAAAACCCATGTCGAGCATGCGGTCAGCTTCGTCCAGGATCAGGCACTCGATGGCACGGCAATCGAATTTCTCGCCTTCGATGTATTCCATCAGACGGCCCGGTGTGGCAACCACAATGTCCTGAGTTTTGCCCAGATACTCAGCGTGCTCGTCGTAAGAGATACCGCCTGTGATGGTGAAGATTTTCAGGTCAGTATGGGCCGCCAGGGCTTTGGCCTGATCGGCGACCTGAATGGCCAGTTCACGGGTTGGTGTCAGAATCAGCACGCGGGCCGGGCCGGGTTTACGGCGCGGAAAATCAAGCAGGTGCTGAATCATAGGCAATACAAAAGCGGCAGTTTTTCCGGTACCCGTTGGTGCGGATGCCAGTACGTCACGGCCATCCAGGGCATGAGGGATAGCCTGAGACTGCACAACGGTTGGACGGGAATATCCCATATCTTCAATCGCTTGTAGCAGAGCGCCATCTAACTCTAATTCGGAAAAATCTCTCACCAGTCTTACTCCTAAGTAGCGGGCTGCCCGTATGGGTCGCATGTCGATGGGCAGTTTGCTGCTGTGATTCAGTTAAGGGGCGGCATTATAGTGTGATTTGATGCAAGTATCACCGATTAAAGCACAAAAACTTGGATTATCCCTGCCGCTCGCTGACAGGATCAGAGCTTGAGATAAAAGTCACGGGTCAGGGCCGTAAACCCGGCCGAGTACTGGCCTTGCTGATTGATCGTCAGCTGTGTTTCGTCACAGTCACCGTCCTGAGGGGAAAGCGCAATCAGCAGGCGATGAACCGGTTTGGCGGCGGTGCTTTTCACCCGGCACAGCCGGCGACAGTGCAAGCCATAGTCAGCCAGCATCGTCAGCAGTGCTTCACCTTCGTAGACCGGCAGAATCAGGCTGGCCTGTCCTGCCGGTGCCAGCAGGTATTGCAGGCAGCTGAGCAACTCGCTGTGGGAGAGGGTGTCTGTGTGTCGGGCGGTCGCCCGGCGCTGGCAGTTCGCCTGTTCACCGTGATTGAAGTAGGGCGGATTGCATAATATGGCCTGAAAGCGGCCTTTGGGCTGAGAGCGGACCCATTCACGGATATCCTGACGCTCGGCCCGAAGCCGCACGGACCAGGGCGAGGCCGAGAAATTTTTGCCGGCCGCTGTCACGGCTGCCGGGTCAATATCCAGCGCCAGAATATCGGCGGTGCCGGATTGCGTACGCTGCGCTGCCATTAAGGACAGCAAACCGCTTCCGCAACCAATGTCGAGTATCGTCTGGCGATTGACCTGAGTCTGACTGTCACGACAGCTTGACACCCAGGCCCATGCTCCTAACAACACACCATCTGTGCTGACAGGCATGCCGCATCCGTGATCGTCAACGTGAAAGTGTTTAAACGTAAAACCTTTATTCATCTAATGAATGTCCGAAAAGGCGGCGAGTAAAATCAGTCCGCCATTATAGCGGTTATTCCTGTCAATGGTTGAGTTGCGGTCAAACACTGTAAAGTTTGGTGATCTGGTGGTTTTATATTCTGTGTTGGATGTTTTGTGAGAAATATTTATTTTGGTTCTTAGTTCTAATTTATTGCTTTTTATTGGTTCTTTATTTTGGTTTTTTGGCTATACATCCGAAGAAAGTGGTGTTTTTGGCTGCGAGGTTGTCACTGGCATTCTTTTGCTTCATTATGCTGCCTCTTTTGCTGAATGTAGTGATATATCTCAGTAATGAGCCATTAATGCTAACACAACATAACAATAGACGAGTGGGAAGGTGCAGTTTGAATAACACACTCAAGGTTTCAGATATTTTTGCGATAGGTTTCATGACCTTTGCGTTCTTCCTGGGGGCCGGAAATATTATTTTCCCGCCACAGGCCGGTTTAAGTGCAGGTGATAACCTGCTGCCAGCGATGTTTGGTTTCTTATCGACGGCAGTTGGCTTGCCGCTGATCGGCATCATAGCCGTGGCTGTTGCCGGCGGCGGTTGGAAGGGGCTGACCCGTGATCTTCCGCCTCAGCTGGCAACGCTGATGGCCGTTCTTATCTTTATCATCATCGGCCCTGCTTTTGCTGCGCCTCGTACCGGTCTTGTGGCCTACGAAATGGCAGTCAAACCTTTTATGGCTGATGGGGGACAAACCAGTCTGACCATTTTTTCTGTTGTCTTTTTTGGACTGGCGCTGTTCTTTGCATGGTCACGCGGCAGGCTGATCGATTCTATCGGTAAGCTGCTCACCCCGGCGCTCTTTGCTGTACTGGCTATTCTGGCTGTGGCGGTATTCCTCAACCCGCAAAGCGAGATTCAGGCTGCACAGGGTGATTATGTGAACATGGCGTTCACCAAAGGATTCCTGGAAGGTTACAACACCATGGATACCTTTGCGGCGCTGATGTTCGGCATGCTGATTGTTGATGTGATCCGCAACAAAGGCATCAAAGATGATAAAGCCACCTGCAAATATCTGATGATGGCAGGTGTGATTGCCGCAGCAGGCCTGGCGTTTGTGTATATCTCGCTGTTTTATCTGGGCGCTACCAGTGCGGCGGTTGCCGAAGGTGCAGCCAATGGTGGTGCCATTCTGGCAGGCTATGTGCTGGCGTTGTTTGGTCCTGTCGGTCAGTACATTCTGTCGGCAATTGTGATGCTGGCCTGTCTGACCACGGCGATTGGCCTGATCAGTGCCTGTTCTGACTATTTCAGTTCGCTGACCCGATTGTCCTATGAGACATGGGCTGTGATCCTGGCAGTGATTTGCGGTGTGGTGGCCAATGTTGGCCTGAATCAGTTGATCAGCCTGTCGGTGCCTGTGCTGTTTGCCCTGTACCCTGTGGCGGTGGCGCTGGTTATCCTGACCTTTGTTCGCCGCTGGCTGCCAAATCCGCGTCTGGCATACCGTGTGGTGCTGTTGGTTTCTCTGGTCTTCAGTCTGATTGATGCGGCCAAAGTGATCGGTCTGGATATGTCGTTTCTGAGTTTCCTGCCAATGTTTGATTACGGTATGGCCTGGACAACACCTACCTTGCTGGCACTGGCTGTGACCCGTTTCATCCGGGCAGACATCCGTGAGCCAAAAGCGCAAACGGTTTAAACAGCAAATAACAATTTGTCTGACCGAAACGCCCCGGTTTTTACCGGGGCGTTTTTTTACGGCCGAGATGGACAGCGACAAACATCTACCTAATGCTGAGGGTCAGGCAATATACTGAGCAGCTCTCCCGTTACAGCCTGGCTTTTTTGCCAGGCCAACAAGCATGGGATGATTCAGGGGCTGTTTGGTCAGTACCCGCCCGTCTCTCTACGGGCGTTAAACGTCGGACTAGAGTGAATCGCCGTACTCGGTCAGTACCTGCTCGCACCATTGCTGGATGCGCTCATCACTGAGTTCGTACTGGCTGTCTTCATCCAGTGCCAGCCCGACAAACAAGCTTTTGTCTTCGGTCAGAGCTTTTGAGGCTTCAAAGTTGTAGCCTTGATTTGGCCAGTAGCCAACGAACTGGGCACCGGTCGGCAGCAACTGATCGTGCAGCATGCCCATGGCGTCCAGGTACCATTCTGTGTAGCCTTCCTGATCGCCCAAACCGAACAGGGCGACGGTTTTTCCGGTCAGCGTCAGGCCATCCAGTTGATTCCAGACCGCTTCCCAGTCTTCCTGCAGTTCACCAAAGTCCCAGGTTGAGATGCCCAGGATCAGCAGATCATACTGGTTCATCTCGCTGAGTGCCGCTTCTTTGATGTTGTGCAGCTCAACCAGCTCGCCGCCGATGCAATCGCGGATTTTCTCCGCGGCCATTTCGGTATAGCAGGTGGTCGATCCGTAAAACAGGCCGATTTTCATACTGATATTTCCTGGGGTGGCAACTAATTTGCGCTGATTTTACCCTGTCAGGCGCCTGGGTGCATCCCTCAAGCGAGCGCACCTAGTTACATTACAGGAGAAATTCAGTACTATGCTGCAATATACTGTGTTTATATCCAGATGTTTTGGGAGTGGCGCGACGTGGAAACCAATAACGATATTGCCCTGATCGAGCGCTTTTTAGATGCGATGTGGATGGAGCGTGGGCTGTCGGCCAACACCCTGTCTTCGTACCGTAATGATTTAATGAAACTGCAGCAATGGCTGGATTCACGGCGGCAGTCGCTGTTGTCACTGCACTCCGGCGATCTGCAGGATTACCAGCAATGGCTGTTTGAGCAAGACTTCAAGCAGAGTTCCCGGGCCAGAATGACATCGGCGCTGCGGCGGCTGTTTCAGTACTTTCACCGTGAAAAGCTCAGGGAAGACGATCCCAGTGCCATTTTGCACAGTCCCAGATTGCCGCAGCGGCTGCCGAAGGACATTAGCGAAGATCAGGTCAGTGCCCTGCTGGGCGCGCCTGATGTCAATGATCCGCTCGAGCTGCGCGATAAAGCCATGCTGGAGCTGCTGTATGCAACGGGCCTGCGGGTCACTGAGCTGGTCAGTCTGCGGATGGATAACGTCAGTCTGCGCCAGGGCGTGGTCAGGGTCACAGGTAAAGGGGATAAAGAGCGACTGGTGCCAATGGGCGAAGAAGCCATGGAATGGATTGAAACTTTTCTGGCTCAGGGACGACCGTACCTGTTGGGGGAAGTCAGTTCAGATGTTCTGTTTCCCAGCAAGCGTGCCCGCCAGATGACGCGTCAGACCTTCTGGCACCGTATTAAACATTATGCGGTGTTGGCCGGGATTGATGCCGATACCTTGTCGCCGCACGTCATGCGTCATGCGTTTGCCACCCATTTGCTCAATTACGGCGCGGACCTCAGAGTCGTGCAAATGCTGTTAGGTCACAGTGATTTATCTACCACACAGATCTATACTCATGTGGCAACCGAGCGTCTGAAGCAGCTGCATCAGGAACACCATCCGCGAGCCTGAAACCAGCAGTGACCTTTTGTTACACTCCGGCCAGTGCTTACTGGGGCAGAGATCCCAATCATAACCCTGCAGAGTCACCGGATTATGAAATCACTTGCCTTTTGAGATTGAACTTTGAAAGATGACCATACTCAAAGGGTCTGTATAGTATTCACAGGGACTATCCCTGAATTGCCAACGATTTGTTAAGGATGTTTTCATGTCATTTTCCCGCCGTCCCCTGCTTGTTGCACTGGCTGCGTTCACGGCTTTTTCTGCCAGTGCAGAACCTGATGTCCGTGCCATTGAAGCTACGTTGAATCCACTGGGCCTGACTGCAGCGTCAGTGACGCCATCACCGCTTAAGGGAATGAACGAGGTGGTGACCGAACGCGGTATTATTTATATGTCTGATGACGGTCAGTATTTTGTTGCAGGGCACCTGTATCAGTCTGTGGACGGCGAACCTGTCAATCTGACTGAACAGAAAATGGCCTCAATCAACAAAGACAAACTCAAAGGCATGGAAAGCGAAATGATCGTCTATCCGGCCAAAGATGAAAAATACGTGGTGACTGTCTTTACCGATACCAGCTGTGGTTATTGCCGTAAACTGCACAGTGAAATGCAGGCCTACAACGACGCAGGTATCACTATCCGTTATCTGGCTTTCCCGCGCGGTGGTGAGCGTTCGCAGAATTTCGGTGAGATGAGTGCTATCTGGGCATCGAAAAACCGGGCGCAGGCCATGGATGACGCCAAGAAAGGCAAACTGAATATTGAGCAAAGTCCGCATAATGACTCGCTGGTGATGAAGCATTACCAGCTGGGTGTGGCAATGGGCGTGACAGGTACGCCTGCGCTGGTGCTGGAAGACGGGACTATGCTGCCTGGCTATCAACCGGCTAGCCGACTGCTGCAATTTCTCAACAGCCGCAGTTAATTATTGCCTCTGCTGATCAACAGCCCGCAGTCCTTGCGGGCTGTTGCGTTATTCGCATTCGGGGGGATTTTCTGATCGGTCAGTCTTGTGAGCCCGATGCTGGATTGGCCTGTTCGGGTACCCGCCGCTGCGGTTTTTTGGTATAACACCTGCTCATTTTTCCCATCTGCCAATCGCCATTAAGTAGTCTAATGAAAATCGAAATCAAGCGTCGCCCTGAAGCGGATACCTCGGGTTTTTCCTCTGAGATCCACCCTCTGCTGAAGCGTATTTATGCCAGCCGGGGGTTGCGCTCTGACACAGATCTGGAGCGCGGCGCTAAGGGGCTGCACAGTTATGACCAACTTAATGGTATTGATGCAGCCGTTACTCTGCTGATTGATGCATTGCGTGAACACAAGCGCATAATTGTGGTGGGCGATTTCGATGCCGATGGTGCCACCAGCTCAGCGCTTTCTGTTCTGGCGCTGCGCCAGTTAGGTTGCCGCAATGTCGATTATCTGGTGCCGAACCGTTTTGATGATGGCTATGGCCTGAGCCCGGAAGTGGCCGAGCAGGCCGCAGCCCGTGGTGCGGAAATCATCATGACGGTGGATAACGGCGTCTCGTCGGTGGCTGGAGTGGCGGCGGCGAAAGAAAAAGGTATCCGGGTGCTGGTGACAGATCACCACTTACCGGGTGACGTCCTGCCAGCCGCAGATGCTATCGTCAATCCGAATCTGCACAGCTGTGACTTTCCGTCCAAGGCGCTGTGCGGGGTAGGGGTGGCTTTCTATCTGATGCTGGCACTGCGGGCGGCGCTGCGTCAGCAGAACTGGTTTATCGAGCAGGGTATCCCTGAACCCAATTTAGCCGGGTTATTAGATTTGGTGGCCCTGGGCACAGTGGCCGATGTGGTCGCACTGGATGGCAATAACCGGATTCTGGTGCATCAGGGCCTGCAGCGCATTCGCGCCGGGCAATGCCGGCCGGGGATTCAGGCGCTGCTCGAAGTGGCGAATCGCGATCCGTCCCGGCTGGTGGCCAGCGATCTGGGTTTCGCGCTGGGCCCGCGCATTAATGCGGCGGGTCGTCTGGATGACATGTCTTTTGGCGTTGAACTGCTGTTGTGCGAAGACATTCAGTCGGCGCGGCGAATGGCGGTCGAGCTGGACGGCCTTAATCAGACACGAAAAGAAATTGAACAGGGCATGAAAGAAGAGGCGCTGGCGATTTGCGAGCGTTTGAAATTCAGCCAAAAAGACATGCCCTACGGACTGGCGCTGTATCAGGCGGACTGGCACCAGGGAGTTATCGGCATTCTGGCATCGCGGATCAAAGAGTTGTACCACCGCCCTGTGATTGCCTTTGCGGCGGCGGGCGAGGGCGAAATTAAAGGGTCCTGCCGGTCGATACCCGGCCTGCATATGCGTGATGTGCTGGATCTGATCGATACCCGCAACCCGGGGATGATCCTCAAATTTGGCGGTCACGCCATGGCTGCGGGATTGACGCTCGCCGCTGATAAGTTTGAAGCATTCAGCAAAGCCTTCGATCAGGTTGTCCGGGATGAGCTGGATGAGTCTGCCCTGCGCGGCATCTTACTGACTGACGGTGAGCTGGCGGCGCAGGAGATGACGATGGACACGGCCGAGCTGATACGCGGTGCCGGTCCCTGGGGGCAGCAGTTCCCGGAACCGAGCTTTGATGGCCGTTTCCGCTTGCTGCAGCAGCGTCTGGTCGGCAGCAAGCACTTGAAAATGATGCTGGAACCTGTCGCTGGTGGCAGCATGATAGATGCCATTGCATTCAATATTGATGTCCGGCGCTGGCCGGATGCCTCGGTACAGCAGGTCAACCTGGTGTATCGTCTGGATATTAATGAGTTTCGGGGTAATCGTAGCGTTCAGCTGATGGTTGAGTACCTCGAGGCGGTATAATCTGTCTATCGGTGAAGCTGTCGCTTCACCGTTTTTCTTTTGTCCGAAAATCCATGCTGTCAATATTGCGAGTGATATTTTGGATAAGTTTTGTGATCCTCTGTTTATTCCTGCCGCAATTCGCTAGAATCCTCCGGTTATGTCCGTTTCGGCGAAAAGGCTAAGAAGAGTGGCAATGTTCGAAGTTAATCCTATTAAAAACCGTCTTGAGGATGTGTCTGCACGGACCGACATCCTTAGGGGGTACCTTTGACTACGATGCTAAAAAAGAGCGTCTTGAAGAAGTCAATGCAGAATTAGAGCAACCTGATGTCTGGAATGAGCCAGAGCGTGCTCAGGCATTAGGAAAAGAGCGCGCAGCGCTGGAAGCTGTGGTGGAAACCATCGACCAGCTGGATCAGGGCGTCGAAGACGTCGAAGGTCTGCTTGAGCTGGCGATCGAAGAAAGCGATCAGGAAACCTTTGACGAGATTGGTCCTGAACTGGACGAGCTGGTTAACAAGCTGGAACAGCTTGAATTCCGTCGTATGTTTGCCGGTGATCACGATAGCGCAGATTGCTATGTCGATCTGCAGGCCGGTTCTGGTGGCACAGAAGCCCAGGACTGGACATCTATGATGCTGCGTATGTACCTGCGCTGGGCTGAAGCCAAGGGCTTCAAAACAGAAGTGATTGAAGTCTCTGAAGGCGATGTGGCCGGACTGAAATCCGCCACGGTGAAAATCAGCGGTGAGTACGCTTATGGCTGGCTGCGCACTGAAACCGGCGTTCACCGTCTGGTGCGTAAGTCGCCGTTCGACTCAGGCGGCCGTCGTCATACGTCTTTTGCATCGGCTTTTGTGTATCCGGAAGTGGATGACAATATTGCTATCGATATTAATCCGTCTGATTTGCGGATTGATGTTTACCGTGCCTCAGGCGCGGGCGGTCAGCACGTAAACACCACGGAATCTGCGGTACGTATTACCCACGTACCTACCAACACTGTTGTGCAGTGTCAGAATGACCGATCTCAGCATAAGAACAAAGATCAGGCGATGAAACAGCTGAAAGCTAAGTTGTTTGAACTGGAAATGCATAAGCAGAACGCCGAAAAACAGGCGAATGAAGATGCGAAGTCTGATATTGGCTGGGGCAGTCAGATCCGCTCTTATGTGCTGGATGATTCCCGAATCAAAGATCTGCGTACCGGTGTCGAGAACCGCAATACCCAGGCGGTGCTGGACGGAGACCTGGACCGCTTCATTGAAGCTAGTCTGAAGTCCGGTCTTTAATGCCGGCCCCGAACTGTTGTTAAGGTTAACCATGACTGAACAAGTACAAGACGAAAACAAACTGATTGCAGAGCGCCGCGCGAAACTGGAACACATTCGTCAGGATTGCAAAGCAAACGGCCACCCGAATGATTTCCGCCGCGATAGCCTGGCTGCTGATCTGCAGGCCGCTTTTGGTGATAAAACCAAAGAAGAGCTGGAAGAAGCCAACAACATTGTTGCGATTGCCGGTCGTATTATGGCCAAGCGTGGCCCATTCCTGGCGATCCAGGATGTCTCCGGCCGTATTCAGGCTTATGCGTCCAAAGACGTACAGAAAGAGCTGAAAGAAAAATATTCAGGTCTGGACATTGGCGACATCATCG
Organism: Photobacterium arenosum; assembly: GCF_014841115.1. GTDB lineage: Bacteria > Pseudomonadota > Gammaproteobacteria > Enterobacterales > Vibrionaceae > Photobacterium > Photobacterium arenosum. Next base: position 228,609 of record NZ_JACYTP010000004.1, read on the forward strand.
GTGTGAAAGGGGCTTTGCACAAGTCCGGCAAGGGTGATCTGTACGTCAACTTTGACGAGTACCAGCTGCTGACTAAAGCGCTGCGTCCATTGCCTGAAAAATTCCATGGTCTGACTGACCAGGAGCAGCGTTACCGCCAGCGTTATGTGGATCTGATCGTTAACGAAGATTCACGCAACACTATGCTGATGCGTTCCAAAGTGGTCAATGCGATTCGCCAGTTCATGACCACTAAAGGGTTCATGGAAGTGGAAACGCCTATGATGCACGTGATTCCTGGTGGCGCGACTGCGCGTCCGTTTATCACGCACCACAACGCGCTCGACATTGATATGTACCTGCGTGTTGCCCCTGAGCTGTACCTCAAGCGTCTGGTGGTCGGTGGTTTTGAGCGTGTATTCGAAATCAACCGTAACTTCCGTAACGAAGGTTTGTCGCCGCGCCATAACCCAGAATTCACTATGATGGAATTCTATATGGCGTATGCGGATTATCGTGATCTGATGGATCTGACCGAAGACATGCTGAGCTCTATTGCGCAGGATCTGTGCGGTTCCACTGGTCTGCCATATGGCGATGAAGTGATTGAATTTAAAGGTCCGTATCCGCGTCTGAGCATGCTGGACGCCATCAAGCAATATAACCCGAACCATGACACCATTCAGACCCTGACCTATGAGCAGGTGCAGGATCGTGATCTGATGGTGGGTATCGCGAAATCGCTGCACATTCAGGTTGAACCTTTCTGGACCTGCGGTCAGTTGCTGGAAGAAATCTTTGGTGAAACGGCCGAGCCTAAACTGCTGCAGCCAACATTCATCACTGAATATCCTGCTGATATTTCACCGCTGGCGCGCCGTAATGATGACAATCCGTTCATTACCGACCGATTTGAGTTCTTCATTGGTGGCCGTGAAGTGGCCAACGGCTTCTCGGAGCTGAACGATGCAGAAGATCAGGACCAGCGCTTCAAAGCCCAGGTTGATGCCAAAGATGCCGGTGATGATGAAGCTATGTTCTACGACGCTGATTACATTACAGCGCTGGAACATGGTCTGCCACCAACGGCGGGCCAGGGGATTGGTATCGACCGCCTGGTGATGCTGTTTACCAACAGTCATACCATTCGTGACGTGATCCTGTTCCCGGCAATGCGTCCGCAGAACTGATGTGTTGAGACAATGCATCCCTTTAAGCCACTTCTGCAGAAGTGGCTTTTTTATGCCTTCAAAGCGACCCAGGAGCGCGAAGTCGCGCAGCTGGCTGAAAGGTAAAACGTATTTCAGCGATGTTTAACATTTTTTGTTATCCGGTATAGATGATTTTATGAGTAAAGTGTCATAATTCAGGCTTTGTGGTGATGTGAACAACGTTAGGCTGATAAATGAAAAAAACGATCATTCCTGCTTTTGGCGCCATGGTGCTTTCCGGTTGTGCAGCAATGGCACTGACTCAACCGCCGACAGAGTTTGTCGGTTCGCTACCTGAAGAGTGGAAACAAGAATTCACTAAGTTTAATGATTTACCTCCAGAGGGAGATCGGGGCGAAGTGCGTCAGTACCACTTTGACAGTGAGCGTTCACTGTTAACTATTATTCGCCAGTTACGCAGCACACGGTGGAACTGGCAGCTGGATGCGTCAAAAGTGAAGCCCGCTCTGGTTGATGTTGCCTGTGATAATTTTGGTGATGCCATTGCTATGGGGCTGGGGGTACGCTTTTGGTACACAGGTGCTGGCGGCTTTGTCAGTGAACCCGTGACGAACGAAGCCTGTATAGCAAAAAAATCCTAATCTCCATTTTTTAAACCTTATCTTCTTGAAGCCCTTCTGGAAATATCACCTGTTTTAGTTATTACAGGTGATATTTTTGTTATCTGGCGATCCTGTCTCTTATACTTGTTGAATACTGTTTTGCATTTTTATGATCAGAACCACTGTAGCAGTCTGGCTCCGAATGGTGCTGCTATCGCTGAAATGGGTGAATGAATGGGAATGGATGCGCGCAAGGATATCTGGCACGGTGAACTGGTGTTGCTCGGGGGACACACTATCCCCTGGCTGAATGCGTTGAAGCAGGCCGGATGGATTTGTCATCACTGTCACGATCTGCGGGCAGCAGAAACCTTATTACTTGAAACCGGCCCTTGCCTGGGGGTGGTTGATCTGAGCCATGATGATTTCAGTCTGCAGGCGATTGCCAGTCTGGTCAACCGGCACAAGCAGGTACGATGGCTGGCCCTGGTCAGAGACGAGCAGCTCAGTATCGAATCTGTCTGCCAGTTTATCGTCAGTTTTTGTATCGATTATTTTACTTCGCCGATTCCTGAATCCCAGTTGCTGAAAACCTTAGGCCATCAGCGCGGTATGCTGACACTGGAACGCAAAGTCTGGCCAAAGCTCGGTCACTTCGGCCAGCAGGGGCTCCAGGGCAATACACCTGTCATGAAAAAGCTGCTGCAGCACGTGAAACGTCTGGCGGCGGCGGACATGCCGGTATTGATTCAGGGGGAGATAGGTACAGGCAAGGAAGTGGTTGCAGAGGCCATTTTTCAGGCTTCAACCCGCGCCAAAGGGCGTTTTGTTACCGTGAATTGCTCAAGTATCGGCCAGAGCTGGGCGGTGAAGGGCACCGAGTCTGAGTGCTGTTTTGAGGCGGCCAGAGACGGTGTGCTGTTTCTCAATGAAGTCACCTCATTACCTCAGGATCGCCAGCAAGAGCTGGTTCAGTGGCTGCAGGACGGGCGCTTTACCAAGGAAAACGGCTCTGAGGTCAGTGCTGAGCCCAGGCTGATCGCTGCGACACATTATCCGCTTGATACTTTAGTCAGCGAAGGGCGGCTGTGCAAAGCGCTTTTCTATCGGCTGAATGTGCTTAGCCTGACGGTACCGCCTCTGCGTGAGCGCGGAGACGATTTACTGATGCTGGCCGATGCATTGCTACTCAAGTATGCCCGCCAGTATAACTGCGGAGTGAAAGCATTTTCTGACAATGCCAGACAGGCCATAGTCACCTATAACTGGCCTGGCAATGTACAGGAGCTGATCGGGCGAATAAAACGGGCAGTGCTGCTGACAGAGCAGAAGAATATTGAGGCCGATCATCTTGAGCTGCCAAGGCAGGCCGATGATAAACAGAGTTTGAAAAAAATCCGGGAAGAATCAGAGCGCAGCGCCTTGTTAAGTGTACTGGAGAATAACCGGGGACAAATTTCAGCGGCGGCCCGTGAGCTTGGCGTATCCCGCGCCACTATGTACCGGCTGCTCAACAAACATGACCTGATCCCGCCACCGCGGGATCTGAGCCAGAATTCTTAACCACGTCAGGCCGTCTGTGTTTCAGGCAGTGGAAACACTTTGTCGTAGGTCAGGTTATAAACATATGCGTAAATCAGATAGAAGATCACCAGGCCAATATCCATCACCAGCGCCTGCCATAAACCGATCTCCAGCCACCAGGCCATGATAGGCAGCGTCAGCCACAACAGACAGAGCTCAAAGCCCAGCGCATGCACCATTCGGTGTTTGGTGCTTTTGTGCACATGGCCAGCATACTTCAGCATGGCTTTATCAAACCACAGGTTATAGACATAGTTCCAGACGGTGGCAATCACTGAGAACACAATGCCCAACAGACCAATTTTGGCCATGTCGAACCCAAATCCCTGACTCAGCACCAGGGTGATGAGCACCAGCGCAATCAGTTCAAAACCGACGGCATGACGAATTCTGTCCCAATGCGTACGCATACTCTTAACCTCTTAGTGAAAAACGTAACCGGGGGATATACTAAGTTAAATACAGATAGATAAAAGTTAGTTACTATCGTAATAACAGATAGGTTAAGGGTTTTAAATTGGACTTCTCTCTTGAACAGCTCAGGGCATTTGTCACCGCGGCGGAAACGGGGTCGTTTTCGGCCGCGGCCCGCAAGCTGGGTAAAGCGCAGTCGGTTATCAGCACAGCTATCGCTAATCTGGAGACGGATTTCAACCTGATACTGTTTGATCGCAGCGGTAAATGGCCGGTGCTGACACCTAATGGTGACGCCTTACTGGTTAAAGCCAGGCGGGTGCTGGCACAGTGCGGGGAGCTGCAAGTGGCTGCCGACAGTTTTCAGCAGGGGGTGGAGCCCAAGTTAACCCTGGTGGTGGAATCAATGGCGATGATCCCGGCACTGGCAGACACGTTGCAGCAGTTTGAATCCAGCTTTCCGTTCGTGGAGGTAGAAATTCTGACTGTAGGCATGGGCGATGTGGTGAAACTGCTCAATGAAGGCCGGGCACAGCTGGCGCTTATGGTGCAGTTGTCTTTCCTGCATTCTGATATCTCTGTCCATGGCCTGGGACAGATTGATGTCTGGTGTGTGGCGGCCAGTAATCATCCACTGGCAGCACTGCAACAGGTGGATTGGCCGGATCTCAGACAATACCGGCAAATATTACTGACAGGCCGCTATGGTCAGGACAGCGAAGAATGGCGGGTTTCTGATGCTATCTGGCGAACCGAGCACATTCTGTCTGCGCTGGAACTGGTTCAGCGAGGGATCGGCTGGACAGTATTACCCGCTGACATGGTCAGAGACAGAGTGCGGGCCGGGCAGGTCGTCAGACTGGAACCTGCCTTTGAGGCACAGGCATGGAAGCAACCGATAGATCTGGCATGGAGCAGCCGGCATGCTTTGGGTCCGGCGGGCAAAGCGCTGCTGACTATGATGAAAACCATGAAACTGTCCTGACAGAAACTGGACGGCTGAATGGTATCTGTACTGCAAAAGAGGAATGCGCTGACATTTTAAGCTAAACAAAGAAATCTATCTGGCTTGGCCTGTAGTCTTGTGCATTCGGTGGAGTATTTCCCTTTTTATCCTGTAATCCAAAATAACTTCTTGTTTTTGATGTACTATCAGGCAAAAATAACACCCATATCACATCATTCTATCTTATAACCAGGAGGAACACACAATGAGCACATTCAATACTAAATGTCTGCGTCCTGCTGGTGTTAAGGATCACACTTCCCATCAGCACTGAGATCATCGATCTTAGTTACTTTTTACAGTAATACACTCTGTAAATGGGCCGCGGATACGTCTGTCGCGGCTAGTATGTTGTCAGCCTGAAAACGGTCGTATTTGCGTCCCTCCATTTTATCAACCTGGAGAGCACACTTATGCGCCAATCAGTCTATTTACGTTTTGCTGTTTTACTTATCCGTCTTGATTTACACCGTGAAGAAGAAGCATGGCGTCGCGAGCACCGACGTATGCAGGTTCATCTGCCACATTTATCGCCACATATTCTCAAAGATATGGGCATCGACAAAGACCTGCGTGTGGATTCAGCCCTGGTCAGTCTGCGAGTCAGCCGTAAAACACGTCATCTGAGGCGAGCGTTGAGGTGGCGAAGTCTGACGTAATCTCTGGCCTTACTCTGCGGAGTAAGGTCTGAAGAACACTGATAGCCCCCATTTAGATGGGGGCTTTTTTTCAGTTTGGAAAAATAGGGTTAAGGGCAAGGATTCGAATAGGTGATGCCAACTTGTTCTAAGTCTGCCAGGACGTCTGCACTGAGTTCCACCGACAGGCTGTCGATGTTGGCCTCAAGCTGAGACAGGCTGGTTGCACCAATCAGGGTTGAGGCATTAAACGGCTGCTGGTTAACAAAGGCCAGGGCCATTTGCGCCGGATCCAGACCGTGTTTTCTTGCCACTTTGACATAGGCTTCCGTGGCAGCCACACCTTGCGGCGTGAAATAACGGACAAAGCGGTCAAACAGCGAACAGCGGGCACCGTCGGGTTTTTTGCCATTGAGGTACTTACCGCTTAGGGTGCCGAAGGCCATCGGAGAATAAGCCAGTAATTTTACCCCTTCATAATGGCTGATTTCAGCCAGACCTACTTCAAAGCTGCGGTTGAGCAGGTTATAGGGGTTCTGAATGGTCACCACCCGTGGCAGGTCATGCTTCTCAGCCAGGCGCAGGAAAGACATCACACCCCATGGGGTCTCGTTAGACAAGCCGATGTAGCGAATTTTGCCTGCCCGCACCAGTTCAGCCAGTGCCTCAAGTGAGTCTGTCAGCGTGACACCGGTATTGGCGTCGGGATAAGGGTAATTGAGCTTGCCAAAGCAATTGGTTTCTCGCTGGGGCCAGTGCAACTGATACAGATCGATATAGTCTGTTTGCAATCTTTCCAGGCTGTTTTCAACGGCTTCGTGAATATTTCGCCAGTCGAGTGCCATATTGTCGCGGATGTGGGGGACATTACGGGGGCCGGCGACTTTGGTCGCCAGAATCACTTGGTCGCGTTTACCTGATTTCTTCAGCCAGCTGCCGATATAGGCTTCGGTCAGCCCCTGAGTGTCAGCTTTCGGCGGTACCGGATACATTTCAGCGGTATCAATCAGGTTGATACCGCGCTCCAGAGCAAAATCAAGTTGGCTGTGTGCCTCGGCTTCAGTATTTTGCTCACCAAAAGTCATGGTGCCCAGGCCAATCTGGCTGACTTCAAGGTTTGAATGGGGGATCTTATGGTATTTCATTTGCCCTCCTTGGACCGCAAATTCTCCCTGACTATAACCTAGGAAAGGGTTACTGAGAAGCCGCAGTAAAATGAAGCAGTTATCTCATAGGCTGCACAGTCAAACCTTGCTGATACGCGAATGTTCGCACATAGTTAAAACAGTTCCCTTGAAAAGGAGTGATCATGAAACTGTCCCAATTCAGGCACTGGGTAAAGTCACCCGGAGAAGAGGTCCCTAAGTGCGTACTGACCAGTTATGCGGGTCGGGCTGATTATCTTATGGAAGTTGAATATAAACATCATCTTGAGCCATTAAAGGATGACGATGACAACATGCTGCATTTTCAGACTATGGAGCAGGTGAGGGATTTTCTGCGGCCACTTGGGATCAAGTCGATCACATTAAGGACGATTGATCCTCATGATGAATTCTCACTGGATGGTAAACCTGAGTGTTGCCAGGATGACATGACGATCAATGTATAGCCCGCTCTGTTATCAGAGCATAAAGTGGCGTTTGAGCAGTTCGGCGGTGAACTGGGTTTTGAGGTAAAAACCCCGGGGCAAGGTTTTGATCGGGTGGCCGTCTGCGCCGTAAGCATCGGTCTGTACTCTGCTGTTGGCGGCTTTGGGTCTCAGCTGCAGGACTTCACCATGGCGGGCTGTAATCTGCTCCACTTTTCCCAGTACGATCAGTTCCATCAGCTCTTCCCAGTCCTGGCGTAATCTGGCTTCTTCGTCGGCAGATGGACTCCACAACAGAGGAGAGCCGACATGGCGTTCAGTCAGCGGGATTTCACGCTCACCTTCTACGGGGATCCACAGGACCCGGGCGAGTTTGTGCCGGATATGGCTGTTTTCCCAGTTCACGCCCTGCAAGCCAATCAGAGGGGCAACGCAGACAAAGGTGGTTTCCAGTGGTTTGCCCAGATGGCTGATGGGAATAGTTTTGAGTTCAATGCCCAAATTGGCGAAATCAGGGACGGGCTGGCTGCCTGCCGTTGCCCCCAGATGCCATTCCAGCAACTGGCCCACCCAGCCTTTATCCCGGCGTAGATCCGGTGGGGCGATTTGTCCTGCCAGCTCAGCCAGCTCACCCAGAGTAAAGCCGGCCAGCGCCTGTGCCCGGCTGAAGAGTTCTGATTCTGAGTTAGGAGCGGGTTGTCTGGAGATCGTCATTAGGATGAGTAACTTTTCAAAAACGTGGCCATGCATTTTAACACATTTGATGCTTTGTGCTGCTGAATGACTGTCGGCTTGATCAGACTGTTTGCGTAGGATCCTGGGATTAAGATATCCACAGGTACTTTTTTGAACAATGTGTCTACTGTGTAAGCTGGACGTATTCACAGGGTTTTGTGCAGTATTTAAACGCCTCTGCGATGATTATTTGACCATTAATCATCAAGGGGTGTGGATAAAGCCGAGGGTGGTTGATCTTTAACCAGTGGCAATGATCCTCTGGAAAGTCATTTAATCTGTAGCTGTATTTTAAACTTAACCTCTATGTAAGAGGTTGATTTTTAGTTATTTGTTGTTTTTTATGCACTAGTGCCGCAGTTGTTTGGATTCTGATTTATTGTTGATTAAATGGACAATAGGAGAGCTTCTACACACAACTATCCACAGAAAGCGTGAATAAATGTGGGAGAGGTCTCATTTCTTTGTTTATAACCTCTGAATTCCTCTTAAGTTATCCATAAAGTGAGTGCTAGGTAGGAAAAAACAGTGATTGATGACAATGAATGTTTACCCTGAGGCTAATTCTGTGAAAAAATCACTGTTAATTGATATTTTTACTTGAGGTCGTCCAGTGATTGATGGCGATGGATATCGCCCTAATGTGGGGATAGTTATCTGTAACAGCCATGGCCAGGTATTTTGGGCTCGACGATATGGACAACACTCTTGGCAGTTTCCACAAGGCGGTATTGATGAAGGGGAAACCCCGGAACAGGCCATGTACCGTGAACTGTATGAGGAAGTGGGTCTGACCAAAAAAGACGTCAGGATTCTGGCATCCAGCCGCCATTGGCTGCGATACAAGTTGCCTAAACGTCTGGTAAGGTGGGATTCCAAACCAGTTTGTATCGGACAAAAGCAAAAGTGGTTTTTGCTGAGTCTGGAATGCGATGAGTCTAAGGTGAACATGCAGCGTGGCAGTACACCGGAGTTCGATGGCTGGCGTTGGGTCAGCTACTGGTATCCGGTTCGTCAGGTTGTGTCCTTTAAACGGGACGTTTATCGCCGGGCGCTGAAAGAGTTCGCGGCGATGGCGATGCCTTTCAAGGAGCGCAAGGAACGCAAGTTAAAACGTAAACACAAGCGGAGTTAACCTAGGGAAAGTAACGCTTATGCTGACCCAGCTAAGAGAAATTGTAGAGAAAGTGGCCAGTGCTCCGACATTACTCGAGGCGCTGGATCTGCTGGTCGTCAGTATTTGCCAGGCAATGAAGACTGAGTGCTGCTCAGTCTACATTGTTCACGAACACCGCAAGCAATATATGCTCATGGCTACCCAGGGGCTGACCAAGCCTTCTTATCAGGTCGGGCTTGGGTTTGATGAAGGCCTGGTCGGTCTGGTTGGCCGTCAGGCTGAGCCTGTCAATGTGGCCGATGCGCGCCAGCACCCTAACTTCAAACATATCCCAGGGACCAACGAAGAAACCTTCCGCTCCTTTTTCGGCACACCCATTATCCATCAGCGTAAAGTCCTCGGTGTATTGGTTATCCAGCAACGCGATATGCGTGAGTTCACTGAAAGTGAAGAGTCATTCATGGTGACACTGGCCGCACAGCTGGCGGTAATTCTGGCGCATGCCAAAGCGCAGGGTATGTGGCCAGGCCAGCGTGACGGACTGCATTTAACCGGTTCGGCCGCATCGACCGGGGTTGCCATCGCCAAAGCCTGGTGGGATGACAACCAGCCTCGGTTGGAAGCTGTGTCACCGGCCTCCTGTCTGGACAGAGAGTTTGAACAGGAACGCCTGAGCATTGCCATTGAGATGGCGAGTAATGAATTTCGCCGGTTGCGAAAACGCTTTGACAGCGAGTTGCACAAAGACACCCTGGCGATTTTTGATCTTTTCAGCCACTTGCTCAATGATCCCATGCTGCGTAAGGATCTGTTTTCCAAAGTGGCGGGCGGCGATCAGGCCGAATGGGCCGTCAGGCAGACAGTGGAGGCCTACTCTGTCCGCTTTGCCAATATGAAGGATGATTATCTGCGTGAACGGGCGCACGATATTCGCGAACTTGGCCAGCGCCTGCTGTTTTTCCTCCATAACGAAGAGGGTGTCGAGCACCAGTGGGATGCCCCGATCGTATTGCTGACCCGAGAGCTGACAGCCGCTATGCTGGCCAGTATTCCGCGCGATAAACTGGCCGCTGTGGTGGCTCAGGAAGGTGCCGCCAACTCCCACGCGGCGATCCTTTCCCGGGCACTGGGCATTCCTGCCATCATGGGGGTCGATTTTGTACCGGAGAAAGTCCACAACGCCCTGGTGGTGGTCGACGGTTATCGCGGCGATCTGCTCATTGAACCCAACCGGCAGATTCTGGCCGAATACAAGCGGTTACTGAAAGAAGAAAATGAGCTGACGGCTCTGGTAGAACAAGATCTGGATAAAGCGACGGAAACGAAAGATCAAGAAAGGATCTATCTGCATCTGAATGCCGGATTAAGTGCTGACACCAATATTGCAGTCAATAAAGGGGTCGATGGTGTCGGTCTGTACCGGACTGAAGTGCCATTTCTGCTGCAGCGCAGTTTTCCGTCGGAAGAAGAACAGGCTGCTCAGTACCGCTCAATACTGGCCTCTTACCCGGGTAAATCTGTGGTAATGCGCACCTTAGACATAGGCGGCGATAAACCTTTGCCGTACCTCACTATTGAAGAAGATAACCCTTTTCTTGGCTGGCGTGGTATTCGTTTTACTCTGGATCATCCTGAAATTTTCCTCATTCAGGTCAGGGCTATGCTCAAGGCCAGTATTGGCCTTGATAACATGGACATCCTCTTGCCCATGATTTCAGGCATTCCTGAACTGGATGAATCAAAGGCATTGATTGATCGTGCTTTCAATGAAGTGGCTTTATATGCTGCCAGCAAAGGGCAAGTGCTTAAGCGGCCAAGATTGGGCATCATGATCGAAGTCCCTTCGATTTTGTACCAATTGCCGGCTCTGAAAGGGCGGGTCGACTTTATTTCGGTAGGCAGCAACGACTTAACGCAATATTTATTGGCTGTCGACAGGAACAATTCCCGTGTTGCCAGTGTCTATGATACTTTCCATCCGGCAGTTATTCAGGCACTGAAGCATATTCAGGATTCCAGCCATGCGTTATCAATACCGGTGAGCGTGTGTGGCGAACTGGCCGGTGATCCACTCGGCGCAATACTCTTGGTTGGCATGGGATACCGCTCTTTAAGTATGAATACCCGCAACGTTGCCAAAATTAAATATGTCCTTCGGCATGCAACTTTGGCTGATATGAAGCAACTTTCTGATAAGGCGTTACAGGCGACTTTCGGCCATGATGTCAGGCAAATGGCAACAGAGTTTGTCGAACAACGTGGTATGGGTGGCTTCATCCGGGCAGGTAAGTGATGCCGGATATGTTATGGCTGCTCCTGATGTGTCTGGGGCTGGGGGCTGTGGTCGGTCTGCTGGCAGGTTTGCTGGGTATTGGCGGGGGATTATTAATTGTCCCCGCTTTAGTCTGGATGCTACCCCAAACTGGTATTGAACCTGGATTAGTAATGCATATTGCTTTGGCAACCTCGCTGGCCTGTATTGTGCTGACGTCCGGCTCTTCGGCGCGCAGCCATTTGCGGCTGGGGAATGTGGATGTCTCTTTGGTCAGGTTGCTCGCTCCGGGTATGGTGCTGGGGGGCATTGCCGGGAGTGCTGTGGCCGAGTGGGTGCCTGCGGATTGGCTGCCCCGGATATTTGCTGGTATTGTGCTTTTACTGGCGCTGCAAATGCTGCTCTCCTTGAAAGTCACAGGGCGTCATCCTATTCCGGGTCGGGTTGCAATCGCTGGCAGTGGCAGTGTGATTGGTCTGGTGGCCAGTTTAGCGGGGATAGGTGGTGGTTCGCTGATCGTACCTTATCTGAGCTGGTATGGCGTAGAAATGCGCCGTTCTATCGGGACAGCTGCTTTTTGCGGGTCCATTATTGCTATAGCGGGCATGGCCGGATTTATTGTGGCGGGCAGCGGTGATGACAGTTTGCCGCCATACAGTCTGGGCTATGTGTATCTGCCGGCGCTGATCGGTGTGGCTTGCACCTCTGTCCTGACTACTCGATATGGCGCGCGTATGGTCAGTCACTTACCGACTCCGACACTAAAAAAAATCTTTGCCATCTTTTTGTTATTTGTGGGTGGTAAAATGTTGTTTTAACTCGGGTCAGTCACGGGGACTGGCATGAGACTTTTCATTGTGGGTACATGCTGTACCGCCGTGAACTTCTTTATTGATTAACCACGAGTATGTTGAATGAGCCAAGGTTATCTGACATTTCCAAACTTTGACCCAATCCTGTTTCAAATCGGCCCGCTGGCGATCCGCTGGTACGGATTGATGTACCTGCTGGGTTTTGTATTCGCGCTCTGGCTGGCAAACCGTCGTGCAGATAAGCCAGGCAGTGGCTGGACACGAGATCAAGTCAGCGACCTGCTGTTTGTTGGTTTCCTGGGTGTCGTGATCGGCGGCCGTGTGGGCTATGTCCTGTTTTATAACTTCGAAGTGTTCCTGGCCGATCCGCTTTACTTATTTAAAGTCTGGACCGGAGGCATGTCGTTCCATGGTGGTTTGTTAGGCGTCATGACCGCTATGGTCTGGTATGCCCACCGCAATAGCCGGCGTTTCTTCGACGTGGCAGATTTTGTGGCGCCGTTAGTACCGTTTGGCCTGGGCGCTGGCAGGCTCGGAAACTTCATCAATGGTGAGCTCTGGGGCCGGGTAACAGATGCGCCTTGGGGCATGGTTTTCCCGACAGGCGGACCGCTGCCTCGCCATCCTTCTCAGTTATATGAGTTTTTCCTGGAAGGCCTGGTATTGCTGATCATCCTGAATGTCTTTATCCGTAAACCGCGTCCGGCGGGTGCCGTATCCGGGCTATTCCTGCTGGGTTACGGCTCGTTCAGATTCCTGGTTGAATACTGCCGTGAACCCGATGCTCAGCTTGGCCTGTTTGCCGGCTGGATCAGTATGGGGCAGATTCTGTCTCTGCCTATGGTGATAGGCGGTGCACTGCTGATGGTATGGGCCTATAAGCGGGCCGGTAATCACCGTACTGCTTAACAGTCGTATCAGGCAGCCCGTTGGCTGCCTGATTTGTGATTATGGTATGCTTGCAGACAGATTTTCTCCCGCTATTTTGGGTTAACAGAGACATGAAACAGTATTTAGATTTATGCCAGCGGATTATCAGTGAAGGTGAGTGGGTTGCCAATGAACGTACAGGCAAGCGTTGCCTGACGTTGATTAACGCTGATCTGACTTATGATGTTGCCAACAATCAGTTTCCGCTGATCACCACGCGTAAAAGTTACTGGAAAGCGGCGATTGCAGAACTGCTCGGCTATCTGCGAGGCTATGACAGTGCCGCACAGTTTCGTGCGATCGGTTGTAACACTTGGAATGCCAACGCGAATAACAATCAGGCATGGCTGAGTAATCCACACCGCAAAGGTACCGACGACATGGGCCGTGTGTACGGTGTGCAGGGCAGAAGCTGGCGCAAGCCCGATGGCAGCACCCTGGATCAACTGCGGAAAATTGTTGATGATTTGAGCCGTGGCCTCGATGATCGCGGTGAGATACTGACGTTTTATAACCCGGGTGAATTTGAAATGGGCTGCCTGCGTCCGTGTATGCACACTCATACATTTTCGCTGTTGGGTGACAGCCTGTATCTGACCAGCTACCAGCGTTCTTGTGATGTGCCGCTCGGGCTCAATTTTAATCAGATTCAGGTGTATACCCTGCTGGCTCTGATGGCGCAAATCACAGGCCATAAAGCCGGCAAGGCCTACCATAAGATTGTCAATGCGCATATCTATGAAGATCAATTGGCGTTGATGCGAGATGTTCAGCTTAAGCGAGATCCGTATCCATCGCCCCGGTTGGTGATTAACCCAGAGATTAAATCACTGGAAGATCTGGAAACCTGGGTCACTATGGATGATTTTAAAGTAGAAGATTATCAGCACCATGAGCCGATACAGTATCCGTTTTCAGTCTGATAAAAGATAAAACCAGAGCCTCACGAATGTGGGGCTTTTTTATGCCTGAAAGGGCGTTAAAGCTGCTAACGGCCAGCCTGAGTATTCACTCTTGTTGTTGGTGCGATAGGATAGGTGGTTATCATCAGATGAAAAAAATCCCTGCTCGCAGCGAGCAGGGATTTTTTAGTATTCACAAGGCTACTTATGCAGTTAAGGCCAGAATGCTGCCAGGGATAATGATAAAGACCAGTCCCAGATAGGCCGCCACGGTTGATTTGCTTTTCACTGCCAGCTCGCCCAGGTAGATAGCCCCCTTCAGCGGCAGTTCACGCAGGAACGGCAAGCCAAAGATCAGCAGGGTTGCCAGCACATTAAAGCACAGGTGCACCAGCGCAATTTGCAGGGCAAACACGGCATGGTCGCCAGAAATGGCTGTTGCAGCCAGCAGTGCGGTAATACAGGTGCCTATGTTGGCTCCCAGCGTAAATGGATACACATCGCGTACTTTCAGCACTCCGGTACCGACCAGAGGCACCATCAAACTGGTCGTTGTAGAGGACGACTGCACGAGTATGGTTACAATGGAACCTGACACGATACCGTGTACCGGGCCACGGCCAATCGCACTTTTCAGGATGTCACGGGCACGGCCAACCATCAGGCTGCGCATCAGTTTACCCATGACAGTAATTGCCAGGAAGATGAGCGCGATACCAAGCGCAATCATAATGACACCGCCCATGGTGCCCAATGATTCCAGTGGCGCTTTTACGGCGTTCACTGCCGGTTTTGTCAGGGGCTTAATGAAGTCCAGTCCCTTCATACTCATGTCACCGGTCGACATCAGGGGTGAAACCAGCCAGGCCGAAATTTTTTGCAGCAGGCCAAACATCATTTCCAGTGGCAGGAAGATCAGGACGGCCAGCAGATTGAAGAAATCATGTACCGTAGCAGCAGAAAATGCGCGGCGGAATTCATCTTTACAGCGGGCATGGCCCAGACTGACCAGTGTATTGGTCATAGTCGTACCAATATTGGCACCCATCACCATAGGAATCGCGGTTTCAACGGGCAGACCACCAGCAACAAGGCCCACTATGATAGAGGTAACTGTACTGGAAGATTGGATGAGAGAAGTGGCTACCAGACCGATCATCAGGCCTGCAACAGGGTGTGAGGCAAATTCAAACAGGGTTTTGGCTTGCTCTCCTACCGACCACTTAAAACCGCCGCTCACCAGTGAGACTGCGACCAGCAGCAGATAAAGCATGAAAACCAGGTTTGCCCAACGAACCCATCGCATGGAGCTTTGTATTGGCTCAGCTGTGGTGGCTTGGGTAGTCATATTCTGTTCTCCGTGACATTGTGATGTCATTTTGGTGTCATTTTTTTGAATGTTGCCGCGATAGTAGAGAACGAATATTTCAGAAATATGACACAGCGAAGCCTTTCTGTCATACCAGAGGATTTTGTGGTCAGGAGCAAAGAATGGGATCAGGATCTATCTTTTAATCTATGGGCTTAAGGCTGTGATTTTTTTGATAAAACGTTTATTAGTATTGAAGAGAAGGATGTCGAAAAAAAACAGATAAAAAATTTGCCGGGTGGGTTTTCAGTGTCATAGTGGTGGCAGCTTACTCTGGAAAGTGTGCTGACACTGACCTGGGATGATAGTTAAATACTGCGGGTATTACGGTGTATTACTGTCAATGGTTCGGTTTTACCGAGTTGTTGGCTCTAAACAAACGATTTCACAGAGATGTCAGTAGGCGTCTACACTGTTTCAACCGCACATCAATAAAAAGTGTGATTTTACAGTGAGTAGTAAGGAGCTGCGGTCAATGACCGATGTAATTCTGAAATTCTTTAAATTAGAGTCTGCCGGCGGCATCTTGCTGATTGTTGCGGCGGCTCTGGCCATGATTATTGCCAACTCGCCTTTGCAGTCAGTGTATGAGGGCGCATTACATACTTATATTGCAGGCCTGTCGGTTGAGCATTGGATTAACGATGGTTTGATGGCGATTTTCTTCCTGGTGATTGGCCTGGAAGTGAAGCGTGAACTGATCGAAGGTGCACTGAATACTAAAGAGAAAGCGATTTTTCCGGCCATCGCCGCATTGGGTGGCATGGTCGCACCAGCTTTAGTGTATGTGCTTTTTAACTATGCCGATCCTGTGGCGATTGGTGGCTGGGCAATCCCAGCTGCGACAGATATCGCATTTGCGTTGGGTATTATGGCCCTCTTGGGTAATCGGGTACCGGTTAGCCTGAAAGTCTTTTTGCTGGCATTAGCAATTATTGATGACCTGGGTGTCATTGTTATCATCGCCTTGTTCTACAGCAGTGATTTGTCTGCCATTGCGCTGGCTGTGGCATTTGCAGCTACCGCCGTGCTCTTTATTATGCATGCCCGTAATGTTACTAACCTGGTCTGGTATATTCTGGTCGGGCTGGTGCTCTGGTTCAGCGTACTGCAGTCGGGCGTGCATGCCACGCTGGCGGGTGTCGTGCTGGGCTTTGCTATCCCACTTCAGGGGCAGAATAAGCAGGGCAAAGAAATCTCGCCGCTCAAGACACTGGAGCATGGATTACATCCGTATGTCGCGTATCTGATATTGCCGCTGTTCGCCTTTGCGAATGCAGGAATTTCGCTGGCAGGCGTATCGGCAGAAGGTCTGACCGCGATGCTGCCACTGGGGATTGCGCTGGGCCTGTTTGTTGGTAAGCCGCTGGGTATTTTTATCGCGAGCTATCTGGCAGTGAGAATGGGGATAGCGCGTTTACCTGAAGGTACAGGCTTTAGTCAGATATTTGCGGTGTCAGTGCTGTGCGGTATCGGTTTTACTATGTCGATATTTATTTCGATGCTGGCATTCAGCGGTGCTGATCTCGAGCTGATTACTTATTCCAAGCTGGGTATTCTGATCGGTTCGACCACCGCAGCTGTTGTCGGCTATATACTGCTGCACCGTTCGCTTCCGGCCGCCAAGGCCGTTAAGGACAGTCAGACATCATCGTGATCCGGGACAGGGAGGTGTTTATGAAAGCATTAATTGTACTGGTATTGGGCCTGAGTTCGGCCGGTGCCTCAGCGGCGGCGGCTGACTACAGTCACTGCCAGCAGCAGCTTGATAATGAGCTGTGTAAAGCCTATCTTACCGGCTTTGCGCAGGGGGTGAATCAGAATCAGGAACGGCAGGACGATACGCCTACCGGTTTTCTGGCCCGGGCGCTGGAGCAACGTGCGGGTGAGCGTTCCCGCCATTTGGTGTCAGCGGAAACAGTGACAGAGATACAGGCGCAATAATCTTTTTCCCGTCCCAAGACTCAGTGTCTTTTCGGATAAAAAACACATAGGATAACCCCAGGCTGACAAGGCCTGGGGTTTTTTATTTGTTGAGTATCGAGGCCTACGACAGTGTCGCACCTGAATTACAATCACCTGTATTATTTCTGGATGGTCTGCAAGCAAGGGTCAGTGACCAAAGCGGCCGATGCATTATTTCTTGCTCCGCAGACAGTGACGGGCCAGATAAGAGCGCTTGAGGAAAGGCTGAACGGAAAGCTGACAAAAAGGGTTGGCCGCAACATTGAGCCCACAGAGCTGGGACAGCTGGTCTTTAAGTACGCCGACAAAATGTTTGATCTCAGTTATGAATTACTGGATATCGTGAATTATACCCAGCGCGAGAATCAGTTGCTGGAAGTCGGGGTCGCGGATGCGCTGTCAAAACGCCTGGTCAGTAAAATTTTGATGGCGGGTATCCCGGAAGATGAGCGCATACATTTGCGCTGCTACGAGTCGACGCATGAAATGCTGCTGGAGCAATTGTCTCAGCATAAGCTGGATATGATTTTGTCTGATTGCCCGGTGGACTCCACACAGAGCCCTGGGTTGTTCAGTAAAAAACTGGGCGAGTCAGGGATGAGCTTTTTCTGTTCGGATGCAGATAAGTCACTCAGTTTTCCTGCCTGCCTTGAAGAGTACAAGCTGCTGGTACCGGGACGCCGTACGGCTATGGGACGTAAACTGCATCATTGGTTTGATCAGCAGGGGATCACGCCCAACATATTGGGTGAGTTTGATGATGCGGCGTTAATGAAAGCGTTCGGCGCGTTTCGAAAATCTATGTTTGTGGCACCTTCGATTTATGCCGAAGAGATCGAACAGTCGCATACCGTACGCGAAGTGAAGCGAGTAAGAGCGATTCGGGAGGAATATTACGTTATTTTTGCAGAACGTATGATCATGCACCCTGCGGTGAAGAAAATTTGCGAAGCCGACTTCAGAAAATTGTTCAAATGACCGCCTTTTTCAGTGATAGAAGTCAATAGATAAATCACTGAAGTTCAAGCGGTGGAAAGATGGAAACCATAAAGTTACATCACAGTGCTCCTCAGGCAGTGTCTTTGCTTAAGGCTATGGCTAATGAGCGGCGGCTGCTGATTTTATGCTACTTGCTGGAAGGAGAGTTGTCGGTTGGAACGATGAGTGACCGTCTGGAATTAAGCCAGTCGGCCTTGTCACAGCACCTTGCCTGGCTAAGGCGCGATGGCCTGGTGGCGACACGTAAAGAGTCGCAGACTGTGTTCTACAGGCTGAGAAGCCAGGAAGTGAAGTCGATGATTCAGCTGTTGCAGCAAATGTACTGCTAGGCACTTATTACCAGCCTGGTACGAGACGTTAAAGTAAATAGCGGATATAAAAAAACCGGCCATAGCCGGTTTTTTTATTGCTGTAGCATCAATGCACTGAAATTACAGAGCGTTGATTTTTGCAGACAGGCGCGCTTTATGACGAGCAGCCTTGTTTTTGTGAACCAGGCCTTTAGTAGCCATACGGTCCATAACAGGTTGCATGTCAGCGAAGGCCTTAACGGCGGCTTCTTTATCGCCTGCTTCAATAGCAGCAACAACTTTTTTGAAGAAAGTGCGCATCATAGAACGACGGCTAGCGTTGTGCTGACGACGTTTTTCAGAAGTGATTGCACGTTTCTTAGCAGATTTGATATTTGCCAAGGGTGTAACTCCCAAATTCTTGGTATGGTGACAATTTAAGGCCGAGGAATATGCCTCTAAAACCGAACAATGTCAAATGATTTGTGCAAATAACAGCCGCGCCATTGAAATTGGCACTTGTGCATTAACACGGTTAATATGGCGGCAGATTCTACCAGCATTTGGCTCTGCAAGTCACCTTTCTGGGCCATCTTTTATGAGGTTTTTTTGTGAGTAAGCGTCTTTTGCGCTCCGGGCTGATTGTCAGCAGTATGACTTTAGTATCTCGCGTCATGGGTTTAGTGCGAGATGTAGTGGTAGCAAACCTGATGGGAGCCGGTGCGGCTGCCGATGTTTTTTTCTTCGCCAATAAGATCCCAAACTTTCTTCGCCGCCTGTTTGCGGAAGGGGCTTTCTCTCAGGCTTTCGTTCCCGTGCTGACCGAAGCTCATGCGGCGGGTGATAAAGATAAGACCCGTGAGCTTATCGCCCGGGTGTCCGGTACGCTGGGGGGCATAGTTACCTTGGTCACCCTTTTGGGCGTATTGGGTTCCGGGGTGATTACAGCCCTGTTTGGAGCAGGTTGGTTTATTGACTGGCTCAATGACGGGCCGGCAGCGCCGAAGTTTGAGCTGGCAAGCTTGTTGCTGAAAATCACTTTTCCTTACCTGTGGTTTATCACTCTGGTCGCTTTGTCGGGGGCCGTCCTCAATACCTTGGGGAAATTTGCCGTTTCTTCGTTTACCCCGGTATTTCTCAATATCTCCATCATTTTGTGTGCCTGGTGGGTATCACCGAATCTGGAACAGCCTGAAATCGGCCTGGCTCTGGGCGTTTTTCTGGGCGGTTTAGTACAGTTTCTGTTTCAGTTACCCTTTCTTTACCGGGAAGGGGTGCTGGTACGTCCACGCTGGGGATGGCGCGATCCCGGCGTGGTGAAAATCCGCACTCTGATGATCCCGGCCTTGTTCGGTGTGTCAGTGAGCCAGATTAACCTGTTGTTTGATACCTTCATCGCCAGCTTTCTGATGACGGGCTCTATCAGTTGGCTGTATTACTCAGACCGGCTGCTTGAATTTCCTTTGGGTCTGTTTGGGATTGCCATTGCGACCGTGATCCTGCCGGCCTTGTCGCGCAAGCATGTGGATCAGAACCGGGAGCATTTTGCCCACACAATGGACTGGGGGGTCAGAATGGTACTTCTGCTCGGTTTGCCTGCTATGCTGGGGCTAATGGTGCTGGCTAAGCCTATGCTGATGGTGCTTTTCATGCGGGGGGAATTTACCCCCAATGATGTCGAGCAGGCGGGCATGTCGCTGCTGGCTTATGCATCTGGCTTGCTGAACTTTATGCTAATCAAGGTGCTAGCGCCTGGTTACTATGCAAGACAAGACACCCGTACCCCGGTGCGCTATGGTGTTATTGCTATGGTCACCAACATGGTATTCAATGCTATTTTTGCCTATTTCCTAGGTTATGTTGGTCTGGCGCTGGCAACAGCCTTATCAGCACTGGTCAACGCCGCACTTTTGTACCGCGGCCTGCACCGCGCCGGGGTGTACCGTATTTCACGTACTACGTTTGGATTTGTGGTCCGTCTGGTTATTGCCGGTGTGGCTATGGTGGGCGTGCTGTTATGGTTGTCGCCAGATATGGCGCACTGGCTGTCATTGGGTCTGGTTCAGCGTGTGTACTGGCTGACTGGCCTGATAGGGATTGGTGCCGTGACTTACCTGTTATCACTGACAGTGACAGGCGTCCGTTTGCACCACCTGCGTAGCGAAAGCTAAGGTGCGCGATACGGATCATGGCTGGCACGGAATTGCGGCAAAAAAGTACATCTTACGGCGCGCATGGTTTTAACCCTGTTGCGCTCTGGTATATAATCCGTCAGTTTTTGACTTTGGTAATGATTAGCTGCAGATGGAATTGATCCGAGGAATTCATAATATCCGGCCCGGTCACCACGGCTGTGTTCTGACAATTGGCAACTTTGACGGGGTCCATCAGGGCCATCTGGCCGTGCTGCGTCAGGTACTGGAGCAAGCCCGACGATTAGGGGTTCCTTCGACTGTGATGAGTTTCGAGCCTCAGCCTATGGAGCTCTTTGCCAAAGACAAGGCGCCGGCAAGGCTGACTCGCTTTCGCGACAAGTATCAGCAGCTCAGTCATGCAGGCATAGCTCGCCTGTTGTGTGTCAATTTCAACGCCCGCTTTGCCGATATGGCGCCGGAAGATTTCGTCCGTCGCTTGTTGGTGGAACAATTGGGTGTTAAGTTTCTGGTTGTTGGTGACGACTTTCGCTTCGGTAAAGGCCGCAGCGGCGATTTTACCATGCTGGAAGCTGCCGGACGTGAATTCGGCTTTGAGGTTGTCAGTACCCAGAGTTACTGTGTGGATACTCAGCGAGTGAGCAGTACGGCAATCCGCGAAGCACTGGCCAGTGATGATCTGGCCTCAGCGGAGGCCATGCTGGGCCGCCCATACAGTATTACCGGCCGGGTGTCACATGGCCAGAAGCTGGGCCGGACCATAGGCTTCCCCACGGCCAATGTGCCGCTGAAGCGCCGGGTTTCACCGGTTTCCGGTGTGTATGCCGTTGAAGTGCTGGGGGTGGCGCAACAGCCATTGCCCGGGGTGGCGAATATCGGCCGCCGGCCGACAGTGAACGGCGAGCGTCAGCAACTGGAAGTCCATTTATTTGATTATCAGTCTGACATTTATGGTTGTCAGATTGAAGTGGTGCTACACCACAAACTACGAGATGAAATTAAATTCGCCTCCTTTGATGCGCTGAAAGCGCAAATCGAGCGTGATGCCCAGACTGCGCGGGTGTGGCTGTCTGAGCATCGTCAACATGTCCAACTTCGCCCAAGTAACGGAATTGAGAATCAATGAGCGACTATAAAGATACCCTGAACCTGCCTGAAACAGGGTTTCCGATGCGAGGCAATCTGGCGCAACGCGAGCCTGCAATGCTTAAGCGTTGGTATGACGAGGATCTCTACGGTGAAATCCGTAAAGCCAAGAAAGGTAAAAAATCTTTCGTACTGCATGACGGCCCTCCATATGCCAATGGTGATATTCATATTGGTCACGCACTGAACAAGATTCTCAAAGACATTATTATCAAGTCAAAGTCGATGTCCGGCTTTGACGCGCCTTACGTGCCAGGCTGGGATTGCCACGGTTTGCCGATCGAGTTAATGGTAGAGAAAAAAGTCGGTAAACCCGGCCATAAAGTCTCTGCCGCCGAGTTCCGCGAAAAATGCCGTGCGTATGCAGCCGGTCAGGTTGAAGGCCAGAAAGAAAGTTTTGTTCGCCTCGGGGTACTGGGTGAGTGGGACAAGCCTTACCGCACTATGGACTTCGCTACCGAAGCCAACATCATTCGTGCCTTGGGCAAAATTGCAGATAACGGCCACCTGCTGAAAGGTTTCAAACCTGTTCACTGGTGTACCGACTGTGGTTCAGCGCTGGCTGAAGCCGAAGTGGAATACAAAAACAAGGTCTCGCCGTCTATTGACGTGAAATTCAAAGCCGTTGATGAAGCTGAGGTGTTAAGCAAGTTTAATCTGGCCAGTGATCACCAGGGGCAGGGTGATGTGTCCATTGTGATCTGGACCACTACGCCTTGGACATTGCCGGCCAACCGTGCGGTAGCTGTCCGTGACGATCTGGAATATGTCCTGATCCAGGTGGAAGGCGAGCAGCCTCAACGTCTGATTGTGGCCGCTGAACTGGCAAAAGATGTGATGGATCGTGCCGGTATCGAGCATTTCCATAATCTGGGCTTCTGTAAGGGCATAGAGCTGGATCTGCTGCGCTTTAACCACCCGTTTTACAGCTTTGATGTGCCTGTGATTCTGGGTGATCACGTGACCACCGAATCCGGTACGGGCTGCGTGCACACAGCGCCTGGCCACGGCCAGGAAGACTTTGTTGTCGGTCAGAAGTACGGCCTGGAAGTGGCAAACCCGGTCGGCAGTAACGGCGTATACCTGCCGGATACCGAACTGTTTGCCGGTCAGCACGTCTTCAAAGCCAACGACGCAGTTGTCGAGACGCTGAAAGAACACGGTGCCTTGCTGCATCATCACTCTTATGAGCACAGTTATCCGCATTGCTGGCGTCACAAGACCCCAATCATCTTCCGTGCCACCCCGCAGTGGTTTATTTCCATGGATCAGAACGGTCTGCGTGCAAAAGCACTGGAAGAAATCAAAGGCGTTCAGTGGATGCCTGAGTGGGGCCAGAGCCGTATCGAGAGCATGGTTGAAGGTCGCCCTGAGTGGTGTATCTCGCGTCAGCGTACCTGGGGCGTACCAATTGCACTTTTCGTCCATAAAGAAACGCAGGAACTGCATCCGGACAGTCTGGCGCTGATTGAAAAAGTGGCCCAGTTGGTGGAAGAAAAAGGCATCCAGGCGTGGTGGGATCTCAACCCTGCCGAGATCATGGGTGAAGTCGATGCTGAGCAATACGAAAAAGTGCTGGACACTCTGGATGTCTGGTTCGACTCCGGTGCCACCCACTATGCCGTGGTTGATAATCGTGAAGAATTCAATGGCAGTTCGGCCGATCTTTACCTGGAAGGTTCTGATCAGCATCGTGGCTGGTTCCAGTCTTCGCTGATTTCATCTGTGGCGATGAAAAACAAGGCCCCTTATCGTCAGGTTCTGACCCACGGTTTCGTGGTTGATGGTCAGGGTCGTAAGATGTCGAAATCTATCGGTAACGTGGTTGCGCCAAAAGATGTTACCAATAAGCTGGGCGCTGATATCCTGCGTCTGTGGGTCGCATCGACTGACTACACCGGCGAAGTGGCGGTGTCAGATGAAATCCTCAAGCGCAGTGCCGATGCTTACCGTCGTATCCGTAATACAGCGCGTTTCCTGCTGGCCAACCTGAGTGGCTTCAACCCGGCCACCGACTGCGTGCCAGCGGAAGAGATGGTTGCGTTGGATCGCTGGGCAGTCGCGCAAGCGAAAGCGGCACAGGATGAAATCATCCAAGCTTACGATGAATACAATCTGCACACAGTGACCCAACGCCTGATGCACTTTTGTTCGATCGAAATGGGCTCTTTCTATCTCGATGTGATCAAAGATCGCCAGTACACCGCCAAACGTGGTGGTCATGCCCAGCGCAGCTGCCAGACCGCTTTGTACTATATTGTCGAAGCTCTGGTTCGCTGGATGGCGCCTATCATGTCTTTCACCGCCGATGAAATCTGGAATGAGATGCCGGGTGAGCGTGATACCTTTGTCTTCACCGGCGAGTGGTTTGAAGGCCTGTTTGAGCTGTCTGAAAATGATGCTTTCAGCAACGAATTCTGGACTGAGATCCAGGCGGTTCGCGGCGCTGTGAACAAACTGCTGGAAGAAGCGCGTAACGAAAAACGCCTTGGCGGTGCGCTGCAGGCAGAGGTGACGCTGTTTGCCGAACCTGAGCTGGCGGACAAGCTGAACAGTCTGGAAAATGAGCTGCGCTTTGTACTGTTGACTTCTAAAGCCCAGGTGGCGTTGACTGACAGCAAGCCGGCAGAGGCGAAACCGACTGACGTGGCTGGTCTGTCGGTGCTGGTGACAGCATCGGACGCGGCTAAGTGTGATCGCTGCTGGCACCATGTGGCCGATGTCGGCACCATTGCCGGGCATGAAGAAATTTGTGGCCGCTGTGTGACCAACATTGATGGTCAGGGTGAAGAGCGCAAGTTTGCCTGATGAGTAATTTACCTGCTTTGAAGCAATCCGGAATCCGCTGGCTGTGGCTGGCGGTTCTGGTCTTTGCCATCGATATCGGTACTAAGCTGCTGGTGATGGACAGCATGGGTTACGGCTGGCCTAACCGCATTGAAGTCTTGCCCTTCTTTAATCTGCTGTATGTGCATAACTACGGCGCGGCTTTCAGTTTTCTCAGTGATGCCAGCGGCTGGCAGCGCTGGTTGTTTACCGCTATTGCCTTAGGGGTGACTGCGTTACTCATGGTCTGGATGCGCCGCACTCCAGCCAGCCATATTATGGTCAACTCTGCCTATGCGCTGATCATAGGTGGCGCACTCGGTAACCTGTTTGATCGCCTGTACCATGGCTTTGTAGTGGATTTTCTCGATTTCTATATCGGGCAGCACCACTGGCCGGCGTTTAATATTGCCGACTCGGCAATCTGCGTTGGCGCGGGTCTTATCATTCTGGAAGGGTTTCTGGCCGGAAAGACCAAGACCAAAGCAAGCCAGTAAGGCGTTCAGGCTCACGGACCAGGCGCTGCTCGTTGCGATGGGCGGCGCTTTATTGTAAAAAGCGATGGATTTATCCGGTAAGCATGATAATTAAGGCCTGCCGTATCACTCAGTAATTCGTAATCAGGATGTATGTATGTCGGTTATCACGCACAACAGTGAAGTTTTAATGCACTTTTCCATCAAGCTGGAAGACGGCTCTGTCGCTGAGTCTACTCAGTCTATGGGGAAACCGGCTAAGTTTCGTATGGGCGATGGCAGCCTGACTGACAACTTTGAACGTTGCCTGCTTGGCCTGGCGCAGGGCGAGAAAAACCAGTTTGTGCTTGAGCCGGAAGATGCATTCGGTATGCCGAACCCTGACAATATCCATCATGTTGATTTAACCCGCTTTGGCTCTGACGCTCCGGCAGAAGTCGGCGCTATCATTGCATTCAGCGGCCCGGACGGGCAGGATATCCCTGGTGTGATTACCGCTGTGGTCGGTGATTCTGTCACTGTTGATTTCAATCACCCGCTGGCCGGCCAGCGGGTGACCTTTGATGTTGAAGTGGTCGGCATCGAAGGGTAAACCCATATCCGCTCCTGGTCATCTTGAGATCAAGAGTGGAAGGATGAAGGTAAAGAGTCCTCAGATATGAAAATCGTACTTGCTAACCCTCGTGGTTTCTGTGCCGGTGTTGATCGGGCAATCAGTATCGTTGAGCGTGCGCTGGAGCTGTATCAGCCGCCTATTTACGTGCGCCATGAGGTGGTTCACAACCGGTTTGTGGTTGAAGGACTGAAACAGCGTGGGGCCGTCTTTGTCGAAGAGCTGAGCGAAGTGCCGGATGATAATATTGTTATTTTTTCTGCTCACGGAGTGTCTCAGGCCGTTCGTAATGAAGCTAAAGCACGTAAGTTAACCGTGTTTGATGCGACATGCCCTCTGGTCACCAAAGTCCATATGGAAGTGGCCCGCGCCAGTCGCCGCGATATGGAAGTGGTGTTGATCGGCCACGCCGGTCACCCTGAAGTCGAAGGGACTATGGGCCAGTACGCCAGCGATACGGGCGGTATGTACCTGGTTGAAACCCCGGTCGATGTTGACAAGCTGAAAACTGTGGTGAGAGATCCGGGTAACCTGCATTATGTTAGTCAGACGACTTTGTCGGTGGACGAAACCGCAGAGGTCATTGATCGCTTGCGACAGGTCTTTCCGGAGATTCAGGGACCGCGCAAAGATGACATCTGTTATGCAACCCAGAATCGCCAGGATGCCGTGCGTGAAATGGCCGCCAGCGTCGATGTGATGATAGTGGTGGGGTCAAAGAACTCCTCAAACTCCAATCGCCTGCGTGAATTAGCAGAAAAGCTGGGTACCCCAAGCTACCTGACGGACTGTGCCGAAGATGTTGATGCCAACTGGCTGACCGGCAAAACGAGTGTGGGCGTGACTGCGGGCGCCTCTGCGCCGGAAGCGCTGGTCAACCAGATTATCGCGCGAATTCAGGCTCTGGCCGGTGGCGAAGTGGAAGAGCTGAGCGGCCGCGAAGAAAATATGTTTTTTGAAGTGCCGCGCGAATTGCAGGTCAAAAATGTAGGCTGAGCAGCCCGTCGCAGGATTATTTATGGAACCCCGGTTATAACCGGGGTTTTTTTTCACCGTTATACAGGCTAGATTAATGGGCTGTTTATCTTTCATGGTCTTGGCGTGGTGTTGGCCGGTAAACCTGGCCCTGAAAGATAAACAGACCTTCATCTGCTGAATGTTTTAAGGAGAAACAGCTATGGTCAGAATCGCGATTGCCGGTGCGGCAGGGCGAATGGGACGCCAGTTACTGAAAGCGACAGCACAGTCTGAGCAGGCTCAGGTGGGTGCGGCGACTGAGCGTCCTCAGAGCAGCTTGATCGGCGTTGATGCCGGTGAGCTGGCGGGTATTGGCAAGCTGGAAGTGGCTGTGGTCGATGATATTGAAAAAGCGATCAATGATTTTGATGTGCTGATTGATTTCACTGCGCCAGTTGCAACACTGGCGAATCTGGCGCTGTGCCAGCGCCATAATAAGAAAATTGTCATTGGGACAACCGGTTTTAGCGAAGAAGAAAAAGCCCGGATCGATGCTGCCGCCAGCCAGATAGCCGTTGTGATGGCCCCCAACTACAGTGTCGGCGTCAACCTGACGTTCAAGCTGCTGGAGAAAGCGGCCAAGATCATGGGGGATTACTGTGATATCGAAATCATAGAAGCCCACCACAGACACAAAGTCGACGCGCCTTCCGGTACAGCGCTGGGCATGGGCGAGGCGATTGCCGGCGCAATGGGGAAAAAACTGAGCGATGTTGCTGTCTATGCCCGTGAAGGGATTACCGGTGAGCGTAGCCGTGATGAGATCGGCTTCGCGACGATTCGCGCCGGCGACATTATCGGCGAGCACACGGCTATGTTTGCTGATATTGGCGAGCGGGTCGAAATCACTCACAAAGCGACAGATCGTATGACATTTGCCAACGGTGCAGTCCGCGCGGCGGCTTGGCTGGATAAGCAACCGGCGGGTTTTTATACCATGCAGGATGTGCTTGGCCTGAACGATCTGTAAATCACTTCTTTCACACTGCAGCCGGTTCCGGCTGCAGTGTTCTGCTCAGTTCTCTGTTTTTAGTCTCCTTCATTTTGCATAAATCATCAAACTGAGCGAGAAAGCATTCTTGTTGTGCTCTTCACTGTAAATCCAAGGGTTTGCTTGCTTTTTTGTGTGCTTGTTGCGCCTTGGCCCTTCCTGTGCGGTAAAAGTAGGTGTTATCTTGCCTGATTTTTATGGTTTATCCGTTAGATAATTTATAGTGAGCGTTTGGCTGGCTTGGCAAACGGTTGCCTGAACATGCAGCCCGGAAGGCCGATGGGAAAAGGCAGGAAAAGATATGCTTTCTCTGGTTTGGCGGCTTAAGCGGTCGGAGTGGTCGATATTTAAAATTTAATTTCCCCCTGTTGTTGACAGTTTGGGCATGGATCACTAGAATGCGCGCAATTTGTCAAAATTCGGCTTGACTGGGGTTTTGACTTTCTATGGAATGGGTAAATGCAATTTTATCTGTTTTATTTGCGTTTTTATGAAGATTGGAGGTTGTCTTGAACAAATCGGCGCTGTTAGTCCTTGAAGACGGGACTGTGTTCCACGGCGTATCCATCGGTGCAGATGGTTCGGCCGTTGGTGAAGTTGTTTTCAATACCTCGATGACGGGGTACCAGGAAATTCTCACTGACCCCTCTTACTCTCAACAGATTGTCACTCTTACTTATCCCCACATTGGCAATACCGGAACCAATTCCGAAGACGAAGAATCTACTGCAATCCACGCGCAAGGCCTGGTAATTCGCGACCTCCCTCTTATTGCTTCAAACTTCCGTTCCCAGCAGACATTGTCTGATTATCTGAAATCTCAAAACATTGTTGGTATCGCTGACATTGACACCCGTAAGCTGACCCGTCTGCTGCGTGAGAAAGGCGCGCAGAATGGTTGCATCATGGCGGGTGACAATCTCGACGCGGCGCTGGCGCTGGAAAAAGCCAAAGCCTTTCCTGGCCTGAAAGGGATGGATCTGGCGAAGGTGGTGTCGACCAAAGAAAGCTACAGCTGGGCGCAGGGTTCCTGGACGCTGGAAGGCGGGCTGCCGGAAGCCAAAGAGGCCGGCGAGTTACCTTACCATGTGGTGGCTTATGACTTCGGTGCCAAGCGTAATATCCTGCGCATGCTGGTTGACCGTGGTTGTCGCCTGACGGTTGTTCCGGCAGAAACCTCAGCAGAAGAAGTGCTGGCGATGAATCCGGATGGCGTCTTCCTGTCAAATGGCCCCGGCGACCCGGAGCCTTGTACTTACGCGATTGAAGCGACGAAAACATTTCTGGACAAAGGCCTGCCTGTGTTTGGCATCTGCCTGGGACACCAGATCCTGGCGCTGGCAAGCGGTGCCAAGACAGTGAAAATGAAATTTGGTCACCACGGTGCCAACCACCCGGTTAAAGATCTGGACCGCAATGTTGTGATGATCACCAGCCAGAACCACGGTTTTGCGGCTGATGAAGACACACTGCCAGATAACCTGCGTGCCACCCACAAGTCGCTGTTCGATGGCTCCCTGCAGGGCATCCACCGTACCGACAAGCCGGCTTTCAGCTTCCAGGGTCACCCTGAAGCCAGCCCGGGTCCGCACGATGCGGCACCACTTTTTGACCACTTTATCGACCTGATTAAACAGCACAGCGCCTAAGCCGGAGTAGTAAACGATGCCAAAACGTACTGACATACAAAGTGTTCTGATTCTGGGTGCCGGTCCTATCGTGATTGGCCAGGCGTGTGAGTTCGACTATTCAGGTGCTCAAGCGTGTAAAGCGCTGCGTGAGGAAGGTTACCGCGTTATCCTGGTGAACTCGAACCCGGCCACTATCATGACCGATCCGGAAATGGCGGATGCGACATATATTGAGCCTATCCACTGGGAAGTTGTACGCAAGATCATTGAAAAAGAGCGTCCAGATGCGGTCCTGCCGACTATGGGCGGCCAGACTGCACTGAACTGTGCGCTGGATCTGGAGCGTCACGGCGTACTGGCCGAATTCGGCGTAGAAATGATTGGTGCAACGGCTGATGCGATCGACAAAGCCGAAGACCGTTCACGCTTTGATAAAGCCATGAAGTCGATTGGTCTGGAGTGTCCGCGCGCCGATACCGCGAAAACCATGGAAGAAGCCTACAAAGTCCTCGATATGGTCGGCTTCCCCTGTATCATCCGTCCGTCTTTCACCATGGGTGGTACAGGCGGTGGTATCGCCTATAACAAAGAAGAATTTGAAGAAATTTGTCGCCGTGGTCTGGATTTATCACCGACCAATGAACTGCTGATTGACGAGTCCCTGATTGGCTGGAAAGAGTACGAGATGGAAGTGGTTCGTGATAAGAACGACAACTGCATCATCGTCTGCGCCATTGAAAACTTCGATCCAATGGGTATTCACACCGGTGACTCCATCACAGTTGCGCCTGCCCAGACGCTGACGGACAAAGAATACCAGCTGATGCGTAATGCGTCGCTGGCGGTACTGCGCGAAATCGGCGTGGAAACCGGTGGCTCAAACGTCCAGTTCGGTATTAATCCGAAAGATGGCCGTATGGTTATCATTGAGATGAACCCGCGTGTTTCCCGCTCGTCAGCCCTGGCTTCGAAAGCGACCGGCTTCCCGATTGCCAAAGTGGCCGCCAAGCTGGCGATAGGTTTCACGTTGGATGAGTTGATGAACGACATCACGGGTGGCGCAACACCGGCCTCGTTCGAACCAACCATAGACTACGTTGTTACTAAGATCCCACGCTTCAACTTTGAAAAGTTCGCAGGTGCCAACGATCGTCTGACGACTCAGATGAAATCTGTTGGTGAAGTGATGGCCATCGGCCGTAACCAGCAGGAATCACTGCAAAAAGCACTGCGTGGCCTGGAAGTGGGTGCCAACGGCTTTGATGAAATGGTGGATCTGGACGATCCTGAAGCGCTGACTAAGATTCGCCACGAGCTGAAAGAAGCCGGTGCTGAGCGTATCTGGTATATCGCTGATGCCTTCCGTGCCGGGCTGTCTGTGGATGGCGTCTTTAACCTGACCAATGTCGACCGCTGGTTCCTGGTACAGATCGAAGAGATCGTCCAAATGGAAGCCAAGGTCAAAGAAGATGGTTTTGCGGGTCTGACCGGCGATTTCCTGCGTAAACTGAAGCGCAAAGGCTTCTCGGATGCGCGACTGGCTAAACTGCTGGGTGTGGCTGAGCTGGAAATTCGCAAAGAACGTGACCGTCACGATATTCACCCTGTTTATAAGCGTGTGGATACCTGTGCGGCTGAGTTCTCTTCAGACACAGCTTACATGTACTCGTCTTATGACGAAGAGTGTGAAGCCAACCCGACTGATCGTGACAAGATTATGGTGCTGGGTGGTGGTCCAAACCGTATCGGGCAGGGTATCGAATTCGATTACTGCTGCGTACACGCATCGCTGGCCCTGCGCGAAGACGGTTACGAAACCATCATGGTGAACTGTAACCCTGAGACAGTTTCCACTGATTACGACACCTCGGATCGCCTGTATTTTGAGCCGGTTACGCTGGAAGATGTACTGGCTATCGTGCGTGTCGAGAAGCCTAAAGGTGTCATCGTTCAGTACGGTGGCCAAACGCCGCTCAAACTGGCGCGTGCACTGGAAGCGGCAGGTGTGCCAATTATTGGTACCAGCCCTGATGCGATTGACCGCGCCGAAGACCGTGAACGTTTTCAGGCCGCTGTTGAGCGCCTGGGCCTGAAGCAGCCGGAAAATGCGACAGTAACAGCGATGGAACAGGCTATTGAGAAATCGAAAGATATCGGTTTCCCGTTGGTGGTGCGTCCTTCGTATGTACTGGGCGGTCGTGCGATGGAAATCGTGTACGACGAAAATGACTTGCGCCGTTATTTCAACGAAGCGGTCAGCGTCTCGAACGAATCGCCTGTGCTGCTGGATCGCTTCCTGGATGATGCCACGGAAGTGGATGTGGATGCCATCTGTGACGGCGAGCGTGTGGTGATCGGCGGTATCATGGAGCATATCGAGCAAGCGGGTGTTCACTCAGGTGATTCAGCCTGCTCGCTGCCTGCATATACCCTGAGCCAGGAAATTCAGGATGAAATGCGTCGTCAGGTTGAGAAGCTGGCCTTTGAGTTGGGTGTTCGCGGCCTGATGAATACCCAGTTTGCAGTTAAAGACAACGAAGTGTACCTGATTGAAGTTAACCCTCGTGCCGCACGGACTGTACCTTTTGTCTCCAAAGCAACGGGTGCACCACTGGCGAAAATTGCCGCGCGTGTGATGGCCGGTCAGACACTGGAACAACAAGGTTTCACTAAGGAAATCATTCCTCCTTACTACTCAGTGAAGGAAGTGGTGCTGCCTTTCAACAAGTTCCCGGGTGTCGACCCGCTGCTTGGTCCGGAAATGCGCTCGACCGGCGAAGTGATGGGTGTGGGTGATACGTTCGCAGAAGCTTTCGCCAAGGCTGAACTGGGCTGTGGCAAAGAGCACAGCCGTGAAAATGCCGGCCGCGCACTGCTGTCTGTCCGTAATAATGACAAACGCCGTGTGGTCGACCTGGCTGCTAAGCTGGTGAAGCTGGGTTACGAGCTGGATGCGACCCACGGTACTGCGGTGATTCTGGGCGAAGCGGGGATTAATCCACGCCTGGTGAACAAGGTGCATGAAGGCCGTCCTCATATTCTTGACCGTATCAAGAACAACGAGTACAGCTATATCATCAACACCGCAGAAGGCCGTCAGGCGATTGAAGATTCTAAAGTGTTGCGCCGCGGTGCCTTGCTGGAGAAGGTGAATTACACCACTACCCTGAATGCTGCGTTTGCCACTTGTATGGCACTGACTGCGGATGACCGTAATAAGGTGACCTCAGTGCAAGAGCTTCACGCAAGACTGAACAAGGCTTAACAGCGCCCTGACAAAGTAATAAGAAGCCCGTCGTTGTGAAACGACGGGCTTTTTTGTGCCATTCAGAATGGCAGCTCGCGGCTCAAGCTTGTATCTGGTTAAAACGATTCATACAGATCTGTATATAACTGACGTTCGAATCTGAAAATTTCCGGCATGACAGCTGGGGCATCTTCTGTTTTTTCTGGTGGCAGATAGTTAGTGACAAACTGAACAAATAATAAAGGTTTGCCGGATTTGGCTGTCATCACGCCGGCTAAATTGAAAGTGCCGTAGAGAGAACCCGATTTAGCGGCCAGTCGACTTTTCAGCGGCTCATGCCGGATACTCTGGCGGTAACGCAGGGTGCCCGATTCGCCAGAAACGGGCAAATCAGCAAGCAAGTTCAGGCTGTCATTATGCTGGTAGATGTAAGTCATTACTTTCATCATATCACTGGCCATGATGCGGTTGTCCCGGGATAAGCCAGAACCGTCGGCCAGCACCGCCCGGCTCAGATCGATGCCGGTATGCTCAGCTATGATCTGCTTGATTGCTTCAGTGCCATTGTGAAAACTGCCCGGTTGATCATAGAAGCGCTGCCCCAGGGTTTTGGCAAGGTTATCGGCAATCAGGTTGTCAGAATCTTCCAGCATAATTTTCAGCAATGCCGGTAAGGGTGCAGAGCTGTGACTGGTGATCTGCTGGCCTGTTTGAGTATCATCGCGCAGGATTTCGCCATCAAAAGCTATGCCTCTTCTGTCGAGCTCTTGCAATAGCACATCGCGGACATAGGCCTCGGTATCCACGACCGCAAAATTCAGCGGCAAGGGCTTGTCCCGCTGCGGCAGGCAGCCGTTGAGCTGGTAATGGTTGCCGGGCTGGGTTTGCAGCTCCAAAGAACAGAAGGTGGATTTTTGCTGCGCTTTGCTGACGACTTTGGCAAAGCTGGTGGCACTGACTGGCTGATGGGCAGGGATATGAAGCCGGGTCGGCTGGCCCAGTGGCCGGTCACTGTATAAGGCCGCCTGAACACAGTTGTGTTCCAGAGTGATACTGCTGGCCGGGGCACTGTAACAGACGCCAAGGCTATCCCAGGGCCAGCCGGATGCTTGTTCGTAGCCGGTAAACTGGCTGCCGTTGAGGTAGATATTCCCTTTGATGCGATGTACACCTTTTTGCTTCAAAGCGTGCAGCATAGCAGCAAGATCTCCACGCGATAGCGTTGGATCGCCACTGAAGCGGATAATATAGTGCTCTTTGTTCTGCTCTAGCCGAGTAGTAAAACGAAAGTTTTGATCCAGGTACAGTCTGGCAGCTAAGGCCGTCAGCAGTTTCTGAGTGCTGGCGGGAGCCTGCAATTGTTCAGCACGCTGGCTGAAAATGGCGTTGCCCGTTGCCGGGTCAGTAATAATGAGAGCCAGATCATGCCCTGAGGGGAGTGATGTCATCGCCACATCAGGAGAAAATTCGGCAAATACCGAATGGGATAACACGAGTGCAGCGAGAAATAAGCCAACTTTCTTTTTCATAATGGTGAAGAGCCGTTGTAAACCTAACTGGCAATCATAGGGGGTAAGAGAGCAGAGTGGCAATGAAAGTTCGTTAATATCCTGTAAGATATATTTTCCTATTCCGAATACCATCGTGCTTGTGCAGCAGGGAGCTCAGGCAAAAGCAGCTTCTGGCGGCCGCACTGCGAAATTGTGCAGGGCTGCAAGCAACGTAATATGATGGATAGACAGCGACTAAACCGCAAGCTGTAGACAGAGGTTGCATCCGAGGTCGTGTATTAGGTATCTTGTTAGGCAGAAAAGCCGTTTCTTCTATTCATGCGTTAGCCCAGACTTGTGCTGGGCTGGCTTTTTTTTTGTCCGAAAAGCAATCCTGCTTTTCTGGCGTTTCGAGGTAGATTACTTTATGGAAAAGATCCCAATGACAGTCCGCGGCGAACAGCAGCTGCGTCAAGAGCTGGACGCCTTGATGAAACGTCGTCCACAGATTACAGAGGCCATTGCTGAAGCTCGTGAGCTGGGTGACCTGAAAGAGAATGCGGAGTATCACGCGGCCCGAGAGGAGCAGGGGATCTGTGAAGCACAGATTCGCGATATTGAGTATAAGTTGTCTGTTGCTCAGGTTATTGATGTCACCAAGATGACGAATCACGGAAAAGTGATTTTTGGCTCCACAGTGACTTTGCTGGATGTGAATACTGACGGTGAAGTGACCTACTGCATCGTAGGGGATGATGAAGCTGATATTAAGAAAGGTCTGATTTCGGTTAATTCGCCAATTGCCCGTGGTTTGATTGGTAAACAGGAAGGTGATGAAGTCAGTATTGCCACGCCTGGCGGCCGAAAAGAGTTTGAGATCGAAAAGGTCGAGTACGTTTAATGGTCAGGGCCAGGTGCTTTATTGTTAATAAATGTAACAGCAACCGGGCCTTGAAAAGTAAAAAAGGCCGCGTTGGCGGCCTTTTTTATTTGCGGGGAAGTTCGATTTTCCTGTCTTCCGACTGACGGTACAGCACCAGGATATTACCGATAACCTGTACCTTTTCAGCCTGAGTTTCACGAACGATAGCATCAACAATCAACAGCTTGGTTTCGCGCTCTTCAGCGGCAACCTTCACCTTGATCAGTTCATGGTGGTTCAGGGCCAGTTCGATTTCAGACAGCACGGCTTCAGTCAGGCCGTTGGCGCCCATCAGGACTACAGGCTTGAGGCTGTGAGCAAGGCCTTTCAGGTATTGCTTCTGTTTGGTGCTTAGATTCATGGTGACTCAATATCTATAACAAGGGTTGAAAACAGGGTATTCTAACGCCATCTAGTCAATATGACTAACGTTGTTTCGTTACGCTGGTGTTCCTGCCAACTCTGGGCCACAGTAAAAGTAGTACTGCTGAACCAGAACGGGAACCATCGGCTGTTGGGTTGATTCGCATTGGGTAATGCATGAGTAAAAAGAAACATTCTGCCAGTTCTGGACGCTGGCTGAAGGAACATTTTGATGATAAGTATGTCATGGAAGCCCAGAAAAAGGGTTACCGTTCCCGAGCCATTTTCAAACTGGAGGAAATCCAGAGCAAAGATAAGTTGTTAAAACCAGGGATGACAGTTGTCGATCTGGGTGCTGCACCCGGGGGCTGGTCTCAGTATGCGGCCAGTGTTGTTGGCGATTCAGGGCAAGTGATTGCCTGTGATATTCTGCCAATGGATTCCCTGCCTGGTGTGAGCTTTTTACAGGGCGACTTCCGTGAAGAAGCTGTGCTGGATGCATTACTTGAGCGAATTCAGCCTGATATGGTTGATGTTGTTTTGTCTGACATGGCGCCGAACATGAGCGGCAATCTGGCGTCAGATCAGCCTAGAGCAATGTATCTTGTTGAACTAGCATTAGATATGTGCAGGCAGGTGCTTGCGCCCAATGGAAGTTTTGCGGTAAAAGTTTTCCAGGGCGAAGGCTTCGATCAGTATCTGGCTGAGGTGCGCAGCATGTTCAAGGCAGTTAAAATCCGTAAACCAGACTCATCCAGGGATCGCTCCCGTGAAGTCTATATTGTGGCTACAGGTTATAAACTG
Organism: Photobacterium arenosum; assembly: GCF_014841115.1. Lineage (GTDB taxonomy): Bacteria > Pseudomonadota > Gammaproteobacteria > Enterobacterales > Vibrionaceae > Photobacterium > Photobacterium arenosum. Next base: position 264,665 of record NZ_JACYTP010000004.1, read on the forward strand.
TAGTACCCTACATTCATCTTTAAAGTTATCGCGAGGTTAACACCTTGAGTGACATGGCAAAAAACTTGATTTTGTGGTTAGTCATCGCCGTGGTGCTGATGTCTGTTTTTCAGAGCTTCGGTCCGGGAGATAGTGCTGGCCGTCAAGTCGACTATACGACTTTTGTCCGGGAAATCGGTCAGGATCAGATTAGGGAAGTACGGTTCAGTGATCGTGAAATTACGGTATTTAAGCGTGATAACACCCGTTATGTGACTTACTTGCCTGTCCTGAATGATCAGAAATTGCTGGACGATCTGATTAATGCCAACGTAAAAGTGGTTGGGACACCACCGGAAGAGCCGAGCTTACTGGCTTCTATCTTCATATCCTGGTTCCCGATGCTGTTACTGATCGGGGTCTGGATTTTCTTTATGCGCCAGATGCAGGGCGGAGGTGGCAAAGGTGCCATGTCGTTCGGCAAATCTAAAGCACGCATGATGAGTGAAGACCAGATTAAAACAACGTTCAACGACGTTGCCGGCTGCGATGAAGCCAAAGAAGACGTGAAAGAGCTGGTGGATTACCTGCGTGATCCTAGCCGCTTCCAGAAACTGGGTGGTAAAATTCCAACCGGTGTGCTGATGGTAGGTCCTCCTGGTACGGGTAAAACCTTACTGGCCAAAGCCATCGCCGGTGAAGCGAAAGTCCCTTTCTTTACTATCTCTGGTTCTGACTTCGTCGAAATGTTTGTCGGTGTGGGTGCATCCCGTGTCCGTGACATGTTTGAACAGGCTAAGAAAGCGGCACCTTGTATTATTTTCATCGATGAAATTGATGCAGTAGGTCGACAGCGTGGTGCGGGCGTTGGTGGTGGTCACGATGAACGTGAGCAGACACTTAACCAGATGCTGGTGGAAATGGATGGTTTCGAAGGTCACGAAGGTATTATCGTGATTGCAGCTACCAACCGACCAGATGTTCTGGACCCGGCCCTGTTGCGTCCTGGTCGTTTCGACCGTCAGGTCGTTGTCGGTCTGCCCGATGTGCGTGGCCGTGAACAAATCCTGAAAGTGCACATGCGCAAGGTACCGCTGGATGGGGATGTTGAACCATCACTGATTGCCCGTGGTACGCCAGGTTTCTCAGGTGCTGATCTGGCCAACCTGGTGAACGAAGCGGCGCTGTTTGCTGCCCGAGGCAACAAGCGTACTGTGTCTATGGTGGAATTCGAACTGGCGAAAGACAAGATCATGATGGGCGCTGAGCGTAAATCTATGGTGATGTCTGAAGAGCAGAAAGAATCGACTGCTTATCACGAAGCGGGCCATGCCATTATTGGCCGACTGGTACCGGATCATGACCCGGTTTATAAAGTGTCCATTATCCCTCGGGGTCGGGCACTGGGTGTGACCATGTACCTGCCGGAGCAGGATCGCGTCAGCCACTCCAAAGAGTATCTGGAGTCGATGATTTCCAGCCTGTACGGTGGCCGACTGGCAGAAGAGCTGATCTACGGGGTAGAAAAAGTCTCTACCGGTGCATCAAACGATATTGAGCGTGCGACTGATATTGCTCGTAAAATGGTTACTCAGTGGGGCTTCTCGGATAAATTGGGTCCTCTGCTGTACGCGGAAGATGAGGGTGAAGTATTCCTGGGTCGTTCAGTGACTAAGACAAAACACATGTCTGATGATACTGCGCGTACTATTGATACTGAAGTTCGTGCCATTATCGACCGTAACTATGAGCGAGCGCGTGAAATCCTGGCGGGTAATATGGATATTCTTCACTCAATGAAAGATGCATTGATGAAGTATGAGACCATAGATGCGGGTCAGCTTGACGACCTGATGGAGCGTAAATCTGAAATTCGCGCACCAAAAGGCTGGGGTGACAAAGATGACACCCTGAAAGCGGAAGCTCCTGAGTCACAAGACAAAGCCAATGATGCGGCAAGCGACAAGCCGGCTGAGAAGCCTGAGCAGGTTCAGCCACACCACAGCGAAGAAAATGATAAACCGCAGGCCTGATGCCTGGCGGTGAATATAAAACCCCGGGGTGACTCGGGGTTTTTTGTTTCTGCTGTGTCAGATATTCTCAGTTGTAAAGAAACAAGCGAGTATTCTCAGTTGTAAAGAAACAAGCGAGCCTCGGTATAGTATGAGCGCTCCCCCAGTCAGGAGTAATGGGCCTTGTTACTGAAAAGCAAAGAAAAAACATTAGACCTTTCTTATCCTCATGCCATGGGAATCCTCAATTTCACCCCGGATTCATTTTCTGATGGCGGTAAATTCAATCAGTTGGACGACGCCTTAAGACATGTTGAAGACATGCTGGCCGTCGGAACCAGTATCATTGATATTGGCGGTGAATCGACCCGACCCGGTGCGGCCGATGTGTCAGTCGCGGAAGAGCTCGACCGTGTTGTGCCTATTGTGGAAGCAATTGCCCAGCGATTTGATTGCTGGATCTCAGTGGATACCAGTAAAGCGCAAGTAATGACTGAAACCGTCAATGCCGGGGCCGATTTAATTAATGATATTCGCGCACTGCTTGAGCCGGGTGCAATGGAAGCCGCTGCGGCTGCCGGTGTTCCTATTTGTTTAATGCATATGCAGGGCCAACCGCGTACAATGCAGCATCAGCCGCATTATGATGACCTGCTGTCAGATGTGAATACGTTTCTTTCGGAGCGCATTCAAGCCTGTGAAAAAGCCGGTATTCGTCGTGATCAACTGTTGCTGGATCCTGGGTACGGTTTTGGTAAAACCCTGGAACACAATTATCAGTTGCTGGCACATTTGGAGCAGTTCCATCAGTTTGGCTTACCGCTGCTGGTAGGAATGTCCAGAAAATCCATGATTTGTAAATTACTGAATAAAACACCTGCGGAAGCACTGGCAGGGAGCCTGGCCTGCGCTGCCATTGCAGCGATGAAAGGCGCTCAGATTATCCGTGTCCATGATACCCGTGAAACACAGGATGTACTGGCTGTCTGCCGTATGACGCTTGAACAGGAAAATAAAGCGCTAGGAGCGAATATTAATGGCTGAACGTAAATATTTCGGCACCGATGGTGTCCGTGGCCGTGTTGGCCAGTCACCCATTACCCCTGAGTTTGTATTGAAACTGGGCTGGGCGGCGGGCCGCGTGTTGTCACAGCAGGGCACTAAAAAAGTCATTATTGGAAAAGACACACGTATTTCCGGTTATATGCTGGAATCTGCACTGGAAGCCGGTTTGGCCGCCGCTGGTTTGCAGGCCGCATTTACCGGGCCAATGCCGACACCTGCCGTGGCCTATCTGACGCGGACATTTCGTGCTGAAGCAGGCATTGTGATTTCGGCCTCTCATAACCCGTATTATGACAACGGTATCAAGTTCTTCTCGTCTGAGGGGACCAAACTGCCTGACGCTGTAGAAGCGGCCATCGAAGCTGAAATGGATAAAGAACTGGTCTGTGTCGAATCTGCCAGCCTCGGCAAAGCCTATCGGATTAACGATGCGGCCGGCCGTTACATCGAATTTTGCAAGGGAACGTTTCCATCCCATTTGAGCCTGGAAGGCTATAAGGTTGTTGTCGACTGCGCTCACGGTGCCACTTATCACATTGCGCCGAACGTCTTTCGCGAGCTGGGTGCGGAAGTGATCACACTGGGCTGCGAGCCAAATGGTATTAATATCAACGCCGAGGTCGGGGCTACGGATGTGCGCGCCTTGCAGGCTAAAGTCCTGCAGGAAAAAGCGGATTTCGGTATTGCACTGGACGGTGATGGTGACCGGGTGATCATGGTCGATGAAGACGGTAACAAGGTCGACGGTGACCAGATTGCGTATATCATTGCCCGTGATGCATTGCGTCGTGGCGAGCTGAAAGGGGGCGTCGTAGGTACATTAATGACAAACCTGGGGATGGAGCTGGCGCTGAAAAATCTGGGTATCCCGTTTGTTCGTGCTCAGGTCGGCGATCGCTATGTGATGGAAGAGCTGGTTAAAAACCAGTGGACCATTGGCGCGGAAAACTCTGGCCATGTCATAGTGCTGGATAAAGTGACGACAGGTGACGGCATAGTGGCTGGCCTGCAGGTGATGGCCTCAATTGTCAGCAGTAAATTGTCACTCAAAACCTTGTGTGAAGGGCTGACAATGTTCCCGCAAGTGCTGGAAAATGTCCGTTTCGCTGGCGATTCCAACCCATTGGAATCTGAGGCGGTACTGAGCGCAAAAGCAGCCGCAGAAGCGAAACTCGGTGAGCGTGGTCGCGTATTATTGCGTAAATCTGGTACTGAGCCGCTCATTCGTGTCATGGTTGAAGGTGAAGACGGTACTCTGGTGAGTGATTCGGCCTTGTCGATTGCTGCTGCTGTGAAAGAGTGCTGTTAACAGCTTGCCTTGAAAGGGATTCCGGTTTGTCAGTCTTTAACCGGAATCCTTATCTGAAAACTGTTTATTTATTACACAAGCGATTCATCAATCACTACATTCTGAGAAAAATCGCTTGTCACTCCTGTCGGCATTCGCTAGTATTCCCTCGCTCCTGACAAAGGGGTGCGCTGGCACTGCTGTTGCAAAGCCGGCACAACACTATGGAACATAGGTGGAACCCATGTACGAAATTCTACTTGTGATTTATCTGTTGGCTGCGCTTGGTGTAATTGGCCTGGTTCTGGTTCAACAGGGTAAAGGCGCAGATATGGGAGCCTCATTCGGGGCTGGTGCATCAGGAACTTTGTTCGGTGCCAGCGGCTCTGGTAATTTTTTGACCCGAATGACTGCAATTTTTGCAACTGTATTTTTTGTGATCAGCTTGGTTCTGGGCAATTTAAGCGCAAAACAAGCGGATGCAACAAGTGGCTGGGAAAACTTAAGTGCCCCAGCACAGCAAGAACAAGCTGTTGATACAACTGAGCAAGCGCCTGTAAATAGCGATATTCCTCAGTAATTAACAGATTTGCCGAGATGGTGAAATTGGTAGACACGCTAGCATGAGGTGCTAGTGCCGTAAGGTGTAGGGGTTCAAGTCCCCTTCTCGGCACCATTGTTTCCGTTACTTGAAAGAGTAACCACTGAGAGATATAATCGCTCTCAGAATTACGGACGCGGGGTGGAGCAGCTTGGTAGCTCGTCGGGCTCATAACCCGAAGGTCGTCGGTTCAAATCCGGCCCCCGCAACCAACTTGGACGAAGGTTTGAGTTATTTTCTCAGGCCATCGATGGATTGCCGCCCAGATTAAACCGGCGCCATAACCGAGTTTTGAAAGACGACGATTCCCGGAACAGAATCGATTTCGTTTTTCTGCTATAACCTTAAGAGGTTTTAGCTATCAGGGTCCAGAGATAATAAACCCCGTAATTCGGGGTTTTTTATTATCTGAAACATGACCATTCAGGTATCTACTGGGCTTTAATGCCCTTTTTTTGTTTCCAGGGGGTTGTCTTGACCGCTTTAGAGATGCAACTAACTGAACTACTGGACGCGCCAGTTACTGCCTTGGGCTATGAACTGGTGGGTCTGGAGTTTATTCGTGCGGGTGAACATTCCACGTTGCGTGTGTTCATTGACCACGAAAACGGTATCACAGTCGATGATTGTGCCGACGTGAGCCGTCAGATCAGTGCAGTGATGGATGTTGAAGATCCTATTACTGTTGCTTATAACCTGGAGGTTTCTTCCCCGGGTCTGGAACGTCCGCTGTTCAGAGCGGCACATTATGAGCAGTTTATTGGCCACGAGGTCAGCCTGGTCCTGAAAATGGCGATGAACAATCGCCGTAAGTGGAAAGGTGACATTGTTGCCGTTGACGGTGAGCTAGTCACGTTGAATGTGAAAGGCGATGAAGAAACCTTTGCGCTTAGCAATATTGCCAAAGCCAACCTGGTTCCAAAATTCTAACCGCTAAATTGGGGCATTAGAAATGAACAAAGAAATCTTGGCTGTCGTTGAAGCGGTATCCAACGAGAAAGCTGTTCCGCGTGAGCGTATCTTCGAAGCATTGGAGATCGCACTGGCAACAGCAACAAAGAAAAAGTACGAAGCTGAAATTGACGTGCGTGTTGCGATTGATCGTAAAACGGGCGACTTCGATACTTACCGTCGCTGGAAAGCCGTGGATGAAGTAACGGCGCCAACTCTGGAAATGACTCTGGAAGCCGCGCAGTATGACGATGAAACTGTAGAGCTGGGTGATTATGTTGAAGAGCAGATTGATTCTGTAACCTTTGACCGCATCACTACACAAACGGCAAAACAGGTTATCGTACAGAAAGTACGTGAAGCTGAGCGTGCGCAGATCGTTGAACAGTTTATCGATAATGAAGGTGAGCTGATCACCGGCGTGGTGAAGAAAGTCAACCGCGATGCCATTATTGTTGATCTGGGTAACAACGCTGAAGCTGTGATTCTGCGTGAAGACCAGTTGCCACGTGAAAACTTCCGTCCAGGTGACCGCGTACGTGGTCTGCTGTATGCTGTGCGCCCGGAAGCGCGTGGTTTCCAGTTGTTCATGACTCGTTCTAAGCCTGAAATGCTGTCTGAATTGTTCCGCATCGAAGTACCGGAAATCGGTGAAGAGATGATCGAACTGATGGGCGCTGCCCGTGATCCTGGCTCTCGTGCCAAGATTGCAGTGAAAACCAATGACAAACGTATCGATCCTGTCGGTGCTTGTGTTGGTATGCGTGGTGCGCGTGTTCAGGCGGTATCCGGTGAGCTGGGTGGTGAACGTATCGATATCGTACTGTGGGACGAAAACGCCGCTCAGTACGTTATCAATGCTATGGCACCGGCTGAGGTGAGCTCTATCATCGTTGATGAAGACAACCACACCATGGATATCGCGGTTGAGAAAGACAATCTGGCGCAGGCCATCGGTCGTAGCGGTCAAAACGTTCGACTGGCATCTGTCCTGACAGGCTGGGAGCTGAATGTGATGACTGTGGAAGATCTGCAGAAAAAGCACCAGGCCGAAGCGCAGGCGTCGATTGATCTGTTTGTTAAATACCTGGAAATCGATGAAGAATTCTCGATCGTTCTGGTTGAAGAAGGCTTTACCAGCCTGGAAGAAGTAGCCTATGTACCTGTTCAGGAATTAATGTCAATTGACGGCCTGGACGAAGATACGGTTAACGAATTGCGTAACCGTGCGAAAGAAGCACTGACCACTATTGCCCTTGCGCAGGAAGAGTCTTTGGATGGGGTTGAGCCTGCCGAAGACCTGCTGAGCCTGGATGGTATGGAACGCGACCTGGCGTTCAAACTGGCCGCTAAAGGTATCTGTACGCTGGAAGATCTGGCTGACCAAGGTACTGATGACCTATTGGACATCGAAGGCCTGAATGAAACCAGCGCGGGTGAATTGATCATGGCTGCCCGTAATATCTGCTGGTTCAGCGACGAAGCATAATTAATTAGCAAGGGAGGAGCAGCATGTCAGAGGTTTCAATTAAGGCACTTGCCGAAGAAATCGGTACCCCGATTGATCGTTTGCTTCAACAGTTTGCCGATGCTGGTATCAGCAAAAAAGCTGAAGACAGTGTCAACCAACAGGAAAAAGAGTCTCTGTTGAGCCACCTGAAGAAAGAACACGGTGGTAACACTGACGAGGCACCGACCCGCCTGACTCTGCAACGCAAAACCCGTAGCACGCTGAGTGTATCGGGTACAGGCGGAAAGAGTAAAAACATTCAAGTAGAGGTGCGCAAAAAGCGCACCTATGTCAAGCGTTCAGCCCTTGAAGAAGAGCAGCGTGCGGAAGACGCGCGCAAGGCTGAAGAGGACGCTAAGCGTGCTGCAGAAGAAGCGGCGAAGCGCGAAGCTGAAGAGCGTGCTAAACGTGAAGCTGAAGAAAAAGCTCAGCGTGAAGCGGAAGCAAAACGCTTAGCAGAAGAGAAAGCCCAGCAGTCGGAGAAGCAAGCTAATCGTGATGCCGTGGATACCAATCCACGTCAGGCAGAAGAGAAAGCGAAACGCGCTGCTGAGCAACAGGCTAAAAAAGAAGCTGAAGAACTGCAACGCCGCCGGGAAGAGGAAGCCAAGCGTAAAGCCGAGGAAGACAGTCAGCGTCAGCTAGAAGAGGCACGCAAAATGGCAGAAATCAATGAAAAGAACTGGTCGAAAAAGGACCAGGAAACAGGTGCTATGGAACAATCAGACTACCACACGACTACCTCCACCTATGCCCGTGCGGCGGAAGATGAACAAGACCGCCGCGAGGAAGAATCTCGCCGCCGTGCTAAGAAGAAAAAAGCTGCCAGCGGTCCTAAGGGTGATGAGCCGCGTGAGCGTGCGATGCCTCAGCGTGGCGGCCGTAACCAGCGTGGTCGTGGCAAACAGCAAATGAGCAAGCCTACATCAATGCGTCATGGTTTCGACAAAACAGCCACCGTTGCTAAAGCGGATGTTGTGATCGGTGAAACCATAGTGGTTGCTGAACTGGCCAACAAGATGGCGGTGAAAGCGGCTGAAGTCATCAAAGTGATGATGAAGCTTGGCGCTATGGCCACCATCAACCAGGTTATCGATCAGGAAACCGCACAGCTGGTTGCTGAAGAAATGGGCCACAAGGTTATCCTGCGTAAAGAGAACGAGCTCGAAGAAGCCGTACTGTCTGATCGCGACGAAAACCTGGCAGTTGTTCCTCGTGCTCCTGTTGTTACTATCATGGGTCACGTTGACCACGGTAAAACATCTACTCTGGATTACATCCGTAAAGCGCACGTTGCTGCAGGCGAAGCCGGTGGTATTACGCAGCACATTGGTGCATACCACGTTGAAACTGACAACGGTATGATCACCTTCCTGGATACCCCTGGACACGCTGCGTTTACCGCTATGCGTGCCCGTGGTGCTCAGGCAACGGATATCGTTATCCTGGTTGTTGCCGCAGACGATGGCGTTATGCCACAGACAATAGAAGCGATTCAGCATGCCAAAGCGGCAGGCGTTCCTTTGATTGTTGCTGTGAACAAGATCGATAAAGAAGATGCTAACCCAGACAATGTGAAGAACGAGCTGGCACAGTACAATGTTATGCCGGAAGAGTGGGGCGGCGAGAACATGTTTGTTCACATCTCTGCGAAGCAGGGTACGAACATCGATGGTCTGCTGGAAGCGATTCTGCTGCAAGCTGAAGTTCTGGAGCTGAAAGCCGTTTCTGAAGGCATGGCGAAAGGTGTCGTGGTTGAATCCCGCCTGGATAAAGGCCGTGGTCCGGTTGCGACTGTGCTGGTTCAGGAAGGTACGCTACGCAAAGGTGACATCGTACTGTGTGGCCTGGAATATGGTCGCGTGCGTGCTATGCGTGATGAACTGGGCCGTGAAATTGAAGAAGCTGGTCCATCTATCCCGGTTGAGATTCTGGGTCTGTCAGGTGTACCGTCTTCTGGTGACGAAGCGACAGTTGTACGTGATGAACGTAAAGCGCGTGAAGTTGCACTTTACCGTCAAGGTAAGTTCCGCGATGTGAAACTGGCTCGCCAGCAGAAAGCCAAGTTGGAGAATATGTTCTCTAACATGACTGCAGGTGAAGTGGCTGAACTGAATGTTGTGCTGAAAGCTGACGTACAGGGCTCTGTGGAAGCAATTGCCGATTCACTGCGCAAGCTGTCAACTGAAGAAGTGAAAGTGAACATCGTCGGTTCTGGCGTAGGTGGTATCACTGAAACTGACGCCGTACTGGCTGCAGCGTCTAACGCTATTCTGCTTGGCTTCAACGTTCGTGCTGATGCGTCAGCCCGTAAGACTATCGAAGCTGAGAACCTGGATCTGCGCTACTATTCCATCATCTATCAGCTGATTGATGAAGTGAAAGCAGCGATGGGCGGCATGCTGTCCCCTGAGTTCAAGCAGGAAATCATCGGTCTGGCTGAAGTGCGTGATGTGTTCAAGTCACCGAAACTGGGCGCAATTGCAGGTTGTATGGTTACCGAAGGTACCATCAAGCGCAACAACCCAATTCGTGTACTGCGTGATAACATTGTTATTTACGAAGGTGAGCTGGAATCACTGCGTCGCTTTAAAGATGACGTACAAGAAGTGAAGAACGGTTACGAGTGTGGTATCGGCGTGAAGAACTACAATGATGTTCGCGTTGGTGACCAGATTGAAGTTTTCGAAATCGTTGAAATTCAGCGTACGCTGGATTAATCAGGTTGCTCGCTGACCTGGAATAAACACTGGGGAGCTTCGGCTCCCCTTTGTGTCGAGGTAGGCGGCCGACTTTTAGAGAGAGAATCAAATGGCTAAAGAATTCAGCCGTACACAACGTGTTGCTCAGCAGCTGCAAAAAGAGCTGGCAGTGATTCTGCAACGCGAAATTAAAGATCCCCGCATTGGCATGGCGACAATTTCCAGTGTGGAAGTCTCCCGTGATATGGGATACGCCAAAGTTTATGTCACCTTCCTGACTATCGGTGAACAAACACCGGAAGACAGCCTGGAAGCGTTGCGCGAAATGGCACCTTACATTCGTTCACTGCTGGGTAAGCAAATCCGTCTGCGAGTGACACCTGAGTTGAACTTTATTTTCGACCAGTCACTGACCGAAGGCATGCGCATCTCCAACCTGGTAAGCAAGGTTGTTCGTGATGACGAAGCACGCCGCGTTGACGAACCTAAGGATGAAGGTGAGGATAGCTGATGGCGCGTCGTCGTAAAGGGCGTCCGGTAGACGGTGTTCTGCTGCTGGATAAGCCGGGCGGCATCACATCAAATGATGCCCTGCAAAAAGTAAAACGTATCTTTTTTGCGGAAAAAGCAGGCCATACCGGCGCTTTGGATCCGCTTGCGACGGGTATGTTGCCAATCTGCCTGGGGGAAGCCACCAAGTTTTCCCAGTTCCTGCTGGATTCAGATAAGCGTTATCGGGTCATCGCCAAGCTGGGCGAGCGTACCAATACCTCGGATTCGGATGGCGAAGTGGTCGAAACGCGCGAAGTGAAGGTAGACCGTGGCCTGCTGGAACGTTGTATTGCCAAGTTCCGTGGGACAACCAAGCAAATACCGTCTATGTTTTCGGCGCTGAAATATCAGGGACGCCCGTTGTACGAATATGCCCGTGAAGGCAAAGAAGTACCCCGTGAAGCCCGCGATATCACAGTGTATGAAATCTCACTGCTGCGCTTTAGCGACAACGAAGTTGAGATGGAAGTCCATTGCTCGAAAGGCACTTATATCCGCACTATCGTTGATGATCTGGGCGAGATGCTGGGCTGCGGAGCACATGTCACTTATCTGCGCCGTATCGGTGTCTCTAAGTACCCGTTGGACAAAATGGTTACGCTAGAGCAGCTCGAAGCGCTGCTGGAGCAGGCCAGAGAGCAGGATATTCAGCCGAAAGAGCTGCTGGATCCGCTGCTGTTGCCAACAGACTCGGCAGTACAGGATTTACCGGAAGTGAACTTACTGCCGGGTGTCGCCAGTTATGTACTCCATGGCCAGCCAGTTCAGGCCGGTCGTGTTCCTGATGCAGGCACATTGGTTCGGCTGACGGCTGGTGAGCAACGTGATTTTATCGGTGTGGGTGAAATCAATGCCGAAAACATGGTTGCGCCTAAGCGTGTGCTGGCCAATCGTGACAAGGCTGACGAAGAAAAATAAGCCGCTCAGCGGCCTGTCTGGTGAATCATATTCCGCTTGCGGCCTTCCGGACAGGTGCGTATAATTCGCGGCTCGGGTGCCGGCTGAATCAGAGATTGGCTGGCACAAATTTTACTATTTTGTATTAGGAATGAGTTATGTCTCTGAATGCAGAAACTAAAGCAACTATCGTTGCTGAATACGCGCAAGGCGCAAACGACACGGGTTCACCTGAAGTTCAGGTTGCACTGCTGACTGCACAGATCAACCACCTGCAAGGTCACTTTGCAGAGCACAAAGGCGATCACCACAGCCGTCGTGGTCTGCTGCGCATGGTTTCTCGTCGTCGTAAGCTGCTGGACTACCTGAAAGGCAAAGATCTGGGTCGTTACCAGTCTCTGATCGAGCGTCTGGGTCTGCGTCGCTAAGATTGCTGGAAGAAAGGAGCCGATTGGCTCCTTTCTTTTTTGCATCTGTCGGTCGGAGATGCCAATCTCTGACTGGAAAGTTGTTTTAAAACGGTACTGAATAGCGTTCACGAGTCGTTTTCGTCGACCTAGAGGTCGCGGCTATTGACAGAGGCTGCCCAAATCGGCTTTTGCCATTAGTCGCGATGCGTGAAATGTGCTTAAAGTACCCCACTTCACATGACGCTTTTTGCTGTGTCGGATATACTTACAGACGCAAATAGAAAAGCAGATCAATATTTTAAGGAAATTCACGTGAATCCTATCGTTAAAACCTTCCAGTACGGCAACCATACCGTAACACTGGAAACCGGTGTGATGGCGCGTCAGGCTACTGCCGCTGTAATGGCTAGCATGGATGACACTTCCGTCTTCGTTTCTGTTGTGGGCAAAAAAGAAGCGGTAGAAGGCCAGGACTTTTTCCCTCTGACTGTTAACTACCAGGAGCGTACTTACGCTGCCGGTAAAATCCCGGGTGGTTTCTTCAAACGTGAAGGCCGTCCTTCTGAAAATGAAACCCTGACAGCCCGTCTGGTTGACCGTCCAATCCGTCCGTTGTTCCCTGATGCGTTCAAAAACGAAGTACAGGTGATTGCGACTGTGGTTTCTGTTAACCCGGACGTTAACCCAGATATCGTGACCATGATTGGTACCTCTGCCGCTCTGGCTATCTCAGGTATTCCTTTCAACGGTCCAATCGGTGCAGCCCGTGTGGGTTACATCAATGACCAGCTTGTGCTGAACCCAAGTAACAAAGAACTGGCTGAGAGCCGTTTGGATCTGGTTGTTGCCGGTACAGATAACGCAGTTCTGATGGTTGAATCAGAAGCAGACCGCCTGACTGAAGAGCAAATGCTGCAAGCGGTTGTTTTTGGTCATGACCAGCAACAAACTGTGATCAACGCCATCAAAGAATTCGCTGCAGAAGTGGCAACCCCGGCGTGGGATTGGGTGGCTCCGGCTGTTAACACCGAGCTGAAAGCACGCGTGGCTGAAAAAGCAGAAGGTCGTCTGACAGAAGCTTACCAAATCACTGAAAAGATGGCGCGTTACGAGAAAGTGGGCACCATCAAAGCTGACGTGGTAGCTGAACTGCTGGCAGAAGATGCAGCACTGGATGAGCGCGAAGTCCGCGATATGCTGGGCTCTCTGGAGAAGAACGTGGTTCGCAGCCGCATCATTGCCGGTAACCCGCGTATTGATGGCCGTGAAAAAGACATGGTTCGTGCTCTGGACGTTCGTACTGGTGTACTGCCACGTACTCACGGTTCATCACTGTTTACCCGTGGTGAAACGCAGGCGTTGGTTTCTGCCACTCTGGGTACGCAGCGTGACGCGCAGATCCTGGACGAGCTGACTGGTGAGCGTAAAGAACACTTCCTGCTGCACTACAACTTCCCTCCATACTGTGTAGGTGAAACTGGCTTTGTGGGTTCGCCTAAGCGTCGTGAAATCGGCCACGGTAAACTGGCTAAGCGTGGTATCAAGGCAGTAATGCCATCGGTTGACGAGTTCCCGTACACTGTACGTGTGGTATCTGAGATCACTGAATCAAACGGTTCGTCTTCTATGGCGTCTGTATGTGGTACCTCTCTGGCTCTGATGGATGCCGGTGTGCCAATCAAAGCTTCTGTAGCGGGTATCGCTATGGGTCTGGTGAAAGAAGGCGACGATTTCGTGGTTCTGTCTGATATTCTGGGCGATGAAGATCACCTGGGTGACATGGACTTTAAAGTGGCCGGTACTAACGACGGTATTACTGCACTGCAGATGGATATCAAGATCGAAGGTATTACTAAAGAGATCATGCAGATTGCTCTGAATCAGGCTAAAGGCGCCCGTATTCACATCCTGGGTGTGATGGATCAGGCTATCAGCACTGCTCGCGATGACATTTCTCAGTTTGCTCCTCGTATCCACACGATGAAGATCAACCCAGAGAAGATCAAAGATGTGATCGGTAAAGGTGGTGCGGTAATTCGTCAACTGACTGAAGAAACCGGTACAACGATTGAAATCGAAGACGACGGCACAGTGAAAATTGCAGCAACCGAAGGGACTGCTGCGAAAGAAGCGATTCGCCGTATCGAAGAAATCACCGCAGACGTTGAAGTTGGCCGCATCTATACTGGTAAAGTAGTGCGAATTGTTGATTTTGGTGCTTTTGTTTCTGTTATCGGTACAAAAGAAGGCCTGGTACACATTTCTCAAATCGCTCAGGAGCGTGTTGAGAAGGTTTCTGATTACCTGCAAATGGGTCAGGAAGTACAGGTCAAAGTGCTGGAAATCGACCGTCAGGGCCGCATCCGTCTGAGCATGAAGGAAGCACAGCCTGAGCAGGCACCAGCCGCTGGTGAAGATGCTTAATCCATCTGGATAAGCCTGTCTTCATTAAGTAATAAAAGTGGGGCTGTGACAGCCCCTTTTTTATACCAATGAACTATCAAAACCGAATCGCTACCTTTGGCTCATCAAGTGTTGATGGGCGGCAACGGGTTCGCACGGGCAGGGGAGAATGGCATTGTTTGCAAAGAGGTGTAAGTACGTAGCCATTGCGATGGCCGTTATGTTGGCTGGGTGTTCTACGAGTACCTATTCCAGCTGGGAGCAGCCGTTGATTGCGGTCCCGCTGCAGCCAACCATACAGCAACAAATCCAGTTGGCGCGTATTGATCAGCTGTTGGGACGCAGTGATCTTAACGATGAAACCCGTTCGCAGATCTACTATGAGCGCGGGCTGCTTCATGATGGCATTGGCCTGCGTGATCTGGCCCGGCTGGACTTTAACCAGTCGCTGTCTCTGTATCCTGCACAGCCTGATATTTTTAATATTCTTGGGGTGTATTTTACTCAGAGTGCGCATTTTGACGCGGCCTACGAGGCATTTGATTCTGCACTGGAACTGGATGTCAGCCATCCGTTTGCACAGCGAAACCGCGGTATCGCGCTGTATTATGGCGGTCGTTTTGACTTAGCCAAACAGGATTTACTGGCGCATTATCAGCAGGATCCCAATGATCCTTACCGTGCTATCTGGCTGTATATGGTTGAGCTGGAATCAGAGCCGGACAAAGCCAAACAGAGTCTGCAGAACCGGTTTGACCGGGCAGAACGCGAAGACTGGGGCTGGAACATTGCCGGTATGCTGCTTGGCGGCGAATCGGAACAACAGCTTCTCGATGGCATAGTGACAAACAGTGAAACCAATGAACAGATGGCGGAGCGTTTAACCGAGAGCTACTTCTACATGGCCAAGCGTTATCAGCATAACAACCAGTATGCGGAAGCTGTTCAGCTGTACAAACTGGCTTTAGCTGGCAATGTCTACGAGTTTGTTGAGCACAGGTTTGCGACTCTGGAACTCAATCGTTTACTGGCGAGTTTGCAGGGCGAAGAGGATACCATCGGCGGCGTAGGCGATGAACTTTAAGCCGCCCAGTCGCTGAGTTAAGAAAATACTGGCCAGCTGCAATCACTATAGTGTTAGAAAGAGTGCTTTGCAGGTGGCGGTTATGTTCAGGCGTTATATCGCTTTCACGTTAATGGCAATGGTGGCAGTCAGCGTAGCCAAAGCACAGCAGCTCGACTATGTCTACTCGGTATCCACGCCGGGCGAAGGCCGTCTGGTGACTGTCGACAATTACTGGTTGCTGGCATTCAGCTATACCTACGACATTCGCTTACCTGAGCATGTCAGCCAGGGTGACAAAGTGATGATTGAGATTAAGCAGGATGATAGCTGGCAGGCTGAAGCATTTACAGTTACAGCGATCAGCATTTTTCAGGATTTGTGTCGATTACACCGTCAGCATCCCAGCCAGGATGGCCGTTTTCCGTCAGATGCCATCTATATTCAGCCTTGCCGCAGCGAATAACAGTATAAAATAATTAAGAAAACCGGCTAATAACAACGCCCCGTATTATTCGGGGCGTTGTTGATCTGGGGCTGTCAGACCAGGCCGGTACTGAGGTGTACCACTATGACAGTAAAGGCCGCCATCAGCGGAATCGCCATAGTTACCACGGCAATATCACCATAGCTCTGTCTGTGAGTCAGGCGACAAACCGCCAGCAAAGTAATCACAGCACCACAGTGCGGCAGTGTATCCAGCCCGCCTGCAGCCAGCAAGATCACGCGATGCAGCACTTCAGGGTTTATTCCGGTACTCAGGAAATCATTACCCAGCAGAGCCAGCACCATACCTGTGCCGCCTGACGACGAACCAATAATACCGGCAAGACTGGTCGAGGTGAGCGCCACTTTGAACAGATCCGGAATATCAATGGCGGCAATACCGGCTTTGATAATCACAAAGGCCGACAGGGCAGTAATCACTGCACCATAGCCTACCTCAGAAGCTGTGTTGAAAATGGGTAGCAGAGAGCCCACCGAACCGTCGAAGACGTGCTTGTTGGTATCAAACAGGTAGCGGCGATAGCTCACCAGCATGAAGATAATGGCGATAGCCAGCGCGATGATCACAGGCCAGGTACCGTTGATCCGTGTATCCAGGGTTTCATATTCGGCAATCACAGCGGGTGATTTGAAGTAAATATTGGTCAGTACAAAGTTGATGACGAACACCATCAGAATCGGAACCAGTGCCATCAACACGCTCGGTGTTGCTGTGCTGTCATCCAGATCTTTATCACTTTCATCATGGTCACCGTAATTTTCACCAGCCGCAATGGCCTTCTGGGCGCGGTATTTGATCCACAATACTCCCAGTACCAGCATCATAGTACCGGCCAGCAAGCCCAAGGCCGGTGCCGCGTAAATAGTGGTGCCGAACGGTATGGTTGGCATGGTGTTCAGGTACTGCGGCGTGCCCGGCAACGCCGTCATGGTAAAGGTGAAAGCACCCAGAGTGATCGCCGCAGGCAGCAGGCGCTTAGGAATGCCGGCCGCGCGGAAAGTGGCTGCACCAATCGGATACATGGCAAAGACCACCACAAAGAGTGACACGCCGCCGTACGTCAGCAAAGCGGTAGCCAGCACGACAGACAATATCGCGTGTTTGGTACCCAGATGCTGAATGATAAAACGAGATAAAGCACGGGCGGCACCCGATGCGCCCATCAGCTTGCCAAAGATTGCCCCGGCGATGAAGATGGGGAAGTACAGTTTGATGTAATTGGCTGCGGCAGGCATGAAGACATTAGACAGTGCATACAAAAAAGGGAAATCGCTGGTAAGCAGTGCAGCGGCCATGGCTAAAATGGGGGCGAGGATCAGAACTGACACGCCTCGGTAGGCAAAGTACATCAAACCCACAAGCGTGAGCAGTATCACGGCAACATCCATATTCTCTCTCCGTTTCATGGTTATAGTTATAACAGGTCGTTAACATCCTAGACCTCCCAGTCGTGATTGAAAACATCACTGGTCGGTCCAATTTTTATATTCAGCGGTAAAGTGCGAGCCGCATCATGCTATACCAGGTGTAAATCGCAGCCCCTGTTTTAATTGATAATGATATTTTTTATTTATTTCAATATGTTATCACGTGTTTGTGGCTGGTTGTGGCCAGTTTCGAAAAACACAATTTCATCTGTAGCTATTAAAGCAAGGGGATGGGATTCATACACTTCAGGCAATTGCACGGTAAAAGGAAGTTGCGCATGGCAGTTACCCAACTTACGGCTGAAGAAGCCGCGGCATGGATCACCGACGGACAGTCCGTCATGCTGGGGGGATTTATCGGTTCCGTGGTACCAGAGTCGATCATCAGGGCCTTGGGTGAACGCTACGACAGCGAAACCTCACCCCGTGATCTGACATTGATCTTTGCAGCCGGTCAGGGAGACGGACAAGGACGGGCGGCGAATCATCTGGCCAGGCCGGGCATGGTTAAGCGGGTGATTGGCGGCCACTGGGGTCTGGTGCCAGACCTGCAAAAGCTGGCCCTGAGCAATGAGATTGAGGCGTACAACCTGCCACAGGGGGTGATTTCACACCTCTTGCGCGATACGGCAGCAGGTAAGCCCGGGACAGTGACAACAACCGGGCTGGGAACCTTTGTCGATCCCCGGCTTGAAGGCGGCAAGATTAATACGATAACCCGCGACGATCTGGTGTCTGTGCTGGAGATCAATGGTGAAGAATACCTGTTCTACCAGCGTCTGCCGGTGGATATGGCGATTTTGCGCGGCACAACGGCAGATGACAACGGCAATATCACGATGGAAGATGAGTGTCTGGTGGTGGAAAATCTGGCCGCAGCGCAGGCAGCCCGTAATCAGGGCGGCAAAGTGGTCGTGCAGGTCAAACGGCTGGTGCCGGCCGGTACACTCGATCCTCATAGCATCAAAATTCCGGGCATTTTTGTCGATGCTATTGTGCTTTGCAATGATGAAGCGGAACACATGCAGACCTTTGCCACCCGTTTCAATCCCGATTTTGTCGGACGGGCAGGTTCAGGCGAACATCAGGTAGAGCACCGGGATAGTCTGCCGGAACAACTGGATGCCAAAACCCTTATTGCCCGCCGCGCCGTGCAGGAGCTGACGCCCGGCGCTGTACTGAATCTGGGGATTGGCGTGCCTGAGTACATTGCAATTGTTGCCGGTAAGCTGGGTATCCTGGATACCATGACTCTCACCGTCGAGCCCGGCGCTATCGGCGGTCTGCCGGCCAGCGGGCTGGATTTTGGTGCCAGCAGGCACCCGCAGGCCATCATTACTCAGGATCAGATGTTCGATTTTTATGATGGCGGCGGGATCGATCAGGCCTTTCTCGGCCTGGCACAGTGCTCTGCCCGCGGCGATATCAATGTGTCCCGTTTTGGCGATAAATTGCCGGGCTGTGGTGGTTTTATCAACATCAGTCAGCATGCTAAGTCTCTGTTTTTCTGTGGCACTTTTACAGCCGCTGGGTTGGAGATCGCCGTCAGGAACGGCGAGCTGCATATTCTGAAGGAAGGGCGTCAGAGTAAGTTTGTTGAGACAGCTGAACAGATTACGTTTTCCGCTTCACGGGCCATCCAGACCAGGCAACCGGTGCGCTATATTACTGAACGTGCCGTGTTCCGGCTTGAACCGCAAGGTCTGGTGCTGGAAGAAATTGCGCCAGGCGTGGATCTTGAGCGTGATATTCTGGCACATATGTCATTCACTCCGGTGATTGATCCCGGTCTGAGCTTGATGTCAGCAGAGATATTTTCTCCTCAGTTCGGGCAGAAAACCGTTTAAATAGCGGGATGTGGGTCATAAGACTGTGAAGCGAGCTGTAAGACGAGGTGCCGGTGTTAGTTCAGCCAGGATTGCGCAGGCATTATTGAGGCTCATTAACCCCGGTCCTTGCCTGAAAAGCGGGGTCGGGTGGGAGTTCAAACCATAAGGAATGTGCTATGACCCAGTCACTGGTCGGGATTAATCCTCGCCAGCAACAATTAGATAAAATCGTGTTTTTCTGTTCCGTTATTCAGCATGGCTCGTTTCGCGAGGCTGCGGAAGTGTGGGGCATTTCCGCGGCGGCGGCCAGCCGATGGGTAAAGGAGCTGGAAGGGCTGATGGCCGTCGAGTTGATCAAGCGCAGTACCCGCCAACTTGTACCGACGGATGCCGGAGAGATGCTGTACCGTCGTTTTTCTTCCCTGTTGCCGGAAATTGATACCATCTGCGCTGAAGTGGGCAGTATGGCAGATGAACAGCGGGGAATTATCAGTATCTCATCGACACCGCTGTACGCCAGTTATTATCTGCGTGAAATCATTGCGGAATACATGGAAATGCATCCCCAGGTGAACTTTCGTTTGTTTATTGAAGCAGGGGAGACAGATCCGTTACATGTGGATTTTATTATCCGGGCCAAAGCGACTAACCGGGAAACCGAAGAGAAAGATTCTTTGCTGATCCGCCGGTTGTTGCTCAGTGAACCGCTATACGCCTGCGCGTCGCCAGGCTATCTGGCACGGTGCGGTAAACCAATGGAACCGGAAGATTTAAGAGATCACCGCTGCCTGTATGCCAGTTCACTGGTTGGAGGCAATCGCTGGTATTTCCGTTTAAATGGTATTAACCGCGCTGTGGCTATCAGCGATGCGCTGGAATGTGATAACAGTGAGATACTGCGCGATATGGCAATCAGAGGAGCCGGTGTTGCCTACTTGCCGCATTCTGTGATTAAGGACGCTCTGGCCTCAGGCGCATTAACTGTGCTACTGACTGATTATGTTGCCAGCCAGTTTGACATCAATCTGTACTTTCGCCCCAGGCATCCAATGCCTGCTCGCTGTCAGGCGTTCAAGGATTACCTGCTGCGCAGGACAGAAGAGATTGTGGCACAGCAAGTATGATGGCTGTGCAGCAGGCTTAAAATCTGCCGCGGAAGTTTTTCATCAGTATGGTTTCCAGATCATTTTTCGGCAGCGGGCGGAAAAAGTGAAAGCCCTGGATGTAATCACAATTGAGATTGGATAGCAGGGCGGCCTGCTGGCGCGTTTCTACGCCTTCAGCGACGACACTCATATTCAGCGACTTACCCAGATTGATGATGTTTTCGATCAGGGTCAGTTGCTTAGGCACAGTCTCCAGATCTTTGATAAATGCCCGGTCGATTTTGAGCTCGTCCAGCGGGAATCGGGCCAGATAAGACAAAGAGGAGTAGCCGGTCCCAAAATCATCAATCGATAGGGCAAACCCGAGTTTTTTGATGGCGTTCAACATTTGTATGGTGTGTTCGTTTTCTCCCAGCATGGCACTTTCAGTCAGTTCAAAAGTGATATCATCCGGGTTGACACCTGTGGCTCGCTGCAAGTCTGAGACATACTGAATCAGGTTGGGATTACCAAATTGCTGGGGTGACAGGTTGATAGCCACCCGGCCCTGAAGGATCCCCTGTCTTTTCCAGTATTTAACTGTGGTGAAGACTTCTTTCATCACAACCTGGCCGAGCTGTTCGATCAGGCCTGAGCGTTCAGCAACCGGAATAAACTGGGCCGGGCTGATGTAACCTTCAATAGGGTGTTTCCAGCGCACCAGGGCTTCGGCACCGTGAATGGAGAAATCCCTCGCACTGACTTTAGGCTGATACCAGACTTCCAGCCCTTTATTCTGTAGGGCTTTCTGCAGTTCAATTTCCAGCCACAACCGCATTCTTGCTTCTTTGTTCATGGTCTCGTCAAAGGTGACCAGACGGTTACGCCCGCGATTCTTGGCTTCATACATAGCGGTATCGGCATGCTGCAGCAGTAAACGTGCATCACTGCCGTTGCCCGGGTAGTTCACCATCCCGATCGAACAGGCCAGATGCTTGCTGAAGTGCATCAGGTCGAAGGGTTGATTGACCAGGGCAATAATCTTTTTCGAGACCTGTTCGCCAATTTCCGCATGGATGGGACCGGGCAGCAGAATGCCGAATTCATCGCCACCCAGATGACCTATCACAGCGTTCTCCGGCAACAACTGACGCAGGCGTTGGGAGATTTCCTGCAGCACCCGATCGCCAATGTGATGCCCCAGCGAATCGTTGATGTTTTTGAAATTATCTATGTCCAGATACAGCATGACTAACGGGGTCTGCCGGTTGATCATCTGTTCCAGACGACGGCTGAATCCGTGGCGGTTATACAAACCTGTCAGCGGGTCGGTATGAATCAGCTGTTCCACCTGTTCGGGTTGGACTTGTTGTGTCTGTGGCTGTCTCAGGACAACCAGACTGGCGGGTGAGCCAACGACCAGGGTGTCTTTCAGGGTCAGCGTCAGTACATTTTCAACCTGACACCGTTGACTGGTCAGGCAATGGTAGGCTTTGCCGTTGCTGAGTTCGGCCAGTTGCTCACCAAAAGGGCGGTTGTTTCTGCTGTCTATTAATAGCTGCCCTAAATCTTCCCCTGTCATGTCATCCGGCGAAGCAAACCCCAGCAACTGAGCGGCCATTGGGTTAGCGGACAACACTTGATTTCTTTCGATCAGCAGGCAGCCATCAGACATGAGCTGGCTGAGCTGGTTAAAGTGGTCTTCATGTTCAGCCACGGCATTGGCAAGGTGTAAGCGTTCAGAGGTATCAATCGCATGCAGAGCCAGGCCGGTAATTTCGCCGCTATCATCGCGCAGTGGTGACACACTGAAATGCAGGCAGGTATGATGCCTGTGTTCATCAAGAATCACATCCCCTTCCACGTATTCGCCGTTCAGGGCGCGTTCGTAATATGGCTGCAGGGTGTGGTAAAAGGTCTCGCCGAGGATTTCGCTATCACGGTGCCCCACCAGTTCTTCCCGGCTGAGGCCGCTGAGCTGACAGTAGTGTTGATTGACCGCGACATAGTGGTGTTGCTTGTCCAGAATGGCGAACAGGAATGGGCTATTGCCTGTCAGTTGAAAAAACCAATTGTTGATGAATTCAGTCGGCATGGCGAAATTGTCTGTTACTGCTGACATCGCTCGGATGTCCCTTTCTGGGTAAGTCGTACCCGTAATATAACGTTAGAAAATGTCTGATTGTCAAAAATTCCTATTTTCATGAGAAAATTTTGATTTGAAATGTAAAAAAATGGATTTATTGACACTGGTTACAAAAAACTGGCCGGCGAAAACGAGACGTATGCATCTAAAATAATGTTTTAAAAGCAGATTACCTCAGCGAATAATCTTTGCATTTTATTGACGAGAAGAAGAAAAGTCCCGTTGGAAAGGCATGACATTGATTATTCATCTGCATCTCTGCGACACAAATACGAATCAGCAAAATATTGACTGACCTGATTCCAGGCGGACGGTTGTAGTGTCAGCAGGGAAGCTATCATTACTATGAATCTGTGCTGATATCCTTTTTCAGCCTCTGTGCTGTGTCTGGCGAGAAAGAGGTTGTGATCACACTAGCCTGGCCGCAAAATAGGGCCGGCTAAATGTGGCGGATACCCGCCACATCCAATGACGGTCTGACGACTGTTTCTTTGAGGATAACTATGCTGATTCGAACTGAAGTGCCGGCGGACATTCTGACTATCGATGCCTTACTGCGATACACATTTGATACTGAAGCGGAAGCAGATTTGGTCATGACCCTGCGTGAAAATGGTCATATGACGTTATCGCTGGTGGCATGCAATGATGATGGTGAAGTGGTTGGTCATATCTTTTTCAGTCCGGTCACTGTCAGCGGACAGGATTTAGGGTGGCAAGGGCTGGCACCTTTGGTGGTGAAAGCCGAATACCGCGGGCAGGGGATCGGCCAGACACTGATGCGTGAAAGTGCAGAAATACTGGCAGAGCTGGGTTACCCAGTGGTGGTGGTGCTGGGGGATCACAGCTATTACCGTAAAGCCGGTTATGTGACGGCGGCGGAGCATGGCTTGCGCTGCACCTGGCCTGTGCCGGAAGAGGCTTTCATGGTTCAGGAACTGCTGCCATCCACCCTGAGCGGTCATCGTGGCCTGGTTGAATACAGCGCTCCATTTTCCGCGCTCCCGGCCTAACAGAACATCAAAAGCGGTAAACACATCATGCAACAAAGAAACATGCAATTATTGCAGGAAATGGGACTGACGAACTGGCAAATCAGAAAACCTGAGTGTTTTCCTGACTGGGTTCAGTCTGTGATTGATTTACCCGAAACCTGTCAATTGCTGTTTGTGACCGCGGATGAGATGGATGAACACGATGCCTGGTTGTTCGGCAATATTCTGCGCAGCATGAAGCTGACCCCGGAGCAGGCATTAACTCTGCCCCCACATGCATTGTCTGAGCTGGGTGAGCATCATCTGACCTGGTGCTGGTTTGCCGGTTGCCAGGGCGTTGAGCCGTCCGATTGCCAGATTCTGCACTCAGCGTCACTGTGTCAGATGCATGATAACCCTGCCAGCAAGAAAGCATTGTGGCAGCAGATCTGTGCCTTCAATGATTGAATTCCTGCCTATGACAGCTGCGCACCTTGATGACGTGTGGGCTATTGAGCAACGTGCACACCCGTTTCCCTGGACAGAAAGCCAGATCAGAGAAACGCCATCCCGTATCGCTCTGAATCTGGTGATGCGGGTTGACGGCAAGGTCGCGGGCTATTGTTTTGGCCAGTCTGTGGCCGGTGAAGTGAGCCTGTTTAATATTGCTGTTGATCCTGAGTGGCAGGGGCAAGGGCTGGGCCGTCAGTTGCTGGCGGCGTTTGTGGCTGCCGCCCAAGCGGAAGGCGGGCAGGACATCTGGCTCGAAGTGCGGGCCGGCAATACCAGGGCCAGTCAGTTATACCTGGCCAATGGTTTTGAGCTGGTCAGTCGCCGGCAAGACTATTACCGGGCCGACAGCAGTGTCAGTGCTAACGGCCGCGAAGACGCGCTGATCATGAAAGCGAAGATCTGACGTTACAGAGCGGACGGCTCCTTATGCTCAGACAGGGAGTCTGCCAGGCTAATAAAAGCACTCAGATAATCAATATCCAAATCCGTTTCCCTGACCCCCAGGTGAATGTGCTTGTGAATGCCACTTTCGCCCAGCCGCACAGCAACGATCGGCATTTTCTCTTCATATTCTTTGGCCAGCCATTTAGGGAGTGCCGCGACACCGCGTCCGGCTGCTACCATCTGCAGCATAATGTCAGTCGTTTCAATCAGCTTATGTTTACGGGGGCTGCATTTAGCGGGTGTCAGAAACTGGCTATACACATCCAGCCGGCTTTGCTCTACCGGGTAGGTGATCAGGGTTTGATCCAGCAGCATGTCCGGCGCTATGTATTCCTCGTTAGCCAGCGGGCTTTGCGCGCTGACCACCAGCACCTGCTCATAATCAAACACTGGAATGTAGCGGATACCGGGCCGGAGTAGCGGATCGGGCGTGACCAGGACATCGATTTCATACCCGAACAGCGCGCCTAAACCGCCGAACTGGAACTTCTGTTTCACGTCCACATCGACATCCGGCCAGCCTTGCAGGTAGGGATGGACCACTTTGAGCAGCCACTGATAGCAGGGGTGGCACTCCATACCAATCCGCAGTGTGCCCCGCTGGCCGGAAGCGAACTGCTGCATCTGCACTTCCGCATGTTCAAATTGCGGTAACACCCGCTCCGCCAGCCGTAACAGATAAAACCCCGCCTGGGTAAAGTGCAGGCTGCGGCCTGATTTGCTCCAGACTGGCGTCCCTATTTGCTGCTCCAGTTTTTTCATGCTGTGGCTCAGCGCCGACTGGCTTAAATACAATGCCTCTGCGGCGGCCGTCAGCGAGCCGAGCCTGTGTACCTCGCGCAATATCGCCAGATGGCTCCTTTCTATCATAGTGATCCTTAACTTATGATTAGAATTCATTGATTGATGAAATAATGCCATTTTTATTCATCACAATATAGCCATAAGATGCCTTCAATAACTTAGGAGGACGTATAGATGGCTAAAATTCATAACTTAGGTTTCCCGCGCATCGGTGCTAACCGTGAACTGAAATTCGCACTGGAAAAGTACTGGAAAGGCGAAAGCAGCCAAAGCGAGCTGACAGAACTGGCCGCCGGCTTGCGCCAAAAACACTGGCAGCAGCAGTCGGGTCTCGATCTGACCCCGGTTGGCGACTTCTCTTTTTATGATCAGGTACTGGATACCAGCTTCACACTCGGCAATATCCCGGCCCGTGTTGAAGGTCTGGCCGGTGACGAGCTGGACAACTATTTTCGTGTAGCACGTGGCCGTTCAGCCAACGACAGTGGTTGTCACTGTGTGCATGCCGGTGAGATGACCAAATGGTTTGATACTAACTACCACTATATCGTGCCTGAATTTACCGCCGATACCCGTTTTGAGCTCAACCCAGAGCGCCTGCTGGCACAACTGACGGAAGCCAAAGCGCAGGGCGTCGCCGCGAAACCTGTGCTGATCGGCCCTGTGACCTATCTGTGGCTCGGAAAGGAAAAGGACAACTCCAATAAACTGGATCTGCTTGATCAACTGCTGCCTGTGTACGGGCAGCTGCTGGCGCTGCTGGCCGACAACGGGGGCGAATGGGTGCAAATCGATGAGCCGATCCTGGTTACTGAACTGTCTGCAGAATGGCAGCAGGCGCTGAGCAAAGCCTACCAGACGTTAAACAAAGGCCAGGTGAAACTCTTGCTGGCCACTTACTTTGGCGAGCTGAAAGAGAACTTGTCGCTGGCGGTCAATCTGCAGGTTCAGGGCTTACATTTTGATGCGGTGCGTGGCCGCAATGAAGTGGACGCCGTCATCGCTGCCCTGCCGGCTGACAAAGTGCTGTCTCTGGGGGTCATCAATGGCCGTAATATCTGGAAGACTGATCTTAATGCGGTGCTGAACTGGTTGGAGCCTATTGCCCGCGATGTCGGCGAACGCCTGTGGGTGGCGCCCTCCTGTTCACTGTTGCACGTACCGGTTGATCTGAACAGCGAGCAGAAACTCGATGATGAAATTCAGTCATGGCTGGCCTTTGCGCTGCAAAAACTCGACGAGCTGGCTGTGTTGGCCCGCGCCCTGAACCAAGGTCGCGATGCGGTCTTCGCTGAACTGGCCGCCAATCAGGCCGCCATCGACAGCCGTCGTCAGTCCCGCCGGGTGAATAACCCTGACGTGCAGGCCGCCGTTGCGGCGATTAACCCGCAGCTGGGCCAGCGTCAGAATCCGTATGCCGATCGTATCGCTAAACAAACGGCGCACCTGAATCTGCCGGCGTTTCCGACCACCACTATCGGTTCGTTTCCTCAGACCGCTGACATCCGTCAGACCCGGCTGAAATTCAAGAAAGGTGAGCTGGATCAGGCAACCTATGTCAGCCAGATGAAGCAAGAGATTGCCCGCGCGGTGCGTGAGCAGGAAGCCCTGGATCTGGATGTGCTGGTTCACGGTGAAGCGGAACGTAACGACATGGTGGAATATTTCGGTGAACAGCTGGACGGTTATGCCTTCAGCCAGTTTGGCTGGGTACAGTCTTACGGTTCGCGTTGTGTCAAGCCGCCGATCCTGTTTGGTGATATCAGCCGTCCGGCTGCCATGACGGTAGCCTGGACTCAGTACGCCCAATCACTGACCGCAAAACCCATGAAAGGTATGCTGACCGGTCCTGTAACCATATTGAACTGGTCTTTTGTCCGCGACGATCAGCCTCGCTCCGTCTCTTGCTACCAGCTGGCACTGGCCATTCGCGCCGAAGTGCTGGATCTGGAAAAAGCCGGGGTGAAAGTGATTCAGATTGATGAAGCCGCTCTGCGTGAAGGCTTGCCATTGCGCCGCTCTGAGTGGCAGGACTACCTGAGCTGGGCTGTGGAGTCGTTCCGTATCACGGCGAACGGGGTGGCCGATGAAACCCAGATCCATACCCACATGTGTTATTCCGAGTTTAATGACATTATTGCGTCAATTGCCGACATGGATGCCGACGTGATCACCATAGAAACTTCCCGTTCAGACATGGAACTGTTGGATGCCTTTGATAACTTCAAGTATCCGAATGAAATTGGCCCGGGCGTCTATGATATCCACTCGCCCAATATTCCGACTGAAGCGCAGATGGTGAAACTGATGCAGCAAGCAGCAAAACGTATCCCGGCCGAGCGCTTGTGGGTGAACCCGGACTGTGGCCTGAAAACCCGTCAGTGGGCAGAAGTGGTGCCTGCACTGCAAAACATGGTGGCAGCTGCGAAAACTTTGCGGGCTAATTAAGCTTCAGAAATACATATCGGCGTAAAAGCAGCATTGTTATGGCAATGCTGCTTTTTTTGTCGTTAATTATCACCCCAAGGCCGGTGATGAGGGTATTGCGATGATGAATATTTTTTAAAAATGTATTACTGAGTTAATGGTAAATAGTGAGCGGTGTTTCAGGTGTGGAAATGAAAATATCAAGATACAGGAGTAATATTATTAAACGGAGAGTCAGGTTGAATTAATCAATCGGCTTGAATTAGAAACAAAGTGAAACATATTAAAACAATATCTATTTGATAAACGTATTCCTCTGTTGTAGAAGTTGGTGCTTTATATGACTTGTTTGGAGAGGAAAATGGATAAAAACACAGGATTCATCAATTGGTGGTTGTCTGTAAACGCTGCATTTTCATCTTGCACTACTAACAATGATGTTATTAAGAGTGTCTCACTGGAAGTCAATAAACTCGGCTTTGATAACTTTGCATACGGTAAAAAACAGGCTGTGCCTTTCTCACGCTCGAAAGTATGTGTATATGGAACATACCCAGAGGCGTGGTTGAAGCGATATCAAGACAAACACTATTGTCAGCAAGATCCTTCGATTGCAAGCAGAGCCAGTGATCGGCAGTTTGTCATCTGGCAGGATGACCACAATATAAAGACACATTTTATCTTCAAAGAAGCCAGAGAGTGGGGGATAAATATTGGTGCAACATTAACATTGCGTAGCATGGATCACTCGCTGTGTATGCTGGGGGTTTCGCGAAGTAATGTGCTTATCAACAGTGATGATAAACTGATGTTAAAGCTAAAAATGCGTTGTCTGATTGAGTTGATCGAAGAGAACAGTGTCAAAGAAAAGTCTGACTTGTTATGTCAAAATGAAATTAATCTAAACAACCGTGAAGAAGAAATTTTACGCTGGATCGCTGATGGTAAATGCTCAAATGCGATCTCTGATATTTTGGGTATTTCAGAAAACACAGTCAATTATCATATTAAAAATATCCAGAAAAAATTTGGCTCGACCAATCGTACATTGGCTGCAGCTTACTCAGCAGCGTTAGGAATTATTTAACCTGATTATTACCATTTTTGGTAGTTGCTAGATGATTTGGGGCTTTATAGTATGGGGAATAGCCTAAAGAAGTGGATTTTGATAGGGACAGTCAAAGCATGTATCGGTTGGTATGCACGCAATTTTTGAATTTCGATAAAAATGAATTAGATGATCTGGGGCGTTTTCGCCATGATGTTTTTATTAAGCAACTCAAGTGGGATCTTAATATTACCTCTTTAGAAGAGGGGATTGAAAACGATGAGTTTGACACAGAGTCTGCACTGTATGTCATTGCCTATAATGAAAATGATAAAATTGTAGGGTGTGCCAGGCTGATTCCCTCCTACTCTCCTTACTTACTCTCAGATGTATTTCCTTATTTATGTGACAGTGAGCTACCAAGAGATATAGCGACTTGGGAAATATCACGCTTTGCGGCATATGGACATGAATTGGAATCTCTCCCTTTTGATATTTTAAAATTCTCGTTGCAACTCGCAGGAATGCATGGTGTTAAGCAATTGGTCGCGGTGACGACAGTCGCGATAGAACGCTATTTTTTGAGAAGAGGAGTCACGCTTAATCGAATGGGTAAAGTGACTAAAAAAGGGAGAGACAAACTTATCGCCTTATCTTTTCCTGTCGAACAGTTTGATGATAATAAACTTTTAAATGTTATTGAAACTGAGGGAAGTTTATTGTTCTATCGTTCGCTACCTGAATCAGAAGCGCTTCTCCTTTCTTAATTGTTAGCAACTGCCTGAATATAATGTTCAGCAGAATAATCACATTCGTTC
Source organism: Photobacterium arenosum (assembly GCF_014841115.1). Lineage (GTDB taxonomy): Bacteria > Pseudomonadota > Gammaproteobacteria > Enterobacterales > Vibrionaceae > Photobacterium > Photobacterium arenosum. Next base: position 294,121 of record NZ_JACYTP010000004.1, read on the forward strand.
TATTGAATGGAATTTACAGTAATAAGGAAATAAATGATGAATTATGATGCCATTGTTGTTGGCGCTGGTGCTATTGGTGGATCCATCGCATTTGAGTTAGCTTCTCGCGGCTTAAAAGTTGTCAGGGTAGGTGAAACAAAACGTGAAAATGCAGCATCTATGGCTGCGGGTGCTATGAACGGTTGTTTTGGTGAAATCACGAGTGGGTTAGTCAGCAGTGAGTATGGCCGACTGAAAGTTGATATGGATATCAAGGCAAAAAGTGGATGGGAAAACTGGTCTGAAAGGTTATCAGAAGCATCTGGAATGCATGATGATCTCCTAACAGCGAAAGGCACTCATGTTATTTTAAACTCGGCGGGTATGGCTGAGGTTGATACAGTAAATTATGAAACTATTGAGGCAACTCTGCAGCGTTACAACGAACCTTATGAGACAGTCTCGGCCTCTAACGTTCCCTGGATTAAAGCCAATGATTTAGTTCGCCCGATGCAAGCTTTATATATTCCAGCAGAAAATGCGGTGAATTCACATCTTCTGCTGGAAAAGCTGGATGCCGCTTTTCTGGGAAAAGGCGGAGAAATTATCAATGAAAATGCAGCCGAAATATTAACAGAAGCTGATGTGGCGACTGGCGTTAAATTAACGGATGGCACTTTAATATCGGCAGACAATGTTGTGATTGCAGCCGGTGTGCATTCGTTAGATTTGCTTGATGCTTATCCAGAAGTTAAAAAACGCATCCCTCCTATGTTTGCAGGGTACGGTGTTTCTATTCTGGCGAGGTTAAAGCCTGGGCATCAAGTACCTGACAGTGTAATCAGAACGCCAAACAGAGCCTTTGCCTGTGGTTTACATTGTGTACCCAGAGAGAAAGATCTGCTTTATATAGGCGCGACAAATATTTTGGCTGAGTCACCAAGGAAAAACGCATTGATATCTGATGTTCAGTTTCTGCTGGACTGCGCATTAGACCAATTACATCTTGATTTGAATGACGCAGAAGTGGAAGCCATTCAAGTTGGTAATCGGCCTATTCCTGCTGACGGTTATCCGTTAATTGGGCAATGTTATTTCAAAGGATTGTGGTTAGCGACAGGAACCTACCGTGACGGATTGCACCAGTCACCATTATTGGCTGCTTATATGGCCGATAAAATTCAGGGTCGCCGGCCAGAAATAAACCTGGATGTCTTCTCGCCTATTCGGAAGCCATTACCAGGTTTATCTCGTGAAGAAACCGTGAAAGAAACGGTAAAACAAATGTTTGCTACCGGTTACGAATTCCGCTGGGATATCAAACCCTACTGGCTACCGTTACTCGACAAAGGCATGACGGGCTATTATGCCGATCTCATTGAGAGCCTTCACCCAAGCTATACACCGCCACCAGAGCTGGTCGCTTTCTCATATCTTTATCGGTCGATGTATGACCGTCTGGCGGAATATTATGAGGCTTGGTCATGAAACAAGCGCAAATTGAGCAGACATTTCAGCATGAACTCCAGAGTCTGATTGCATCGGGCGTCTGGGATCCTTATGGGGATTTTCAAGCGATAGCAAAGAAATATATATCGTCTGATGAGGTATTGTCTGAATCTGATGTTGCTTGCTTTCGCTCCGATCTGAAGGAAAGAGCACATCGTATCCCGTTAGGTCATATCCTTGGGTACAGTGACTTTATTGATTGCCGATTTGTTGTTGGAACCGGGGTATTTGTACCGCGTCAGCAAAGCGCAATGCTGCTTGAATGGCTAAAAACACAGCTCCACGCTGAGTCCGAGGCGGTTATTTACGATTTGTGCTCGGGAACGGGGGCTATCGGTATATCAGCATGGCGGCAATACCGGAATGCAACGGTTTATTGTTTGGAAAATGATGAAACTGCGTACCAGTATCTGTGCCGTAATATTCATCGTCTCGCGGATGAAGGCAGCGTCGTTGCACTGAAAAAAGACATTACCGACCTCACATTTTTTCTGGATAAGAGTCAAAGTGTGGATGTTGTGATATCGAATCCTCCTTATGTCCCTGAATCAGAGAGCTTATTGCCTGAGTGGGGAAAATATCACCCGGAAAATGCCATTTACTCAGGCCAAGATGGCAGCGAGATTATCGACGCCTCATTGCGCCTTGCAGAGATTGTACTGAAGCCTGGCGGTACTGTGATTGTCGAACACGGGGAATCACAAATACCTATGGTGCAAGACCTATTCTCCCGATATCAGTTTGAGTCTGTGCTCACTCACACCGATCCCCTTTTTTCTGATCAGACTGGGCCAGCAGTGATGACAGTAGGTACAAAAAAATGACGAGTGTTAATAAAGAACAATTGCATGACAGCAATTGGATGTCCATCCGTAGTACCCGTACAACGGATGCTTTCGAACAGGCCTCCGGAGAGGGATTAACCTCTTTTATTGTGACGGAACGTTGTGGTAAGCAAGTTATTTTGGATGATGGAAAGTTATACACAGAATTCATTTCTTGCTCTTACTTAGGTTTGGAGTCCCATCCATTATTAATAGAGGCGGCATATCAGGCACTTCATCATGTTGGTATACATTTATCGGCAAGCCGGAGTGCGATGAGTCCTGTGTACTTGCCACAACTGGAAAACCTGTTGCAGGAGATGTATCAGGGTAACTCAGTCACTGTGTTTACTTCGACCAGTAATGCGCATTTAGGTGTTTTACCTTTATTGGGTAGTGGCAATATGCACCTTTATCCGACTAAATCAGCGGTTCGCTGGCTGGTTGATAAAACGGCTCATGCTTCAATGCAGGTGTTGCGTGGATTACTTGGTCAGTTTGGGCAGGTCGTACGTGTTGATACGAATGATACAGAATCGTTAACGACAACATTAAAGCAATGTCAGCTTGAGCGAGTAACACCTATATTGTTGATTGATGGTGTCGGTTCGATGTCAGGATTACTTCCTGTCAGAGCGCTATCTGAATTGCTCAATCAATACGAAGGATATTTATATGTTGATGATGCACACGGTATTTCTATTTCAGGTAAATACGGTGCAGGCTACGCGTATGAGAATCTTGAACACCGCTTACCTGATAATACATTAATAGCCGGGTCATTAAGTAAGGCTTTTGGTGGTGCCGGCGGTTTCATTGTTCTGCGCAAAGATTATAATAATGAACAGCTTAAGGCATTAGCGAACCCGCTTGTATTTGGCCATACCGTACCCGTCCCGCTTCAGGCGGCGAATGTTGCTGCCGCAAAGATCCATCTTTCTTCTGAAATAGATGAATTACAAGCTGCATTATGGCAAAACATCAACAGATTCGATGAGAAAGTTGAAAGCGTAATGATGAACTCCGGACAGAGAGCACCAATCAGAGGCGCTTACTTTGCTAGTGAACAGCAAGGTTTAACGGCCGCGACAGCTTTACGGGAATCCGGGTTAATTATGTTTCCTGTTTTTTATCCTATCGTAGAAACCAATAAAGCGATGTTACGTTTTGCCATTTCAGCCAATCATAGCCACGAGCAAATTGATTATCTGGCCAATAAGTTAAATGCCCTTATCGGGTGATTTGATAATAAATCCTGGAAGTAACAACCAACCTGGAATCAAACGTCTTTTTAATGTTGGTGTACGTTGGTTGTTATGCGTTCTTTATTTGAAGTTTAAGTCGAAGGTAATGGCATGGTTGTTAATAATCAGATGAATGATGACGTTGTGGTTCGTGAATTAAAACCTTACAGAGATAAGCTGGATGTAATTAACGAACAGATCATTGCGTTACTGGCAAACCGTATGGAGATTTGTCGGACAATTGCGAACGTTAAAGCCCGAGAAAACATTCCGATGATGCAAAAAGGCAGAGTCGAATTCACGTTGAATAAAATGAAATCGCTTTCAGCGAACTATCAGTTAAATCCGTCTTACATTGAGGATATTTTTGAACGTATTATCCATGAAACTTGTGAAGAGGAACTTGTCATAATAAAAGCCTTGTCAGAAGTCAAAGAGAAGTGAACCATGAATATTCTGATCATTGATAATTACGATTCCTTTACGAATAATATTTCTCAGTATGTTTTCGAACTGACAGGGATCATGCCGACGGTAGTACCGAACTCTGCATCATACGCTTCATTGAATATTGATTTTTTTTCGGGTGTTATTCTTTCACCTGGCCCGGGGCACCCTGCCTGTGACGAAGATTTTGGCGTATGCGGTGAAGTCATTGATAAATGCAGCATTCCAATTTTGGGTATTTGCCTGGGACATCAAGGGATAAATACCAGATTTGGCGGCCATGTCTCCCATGCGCCATCACCGGTTCATGGCTATAAAAGCCAGATTATTCATAATGGCGAAGGCTTGTTTTCTGGCATCCCCCAGTCGTTTAATGTGGTCCGCTATCACTCCCTGATATGTACGGAGGTTCCCGATTGTCTTGACGTTACGGCCCGCACAGCAGACGGGTTAATCATGGGCATTGCGCATCGCGAAAAACCGATATGGGGAGTCCAGTTCCATCCGGAGTCGATTGAATCAGAGTATGGACACACTCTGATTGGTAATTTCATTAACATGATTAATCGCGGTGAACCGGCTGGCTGCGATTCTGATGCCGACAATGAAATACATCGTGTTATCAAAGAAGCGGCGGGTACATTTTCATTGGGAGCGAACTATGAGCCCCTGAAAATGACGATGAGTGTCTCTGACATTTTTTCGCGTTACTTTTCGGGCAAAACATCTGCATTTTGGCTCGATAGTGAAATGGCTGATGCGCGGTCTGCCAGGTATTCGTTAATGGGCAGTGGACAGCCCGATGAAGCCATTGTGTTTCGCTATGAGGTCAGTACACGCACATTACATCTGAGTGGCCCCTGCGGGGACAGCGATATCCAGGGGGATTATTTTGAGCTGATGGATCGCATTGTAGCCTTTCTGAAACCGGATTCAGAAACTGAGGCACTGATGCCCTATGGTTGCGGGCTGGTTGGTTATTTGGGCTATGAACTGAAAGCCCTGATGGGCAGTAACAATAACCACCGTTCTTCCACACCCGATGCGCTGTTTTTTTTACCTCAGAATTTACTGATTTTTGATCATCAAGAGCAAACTGCTTACCTCTGTCATCTATGGGGGGAGCCGATGACGTTTTCTCTGGAAGCCGCACAACAGAGCCCTCAGCAAGGTGCGTCATCGTTTCAGCCTGGACCAGTGCCTGAGCAGTCGCTGGAGCTGGAAGACAGTGCGGAAGTGTATATCGATAAAATTCATCGTTGTCTGAAAGAAATCCGGGACGGCGAATCTTATGAAATATGCCTGACAAATCGGGCGCGTCTGCCATTTAGCGAAGACGAGCTTTCCGCCTATATGAAGATGCGTTCGGCAAGCCCCGTACCTTATGGGGCTTATATGAAAACGCCCGATTTTGCGATCTTAAGCGCTTCACCTGAAACATTTTTGCAAATTGATTCGAATCGTACAGTGACATCCAAGCCAATTAAGGGCACCCGCCCCAGAGGAAAGACGGAGGCACAGGATGAGGTCTTGAAGCACGAGCTGGCTTGCTCTGAAAAGGATCGGGCAGAGAATCTGATGATCATTGATTTGGTCAGGCATGATCTGAATAGTATCTGTACCCCCGGGACGGTACATGTACCCAAAGCTTTTGATATTGAAACCTACAGTTCGGTCCACCAACTGGTATCAACGATTGAAGGGCAGCTCAAACCCAATATCGGAACGTTTAATGCAATTAAAGCGTGTTTTCCGGGCGGATCAATGACCGGAGCACCCAAGCGGCGCACTATGGATATTATCGATGGTCTGGAATCTTCCGCCCGGGGAATCTACGCCGGAAGCCTGGGTTGGGTTGGGATGAATGGATGCACGAATTTAAGCATTGTTATTCGAACCGCAGTGGTGAAAGAGGGGATGGCAGAATTTGGCATTGGCGGGGCAATCGTTTCTGCTTCTTCTCCCGTTGAAGAGATGGAAGAAACCTTAGTGAAAGCCAGTGTGCCGTTTTATTCCTTAACAGCAAGCACGGAGACAAAACATTGAGCCAATATGTAATATTCGGTGGTGCGGGTGTCGTTGGACAATTCATGGCAACACTTCTTGAGTCTGAAGGCTATTCGGTTACTGTGGCTGATCAAGTTGCGCCCGCATACAAGGTGGATCATGTTATCTGCGATGTACGGCATCTTGATCCCGTACTGACAGAAAAGGTAAAAGCGGCTTCTGGTGTGGTTTTTGCTCTGCCTGAATCGGTAGCAGCAGCGTCTTTGGCGGTTTACGCACCGTTATTGACGTCTGTGGATGTCGTCGTTAATACCTGCTCGGTACAGGTGCCATTCCATCAGATCGCGGCAGATTGCCTGCCGTCCGTCAGTGTTGTCGGGGTGAATCCCATGTTTTCACCCAAACTGGCTTGTCACGGACGTCCGGTCATCGTTTGCGAACAGGTTCAGAGCCAAGCGGGAGCCATGATGTCGGCACTGCTCGCCAGACAGGGAATGGATGTCTCGCAGATGAATCCAAGCGATCATGATAACAACATGGCGCTTTGTCAGGCGTTGCCGCATGCTGCAATTCTGTCCTTCCTGACAGCCTTAGTTGACGAAGGCTGTGATATCAAGGTTATCTACCAAATCGCTCCGCCTCCCATGAAAACATTATTAAGCTTGGCGGCCAGGATCCTCGCCAATGAGCCTGAAACCTACTGGGATATCCAAGCCTATAACCAAGCTGCCAGTAAGCAGCGCGACAAGCTGATGGCTTCACTCTCAATATTAAATACGCAGGTAGAAAGCAATGATTTTTCGGCTTTTGTCTCTCAGTTGGATGATTCCAAACAACATTTAAAGGAAATACTGCCTCAATCTGAGAAAGAGGCAGAGTGTATTTTTCAGACATTAATGACTCTTAACACGGGAGGACAAGATGAGCTCAGCCGCTAATCCACTGGTTGCTATTTTGAAAGATCGCTCAAAAGCACTGGCACTGTTTGTCATTATGCTGCCAGTACTTTTGGTGACTATCGATAACACCATTCTGAACTTTTCATTACCGCGTATCGCGTCTGCACTGAGCCCTTCCGCGGCTCAGCAATTGTGGATTATTGATGCTTATTCCATTGTCCTGGCCGGACTGCTGGTCACTATGGGGGGAGCCGGTGATCGACTCGGCCACAGGAAAATGCTGTTTATCGGCTGTAGCGGTTTTGCCGCTGTATCTCTGGTTGTCGTGTTTTCTCAGCAGGCCTGGCATCTGATTGCTGGTCGAGCGGTGCTGGGTTTCTTCGGGGCGATGATTTTACCTGCCACCTTGGCTTTGATTCGTTCGGCGTTTGAAGACAGAGAAGAAAGACGCATAGCTGTGGCCGTTTGGGCAACGTGCCTGACAATTGGCTCGGCGCTGGGTCCTTTGGTGGGCGGTGTGTTACTGCAGTATTACGATTGGCAATCTGTATTCTTAGTCGCATTGCCATTTTTAGCACCAGTCATACTTTTTGCACCTTTCTGTCTTCCTGAATCGGAGAAGCAACCTGCATTCAGCATTGACTACTGGAGCATTACTTTAAGTCTGGTGGCTATGGTGAGCCTGATGTTTGCGCTGAAACATGGTGCGACGGAAGGCATAGATGCATTGGCTATCTCGACCTTTATCTGCGGTCTGGTGTTTGGTGTGCTGTTTGTACGCCGGCAATTGGCATTAAAAGATCCCTTGCTGGATCTCAAGTTGTTCACCATCCCGGCATTTTCAGTGTCAATTGCGGTGAATCTGGTCAGCCTGGGACTGCTTATCGGATTTATCTACCTTGCAACACAGCTGATGCAAATTGTACTAGGCAGCTCCCCGTTAGTGGCCAGCCTGAATCTAGTACCGGGGCAGGTGTTAGCGATTGTCGCTGGGATGGCTGTTGTCCCGGTTGTACAGCGTATCGCACCCAACCGGGTGATTGCGTTTTGTCTGGTATTAGCCGGCGTAGCGTTTATGGTTTTCGCTCTGTTTGATATTTCGATGCTGACAATTGCAGTCGCGTTTGCATTATTGAATATTGGGGTGGCAGCTATTACGACTGTGACCAATGATCTGGTTCTGTCTTCGGTTCCGCCAGACAGTGCCGGCAGTGCCTCTTCCGTAAGTGAAACAGCTTATGAAGCCGGTGTGGTGTTAGGTACTACCCTTATTGGTGGCGCGGTAGCCTGGTTATATCGTGCGAATTTTGTGGCACCTGCAGGTATTGATGTGTCTGTGGCTATGCAGGCAAAAGAAACCTTACCCGGGGCATACGCAGTGAGCCAGACGTTGAACAGTGAGTGGGCAGATTCTCTGCTCGAGTCTGCGTCGATTGCTTTTACGCAAAGTGTACAGCTGGTCAGCCTGGGCGTTGCGGTGACTGTGCTGGCTGTGGTGTTGGTTGTACTTAAATACCTGAAGCTACCGAGCTCGGAGAGTGCCGATTTGGCGACTGAAATGCAAGACTGAGAGCAGAAACGCGGCCCTTTTTAAAGGGCCGTTTTTTGTTTTGAATGACTTATTCAGCATCGCTGACGTTTTCGACACTATAGTGTATCGGTAAGTAAAATTTTAAGGAGTGGTGATATGCCGCTTACACAGTTGGATAGTCGCACTGCATTGATTGTGATTGATCTGCAAAAAGGCATCGTGGGGCTTCCCCTGGCGCATGATGCAGGAGTCGTCGTGAAACATGCCGCCCGGCTGGCAGAGGCGTTTCGCTGCCATCAGTTACCGGTTGTACTGGTGAATGTGGCTGGCAGTGCCCCCGGACGTACAGAGCAGCCCCGTGCCGGAGGCACACCTGCCAGCGACTGGGCGGAACTGGTACCGGCAATGACGCCGCTGGCAAATGATATCTGTATCACTAAGCAATGCTGGGGCGCGTTCAGCCATACTGGCCTGGAAGAAACACTCAGCGCCTTGTCCGTAACCCAGGTTGTGGTGGTCGGTATTGCAACCAGTATCGGTGTGGAATCAACCGCCCGTCAGGCGTATGAACTCGGGCTGAATGTCTCCTTATGTACCGATGCCATGACAGATGTGAATGTGTATGCCCACCATAATTCGCTGGAACGCATTTTCCCCCGTCTGGGCGAGACAGGAACCTGCGAGGAACTGCTGGCCCTGCTGGACACACGCTAGCGCATCAAGGCCGTAGGGCACAGGCCAGACAGTCCTAAGTTATTAACTACTCTAGCTGGGTTGGATGTCCAGTCCTGCAAGGCGGTGCCAGTAACCGTTACAGTGGATGCGATCCGTTACCGGGCAGGTGGTTCCTGTTAATTCGGCCTGTTTGAATGCACTGAGCGTGGCCAGAATATCCTCTGCCATCGGGCTGATGCGTACCACATCCACCAGTCCGTCCATGCTTGCGAGATCCTTGATCAGGTTATAACAGTAGCCGGATTGCGTCTGAATACCATTCAGGGTGAACAGTCGCTGGCCTTCCTGACTGTTTGCGGCCAGGCCTTGCGGGTAATGAATGCAGCAGGTCTGACAGTCGTCTTTGGCTTTGCCTTCCGCTCTGGCCGTAAAGCAACGGGCGGAATAGGCCAGCGGCAGATAGCCATAACTGAACACTTCCGTTTCAAACCGGTGACGAATGCCCATTGCAGCACAGTCGTGCAGAATGTTATTCAGCCAGTCCCGTGACAGCTCTACCGGCATGCACCAGCGTGTCATGCCTTGTCTGACAAAAAGCTGTAAGGTCTGCGCGTTATAACAATTGACTGCCGGGCCAACCACAAAGGGGACGTTTTGCTGATGGGCGAGATGGATGGCGGAGACATCATTCGCTTCTATACTGAATTCGCCGTTATCAATGTACTTTTTCATGACATTGATCTCACTGGGCGCTTCCAGCAAAGCTTGTGTGGAAAGTACCACCTCTTTGCCTGCGGCTGCCAGTTCCCGGGCCAGTACTAGCCAGTCGGCGGGCTTCATCAGCCGCCGCTTCGCACAAACGGTTTCGCCCAGATACACAATATCGGCGTCACTGCTCCGGGCGGCGTGATAGAAAGAGTCGACATCCGTTTTAGGCCAGAAGTAGAGCAGCGGCCCCAATGAATATTTCATGTTTCTCTCCTGTTATTGCCATTGTCGCTGGTAAGCGCCCAGTGTGGTTTGTGCCCCTTCCGACAGACGACTGAGCGTGTTGTCCCATTGCTGCTGAACCTGATAGGCATCGGGATTGGCCTGGTAACTGTCGATCGCCTGCCGCCAGGTTCGGGTCACTTGCTCGACATAAGCCTGGCTGCGTTGTCTGCCTTCAATTTTGACCGAGGCCACCCCTGTCCTGAACAGCTCAGGAAGCAGACTGAGGGTATTGAGGCTGGTCGGCGCCTCCAGAACATGTCCTCGCTGGTTCAGTCCGTTTACTTGCGTATCAAATCGCCCTTTGCATAAGGTGGGATAGCCGGCTTTCTCATCCTGACGGTAACGGTCAATCAAAATACCGTTCAGACGTGATTCCAGTCCGTCCCAGGTTTCCTGCCAGCGGACAAATTTAGCCGGAGAGCAGGCTCCGGCTGTGTTTGGCGACTCACCGGTCAGATAAGAGGATAAATAACACCGGCCTTCAGCCATGATGCACAAACTGCCAAATGCAAAGACTTCAAGCTCGACCTCGCTATTGCGGGCAAGCTGTTTTACCTGGTGGATAGACAGCACGCGAGGCAGTACGACCCGCTTTACGTTGAAGTGAGTACGGTAAAACGCAATGGCTTCTGTGTTGGTAGCCGAGGCCTGAACCGACAGGTGCAGTTCCAGCTCAGGATAGCGGCGGGCGGCATAGTCCAGGACCGCGATATCAGCCACAATCAGGGCATCGACGCCCAGTGCGGCGGCTTTATCGACAGCCTGCTGCCAGCGGCTGAAACCGTCGGGATGGGCAAAGGTGTTGAGGGCAACATGCAGTTTCCGGTTGTGCTGGCGGACATAGTCTGCGGCTTGTTCGAGTCGTCGGCCGTCAAAGTTCAGGCCGGTAAAATGGCGGGCATTGGTGTCATCTTTGAAGCCGATGTAGACCGCATCGGCGCCATTATCGATGGCGGTCTTGAGTGCGGGTAAATTGCCGGCCGGACAGAGCAGCTCCATACCTGGGCTCCTTGAGTGTCGAAAGAAGGGGACATCATAAAAAGCTGGCGGGAGACGATCTTGATATCACGCAGGTTTTTTCTCGTTTTTAACCGCTATACCCCTTTGGGGTGAACTGCGCTTGTCCGGGTTATTGATGTATCGCAGTAAGTGCCGTCTTGATTTCCCGTAAGCTGATGCCATCACAATGATGGAAGAGGGATTCACAGTGTATTTGCAGACTTTGCCGGGCTTACCTGAACTGGCACCGCAGTTGTTGAAATACCATTGCAGGCTGACACCGTTTTTTGTCCATAAGAGACTGATAGAACAGGCGCTGGCTGTGGTGTTCAAAGAGGCGTTATCCGACGGTGAACTGGATTTTCTGGCCGATCAGACGGTGACGATCACGATAGAAGATCTGGATTGGTCGTTCACCCTCACACTGAATTCCGGAAGGCTGGTGGTGTTACCCTCTGTTCCGGCACCAAATGCGCTGATGAAAGCCAGCAGCCAGAATTTGTTACGTATAGCCGCCCGTAAGGTGGATCCCGATACGCTTTTCTTCCAGCGCCGGTTAATGATGGCGGGAGATACTGAGCTCGGTCTGGCGGTAAAGAATCTGCTGGACAGCCTTGAACCGGAGCGCTTGCCTAAGTCGTTACACTGGCTGCTGACCAAAGCAGCCACATTGTACGGCACTGAATAGGCTGTCATACAAATATCACAGTGGCTGTTTATGCTGCTTGCAGCAAAGGGATGCGGGTATGAACAGGCATGGATGCAGTAAAGCGTCAAACCCGGCTATTCACGGCTCAATGGGTGGGAAAGCTTCACTTGTTCATTGAGCAGCAATGGCGGGGAAAATTATTGTATTTGGGGGCGCAGTCAGCCGTGGTGCTGGCTGTGCTCTTGCTGTTGGTCTGGAGTCTCAGTCCGGCGTCGCCGGTCGCGACGATGTCAGCATACAATCAGGTGTCTTGTCGTGATATTGGCGCAGCCCAGGGGCGGACGAACGCAACCGAACCGCTGCGGGTCTTTACGCCGGTACACCAGCTGGCACTGCCGATACTGAAAAAACTGTGTTCGCAACCTGCCATTCAGAGCGCGTATGCTGGTGTCAGCGTGTTCTGGCAATCGCGCAGCGAGTTCGTTCCGGCGCAGATTTACAGTCAGTTTTACGATGTCATGTGGGGGCGGGATTATGTGCTGAACGGCATGAGTCCGAGCTATCTGGATTATTATCAGCCAGTGCTGATCTTACCCAGCTATGATGTTTACTGGTACGCCAGATCGGCAGATTTTCGGGGCACTAAAGACGATTTTACCCAGATGACTCTGGGGCTGCTGGATGATCCGTTCAGTCTTTCCGGTTATCAGCTACCCATGAATCAGCTGAACAGCCTGCAACTGGCGGCGGATTCGGTGCACATTGCTTTTTACCCGTCGCGGCAAGCCTTGGCTGAGGCATTGCTGGCCGGTCAGGTTGATGTCGTTGCGGACACGAGTTTCAGCACGCTGTCGCAATCTTCTGCAGTGCTGTCCAAAGTCATGATTGCCAGCCAGGTATACTCCGGTGCCTGGTATGCCAGCTCTCGCGTATCTTCACCTCAATCCTTAATCGCCATTAAAGACGGGTTGTCGTCTTTGCGATAAAGCTGCTACTCAGGTTATTACCCATGAAACGAATTCACTGTTTGCCTCTGATGTGGCTGGTGGTGTTCTACGCCCTGGCCATTGCGCTGGTATCTTCATTCGGCCGCTATCAGGAATATCTGCAGATCATCTCTGACAGAGTGCAGCCTGTGATGGCTGAGGCCTGGCAGGACAGTGCGGATTACCAGTTACCTGAAGCACTGGAAGTTATTCTGATCCGGCGGCTGGAAGGCGAGCTGGATGCCGTATCGGGCAACAGGTTGTCGTCTCAGATCCAGCAATGTCACAGCCATATTTACCGGTTTGGAGCTCAGGGGGAACAGATATCGGCAGAAAACAGCCGCTGGTTACCCTGGACCATGACCTGGCTGATCGCTGCGCAGGGGGCGCAGCAAACCTGGCTGGACATTGATTGCCGGATAAGTTGGCTGCCCTGGCTGAGCCTCAGTCTGGGGCTGGCATTGCTCACTGTGGCAGGCTGGCACCTCATCGGCCAGCCGCTTAAAGCAGAAGACAGAGTGCTGATGGCGCTTTTCTTACAGCCAAGTGCGGCCGCAGGCCAGCAGGACGGCTTGCTGAAACGCTCGGCAGTCAAAGCGGGCGTGCTCCATTTCCGGCAGACTTATCCTAACCGCCAGGTCAACCCGGCGATTTTGCGGGCGCTTATCAGCACAAACCGGGCAACATTCAGTTCGCCGCAGCAATGTGTGGTGTCTTTGCTGGCGCGTGCCAGCCAGCTCCCAGAGCTGCACTTTGATCTGACCGGCGGCAAAGTTCAGGTGACACTGGCTGGCATACCCTTGGCCTTGTCCGTCACCCCGGCGTTGTACTTATTATGGTATGCCGGCAAGCGGCGCGATGAGACAGACGGCGGATGGGTCAGAAATCCGCCTTCCAATAAACCGGACCCGGTGCTGGCGCAGTCTCTGCTTGAGCTGATGTATCACTATGGCGGTCATGGACGGGCTATTCGTGAGCTGGAACAGGCCGGACTGAAAGCCAAATCCCTCGATCAGAACCGCAGCAAAATCAAGGAAGCACTGTCAGCTGTCACAGGTGAGGAAGTCGCGGAGGATTGTCTCTTTGAAAGCCGGAAACCGGGCGACAATCCCCAGACCGAATACCGTTTGAAGATATCGCCAGAAAAAATCAGCCTGTCAAAGCAGGATGTGTAAAGCATTGAAAATGCTGGATAAAATTTTAAAGATATCTCTAATTCTGCCATCGCCGCCGATGTCACAGAGCCGTCATCTTATTTCGCAACAGTAAGCGCAGCCTCCCGGGACAGGGAGAATGTGTTGAACTTACAATAGGAATAACGATGAAACGCACCATGGAAAAAATGCTGACCGCCAGCCTGCTATCTGCCACTGTGATCAGTGCGCCAGTGATGGCCCTGAATATTGTGCTGACCAACGACGACAGCTGGGATACGCAAAATATTCAGATCATGAAATCGGCCCTGATTGACGCCGGGCATAGTGTGATCATGTCTGCCCCCTGTACCGGACAAAGCGGCAAAGGTGGTGCGATGACCTTCCTGAAACCTGTCAGTGTGGATGAAACAAAAGCGGCACAGCAGGAATTCTGCGTCGGTGACACAGACACCAGCGTGGCGTTTGCTGATTACGCCGAAGGCACGCCTGTTATGGCGGTTTTGTACGGTATCGATGTGGCCGCGCAGCGTCTCTGGGGTCAGGCACCAGATCTGGTGATCTCCGGCCCCAACGAGGGGAACAACCTGGGCTTCATGAATAACAACTCAGGCACTCTGGGGGCAACCATGATTGCACTGAGCCGCGGGATTCCGGCGATAGCGGTCAGTGCCAATGAAAATACCGCACACGATGCCGATCAGTCTGAGCGGGTGGCGCATACCGTGGTCGAGGTGGTGGCTAAGCTGGCCAGCAGCCGCCCATCCGGTTCACCCTTGTTACCGGCTTACACCGGCCTGAATATCAATACCCCGGAAGAGATGGTCAATAATCTGGGCTATAAGTTTACCGATGTTGGCTGGAACGGCGGCGGTATTGAGTTCAAGTTCAGCGACGATCTGTCAGGCGATGCGGTGCTGATTGGCTATATGGTGCAAAAACTGATGGCGGGCGGCATGGATCAGGCCACTGCCAAGGCCACCGCGCAGACGGCGATGCAGGGTAAGCAAGGGCTGTCGTTCAGCATGGGGGATGCCGGAGATACCAACGCCAACTCGGAAGGCAATGCGGTGAAGGCGGGCTATATCACAATCAGTACCATAGACGGTAATGTCCAGGCGGCGCGAGCCAAGGTGTCACTGACTGAGCAGCGTTTGCTGGGTCTGAACTAGGAGGCTGCTATGAGAAACTATTCACGTCTTCTGTGCCTGATGCTGGGGCTTTTTCTGGCGGGGTGTAATGGCTCAGACAAGGACAGCAGCGCAGACAGTGGTAAAGAGAGTGGCGCTACAGATACCGGCCAGGCTGCGCTGAGCGGGGTGTATCGCGCTGTGGCTCAAGATACTGCCGGTAATCTGGTTGAGGTGCAGCTCATCGCTGAAAGCGGTCGGCTGCCGTTACTGACCTTGTGGGATGACAGGGAGCACCAAAGCTCATTTCTGGCGGAAAAACCAACGGGTGAGCAGGGGCAAACTGGCTATTATTTTGCCGAATTACAGTATCAGTGTCAGGCACAACAAAATGCCTTCGTGTGTGACACCCCTGAAGGCACAACTCGCCTGGCCGCCGATTCGTCGTCTGCTCAACACGCTGGCTTTGTGGCAGGCCAGTACCAGGCGGTCTGGGACGGACAGCTTTACACGCTGAGTTTGGACGAACAGGGCAATGCCAGTATTGCCAGTCTGCACTGTGAGTCTGGTGCGCGCTTTTCGGCATCGGCTTCGCTGGAAACTGTCCGGGTGATGACAGTGGCAGGCAACAACGGTTGTCAGTTACCGCTGTCCCGGGCTTATGCTGACACTGTGGTCGATAACGATGTGCTGTACAGCATTAATCTGCAGACCGAACACCCGGGCTTTCCCCAGGTATGGGTAAAGATTGCCGGTTAGAAACAGACGGTTCAGTTAGTGTCGAACTCGCGGCGGCAGGAGGGTTTTGCCCGTTTTGTCGCCGATTTTCGTTCCGTTATTCTGCCTGTTACGGCAAGAGCAATGCTGTCAGTACACCAGCCGTCTGCTTTGTTAGCATCTAAGGTGTTATCGTATGGCTCAAAGCATGAGTCGGAGAGGTAAGTGTTGGGATAACGCTCCGATGGATCGGCTGTTTCGCAGCCTAAAATCAGAATAGGTACCAGCAACTGGGTATTTATCAATGACGGAGGCAATGAAAGATATCAGCTTCTATCTAATGGACTATTACTATTGGCATAGACTCCACAGTTACTGCGATGGATTATCCCCTGCTGAAGCTGAAATCGGTTTAATTTATTGTCCGGAATGAGTTGAGCACTGTATGTCAAGCTATGAATATGTATGTCATTTTGTTTGTGGCATTATTATTTGAGTCAATCTTTATTGAGATAAGGCTTAAGCAATATTCTAATTGACGAGTGGAGAAGCCCTCAGGTGCGTCGCAAAGTTCTGCATTGTTAATAACCATCGTGCTGCGCATCTCAGAATATCTGCAGTTCAAGCGACTCTTTGCGAAACTGTGCAGATCTTGCAGAGTCATTGAATTATTTCAATTAATGTCGTTTTCAGTGGGGGAAAATAACATTGTTTCTACTTATCGCAATCACTTGGTTATTTGTCTTTGTATCTAGCATTGTATTGAAATTTTCGGGCAGTATGAGGTGTTGCATTATATGTAGTCTTTCGTTCGTATGGGGAGCAACCGTGCTATACCTGACGTTTGGTACACCTTCCGGTGGCGGTAGTAGTATAAATTTTATGCCTTTAAATGTGACGAATCGAGCTGACGTTATTGATGCTTGCCTCAATGCTTTGATGTTTGTACCTGGTGGTATGTTAATAAACCTTATAGGAGCAAAATTTCTACATTCAATTGCTGTTGGTGCATTTTTAAGCATTATGATCGAGGTCATGCAGTTCGTACTGGGATCAGGGCGAACGTCTGATTTAAACGACATAATATTCAACACATTAGGTGTAGCTTGCGGATTTCTGCTTACTAAAAGGTTCAGGAAACGAATTGAAAAGATGCAAAGTATGTGAGGGTTACAATCGCCATACGTGAAGACAGCACACTTAGCACCACCTTATTAATGAAGGTTTTGCTAACTAGAGGTAACTAAATCAATGATTTACATTCTGAACGAAAGTATTCATTCATTGTCGTGGTTTTTGCCTCAAACTCGCTACAAAACAACCAACATAAAGCAGAGTAACAACGCTCAATTAACCGTAATTTTTGCGTGGTAGAACGTTATGGGGTCAAAGCCTGAGGGGGAATAAGCGAGTTGCATTAGTGTGTTTTGCTAATCTCTGCCTCCAATTTGAACAGCTCGGCGTCGGTACGAATGCCAAGTTTGCGGAAGGCGGCTTGCTTTTGGCTGCTAATAGTCTTTTTACTACGCGAGAATTTCTGGGCGATCTGATTGACCGTAAGACCAGCAAGGCAGCAGCGAAGCACTTCGCTTTCCTTTGGTGACAGCTCAGAATAGTTAAGTAAGCCTTGTTCGCCCTTGTTTGGGGAAGCGTCGTCGGCAGATTGAGAGAAGGGCTGCTTTTCAAGTTCTGTTGCAATATTTGGCGACAAATACAAGCGCCCACGGGCTGCCATTCGAATAGCCAGGATCAGGTCGTCGGTATTTTGCGATTTGCCGACAAAGCCGTTTGCTCCGGTGCGGATACTCATATGTACTGTAGCGGGGCGTTCGGCGGAGGAAAAGATGACTATACGTAAGTCGGGGTAACGCTGGCGAATCAGGCCGATCAGACGCAGCCCATCCAACTCACCGTCCCCCAGTTGGTAGTCAAGTACCAGCAGATCGAAGGTTTCTCGACGGATTGCATCAAGTAGCTGGGTACTGGTTGAATAGACACCTTGCAAATTGAAGTCGGGCTCTGCCGAAAGGCGCACACTCAGTGCCTCACGGATCAATGCATGATCATCCAGTAGGGCGATTCGGATTGGCGGCTTAGGTGACCATTGCATTGGCGCAAACTCCTTTGAATTGCCTGATACCTTGGTTAAGGCAGTGACGCCTGCAAAGCTAGCAGATTTCGTGGGGTGTTAAAAGCCTATCCCTTGCTCTATACGGTTTGTACTCAGCGGGTCACGCGATCGAGCCCGTGTTTTACGAACTTACAAGCAGTTGATCAAGTGTCAGCGCCTTGGAATGCAGATTCAACCGTGGCGTCAGCACATTTTCTTCCTGTCTCAGAAGGAAGCCCGCAGCATCGACTATGTCGACCACCTCGCTTGATTGACCATAATAGTGGAGTTCTAAAGTTATGCACCCAAGTACCGACTTTTGAGCAGGTGATTTCAATTTTTGTGATCTGATAGTGCAGCTTTTTGGGTCTCTTTGGGTGGCAAGCTTTGTTTGTTCTAATTTAATCGTTGTACAGTTCCTCGTATGGATTTTTCTTGATGCTAGTCTTATTTATCATTATCGTAATTGCGCTCTGTTGTGCATGAGACTGGTCTTAAATATGGACGAAAAGCGACTGTTATTTGTCCACTTCCCCTTAATTTAGCCGTCCTCTGGTTTCAATCTTCAGATTTTGGACTAAGCCATCATGAAACTCTCATATTTCCTATTTCTCTTTTTAGTGTTGGTTATCTGTCAGTTTCGTGCTGTGGCTTATGGCCAGGAGACGGACGATGTACGGCTTTTGATCCGCACGCCGGTCGTGAGTCCGGAAGTGTATTTCAATACGCAGACCCAGTCCTGGTTAGATAGAAAGTCTGTAGTTAGAGTGGCTATGTGGGGCGGAGCGTGGCCACCTATGCATCTGGGGTTTGACTTGGCTCATTTCGAGGGGGTTACGGCTGATGTTTTGGGGGCGCTGGAACAGACATTAGGGCTTCGCTTTAAAATTGTAAGTTACTCCGGTCGCGAGCAAGCGCTGCAAGCGCTTGCCGCTGGCGAGGTTGAGATGCTCGCCTTCAATGATGCTGGGCAACCGAGCGATTCACGAGTACGTCAGTCGGTTGCCTATCTGGTTAATCATCGTGTTGTCATCCGGCGTACACGCGATTCCGCTAGTATTGACCCGGAAATGGCTAATAAGCGGCTTGCTTTTGTAGGCTCTTCATTGCTGGAAGCTCAGCTCAGGCTGCGCTACCCGCACGCTAAACTGATGAAGTATGGCAATCACGCACAAGCCATAACTGCGGTGGTCTACGAGCAGGCGGATGCGCTGTACACGAGTGCCATTACTGCGGCATATCTGATACCGCGAATGTTTCCCAACCTGCTTTCTTTCGATCACACTAAGGGTGTGTCTGACGTTGGCGATATTAACTTTGCCGTCAGCGCTAAGCAGCCTGAGTTGCTCGACGCGATTAATCAGTCGCTCTCTTCTATTCCCCTGTCTGAGATGCTCAGAATAGCTTCGCGCTGGGAGCTGGGCGAAGACTTCGTGATCCCCAGAAAGCCCCTGCAGTTGAGTGCAGAGCAGCAGGCATGGGTGGCGGCGAATCCGCGAATCAGAGTGCTGATGGCTGCGCCTAATGCACCGTTGACTTTCTATGACCAGCGTGACCAACTGCGCGGTCTGAGTGTAGACCTGCTTAAGCAGATTGAGCGCAGCACCGGCCTGAGGTTCGAGCCCGTACGCAGCGATGGCATTGGGGATATGATCGAGAGGCTGCAGAGGGAGCAGGCTGACTTAATCGTTGCGCTAAGCGTCGCAGGATCTGTGACCGGACCTTTGTATTACACGCGCCCTTACCTGATCAGTCCGCTGGTGGTGGTGACCCGGCGAGAGCAATCCAACATTCGCAGCTTCGATGAGCTTCATGGACGGCGTTTGGCGATTGTACGTGATACACCTGGATTCGCATGGTTGGGCAAGCATCATCCGAGTATCACTGCGGTGGCAGTCGAGAACGCCTCGCAAGGATTGGAGATGCTGATAAGCGGAGAAGTTGATGGCAGTGTGCAGAGCCAGTTCATTGCCGATTATTTCATCAAGCAGCATTTCCAAGCTGACCTGCATGTTGCTTCGGTGTTCGGGCCGAGGCCTGACAGGGTCGTCATGGCTGCAGCTTCCGATAAGCAAATACTGAAGGACATCATCAATGAAGCTTTGCTGGATATCCCGCCCGAGCGCCTCAGACAGTTGACTGATCGCTGGCGTAACCATGATATACCTGCCGTTGCTAGCCCATGGAGCACATACAAAAATGTGATCTACGCAGTTATTGGCGGTGCTGCGTTATTTGCCTTGATCTTCTTGCTTTGGAACTACTACCTAAGAGGGCAGATTCGCCGCCGGCAAAGAGCCGAAGAGGCTCTGAAGGATCAATTAGAGTTCACACGAACCTTAATTGACGGTTCACCAGTCGCGTTGTATGTACGTGACCAACAGGGGCGCTTGATTCACTGCAACCAGGCATATTTAGACTTTATGCAGGCGTCTAGGGAGGAGTTCGTCGGCAAGACGTTGCTGGAAAACAGCGACGTCGCACCTTGGCTGGTCGCGCGCTATCACCAGATGTACTTGGAGGTAGTGAAAACGGGCAAGCCAATTTTCGCGGATTTAGATGTGGAGGTAAAAGGACAACCTTTCCATATCTATCATTGGATACTTCCATTTCAGGATGGCTTGGGCCGCTACCGGGGCGTGATTGGAGGCTGGCTGGATATCACTGAGCGCGAGAAACTACTGCAGCAATTGCAACAGGCGAAGGAGCAAGCTGTTGAGGCCAGCCGATCCAAGTCGGTATTTTTAACCACTATGAGCCATGAAATTCGTACACCTATCAGTGCTGTGGTGGGGTTGATTGAATTGTTGCGTCTGCGTACCGATGATCCAGCACAGATGAGGCATAACCTCGATGTGGCGTATCAGTCTGCACAGTCTCTGTTAGCGCTGATCGGCGATATTCTCGACTTGTCGAAGATCGAAGCAGACGCCCTTGAGCCAACTTCCAGAACAACCGATTTGGAGGTGCTGATCCAGTCGGCTCATCGCTTATTTGAGGCCAATGCGCGGAAGAAAAACCTCGAATACTGCCTGTGCATCGATATTACTCACAAGGGCATAATGATTGACAGTTTGATGCTCAATCAGATCGTTTCCAACTTGCTCAGCAATGCGATCAAGTTCACCGAGCAGGGTGAGGTAAAGTTGGTACTACGTGAGGACGTGAGCCGTAAACGTGATGGATTCGGGTGCTATGAGATCCAAGTCCAAGATAGCGGAGTAGGGCTGAGTGGTGCCGATCAAAAGGTGATATTCGAACCCTTTGTACAGGCTGGCGGTGTGCTGCAGCGTCGTGATGGCTCTGGCCTCGGGTTGAACATCTGCCAAAGATTGACCAAGTTGCTAGGGGCAACGCTTTCAGTTGAAAGTGAGTTGGGGAAGGGCTCGTGCTTTCTCCTACGCTTCGAGGCACCGCTTGTTCATGTAGATACCCAGCCACAAGTGGCGACATTGGAACCGGCTTCGACCCACAGATTGCGAATTTTGGTAGCTGAAGACCATGCTCCTAGTCGCCTGTTGTTGTGCCAGCAGCTTGAATACCTTGGTCATGAGGCTGTTCCCTGCGACGATGGTGAGTCAGCACTCGATGTTTGGACTCATGCATCTATTTCATTCGACCTAACCATTGCCGATTGCAACATGCCTAACATGGATGGCTTTGAACTCAGTAGCCGTATCCGTGCGATTGAGGAGGAGAGGGCGGAAGGTTTTCATCCGATCTTCGGCCTGACGGCCAATGCTCAGTCTTCTGCTGTCGAGAAAGGGCTGGCTGCAGGTATGACCAGGTGTATATTCAAGCCAGTCAGCATCGAGGTGCTTTCGAACTTGATTGGCGAAATTTCCAGAGGCAATGAGCTACGAGCTAAGGCCGCAGGTGCCAGTAGCGAATTGGAGAAACTTCGCATACTCAAACCGGAGGCCTATGATTCCCTAGTCGAAGAAATCTTGCGAACCTTGCGCGAGGACGCGTCAAAGTTAGCCGAGCTAGGTCAGGAAGATGATCTCAAGGCGCTTGTTAGGCTGGCTCACAAGATTAAGGGGGGGGCACAGCTTGCCGGTGATGCGCAACTCGTCAAAGCGTGCCAGGTACTTGAAGAGAGCGGGGAAAGGGGAGTGCAGAGATCTCGTGCCCAAATTAGTGTGGTGCTGCACCTCCTAGAAGTGCTTCAGATGCGGCTGTTGGAGGAGAGTTGAAAAATTTCGTCGCCCTACTAAGGTTGCTCAGTTTGTTGGCTTTTAAGACAAGTCTTATATCGGCTGTGTGAACTTGATGGTTAAATCTATAATAGTGGGATGTGTTTTAAACTATCAGTAGTCTGCAGCTACACAAGTGGCAAGTTTAGCCAATAGAGGGATGCGTGTGGAAATAGATATTACGGCGGTACGAAAACATTCTAGTGTTATCGTATCGGAAAAACTTGGAGCGACTCCTTCTGTTTTACATTGTAGATAGCCTGTCAAAATGCAACGTTAGGTTCCAAGAGCGTAACTTATCTCAGCACTCTGTATGTGACGCTAAGAATTATTATATTTTATTATTGGGATTTTAGTATGAGCAAATCAACCTTCCAGAAGATTACGTTCCATCACGTAGGAATCCCAATTACGGAAAAGCTTCCAGCTGACACTTATAATGCTGATTTGAAAATGCGTGCTACAGGATATTTTGAGTCACCTTATGCTATTGAGTGGATGGAGTTTGATAAGGACAGTCTACTCCCTGAAATTATAAGAACACAGCCTCATGTTGGCTATGTGGTTGAAGATCTGAAAAAAGCAATCAAGGGCCGAAAGGTGATTCTTGAACCAACGAGCCCCTGCGATGGGGTTACAGTAGCCTTTGTTCTTGAAGGTCGTGATTTGGTAGAGTTTCTACAGTTTGATAAGCCGGAAGAAGAAGTATGGCCGCACCCGAATAAGTTCCTTCTTGAGTGCTTGTAACTTGCAGGGATTACTGCTTTATTTTTTAAGAGAGGATATTGTTCTTAGGGTTTATCTTAAGTAAATGTCATCGTCTGGGCACGCGTGAATTGCGTAGATTCATCCCTCTATGTTTCAGAAGTATTCAAGTGAACTTTGTCTGGAGATGTGATGCCGAGCCAAACCTCTTTGATTAATAATAAGTGGATGTGAATTGTTTATTCTTAACACACTCGGTGGAGAACAACCAATAGTTAATTAAAAGGTGAATAATATGAATAACTTCAATCGCTTTCAAGGTAAAGTCGCTTTCATCCAAGGTGGGAGCAGAGGTATTGGGGCTGCTATTGTTGAAAGGTTAGTTTCAGAGGGTGCATCGGTCGCTTTCACATATGTTTTATCTCACAGTAAAGCAAATGCACTCGTAAATGAGCTGACATCAAAAGGTGGTAAGGTCATCGCAATCAAGGCGGATAGTACAAAGCCTGAGGATATCAGAAATGCAATGGGCAGAGTCGTTGAGCTCTTTGGTCAACTAGATATTGTCGTTAACAATTCTGGTGTTCTAATTTGGGATAATGTTGAAAACTTAACCTTGGATGATTGGGAGAAGACGATAAATACCAATGTAAGAAGTGTATTTATTGCAAGTAATGAAGCTGCTAAATATATGAATAACTATGGTAGAATTATTAATATTAGCAGTACAAATGCTCAGCGTATCCCATTTGCAGGAGGTGCTATCTATGGAATGAGTAAATCTGCTCTGTCAGGGTTGGTCAAAGGCCTTTCTCGAGACTTAGGCCACAGAGGAATTACAGTAAATAATATTCTACCTGGACCTGTAGATACCGATTTAAATCCAGAAAATAGCGATACATCTGAGAAGGTAAAAGCGATTGGTGCACTTGGACGCTATGGTCAGGCAGAGGAGATTGCAAACTTGGTCGCATTTGTCGCAAGTGCAGAAGCAGGTTATATTACAGGCGCGGATTTGATGATAGATGGTGGTTTTTCTGCTTGACAAACTTGTCTTGGATTGTTTTATAGAGTGAAGTATGTGTGATAATAGTTCAAGACTTTAAGGTTTAAGTAAAACATGCGTGGCTACTTGTTGATTATTATTGAGAATCACTATTTAAGTGGCATTGTAAAAGCTGAAATAGTGAATGAAATTTTTGACTTAGGTGATTAAGTAATATCGTATGAGTAGTGAAGAATTTTTCGATGTCTGGCCTATATCCAATGTTGATCATGAAAAACCTATTAGCTTTGAACAATTTTGGATGCTTGCTCAAGATATCCAGTTGTTACCATATAAACAGCACCCTATTTTAAAGGTGGAAAATCAAAATATTAATAAAGTAAAAAATATAAGAAAGTGACGTGACTAAATATAAGGAAACAATATTTAAGAGACAGAATATTCACCTTTAATGTCTTTAACAAACAGGTAGTTTTTTATAGATGACTGTCTTAGGTGGCATTGCGAACGTCAATAAAGTTGGCCACGTTTTCTGGCTTTCCAGTCTTTCTTTACTATTTCATTCGAGTCAATGCATTGTTATATCATTACTCCCAACAATATGCCGTTTGTAGGTTGAATATATAAACGAACTGAGGGGCGAGATTAAGGTGAGGAACTCAGTGTGTTGATTAATCATGTTGCATTACCTAGGATGAATGGGCATTACATAATGAAGCATTATCTTCCCTGTTTACCATGATAAAAAACCATGCTTTATTACATAAAATATTCATCAAAAACTAATTTTTTTAATTTGTTATAGAGGGGGGAACATCATAAGTGGTGGGGTTCTTTCTAATTATTTCAATTAAAAATATTTAAGGGTGAATGTTTTTACTTATTTATGACGTGACTATGAATATGTTTCAGAGTGGTTTTTATTGTAATTAAGTTTGTATTGAGATGACTATACGAGAGTTATGTGTAAGATCTATTATTGTATAAAATGGATTTTTTAGTAAGAAACCTCCAGTTTTAATTTAAAAAGTAGGAAATGGTTGCTTTATTTCATGTTAAGCGAAATCGCTGATTATCATGGCGAAGTAAAGTATATCCTAACCGTTTTACTTAACTGCAGTTATTATTTTGGCTGCATTATATACTCAAGTTCTTAAAGGTAATTTATGAATAAGTCAAAAATGTCTAGAAGTTTATCTATATCTTCATTGTTATTTTCTACCTGTATTATTATTTCACCAAACGTTGCAGCTTCTTCGCTGGAAGATAAAGTTCAGCATTTTGAAGAGCAAGGTTGGAGTATTGGGGTTACTGTATTGGACACTAAGTCACATGAAGTGGAATCCGTACATGGTGATAAACGCTTCCATTTCAATAGTACAATTAAAGCGTTGGCATGCGCGAATGTACTAGCAAAAGTGGACAAAGGACAGCTCAAACTCAGTGATTCCGTCGTGGTGAAAAAGAGTGATCTTGTCGAATATTCTCCAGTTACAAAAGATTACGTTGGTAAAGGCTTCACTCTCAAAGATGCATGCAACGCTACACTAACATATAGTGATAATACGGCAGCAAACTACACCATCTCTGCAGTAGGTGGACCAATTGGCCTGACTAACTTTATGCGCTCAATAGGCGATAATGTAATGCGGTCAGATCGCTATGAACCGGAACTAACAAAAAATATAGAATATGATATGAGGGATACAACTACCACCAATGCAATGGCTGCAAGTCTAAACAAACTTCTTCTGGGTGATGTTCTATCATTAGAGTCAAAATCTCAATTGAAGCAGTGGATGGAAGGCAATAAAGTAGCTGATGGCCTGCTAAGAGCTTCATTACCTAAAGGTTGGTCAATAGCGGATCGTTCTGGAGCCAGTGATTATGGTGTGCGAGGCATTGTATCAATGGCTTGGTCAGAAACACAGCATCCGGTGATTGTTACTATGTATGTCAGAAAAAGTGGTACAACTTTGGAAGAAAGAGACAAAGTAATATCAGAAATAGGTAAAGTTATTTACGGTAAATACCAATAATTTTGATGGTTATACTGATTTATAGGCAAGATGAAATGAGACTGACCTGAAATTTGTGTAATAGTCTAAGTTTTAGTCTTAAAGGCTTCAGGATAGACAGCAAGGACAAGAAAGCACTTGAAGTATTTGTTCGTGAAGCCGCAAAATTCATTAAGTCCCAATCTGATCTTGAGCACCTTAGTAAAATGTTAACCAAGGTGACCGTTGAAACTACGCTTAATGTCGAGTTAGACGAGCACCTTGGCTACGAAAAACACCCGTCAAAGCTAAGTCTCCACTTCCCCTTTAGCTCAGAGGTGTCCTACCCGCCATATTTAGCTTTTCAGTTATAGTTGGTGGCGCTGCTGATCCCGTGCTGGCGGCATATATCATCGACCTTCAGGCCAGCATCCGCTTCTTTGAGAATCGCGACTATCTGTGATTCAGTGAACCGTGACTTCTTCATGGTGATCTCCTGCTGTTATTTGGCAGAAATCTCCAGTTTAGACTGTCTCAGGATAGGGGAAGTGGACAGGTAAAGATTGCCGGTTAGAAACAGACGGTTCAGCTAGTGACGAACCCGCGGCGGCAGGAGGGTTTTGCCCGTTTTGTCGCCGATTTTCGTTCCGTTATTCTGCCTGGTTTGCGCATCGGAAGCAGCTTGAGTGGCGAGTGACTGTTTCTTTGCGCAGACTTTGCGTATAATTCCGCCATCATATACCCAAGTCATCCCCTACTGCCTGTTACGGCACAGAAGAGCAAACAGAGGCCAGGATGTAACCACAGGTTAATCAGCCATCACCCGGCTTGTTCCGGGCAAGACTCAACTGACATACCGGGCGCTGCGTTTTAACCTACCTCGCCTGGGCTGACTTAATTCGATAACTGGATCTTCACTGAATATGTCTTTTTTAACTGAAGTGGGTAAACGCCGCACGTTTGCCATCATTTCTCACCCGGATGCGGGTAAAACCACCATTACTGAAAAAGTCCTGCTGTTCGGAAACGCCCTGCAGCGTGCCGGTACGGTCAAAGGCCGCGGCTCTAACCAGCACGCTAAGTCGGACTGGATGGAAATGGAAAAAGAGCGTGGTATCTCGGTCACTACCTCTGTGATGCAGTTTCCGTACAACGAGTGTCTGGTCAACCTGCTCGATACCCCGGGGCACGAAGATTTCTCGGAAGATACCTACCGCACACTGACCGCTGTGGACTCTTGTCTGATGGTGATAGATGCGGCTAAAGGTGTCGAGGATCGGACCCGTAAGCTGATGGAAGTCACCCGTCTGCGTGACACGCCTATCGTGACCTTTATGAACAAACTTGACCGTGACATCCGCGATCCGATGGAATTGCTGGATGAAGTGGAAAGTGAGCTGAACATTGCCTGTGCGCCGGTCAGCTGGCCGATTGGCTGTGGTAAAGAGTTCAAAGGCGTCTATCACATTCACCGTGACGAAACCATTCTGTACGCCACCGGTCAGGGTCACACCATTCAGGAAGTCCGGATTGTGAAAGGTTTGGACAACCCTGAACTGGATACGGCTGTTGGCGAGGATCTGGCCGGTCAGTTGCGTGAAGAGCTGGAACTGGTGCTGGGTGCATCGCACGAATTTGATCGTGAACTGTTCCTTAAAGGGGAACTGACGCCGGTATTCTTCGGTACGGCACTGGGTAACTTTGGTGTTGACCATATGCTTGACGGCCTGACTGAGTGGGCACCTGCGCCGCTGCCGCGTCAGGCGAATGAGCGCGATGTTGAAGCCACGGAAGAGAAGTTCTCCGGCTTCGTGTTCAAGATTCAGGCCAATATGGACCCGAAACACCGCGACCGTATTGCCTTTATGCGCATTGTCTCGGGCACTTATACCCAGGGCATGAAAATGAACCATGTCCGTATCGGCAAGAACATCAGCATTTCGGATGCTGTGACTTTCATGGCCGGTGACCGCTCCCGTGCTGAAACTGCCTATGCCGGTGACATCATTGGTCTGCATAACCACGGGACGATTCAGATTGGCGATACCTTTACCCAAGGGGAAAATCTGAAATTTGCCGGTATTCCGAATTTTGCTCCTGAGCTGTTCCGCCGTATCCGCCTGCGCGATCCGCTGAAGCAGAAACAATTGCTGAAAGGCCTGGTGCAGCTGTCGGAAGAAGGTGCGGTGCAGGTATTCCGTCCGCTGCTCAACAATGATTTGATCGTCGGCGCCGTCGGTGTGCTGCAGTTTGACGTTGTCGTGGCTCGTCTGAAGGCGGAATACAATGTCGAAGCCATTTACGAAAGCGTCAACGTGGCAACGGCACGCTGGGTAGAATGTGGCGACGGCAAGAAATTCGAGGAATTCCGCCGCAAGAATGAAGTGAATCTGGCGCTGGATGGGGGTGATAACCTCACTTACATCGCACCGACTATGGTGAACCTCAATCTGGCGAAAGAGCGTTTCCCAGAGGTGGACTTCCGCGCCACCCGCGAGCATTAATGCCTGTCTGTTGACTTAAGGCTACGAAAGAAAAAGCCTCTGATTTCAGGGGCTTTTTTTGTTCGGTTGGCATCATGTCTCTTCGCTCGCTTGATGTCACGCAGCTCAGGAATGATACTGTTCAGTATTCAAACTATTCCTGACATAATCATGCAGGCTGTCTGAATCTGAACTGCAAGGAGGAGAGCACTGTGTTAACTCTGATCCGCCGTTGGCTGGCTCACTATGATGCCTGGTGCGAGCGTATGGGCTTTGTGCCGGAAAACCGGCGCTGCTGTGCGCCCGTCCGCTATGATGAAGACGATGCCCGTCATCCGGCGCAGCGCGCTGCCAGGACAAGAGCGTGTCAGTCAGTGAAAAAGGATACCTCAGGTGCAGCTGATCGATAGTCACTGCCATTTCGATTTTCCGCCGTTTGCCGGTGATCCAGAGTCCTATCTGGCACAAGCCGGGCAGGCTGGCGTCAGCCATATCGTGATCCCATCGGTGGGGGCGCGAAACTGGCAGCCCATTCAGACATTGTGTGCCCGCACGGCATCCCCTGCACAGCCGGCACTCTTCTATGCACTGGGCATGCACCCGTATTTTGCTTCCGAGCATGATGCCGACACACTGAACCAGCTGGAGAGCAGGCTGAAAAAGGTCAGTCAGGAGACGGGCAACCGCTGTGTGGCTGTCGGGGAGTGCGGGCTGGATTTTGCTATCCCGAATGCAGACAGACAGCAGCAAAAGGGCTGGCTGATCAGGCAACTGGAATTAGCCAATCAATTTAACCTGCCGGTGATACTTCACTGCCGGAAAGCTTTCCCTGAACTGATGCAATGCCTGAAACCTTGCCCGCCAATTCGGGGAGGGGTTTATCATGCATTCAGTGGTAGTTTGCAGCAAGCGTCTCAACTTCTTGATCTAGGTATCAAAATTGGCGTCGGTGGTACGATCACCTATCGCAGAGCGAACAAAACTCGAACTACAATGACTCAGTTACCTCTCGATGCGATGTTACTGGAAACCGATGCGCCAGATATGCCGTTGGCCGGTTACCAGGGAGAGCCGAATCAGCCGGACAGAGTGGCGTTAGTGCTAGCGGCTCTGGCTGAACTGAGGTCAGAATCATTGGCGGCACTTGCTGCTGCTACTAGCAAAAATGCAGAAGTTTTGTTTGCACTGCCTTCTCAAACTTGATGATTTTGACATTTCTCTTGCTTTTCTTTATCCATCAGGCGGTGACTTGGTGTGACCTCTATCACACTTGATGTTCATCTTTCACTCGGTTTCCAATCAAAGTGTGATGTGTGCATTACATGCTGTAAGTTGCCATGCGTATAATGCGCCCGACTCTTGAGAGAGCCGAATTGTCGAGACGCCAAAATTTAACTATAGGGATGCCATAAACTATGAGCGTGTTTATGAGCCTGGTTGGGATGGTTGTGCTGCTGCTTGTGGCTGTGCTGCTGTCTGATAACCGTAAAGCTATTAACTTACGTACCGTGGGTGGCGCGTTTGCCATTCAACTCTTTTTCGGCGCATTCGTACTGTATGTGCCGGTAGGCCGTGATGTGCTGTATGGTGCATCACAATTCGTTGCAAGTGTGATCGGTTACGGCGATCAGGGGATTTCTTTCCTGTTCGGCGGTCTGGTATCAGGCAAGATGTTTGAAGTCTTCGGTGGCGGCGGTTTCGTTTTCGCCCTGAAAGTGCTGCCGGTTATTGTGTTCTTCTCAGCACTGATCAGCGTACTGTACTATCTGGGTATCATGCAGTTTGTGATTAACATTCTGGGTGGTGGTCTACAGAAAGCACTGGGAACGTCCCGTGCCGAATCCATGTCTGCAACAGCGAACATTTTCGTGGGTCAAACTGAAGCACCGCTGGTTGTGCGTCCGTTTGTACCTAAGATGACTCAGTCTGAGCTGTTCGCTGTGATGTGTGGTGGTCTGGCGTCTGTTGCCGGTGGTGTACTGGCCGGTTATGCCTCTATGGGTGTACCGCTGGAATACCTGATTGCAGCCTCTTTCATGGCGGCACCGGGTGGTCTGTTGTTTGCGAAAATCATCAAACCTGAAACAGAAACGCCTTTGGATCAATTGGGCGTTGATAAAGATGATGAAGGTCACGATGACAAGCCTGCTAACGTCATTGACGCAGCGGCTGCGGGTGCCTCTTCCGGTATGCAACTGGCACTGAACGTCGGTGCGATGCTGCTGGCGTTCATCGGTCTGATTGCTCTGATCAACGGTATGTTGGGTTGGTTTGGCGGCTGGTTCGGTATGCCTGAGCTGACGCTGGAACTGATCCTGGGTTATGTCTTCCAGCCGCTGGCTTTCCTGATTGGTGTGCCTTGGAATGAAGCACAGGTTGCCGGTTCTTTCATCGGTCAGAAAATAGTCGTGAACGAGTTCGTGGCTTACCTGAACTTCACGCCGTACCTGAAAGATGTGGCTGATGGTGGTCTGCTGGTTGCTGAAACTGGTGTAGCGATGACTGAGAAGACCAAAGCGATCATTTCTTTCGCACTGTGTGGTTTCGCAAACCTGTCTTCGATTGCTATCCTGCTGGGTGGTCTGGGCGGTCTGGCACCAAGCCGTCGTCACGACATTGCCCGCTTCGGTATGAAAGCCGTTGCCGCAGGTACGCTGTCTAACCTGATGTCTGCAACGATTGCAGGTTTGTTCCTGTCACTGTAATTCAGTCAGAAACCGTCAGATTGAAAACGCCACAGCCTAGCTGTGGCGTTTTTTTTCGCCTCGCATTTTCTTTGCCGCTGACACTGGCGGCAGTCAACAGAATCAGTAACTATCTGAATCATTTTCAGTAAAAGCCGGTAAAAACCGTCAATTGACTCTTCCTTCACTCAGGCGGTACGCGCATGCTTAAGGGGTCAGCAGACACTTGGTTTTCTGCGGTCTACACTCTGTGAGTATTTCCAGACCGGATTGCTTCGCACTCCCAGTCTGGTAACAACGACTGGAGTGATAGCATGCATGACGTGATAGTGGCTTTACTGGCAGGTGTGATAGTTGGACTGATGTTTTCCGCACTTAAACTGCCGATTCCGGCTCCCCCTGTGTTATCCGGGGTGATGGGCATTGTCGGTGTGTATATCGGCGGGCAGCTGTATCAATGGCTGATTGAACGTTTCTTTTCCTGAACAAGGTTCAGAATTGATCCGGACGGATAGATGACGATAGCCGCGTGCTGAATCAACACATTATCCACCCTGGGAAACGTCTATTGTATGGTTTGCCTCTGAGCTCCTTGGTAAAATGGCTGCGTTGAATCGCAGGTTGATGATATCTGCGTGTAAGTATCCTGATAATTCTGTGAATTAGGATGCAAAAATGAATGGCTGGCAAGGTGATGCCACCTTGCGCGGTGAAAAGGACGTCGATCGGGCACGCTGTAAAGGGCCTGAGTCTTCATGGAATCAAGTCCGCTTCTGTTTCTCTGAGGCTACAATCGGCAGAGTTACTACTGTCTGAGTGGGCAAAGTGAACAGAACACTTGGTAGAACATAATCGACTGGAGAAAGTCATGAGCGATTTAAAAACGGCTGCACTGCGTGCGTTAAAACTGATGGACCTGACCACACTGAACGATGACGATACCGATGCGAAAGTGATCGAACTGTGTAAGAACGCGAAAACCCCTGTCGGAAATACCGCGGCGATTTGTATTTATCCGCGTTTTATTCCGGTTGCCAAAAAGCAGCTGCGCGAGCAGGGCACGCCGGATGTTCGTATTGCTACAGTGACCAACTTCCCGCACGGCAACGATGACATTGACATTGCCGTTGCTGAAACCAAAGCGGCCGTTGCTTACGGCGCGGATGAAGTGGATGTGGTGTTCCCGTACCGCGCCCTGATTGCCGGTAACGAGGAAGTGGGCTTTGAGCTGGTTAAACAGTGTAAAGCCGCCTGCGGTGACATTCTGCTGAAAGTGATTATTGAAACCGGTGAGCTCAAAGAGCCGGCACTGATCCGCAAAGCCTCTGAAATTTCTATCAAAGCCGGTGCGGATTTCATCAAGACCTCAACAGGCAAAGTACCAGTGAACGCAACGCCTGAAGCGGCAGAGATTATGTTGACGGTAATCAAAGACATGGGCGTACAGAACAGCGTAGGCTTTAAGCCTGCCGGTGGTGTACGTACCGCTGAAGACGCACAGCAGTTCCTGGCGATGGCTGATCGTATTCTGGGTGCCGACTGGGCAGACAGCGCACACTATCGTTTTGGTGCATCCAGCTTGCTGGCAAACCTGCTCAATACGCTGGGTGAAGGCGAGAAAGCCGCAGAAGGCGGTTACTGATACCACAGGTATCGGTTGACCGATTCTGAACCTGATCTGTGGCAGCCGGCTCAACGGGCTGCCACAGGAAACTGCCAAATAAAGGGAAAGACCGCGCCTGTCTGCTCGTGCTGCTGACGCTGTTTGGTCTGCCGGGCGTTATTGTCTCTCCCCAGCCATGTCGAGGCATCCTATGTATTTACCTCAGGAAATTATCCGCAAGAAGCGCGATAACATCGCACTCACCCAAGACGAAATTAACTTCTTTATTCAGGGCATCGCCAAAGACACTGTGTCTGAGGGCCAGATCGCAGCTTTCGCGATGGCGGTGTACTTCAACGACATGACCATGAATGAGCGGGTTGCACTGACCTGTGCCATGCGCGACTCAGGCATGGTGCTGAACTGGGATCACATGAACTTTGGCGGCCCGATTGTCGACAAACACTCCACCGGCGGTGTGGGTGATGTGACCTCACTGATGCTCGGCCCCATGGTCGCCGCCTGTGGCGGTTTCGTGCCTATGATTTCAGGTCGTGGTCTGGGCCATACCGGCGGCACGCTGGATAAACTGGAATCTATTCCGGGCTATAACATCATGCCGTCGAACGAGGTGTTCGGTCAGGTTACCAAAAGTGCAGGCGTGGCCATTATCGGCCAGACCGGTGATCTTGCACCGGCTGATAAGCGTGTGTATGCCACCCGCGATATTACCGCCACGGTTGATAATATCTCACTGATCACTGCCTCTATTCTGTCGAAGAAGCTGGCCGCAGGTCTGGAATCGCTGGTGATGGACGTCAAAGTGGGTTCAGGCGCTTTCATGCCTACTTATGAGGCTTCGGAAGAACTGGCGAAATCCATTGTGGCCGTGGCCAACGGTGCCGGCACCAAAACCACCGCCTTACTGACCGACATGAACCAGATACTGGCATCCAGTGCCGGTAACGCAGTAGAAGTGCGCGAAGCCGTCCAGTTCCTGACCGGCGAATACCGCAATCCGCGCTTGTTTGAAGTCACTATGGCGCTGTGTGCAGACATGCTGCTGAACGCAGGCCTGGCCAAAGACGAAGGCGAAGCCCGCGCTAAGTTGCAAGCGGTGCTGGACAACGGCGCAGCGGCAGAGCGGTTCGGAAAAATGGTGCACGGCCTGGGTGGTCCGGCTGATTTTGTTGAAAACTATAATAATTATCTGGCGAATGCAGAGATCATCAAACCTGTGTTTGCTGAAACCAGCGGCTTTGCCGGGGCGATGGATACCCGCGCACTGGGCATGGCCGTGGTGAGCATGGGCGGTGGCCGGAAAGTGGCTTCTGACAGTATTGATTATGCGGTGGGTCTGACTGACATGATACGTCTGGGTCAGACGCTTGATAAGCAGACCCCGCTGGCCGTTATCCATGCCCGCAATGAAGCACAATGGCAGGACGCTGCGAATGCTGTTCGTCAGGCTGTCACAGTCACTGAGCAGGCACCGGCGGCGACACCAGAGGTATACCGTCGCATCCGTGCTGAAGATGTCTAAATTGGAGCAATGATGAAAAGAGCAATTATCCTGGTACTCGATTCTTTTGGCTTGGGTGCCACTGAAGATGCGGTCAAATTCGGCGATGTGGGTGCGAACACCATGGGCCATATTGCCAAAGCCTGTGCTGAAGGCCGTGCCGACAATGCCGAACGCAGCGGTTTGCTGAACCTGCCAAACCTGACCCGACTGGGTCTGGGTAAGGCAGCGGAAGAGTCCTGCGGTGAATTCCCGCAAGGCTTAGATCCTGTGGCTGAGATCACCGGCGCCTACGGTCACGCTGCTGAGATCTCATCTGGCAAAGACACCCCGTCTGGCCACTGGGAAATCGCCGGTGTGCCGGTATTGTTCGACTGGGGTTACTTCAGCGACACCAGCAACAGTTTCCCGCAGGAGCTGCTGGATCGCATTGTCGAACGTGCACAACTGCCGGGATACCTGGGTAATTGCCATGCTTCCGGTACTCAGGTACTGGACGATCTGGGCGAGGAGCACATGAAAACCGGCAAGCCGATTTTCTATACCTCGGCAGATTCTGTGTTCCAGATTGCCTGCCATGAAGAGACTTATGGCCTAGATAACCTGATGACGCTGTGCGAGATCGTGCGCGAAGAGCTTGAAGACTACAATATCGGCCGCGTGATTGCCCGTCCGTTTATCGGCGCAGGTAAAGGTCAGTTTGAACGTACCGGTAACCGCCGTGATCTGTCTCTTGAGCCACCGTCAGCCACTGTGCTGCAAAAACTGGTGGAAGAGAAGCAAGGTGACGTGGTGTCTGTCGGTAAGATTGCCGATATTTATGCCCATTGCGGTATCACCCAGAAAGTGAAAGCGACCGGACTTGAAGCTCTGTTTGATGCCACCCTGGCACAAATGGAAAACGCCGGTGACAACACCATAGTGTTCACTAACTTTGTCGATTTCGATTCCGCCTACGGCCACCGCCGCGATGTGGCCGGTTATGCCGCCGCGCTGGAATATTTTGACCGTCGCCTGCCTGAGCTGCTGTCGCAGCTGAAAGAAGACGACGTGCTGATCATCACGGCCGATCACGGTTGTGATCCAACCTGGCCGGGCACAGACCATACCCGTGAGCACATTCCTGTGCTGGTGAGTGGTCCTAAGATCCCGGCTGGCTCACTGGGTCGCCGCGACACCTTTGCCGATATCGGCCAGAGCCTGGCGAGCTACTTCGGTACCTCGGCAATGGATTACGGCAAATCTTTTCTGTAACCGCACTGCAGTGTGGTGAGGTTTGACGCTGAATGCGCCACTGCCTCATCCATAATGGATGAGGCACTCAACAAATTTAAGGAGCGAACAGATGGCTACTCCACATATTAACGCTGAAATGGGTGATTTTGCCGACGTGGTTCTGATGCCGGGCGACCCATTGCGTGCCAAGTTCATCGCAGACACTTTCCTGGAAGAGGTGAAAGAAGTCTGTAATGTGCGCAATATGTACGGTTACACCGGCACATACAAAGGTCGCAAGATCTCTGTTATGGGCCACGGTATGGGCATTCCATCCTGTTCTATCTATGCCACTGAGCTGGTCAAAGACTTCGGCGTGAAGAAAATCATCCGTGTCGGCAGCTGTGGTGCCGTGCGTGATGACGTCAATCTGCGCGATGTGGTGATCGGCATGGGAGCCTCGACCGACTCTAAAGTGAACCGCATCCGTTTTGGTGGTCACGATTTTGCGGCCATTGCTGATTTTGGCATGGTAAAAAATGCCGTGGATGCCGCCAAAGCCAAAGGTATTGAAGTCAAAGTTGGCAACCTGTTCTCAGCCGACTTGTTCTACAACCCGGATTTCGACTTCTTCAAGACCATGGATAAGTACGGCATTCTGGGTGTGGAAATGGAAGCGGCCGGGATTTACGGTGTGGCGGCGGAATTCGGTGCCAAAGCCCTGACCATATGTACTGTGTCTGACCACATTCTGCGTGGCGAAGCGACGACTTCTGATGAGCGTCAGACCACGTTTTTAGAGATGATGGAAATCGCCCTGGAATCTGTCCTGCTGGGTGATAAAGACGCCTGAGTTTGAGTCTACGCTTGTGGAGACAGGCGGACGCGCAAAAGAGGCTTCGGCCTCTGACTCAAAGCAAAAGACGACCGCATGGTCGTCTTTTTTTTGCTCATACAACGTGGGACAATGCAGCTCTGCAAGCGCTTTCGCCGTATCGGAAAGAATAGCTAATCCTTGGCGTTGGCCGTCAGCAGGAAGGGGAAATGCCACACGTCTTTTCGGCGCCCGAAGGTATAAGCCAGAATAAAACCGATGAACAGTGCAACCAGCAGCATGCCCCGCACCGTGTTTGTCATAGTGTCGATTTGATCCGCGGCGTGCTGGACCAGTTTGCCGTGTTCCAGCGTCAGGCGGATAAAGCCGACCACTTGCCCCTCATCGGTCATCACAGGCTGAACCAGTTGCTGGCGGCCGATACTGGCAGTAGAAAGAGGGGTGGTCAGGCCGGACACCTGCTCAAGCGGCATCGCATCTTCGGTTTGCGCCAGCGGAACACCTTCAAGATCATAAATACTGGCGTCCAGTATCAGGGGTTCATCGGAAATACGGTTGACCAGATCCTGCAGCTTGTCCTGCTGTTTGTCGAGAATATCGCCAGCTGCTGTGCTGGCCGCCTGACGGGCGATAATGCGAGACAGCGACTGCGTCTGCTCACTCAGCATGTTGAAGTTGTTCTGATTCAGCCGGGCGCCGTACTCCAGCATGGTAATCAAGCCGGCAAAACTAACGGCTAATACCAGAAACTGCCAGATACGCTGCATGCGTACAGTTTTGAACTTAAACATAGTCGTGACTTCTTCGATAAGGCTAACTGAGCAATATTGGGACTTGCCCTGACAAATTGCAATAGGGTACTTTGAAGGGAGTTGAATACGCCTTTACAGGGATGTG
Organism: Photobacterium arenosum; assembly: GCF_014841115.1. Lineage (GTDB taxonomy): Bacteria > Pseudomonadota > Gammaproteobacteria > Enterobacterales > Vibrionaceae > Photobacterium > Photobacterium arenosum. Next base: position 331,117 of record NZ_JACYTP010000004.1, read on the forward strand.
ATATACAGTGCTGACCATAAAAAAACATACTTCGCTTCATACCCGCTTTCCAGACTGTGTTGCCAGCAGTAATCTGGATGTTAAACACGTGGCTTCAGTGATTTACAGTAAATCTCTGACCACAGATCGTATCGATCGTCTTGAAACCCAGACTGGTGAGAGCCTGTCGCCGGTGGCCGCCTGGAAGGTGGGCGAGTACGATGTGCTGCTGCTGACCAATCCCTTGTCCGACACCCTGATCAGTGCGCTGGACGCCAATAAGATTGATTACGCCCATTATAAAGACTTGCCGGATTTGTCCGAGCCGGGTCTGGTGGTGTTTGATATGGACTCCACGGCGATTCAAATCGAATGCATTGATGAAATTGCCAAACTGGCCGGTGTCGGTGAGCAGGTGGCGGAAGTGACTGAGCGAGCCATGCAGGGGGAGCTGGATTTTGAACAGAGCCTGCGCCAGCGCGTCGGCACACTCAAAGGCGCCAGTGCTGACATTCTGCTGCAAGTTCGCAACCAGCTGCCTCTGATGCCGGAAATGCGCGATTTGGTGATGGCGCTGCACCATTATGGCTGGAAAACCGCGATTGCTTCCGGCGGCTTTACCTATTTCTCTGATTATCTCAAAGACGAGCTGAACCTGACTCACGCCCAGTCCAACCAGCTGGAAATCGTTGACGGTAAACTAACCGGTCAGGTACTCGGCAGCGTGGTCGATGCACAAACCAAGGCCGATATCCTGCGCGAGCTGGCAGAAGAATACGATATCGCCAGGCACAACACGGTTGCGGTCGGTGACGGCGCCAATGATCTGGTGATGATGGCCGCTGCCGGGCTGGGTATCGCTTACCATGCCAAACCCAAAGTGGTAGCAGCCGCACCCGCCGCCGTCCGCTACGCCGATCTCGGCGGCGTGCTGTGTATTCTTTCCGCTTCCCTCTGGCCGCAGAAAATCGGCTGGTAGGTGATTCTGAAACAATGGAAAAAGCGAAATCGGTCGGTTTCGCTTTTTTTCGGTTATCAGCAATGCTGTTTGTTCGTAGACTCAATGATCACGGTCACGATGCAGAAGCAAAATCGCTTACTGGTTGGCTGTTTTGATCCGAACGAAGTGTGTTGAAGGGCGGGTATAAGTAGCGCAACTTGCGACGGCATCCTTGAGATCTTTTTTGGTGCCCGTACCTAAAGGAACACTGTGGGATATTGGCCAGAATCGGGAGGTTTTTTTGCATTATTGATTTTGAATCAAAGTCTTGCCTTGGTTTGCTCACTGCGGATACTGAAGTTATGATTTGGCTGAATCAATGCCATAGACGGATTGTGACATGGTGGCCTCCGGCGATTTGTAGTCAGACTAACCTAGTATGGCAAAGCCTGATGAGAGGCAGTCCATGTCATTCGTTATATTTACAGGAGGTTTAGTGACACCATTTTTCCTATCTCAAGTCTTAGTTGCTGTGGCTATTTGCTTTGATTTGATGTCATTCCAATTCAAAGACAGGCGAAAAATTGTAACTTGTCTGTTCTTCGCTGGAACGTTGATTTCCAGCCATTTTATTCTGCTTGAGCAATGGACTGCAGCGAGTCTAATGGTTATCGCTACCATTCGATATTTGGTGAGCGTATTTTCCACTTCGCCAAAGCTCAAATATCTATTCTGCACTGCATCAGTTATCTCGACTGTTGTAACCTACTCTGGGTTAGCCAGTGTAATTAGTTGTTTTGCATCCATTTTTCAATCGATCGCTGCGTTTAATAAAGATGACCGTCGTTTAAGAGAGTTTATGATTGTCGGTACAGCTCTTTGGCTCATACATAATTATGTTGTAGGCTCCCCAACAGCAGTCTTGATGGAAGTTCTCTTTATTTTTAGTAACTTAATTGGCTATTATCGCTACTACTATAAAAGCTCGGCAGCAGTATAAAATAACAAATGTTTAAGAGGGGCAGTAGCAGGCAAGAGGAAATATGGAAGTATCTCTCAAACAAATAGACCTGGGTTCGCGTAATATATTGGAGAATCTTTTCTCTTATTATGTCTATGATATGTCAGAGTTTATGGGGTGGGGGCCAAATTCAGAAGGATTGTATGCGTTCAATTCTGAGACTTTGGATTCGTACTGGAAAGAAGCTAGTCATGTGCCTTACTTTATTTATGTTGATAAGGAAATTGCTGGCTTTGCATTAGTTCGAAACTATTCGATTGAACCAGAAATTTTTGATATTGAGCAGTATTTCGTATTGCGTAAGTTCAAAGGAAAGGGGGTTGGTAAAAAGGCGCTTTTAGCGGTTGTAGCTAATCATCCAGGTAAGTGGCAAATTCGTGTTCTAAAGGAAAATGAAGCGGCATTGAAGTTTTGGGATTCAGCGGTCAAAAATATAGTAGGCAGCCGTTACGACGTTTCATTGGACATCGATGTGGATTTAGAAATGTACTTCATACGCTTTGAGGCAGTCAGTTAATAAGGCTACATGGACTCCCCGGCACTCTTTGAGCAGACAAAGAGTGCCGGGCGCGCATCAAACAATGCCGAGAAGCACACCGAACGCAAGCGCGACATAGGTTCCACAAGAATGGATGTCTTTTTATAAACGTTTTGTGGAACAACATTTTACGGAGAAATTAAAATCGATGAAAATTGACGCTTATTTGGTTAATTCCTTTACTGCCAATACCACCGGCGGAAATCCTGCCGGCGTAGTGCTGCATGCAGATAATCTTTCTGACGAAGAAAAACTTAACATCGCCAAAGCCGTTGGTTATTCAGAAACGGCGTTTGTATCCCAAGACGACGAAGCCGATTTTGAGCTGTCTTTTTTTACCACAACGGATGAAGTGGACTTCTGCGGTCATGCCACCTTAGCTGCATTTTCAACAATGTATCAAAAAGGGATCGTAACCGATGGACAATATGTTCAGAGGACTAAAGCAGGTTTACTTGCCGTCACTATAGAGCCTGATGGTCATATCGTTATGGCGCAGAAATTACCTGAATACCTTGGGGTGTTTGATTGTGAGGCGATATCAGCGTTAATTGGTATTGACTCGACAGTTCTGGCGTCAAGCGGGTTACCTGTCGAGGTTATTTCAACAGGCTTGCCAGATATGATTGTTCCCGTGCCATTGGGGTATCTGGATAGAATCCAGGTAAATGAAGATTTACTCAGTGATTTTTGCCAAGAACATGATCTTGTCAGTCTCCATGCTTTTGAACTGTGTGAGAAAGACAGCCGGCTGACAGCGAGTTGTCGGAACTTTGCTCCTTTGTTTGGCATCCCGGAAGAATCCGCAACCGGCAGTGCCAGCGGCGCCTTAGCCTGCTATTTATCCAAGCACCTTGGTAGCGAATATTCGAATGGTTTTACTTTCGAGCAAGGAAGGGCAATGGACTGTGTGTCAATCATTACCGCGTCAGTTGAGTCGAACGAACAGGGGATTACCAAGGTACTGGTCGGCGGTTTTGCACATGAAATTGGGTTGCAGCAGGTCTTCTTATAACCATGTACTTAAATGGACAATGTCCTTCCTCTGTTCTCAACAGTATAAAATGATATGAAAAATGTAGACCTGCATCTCAGCAAACGGGAGCACCCCTGCTCGTCATGTACCTGCTTCCTGATCACCCCAGTGGGATATGAGCGCCTCGCGAAACACAGTCAGTTTGGCCGAGTATTGCCGTGATGGCGGGTAGAGTAAAGTCAGCGGCTGAGGAGGCGGTGCATTGTGGCTGAGTACTTCCTGTAAGCGTCCGTCGGCGAGATATGGCCGAACGAAGAAAGTCAGTAACTGTACAATACCGGTGCCGGAGACAGCGGCTTCAACCAAAGGGTCGCCGTGATCAAGAATCAGATTCCCACCCACATCCATGCTGATGGGTTTACCGTTATCCGTAAACCGCCATGGGTTAATCAGCCCGTTTGAAGATAAACGAACTCTCAGGCAATTATGTTGCGATAACTCCTTGATACACTTTGGGACGCCACGTCTGGCAAGGTATTTGGCAGAGGCCACTGTGACCCAATTGGCTGACGATAAGCGCTTGGCTATCACTCGGGCATCGGCAACGGGGCCGCTGCGAATGACCGCATCAAATCCCTCATCAATAATGTCGACTATTCGATCGGTCAAAACCAGTTCGATGTTCAACTGGGGATGGGATTCCAGTAACTCACTGACGATCGGAATCAGGATAGCCCGTCCAAATGCGGAAGGCGCACTGACTTTCAGCGTGCCTTTGGGGGCGTTGCCATGATGCCGCATTTCATGCTGAGCATCAGAAAGTCCGGAGATTAATGGGCGGACGCGAAACAGAAATAATTCACCGTCTGCGGTCAGGCTCAGGCTGCGGGTATTGCGGTGCAACAATTTAACACCCAACTGTGCTTCCAGTCTGCTGATAGCTCTGGAAATACCCGACTGCGTGATACCTAGCTGCGTGGCTGCAACGGTGAAGCTTTGGTTGTCGGCCACCTTAATGAATTGCCTGATGGCATTGAGATCAGCATTCATGATTTAAGTCATTAGTGAAATGATTTCAAAGTGTTTATCGATCATATGTCATAAATGATACTGGGTGAACCTTAAACATCACTTGGAATGAATTTATGCGATCTCCTTTACCTTCAGGGGTTTACCTTCTTAGTCTCGGTATCTTTATCATGATTTCCTGCGAGTTGCAGGTGCTGGGTTTTATGCCTGCGCTGGCAGCAGATCTGGGTGTTTCAATTGCTGAGGTCGGTTATCTGGTCTCTGCCTTTGCTGCCAGTATGGCCATTGGCGGCCCAATCCTCATGCTTGCACTTTCTCGCTTCCCGCCGCGCATGATTCTGGCTTGCCTGTATGCCATTTTTATCCTGGGTGAGCTGTTTGGCGCTCTGGCACACAGCTATAGCCAGCTGATGCTGGCGCGTGCTGTTACGGGTATGGTGTCCGGTGCATTCTTTGGGGTATCGATTGGGCTTTGTTCAAGGATGGTTGACCCCAAAGATACGTTGCGAGCCGTTGCAATGGTGCTGGCGGGTATCATGTTGGGCACCATTATCGGCTTGCCTCTGGCAAAAGTGATTGCAGAATATTGGGGATGGCGTGAAAGCTTTTATGTGGTCGTGGCACTGGCAGTGTTCAGTGCCGCCTTGACGCTGAAGGCGGTTCCGTCTTTACCCGCAGAAGCTTCACATCCGTTAAAGCAAGAGCTGAAAGGGGTACTGGATGTGAGGTTATGGTGGGTTTTTGCGACCAGCTTTTGTGTGATTGGTGCGGTTTATGCGCCTTTTAGCTTTATCGTGCCGATTCTGACTGATTTAGCCGCCCTGCCGGAAGGGGCTGTTACCTGGTTACTCTTGGCTTATGGGTTGTGCATGCTGGCAGGAAACTATGTCGTTGCTGCTCTGGCTGTGAAACATGCTAAAGCGACAATCATGGGGGGCCTGGCTATTATGATCTCTGTCTTTGTGATGTTTGCGCTGTTTGCCGACATTGGCTGGGTAGCAGTGCTTTGTCTGGTGCTGTTGGGGTTTTGTGGTGTGAGTCTCAACCCGGCCCTGGTCAGCCGACTGATGTCGTTACCACAGGGGCAACGGGCCTTTATCAATACTTTGCACGCTTCTGTGATTAACGCCGGGATTATGTTCGGCAGCTTTGCGGCAGGCCTGACACTGGATTCAGGCTTTAGTCTGCATGTCACAATATGGCTGGGAGCTGCCATTGCGATTCTTGGTCTGACAGTGCTTGGAATGTCGCCTCAGCTTTGTGTATCGTCTGCCCAAACAGCGTCGCGACTGCCTCAGACAGATTAGTCCCGTATTCATTTTCGGACAATAGCAAGGCATTGTTGTCCTTTTAAAATGATTCTGCTGCCAGTTCCTTACCCAGATAAACCTCACCGCGGATATTGAAGCTAAGCTTGATTAAATCAATATCATAAACCGGCTGCGGCATAGTGAATCAGGCTGGGCAGGTGTGACAAAGCCTGATGCAGTGAAAGTCTATGTTACTGGTTGGGCAACTGAGCGGGAGAGCTGAACAATGAGCGAGCTGACTATCTGGACGTTAGACTGGGTACCTGAAGGCCCACGCGGATTCGTGCGTGACTTGCGGTTGCGATGGGCATGCGAGGAAGCTGGGCTGCCATACAAAGTGCAAACGATCCCCTTTGATGGCCGCGAGACTAATCATCTTGCCCGTCAGCCTTTTGGTCAGGTGCCGTTTTTGAGTGACGGTGAACTGCAGTTATTTGAAAGTGGCGCATGCCTTATGCATATTGCGCAGCAATCTGACAAGCTGATGCCGGGCGATGCTATTGGTCAGGCGCACACGCTGCAATGGGTATTTGCGGCGCTCAACTCTATCGAAATGGTCAGCGTATCCTGGTGGTTTCTGACGATTTCCGGTCATAGCGACAATGAACTTACCGGGTGGATGGGCAAGCGTCTGGCGCAGCTCGAGTGTGTGCTGAGCGAGCGAGAATGGCTTGCAGGCGATCGGTTCACGGCGGCGGACCTGCTGATGGCTGACGTGCTGCGTATACCGCAAGTGCGTGCTGTCAGTAACCGCCCGGCTTCGGAAGCCTACGTGGTTCGTTTAACCAGCCGTCCGGCCTTTAAGAAAGCCTATGCGGATCAGATGGCGCATTTCGAACTGGCCGACAAGGAGCGGGCTTAACCTGCCTTTCAGCTGTGTGTAAACCCGGATCTGACCTGCTCCCTCAAAACACGTTGAAGCTGTATTCTTGTTGTGAGGGAGAGGCCGATAGATCAACCTGTCAGAAATACCTGTTTTTGGTGCTCTCATTTAACCTAATGCGCGTTACAGGCCCAGCCTCAGCAGCACTTCATCGGTCACGTCGTAGAACTCACCGAATCCCATCAGCGAGGTAAACTCATTTTCCAGCGCTCTGGCGCGGTGCATGGCCAGGCGGGACAGCTCTGCCAGCTCCCGGCTGATCAGTGCGGTTGTCGGATCCAGCATAGGGACTGTGGTGATACGTACCGCCAGAAAATGCCCTTGCTCTCTGGCCTGCTGAGCAAATCGGCGGCGGGTGTCGCCTGTCGGAAAATCACTGAAAAGCTTGCTGAGCACTTTGGGCTGACCAAGCGGTTGAGGCAGCACCGCCAGATACATTTCGTGTACATAAGGCTCACTGACGGTTATCGGGCGCATCGGTTCGCTGAGCAAAGCTTTCACCCTGTTCTGGAAAATGGGTGCCAGATTGATCTGCTTGCCATCACCCAGCTCCATCATCAGTTTACCAAGCGCTGGCAGTGGCTGGTTAGCGCCCAACGCGCGTACTTTTACCTGATTATCAATTTTTTCGCAGAAGAAGGGCAAACAGTTGAGCCGTGTCAGCAGCATCTGGTGCATGGCCTGCAATAGCGGACCGGCAGGCATGATTTCTTCACTGACAGGCAGCCGCTCTTCGTTGTGCTTGATGAGCCGTCGCAGAAAATGTTCGCTGCGTGTGGCGTCATCGCCCCGCCCGGTTTCAAGTTGCACATTACGTCTGTCGGGACTCAAACGGACAACCTGATAAGGAATGCGTTTAAGCGGGGCATCTTTGGCCATTTTCAGCAGTTCATCGAAAGTGACTTTCAGCACATCACCCCGCTTGGCATCCAGCGGTTCAGTCAGGCGAATGTTCAGACCGCGGGTGGAGACATCAATACTGGTTCCGCTGAGAATACTGGCTTCTTTGTCCGCAGCGGTGGGCTGCGACAGGCTGACAGGTGTGCGGAACAGAAAGCGTGATTCGCTGCGCTGTGGCTTGGGATCAAAGTAAATGGCACGCGAGCCGGAAACGGGATTTCGCGGATGACGGAATGTGTGTAAGTACTTGCTGGGCAGTGCCGGTTTTTCTGTCAGGCGATAGTCGTGCTGGCCATCCTTGTTGGTTAAATTCTGCAGTACCCCGATATGGGTCAGACTGGAGAGGGTTTCCAGCAGCTCAGGTGCGATTTCCTGCAGCTGGATTTTGTCATCCTGGCTGATAGGGTAAAGCGTCAGGCGAACAACCCGCCAGCTTTCTCTTGTTGCCCCGATTTGCCAGAACAACTGCCGCTCTTCCACGCTCATCTCAGGCAAGGCGGCGGAATAAAAATAGGTTTTGCCTTCGTGCTGATGGGTAAAGCTGTAAATCAGCGTACTGCCCTGGCTCAGGCCTTCCTGTCCCAGAGTGCGGATACGATCTTCAGACAGCAGATGATTGATCACCGACTGATTACGCTCGTCATGCCAGTGTTCCCACAGGTGGCGGTTATGCTCTGTCTGCAGGCAATACTTCAGCTCATTACCGGCAAAAAACAGCGGTATGCTGCTGGTATGCTTGAGGAAGCTGTGCTCATAGCCCCGGGTGCGCGACTGAATAATTTTATCTTCATGGTTCTGGCGCGAGCGGCTGGCCGCCATTTTCTGACGGGCTTCAATCGCCTCTTTAAGGGCGTCACTGGATTCAATCAGCATCAGCCGCAGCCAGATATAGCTGTCGTTATCTGCATGGGGTGATACCCCCAGAATCCGGTAGCTGATCCCCTGCACGAGCCGCTCGTCTTTGAGTTGCTTGGCCAGTTCGGGGAAAAACGCGGTGACAACCTGACCGGTATGGTAGCGGAAGGCGGAAGACACCCGAAAGCGTGCGCCGGAAGGCGAAATATCTGATGTGGTGCCGTTCACTTCCTGTGAATAGGGCAGAGTCAGCACAACCGGTGTGGTGATCTGGATACGTTGTTCGCTGCGGCTGAGGTGGTAGCCAAAACGCAGCAGCTCGGCCCCAAAAGGCAGCGCTTCTGCCGGTTCTTCTGGTGGCGGAGCTTGTGTGTCCTGCTGCTGCATAACCCGGAAGTTGTTGCGGGTATTCATCAGCGATTCAAACAGGCCGACCCGGTATTGTTCGCCATAGGTTTTGATTCGGCGACGATAGACATTCATTGCCACATCATCCAGCCAGTGCGTCATACCGTGCATGTCGTAGGGGCGACACTCGCCACTGACCTTACCGCGTAAATCAACAGGCTGGCGGCAGGGGGCCATCAGGCGGTTGATTTCCATTTTAACCTGTAAGCGTACCGGGCCACTGAGATCCGCGGTCAGGTGCTGAAACAAGTCATTAAAATCCCCGCTGTCATAAGCCGGGAGCAGTTGTTCTATCAGTCCTTTGTATTCATCCAGCAACATAGTGGTTTTAGCAATAGGTCTCTATCGGGTATGATCCCTATTGTGCAGTAAAACGAAGAATTGTCATAAGCTTGTAGGCGGAAAGTCAGGCATGACGCATGTCCTGTCTGTTTCTTAGCCACAGATTGGCTGTCGCCTGCACTGAGTGGCCCTTTCTGGTCACGGCTTGAAGACTCAAAAGGGATACAATGGCGAAAACCAAAAGAGCTTACGTTTGCAGTGATTGCGGCGCCGATTTTCCACGCTGGCAGGGCCAGTGCAGTGCGTGTGCCGCCTGGAATACCATTACTGAATTTACCATTCCCAAAACCAAGTCAGCACTTGGTGGTGCAAATGGCGGAGCTGCCAGCAGTTATGCCGGTTCGTCGACCAAAGTGCAGACGTTGTCGGATGTCGAAAGTAAAGATCTGCCGCGTTTCAGCTCGGGTATTTCAGAGCTTGACCGCGTGCTGGGTGGCGGTATCGTGCCGGGTTCCGTGCTCTTACTCTGCGGTGATCCTGGTGCCGGTAAATCCACTTTGTTACTGCAAAGCATCGGGGCGGTTGCGGAATCCCGTCAGGCGTTGTATGTCTCGGGTGAGGAGTCGATTCACCAGATTTCGCAGCGGGCGAAGCGCCTTGCGACACCAAATATCGATAAAATACAGGTGGTAGCTGAAACCTCGGTCGAGCAAATTCTCAATCACGTGGTTGAGCAGAAAGTCTCCTTCGTGATTATTGATTCTATCCAGACCATGACAGTGGCGCACAATGAATCGGCGGCGGGCAGCCCGAGTCAGGTCAAAGAGTCGGCGGCGGCTCTGACCCGTTTTGCCAAGACAGAAGGCGTGACTTTCATGATTGTCGGCCACATCAATAAAGACTCGAATGTAGCCGGTCCGATGCAGCTGATTCACATAGTCGATGGCTTGTTCGCACTCTCGTCGACCTCGGATGAAAAATTCCGGGTATTGCGCACCTCGAAGAACCGCTTCGGTGCTGATTCTGAATCCTGTTTCTTTGCTATGACAGAAACCGGCATGAAGCAGGTCAAGAACCCGTCGGCGATATTTCTCAGCCGCTCTAACAAAAACCATGCAGGTTCGGTATGTACCACACTCTGGGAAGGCACACGCCCTTTGCTGGTGGAGATTCAGGCACTGTGCAATCAGTCGATGACGGAAGTACCGCGCCGTTTGAGCGTGGGGTATGACTCTAACCGGCTGGCGATGTCAATTGCCGTGCTGGCGCGCCATGGTGGTGTGATGCTGTCGGACATGGACATCTTTGTAAACTGTGTCGGCGGGATCCGGATCGAAGAGACCTCGGCGGACTTGTCTGTTTTGCTGGCGATATTCTCCAGTTTCAAAAACGCACCGATCCCACAGGATGTACTGGTGTTTGGTGAAATTGGCCTGAACGGTGATATCCGCCCGTCAGCGAACGGAGTCGAACGGATTCGGGAAGCGGCAAAGCAAGGCTTTACCCGTGCGATTATCCCGAAAGCCAATGCGAGCCGCCCGCTTCCCGGTATTGAAATCATGGCGGTTGAAGACTTGCAAGAAGCGCTGGCCGCGTTTGAGCGGGTCGCCGTTTAAACCACGAACCTTTTATATTATTCAGATTCTCCTGCCTGGCCGATTGTTGTGTGTAAGGCAAACACAGCAACCGGCTTCTGTTCCCGTCAGCCATGCGTTTTCAGGGAGATGAAAGGTTTACCGCTTTTAATCAATTTCACACTTCAGGTGTTAATTTCACACTGAAAAAAGTGAATTGCTCTTTATCTTTAGTAAATATTTTCAATAGCCATCCAGTAAGATCTTCTTATTACATAGGAGGTAATACATGGCAATTGAATCATTTCTGAGTTGTTCTAATTTTAAAGATGCACCTAAAGATGTTTTCATGGCATCGCCTTATCAGCGTCCTTGTCGGCCACAAGATGTAAAGGCATTGGACTTATCGAAATCTGTTAACCTTGATAATTACTCGTCAAATGAAAACCTGTTAATTCAACGTGCAATTTTAAATGCCTATGAGTTAGATTTGGTCTTTTTGCCTTCCAGTAAAGCTGTAAATTTAAAAGAATTTAAAACATTCTACAGTGATGAAAACTATAAGAATGCAGCTGCAGTGTTAGCTTCTTTTGAGCATCTTGCCTTTTCTTCTCTGGAAAAAAGTATCAATGTATCAGGTTATTGGACCCTGCAAGACTTTGTAAAATATACGAAAACAAAAATAAAAGATGTTGCCAATAGTGAGTCAACACTTTATAAAAAAATAACAGGTTCGAAAGATCCTGAGTCAGCGGCTAGGTTTTTCTTTATCCAGTGTGCAGGTGACTTCCTGTCTGAAGCGTCAGCCATGGCGAGGAATGTATTAGGAAATTACGGCTCTGCTACGTCTGAGTTATTTAAAGTGCTGATCGATGAATACGGATACGGTGTACACGAGAAGAAACATTCCAGTATCTTTGAGGGAATGATGAAAGATGTTGGTTTAAATGAAATGATCCACTATTACTGGAATTTTTATACGCCAGGTAGTTTATCACTCATTAACTACTTTCATTACATTTCTAAAAATCACAGCCGTTTTTTCAAATACCTCGGTGCGCTTTATTATACTGAAGCGACGTTAGCTTTTACCACCAAGAGCCAATCCAAGATTGTTAATGATGTATTTAAGGGGCGGGTGAGCTCTCTGTATTTTGATGAACATAGCCACATTGATATTCATCATGGAAGAATGGCACTAGAGAAAATTATCATTCCTCTGGTTGAACTACACGGTGAATATATAATCCCTGATATTTTGGCAGGATTTGAAGAGTTTGCATCTCTACAAGATATAGCCGACGAAGAGTTGTATCGCCATATTGAAGTACATGACTCTCTTGATGAACTGATAGCAAAAGCGAAAAATTACCACGATGTAAGCGGTGCAGTTAAGTTTGAAGAAGTACTTGGTGAAGTGTCAGTATCGCATATCCATAACAACGATGAGTTATTCATGGTTGATGAAGGGGAATTAGACCTTTATTTCTCACCCGATAAAGTGGTACAGATGAAGGCAGGAGATAAGATCATCATTCCGTCTGGAATCCTGCACTTGTCAAAAATTACTTCTGAAAAATGTCTTTACTCTGTCAAGCATATTGAGGTGGTGTAAATGACAGTTATATCTTTAGATTCCAAGAAAAATAACAGACTTGCTGTTAATGACCAAAAGTTTTTCATTAAACGTGTTGAGCATGATGGTAAAGTTTGGGTCTTGCCGTCTGAATGTCCGCATCGCGGTGGTCCACTACACCTTGGTAAACAGTGTGAGAAAACAGGCGCAATAGTTTGCCCTTGGCACGACAACCGAATTAGCATGCATTGTATAAAGAGAAGTTCACTGCCTGCGATATCCAATAAAGATTTAGTTCATGTGGTGTTACCGAATGATAATTACCATATATGGTCAGAAAGTAAATCATAAAGGAAAAGGGAATGAATAGTACCTTATTTAAAACGTATCTATTGCTTGCATTTTCTGTTTTTCTTGATATGTCAATTCAAATTGTCATGATCTGGAAAATACTTGAAATAACAAGTTCTACTGTTTATATGGGAATGATTGTCAGTATTGGAGCGGTTACGCCTTTTATTCTTAGTAAAATAATAAAAAAGAAAGATATCTTCTACAAGAAATCCACTATCACAACACTCAGGGCTATCTTTTTTGCTTGCATGGCTACCGTCTTGTATTTTAATGCCACTGGCTTGATATACATCATCTTTATGATTGCGGTTTTTTCATCATGTAATATGGTTTGCAGTATTAATACCTTTGAAGTGAAAAACTCCAGTTTTGTGAAAAGAAAACTGATTGAGGCCTCGAAGGCGTCCAGGGTGCTGCAAACAACCATTCAGTTTGGTGCTTTCTTCGGTGCATTATTTGGGGGTTGGTACCTCAAAGCTATGGGGTTTGAAAGCTTCATTTACTACATAGCAGTGATGTCTGTCTTATTATCAGTATCCTATTTGTTTGTTTCTGATGTTGATAAAGAAGAGACAGAAACTGAAGCAAGTAATCAGCAAGCACTTTCAGGAAAAAGAGAACGCTTTATTATCCAGGTAGCCTTATCTGTTTTAACAGGGTTGCACATCGGTGCGTTCAACACTTTCGTACCAGTGTATTATCAGCTTTTCAGAGAGTGGGGGCCTGATATCCTGGGTTTTGCATCAGGTTTGGCAGGTATAGGCGCATTATGTGCAGCGCTTCTTCCTCAGAATAAACATGTTTATTTGCTCAGTGCAGTGCTGTTGCTGGTAGGGGACATCGGGCTTTTCTTGATGGACATGCCATATTTATCGGTACTCTTCTGTTTCTGTATCGGCTATGCGGTTAATTCCGTGAGAATTACATCAAGAACGGAAATATTGAAGTCTGATGCTGCTCAAAGTGATGTTAATAGTGCTATCAGTCATTCTAATTATCTGTTCTATATTGTATCAGGAACCATTCCAATGCTGGTGACTATGGTATTGACTTACTTTTCATTCTCAAGTCAAGCTTATGGTATATCACTGATACTGGTCGGTGTTTTTTCCGCTGTTGTCATCATGCTGTTAACTAGAAGCAAAAAAGTAATCACATTGGAAGGTGCATATGAGAAGTAAAGTATTGATAGTAAACCCAGCTTCCAGCGGAAAAATGATCCGGCCGAAACTGCAAGCAAACAATATTCAATGCGATGTGTATTTTGATTCAGAGCATGATCCGAAAGGCATGCTGGATACGATTAACATCGAAAACTATGATAATAATGTATCCCATCTTGAAATTGATGCATTGCAGAATGAAAAGTACGATGCGGTTATTGCTGGCTCTGAATTAGGTGTTGAACTAGCAGATAAGCTCGCCAGTGAATTAGGTTTACCGGGAAACTCACCTTTGACGACCGGTCTGCGCCGGAATAAAAATGAAATGCAAGATGCATTGAAAAAACATGGACTAGCCTATATTCAGACATTTCTGGTTGATATGGATGGAAAAGGTCTTAATGAGCTTCATGAAATTAAATGCAAAAAGTATATCATCAAGCCAGTTAACTCTGCAGGTTCTGAAAACGTCTACTTCTGCAATAGCAGAGATGACGTAATTAATAAGATATCTTCCCTGCCTTGGGGGAAAATAAACAGTACAGGAAAAATAAATGATCAGTTTCTTGTTCAGGAGTTTATTGAAGGCGAGGAGTATGTTTTAGATCTGATAGTCAATGGGGACCAAATCACTTTAGTGGCTATATGTAAATACGTAAAAGGTCAGTCTGGTAATAATCCATTTGTTTATAATCGACTGGAACTATTGGATCCTTATGACGCCGGGTTGGCTCCAATTCGCGAATATGCTGTTGCGGCCACCAGAGCACTCGATATTAGGTATGGGCTTGTGCATATGGAACTGATGCTGAGCCCAGCAAAAGGGCCGGTAATGATTGAAGCTGCGACACGGATACATGGTGGTGTTGCGCCATCTTTATTTGAAAGCTGTTATTCTCCCAGTTTGCTGGATACGATTGCTTCACTGGTGTCAGAACACAGAGTACCGGAACTAGATTCTAAGCTAGTTAAGCAGGGTAGAGTGTATTTTCATGTCAATAAACACGCTGCGAAATTTTCAGGTGTCGATACCATCAGTGACAGTAAGCTAAAACGTATTCCATCGCTGATTGATTATTTTGTAACAGTGAAGGAAGGACAAGTTCTACCGGCCACAGAAGATTTATTCACCTGCCCGTGTCTTGTGTGGTTAGCTAATGATAATGCCTTTGATTTAGAATCTGACATTAAGGAAGTTGAGCATGTTCTCAATGGTGTATTTAACAAGGAGTTGGTCAGTGCCTAAGCTAATCATTAAAGATACAGATGAAACAATAGAAGCAGCAGCAGGAACACCCGTTTCAGAGTTATTTGAATTTGATGGGCTTAGAAGCGTTCCATTTAATTGCATGCGTGGGATTTGTGGTTCTTGTGCCGTAAAGCCGGTCACAGATATAGATTACCTCGGCGATGTGCATGAGAATGAGAAAGGCACACTGGAGGTTCTGGCTTTATGTCCAACTGAATACAGATTGCTGTGTCAGTGTACTTTAGTCTGTGATTCCGAGGTTGAGTTAGCTTAGGGTGATTATGAATATTTCAACATTATATAATATCAATGTGAATCTGTTTGAAACGTTAAATCTGGATTATAGATCGTATAAACATGAACCTATACTTGATTATGAAACCGATCTGAAAGTCTCTAAAGAGTTAGGTTGGACGGCTGCGCCCAGTAAAAGCTTATTTCTGAAACGTAAAAGCGGCGGCTACTGCGTGTTTGTTACCCATAAAGAAAATCGCTTTGATCAAAAGAAGATTCGGGATGTTATTGGTGAACGAGTGTCTATCTGCAACAATGAAGAGATGGAAACGATTACGGGCTGTATTGCCGGTGCGTTATGCCCTTTTGTTTTAGACACATCGATCCCGATTATTTTAGATGTGTCTTTATTGGATCATAAAGAAGTGATGTTTACTCCGGCAGATCCCAGTTATACATTCATTGTTGAATCAGGTTCACTGGTCAGTGTCTTTGAAAGCTTGAACAATGAAATGTACTTTTACGCTAACTAAAATATGGGGGCTGTTAAGCCCCTTATTCATGTTTAATGTCTAACACTGGAAGAATATGGATGGATTCAATACCGCCTATATCTATGATGAACTTTTTAATTTCATACAGTAACGGAAGACGGGTGCTGTTGACCCTTATCAGGCAGTCGAACTCACCGTATATAGATTCGAATTGAAAATCATAACCGGCACTTTTGAGGTGTTTGAAAATCTGTTTACAGTCTACGCTTCCGGATTTGATCAACAGGTAAGAATGGATATCATCAGAAGGGGATAAGCGCTGATCAAAGCAAGTACTGATTGTGAAGCCTGTTATGACGTTCTCCTGTATGAGTGTTTGTATTCTTTTGTCTACGGCACTGCGTGAGAGATTGACCTGTTCTGCAACTTTTTGGATGCTCTCTCTTGAGTTATTTCTCAATAACTCGATGATTTTCATGTCCACTTTATCTAAATTCATCATGGTTACTAACTAGCCTGGCCTGGTGACTTTTTGATTCTAAAGTAACAGAAAGTGTTTTTAATTATATTCTGTTTTGATATTGGTATTTTTCTGCTTTGTTTGACAAGCAACCGCATACTTACCATACAACTCAGGTATTTTGTCAATATGAACATTAATGATTATGTGAATAACGTGATAAGAAATGAACTCAGCGGAGAAATAACTGAATCAGTAGGGTACTGTCGTGAGAGCGGTTATACCGGTTTATGGCAGTATCATATGCTAAGTATTGCCCTGTAAACAGCACAGTGATGCACCAGCATAGAGAAATCTTCTCTTGTGGGTCTGCCGGGCAGCACAGGTGAAACGCTGTGGGTTTCAGTCAGCAAGATCGGCAAGGAGTTCAAATTCGCGATAAAGCAGCTCGTCGTCACCGACGTTGAGTTCAATCAGGCGGCGCAGGTGAGAAATGCTGTCGATATCAATATTCACTATCTTCATCCGCAGACAGTCGCTGTCATGGGCGACCAGTTCAGTGACCATTCTCATGTGAATATCTGTGTCATGCAGGCTGACATCGACTTCAAACGGGGCGTTGTCATCCGGCTGCCAGTGTTCAGGCCGGCCGAGCAGAATACCATGCAGCGAGATATCGCGAACATCAGCAGGCCAGTGTGACTGAGCCTGACGCACCAGCGCCGGGGCCTGATAAACAATACGGATAAACTGGCGTCTTTCGTTCATAGTCTGTGATTACCTGTATGAGCCTATATTGTCGAGTTTAGGGTCTGCTGGCCTTTTTGGTTCTGTTTTTTCTATGTTGACGTGATCTCTGTTTGCAGTGCCGCGGCTCCGCTGAGGAGTCGAGTGGTGATTCATCCTGTGCTGAAACAGGCGACTTTAATGATTTGCTTATTAAGTAATCATGCAATAAAAAAGGCTGCCCAAATGGCAGCCTGCGTTCAGTGATTGCAAATCTGTCCGGAGACGGTTATTTGGCAATACGCTTGTATTTAATACGGTGCGGCTCTGCAGCCTGCGCACCCAGTGTTTTCTTCAGCCAGTCGGTATATTCGCTATAGTTACCTTCGAAGAAATTCACCTGGCCTTCATCGCGGTAGTCCAGAATGTGGGTCGCGATGCGGTCCAGGAACCAGCGGTCGTGCGAGATCACCATGGCACAGCCAGGAAATTCCAGCAGGGCTTCTTCCAGTGCACGCAGTGTTTCTACGTCCAGGTCGTTGGTGGGCTCATCGAGCAGCAGTACGTTGCCGCCGGCTTTCAGCAGTTTCGCCAGGTGGACACGGTTACGTTCACCACCAGACAGCTCGCCAATGCGTTTTTGCTGGTCGCTGCCCCTGAAGTTAAAGCGGGACACGTAAGCACGCGACTGAATCTCGAAGTTGTTGATGCGAATCACATCGTTGCCTTCAGAGATTTCCTGATACACAGTATTGTTATCATCCATGCTGTCGCGGAACTGCTCAACAGAGGCCAACTTAACTGTGTCGCCCAGCTCGATAGTCCCTGCGTCCTGCTGCTCAGAGCCGCTCAGCATCTTGAACAGGGTCGACTTACCGGCACCGTTCGCACCTATGATGCCCACGATGGCACCTTTAGGCATGCTGAAAGACAGGTTGTCGATCAGAACACGGTCACCAAAAGATTTGGTCAGGCCGTTGACTTCGATTACCTTGTCGCCCAAACGATCACCCGGCGGGATGAAGAGTTCGTTGGTTTCGTTACGCTTCTGATGATCTGAGGTATTCAGCTCTTCAAAACGGGCCATACGTGCTTTGGATTTGGCCTGACGACCTTTAGGGTTCTGGCGTACCCACTCCAGCTCTTTCTCAATGGTTTTCTGGCGCGCTTTCTCCTGAGAGGCTTCCTGCTTCAGACGGGCGTCTTTCTGCTCCAGCCAGGACGTATAGTTGCCCTGCCATGGAATACCTTCACCACGGTCCAGTTCCAGAATCCAGCCGGCGGCGTTATCCAGGAAGTAACGGTCGTGCGTGATCGCCACCACTGTGCCTGTGTAATCAACTAAGAAACGCTCCAGCCAGCCAACAGACTCGGCATCCAGGTGGTTCGTGGGTTCGTCGAGCAGCAGCATGTCCGGCTGTTCCAGCAGCAGGCGGCAGATAGCCACACGACGGCGTTCACCACCCGACAGCAGTTTGATCTGAGCATCCCACTCCGGCAAGCGCAGCGCATCGGCAGCACGCTCCAGCGTATTGTCCAGATTGTGGCCGTCTTTGGCCTGAATCAGCGCTTCCAGCTCACCCTGCTCTTTGGCAAGGGCATCGAAATCCGCATCCGGTTCGGCGTAAGCGGCATATACCGCATCCAGGCGGGTCAGGGCGTTTTTCACGTCGGAAACGGCCTCTTCGACCACTTCACGCACTGTCTTGCTTTCGTCCAGTACCGGCTCCTGCGGCAGATAGCCGACATTCAGGCCGGGTTGCGGGCGGGCTTCCCCTTCGATATCGGTATCGATACCTGCCATGATACGCAGCAGAGTGGATTTACCGGAACCGTTCAGGCCCAGTACACCGATTTTGGCGCCAGGGAAGAAACTTAATGAAATATCTTTCAGAATCTGTCGCTTAGGTGGCACAACTTTGCTCACTCGCGACATGGTATAGACGTATTCAGCCATTTCCGTAGGTCATCTCTAATGATTGGAGAGAGGGGTATTTTAACCATTCTGGCCCTAAGTTTAACAGCAATGTCTCACAATGACGGTTAAGATGAATACATGCCCCTGTAAGCAGGTTTCGTTATTGACCTGAGCCTGACCCGGGGCTGACGTTGACGAGGGTATGGAACGCTAGGATAACAGTGTTAATTAAACGTGCTGAATTTTAATCTGAGTGAAGCTGGAGCTGGAAAGAGTATATATGCAGTCTGAAGCCGTTATGCACCGTTGTAGCCGTTGGATGCTGGGCCTGGGGGTATGGGTGCTGTTGGGAGGAAGCGTGGCACAGGCCGCCTCGCTTGAAGAGCAGAGAAAATGGTATGAAGCCGCTAAGGATGCGCTGGAACGCAAGGATCAGTCGGCTTATCAGAGTTATCGCACCAGGCTTGATGACTATCCGCTGACCCCTTATCTCGACTACCGCCAGTTTCAGGACAATCTGGATAAGCGCTCCCCTGCCGAAGTGAGTGCATTCATCAAAAAGTTTCAGGATCTGCCTTTCACCATCAAGCTGGGTTATGCCTATCAGGATGTGCTGGCAGAGGCCAACCGCTGGCAGGATCTGGTGACCTTTCAGACTGAGCCGCCATACAGAGAAAGTTATCAGTGTCAGTATTATCTGGCGCTCAGCAAAGTGGGCCGCAAGGACGAAGCCTGGCAGGGCGCGCAGTCACTCTGGCTGACCGGCCAGTCTCTTGACGATGATTGCGATCCCATGCTGGATGCCTGGGAAAAAGCCGGAAAACGTACCAATCAGCTGATTCTGGATCGCATGCTGCTGGTGTTTGAAGCCGGCAATCAGGGGTTGCTTAAATATCTCGACAAACAACTGACGGGTAACGCCAGAAAAGACGGCGATACGCTGCTCGCGCTGTTTGCCAAACCGCAAGGTGTGGCGGACTTCGCGAAAAAAAGCAAAGTGACCGACTATAACCGGCAATTGACAGTAGCAGCCTATAAGCGCCTGGCGCGCGTGGATACCAAAGAAGCCCTGAGCCAGCTAGAGCGGGTTGCGAACGGGCAAAAGCTCAATACAGGGCAGAAACAATCGCTGGCGGATTATACGGCGTCACGGCTGATGGATGCCGAAGAGGCCGATCTTGTCCGCTGGCGTGATGCCATGCTGCGCAAAAGCAGTGATGATGATTTGATTGGACGGCGCATCCGACTTGCCCTTCGTGAAGGCAACTGGACCGAAGCGCAGGCGTGGATCCCGCAATTGTCGACCGAAGAACAGAATACGCTGCGGTGGAAATTCTGGCAGGCGCATCTGCTGGCCAAAACCGATCCTGTGGTTGCCAAGCCGAAATATCAGGCATTGCTCGGCGAGCGGAACTTTTACAGTGCCGCAGCTGCTACGGTTCTGGGGGAAGGTATTGATTTCCCTGTGGAATCCCTGAGTCAGGCAGAGCAGGATGTGACCCCTTATCTGCCAGCGTTAAAGCGGATTGAAGAAATGATCGCGCAGGATAAGGTGTTTGATGCCAACCTGGAGTGGTGGTATCTGATGAAAGATCTCGATCCGAAAGCAATCTGGCCGCTGGCGGGCTACGCAGGTAAGCAAAACTGGCACCATCTGACGGTGCAGGCCACCATATATGGCCGGATGTGGGAACACCTGTCGTTACGTTTCCCGCTGGCTTTTGCCGAGACGTTTAAGTCATTCGGTCAGCAGCGTGATCTATCTGTGACCACTATGATGGCGCTGGCACGACAGGAAAGTGCGCTGAATCCGCAGGCAATGTCGCCGGTAGGCGCTCGCGGGCTGATGCAACTGATGCCCGCCACAGCCAGAGAAACTGCGGGTAAGCTGAACTACAAATATGCGGGCAGCAGTAGTCTCTTTGAGCCAGAGGTCAATATCCGGCTGGGCAGTGGTTACCTGAAAATGATGCTGGAGCGTTACGACAACAACCGTATCTTTGCTTTCTCGGCGTATAACGCCGGCCCGGGCAGAGTCACCAGCTGGAGAAAAATCAGTGATGGTAAACTGGATGCCTTTGCCTTTATGGAAACCATTCCTTTCGGTGAGACGCGCGGTTATGTCCAGAATGTGCTGATGTTTGAAGTCTACTACGACAAGCTGACCAATCAGCAGGTCCAGTTACTGACCACTGAGGAACTGAACACTAAGTATTGAGACAAACTGCTGCTATAGGTTTGGTGGAAGGCTGTGGTTCAGGGTAGAATCCAGACAGAATTAAAACGCCTGTGTGGGTTACTAATTGTCAATGCAGGCAATTTTTGAGGAAAACCATGTCAACCAAAGCCGATACGCCGGACTTTTCTGACTGGCAGCAAATAGTCTCTCTGTTTCGTCAGGCCTCTGCTGAAGGCAAAGATGAGTTACTCCTTCGTCTGCTGTTAACCCCGGATGAGCGTGAATCACTGATCGCCAGGGTGAATATCTTCCATGAACTGCTGAATGGTGAGCGTAGCCAGCGTAAAATCAGTGAGTTGTTGGGCGTTGGCGTCGCGACTATCACACGCGGCTCCAATGAACTGAAACACCACGATGCGGAGATCCGCGACTGGTTGTCAGAATTTCTGTTGAAACAGCAGCCGAAAGGCTGAAGTGCCTTGTCACCTCCCTCCTGATCTCCCCCTGAAAAGGGGGAGGGATCGTACTGAGCTTACTGAAGCACTGAATATTCTCTTCCCTTGGCAAGGGGAGGGTTAGGGTGGGGTTCGTGAAATGAGCACATATTTGGCGTTTGTGCCCAGTCCCCGGCTAGCCTCCCGCTTGAAAAGCAGAAGGATCGTACAGACCCGGGTTCATGAAAGGGATCAGGGCCAGTATCAGAGCCTGCTGATAAACACTGCTGCGGCTGAGCTTGTGCTCTGTGAGCATAGCAATGGCGCCACCTTGTTGCTTCACATTCTGCTGCTGAAACATATCATCCATTACATCCCCCAACTCTTCTCCGTCATGCAGACGGGCCAGCGCTTTTGGCGGCAGAGGCAGAGAGGCTGAACGGGATTCACCCCGCTGACTACCGTTATCTATCACCATCCAGGCAAACGTGGCACAGCCATCAAGCCCGGCTTCCAGACTGACGTAATAATCCGCGCCAGGCTGCAGTTCCCGGGCATACACTACCCGGTTTCGGGCGCCGGTCAGGGTTTCTTCGGCACACATAGGTTGTGCTCTTACACCGCTGTCCACGGCAACACCGCTAATCTGCAGGGCTTGCGCCGGAAAGGCTTGGTGGAAGGCGTTTTCTACCGCTCTAATTTTGGCCGGGTTTGTCGAGGCGACAATAATACGAATCTGGCGCTCTGGTGCTGGATTGGTGGTGTGCATGATGGGCTCCTTCATTTCACGTCGTTATTGTACGCATTGGAAGGGCGCTGTCACCCCTGACGGGCATCTGCAAGAGCATGAGCAAATCAGGGGGAGGGGGCAGGATAACCAGCGGTGCAATCAGATGCGGTCGAATGACCAGTCGGATTGGATAATGTAGCCGTGAATCTTGAACTCGTCGTGGTTGACAAACAGGTTCGGAAAATCCGGCTGGGATGTGGAAAACACCACGCCATCTGCCAGTTGTGTCATGTGGTAGAAATCGGGCTCGCTGCCCCGCACCGACGCAAATACCGGCTGTTTAGGACGATAAGGTGCTTTGCGTGTGGCCAGTGCATAGCTGCCCAGCGGCGCACACTGAGCGATGTTTTCATTATCTACCAGCAGGCCAAGGCAATCGTCGCGATCCAAATGATGCGGTATCGCCCGCTTGCTCAGTACGTCGACTTTGCCGCCATCGCGATAAGACAGATAGTCTTTGCGATGAATAATAGGAATGTAAGTCGATGTCGTGCTGTGCCCCGTTTCGTGACTGATGGCCGTTGTTGCCTGAGTACCTGAATCAATCTGTCCGGTCAGCAAATAGCTGATGGAGGTGTTCAGGGTTTCAGCAATTCTTTCCAGCTCACGTACTTCAATGCCGTATTTGCCTGACAGCTTACGGCTCATGGTGCCTTGTTGTAAGCCAAGAGTTTCACCCAGCTGTTTCTGGCTAATCCCCTGAATCTTGGCCAGGCGCTTAATCCGCTCTAAATATTCCATAAGAATGGCTTCCCGCTCGCAGTAAAAAAAGAATGCGAAAGGCATTCGCAAAAGTCATAAATTATTTTACTGATATCCTTGTCTAAAGGTTTTACTCAAGCTGAAAAGTGCGATGGATTTCGTTAAAGGAATATACATTTGCACTCGGTTGGGTAAAAAAAGGGACAATTTTTTTTCCAGTAAAATAAGCCAGTAAGAAAAAACCACGCCAACTGCTGACAAAAGTAACATATCAGTTCCGACCAAGAAATAAGGAAACAGCAGGGTAATGGCGGTTTTATGCATATTTTATGATATGCAACCCAAGGTTAAACAGGATTTCTTAAAAACCTGCCGAATGACAGAAAGGCGTACAGATTCAGTTTATAAGTGAAATCGATTTCATTCTCAGTGTGAATATGTGTCAATCATCAATAAATACACTGCATATTATGCTAATTTGGAATATTAAATGAGTCCCATCCGCCCAGCGACAAACAATCAGCAAGCTGTCTGTAAAGAGTAAGGGCTGCCGGAAAGGTTTTTCCTTAACCGCTGAGCCGCATTGTTGTTAATCTTTATGTGCCGTTTCACCAGTATCGGGCAGGAAACGGTGCACAAATTGCACCATTATGGATCGAATGGCACTGTATTGGTGCGCAGAATCCTGGCACACAGGAAGTGCAGCAAAGCACACAATTTTTTGTTATTGATTTTCAGTTACTTAGTTTTATTGACGAATTTAGCAATTAACGAATTGAATTGGAACAGTTATTGCTTGCCCCTTATTCATGATTGATTCGCCCTAACTTGGGGCTTGTGGTTGATTTTTGCACATTTTTTGTGCGTGACTTAGGGAAGAGTTCAATGACTGAATCTATGACACAGGTGACGGGAGCCGTGCAGGCTCTCACACAAAGTGCGGACACTTTGTTCCTGCTGCTGGGCGCCATCATGGTGTTTCTGATGCATGCCGGTTTTGCATTTCTGGAAGTGGGCACAGTACGGCAGAAAAACCAGGTGAATGCGCTGGTGAAGATATTGGCTGATTTTGCTGTATCGACCATCGCTTACTTCTTTATCGGCTACTGGCTGGCCTATGGCGCCACCTTTTTTGCTGATGCTGAAACGTTGTCGGCCGGTAATGGCTTCGCCTTAGTCAAATTCTTCTTCCTGCTGACCTTTGCGGCGGCGATCCCGGCGATAGTCTCCGGCGGTATTGCGGAGCGGGCCCGTTTCAACCCTGTGCTGATTTCTACCTTCTTTATCGTGGGCCTGGTGTACCCCTTGTTTGAAGGTATGATCTGGAACGGTAACTTTGGCCTGCAGGCGTGGTTTGAAGGCCGGTTTGGCGCCGCTTTCCATGATTTTGCCGGCTCTGTTGTGGTTCATGCGGTCGGTGGCTGGATTGCGCTGGTGGCGGTGATGCTGCTGGGGATGCGTAAAGGGCGTATCCGGGCAGGCAAACACACTAACTTCGCGCCTTCTAACATTCCGTTTCTGGCGCTGGGGGCGTGGATCTTAAGTGTCGGCTGGTTTGGTTTTAACGTGATGTCGGCACAGTCGATTAACGGTGTCAGTGGGTTGGTTGCCGTTAACTCTCTGATGGCGATGGTGGGCGGAATTCTGGCCGCCGTCGTGCTGGGTAAAAATGACCCAGGTTTCATTCATAACGGCCCGTTGGCCGGTCTGGTGGCTGTGTGCGCCGGTTCGGATCTGATGCATCCTTTGGGGGCGCTGATTACCGGTATCGTCGCTGCTGCGATCTTTGTCTGGCTTTTTACTTACATGCAAAATCACACCAAAATTGATGATGTGCTCGGTGTCTGGCCACTGCATGGCGTGTGCGGAGCCTGGGGTGGCATTGCGGCCGGCATCTTTGGCCTGCAGTCGTTAGGCGGATTAGGTGGCGTTAGTTTCGTGGTGCAATTGCTGGGCACTGTGATAGGCATCGCGATAGCACTGGCAGGTTCGTTTATCGTTTACGGACTGGTGGATAAGCTGTCGGGCCTGCGCCTGAGCGAAGAAGATGAGTTCAACGGCGCCGATCTGGCTATCCACAAGATCAGTGCCACCAATTTAGAATAGACCCCACCCAGCCTATAAATGCTTGAATGCCGCCTGGTGCGGCATTTTTTATGCGAGGTATTCAATACCTGAGTGAACGGAAAACCTGTCACTGTCACTCTGGTGTTGATCACAGATAACGATTCGGATTTCTTACTCTTATGACGACGTAACCAACTGTTATTGCATAAGCTCAGTCTGTGTTCCTGTGCTGGATTTAAAGCATGCAGCAACGAATATGGCCAGGCCAGTGGCATCGACTCATCGCAACCGCCTTGAGCGGCCTCTTTGTCATCCTGCTTCAGGGGCTGCTTAGTGCCAGTGCGACAAGCGCAGAAGCACCAGCATTGAAAGCGCTGCACCAAAAAGAGCCTTATGTCAGCTGGGATCGCACTGCGTCAGAAGCACGGGTGCTGCTGCAGGCAACTACTGCAGATACCACTAAACTAGAGCGCATTCGCGCCACTCTGGCTGAACAGCGGGGTGAAGCTTATCAGTTATCACAAGATAAATCGGTGGATGTACGATGGCTGGAAGCGCAAATAAAATCCCTTGGTCCGGAACCGGAGGAAGGGGAAAGTGAACCTGAGGTCATTGCCAGCCGTCGTGCCGAGCTGGAAAATGAACTGGCCACAGTCAGTGCTCCGATTTTTCTTGCCGATGCAGCGTATGAACGGGCCAACCTCCTGGTAGGCGAAGTCGACAAGGTGATCCGCCAGAACCTGTCCGAAAAATTGCTGAATAAAAGCCCGACCCCGTTATGGCCAGGGCGGTGGGGAGACGCGCTGAGCGAACTGAAACAGTATGCCGGAGTGTTAGCACAGCAGTTCCACGCCGTCAGGCAAGATCCGCAACAAGCCCGTAATATGAGTGCATCCATAACCCCGTTTCTGGTGTTCATGGCGTTGGCTCTGCTGACCATGCTGGTGATACAGCCTTGGGTGATCAACCGGCTGGACAGGTTTAGCCATAACCTGACCAAGAAAAGCCAGATTCTGATCTGCAATGTGTTCTCAACATTACTGAGGCTGTTCTTTCCTTTGCTCACCGCGCTCTTATTAGTTGTGGCAATCGGCCAGCTGAAGTTGCCTTTGCCGGCTGTGAAAGCGACGATCAGCGCACTGGCGGGTGCGGCTGTGTATATTGTTGTCAGCCATTGGCTGGGGTTTCTGATATTCCGGCCCAAGGCAGCAGAACAGCGAATTATCCATCTTGATGACGCTTCAGCCCGGCGTGGCATGCGGATCTGCCAACTGCTCGGGGTGTTTCTCGGTCTGATTATCCTCTTGACGGCAGTCAAAACGGATCATGCCTTTTCAGCGGCCAGTTCGGCATTTTTGACCTTGCCTGTTATCGTGTTCGGCAGCTGGTTAATGTGGCAACTGGCGAAAGTTTTAAGCAAGGCCGCCAGGAAAGCCGATGAGACCGATGAGCAAAGCGAGCAGGTCAATCATGTCAGTCGTGGTGTGCTTAACGCGCTGGTGTGGTTGATGAAGGCCTCCAGTATTCTCAGTGTCGTTTTTGTCTGCGTGGGCTACGACAGTCTGGCGCGGCAGGCCATTATACCTATGGTGATGTCCATTGCGCTGATTGCCTTTGCCATGGTTATTTACTACGGCCTGCTGAATGTCATTAACCGGATCATGGGAGGTGACAATGAGCAAGACACAGAAGCGAGTGTCAGCGAGGGGTTGTTACCCATAGTGCTGATTGTCATTATGTTCATGCTGTTTGCTCCAATGCTGGCACTAACATGGGGCGCCCGGCTTACCGATATCGCAGAAATCTGGCGGCTGTTGTCCGATGGCGTTGAGCTGGGGGATGTCCGTATTTCTCTGGACGTTATTATTACGTTTCTGGTGGTGGTGTTTGTCGGTGTGCTGCTCACGCGATGGATTCAGCACGTCATGCGTCATTCTGTGCTGCCGAAAACCAAGACCGACCCCGGTGCACAAACCGCAATTGTGACAGGACTGGGTTATGTGGGTTATACCCTGGCTATCATTATTGCCGTGTCAGCGGCGGGTCTGAATTTATCCAGCCTGGCAGTGGTGGCTGGCGCATTGTCGGTCGGTATTGGTTTTGGCCTACAGACCATAGTGTCGAATTTTGTCTCCGGTATTATTCTGCTGATCGAGCGGCCGATCAAAGAGGGAGACTGGATTGAGGTTTCCGGTCATTCGGGTTTTGTTCGTAAGATAGCCGTTCGATCAACGCGAATCGAAACCTTTGATCTGCAGGATGTGGTGGTGCCCAACTCGGATCTGATCGCCGGTATCGTAAAAAATATGACCCTGCGATCCGACCATGGCCGATTGATAGTCCCGATTGGTGTAGCCTATGGCAGCGATCTCAATATCGTCAAACAAGTGTTGATGGAGGCGGCCAAAAAGCATGGCATGATCCTCAGCTATCCCGAACCTACCGTTGTCTTCACCGAGATGGCCGATAGCGCTTTGCTGTTCGAGCTTCGTTGCTTTGTCCGCGATATCAAACAGTACATGATTATCAAATCCGAACTTCTGTTCGATATTTATCAAACGCTTAACGAGCAGGGAGTCAGTATCCCATTCCCACAACGTGATGTGAGTATTAAAGGGCTGGAAAAGTTACTGAAAGCGTGGGAGGAGAGAAAAGCGGAATCGGGTGACTGAGCGATGAGTCTCGCGCGTTGCACCGAAAATCTGAATGCATTTGCCTAACAAAGGATTGTATGACGATACTGCAATCATAATAATGACAGCCATTGTTCTCTGCTATGGCTTTGCTTTTTATGATGACTCCGTCCGCTTTCTTTCAGCCGCTGCGCTCAGTCACTTTGCCCGGATGTGGCACTGAAGTGTTACTGGCCGGGTTTGATCTGCACCATTACTCGCCGTCCCTGTTCAACCAGTTTGGCGTCAAGATGCCTGACGCAATAAGCCGGGCAGTGCCTAAGCGACAGGCGGAATTTCTGGCCGGCCGTTATCTGGCGCAGCAACTGCTGAAAGAGCGGGGAATGGCACCGGTCGAGATAGCGGTTGGCGACAACCGTGCACCTGTCTGGCCACAGGGGCTGACTGGCAGCATCAGCCACCATGACCAGCTGGCAGCCTGTGTGATTTGTCCTCAACATCATGAGCAGGCCGGTGTTGGTTTAGATATTGAGTTACCCGTTAACGCGGATATTGTGCCTGGCATGCAGGGGATGGTCGTCAATGAGCAGGAACTGGTCAGGCTGGAAACAGATGAACAAAATGCAATCTGGTTGATGACCCTGATGTTTTCCGCCAAAGAGAGCATTTTTAAAGCCCTATATCCGCAAGTTCAGCGCTATTTCGACTTTCTGGATGTCTCATTTCTGGGCATGGATGATCAGTGGCTGTACTTTGAGTTGAACACAGAGCTGGCTGCGTCTTTGCCCTCCGGCCGACAGGGAAAGGTGCATTACTCCAGGATGTCAGAGTCTGTGTTCACGTTTACCCGTTCCGAGTATTTTACTGATAATAATTATCATTATTGAGTTTGTTCCGGCCGGCAGTTACAATCGCTTTTTTTGTGAATGGGTCGTGCCGTCATGGACAGCAACACGCTGAATGCTAAGTCAGTGTTAAGGCTTGCTCTGCTTATCAATATGCTCTCGGTCGGAACCCTGATGATGGTGATGCCGCTGGGGCCAGATTTAGTCCGGGATATTGGTTTACAAGGTGAGCATATTGGATACATCAGCGGTGGTGCGACATTCGGCTCCGCGATAATTGGATTTTTTCTTGCCCCTGTTTTGGATCGCTTCGATAGGCGGGCTGCACTGACGTTGTTTCTTTTGCTTCGCTCTGTCCTGATTGCGTTGTGCGGTCTGGCAGCTACGCCGGAACAACTATTGCTGATGTTTATTGCCGCTGGCTGTTTCTCGGGCCCGCTCAGTGGATTAATCATGGCATCCGTCCTTGATGTAACCAAAGTGGCTGAACGGGGCAGGGCGATGGCCTTTGTTGCCAGCGGGTTTTCGCTGGCGGCGATCATTATTGTCCCGGCTTCTTTGTTGCTGGCGCAGTGGCTGAACTGGCAGATGACTTTCTTCTTCTTTGGTGGCATGGGACTGATACTGGCGGTAGCGGTACGGATCTGTATGCCGTCGCTGGTGCCACAGCAACAAATGGCCGGAAGTCCGGCAGCACTATCGGCAGGGCTGGCCGGGATGGTTGGGTCAACACCGTTTCTGCTGGCGATGGCGATGATGGGGATCAGCCTGTTCGGGCATTTCCTGTTAGTACCGAATCTGTCGGCTTATTTCCAGTTCAACCTCGGTTTCCCGCGTAACGAAATCAGTTACCTGTACTTGCTGGGCGGGATCATGAGCATACTGGCGATGCGATACAGTGGCAGGATGATGGATAAGGGATCAGGTCAAACGGCCTTGTTTGGTCTCAGTGCTATTGTGGCGGCTGTGGTGTACTACGGCTTTATCAGTGACAGCGCAGACAAATGGGTCTATCTGATATTTATGCTGCTGATGGCATCCAGTTCGGCGCGCAGCGCAGTGCTGGCAGCATTCACTTCAAGGGTTCCCCCTCCGCAGTACCGTGCAGCCTTCATGACCTATCAGTCGACGATGTCTAACCTGGCAGCCGGTGTCGCCAGTATCGTGGGCTCTATCTATCTGGTTTCAGGGCCGGAGCATCAGTTACTGGGACTGGATATGCTGGCATCTGTCACTATAGCCAGCGCTATTGCCGTACCACTGCTTGCTTGCTGGTTTATCCCTTCGCTCAAACAGGCTCAGGTTTCACAACGCGCTCCGGGTTAATCCCGGAGCTTTCCGCTAGTTATTCTTTTTTCTGCATTTTTTTGTACTCTACCTGTTTTTTACCGTGCTCTTTATAAGCAACTGTTTTTCTATTTCTCCTGTTGCATTCAAATGCGAATGAAAAAAATTATCAATTCTATTGAACTCTTGTTGACGATGATAATAACAATAATTATCATTTGCGCCATTGTTATTGATGGAGTGTTGAAATGTTTCAGCAACAAGGAGATAGTGTGATCAAGTTAACTCGTTTGAACCGGGCTTTGTGTGTAGTAGGTATGGTCTCTTCATTTACGGCGATGGCAGAAGTGGCCAACAAAGAAGTGATGGTGGTGACAGCGAGCCAGACGGAGCACCCGGAACTGACAGCTCCTGCTTCAGTGTCTTATATCACGCGTGAAGAACTGGATAACCTGGTGGTCAATGATGTCGCCGAAGCGATCAAAAAGCTGCCGGGTATCAACATCAATCCAGGCACCTCATACGGCCGGAATGAAATCAAAATCCGCGGTCTGTCTTCAGACTACACCTTGCTGCTGATTAATGGTCGTCGCATTAACTCACGTGATGGCCTGCTCAGCGCCTACGGCAACGACTTTGACCTGTCCAGTATCCCAATGTCCGCGGTTGAGCGTATCGAAGTGATCCGTGGCCCGATGTCATCCCTTTACGGGGCCGATGCGCTGGGCGGCGTGGTTAACGTCATCCTGCGCAAACCAACGGAAGACACGCAGGGCTCTGTCGGTTACCAGTTTGACGGTATCACCGAAGGCTCCGGCGGCGACACCAATAAGATCAATGCGTATGTCAGTGGTGCGCTGATCCCTGAAACCCTGCTGGGTAATCTGATCGTTGAAAAAAGCGATCGTGATGCCTGGCGCACGGATAAGTCTGTTAACCCGGATACCGATGTACTGGAAGAGCGCGACGAGCTGAACCTGTACTCGAACCTGAAGTGGCTGGTGAATGAGCAGCAGGATATCGATCTGGATTTGATCTACAGCAAAGATGATCGTGATGCGGACTGGAACAATTGGGGAACTGCGGTCAACAACGTGCAGGAGATGGAGCGCTATAACATCGCGCTGACTCACTATGGTTACTGGGCCAACTTTGATTCCCGCCTGCGTTACAACCTGGATATGTCTGAGCTAAGAGACGATTCCGAGCTCAACGGCGCGGTCGGTAATATTGATCAAACCAATAATACCGTGGATGCGCAGCTGTCCGGCTATCTGGGTGAGCACCTGCTGACCGGTGGCGCGGAATACCGTGATACCAAGCTGAAGAATAACCTGACCCTGAACACTGATTCGGTGAACTACAGTCAGGCGGCAGTTTACCTGCAGGACGAGTTCTCGCTGGGTAATCTGGCCCTGACCCTGAGCGGCCGTTATGACGATCACGAAGTGTACGGCGGTGAGTTCAGCCCGCGTGCGTATGCGGTTTATAAAATCAGCGACAGCTGGGTCGTGAAAGGGGGCGTCGGAAAAGCCTTCAAAGCACCGAGCCTGAACCAGTACAGTGATTCTTACTCAGTACTGGCCTGCCGTGGTGCTTGTAGCGTAGTCGGTAACCCGGATCTGAAAGCCGAAACCTCGCTGAGCTATGAGCTGGGTACCAGCTATGAAGCCGCTCGCTGGGGCGCCGGTCTGACATTGTTCCAGAACGACATTGACGACATGATTCAGGCCGAAAACTGGGACCGCGTCAGCACCGAGCTGAGCTACTTCAATGTGGCAGAAGCTGAAGTGAAAGGCGTGGAAACCATGGCCTGGGTGGACATTACAGACACTGTGAGCCTGTCGGCGAACTACATGTATACCAGTGCTGAAGACAAAGACACCAAGAAAGATCTGATTCTGTCGCCAAACCATACTGCCAATGTCCAGCTTGACTGGCAGGCACTGGAAAACCTGTACGCGTACACTTCGTATCAGTACACAGGTTCTCAGTATGTGCGTTCAGGTCAGAAACTGTCGGCATACGGCACCATGGATCTGGGTGCCCGTTACGAAGCCATTGAGAATCTGAACCTGAAACTGGGTGTCACCAACCTGACCAACGAAGAGCGTGACGAAGCCGCGACTCAGCTTGATTACATCCTGAAAGCCCGCAGCGTGTATGCCGGCGTGTCATACGACTTCTGATAACAACATCAGTCAGGACCACCTGACACCCAAAGAGCCAATGAACATTGGCTCTTTTTTCCCTGCAAAAGCAATGTGATGTCACTTTCTAACAATTAAAGCCCTAACGAATTAACACTCAATCAGCCAGTTTACGATGCGTCATAAGCTGCACACATTCTTGCGTAAAAAGGGAGTTGTGACATGCAACATACTCAAAGTGAGAATCCAATACTGAATCCGGTATTCTCACCGAATAGTGATCTTTTCTTCTCGTCTGTTTACCGAACAGTCAGAGGTAAAGGGATTAGCCAAATTATCACCACACCAGCCATTCACGGTGAGCACAGCCAGAGTGAATTCCAGCAGGTTATTCAACAGAAATTCGCCGAAGAAAAAGCCAAAGGTATTGAAAACCCCATTTTAATCGGCTCGATTCCGTTTGATGTTTCTGAGCCATCCTGCCTGTATATCCCCGAATCTGTCGAAGTGACCGAGCATCAGCCGGACACCTTTGGCGAGCACAGCGGAATGTCAGCCAGCAAACCCTTACAGGTGCTGGCAAAGCGCAGTGAACCGGAAGAATCTGTGTTCAAGCAGGCTGTCGCGCAGGCGGTGGAAAAATTTCAGCGCACCCAGCTGGAAAAAGCCGTGTTGTCACGGGTGCTTAATATTGAGCTGAGCGATGACGTATCAGCCGATGATATTCTGGCCCGTCTGATCAAACAAAACCCGACCGGCTTCCATTTCGCCATTCCGCAACAGGATCAGTCGGTCTTGCTGGGCGCCAGTCCTGAGCTGCTGATCCGTCAGGAAGGGCTGCATATTCTGTCCAATCCGCTGGCGGGCTCGGCGAAGCGTCAGGCCAGTGCGGACGCCGATCAGCAAGTCAGTGAAGCATTGCTGCAGTCGGTCAAAGACAGGTATGAACACCGTCTGGTGATCGATGAAATTGCCCAGCAACTCAAGCCTTACTGCCGTGAGCTGGATGTGCCTGCCGGTCCGTCATTGATCAACACCCCGACCATGTGGCATCTGTCGACCCGGATTGAAGGCCAGCTTAACACGCCGGATAACGCAACTGCGCATTCAGATGACTTGCCTTATAACGTGCTGCAGCTGGCGTGCCTGCTGCACCCAACCCCTGCGGTCTGCGGCTTTCCGTTCAACCTGTCGCGCGATGCGATCAAAGAGCTGGAAGGCTACGAGCGCGGCATGTTTACCGGCATGGTCGGCTGGTGCGATTCCCAGGGCAATGGCGAATGGGCGGTCACTATCCGCTGCGGTAAAGTGCGCGAAAAATCCGTTCGCTTGTTTGCCGGGGCCGGTATCGTCGACGCATCCTGCCCGCAGGCCGAATGGGCGGAAACCGAAGCCAAACTGGGCACTATGCTCAACGCCTTCGGGCTGGGCGAGCAGGGGGTAGCATGAGCATTGCCTTTACGCCCTGGCCGCCAGCGCTTGCCGAGCAGTACCGCCGGAAAGGCTATTGGACCGATGTGCCCATGACCGACATCCTGACGCGCCACCTGGATGAGCGTGCCGAACACCGGGCGCTGATGTGCGGTGAACGCAGCTGGACTTACCGCCAGCTTGAACAGGATGCCGAGCGGCTGGCGGCATCACTGCTGCGGCTGGGGGTGAAACCCGGTGAGACCGCACTGGTGCATCTGCCCAATGTGGCGGAGTTCTATATTGTTTTCTTTGCCCTGATGAAACTGGGCGTGGTGCCGGTGAATGCCTTGTTCAGCCATAACCGGCATGAGCTGACAGCCTATGCGGAACAGATCCGGCCGACGCTGGCGATCGTCTCGTCCCGCCACAGTTTATTTGCGGATGGTGAGTTTGCCCAGGCGCTGAGCCAGCAGGTGCCTACCCTGAAGCACTGGCTGGTCGATGGCGATGCCGGTTTCGGCGACTCGTTAGCCGCGGCTATAGCAGCAGGCACACAGTCGCAGAGCCGCGCTCTTAATGCTCAGGCCGATGGGACCCTGAGCTGGCCGGTGCTGTCGGCCTCTGAGGTGGCTTTTTTCCAGCTGTCCGGCGGCAGTACCGGCACCCCGAAACTGATCCCCCGTACCCATAACGACTATTACTACAGTGTGCGTGCCAGTGCAGACATCTGTCAGCTGGATAGCGACACCGTCTTCCTGTGTGCGCTACCGGCGCCGCATAACTTTACCCTGAGCTCACCGGGCGCGCTGGGCGTGTTTTACGCCGGTGGTGCTGTGGTGCTGGCAGCAGAGCCCAGCCCGATGACCTGTTTCCCGCTGATCCAACGCCATCAGGTCACCATGACCTCTCTGGTGCCACCGGCTGTCACGCTGTGGTTGCAGGCGGCCGCGGATGATCGCTCGGCGCTGGACAGCCTGCAATGGCTGCAGGTCGGCGGCGCCCGGCTCGGGGAAAGCCTTGCCCGTCGTATTGAGCCCGAACTGGGCTGCCGTTTGCAGCAGGTGTTCG
Source organism: Photobacterium arenosum (assembly GCF_014841115.1). Taxonomy (GTDB): domain Bacteria; phylum Pseudomonadota; class Gammaproteobacteria; order Enterobacterales; family Vibrionaceae; genus Photobacterium; species Photobacterium arenosum. The sequence continues at coordinate 365,554 of NZ_JACYTP010000004.1, forward strand.
GCATGGCCGAAGGCCTGGTCAACTACACCCGCTTTGATGACAGCGAGTGGCATGTGCTGAATACCCAGGGACGCCCGATCAGCGACGATGACGAAGTGCGCATCGTGGATGAAGACGGCCAGGATGTGCCACGCGGCACCCCCGGCGCCCTGCTGACCCGCGGTCCTTATACTTTCCGTGGCTATTACAACAGCCCGGAACACAATCGCGTCGCGTTTGATCAGGACGGTTTCTACCGCTCCGGCGATGTGGTGGTGATGACCGAAGACGGCTACCTGATGGTGGTCGGCCGCGACAAAGATCAGATCAACCGCGGCGGCGAAAAAGTGGCGGCGGAAGAGATCGAAAATCAGCTGCTGGCCCTGCCGGAAATCACTCAGGCGGCGCTGGTTGCCATGCCCGATGACGTGATGGGCGAGAAAAGCTGCGCCTTTATTGTCACCACGAATCCCAAGCTGAAAACCCTCAGTATCCGAAAGCACCTGCGGACGTGCGGCATAGCCGACTACAAGCTGCCGGACCGGATCGAGAAACTCGACGCTTTACCCATGACGCACGTCGGCAAAATTGACAAAAAAGCCCTGCGTCAGCTTATTGCCAACCAGGTACAAGCCCAGTCACAGCCTCAGCCAGAAAAGGACGTTTTATCATGACTATTCCAGCATTACCGACTTATACCATGCCTGCTGCCGAGGCCTTTCCTGCTAACAAAGTGTCGTGGGCCTTTGAACCGCAAAAAGCGGCATTTCTGATCCACGACATGCAGGAATATTTTGTCAGCTTCTATGAGCGTGACAGCGCCCTGATGCAAACCCTGCTCAGCAATCTGGTGGCCCTGAAAGCCTTCTGTAAAGCCAACGGTATTCCGGTGATCTACACCGCCCAGCCTAAAGAGCAGAACATGGCAGACCGTGCCTTGCTGAACGACATGTGGGGGCCGGGTCTGAACAAATCCCCTGAGCTGCAACAAGTGGTTGCGGCGCTGGCGCCGGAAGCGGGCGATACCGTGCTCGACAAATGGCGTTATTCGGCGTTTCAGCGCTCGCCGCTGGAGCACATGCTCAAAGAGCTGGGCCGTGATCAGCTGCTGATCGGCGGTATTTACGGCCACATTGGCTGCCTGATGACGGCGGTGGACGCTTTTATGCGCGACATCAAGCCTTTCATGATTGGTGATGCAATTGCCGATTTCTCGCTCGAAGAGCATGACATGGCGCTCAAGTATGTTGCCGGTCGTGCTGGCATGGTGGTATCGACCGCTGCGCTGATTGGCACAGCTCAACAGGCCAACCCGCCGCACAGTGAATGGCCGGAAGTGCTGACCCGCAGCGGCCTGCTGGCACGCATTGCCAGACTAGTGGAAGAAGAGGAAGACGAGTTTGATCCGGAAGAGAACCTGATCGACTACGGCCTGGATTCGGTGCAGATCATGTCATTGATCACTGAATGGCGTAAGCACGGGGTGGTAATGAATTTTGTCCAGCTGGCAGAAACCCCGACCTTTAATCACTGGTGGGGCTTACTGGAACAAGCACTGGACAATGTGAACAAGGAGGTGCAGGGATGACAGCACTCAATACCGCTCAGCACGGGCTGTGGCTGGGGCACACCCTCAACGAAGACAAGGCGTTGTTTAATACCGCTGAATGTATTGTGTTTGACGGCAAAGTGGATGCCGGAAAACTGGAGATGGCTGTACGCCAGGCGGTGGCGGAAAGCGAGTGCCTGTCCTGTTACTACCGCAGCGAGAACGAGCAGCCTTACCGGGTTGCGGCCGCTGAGCCTATGGCATTTGCGGTGGTGGATCTCGAACCGTGCGGCGGACAGGACGCCGAGCTCGCAGCAGTGCGCCGCTGGGCCGAGCAGGATATGACGCTGGCGTTCGATCTTGAGCAGCAGTTGCCCGGCCGCTTTGCCCTGCTGCGCGGCGGGCAGCAGGATTATCTCTATAACTGCGTCCACCATATCGCGCTGGATGGTTTTGGCACCACCCTGGTCTTCCAGCGGATCGCTGAGATTTATTCCCTGCTGGTACAGGGTGTACAGGTTACGCCATCGCCGTTCGGATCGTTTCAGGCGGTGCTGGATGAAGATCAGCAACGGCGTGACTCCGGCGCCTATGGTAAAGCCCGCCAGTTCTGGCTCGATACCCTGGCCGGTAATACCGCGCCTTCATCCTACAGCCGCGATGTGGCGCCGATTGCGGCCCGCTTTCGCCGTCAGAGCAGCACCTTCAGCGACAGCCTCTGGCAGCAGTGCCAGAGCCTGGCTGATCAGCACCAGCTGACCTGGGTTGATGTTTTCCTCGCCGCGCTTTGTGCGCATCTGCGTCACTACAGCGACACCGAGCAGGTGGTGCTGGGGATGATGGTGATGAACCGTCTGGGCTCTAAATCGCTGACCGTACCCAGCATGCAGATGAACATAGTGCCGCTGGTGGTCGAGGTCTGCGGTGGCGACGATCTTCTGAGTGTGGCGCGCAAAGTGGCGGCGCGCAAAAAGAAAATGCGCCGTTTCCAGCACTATCGCTATGAAGATCTGCGCCGTGACCTGAACCGGGTCGGCGGCAGTCAGCGTCTGTATGGCGCGCTGATCAATATCATGCCGTTCGATCATCCGTTGCAGTACGGTAACCTGGCAGCCGATACCCTGAATCTCAGTGCCGGACCGGTGGAAGATCTGACTATCGAGCTGCACAGTAAATCGGAAGGGCTGCCGGTGGTGGACTTTGATGCCAACCCGGCGGTGTACGAGCAAGATGAGCTGGCGAACCTGCAACAGGAGCTGCTGAGCCTGCTGGCGAACTGGTTAGCGGCTCCGGGCCAGAGCACAAACACTCTGCTGGGTGGCTTGCATGCCAAGGCGCGACTGGATGCCATGATTCAAGGTGAAAAACACGGGCAGACTGAGGTGACTTCAGTGCTGGCCGCGATCCGTCGCCATGCCGCTCAGCACCCGGATACTATCGCGCTTGAGCAGGACGGTATGTCGCTGACCTATCAGAGTCTGATGGAGAGAGCCGATGCCGCCGCCAGCGCCTTACTGACACAGGGTGTTCAGCCGGGCGAAAAAGTCGGGGTGGCGTTGAGCCGCTCTCTGCCGTGTATCACCACTGTACTGGGGGTGATGCTGAGCGGCGCGGTCTACGTGCCGCTGGATCCTGAACAGCCGATTGAGCGGCAGAACAGCATTATCAGTCAGGCCGGCATTCGCACCCTGATTACGGAAGCCCAGCACCAGCACCGTCTGTCGGTACTGCCGGTCTCGATTCAGCTGGCCGGTCATCTGCATGCCGCGCCTGTGGCTTTGCCTGAAACGGCAGACACAGATCTGGCCTACATCATGTTTACCTCCGGCTCGACCGGACAGCCAAAAGGCGTGGCCATCAGCCATCATGCGATGAATCACTTCGTGGCCGCCGCCGCCACCCGATATGACATCAACGCGAGCGATCGCGTGTTGCAGTTTGCGCCGTTTAACTTCGATGCCAGCATTGAAGAAATCTTCGTGACCCTGAGTCAGGGCGCCACGCTGGTACTGCGAACCGACGCCATGCTCGAATCCATGGCCACCTTCTCTGATTCAATCACCGCCGCCGGGATCAGCCTGCTGGATCTGCCGACCGCGTTCTGGAATGAATGGGTGGTCAGCTTGCAGGCGGGCACAGCTACCCTGCCGAACACGCTCAAAGGCGTGATTATCGGCGGTGAAGCTGTGTACCCCGAGCCGCTGGCCCAGTGGCAGAAAGTGGTTGAGCAGGCCGGTATCGCGAACGGCGTGCGTCTGTTTAACACCTATGGCCCGACGGAAACCACGGTAGTGGCTACCTGCAGCGAGCTGCAGAATTTTCACGGCCAGCACAGCCAGTTACCTATTGGCCTGCCGCTGTCCGGGGTTGAAGTTCTGGTGCTGGATGCGCAGTCCCGTCCGGCGACCACAGGTGAGCTGGTTATTCTGGGCGACACCCTGGCGGACGGCTATCTGGGACAGACCCATCCGGCCTTTACCAGCCTGCAGGTGGGTGATGAACAGCGCCGGGCTTATCGCACCGGCGATCGGGTCACTATAACAGATGGTCAGCTGATTTATCTGGGGCGTATTGATAACGAGTTCAAAATCAGTGGTTACCGCATTCAGCCGGGCGAAGTGGAATCCCATCTGCTGGCTCTGGACGGGATCGACGAAGCCTGCGTACAGGGCATGGTGTTCGACAACGGTATCCGCCGTCTGGTGGCTTTTGTGGCCGGTGAACAGCACGACAGCCTTGAAGCCCTGAGCATCAAAAAAGCCCTGCAGGAAAACCTGCCTCCGGCCATGATCCCGACCGATTTCCGCTTTTTTGCCAGCCTGCCGAAAACCGGCAGCAACAAGGTCGATCGCAAAGCTCTGGTGGCTGGCTATCAGAATGACAGCGCCGAGCAGGTGCTGGCGAGCGAAACCGAAAGCCGGGTCGGCACTGTCTGGCAGCAGATCCTCGGGGTCAGCGCGATTCAGTCGCAGGATAATTTCTTTGAGCTGGGCGGACAGTCCTTGCAGACCATTCAGATTGTGAACCGTCTGGGCGCGGAGTTTGACGTCAGCATCAAGGTGTCCGATGTGTTTGACCGCCCGGTACTGAGTGATTTCTGCCGCTATCTCGATGAGATGCAGCAACAAAGCGAAGACGAAGTGGAGATGGTGTGGTGATGGCAGCGCAGCAGCAAACAGCAATGACCTTCAGCGGTCAGTTCGAGAACAAAGTGGTCTGGGTGACCGGTGCCGCTCGTGGCATCGGGCACGCGGTCGCCATGAGCTTCCACCAGCTGGGTGCTCAGGTCATCGGCCTGGATATAGATTTCAGCGCTGCACGTGAAGCGGGCACTGAACACCCGTTTGCCACCTATGAGGTGGATATCAGCAACCCGGATGCAGTCAGAGAAGTGGCGCAGAGGATTCTGGCGGCCTTCCCTGTGATTGATGTGCTGGCGAATGTCGCCGGGATTTTGCGGATGGGACAGACCGAGGAGCTGTCAGTGGATGACTGGCACACCTGCCTTAACGTCAACGCTTCCGGTGTGTTTTACCTGCTGCAGCAGGTGATCCCTGTGTTTAAGCAGCAGCGTCACGGCGCTGTGGTGACTGTCAGCTCTAATGCCGCGCACGTTCCGCGTCAGCACATGACCGCTTATTGTGCCTCCAAGGCGGCGCTGAGCAGCCTGGCCAATTGCGCTGCTCTGGAGCTGGCACCTTATGGCGTGCGCTGCAACCTGGTGTCACCGGGCTCGACCGATACCCCGATGCAGCGCTCACTGTGGCACAGCGAGGATGCCGAGCAACGCACCATTGCCGGTTTCCCCGAGCAGTTCAAGCTGGGGATCCCGCTCGGCAAAATTGCTCAGCCACAGGAAATCGCTCAGGTTGTGGTGTTCCTGGCCTCCGATCTGGCCAGCCATGTCACCATGCAGGATATCGTGGTGGACGGCGGGGCCATTCTTAACGCCTGAGCAGGCGCCTAACAGTGAAACAGGAAAACACAATGACAGACATGATTTCATTTTTGGCGGATCTTGAGCGCAAAGGCGTCCGGCTGGCACTGAACGAGAAAGGGCAGCTGATCTCTCAGTGCAGCAAGCAGGCACTGACGCCGCAAATCGGACAGCAGATCCGCGACAACAAAGACGCCATCATCCGTTGCCTGAGCGCCCGTCAGGCCTATGAGCAACCCATTCCGGTACAACAGGCGGCCTCCGGGCCGCTTTCTTTCTCGCAAAGCGGCCTGTGGTTTATTGAGCAATATGAAGACAACTCGCATTTGTACAACATGCCGGTGCATTTTCGTCTGACCGGCAAGCTGGATGTCGGCGCGCTGGAATACGCCTTCTCGGCACTGGCGCAAAAACATGCCAGTCTGCGAACCCGCTTTCTGCGCAACAGCCAGGGCAAAGGCGAGCAGCATATTGCGCCGCAGACCGGGCTGACGGTTGTGCACCATGACTTGTCCCATCTGGACAAAGCCGCGCGCGAGCAGGCACTGCTGAAAATGGTCGAGGAAGACATCTACCGGCCGTTTGATCTGGAACAGGGCGGCCTGACCCGGGTCGAACTGGTCAGGCTGGGAGAGGAAGAGCATCTGCTGATGCTGACCCAGCACCACATTATTTCAGACGGCTGGTCGGTGAAAAACATGTTTGCCGATTTCAAGCAGGCGTTTCTGGCCTATCAGAATAACCAGCAGCAGCCGGTGAAACCGACAGCCGTCAACTATATCGATTACGCCCACTGGCTCAACTCCCCGGCGTTTCGCGACTATCACGAAGAATTTCGCCCGTTCTGGGTCGAGCGCCTGAAAGGCATCCCGGAAGTGCATGCGCTGCCGCTGGATAAACCGCGTCCGGCCAGTCACAACAATGACGGTGCGCTGGTGTTCTCTGCCATCTCCTTGCCGAAGTGGCAGCAGTTCCAGCGACTGTGCCAGCAGAACAGCAGCTCTTATTTTATCGGCCTGCATGCGGTGTTCTCGCTGCTGATGGCCCGTCTGGGCGGCGATAAGGATGTGGTGATTGGTACGCCGCTGGCCTACCGTGAGCGCGCCGATATCGAAGATGTGGTGGGCTTTTTCGTCAATACCATAGTGCTGCGCACTCAGCTTGATGAGCACCAGAGCTTTGCCGATTACCTGCGTTACTGCCGGGAGCAGGATCTGGCGGCGTTTGATCATCAGCTGTTCCGCTTTGAATCGCTTAGTGAAGCGATCGGGGCCGACCGGACCACAGCCCTGAACCCTATCTTCCAGATCATGCTGGTCTATCAGGCCAAGGTAGATTTTAACGATCTGATCCCCGGCTGTGGTGCGGTGGAAGAACCCTCGCCGGTACTGCCGGCAAAAACCGATTTGTCACTGAAAGTCACCGAGCTGGTGGACGGCGTCCGGCTGGAATGGCTCTACAGCAAAGGGGTGTTTGAACACCAGACAGTGGCCCGCTTTGCAGACATGTTCCTGACGTTGCTGGACGGCATTCTGGCCGCGCCTCTCGCCAATGTGATGCAGTTGCCTGTGGTGGATGAAGCGCATCAGGCCAGCATCGCTCAGGCACTGGCAGGTTTGCCGACCCGCGTCGATGCCCCGCTGCTGATCCACCAGCAGGTGAGCCGTCATGCGGCAGAGTGTCCGGCTCAGCCGGCCGTGACCGGATTCGACCGGACACTGAGCTATCAGGAGCTGGAGCAGGCAGCGAACCGGCTGGCGCATTATTTACTGGTTCAGCAGTCGCATAGCGAAGCGCTGCCCGCGGAGCACAAAATTGGCGTGGTCGCCAGCCGGACCACTCAGTATGCGGTGGCGGCACTGGCGGCCTGGAAAGCCGGTATGAGCTATGTCCCGCTCGATCCTGCTTATCCGAGCGCCCGGCTGCAACATCTGGTCGATGACGCGCAACTGACTCTGATCATTGCCCCTGACGCGCAGTTTGCTGAGTCCCATGGCGCGCTGACAGGGGGCAAAGTGATTAATGTCACAGAGACTTCCGTGGCTGAGCCGCTGTCACTGCTGCCCGAGACACCGCCTGCCGTGACGGTCGGTGCGGACGATCTGGCCTATGTAATTTATACCTCGGGCTCGACCGGTCTGCCAAAAGGGGTGGAAGTCGAGCACGGCGCGTTTGTTAATGTGCTGACCGATCATACTGCACGCCTGACGCTGAGCGCAGACAGCGTGATGTTTAATCCTATGTCACTGGCTTTTGATGCCGGGAACATGACGGCCATACTGCCATTATTTGCCGGGTCTCAGCTGGTGCTCGGCGAGCCGGATGACACCTTGCTCGATCAGGCCGAGGCACACGGCGCCACGCATATGATCAGCTCGACTGCGTTGTTTGCCGCCATGGCACCGCGACCGCTCAGCTCGCTCAACATAGTCGCGTTCGGCGGCGAAGCCTGTCCGGCCACTCTGGCGGCCAGCTGGCAGGGTAAATTGCGCCTGCTCAATATGTATGGCCCGACCGAGTTCACAGTGACAGCGCTGGTGAAAGAGCTGCAGCCGGGTGAGCCGGTGACTATCGGTCATCCGGTCAAAAATACTCAGGCACTGATCCTCGATGCGCAGGGCCAGCTGTGCCCAGTGGGTGTTGCGGGTGAACTGTGTCTGACCGGTCTGGGTCTGGCCCGGGGCTACCTGAACCAACCCGATCTGACGGCTAAAGTCTTTGTGACCGTTGAGATTGCCGGGCAGAGCGTGCGCTGCTATCGCACCGGTGATAAGGCGCGCTGGCTCAATAACGGCGAGGTGGAATACCTGGGGCGGATGGATCAGCAGGTCAAACTGCGCGGTTACCGGATTGAGCTGGCTGAAATTGAAAGCCAGATCGCCAAAGTGGCGCCGCAGCTGCATCAGGTGCGGGTGATCGTCGCCGGTGAAGGCGCGCAGCGCCAGCTGGTGGCCTATGCCACTGCAGAAACCTCATCTGCCGTGGCTCAGCAGCAGCCGGATCCGGGCCAGATTTTGTCGGCCGCGGCCCGCATTTTGCCTGAGTACATGGTGCCGGCAGAGCTGCTGGTGCTCGATGAATTGCCACTGACGGTTAACGGTAAGCTGGATATCAGCCGCCTGCCGGCCCGCCAGCGGGTGACGGGTGAAGGTGCTCAGCCGGAAACGGAGACGGAAGCCCAGGTGCTGGCTATCTGGCGCGAGGTGCTCAATACCGAGCTGGGCGTGGAAGATGATTTCTTCCGCCTCGGTGGTGACTCAATTCTGAGTATCCAGCTTAACACCCGTCTGCGTGATGCCGGTTTTGCCTGTACCGTCAAAGATGTGTTTGAAGCCAAGACGGTACGTAAACTGTGCCGGACCCTGGCTGCGCATGCTGAGACGGAACGGGCGGTCGATGCTGAGCAGGGTCAGTTGTCCGGCACCTTTGATTTGCATCCGATTCAGCGCTGGTTCGATGCCCAGCCTTTCGCCCGTCCGGCGCACTGGAATCAGGCGGTGGTACTGGCGATTCCGGATCTGGATACGGCCCGTTTGACAGACATCATGACCCGCTTACTGGCGCATCATGACGCCTTGCGCCTGCGGGTGACGGAAGAGGATGGCGTGCGCCGTCAGCGTTATCAGGCCGCTGTTACTGTGCCTGAGCTGACAGAGCTGGATGCGGCCGCCATGACGCAAGATGAGCTTTATGATGCTCTGACCGCGCTGCAGTCGCAGTTTGATCTTGAGAACGGGCCTGTCATGGCCTGGGCGCGGATCCGTCATCTGCCGGGTGAGGAGGGCGCGACGTCTCAGACCGGTCTGTTTGTGGCATTGCACCACTGGGTGGTAGATGCGGTGTCCTGGCGGATCCTGGCTGACGATCTGCAGCGGCTGTCGCAAGGGCTGCCGCTGGCGGATAAAACCTCCAGTTACCGTCAGTGGGGAGAAGCGCTGAAAGACTATGCCGATAACCATCCGGCGCAGTTTGACTACTGGCACAGCGAGCTTGAGAGCGCCCGTAATGGTGCAGGCAGTGCGCTGCCTGCTACCCGCAATAAAGACAAAGACGGTAACGTCATTCCGAGTCAGGCCATGCTGCAGCTGGATCAGGCAGAGACCGACCGTCTGGTGGGACCGGCCAATACTGCGTTTAGCACTGAGGTGCGCGACCTGCTGCTGTCGGCCCTGAGCGTGACGCTCAATGCGCTGGGCTGGGGTGAGCAGTCAACCGTGATGCTCGAAGGCCATGGCCGGGAGGAGATTGGCGCGCAGCTGGATGTCAGCCGCACCGTGGGCTGGTTTACCAGTACCTATCCATGCACTGTCGCTGTGCAGCCTTCGCTGGCGGAGACCATCAAACAGGCCAAAGAAGCCCTGCGTCAGATCCCGGATAACGGGGTCGGTTTCAATGCCCTGCGCTGCTATCACCCTCAGGGTGAGCAGCTGACTTTCTCGCCGGTTGTCTTTAACTATCTCGGCCGTCAGACCCAGAAGCAGGGCCAGCAGGCTGAGTTGTGGCGTCCTTTGCCTGTGATTCCGGGGCAGACTGCCTCGCCGCTGAACCCGGGCGCGGAGCTGCTCAGTCTGCATGGCGGGATTTACGACGGTCAGCTGACGCTGCGCCAGGTCGGGGTGCTGGATCAGGCATTGAGCGAGCAGTTCATGACGGCGTTCAAAGCCAACCTGCTGGCGATGATCCATTACTGCGAGCAGCATGCCGAGTCCCACGGACGGCAGTCGACGCCATCGGATTATCCGCTGGTGAGCCTGACGCAGCCGGAGCTGGACAGGCTGAGCAAGCGGTTTGAGATTGAAGCGTTGCTGCCGGCTTCATCGCTGCAGCAAAGCATGTTTGCCCATCAGCAGCGTTGCCCGGACGATGAAGCCTATCTGCTGCAGACGCCGATCCGCTACCGTCAGCTGCTGGATCTGGCGCGTTACCAGCAGGCATGGCAAGCGGTTGTGGCCGCTTACCCGGCTTTGCGCACTGTGCTGAGCGGCCCTTATCGTGCCGGTAATCAGCTGATCCAGGTGGTACAGCGCCAGCTGGTACTGCCGTTTGAGGTGGTGGATCTGACCGGCGAGGACGATGCCGAGGCGCTGATCGCCGAATACTGCCAGTATGATCGTCAGCGCGGTATGGCGCTCGATGGCGATGCCTTACTGCGTGTGCGCTGCTTCCGCCTGGACGACGAGGATATCCGGGTGATCTTCAGCTGTCACCATGCTGTGATTGACGGCTGGAGCGGTCCGCGTTTGTTTGCGGCGCTGCATCAGGCCTATGAGGCGCTGGCGGATCACAATAGCGACGATCTGGCCGCCTTGCTGCCGGTCGATCAGGCCTATCTGGCTCATGCCGAATATGCCAAATCGAGTCAGCCTGAAACCGCTGCCTTCTGGGCAGGCAAAGCACTGGCAACAGCACAGGCCGATGATTTAAGCCTGCTGTTTGGCCCGGATTTCGCTTCTTCACCGCTGCAGCAACAGCCTGAAATCGTGAAAACGGTGCTGAGCGCGCAGGACCAGGCGACGCTGCAGCACTTTGCGCGTCAGGTGGGTGTAACCCACAGTACGGTGGCGCAGTTTGCCTGGCACCGTCTGGTTGCCCGCCTGACCGGCCAGCCATCGAAAACCACCACGATTGTCGGTAACGTGGTGCCGGGGCGTGATGCGTCGGTGGCCGGGATTGCCGCCAGTGTCGGGCTGTATATCAACACCTTGCCGCTGATCATCCACTGGCAGGATGGCGACTCGCTGGCCAGCCAGCTGACGCAGTTGCAGGGCGAGGCCATGGCGCTGAACCAGCATGCGACCCAGTCGCTGATGGCTCTGCAGGCCGGACGTAGCCGCTTGTTTGACAGCGTGTTTGTCTACGAGAACTACCCGCGCGCTGAGGGGAATGCCAATCGTCAGAGCGAGACAGCTGACGGGCGACTGCGTCCCGAGTTTGGCCCGGCGTTTGAAAAAGTGGAGATCCCGCTCAGTCTGATCGTCAATGAAGTGGGCGGTCAGCTGTCGCTGCGCTTTGAGTTTGATGGTGCGCAGGTCGATTCGTCTCGTGCCAGTGAGGTGCTGATGCTGTGGCAGGAGGAACTGCTGCAGGTGATCGCCGCCGATCCGCAGCAGGCATGGCCGCTGACCCCGTTCGAGGGAGCGACTCAGCCCCTGCCATATCAGGAGGCGAAAGTCCGGCCTGTGCAAGATCATCCTGCGCGGGGCGTGATTGCAACTGAAATGGCCGAGCTGGTCAGTGAGGCCTGGCAGCAGAGCACCCCGCTGCCAGTGATGCCGGATCATGACAACTGGCATCAGCCTTTTTGCGTGCTGGGGATAGATTCTCTGGCGGCCATTACGCTGGTACAGCGCCTGAATCATGCGCTGAATATGCATGATGTGTCGGCGGTGGGTGTTACGCAGCCTGTGACCTTAGCCTTCCTGTATCAGCATGCCATAGCAGATGCGATGTGCCGGGCACTGAGTGCTGCCAGTTCAGAGCCGCTGGATCAGCAGTCCGAACAGGAGGTGGCGGATGTCAGCAACTAATCATCGGGCCAAGTTTCGGGCTGAGCTTCGGGCTGAGCTCCGGGCAGAGACTGCGCCGGACTTAGCGCCTATGCTGGAGGCCGCCCTGATTGAGGCGGCCGAATCCGGCCGGGTGGCGATTGACTTTGGCGAGCAGTCGATAAGCTATCGTCAATTGCTGGCAGCAGTCAGCCGGGTTCAGCAGCAGCTGAATCAGGCAGGGCTGCAGCCGGGCAATCGGGTGGGGATTCATGTAGAGCGCTCGCCGGCACTGATCGCAACTTTGCTGGCCTGCCTGTTTTCCGGCGTGGCTTTTGTGCTGCTGGATCCGCTGTTTCCGGCCGGACGGCTGAGAGACATTGCTGAGGAAGCGCAGTTGGATGCGGTGCTGGAGACGGGCGGGGATGCTTCCGCGCCAATCGGCTTTTGCTGCCCGGTGCTGTCTGTGGAACCTGAAGGCGAATGGCCGTTGCTGGCGGGCAATGCGGCGCCAATGTGTTCGCCCTTGCTGCGTCCGCACACTACGGCCTACATGATGTTCACCTCAGGCTCGACCGGCAAGCCGAAAGGGGTAGTGATCAGCCATCAGGCGCTGTCGACTTTTCTTTGTGCGGCGCTAGCTAGGCTGAATCTGGATGCCGGTTGTCACTGGCTGCTGATCACCACAATCGCTTTTGATATCTCGATGCTGGAGATTTTTGCGCCCTTACTGGTGGGCGGGCGTTTGCGGCTCACCAGCAGCGAAGAGCATAAAGATCCCCATGCCGTTGCCGCCATCTTAGCGCGCTATCCCTCGGTCAATACCCTTCAGGCCACGCCGACCTTCTGGCGGATGCTGGTCAATACCGGCTGGCAGGGCCAGACCGGGCTGACCGCACTGACAGGCGGTGAAGCCTTGGATGGCGGGCTGGCGCAGCAGTTGCTGTCGCGCTGTGCGGAGCTGTGGAACTGCTATGGCCCGACGGAAGCGACGGTCTGGTCACTGATGTCACAGGTGCAGCCGGATCAGCCGATCACTATCGGCCGCAGTCTGGCCGGTTATGGGCACCTGGTGCTGGATGACAATGATCAGCCGGTGGCTGTGGGCCAGGAAGGGGAACTGTGTATTTATGGCGATGCGCTCAGTGACGGTTACTGGCAAAGGGCGGATCTGACCGCACGCCAGTTCATCACCCGCAGTGATGGCCTGCGTTATTACCGCACCGGGGATCACGTCCGGCGGCTGGCGGATGACAGCTATCAGTATTTTGGCCGCCTGGACGGTCAGGTCAAACTGCGAGGCTACCGGATCGAGCTGGGTGAGATTGAAGCGCGCCTGCGCGGGTTAGCCGCCGTCAGGGATGCCGCGGTCACACTGGAAGGAGAAGGTGAGCAGGCAACTCTGGTCGCGTATCTGGAACAGGGGGAGCGCAGTGGGAACAGCGGTTCGCCGGAGATGACCCGCCTGCAACTGCGCAAGGCTCTGTCTGCCCATCTGCCCGGTTATATGATCCCTGGACGTTTTGTCTGGCTGGCCCGCCTGCCGACAACTGCCAGCGGAAAAGTGGATCGCAAGCAGCTTGCTGTCGGTTAATCCGGCCTGTGGTCACAACGAAAAAAACCGCCAGATTGACGTCTGGCGGTTTTTTCATGGCTGCGCTTTTTTATAGAAGCGCTTTTTATTGGTTGCGCTGTTCATGACAGCGCTGGCTCTGTGAGAGTTTACTGCGTCAGCGGCCGGGCATCCGGGGTATTGACCAGTCTGGCGATGTCATCCATCACTTTCAGCGCGGCCAGCGGGCCGCCAACTGAGGTCCACAGCGAGCCGTCAACCGGAGCAAAGCGGCCGGATTCAATAGCGCTCAGCTGGTGGAATGCCGGGGTGTTCTCGGCCTGTTTCATCGCTTCAACCGCTTCGCCTGAGGTGCTCAGAGTGCCGATAACCATCCAGTCGCCGTCCAGCACAGCCAGGGCTTCCAGACTCAGCGACATAGAGTGGGTATGCCCCGGATCCTGCTGGTTGGCCGGGCGTTTCATGCCAACATCGGTGATTACCTGGCTGGCAAAAGAGTCACGGAACATGTAAGCCGGGCCTTTCGGGTTCCAGCGCACCACGCTGATGGTCTGGCCCAGCTTGTCACCAATCGCTTGTTTGGTTTTTTCCGCATGGGCCTGGTAACGCGCCATAAAGGCATCGGCATCGGCCTGACGGTTCAGGATATTGGCGGTGCGTTTAAACACACTTTTCCAGTTTTCGCCGTAGTTGAAGGTGACCACAGTCGGGGCGATTTCGCCCAGCAGTTCAATCACTTCCGGGCGGTTTGGCGCCGTCAGGATCAGATCCGGCTCCAGCTCAAGAATAGTTTCCAGATTCGGACGGGACAGATCACCGACGACCTGAATCTCGCCGTTAATGGCCGGGGTCAGATAACGGGGCAGGGTTTGCTGGCCGCGGCCATTGACTGTGCCGATCGGGGTCATGCCCAGCGCCAGCGCGGTATCCAGATCGATCTCGCTGAGGGTAATGACGCGTTTCGGGTGCGCCGGGACTGTGACTTTCTCACCCAGCGCATTTTCTATGGTGCGGGTATCGGCAGCACTGGCTTGGCTTGCCATGCAGAACAGGGCCAGGGCCGTAAAGAGGCTTAGTCGCAACATAATGCTCCTTATTATGTGTATCAATAAGTTGAATGAAGAGCTCGAAATTGTACTTGATAAAGATATTGAGAACTATTTTTATTTAATGCTGTTCTCTGAAAAGACGGATTGATATCATGCTCAGCTTCGTTGTTATACATGGAGTTGCAAGCGTGTCGAAACTTCACCTCGTCTGGTTGGCAGCAGGCGTGTTCAGTGTCTGTTTTTTTTCTGTGATGTCTATGTCGGTCGGTGCCGGGGAGTACGGTGCAGCAGAAGCGCTGGCCTACTATTTCTCTGCCATTGTTCCGTCTGAACACATGACCATGGTGATGGATACCCTGCGCTTGCCGCGCACTCTGTGCGCCCTGATGGTCGGTGTCAGCTTGTCACTGGCCGCTTCATTATTACAAAGTGCCACCCGTAACCCGCTGGCCGAGCCGGGCTTGCTGGGCGTCAATGCCGGCGCTGTGCTGGGGCTGGTCACCGGCCTGACCTATTTTGGCGTTGAATCCGCCCAGGGCTATCTGGTCTGGTCCGGACTGGGGGCGTTGGCCGGTAATATAGTAGTGCTGCTGGTCGGCCATGTGATGGGCAAGTCCAGCCCGCTCAAACTGATTCTGGTCGGGGTAGCGATGAACGCGACCTTCGGCGGTTTATCCAATTATATTTTGCTGTCGAACCAGGTGGTGCTGGATCAGTTCCGCTTCTGGAATCTGGGTTCGCTGGCCGCGGCCGATATGACGGCGATGGCGCTGATATCGCCCTTTCTGCTGGCTGCCATAGTGCTGACCTTTCTGCTGGCCCGCCAGCTCACCATGATGCAGCTCGGGGAGCAGCAGGCCCGCTCGCTTGGTATTAATACCCACTGGGTGCGCATCGGCGTGCTGCTGGCCTCGACCCTGTTCACCGCCTGTGCCATTTCTGTCGCCGGGCCGATCAGTTTTGTCGGTTTCCTGGCGGCCTATTGCGCCCGTATGGTCGAGCCGGTACGTCTGTCTCTGCAGGTCATTTTCTCGGCGCTGTTCGGCGTCTGTTTTATTCTGATCGCCGATATCCTGGCCCGCTGGATGATCCAGCCTTATGAAATGCCCAACGGGGTATTGCTGGCCATGATAGGGGCGCCTGTGCTGATTGGCGTGGTCCGGCGTGGCGGTTTCCGCTCGCTGCTGGCGGTGAAGTAGGAGCCTGAATGATGGACAAAAGTATGTCGCAGCACATCACTGCCAGTGAGCGACCAGCGGCCTCGTTTACCCCAGCTCCACCGGCACGGCATATCCCGTACGGCAAGTGGTTGTGGCAGTTCGGCAACAAGACCCTGCTGGTGGAGCGCCGGGCTGTGCTGTTAGGTGCGCTGCTGATGCTGGCGCTGGTAGCGATGAGCCTGCTGGCGGTCAGTATCGGCTCGGCCAAACTGACGCCCTGGTTGGCACTCAAAGCCTTGTTCGGTGAATCGACTCGGATGGTCGAGATCATGGTGTTTAAAATTCGTCTGCCCCGGGTGGTGGCCGTGTTGGTCGCAGGTGCGGCGATGGGGCTGTCGGGTTGTATGATCCAGACGCTGGTGCGCAACCGGCTGGCGACCCCGGATATGGTGGGGGTCAATGAAGGGGCCACGCTGGCGATCACCTTTTTTACCTTATACCTCACGCTGGGTTCCTGGCCCTGGTGGGCGGCGCCGCTGGGTGCCGTGGTGGCGGCTGTGATGCTGTATATGCTGTGCCGCAATCCCGGCGAGCAGGGCTATCTGTTTGTGGTGATCGGGATTGGGGTCTCAGAGCTGATGCGCGCGGTGGGCGAGTTTCTGATGTCGACCGAATCTATCGTGCATGTCAGCAGCGTGTATTTCTGGACCATGGGCAACTTTGTCGGTCAGGGCTACAGCGTCAGTCTGCCGGTGGCCGGATTGCTGCTGTTACTCAGTCCGGCGGTGATTTACTTCTCCCGCCAGCTGGATGTGCTGCGGCTGGGGCTGCCGACCGCCCAGAGCCTGGGCGTCAACGTCAGCCGGGTGCAGGTGGCGATTCTGATGCTGGCGATCCTGATCGCCGCGCTGGGAACCGCCATTGGCGGCCCAGTGGTGTTTATCGCCATGGCCGCTCCCATTATCGCGACTTTCCTGCTCAGGGGACGTATCGTGCCACTGTGGACCGCCGCCATGCTGGGGGCACTGTTACTCCTGCTGAGCGATACCCTGGTCCGGGTACTGGCCGATCCTCACGAAGTGGCCACCGGGATCATGACCCGCATTCTGGGTGGCATCATGCTATTTATATTTCTACTGCGAGATAAAGGACAGGCAGACTAATGACAGCATTATCGATGACAGGCGTAGGGTTTTCCTACGAGAGTAAGACCGTCCTTAAGGATGTCTCATTTGGTCTCGGCAAAGGTAAGCTGGTTGGCATAGTCGGCCCGAACGGCGGCGGTAAATCGACGCTGCTCAAGATGATGGCCAAGCAGCTGGCCCCGCAGCAGGGCGAGATCACCCTCAACGGTACATCGCTGGCGGATTACTCAATGAAAGCGCTGGCCAGAGCGCTGGCTTTTCTGCCGCAGCAGCCGATCAGCCCGGCCGGGATCACGGTGGAACAACTGGTGCAGTATGGTCGTCATCCCCATCAGGGCTGGTTCAGCCAGTGGAGCGACGAAGATGCCGCTCAGGTCGCCAAAGCCATTCAGTGGATGAAACTGGACGATTTGCTGCAGCAACCTGTGGCCAGTTTGTCCGGCGGTCAGCGTCAGCGCGCCTGGCTGGCGATGATCCTGGCGCAGGATACTGATGTGATTTTGCTCGATGAGCCGACCAGCGCGCTGGATATCGGCCATCAGATCGAAGTGATGGAAAGCATCAGTCAGATGGTGGCAATGGGTAAAACCGTGGTGCTGGTGATACACGACCTGGCGGCGGCCGCGCGTTACTGCGATGAGCTGGTGGCGATTGGTGAGCAGGGCGTGGTGGCGGCAGGGCCGGTCGCCGAGGTGATTACCAAGCCGATGATCGACAAGCTGTACAATACCCATGTCGATATTCTCAAAGCGCCGTTTGATGATGCGCCTGTGATTGTGCCGCGCCGTCAGGCAGACTGGCAGCAGATCGCGGGCTAGCAGCAGCCTGTTGTACAGTCAAAAAAGTTACGCAGTCCAAATAGTTGCGTAGTCCCAAGAGTTACGCAGTCTAAAAAGAAGCCAGCCTGAAACGGCTGGCTTTTTGTTGTCACCCCTAAACCACCGCCTGTAGCGGATGTGACCGTTCAGATTTACCCTTCATTGGCCGCTAACCGGGTCTGATGTCCCTGACGGCGCTCTTCGACAGCGCTGGCCAGCATCGACAACAGGGCTTCGGTATCGTCCCAGCCGAGACAGGCATCGGTGATGGACTGACCATAGGTCATGTCCTCTGAGATCTCCTGCCGCCCTTCCACCAGAAAGCTTTCCGCCATGATAGCGTTAATGGCATGGTTGCCGTTGCCAATCTGACGGCACAGCTCTTCGGCCACCAGCAGCTGGCGCCGGAACTGCTTCAGGCTGTTGCCATGGCTGCAGTCGACCATCACCCCTGTGGTGATCCCTTTGGCCTCCAACTGCTGCAGGGCATGGTGAATATCTTCTTCGCTGTAGTTCGGCGCTTTACCGCCGCGTAGGATCAGGTGGCAGTCCGGATTGCCTGCACTGTTAACGGCATAAAGCTGCCCGTCCTGACCTGTGGTGGTGTACAGGTGCGGGTGGCGGCTGGCAATGATGGCATCCATCGCCACACTGACATTACCGTCGGTGCCGTTTTTAAACCCGACCGGGCACGGCAGGCCGGAAGTCTGCTGACGGTGCGGCTGGGACTCAGTGGTTCTGGCACCTATGGCGCCCCAGCTCATCAGATCGGCCAGATAGGTAAAACTGGTGGTATCAAGAAATTCGGTGGCGGCCGGCAGACCCAGTGCGTTAATGCGGATCAGCAACTCTCTGGCCTGCTGCAGGCCTTTGCCGATTTGATCGCTGCCATCCAGATCCGGGTCAAACAGCATGCCTTTCCAGCCGACTGTGGTGCGCGGCTTTTCAAAATAGGTGCGCATCACCACCACCAGCTGATCCTGATAGCGCTCGGCGTAACGGGCCAGTTGCTCAGCATATTCTATGGCCGCGTCCGGATCATGAATCGAACACGGGCCGATGACGACCAGCAGCCGGTCGTCCTGGCCGTGTAAAATCTCTCTGATGGTGCTGCGCGAGTGTGCGATATGCTCGGTCAGTGCGGCCGGGCAGGGGATCGCTGTTGCCAGTGCCGCCGGTGTGGGTAGTGCCTGCCATGAATGGGCGCGGATCACTGAAGGGTCAATAGCCATTGTTGTTTCCTTTGTTGTCATCGGGAGATGACATCACTCTTGTGCTTCAAGTGCCCATACAGGCAAATGCCGGTTCGATCTGGATTATTATTAGTTATCAACAGCCTGGTGACGACTGGTGTGATAGCTCTCTTCATCTATACCAAAGCGCCAGTACGGGATGGCATAGACCTGAGTACGCTCGACATCCAGTTCGCGGCGAATAAAGCGGCGCAAGCCAACGACAATCTGCTCTTCACCGCCGAGCCAGAAATAGCTGTCGGCAGTCGTTTCTGCACTGAACGGCTGCTGGCAGAACTGGTCGATCAGCGGCTGCACCTGATCCGGCTGGCCGATAAACCACTGAACCTCAACCCCTGCAGGAGAGCGGAGATCCAGAATATCGGTTTCATCACTGACCTGGATCGCCACATAGCCGCGGCTGTCCGCCGGCATCTCTTCCAGCATCGCACTAATAGCCGGTAAGGCAGTCAGATCCCCGGCCAGATAATACTGCGAAGCCGGTTTGAGCATAGGATACGGGCCACCCGGCGGTGAAATACCCAGCTTATCGCCGGGGCGGGCATTGAGCGCAAACCGCGACGCCGGGCCCAGATCGCCGTGCAGGGCAAAGTCGATATCCATTTCACCGGTTTCCCGGCGCAGCTCACGGACCGAGAAGGTGCGCAGCAGCGGCTTGTCTTCGGGTGATGCCCATTTTGGCCCGGTTGCCGTCATGGTCGGCAGCACAGGTTCAGACTGTCCGTCCTGGCTCAGCATGATCTTAATGTGCGCACCATTACTGCACGGTGGGTAGTGCGACAGCGCTGGCGATGTGAAAGTGATACGACGATAACGCGGGCCCAAATCCCGGACAGATTTCACCGTAAGTAACACCGGCTGACGTTTTTCCCTGCTGTCGGGCACGGACATAATGTTCCCTTAATCAATAATGATATCTATTCTCGTTTGATTATACATAAACTCATCAGCGATAAAAGCAAAAGCTCACCTAAGCAACTGAAAGGGTATGGGGAATGAGCGGGGTAATTTGAGTATCACTGCCATTTCCAGTCACAAAAAAACTCTCCACCTACGAGGGAGCGGTCATCTGCATGCTTTGGTAACTTTCCTTTTGTCACTTAATGGAAGGAGTCAAAACATGTCTAATAGCAAATCAACCCCTATGACGCCAAGTGCTGCAGCACGTATTCAATCAGCAGCAGCAAAAGCAAATGGTGGGCAAGTGGCTAAGGGTAGTTTTGCTGCTCGGGCTCAAGCGGCTGCGGCCAAGAACGGTAAGTAAAAAGGAGAGGTGGGAGTGTATATTCCGCCTCATTTTTATGCCCAAATACAGTAGTAATAAGGATATTCAAAAGCTAATCGCGAAATTGGTGAAAGCGGATTGGCGATATCAGCGTCGCAAGAAGCATGGATCTCTCTATTCCCCTGGAGGGAAAAGGTTCACTGTACCTGGGCCACCAAGCGACAAACGCGCATTTCTAAATTTTAAAAAGGATATTCAAAGAGTTCTATGAGCAGTGATGTTTACACCACACCCTATTTCACACTTCAGCACTTGTTGAGAGAGATTGCGAAGTGCTTGGGGACTAAAAAGTTGGCTGGGAAAAAAATAGATGATGCTTGTAAGAAAGTGGAAATCAATCCGCACCAACTCGCCTCTCTCAAAAAAGAGCTTATTCATGCCCCTCTCAGTAAGTACGTGAATGTTTATTTCGCTGACCATATGCTTCGCGAGTACGAAAGAGTTGAGTCCATGTATATGGATCTAATTAAGGGGATGCCTCTTGATGGCGTTCAGGCATCGAAAGCGAGAGAAGTAATAGGTAAGTACTTCATGACGTTCGCGATTGCTGAGCTCTGCCGAGACATGTTGGAGGGGATGAGTCTTACGCCGAATTGTGTCGCTGAGAAGCGACAGCCTTTAATGCCTTTAGCCATAGCATCGATATGTGATGGTGCAGAGTGGCAGAAATTTTACAAGGGAGCGACGCCAGTTCAGAAAGAGAGAATAAGGGTATGGTCATTGGGTCTAGATATACCGGAACTCGATAGCATTGCGTCGATGGGAGAGCCCTGGCGAAAAGGTAATAGCTGGGGGATATATAAGGCAAGGCTGATAACGGCGAGGATCTGGGATTACTACTTCTCTCAAAATGACGGGGTTCATATAAACTTGTTGTCGAAGCTCTCTGCAGAAGGCTGCTGGAAAGAAATGGTTAGAAGCCTTGGCACACTGCTCACTGAAGGAACGGAGCGTTATTGTTCGACTACGAATTTCGCTTTGGGGCTTTTTGATTTGCTAAGGCTCCGGAAGCCAAAGCAAACAGATGACAAAGAGCATTGCCTGGAGCTACTCACGCAATTGGACGCAGAACAAAAACGACTCGATAAAGACAATGAGACGACGTATTACTATCACTGGATGAAAGCTCGTTACCACCTCCACGCGGGAGAATTGCCATTGGCGATATCGTGTTACAAGTTAGCCTTTGAACTTGTTCTATACAGGCAAGGTGAAAATACTAGCCATATCATTGTTGAAGCAATAACCGCTTCGTGCCGTTGTGCTAAACCAGACAAAAAATTCATCAATAGACTCAGACGAATGGCCGTCCTGTTCAAGTTGGATCTATTACCTCCCAAACACAGCAATGATGTGTTTAAAGCGAAAGTACAAGAGATCGAACATTGGGAAATCGCCGCATTTAGCCAATATTTCAATGCCATGTTTCCTAAAGAATCTTTCTTCCCTGGTTCTAATTACCCGGCCGACCCTCATGAGAATAATGGAATTTGGATGGTAGACGAAAGTGCTCATGTACTTGATCTTGTGAAGCCTAATAAACCCTTTTCGGTTGGCATGGAAGGCGGCTTGGTCAAAAAAATGCCGCAGTTGGTTTACTTCTCGATGTTGGATGAATTCGATGCTGTCGCGCGTTTGTTGGGTGCTGGTGCGGACGTCAACAAGCTTTCCAGCAGCAATGAATCTGCAATACTGTTAGCGATTCAGGCAATGCAAATTAACTTGACACAGCTCAATTCGATGGATGATGGTTTATTTAAACTCATAAGTGAAAAGACACACAGAAAGAGCATACTGGACTCTCTCTCTAGTAAGCGAAAGCTGTCACCGTTGGGGTGCGCAGTTCAGACTGGGAGAGTAGATATCGTGAAAAAGGTGTTAGAGATGGGGGCAACTATAGATAGAAGGCATGACACTATAGGTGAGACGCCTCTTTTCACTGCAATTGGAATGATTGCCCATCATACACGACCAAAACTACACGAGATGCATTGGGACATATTGAAGTTCTCAGATATGAATTTGCAATCTGTACGTGCGTATTCAGCAGGGTTAATGCCTTTTGAACTAGAGCACCTAAAGAAGGCAATGATGGAGCAACAGAATGACCCTGTTTTCCGATTAGGTTTTAATGCTACGAAAGGCTATGTAAGAGAGAATATTGTCCGGCATTCGACAGCAGACTGCTTTAGGGCAATAGCCAAGCTGCTGATTGAGTATGGTGCCGATGTGAATGCCAAGCACGATACCGCAATGCTTGGCTATACACCGTTTATGCTCGCAGTTGAGCTTGATGAAGCTGAGTTGGTTGAGGCAATGCTGAAATCCCAACATCATAAACCTAATTTGAGTGATACCTGTGTTGAGACTCAAAGGGGACGGAGGATAAATATCAGCCAGTTGATTATCAATTGGGGCTCGTACAAAGTGCATACTTTTCTAACTGAAAACGAGTAAGAGACAGCGTTACAGGCAACTTAGTAATGGCCATCTGAACGACCGGCCTTTTTCCTAGTAAGTCAGATGTGCCATCAACTCATCCATATTACCCACCACAATCTGCTGCCCTTGAGGTCTGATTTTTTGCATGTGTATGTCGATGTTATACGCATCCAAGAGGTACCTGACGAGTGAAGCGTTGGTGGGGATGCAAAGCGTGCCGTTGACCATGCCGTAATCTTTTTCGATAACGGCTTTTTGCTTTTCGTTAAAACGGAGATCGGGGATAAGCTCGATCGTCACATCCGTATTCCAAAGCGCATCATCTTCCTTTCCGTGCGAAGCATTGTCATTGATGTCTGGTACACCATGAATACGACTCAATACAAAATCACGATAACCATCAGCATGCTCACAATAGGCACGAACGTGCCAGCGAAGTGGTGTACAAACCAAGGTGTGGGGTGAGATGATCCTTTCTACTGTTTCACCATTTTTTAAAGATGTGTAGCAAATGTCGACACGTTTTTTCTCTCGAATGGCTTGTACCAAAGGGCGCAATACTTCTGGCGATATGTTGCGTGTCACAGGGCGAATCATCGCAGTGTGTTCAAACCCCATATCAAGCTCAGCAAATGTCACGGTCATGTCTTCACGGCGAGAGAGGATATGCAGGTACTCATCCGCATGACCCGAAGTAAGCTTCGGGCTGAAGCTATTGCTTGGCTTGTAGCCTTTTAGGTGCTTATCGTAAACAAGGTTACCGGGTGCGATGTCGGCCAAGTAGGAATTGATGTCTTTTGAAGCTTGTTGGCGTCCGATACCAAAACTTTGTATCAAGTGATTGGTGGTTAATCGACCCTCCCAAAGCGCCACAATTTCGATCACACGGTATCTCAAGAGTAAATCCCACCTAATCGGCCATTTTGTCATTCTTCGATTCCTGTCCAGTTACTCGACATGTATGTACGCTCAGTATTTACCTGATTCTAATGTGGAAATAGTATTTTTTAGACACTATACCGTCAAGTTGGTAGACAACTGACAGGGCAAGGATCATATCGGAGCGTGGGTCATGAGTGCATTACTTGAAACTTATCTAGAGATGGCAGGACCTGAAACCTGCCAGTCAAAAGACGGCTTTTTGGCCATCATTGATGCCCAGACTGGCCTCGGAAAGACGTATCAAGCCACTGAGCTTCAACTAGCACATCTGATTGCAGATTCGAAGATAACACTTATTTACTCCACGAACTTGAGGGTTAACGTCAAGGAAGCGTATGAGGCATTGCTTGATCGCATCGACAGTAAAGCGGCACTTAGTGAGGAGCGAAAAGCAGAGCTGAAACGCAACGTCATTTGGATTCCCGCTCAAGATACAGCCATTGCCGAATTATCAGAGGAGGATTGGGCGACGATATTCGAGGTGCTCGATGTACAGCAGCAAAGAGACGTCAAATCGATACTCGATAAGGTCACGCTGTTAAATCAGGCAAAGAATAGCACTCACACTTCGGTATTTGATGATGAGTTACGCGCTCAGCACGGCAAGATTTTCATTCAGCTCAAGGCATGTCTGAGAGGGATGGAATTAAAAGACGTAAAGTTAAATGATGTTCTAGACCGAATATTCCCAGCAAGAAGGATAGATCAGGAAAAAACACAGGTGCTTTTTCTGACAACATCCAAGTTGCTCTATCCTTGGCATGGCATTGAGAAAAGCTACAGAGTTAGCGATTTTCTGAATAACTCATTGTTGATTCTGGATGAGTTTGATCGCCAGCAAAGTGAATTTCTTACCCATTTAATCAATACCGTTTCTGACTACGATATTATCGCCCTAACACGCAAGTTCTATTCGAGTTTTGATAGTTTCAGGATTCATGGTTCGTCTGAGTTTGATGGAGTCGATAAATGCTTTGATCGTTTTCGAAGTGCATTGGAAGACTACAAAGACAAATGGCAAGTGCACTACCGCCCGTATATCACAGATGCAACGATTCAAACGGGAGGTGAAAATCAAAACCGAATATTCACACTTCTCTCTGACAGAATGTCTATTCATGCCATCAACTTTAAGCATGAAGAGTTAAAATCACAGATTAGCCATGCGTTAGGTAGCCATGAAATTGGCCCCGGCGGAACTGAAAGCGCAATACAATTTGTGAACAATGGCGCCCAACTGGTCAGAACATTCTGCAATGGCATGCTAAGTGCAATTCTTAAGCTGAAAAAGAACTTAGAGAATACAGAGGATCCTAAAACCTACACGACAGAAAATCTTGTAGGGAAAATTCTCAATAACTTGGGGCTGGTGGAACTAACGCCAAGTATCATGTCGTTAATCTCTGCTAGGCTAAGTTTCAAAGTTCAAAAGGAACACAAAGCCTATAGCTTTCACGATAGTGGGTATGAAATCGCCAATATTTCGAAGTTCAGTGACACAGACAATACCGCCAGAGCAACGACCTTTGATTTGGCTTTAACTTCAACAGGGTTGCTTGCTCACTGGGTGCTTGCTGGAGCCAGAGTGCTTGGTGTTAGTGCGACCGCCACAAGTCGTACTGCAATTCATAACTTTGATCTTGAGTACTTAAGTGATGTTCTTTCTGAACGGTTAGTTCTTCTCAATCCTGCACAGAAAGCGGCAATACAAGCGGAGTACTGCGATAAGCGCAGATACGCAGAAAACCAGATTCAGATAGACGTAAAAGGTATTTCTGAGCGTGTGGCCTGGGGTGGTGTAGCAGAACTCTATCAAGAATTCAGAGGTGTAAGGCTGCCCCCGGCATTGCTTGAAATTGAATTGTGCAAGCTTTTGAACGTGGATAATAGTCATTTAAAGTTTGCTGTAAAGCGAGCGAATAAGCTGATCGAATCAATCCGGCAGTTCTCTCAGCATCCAAGTAATCGATACCATTTTTGTATGCTCAACAAAAGCTACAAGAATCTTGAATTTATGGATTTTATGGTGAGTGTTGGCCAAAAGTACGGTGTCACAATTTTTGAAAATATCAATGCGGCCTCATTCAGGAATGATCAATTCCAAGTAATATTAAACCTATTGGAGAGCACTACGAAAAAGATTGTGGTGATAACAAATTATCAGGCGACCGGAGCGGGGTTATCACCCTCTTACACAATTGGTGAAAATCCTACGTTGACTTACGTGGGTCCTGAAGGTGTTGAGCCATTCCAGAACAAAACGGATATTGATTCTATCTACTTAGAGCAACCTATGAGTTTGATTGGTAGTCGAGTTGGCGAAGATCTGGTTGTGAAGGAGCGAGATCTTGCTATTAAAAAGAATATCCACGATGTATTAATGCTTCACGAAAAAGGCATTGTCGTCGCCAACGAGGTTAAATCGAAACTTAAGTCTCTCATTTCACCTAAAGTTAATGGTTATGCGGTGAGTTCAATGATCAGTACCTACAAAGGGAGCGAAGACTACCGATATGCCGTTTACCGTTTCATCGAGCAAGCGATTGGCAGAATGTGTCGTACTGAGTGGAAGCAAAGTGAAATCACTATCATGTATGACGCGGTCGCTGATTTCGTTGAAACACTGGCCAAAGACAGCCGAAACCTTTCCTTTCTGTCGCATGAGTATCAAGCATTGATAATGGATATCAAACAGCGCTACAAAGTACTGGACAATGAAAAACAATGCATGTCCTATCACCCAAGGGCTTCACGAAATTATGCGCATATCCAAAGGCTCGTCACTAGTGTGTATGAGCACCAAAACGAAAATGCAATTGGTCAGTACGAGAGATTACGGACCTGGATGCTAAAAAAACCAGCGATATCACTATCGCCAACAGGCGAGGAAGTTCGCTACTACATCGATGTGCAGGAGCCTTTAGGCCAGTATCAGTATCAAATCGACTATTCCGATGAGAAAGGAATTACCGAAATTTTCATTAACCCGGCGGATGTATCCAGTTTGCGAGAAGTATCCGAGCAGTCGGCGCGTCTGCCTTTGCTTATGCAGAACGATTTAGTTGCAGCCTATTTCGAAGCGAGCGGGTTTGCGACCACATTTGGTTGTGCTCAGTTTGTGTTAGCGCCGGCCATGTTTGATCTCTACATGGGAGCGCTTGGCGAAGAAGCGGTCAGAGCGATTCTGATGGAGTTTGGTTACGAGATCCAAAGAATGCCAGAGGGATGTATGGAATGGTTTGATGGATATATTGAACTTGGAAACAGAATTCTTTTAGTTGACGTTAAACACTGGGATTTAGAACTGGGCTGTTTAGTTCACGACAATACCTTGGATAAATGCCAGTCCAAGTTGGAAAAAATTAGGGTGAATCCTCCCGCCGAGTTTGCAAACAAGCTCGTGCAAGCGTTGTACATCAATACCATCTGGAGCGGAGCAGAAGGGATAAATTCACGAAAATATGTGAGTGATAAGGAGCAGTTAGTCGCGTATGCTAATCCAGAACTAGCCGACGTTATTGAGATCCCTGGCATCATCGACAGTGTTTCGAGTACAAACAATGTCCCTCCAATGACCCAGTTACTCGAACTATTGAACCAATTTGCGGAGTGAAGCAAATGAGCCGAAGCTTAACCACCCTTATTGATCTAACTTTTGATTTTGAAGCATTAAGCCAAAAGTACGTTATTTACAAAGCGTCATTGGATAAAAGCATGGGGAAAGTCGATTACGCAAAGCAATTGAGTTTAGTAGAACGAGCGTCTACGCCCAAAGCGCTTATCCGACATTCTGGCTACCATTGGATTTTGCGCGACAAGCAAGGCAACCCCAAACCTGAATCAGCAGAAATCGCCTTCGAACGAGTAGAGTTTGAAGATTGTGACCAGTTGTTATTGGGGCGACTTTTTGTTCGCGCGCTAGGCAAAGTAGCACCAAGTATGTTTTTTTCAGGGCTTGGGGAGACGTTTCTTTTTGTCGAGGCTGATAAGTTCTTTGAGCATAGCGTTTATAAATGCTTAAAGTTTGATCTTAAGGAAAGCGTGCGCTTTAACTCCTTATTTATCGCCATGGATGGGACGACATTTTCTCCAATAGAAACGGTATATAAGCCACCTGGTTACATTGAGAAACAAGCTAAATTTGAGTTCGATATGGAAAGTGGGCTATTGCGACGTAACCCCAAGGGCAATCTTATCGTGCATAGCCCTGGTAAGAAAAAGTTCACAACAAATGCGATCGATATTTCCGGTCAAGAACCAATTTCGCTTCAAAAGACGAAAACTGGTGCCATTTATCAATTCGTTGATCTAATGAATAAGCACTTTTTAGGGGGCTTAACGCTGCAATTGAAGCCTATCGAGGCAAGCTGGCGTGAACACTACAAAAAGCGCGATGTTGAAAAGGTGTATCAGCGTATCTATCAAGTTATCAATGATGCTGGTGGCCTACAAGTAGCGAATGCGTCGTTAAAACACGATGGCTTTGATAAACTGAAATTACAGCAATGGCCAGTGCTGGTTGAATTTACTGAAGTGCTAGATATCGATGCCAGAAAACCATTACTTGTGGTTGTAGACAGTGCCGAAGACTATGAAAAGGCAGGATTATCAGATCCCAAATCGAGCTTTTATTCGTTAGACAGAGTGACGCAAAGCGTGTACAACTCGACGATTACCTCTGTACGCCCAAAATCGAAGGGGAATGAGCTGAGTCCTATTATCGACGCCATTGTAAAAGAAATCGCGATTAAACAAGAGTGCTTGCAGCACCAGTTTTTAATTCAAGAGTTGGACGGGAACTATTGGTTTGTCGAGAGAGAAGATCCCAAGTATCGTGGCCAGGAGCCGATTTTTCATATCTTGAAATGCAACAACGGGACTTTTCATTATGAGCAGCAAGATGAGTTTTACTTTGATGAACTCGGTATTGAACTGCCTGAAAAGCAGCGCTATTTTGAAACACTAAATTATGTGATCGACATGGCACAGCAGCCACCTCAAATCTGTACCATTGTTCATGAGGAAATCGCGGCCATTCCTGATGCGGCCAAACTCTTTGAGGTGCTTGACCACCTAAAGAACAGCAATCAACACGGTATAAGCCGAGAGTTCATCGATCAGTTCCTATCGGGCTCAGCTTATCTCGCCGATCCAATCGCTGACAAACTGATGTTCATGTTGGAAACACACCCTTTACAGCAAGAGTTTTTCAAAGAAGACCTTAAAAGCGCACAAATTGGGTATCGCTCGACAGCAGAGCAAGCACTCATTGATGGTTACTTTGAAGAAACCGGTGTGATGCTCAATTACTCGTTGAAAGGTGAGCACAACGAATACCTTGAAGCTTTAACTGGGCATTTTTATGATGCTGAACACTCCGCTTATTTTGTTGGAAGTGAAAAGGGTGGCTTTAAGTTTAGCCGAGGGCAGTTCAATCACCTGAGATACCTCGAAGGTCCTGAATACCTGAAGCAAGTCTGTTTGGAATTGACCAAAAGCTACTTTGTTCGTAACAAGCTTGCCACGGTAAAGCCGTTTCCGTTTAAGTACTTATCTGAATGTAAAGATAGGGCGAGGTATGACAACGATTAGGTAACCATGATGCCTTAGCTAAAGACCGCACTGAGCCGTTTGTGTAGTGGTCAACTAATTCCGGACAGTAAATTCTTGACCGCAGAGAAGGGCGAAATAAATCATGGCTAGCGTTATTTGTATTAGTTCTGACTAGATCTGACACTTCAATTTGAAATGAAGAGAGTTACCCACTTTGATTAAAGGTGCTGAATCCGTAATCAAAGACAATAAGAGGTAACTCTCATGCTTCATACTAGCA
>NZ_JACYTP010000005.1 GCF_014841115.1 Photobacterium arenosum
TCCCGTAGGAGTCTGGACCGTGTCTCAGTTCCAGTGTGGCTGATCATCCTCTCAGACCAGCTAGGGATCGTCGCCTAGGTGAGCCGTTACCCCACCTACTAGCTAATCCCACCTGGGCCAATCTTAGCGCGCGAGGCCCGAAGGTCCCCCGCTTTGCTCCGTAGAGATTATGCGGTATTAGCCATCGTTTCCAATGGTTATCCCCCACACTAAGGCATGTTCCCAGGCATTACTCACCCGTCCGCCGCTCGCCGCCCAACAAATCACCCGAAGGGTCAATGTTGTCGCTGCCGCTCGACTTGCATGTGTTAGGCCTGCCGCCAGCGTTCAATCTGAGCCATGATCAAACTCTTCAATTAAAGTTTTGTTGCCTTCCCGAAGGAGGGCGGCTCAGTGATTACTGATGTTCCAACCGAAGTTGAAACGAATTGACTGTGCCGGTAACTCTTTTATAAAAAGTGCTACCAATTGGTCACTCAGTTCACTGATAAATCTTTTATGACTGTATCATTGTCGAGTGCCCACACAGATTGCATGGTCAAATTGTTAAAGAGCGTCTGACATGGTCTTGGCTGTAAGCGCCGCTCTCCGTGTCAGTGAGGCGGCATTATAGAGAGTTCGCGCACCTTGGCAAGCATAAAATCACAAATAAATTTCAACAGGTCACATTTCGAACAAACCCTGCACTTAAGAGCAAAAAACAGCCAACACAAGCCAAAAAATACAGAAAAGCCTGCAATCGAGCAGGCTTTTCTTACTTTAGTCTCACGATTTTATTGGCTGGCAGAGATATGCTCATCCTTGGCGGCCAGCACAATTGGCTTATCAACCGTTAATTGCCCGGAAAGGATATCCTGCGCCAATGGGTTTTCAATGTATTGCTGGATTGCTCGTTTCAGCGGGCGAGCACCATATACAGGATCGAAACCTGCGCTTGCAATCAAATCCAACGCAGAATCTTCTACTTTCAGTTCAAAGCCTTTTTCTTCCAGTCGATCACTCAGGCGACCAATCTGAATTCGGGCGATATCTTTGATGTGCTTATCACCCAGAGGATGGAACACAACGGTTTCATCGACACGGTTAATGAACTCAGGGCGGAAGTGATGGCCCACGACGTCCATAACCAGATGTTTGATACCGGCATAATCAAGCTCACCAAAGTGCTCCTGAATACGATCAGACCCCAGATTCGATGTCATGATGATAACGCTGTTACGGAAGTCGACTGTTCTGCCCTGCCCATCAGTTAGGCGACCATCATCGAGCACTTGCAGCAGAATGTTAAACACGTCCGGATGCGCCTTTTCTACTTCATCCAGCAGAATGACGGAATAAGGACGCCGGCGAACCGCTTCAGTCAGGTATCCGCCCTCTTCATAGCCAACATAACCCGGAGGTGCTCCAACAAGCCGGGCGACGGAGTGTTTCTCCATGAACTCTGACATATCAATACGCACCATGGCGTCATCACTGTCAAACATGAAGTTGGCCAGCGCTTTGCACAGTTCTGTTTTACCGACCCCTGTCGGGCCCAGGAACAAGAATGATCCGATAGGCCGGTTTGGATCAGATAATCCTGCCCGGCTGCGGCGAATAGCATTCGCCACTGAATTAACAGCTTCGTCCTGGCCTATGACCCGCTGATGCAGCGCTTCTTCCATCCGCAGCAGCTTATCGCGTTCGCCTTCCAGCATACGGGATACCGGTATACCGGTTTGACGTGACAGCACTTCGGCAATCTCAGCATCTGTGACACGATTTTTCAGCAGACTCATTTCCTGCATTTCTGCCTGGGCAGCCAGATCCAGTTGTTTCTCCAGTTCTGGTATCTTGCCGTATTGCAGCTCAGACATGCGATTCAGATCCCCCGCACGCCGGGCAATCTCCATGTCGGTTCTCGCCTGTTCCAGCTCCGCTTTAATATGCTGAGTGCCAGACAACGCTGCTTTTTCTGCTTTCCAGACTTCTTCCAGTTCAGCGTACTCGTTCTCTTTGCCTTCCAGCTCTTCACTTAACACGGCCAGACGTTTCTGGCTGGCGTCGTCACTTTCTTTCGACAGCGCCTGTTGCTCAATTTTCAGCTGAATAATTCGGCGCTCAAGGCGATCCAGAGATTCCGGCTTCGAATCAATTTGCATACGGATACTGGAAGCGGCCTCATCGATAAGGTCAATCGCCTTATCTGGCAACTGGCGATCAGAGATATACCGATGAGACAAGCTAGCCGCCGCGACAATCGCCGGATCGGTAATTTCTACATGATGATGCAGCGCATAACGCTCTTTCAGGCCACGTAAAATCGCGATGGTATCTTCAACGTTCGGCTCTTCCACTAGCACTTTCTGGAAACGGCGCTCCAGCGCAGCATCCTTTTCTATAAACTGACGGTACTCGTCCAGTGTTGTTGCCCCGACACAATGAAGTTCACCGCGGGCCAACGCAGGTTTAAGCATGTTACCCGCATCCATGGCACCTTCACCTTTACCGGCACCAACCATGGTATGCAGCTCATCAATAAAGAGGATGACACTGCCCTCTTCCTGCGCCAGTTCGTTCAATACTGCTTTGAGGCGCTCTTCAAACTCGCCACGGTATTTAGCACCAGCAATCAATGCGCCCATATCCAAGGACAGCACACGCTTATTGCGCAGTCCTTCAGGTACTTCGCCATTGACAATACGCTGGGCAAGACCTTCAACAATCGCCGTTTTACCCACCCCCGGCTCACCGATAAGGACAGGGTTGTTCTTTGTGCGGCGCTGCAAGACCTGAATAGTACGGCGGATTTCTTCATCGCGGCCGATTACGGGATCCAGCTTGCCTTGCTCGGCGCGCTCGGTCAGATCTATAGTGAACTTTTCCAGCGCCTGACGATTTTCTTCGGCATTGGGATCATCGACTTTCTGACCACCGCGGATTTTCTCAATCGCCTGTTCAACTTTTTCAGCACTCAAACCAAACTTACGCAATAGCTCGCCCAGCGGGCCTTTGTCGTCCACCGCAGCCAGAATAAACAGCTCGGAAGAGATGTATTTATCTTTGCGTTTCTGAGCCAGCTTATCGCACATGTTAAACAGCACGCCCATACCATGGGACAACTGCACATCGCCGCCGATACCGCTGACTTTGGGTAAACGGTCGAGCTGTTCAGACAAACTGGAACGCAATTGGGTAATATCTACATTCAGTAGAGTCAGCAGCGGCCGCGTGGTACTGCTGTCCTGATTCATCAGTGCCATCATCAAATGCACAGGTTCGATATACTGATGGTCTCGTCCTAAAGCCAGCGACTGAGCATCAGAAATCGCTAATTGAAATTTGCTTGTAAACCGGTCAAGACGCATAAGTCCTCCACTCTAGATATGACCTTGTCATTATCTTGGTATATGGTTGCGCGCCTTGTGCTTTTCAAGCATAAATTGTGGGGATATCAGCAAGCGGCTCAAGGCCGCTGCATTGAAAGAGAGTAAGACAGTGGTTTATTTTTCCAGCCAGATTAAACTGGCCTGACGTCCGGTTACACCATCCCGGCGATAAGAAAAGAAACGGGAAGCGTCGCTGACAGTACACTCACTGCCACCGAAAACCTGGGTCACGCCCTGACGATGTAAACGTAATCGGGCCAACTGATAGATATCCGCCAGCCATTTTTCACCTTTTGGCTGGAATGCAGATTCCGCCGCCGGATCATCGGCCAGAAATTGCTCCCTGACTTCCCCGCCGACCTCAAAGGCTTGCGGCCCAATGGCCGGTCCCAGCCAGGCCAGTAATTGATCCGGTGCTTGAGCAAAACAAGTCACCGTTTGTTCAATAATACCGTCAGCCAAACCTCGCCATCCGGCATGCACGGCTCCCACTTGAGTGCCCTGACGATCGCACAGCAATACAGGTAAGCAATCTGCTGTCATCACAGTACAGGCTAATCCCAGCTGCCGGGTAATACTGGCATCCGCATGGGGAATACCCACTAGCGGCTCATGCAGTGCCTGTACTATTGTGCTGTGGGTCTGCGACAACCAGGCAGGCGCATGCACCAAACCCAGTTGTTGCTGCAGCCACTGACGATTATGTGACACAGCCGCCGGCGTATCGCCCACATGGCCCCCCAGATTGAGGCCAGCATAGACCCCCTGACTGATACCCCCGAACCGGGTGGTACTGATGGCTTTGACATTCGCAGGCGCTGGCCAGTCTGGGGTAATCCACATATCAGTAATCATCCTCTGGATGGTCAAGCTTGTCCTGACGCAGAGTCTCGACTAAAGCCACCATATCTTTCGGTGTCTCAGCATGCCATTCCATCAACTCACCGGTAATCGGGTGATCAAGCCGCAGCATACGAGCATGCAGAGCCTGACGATCAAAGGCACGAAGCGCGAGAATCACCTCCTGAGAGGCATTGCGTGGCGGGCGTGGGCGACCACCGTACAGAGTATCCCCCACCAAAGGGTGCGAAAGATACGCCATGTGAACACGAATCTGGTGGGTACGCCCTGTTTCCAGACGCAGCACCAGACTGGTGTGCTCACGAAAGTGCTCAGCGACACGATAATGTGTGATAGCCGGTTTGCCCAACTCATGTACCGCCATTGAAGTGCGCTTGGTAGAGTGACGGCCAATCGGCTTTTCAACCACACCACCACCGGTCATTTTGCCCATAGCAACCGCTTCATATTCACGAGTGATTTTGCGTTTTTGCAGCGCGCGAACCAGTCGGGTCTGAGCCTGAATCGTTTTCGCCACTACCATCAGACCCGTCGTGTCTTTATCAAGACGGTGCACAATACCGGCTCGCGGCACTTCGGCAAGAGACGGGCAGTGATGTAACAGTGCATTGAGCACAGTACCGTCCGGCGTGCCTGCACCCGGGTGAACCACAAAATCACGTGGCTTGTTAATCACCAGCAGATGCTCGTCTTCATAAACAATGTTGAGCGGAATGTCTTGCGCAATCCAGCGCTCCTCATCTTCAATCTCAGCCACAACTGTGAGCTTTTCACCGCCCATCATTTTAAGACGGGGTTTAGTCACCACTGCGCCATTGACGCAGACGCTGCCATTGAGAATCCAGTCTTTAATCCGCGAACGGGAATAATCGGAAAACAGTTCAGCCAGAGCCTGATCAAGACGTTGACCAAGCTGGCTATCGTTTACTATGTTGCTTAACTCTATTTGCTGTGCCATAAAGAACTTTTTCAAAAAGCGTGAGACTAAAGCCTAAACGCTGCGTAAAATGACAGATATTAGTTGTCATTGTATCTGTTAACGGCGCTGACCGTAATGGATCACAGAAATAAATTATGACCAAGGAAACTGACGCCGCAATGAAACGCCTGATAATCACGACATTTCTTGCCGCCGCTATTGTGTCTGGTTGCTCCAGTACAGAGGAAGTGGTACCGGATATTCCGCCTTCTGAGCTGTACGGCAGTGCTCAGCAAGCCTTACAAAGTGGTAGCTGGGTAACAGCCATTGAACGATTAGAAGCACTGGATTCACGTTATCCGTTCGGCGCTTATTCGGAGCAGGTGCAGCTTGATCTGATTTACGCTTATTACAAGAACGATGATTTGGCCCTCGGCGAAGCAACCATAGACCGCTTTACCCGATTGAACCCGACCCATGAAAAAGCAGACTGGGTGCTCTATATGCGTGGCCTGACGCACATGGCCCAGGATCGTTCTTTCATGCACGATGTGTTTGATATTGATCGCCACGACAGGGATCCGGAACCGGCTCGCCAGGCCTTTCGTGACTTTAAGCGCCTGCTGGATCGCTACCCGGCCAGCCAGTATGCCGCAGATGCCAAAGCAAGACTGGTTTACCTGAAAAACCGTCTGGCCAATTATGAGTTAGCCGCTGCCGACTTTTATATCCGCCGTGAAGCCTGGGTGGCCGCTGTGAACCGCTGCCAGCAAATTCAGCGTCTGTATCCGGATACTGAAGCAGCCCGTCAATCGCTGCCGCTGATGCAAACCGCGTATGAAAAACTTGGCCTGGAAACGCCAGCCGAACATGCTCAGCGACTGATTGATCTCAATCCGGTTTGATCCTAAGACAGATAAAACGACAAACGGCAGCCATCTGGCTGCCGTTTTTTATTCTCGCAGATGACTGCACTCAATCTAATTTCAGTGGGTCCTGATCATTCATGGCGAAACGCTCAGCTTCAGGCCGAAAAACACCCCTGAGCAGCACTGGCCGCCAGTCATCAACTCACTCCATACTGCCGCATTCATAATGCCCTCGACAAGGGGTTTTTAGTCATTTTCTTGTCACAAAGCAGAACAAGTCACAGAAATAAATTGGTGAATTATTTTACTTATCAAAGTTGATCCAGATCACTTTATTCACGCTTGAGAAGAGTAATCTGAAGTTAACCCACCAAGGGGTAGCAAAACAGGAGAGAGACTATGCAAGTAGAAGTCACAGGCAAAAACATTGATGTCACCCCTGCTATCCGTGAGCGCATTGAAGAGAAATTCAGTAAGTTAGAGCGCTTTCAAGTCCCGCTGATCGGCAAACATGCTGTTATCAGCCAAGAACCTAACCGGCACTTCAAGGTGGAAGCAACAGCCGGCATTCCAGGGGGGAACATTGTGGCATCCTCTGAACAGGAAAACATGTACGCCGCCATTAAAGACATGTATCAGAAACTGGAGCGACAGCTGAGCAAGCAATCACACAAATCGGAAGCCCGTCGAGCCAGTCACAGCCAGAAGCCTGTATTGACTGAAGCCGAAATCGCAGAAGAAGAAGACTTCGAAGCCTGAACCCTTCCTATCAAGCCCTGCCGCATGGCGGGGCTTTTTATTCTTGACAAGATCACCGACTCGCCATAGGGTGATTCCTAGACAATATTTAGCCAGCATATTCACGAGACTGACTGACACATGATTCAATACGCACTGTTTTTCTTTCACTTCTTTTTTCGCTCACCTTAAGTGGGGGCTATCGTTACGCAAGAAAGCAGCGAAAGACGAACAGCAAGCCTCCCAATCGGGGGGCTTTTTTGTAAGCATAACTATAAAATACGCACAGACAGGAAACCAGAATGACCAAAAGCTATCACTCACTGGACGAGATCCGAACCCATGTCACTCGGATAGACAATGAAATTCTGGCACTACTGGCAGAACGGCGTCAGCTGAGCCTGGAAGTCGCCAAAAGCAAAATCAAAACCACCAAACCTGTCAGGGATCAGGAAAGAGAGCAAGCATTGTTACTGAGACTGATTGATCAAGGCAACCAACACCAACTGGATGCCAACTATGTCACTCAGATCTTTCATACCATTATTGAAGACTCAGTGCTTTTCCAGCAGGCTTATCTGCAAAAACTAACCAATCCTGACAGCCTTCAGCCTGTGGTTCGCGTGTCTTTTCTGGGTGCCAAAGGATCGTATTCCAACCTGGCCAGCCGTCAGTACTTCAGCCGAAAGCAAACCAAACTGGTTGAGATGAGCTGTTCCAATTTCCGTGATGTGGTCAATGTGGTAGAAACCGGTCAGGCTGACTACGGCGTCCTGCCGATTGAAAACACCAGCTCAGGTTCGATTAACGAAGTTTACGATTTGCTGCAGCACACCAGTCTGTCGATTGTGGGCGAAATTACCCAGCCGATTGAACACTGTCTGCTGACAGCCGTTCCGACCTCGCTGGATAAAATTGATACCCTGTATTCCCATCCGCAACCCCACCAGCAATGCAGTGAGTACCTTCGCACTATGGGTGACATCAGGCAGGAATATACATCCAGCACTGCCGATGCCATGCAGCAGGTCGCCGAACTCAAACAGCCGAATGTCGCCGCCATTGGCAATGCGTCCAGCGGTGAGCTGTATGGCTTAACCCCGCTGAAAACCGGTATTGCCAACCAGCAGGAAAACTTTACCCGTTTTATTGTCGTTGCCCGGAAAGCTGTCGATGTCACGCCGCTGATCCCGGCCAAGACCACACTCATCATGTCGACCGGCCAGAAACCCGGCTCACTGGTTGAATGCCTGCTGGTTCTGCGCAACCTCAACATCAATATGGCGAAACTGGAGTCACGACCCGTGATCGGCAATCCATGGGAAGAAATGTTCTATGTCGATGTTGAAACGAATTTGAAGTCCGAGGCCATGCAGCAAGCTCTCGAAGAACTGACACGACTGACAAAATTTATCAAGGTGTTAGGCTGTTATCCCAGCGAAAACGTCAAACCGACCGAAGTCGATTACCTGGAAGAATAAACACAGCAAGGCCAGCAAAAGCTGGCCTTCTTTTTATATTAACAGCAACGATTATGCAGACAAAAACGAAGCGAATTAACCTCTGTGAGTCGCATCGTTCGCCTGCCGTAACAACGACTGGCTTTCTTTCAAAAAGCGTCCGGCGTAGTCACCAAACCAGCTTTCCACCTGATCAAATGCCTGCTTGAACGCGGCTTTATCTTTGTTTTCCAGAATAGCGATAGCATCACCAAAGCGCTGGTGAAAACGCTTAATCATGGCCAGATTTTGTGGCGAAGACATGATGATATCCGCATAGAGCTGCCCGTCCTGTGCAAACAGCCGCCCGACCATCGCCAATTCCAGGCGGTAAATCGGTGAGCTGAGCGACAACAGCTGATCAAGACGCGGATCTTCTTCAGCCAGGTGAACACCATACACAAACGACGTGAAATGCCGCAGTGCCTGAATCAGGGTCATCCCCTGATCATGTTCGATGGCACTGATCCGGTTCAGGCTTGCTCCCCAGATCTGGATCTGCTCCAGCAGCCACTGGTAGCTTTCCGGGTTACGGCCGTCACAGTAAACCACCACTTGTTTAGCCAGGCTGCTGATATCCGGTCCGAACATGGGATGCAGCCCCACTACAGGTCCCTGATGCGCTTCCAGCATTGTCTGAACAGGTCCGCTCTTAATCGAAGTCAGATCAGCCAGAATGCAATCATCCGGCAGCTTAGGCAGACGGCGGATCACCTGTTCGGTCAGATGAATCGGTACGGTCACCACAACCATGCCGGCATCTTTTAGCAATTCATCCGCTTTGTCCCAATCCTGACTACCCAGGGTACGTACCTGATAACCCGACAGCTCAAACAGACGACAGAACAGACGGCCCAACTGACCATGACCACCAACGACAACGATCGGACGCAATTCAGGCTTCAGACATTTAAAACCTGAATCATTTTCACTGGCATAAGATTCACGCATGGTGCGGCGCAGAATATCTTCAATCAGATCGGGCGGTACGCCCTGATCTGCCGCTTCCTGTCGCCGTGATGCCAGCATGGCAGCTTCACGATCCGGGGCATAAATCGGCAGACCGTGCTGGCTTTTTACATGGCCGACTTCTTCGACCAAAGCCAGACGGCGCGCCAACAGCGCAACCATCTGCTTATCGACTTCATCAATTTGATCTCGTAGTGTGCTCAGTTCCGCAACCATTCGACTCTTATTCCATTATTTAATACGTTGTTGTAGGAAAGGGGTTAATTCCTGACGAGCGCGGCGCAGCAGGCTTTCGGTATCTTCCCAGTTAATACAGGCGTCTGTGATAGAGACGCCGTACGCCATTTCGCTGCGATCCAGATCAGCACTCTGAT
Organism: Photobacterium arenosum; assembly: GCF_014841115.1. Lineage (GTDB taxonomy): Bacteria > Pseudomonadota > Gammaproteobacteria > Enterobacterales > Vibrionaceae > Photobacterium > Photobacterium arenosum. The sequence continues at coordinate 9,598 of NZ_JACYTP010000005.1, forward strand.
TGCCGCCGTTGAGATGGCTTTCCAGCATCAGGCCAATGACGGAATGATTCCCTTCCCGGATCTGATGGATCACATCTTCGGCAACCAGTGGCTGACGGCGGTAATCCTTGCGAGAGTTGGCATGGGAACAGTCTACCATTAAGGCCGGGTTGAGACCCGCCGACTCCATCTCAGTTTCGCATTCGGAAACCGACACTGAATCGTAGTTGGTCTGCTTACCACCACGAAGAATGACATGGCCATCCGGGTTGCCCTGAGTGTTCAGCAAAGCCACCTGACCTTCCCGGTTAATCCCCATGAAACGGTGGCCGGAAGCGGCCGCCTGCATGGCATTGATGGCTGTTCCCAGGCTGCCATCGGTGCCATTTTTGAAACCAACCGGCATAGAAAGACCGCTGGCCATTTCACGGTGGGTCTGTGACTCAGTGGTGCGCGCGCCAATGGCTGCCCAGCTGAACAAATCGCCTATGTATTGCGGGCTGATAGGATCCAGCGCTTCTGTTGCCAGAGGAATACCCATTTCCACCAGATCGATCAGTAACTGGCGTGCTATATGTAACCCTTCTTCAATCTCGAAAGTGCCATCCAGATGCGGGTCGTTAATCAAGCCCTTCCAACCGACAGTCGTCCGCGGTTTTTCAAAGTACACTCGCATGACAAGGTACAGCTGATCGTCAACTTCAGTAGCCAGTTCTTTAAATCGGCGGGCATAATCTTTTGCCGCTTCGACGTCATGAATAGAACAAGGGCCGCAGACAACCAGTAAACGGTGATCCCGCTTATGGATAATGTCGGCTACGGTTTTACGCGATTGTTCGATGAAAGACAGCGCTGATTCACTGACAGGCAATTTATCTTTTAACTGTTGCGGCGTAATAAGGACTTGTTCATCCTGAATATGGACATTATTCAACACATCTTTCTGCATAGGGCCATCCTGATCTTGCCACACCTGGGCGTAAAGTTTTAGTTACAACAGGATTTCCCCTGTCAATACACAGACAATAACAACTGGATTTTTATGGGGCAATAGCCTGTAAAGAAAAAATACCATTCGTAAATAATTATTTACACTCACGTATATTATTGCCTTTCATGCAAAGACAGCTACCATAAACATCCATTTAGCTTATTCCGATACCGCCATGGAACTCATCCTGTCTCTGCTGCAACAGCTTAGTGTTTACCTGGTTTTGGCTTACCTGTTAAGCAAGACACCGCTGTTTATGCCTATTACTACGGTATCTGGCCGTTTATCACAACGTTTTGCCTGCTATGTGCTGTTTTCTCTTTTCTGTATTTTAGGCACTTATTTTGGACTCCACATAGAAGATGCCATTGCCAATACCCGGGCAATCGGTGCTGTCATGGGAGGGCTGCTGGGCGGCCCGGTGGTCGGCTTTGCCGTAGGTTTGACCGGCGGTATGCACCGCTACAGCATGGGCGGATTTACTGATGTCGCCTGTGCCATCTCCACCACGGTTGAAGGGCTGATCGGCGGCATCATGCACAGCTATTTTGTCCGCCGCAGTAACTTTGATGCGATTTTCCGGCCGCTGACAGTGTTCGCCATTACCCTGGTTGCGGAGATCCTGCAGATGCTGATCATCCTGGCGGTGGCCGAGCCTTTTGATAAAGCCTACAGCCTGGTCAGTGCCATTGCTCTGCCTATGGTCATCGCCAACTCAGTGGGCGCCGCCCTGTTCATGAGCATTATCCGCGATAAAAAAACCATTTATGAAAAATACTCCGCCGCGTTTTCCAGCCGGGCACTGAAAATAGCCCAGCGATCTGTGGGAATACTCAGCCAGGGGTTTAATCAGGAAAACTCCAAACAGATCGCCCGTATCGTTTACGAAGAAACCGGGGTCGGTGCGGTTTCGATTACAGACAGAGACAAGATTCTTGCCTTCATTGGTATCGGAGATGATCACCATCTGCCTGGCACTCCGATTTCATCCAAGCATACTAAGCAGGCCATAGATAACTGCGAGCTGGTCTATGCCGACGGTTATGAAGTGCCCTACTGCTGCTCACTCTACGACAAGTGCAAATTAGGCTCTGCGCTGGTGATCCCCTTAATTGGCGGCAACCATGAGGTGATAGGTACCATTAAACTCTATGAGCCCAAGCATAAGTTGTTTTCCACCATCAATCTGACGCTGGGAGAAGGCATTGCCAAACTCTTGTCGAACCAGATCCTGACAGGGCGCTATAACCGCCAGCAAACCCTGCTGACTCAGGCAGAGCTGCGCCTGTTGCAGGCACAGGTGAATCCGCACTTTCTGTTCAATGCGCTGAACACTATCAATGCGGTTATCCGCCGTGATCCTGATAAAGCCAGGCAGCTAATTCAGCATTTGTCACAGTTTTTCCGGCGCAATCTGAAACAGAATATAGAAACTGTCACCCTGGAAGAAGAATTGCAGCACGTGCATGCCTATCTGGAAATTGAACGTGCCCGGTTTGCCGACCGGCTGCAGGTTGAAGTCAACATTGATGATGCATTATTGAATATCACTATTCCGACGTTTACGCTGCAGCCATTGGTGGAAAATGCCATCAAGCATGGTACGTCTAATTTGCTGGCAAGCGGTAAACTGACGATCAACGCGTGTCAGAATGATGAGCGTATTGTGTTAGAAGTCCGCGATAATGCAGGCTTGTATCAGCCCGTTGGCGAAGAGAGCGGTCTGGGCATGAAAATTGTCGATAAACGATTGAAAAACCGCTATGGCAAAGAATACGGCCTGCAGATGAGCTGGGAAGCCAATCAATGGACACTGGCCACCATTACGCTGCCAAAGGAGAACGGACAACCATGATCAAGGCGCTTGTCATAGACGATGAACCCTATGCCCGTGAGGAGCTGATTGAGCTGCTGCATGACAGCGGCGACATCGAAATCATAGGCAGCGGTGCCAACGCCATCGAAGGGTTGAAGATGATTAATCTGCTCAAGCCCGAAGTGGTGTTTCTGGATATCCAGATGCCGCAAATCACAGGAATCGAACTGCTGAGCATGCTGGATCCGGACACTATGCCCAAAATTGTTTTTGTGACGGCATATGACGACTACGCCATCAAAGCGTTTGAAGATAATGCCTTTGATTACCTGTTAAAACCGGTTGAACCCGCAAGGCTCGACAAAACCCTGGCCAAGCTGAAGCGTGAGCTGCGCCAGCCTGATTACACCCCTTTGATCAGCGAAATGCTCGAACTTATTCCGTGCAGTGGTCATAACCGCATCTTGCTGCTCAGCCCGGCAGATATCGAACTGGCGCATTCTGATTTATCGGGTGTGCACATAGTCACCAAAAACACTAAGGCAACCACACAACTGACCCTTAAAGTGCTGGAAGAAAAAACCCCGCTTATCCGCTGCCATCGCCAGTATCTGGTCCACCCGCAGGCGATTCGTGAGATCAAACTGCTGGATAACGGACTGGCAGAAATCACAACCCAGCATGGTCAGCAGGTCCCGGTCAGCCGGCGTTACCTGAAAGAAATCAAAGATCGCTACGGGCTGAGCTGACCAATAATCAGGGGCAGTTGCATTTCGCTCTGCCTGCTCCTCGCTTTATCCGCTTAACAATGACCACTTTAGCGCCTGACCACTCAGGTTCACAGACAACCGCTCAGTCCCAGTTGCCGCCACTCAACCTCTTTATCGACCACTCAATAACGTCATACCGCCACTCAGCCTTTTAGGCCGTGTGTCTTTGCCGCAACCGGTTAAGATGCAAGCCTTGATAAAAGATTTAATAACCCTACAACCTACCTACACTGAGAGAGGCACAGATATGGCCTGGTTTCTGATTTGCGTGGCTGCTTTGATTGGCGGTTACTTTATTTACGGTACCTTTATTGAAAAACTTTTCGGCATTAACGAAAAGCGCCAGACACCCGCCTACACCATGCAGGACGGCGTTGACTATGTGCCGATGTCCAAGAAAAAAGTGTACCTGGTACAGCTGCTGAACATTGCCGGTGTTGGCCCTATTTTTGGTCCAATCATGGGCGCACTTTACGGTCCGGCGGCCATGCTGTGGATTGTCCTGGGCTGTATCTTTGCCGGTGCCGTGCACGACTATTTCTCAGGCATGCTGTCGGTGCGTAATGGCGGCGCCTCAGTACCGACGCTGTCCGGTCGTTATCTGGGCAATGGCGCCAAACACTTTATGAATATCTTTGCCATTGTGCTGCTGCTGCTGGTCGGCGTGGTCTTCGTTTCTGCCCCGGCAGGTATGATCACCAACCTGGTCAACGAGCAAACCGACATGACGGTCTCTATGGGATCCATGGTCGCTATCATCTTTGCTTACTACATCATCGCCACCATAGTACCGGTTGATAAGATCATCGGCCGCTTCTATCCGCTGTTCGGCTTCCTGCTGATCTTCATGTCAGTTGGCCTGATCACTGCTATTGCTGTTTCCAGCGAATACACCCTGCTGGGCGACTATGAAGTCAGCCAGATGTTCACCAACATGAACCCAAATGACCTGCCATTGTGGCCAGCCCTGTTCATCACCATTGCCTGTGGCGCTATCTCTGGCTTCCACGCGACTCAGTCGCCACTGATGGCGCGTTGCATGGAAAATGAGAAAAACGGCCGCTTCATTTTCTACGGCGCCATGATAGGTGAAGGCGTGATTGCTTTGATCTGGTGTGCGCTGGCACTGTCTTTCTTCGGCTCGGTGGAAAACCTGTCTGATGCAGTGGCCAACGGTGGCCCGGGTAACGTGGTTTACAGCGCATCCTTTGGCTTGCTGGGCGTTGTCGGCGGTGTGGTCGCCTTCCTGGGTGTCGTGATTCTGCCAATTACCTCCGGTGATACAGCGTTCCGTTCTAGCCGCCTGATTCTGGCTGAATACTTCAACATGGAGCAAAAGAGTCTGCGTAACCGCCTGCTGATGGCTGTTCCTCTGTTTGTTATCGGTGGCATTCTGACTCAGGTCGACTTCGGGATTATCTGGCGTTACTTCGGGTTTGCTAACCAGACCACAGCTGTCATGATGCTGTGGACAGCTTCCGCTTACCTGCTGCGCCACAACAAGCTGCATTGGGTAACCACAGTACCGGCTATTTTCATGACCACAGTCGTGATCACCTTTATTCTGAACAACAGTACACTGGGCTTCGGTCTGCCAATGATGATCTCGACTGTCATCGGCCTGATTGCGACACTTGGCATCACTGTGTATGTCATTGTGAAGTCAAAAGGTAAAGGCGATATCGATCTGGATGAAAAAGAGAACGAAGGCAAAGGCAAGCTGGAAACGGCTTAATCTTGTGCTTCTGTGAAAACCAGCCTCCGGGCTGGTTTTTTTGTCCCCCGTCTCCCGGTTCATGCTTTTTTCTTTAGCTCCCTTCCCCTGCCTGTATATACTCGACACAAATCCCGGTTCTGGAGTCATACAGTGAGCACCCTCAAAACCCGTCCCACCCAAGCCAGCGTCACCTCCTTTATAGAGGGACTCACTGACAGCCAGCAACAGAAAGACAGCCGTCAGCTATTGACACTTTTGAGCGAGCTGAGCGGTAAGGACGCGGTGCTGTGGGGAGACAGCCTGATTGGCTTTGGTACCTACTTTTACAGCAACACCGCCGGCAAGCACTTCAGCTGGCCAATGATCGCCTTCTCACCCCGTAAAGGTAAACTAACGCTGTATTTCATGCTGGGCTTTGCCGCTCATCAGGATCAGCTCAGGCAACTAGGCCAACATAGGCTGGGAAAATCCTGTCTGTATATCAAACGCCTGGACGATATCGACCTGTCAGTGCTGAGAGCGATGCTGAGCCAGCATATTGAGATGATGAAGCAAAAGTACCAGTGTGAGTAAGACGGCATGACGGTACACTGCCGATCTGTGGTTACAGGTTTGTGCACAACAAAAAAAAGGCCCGCCAAATTGGCGGGCCTCTCAATACGCGTCTTTCGTGTCGCGTTCTTATTTTCTGGTCAGCTTCTCTTTGATACGAGCCGCTTTACCTGAACGCTCACGCAGGTAGTACAACTTGGCACGACGTACTGCACCGCGACGCTTAACAGTAATGCTGTCTACGATTGGAGAGTGAGCCTGGAATGCACGCTCAACACCTTCACCGTTAGAAATCTTACGAACAGTGAAAGCAGAGTGCAGACCACGGTTACGCTTGGCGATAACAACACCTTCGAACGCCTGCAGACGCTCACGGTCACCCTCTTTTACCTTAACCTGAACAACAACAGTGTCACCTGGTGCGAATTCAGGCAGGTCATTTTTCATTTGCTCTTGCTCAAGAGCTTTGATGATATTACTCATTGGTATATACCCTAGAATAAACTGATACTAAATTAACTCATGGCTTGCCGATGTTCGCGAATAAACTCCGCTAGCAAGCTCTCCTGATCGTCAGTCAGAGCTAGGTTTTCCAGGAGCTCTGGTCTTCTCAGCCAGGTACGGCCCAGCGATTGTTTCAATCGCCAGCGGCTAATGTCCTTGTGGTTACCAGACAAGAGTACCGGAGGTACGGCTTGTCCATCTAACACTTCAGGACGCGTGTAATGCGGGCAGTCCAGCAAGCCATTGGCAAAAGAATCTTCTTCTGCTGACGCAAAGTCGCCCAGAACGCCCGGTACAAACCGCACGACTGCATCAACTAAGGTCATGGCTGGCAGCTCACCACCCGTCAGCACAAAATCCCCGATAGACCATTCTTCGTCTACCTCTTGTTGGATAATGCGCTCATCTACCCCTTCATACCGACCACAGATCAGAATCAGATTCTCGTTCTGTGCCAGTTCCTCAACACCTGTCTGATCGAGCTTACGGCCCTGAGGAGAGAGGTAAATCACTTTCGCCTGGCCTTTAGCAGACGTTTTGGCAGCATGAATGGCATCGCGCAAAGGCTGCACCATCATCAGCATACCAGGTCCGCCACCATAAGGTCGGTCATCGACCGTACGGTGCTTATCGTGAGTAAAGTCGCGGGGATTCCACGTCTCTACAGTCACTAGGCCTTTTTTTACCGCCTGACCTGTTACCCCAAACTCAGTAATAGCCCGGAACATTTCAGGGAATAGGCTAATTATTCCTACCCGCATGGTTCTTTACGCTCTTACTGAAGGGTTAAAATCCAGGATCCCAGTCAACTTCGATCCGTTGAGCAGTGCGATCAATCGACTTGATGACCTGCTCATCGAGGAACGGAATTAAACGTTCCTTCTGTCCAAAAGCATCTTTAAGGTTGGCTTTAACCACTAAGACGTCATTAGAACCGGTTTCCAGGATGTCCGTTACTTTACCCAGGTCGTAACCTTGGGTTGTCACAACAGCCATGCCCATCAGTTCGCGCCAGTAGAATTCTTCATCTGACAGCGCCGGTAATTGTTCAGCAGGTACGTTGATCTCCGCGTTGGTCATGACCTGAGCATCCTCTCGGATATCCAGACCCTGCAACTTGGCAACTAACCCCTGACCATGACGTTTCCATGCTTCCACATGGAAGGTCTGCCATTCACCTTTCATCTTTATCAGCCATGGCTGATAAGCGAAAATGCTCTCGGCTTGTTCTGTGTAGGAAAAAACTTTGAGCCACCCTTTGATACCGTAAGTGGCACCGATTTTACCGACAACAACTTGGTCTTGGTTGTGTGAACTCATTGCTTCTCTGCTACCCATTAACCAATCTTAAGCAGCTGCTTTAGCAGCGTCTTTGATCAGTTTAGCTGCGCGGTCAGATACAGTTGCACCTTGACCAACCCAGTGATTTACACGGTCCAGGTCCAGACGCAGACGCTCTTCCTGACCAGTAGCTAGCGGGTTAAAGAAACCTACACGCTCGATGTTACGACCGTCGCGCGCAGCGCGGCTGTCAGCAACAACGATGTGATAAAATGGACGCTTTTTCGCGCCGTGACGTGCCAAACGAATGGTTACCATATCGTCCTCTTTGCATTACTGTAAATAAAAGTGGCCCCGCCATAAAAACGGGGCCCGTGCCAAATAAAGCCTCGGAATTTTACTCTTTCAACCCGCGAATGCAACTGCTTTAGCTACTTTTTCACCAGTAAAATCACCAGCCAAGACCAAAAAACAAGCAATTGAAGCAATTAGCGCCCAGGGAACATGCCGCCACCCGGCATCATGCCTTTCATATTGCGCATCATGTTCTTCATACCGCCCTTCTGCATTTTCTTCATCATCTTCTGCATTTGGGTAAATTGCTTCAGCAAACGGTTGACGTCCTGTACCTGAGTACCGGAACCGGCAGCAATACGTTTCTTACGCGAACCTTTAATCAACTCCGGGCGCTCACGTTCTTTTGAGGTCATGGAGTTAATGATAGCTTCCATCTGGACAAAGATTTTATCATCGACCTGGTCTTTGATATTACCGGGCAACTGGGACATGCCGGGCAGCTTATCCATCATGCCCATCATACCGCCCATGTTCTTCATCTGCTGAAGCTGTCCACGGAAGTCTTCTAAATCAAAGCCTTTCTTCTCTTTGAATTTCTTCGCGAGCTGCTCGGCTTTTTCCTTATCAACGTTACGTTCCAGATCTTCAATCAGCGACAGGACATCACCCATCCCCAGAATACGGGACGCCACACGATCAGGGTGGAAAGGCTCCAGCGCATCAGTCTTCTCACCGACGCCCAGGAACTTGATAGGCTTACCGGTAATATGACGCACCGACAGCGCAGCACCACCACGGGCATCACCGTCGACCTTGGTCAGAATCACACCGGTCAGCGGTAACGCCTCGTTAAAGGCTTTGGCGGTATTGGCCGCATCCTGGCCCGTCATGGCATCGACCACAAACAGGGTTTCTACCGGATTCGCTATTTTATGAACGGCCTTGATTTCGTCCATCATGGCTTCATCGACATGCAGACGGCCTGCGGTATCGACAATCACCACATCATAGAATTTGCGCTTACCGTGCTCGATAGCCGCCTGGGCAATCGCCACCGGTTTTTGATCCGGGCTGGACGGAAAGAAATCAATACCGATATCAGAAGCCAGTGTTTCCAGCTGCTTGATAGCGGCAGGACGGTATACGTCGGCGGAAACAACCAGTACCTTCTTTTTATTACGTTCTTTGAGCAGTTTACCCAGCTTACCCACACTGGTGGTTTTACCGGCACCCTGCAAACCCGCCATCAGGATGACCGCAGGTGGCTGGCTGGCTAAATCCAGTGCTTCGTTGGTGTCGCCCATGACGGCTTCTAATTCCGCCTGAACGATTTTGATAAATTCCTGGCCTGGCGTCAGGCTCTTAGAGACTTCAGTTCCGACAGCGCGTTCTTTCACCCGCTTGACGAAATCACGGACAACCGGCAGCGCGACATCCGCCTCAAGCAATGCCATGCGCACTTCACGCAGGGTATCTTTAATGTTGTCTTCAGTCAGACGGCCACGGCCGCTGATATTTTTCAGCGTTGACGACAAACGCTCGGTTAAATTGTCAAACATGTGTGACTCGCTCGTTACGCACTCATTTCGTGCCAGTATACCGCAATCAGTGACCCGGTTTCATGCCATACGTGCAGCCTGTGACAGAATTCTTGTCATTTCTGCCGCGCAGCACCAACAGAGATTCCTGCTGAAATCGCTGAAACAGACCGCAAAGTGCGCTCTGTCCCACACGATTGTTCCCTTTGTATCATTGTCGTGCTATCCGTTCACAAGGTATACTCACCAGTTCGAATTCACGATCCTTACAGGTGTTATGGACATATTGATTGCCTTTACTGCTGCTGGTTTTTATCTGCTTGCGCTGGCATTTATTGTGCCTGGGCTCAGCCGTAATAATGGCATAAAAGCCCGGCCAGTGCTGATCAGTGCCACAGTGGCGATCATCCTGCATGTGGTGTTCCTGAAAGATCTGATTCTGGGGGGCGTCGGCCAGAATCTGAGTATATTAAATGTCGCCTCGCTCATCAGTCTGATTATCGCCGTCATCACCACCCTGGCCATGGTCAAAATGCGGATATGGTTTCTGCTGCCTGTTATTTACAGCTTTGCCGCCATTAACCTTGCCGCGGCGGCTGTATTACCAGGTGGTTTCATTACGCATCTGGAGGCGCATCCTCAAATCCTGTTACATATTTCTCTGGCGCTATTTGCCTACTCAACCCTGATGATCGCTACACTGTACGCGATTCAGCTGGCGTGGCTGGATTATAAGCTCAAACACAAAAAACTGGCCTTTAACCCTAATCTGCCGCCCTTGATGCTGGTTGAGCGGCAGTTGTTTAAAATCATTCTGGTCGGTCACATACTGCTGACTATCACGCTGATCACTGGCTTTATTTTTCTGCAGGATATGTTTGCCCAGGGCAAAACACACAAAGCGGTACTCTCCATTCTGGCCTGGGGGGTCTACAGCGTTCTGCTCTGGGGCCATTACCGGATGGGCTGGCGGGGTAAAAAAGTCGTCTGGTTCAGCCTGATTGGCGCTTTTCTGCTGACTCTGGCCTACTTCGGCAGCCGTTTTGTCAAAGAAATCATCATTGGCAGCTAATGACAATTTAATAAACACTATCCATGCTTAAGCATGATTAATCCTGGCTGGGTCTTTAGCGTCTTAACAACCCACCCTTGACACCTTTACTCATATTCAGTACAGAGTACACATCCACTGCGATACAAGGAACTGACTTTTTGGACGATATATCCACGGGAGCTTTATTCTCCCTTCTGGTATTACTACTCCTGATTTCCGGATATTTCTCCGGCTCTGAAACCGGCATGATGTCGATAAACCGCTACAAACTGCGCCACTTGGCAAGCCAGGGCCATCGCGGAGCTAAGCGGGTTGAAAAACTGCTCAACCGACCTGACCGTCTGATCGGTCTGATTCTGATCGGCAACAACCTGGTAAACATCCTTGCCTCTGCCATCGCGACGATTTTAGGTATGCGCCTGTACGGCGATCTGGGTGTGGCTATCGCCACCGGCGCGCTGACTATGGCTATACTGGTGTTTGCCGAAGTCACACCGAAAACCCTGGCCGCGCTGTACCCTGAAAAAGTGGCTTATTCCAGCAGTATCCTGTTACGGATACTCATGAAACTGCTGTATCCGCTGGTCTGGTTTGTCAACGGCATCACCAACAGTTTCCTGCGGCTGCTCGGCATGCGTGTCGACAATATGAACGATGCCACCCTGAGTTCGGAAGAATTGCGCACTGTGGTCAATGAAGCGGGCAGCCTGATCCCCCGCCGCCACCAGGACATGTTGTTATCGATTCTGGATCTGGAAAACGTCACAGTGGAAGATTTGATGGTCCCGCGTAATGAAATTGTCGGTATCAATATCAATGACGACTGGAAATCCATTGTCCGCCAGCTCAGCCATGCCGCTCACGGCCGAATCGTCCTGTATCGGGACAACATCGATGAAGTCGTTGGTATGCTGCGAGTCAGAGAAGCTTACCGCCTGATGATGGATAAAAACGATTTCAGCAAAGAAAATCTGCTGCGTGCTGCTGACAAAGTGTATTTCATTCCGGAAGGCACGCCGCTCAATATCCAACTGTTGAAGTTCCAGCGCCGCAAAGAGCGCATCGGCCTGATTGTTGATGAATACGGCGATATTCAGGGTCTGATCACCCTGGAAGACATTCTGGAAGAGATAGTGGGGGAATTCACCACCTCCATCTCTCCGACCTTAGCCGAAGAGATCACCCCGCAAAGTGACGGCAGTTTGCTGATTGAAGGCACAGCCAATATCCGTGAGCTGAACAAGAGCCTGAACTGGGATTTGCCGACTGACGGCCCCAGAACCCTGAACGGCCTGATTCTGGAGCATCTGGAAGATATCCCGGACAGTATCCTTAGCGTGTCAGTGGCCGGTTATCAGATGGAGATAGTGGAAATCTCCGATAACATGATCAAACTGGTCAAAATCCTGCCGGCCCAGTTGCAAAAAACCGGTTAACCCAGCGTCCTAAATCAGCGCCGTCACAGGCGGTGGTTTGGGGGTGACAATAAAAAACCACCGGCATTACCGGTGGTTTTTTTGTGTCGATGCAAAGTCAGTAAACGCTTACTTTACTTTCAATTCCTGCAACATACTGTCTGGCAGAGCTAACTCTTGGTTTTTATTCACATCAATGCCGCGATCCAGAATATCCTGTGCGATCTGTTTGGCTTCGTCCAGTGAGTGCATGCTGTAAGTACCACACTGATATTCATTCAGTTCAGGAATCTGCTCCTGTGAAGCCACTTTCAGCACATCTTCCATCGCTGCACGCCAGCTGTCTGCCACTTGCTGTTCATCAGGCTCACCGATCAGGCTCATATAAAAACCGGTACGGCAACCCATTGGTGACAGGTCAATGATTTCCACTGCCCCGGAGTTCAGGTGAGCCCGCATGAAACCGGCAAACAAATGCTCCAGGGTGTGAATACCGCGCTCGGAGAGGATTTCCTGATTGGGGCGACAGAAACGCAGGTCAAACACAGTAATAGTGTCGCCCTTTGGTGTCTGCATTGTTTTAGCAACACGCACAGCCGGTGCATGCATCTTGGTATGGTCGACGGTAAAACTATCTAATAATGGCATGGTGTCCTTCTCCTTTGCCTGTCGTGTCGTAGCCTGGCAGTCCCTTCCGCTCAGAACGGCCACCAGCTGCGGTTATCTTCCAATTCCTGCCGGCATTGCTTCAATTGCCAGCCATACGATTTCGCCTGCTGATCCACTTTACGGGACACTTGCAGCAGAGTCGGCTTATGGCGATAAGTTCCGCGGCTATAGCCACCTCGCCCTTCATGATAGGCCAAATACTGGTTATAAGCATCCCACTTGGATATCCCCAGTTGCCGCTGTGTTTCATCGGTATACCAGCCGATAAACATCAGTGCATCATCAAAACTGGTACGTGAACTCCAGCTACCGGTCGCGCGCTGGTAATCTTCCCAGGCAGGATCTTGTGCCTGCGCATAGCCATAGGCGCTGCTGCTGCGGAACCAGGGTATCACACCCCACACATAGGGACGGGGAGGACGGGCATCATGACGGAAAGCGCTTTCCTGGCGCACAAAGGCCATAGCAACCTGAATGGGCGTCCCCCAGCGCTTTTCCATGTCGAGCGCGTCCTGATACCAGTCGGGGTTCTCACGGAAAATGTCACATAAGTTTGATTGATTTTGGGGCGGAGGTGTTGCGCAACCGGTTGTTATTAAAACCAACAATATCAGCGCCAACCCTTTTGTTGTTGCCAAAAGCATTTTTCACTCCCTGAATTGGAACCAAAGTGAAAACGGCAGGTCTGATATTATGACTGGCAGTGCAAACTGTCGTCATCCCTGCGAAATTGTAATTTTATTGGGCAGCAAGGTCGCTGCCCGTTTTTTTATCTCTGCTGTTACGCTTTCTTAAACGGATTTTGTTGCAGATCCGCAAAATAATCAGCCAGAAACGCTTCAAAAGACACCTCATCAGCCTGCTCGATTTGCTGCTGTTTCATCACAGAGGCTGCCGCTTCCGACTCAAAATCAGACTGAGAATACCGGCTGTAACTCTGCTTATCCAGCCACTCTGCATGCTTTGCGGCTAATTCCAGGCCAAACTTACCAATGCCTTCATTGGCTTCAATGTGACGCAAGACTTGCGCAGACAATGTCAGTTCAGGATTATTGACCCACCCGGTCAGGGTTGTCAGTGTTTGCTGGTAGCTGTTGCCACCGTTAGCCTGATCCATGGCCACAGCAACCTGCTCCAGCTCAGAGAAGACGCGCAAGGCCCAGTCACGCAGCGGCAAACGTTCGCCACGGCAACCGATTTGCAGCTGCAGCTCAGGATCCCGCCCCTGCAATACCACTTTCTTCCAGTTGTCACGCCAGCAGGCCAGTTCGGCATCATCCATATCATCAGACGGCGACAAGACCGCCCAGGTCAGGAAGAGATCCAAAAAGCGGACCTGTTCAGAGGTGATACCTATCGGGCTGAACGGGTTGACATCCAGTGAACGCACTTCAATGTACTCCACACCACCCCGCTCAAGGGCTTCAGACGGTTTCTCGCCGCTGTTGGTCACTCGCTTGGGACGGATAGGCGCATAAAGCTCGTTTTCAATCTGCAGCACATTGGTATTCAGCTGGCGCAATTGACCGTCGACGTTAACGCCGATATCGGCAAATTCTTCAGACGGGGTATGGATTGCTTTCTGTAAACCGTCCAGATACTGAGCCAGATGATTAAAGCCAATCTTCAGTGCACTCTGGGCATGATTGGTATACCCCAGATCGCTCAGACGCAGTGCGGTAGACTTTGGCAGGAAATAGGTGCCTTTACCTGTCTTTTGAAAATCGAGCTTAGCGCCGTCTTTTTTCAGGAATGAGCCACACAACGCCGGAGAAGCACCGAACAGATAAGGGATCAGCCAGCCAAACCGGTAGTAGTTTCGGATCAAGGCAAAATACGACTCAGACACTGAAGCCTGACGCTCGTCTTCGCTCTGATCACCAAACAACTGTTGCCAGAAACTGTCCGGAAAGGAAAAGTTGAAATGTACACCAGAGATAATCTGCATGATGCTGCCGTAGCGGCGTTTCAACCCTTCACGATAGAGGGTTTTCATCCGACCAATGTTGGAGCTGCCATATTGTGCCAGTTCGATATCCGACTCATCACCGACATAACAAGGCATGGACATAGGCCAGAGCATTTCGCTGCCCAGCTGGCTGTAGCTGAATTTATGGATATCGGACAATTGAGATAACAGCTCATCGACATCTCGAGACACCGGGGTAATAAACTCCAGCAGAGACTCAGCAAAGTCCGTTGTTACCCACTTATTGGTCAGGGCCGAACCCAGGCCGACAGGGTGCGGTTGAGTGGATAACTTCCCTTGCGGGGTTATTCGTAACGCTTCCCTTTCCAGGCCACGACCGAATTGTGTCAGCGCTTGCGGATTGGCCGACACCCTCTCTAACCTTTGTGAAAAATCCATCAGGCTGTTCTCAATCATCACTATCACAGGGGAGCTAGGGTAATCATAATTCTTGCTGATTACCATGATTATTGTTGATTTAGCAAAGGGTTTCCTGCCTGTGGTAACGGCAGCAATAAAAAAAGCCGATACATAGAGTATCGGCTGATATCTTAAGCTGAATACTGGCTTAATACGCCGGTAATTATGCTGATCTTACTGCATGGGTTTTAAAGGATGAACCGGCATATTCAGTGTTTGTAATTGTGGCAATAATGACTGTGCATCTCCCACCACAATAATTTGGTAATCCTTGGGATCAAACCATTTTGCCGCCAGCTCATTGAGCCTGTTTTTACTGATAGAAGCCGTGATCGCATTACGCTGCGACACAAAATCATCTTCCAGCTGGTAAGTCATGATCTGCCGCAGCAAATCAGCTTTATCACTCGGCGTTTCATAGCTCAGTGCCTCTTGCTGACCTACCGCCAGACGCATAAAGGCCAGTTCTTCATCCGTCAGGCCATGACGGCTGTAATTCTCCAGCTCCTTCAGCATCTCTTTAATTGACGGTAAGGTCACATCCGCACGCACTTCGGCATAAAACACAGAGAGCCCGGCTTCTTTATTGCCGCTCTGATAACCACCGGCACCATAGGTGTATGCCTTATCCTCGCGCAGATTAAGATTAATCCGGCTGTTAAAATTGCCAGCCAGATTAAAGTTCGCCAGCTGGAGTTCGAACTGTTCACCCGTGGCATCGTACGGCAGGCCATTACGCACTAAGCGTACCGTACTTTGCGGCGCTCCCGGCTTATCAACCAGCCAGATTGCCGGTTTCGACCGGACAGGCAGCGCAGGGGTAACATAACTGGGTGCCGGCGCCCCCTGCCAGCTTGACAGAAATGACAGATGTGATGTCAGCTCTGCGGGCTGGACATCGCCAACGACGGCCAATTGTGCCCCATTGGGGGTGTAGAAGCGCTGATAAAACGCTTTGACATCGTCCAGTGTCATTGACTGAACCGACGCCAGCGTGCCATCCGAAGGACGACCAAACACAGTCTTGCCGTACAACACCTCGCGGGTGGCCTGACTGACCAGCCAGCTCGGTCGCTGATGATCATACACCAGGCCTTCCAGCGCCTGTTGTTTGACCCGGGTAAAATCCTCTTCATTGAAGGCTGGTTCGAACAAACGCTCCTGCATAATAGCCAGCGTTTCATTGAGGTGCTTCTTCAGGGTAGTAACAGAAACAACAGACCCGTACATACCTGATGAGAAGGTCACAGTACTGCCCAGCGTATCAAGGCGGGACACCAAATCTTCCGATGAATGGCGCTTGCTGTCTTCTGCCAGCATCGCAGCAGTGAGCTCGGCCAGCCCCTCTTTGCCAATAGGTTCATAGCGGCGGCCAGCCGGTAAAACCAATTGCAATTCCACGGTCGGGGTTTCATCGTACTGGGTGCCCAGCACTGCAATACCGTTAGCCAGCGTGAAGCGGTATAACTCTGGCACCTGAGCCGTAACCGGCTCTGAAGGCTGTGGCATCACTGAGCGGTCAAACCCTTCGCGCTGTGGCTCGCGCAGGTTCAGCTCATTGTCCTGAACGGATTTGTGCTCAGGAATAAGGCGATCTGCCGGACGGTAGTTGGCTTTGGCAGCGGCCATCTCTGTACGCCCGTTTGGCACAGTACTGAGCACCACTTTGGGCTGGTTCTCCACATAACGCCGGTATACCGCCTCCACGTCAGCGGGTTTAACGTTACGCAAATTGGTCAGCTCGGTACCCAAACGGTTTGGATCACTGTAAAAGGTCTGGTAAGCCGCCAGCTGCGCCACTTTGCCATGCACACTTTGCAGGCCAAAAATGGCAGAGGCTTCAGCCATGCCTTTCATTTCATCAAGTTCTTGTTGGTTGACACCGCGCTGAGCCAGACTGCTGAGCACTGTGCTGACGTCGTCATAAATGCGGTCCAGCTGTCCTTGCTCACCACTCTGGCCGATGGCATAGACATACATAGTACAGGCCAGCTCACCACAGTCGTGATAGGCTCCGGCATCCACCACTTTTCCGGTTTTCACCAAGGCCTGGTACAAGATACTGTTCTTACCGCCCCCTATGACTTTCGCCAGCATATCCAGCGATGCATCATCCGGCGCCCCTTTGTGCGAGGTCGGCCATGCCATCATCAGCATAGGCTGCTGAATATTGTCTTCCAGGGTCAGGTATCGGTCAGCATCCAGCTTAACGGGCGCTTTCGGCGGATTATCAACTTTCGGTCCACGCGGAATATCACCAAAATACTTCTGTACCCATGCCAGTGTTTCGGCTTTATCAATATCACCACCAATGGTCAGTGTGGCGTTATTCGGCCCGTACCAGCGCAGAAAGAAGGCTTTCAAATCGTTAACATCAACCCGGTCCAGATCGTCAACATAGCCGATAGGCTGCCACGAGTAAGGGTGTGTCCGCGGGAAAAGTGCCTCGCCAATCCGCTCACTCACCATGCCGTAAGGACGGTTCTCATAGCGTTGTGCACGCTCGTTTTTTACCGTGGCGCGCTGAATCTCAAATTTGTGCTGGGATACGGCACTCAGCAAAAAGCCCATGCGGTCTGATTCCAGCCAGAGCACTTTCTCCAGCTGATTCGACGGCACAGTTTCAAAGTAATTGGTACGGTCACGGTTGGTTGTGCCATTCATCGTACCGCCGGCTTCGGTGATCAGGCGAAAGTGCTCCTGATCGCCGACATGTTTGGAGCCCTGGAACATCATGTGTTCGAAGAAATGGGCAAAACCTGACTTGCCTAATTGCTCGCGGGCTGATCCCACATGATAAGTCACATCCACATGCACGATAGGATCTGAGTTATCCTCATGCAGGATCACCGTCAGGCCATTATCCAGCACATATTTGCTGTAAGGGATCACGACTTCAGCGCTGGTGTCCGATACACTTTCGACAAAATGCACACCATCAGGCAATGACTGTGCCTGTTCGGGGGGCGTCTGACTGCTGCATCCGCTAAGGACCAGCAACACAAGGCTCAGAATCCGCTTTTGCACGTTCGCCTTCCTTCTATTAGTTTCAGAGTGAAAAATCAAAACAGCAGCACCAGTATGACGTACCGCACGGCTTTGCCGATGAGAATAAACAAGGCACAGAGCCCTGCCCGCATCCGCAGCCAGCCTGCAGCCAGGCAAAGCGGATCACCTACAACAGGTACCCAACTGAGCAGCAGGCTCCAGTAACCGAATTTTTTTATCCAGGCAACAGCTTTAGTATGACTCTGATTTTCTTCAGAAGTTTTATCGGGTAAACAACGTCCCAGATAATAACTCACCATTCCACCGACAGTATTGCCCGCTGTGACAACGGTAACCAGCAACCATACCGGCTGTGACTGAGCACTGAGAGCCGCCAGAAGGCCGGCTTCCGAGCCTCCCGGCAGCAAAGTCGCGCTGAGTAAGCCAGTGAAAAACAGCCCCCACAACAGAGCTTCGCCAGACCAACTCCAATCCATTCGTCAGTCTTTCATTACCAGAACTATTTTGCCGCGGGTACGACCCGTTTCTATCTGACGGTGTGCCTCCGCGCCCAGCACAAGCGGGAACTGCTCTGTTATCAACACTGTCAGATCACCTTCTGCCATCATAGCCAGCATCTGATCGTTCTGCGCCACCGAAGGGGATACCAGCATACCTTGTGCATGCAAGCCGATGACTTTTGCCGCTGCGGTCACACTCTCTGCCGTGATGGTCGGCACAGTCACCACACGACCGCCCGGTTTAACACAAGACAAAGCTGCCACGCCTATTTCGCCTCCAACCAGATCGATCAACACATCCACCGCCTGTAGCTGAGCTGCCAGCTCACCTTTTTGGTAATCCACCGCTTGTGCGCCCAGAGAGGAGACGAAATCCTGATTATCCGCCGAACAACTGGCCACGACCTCAGCACCTTTGTGGCATGCCAACTGTATCGCCAGATGACCCACTCCACCAGCACCGGCTAAGATCAAGACCCGCTCACCGGCCTGCACTGATGCTTTTTCCAGTGCCTGCCAGGCCGTTTGCCCCGCCAAAGGTAACGCCGCCGCTTCTGCTAAGGGTACACCATCCGGCACCGGACTCAGGCTGTCCGCCTCAGCCAGTACCTGCGTACTGTATCCACCGCCTTGCAAAGGAAACCCGATAAAGCCGCACACTCTCTGCCCTGCGCTCCATTCAGTGACCTCCTCGCCAACGGCGGCGATGACGCCGGCAACATCATAGCCCGGCACCCAAGGCAGCTTGTCCCGGTTTTGCTGCGCAGCCCAACCTAAGCCTGCCCGGGTTTTGGCATCAATAGGATTGACGCCTGAATAAGCCACATCGATCAGCACCTGCCGCCCTTCCGGCGCAGGGATCTCGACCGATTGCAGCTGAAGACAGTGGACATCGCCAAAGGCAGTAATAGCAAGCTGTTGAGTTGTCATGGTTATTTTCCTTCTAAATCCGGTGGAATCCTTAGCCTTATCATCGCAAGGCAAGCCAAAACTACCCCTTTCCACACAGAAATACCAGTGGTTGCAGGCAAGGCTCAGAAGAGAAACGGAGAAACGGGAAATACAGACAATAAAAAACCCAGCCGGGGCTGGGTTTATAAGGATGGCGCGTCCGGGAGGATTCGAACCTCCGACCGCCTGGTTCGTAGCCAGGTACTCTATCCAGCTGAGCTACGGACGCGCAGAGCAGATGCGTGAAAAATCACGACTTGAAATGATGGCGCGCTCGGGAGGATTCGAACCTCCGACCGCCTGGTTCGTAGCCAGGTACTCTATCCAGCTGAGCTACGAGCGCGCAGAATCAGTTTTTGAAGTAGCAGTCCATTGATACTTGATCAAATATGGCGCGTCCGGGAGGATTCGAACCTCCGACCGCCTGGTTCGTAGCCAGGTACTCTATCCAGCTGAGCTACGGACGCGCAGGGTCTCACACAATATCTAAAGGGACTCTAGCTATTGGGAAGAATGGCGGTGAAGGAGGGATTCGAACCCTCGATACGGGATAAACCGTATACTCCCTTAGCAGGGGAGCGCCTTCAGCCTCTCGGCCACCTCACCACACAAATAATGGCGCGCTCGGGAGGATTCGAACCTCCGACCGCCTGGTTCGTAGCCAGGTACTCTATCCAGCTGAGCTACGAGCGCGCAGAAACTTGTGTTTTCACAATGTCTGACATTGCGATTTAAATAATGGCGCGTCCGGGAGGATTCGAACCTCCGACCGCCTGGTTCGTAGCCAGGTACTCTATCCAGCTGAGCTACGGACGCGCAGGTTTTACTTCTTGCTTTCAGTCATCACACTGAAGAAAGAATGGCGGTGAAGGAGGGATTCGAACCCTCGATACGGGATAAACCGTATACTCCCTTAGCAGGGGAGCGCCTTCAGCCTCTCGGCCACCTCACCACACTGTATAATGGCGCGCTCGGGAGGATTCGAACCTCCGACCGCCTGGTTCGTAGCCAGGTACTCTATCCAGCTGAGCTACGAGCGCGCAGAAACAGTTATTCAGCAGAGCCCTTGAGCCCTGCTTCTGAAATATGGCGCGTCCGGGAGGATTCGAACCTCCGACCGCCTGGTTCGTAGCCAGGTACTCTATCCAGCTGAGCTACGGACGCGCAATTTGCAAATACCACTTCTTTCAAGCTGTTGAAAGGAATGGCGGTGAAGGAGGGATTCGAACCCTCGATACGGGATAAACCGTATACTCCCTTAGCAGGGGAGCGCCTTCAGCCTCTCGGCCACCTCACCGTCTTGCGGTCGCTCATATTACTGTCAGGCAAAAATAAGTCAAACACTTTATTGAGAAAAAGCGCCTTTCCATCGCTGGCTGAACACTTAATCACCAAACCGCTATCAAAAGCTTCCCGGGTGGTGACTTCGTCATAATTTTCACTGACCTGGCGCGTTGTCTGCGGCCAAAAACAAAAAAGGCCAGCTAATTAGCCGACCTCTTTATAAAACAGGAATTAGTAGTTACCTGAACCCTGTGTTCCGGTATCTTTTTCTGCCTGTATACGCATGTAGATCTCTTCACGGTGAACAGACACTTCTTTCGGCGCATTAACACCGATGCGAACCTGATTTCCCTTTACGCCAAGTACGGTCACGGTTACTTCGTCACCGATCATTAGCGTCTCACCTACGCGACGAGTCAAAATTAGCATTCGATTGCTCCTTGAGTAATCTTACTTGTAATTAGTGTTTATAAAGCTTTTTTATACAAAAAAGCCCATAGAGTTCATGGTCACTGCTCAAGAAACAGCGAGAAGTGGGCGATTATCCAGACTTTAACAATCAACCACAAACATTTTCTGCATCTGGCGTACCACTCAGATCAGGCCCAAAAACTGTACTCGACCACTCGCCATTACATATTCTGTCAGGTTCAACGACTCAATTGTCTGTAATTATAGCACTTTTTGAATGATTGATGTCGACTGTACCACAGTCAACACCAACACTTAAGTCGCCGTTCTGCAATCAAGGCGCTTCGTTACAGACGCTCGGTCAGCCAAGGCGACACACTTTCCAGCGCGGCGGGTAACGCCCCAGCATCTGTACCGCCTGCCTGAGCCATATCAGGACGACCACCGCCTTTGCCGCCAACCTGCTGAGCCACCATATTCACCAGATCGCCAGCTTTCACTTTCGCGATCACATCTTTGGTGACTCCAGCGATCAGGCCAACCTTGCCGTCACTGACATTACCTAAGACAACAACGCCGCTTCCCAGCTTGTTTTTCAGCTCGTCTACCATACCACGCAGTGCTTTGTTATCTGCACCGTCCAGCTTAGCAATCAAGACCTTAGTACCATTAATTTCTTGCACCTGATTAATCAGATCAGCACTTTCCTGGGCAGCCAGCTTGTCTTTCAGTTGCTGGATTTCTTTCTCCAGTTGCTTACTGTGGGTAACCAAAGCATTCACTTTGATGGCAACAGACGCTGAATCCGATTTCACCAGACTGGCCGTTTCGGCCAACAGACTGTCTTGCTCATGCAGCACCTCGATGGCGCCTTCACCTGTCACAGCTTCGATACGACGGACACCCGCGGCAATTCCCCCTTCCGACACTATCTTGAACAGGCCAATATCACCGGTCTGGCGGGCATGAATACCACCGCACAGCTCAGTCGAGAAGTCACCCATGCTCAGTACGCGCACTTGGTCATCATACTTCTCTCCAAACAGCGCCATCGCCCCTTTGGATTTTGCGGATTCAATGTCCATGACATTGGTTTCAATCACATGGTTCAGGCGGATTTGTTCGTTAACAATGCGTTCAATCTTGCGCAATTGCTCAGGTTTGACTGATTCCAGGTGCGAGAAGTCAAAACGCAGGCTATCAGGTTTCACCAGTGAGCCTTTTTGAGCCACGTGCTCACCCAGCTCCTGACGCAGTGCCGCATGCAGCAGGTGCGTGGCAGAGTGGTTCAGACTGATAGCCGCACGGCGCTTAGCATCAACCAGGGCATTCACACGATCACCCACAGACAAAGATCCTTCGCTCAGGGTGCCCTGATGGCCAATAGCGTCGCCAAACTTCTGCGTGTCTTCAACGGTGAAAACCACACCCTTGGCGGAAAGCAGTCCTGTGTCGCCACACTGACCACCAGATTCAGCATAAAACGGTGTGTGATCCAGAATGATCAGCGCTTTGTCGCCGGCAGCCACAGTGTCCACCGCTTCACCGTCACGGAAAAGCGCCACAATCTGACCTTCACCCTGAGTGCCGTCGTAGCCGCAAAACTCAGTTTCCGCATCCACTTTCACGCTGTCGTTATAATCAACGCCGAACTGACCGGCTTCACGGGCACGCTGACGCTGAGCTTCCATGGCATTGTTGAAGCCTTCTTCATCAATGCTGAAACCACGCTCACGAGCGACATCGTTGGTCAGATCAGCAGGGAAACCATAGGTATCGTACAGTTTAAAGACAGTTTCACCGTCCAGCACTTTGCCATCCAATGCGTCAATCGCTTCATTCAGGATCGACATACCGCGATCCAGCGTACGACCAAAGTTTTCTTCTTCGATCTTCAACACTTTCTCAACCATAGCCTGTTGCTGTTTCAGCGTCTCACCCGCGCTGCCCATGACCTCAGCCAGAGGACCGACAAGCTTGTGGAAGAAAGCACCGGTTGCACCCAGTTTGTTGCCGTGGCGTACCGCGCGACGAATGATACGGCGCAGAACATAACCGCGGCCTTCGTTAGACGGCATCACACCATCCACAATCAGGAAAGCACAGGAACGAATATGGTCAGCAACAACCCGCAGAGACTGGTTAGTCAGATCGTCATAGCCAATCACAGAAGCCGCTTCTTTGATCAGCGCCTGAAAGATATCTATTTCATAGTTTGAGTGAACGCTTTGCATGATGGCCGCCAAACGCTCGATCCCCATCCCCGTGTCCACAGAAGGCTTAGGCAGCGAATCCATCTGGCCGTCAGCCTGGCGGTTAAACTGCATGAAAACGATATTCCAGATCTCAATAAAGCGATCGCCGTCTTCTTCCGGCGAACCCGGAGGACCACCCCAGATATGATCACCGTGATCGTAGAAAATTTCAGTGCAAGGTCCGCACGGGCCGGTGTCGCCCATCTGCCAGAAGTTATCAGACTCGTATGCCTTACCGCCGGTTTTGTCGCCAATGCGGATAATACGATCTTCCGGTAAGCCAATAACCTTGTGCCAGATATTAAAGGCCTCATCATCGGTCTGATACACAGTGACCAGCAAACGCTCTTTCGGCAGTTTCAGCACACCGGTCAGAAATTCCCAGCCATACTGAATTGCTTCTTCTTTGAAATAATCACCAAAGCTGAAATTACCCAGCATTTCAAAGAAGGTATGGTGACGGGCAGTAAAGCCGACATTCTCCAGGTCAT
This sequence comes from Photobacterium arenosum, assembly GCF_014841115.1. Lineage (GTDB taxonomy): Bacteria > Pseudomonadota > Gammaproteobacteria > Enterobacterales > Vibrionaceae > Photobacterium > Photobacterium arenosum. The sequence goes on from NZ_JACYTP010000005.1 coordinate 33,471, forward strand.
TGTGTTTACCACCAGCACGTACACAGCGCTGCGCCGTGGTCGCTCGGGAGTAATTACGCTTTTCCAGACCCAGGAAAGTATCTTTAAACTGGTTCATACCTGCATTTGTAAACAGCAGGGTCGGGTCGTTGGCGGGAACCAGCGACGAACTTTCGACTATCTGGTGGCCTTTGCTTTCAAAAAACGTAAGAAACGCACGGCGAATCTCATCAGTGCTCATGTACATTTGACAATCCTGAATAATGCTGTGTTAATCCCCCTGCCTGCAACTGCGCCCCAGTTGCCTGCTGCCAAACAACAAAGTTCAGCTAACATGCAGGTTTAATCAATCTAAGATAAAAGGTTTACTGGCTATTGTAAAACAACGCGGGTTTGACGGGAAATGTTCTGTTAACACAATGGCAGAATCAGCCTCAGTATTCATCTTCAACCGCTAAGGCATACCGAATCTGGTCGAAATTAAAACCTCTTGATTGCATAAAACGTAACCGGCGTGCTTTTTCTTTCGGTGTGTCCATTTGAGTGTCACCAAACTTGCGCTGTGCCACCGCTCTGGCCTGTTCGAACCAATCCACTTCGGCATCTTCCAGTGCTTGCTTGATACACAAGTCATGCACCCCTTTCATTTTCATTTCCTGTTTGATACGCAACATGCCCCAGCCTTTTGATACCCCGTTACGCACTGCCATGGCCGCGTAACGGGCATCATCCAGCCAGTTGTAATCCTGGCAATAGGCAACAGCATCACTGACCTCCTGCTCGCTGTAGCCGCGCTGCTTGAGCTTCTGTTGCAACTCACGCTGGGCATGGTCACGCCGTGACAGATACCCCACAGCTGCTTCTTTGGCCGAGATTTTGGGCGCTTGCCTTCTCACCTTTACACCTCCCCGATTTACATTACCAAGCAAGATAGATTGCTGATTGATACCGATCTCTCTGAATACTTCGGTAGCTCAACCGTCAATACAAAACGGGCACTGGCATGGGTGGTTTCACCTCTGCACAGCGCCCGTTAAAGAATAACTGCTTCGGCTATCCAGCCGTGACATCATTCGTCGTGATTAAAAAGCTTCATCCTGAGCATCGACTTTATCTGTCTCTGCACTGGCCAGCTCAGCATCGGCTTCTGAAACAGTGGCAGGGTTCAGCAGCAACTCACGCAGCTTCTTATCAAGCTCTTCAGCAATTTCTGGATGCTCACCAAGGTACTTACAAACATTCGCCTTACCCTGACCAATCTTGTCGCCTTTATAGCTATACCAGGCGCCTGCTTTGTCTACTAGTTTATTCTTCACACCAAGGTCAACCAGCTCGCCTAAACGGTTGAAGCCCTGACCATAAAGTATTTGGGTTTCCGCTTGCTTAAACGGTGCTGCAATCTTGTTCTTGACCACTTTAATGCGGGTTTCGTTACCCACCACTTCATCGCCTTCTTTGATAGCGCCGGTACGGCGGATATCCAGACGAACAGAAGCATAAAATTTCAGTGCGTTACCGCCGGTGGTTGTTTCCGGGTTACCGAACATCACACCGATCTTCATACGGATCTGGTTGATGAAGATACACATACAGTTAGACTGTTTCAGGTTACCCGTCAGCTTACGCATGGCCTGAGACAGCATACGTGCCTGCAAGCCCATGTGCGAATCACCCATTTCGCCTTCAATTTCGGCTTTTGGTGTCAGGGCAGCAACTGAGTCGACCACTATCATGTCTACTGCACCGGAACGGGCCAGTGCATCACAGATTTCCAGCGCCTGCTCGCCGGTATCCGGCTGTGACACCAACAGCTGATCAATATCCACACCCAGCTTCTTGGCATAAATAGGATCCAGCGCGTGCTCAGCATCAATAAATGCACAGGTTTTACCCTTGCGCTGTGCGGCGGCAATAGTTTCCAGTGTCAGAGTCGTTTTACCTGATGACTCCGGACCATAAATTTCTACGATACGACCCATTGGCAGACCGCCGGCACCCAGTGCAATATCCAGAGACAGTGAACCGGTTGAGATGGTCTCAATGTCCATCGTACGGTTATCACCCAGCTTCATAATGGAGCCTTTACCGAACTGCTTTTCGATCTGACCCAGGGCAGCGGCAAGAGCCTTCTGTTTGTTGTCGTCCATTCGACTCTCCAACGGATGCTAATTCAATATTCAAATTACTGGTTAGTATACTGTCTATTCATACAGTGTCTAGCACTGTATGGCATTTTTTTCCTGACCAGCTACCGGGCCGGGCAAGAGTGTGATCTTCACTGCAGAGTATTCAGGCGCTCCAGTAAGCCTTGCAATGCGCGCTCGACCGCCTGCGCACGTACCGCCTGCCGGTCTCCGCTAAAATGACAGGTTTCGGCAACAAGCCAGCCTGTGGTATCCGCCCAGGCAAAACAGACAGTGCCGACCGGTTTATCCGGCGTGCCGCCATCAGGCCCGGCAATACCGCTGATAGCCACGCTGATAGAGGCCAGAGAATGTGCCAGCGCACCTTTCGCCATCTCCTGCACCACAGGCTCACTCACCGCGCCGTACTGAGTCAGAGTTTCAGGTTTAACGCCCAGCATCTCCTGCTTAGCTTCATTACTATAGGTAATAAATGCTCGGTCGAACCAGGCAGAACTGCCCGCAATATCCGTGATAGCAGCAGAGACACCGCCACCGGTACAGGATTCTGCTGTAGTGGCGAGCCATTGTTGGATTTTCAGTGCCTGACCAAGCTGCGCTGACATAGATGTCGTCACCATCGGCTTTCCTCCGTACACAGTCAATGCCGACACCTTACTAGGATGGTATGGGCGCTTCAAGCATTAGTCGCGACATGAAATTGCGCTTCCCCCCTTTGCCACTATTACGCTTTCACGTATCCTAGACAGCCTGATTTTTCTCGGTTTGATGCGGGCAACAGCGTGACAATAAAAGGTTTAGAAACACACACCCCCATGATGCAGCAATATTTGAGGCTTAAAGCTGAAAACCCTGATGTGCTGATGTTTTACCGCATGGGGGATTTCTATGAACTCTTCTTTGATGATGCCAAGCAAGCTTCTCAACTGCTGGATATTTCGCTCACCAAGCGAGGTTCAAGCAACGGTCAGCCCATTCCTATGGCTGGCGTGCCTTATCATGCTGTTGAAGGTTATCTCGCCAAGCTGGTTCAGTTAGGTGTTTCCGTCGCGATATGCGAGCAGATTGGCGATCCTGCCACCAGCAAGGGACCGGTTGAACGCCAGGTTGTGCGTATTGTCACACCCGGTACCGTCAGCGATGAAGCGCTGCTTCAGGAGAGACGCGATAACCTGATTGCGGCGATTTTCTGTCAGAATGGCCGCTTCGGCTATGCAACATTGGATATCACCTCCGGCCGTTTCATGCTGATTGAGCCCGATACCGAAGAAGCCATGCAAGCCGAGTTGCAGCGTACCAGTCCGGTCGAGCTGCTGTATCCGGAAGATTTTCCTTTACCTGGCCTTTTCAGCCATATGAAAGGGGCACGCCGACGCCCGGTGTGGGAGTTTGATCTGGACACTGCTCGCCAGCAGCTGACGCTGCAATTCGGCACCCGGGATCTGGTGGGGTTTGGCGTTGAAAACGATGAGTTCGGCCTGTGTGCGGCCGGCTGCCTGCTGCAATATGTGAAAGATACTCAACGCACCGCGCTACCTCACATTCGTGCCATCACCCGGGATACCCAGGAGCAATCGGTGATTCTGGACGCCGCTACCCGCCGTAATCTGGAACTGACCCAGAACCTGGCCGGCGGGACAGAGAATACGCTGGCTTCCGTGCTGGATCATACTGCCACTCCCATGGGCAGCCGTCTGCTCAAACGCTGGCTGCATCAGCCCGTCAGAAACCGTCAGCAGCTGAATCTGCGCCTGGATGCCATCGGCAACCTGAAAGACAGCGGCATGTTCGCCGAGCTGGCCGGCGTGCTGCGTCACATGGGCGATCTGGAAAGGATTCTGGCCCGACTGGCATTGCGCTCGGCCCGGCCACGGGATCTTGCCCGCATGCGTACGGCACTGCAGCACCTGCCCGCACTGGCTGAGCTGCTGGCCGAGTTAAACAGCGAATCACTGCGCCAGCTGGCTGAACAAAGCCAGCCAATGGACGAGATTTGCAGCCTGCTGGAACACGCTATCATTGAAAACCCGCCTGTCATTATCCGTGACGGGGGCGTGCTGGCACCTGGCTACAATGCCGAACTGGACGAATGGCGTGATCTGGCCGATGGTGCCACCAAATTTCTGGCTGAACTGGAAGAGCGCGAGCGTGAGCGCCATGACATCGACAGCCTGAAAGTCGGTTTTAATCAGGTGCATGGCTTTTATATTCAGATCAGTCGCGGTCAGAGCCACAAAGTACCGAGCCATTATGTTCGCCGTCAGACGCTGAAAAATGCAGAACGATACATTATCCCTGAGCTGAAAGAGCACGAAGATAAAGTGCTTAACTCCAAGTCCAAAGCGCTGGCACTGGAAAAACAACTCTGGGAAGCTCTTTTTGACAGCCTGTTGCCGCATCTGGCTCAGTTGCAGCAGACTGCAGCCGCGCTGTCGGAACTGGATGTACTGGCCAATCTGGCTGAGCGTGCAGATACCCTGAATTACTGCCGCCCGGCACTGAGCGATAAACCCGGCCTGGATATCAATGCTGGCCGACATCCGGTGGTCGAGCAGGTGCTGGATGCACCTTTCATTGCTAACCCGATCTCGTTACACCAAGATCGCCGCATGCTGATCATCACAGGTCCGAACATGGGCGGTAAATCCACCTATATGCGTCAGACTGCGCTGATCGCTCTGATGGCACATGTTGGTTCTTACGTACCGGCAGATTCCGCCACTATTGGGCCTTTGGATCGCATTTTCACCCGGATCGGTGCCTCTGACGATCTGGCCTCAGGCCGATCCACCTTCATGGTGGAAATGACGGAAACCGCCAATATTCTTCATAACGCCACGGAAAACAGCCTGGTACTGATGGATGAAATCGGCCGTGGCACCAGCACCTATGACGGACTTTCTCTCGCTTGGGCCAGTGCCGAATGGCTGGCTGAAAAAATCGCAGCCATGACGCTGTTTGCCACCCACTATTTCGAACTGACAGAATTACCGTCACTGATACCCGGGCTGGCCAATGTTCATCTGGATGCCATTGAGCACGGTGATGAAATTGCCTTTATGCACGCCGTGCAGGAAGGAGCTGCCAGCAAGTCTTTCGGTCTGGCGGTTGCCAGCCTGGCGGGTGTCCCTAAATCAGTGATTAAGCGAGCCAAGCAGAAGCTGCAGCAACTGGAGACCACGGGCCACCAGCACGCCATGGACCAGCCACAGGCGCAGCGCGCAGACAACCAGCAACTCTCGCTGATCCCTGAGCCCAGCGAAGTAGAAGAAGCGCTGGCGCGCCTGAATCCGGATGAGCTGACACCACGGCAAGCCCTGGATGAGCTGTACCGTTTAAAAGCGTTGCTGTAACGGGTTACAGGTAACGGATCAGGCACGATCAAGAAAGGACGCCGAAGCGTCCTTTCTTTTACCTTTTTATCTTGTTTCTTATTTCTTGTTTGTTCTTGTTGCTTCTTTCGTTGTGTCAGCATGCACTTAAGAAGTGCACTTGCCTCAAATTTCCTGGTTGAACAGGGATTCAATATTCAGGCCCTGATGTGTCAGCATGTCACGCAGGCGGCGCAGGCCTTCGACCTGGATCTGACGTACACGCTCTCGGGTCAGGCCAATCTCACGGCCGACATCTTCAAGGGTGGAGGCTTCATAGCCCAGCAGACCAAAACGTCGGGCCAGCACTTCACGCTGTTTGGGGTTCAGTTCCTGCAGCCAAGTGACAATAGAGGTTTTCATATCGTCATCTTGCGTGGAGGTTTCCGGGCCGCCACAACGTTCATCCGGGATGATATCCAGCAGGGCTTTTTCGGTATCACCGCCAATTGGGTTATCGACCGAGCCGACACGCTCATTCAGACGCAGCATGCGGTTCACATCATCCACCGACTTATCCAGCTGCAGGGCAATATCTTCCGCTGTGGGTTCATGATCCAGCTTCTGAGCCAGCTCACGAGCCGTACGCAGATAGACATTCAGCTCTTTCACCACATGAATCGGTAAGCGGATGGTCCGGGTCTGGTTCATGATAGCCCGTTCAATGGTCTGACGGATCCACCAGGTTGCATAGGTAGAGAAACGGAAACCGCGCTCAGGGTCGAATTTTTCCACTGCGCGGATCAGGCCCAGGTTGCCCTCTTCAACAAGATCCAGCAGGGCAAGACCACGGTTACTGTAACGACGGGAGATCTTCACCACTAAACGCAGGTTACTTTCGATCATGCGCTTACGGGCGACTTCATCACCCCGCAGCGCGCGGCGGGCATAGAGAACTTCTTCTTCGGCGGTTAAAAGTGGGGAAAAGCCGATTTCACCGAGATAAAGCTGAGTGGCATCCAGTGCTTTCTGAGTGACACTGTAGGACGAGATATCCAAATCTTCGTCGGCGTCATCAACCTCTGAGTCTGCTTTTGCTGAAACATCGGCTTCCTGTTCTTCAACATCGAGCTCCATCTCATCTTCAAACTCTTCATAGTTTTCGATATCAGTAGCTGCATTACTTCTGCTCATAGCGCCTCCCAGATAGCGTTTTGCAAATCCGGTTCACCACGCCCGAGCAGTCTGTCAGTTTGGCAGGTACTTGAGCGGATTCACTGACTTGCCTTTATAACGGATCTCAAAGTGCAGTCGGACATTGTTCGTTCCCGAGCTGCCCATCAAAGCAATTTTTTGCCCTGCGGTTACCGTATCTTGCTCTCTGACGAGTACTCTGTCGTTATGTGCATATGCACTTAAGTAGTCGTCATTGTGCTTTATAATGACAAGGTTGCCATAGCCCCGTAATGCATTGCCGGCATACACCACTTTCCCTGCAGCTGTTGCGTTGACGTCCTGGCCTCTCTGGCCTGCAATATCAATGCCTTTGTTACCATTATCGCTGCTGGAAAAGCGGGAAACGACTCTTCCCTTCGCCGGCCATATCCAGGTATCAACCTTGTCAGCGACAGGTGCAGGCGACTTGCCTGCCTTGTCACTTGTGCCAACCTTACTTGTAACAACTTTGTTACTTTTTGAGTCTTGAGAGTACTCTTTTGTGGGAGCGCGATCAACATCTTTATTGACGCTTTTTTGCACGGTTTTTGCAGGTCTTGTAGCCGGATTAGCTTTAGTCTGAGGCGGTGTTTTAGCCGGTTTACTCGGGGGTGTTGATTTTACTGGTGGTTTAGCAACCGCCACAGCAGTTGTAGCTGCCGCCGTACCTGAAGCGGCGGCAGCTGTCGCAACTGGACCGACCACAACTACAGGTTGGTAAGGCACAGCTTCCCGCTTGGGTGACACTGGCGGTTTTTTATTGATAGATGGCGCAGGCTTAGCTGCCACTTTCTGGCCAAACTGAGGGGCTACGTATTTGGACTTCCACAGAAACAATTTCTGGCCGGGATATATCGTATAAGGGGGCGTCAGCTGATTAAGTGCAATCAAGTCGTTGACATCACGACCTGAAAGGTAAGAGATAAAATAAAGGGTGTCACCTTTTTGCACTTCATAGTAACTGCCCCGGTAGCTACCAGGCCGGGTGTTATCATAGTTCGCGCCATCAGGCGGATAAGTGGCACAGGCCGACAGCAACAAACAGGCTGCCAGTACCATCGGGAGTTTGTGCTTTTTTCCGCTAAAACCTTTCATGCGCTACGCCAGCTCCCCTGCCACCAGAGGCACAAATCGGACCGGCGCAATTTCATCTGTCACATAGTGACCATCCAGTAAGCGGATGCGTTTCAGCATCTGGTGCTGCTCACCGACAGGGATCACCAGGCGCCCCCCTTCAGACAGCTGCTCGAGCAACGCCGGCGGGACGACCTCCGCGGCAGCGGTCACTATGATGGCATCGAATGGCCCTTTACTTGACCATCCCTGCCAGCCATCACCATGCTTGGTCGAGATATTATGTAAGTCCAGCTGTTTGAAACGGCGCTTGGCCTGCCACTGCAAAGCCTTAATGCGTTCAACCGAGTAAACATGCTCCACCATACGAGACAGAATCGCGGTCTGATAGCCAGAGCCGGTACCAATCTCCAGCACTCGGGTGCCGGGTTGCAAGGCAAGCAACTCTGTCATTCTGGCCACAATATAAGGCTGTGAAATGGTCTGCCCACGCCCGATGGGCAGGGCATTATTCTCGTAAGCCTTGTGCGACAAGGCTTCATCAATAAAATGCTCACGGGGAACCGTATCCATTACCCGCAATACCCTACGGTCTGCTATCCCCTGCTGAGACAAATATTCCATCAGGCTATGGCGTTGTTCCGCATAGCGCATTATCAGTTGCTCTCCACTTGTTTCATCCACTGTGCCAAGTCGTCCAGCGCATCGTGTGCTGTCAGATCAACCTGAAGCGGTGTAATTGATACTTGCTTGTGTTCTATCGCATAAAAGTCTGTACCTGGCCCGGCATCCTGGCAACTCCCGGGGGGACCAAGCCAGTATATCGTTTTGCCGCGGGGATCAACGTCCCTGACCATTTTTTCCGCACGGTGACGGGCACCCAGGCGTGTCACCTGCCATTCGCCCAGTTCAGACAAAGGCACATCCGGCACATTGATATTGAGAATTTTATTTCTCGGCAGAGGCTGGGCCATCAAACGCCCCACCACTTCTTTGACAACCTGAGCGGCCGTAGCAAAATGTTCACGACCGACTAAAGACACAGCAATGGCCGGTACGCCGAGAAAATGCCCTTCCGTCGCGGCAGCCACTGTGCCTGAATACAACACATCATCACCCAGGTTGGCGCCGTGATTAATCCCGGCCACCACAATATCCGGTTTATCGGTCAGCCACTCGTTCAGCGCGAAGTGTACACAGTCTGTTGGTGTCCCTTCCACCGACATACGCCTGATACCTTCTTCACGAACACGCAAAGGAGTTTCCAGTGTCAGTGAATTAGAGGCGCCGCTGCGATTACGATCCGGCGCCACCACATACACCTCACCCAGCTCTTTGAGGGTATCGGCCAGTGTATTGATTCCTTCAGCAAAGATGCCGTCATCATTACTGATCAAAATTCGCATATCTGCCATCCTTCTGCTCAGGCTCATCAATCAGTTCTCTTAATACTGCCGTGGCGAAACATCCCGCAGGCAAGGAGAACTGCACTTCCAGCTGATCAGCATGCAGTTGCCAGTGCATGTCCGCCGGACGCAGCATCAGGGGACGACGTTCGTGTCGCATCCTGTTATCGCGGATCAGTTTCAGCAGCAATGGCTCCTGCTCAATCACCGCCATTTCAAAAGCCGCCACCTCACCCTGGCTGGGCAGCGCATTGTCGCCGGTCACAGGCGCAGTAATCAGCCATTCACCCGCCGCCACCTGTGCCTGCCATTCAGGCGTGATTTGCTCAACCAGCTGCCAGTCTTCTCTGCCCTGCTGCTGAACACAGTCGCCCGCTAACAAGGTACCTGCCTTGCCGTCGGCAATACGCTGGGACAACACCAGATTAAACAACCAGGAGCGGGCAGCTGACAGGTAGAAGCTGCGCTTACTCTTGTCGCGGACACGAAATTCATCGTTCCCCCAGGCTCTGGCTTTGACCACGTTATTACCGTCATGGCCAAAACGTTGCGCACCAAAGTAATTCGGCACGCCCTGCTGTTGAATCTTCTTCAGCCGCGCGTCGAGATCCTGAGGGTTATCCAGCTCGCTCAGACGCAACTCAAAATGGTTGCCGGCCAGATCGCCGGGACGCAGTTTTTTGTCGTGACGATCGGTCGCCAGCACTTCGACGCCTGGATGCTCGGCGACAAATGACGTCAAATCCGGGTCTGGTTTACCCGGCAGATGCACACTCAGCCACTGCTCGGTCACCGCGTGCCTGTCTTTCAGGCCAGCCCAGCTGACATCGCGGGATTTCACTCCGCACGCTTTCGCCAGCTCGTTGACAACATATTTGGTGTTCTCGCCGGTTTTACGGATCTTCACCATGAAATGCTCACCACTGCCGGTGAAGTCAAAACCCAGTTGCTCTTTGACGATAAAATCTTCCGGGCGAACTTTGCTTCGTCCCTGGCAGACAGGCTTACCATTCAGCCAGTTCAGGCTGTCCATATCAATTGTCATATTCTTTCCGTTATACAGGAAGGGGCGGCGTCAGAGCGAGCGCAGCAAAACGACCGCTTCGCAGGCTATGCCTTCTTTGCGGCCCGTAAAACCCAAACGTTCAGTCGTTGTGGCCTTTACATTAATATTATCGACCGTGGTGTCGAGATCGTCGGCAATGGTTTGGCACATTTGTTCAATATAAGGCGCCATTTTCGGTGCCTGCGCAATAATTGTGACATCCAGATTGCCCAGGCGGTAGCCTTTCGCTTTAACCTTGGCGTACACATCACGCAGCAGCACGCGGCTGTCTGCCCCCGCCCACTCCGCATCGGTATCAGGGAAATGACGGCCGATATCGCCGGCACCTATCGCGCCCAGCAGCGCATCACACACAGCATGCAGAGCGACATCACCATCGGAGTGAGCAATCAGACCCTGTTCATAAGGCACTGCTACCCCGCCGATGATCACCGGGCCATCACCGCCAAACTTGTGTACGTCAAAACCGTGTCCAATTCGCATTATGCCTGCTCCTTTTGTCGTTGCTGCAGGTAAAATTCAGCCAGTGCCAGATCTTCAGGCTGAGTGACTTTCAGGTTATCAGCCCGACCGGGCACCAGCCGCGGCGAAAAGCCGCAATATTCCAGCGCCGATGCTTCGTCTGTGAGCACAGCCCCTTCCGCCAGCGATTTGACCATGGCATCTCTGAGCTGTCTGACCCGAAACATCTGGGGGGTCAATGCATGCCAGAGGTCGGTGCGATCCACTGTTGCCGCAATAGTTTGCCGGCCGTTACCACGTTTCATGGTATCGCGCACCGGTGCGGCCAGAATGGCGCCAAAGGCATGCTGCTGTGCCTGTTCAATCAGACGGGACAAATCATCCTGATGCAGGCAGGGACGGGCAGCATCGTGCACCAGTACCCAATCATTATCCGCCAGTGTGGCCAGGCCGGAAAACACTGAATCGGCACGTTCACTACCGCCTGATACCACGACGACATCCGGACGACGGGCCAGAGACAAATGATTAAAATAAGGATCGCCGTCACTGATCGCAATCACTACCCGGCTAATAGCGGGGTGTTGTAACAAGCTGTCCACCGTATGTTCCAGTATCGTTTTGCCTGCGATAACCAGATACTGCTTCGGCCTGTCGGCCTGCATACGGCTGCCGACACCTGCAGCAGGCACTACCGCCGTTAAGGTTTGAGTCATGATGGGTTTACTGCCAAGTTAACGCTGAGTGGCCATCCTAGAGGGAATGGTCACCGACTATGCGGAAAAAAGTTTCTCCGGGCTTGATCATACCCAGCTCATGCCGGGCACGCTCTTCTACCGCTTCCAGGCCCTGATGCAAATCATTGATTTCTGCATACATCTGCTGGTTACGCTGAACCAGTTCGGCATTCGCTTTTTGCTGTAGCGCCACATTGTTTTTAAGCGCCATATAATCAGACATGCCATTCTTGCCGGACCAGAATTCGTACTGCAGCCAGGATAATACCAGCAGTAACACTGCACTGAATACACGCATGCAAGCCTCATTCTTGGGTGATTAACACAAGTCGACAGGCTATCTAATCAGCCTCTAAGCCGGTAATAATCCCATAAAGCGCCGTATGTGACCAGTTCCGGACCCGCCATTCGGACAGAAAAAAGCCGCTCTGTTGAGCGGCTTATCATCCGGGGTCACTCAAAGTGACAAAAGTGAAGCTTCAGACTTATGCCTGACCTTTCACTTCTTTCAGACCGTTATACGGTGCTTTCTCGCCCAGCGCTTCCTCGATACGGATCAGCTGGTTGTACTTAGCAACACGATCAGAACGGCTCATAGAACCTGTCTTGATTTGACCTGCGGCTGTACCAACTGCCAGATCAGCAATCGTTGCATCTTCAGTTTCACCGGAACGGTGAGAGATAACGGCGGTGTAACCGGCATCTTTAGCCATCTTGATAGCAGCCAGCGTTTCAGTCAGAGAACCGATCTGGTTGAACTTGATCAGGATAGAGTTAGCGATACCTTTGTCGATACCTTCTTTCAGGATCTTGGTGTTAGTCACGAACAGGTCGTCACCCACCAGTTGCAGTTTATCGCCCAGCAGTTCTGTCTGGTGCTTGAAGCCATCCCAGTCAGACTCGTCCAGACCGTCTTCGATAGACACGATTGGGTACTGGTTCGCCAGATCCTGCAGGTAGAAGTTAAACTCTTCAGACGTGAAGATTTTGCCTTCGCCTTTCATGTTGTAGTTGCCTGCTTCTTTGTCGTAAAACTCAGAAGCCGCACAGTCCATCGCCAGCGTGACGTCTTTACCCAGTACATAGCCAGCCGCTTCAACAGCTTCTTTGATAGCAGCCAGTGCCGCAGCGTTAGATTCCAGGTTTGGTGCGAAACCACCTTCATCACCAACAGCTGTGCTCAGACCTTTGGCTTTCAGTACTTTTGCCAGGTTATGGAACACTTCAGCACCGATACGCAGACCTTCTTTCAGTGTTTTAGCACCTACTGGCTGGATCATGAATTCCTGGATGTCTACGTTGTTGTCAGCGTGCTCACCACCGTTGATGATGTTCATCATTGGCAGAGGCATAGAGAACTTGCCCGGAGTGCCGTTCAGTTCAGCAATGTGCTCGTACAGAGGCATGCCTTTTGCAGCCGCGGCTGCTTTTGCGTTCGCCAGAGAGACAGCCAGGATAGCGTTAGCACCAAACTTAGATTTGTTTTCAGTACCGTCCAGGTCGATCATGATTTGGTCGATGTCCGCTTGGCTTTTCGCGTCTTTACCAACCAGCGCCTGAGCAATAGGACCGTTAACCGCTTCAACGGCTTTCAGTACACCTTTGCCAAGGAAACGAGATTTGTCGCCGTCACGCAGCTCCAGAGCTTCGCGGGAACCCGTTGATGCACCAGATGGTGCCGCAGCCATACCAACAAAACCACCTTCCAGGTGGACTTCAGCTTCCACTGTCGGGTTACCGCGTGAGTCGATGATTTCACGACCCAAAACTTTAACGATCTTAGACATAGTGTTTCCTCTTGCTTTATTTTGATTTAAAAAAGCGAAAAAAAAGCTGCCGCACTCCATGTGCAACAGCTGTTTGTAACTGATTACTCTTCGAACTCACCACGCTGGTGCTGACCAGCCGCTTTGACGAACCCTTCAAACAAAGGATGGCCATCGCGAGGTGTTGAGGTGAACTCAGGGTGGAACTGAGCCGCCACAAACCAAGGGTGATTCGGCACTTCGATAATCTCTACCAACTTCTTGTCAGCAGACAGGCCGGAGATTTTCAGGCCCGCTTCTTTCAGCTGAGGCAGCAGGTTGTTGTTCACTTCGTAACGGTGACGGTGGCGCTCGTGAATTGTTGCACTGCCGTACATTTCACGGGCTTTGCTGCTCTCTTCCAGATGGCACAGCTGAGAGCCCAGGCGCATAGTGCCGCCCAGATCCGACTCTTCTGTGCGCTCTTCAACGTTACCTTCGCTGTCGACCCATTCAGTGATCAGGCCCACCACAGGATACGGTGATTTGGCATCAAATTCCGTTGAGTGTGCACCGCTCAGACCTGCCACGTTCCGCGCAAATTCGATCAGTGCGACTTGCATGCCCAGACAGATGCCCAGATATGGAATTTTGTTTTCACGCGCATATTGCGCTGTCATGATCTTGCCTTCAACACCACGACCACCGAAACCGCCCGGTACCAGAATCGCATCCAGACCTGCCAGCATTTCTACGCCTTTGGATTCAACATCCTGTGAATCTACGTACTTGATGGTCACAGACAAGCGGTTTTTCAGGCCAGCGTGCTTCAGTGCTTCGTTGACTGACTTATATGCATCCGGCAGTTCGGTGTATTTACCCACCATACCGATAGTGACTTCACCGGTAGGATTGGCATCTTCATAGATAACGCGCTCCCACTCGCTCAGATCGGCTTCCGGGGCGGTAATACCAAAGCGCTGACAAACCAGTTCATCCAGACCCTGCGACTTGATCAGCTGAGGGATCTTGTAGATGGAGTCAACGTCTTTCATTGAGATAACAGCTTTTTCCGGCACGTTACAGAACAAGGCAATCTTGGCTCGCTCATTGGCCGGAATCATACGGTCAGAACGGCAGATCAGCACATCCGGCTGAATACCGATAGACAGCAGTTCTTTGACTGAGTGCTGAGTAGGCTTGGTTTTCACTTCGCCGGCCGCGGCCAGGTAAGGCACCAGAGTCAGGTGCATAAACATTGCACGCTCACGGCCCAGCTGCACGCCCAGTTGGCGAATTGCTTCCATAAATGGCAGGGACTCGATATCACCGACCGTACCGCCCACTTCGACGATAGCAACGTCGTGGCCTTCTGCACCGGCAATCACACGCTCTTTGATAGCGTTAGTAATATGAGGGATGACCTGAATGGTCGCACCCAGATAGTCACCGCGACGCTCTTTACGCAGCACGTCTTCATAGACACGGCCAGCGGTAAAGTTGTTGCGCTTGGTCATCTTGGTACGGATAAAACGCTCATAGTGACCAAGGTCAAGGTCGGTCTCTGCACCGTCTTCCGTAACGAATACTTCACCGTGTTGAATCGGGCTCATGGTGCCTGGATCAACGTTAATGTAAGGGTCTAACTTCATCATGGTCACTTTCAGACCACGGGCCTCTAAGATGGCCGCCAGTGAGGCTGCAGCAATACCTTTACCTAGGGAGGATACAACACCGCCCGTCACAAAAATGTAATTCGTTGTCATGTTTAACCTGGAAGATTGGTGTAGAGGATAAAAAGTATCTGGACGGGAAATTAGTATACCAGACACATTTTATTGCCACAACGTGAAAACTATCACAGTAAACCCAGACGCTTTTTGTTCCAAATCAAGCCCGGTATCCTTGATGGAAAGTCTGCTTACGGGTTAGTGCTCACTTTGATGCTGAATCAGACTTTTCCTTGCGCTTAACGTTTTCCCACTCGGCATCCAGCTCATCCAGTGAACATGCGTCAATCGACTTGCCCTGTTCCAGCACACAACGTTCCACTTCGCGAAACCGGCGCTCGAACTTACGGTTCGCTTTGTGCAAGGCCATTTCCGGTTTCACTTTCAGGTGCCGGCTCAGGTTAACAACAGCAAACAGCAGATCCCCGATCTCCTCTTCGATGCGTTCCTGACTGGGTACCGCCTGATGGGCTTCTTCCATCACTTCATCGATTTCTTCCTGCACTTTGTCAACGACCGGCCCCAGCGTTGGCCAGTCGAAACCCAGCTGGGCGCAGCGTTTCTGGATTTTATCGGCCCGGTTCAGAGCAGGCATTGCCTTAGGGATATTAGCCAGAATACTGTCATCCTGCCCTTTTTCTGCACGCTCTTTGGCCTTTTCCGCTTCCCAGTTCGCATGTATTGCTGCTTCATCGGCGAAATCTTTATCTGCAAAAACATGAGGATGGCGACGAATCAGTTTGTGGTTGATCGCGCCGACCACATCATCAAAATCAAACAAGCTTTTTTCTTTCGCCAACTGGCTATAGAAGATTACCTGAAATAACAAATCGCCCAATTCTTCCTTCACATCATCCCAGCTCTCTTTAGCAATGGCATCTGCCACTTCATAGGCTTCCTCCAGCGTGTGGGGCACGATAGAGGCAAAATCCTGTTTGAGATCCCAGGGGCAACCCCGCTGCGGGTCGCGCAGCTGCGTCATGATGGAAAGTAAGGTGCTGATGGGCTTATCGCTCATGATGGTTATCCTGTGCTCTGTGTCAGGTTGTTATTGGGCACAAAACGGGCCGGAGCCCGTTTTGTCGATAGGATGAGATCAGTGCAGTCGTCTGGCTTCAAAGACATCTTTCACCTGCTCCAGGCGGAGAATCAGTCTGCCCAGACTGTCGAGATCAGTCAGTTCAATATCGAAATCCATAATCGCCATCTGCTTTTTGAAATCGATCCGGCTTTTCACGCCGGCCACTTTCACCTTTTCATTGTGCATGGTGTTGGTCAGATCTTTAATCAGGCCGTTACGTTCAGAAGCGGTTACCCTGACGGTCAGCGTGTAGCGCCCGGCAAAGCTTCCGCCCCAGACAGTATGAATGATCCGCTGCGGCGCCACATGACGCAGTTCTTCCAGCTGTTCACAGTCGCTGCGGTGAACCGAAATCCCCCGCCCCTGTGTCACAAAGCCGACTATGTCATCACCGGGAATGGGCTGGCAGCAACGCGCCAGGTGGGTCATCAGGTTATCCACCCCTTCCACCACCACAGCATCACGCTGCGGTTTTTTCTGGCTGGCTTTGCTGCCCGCCTCGGTTAAACGCTCCAACAACTGCTGATCTTCTTCTTCAGCCGTGGGCTTGTTCACCAGCGCATTGATGTGGTTAATCACCTGATTGATACGCAGATCACCGCTACCGATACCGGCGAACAGCTCATCGGTCGAGTTCACGTTAAAGCGCTTCAGGGCATAGGACTCAGCATCTTTCATGGTGGCGCCGATTTTATGCAGCTCCTGCTCCAGAATTTCCCGGCCAGCCGTGATGTTTTTATCTCTGTCTTGCTTACGGAACCAGGCATGCACCTTGGCTCGTGCCCGGCTTGAATTGACAAAGCCCAGGTTCGGATTCAGCCAGTCACGCGACGGATTCGGCTCTTTCTGGGTGATGATTTCAACCTGATCGCCCATTTGCAGGTGATAGGTGAAAGGCACAATTCGCCCTTCCACTTTGGCCCCGATACAGCGGTGACCAACTTCAGAGTGAATGTGATAGGCAAAATCGAGCGGAGTAGCATTCAAGGGCAGATCGACCACATCCCCTTTCGGGGTGAAGGCATAGACTCTGTCATCGAAGACCTGACTGCGCAGCTCTTCGAGCATTTCGCCAGAGTCGGACATTTCTTCCTGCCAGGCCAGCAGCTTACGCAGCCAGTTGATTTTCTCATCATAGGCAGAGTGAGCGCCGGCAGAGGTGCCGGATTCTTTGTATTTCCAGTGCGCGGCCACCCCCAGCTCGGATTCTTCGTGCATCTGCTTGGTGCGGATCTGGATCTCAATAGCTTTGCCTTCCGGGCCGATCACCACAGTGTGGATCGACTGATAACCGTTGGGTTTGGGGTTGGCCACATAATCATCGAACTCTTTGGGCAGATGGCGGTATTTGGTATGCACCACCCCCAGTGCCGCATAGCAGTCCTGAAGCTGATCCGCGATAATACGCACCGCTCGCACATCAAACAGCTCATCAAAAGCGAGATTCTTTTTCTGCATTTTGCGCCAGATGCTGTAGATATGCTTAGGCCGCCCATGCACCTCCGCCTTGATATTCGACGCTTTCATCGACTCATCCAGATCCTTAACGAAATGGTCGATGTAGTGCTCCCGGTCGATACGGCGCTCAGACAGCTGTCTGGCGATCTGCTTATAGGTATCCGGGTGTTTGTAGCGAAACGCGTAATCTTCGATTTCCCACTTAAGCTGACCGATACCCAAACGGTTTGCCAGCGGGGCATAGATATTGGAACACTCCCGCGCCGCGGCACGACGAACATTATCCGGCTCGTCCTTTACCTCGCGCAGATTACAGATGCGCTCGGCCAGTTTGATCACCACGCAGCGGAAGTCATCCACCATAGAAAGCAGCATGCGGCGAATATTATCGACCTGTGCCGATTGTGCCGCGCCTTCTTTGATGGCATTCAACTGGCTGATTGCCGCCATCTGCTTAACGCCCTTGACCATTTGCAGAATGGTCTGGCCGTATTCCTCTTTGATGTCATCACTCTTGTAGAAGCCACCTTCAACAAGCGGGAACAGCAGGGCCGCCACCAGGGTGTCGGTATCCATACTGAGCATCACCAGGATTTCAACCATTTCCCGGCCACGCCACAGTAACTGACCGGCCGCTTCCTTGTTGTCCAGATGCGCTTCACAGCGCTGATAGGTTTGGAGCAGACGGTCCGAGGTTTTAGCATCCTGCAGCAGACTCTCTACCCAGGGTACCAACTCAAATTTTGCGTTTTCCTTCAAATGCGCACCGCGAACTGCGACCATGATTCTGTCCTGTATAGCGTTATTACGGATGGCTTTCTGTTACTCCCTGCGGCCTTTGCCGGCTCAGCCTGGCATCAGGTTCGGATAAACAGTGCCATAGATTCTAAGTGCCCCGTATGGGGAAACATATCCAGCATTCCCAGCCGTTGCAACTGATAGCCCTGTTGCAACAATACCTGACTGTCCCGCGCCAGTGTGGACGGATTGCAGGAGACATATAAAATCCGGCTGGGTGATAGCGCTGCCACTTCTTTCATTACCCCTGCAGCACCCGCGCGTGCCGGATCCAGCAATACTTTGTCGAAACCTTTGCTGGCCCAGCTGAACGACTCAATACCCTGTTCAAGATTGCCCTGATAAAAAGCCGTATTCGCCAGCTTATTCAGCGCCGCATTGGTACTGGCTCGGCGCACCATCTCATCCACCCCTTCGACACCGACGACTTGCTGTGCTTTCTGAGCCAGCGGTAAACTGAAGTTACCCAGGCCGCAGAAAAGATCCAGCACTCTGTCATGCGGCTGAATATCCAGCCAGTCCAGCGCCTGTTCTATCATTCGGGTATTCACCGTCCGGTTCACCTGAATGAAATCTTTAGGCGAGAACTGCAGTGTCAAACCATTCACGGCATAGCAGGGCGTATCACCGGCCAGCTGGATCACTTCATCAGGTTCCGGCGCCAGGAAAAGCATAACATGATGACTGTCAGCAAATTGCTGAATGCTCGTCATATCCTGGTCAGAAAAAGGCTTGAGATGCCGGATAAGGACTACAGGGCCATTATCGGCTTCGACCAGTTCGACGTGCCCCAGGTTCCGGCGGCCCTGCAATTGCGCCAGTAATTCACGCAAAGGCGGCAGCAGAGCATTCAGCGAAGCCGCCAGTACCGGGCAATGCTCAATATCAACAATCTCTTTGCTCTGCTCTTGGCGAAAACCGAAACACAGCCCTTTGCCGGATTCAAACCTAAGGCTGAAACGCGCGCTCCGCCTGTACTGCCACTCTTCACCTGTAACAGGTTCGTCCTGCACTAATGCCGTTGCAGTCTCATTGTCACCACCCAAGGCAAACTTCGCCATCAACTCCCCCAGAGACTGGCGCTTGGCCGATACCTGGGCAGAATGAGAGAGATGTTGCAAGTTACACCCACCACACTGGTCATAGACAGGACACTGAGGTGTAATGCGCTCAGGGCTGTCAGTCAGTCGTTTGATGACTTTAGCCCGGGCATAGTGTTTTTTATTGTCAGTGAGCTGCACCAGCGCACGTTCGCCAGGCAGCAATCCCGGAATAAAAACCGGTTTGCGATCGAGATGGGCGATACCTGATCCCAGATGGTCCAGACGTGAAACCGTCACTTCTTTGTGTTTGGTGTCGCTGACAATTCGTTTAGTCGGCTTAAAAAAGCGTGCCATAATGTTGTAACTCACGGTGTTCTGTCGCCTTTTCAAGGCAACGCCGGATCGACTTCAATTGTCGCTACGGTAAAGATTCATTAAGCTAAGGGCTGGAACATGCTTGCGTGACCAGCATAGACAGCAATTCTCCCACAGAATCGAATTCTTGTAACCATGACCAAATACGGACTTCGCGCCCGGGTTTTCACCCTGACATTAGCACCAACCCTGATCATTGGCCTGCTATTGAGCGCATTTTTCACATTGAGCCGCTACCGTGATCTGGAGCATCAGCTGATTGCAACCGGCACCAGCATCATAGAGCCGCTGGCGATTGCCACCGAATACGGCATGGCAGATCATAACCGTGAAGCGGTCAGACGCATCATCAGTTATGCCCATCGCAAGCATTCCGATATTGTACGCAGTATCGCGGTATTTGACGGCAATAATGAGCTGTTTGTGACCTCAAATTTCCATCGGAATTTTGAGGCGCTGATGTTTCCCGATGATCAGCCGATCCCCTTCCTTCCTGACATCATCATCAATGACAGTACCATGATCATGCGGGCCCCTATACTGACAGAAGCACAGCAAAGTAACCTGTCCGCACCCGGGTTTCAGGCCAGGGCGCTGGGTTACATCGCCATTGAAATGGACATGAGCCCCCTGCGGCTGCAGCAGTATCAGGAAGTCTTTACTGCGCTGATGGTCTTGCTGCTGGGCCTGATCCTGTCGGGATTGTTTGCCTATCGCCTGATGCGAGATGTCACCCGCCCGATTTCGCACATGATCAGCGTCGTAGACAGAATTCGCCGCGGGCATCTCGATATCCGGATTGAAGGTGAATTGCTGGGTGAGCTGGATAACCTGAAAAACGGTATCAATGCCATGGCCATTTCGCTGTCTGACTACCATATCGAAATGCAGCAAAGCATCGATCAGGCCACGTCCGATCTGCGTGAAACCCTTGAGCAGCTGGAAATACAGAACGTTGAGCTGGATATTGCCAAGAAACGCGCTCAGGAAGCTGCCCGGGTCAAATCCGAATTTCTGGCCAATATGTCCCACGAACTGCGCACACCGCTGAACGGCGTCATCGGCTTTACCCGCCAGATGCTCAAAACCCGGCTCAGTGCCAGCCAGCACGATTACCTGCTAACGATAGAAAAATCCGCCAACAACCTGCTGACCATCATCAATGACATCCTGGACTTTTCCAAACTGGAAGCCGGTAAGCTGCTGCTGGAAAACATTCCGTTCGACTTCACCGACTCGCTGGATGAAGTCATGCGTTTGCTGGCACCCAGCGCCCACGAGAAAGGCCTGGAGCTGACACTGCGGGTTGATCAGCGTATTCCTACCGGTCTGATTGGCGATCCGCTGCGTATTCAGCAAGTGCTGACTAATCTGATCGGTAACTCAGTGAAATTTACCGAGCGCGGCAACATAGACATTGCCGTGGAGCTCAAAGCCGATCGCGATGAGAGCCTCGAATTGCAATTCATGGTCCGTGATACCGGGATAGGGATTTCGGAGCGCCAGCAAGCACAATTATTCCAGGCCTTCAGCCAGGCTGATGCCAGCATTTCACGCCGCTATGGCGGAACCGGGCTGGGGCTGGTGATCACCCAGAAACTGGTTACTCAGATGGGCGGCGAGATCAGCCTGACCAGTCGCCTGCACCAGGGTTCCACCTTCTGGTTCACCCTCAAACTGACCAAAACTGACCTGCCGGTATCTCAGCCTATCGATACCAGCGAGCTGAAAAACCGCCACCTGCTGCTGATAGAACCCAACCTGCAGGCGGCCAACGTGCTGCAGCAACGCCTGCTGCAAGCCGGACTGGATGTGACCTACCGGGCCGACATGCCGGAGGACGATGTTGAACATCACGACTTTGCCCTGCTCTGCCTGTCACCGGGCGAACAGCCACCGCTGGCAACGATTCTGGATAAAGTCTTTAAAGCCGAGCAACTGGCCGACAAAGTTTTAGTGTGCCTGCCCACCACAGAGCTGGCCTTGTCGGAACGCTTACTCAGTGCCGGTGTGACGGCTTGTCTGGGTAAACCGCTGGCCCGGCGTAAACTGTTTGATGCCTTGATTGGCCAGACAGATCATCAGGAAGAGCCCGAACCACTGCCACTGGCTGCCACGAACGATGCCCTGCTGCCGCTCACCGTTATGGCGGTTGATGACAACCCGGCCAACCTGAAACTGATCGCCGCCCTGCTCAGTGAACGGGTAGAAACCGTGATTACCGCCACCGGCGGCCGTAAAGCCGTGGATTACGCGCAGCAGAAAGCCTTTGATTTAGTCTTCATGGATATTCAGATGCCTGAGATGGACGGCGTCAGAGCCTGTGAGGCGATTCATGAAACCACGCTGAACAGCCATACGCCCGTCATCGCGGTCACAGCCCATGCGATGGCTGGCGAACGTGAACGCTTGCTTCGTGCTGGTATGGACGATTACCTGACCAAGCCCATTGAAGAACAGATTTTGCAGCAGATGCTGGCCAAATGGATTCCGCAGCCGCAGAGCAACAGTTCAGCACCTGCCGTGGCTTCCGCAGCGCCATCCGTTAAGCCTGATACAGTGAATAATAACGTCAGCTGGGACTGGGATCTGGCGCTGAAACAAGCCGCAGGCAAAGAAGACCTGGCCCGTGACATGTTGCAGATGCTGCTCGATTTTATGCCCGAAGTGGAAATGCTGGTCAATGAAGTGCTGGACGGCAAAGACATTGACCTGTGGCCGTCCATCCACAAACTGCATGGCAGTTGCGCCTACAGTGGCGTGCCAAGGCTGAAAAACCTCTGCTATACCCTGGAAACCCAGCTTAAAGCCGGGAGTTCAGCCACCGAGCTGGAACCGGAACTGTTCGAATTAATCGACGAAATGAACAATGTGGTCAGGGCATCGCAGGCTTACCGGCAGTAACACCCATCAAGCAGAAAGGATGCCCCTTTCTGCTTTGTTTCATGCTTTTGGCAGCCGGCAGATGAGTGACATGCCAATACCAGCCACCACCTTTGAGGCTCTTACGTCAAATCTTGTTCACTCCTCACATTTTTTCGTCAAAAAAGGGAAACAACGTTTCCCTTTCTTTATCTCCGGCGGACTGATTGCGCTTTCAGCCCGACTCCAGGATCACGGTTGCCACTGCATAGTGTTTTTCATCGGCAATGGTCAGGTGAATATGGCGGACCGCCATCTGCACGGCCAGCTCGGCCGCTTTACCGGCCAATGCCAACTCTGGCTTGCCGCGTTCGTTATTGGTGACGGTAAAATCCTGAAACGAGACACCGCAGGCTATGCCTGTTCCCAGCGCTTTGGCGGCCGCTTCTTTTACGGCAAAACGCTTAGCCAGATAGCGACCTGCCTGCTTATGCTGGCTGAAAATGGTTAACTCTTCAGGTGTCAGTACCCGCCGGGCAAACGTCTCGCCGGCACGGGCGAGTACATGTTCGACACGGGCAATTTCAGCAATGTCTGTCCCCAATCCGACGATGGCCATGTTACCAGCGCGCTTCCAGCATCACGGCTTTCATGTCTGCCACGGCTTTATGCAGGCCGTCAAACACGGCGCGGCCGATAATCGCATGGCCAATATTGAGCTCGTAAATCTCAGGCAGGGCCGCAATGGGTTTGACATTGTGATAGGTCAGCCCGTGGCCTGCATTGACTTTGATACCCTGATCATGGGCATAACTGGCCGCAGCAGCAATTTTCTTCAGCTCGGCCTGTTGCTCTGTGTCCGTTGCTGCATCGGCGTAATGGCCGGTATGCAGCTCGATATAAGGCGCACCACAAGCCACAGCGGCATCGATTTGCGCGCGATCCGCATCAATGAACAGAGAAACCAAAATACCCGCCGAGCTCAGTTTTTCGGTTGCCGCTTTCACTTTGTCCAGTTGACCCACCACATCCAGGCCGCCTTCAGTGGTCAGCTCTTCTCGTTTTTCCGGCACCAGGCAGACGAACTCAGGTTGGGTATCCAGCGCTATCTGCACCATCTCATCGGTCACTGCCATTTCCAGATTCATACGCGTCTGAATGGTGTCGCGCAGAATGCGGACATCGCGGTCAGTAATATGACGACGGTCTTCGCGTAAATGAATGGTAATACCATCAGCGCCTGCGCGTTCTGCCACTTCGGCCGCATGCACCGGATCCGGGTACCGGGTGCCGCGGGCATTACGTAAAGTCGCAACGTGGTCGATATTGACGCCGAGCAGTATATTCTTCATGTAGCGGTACTCCTTCCTCTAGGGACAAACAATTCCCTGCTTTTTAATGGTTTGCTGCCAAGATACGGTTTCAGGGCCATGCGTGTAAAGCGCTTTGCTGCCCTGAGCTGATCCTGGGATTCAAAATGCCGGGCGGCAATGGCTTTCAGTTGCCGTCCGGTAAACGTCAGCTGGCCGGCAACCATAGAAGCAATAAAACCTCTTTGCTCCCGGTAGTTATACGTCATTTCATCGTCAACCGGCAGCCCGCTGCCAGCACAATGAAGAAAGTCCACACCGTAACCCAAGTGATCCAGCAGCGCCAGTTCAAAGCGGCGTAGTGCGGGTTCGGGATTTTCCGCCTGAGCAAGCTCTCTCAGCACATTGAGATAATCAAGAAACAAGGCAGGATAAGGCGTCTGAACTTCCAGTACCCGAGCCAGAATCTCGTTCACATACAAGGCGGAATACAGGATATAGCTGCGCATGGGCAGCCCGATACTGATAGGTTCGGCGTGAGTCAGAACCGGCATAGTGCCGCGGCCAGTCCATTTGATGAATAGGGGGGTAAATGGCTGAAGCGCTCCTTTGAGATTGGAGCGCTTACGACGGGCACCTTTCGCTATTAGGGTGATCCGACCGGATTCTTCACTGAAGACATCCAGGATCAGGCTCGTCTCGCTGTAGTGACGAGAGTGCAGAACAAAACAGCGCTGCAACCCTTCCATCGCTGTCCTTAAAGATCGTCGATATAGCCAAGACTACGCAGGGCGCGTTCGTCATCAGCCCAACCGGATTTCACTTTCACCCACAGTTCAAGGTACACCTTGCGCTCGAACAAATCTTCCATGTCGAGACGGGCTTCGCGGCCAATGGTTTTGATTTTCTCGCCACCTTTGCCTATCACCATCTTCTTCTGGCCTTTACGCTCAACCAGAATCAGACCGTTGATATCAAAGCCATCGGTTTCCGGATTATAGTCAAAACGCTCTATATCAACGGTCACAGAGTACGGCAATTCTTCGCCGGTAAAACGCATCAGCTTTTCACGGATAATTTCCGAAGCCATAAAACGCTGAGAGCGATCTGTCACGTACTCTTCCGGGAAGTAATACTCCCCTTCCGGCAAACAACCGCGGACTATCTTTTCAACATCCTCAATACCGGTACCATGCTTGGCAGCAATCGGCACGATAGCTTTGAAGTCCATTTTTTTCGCCAGCTCCTGCATATGCGGGAACAGATCGTACTTCATTTTAACGTTATCGACTTTGTTGACCAGCAGCACCACAGGCAGGCCGCTTTTCGCCAGCTTGTTAAGCACCATTTCATCGTCCGGTGTCCACATGGTGCCGTCCACCAGAAACAGCACCAGTTCAACATCGGTCAGCGAGCTGCTGGCCGCACGGTTCATCAGGCGGTTAATGGTGCGCTTTTCCTCGATATGCAGCCCGGGGGTATCCACATACACAGCCTGATAACCGTCTCGGGTATCCACGCCCATGATACGGTGGCGGGTGGTCTGCGGTTTACGCGAGGTGATCGACAACTTCTGCCCGACCAGACGGTTAAGCAGTGTTGATTTACCGACATTCGGACGGCCAACGATGGCAATAAAGCCACAATGTGTTTTATCTGTCATGATTCTAACTGCTTCAATGCCAGTTCTGCCGCAGCCTGCTCAGCCTTGCGCCGACTACCGCCTTTACCAACCACAGGGTTATCCAGCCCCGAGACGTCGCACTGTACAGTGAATTCCTGATTGTGTGCTTCACCCTGTACCTTAGTTACAGTATATGCCGGAAGCGGCAAACGACGCCCCTGAAGGCATTCCTGCAGACGGGTTTTCGGGTCTTTCTGGTTTATACCGGGTTGTATGGTGTCCAGACGACTCTGATACCAGCTCAAAACGATATGGCGGACACATTCGATATCACTGTCGAGGTAAATTGCCCCAATAATGGCTTCGACACAGTCAGCCAAAATGGAATCGCGGCGATAACCGCCGCTTTTCAGTTCGCCCGGCCCCAGCAGCAGATGGTCACCCAGCTCGAATTCGCGGCCTAATTCGGCCAGCGTTTTACCCCGGACCAGAGTGGCGCGCATCCGGCTCATATCGCCTTCGTCAACTTTAGGGAAGCGATGGTATAGCTCATCGGCAATCACAAAGCTCAGGATAGAGTCACCCAGGAACTCCAGACGCTCGTTGTGCGTGCCGTTGGCGCTTCTGTGTGTCAGCGCCAGGGTCAGTAATTCGCTGTTCTTAAATTCGTGTCCCAGCTTACGCTGGAGTCTTTGTACAGGAGATGTCATTTTTTCCCGATCAGTCTATGCCTCCGATGCGGCTGAAGCGCACACCGGTAGGAATCCAAGAGGGAAGTACACTATCGGCACTTCGTTCAAATTCAAAGCTGATCCAGATCCCGACCGCCTTGCCAACCAGATTTGCTTCCGGCACGAATCCCCAGTAGCGGCTGTCCGCACTGTTATCACGATTGTCACCCATCACAAAGTAGTGACCTTCAGGTACCACCCACTCAGCCAGCCCGGGACGCGGTTGATAATCAAACGTCTGATTCGGTCTTAGCGGATGGATCAGAATGTCATGTTTCGCCTCACCAAGCTGCTCAGTAAACTGGATCAGCCGGGTTCGGTTCTGAACAAAATCACTGTCGTGCATCTGACTCATCATGACAGGTTTACATTCTGTGGTGCCTTTAGGTGCAATACAGATCTGCTTATTGTCACTATAGCGAACTAAATCGCCCGGCAATCCCACAACGCGCTTAATGTAATCAACATTAGGGTTTACCGGGTATTTAAAGACAGCAATGTCTCCACGTTCAGGTTCGCCGGTTTCCACCAGTTTATGACGAAATACAGGATCGCGCAGACCATAAGCAAATTTTTCAACCAGAATGAAATCGCCAACCAGCAATGTCGGCATCATCGATCCGGATGGGATCTGGAACGGCTCATATATAAACGAGCGAAACACCATGATAAGCGCTATCACAGGGAACATAGAGCTGGTCGATTCAACCCAGCCAGGCTGTGGCGCAACAGCTTCCAAGGTTTTAGCATCCACCTGGCCACCGGCATTGGCCGCCGCAGCGTCGATTTTCAACTGACGCTTAGGTGCCCAGAGGAACCGGTCCAGTGCCCAGATAATTCCGGTCACTATGGTTGCCAGCACTAAAATTAACGAAAACAGATTTGCCATTGCTGTTCCTAATGTCCCTATGATGAATTTTTCATGGTCTCTCAGGGTCTGAAGACCCTAACCATTCCGCCGCATAATGCGGCGGAAGGCGGACTCGAATTATTTGTCTTTACCTACATGCAGTATGGCGAGGAAGGCTTCCTGCGGCAGTTCGACATTGCCGATCTGCTTCATGCGCTTTTTACCTTCTTTCTGCTTCTGCAGCAGTTTTTTCTTACGGCTCACGTCACCACCATAACACTTGGCGATAACGTTTTTGCGTAACTGTTTCACGGTCGAGCGAGCGATAATGTGGTTACCGATCGCTGCCTGAATCGCGATATCAAACATCTGGCGGGGAATGAACTCCCTCATTTTCTCAACCACATCACGACCACGCGATTGCGCATGGTCTTTATGGGTAATGATAGCCAGCGCATCAACACGGTCACCGTTTAACAGGATATCGACCCGAACCATGTCAGATTCCTGATAACGCTGGAAGCCATAATCCAGAGAGGCATAACCGCGCGATGTTGACTTCAGACGGTCGAAGAAATCCAGTACCACTTCTGACATCGGAATGTCATAAGTCAGCGCAACCTGGTTACCGTGGTAAACCATATCGACCTGAGAGCCGCGTTTTTCAACACACAGAGTAATCACATTACCCAGGTATTCGCTTGGCACCAGAATGTTACAGCGGGCAATCGGCTCGCCAATGATTTCAATATCATTAATAGGCGGCAGTTTGGCCGGGCTGTCAACATACAGCATGTCGCCATTACTCTTCTTCACCTCATACACTACAGTCGGTGCAGTGGTGATCAGATCCAGATCGTATTCACGCTCCAGACGCTCCTGAATGATTTCCATGTGTAACATGCCAAGGAAACCACAGCGGAAGCCAAAGCCCAGAGCGGCAGAGCTTTCCGGTTCATAGAACAGTGAAGCATCATTCAGGCTCAGTTTGCCCAGTGCATCACGGAAGTTCTCATAATCGTCAGACGATACCGGGAACAGGCCTGCATACACCTGAGGTTTCACTTTTTTAAAGCCTGGCAGCGCCTTTTCACAGCCGTTCTTCGCCAGTGTCAGGGTATCGCCCACCGGCGCGCCCAGGATATCTTTAATACCGCAGACCACCCAGCCCACTTCGCCCGTTCTCAGTATGTCTTTATCCACCTGTTTCGGAGTAAAGATACCGATACGATCAACGTTCCAGGTCTGTCCTGTGCTCATGACCTTGATCTTATCGTTCTTCTTCAGGGCGCCGTTTTTAATGCGGACCAAAGAAACAACGCCCAGGTAATTATCGAACCAGGAGTCGATGATCAGCGCCTGTGGCGGCGCATCCGGGTCGCCCTCTGGCGCAGGAATCGAACGCACGATGTTTTCCAGCACCTCGTCAACGCCCAGGCCAGTTTTGGCTGAACAACGGGTGGCTTCTATCGCGTCGATACCGACGATTTCTTCAATTTCTTCCGCGACACGCTCAGGATCAGCCGCTGGCAGATCGATTTTGTTCAGGATCGGCACAACTTCCAGATCCATTTCAATCGCGGTATAACAGTTAGCCAGTGTCTGGGCTTCCACACCCTGACCGGCATCGACCACCAGCAACGCACCTTCACAGGCCGCCAGCGAACGGGAGACTTCATAGGAAAAGTCTACGTGTCCCGGTGTGTCGATAAAGTTCAGTTGATAGGTTTCACCATCTTTTGCCGTGTAATTGAGCGTCACGCTCTGGGCCTTGATGGTGATGCCACGTTCACGTTCCAGATCCATTGAATCAAGCACTTGCGCAGCCATTTCACGATCGGAAAGGCCACCGCAGACTTGAATCAAGCGGTCAGATAACGTCGACTTACCGTGGTCGATATGTGCAATAATCGAAAAGTTACGAATGTGCTTCATGAATTGGCGTGACTAACTCGTGATTAAAAAATGAATGGGATCTTACGATCAAGTTGGCAGATTCTACCGAATTTCAACGGCTGCTGCTATCTTTCGATAGTGCATTTGTTTCCAGCCCCTCCACGACAGGCTTTCCGAGCACCCGAATCAGGCTGGGTTGATAATCCCCCAGGGCCGATAATCTTCTGGCGCGATATCGCGCAATCAGCAGTCCTACCACGCCACCGGCAAGGGCACAGGCAATTACGCCCCCTTCGCCACCGCCAGCCAGCTCAACAAACCACCACTGGCCGAGCAAGGTCCCCAACAGCAGACACACTAACGGCAGCACGTAAACCAGCAACGCAGATTGCAGCACGCTGCGTTCAGATAACCCGATTTCAACCAGCTGACCGATGTGAATAGGATCATTAATATGGGTTGTCGATAACGTCAGTTGATGCTGGCGACCAGGTAATACTTTGCTGACTACGCCTGTGCCACAGCTATTTTGTGAGGCACAGGATCCGCAGCTGGTTTGCTGCTGGCAACTGACGATGATCTGCTTTTTATCAACAGCCACCACTGTGGCCAGTGAATGCATCATGGCTGGCTGACTCCCTGAAAAGAGACCGACTCAGCCACCCGGCGCGCCGTTGCCGGCGGTATGTCACCGACAACAGTGATCTCTTTGTCTTTCAGTAACTGGCTGTGCAGCGTACGTCGTCCCTGGCGAACCAGTTGTTCCCGCACACTGAAGCCATCTGCAGCCGAGACATAAATAGAAAAACTAAACAGGCCGTCCGTATACATCTGGCTTTCAACCGGACGCTCAGTCAGCATCAGGCGGTGTCGGTTGTGTGAAATACTTTCAAAGCCCAGCGGCAACCAGTCGACCTGCCAGGACAAGTCCACCTGTGGCTGTGGCGGTAGCTGAACCACTTCCGGCAGTTTCACTGATTTCAGACTTTCCAGAATATCGGCCACTTTGTCATTCACGACAAAAGACACTGCGCGGTATTGTTCTAAAGGCTCACCATCCCGATCCAGTAAATCTGCCCGCAAGACTAAATGAGAGCGGGTGTCCATCCACAACAGGTAGGAATAGCGGGCGCCGTCTTTGGGCGCAATACGTACCACATCACAAGCGGTTCCCGCTTCACGGGATCGTCCCATGGGGATGAAGTCATAAAACTGGGCCAGCTCTGCCACATTGGTACGCATGATAGGCGGCAAAGGGGCCACCATGCGATTGCTGTCGATGGTAAACGGGTCCAGCCCTGGCTCAAAGTAACTGACTTCTTTGCCACGCTGAATAACCTCACGCGGCGGACCGCTGAGGTACACCAGATGTGCAAATGTCTCGCCATCTTCTACTGCATGGCGATAACGTAAGGGTTCAATACTGTTTTTCTTGATGAGGATGTAAGACACCTCATAGCTCAACTGCCTGGTTGCCTGATCCATTTGATGCAACAAAGCCTCTGCAGAAGTCATAGCATCTTCTTCCGCAGAGGCTTGCCAAGGCATAGCCAAGCTGACCAGTGTCAGAGCACCGACCAGAATTTTCTTCATATCACCGCCACGAATCAGTGTGATTCCAACAGGGTTCTATCCAAACTGCCGTCTTCCGCATTCAGGCGCAGTTGCAACTCATAGTCCTGTAACATCGCATTAATACGACGTCTTTGTTCCATCAGTTGTGCTTCGCTTGGCGATTCAGTCCGGGTACGAACAGAATCCCGCGTCAGGCTGACTGGTTCAGCAGTTCCGGCAAAAGGAATGGTCTGTAAAACAGGCACCTGAGTATTAGCATCACTCGCTAACCCAGCCTCTTCACCACCGTTATATTGTTGTACGCCGACAATCACTGCCAAAGAAACACAGGCAGCTAATGCCACCTGACCAAATTGTGTCAGCCAGGCTGGCATAGTACGACGTGCCTGATGGGGCGTTGGTTGCTCCACATGCGGCAGAGACACCACATTCGCCGACGCCGCGACACTGTCTGCAAGGCTGTGCGCGGGTTCATTATCGAGCGCCATCGCCACGTTTCCGGCGATATCCCACTTGGGGTGCCCCGGCGCTTCACCGTGCATCACATCGCTCATCAATTGATAAGCTTGCCAGCTTTGCTTTGCATTATCATCCACCAGAAGCTGGTTTATGATACTTTGATCAACGTCTTCACCATCAAGCAAAGCCGAAATCTTTTCTTTATCAGCCATCTTTGTCACCGTTTGGCCCAAATATTAGCGCTGCATTAGGGGGGCAATACGTTTTTCTACCGCCTCCCGAGCCCGGAAAATACGGGAACGTACCGTACCCACCGGACAGCCCATGACTTCCGCAATTTCCTCGTAACTCAATCCTTCAAGTTCGCGAAGCGTAATTGCGGTTTTCAAATCATCCGGGAGGCTTTCTATGGTACTGAATACCACCCGCTTCAATTCATCTGACAACATTTGGTTCTCAGGGTTCGAAATTTCTTTTAATGCACTGCCATTTTCATAGTACTCGGCATCTTCCGCATCAACGTCTGTTGCAGGCGGACGGCGCCCCTGAGCCACCAAGTAATTTTTTGCCGTATTCACGGCTATACGATATAGCCAAGTATAAAATGCACTTTCCCCACGAAAAGACGGTAGCGCACGGTAAGCTTTGATAAAGGCTTCCTGCGCCACATCCGGCACATCACCGGAATTGCCAACATAACGGGCAATAAGGTTGCAAACCTTGTTCTGGTACTTTACGACCAGTAAATTAAAGGCTTGCTTGTCCCCTCGCTGTACTCGCTCAATCAGTGCCTGGTCAGTTAACTGCTCGCTCATTCGAGCGTGTACTCCTCTGTCTGTGACAAGGTCATCTCTGCTCTGAACCGTACCGGATGCAGCCAATTTACCCATCCTGTGTTCAGAACTATTTATATTCTATGGACATAGAAGCCTAAAGAATTACTGACCCCAAAAAAAGCGCAAAGTTCCCGCACACCTTACTGGCACATTCGCCCGGGTGCAACTGCCATTCATTCTGGCAGATGTACGCCGCCAGGGGCAATTTGCCTTACCTAGCTTTACAGATCAAAAAAGCCCCACATAATGGGTTTTTTGGTAATATGGCGAGCTTACCACAGGGATATGAGATCAATATGAACGAGAACCGAGAACACAGTTGTGACGTCCTGGTCATCGGTAGCGGCGCAGCAGGCCTCTCTCTGGCCTTGCGTCTGGCTCCGATGTGTAAAGTGCTCGTCCTGAGTAAAGGCCCGCGGAGTGAAGGGGCGACTTACTATGCTCAGGGCGGTATCGCTGCTGTTTTTGATGAAACAGACAGTGTGGACTCTCATGTTGAAGATACTCAGATAGCCGGTGCCCATCTTTGTGATGAAGAAGTGGTTCGCTTCATTGCTGAAAATGCCCGCGATTGCGTGCAATGGCTGATAGACGCCGGGGTGCCCTTTGATCAGGAAGACAACAGCACCGATGATCATCCTCGCTACCACCTGACACGCGAAGGCGGTCACAGTCACCGCCGGATTCTGCACGCAGCAGATGCAACTGGCATGGCCATGCAAATGTCGCTGCAGGACAATGTTCACAACCACCCGAATATTGAAGTACTGGAACGCCATAATGCGCTGGATCTGATCACCAGTCATAAAATAGGTGAGGCCGATGCGCCCAACCGGGTTCTCGGTGCTTACATCTGGAACCGCCAGCGTGAGTCTGTCGAAACCGTGCGGGCCAAATTCGTAGTGCTGGCCACCGGCGGGGCTTCTAAGGTGTATCAGTATACCTCGAACCCGGATGTCTCATCCGGTGATGGCATCGCTATGGCCTGGCGGGCAGGCTGCCGTGTCGCTAATCTGGAATTCAATCAGTTTCATCCCACCTGCCTTTTCCATCCAGAAGCGCGTAATTTCCTGCTGACCGAAGCCCTGCGCGGCGAAGGGGCATATCTGCGCCGTCCGGACGGCTCCCGCTTTATGCAAGAGTTTGACGAGCGTGCCGAGCTGGCCCCGCGGGACGTCGTTGCCCGCGCAATCGACTATGAGATGAAGCGACTGGGTGCAGACTGCATGTATCTGGATATCAGCCATAAACCCGCTGATTTTGTGACCAAGCATTTTCCGACCATCTACGAAAAACTGCTCGGCTATGGTATCGACATTACCAAAGATGCCATTCCCGTTGTCCCGGCCGCCCACTACACCTGTGGTGGAGTCATGGTCGACCGGCAGGGACAAACAGACCTGAACGGCTTATATGCCATTGGCGAAGTCAGCTATACCGGCCTGCACGGTGCCAACCGCATGGCGTCGAACTCGCTGCTGGAGTGCGTGGTCTATGCCTGGTCTGCGGCCGAACACATCAGTCAGCACCTCAATGAAGTGAGCTTATCGTCATCTATCCCGCTGTGGGATGAAAGTAAAGTCTCCAATTCAGATGAGGAAGTTGTCATTCAGCACAACTGGCATGAATTGCGCCTGTTCATGTGGGACTATGTCGGCATAGTGCGCACCACCAAACGCCTTGAGCGGGCCATGCGCCGGATCCAATTGCTGAAGCAGGAAATTGATGAGTATTACAGTAACTTCAGGGTGTCCAACAATCTGCTGGAGCTGCGGAACCTGCTGCAGGTCGCCGAGCTGATGGTGCGCTGTGCGCTGGAGCGAAAAGAAAGCCGGGGGCTGCATTACACTCTGGATTATCCGGATATGCTGGAGACGCTGTCACCCACCATACTGGATCCGCGCAATCCGCAATAAAAACAATAGCAACGGGAGCCACCCGGGCTCCCGTCATTCATGTCTTCCTTCTCAGCGGTCAGCTCATACTTTGTAAGCTTTGATCGCCTGCGATAAGGTGTGGGCCTGCACGGAAACAGAGTGGGCTGCCTGCGCATTTTCCTGCACCACCACCACATTGCTATTGGTGACATCGCGAATCGACACGACCCGCGCACCAATATCTTCAGACACCTGGCTCTGCTGCTCCACCGCTGCGGCGATTTGGGTGCTGGAATCCAATATCCGCTGCATATCAGCAATCACGGTTCGGATCTTAGCCTCCGCGCTTTGCGCCTGGGCCACACTGTCATCCCCCTGCACCCGGCAGTGCTCAATATGGCTGACCACCTGTTTCGTCTGCTGCTGCAGTGAGCTGATAATGCTGGTGATTTCCTGTGTTGACTGTTGGGTGCGCATGGCCAGAGAGCGTACCTCATCGGCCACTACCGCAAATCCCCGCCCTTGCTCACCGGCCCGGGCGGCCTCGATGGCAGCATTCAATGCCAGCAGGTTGGTTTGCTCAGCAATGTTTTTAATCACTACAACCACAGAGCCGATACTGTCTGACAAACCGGAAAGACTGGACACTTCCTGGCTGCTCTGAGCCAGCCCTGCAGACAGCTGATCAATCCGTGAACGTGTTTCGACAACTTCCGATAACCCCTGTGTGGCTTCATCATGGCTGCGGCCGGTCTGTGAAGCGGCTTCATGGGTAATATGAGCCACTTCGCTGATGGTCGCTTGCATTTCTGTACTGGCCGCCGCCACAGAATCGCTGTCCAGCAGTTGTGCCGCCAGTGCCTGCTCTGCGTCCTGACTGCGGCGCTGAAGCTGAGAAGAAGCAGCACCGAGTTCAGACACGGCGGACTGCACATCCCCCACCAGCTTGCGCAAATTGCTCAGCAGATAGTTAAAGTGCGTCCCCATTGCGGCAAGCTCATCTTTACCTGAAGTATCGGCATTCAGGGTGAGATCATGACTGGCGGCAATACGGTTCATTAAGTGGCTCAAACGCTCAACCGGGGCCAAAATAGAGGCGCTGATTTTCCATGACAGTAAGATCAGCCCTGCAATGATGACAGCGATAAGAAGCCAGGCCAGGCGGCTGATTGAAACCTTTACCTGATCTGCTTCTTTGTCTATCTGCTGCTGCATTTGG
Source organism: Photobacterium arenosum (assembly GCF_014841115.1). Classification (GTDB taxonomy): domain Bacteria; phylum Pseudomonadota; class Gammaproteobacteria; order Enterobacterales; family Vibrionaceae; genus Photobacterium; species Photobacterium arenosum. Next base: position 68,334 of record NZ_JACYTP010000005.1, read on the forward strand.
CCAAATTCGGCCTCAACCTGATGAGACAAGGCGCGAATCTGCCCTCTCAGTCCATCTTTATGGCTCAGGCCTACTCGGGTTTTCTGCGCCACCATCTGGTTGAATCTCTGATTAAACTCGCGGTAATCCCGACCTAACTGCGTATCCAGCTGATCACCGTATTGCGTGACAAACGCCTGATAGTCTGCCAGCAAAGCTTTGTCATCAGTCGCTGCAAATAACTTTGCCGTCAGTATCAAGCGATAAACATCCAATGTCTGCGTACTTTCAGATGCCAATGTCATCAGCTGCTCACCGCTTTGATACAATGACTGATAAATCCCTTGTGAGGGTGTCAGTCCCAGAGTCTGGTAGCCTGAGACCATTGCCTGCATACCCGCATGATAGTCGTGCATCTTACCTTGCAGAGTTGTCACTTGCGGCAGATCAATCGACAAGGCTGCCACATCTTGCTGCAATCGTGCTAATTGCGCCTGAAATTTATCGTAATTGCCATTGAAGGTCTGCAGGTACTTAAGATCCATACGTGCCAGAAAATCTTTTTCATTACGCCTTAGGTTAAGCAATGTCACTTCCAGTTGGTCAAGCTGACTGCCAGCCACTTCTATATTCACAAGCTTTTGATTGGTATAACTATTTACACCAAACAATAAAAAAATCGCTGTGACACTTAACCCTGCCAGCCCTAGCAGCTTATGCCTAACTTTCATTACACAAAATTCCTTATAGGTATAAAATATTGGTGTTTTATACACTTAATAGCCAAGAAGACATTATAAATTCCCAAGCAATCAATTACATCAACAATAAAGCAGAACTTTACTCTGCTCTGCTTTAAGATCGCAATATTGTGATAACGGGCAGGACAAGAATGACACTGCTTCCAGAAGCCGGTGATAAAGGCAGCAGACTCAACCCTTGGCGTCAGCAGATACGACAGAAAAGGCTCAGCAGACGGAAATCTTTGTCAGAACAGGCATCACGGCTGACGGCAAGCCAGTAATGCTGGTGGGCGCGTTTCAGCTCAATAATCAGTAATCGGGAGGTCAGCACACGGGTATGAAACAATTGCCAGCGGCAGCGCTGCCACTCAATTTGTCGGTCATCAAATAAAATCAGCGTGCCATGAAGGGAGGCAAGCTGGATTCTGGCGCAAAGATACTCGCCCCACAGCCATTCACAAAACAGCCACCATAATGGCACGGGCAGAACATCAGCAAACATCAGAAAAGACAACAGGCTTGCCACTGCCAGATATGCTCCGGTTAAAGCGGCAAGCAGGATAGAAGAAGGGTAAAGCGTCAGGTTAGCGAAGCTTGCTCTTGTTGTGGGCAACAATCTTGTCCACCATTGCAGCATGCGCAGGGTTAGTGCTGCGTCCGTGCTCCATCAGCCAGTTGAACAGGTCCGGGTCATCGCATGTCAGTAAAGACACAAAATCCTGGCGATCCTGCGGGTTTAAATCATCAAAGCACTCTTCAAAGAACGGCATGATAATGACGTCCAGCTCCAGCATGCCACGACGGCAGGCCCATCTAATTCGTGCTTTATCGTCTGCACCTATCATATCCAACCTCAACTCCTGGTGGTATTCATTCTGCGGCAATACTACCAGCCAGTTTTCCTGCCGACTATCTGCAGCCACATATAGCACAACAAAATGAGAGCTGGTCGTGATAATACCCGACACAAAAACTCAGGTACTTTTGCATGCAGGCTGACAAAGCTCAGCCAGAGCGATAACATAGCGCTTATTCGAAGCTTTTCTGAAAGCTGAAGCCAGCTTTCCTTATCAACGACGGATTCGACTATGAGCACCTGGTCAGATACTTTGCAATTCGACACACTTTCACTTTCCGCTGACGCTCCTCTGCCATCACTTGCCCTGGTAAATCTCACCCAATGGGGACTGGTGACTCTGGTTGGTCAGGACAGCATTTCCTACTTACAGGGACAAGTCACCTGCGATGTCGTGTCTCTGAATGCCAGGCAGTCCACGCTTGGCGCGCACTGTGACGCCAAAGGTAAGATGCGCACCATCTTTCGCCTCTTTCATCACAGGGACGGTCTGGGCTGGCTGCAGCGTAAAAGCGTCATGGACACCCAATTGCCGGAACTGAAAAAGTACGCCATCTTTTCAAAAACCACTATAGAAGCCAGTACCGACGTCTTGCTGGGCCTGACAGGTGAGCAGGCACAAGCCACCATAGACAATGTGCTGGGTGGTGAAGGAGAGGTACGGGCATTCGACAAGGGGACCGCGGTAAAAATTGATGCGCAGCGCTGGCTCCTGGCGGTTGATAGCGCCGCAGCCGGTGAGATCGCAGAGAAAATCGCCGCCAAGGCAGTATTGTCAGACGACTCACTCTGGGATCTTTACGATATTCGCCAGGCCCTGCCCCGTATTGATACCGAAACCGGGCTGGAATTCATTCCACAATCCATGAACTTGCAGGCACTTAACGGCATCAGCTTCAAAAAAGGCTGCTATACCGGTCAGGAAACGGTCGCCAGGGCCAAATGGCGCGGCATCAACAAACGGGCCATGTACATAGTCTCTGGCCAGGCCGAAAACTGCCCGAAAGCTGGCGATGTGCTGGAGCGCAGTGTCGGTGACAACTGGCGCAAAGGCGGCACAATCATTGCTGGCTATCAATTCAGTGATCATCAGTCTCTGGCATTGGTCGTACTGCCCAATGATCTGGAGCCAGACACAGCTTTTCGTCTGGCTGCCGAACCTGAAAACCAGTGGCAACAACTGCCACTGCCGTATTCGCTGGATGAAGAGGCGTAATGCTGGATACTCCCATCACGCGTTATCTGCAGCAGGAAGGGGTTAACTTCCTGCTGCTCCCTCATAACAAGCCCGCCCGCACCATACAAGAAGCAGCCGAAGAGCGAGGCGTAGAGCCACATCAGATGGTCAAGTCGATACTTCTGCGGGATATGGGCGGGTTACACGTTCTGGCGTGTGTGCCCGGCACCAGGCAGGTTGATCCTAAAAAAGTCCGCACATTATTTGGCTGCCGCAGGATGACGTGCGCCGACGCCCAAGATGTTGAAGAAGTCACAGGTCTGACTATCGGCACTGTGGCCCCTATCGGGCTCAGACAGACGCTGCCTGTGGTTTTTGACCTGTCACTCTCTCACTATCAGACAGTGAATATCAGCAGTGGTGATCGCATGGCAGGGATTGAGCTGGCGATGCAAGATCTTGTTCAGTTGTGCGCCCCCCTGTATGGCGATATCTGTCGCTAGCCAAAAACGGGCCTCCCTCCCATTTTTTGCGTAATCATTCACCCTTTTCGCAATTTAACGCACAGATCAGAGCAGTGGCACAGGTTAGCAGAAAACACTTTTTTATTGTCTTCACCTCATCCAACTGTACAAAAAAACACCAATGCATTCCTGTAGCAAATACCGTGACAGACAACTGGCCAAACCCAACCAGATAACTATAAGCAACTGATAAAAATAAGAAAAAAAGAAATGTAGCGGAATTGACCCATACCGGAATCCCGCCAGTTTTAATTGAGTATTCACACATCAATTCAGAATAATACTCTGCGCAATGATAAATCTGTAAAAATTAATTACACTAAGCCATCATTTTACATAAACATTATGCTGAGAGTATCACAAATATTTCATAGTCAATTCTCTATAATGGCCGCGAAATAAACACAACAACAATAGAAATAAGGCAAGGTTGCTCATCATTATGCGCATGTTTAAACAATATTTACCGAAACTGGTAGCCAAACACGTCAGCAGGCTATTCAGTGGCCGCTTATACATTGACGGTCGTGGCGGGTATGAATTTGACAATGGGCTGCTCAAACTGCCCGTGAAAGCAGAACAACGTCATTTCAAAACCGTGAAAGAAGTGAATATGGAGATCCGTCGGCTCAAAGAAGCGGCTTAATACAATCAAGGCCGGTTAACTACCGGCCTAATAGATGATTCCTGCTTGAGCGCTAATCCTCTTCTTCACGCGCTAACTCCGCATAAGCTTTCGCATCAAGCAAATCATCCAGAGCAGATTCATCATTGGCCTTTATCTTAATCAGCCAGCCATCTCCGTATGGAGAGTCATTCAACAAATCAGGAGACACCTCCAGCTCTTCATTGATTGCCACCACTACCCCGGATACTGGTGCGTATACCTCTGATACCGCTTTGACTGATTCTGCAGACCCAAACTCGTCGCCCGCTTCAAATGTGTTGTCAATTTCCGGTAATTCAACGTACACCATCTCCCCTAACAATTGCTGTGCGTGATCCGTGATTCCGATGGTATAAACACCATTACCTTCAGCACGTACCCATTCGTGTGATTCGGTATACTTCAATTCGGGTGGAATATGAATCATAACGTTATCCTTATTAAAGTCTAAAGTGCCCGTTTGGTGATATACCAAAACAAAAGCGCAACTTGGTTAGTATTACCTCAAGGGCACTCAGCCCTTCCTAAGATTACTTTAGGATAAAAAAATCAGATTGAAAGTCATTGAGCCAACAAAAAAGCCGCCTCTTTCGAAACGGCTCTTCATAATTTACATTCAGTTAAAAAACCTGATGCTGTCGCAGCATGGTTGGCAACTATCCAGCATCACAGGCAGAACACATCGCCTGATTATTATGTTTCGCTGATATCAGTCTTCTTCAGAGGTAAACTCCTGATACCCTTCGGCATCCAGCAATTCATCCAGCTCACCTTCATCATCGGCTTTTATCTGAATCAGCCAGCCATCTCCGTACGGATCGTTATTCACCAGCTCAGGAGACAATTCGAGGTCTTCATTGATAGCCACCACAACCCCGGATATAGGTGCATACACATCTGACGCCGCTTTAACCGATTCCGCCACCGCAAACTCATCGCCAGCCTCAGTGACTCTTTCCACTTCCGGTAAATCAACAAACACCATATCCCCCAGCATTTGCTGCGCGTAATCTGTGATGCCGACAGTATAGATTCCGTCCCCTTCGGGACGTACCCATTCATGAGTATTAGTGAATTTCAATTCAGAAGGAATATGGGCCATAAGTAGATCCTTACCAAAACGGCGACGCCGATATGTTCACAAAAAGAGGTCTAACCTTCCCTTACAAAGGCTTCGTCTTGCCTAACTGTTATTACTTTAGGAGAAAAAAAACAGATTGAAAGTAAATGGACTCACAAAAAAAAGCCGCCTCTCGCGAGACGGCTTTTCAGAATTAGCATTCAGTTAAAAGAACCTTACTCAACTCTGGCTAACGCAGGCAGCTCTCCGCTCAACCCCAGGGCCCGGCGCATAAACTGATCTTTAACCCCAGGCGCATGGTTGACCAGCAACAGCCCCACATCACGGATCAACTTTTTCGCCGGATGACTGCCATCAAACAGCTCCCGGAACGCTTGCATAGCCGCAATCATTTTCGCCGCTTCCGCTTTTCGCCAGCGTTCAAAATAACGCAGATGCTGGCGGGCCCCTATGTCCTTGTCCTGACGCCACAACAGACTCAGAATTTCCGCCAGGCTGGCAGCATCCAGCAACCCCAGATTCACTCCTTGCCCCGCCAGCGGATGAATCGTATGCGCGGCATCACCAATCAGCGCCACACGCTCACGCACAAAATCACGGGCATAACGCATTTTCAGAGGCACAGCCTGACGTTCGCCTTCCAGACGGCACAATCCCAGCCGGCAATCAAACGCCGCAGACAACTGATTGCTGAAGCTGTCGGCATCCAGGTCCATCAAGTCTTCCGCCTTCTGCGGCGAGACAGACCACACAATCGAACACAGATCCGGTTCTGACAAGGGCAGAAATGCCAGTGGGCCATCAGGGGTAAAAATTTGTCTGGCGGTGCGCGTGTGGGACTCAGAACAACGAATGTTGGCAACAATGGCGTGATGACCATAATCCCAGTGAGTCAGCGGGATATCCATCTGTCTGCGCACCCATGAATTGGCGCCATCCGCCCCCACTACCAGCTTGGCCGTCAGGCTCTGACCGTTGTCCAGCGTCAGCCAGGCTTCGCGCTCACCAAAAGCCAGCTGCTGGCAGCGCACCGGGGCAATCATGGTCACATTAGGCTGAGTTTTCACTTTGTCCAGCAGTGCCAGCTGAATCACGCGATTCTCGACGATATGGCCAAGATCAGGCTGCGCCAGAGAGGCAGCATCAAAACTGATATGCGCAAAGCTGTCCTGCTCCCAGACATCCATCTGCTGATAAGGGCTGACTCTGCGCTCAGCCATGCCTGGCCAGGCTCCGACCCGCTGCAAAATCCGTTCACTGGCACGGCTCAATGCAGAGACACGGACATCCGGTAACGGGGCCAGTTCAGGGTCAGGCAACTGGCCTTCAATGACGGCAATACGAAGATCAGTATCGGCCAGGGCTGCAGCCAGAGTTAACCCCACCATACCGCCACCGATAATAGCTATATCCACACTTTGCATCATGATTATCTGTCTACCTGTCCCATCGCCCGCTTCATCAGCGGCGCTTTAATTGTATCCATTACACTCATCGCCATCAGGCCGGCATTGCGCCCGGCGACCAAAGGCCAGTGCTCATTTGCAAACAGTTTCACCAGGCATGTGGTCATCGCCACCGTTGCGGCCTGGTCTGGCTCGCGACGTTGCCGAAAGCGGCTCAGTATCGCCGTTGATCCCGGGTCTTCACCGGCCTGATAGCCAGCCACCACTTCCTCAGCCAGGGTCACGACATCACGCAAGCCCAGATTGAACCCCTGCCCGGCTATCGGATGCAGTGTCTGAGCAGCATTGCCGACCACAGCAAAACGGTGAGAAACCCGGCGCTCAGCCTGTCGCAGACTCAGCGGATACACAAATCGCTGGCCGGTTTTTACCATCTTGCCCATACGCCAGCCAAAGCTGGACTGTAACTGCGCCAGAAACGTTTCGTCGTCCCATCCCATCACTTCCTGCTGCTGTTCCGGCGATATGCACCATACCAGCGAGCTTCGTCCCTGACTCATCGGCAACAAAGCCAGGGGACCGAAAGGCGTGAATCGCTCAAAGGCTTCGCCCTGATGAGATAAAGCGGTAGAGATATTGGCAATCACAGCGACCTGTTCAAAGTCCAGGCTCTGATGACCTATGCCCAGTTGCGCGCAGCAGCCGGACACCCCGCCATCGGCCGCCACCAGTAAGCTGGCCTGCAAAGATTCACCGTTAGTGAGCTGCAGGCTGACCACATCCTGTTCGCGATGCAGCGTATGGATTCTGGCCGGGCAAAACAGATCAATCGCCGCCCTTTTCGACAACTGCTCAAGGAATACAGAGCCCGCCTGCGCCAGTTCAATGACATAGCCCAGCGCACTGATCCCATACTCACTGGCTGACATACGGGCTAAGCCGGGATGGCCGCGATCAGACACATGAATACGAGAGATAGCCGTGGCTTCGCCCGCCAGAAATGACCAGAGGCCGAGTTGCTCCATCAAGCGGACGGAGCCTAAAGACATAGCAATACTGCGGGCATCATAGCCGGGATGGCCTGTCTGTTCAGGAGAAACCGCTTCAACAACGGCAATGCGCAAATTACCCTTACTCAGGGTATCCAATGCAAGGGCCAGGCTGGCACCCGTCATGGCTCCCCCTGCAATGACAACATCATACTGCTTCACGTCTGTTTTACCTCAAACCTGCCCTGTCAGTGCAGCGTAGGCGCATCGCCCTGACCCGACTGATGTCGTGACACCAGCTCGAAATAACAGGTCAGCGTGCACATTCGGACATGCTCTATGACCTGCTCAAACAACGTCGCCTGCTCTTCCAGATCATCCTCATCGTCGATCCCCAGCTGCGCGATATCCTGCAGATCGCCCAAGGCTTCCTGCACTGAAGCTGGCAATTTTTCTTGATTCAGTCCCATCAGACCCAATCCGGACAAGAAACAGTTAACCCATTCACTCAAAGCTTCAGCCCGCACCATCAAATCCACATCATCATCTGGCAGCAACAAAGACGCGTCAAACCCCGTACCAGCCAATTCCTTAGAAGTAATATCCACCAGATTTTGTGTCAGCGTTCTGGCGTCACCGTCCAGAGATTCGCCATTGTTGGCGTAATCCGAGATCGGACCAATCCAATGCTCGCCGACAGCGGGTAAACCGCCGCACAGCATACCCGTCAGTAATCCGTGTAATTCTGAGGGCGTAACCGCCAGAGACTGACTTTTCAGCGCGGTTTCCACCGCTTCATAAGCCGGCAATTTTACTTCGCTCATGGGCTTTTTCACCTTAATAAGATTGGTGTCAGATGGGTTTGTGATATGCTACCACTTAGGCTGGATTCAGGCTAACCTAAAGCAAAAGGCGATTGATTGAGTCGATATTTTTACTGGCATTCATCGGCTCAACGGCAAAAATAACACCGAACTGATGAAGATTTGTCATCTCGCTTGCAGGTCGCTCATGCAGTCAGGTCGCATGCTTGCAAGTTAAATAGGCTTTTTCTATATTAGCGGCCGATCTTCGCTTCACGAATTCACAGTGACTGACACGGATACAAAACAGCTATGAGCTCGCAGGCAGTTGAAATTGAAATTTTAGGCCGGACCATTAAGGTAAATTGCCCCGTTGGCCAGGAAACAGCGTTACGTGCAGCCGCGGCGGATTTTGACAGTCGCCTGAATGAACTGTCGCAGCGAACCAAAATCTCCAACCCGGAGCAGTTACTGATGTTTACCGGGCTGAACATCTGCAGTGAACTGCATAACGAACGAAAAGAATTTAACAACAATGCCGATTCTTTGTCCGAGCGCATCGGTCAAATTACAGAAACTCTGACTGAGGCATTGCAAAATCAACCGCAACGTTGATAATGGATTGACCCTGGGGTGTGCGTCAGCGAATCGACGTCCCCGAGCCGATAAGCAAAAAACCAGGATTTGCTTTTATTAGCTATTGAGCATGCTCAGCACGACTGAGAAGCCTACGGTTAATGTTGCCGATCCACCTTGAACGTCTGGTTCAAGGGCTACAATTCGCAACGGCACCTTGGGGCACCCCCTCTTTTTCTATTCTGCTCACAGCCAGCAGTTCTCTCTTTGAGCAGGCGACGACAGGCATAGAATGTTATGGATGCATCTCACCCACAAGGCTTTACCGGCCAAACAACCCAAACCACACGCCAACAGCTTCGTCAGCAGGTGCGCCTTAAACGCCAGGCACTGACCCCACACCAGCAGGAACAGGCCAGTAAGGCTGTGCTGAGCCGCTTTTGTCAGCTCAGCGAGGTTCGCCAGTCGCAACATGTGGCTTTATACCTCAACAATGACGGTGAGTTAGATACCGAACCGCTAATCGAATGGCTGTGGCACCAGAACAAAAACGTTTATCTGCCCGTGTTACATCCCTTCAGCAAAGGCCACTTGTTATTTCTGCATTACCGGCCTGAGACGAAAATGCATTGTAACCGCTATGGCATTGCCGAGCCTGTGCTGGATGTTCGTCTTGTTAAACCCGTTCACGAATTGGATCTGATCTGTACCCCTCTTGTCGCCTTTGATGAACAGGGACAACGGTTAGGCATGGGAGGCGGGTACTATGACCGCACATTAAGCCAGTGGCACCATAACAGCGCAGGCCCTCGTCCCCTCGGACTGGCCCACGACTGCCAGCAGGTCCGGCATCTGCCGGCAGAAGCCTGGGATGTACCACTGCCAGCTATTATCACCCCCTCGGCACACCACCACTGGTAAACATCCAGCTGTCAGTTGCCTAAACAGGGATCTTCATCATGATTTTAACCTGCCAGAGTATCAATGGTCGGCTATAATCAGCGCTCCGCAATCCATAGGCCATCACGAGGAAAAAGCATGACACAGGATGAAATGAAAAAAGCGGCTGGCTGGGCAGCCCTGGACTACGTGACCAAAGACAGCATTGTAGGCGTTGGTACCGGCTCTACCGTCAATCACTTCATCGATGCGCTGGCAACCCGCAAAGAAGAAATCAAAGGTGCTGTGTCCAGCTCTGTTGCGTCAACACAGCGACTGGAAGAGTTAGATATTCCGGTATTTGATGCCAATGAAGTGTCTGCGCTGGATATCTACGTGGATGGTGCAGACGAAATCAACCCTGACTTTGACATGATCAAAGGTGGCGGTGCAGCACTGACACGCGAGAAGATTGTTGCGGCCATTGCAAAAAAATTCATCTGTATTGTCGACAACACCAAAGAAGTCGATGTGCTGGGTGCCTTCCCGCTGCCGGTTGAAGTTATTCCGATGGCACGCTCCTACATAGGCCGTGAGTTAGTCAAGCTGGGCGGCGATCCTGTATACCGTGAAGGTGTCATCACTGATAACGGCAATATCATCTTAGATGTGCACAATCTGCAAATCACCGATGCAAAAGATCTGGAAAATAAGATTAATGCGCTGCCAGGCGTGGTCACTGTCGGTCTTTTTGCCCGGCGCGGTGCGGATGTCCTGCTGGTAGGCTCTCCAGACGGCGTGAAAACTGTCACTAAATAACAGTATCAGCGCTATTCATAAGGCTTGATGACTAAACGGCATAATATATGCCGTTTTTTATTATCCATTTCGTAATATTCTCGCCACTTCACCGAAATTTTTGATACTTTAATGTGAACGCAATCGTTTAAGCTCACCAGACGGCAACACAGGATGTACGCCTGTCACCGTGTGACATCACAATGTGCTGTTGCATGAACACGTTATCCTGCCCGCTGTATGGAATACCTGTTGTTTTTAAGGAAAAGGACCATGGCAAAAGTTTCGCTGGATAAAGACAAGATTAAAATTCTGCTGCTGGAAGGCGTTCACCCCTCTGCACTTGAAGTGCTCAAACAAGCCGGCTACGAGAATATCGAGTATCACAAAGGCTCGCTGGCGGGGAATGAACTGCTCGACGCAATCAAAGATGCCCACTTTGTAGGTATTCGTTCCCGTACCCAGCTGACTGAAGAAGTCTTTGACGCGGCCAAGAAGCTGATTGCTGTAGGCTGTTTCTGCATTGGTACCAATCAGGTTGATCTTGCTGAAGCCAACCGCCGTGGTATTCCTGTATTTAACGCCCCCTTCTCCAATACCCGCAGTGTGGCTGAGCTGGTACTGGGTGAAATATTGCTGCTGCTGCGTGGTATCCCGGAAAAAAATGCCAAAGCCCACCGGGGTGAATGGCAAAAAACGGCTGACTCCTCCTATGAAGCCCGTGGTAAGAAACTGGGTATCATAGGCTATGGTCACATAGGGACTCAGCTCAGTATTCTGGCTGAAAACCTGGGTATGGATGTGTATTTCTATGACATCGAAAACAAACTGACCTTAGGCAACGCAACCCAGGTTGATTCCCTGAGTGAGCTGCTCAATAAATCCGATGTTATCAGTCTGCACGTTCCTGAAACGCTGGATACTCAGAACCTGATGGGTGCCGAAGAATTCGCGCGCATGAAGCCGGGTTCCATCTTTATCAATGCCGCGCGCGGCACAGTCGTCGACATAGATGCACTGTGCAGTGCACTGGAAAGCAAACATCTGGCAGGTGCTGCGATTGATGTCTTCCCGGTCGAGCCTAAAACCAATAAAGATCAGTTCGAGTCACCGCTGACGCGCTTTGATAACGTGATTCTGACTCCACACATCGGTGGTTCGACTCAGGAAGCTCAGCAAAACATCGGTATCGAAGTGGCGGGCAAAATAGTGAAATACTCAGACAACGGTTCAACTGTGTCGGCCGTTGGCTTCCCTGAGGTGTCATTACCTGAGCACCGTGGCTGTTCGCGCCTGCTGCACATTCACGAAAACCGCCCGGGCATTCTGAATCAGATCACCACAATTTTCGCCGCTGAAGGTATCAACATTGCCGCTCAGTATCTGCAAACCAGCCCTGAGCTGGGTTATGTGGTGATTGACGTTGAGACCGAGCGATCTGAAGAAGCACTGAATAAGCTGAAGGCCATTGACGGCACAGTCCGTGCCCGTATTCTGCATTAATTCTGGCACGCCCCTTAAACCAAGAAGCTCACCCTGGGGTGAGCTTCTTTCTGTCTGACGCATAGCGTTATTTTTCCAGGCGGAAAACCACTTCCACTCTGTCACGGAAAGTAATTTCGGCATCCTGATAGGTGGCCTGAGTTTCCATCGCCGCATCCATTTTCATCCGCCCCATCACCGGACGCGGCATAGGATCGAAATAGCGGATATTCCACACGCCATCGATGTCGGTATCAAAACCTTGTGCCAGTGACTTGGCCTTACTTTGCGCATCTTTGATGGCGGCCTGGCGAGCTTGCTCCATGTACTTATCGGCATCGCTGACTTTCAGCTCTATGTTCTGAATCCGGTTGATTCCATCCCCCAGCGCACTGTCCAGGTAGGTATTGAGTTGTTCTAAATCACGAACAGTCACAGTCACCTGACGTGAAGCCTGATAACCCACCAGTTCAGGTGGCGCATCGTTGCTGCTGTGATACTGCGGATGCAGATAAATATTGGCGCTTTCAATATCCGTACGTTTTACGCCGCTTTTTTGCAAACGCTCCATAAAGGCCGTGACGGCTTTATCCGCGGCCTGTTTCGCTTCCTGAGCGGTTTTACGATTTTCTTCAACCGCCACTGTAAACACAGCCATGTCCGGTTGAGCAGTTATTTCACCCACACCAATGGTTTCCAGACGGGGAAAACTGTCTTCTGCCATTGCCAACGGACTGATCAGAGTCGCTCCACTCAAACAAACAGCAAGTAAGGTTTTTTTCATAACACCATCCAAATCATAACGTTAGGTTTCAGCTCATTGGCCTTATGCTGTTTTTGACACCGGACAGAGAAAAATTATCCCTGGATCGCAAAAAATTTTGCACATCATTTTATTAAAATGACATTTATCAATTCCAGAATACGCTGACTCCCCTCACTGGGGCAGACGGTTTCTGGCATGATCAAGCAACTGAGCTGTCACTTCACTAAAGACACCACTTTCCAGCGCCCAGTGATGCCAGTAAATTCTGCGGGTCAGCATGATACCCGGGGTCAGGTTGACCAACTCGCCGCTTGCCAGTTCTGACTCTATCTGAATTTTAGGGATCAGGCAGTATGCCGCTCCCTGTAGCGCCAGTTTGACGAAAGCCTCTGAGGAGCGCACCCTGTGGGTCAGCACGCTGCCACGAGGCAGATTAAAATGCTGCTGGATGAAGACTTCATGCATATCGTCATACTGGTCAAATGCTACAGCAGGGGCGCGCATCAGTGCCTCGCGGGTGACTCCATCAGCAAAATACTTCGTCTGAAAGTCCGGGCTGGCGACACACAAATAATCCATCCGGCCAAGGTAATCAGACACACAGCCAGGCATTGCCGTGGCCTCCATGCTGATAGCCCCGACCACTTCCCCGCTGCGCAACCTGTCGAGGGTTCTGCTTTCATCTTCCAGCATCAGGTTAATTTCGATGCGACGCTGTTTGAGCAGCGGGCTGAGCGCCGGCAGCAACCAGGTGGCCAGACTGTCAGCATTTGTAGCGATGGACATTTGTAATGGCTGGCTTTGCTCACCAGGGCGGATATCCGGCAGTAACTCCTGCTCCAGCAGGCGAACACGGCGGTACAGACCCAGCAATTTTTGTCCTGCCGGTGTGGGCCTTGGTGGCTGCTCACGCACCAGCAATGGCTGAGCCATGTGTTTTTCCAGCTGCTTTATCCGCTGCGAAACCGCAGACTGAGTGATGCATAGCATTTCTGCCGCCCGTTCAAATCCTCGCTGCGACACGACTGCGTCCAACGCCTGTACCCAGCGATAATCCAGTCCTTCCATGCCCACCCTCAATATTAGTAAGTCTAATAAATCATAAAAATTATTAGATTTACTAAATCATAGCGAGTGATTTAAGCTTTAGCCAGATGTAGCCGTCACTTTCACCACAGAATAAGGACAATATCACTCATGAGTCTATGGCCGTTACTGCAAGGCTTTGGCCTTGGCGCCAGCATGATTATTCCGATTGGCGCTCAAAATGCGTATGTACTCAATCAAGGCATTAAACGTAATCATCATTTAACCACTGCCACTGTATGCTGCCTGCTTGATGTGTTGTTCATCAGTCTGGGCGTATTTGGTGGCGGCGCGCTGCTTTCCAGCAACGAAAGCGTGCTGCTGGCTGTGACCTTGGGTGGGATCGCTTTTCTGCTGTTTTACGGTAGCCTGTCTCTGAAAAGTGCCTTTAGTCAGGCCTCTGAAGAAGAAGCACAAAGACAAACACTGGCTCGCGGCAGACGGGCCGTAGTTGCTGGCGCGCTGGCTGTTACTGTACTCAATCCGCACCTGTACCTGGATACCGTTGTTATTCTGGGTTCGATTGGCGGGCAGTTTGAGGGCCAGGACCGCATTGCTTTTGCCATAGGTACGATATTGGCATCATTCGTTTGGTTCTATACCTTGTCGATTGCCGCAGCGAAGATGGCGCCAACCTTGTCCCGGCCCAAAGTCAAACGTGGCATCGATATTGCCGTTGCCGCCATGATGTTCATTATTGCGGCCCATCTGGCTCAAGGCCTGCTGACACAGTATATTTTCTAACATCAGCAGGTACGTGCCAAAAACAACAATGGAGCCAAACGGCTCCATTGTTGTTGCAATTTAGCTGAACATTATTCTTCAACTTTGTTGAGGTACACATCCATTTGCGGAAAGGGAATCTCAATACCTTCTTTATCCAGCTCTTCTTTGATCGCCTGGAGCAAATCAAAATAGACGGCCCAGTAATCGGCGGTTTTCACCCAGGGACGAACTACAAAATTCACCGAAGAGTCAGCCAGAGCCACTACACCAATAGTTGGCGCAGGCGTTTTCAGTAAGCGAGGCTCTGCATCCAAAACGCGCTTGAGCACTTCTTTGGTTTTCTTCAGATCCGATTTGTACGAAACCCCGATGACATAATCAATACGACGGGTTTCATGCCTGGAGTAGTTGGTGATAGCTCCACCAATCACAGCCGCATTAGGGACAACCACCATTTTGTTGTCCGGGGTATTCAGTACGGTCTGAAAAACCTGAATAGATTCGACAGAACCGGCCACCCCGGCCACTTCAACATAATCGCCTGATTTAAAAGGACGGAAGGCAACAATCAGCACACCGGCAGCGAAGTTGGACAGTGAGCCCTGCAAGGCCAGGCCGATAGCCAGGCCGGCGGCACCGATGACAGCGACCACAGAGGCTGTTTGCACACCCACTCGGCTTAATGCCGCAATCAGCACTATCACAAACAACAGGTAGCGGACCATTGACTGCAGGAATTTGACAACCGCTTCATCCATTTGCTTGCGGCGCAGCATTTTGCCGAAGCCGCTCGCCACCCCTTTCGATACCAGATTACCAATAAACAGAATTAATAAGGCAGAAATCAGGTTAACGCCATACTGGATTAACAGCTCCTGATTATCGACAACCCAGTTACCCGCTTGTTTTACACCATCAGCCAGCTCATTATTGGCAATGGTATCAACCACTTTATCCGTTACACTCTCAGTCATAGCGCTCTCTCTACATTGGGGATGATGCGGTAATGCTCAAGTCCCGTGATACATAACAAACAGAACGAAATTACCCTAACAATAACCACTTATCTGAACTCAGATAAGTATGATACGACATGCGCAATCATTGCTGTCATAGCGGTCACAAGCAAGACTTTTTTATGCGGCTTAAGGTAACTTTATTCAGCTCTTGCTATTAAACCAAATAAAAAAGCCCGCAAAGCGGGCTTTTTACAATCTAATCTGTTCAGAGTGACAAATTACAGCACGTCTACTGCATTCAGATCAGAGAAAGCTTGTTCCAGGCGCTTAACCATAGAATCCTGACCTTTACGCAGCCATACGCGTGGATCATAGTATTTCTTGTTAGGCGCATCTTCACCGGTTGGGTTACCGATCTGGCCCTGCAGGTAAGCTTCGTTTTCCAGGTAGTACTCACGGATACCGTTCCAGGTTGCCCACTGAGTATCAGTATCGATGTTCATTTTGATCACACCGTAGCCGATAGATTCGCGGATTTCTTCCAGAGAAGAACCTGAACCACCGTGGAATACAAAGTTCAGCGCATTAGACTCAATACCGAACTTCTCAGAACAATACGCTTGAGAATCACGCAGGATGGTTGGCGTAAGAACCACGTTTCCTGGCTTATAAACACCGTGTACGTTACCAAATGACGCTGCGATAGTGAAACGCGGGCTGATAGCATTCAGTTTCTCATAAGCGTACGCAACATCTTCTGGCTGAGTGTACAGAGAAGATTGGTCCAGGTGAGAGTTATCTACACCGTCTTCTTCACCACCGGTACAACCCAGTTCAATTTCCAGCGTCATGTTCATCTTGCTCATTCGCTCAAGGTACTTGGCACAGATTTCGATGTTTTCTTCCAAAGACTCTTCAGACAGGTCAATCATGTGCGAAGAGAACAGAGGTTTGCCTGTTTCCGCAAAGTGCTTTTCACCGGCGTCCAGCAGACCATCGATCCATGGCAGCAGTTTTTTCGCCGCATGGTCAGTGTGCAGGATCACTGGCACACCGTAAGTTTCAGCCACGGCGTGAACATATTTTGCACCCGCAATCGCACCCAGGATCGGGCCGTTCTGACCTTCCAGCTTCAGGCCTTTACCTGCAAAGAAACCTGCACCGCCGTTTGAGAACTGAACAACAACAGGGGCTTTCACTTTCGCGGCAGCTTCAAGCACTGCGTTGATAGAGTCCGTGTTAACTACGTTAACCGCTGGCAGAGCAAATTGGTTTTCTTTTGCTACTGCAAATACTTTCTGTACGTCGTCGCCAGAAATCACACCAGGTTTTACGAAGTCGAAGATCTTAGACATAACAATAGTCCTATTAGCTTTTAGCTTTGTTGTCTGGGTTTAAAGATAAACTCATTGCTAATGTGTGCGGCCAAACGGTTAATGTTCACACCACACACAGCATATTCCAGGCGCCGAGCAAGCCCAGCGCCGCTGTTATCAGGCTTTCGCTCGTTCTTCCAGCATAGCAACTGCCGGCAGTTTTTTGCCTTCTACAAACTCCAGGAACGCACCGCCACCGGTTGAGATGTAAGACACTTTATCTTTGATACCGTACTTATCAATGGCTGCCAGCGTATCGCCGCCACCGGCAATAGAGAAACCTTCAGAATCGGCAATCGCTTGCGCTACGACTTCAGTACCTTTACCAAATTGCTCAATCTCGAACACGCCGACCGGGCCGTTCCACAAAATAGTTTTGGCTTCTTTGATAATGCGAGCCAGCTCAGCAGCAGAATCCGGACCGATATCCAGCACCATGTCGTCTTCTGCAATATCAGAAGCAGACTTAATGGTGGCTTCAGCCGTGTCAGAGAATTCTTTGGCGCAGACTACGTCAGTCGCAACCGGCACATTAGTTTGCTCCATCAGCGCTTTCGCTGTGTCAAGCAGTTCGGCTTCGTACAGAGATTTACCGACGCCATGACCTTCAGCCGCAATAAAGGTGTTTGCGATACCGCCACCCACCACAACCTGATCGGCAATCTTCGCCAGTGACTCCAGCACGGTCAGTTTGGTCGACACCTTAGATCCGCCAACAATCGCCACCATAGGACGAGCCGGATTACCCAGCGCCTTACCCAGAGCGTCCAGTTCCGCAGCCAGCAGCGGGCCTGCACAAGCCACAGGGGCAAACATGCCCACACCGTGAGTAGATGCCTGGGCACGGTGCGCCGTACCGAATGCATCCATCACAAACACGTCACACAGTGCCGCGTATTGCTTGGACAGTGCTTCGTCATTCTTCTTCTCGCCCACGTTAAAGCGAACGTTTTCCAGTACTACCAGCTCGCCTGCATTCAGATCCAGACCATTCAGGTAATCTTTCGCCAGCGTCACATCACAGTCGAGCGCGTCTTGCAGATAGTTCACTACAGGCTGCAGAGAGAACTCGTCAGCGTATTCACCTTCGGTCGGGCGACCCAGGTGAGAGGTAACCATTACCTTTGCGCCTGCTGCCAGGCATTGCTTGATCGTAGGCAGAGATGCCAGGATACGTGCATCAGAAGTTACTTTACCTGCTTTTACTGGCACGTTCAGATCGGCACGGATCAGCACGCGTTTACCGGCCAGATCCAGCTCAGTCATCTTGATTACAGACATGGTTTGTCCTCTCAATAGTCTTACTGTGTAAATGATAAATATGTTCAGCCCTGCGATTTTGCCTGGCTGGGAAATTCAGAAACGTCTTTCAGCTGACCACTGACCTGATGCATCACCAGTGCTGTATCCAGCATTCGGTTTGCAAATCCCCATTCGTTGTCGCACCAAATCAGCAATTTCAGCAGATGCTGATTGCTGACACGCGTCTGGGTGCCATCAACAATGGCGCTGTGGGGGTCATGATTGAAGTCAACAGAAACAAGTGGCGCTGTGGTGTAATCGACAATATCCGTCAATGTACACCTGGCAGCCTCGGCCAGGGCTTGATTTACATCATTAACCGAGACATTAGTCTTCACCGTAACGCTCAGATCCATCGCGGTGACGTTAATTGTAGGAACCCTGACTGAAATAGCCTCAAATTTATCCGCAAATTTAGGGAAAATACGGCCTATACCTAAGTGTAATTTTGTGTCTACCGGAATGATCGACTGGCTCGCGGCGCGTGTCCGGCGCAGGTCAGTATGGTAGGCATCGATCACCTGCTGGTCATTCATGGCTGAATGAATCGTTGTGATAGTGCCGGATTCAATGCCGAAAGCTTCATCAAGCACTTTAATCACAGGAACAATGCAGTTGGTGGTACAGGAACCGTTGGAAACAATGCGATCTTGAGGTGACAGGCTGTCTTGGTTAACACCGAAGATGATGGTGTTATCTATGTCGTTAGCTGCAGGATGGGAAAACAGGACTTTCTTGGCACCGGCCTGAATATGGGCTTCACCGTCGGCTCTTGAGCCGTACACCCCGGTACAGTCCAGAACGATATCCACTTCCAGATCCCGCCACGGGAGCAACTGGATATCATTGAGATGAAGAATACGAATCGCGTCTTCACTCTGACCATCGGCAATGAACAGATGTTCCTGATCATGGCTGACCTTGCGACCAAAGCGACCATGACTGGAATCATACTGAAGCAGATGTGCCATAGCTTCAGGCTGAGCCAGTTCATTCACTGCCACGACTTTTATCTGGTGGTGTTTGCCGCTTTCATACAAGGCCCGCAGTACACTGCGGCCGATACGGCCAAATCCATTAATTGCGACTCGTAATATCATATCCGTGCTACGTAAGTGAAAAGCCGCTCTAGTGTATACCAAGCGTTAACGAGATTCATCCTAATTGTGACCCGCCTCACTCCCCAGAACGATTGTCTGCAAGCGTAGCGCAAAGCCAGTAAATACGCCCGCTGTAACTACATCCTTCCTTATAACAGATATATAAATAGTGCTTTATCGGAATAAATAAAGCTCCCGTCTGGTGTATTTTTTTCATTGTTCGAAATAATTTTTCTGCAACCTATCAATAACAATTGGTCCGAGCAGTAAATCACCGACGTTCAATCAGGCAATCGTGGTTTTGATCGCAATACGCGCCGATCCATCAAGAGGCCAGAACGCATTTCGCAAAGAGAAGAAGGGGCTGTCAACTCACAAAGAAGGTAAATAGTCTGATTTTTTAGTTAAAACCAATATTATTAACTATTAAGATTACAAACCACATGATGAAGATAATCGTTTGGCTGAAAATTATCTTATTTCCACACATATCTAGTTGTTGATTTTGATCCCATACAAGTTATTATAGCCGTCTAGACGGAGGTAGCTCTATACATACAGACTGATGATTAATCACTCAGACTGCTGAAAATCACACCTCCAATCACCTTTAAAGTTTTTCTAATAGTGAGAATACTCATGGCGAAACACCTGTTTACTTCTGAGTCGGTATCGGAAGGCCATCCAGATAAAATTGCAGACCAGATCTCAGATGCAGTCCTGGATGCGATCTTAGAACAAGACCCGAAAGCACGTGTTGCGTGTGAGACTTACGTAAAAACCGGCATGGTCATGGTCGGTGGTGAAATCACTACCACAGCCTGGGTTGATATCGAAGAGCTGACCCGTCAGACGGTGCGTGAAATTGGTTACGTCCATTCAGACATGGGCTTTGATGCCAACTCTTGTGCCGTACTGAGCGCAATTGGTAAGCAGTCTCCTGATATTAACCAGGGTGTTGACCGCAGCGACCCGAAAGATCTGGGTGCAGGCGATCAGGGGATTATGTTCGGTTACGCCACCAACGAAACTGAAGTGCTGATGCCGGCCCCTGTCACTTATGCTCACCGTCTGGTTGAGCGTCAGGCTAAAGTCCGTAAAAACGGTACGCTGCCATGGCTGCGCCCGGATGCCAAAAGCCAGGTCACCTTTGCTTATGACCAGGGCAAAATCGTGGGTATCGATGCCATTGTTCTGTCGACTCAGCACTGTGACAGCATTGAACTTCCTGTGCTGCAAGAAGCTGTGATGGAAGAAATCATCAAACCGGTTCTGCCGGCAGAGTGGTTGAACAAAGACACCAAGTACTTCATCAACCCAACCGGCCGCTTTGTGATCGGGGGTCCAATGGGCGACTGTGGTCTGACTGGCCGTAAAATTATCGTCGATACCTACGGCGGTGCAGCACGTCACGGCGGTGGTGCCTTCTCTGGTAAAGATCCATCAAAAGTGGATCGCAGTGCGGCCTATGCCGCCCGTTATGTGGCAAAGAACATAGTCGCAGCTGGCCTGGCAGACCGTTGTGAAATCCAGCTGTCGTACGCTATCGGTATTGCCGATCCAACATCCATCATGGTGGAAACTTTTGGTACAGAGAAGGTCTCTCACGACCTGATCGTTGAAGCCGTTCGTCACCACTTCGACCTGCGCCCATACGGCCTGATCGAAATGTTGGATCTGCTGCAGCCTATCTACAAGAAAACAGCGGCATACGGTCACTTTGGTCGCGAAGAATTCCCTTGGGAAAAAACCGACAAAGCAGAGCTGCTGCGCGATTACGCCAACATCAAGTAATCGAATCTGCAAGGCTGTGATTCTTACTCGTGAAAAAGGAAGCTTCGGCTTCCTTTTTCATTGCTTTTCTTTCTCACCGCCCCGCTCCCCTGTACAGCTCTTTCAGCTTTTGACCACCTATGATCTAAAAGCAGACCAAGCTGCTCACCTCTCTCGTAAAAACAGATAACAATATAAAAATAAACATATTTTAGTGTTATTTACTTCCCATGATCCAATCGCCCGAAAAGCTGATCATCTGTACCTGTACAGCTTCCGGAGGTTTTGAACACCTATGTTCTAAAAACTGTCACTGCTGTACAAAACGCATTTCAGGCCATCGATGGTAGAAAATCAGCGCCAGACCTTACATACTGACCCCCTTGTTTGTTCACCTTTCAGCATCATGGACTCACTACAGCAAGCCATTATTGAACGTACCCTCTCCTGCCTTCGCCGGGCTGAAAACAAGCTTGGCAAACAGTTTCCTGATCCGGCAATCCGCTTTACCCAGCGCGGTAAAATTGCTGGCAGTGCCCGGATGCAAAGCTGGGAGATCCGCTATAACCCGGTATTACTGGCAGAAAACCCGCACGCTTTTCTGGCCGAAGTGGTTCCCCATGAACTCGCCCATCTGCTCACTTTTGCCTGTCACGGCAAAGTGCGTCCACATGGCCCTGAATGGCAAAAAATGATGACTGAGGTGTTCAATGTGCCAGCGCGCACCACCCACAGCTTCGATATCTCTTCTGTAAGCGGGCGTACTTTCCCCTACCGCTGCCAGTGCCGGGAGCATCAGATCACTGTCAGGCGGCATAATAAGATTCTGCGTCAGCAAGCCATCTATCACTGCATGCAATGCCACCAGCCTTTGATGCCTGTTACTGGAAATGCGTCGCAGTGAAATTGAAAATTTGATTTTTTACACACAGATAACGTGAAACACTTCTAAAAAATTCCGGTACTGATAACATCATCATCCATACATTCAGTCACCGGAAATCCCATGTTAATCAAGCTGAAATGGCTAATGACTGCCGTACTGCTAAGCGTCAGTGCCCTGCCCTCTCCCGTATTGGCAGACCCACCGCACAACTTCTCCAAAGCAAAAAAACTGCTGGTCAACATTTATCAGGATCACAACGAGAGCTTTTACTGCGGCTGCCGGATTGAATGGCAAGGGAAAAAGGGAATCCCGGATCTGAACAGCTGCGGCTATCAGGTTCGCAAGCAGGAGACGCGTGCCAGCCGGATTGAGTGGGAGCACGTGGTGCCGGCCTGGCAGTTTGGCCATCAGCTGCAATGCTGGCAGGATGGCGGGCGTAAAAACTGCCGCAAAGACCCGGCCTTCAGCCGGATGGAAGCCGACATGCATAACCTGACCCCGGCCATTGGCGAGGTGAACGGCGATCGCTCGAACTATCGCTTTGCCCCCTGGCGTGAACATGACGGTGCTTTCTACGGCCAGTGCGAAGTGAAAGTTGATT
This sequence comes from Photobacterium arenosum, assembly GCF_014841115.1. Lineage (GTDB taxonomy): Bacteria > Pseudomonadota > Gammaproteobacteria > Enterobacterales > Vibrionaceae > Photobacterium > Photobacterium arenosum. The sequence continues at coordinate 90,869 of NZ_JACYTP010000005.1, forward strand.
TCAAAAACCGCCGGGTGGATCCGCCACCCCGTGCCCGAGGAGCCATTGCCCGCACCTATCTTTACATGGAGCAGGAATACCGCTTCCGTCTGGCGAAAAGTCAGCGCCAGCTGATGCAGGCCTGGCATAAGACTTACCCGGTCAGCCCCTGGGAGTGCGAAAGGGATCGGAGAATTGCCAACATCCAGCAAAAGCACAACGGTTTTGTGCTGGAAGCCTGTCAGCAAGCAGGACTTTGATCTAACCACGGCTGAGATCAGGGGCTCTCAGCCGTTTGCCTATGCTTAATGCTTAATGCTTAATGCTTAGTGCTTAGTGACGTAGCATCTCATCCAGGTAACGCTGGCTGTTATCGGCAACCGGCGCCTGGCGATTGAAACGCTCAAATCGGGCCGACATCACAGCAGTCCGCGCCTGGCACCATCCATAGCCGTACGGCAGATCCACCGGCATTGAACTGGCTATTGATGCAAATTCAGCGCTCAGATCCTGCTGTAAGATACTCTCCGATACCAGCCTGGCGCGCGGCACAACCTCTTTCTGCGCCAGCCGGTTGCGCTGCCCCCAGCCAATAATCAAATCATCACAACTGTAATTTTCAACCTTGGGTGAGGACGTAAACGCCACATCAGAGACCGCCTCATATTCCCGCCACATCATATAAGCTTCAAACAGCATGGCGACATCTTCTGCGCCGGTGTAATAGCCGTAAAAATCGGCGCCACCATCAGGCTCGAATGCCGATCCTGCCTGCTCAGGCGACATGGTCGTTGACGCCGAGGCGCCGCCAAAATAGCTCTCAGCCATCAACTGTAAACTGTCTGCTGAAAGCGCATGGGCTTGTTGCAATGATGTCTGAATCCAGTTGCCTTTAATCTGCTTGATGTTTTTACCTATGCTGGTTGACACATCCAGCACACTGAGTTGATCCGGCGGCAGGAAGTCGTTGGCATGAGCCAGCTCATGGACCAGCAGATTAAACAGTCCCGGCGCTATTTCTGATTTGCTCCGCCAGTAATTGTCGTACTCATCGAAGGTATTGCTGTAAGTGACATAATCACCATTGCTGTACACATAACGTTGTAAAGCCAGAAACGGCAGGACATCTGCAAACCCGGAGCGGTAATCTTGCTGCTGATAAATGTCATTCCATTCCGCCTGATTGCGCCACAGATACCGCGGATCGATATATATCCCTGCAGTATCTGTGTGATAGAAAGACGGGCGGATATCAAGGCTGAGTACAATGACATTGAGTGGCTTAAACAGATTCAGCACATCCTGCGGTAAGTCACGCACCACATCCATAAAGCTGTCCCCCATCCAGCCATGGGATACCAGCAATCGCTGGGCAATGTCGTCCGGCGTCAGATCGCCCTGAATGTCATAGCCGAGCGGTGCGATATCCTGCAACTGGCAGGACTGCCTCTGTTTATAGATGACAGCACAATCTTCGGCTGCCAACCCGTACTGACTGGAGCTCAGGTACGGCTGCAGGCTGGCCAGCAAAGGATCGCCATCCACATTCAGGCTGCGCTCGCTAGACTTACCGTCGCCGCCACAGCCCGCCGCCAGCACCGCCGCCATAAGGAGCGCCAGTCTGTGCGTTCCTTGTGTTATTGTCATTTTTGTTATGTCCCCTGTGCAACAAAGCCGACATTTTAGGTGATACGGGGTTCAATCCCACTGACTTTTTGCCGGAGTTATGAGCCGCATCAATGTCGGCTCGTGCAGCTTTTGCGCGAGATAACACTTCAGCGCGCTTCCGCTGTGTTTCATCACGCAGTATTCGGCACTGTGCAATGTTCGGTACATTGCCGCCAAGCTTGATATACTGACGCCAGGAATAACCATCAAAGCCAACGAATTTAATACTATGAGAGTGCCACGTATTTTCCATCCTGAGACCCTGCCGGCAAGCGGTAGAGTGCCATTAAGTGACGACGCCGCCAACCATGTCGGCCGCGTGATGCGGATGCAGCCAGGCCAGGAAATTCTGTTGTTCGACGGCAGCAATGCTGAATTCCCGGCTGTCATTACCGAAGCCGGTAAAAAACATGTCGAAGTAGAGATTTCTGCCCGTTTTGAGCGCAGTGTGGAGTCCCCTTTGGATCTGCACTTGGGCCAGGTGATTTCCCGCGGCGATAAGATGGAATTCACGATTCAGAAATCTGTCGAGCTGGGCGTCAACAGCATTACGCCGCTGATCTCAGAGCGCTGTGGTGTCAAACTGACTCAGGACAGGTTCGACAAGAAACTGTCACAGTGGCAAAAAATCGCCATCAGCGCCTGCGAGCAATGCGGCCGCAATGTGGTGCCGGAAATCCGTCCTGTGATGAAACTGGAAGACTGGTGCGCGGAAGAATTTGACGGCCTGAAGTTGAATTTGCACCCAAGAGCCCAATATTCCATAAATACCCTGCCCGCACCTGTCACCCGGGTCCGTCTGCTGATCGGGCCGGAAGGCGGCCTGTCGGAGCAGGAAATCAGTATGACTGAAACGTTCCGGTTCAGCGAAGTGCTGCTGGGTCCCCGGGTTCTCAGAACTGAAACTGCCGCTATGACGGCGATAACTGCGCTACAGGTCCGCTTTGGCGATCTTGGCTAACCAAGGAGAAAAGACATGATCAAATTGGGTATTGTGATGGATCCCATCCAGTCCATTACCATCAAAAAGGATTCCAGCTTTGCGATGATGCTTGAAGCGCAGCGTCGCGGCTGGGAAATCCATTATATGGAAATGGCTGATCTGTCTCTGGAGCAAGGCAAAGCAATCGCCCGGACCCGGATCGTCAAATTGCAGGAAGATCCGAACGACTGGTTCAGCTTCCACGGTGAGCAGGAAATCGAACTGAGCGAGCTCGATGCCGTGCTGATGCGCAAAGATCCGCCGTTCGATACTGAATACATCTACGCCACCTATATTCTGGAGCGCGCGGAAGAACAGGGCACCCTGATCGTCAATAAACCCCAGAGCCTGCGTGACTGTAATGAAAAACTCTACACCGCCTGGTTCCCCGAGCTGACACCCACCACAATAGTGACCCGCCGGGCAGATAAGATCCGCGCTTTCCAGCAGGAACACGGCGATATCATTCTCAAACCGCTGGACGGTATGGGCGGCTCGTCGATCTTCCGTGTCAAAGCCGGGGATCCTAACCTGTCGGTGATTATTGAAACCCTGACCAATCACGGTGAATACTACTGTATGGCGCAAACGTTCGTGCCGGACATCAGTAACGGCGACAAACGCATTCTGGTAGTTGACGGCGAGCCTATGCCTTACTGTCTGGCCCGTATTCCGGCCGAAGGGGAAACCCGTGGCAATCTGGCCGCCGGTGGCCGCGGCGAACCCCGCCCGCTGAGCGAAACTGATCGCAAAATTGCTGAAGCTGTCGCACCGGCACTGAAAGAAAAAGGGCTGATTTTTGTTGGCCTGGATGTGATTGGCGACAAGCTGACTGAAATCAATGTCACCAGCCCAACCTGTATTCGCGAAATTGAAGCGGCGTATGATATTTCTATTACAGGCAAACTGATGGATGCCATAGAACGCCGCCTGAAAACCGCTTGATACTGATACCACCCGGACGTGTTGTCTGCTGAAGTTGACAACACGTCACGTTTTCATTTTTAACAGCATCTCTCTCAGGCTTACCATTTAGGCCAATTAGTCCTCATACTGTAGTTATGAGAGCCTGTCTGAGAGTGTGTAAGGACTGAACGATGAATCTCACCAATCACTTTCTGGTGGCCATGCCCAGTCTGCAAGATCCGCACTTCAAACGCAGTGTGGTGTATGTGTGCGAGCATAACGACGAAGGCGCGATGGGCATTGTCATTAATTTGCCAATTGATGTGTCTGTCGGCAGCATGCTGGAGCAGATCAAAGTGGAGCGAGACTTGCCACTTGCGCATCCTGCCAGCCTGGAGAAGCCTGTCATGATAGGCGGCCCGGTGGCCGGTGACCGGGGATTTATCCTGCACAACAGCAAAGAAGAATACAGCTCCAGCCTTGATCTGACCGAAGAGATCAAGATGACCACATCAACCGATATCCTGCCTTTGCTGGGCACCAAGGATGAGCCGAGTCAATTTCTGGTTGCCCTTGGCTACGCCGGCTGGACCGCCGGTCAGCTGGAACAGGAACTGGCCGACAATAGCTGGCTGACCATGGAAGCGGATCCCAAGGTCGTGTTTGAAACTCCCATCAATGAACGCTGGGACAAAGCCGTCGCCAAACTGGGTATCCATTCCGCTAACTTATCCACTGAAATAGGACATTCATGAGCACCTCTCGTACAGTACTTGCCTTCGACTTTGGCACCAAAAGCATTGGCGCCGCCATCGGTCAGGAACTGACGGGGACAGCCAATCCCCTTTCGGCACTCAAAGCCAACGACGGTATTCCCAGCTGGGAAGCGATTGAAAAATTACTGAAAGAATGGCAACCCGACCTGATTGTGGTCGGCCTGCCGCTGGATGTTTACGGCCAGGAGCTGGAAAGTATCACCCCGCGCGCCCGCAAATTTGCCAACCGCCTGCACGGCCGGTTCGGGTGCCAGGTCGAATTACATGATGAGCGTTTGAGTACGGTCGAAGCGCGCTCGGATCTCTTTGCCCGTGGTGGCTATCGCTCACTCAGCAAAGGCAATGTCGACTCTCAGTCTGCCGTGGTTATCCTCGAAAGCTGGTTCGAACAGCAATACGGTTGATCGCTCGGTACAGCATTTTTAGTTTTGAGATCATGGCTGACCCAAAACCCTGAACGCTGCCGACAAAAAAAGCCCTGAAAGCAAACACTTCAGGGCTTTTTTGTCACTCAACGTTATCAGGCCAGAGTGATGGCAAGCTTACATGTGCCCGGCCACAAACATCGCAAACGGAATCGCCAGCAGCAAACTCAGCGCGGTACGGATAAACCAGATCACCACCAGCCGCCCGACACTGAGCGGAATGGAGGTCGACAGAATGCAGGGAATGGAGGCGGAAAAGAACAGCACGCTGGACACACAAATCACGCCCGCCGCCATACGCACCACAAACTCCGCCTCGCGCAGCAGCAGAGCAGGCAGGAACATTTCCGCCAGACCTGATGCCGAGGCCTGCGCCAGTTCTTTCGCGCCATCAATGCCCCACACCGCGGTAAACGGGTAGAACAGATAACCCAGCCACTCAAACACAGGGGTGTATTTCGCCACCAGCAAACCAATCAGGCCCACAGACATGATGGAGGGCAGGATGGAGATGGTCATCACCAGGCCGTCTTTAATGGTAGATAAGATATTGCCGCCCAAAGCCGGCGCCTGACGGGCCACACTCATGCCGGTCTGATAAGCCGTCTGCAACCGTCCTTCGCTGCCGGCATCAGGTTCAGGATCCGCCACGGATTCATCCATCTGACGTAACGGCGGCAGACGGACAGTAATCGCGGTGACAATGAAAGTGATCACCAGAGTGCCCCAGAAATACAGGTTCCATACCGACATCAGATCCAGGGTTTTCGCCACTATGATCATAAAAGTGGCCGACACGGTCGAGAAGCCGGTGGCGATGATCGCCGCCTCTTTCGCTGAATATTGCCCTGATTTGTATACTCTATTGGTGATCAATAACCCCAGAGAATAACTGCCGACGAATGAGGCAACCGCATCAATCGCAGAGCGCCCCGGCGTACGCCAGATCGGTCGCATCACAGGCTGCACCAGGATACCAATCAGTTCCAGCAAACCATAGCTCACCAGAAACGACAGGAAAACAGCCCCTACTGGAACGATAAGCCCGACCGAGATCACCAGCTTCTCGAACAGAAACGGCAGCATGTCTTTGCTGTGCAGGAACTCTGGTCCTGCACCTGTTACCGCCATCAGTGCCGCGCCAGCGCCCATGACTTTGAGTACAGAAAAAACTTTATCTGTCAGGCTTTTTGACCATTGACCGGTGACAAAAGGATAGACCGCACCTATCACTATCATGGCAAAGGCATACCAGGCAACACCGCTCCCCAGCCAGACTTTGATTTGACTAACCAAATGATCCAGCGGGATCGTCGATTTTCCATTCACAGAAATTGGAACGAAAAAGAAAAATATCCCGACAGCACTGAGAAACAGTAAGCGGAAACGTGCCAGTGCATCCGATGCACTGACACGAGACTGAGATTGTTCCATGTTATTCACTCCCTCTACACGTTATTTGTATATACATATAGAGAGCGAGCAAACAGAGCGCAAGGTGGTTATTTTGAAACCACTAAGGGGATCACAAAGATTTAACTCAAAAGTAACAATATCCCAGACCGTACAGCATGATCCGCTCTGGGATCATGGGTGGGCAAAAGCTCCCCGGGCTGTAACTGTTGTCACTCAAACCGGATCGTGACCCCGTCCAGCCCGCCACCTGAGCTCTGGCCTGACTGGCCGGTTTTGATCATCAGGCGCAAGTCATTAGCCGAATCGGCATAACTGAGGGCATCGTTCTCACGGATTTTGCCTTGCCTGAACAGTGCATACAGCGACTGATCAAAAGTGATCATGCCATGCTCACGGCCTTTGCCCATGGTGGCTTTCAGTTCATGCAATTCTCCGCGCCGGATAAGATCCGACACTCTGGGCGTGTTGATCAGTAACTCAAACACCGCATGACGTCCCTCACCGGAAGGATCGGGAATCAGCTGTTGCGCCAGTATCCCTTTCAGGTTCAGCGACAAATCAAACAAAAACGACTCCCGGCGATCTTTCGGCACTAAATGCAGTATCCGTTCCAGCGCCTGATTGGCATTATTGGCATGCAGGGTCGCCATGCACAGATGACCGGTTTCGGCAAAATTGAGCGCATGCTCCATGGTTTCCTGATTGCGTATTTCACCAATCAGAATCATATCCGGTGCCTGACGCAAAGAATTTTTCAATGCCACTTCATAGCTTGCGGTATCTAAGCCAACCTCACGCTGAGTCACTATGCATTGCTGGTGCTGATGAATAAATTCTATCGGGTCTTCAACCGTCAGGATATGACCGCTGCTATGGCGGTTTCTGTGCCCTGTCAGCGCGGCCATGGAAGTTGACTTACCTGAGCCGGTCGCCCCGACCACCAGAATCAAACCCCGTTTCGCCAGTGCCATGGCTTTCATGGGTTCAGGCAGGCTGAGGGAATCCATGTCGGGAATAACGGTTTCAATACGGCGAATCACCATGCCCGGCTGCTCACGCTGCCAGAAGGCACTGATACGAAAACGGCGCTCACCGCGCACCAGCGCAAAATTCGCCTCTTTCAGTCCGGCAAAGCTCTGCCATTGTTCTGCAGACATTGCCTGCTGGCACAAAGCAGTCAGCTGTTCTGCCGACAAGGATTCACCGAGTGAACACAGCCGCCCGTTCACTTTCAGCTGGCAGGGCGCCGCCACAGTGAGATACACGTCAGACGCCTGCTTGTCGGTCATCTGGCTGAGAATAAAATCCAAATTCATGGCTAGTTTTCCTGCCTCATAATCCCTGATTTCGCTCAACCACCCGGGCGGCTTCCTCTGGTTCAATCAACCCTTGGGCCATTAAGCGGTTAACAGCCTGCTCCATCGTTTGCATCCCCAAACCGGCCCCGGTCTGGATCATGGAATACATCTGGGCCACTTTATCTTCCCGGATCAGGTTTCGGATCGCCGGGGTTGCCAGCATGATTTCATGGGCCGCCATCCTGCCACCGCCAGGGCATTTCAGCAGAGTCTGTGCGATCACCGCCCGCAGTGATTCCGACAGCATGGAACGCACCATGGCTTTATCGTTACCGGGGAAGACATCAATAATCCTGTCAATCGCCTTGGCCGCCGAGCTGGTGTGCAGAGTTCCCAGTACCAGATGGCCGGTTTCGGCCGCCGTCAGCGCTAAACGTATGGTTTCCTGATCGCGCAATTCACCGACCATGATCACATCGGGATCTTCACGCAACGCTGAGCGCAGCGCATTCTGAAAGCTGTGGGTATCACGGTGCACTTCGCGCTGATTGATCAGGCAGCGTTTACTTTGATGAACAAACTCCACCGGATCCTCAATGGTCAGAATATGGCGATGGGTGTGGGTGTTAATATGATCAACCATAGCGGCAATGGTGGTCGACTTGCCTGAACCTGTTGCCCCTGTTACCAGCACCAGGCCACGCTGGCTCTGGGCAACCTGATAAAACACCTCAGGCACCTGCAAGGTTTCCAGCGAGGGCACAGACTGGGGAATGGTACGGAACACCGCGGCACAACCCCGGGACTGCTGGAACGCATTGACACGAAACCGGCCGACATCGGGCAAGACAAAAGAAAAATCCACTTCCAGCCTTTCTTCATATTCACGCCGCTGACCGTCATTCATAATGTCGGTGATCAGCCGGTTCGCCTCTTCATGGCTCAGAGGCGGGATGCTGAGCGGCCTGACATCACCGTCTACCCGAATCATTGGCGATACCCCAGCGGAAAGGTGCAGATCGGAGGCGTTATGCTTTACACTAAAGTCCAGTAGTTCGGTGATATCCATACATTTTCCCTAAAGAATCAATTATGAGTAGTATCAAACAAAATATTACACAGGTCACCCGCGAGATCCGGCAGGCCTGCGAAAAATGCGGCCGCGATACAGATTCAGTGCAACTGCTGGCGGTCAGTAAAACCAAACCGGTCAGCGCTATTGCTGAAGCCATTGCAGCGGGACAACAGGCCTTTGGCGAAAACTATGTTCAGGAAGGCGTTGAGAAAATTCAGCATTTTTCTCAGTCTGACCAACAATTAGTCTGGCATTTTATCGGCCCTGTCCAGTCCAACAAAACGCGCCCGATAGCCGAACATTTCGACTGGGTGCATTCGGTCGACAGGCTCAAAATTGCCCGCCGGCTCAGCGAGCAGCGTCCGGCAACACTGCCGCCGCTGAAAATACTGCTTCAGGTCAACACCAGTGGCGAAGCGTCCAAATCGGGGGTCGACTTTGATGAGCTGGCAGAGCTGGCGGCTGAAGTGGCCGCCTTGCCCAATATAGAGCTGCGCGGGCTGATGTCTATTCCGGAAAAAGCTGACGATTATACCAGTCAGCTCAGCGCCTTTTCCGCACTGGCAAAGGCCAGAGACACTTTGCAGCAACGCCTGCCCCACACCAGATTGGATACCCTGTCGATGGGCATGAGCGGCGACATGGAAGCAGCCGTGGCCGCAGGCAGCACTATGGTGCGTATCGGGACCGCTATCTTTGGCGCCAGGGATTACAGTTAAATTCGCTTGAAGCATCAGGCGCTCATTACGTTTAGAAGGATTTCTCATGGAACAACGTTCAATCGCTTTTATCGGCGCTGGCAACATGGCCCGCTCCATCATCGCCGGCCTGGTTGCCAGCGGTTATCCGGCAGATAAAATCACCGCCACTGCGCCCAGTGCCGAACGCCGTGAACCATTGGCTCGTGAGTACGGTATTCATACCGACAGCGATAACCTGCGCGCCGCCCAGCAAGCCGAGGTCATCGTACTGGCGGTCAAACCTCAGTTAATGGCCAGTGTGTGTGAGCCGCTGCAAGCCATCGATTTTGACGGCAAACTGGTGATCTCCATCGCAGCAGGGATCTCAGTAGCGCGCCTGCAGGCCATGCTGGCAGCCAAAGTCAGCCTGGTGCGGGTGATGCCCAATACCCCTTCGCTGATTGGTAAAGGGATGAGCGGTATGTACGCCAATGCCAGTGTCAGCAGCCAGGATCGTAATTTCTCTGACAGCCTGATGGCGGCGGTAGGCAAAACCTGCTGGGTATCAGAAGAGTCAGGGATCAATGGTGTGATTGCCGCTGCCGGCAGTGCCCCTGCTTACTTCTTTCTGTTCATGGAAGCCATGCAGAACGAAGCGATTCGTCAGGGCTTTGACAAAGAGACCGCGCGTGAACTGGTTCAGCAGGCCGCACTGGGCGCAGCCGGCATGGTGATCGCCAGCCCGGACACAGAGCTGTCAACCCTGCGTGAACAGGTCACTTCAAAAGGCGGAACCACAGCAGAGGCAATCCGCACATTTAATGAAGCGCAACTTAGTGATATCGTAGCCAAAGCCATGCAGGCCGCTGTCAGCCGCGCACAGGAAATGGAAAAATTATTTTAAGGTAACAATATGAATGCTATTGCTTTTTTAGTCAGCACCCTCTTTGACCTCTATATCATGGTGGTGCTGCTGCGACTGTGGCTGCAATGGGCCAAAGCGGATTTCTATAATCCCTTCTCCCAGTTTGTGGTGAAAGTCACCCAGCCTGTCCTCGGCCCGCTGCGTCGTGTTATCCCTTCAATCGGCTCGCTTGATCTGGCCACAGTGCTATTTGCCTACCTGCTCACGGTAGGAAAGTTTATCGCGCTGCAATTAGTGCTGACCAATGGCGGAATGGCATTCAGCCCGGATCTGTTCTGGATAGCCGGATTATCCTTGCTTAAAGCGGCCGGTGGCCTGCTGTTCTGGGTGCTGCTGATCCGCGCCATCCTGAGCTGGGTCAGCCAGGGACGCAGCCCGATCGAATACGTGATGCATCAGCTGACCGAGCCGATGACAGCGCCAATCCGCCGCATCATTCCGGCCATTGGCGGCCTGGATCTGAGCGTGCTGGTGCTTTTTGTTGGCCTGCACTTCGCCAATATCCTGATGGGCGATCTGATTGGCCCTATCTGGTTCCAGCTGTGAGCCTGACACCTGTCTGTATCGATAAAGCGGATCTGATGATCCGCTTTTATGTACAACCCAAGGCCAGCCGGGATCAGTTTGTCGGCCTTCATGGTAACGAGATCAAAATCGCCATCACGGCTCCGCCGGTTGACGGCAAAGCGAACGGCCACCTGGTCAAGTTTCTGGCCAAGCAATTCAGAGTAGCCAAAGGACAAATCATCATAGAAAAAGGAGAAACGGGCCGGCATAAACTCGTCCGGATACAAGCACCACAAGTCATACCCCCGCTCGTCAGCGCCTTGCTGTAATTCTGATACCCGCAAAGACGCCGTCCGCGGACCACTCTATACTTTAAACAATTACTGTATATCCCTTTTGAATGTAAGGTCTTACTCTGTGTGACATACTTCGACAGGACAGAAGGACGACACCATGAAACAGTTACTGATTGCTATTATTGCAACCATAGGTTTTGCCCTGCCAGCACAGGCAGAACAACTTAAAAACATCGGCGAGCTGGAAGTTCACTATTCAACCTTTCCGTCTACCTTCCTGACGGCGGATATCGCTAAAAACTACCGCATTCAGCGCAGCCGTTATTCGGCCCTGATCAATGTCACAGTGCTGGATACCAGCACCGAAGGTAAACCCGCGGTGGCAGCACAGGTGAAAGGGACGGCGCGCAATCTGGTCGGCAATGAGAAAAACCTCACTTTCCGTGAAGTGCGCGAAGGCGATGCTATTTACTACATTGCCGAGCTGAGCCATGCCAATGAAGAACGCTTCCGTTTTAATATTGATGTCTCCCGCCAGTCCACCAGCGGTAATATTCAGTTCGAACAGACCTATTTCGCGGAATAAGCCACTCCAGCGAAAAAGAGGGCAGCACTCTTCTTTTCTGTCTTTGGCATTTGCTCTGGCTGTGGGTATCATAGCGCCCCCAGCCTTACAGACCAGGAGTCTTCATGAGCAAATTAGTACTTGCGACCGGCAACCAGGGTAAAGTCGGTGAAATGGCCAACCTGCTTGCCGATTTCGGTTTCGAGGTCATCGCCCAGACGGATCTTGACGTCTCTGATGTCGCCGAAACCGGCACGACATTTATAGAAAATGCCATTATCAAAGCGCGTCACGCCGCCAGAGAAACCGGCCTGCCCGCGATTGCTGATGATTCCGGTCTGGAAGTGGATGCCCTCAAAGGCGCACCCGGTATTTACTCTGCCCGTTATGCCGGAGCAGGCGCCAGCGATCAGGCGAATCTGGAAAAGTTGCTGGATGCCATGCAAGAAGTGCCGGAGGCAGAGCGCACAGCCCGCTTCCACTGTGTACTTGTCATGATGCGCCATGCCGATGACCCGACACCTCTGGTTTGCCACGGAAAATGGGAAGGACGTATTCTCCGCCAGGCCAGAGGCGATAATGGCTTTGGCTATGATCCTGTTTTCTGGGTACCGGAAGCCGACTGCGCCTCAGCCGAGCTGTCCCCTGAACGTAAAAAGCAATTGTCACACCGCGGCAAAGCCTTGCAACACCTCTTTGCTGCCCTGAAGGACGCCTGATGTTAGTACCGCCACCACTGAGCCTGTATGTACACATTCCCTGGTGTGTCCAGAAATGTCCCTACTGCGATTTCAACTCCCATGCACTGAAGCACGATATCCCCGAGCTGGATTACATCGACGCTCTGCTTGAGGATCTGGCTATCGATCTTGATCGCTATCAGCTGGCCGATGGCAGCCGGGCTCTGCACTCCATTTTTATCGGTGGCGGCACCCCGAGCCTGATTTCCGCGCCGGAGATCGGACGGCTACTGGCAGGCATTGAAGCCAAAATCCCGTTCAGTGACAAGATTGAAATCACCATGGAAGCCAATCCCGGCACAGTGGAAGCCGGCCGGTTTCAGGCCTACCGCGAGGTGGGCGTCAACCGGATTTCCATCGGTGTGCAGAGTTTTCAGGATGACAAACTCAAACGCTTAGGCCGGATTCACGGCAAAGGTGAAGCTGTGCGCGCTGCCGCACTGGCCGAAGAAGCCGGGCTGAACAGCTTCAATCTGGATCTGATGCATGGCCTGCCGGATCAATCCGTTGAAGATGCCATGTCGGACCTCAGGCAAGCAATCGCCTTGAACCCGCCGCATCTGTCCTGGTATCAGCTGACTATTGAGCCCAATACACTGTTTTATTCCAAGCCACCAACCCTGCCGGATGACGATGATCTGTGGGATATTTTCGAACAGGGCCATGTACTGCTGGCCGAGGCCGGTTATCAGCAGTATGAGATTTCCGGTTACAGCAAGCCCGGCATGCAGTGCCAGCACAACCTCAATTACTGGCGTTTTGGTGATTACCTTGGCATTGGCTGCGGTGCCCACGGCAAGGTGAGCTTTGCTGACGGCCGCATCACCCGTACCGTGAAAGTCAAACACCCGCGCGGTTACCTTAATCGTCAGAAAGCCTATTTGGATCAGGAAACCCAGGTGAGTGATGAAGAGCGTCCGTTTGAGTTTTTCATGAACCGCTTCAGGTTGCTGGAAGCCTGTCCGAAGCAGGACTATGTTGAGCGGACCGGCCTGTCGCTGGACAGTATTCGCCAGCCGATCAGCTGGGCTCTGGACAAGCAATACCTGCTGGATCAAGGCGACAGCTGGCAAATCACCGAACAGGGAAAACTCTTTTTGAATGATTTACTGGCCGCTTTTGTCGAGGAAGACAAGTAACAGGCTTATTGTTCGCTGGCAGCCTGCTGCCAGCGATTGTCACTTGCAGACACAGAAGATAGGGTAAGGTCAGAAAATAGAGCGGCCAATCCGCTCAGCCAGCAGCTCCAGTGCGGCGGTGCCGGCCACTGAATTGCCCGATACATCCAACTCGGGCGACCAGACCGCAATTGACATTTCCCCCGGCACAATAGCGACAATACCGCCTCCGACTCCAGATTTACCCGGCATGCCGACACGATAGGCAAACTCACCGGCACCATCATACAGACCGCAGGTTGCCAGCAGCGCATTGATTTGTTTGCTTTGCGTGGGCGAAATCAGCGGGGTGTCTGTGCCCAGAGGCATGCCTTTGTTAGCCAGATAGCTGAAGGTCCGGGCCAGATCAACACAGCTCATTTTGAGCGCACAGTAGCCGAAATAATTGCCCAGTACAGGCACAACGTCGTTGTTGAAATTACCGAATGCCCGCATCAGATAGGCAATTGCCGCATTGCGATCACTGTGCTGCATTTCCGATGCGGCCACGTCTTTGTCGTAGGCAACATCCGGGTTACACGCCAGACTGCGCACCAGCTCCAGCATCCGGTACTGCGGCGCCGACAGACGGCTGTGCAGCAGATCCGACACCACCAGCGCACCGGCATTAATGAAAGGATTACGCGGAATCCCCTGCTCCAGTTCCAGCTGGATCATCGAATTAAACGCATGTCCCGACGGCTCTTTCCCGACCCGGGACCAGATTTCATCCGCCTCATACAGTGTCATGGCCAGAGTCAGGCTCAGCACTTTGGAGATCGACTGGATTGAGAAGCCTTCTTCGCTGTCGCCGGCCTGAATAATTTCACCGTCGTTATAGCAAACTGCGATGCCAAGCCTGTTGGCAGGAACCTGTGCCAGCGCAGGGATATAGTCGGCGACTTTGCCCTGGCCGATTAAGGGTCTGACTTCATCCAGAATGTCATTCAGCAACTGCTTATTTGGCTTCATTCACTGTCTCCAGAGGACAAAAAAGCCAACTCAGAGGCTGGCTTTTCAGGCTAATAATGTTTTCAGGTCAACATCTTACTCTATGTTGCCCCTGAATGGCTTTGAACCATAGCACATTATTCTGTTCGCGCGAACTTCATATCCCACACACCGTGACCCAGTCGATGCCCGCGGGCCTCAAACTTAGTCAGCGGACGCTCCTCAGGTCGGGGGATATAATCGCCATCCTGCGCGGTATTCTCATAGCCAGGCGCCGCTTTCATTACATCCACCATATGTTCGGCGTAATTTTCCCAGTCTGTTGCCATATGGAAAATACCACCGATTTTCAGCTTTTTACGCACCATTTCCACAAAAGCAGGCTGCACAATACGGCGCTTATGGTGACGGGCTTTGTGCCACGGATCAGGGAAGAACAACTGTACTGTATCCAGGCTGCCATCCGGGATCATATGCTCAAACACTTCAACGGCGTCATGACACATCACACGCAGATTCGTCAGGCTTTCCGCTTCCGCGGCCATCAGACAGGCGCCGACGCCAGGGCTGTGCACTTCAATACCGATGAAGTTTTTCTCCGGCGCATTTTTTGCCATCTCAACCAGAGAGGCCCCCATACCAAAGCCAATTTCCAGCACCACATGGCCTTCTCGGCCATAAACCTCAGTCCAGTTCAGTGGTTGCTTGTCGAAATCGATCCCCATGTTCGCCCAGTTATTTTCCAGCGCCAGTTGCTGGCCCTTGGTTAAACGACCTTCACGACGCACAAAGCTGCGGATCTTGCGTACCAGCTTACCGTCTTCTGTGTATTCAGTCAGGGTGACGTCAGCATTTGTTCTGGATTCTTGGCTCATGGGTCCTTACCTAAAATTTGAAGTGTTTGGCACTAATGGATCCGGCATTATCCAAAGTTCACGGCTGAGTGCAAGTGCCCTGACAGATTGAAGCCGACAGCGCTTTGTGTTGCAATCAGCACCGCAGACGCAAACTTGCCTGCACCAACTCTATAATAAAGTGAGCAATCCCCTGTGAGCACTAGTTTTTCTGACGCCATTCTGGTCTGGTACGACAAATATGGCCGCAAAACCCTGCCCTGGCAGCACGATAAAACGCCCTATAAAGTCTGGTTGTCTGAAATCATGCTGCAACAGACCCAAGTCGCCACTGTCATTCCCTACTTTGAACGTTTCATGGCGCGCTTCCCTACCGTCAGTGATCTCGCTGAAGCCGATCAGGACGAAGTTCTGCACCTGTGGACGGGTCTGGGTTATTACGCCCGCGCCCGAAACCTGCACAAAGCCGCAAAGCAGATTGTGTCTGAACACAATGGTAAATTCCCGGAAAATATTGAACAGGTAATGGCCTTGCCAGGCGTGGGCCGTTCCACAGCAGGGGCCGTGCTTTCTTTGTCACTCAAACAGCATCACCCGATTTTAGACGGCAACGTTAAGCGGACGCTGGCCCGTTGTTATGCCATAGAAGGCTGGCCGGGGAAAAAGCCGGTGGAAAACGCCTTATGGGCAATCGCCGAGAAGAACACCCCGGCTGAGGGCGTAGAGCGCTACAACCAAGCCATGATGGATATGGGGGCCATGATATGTACCCGCAGCAAACCCAAGTGCGAACTCTGCCCGGTGACCGAGATATGCCAGGCGAAAGCACAAAGCCGTCAAGCCGATTTTCCGGGTAAGAAGCCCAGAAAAACCCTGCCGGAAAAGCAGACCTGGTTTGCCATTTTTCAGCATGGCAGTGAAGTCTGGCTGGAACAGCGGCCTCCTGTCGGCATCTGGGGCGGATTATGGTGCTTCCCGCAACACGACAGCGAAAATATCCAGCCACTGCTCACCCAGCGCCTTGGCGCATCGGCATCTGACGAACTGAAGGCTGAGCACCTCAACGCTTTCCGCCATACCTTCAGTCACTATCACCTCGACATAGTGCCGCTGCGATACCAGCTCACTCAATTACCATCCATGATCAACGAAAGTCACCACGGGCAATGGTATAACCTGCTCAATCCACCACAGGTAGGATTAGCCGCCCCCGTGGTACAAATTCTGGAAAGCCTGCGTTACGAGCTTGAATCGTGACGGTATAACCGAGAAACTAGTGGTAAGAAACCAGTGACCAGTTTTGATAGCTGGCAAATAAGATAACTGAGGATCCCATGAGCCGTACTGTATTTTGTGCCCGACTGAAGAAAGACGCTGAAGGTCTGGATTTCCAACTGTATCCAGGTGAACTGGGTAAACGTATTTTCGATAACATCTCTAAAGAAGCCTGGGCTGAATGGCAAAGCAAACAGACCATGCTGATCAACGAAAAGAAACTCAACATGATGGATCCGGAGCACCGCAAGCTTCTGGAAGCAGAAATGGTGAAATTCCTGTTCGAAGGTCAGGATGTTGTCATCGACGGCTATACGCCACCGAGCGAGTAACACTGAACGCAAGTTTCATGTGCACGAATGTCACGTTCTCAGGCGCCAATGCCTGAAAAACGTACCGTGAACAACAATAAAATGACATTATTTGCCAAAAGCAAGTGATGTCATTTTTTATATGAATAACATGAAAAAAACACTCCTTATTGCCACAGTGGCACTAAGCCTGAGTGGTTGCAGCCGTGAAGTGGTTGAAAATATCTACGGTGTTAATTACGCACCGACCAACCGGTTTGCGAAAAATCTGGCGCCATTACCCGGACAATTTACCAAAGATACCGCGGCCCTTGATCGTCTGATCCACAGTTTCAGCGGCCAGGTGAAGCAGCGCTGGGGGGATGACAACGTCCTGATTGCCAGTAAGCACCACTACGTTAAATATACCGATGGCTACCAGAGCCGGGCCCATGTCGACTTCGATAAAGGGGTAGTGACCATTGAAACGGTAGCGACCACCAATCCCAAGCAGCATCTGATCAATGCGATCGCAACCACACTGCTCACTCCCTCTGATCCCGCTGAGGTTGATCTGTATTCTGCTCAGGATTTCGCCCTGAGCGGCAGCCCGTTCTTACTCGGTCAGGTTCTGGATCAGGATGGAAAGTCCATTGAATGGTCCTGGCGGGCTAAACGTTATGCCGAATATTTAGTCAACAACAAGCTCAAGAAGAAGCAGGTTCGCTTTCAGCAGGCGTACTACGTCGATATTCCCATGGTGGCTGACCACGTCAGTAAGCGAAGCTACAAGTACGCCAACATAGTGCGCGATGCCTCTCGCCGTTATGGCATTAAAGAAGATCTCATTTACGCCATCATTAAAACAGAAAGCAGCTTCAATCCTTATGCCGTCAGCCCGGCTAATGCCTATGGTCTGATGCAGGTTGTGCCAAAAACCGCCGGGGCAGATGTCTTTAAGCTGGTAAAAAAGCAAGCCGGGCAGCCTTCCCCGCAATATCTGTTTGATCCGGCGAAAAATATCGATACCGGCACCGCCTATTTTTACCTGTTGCAAAACCGCTATCTGAAAGAGGTCCGCAACCCGCTGTCGCTGCACTACAGCATGATCTCAGCCTATAATGGCGGAACCGGTGGCGTGTTGAGCGCGTTCAACCGTAACCGTAAACGGGCGATGCAGGATTTAAACCAACTGCAGCCGAACCAGGTTTATTGGGCATTAACAAACAAGCATCCCAAAGCAGAAGCTCGTCGTTATTTAGAGAAAGTGACTCGCTACCAGAAAGAGTTTCATAACGGAAAAATCTGATACAGAGTAATAACTTTCCGCTCAATGACCGGAATAACGCCGACTCCTGAACCTCAGCGAACAAAAAGCGAGCAAGCAATCGACATTCGCACTTTTTTATGGAAAAAGGTATTGACGATGAGGGCCAAAACCCGTTTAATAGCGCTCCGTTGCCTCGATAGCTCAGTCGGTAGAGCAGAGGATTGAAAATCCTCGTGTCGGTGGTTCGATTCCGCCTCGAGGCACCATTATTAAAAATTATGGTGCTACTAAGCAGCAACGATATCTGTTTGTCGCGATGCGACAACGTGTCGGTCCCTGGCCGGGCGCGGTAGATTCCGCCTCGAGGCACCATTATTCTTTATGGTGTTCTGGTAACGTCATAATGCAGGACAATTCCCCCTTAGTTCAGTCGGTAGAACGGCGGACTGTTAATCCGTATGTCGCTGGTTCAAGTCCAGCAGGGGGAGCCAATTAAATGCATTGCTTAACGGCAGTGTGTATCCTCCAAACTGGTGAGCACTATGTGCTCAATGTCGCTGGCCTGGCCGGCCGCACCTAGTCGGCCACGTTAAGTCCAGCAGGGGGAGCCAAAATTCGTGTGCCGACTTAGCTCAGTAGGTAGAGCAACTGACTTGTAATCAGTAGGTCACCAGTTCGATTCCGGTAGTCGGCACCATTTATTTAGAGTAAAGCAGTAATGCTTTACCCTGCCTCGATAGCTCAGTCGGTAGAGCAGAGGATTGAAAATCCTCGTGTCGGTGGTTCGATTCCGCCTCGAGGCACCATTTTTAAAAATTATGGTGC
This sequence comes from Photobacterium arenosum, assembly GCF_014841115.1. Taxonomy (GTDB): domain Bacteria; phylum Pseudomonadota; class Gammaproteobacteria; order Enterobacterales; family Vibrionaceae; genus Photobacterium; species Photobacterium arenosum. The sequence continues at coordinate 109,729 of NZ_JACYTP010000005.1, forward strand.
TACTAAGCAGTAACGATATCTGTTTGTCGCGATGCGACAACGTGTCGGTCCCTGGCCGGGCGCGGTAGATTCCGCCTCGAGGCACCATATTTTATTATGGTGTTTTGTTGACACTATAAAGCAAGACAATTCCCCCTTAGTTCAGTCGGTAGAACGGCGGACTGTTAATCCGTATGTCGCTGGTTCAAGTCCAGCAGGGGGAGCCAATTAAATACATTGCTAACGGCAGTGTATGTCCTCCAAACTGGTAAGCACTTTGTGCTCAATGTCGCTGGCCTGGCCGGCCACGTTAAATCCAGCAGGGGGAGCCAAACAGCAAAGCGAAGATTAATCATCTTTGTTCTGCCTCGATAGCTCAGTCGGTAGAGCAGAGGATTGAAAATCCTCGTGTCGGTGGTTCGATTCCGCCTCGAGGCACCATATTAAAAAGTGCTTGGGTAATGCCTGTAAGATTATGTTTTCGCTTTGCGAAAATGTGTCGGTCCCTGGCCGGGCGCGGTAGATTCCGCCTCGAGGCACCATACAATTCCCCCTTAGTTCAGTCGGTAGAACGGCGGACTGTTAATCCGTATGTCGCTGGTTCAAGTCCAGCAGGGGGAGCCAATTAAATACATTGCTAACGGCAGTGTATGTCCTCCAACCTGGTGAGCACTTTGTGCTCAATGTCGCTGGCCTGGCCGGCCGCACCTAGTCGGCCACGTTAAGTCCAGCAGGGGGAGCCACTTTAGAAGCCCTGGTCGAAAGACCGGGGTTTTTCTTTATCTGTCACTGTGAACACTACAGACAAAATCATTCCTCCTTTAGCCTTCTGTGAACTGACATACTGAATGCTGCGCATTCATTGTCGCTGGCCTGTCCATGCGCATCTGGTCGGCCACGTTAACACCAGCAGATACATCTATCACTAAGCCGCCCGGACGCGCTGTATAACCTCCCTGCCCGCTTTTCATTTACCCGACTGAATGACTGTTATGGTCTCTATCAATGAGTCAAAGCAGCCGCAGCGTGTAAGAAACCAGCTTTTAGTCCCAAGTATTTAATACGCGATGCAAATTATCATACAAGCTTTTGAGTCACTTCCCTTATTTACATTCCATGAATTGCCTGTTGAGCACTCTTCGTCCAAACCCTTAGATGCAATTACGCACTTTTCGACTTGTTTTAAGGAGAGAAAATGTTAGTTCAATACGCTTCATGGAGGAAAGGGCTGCTGTGCCTTGGTATCACTTCGGTGATCAGCTCACTGTCAGCCACAGCTCACGCGCATGGATACATGGACTATCCACCGGCCAGGCAGGAAATCTGCGATCGTGACGGTGGCTACTGGGATACAACAGACGGTTCAACAATTCCAAACGCCGCCTGCCGCGCCGCCTTTTTACAATCAGGCTGGTATCCTTTTATCCAAAAGCCTGAGTTTGCCCGGCTGGTGTCAGATTACAATAATCAGGCTGCTGTCGAACAAGCCATTCCAGATGGCTCACTGTGTTCAGGTGCCGATAACAAAAAGTCCGGCATCGTTCTCCCTTCCCCTTACTGGCAGAAAACCCTGGTGGATCTCACTGACAATGGCCAGCTGACACTGCTTTACCGTGCTGAAACACCGCACAGCCCCAGCTTCTGGAAGTTCTATCTGAGCAAGCCTGGTTTTGACAGCGCGGCGCAATCTCTCGCCTGGGCGGATCTGGATCTGGTGGCAGAAGTGGGTAATATACCGACCACTACAATTAATGGCCTGAAGTATTACCAGATGACGATCACCCTGCCGACTGATCGTACCGGAGATGCGGTACTGTTCACACGCTGGCAGCGCGTAGACCCGGCAGGAGAAGGTTTCTATAACTGTAGTGATATCCGCTTTGCAGGTACAGGCACCGGACAACCGGGTAACTGGACCAGCGCGGGCGCTTATGTCAAAGCAACAGACACTGCACAGCCCGGAGAGTCAGCCTGGTTCCGTATTTTTGACCACAATGGTCAGGAAACCGTATCAGAGCAGTTAGCCATTACTACCGCCAACCAGTCTCAGGCTGTGTGGGCAGAAACTCTGGCTACCACAATCAATCAGGCTTATCCGCAAACGGTGCAGGTTGGCAAACAAGACACTAACGGTGCCATTACTTTTGATACTCAGGATCTCTTTGGTAACCAGGTTTTCCTGAACAATCAGGAACACACCTACCAGCTTGATATAAAAGTGATACCGGCCGCCCCTGACTGGATCGCAACCAAAGCCTATGTAGCTGGCGACAAAGTCATCTATCAGGGCCTGCTCTACACGGCTAAATGGTGGACAAAAGGAGACCAGCCCGGTCAGTCCGATGTCTGGCAGCTAAACTAACCGGAGTATGGGTGGTATGCACTATACAATACCACCCATTTCCTGCTCTGCGATACCCGCCGGCACAGGCTCTCCCGCTATTGTTATATCAATCAGTAACCATAATTCATTCAAAAGGTAAATAGCGAAAACTTTTCCTCTTAAGCCAGATCATGTTTTGCCACTTTCCTTCTCTGAACGCCTGGCAACCTGAATTACTATTTTTTCACGATGAAAAATAACTCCTCCTCACCACATGTCAGGAGGCCTCTTATGCATTACCAAGAGACCAGGGAATGAAACTCAGGACACAAACATATTGGCTATCCGGCATCATACTGTTCGCATTGTTATTTATTATGATAACTGGCCTGTGGACGCTGCGAATGGCCAGCAATCAGGATAATGAATCCAGAGTCACGCAGTTATTTAACAGCACTTACAATATCCTGACTGAAATTGAGAAGATGTCTAAGGAAGGCATTCTCGATGAGCCTCAGGCCAAAGCACTGGCGACCCGCCTGTTGCAAAAAAATATCTATAAAGACAATGAATATGTCTACGTGGCTGACAGCAAGCTGATGTTTATTGCTGCGCCGCTGGATCCTCAGCTGCACGGCACCAGCTTCCATGACTTCAAAGACGGCAAAGGTAACAGTGTCGGTAACATTCTCAAGCAGGCTGTGGCAACAGGCGGGGGCAAGCTCGCTCATTATACCTGGACCCAGAAACAACCCGACGGCAGCATTGAAGAAAAATTATCTATCGCCCGCCAGACGCCATACTGGGGCTGGTATGTAGGTACCGGCATCGGCTTCAACGAAGTCAATCAGCGTTTCTGGTCAGCCGCTAGCTGGAAGCTCATCTTATGTCTGTTCATCACGATAACCATTCTCAGCGTCTTGATTTTTGCCAGTAAACGCATTATTAACCTGCTGGGCGGCGAACCCGACGATGTGCAAGCCGCAGTCCAGGCCGTGGCCGATGGCAAGATCACCACGCATTTTGCACACCGGGCAGAGCCGGGCAGCATCTACTATGCCGTCCAGACCATGAGCCTGTCTCTGGCGGAATTAATCAATAATCTGAAGCAATCCATGTCGGCACTGCACAGCGAAATAGATCAGGTTTCGTCGCGTTCCGGTATTATTACCGGCCTGACAGACAGCCAGCAGCAGTCTACCGTCATGATAGCCACCGCGATGACGGAAATGGCCTCTTCAGCGAATAATGTCGCCGAGTCGGCCAGCGAAACAGCCAGCAATACCGAGCGTGCCGATCAGCAAAGCCAGGTCACTCAGAACCTGATCCTCTCTACTGTCGATAATATTCAGGGACTGGCCGATCAATTAGGCATCGCCAGCCAGGCCGTTTCTCATCTGGATACCGAAGTGAACAGTATCGCCAGAGTGCTGGAGGTCATCGGTGATATCGCTGAGCAGACAAACCTGCTGGCCTTGAATGCCGCCATCGAAGCGGCCAGAGCCGGAGAGCAGGGACGCGGTTTTGCGGTCGTGGCCGATGAGGTTCGAAATCTGGCCGGTCGCACGCAAAACAGCACCAAGGAAATTCAGCAAATGATCAGCCGCCTGCAAAGCGGCTCGCGCAATGCCATTCAAACCATGGAAACCTGTGCCGAGACCAGCCAGTCCACGGTGCTGCAATCCCAGGAAGCCTCAGATGCACTGAACCAGATAGTCGCAGCCCTGGAAAGCATTACCGAAATGAGTCATCAGATTGCCGCCGCAGCCGCCGAGCAGACGCAGGTTAGTGACGATATCTCAGCGCGCATCAATATGATTGAAGAAAACGGCAACCAGCTGTCTGACGTGGTTAATCAAAGCCATAGCAGTACCCGCTCGCTCACCAGTCTGTATCAGGAACTGGAGCAGTGGACACAGAAGTTTACTTTAAAATCCTGACCCGCCAGCCCTGAACACACCGAACCCCACCTACAGTGGGGTTTGGATGTTTTGCGACATCACAGAGTGAATTACTGCGCGTTATCACTCACCAGCAAGACCCCGAACTCAAAATCCTGATAGCCGTAATGCACCACAGTGCCATCGCTGATACCAAAGGTCAGTATGGTCTGGCTTTGCGCATGGGGTGTCGACGACCAGACAGTCGCAGTCATGGCCCACTGCTCATCTTCAGTACGGATCAGTCCCGGAAACGCCTTCAGATTCACCGCAGGAGCCAGACAGGCCACTTCGCGCAGACTGGCCAGCTCTTTGATGTTGGGCATCCGCCAGCCTGACACGCCATCAATCACAGCGCCTTTCTCATTAAGATCAATCTGGAACAAAGCTTTCTTCCAGCTGTAGGCTTCCGGTGTGCCCTCACAGGTTTGCGTTTGCTGATCCCAGCGGGTCCCCAGCAGGCAGCGGCGCCAAACCAGATTGGTTTGCAAATCCGTCACTGTGCCAGTGCCATTCTCTTTAAAGCGGATATCCGGCGCACTGCCCGGGATATCCTGATAGCAGGACTGAAATGCTGCCATCGCATTGGCGGAGCACAGAGTACACAACAGCGCACCAACAATTTTTTTCAACATGGTTTGATTCCTTATTCTGCGACCATACGAACGGCCATCACATTCGGTGACAGACACTCTTCACCCGGCACACAGAGTGCCTGATATGCCGTTAACTCACCCAGTCCTGTTCCACCGTCAGCACCGCTCATCTGAGTCAGGTAAGTAATCGCTTTGCCGGCGGTGTAACCCGGATCAGTCCGCAGCAGAGTCGAAGACCAGTAGAAACCATAGGGCAGATCGTCGCTGCCGATAGTCTGATCGTTGAAGAACCGCACCTTCAGACCATAGGTGTTGCCTGCCGCATCCGTCGCCGTTTCACCGAAATCCAGCAGATCATACTGCTCATTCATGGTCGGCAACCGCCAGCTGGTTTGGCCGCAGTAGCCGGAGGTATTCAGTTTCTCGCTGTACGCCTGCGTGGTACAGGCTGCCAGATGATCTGCGCTGCACGAAGCCAGTGCAATTTCATTGGCATGGGGAGTAATAGTCTCGGTTTCCAGTGCAAACACACGATGCTTGTCACGGAACGAGGTTTTGTCATCGGCTTTGACTTCCCAGATCAGCCCGGTTCGCTCATCTTTGACACAGTGCCAGCGGGCACTGTCTGGCGGCAGCGGCTGCCCCTTCTCGTCCAGCTTGGTGAATTTAAAACCGCCGTCAGTCACATCCAGGCCGAAGCTGGCATCCTGACCCGGTGTACCGCTGTCAGGCTGATCGGACATTTGCCCGCTCGACAGATTGAGGTGCTGCACCATGCCGGTATCATTGAGCGCTTTGCCGGACATCCGGCCCAGCGCCACTATTTCCTGGATCTGGCTGGCACTCAGCGTGCCGGCCAGCAGATCCGGGCCGTAAGTCACCAGGCCTTTGGCTGCCCCGGCAACCGCGGCAGCATAATCGTCACTGCCGGCACCCAGTAGCCCGAACAGCGCCACCATCTGAGTGTCCAGCTCAGCCAGAGCCACAACATCACTGCTGGCCAGCAGATCCGTCGGCGGGGTTATCCCCAGAGCTTTGAGCTTATGGCTGACCGCTGCAACGGCGGCATCCAGACTGGCGCCAGCCAGCATTTCACCCATGACCAGCGTAGTCACTCCATTGATCAGGATGAAAGCATTCTCACGGGCTGCCGGTGCCGCCAGACTCAGAGGTGACGATACCGAGGAGCGGGCCGAGACCGCCGGACCGGTCTGAACCAGCAAAGGGGAAGTTTTCACCCGGATATCAGCGCTGGTCAGGGTGAAGTTATACTGATTGGAGCTGACCGAAGGTTCATCGGATCCGCACGCCCAGTCGCGGTTGATATCGGCACACACCGTCATCGGCAGGCCAAGATTTGACGACGATACGCGCCCGCTGACGTCATAAAGCGGCAAATCCTGATCATCGGCCTTGCTGCTGCCAGAACCTGAGCCATTACATCCGCTCAGGGCCATGGTCAGCGCAACCGGCAATGCTGCTAGTTGTAAAGATTTCATCTGACTCTCACTTATTATCGACATTCGATTGACGGCGTCTCAGCAACGCCATCACAGCACCAAACAACAGACTGAACAGCCCAAGCGAGCCACCACCGGACGCACTTGGCTTGTCAGGCTGCGTTGTGTTGTCTGCGGTTGGTTTATCCTCCGGTTTCGCTGCGCTGTCGGTTTCACCGCAGTCAAACCCAGTTACTGCCCCGATTCCCCAGGATCTGAGCTGGCCGCTCTGTCCCGTGACTCTGTCAGTCACTTCCAGCACCCAGTTACCCGCCATAGGTTCGCCCTGCAACTGCGCCAGTGCCGGCGTATTGCTGAGCGTGAAGGTGTAGCTTTTGTCCGTCAGCGGATAAGCCTGGTAGTCCAGCAGAGAAAAACTCCGGCCTGAAGGCGTACGGATCACCACCTTCAGATCGGAAAAACGGGTATGAGAAACAGACAGCTGAATACCGAAATCATGAGAGACACTGGCGGCGTCTTCAGGCACGCTGAGCGCGAACAGCGCTTCTCCCAGCAGTATCTTACCGCCTCCGTTGATCTGACGGGCATCCGGCAGCGCCTGATTCAGTTGCTGCAGGGGTTGCGACAAGACAGGCACGCCATAGCTGAAACTCAGCTGCTGCTGGCTGCTTTGCGTTTGTTGTGCCGGATCGGCGGTGACACTGATGTCCGCCGTCAGCGCAATGCTTTCCCCGCACTGCAGCGCCTGCGGGATACGGATCAGCTCATTGACCCGGCTGATCGCACCGGCAGCCAGGTGATCAGCAGCAACTACCTGATGCCAGTTCAGTGCAGGTATCGCCAGTTCAGCACGAAACGCCGCCAGTGTCTGCTCGCTGGCGTTAACCAGAGCAACAGACAGCTGAGTCTGATTATTGTCTGTCACCGCCAGCGCCGAAGCGGCCTGATCCAGCACCACGGCATCGCGCAAAATGCCATGATGCCTGAATCTGCCGGCCAGCCAGCTGGCATAGCTTTTCTGCGGATAGAGGCGCTGCGCTGCGTCAACAGTGGACCGGGCCAGATCGTTCATCTTCATGCCAAAGCCCATCCCGGCCATCCCTTCGAGCACCACGCGGTTAAATTCATCAAACGCCGCTTCGCCATAGACGGCTTCGGCCTGTTTCAGAGTCTGAAACAAAGGCGTCGACCACAGCTGATCCCCCAGGGTGCCGAACACAGAAACATGCGCCCGGTATTCCATTTCAGGGTAATAGCGCGCTTCCTGATCATTGAGCGAGCGCCGCGATTTCAGCGCACCGACCGCGCCGTCCCAGTTGGCAAACACATCCAGCTCAAAGCGTTCGCTGCGATCCCGCTGCCCCCAGAAGCTGTAAGCTCCGGCCCAGTAATCGCCAAAACCTTCACCTATGGCTTCGCTGTCTCCGCCTTTCCAGTCCGGAACCAGTTGATAGTTAATGGCATGCCCGAATTCATGCAGCACCACGTCGGCATCCTCACTGTCCGGGACACCACCAACTCCCATCGCCAGGATCCCGGCATCTGTCAGGTAAGTGGAGTTATTGGTACTCTGGCCCTGCGCATCGATTTTCAGCGGGGCGTGAAACACGGCCAACTCACCGCGAAAACCCAGGCTTTCGAGGTACTGCAGCGAATGATCCAGGTGGTAAAACGCATTGACATCCCGAAACGCCGCGTCCTGGCGAGTAAAAGCAAAACCTTCGCTATCAGCCACTGACACCAGCCCCTGCTGCGGCCCGAGCGCCAGATCTGTGATGTCGGTAATATCGACCGCCATCACCCTGTCGTTGGCCAGATACAGCTGACCATCCTTGCGGGTCACCTCGACACCTGTGACCCTTTGATAGGCTTCTGCCGGAATCACAACCTCATCGACATTGGCATGGCCGGCTTCAAGCGCCCGCCCCGTTGCGGTGCGCGGATCCGGATCAAACACTGTCATGGCCGTCTGAACCCTCTCGCCCTCCGGCGGCGTCAGCAAGGTGTGCGGCCGGGGTGGCAGCGGCTGGTTCAGAGCGCAGTTTGCCGTTTCATCCAGCAAGGTGTTGAAAACACGGTACAACTGGCCGTGCTGATCTGTGGTCACCACAATCGCACCTTCACAGGGCCGGTCCAGAGCGTCTTGCTGAACAAAATTGTAATGGCTGCCCAGCAGGCTCTGGCGGGTGTAACGCAGCGCCAGCGACTCTGTGTGCAGATAGCGAGACTGCACATACGCCAGCGCCGCATCACTGTCATGAATCGCAACAGTATCAATCGGATAGAGCAGATGCTGAGCCTGAGCCTGGCTGCAGAGCAGCGCGGCCGTCGTCAGAAAATATCGTCTCATTGCGGCTTTCCTTAAAAGCTGTACTTGGCGTTGACGCTGAAATAGCGGCCCGGCTCAGTTGAAAAGGTGGTTTGGGCTTCGCTCACACCCGCCACGTCCTGATACCGGGTGTACTGATGATCGAACAGGTTATGCACCGAGGCATTGATGCGGAAATCCTGGGTCAGATTAAATCCCGCGCCGGCATCAAACGTCATCCAGCCTGACGTGGTGGCACAGCGCTGGCTGATCCCCAGCTCATCCTGACAGCTAGGCACTTTGTCCATCGCACCGGCATAATTGACCCGTACGAAGCTCTGCCAGTTGTCCTGCAGATACAGCAGCATGCTGTTGCCTTCCAGCGGCGTCAGGGTGCGGATCGGCTCGCCGTGCTCATCCTCGCCGTCAACGATGCCCAGCTTGCTGACAAGGTTCAGGCGCTCGCTGAACCAGTAGCTGACGCTCATCTCGGCACCGTAGGTTTTCACGCCGTCCAGATTCTGATACTGCACTTCGGCGTACTTAGCGGCTTCGTTCCAGCCAATGGTTTTTTCGCTGATAAAATTGTCGAACACCGAATAGAACACCGCGCCGTACACAGCGAGCTGGCCGTCATCGTATTTGGCTCCCAGTTCCAGGTTGTCACTGGTTTCCGCCTCCAGATCGGCATTCGGCCGGATCACAAAATTGCCCAGATCGCTCGACAAGTGCGGGACAAAACCGTAGGCCTTGGCATAGGAGGGCGCGAGAAAACCATGGCTGTAACTCAGGTAGGAATTCAGGGCTGGCGTCCATTGGTAGGCCAGCGACAGACTGGGTGACAGCTCACCGCTGCTCAGATCATGCAGTGGATAACCGCCAATGGTTTCCTCCACCTCAGACGACATTTGCTGATAATCAAAACGCAGGCCCGGCGCCAGGTTCCATTTACCCCAGCGAATATCATCATGCAGATACACCCCCAGATTGTGGGTTCGGGCCGAGGCAAAAGGCGCAGAGTCTTGCTGCGTGTCCCCGCTCCAGTCGGCAATCCGCTTGCTGACCGGGCGCTCATGCAACATAGATTCCAGCTCCATCCCCCAGGCGATGGCGTGCTCAACCTCGCCATGAGCAGCCCGCTGCTGCAAATCGGCTGACAAGCCGATCAGATGATCATTAAATGCACGGCTTTCAGACTGACGCCGTTTGAACACCAGCCCTTCCTGTGTCCGCTGCATCGCAATATCTTTATCGCTCAAGGTGTCTGTCTGGCGGTAGTACAGATTGATATCGGCCTGCTCGGCCAGCAGGGCTTCCCCTTCCCATTCAGCCCCTGCGCGGACAGACAAGGTGCTCGTCTCCCCTTCTTCCAGAAACGAGCTGGCTTGCCAGCCGCCGCCGTCCGGCTGAGTCGGGGGTATTCCCTGCTCCCGCCTCACCTGCTGCTGGTAATAATCTGCCTTGCCCTTGAGCGTCCAGCTGTCATTCAAAAACCATTCACTGGTCAGAGCCGCATTGAAGCCGTCAATATTCCTGAGATAGAGCGACTGATCATGGTTTTTGCTCTCACTGCCCTGCCAGTAACTGACCCGCACCAGATGCGCCGTGTCGCCCAGCCGTGCCGCCGTGGTCAGTGTCGAAGTGTACTTATCACTGATCCCCGAATAACCGCCTTCCAGACCGGCATAGTGATCCTCGCTGCCCAGATAATCACTCGCTGTTTTCGAGGTCAGCACCACCACGCCGCCAATGGCACCGGAGCCGTACAGCGACGAGTCCGCCCCTTTGACCACTTCAATCTGCTTAACATCGCCCAGATCGAAACTGTTATGGCCGGCCACATCGTTCAGATCGCTGGCCCCATAGCCGTCCGCAACTTTGACGCCGTCTTTGATCACCGCAATCCGGTTACCGCTCATACCACGGATCGTGATGGTTTGCGGACGTCCGGCACCACCGCTGACACTGACACCGGGTTCATGAGACAGTACGTCATACAGCTCGGTCGATCCCTCACGTGCAATATCCTCGCTGGTGATCACCGCCACTGAGCCATTGGTTTCAGACAGCGGCTGCTCGATGCAGGTCGCCGTGACTACCACAGTCGTCATTTTTTCGGCTTCCGCCTGCTGGACGGCCAGGCTGTGAAAACTCATCAGGCCTGCGCTACTGGACAGGGCACACAAAGCCAGGGGGACAGGCTTCAACTGCATGTTGCACACTCCGGTTGTTATAAAAAATTGTTATGAAAATTTGTTATTAAAATGAACGGTTAAGTTTTTATCAGGTAATAGCAGCCCCTCCGGCTTCCAGCGAAGCCAGACAGGCTGTAATAGCAAAACAGTTTAAGGTGACTGTGTTGCTGTGGGTGCCAGATGCAGCAGGAAGGCATACTCTCTGGCCTGCTGCCGCATCGCCTGCCGGGCATCCTGGCGGTGACCGCCTGACAGGTCGGTCTGCAGCAGATAAGGGCCCTGGCTGAGGCTGTTGTCGCGGATTGCCATCACCCAGCGGGCAGGTTCCCAGTAAGGCACCTGAGTGTCGTACAGTCCGGCGGTCACCAGCATGGGCGGGTAAGCCTGCGGCGAAATGTTGTCATTCGGGCTGTATGTTTTCATCACCGCCAGTTGCGCCGGATCACGGGGGTCGCCCCATTCGGCATACTCCTGCCGGGTCAGCGGCAGGCTTGGATCCGACATGGTGGCTATCACATCAACAAAAGGAACCTGCAGTACGGCACCGGCAAACAATTCCGGCTGCCGGTTCAGCGCACCGGCGATCAGGGTACCGCCTGCACTGCCGCCCAAAGCCAGAATGGGCCTGTCGCGACCCTGGCGGTAGGCTTTGATCACTTGCGCCACGGCCAGATAATCGTCGAAGCTGTGGGGTTTACTGTGCCCTTTGCCCTGCGCATACCATTGCGGGCCAAGATACCCACCGCCTCTGACATGGGCGATCGCATATATCACTCCGCGATCCAGCAGGCTGATGATTTGTGGCATGAAATAAGGACGCACCGGAGTGCCATAAGCACCGTAGCCATAAAGAAAAACCGGGGATTTTTCATTGATCCGGTCAGTACGGTAAGCCAGTGTCACAGGAACGGAAACGCCGCCGTGACGCACCTGAATCTGTTCAGTCTGATACGCGGCCGTATCTATACCGCGATAACGATCTTCCGTCAGAGTCGCAATGCGCATTCGGGTAAGATCCAGCGCCAGCCACCGCGGTGGCTGGGTCAGCGACATGCTGCGGATCATCACAGAGCGGCCATAGCGGTTGCTGTTACCAGACAGCCAGGCCACACCGCCTGCCGGAGTGATGATGGTGTCAAACAGGCTCTGGCCCTGATAATCAAGGACGATCACCCGACTGGTACTCTTCTCGGTTACTTCCAGCACTATGTGTTCGGGAAACAGCAACCAGTTCTTGATGTGCTGGTTGGCTGCTGGCTGCCAGAATGGCTGCCAGTTCGTGGCATCACCCTCGTTCAATGCTGCGCGAAAAAGACGAAGGTCACCGTCACGGTTGCTGGCCAGAAACAGGGAGGCGTGGCGCACATCGGCATAATATTCGATACCAGATTCGCGAGGCCGCAGTGTAGCCAGACGCATGCCGCTGTTACTGTCCACCAGCATCTGTTCACTGCTGTCATGGTTATTCGACTGAATGATCACATACTGATCATCTGTCGCTGCATAGACAGATACCAGCCACGCCGGATTGTGCTCCCGAAACAGCATCGCTTTGTGTGCCTGCGGCAGCGACCAGCGCACCACTTGATACGGACGGTAAGTCCCGCCTTCATTTTCGACGAAATACAGGCTCTGGCTGTCAGCACTCCACACAAGATCCGTCGCGGCGTACTCTGAAAGCGTTGCAACAGTCTGCCCGCTGGACTGCTCAATAACGCTCAGCCGGTAATTACGATCGCCCCGGCGATCTTCAGTGACGGCCACATAACGGTGATCCGGACTCACCTGCCAGCTGCCGAGCTGATAGTAGTCCGCCTGTTGGCTGCGCGGTGTCAGATCAACAGCTGTGCTCACTTCACCTGTCCGGGCATCCTGACGCAGCAACAACCGGGACTGATCCGCTGTGCTGAGACGATAATTGTATGACCCGGCAAGCTGCCATGGCCGATCGGCCACGCTGGCCTGACGGGCCTGCCACTCATCCAGCAATGACTGTTCCACCGAGGCCTGTTGCTGTAATGCCTGCTCTGTCTGCTGATTTTGGTCCCGCAGAAAAGCCAGTACCTGTGCCGATTGACGGGAATCATCCCGCAGCCAGCCGTAAGACGGGGCCGGTTCGGAGCTCGCCTTCACATCAACAGCGAATACCAGCCAAGCCGAAAGCAGGCTCGCTATACCGCACAAAGTGATACCCACCAAGCAACTTTTCATCTCGACACCACAACCTACTTACAACTTCATCTGGGAAAGTCATTTTCCGCCCATTAAACAGGGCGCACATCATGCACACAAACAGTAATGAGATCAATTATCAGTTTCATTTGTATTTATAAAAACAGACAGGGAGTGATTCAGATCACACTAAATCATCTAGGCAACAAGATGCTGACCAAAAAACATACCGAATAAAGAAGAACAAACAGAAGAAAGCGCGGGATAATAAAAATTGAACCATAGTAATCGCCGGGTGAGTCCCAGCATGACGATGTATAAATCTGGTGATTTTCATTATTCAGCGGGCAGGGAAGATTAAAATCCACGCAATCCGTACAAAAAAAGGGATCTTGTTCGTTTTTTTTCAAAAAACCATTGACGGAAAAACGCAAAACCTTTTTAATGCGCCCCGTTGCCTCGATAGCTCAGTCGGTAGAGCAGAGGATTGAAAATCCTCGTGTCGGTGGTTCGATTCCGCCTCGAGGCACCATTATTAAATATTATGGTGCTACTAAGCAGCAACGATATTTGTTTGTCGCGATGCGACAACGTGTCGGTCCCTAGCCGGGCGCGGTAGATTCCGCCTCGAGGCACCATATTTCTTTATGGTGTTCTGGTAACGTCATAATGCAGAACAATTCCCCCTTAGTTCAGTTGGTAGAACGGCGGACTGTTAATCCGTATGTCGCTGGTTCAAGTCCAGCAGGGGGAGCCAATTAAATACATTGTTTAATTGCAGTGTATCTCCTCCAAACTGGTAAGCACTGTGTGCTTAAATGTCGCTGGCCTGGCCGGCCGCACCTAGTCGGCCACATTAAGTCCAGCAGGGGGAGCCAGTTTTGTTATTTGAAAATAACTTAACAATAATAAAGCCGACTTAGCTCAGTAGGTAGAGCAACTGACTTGTAATCAGTAGGTCACCAGTTCGATTCCGGTAGTCGGCACCATCTTTTAAACCTCGCAATTGCGAGGTTTTTTTTATCTATTCCTCTTGCACATTTTTCACGACATTAAGCCCATTTTTTATTAACGGTATTCTTAATAATCGATTTCAGAACGCTATTGTGATACACATTTCACACAGCACGGAATAACCTCTCCCTTACCCGACTGTCAAAACATGACAGGCACAGGACACACCGTGCATTGCCTGCCTGAAATAGTAAATGCATAGAAAAAGGTAATGACAAGCATAGAACTTCCTACCGAGTGTTTAACTCCAGGTCTGTATATCAAACTGCCGTTACAGTGGACGGAGCATCCGTTCATGCTTAATCACTTCAAGATTAAAGATAACCAGCAGATCCGTCTGATAAAAAACCTCGGGCTTAAATTTGTCATTCTCTATCCGGATAAAAGTGATACCCACCCTCTTCCGAAAAATACGCTCAATACCGAACAGGATGACATCTCAGAGCAAGAAGCCCGCTTTATCCATAAACAAGCCGATAAGTTGTGGAAAGAAAAGCAACGGCGAATTGAGTATCTGAAGAATTACAAACGCAACCTCAACCGTTGCGAGAAAAGCTTTCAGCGTTCTTTGTCCAAGTTACGCGCTATTTCGCAAAAAATAAAAAACCGTCCTGTGACGGCGTTTGCCGATGCAAAAGAACTTGTCAACGATATGGTAGAAGCCTTACTGGACAACGACAATCTGGTACTGCATCTGATGAGCGATGCGAAAGAATCGGAAGATATTTACTACCATTCGCTGAATGTGGCCGTACTTTCCATGTTGCTGGCCAAGTCAAACGGTATGCCAGCCAGCGATATCAAAACCATTGCCCTTGGCGCCCTGTTTCACGACATAGGTAAACAAAAAATACCGACGCACATTCTGCGCAAAATAACTGCTCTGACAGAGCCAGAAACGAATTTCCTCAAACTGCACCCGAAGTACAGCCTTGAACTGGCAGAGCTGGGTGAAAACTTCCCGGATGCTGCCAAACCTATTCTCAGTCAGCACCATGAGCTGATGGACGGCAGTGGCTATCCGCTGGGCTTACAGGGCCATCAAATAAATCGCTTTGCACAATTGGTTGCTGTCGTTAACGCCTACGACAACTTGTGCCATCCTATGGATCCCGGCAAAGCCAAAATCCCCTACAGTGCGCTTTCCTATCTGTTTAAACACAAGAAGGGGCAATACAGTGAGGAATTCATCGCGTTAATGGTGCGTATGATGGGCGTCTATCCGCCGGGCAGTGTCGTGCAGCTTTCCAATCAGCAGGTCGGCATGGTCATTTCCGTGAATGCCAAACGCCTGCTTTACCCCAACATTTTGATTTACGATCCGAGCGTACCATCCAATGAAGCACCAGTGCTTGATCTGGAACAAAGTGAACTGACGATAGAACGGGCGCTGCATCCGCAGAAACTGCCCGAACCTATACGCCAGTACCTCAATCCCAGAGCCCGTATTTCTTACTACTTCGAACCGGAAAACGGATAAGGGCTGACATTCAGCCCTTCCGCCGATGCGCTTTACCAGCTGAACATGTCTTTGATCCAGCCTTCAGGCTTACCCTTCCGGCAATGTGCAGACAACGAACCGGTCGGATCCCAGGCAGGCAGTGACTGCTCGCCCTGGCAATCCAGGCCCAGAGTGCCGTTCTGCAATCTGTGATACTTAAGCGTACTGAGTTTCTGCGGCCAGCTAAGCTGCAGCCGCTCAGGCTGGCGGCGCTCCAGATAGCCACTGTAGAGGCGTAATGCGCCGCTGGATCCGGTCAGCTTCACCGGTTTATTGTCATCCCTGCCAATCCACACAGTGACCACTTCCCTGCCGTCGGCCCCGACAAACCAGCTGTCGCGGGTATCATCTGTGGTACCGGTTTTGCCAGCCAGTGCTGCCCAGCCAAATCTGGGTTGCAGATAACGCCCTGTCCCCTGACTGACAACCCGCTTCATCGCATAAGTCGTCAGCCAGGCCGCCTGCTCAGGCACCACCTGACGGCCGGAAGGAAGATGACGGTAAAGCACTTTGCCCTGACGCTCGACCACAGCGCGCAAAGCCGTCTGGTCGGCGCGGCGTCCCCCGCTGGTCAGGCTCTGGTACATCTGACTGACGTCAAACGGCGACAGGGTAAAGGCGCCCAGCAAAATTGAAGGCAGGCGTGGCACGGCTTCTTTGGCGACGCCAAGTTCAGCCAGAGTGGCTATCACATTGTCCAGCCCGACCTGCAGGCCCAGATTCACCGTAGGGACATTCAGCGAACGTGATAAGGCGTCATACAAAGGCACCTGGCCGCGATATTTACGATCATAGTTTTGCGGGCGCCACTCACTGCCCTGATTGCCTTTGAGCAAAATCGGCTTGTCGTCCAGTGTCGTTGCCAGACTGAACTTATCAGGCTGGCGCAGGGCGCTCAGATAAACGGCAGGTTTCACCAGCGAACCAATCTGCCGGCGACTGTCGAGTGCCCGGTTGAATCCGGCATAACCCGGACGGCTGCCGCCTATCATGGCCCGGATCTCACCACTGTGACGGTCCACCGCCACCATAGCCGTTTCAATCGGACTTCCGGCTTTTTTCTCCAGTAGCGGGATCCACTGAGCAACCGCATTTTCTGCTTCTTGCTGCGACACAGGATCCAGAGTGCTGAAGATCCGCAAACCGACCCCGGGAGTGAAACGGTTACCGACTTTCTCTTTCAGTTCCCGTTGCAGAAGCTGGAAGTACGCAGGCTGGCGGCTGGCGATCACCGGCTGCTTTTGCACATCCAGCTTTCTTGACGCGGCCTGCTCATACTCAGCGCCAGTCAGGATATTTTGATCCAGCATCAGTCTGAGCACCAGATCCCGCCTGTCTCTGGCGCGATCGTTATGTCGCCACGGGTTGTAGTACGACGGGCCTTTGACCATGCCCACCAGCATCGCCAGCTGATCAATGCGCAGTTCCTGTAAAGGCCGGCCAAAGTACAAGCGTGCGCCCAGGCCAAAACCATGAATTTCCCGGCTGCCGCTCTGGCCGAGATACACCTCATTCAGATACGCTTCCAGGATACGATCTTTGCTGTAGCGATAATCGATAATGATCGCAATATAGGCTTCCTGGATCTTGCGCCACAGCGAGCGTTCGCGGGTCAGGAAGATATTTTTTGCCAGCTGCTGAGTTAAGGTACTGCCGCCCTGCACGGTACGTCCGGCTTTAAGGTTCACCAGCGCCGCACGCAGGATAGCCAGTGGTGACACCCCGCCGTGGTGATAGAAATCCCGATCTTCAGTCGCCAGCAGGGCATCAATCAGCACTTCAGGAAACTCTTCCCGTGGCGTGAAGATCCGCTGCTCCCCTTCTTTAGTACCCAGCATCCCCAGCATTTTGGGTTCGACACGAAGATACCCCAGCGTCTTTTCCCGCCCGAGATCGTCAATCTTGCTCAGCCCGCTGTCACCGAATGTCAGCATTACGTGGCGCTGACTTTCATAACCGTCATCGAATTCAAACGGACGGCGCACCAGCTCGATGCGGGTCGACGAGGCAGAATACTCCCCGGCACGCTGCGGGGTACGGACTTTGTGATACTGCAAGGCGTCCAGCTCACGTTTCACTTCGCTCAGGGTGATGGCCTGACCGGGTTGCAAATCCAGCACCCGGCCGTACACAACGGCGGGTAAGTCCCAGAGCTGGCCTTCAAATTTGTCCCGCACCAGGGTGTCCAGATAGATACCCACTACCACCACCACGGCCAGAACCGCCAGCCCCAGCTTAAGGCCGGAGAACAGGACCCAGCGCCCTATGCGGGCGAGGCGGCTTTTCGGTGGGGTGCGTTTAGGCGGTGTCTTAACCGCTTTTTTGCGCGGCTGAGTTTTGGCTTTTTTGCTGGCCGGAGCGGCTTTCCTGGTGGCTCTTGGCTGTTTTTCCGTTGGCTTTTTGGGCGCGGCCAGGCGGTGCTTGGACTCTTTGATCATCATGATGTCTTAGTGATGTCTTCGCTATCAGGCTGTCAGTTTCAGCGCAGCACATGCTGGCCGACTACATATATTTCTTGGTTTTTCGTGTCGGGGCATGACTGGCGGGATCATCAGGCCAAACATGCTTAGGGTAACGGCCCTTCATTTCTTTTTGTACCTCTTTGTAGGCACCTTGCCAGAATGCGGCCAGATCCGAAGTAATCTGTAACGGACGCTGGGCCGGGGAAAGCAGCTCAAGTACCAGCGCAACCTTTCCCTGGGCTATTCTGGGTGAGACCTGCTCACCGAACATTTCCTGCATACGTACCGCCAGTACAGGGGCCTGCCCAGGCTGATACCGTATCGGGTAACGTGACCCGGTCGGCACCTGATAATGGGTTGGCAGTGCCGCATCCAGAGCTTTGGCCTGCTCCCAGCCCAGATACGCTTCCAGAGCGGCGGTCAGATCCAGTTTCACCAGCGCCTTCATGCTATGGATCCCTGTCATGAAAGGCAGCAGCCAGTCTTCCAGTGTCAGCAGCAAACTCTCTTCATCCATGGCTGGCAGTGCCATCGCCGGCAGCCAGCTGGCCGCGCAACGGGCGCGAGTCAGCAAACCTTCACTGCGCGTATTCCAGGGCAGTACATCCAGCCCCTGACGACGAATGGCATTTAGCAAGGCTTCCCCGGCACGGGCCGGATCCGGCTCTGCCAGCGCGGTACGTTTGATAATCAGCTTGCCACAGCAATATTGCTTCTCAGCGACCAGACGGCCTTTTTTGTCATCCCAGTCGAGCCATTCCTTCTCATGGAACAATTGCGGCATCGCCTGCTGCAATTGCCCGATATCGGCCGCCACAGCGGAAAATACCCGGCTGTCACCCTGCCTGGTTTTCACCACATCAGCCACCACCAGCGCAGACTCCCCGGCCAGCGGATGGTCATCATCGATAACCACGCCCTGACCGTTAGCCAGCTGAAAGCGGCCATCCTGCCCCCGGGACACGGCAACACGATCGGGAAAGCCCGCCGCCATCAGCACAGGCAGCCAGCGACTGTCAGTTCGCCATCCGAGCGTCTTA
Organism: Photobacterium arenosum; assembly: GCF_014841115.1. GTDB lineage: Bacteria > Pseudomonadota > Gammaproteobacteria > Enterobacterales > Vibrionaceae > Photobacterium > Photobacterium arenosum. The sequence goes on from NZ_JACYTP010000005.1 coordinate 128,719, forward strand.
TCCTGATCCGTCGTCCCGTGTTTTGAAAAATGCTGTCTGGCTCGCTGCCTGTAGTACGCACTGCGGGGAAGCTGATCCGACTCCAGCAGGTGCAGCTGAAATGCCAGATCTGGATTGTTCATCCCTCTGACCGGCTCTTCTAACAGCGCCACCAGCATAGCGGCGGTCACGCGCACACTCACCTCAAGCGAGCTGGCATGCGCCAGAATCGCCGCCAGCCTGGGCTCAGTACCCAGTTGCTGGATGGCCTGTCCTTTGCCGGTGAGCTGATGGCGTGTGTCCATCGCCCCCAGCGCGATCAGTAATGCCTGAGCCTGCTGCAGCGCGCCCTCAGGCGGCACATCCAGCCAACGCAGTTCACCGGCGGAAGCACATCCCCACTGGGCCAGCTCCATCGCCAGATGGCTCAGATCGGTACGCAGGATTTCCGGCTCGGGCACGGCGGGCTGACGGGCCAGTAATTCTTCGCTGTACAGCCGCAGGCAAATACCTGGCTCAAGCCGCCCGGCACGTCCGGCTCGCTGTTCCGCCGAGGAACGGGCAATACGCACTAACTCCAGACGGCTGATACCGGTTCTGGCGTCCCAGCGGGCAATCCGCTCTAAACCGCAATCCACCACCAAACGAATACCTTCAATGGTCAGGCTGGTTTCTGCGATATTGGTTGCCAGTACAATTTTCCGTTTGCCCTTGATGGCAGGCTGTATGGCCTGCTGCTGGGCTTTACTGTCCATTTGGCCATACAGTGGCGCAATAATAACATCCGGGCTGACAGCCGCTTGCAACCACTCGGCAAGCCGGCGAATTTCTCCGGCACCGGGCAGAAAGACCAGCACAGAGCCTGGCTCAGCCGTCATCAGCCGGAGGATCTCGCGCCCGGTCCATTCAATCGAAACACCATTGCCCTGCTGGACGCTGGTGGCCTGAGTCTGGTATCTGTAGTCCACCGGATAGCTGCGACCGGCTGATACCAGGTATTCGGCATCAGGCAGTAAAGATTGCAAAGCCTGATGATCCAGGGTGGCCGACATCACCAGTAATTTCAGATCGTCACGTAAGGCTTCCTGCACTTCCAGCGCCAGTGCTAACGCTGTATCGGCATGCAGACTTCGTTCATGAAATTCGTCGAAAATCAGCAGTTCTATGCCGGATAACTCAGGATCTTGCTGCAACATCCGGGTCATTACCCCTTCAGTCACTATCTCCAGCCGGGTCCTGCCACTGACCCGAGTTTCGCCCCGCACCCTGAGCCCTATGGTCTGTCCGACTTCCTCGCCCAGCTGAGCCGCCAGATAGGAGGCAATATTACGGGCAGCCAGCCGGCGCGGCTCCAGCAGGACAATTTTACCGGCCACTGAGCCCGCAGCCAGCAGTGACAGCGGCAACCGGGTAGACTTACCCGCACCTGGCGGTGCCTTGAGGATGATCTGTTCACTGCGCTCAAGCGCCTGGTGCAAATCAGGCAGCACCGCATCAATGGGGAGTTGTGACAATATCTTTACCTTGTGTCATCTTCTATGAAGGCGCCTGTGTTGCAGATAATACAGAACGCTCAGAAACAATCGGACTTATTGTACTCAAACAGGGATAACGGTGCTATCCAACCGGCAGGAGGTCATTATGTCACATCACTTCAGGCAGCCTGATTTTCCACCGCAGCCAGGCAGCCAACGGATGTTTTTTGCGCTGCCGCTGACGGTCCCCCCCGCGGCGAATCTGGCGCCGTACCAAGGCTTGTGTCAGCTGAAAGACGCCTTACCCGGCAAAGGGCGTACCATACCGGATGCCAACCTGCATCTGACGCTGGCCTTCCTCGGGCAGATCACCGATGAGCAAACCCGCCAGCTCGTCGCTGCTGTCAACCAGCTCACCATCCCGGCTTTCTCGATGCATTTCAACCTGCTGCGTTACTGGAAACGCAGTCGCGTACTCTGGCTGGGCGGCGATATCTGCCCCGAGCCTTTAGGCCGGCTCGCCGAGCAACTGAACCAGCTGGCCCTTGATCTTGGGCTGATACAGGATGCCAGACGCTATACCCCGCACATCACGCTCAGGAAAAACCTGCGTCAGCGCCCTGTTATTCCTGACGAACAACCGGATTTTCTTTTTCACTTTCAGCGCTTTGGTCTGTATATTTCTGAGCCCGACGGGCCAGGCGTCCGTTACCGGCTCGCGAACCAGTGGCCACTTATTCAACCGGAGATCGCCGTACAGGACAGCGAATGAATTACACACCTTCCCTGCAGTCAGCCACACTCATTAAACGCTATAAACGCTTTCTGGCCGATATCGCGTTGCCCGATGGCACCACCACGACCATTCACTGTGCCAACACGGGTGCCATGACAGGGTGCGCCGATCCCGGCTCCACCATCTGGTATTCCACCTCGGACAACCCTAAGCGGAAATACGCCCACAGCTGGGAATTAACACAAACGCAGGACGGACACTGGATTTGCATCAATACTGCCAGAGCGAATCAAATTGTGGTCGAAGCACTCAAAAATAACCACATTCCGGAATTATCCGGCTATGCTTCATTGCGCACAGAAGTGAAGTATGGTACTGAAAACAGCCGGGTAGATATTGTTCTGGATGATCCCTCGCTGCCATCTTGTTTCATTGAAGTAAAAAGTGTCACTTTGCTGGAAGATGATGGCCGCGGGTATTTCCCGGATGCTGTTACCACCCGGGGACAAAAACATTTAAGGGAGCTGGCAGAGGTCGCCGCCACGGGTCAGCGCGCTGTGTTATTTTTCGCAGTCCTGCACTCTGGGATTGAAAATGTCGCCGCGGCACGCCATATAGACCCGGTCTATGATGAGTTACTGGAACAGGCAGAAAAAGCAGGGGTGGAAGTCCTCTGTTACCGTGCAGAAATCAGCCCGACGGCTCTGACTTTGAGCCAGCGGATAGAATTTGCTCAGTAACGCGGAAAAATGATGCTTTCTTCACAATGGTATAAAATTGAAGATATGCAGTAATTGCCACGTTATATCCTTTCTGCTATAGATACCCGCCAAAATTAACCAGTGACGGTTATTCGGTATATGTTAGGAGATGCTATATGCCAGAGAGCAAGGTTAAAAAATCGTTAGGCATCCTGGCTATTGCTGGGGTTGACCCGTATCAGGAAAAAGCCGGCGAAGAATATATGGGTGAAGCGCAGTTAGAGCACTTCCGCAAAATTCTCGGAGCCTGGCGCAACCAATTGCGTGAAGAAGTTGACCGTACCGTTAACCATATGCAGGATGAAGCGGCTAACTTTCCGGATCCGGTTGACCGTGCAGCACAGGAAGAAGAATTCAGCCTGGAACTGCGTAACCGAGATCGTGAGCGTAAACTGATCAAGAAAATCGAAAAAACGCTGCAACGTATCGAAGATGACGATTTTGGTTTCTGTGATTCATGTGGCGTGGAAATTGGTATTCGCCGCCTGGAAGCCCGTCCGACAGCCGACCTGTGCATCGACTGTAAGACACTGGCAGAGATCAAAGAAAAGCAAATGGCTGGCTAAACTGCCCTTTGTAACCATAATCTGACAAAAGGGAGCCAAGGCTCCCTTTTTTATTGTTATTGACTGTCTGCTATCCAACACCATGACAAGATTATCTCCGTATACTGGACGATTCGCCCCCTCACCTTCCGGTCCGCTGCACTTCGGCTCACTGGTGGCGGCATTGGGCAGCTATTTGCAGGCGCGCTCCCGGCAAGGTCAATGGCTGGTCAGAATCGAAGACCTGGATCCCCCGCGTGAAATGCCCGGTGCCGCAGACGACATACTGCGCACCTTGGACGCCTTTGGCATGACCTGGGATGGCAGTGTCATTTACCAGAGTCAGCGCCACGCCCTATACCAGGCTCAGATAGAACACTGGCTGGCTCAGGGCGACGCCTATTATTGTCGTTGCAGCCGCAAAGCGATCAAAGAAGCCGGTGGCTTTTATCCCGGCACTTGCCGCAATGCCGGCCTGGATGCCGCTCACAGTGCGGTAAGGTTGAAAGTCGACCAGGCCATCACAGGTTTTCATGACCAGCTGCACGGCTGGATCGCAATACCCGAAGCGCTGGCCAGCGAAGATTTCATCATCCGCCGCCGTGACGGCCTGTATGCCTACAACCTGGCGGTCGTGCTGGATGATATAGCGCAAGGCGTCACAGAGGTCGTCAGAGGAGCCGATCTGATTGAACCGACAGGACGCCAGATAGGCCTGTATCACCGATTAGGACAACCCGAGGTAAGCTATTTACATCTGCCGCTTGCCGTAACGGAAAACGGCAATAAACTGTCCAAACAAAATCACGCGCCGGCTATCGACACGCGTCGGCCAGGCCCGCAGCTGTGGCACGCTATGAGGTTTCTGGGGATGTGCCCGCCGGCAGAATTGCAGTGCGCTGATCGCGACGACATTCTCCGTTGGGGGATCGCGCATTGGGATGTCGCGAACCTGCCGCCAACAACAGCGATCACGCTGAACCTAGCATCTAGAGGTGACTTGGGTATATGATATGCGGCTGTTCAGTCCGGCCTTATCACAATTACGAGGTGTGTTATCTTTAGTCGAGTCGCCAGCTTTTGCCGTAAAGTATTGACCCGAGAGCAAAAAGCTCTGGGTAACAAGGAGCCAAGCTTGCAAGTTTATCAACGCCAGGAGCACGGTATCTCCCGCAAAGACATCAGCGAAAATGCGCTGAAGGTACTCTACCGCCTCAATAAAGCCGGTTTTGACGCCTATTTGGTCGGCGGTGGTGTTCGGGATTTGCTGCTGGACAAAGAACCCAAAGATTTTGATATTGCGACCAATGCAACGCCGGAAGAAATTAAGGCGCTGTTCCGCAATTGCCGCCTGATCGGCCGCCGCTTCCGTCTCGCCCATATACTTTTTGGCCGTGACGTGATTGAAGTGGCCACTTTCCGCGGCCACCATGATGCAGGCGCCGTTAAGCTGCCAGCCGGCAAGCAGGCCATTGCCTCACGCAACCATGAAGGCATGCTGCTGCGTGACAATGTCTATGGCACCATTGATGAAGACGCAGAACGCCGTGACTTCTCGATTAACGCCCTGTATTACAGCATCAAAGATTTCACAGTCAGTGATTACGCGAACGGTGTGGTTGATCTGCAAAACCGCCTGGTCCGCCTGATCGGCGATCCAGAAACCCGCTATCGTGAAGATCCGGTGCGGATGCTGCGTGCCGTACGCTTTGCCGTCAAGCTGGATATGCAGATTGAAGCCCGCACTGCAGCCCCGATTCTGGAACTGTCGACCCTGCTGAAAGACATTCCTGCCGCACGTCTGTTTGAAGAGAGCCTCAAACTGCTGCAGGCCGGTAAAGGGCTTGAGACTTACAAAATGCTGCGCGAATACAATCTGTTCCAGCAGCTGTTCCCGATTCTGGCCGAGCATTTTACCGAAGATCACAGCAGCCTGACCGAGAAGATGCTTGAGCACATCCTGGCTGCCACTGACGTCAGAATCACCGAAGGTAAGCGCGTCAATCCAGCCTTTATGTTTGCGGCCATGCTCTGGTATCCGATGAATGTCCGGGCAGAAGAAATTGCCAGCACCAGTGGTCTGAGCGACTACGATGCTTTCATGATAGCGGCCAATGACATTTTGGATGAGCAGGTGAAAAACATTGCCATCCCTCGCCGCCTGACCACGACTGTGCGTGATATCTGGCAGCAACAGCACCGCTTCAGCCGCCGTTTCGGTAAACGCGCCTTTGCCATGCTGGAACACCCTAAATTCCGGGCAGCCTACGATTTTCTCGAAATGCGTGGCCAGTTTGAAGGGAAAGATGTGGCTGAACTGGCAACCTGGTGGCACAAGTTCCAGTTTGCTGAACGTGATGAACGCAATAAAATGGTTCAGGAACTGGGTGGCGGTAATCAGCGTCGTCGCCGTCGTCCGCAACGACGAAAGAAACCACAGGCAAAATCGGCCTCATGATTCGTGCCTATATTGCCATCGGCAGCAATTTGAATGATCCGGTGAACCAGGCTTACCAGGCACTGACGGCGTTACGTCAGGCCTGTGACCTAAGCGTGGTCGCTGAGTCCTCGCTGTACTGCAGTACCCCTATGGGGCCGCAGGATCAGCCCGATTACATCAATGCTGTGGTTGCCGTTGATACTGAACTGACACCACTGGCGCTGCTCGATCTGACGCAGAAGATTGAACAGTTGCATGGAAGAGTCCGCAAAGCAGAACGCTGGGGGCCGCGCACTCTGGATTTGGATATCCTGCTTTATGGCAATTTGCAGCATCACTGTGAACGTTTAACTATTCCGCACTATGGCATGAAAGCCCGTGAGTTTGTGCTTTATCCACTGGCTGAAATTGCCCCTGAACTCGTCCTGCCTGACGGTACAGCGCTGACTGACCTGCTACCCGAGGTGGACCGAAACGGCCTGCGTGTGTGGTCATCCTGACACATCCGGGAGAAGGGAGATAACAATGAAGAAAATCACTATTAACGACCTGATGAAGTGGAAGCAGGAAGGTCGTAAGTTTGCCTCACTCACCTCTTATGATGCGAGTTTTGCCCAGTTGTTTGAGCAACAGGAAGTGCCTGTCCTTCTGGTCGGTGACTCCCTGGGTATGGTACTGCAAGGCCAGACAGATACCCTGCCTGTGACTATTGATGAAATGGCTTACCACACCCGCTGTGTGCGTGCCGGCAGCCCCAATGCTCTGCTTCTGGCGGACTTGCCTTTCATGACCTATGGCACCCCTGAGCAGGCCTGTGACAATGCCGCCAAGCTGATGCGCGCCGGTGCCAACATGGTAAAACTGGAAGGGGGCAACTGGCTGGCCGACACAGTCAGAACATTGACCGAACGTGCCATACCTGTGTGCGCCCATCTGGGCCTGACACCTCAATCGGTCAATATCTTTGGTGGCTACAAAGTTCAGGGACGCGATAAAGAACGCGCTGACCAGATGCTGGCCGACGCCATTGCGCTGCAAAAGGCAGGCGCACAAATTGTCGTGCTGGAGTGTGTCCCTGCCTCACTGGCCAAACGCATCACCGAAGCCTTAGATATTCCTGTTATCGGCATCGGAGCCGGTAACGTGACTGACGGCCAGATTTTAGTCATGCACGACATGTTAGGCATTTCTGCCAACTATATGCCGCGTTTTTCTAAAAACTATCTTGCTCAGACTGGCGATATCCGCAAAGCGGTTTCACAGTATCTGAAAGAAGTGGAAACGGGAACATTCCCGGGTCCAGAGCATACCTTTGAGTAAGGAAAACCCACCATGCAGACTTTTGCTGACATTTCCCCTGTTCGTGAACAGGTTCGGGCCTGGCGCCGTGAAGGCCGCCGTATCGCCTTTGTTCCGACCATGGGAAATCTGCATCAGGGGCACCTGACTCTGGTTCGCAAAGCACGCGAACAAGCCGATATCATTATTGTCAGTATTTTCGTTAACCCAATGCAGTTCGATAAAGCTGACGATCTGAATAGCTATCCTCGTACTCTGGAAGAGGATCTGGCCAAATTGAATGGTGAGGGCGTCGAACTGGTTTTCACACCGACCCCGGATATCATTTACCCCAATGGCATGGACCGACAAACCTTTGTCGAAGTGCCGGGCCTGTCTCACATGCTGGAAGGGGCGTTGCGCCCAAGTCATTTTCGTGGCGTCGCCACCATAGTGGCCAAGCTGTTTAATATTGTGCAGCCAGATGTGGCCTGCTTTGGTGAAAAAGACTATCAGCAACTGGCGTTGATCCGTCAAATGGTCAACGATCTCGCGATGCCGATTGAGATCATTGGTGTACCGACAGTGCGTGAAATGGATGGCCTGGCTATGAGCTCTCGTAATGGATACCTCACCGTAGATGAGCGTCAGCGCGCACCGGTACTGGCCAAAACCATGCGCTGGATCAGCAGCCAGATCCGCGGCGGACGCCGTGATTTTGATGAAGTGGTGCTGGATGCCAATGATCAATTGCGTGCTGCCGGTCTGGAACCGGATGAAATTTACATCCGTGATGCCCGTACGCTGCAGGTTGTCGGCGAAGAGACCACACAGGCGGTGATCCTGATGTCTGCTTTCCTGGGGAAAGCGCGTCTGATTGATAATCAGGTCATTGAGCTGGCCTCTGTCTCAGCAGACACCACTCACTAACAAAACCAGACAGACATCTGCGATAAGCATCTGACTAAAACGCCCAGTTACTTAGCGGTAACCGGGCGTTTTTATTGGGCATTAAACCCGCTGTATCGACTCAGGAGCGTAAGCCTATCCCTTTTGATATCAGATAGTGGGCCAGGCCGTACAAAGCAAGCACAAAGGCCAGAAGCACGCTAAACGCTGTGCCTATACCGACATCGGATACCCCGAGGAAGCCATAACGAAAAGCATTGACCATGTAGACGATAGGGTTGAGTTTGGACACCCACTGCCAGAATTCAGGCAACAGATTGAGGGAATAAAACACCCCGCCTAAGTAGGTCAAAGGCGTCAGTACGAAAGTGGGAATAATGCTGATGTCATCAAAGGTTTTGGCGAACACCGCGTTGATCAGTCCCCCCAGAGAGAAAACGATGGAGGTCATGATGACAGTGGCAATAATCACCCCCAGGTGCGCTATCTGCAAATCGACAAACAGTAGCGACACAGCCGTCACTATCACCCCGACACCCAGTCCGCGCAGTACACCACCACCAATATAGCCGGCGATAATGACAAAGTTGGGCACAGGCGCAACCAGCAATTCTTCAATATTGTGCTGAAACTTAGCACTAAAGAAAGAAGACGCCACATTTGAATATGAGTTAGTGATCACTGACATCATGATCAAACCGGGCACTATGTATTCCATATAGGTAAAACCGCCCATCTCACCGATCCGACTGCCGATCAGGCTACCGAAAATGATGAAGTATAACGTCATGGTGATGGCTGGCGGCACCAGTGTCTGTACCCAGATACGAGCAAAACGGTTCACTTCTTTACTGATTAAACTTTGAAAAGCAATCCAATACTGGTATCTCATGCAGACTGCTCTCCTTGGCTCTGAGCTACAAGTGTCACGAACAACTCCTCAAGACGGTTGGCTTTATTACGCATAGACAGTACCTCTATCCCCTGAGCACTCAGCTGGCTGAATACAGAGTTCAGACCTGTTCCCTTGTGAATGTCGATTTCCAGCGTGTGATTATCCGGCATTTTCCATGCCACACCATCAAGTTCAGGTTTACTGCCATTGAGGACAACATCAAGAATGAAGGTTTCCACCTCCAGCTTGGCCAGCAGAGATTTCATGCTAGTGTGTTCAATCAGCTCACCATGATTAATGATGCCGATATTACGGCACAGCATTTCGGCTTCTTCCAGGTAATGCGTAGTCAAAATGATAGTGACGCCCTGGCGGTTAATTTCTCGTAAAAAAGTCCACATCGAACGGCGCAGCTCGATATCCACCCCTGCAGTCGGTTCATCGAGAATTAACAGCCTGGGTTCGTGCATCAGGGCACGGGCAATCATCAGGCGACGCTTCATACCGCCAGACAAACTACGGGCACGCTCATTGCGCTTGTTCCACAAATCCAGCTGTGTCAGGTACTTCTTTGCCCGCTCTTTGGCCAGCGCCTTGGGGACGCCATAAAAACCGGCCTGATTAATCACTATCTGCTCGACAGTCTCGAACTGATTGAAGTTAAACTCCTGCGGCACCAGACCGAGCTGATTTTTCGCTTCAACCAACTGCTTATCGATGTCATAGCCAAACACTTTCACCTGACCGGAGGTTTTATTGACCAGGGAGCTGATCACACCAATCGTGGTCGATTTACCGGCACCATTAGGCCCCAGCAGAGCGAAAAAGTCCCCTTCTTCGACTGTCAGGCTCATATCCTTAAGGGCCTGCACCCCTGGATAAGCCTTGTTTAAATCAGTAATTTCTAATGCATTCATACAATACGCTTTTTTATTTGGTATAAAGAGTAAAAAAATCAACAAATCGGATTTGCAAGCCGCCTCGCAAGTGTATAGTAATGACCTGTTTATCTTTGGCTTTGCAAGCGCATCATAGCAGCCATAGCCTGACCAAAGATAAACAACCCAATGTAGCAAACTAAGGTGTTGTCATGGCAGAAATTAAACAGCTATTTGCAAATAACTTTTCCTGGTCGGAAAAGATTAAAGCAGAAAACCCGGAATTCTTTTCACATCTAGCGAAAGCACAGCACCCAGAATATCTCTGGATCGGCTGCTCCGACAGCCGGGTTCCGGCAGAACGCCTGACTGGCCTGGACTCTGGCGAGCTTTTCGTGCACCGAAACGTGGCTAACCAGGTCATCCATACTGATCTGAACTGCCTGTCAGTGGTGCAGTATGCTGTCGATGTGCTCAAGGTCAAACACATCATTATCTGCGGCCACTATGGTTGCGGCGGTGTGGCAGCCTCAATTGATAATCCGCCCTTAGGGCTCATCAATAACTGGCTGCTTCATATTCGCGATCTGTACCTTAAGCACCGCAGCGATCTGGGGACTCTGCCCCGTGAGGCCTGGGCCGATAAGCTATGTGAAATCAACGTGGCTTCGCAAGTATACAACCTGGGCAACTCGACCATCATGCAACAAGCCTGGGAACGCGGCCAGAAAGTTAAAATTCATGGCTGGGTGTACGGTATTGGTGACGGCAAACTGACGGATTTGGGCGTTACCGCCACCAGCCGGGAGTCTCTGGAAGTTTCCTACCAAAGCGCAATGGCAACGATTTTGCCCAAAGAATAACCCATAAAGTAAAAGCGACCATCCGGTCGCTTTTACTTGCATCACGCAGCTAAAAACTGAAAGTTATCAGTCTTCCAGCGGAATCACTTTTCCGATAAATCGCAGATGGCGGTATTTCTGCGCATAATCTATGCCGACACCGACCACAAACTCATCGGGAATTTCAAAACCAATCCACTCGGCATCCACGGCGACTTCACGGCGCTCAGGCTTGTCCAGCAAAGTACAGATACGGATGGAATTCGGATTACGCAGGGCCAGTATTTCCCGGACTTTATTCAGCGTGTTGCCGGTATCAATAATATCTTCAACCAGCAGCACGTCTTTGCCTTCGATTTCATCATCCAGATCTTTCAGAATACGGACATCACGGCTGCTTTCCATCGCGTTTCCGTAACTGGAAGCCGTCATAAAATCCACTTCGTGCGGCAGATCAACCGCACGGGCCAGGTCAGCCATAAAGACAAAGGAACCTCGCAGCAATCCCACCATGACAAGGTTTTCTGAGCCTTGATAATAGGCGGTGATCTGCTCTCCGAGCTCTTTAATCCTTGCCTGAACATCCTGCTCAGAAATCATGACTTCAATGGTATGCTTCATTTATCTCTCCATATGCGCATTTGGCATGCACATGGGTCTCAGTGATTACTAAAAAGCTATTCTACCATCCTTGAACAAGAAAAGTTATTGCTTCAATTATTCGAGCCATATGACACAACGGGTATAAATCAGATTGAACCAAATCCATTGCTGAGGTAGAGTTATTAAGCAAAGTGCATATAAATCGATTGGCTAGGGAATTTGTAGCATGGACACCATAGTTAAAAAAACGAGGACGCGTCTCTCACCTGAGAAACGAAAACAACAACTTCTCAAGTGTGCGCTGGAAGTGTTTGCCCGCCGAGGTATCGGACGAGCAGGACATGCCGACATTGCTGATATGGCTAATGTCTCAGTGGCAACGGTTTTCAATTATTTTCCTACCCGTGAGGCACTTGTTGAGCAAGTTCTGTCACAGGTGGAAAGAAATTTTAATGAACTGCTGAATCTGTGCCTGGGAGAAGAGCACGATACCCTTCATAGTCACCTGAGCTGCATCACAGGCTATATGATTGATGCGGTTATCGAACAGCAGGACTGGTTAAAGGTATGGTTTGAATGGAGTACTTCTGTCAGGACTGAAACCTGGCCGCAGTTTCTTGATGCAAACCGTCCGAACCTGAAACAACTGACCAATATCTTTGAGCAGGGTAAACAGGATGGTCAGCTAAGTACGGAGATCACCTCTTATGATCTGACCTGGCTGCTTCATGGTTTATGTTACGTGCTGTATTTACGCGCCAACATTGAGCCAGATAAAAACAGCATGCAAACACAGGCCGACGCTTACATCAGCCTAATGTTCCCGCAGGTATAACTGCTGCCGTTAACTGGCAGCAGCAAGTACTCTGGGCTGGTACAAGTCCAACTCTACGGATACGCGTTGACCAGTTTGCAGGATCATAGGGGTATTCACTATCAAGTGGTGCCCCTCGTAGTCTACCGTATAGCGGCAGCTGTCGCCCATGAACTGCTGTTCCAGAATAATCCCATCACCGTCTTCGGTCGGTGCCAGCTTTAGGTTCTGTGGCCTGACAAGCCACTCAACATGCCTGCCTTCGCCAAATGTGACGGCTTTTGCCAGATCAACACAGCCAAAGGGTGTCAGTAAGCCATCCTGCCCGATAGTGGCCGGCAAATAAGACCCCGCCCCCAGAAAATCAGCGACAAAACGGCTACAAGGTTGATAGTAAAGCTCCGCTGCGGTACCAAACTGTTCTATCACGCCATTGTGCATCACTGCCAGCTTGTCCGCGAAAGCAAAGGCTTCCTCCCGGCTATGAGTCACAAAGATAGCCGTTACCCCTTGCGCCTTGAAGATTCGTCGTATTTCCCGAATCAGCCCATGGCGAACCTGAGTGTCGATATTCGAAAACGGTTCATCCAGCAATATCAGATCAGGCTCGCAAGCCAGAGCCCGCGCAATCGCAACACGCTGTTGCTGACCGCCAGATAGCTGGTGCGGATAACGCTGGCCAAGGTTTTCCAGCCTGACCAGCGACAGCATTTCTTCCACTTTGGTCTGCGCATTGTTTTTTTCCCAGTCTCGCAGGCCAAAGGCTATATTTTCCGCCACAGTCAGATGGGGGAACAGCGCATAATCCTGGAAGATCATCCCTATATTGCGATTCTCCGGCGGTACCCAGTTCACTTTATCCACCACAGTACGGCCATTAATCCGCAACTCACCCTGCTCTTGCGGTAATAAGCCGGCAATGGCTTTAAGCAAGGTTGTTTTCCCGCAGCCGCTAGCTCCTAACAAACAGATGATTTCATTGTCTTCCACCACCAGAGACAGATTTTCCAGTACAGCATGACCGTTATAACGACAGGTCAGATTATGGACAGATAACGCATGACTCATCAGTGTGATTGCTCCAATGAACGGTTTACAACAACCAAAGGCACCAAGCCGACAAGCACCAGCAGAATGGCTGGCATTGCGGCCAGCTCCAACTGCTCATCAGAGGCATAGTTGAAGACATAGGTTGCCAGAGTTTCAAAGTTAAATGGCCGCAGTAACAGCGCGGCGTTCAGCTCCTTCATGGACTCGATGAAGACCAGCAGACCCGCTATCAGGCAGCCCCGCCGGATGAGCGGCAAATGTACACGCCTCAGCATAGACATGGGCGCGCATCCCATGGTCTTGGCAGCCATGTCCAGTGACGGAGGTATTTTGGCCAGGCTGCTTTCAATACTGCCAACGGCTACTGCACCAAAACGCACCACAAAGGCAAAAATCATCGCAAACACAGAGCCGGAGAAAAAGAGTCCGGGCCGTCCCCATCCCATGAACTGAGTGAAGTCATTAAGCCAGTGATCGGCTGTGGTCAGTGGGATCATCACGCCGATTGCCAGCACAGTACCCGGCACGGCATAGCCCATCACACTTAAACGCATCGGCGCGATACTGGTACGGCGGCCATCCAGACGATGATAAAAATTGACCAGCAGTGCGACAGCAACAGCCAGTAAAGCAGCACTCACAGCAACCATCAGGCTGTTCATGCTGAACTGTCTGAACTCAGAGTTCCAGCTCTGGGCAAAATACTGCCAGGCATAATAGAGCAGTTGCAGCAGCGGCAGGATGAAAGCCAGTCCAATCAGCCCCCAACACCAGCTCAGTGCCAGCACCTTCTTCCAGCCGGACAAACGGTAACGGACATCTTCATTCGGCTCACTGTGCTGCTGAAACAGTTTTTGCCGGCGACGACTGAATCGCTCTGCGCTGATCAGCAAAAAAATAGCCAGCAGCATCATGGCTGAAATTTTTGCCGCCGCGTTAAGATTGGAATAGCCCAGCCAGGTGTCGTATACCGCTGTTGTCAGCGAATGGACGGCAAAGTAACTGACAGTGCCGAAATCGCCCAGGGTTTCCATAGCAATCAAAGACAGGCCGACGGCAATGGAAGGCCGAGCCAGAGGCAAAGAAATGCGCCGGAAGCTTTCCAGCGGCGAACAGCGCAGCAAACGCGCAGATTGCAGTAAACTGGCACTCTGCTCCATAAAAGCCGTGCGGGCCAGCAGGTAGATATAAGGATATAGCACCAAAGCCAGTACCAGACACGCACCGCCTAAGGTTCGGATATCCGGAAACCAGTAATCCTGATAACTCTGCCAGCCAAACCAATCGCGCAGCAGAATTTGTACCGGTCCGGCATAGTCGAACCAGTCAGTGTAGATGTAGCCTATGATGTAACCCGGCATCGCCAGTGGCAGTACTAAGGCCCATTGCAGCCACTTTTCACCGGGCAGCCGGCACATGGCCATAAACCAGGCGGCGGGCAAGCCAAACAAAGCCGCCAGTAACGCGGTGCCGGTGACCAGCACCAGTGTATTGAGGGTATAGGTCCCCATCACTGTGCTCATCAGGTGCGCAAACACCTGATCCGATTCCCCCAGTGCCGTATAGAAAATGGCTAAAATGGGTAAAACCAGTAAAACACCAAACGTCCAGCCGCTGGTTTTCCAAATAGGGTATCTGTCTTTCATTGCCGACAACTTAGTATCCTTGAGCTGACACGAGAGAAGCCTTGCCCAACGAAGGGGCAACACATGCGTCCAAGCGGTTCGCGAAAAAAAACGCCCCCAAAGATACCAGACAATCGATAAAAAGGGGCCTACCGACCCCTGTTTTTCTTCTACTTACAGATCAAACTGTACTTCATCGAGCAATTTGGTTGCTGCATTGTGATAATCGGCGATCTTTTCCAGAGGCAGAGTATCAGCACTGAAATCTCCCCAGGACGCCACCAGCTCAGAGCGCTCGACACCCGCTTTAACCGGGTATTCAAAGTTCACATCAGCGTACATGTGCTGAGCTTTGTCTGATGTCAGGAATTCCATCAGTTTCTGAGCATTGGCTTTATTAGGCGCATGCTTAGCCATCGCCATACCACTGATATTGACATGGGTACCGTTAGCCTGCTGACCCGGGAAATTGATGTAAACCGCTTCTGCCCACGCTTTCTGGTTTTCATCGCTTAACATTTTACCCAGATAGTAACTATTGCCGATTGCCAGATCACACAGGCCTTCTTTAACCGCTTTCACCTGGCCTCGGTCGTTACCCTGAGGTTTGCGAGCCAGGTTCGCTTTTACCCCTTCAAGCCAGGTTTTGGTTTCTGCTTCCCCGTAATGCGCAATCATCGAAGAAACCAGAGAAATATTGTAAGGGTGCTTACCTGAACGGGTGCAGATTTTGCCTTTCCACTCAGGTTTCGCCAGATCCAGATAATCAAAACTCGCTGGCAGACGGCCGACACGCTCCCTGGACGAGTACACACTGCGGGTACGTAACGTCAAGCCAAACCACTCATCGTCAGAGTCGCGGTACTGAGCCGGGACATTCTTGTCGATCACTTCACTGTCAACGGCCTGAACCAGGCCTTTATCACTCAATTCTGCCAGACGGCTGATGTCAACGGTCAGAATCACATCGGCCGGGCTGTATTCGCCTTCCTGAGCCAGTTTTTCAGCAATGCCATCTTTGGCAAATTTTACGTTGACCTTAATGCCAGTTTCATCTGTGAATTCTTTCAGCATCGGCTCAATTAAAAACGACTGGCGCAGAGAGTAGACGTTGACTTCTTCGGCAGCCAGAACCATTTGAGGTGCCGACAACCCCAGTAATACAGCAGAAGCTAACAGTTTTTTCATTGAGCATTCCCTTAATACAAAAATGAATGATAACGTTTATCAGTATCGCTCAATTATACTGTAGCTGCTTCAGTCAACAATGTGTTGAAACAAATGAACACAAAAAAACGCTGCCTGCTGGCAGCGTTTTTGATAATTATGTGAATTAGCTCAACTTTAAAGCAATTACTTCACGCTGACAAACTCAGGGTAAGCATCTATGCCACAGTCGTGTAAATCCATACCGGCCATTTCTTCCTCTTCGCTGACACGGATCCCCATGGTAGCTTTCAGGATGGCCCATACGGCCAGACTCGCACCAAATACCCAGGCGAAGATAACAACCGCACCCAGTAACTGAGCACCAAAGCTGGCACCTGTGTTGCTGAACGGTACCACCATCAGGCCGAAGAAACCGCACACGCCGTGCACTGAAATCGCACCGACAGGATCATCGATTTTCAGCTTGTCCAGACCGATGATACTAAAGACAACCAGTGCACCGGCAATCACACCGATAATAACCGCTGACATAGGTGATGGAGACAGCGGATCAGCGGTGATCGCCACCAGGCCCGCCAGTGCACCATTGAGAATCATGGTCAAATCAGCTTTACCCCAGGTGGTTTTACACACTGCCAGTGCGGCGATAGCACCTGCAGCCGCTGCTGCATTGGTGTTGAGGAAGATTTTACCCACAGCCGTCGCATTCTCGAAGTCGGAAATCATCAGTTGCGAACCGCCGTTGAAACCGAACCAGCCAAACCACAGGATAAAAGTACCCAGGGTCGCCAGCGGCATGTTTGAACCGGGAATTGGCAGGATTTCTCCATTTTTGCCGTATTTGCCTTTACGGGCTCCCAGCAGCAACACACCAGCCAGTGCCGCAGACGCACCCGCCATATGCACAATTCCTGAGCCGGCAAAGTCACTAAAGCCAGCAGCTGACAGGAAGCCGCCGCCCCAAGTCCAGTAGCCTTCAACCGGATAGATAACAGCTGTCAGAACGACTGAGAATACCAGGAATGCCCACAACTTCATGCGTTCGGCCACAGCCCCTGAGACCACAGACATGGCTGTCGCGACAAAGACCACCTGGAAGAAGAAGTCAGATTCCAGCGAGTGGTCAGCCCCTTCCGCCTGAGTACCGAATAAGGTACCAAATGAAGGTAGCCAGCCACCTTCGCCGTTATCCACATACATGATGTTATAACCCACAATCAGGTACATGGTGCAGGCAATGGCGTACAGACAAAAGTTTTTAGTTAAAATTTCTGTGGTGTTTTTTGAGCGTACCAGACCGGCTTCCAGCATGGCAAAACCCGCTGCCATCCACATGACCAGGGCACCTGAGATCAGGAAAAAGAATGTGTCGAGCGCGTAACGCAGCTCTGTCACCGTTGTTGATAATTCCATGGTTGTCGTCCTCTTATCACATCTCGTTGTTATAATGCTTCTGCGTCTGTCTCACCGGTACGGATACGTACCGCATGGTCCAGATCGTAAACAAAAATCTTACCGTCACCGATTTTGCCGGTGTGTGCTGCCTTGGTAATCGCCTCAAGAATGATTTCCAGGTTCTCCGCCTGAGTGGCGATTTCCAGCTTGACCTTAGGCAGAAAATCAACCTGATATTCCGCACCGCGGTACAGTTCAGTGTGCCCTTTCTGACGGCCAAATCCCTTGACCTCAGAAACGGTCATCCCCTCAACCCCAACGTCCGCCAGCGCTTCACGCACATCATCCAACTTAAAAGGTTTGATTATTGCATTGATGAGTTTCATTAACCTTGCTCCTTAAACCTGTGCATCCCTAACATACACAGATTAATAAACAAGCTTCGTGCCAACTTTAAAAAGCCTTAATAAACATTAACTTAATTAATAAACATAAAAATTGCACAAAAAAACCGCACCATAGTGGTGCGGTTAATTCCCCGAAAAGAAGCAAAGCAGGAATTTACACTGAATCTGACACCTATCGTCCGCGAGTGAATGCACGCCAAGCATGCAAGACTTGCTCAAGATCCTCAAATCCACACAAAGAAACCGCTTCATCGTCATAATGGCTCATGTCTTCATCAAGCTGCTCTTCATCTTGAAAAAACAAATAATTAGCCTGAACAATGGCTTCGTTATCCTCCAGGATCAGTGTCATTTCTTCCCCGCTTAACCGCCACTCGCTCGTCGTACCCTTTAATGCACCAAGTTGATTCAGAATCAAGGCTATCTTTGCCTCATCAGCCTGCACTTCTTCCACCAGCCAGCGGCCAAGCGCTTCATGTCCCATAGAAAAAACCACATGATAGCTGCCATCCAGCATGTTTTTCTTAAATTCGTAGTCCATACCTGCCCTTTATTATTGTGATTAGTGATTGGTGTCTGCCGTCAGGCGCCATCTTACTTAACTATTGTCCGCATACTGCATTCAGTGAAGGAAGACGGAATAATTCCGCCGCGCACCTTGTCAGGAACCCGGTAAAAATGCAACCTGAAGCCGCTATGAACTGCCTATAAGGCGTGTGTGGGAAGTCTCACAACCTTGCCGAGCCACAGGCTTAGAAGGCACACGGCGAAACGTAGCGCAACACAAAAGACATAAGGATAAAAAGACAAAAAAAGACAGGGAGCCACTGGCTCCCTGTCTTATTCACGAGTATCTATTCTGGTCGGGTATGATTACACCGCAGCCTGGATAATCACTTCATCCGCACGCTTAGTGTACTGACCCATACGGTGGAAGTTCAGATAACGGTAAGTATCTGCTGCCGTTGCATTAATCTGCTTGGCGTACTCCATGTACTCTTCCACAGTCGGGATACGACCCAGGATAGCACCCACCGCTGCCAGCTCAGCTGAAGAAAGGTACACATTGGCACCTGTCCCCAGACGGTTCGGGAAGTTACGGGTAGAGGTCGACATCACAGTTGCTTTATCAGCCACACGCGCCTGGTTACCCATACACAGCGAACATCCCGGCGTTTCAATACGAACACCGGCACGACCGAAGATACCGTAATAACCTTCCTCAGTCAGTTGATCACGGTCCATCTTAGTGGGTGGTGCCACCCACAAACGCGTGTTCAGCTGGCCACCAAATTTATCCAGCAGCTTACCGGCGGCACGGAAATGGCCGATGTTAGTCATACAGGAGCCGATGAAGACCTCGTCGATTTCCGTACCCTGCACATCAGACAGCAGGCGTGCATCGTCCGGATCATTTGGCGCACACAGAATTGGCTCTTTGATCTCAGCCAGATCGATTTCGATCACGTGAGCATATTCGGCGTCTTTGTCTGCTTCCATCAGAGACGGATTATCCAGCCATTCCTGCATCGCAGTAATACGGCGTTCAATGGTTCGACGATCACCATAACCTTCGGCGATCATCCACTTCAGCATCACAATGTTGGATTCAAGATACTCAGCCACAGACTCCTGCGACAGTTTTACTGTACAACCCGCCGCACTGCGCTCTGCCGAGGCATCAGACAGCTCAAAAGCCTGCTCAACCGTCAGGTGCTCAACACCTTCAATTTCCAGCACGCGGCCGGAGAATTCGTTGATCTTACCGGCTTTCTCTACGGTCAGCAGACCATGTTTGATACCGTAGTAAGGGATGGCATGCACCAGATCACGCAGCGTGATACCTTCTTGCATTTCGCCCTTAAAGCGCACCAGGATAGACTCTGGCATATCCAGCGGCATCACACCGGTTGCCGCAGCGAACGCCACCAGACCAGAACCGGCCGGGAACGAAATTCCCAGAGGGAAACGGGTGTGCGAGTCACCGCCGGTACCGACAGTATCAGGCAGCAGCATGCGGTTCAGCCAGGAGTGGATCACACCGTCGCCAGGGCGCAGCGAGACACCGCCACGGTTCATGATGAAGTCAGGCAGCGTATGGTGGGTGTTGACATCAACTGGCTTAGGATAAGCCGAGGTGTGACAGAATGACTGCATGGTCAGCTCAGCAGAGAAGCCCAGGCAGGCCAAGTCTTTCAGCTCATCACGGGTCATAGGACCTGTGGTGTCCTGAGAGCCCACTGTGGTCATCTTAGGCTCACAGTAGGTGCCCGGACGGATACCTTCAACGCCACAGGCTTTACCAACCATTTTCTGAGCCAGGGTAAACCCTTTACCAGAATCTGCCACTGGCTGCGGACGACGGAATACCGTCGACGCTTCCAGGCCCAGACACTCACGGGCACGGTCAGTCAGACCACGGCCGATGATCAGCGGAATACGGCCGCCGGCACGCACTTCATCAATCAGCACGTCGGTTTTCAGCGAGAAGGTAGAGACCACTTCATCACTGCCGTGACGACGCACTTCACCTTTGAATGGGTAAACGTCGATCACATCACCCATGTTCAGCGCCGTCACATCCACTTCAATCGGCAGTGCACCGGCATCTTCCATAGTATTAAAGAAGATAGGCGCAATCTTACCGCCCAGCACATAACCGCCAGCGCGCTTATTGGGGACATTCGGAATATCATCGCCCATGAACCAGAGTACGGAGTTAGTCGCCGATTTACGGGATGAACCCGTACCGACCACATCACCGACGTAAACCAGCTGATGCCCTTTCTCTTTCAGGGCTTCAATTTGTTTCACCGGGCCAACTGAACCGGCTTGATCCGGTTCAATGCCGTCACGTTCATTTTTCAGCATCGCCAGCGCGTGCAGAGGAATATCCGGACGAGACCAGGCATCAGGCGCCGGCGACAGGTCATCGGTATTGGTTTCACCGGTGACTTTAAAAACAGTCAGGGTAATTTTTTCAGCCAGTTCAGGCTTAGACAGGAACCACTCGGCATCCGCCCAGGATTGCAGCACTTGCTTGGCGAATTCATTGCCGGCTTTTGCTTTTTCTTCGACATCATAGAAAGCATCGAACATCAGCAGCGTATGAGACAGGGCTTTCACCGCAATCTGTGCCAGTTCGGCATTGTCTAACAGGCTGATCAGGGGCTCAATGTTATAACCACCTTGCATGGTGCCCAGCAGTTCAGCCGCTTTTTCTTTGCTGACAATGGGAGAAGTCGCTTCACCTGTGGTAATCGCGGCCAGAAAGCCCGCTTTCACGTATGCAGCTTCATCAACACCTGGCGGGATGCGGTTTTCCAGCAGGTCGACCAGGAAGGCTTCTTCGCCTGCAGGTGGATTTTTCAGAAGTTCAACCAGAGCAGCAGTTTGCTCGGCATCCAGAGGCTTAGGGACAATCCCTTCAGCAGCACGCTCTTCGACGTGTTTACGGTAGGCTTCAAGCACGACATATTCCTCATTTTTCGGTTTAGCCAACCGGCTAAACATCCTTGGAAGTGATTGCCCTCTCCGGTTTTCACGCACGCATTATGCTTGACTTGATTCAGACCTTTTTGACGTGCAGGAGAGACCAAAACCGGTTACGGAGCATACCATTTTTAACTAAACATTAAAATCAGGCGGACTTTTACAACATTCACAAAACAGGAAAAATCCCAGTATTACAGGGCTCCTCCAAAAAACAGATAGAAAGAACTTAAATCTTCTTCCGTCCTGCCATAAGCCAGAATGAATGGCCCAAATGGCGTAGTAATACCAGTGAATATGCTACCTGCATAGTATCCTGGTATTTCTGAGACAGAAAGATTGGGATTATTGAACACGCCGCCCCATTCGACAGAGCCGCCCAGATACACCGCTGAGTTAAACAGGCCAAAGTCGTTATCCAGCAGATGGTATCGGTACACCAGGGCAGAAAATACTTTATTGTTACCCGACAAACTGTTTTTCGGTATGCCGGACAGATTCAGGAAACCACCCAGCTCTTTGGGATCTAGCCGTAAATCCTCATCGGAATGCACGTTGCCGTATTCCGCCTTGCCCATCAAGGTATGGCGGCCAAAAGTGTACGCTCCCTTCCAGCCCAAATCGAAATGCAAAGATGTGTCTGCACTGTGCTCACCCTGAAAACGCACACTGTCATCCGAAGAGGCAATCTCGGCGAGAAAAAAGTGGCCGTTGTTCGGCAGGGTGAAATCGTCCAGGGTATCAAGGTTGTACCTCAGATAAAGACGCCGGCTGCTGCGATCCTGATCGCCCAAATTCAGAATACCGGGAAATTGTGTCTCTCCGTTGCCAAACAGATAACCCAGCCTGAACTCTTGCCAAAGGGCAGGCTGCCACCCCAGTGAGCTGTCGATACTCACATCAATGAAGCGCGCAGCGAGAAAATCATCAATGTTCTTCAGGCTCGGTTCTTCCCCCGAAACAGCGACATGGGTATTGGTTACATCGTAGTCGATACCCATCACGGCGAACCATTCCTGATCGCTGGTAAAAGGCACATACAGTTCACTGGCGATACGCTTATCAGAGCCATATTCGAGCTCGTTGCGCCATTCAGCCCCTTTCTTTGACAGGCCGGTCGCCGTTAACCCCAACCCAATGGAGAAGTCGGTATTATTGGCAAAATCATCTTCTAAGGCGAAGCGCATGTCGATAAAGTTGGGCCCCCAGCTTTTGGCCTTCACTTCAAAGATCAATATATGGCGATTGCCTAAACGCTCAAACCTGTAATCTACCCGTTCAAACCTGTCCAGCGCATACAGATCGCGCACACTTTGCTCCAGCTGCTCGGTATTTACCTTCATGCCGGGTTTCAGTTGCAGCCGCTCTAACAGGACTTCATCGGCATAAGGACTGTTGTTGAGCAATTCAATTTCGTCGATCCGGCCTTCTTCCAAAAATTCCAGCTCGCGCCGGGCAGTCTGTTTGTAATCAATATATGTCTGATAAATACTGGCGTTGCCGAGTTCTGACAGCTGGAAGCGCACAGCCTGAACACTGTGATAACCGCTGTCAAAGGCTTCCGGCATGCGGTGAAAGTCTGTGGTGCTGATGCCCCGGACATCAGGACGCAGCAACAGGTCGGTATCGGACAACTGTGCTTCCTGCCGGGCAGAATTATCCCGCACCATAAAATCGGTCAGCTGATCCATGACCACCAGGTAGTCGCTCAGCTCATCGGCAGTTTTGAAATCGTTACTGATATCAACCGCGATCACCAGATCGGCGCCCATCTCCTTCACCACAGAAATGGGCAGATTATTGGTGATGCCGCCATCCACCAGCAATTTGCCTTCCAGCATCACAGGTGGCAGCAAACCGGGAACAGACATACTCGCCTGCATCGCCTCAGCCAGATCGCCACCGGACAACACAACGGGTTTAAGATTTTCAATATCAGTGGCAACCGCACGGTATGGTACAGGCAAGGCATCAAAGCTGGCCATCCAGGGCAAATTGCCGGATGTGGTACGCAGTATCTCGCCCATGGTTTGTCCCTGTACAAACCCTTTCGGCACTTTGATCTCCCAGAATTTAAACCCCAGATCCATGACTATCTGGAACCTGTCCTCTTGCTGCTTTTCACGAACCCGCCGCTCACTGCGCTGCACCCTGTCTTCATAACCCGACTCCCAGTCCACGGTATTGAGGATGGCTTCAACCTCATCGGCGCTCATTCCCGACGCATACAAGCCCCCGACATAAGCGCCCATGCTGGTCCCCACAATGTAATCCACCGGGATCTGCAGCTCTTCCAGCGCCTTCAGCACCCCGACATGGGCCGCCCCTTTGGCACCGCCACCGCCGAGGACAAGTCCGACCTTCAGGCGATCAGCATTTTTTTGCTCCGCTTTCACTAAAGCTGAAGTAAATACGGCCGATATCACAATAAATAATGCAAAAAAACGAAACATCCCTTTAAAAACACCATGTTGATCACTGAGCCGATGTGGGTGACACCGGCTAAAAAAGACAATTAATTCGCACACTTATACCGCAGAAATCCCGGTAGCAACAGAGAATTGATGCATGAACCTCAAGCAGCTTTCCATCAGGCAAAAACTTACACTGGCAATGAGCATAGCCGTCATTGCCTCAAGCGCATTAGTCAGTTACCTCAGTCTCAGCACCTCGCAGGACATTATTCAGTCGCGACTGCTCAGCAATGAACTGCCTACCCGGCTGGCCCAGTTCAGCGGACAAGTGGAATCAGAAGTCAGGCTGCTGCAAAACGCCACTGAACAGCTGGCAAACAATACGGCCATGCTAAACCTGCTGGCGCAGCCTGTCAGCGCCGACGACGAACAGCAGCTTATTGACCAGCTCAACAGCCTCAAGCGCCAGTATGGTCTGAACGATGCCTCTATTGCCAACCGGGAAACCGGGGATTACTGGAACCAGAACGGATTCCTGCGCCGCCTGAATCGTACTCAGGATAGCTGGTTCTACAACTTCCGTGATAGCAACAAGTCAAGAATGACCCAGGTGTTCAGGGAAGCAAACGGTGAGCTGAAACTTTTTGTCAATTACCAGCAGCTGAACGGCACAGGAATGTCCGGCTTTTCCCGCTCATTCAATGATATGGCTAATCTGCTCTCGCAGTTCAAACTGGAGCAAACCGGCTTTGTGGTACTGACGGATGCACGCGGCGTGGTGCAGCTTGATCCGAACAACCGCAACCCGGAAAAAACGCCTTTTACCGATCGCTTTGGTTCCGACAGCCGGGTGTTACTGGAAAAGAGCCCTTTCAATCTGTTTACCGCCCATTACCAGGGTCAGAAGCTGCTGCTGGCTTCCAGCTATATTCCGGCGATGGACTGGTTTGTGATTGCTCAGGTGCCTGAACAAGAAGTGTTTGCCCAGTTAAATGAGACCCGCAATTATGTGATGCTTCTGGCTGTCCTGACCACCCTGGCATTTATTGGCCTGGCGGTATACCTGAGCCAGACCATCACCCGGCCGATCCGCCAGGCCGCTGATACCTTCCGCGAACTGGGCGAAGGTGATGGCGATCTGAGCCGACGCATTCCTGTGTCAGGTAAAGACGAAATTGCTGAACTGGCCAATGGTTTCAATGCCTTTGCCAGCAAGATCCATGCACTGGTTGTCGACGTCGCTGCCACGGGCACAGAGCTCCGTGAGGCCGCCGAGCAAGTCTCTGCTCAGGCACAAGCCACACTGGATCACAGCCAGAATCAGCGTGATCGTACCCTGCAGGTGGTCACAGCCATTAATCAGATGGGCGCCACCGTCAATGAAATTGCCGGTAATGCGGCTTATGCGGCGGAATCCGCTTCGCAGGCCACCTCGGCCACCAGCAATGGTCAGCAAGTGGTCCAGAGCGCCCAGGACAGTATTGAACAGTTGGCCGGCGATATGCACAACATGGCAAAAGTGGTCGCGACACTGGCAGACAATACCGTCGCTATTGGCGGTATTCTGGAAGTGATTCGCGGCGTCTCCGAGCAGACCAACCTGCTGGCACTCAATGCCGCGATTGAAGCTGCGCGGGCCGGCGAACAAGGACGGGGCTTTGCCGTGGTCGCCGACGAGGTACGTAACCTGGCCAGCCGCACTGCGGCCTCAACCGATGAAATCCAGACCATGATTAACCGCCTGCAGCAGGAAGCGCAACACGCCGTCCAGGCGATGCAGAACAGCCAGCAATTAACCGAAGCCGGCACCCAGGCCGCTGATGATGCCACCAAAGCACTGCTGCTCATCAACGATCAGATCCTGCAGATTTCCGATCTAAACACCCAGGTCGCCACCGCAACCGAGGAGCAGTCCACCGTTGTGTCTGATATCAACATCAATATCGAAGATATCAACGAGAATACCCAGCGTACCTCAGACACGGCGAATGAGATGGTCACGTCCAGTCAGAATCTGCACGCTTTGTCGCTCCGTCTGGAGCGTATGGTCAGCAGCTTTAAACAGTAATCAGATCTGCATGCCTTCAAGCGCCGTGTCCAGAACACTCCCTTCTCACCTCCCCCTCTACGAGGGGGAGAAACAAAAACAGCGAGCCTGAATTCCTTTTCCTGGCGTTTCCCTCTACGAGGAGGGAGGAACCGAATGCCATTACTCTGGTTCGAAACGTAAAAAAGCGCCTCAAGGGCGCTTTTTTCATGCAGTCAGAAAAGGTAAAAAATTACTTTTTCTTCTTCGCTTTGGCGTTTGGCAGGTCAGTGATCGAACCTTCGAACACTTCCGCAGCCAGACCCACAGACTCGTGCAGAGTCGGGTGAGCATGGATAGTCAGTGCGATGTCTTCGGCATCACAACCCATCTCGATAGCCAGACCGATTTCGCCCAGCAGTTCACCGCCGTTAGTACCTACGATAGCACCACCGATAACACGGTTAGTGTCTTTGTCGAAGATCATCTTGGTCATGCCGTCAGCACAGTCAGACGCGATCGCACGGCCAGAAGCGGCCCATGGGAAAGTAGCAACTTCGTAGTTGATGCCTTCTGCTTTCGCTTCTTTCTCTGTCTTACCCACCCAGGCAACTTCAGGCTCAGTATAAGCAATTGAAGGAATCACTTTCGGGTCGAAGTAATGCTTCTTACCGGCAATCACTTCTGCCGCTACGTGACCTTCGTGCACACCTTTGTGTGCCAGCATTGGCTGACCCACCACATCGCCAATCGCGAAGATGTGTGGCACGTTGGTACGCATTTGCTTGTCGGTGTTGATGAAACCACGCTCATCAACCGCCACGCCCGCTTTCTCAGCGTCGATCAGCTTACCGTTTGGTGTACGGCCGATCGCCACCAGAACCGCGTCGTAACGAACAGGCTCAGCCGGTGCTTTCTTGCCTTCCATTGACACGTAAATGCCGTCTTCCTTCGCTTCAACCGCAGTCACTTTGGTTTCCAGCATCAGGTTGAACTTCTTGCTGATACGCTTGGTGAAGACTTTGATGATGTCTTTGTCTGCCGCAGGGATCACCTGATCAAACATTTCAACGACGTCGATCTGAGAGCCCAGTGCGTCATACACAGTACCCATTTCCAGACCAATGATACCGCCGCCCATGACCAGCAGTTTTTCTGGTACTTCTTTCAGTTCCAGCGCGTCTGTTGAGTCCCAGATACGCGGATCTTCATGTGGGATGAAAGGCAGTTCAATCGGACGGGAACCGGCTGCGATGATAGCGTTGTCAAATTTCACCGTAGTGGCTTCTTCGCCTTCTACAACGATAGTGTTCGGATCGGTAAATTTACCGTAGCCGTTCACGACAGTCACTTTACGCATTTTCGCCATACCACCCAGACCACCGGTCAGCTGGTTGATGACTTTATCTTTCCAGATGCGGATCTTGTTGATATCGGTTTGTGGCTCACCAAATACCACGCCGTGATCGGCCATGGCTTTAGCTTCTTCGATGACTTTCGCCACGTGCAGCAGTGCTTTCGATGGGATACAACCCACGTTCAGACACACGCCACCCAGAGTGCTGTATTTTTCAATCAGAACCGTTTCCAGACCTAAGTCTGCGCAACGGAAAGCGGCAGAGTAACCGGCAGGACCTGAGCCTAGAACTACGACCTGGGCTTTAATTTCTTTACTCATTATTGACCTCGTTGTAAGTCATCTATCCCTAACTGGCTGTAAGGCAGAATGCGTTATTTTTTTATTTTCAGACCGCGCAACAGTTTACAGACCTGTTATCACCCTGAAAAGGAAAATGGCATTCCCTGTGAGCCAGGCAACAATTCCTTGCCCGTTCATACGGGCAAGGAATCTCGGGTCACACCTTTTACAGCACCAGACGACGAATGTCGGACAGCATGCCGTTCAGGTAAGTAATGAAGCGTGCACCTTCAGCACCGTCGATCACACGGTGATCGTAAGACAGTGACAGCGGCAGCATCAGGCGTGGTTCGAAGTCCTTGCCGTTCCATACTGGTTTCATCTCAGACTTAGACACACCCAGGATGCCCACTTCAGGGGCATTCACGATTGGAGTGAATGCCGTACCACCCAGGCCACCCAGGCTTGAGATAGTGAAGCAGCCGCCCTGCATGTCAGCAGCCGTCAGTTTACCGGCACGGGCTTTCTTAGAGACCACCATCAGCTCTTCAGACAGCTCGTAGATGCCTTTCTTGTTCACATCTTTGAACACAGGCACAACCAGACCGTTTGGTGTATCTACCGCGATACCGATGTTAACGTATTTCTTCAGGATCAGGCTCTCACCGTCGTCAGACAGAGAAGAGTTGAACGCCGGGAAGGCTTCCAGAGACTTGGCAACAGCTTTCATGATGAACACCAGCGGGGTGATCTTCATGCCTGTGTCTTTCTTCGCTTCAATCGCATTCTGCTCTTTACGGAAAGCTTCCAGCGCTGTGATGTCTGCGTCATCCCACTGAGTAACATGCGGGATCATCACCCAGTTACGGTGCAGGTTGGCGCCAGAGATCTTCTTGATGCGAGACAGCGGCTTCACTTCCGTTTCGCCGAACTTGCTGAAATCTACTTTCGGCCAAGGCAGCAGACCCAGTGCCGCACCGTCACCTTTACCGGATGCAGAAGCTGCTGTACCAGACTCAAGGCGTTTCAGCGCGTCTTTCACATAGCTCTGAACGTCTTCTTTCAGAACGCGGTTCTTGCGGCCGGTACCTTTGACTTTCGCCAGGTTAACACCAAACTCGCGAGCCAGACGACGAACAACCGGAGAAGCGTGTGCGTATTCGTTGTTTTCAACGAAATCGCCACTCGCTGCAGGAGCTTCAGCTTTCGCAGCCGGAGCCGCCGCTGGTGCTGCTGCCGGAGCAGGTGCTGCGGCCTGAGGTGCTGCAGCCGGGGCGGCACCAGCCACTTCGAATACCATGATCAGAGAGCCGGTCGAGACTTTGTCGCCGCTCGCGATCTTGATTTCTTTCACTTTACCCGCGAATGGTGCAGGCACTTCCATTGAAGCTTTGTCGCCTTCCACTGTGATCAGAGATTGCTCTTCTTCCACCATGTCGCCAACGGCAACCATGATTTCAGTCACTTCAACTTCGTCACCACCGATATCCGGTACGTTCACTTCTTTGTCAGCCGCCGCGGCTGGTGCTGCTGCCGGAGCAGGAGCTGCTTCAGCCGCTGGAGCCGGTGCTGCTGCACCAGAACCTGCCACTTCAAAGACCATGATCAGAGAACCCGTCGACACTTTGTCACCGGATACGATCTTGATTTCTTTTACCGTGCCCGCGAATGGCGCCGGTACTTCCATCGAAGCCTTGTCGCCTTCAACCGTGATCAGAGACTGCTCTTCTTCAACACTGTCGCCAACCGCCACCATGATTTCAGTGACTTCAACTTCGTCGCCACCGATATCAGGCACGTGAACTTCTTTCAGTTCAGCGGCGGCTGGAGCGGCAGGGGCTGCAGCAGGCGCGGCTTCTGCAGCTGGAGCAGGTGCCGCTTGCGCCGCACCCTCCGCTTCGAAGATCATGATCAAAGAACCGGTAGACACTTTGTCGCCTTCCGCTACTTTGATTTCTTTTACGATACCCGCCTGAGAAGCCGGTACTTCCATGGAAGCCTTGTCGCCTTCAACAGTGATCAGAGATTGCTCTTCTTCCACCTTGTCGCCAACGCTGACCAGGATTTCAGTAACCTCAACCTCATCAGCACCGATGTCAGGTACATTAATTTCGATTGCCATTATTTATTGCCTCTTACGCGAATAGCGGGTTGATCTTGTCGGCATCGATGTTGAATTTCTTGATTGCTTCCGCAACGGCAGATTTCTCAACATCACCACGCTTGGCCAGCTCGTTCAGAGCTGCAACAACCACGTAGCCAGCGTTCACTTCGAAGTGACGACGCAGGTTCTCACGGCTGTCAGAACGGCCAAAGCCATCAGTACCCAGCACTTTATAAGATTCAGCCGGGATGAAGGCACGCACCTGATCCGCATAGTTCTTCATGTAGTCAGTTGCTGCAATGGCAGGTTCAGTACCCATCACTTCCGCGATATAAGTGACTTTCTGCTCAGCTTCCGGGTGCAGCATGTTGTAACGCTCTGCGTCCTGACCGTCACGGGCCAGTTCGTTGAATGAGGTTACAGAGAAGACGTCAGACGCGATGCCGTAATCGTCGCTCAGGATTTGAGCGGCTTTACGTACTTCAGTCATGATGGTGCCTGAGCTCATCAGCTGAACTTTCGCTTTATCGCCCGCGTAAGTTTCCAGCTTGTAGATACCCTTACGGATACCTTCTTCAGCGCCTTCCGGCATCGCTGGCATTGCGTAGTTTTCGTTCATCAGCGTCAGGTAGTAGAACACATTTTCCTGATCGCCATACATGCGACGGATACCGTCTTGCATGATAACGGCCACTTCGTACGCGAACGTCGGGTCGTAAGAGATACAGTTCGGGATAGTGTTGGCCAGAATGTGGCTGTGACCATCTTCGTGCTGCAGACCTTCACCGTTCAGGGTTGTACGACCGGCTGTTGCACCCAGCAGGAAGCCACGTGCTTGCTGGTCACCCGCCATCCACGCCATGTCGCCAACACGCTGGAAGCCGAACATAGAGTAGTAGATGTAGAAAGGAACCATTGGCAGGTCGTTGGTGCTGTACGAGGTCGCCGCAGCTACCCACGAAGACATAGCGCCCAGCTCGTTAATACCTTCCTGCAGTACCTGACCTGCGGTGTCTTCTTTGTAGTAAGACACAACGCCACGGTCTTCAGGGGTATAAGTCTGACCGCTTGGGTTGTAGATACCGATTTGACGGAACAGGCCTTCCATACCGAAAGTACGCGCTTCGTCAGCAATAATAGGAACGATGTTCTTACCGATGTTCTTGTTCTTCAGCAGCACGTTCAGTGCACGCACAAAGCCCATAGTGGTTGAGATATCACGCTTCTGCTCTTCCAGCAGCGGTTTGAACTCTGCCAGCTCAGGCACAATGAACTCTTGGGTGAAGTTCGGCAGACGCTTAGGCGTGTAACCGTGCAGTGCTTTACGACGAGCGTGCAGGTATTCGTGCTCTTTCGAACCTTCTTCCAGTTTCAGGTAAGGCAGGTTCTTCACGTCATCTTCAGACACCAGATCTTGCAGACCCAGGCGATCGCGCAGGTGCAGAACATGGGTCATGTCCATTTTCTTCACCTGGTGCGCAATGTTCTTACCTTCGGCCGCTTCACCCATGCCATAACCTTTAACGGTTTTAGCCAGAATAACAGTTGGCTTGCCTTTGGTGTCTTGCGCGTTTTTGAATGCCGCGTACAGTTTTGATGACTCGTGACCGCCACGCTTCAGCGCAAAGATTTCGTCGTCAGTCATGTCAGCAACCAGGGCTGCTGTTTCAGGGTATTTACCGAAGAAGTGCTCACGCACGTAAGCGCCGTCTTTGGATTTGAACGTCTGGTAGTCACCGTCAATGGTTTCGTTCATCAGCTGCAGCAGTTTACCTGTGGTATCTTTTGCCAGCAGAGAATCCCAGTTGTTACCCCAGATTACTTTAACTACGTTCCAGCCTGCACCTTTGAACAGACCTTCCAGTTCCTGGATGATGCTGCCGTTACCCATAACCGGGCCGTCAAGACGCTGCAGGTTACAGTTAACCAGGAAGCACAGGTTGTCCAGTTTCTCACGGGCTGCAAAAGAAATCGCACCGCGTGATTCTGGCTCATCCATCTCGCCATCACCCAGGAATGCATACACACGCTGAGCAGAGGTATCTTTCATACCGCGGCCATTCAGGTACTTCAGGAAACGCGCCTGATAGATAGAGGCGATTGGACCCAGACCCATAGACACGGTTGGGAATTGCCAGAATTCAGGCATCAGTTTAGGGTGCGGATAAGAAGAAATACCTTTACCGTCGACTTCCTGACGGAAGTTATCCAGTTGCTCTTCAGTCAGACGACCTTCAACGAAGGCACGAGAGTAGATACCCGGAGAGATGTGGCCCTGATAGTACACCAGGTCGCCGCCGTCTGTTTCGTTAGCTGCGCGGAAGAAGTGGTTAAAGCACACTTCGTAGAAAGCCGCAGAAGATTGGAACGAAGCCATGTGGCCACCCAGTTCCAGATCTTTCTTAGAGGCACGCAGTACGATCATTACGGCGTTCCAGCGGATAATTGCACGGATACGACGTTCCAGAGTGGTATCACCAGGATACGCAGGCTCTTGTGCTGCAGGAATGGTATTGATGTAGTTAGTGGTAATGCCCGTTGGCATGTCTACTCCACCCAGACGCGCTTTTTCCAGCACTTGCTCCAGCAGGTACTGTGCGCGCTCTACACCTTCTTCACGAACGACGGACTCCAGGGCTGCTAGCCATTCTTGAGTCTCCAGTGCGTCCACGTCATGCTTCATGACTTCAGACATGCGATCTATCCTTTCGTTGATATTCTACAAAACCAGGGTTTTATCGCCCCTAACAATGTCGCGACTGTTTGATACCGACCTCGGCTTATATGAGGGAAGTATTAATCCAGCCCGTCCTTGCGTTGTTGAATCCTGCGAAGAGAGCGTTCACGTCTGCTATCTTCAAGCGTTAAATCCAACAATGTTTCCTCGATATAAGCCAAATGTGCATGCGATGCTTCACGCGCCATTTCCGGCTGCCCGGAAACGATCGCATGCACAATATCGGCTCGGTGTTTGCTCACCTTCTCCACCACCTCTGGGCGACGGTTCAGGAGTTCAAAGTTTTGTAATACGTTTTGTTCCAGCAAGGGGGCGAGACTGCGGATGATATGCAGCAGTACCAGATTATGAGCGGATTCGGTCACCGCAATCAGATACTGCATCACAGCGGCAGCTTCAGACTTGAGATCACCCTGTTGCTGGGCTTCCTGTATCCGGCTGTGACAGGCGCGGATACGGTCGAAATCGTCTTCATTGCCGCGAAGAGCGGCATAGTAAGCAGCCAGCCCTTCAAGGGCATGGCGGGATTCGAGTAAATCGAGCTGTGTTTCAGGATGGGCTGCCAGTAAGTCCAGCAGGGGATCAGAAAAGCTTTGCCATAACTGATCCGACACAAAGGTGCCCCCGCCCTGACGACGGGTCAGCAGATGTTTGGCTTCTAAGCGTTGAATCGCTTCGCGTACCGAAGGACGCGAAACGTCAAACTGCCGCGCTAACTCTCGTTCAGGCGGCAGTTGGTCTCCGGGGGACCATATCCCCTCCAGGATCAGTCGCTCAAGTTCTTGCTCTATGACGTCTGAGAGCTTGGCTTGGCGAATACGCTTATAAGTCATTTATTAGTATCTGCTTCTTGTATTTTTTTATCTTACAGTTCGACCCTACGACCGGTTAATTGGTCATACCAATTTAACTATATACAGAAATTTTACAGAAATAATTGAGGATGTCTACCGACAACTTGATTCATGTCATGGTACTTCGAGCAATAAATCCCCGCAATTCGGACCATGAAAGCCAAAAATTATCGCAACTTTAGACCATAATCCCGCATGTTGCGAACAAGATTCCTACAGAAAGTTAATGGTCAGACCAATTTGTTAACATTTTCGTCACATACAAAAATGTCACTTTTTGTAAAACAGCTCAAATTTTTTTTAATCACTTAACCCGCTTTTATAACACCGCCAGTCAAAGGCCAGTCCAGGGTCGGTCTTGCGGCCGGGAGCAATAAATTCATGCCCGGTGATGCGGGCGCGGGACAGTTGCGGATAACGGGCTAACAAAATGCGGGTGAGTCGGCGCAGAGCGTCATACTGCTCCGGGGTATATGGCAGGGTATCTGTGCCTTCCAGTTCAATGCCGATAGAAAAATCATTGCATTTCTCTCTGCCGGCAAATTCAGACACACCGGCATGCCAGGCTCTGGCATTGAAAGGCACAAACTGAATCACTTCGCCATCGCGGCGGATCAGGCAATGGGCGGATACCCGTAACTGATGAATTTCCCGAAAATACGGGTGCCCGTCCGGATCCAGTTGTCCGGTAAAAAGCTGCTCTATATAAGGACCGCCAAACTGCCCTGGCGGCAGGCTGATATTGTGTATCACCAGCAAAGAGATATCGGTTTCATCCTGCCGGCGGTCACAGAACGGAGAAGGCACCCGTTTCACTTTGTCCAGCCAGTGTTGGTCGTTAATTCTGAAATTCATGCCTGCTGCCTGTTTGCTTGATTTACCTGACACTAAGGATAAAACCTGTAGACGCTCTCACTCAACCCGAGAATGCCTTCCCCTTGCCAGCATCTCACAGTATGATCGGCTTCATTTCGACAGCCTCAGCCAACACGGTATATAAGTTATGAGCCCTACGGAACAAAAACATGATACGCAGTCTCGCCTGGCCTACCTGCGCCAGCAGCTTCCCGAAGATATCCGCCGCAATGTGGCCGATGCGCTGCGCGAAGATTTGGGCGGCGAGATTGATGCGGCCCGCGACATTACTGCCAGCCTGATCCCGGCGGACAGCCAGGGAACGGCCACCATTATTACCCGTGAATCCGGGGTGTTCTGCGGCCAGCTCTGGGCCGACGAAGTGTTCCGTCAACTGGGTGAGCAAGTAACCATAGACTGGCAGGTCAGCGACGGCGATCCGGTTGAGCCCAATCAGGTGCTGTGCGTGCTGCAGGGCCCGTCGCGTATTCTGCTGACTGGCGAGCGCAATGCAATGAACTTCATCCAAACCTTATCCGGCTGCGCCACTAAGGTGGCACATTACGCCGATCTGCTGGAAGGCACTCCAACCCGTCTGCTCGATACCCGTAAGACCATACCCGGCCTGCGCAACGCACTGAAGTACGCTGTTGCGTGTGGCGGCGGTTTCAACCACCGTATCGGAGTATTCGATGCCTATCTGATCAAAGAAAACCACATCATTGCCTGTGGCGGGATCAGACAAGCCGTTGAGGCGGCCAGGCAGCTCAATCCGGGCAAGCCGGTGGAAGTGGAAACCGAGAGTCTGGATGAACTGAAACAGGCCATTGATGCCGGTGCTGACATCGTGATGCTGGACAACTTCACCACGGATATGATGCGCGCAGCGGTTGCGTTAAATCAGGGACAGGTCGCTCTGGAAGTGTCGGGCAATGTCACCGATGAAACACTGCGCGACTTTGCTGAAACCGGTGTCGATTATATCTCGGTCGGCGCGCTGACCAAGCATGTGCGTGCCATGGACTTGTCGATGCGCTTTACGTAAATACCCACATGACTCAGAACAGAAAGGGAGCGCCAGAGCGCTCCCTTTTCTTATTAAGGATGAGTCCCTGTTAGCCGCGGTTCAGGAAAGACACTGCTTTGTCCGGGAAGTCAGTGAATACGCCATCCACTTTCACTTTGTTATAAAACACGTCCAGCATGTCATCAAAGTTATCCGCATAAGGGGCAATACGGCCTTCATCGGCACGGAAAGTGTAGGGGTGAACCACCAAACCGGCAGACTTAGCTTCTTTCATCAGCGGCAGGATGATCAGCTTATCCTGGGTTGATTTATCATCCACCAGCATAGGTTTCCATGGCCCAATACCATCGGCATACTGAGCCACTTTTGCCATGCCGCCTTTTTCAAACATCCAGTCATAGTTGTACGGCGTTGCATCCTTGCCTTGATACACCATGGTCTCGTTCCAGTCGGTGTAGGCCATCAGCTGTACCAGATTGAGATCCATCTTCATGGCCGGCATCAGTTCATCATTGATGCGTTTGAGTTCAATCGGATCAAAACACTGCACAAAAGCTTTGTCGTCTTTGCTGTCGTAGCCGTAGGCTTTCAGCACTTTCAGTAAGGCCTTGGAGATATCCTTGCCTTCGTGGCGGTGGAACCAAGGGGCTTTGATCTCAGGGTAGATCCCTATGTTGTAACCCAACGTGCTGTTAAGACCTTGGATCAGCTCAATTTCTTCCGCCAGTGTCGGCACAGTAAAGGACGACTTCCACAGCGGGAAACGGTCAGGAAAACCCGCCACCTTGTTGCCGTCTTTATCTACATTAAAGCCTTCGGTCAGACGCAGACCTTGAATTTCAGCCAGGGTAAAATCGATCGCGTAGTAACGGCCGTCGGCACGGGCACGATCAGGATAACGCTCCGCCACGTCTGTCACACGATCAAGATAATGATCATGCAAAACAACCAGTTGGTCGTCTTTGGTCATCACCACGTCTTGCTCGATATAGTCAGGTTTCATGGCATAGGCCATTGCTTTGGCTTCCAGCGTGTGCTCAGGCAGGTAGCCCGACGCGCCACGGTGTGCAATCACCAGCGGATCCGCCAGAGAGAAGGAAGAGTAAGTCAGTGCAGCCAGGGTTAAGCCAATAACGTTCAGTTTCATTTTATTATCCATATGTTGGTACATAGACACCCGAAAAGAGTCAGGCCGTCACAGTTATGAAACGGCCCGAATAATATAAAGATTAAAGCATGAATTTAAGCAAGTGCTTGTTCGCGTGCTTTTTGTTTATGGTGCGCCCGCTCACCGACAAAGGCATACATCAGGAAGATGATGGATGCGATACAAGAGCCCACCAGCACGATGAAACCGCCATCCCAGCCAAAGTGATCCACTGTGTAACCCAGTACCGCATTCGCCGCGACAGCGCCACCCAGGTAACCAAACAGGCCGGTCAGACCCGCCGCTGTGCCCGCCGCTTTTTTCGGCGCCAGTTCAAGCGCATACAGACCAATCAGCATCACAGGACCATAAATCAGGAAACCGATCGCAATCAGTGCCAGCATATCAACAGTTGGATTGCCTGCCGGGTTAAACCAGTAAACCAGTACTGCCACAGTAACCAGCACCATGAACAGAATACCGGCAGGCGCACGGCGCCCTTTGAACAGTTTGTCAGAAATCCAGCCGCACAGCAGCGTGCCCGGAATACCGGCCCATTCATACAGGAAATACGCCCAGGATGATTTATCCACAGTGAATTCCTTGGCTTCTTTCAGGTACACAGGTGCCCAGTCGAGTACGCCGTAACGGATCAGGTACACAAAGGCATTGGCAATCGCGATAGACCACAGCAGCTTGTTAGAAAATACGTACTTAAAGAAAATTTCTTTGGCCGACATCTCATTTTCATGAGACTTGTCGTAATCGTCCGGGTAATCGTTTTTGTATTCTTCAATCGCCGGCAGGCCGCAAGACTGAGGTGTATCACGCACCGTCAGCCAGATGAAAACAGCCACCAGGGCAGCAAAAAAGGCAGGTACATAAAAGGCCGCGCGCCAGTCATCCTGGAAAGCCCATAACCCCAGCAAAAACAGCGGGCCAATCAGGCCGCCGCCCACGTTATGAGCGACATTCCAAACCGAGACAATTTCGCCCCGCTCTTTACGGGACCACCAGTGCACCATAGTCCGGCCGCACGCTGGCCAGCCCATACCCTGGAACCAGCCGTTCAGGAACAGCAGGATAAACATGGCGGTAATGCTGCTCGTTGCCCAGGGCATGAAACCGAAGCAAAACATCACCAGCGACGACATCAGCAGGCCGGCACTTAAGAAATAGCGCGGATCGGATCGGTCAGACACGCTGCCCATCAGAAACTTCGACAGGCCATAGGAAATAGAGACAGCGGCCAGCGCGACACCCAGATCACCACGGCTAAAGCCCTGCTCAATCAGGTATGGCATCGCCAGACTGAAATTCTTACGTACCAGGTAATAACCTGCATACCCGAAAAAAATTCCAATAAAAAGCTGCCACCGCAGCCGTTTGTAGGTGCTGTCAACCTTGTCTGCCGGTAGCAGAGGCTGATGCGCTTTGGGAGTGAAAATTCCAAACATTCAGAGGGAACCTCGTTGTTATGATTATTGCGATGGTTTTTTAATGAGCGAGTGAGCGTATTCATCAAACTGATGAAAGTAAATCTTTTCGTTTGTGCTCATTTGTTATCTG
The DNA here is from genome assembly GCF_014841115.1 of Photobacterium arenosum. Classification (GTDB taxonomy): domain Bacteria; phylum Pseudomonadota; class Gammaproteobacteria; order Enterobacterales; family Vibrionaceae; genus Photobacterium; species Photobacterium arenosum. The sequence continues at coordinate 166,385 of NZ_JACYTP010000005.1, forward strand.
TGATCTGAGTATTGTCTTGATAGACACCCAACAAAAATAGTGGTTTTTAAGTGATTTACTGCAATTGCACTGTGTTTATGCTCATTTCGCACCATGAGCACATTCGAGCAAGTCAGTCTGACTAATGTCAATCCGGCCCTTGATACCGCCTGCCCGACACCGTTTTCTTCGAGCAGCCTCCAGCGATCGGTTGTAAGCCCTGGCTGTTACAGCTAAGGGGTTGAATAGCACCGAGAAACCAAGATTCACTGCTATCCATATGAATAACATGACTTATTTTCATTCGCACAGTTTCTTCAGGCGGATAGCATGATGACCAGACACAGTGGATTTACATTGATTGAATTGATGATAGTGGTGGCTATCATCAGCATACTGGCGGCTTTTGCCATGCCGGCTTATCAGGGATACACCCAGCGTGCCCATGCAACTGAAATGCTGCATGCTTCCTCGGCGATGAAAACCGCGGTCAGTTTATGCCTGATGACAGGGCAAACATCAGGTACCGCCCAGCTGGTCGACTGTCAAAGCGGCAGTAACGGTGTACCTGCCAGACAACTTTTCAGCAAAAGCAACGGTGACAGTTTTGAAATTTTCTCAACAGTGACGGCAAGCCTGTCAGGGACCACACCAACCATCACTGACGGCGCAGCCATAGTAGCGCGTATTCCGGAAGGACAGCGCAAAGGCAGCCTGCCGGCAAATGCGGAAATCCGGTTACAGCCACAGAGCGACGCCCACGGCATTGTCTGGCGCACACTTTGCAGCGGTGATAACCAGTCGCAATTTTGTCCGGGGCAATAATATGAGCAGCGCTCTGGTCAACACTTTGCTGCAATCCAGCCTAATCAATCCGGCTGAAGCCGATCGAATCCTGGCCGAAATGCGCCATCATCACCTGAACGATATCGCGGCCATCGTCAGCTCTGGGGTGTTCAGCGACTGGGATCTGGCCAAACAACTGGCCCATCTTGCTGCACTGCCCATGGACGATGTCCACCATTACGATTACCAGTCGGTCTGTAAAAGGCTGAGCCTCAGACCCCTGATAGAAAGACACAGCGTGCTTCCCCTCGCACTGGACAAGGATGTGCTCACCTTAGGGATCGCCAACCCCTTTGACACCCGCAGTCAGGACGAATGCCGCTTTGCCTCCGGCTATCAGATTTCACCGGTGATTTTACCGCTCAGGCAGCTGGAAAACGCCATCAGGCGGATTTACGGTGACCCGATTACCAGCACGCTGCATACTGCCAGCCTCAACGACAATGAGATAGCGCAGCTCTCAGCCGCCCAGGCTCCGCCGAGCGAACAAGCAGCCGACAACGACGACGCCCCTGTCAGCCGTTATCTCAACCACCTGCTGCTGGATGCGGTACGGCGGCAGGCCTCTGATATTCACATCGAGCCGTTAGAAAAACAGTGCCGGATCCGGTTTCGCTGCGATGGCCTGCTTCTGATTCATGCCACTCCCCCTTCAGATTTGGCTGCCCGGCTGGCCGCCAGACTCAAAATACTGGCCAGACTCAACATAGCAGAGCGGCGCCTGCCTCAGGACGGCCGCTTCAGGCTGCCGCTCAATCAAGATCTGACCGTAGATATGCGGGTCTCGACGCTGCCTGCGCAGTGGGGAGAAAAAGTCGTCTTGCGCTTACTCGACAGCAACCATATTCCGCTGGCGCTGCACAGGCTGGGGTATACCGACGGCCAGCGTAATGTCTTTGAGCAGGCACTGACTAAGCCACAGGGCCTGATCCTGGTGACCGGCCCGACCGGCAGCGGAAAAACACTGTCGCTGTATGCCGCCCTGAATTTACTGAACAAGGAACACCGCAACATTTGTACCGCGGAAGATCCGGTCGAGATTCAATTACCCGGCATCAACCAGCTTCACATTCACCCCGCCATCGGGCTGGATTTTGCCACAGCACTGCGCACCTTTCTGCGCCAGGATCCCGATGTAATCATGATAGGTGAGATCCGGGATCAGGAAACCGCAACCATGGCGGTACGCGCCGCGCAGACCGGCCATCTGGTTCTGTCCACCCTGCACACCAACTCCGCGGCCGATACCCTGAACCGATTACAGCACCTGGGGATCGCGCCTTATGAACTCAGCACCTCACTCAGTCTGATCATCGCCCAGCGGCTGGTCCGCTGCCTGTGCCCGCACTGTAAGCAACAGACTGACCTAGCGATCAGCCAACGCCAAAGACTGGCCATAGACGCATCAACGCCAGTGTTCGCCGCCAACCCTCAGGGGTGTGAGCACTGTAATCAGGGCTACTTAGGCAGAACCGGGTTGTTTGAACTGGTATCTTGCAAAGCCAGCCAGACAAACCCGTTAAGTGAAGCCGCGCTTTACGATTTTATGACTGAGCAGGCTGACGGCTTGTCACTGGAGCAGGCCGGGATCCGTTTGCTCTGTCAGGGCCTCACCAGCCTGAGCGAGCTGCAGCGGGTGCTGGCATGTGACAATCTGCAGCCGGATGCCGGGAGCGCCTGATGGTACCGGCAGAACGATTAGGTTACTTTCGGTGGCGAGGACGCCAGAGCAATGGTCGCAGCGTCAGCGGCGTGCGTGTCGCTTTCCAGCCCGGAGAGATCGAAGACTCCCTTCGCATTCAATCGATTACACCTCAGTCCATCCGCCGCATCAGACCCGGCTGGTTAATCTATCGCCGTCATCGTTTCCGGCAGCAGGATCTGACCAACATGTTCCGGCAGCTAGCCAGCTTACTGAGTGCTTCTCTGCCGCTGAGCGCAGCGCTGGCCATTCTGACCAAAGAGCAGAGCCGGATGGAAGCCGCCGCCATACTGAACCGTATCCAGCAGCAGGTCACATCCGGCACCCCGCTCTCTGAAGCCGTTGCCCGCCACACACCCTGTTGCGATGCCATAGTCACCAGCCTGCTCAAAGCCGGTGAGTTCGCAGGGCAACTGCCGCAAATTCTCGAACAGATTGCCTCGTACCGCGAACAGTATCATCAGCTGCAGCGTACCCTGTTCCATACCCTGCTCTACCCTGCTGCAGTTTGTGTGGTGGCCATGGCAGTAACTGCCCTGATGTTGGTGTGGATCATTCCGCAATTTGCCGGATTGTTTGCCACCATGGGCCACCAGCTCCCCTGGTTGACCCGTGCAGTGCTGACGCTGTCGGACTACGCCGGCCGGTACAGCCTGCAACTTATGGCCAGCGTGGCCCTGATAACCGGACTCTGCCGCTGGCAGTATCGCCGCAGCCTGCGCTGGCAATACCGTTTTCACCACGTAGCACTGCTGTTTCCACTAGCAGGCACCTGCCTGCATCTGGCAGCGCAAGCGCGATTCACCCGCACATTGGGCACCACTTTTCAGGCCGGCGTCCCTTTGCTGGACGGGCTGAATCTTGCCGCGAGCACCTGCGGTAACAGAGTGCTGGAGCACACCTACCGTCAGGCTGCCCGGCTGGTCGCCGGCGGGCAACCGCTCCACTCCGCAATCCGGCAAGGGATGGGCAAACAGCGCGCCCTTGTTCCTGAACGTCTGATACAGCTCATCATGGTCGGTGAAGAAACCGGGAAAATAGATACTCTGCTGTTCGAGCTGGCGGCTTACTATGACAACGCACTGTCACAGCAGTTGAAAACGCTGACAACCCTGCTCGAGCCTGTGCTGATACTTGTCATAGGGATAATTATCGGTACCTTGCTGCTGGCCATGTACTTGCCCGTGTTTGATCTGATGAAAGCCGTTGGTTGAGTTATTTGTCTGCGGCTCGCTACTGACGGCAAAATCAGGCTAAAATAACGGTTCTTCGGATATCTTGATGGAAAATGAGTAATCTCATGGCGTTACTGACCTACTATCCCTGGCTTTACCCTCTGGCGGCCACTATTTTCGGCCTGATCGCCGGCAGCTTTCTGAATGTGGTCATCCTGCGCCTGCCTGTCATGATGGAAAGACAATGGCGCGCAGATTGCGCCGAGTGCTTTTCAGAACATGCGGAAATTGGCCCCCAGCCCGTTTTTAATCTCAGTGTGCCGGCTTCCAGTTGCCCGCACTGCCAGCATAAGATCCGCGCCTGGGAAAACATTCCAGTCGTTAGCTGGCTCTTGCTCCGTGGCCGGTGCAGTAACTGCAAAACAAAAATCAGTGCCCGGTATCCGGCCATCGAGCTTCTGACGGCACTCACAGCGCTGGCCGCCGCACTGGTGCTGCCATTCTCGGCCTGGAGCCTGGCAGTGATTGGCGCCGGTTGTGCCCTGATCGCCCTGACTTTCATTGATATTGATAAAATGCTGCTGCCGGATCAGCTCACTCTGCCCCTGATGTGGGCAGGTTTGCTGCTGGCCCTGCTGAATGTCAGCCCGGTCAGTCTGGAATCTGCCGTGATTGGAGCCATGGTCGGTTACCTGTCGCTCTGGAGCCTGTACTGGGTATTCAAGCTGCTCACCGGCAAGGAAGGCATGGGTTACGGCGATTTCAAACTCCTGGCCGCACTGGGAGCCTGGGCCGGATGGCAGTTGCTGCCTTTTATTGTCCTGCTATCTTCCTTGCTCGGCGCTATCTGTGGCATCATTTTGCTGCGTATGCAACACAGTGACAGCCAAGCGGGTATGCAGACGCCGTTTTCATTCGGTCCTTATCTTGCTCTGGCCGGGTGGATAGCCCTGCTTTGGGGTGCCCCCGTTCTTAGCTGGTATGTAGGGACATATTTAGGATATCCATTATGACTTTGGTAGTCGGCCTGACTGGCGGCATTGGCAGCGGTAAGACCACAGTAGCTAACCTGTTTGCCAACTATGGCATTGATATTATTGATGCCGATCTGATTGCAAGAGACGTCGTGGCACCAGGCTCAGCAGGCCTGAAAGCCATTACTGAACGCCTCGGGAATGACATCCTGCTGACAGATGGCCAGCTCAATCGCAGTAAACTCAGAGAGGCTATCTTTAATGAGCCAGCGTTAAAAGCCTGGCTGGATAGCCTGCTGCATCCCATGATTCGCCAGCAAATGAAACAGGATATCAATAAAGCCACCTCGCCTTATTGTCTGTTAGTTGTACCCTTAATGGTGGAGAATCAGCTGCAAGCCATGACCGACAGACTGCTGGTGATTGATGTTCGGGAAGACATACAGATAGCCCGTACCACGGTTCGAGATAAGGTCAACGACGATCAGGTCCGTAAAATTCTGGCGGCCCAGGCCACCCGGGAACAACGGCTTGCGGCGGCTGACGATGTGATTGATAACAATGGTGACAGCCACCAGTTACGCGGTGAAGTTGCCCGGCTGCATCAGCAATATCTGCTCCTGAGTGAGCAGGCTGATCGCAATTGATACAGCGCTGATCAAGAGATGAATAACAGGCCCGCACTATGCAGACTAACCGGCAGACAACCCGTTTTGAACACCCGTTAAACGAAAAAGTCCGTATTTACCTGCGACTGGAGTATTTATTGCTCCAAATGAATCACACCAGTGAATCGGAAGATCCCTGGCAATATCAGCTTTTTTTCCGTGCTTTGTTTGATGTGCTGGATATTCTTGATCAGATCCAGGTGAAAAGTGAGCTGGCCAAAGATCTGGATAAGCAGCAGTCTCAGCTCAAGCTCTGGCTGGATGTCGACGGTGTAGATCAAAGTGCAGTGCTGTCGCTGCTGGATCAAATGGCTTCCATCCATCACAACCTGATCACAGCTCCGCGTTTGGGCCAGATCTTACGTGAAGATCGCTTTCTGGCCGGGATCAAACAGCGCTTCTCGCTGCCCGGCGGCAGCTGCTGTTTCGATTTGCCCAGCCTGCATCACTGGTTACATCTGTCGCAGGACGGCAAACAGGCAGATATGGCGTACTGGTTAGATCAACTCAAGCCAATGGCTCAGGCGATTCAGCTATGGCTGAGAGTCACCAGGGAATCCGGCCCCTTTAAACCTCAGATAGCCCGCAACGGTTTTTTCCAGCATGAGGCGGAAAATGCCAGCCTGCTACGATTGCAAATTTGCCCCAGCTATGGGGTTTACCCTATGATATCCGGTCACCGCAGCCGGTTTGCCATCCGATTCATGCCCTTTGATGAAGGGCAGAGCACGACGAGTAATCCGGTTAGCGAAAGAATTGAATTCACACTAGCGATTTGCTGAGGTTCCCGTGTCGCAACAAAGAACACCCACGATAGTCCAATGCCCTACCTGCCAGGCCGACGTTGTATGGGGAGAAGTCAGTCCGTACCGACCTTTTTGCTCCAAACGTTGCCAGCTTATCGATTTAGGGGAATGGGCGGCAGAAGAAAAAGCCATACCCGGCGCCCCTGACATGTCAGACTCAGACGGCTGGTCAGAAGATAACGCGTAACATAGCGGGTCAACAGCCCGCTACCAAATCTGCTGGTTTTATCGGGCCAGCAGCTTATCAATAACCGGATAGTTGGCTTCGGGGAAAGTGAATTCCCGCAGCGCATCCAATGTCACCCATTGGCCGGGTTGTCCCTCACGGCCGTACGCTTCGCCATCAAAGGCCTTGATTAGGAAAAAATCGAACTTTAAGGCTTTTTCCGGATAGTCATGCTCTAACTCAATAAAGTGCTCCAGCTCGGTGGCTGTAATCCCCACTTCTTCGTTCAGTTCACGAATAACCGCTTGCTCTGCCGTTTCTCCCAGCTCTACCTTACCGCCGGCAAATTCCCAGAAGCCGCCTTTATGGGCCGTTTCGGCACGACGGGTGATGAATACTTTATCCTGCTGGCGGTTCAGGATAATGCCCGCCGATATCCAGACTCGTTTTTTATTCACGCTGCTTACCTGTTCAAATACTATTTCGCTCTGTCAGCAGAGCACTTGACTGATTTTAACCTTTGACAGAAAAAAACAAAGGCCGCATTCGCGGCCTTTGAATAATTACCTTGCCAAATCAGCTAATTCGGCCATGGCATTGTTTGTATTTCTTGCCAGAACCGCAAGGACACGGCTCGTTGCGGCCAACCTTACGCTCACCGGCCGGGGAATCTTCCCCGCCCTGACTGGTTTCGGCCACGGCACTGGCTGCTTCCTGATGGTTGAATTGCTGGCGACGGGCCATTTCTTCGGCCATGCGCTGGCGTTCCGCTTCGACACGTTCCACTTCATCCTGCTGCTGCACCCGTACCTTGCTCAGGATAGCCACGACGTCGGTTTTCAGGTTTTCAAGCATGCCCTGGAACAGTTCGAAAGACTCACGCTTATATTCCTGTTTCGGGTTCTTCTGAGCGTAACCGCGCAGATGAATCCCCTGACGCAGATGATCCATAGCCGCCAGATGCTCTTTCCAGAGTGTATCCAGATTCTGCAGCATCACGGTTTTCTCAAAGTTACGCAGCACTGGGGCGCCAACAGCTTCTTCTTTGCTGCTGTACACACTGACAGCTTCAGCAACAATGCGCTCGCGTAATGCTTCCTCATACAACTTATCATCGCTGTCCAGCCACTGCTGAACCGGTAAATCCAGGTCAAAGTCTGCTTTCAGGCGCTCTTGCAGGCCAGGGATATCCCACATTTCATCCAGTGACTGCGGTGGAATATAGGTATCTATCACGCTGTTCAGCACATCTTCGCGATTATGCGAAATCATTTCACTGATATCATCGGCGTGCATCAGTTCATCACGCAGTTCGTACACCACTTTACGCTGGTCGTTCGCCACATCATCAAATTCCAGCAACTGTTTGCGGATATCGAAGTTACGGCCTTCAACTTTGCGCTGCGCATTCTCGATGGCTTTCGTCACCCATGGGTGTTCGATAGCTTCACCTTCTTCCATGCCCAGCTTTTTCATCATCGCGGACACCCGGTCTGAGGCGAAAATACGCATCAGGCCATCTTCCATCGACAGGTAGAAACGTGAAGAACCGGCATCCCCCTGACGACCGGCACGGCCACGCAGCTGGTTGTCGATCCGGCGCGATTCATGGCGTTCAGTGCCTATGATATGCAGGCCACCCGAGTTAAGCACCGCAGCATGACGCTCTTTCCATGCCGTCTTAACAGCAGCAATTTGCTCCTCAGTCGGCTCTTTCAGGGCTTCGACTTCACTCTGCCAACTGCCACCCAATACGATATCGGTACCTCGACCAGCCATATTGGTCGCGATAGTCACCGAGCCAGGTTTACCTGCCTGAGCAACGATATCCGCTTCTTTTTCGTGGAATTTGGCATTCAGAACCTGATGCGCTATACCGGCTTTTTTCAGCTGGCTGGAAAGCAGCTCAGACTTTTCAATCGAGACCGTACCCACCAGCACTGGCTGACCATTGGCAACACGGGCATGAATATCTTCGGTGATAGCGACGAATTTTTCTCTTTCGGTCATGTAAACCAAATCACCCATATCATCACGGATCATAGGCTTATTAGTTGGCACAACCACAGTTTCCAGGCCATAAATGCTTTGGAATTCGAAGGCTTCGGTATCCGCTGTCCCCGTCATACCAGACAGTTTTTCATACAGGCGGAAATAGTTCTGGAAAGTGATAGAGGCCAGCGTCTGGTTTTCATTCTGGATTTTAACGCCTTCTTTGGCTTCAACCGCCTGATGCAGACCTTCAGACCAGCGACGGCCCGGCATGGTACGACCCGTGTGTTCGTCAACAATGATGACTTCGTTATCTTTGACGATATAGTCAACATCACGCTCAAACAACACATGCGCACGCAGTGCAGCATTCACATGGTGCAGCAGAGAAATATTGGCAGGTGAGTATAAGGTGTCGTCTTCTTGCATCAACTCGCGTTGCTTCAGCAATTCTTCGACAAACTCCTGACCATTTTCTGTCAGGTGAACCTGCTTTGATTTCTCATCAACCGTGTAGTGGCCTTCACCACGATATTCTTCGCTGTCTTCCTTGTCCTCTTTGACAAGCTCAGGGATCAGTGTGTTGATCTGGGTATAGAGCTCAGAGCTGTCTTCAGCAGGGCCGGAAATAATCAGAGGGGTACGGGCTTCATCGATGAGGATGGAGTCCACTTCATCCACAACCGCAAAAAAACGTTCACGCTGCACTCGGTCTTCCGGTCGGAAAGCCATGTTGTCACGCAAGTAATCGAAGCCAAACTCGTTGTTGGTGCCGTACAATATATCGCACGCATAGGCTTCTTTTTTCACCGGTGGCGGCATCTGAGACAGGTTCACGCCCACTGTCATTCCCAGGAATTCAAACAGTGCCCGATTGGTTTCTGCGTCACGGCTGGCCAGGTAATCATTCACTGTCACAATGTGAACGCCTTTGCCCGTCAGTGCGTTGAGATAAGCCGGCAGAGTGGCTGTCAGTGTTTTACCTTCACCAGTGCGCATTTCTGCAATTTGGCAGTCATTGAGCACCATACCGCCGATAAGCTGCACATCAAAATGACGCATACCGAACACACGCTTAGAGGCTTCGCGTACGGTTGCGAAGGCTTCAGGCAGCAGCTGATCCAGCGATTCTCCCTGTTCCAGACGCTGACGGAACTCTGCCGTCTTAGCCTTCAGCTCTTCATCCTGCAGGCTTTCAAATTGTGGTTCTAGCTTGTTGATCTCATCAACAATTTTACGCAAACGTCGAATGGTACGGTCGTTGCGGCTGCCGATAACTTTAGTCAGTAGTTTTGATAACATGGCTATGCCGTTTTACTCTTTGTGATGTCAGATCCCAGCACATGCGCAGGCTGAGTACTCAATAAATTGCAATCAAAACGAAGCCCTTCCATGCTCCGCCCTTCCCAATACTATTCGTTAACTTCAAGCTGGGTTGAAAACAAATGTCTGTGATGGAGATATTGTGTTTCCCTTGCTAAATTTCAAGGGCAATCAAGGCACAATATCATGCTTTACGAATTGGAACCATGCACCTCAACGCCAGAAAAAGCGCAGGCCGCTCCCTTAATTTGTTATGATAAAAAATATTCTCTGGTCCGCCTATCATTAAGGCGATAACTTAGTGATCAGATAGTAAAATTTAGATCTCACTCCGTTCGGTGCGTTCTTTACATTCATTAAATTCATTTTTACGGCGTCAAAATGAGAGATCACCGCCCACAAACAACAGCCAGCCTGCTGGATGATGAAACGGCATTGGGCAATATCCAGCAAAGAGCCATGGCATTGCATAAGCTCAATGTGCAGGTACAGCAGCATCTCAATTGCGCGCAACTCTGCCGTGTCAGCAACTACCGGCAAGGAATATTAGTGATTGAAGTCGCATCGGCGGCCTGGTCAATGCGGCTGAATTATGAACGGAACCAGTTGATACAACGGCTCCGTGAACATATGCTGCCTCAGCTTCAGGATATCAGGGTCAGTGTCAATCCGGTTCTGGCGGCAACGACAGTGAAAACCAACAGCACCTCTGTGCTGAAACGTAAGCCCATTTCACAAAAAGCTGCGCAGTCTCTGATGGAAACCGCTCAGGATGCCCCAGCCAAAGTCAAAGCCCGTCTGGAGCGACTGGCTGCTCTCGCCAAACAAAACAACCAGTAACCGGCACTACAGGTGAAAAAAAACGCCAGACAGAGTCTGACGTTTTTCTTTAATTGCTTAGCTTTACGCCAGTACCATGCCAGGCTGGGCAAAGGTTACCGGTACTTCGGCTTCGTCCTGGAATGTCGACCATTCAAAGGCTTCCTGATCAGCAAGTACAGCGCGCAGTAGCATGTTGTTCAGGGCATGACCGGATTTATAAGCCACCATTTCACCAATAATGTTGTGACCACACATATACAGGTCGCCGATAGCGTCGAGTACTTTGTGCGTCACCAACTCATTGTCGAAACGCAGACCTTCATCGTTCAGAATGCGATAATCATCAAGCACGATAGCATTATCGAAGCTGCCACCCAGACACAGGTTCTGAGACTGCAGATACTCAATATCACGCATAAAACCGAAAGTACGGGCACGACTGATATCTTTCACAAACGACTGGCTGGAAAAATCCAGTACCAGACGCTGCTGCTCGGAATCAATCGCCGGATGATTAAATTCAATCGCGAAATCCAGACGGAAACCGTTATACGGTCGCAGCTCCGCCCATTTATCGCCATCTTCAACGCGAACAGTTTTTTTCAAACGCAGAAAACGCTTAGGCGCATTCAGCGTTTCAATGCCGGCAGATTGCAACAGATAAATAAAGGGGCTGGCGCTACCGTCCATAATAGGAATTTCCGGTGCGTCCACTTCCACAATAACGTTATCAATACCCATACCAGCAAGGGCAGCATTCAGGTGCTCGACAGTTGAGATGCGTACGCCCTGATCATTCACCAGTGCGGTGCACAACATAGTATCTCGCACAGAATCTGCATTAGCCGGGAAATCCACCGGCGGATTTAGATCCGTACGACGATAGATTACACCAGTATTTGCGGCAGCAGGCCGCAGAATAAGCGTCACTTTACGCCCGGAATGCAAACCCACTCCAATCGTTTTAACGATGCTTTTTAGTGTACGTTGTCTGATCATCTGCTTACTCGTCTCAACTGACTGATGACTATTTATCGGCCACCAATCTGCAAACTTGAGGGCGGCCAGGCGCTCATATTACCACCAAACGTGACCTAACCCAAATTTTTTAAACTTAGTCTGCCTGCTTGCGCAAAAATGCTGGGATATCCAGATAGTCATGATCGGCTTGCTGCTTAGGCTTAGCGGCCGTAGCGGCTGACCCTGACTGAACACTTTTCTCAGCAACAGCGGGTTGTGCCGGCGTTTTAGCTGCGATCGGTTCTTCCTTCTCCTGGATCACAGGCTTTTCCTGTGCTGCAGGCTTGGCTGAGCTGGTGACCAGAGTAATATCCGGACGAGACTCTTTACCAATACCGGTTGCCACAACTGTCACACGCAGCTCATCGGTCATATCCGGATCCAGAGACGTACCGATCACCACAGTTGCGTTATCAGAAGCAAAAGCTTTCACTGTATTACCGACAGTTTCAAACTCGTCCAGACGCATATCCAGACCGGCAGTAATGTTCACCAGAACACCACGGGCACCAGCCAGATCGATGTCTTCCAGCAGCGGGCTGGAAATCGCCATTTCTGCTGCTTCTTCCGCTCGGTCTTCACCTGTCGCAACACCGCTACCCATCATGGCATGACCCATTTCGGACATCACAGTACGTACGTCTGCAAAGTCGACATTGATCATACCCGGGCGGGTAATCAGCTCAGCAATACCCTGAACGGCGTTTTTCAGTACGTCGTTTGCTTTTGCAAAAGCGTCTAACAGCGTGATACCACGCCCCAGCACTTTCAGCAGCTTCTCGTTTGGAATCGTAATCAACGAATCAACGTGTTTGGACAGCTCTTCAATGCCCTGTTCCGCAAACGCCAAACGTTTTTTGCCCTCAAAGCTGAATGGCTTAGTGACAACAGCAACCGTTAGAATTCCCAGTTCTTTCGCTACTTCAGCAATGATAGGCGCCGCACCTGTACCTGTGCCGCCCCCCATGCCTGCAGCGATGAAGACCATATCAGAACCTTCTAATGCTTCCCTGATCGCTTCACGATCTTCCAGGGCTGAATCACGACCAACCTGAGGGTTAGCGCCTGCGCCCAAACCTTTGGTGATATCACCACCAATCTGGATCACTGTGCCGACGTTACTCTTACGCAAAGCCTGCGCATCAGTGTTAACACTGATAAAGTGTACGCCTTCGATCGATTCACGAACCATGTGATCGACAGCGTTACCACCACCACCGCCAACGCCAATGACCTTAATTACCGCTTCATCAGACAATTCCATCATCGGTTCAAACATGTGTTCTCTCCGTTCTTCCTGTTCGCATCAGGTTTAAAATTCTTTTCTTAGCCAACCACTAATTTTAGTGAACAGACCTGCAACTGACCGTTTTGGTTCAAGTTCACCATCTTCAAATGTCTGACTGTCCTTTCCGTAATGCAGTAAGCCTACTGCTGTCGCGTAATGCGGGGCCTGGACATAGTCCGTTAAACCACTCAATGCCAGCGGTCGGCCTAAACGTACCTGATTACGGAATACCCGCTCAGCACATTCGACCAGCCCTTCCATCTGTGAGGCTCCACCGGTTAACACTATCCCAGCGGCCAGCTGGTGTTTAACACCCGTATTACGCAATTGTTCTTGTATTTCCACCAACTTTTGATTAACCAGACCCAGCAACTCGCTGTATCTCGGTTCAATGACTTCGGCCAATGTCTGGCTTTGCAGGCTGCGCGATGGCCGACCTCCCACACTCGGTACGTCGACTTTGGCATCTTTACTGACCAGCTCGCTCAGTGCACAACCGTACTTCACTTTGATTTCCTCAGCATCACCTGGCGGTGTGCCAAAGGCATAAGCGATATCGCTGGTGACCACATTGCCTGCGTAAGGAATCACTTCCGCATGCCGCAATGCACCACCTGTCCAGACAGCCATGTCCATGGTGCCACCACCAATATCTATCACGCACACACCCAGTTCACGCTCATCTGCCGTCAGTACAGCATAACTGGCAGCCAGCCCGGAGAAGATCAGTTGATCCACTTTCAGGCCGCAACGCTCTACGGCTTTCACTATGTTACGTGCCATATCATTATGGCAAGTGATCATATGAACGCTGGCCTCCATCCGGACGCCGGACAAACCCACAGGGTTCTTGATACCTTCCTGGTAGTCAATGGCGAACTCTTGCGGAATCACATGCAGAGTGCGATGCTCATCGCTGATTTTCACCGATTTGGCAGTATGAATGACGTTATCCACGTCATCCTGAGTCACTTCTTTATCAGAAATCGGCACCATGCCTTTTTCGGTCTGGCAACGAATATGTTTACCAGACAGCGACAAATAAACAGAGGCAATTTGGCAGTCGGCCATTAATTCTGCCTGGTCAACCGCCCTTTGCACAGATTTGACGACAGATTCCAGATCATTGACGCCGCCTTTGTCCATGCCTTTAGACGGACTGCTGCCCACACCAATGACATTCACCTGGCCGTCAGGTAATGCTTCGCCGACCAAAGCGCATACTTTGGAAGTACCGATATCAAGGCCAACAATGAGTTTTTTATCTGTAGCCTTCGTCATTAGCGCACGCTCTTTTCCTGAACCACTTATTCATTATTCTGTTGCCATCCAACAGCAACACCTGTGTCGTAGCGGAGGTCAACATAATCAACGGCTTTACCCTGCTGTTCCAGATCCGGGTATAACCATAAAAACCGTTTGATACGCTCAATTCTGGCTTCCCGACCCAACTCCAGCCGGATTCCATTGCTTAGCCAGATTCGCCATGACCGCCGCTCATTTAACGACAGCCTGACAATTTCTAAACCGCCGCGCTGCAACTCGGGTTGCATTTCACGCCAGGTTTTGAGCATTTCCTCACTGCTGCCATCCGGTCCTTCCAGCGTTACCATAGGCTCGCCCGACACATCGGAAGACGGGGCATGAAACACCTGCCCTTGCAGGTTAACCAGATACTTGTCATTCCAGACAGCAGCTGGTTGATGCTCAACCAGATACACTTTTACGGTATCCGGCCATTGCTTTCGTACCGATGCCTGGGCAACCCAGGGTAAAGACTCCAGGGCATGCTGAAGCTCGTCCACATCCTGAAGCATAAAACTGCCCAGTGAGCCCATTTCAAGAATGCCCTGTCTGACCTGATTTGTGGTCAGATGATGCAGCTCACCCTGAATAATCAATTGGGATAACGGCAATCGGTTTGCATCTGTCATCCAGTGCACTACCGCGACAAACAACCAAGCCATAGCGGTTATGACCAGCACCAGAAAGCTTAAACCCCGCCACTGGGACAAAGTACTGCCAATCAAGTTACTCTGTTTCAAGGCTGTTTCTGTCATGGTTTAACACTTTATTTCCTGAATCATGTCAGTCTGCCGTTATTTTATGGACCAGACAAGACAAGTGATGACTTATCAGCCACAAAATTTCACCAGAATCAGGATATAACAACAAAGCTGGCCGATTATACCGACCAACTCGATGCTCTCCAACCATTGTTCGCAATTTCCTGTGCTTAGACATCAAAGTGCATGCAAAAGCAGGATTATTCTGGCTTTCTCTTCAAGCTTAGCGAAGAAGTGCAAGAAAGTGACACAAAATAATCCAGATTTTAGCGTTTAAATGCCACACCGGCATATTATTTCTTCATTTCATGCACGCTGAGCGCCATCGCGGCCAGCTGTCGGGCAATTTTACCAACGTCACCAGCACCTTGCGTCAGAACAAGGTCATTCTCTTGAATAACATTGGCCAAAGCTCCCGGTAATGCCGCTGTGCTGGGCACAAAAATCGGATCGAGCTTACCCCGTCCGCGAATGGTACGGCACAGTGAACGTCCGTCAGCACCGGGGATCGCGACTTCACCTGCGCTGTACACATCCAGCATCAGCAGTACATCCACTTGCTCCAGCACATTGGCAAAATCATCATACAGGTCGCGGGTGCGGGTATAACGGTGAGGCTGGAATACCATCACCAGACGTTTACCCGGCCAGCCAGCACGAGCGGCTTTAATGGTGACATCCACTTCACTCGGGTGATGACCATAGTCATCCACCAGCATCACGTTGCCGTTGCCGCTGTCAAATTCACCCAGGTGATCAAAACGGCGGCCGGTTCCTTCAAATTCAACCAGCGCGCGCTGGATAGCGTCATCCTCTACGCCTTCTTCCGTCGCCACAGCAACGGCCGCGGCGGCATTGAGGGCATTGTGCTGTCCCGGAATATTGAGTGTGACTGACAGCTCCGGTTTCCCTTTTCGCAGAATCGAGAAATGTCCTTGCTGGCCCTGCTGACGATAATTCACCAACCGGACATCGGCATCCTCGGCAAAACCGTAGGTAATGACCTGACGCCCCACACGTGGCAGCAATTCCCGTACCACAGGATCATCAATACACATCACGGCCAGCCCGTAAAACGGCAGGTTATGAAGGAAATCAATAAAGGTTTGCTTCAGGTTTTCAAAGTTACCGCCATAAGTTTCCATATGGTCAGCTTCAATGTTAGTAACCACACACACCATGGGCTGCAGGTGGATAAAAGAGGCATCACTCTCATCGGCTTCAGCGATCAGATAGCGGCTGCAACCCAGGCGTGCATTGGTACCGGCACTCTTCACCAGGCCGCCATTAACAAAGGTCGGATCCAGTCCGGCTTCGGAATAAATCTGTGTAGTTAGTGCTGTTGTGGTTGTCTTACCGTGCGTACCGGCAATCGCAATGCCATGGCGATAGCGCATCAGCTCGGCCAGCATTTCCGCACGGCGGACCACGGGAATACGTAACTCACGAGCCGCTTTCAGCTCGGGGTTTTCCGCCGATATTGCGGTCGAGGCCACCACCACGCTGGCCCCTTCAACATTCGTACTCGCGTGACCAAAAAACAGCTCTGCACCACGCTCGCCAAGACGCTCAGTGACTGAGTTCGGGGTAATGTCCGAACCACTGATACGGTAGCCTTCATTCAATAATACTTCGGCGATGCCACTCATTCCGGCCCCGCCGATACCAACAAAGTGAATACGCTCAACGCGGCGCATCTCTGGCACCATGGTTCTGATTTTGGCTATTTGCTGGTTATCCAGTTTACTCATCACTCTGTTCTCTTCTTTACTTAGCCTGCGCCTTAATCACATCAGCCACTCGGACATCCGCATCAAGGATCGCAGCCTGTCTCGCCGCCTCGGCCATGCTCAGCAAAGCCGGGCGATCTAAGGTTGTAATTAGCTGTGCCAGACGATCGGCTGTCAGATCCGGCTGCTCTATCATGTGTGCGGCGCCGCACTCCACCAGATGATCCGCATTCAGGGCCTGCTGGCGGTCTTTATGCATGAAAGGCACGAATATCGCTCCGACGCCAGCCGCCGACAACTCAGAGACGGTCAGCGCCCCAGATCGGCAAACCACCAGGTCGGCCCAGTCATAAGCCGCCGCAACATCATCAATAAATTCAGTGACGTTATATCCCTGCACACCACACTTATTGTATAGCTGCTCAGTGCTGGCCTGATTTCCTTTACCTGCCTGATGCCAGATGTCGACATCTCCGCCCAGTTGCGCAGCGGCGGCCGGTACAGTCTGGTTCAGTATTCGTGCGCCCTGGCTGCCACCCATTACCAGGATCCGTACCGGACCCTCTCGCTCAGCCAGTCGCTGCGCTGGCGCTGCCAGCTCAGTCACATCGCGGCGAACCGGATTGCCAACCACAGGTTTGCCTGGAAACGCGCCGGGGAAAGCCTGTAACACGCTGGCCGCAATGCGCGATAACCAGCGGTTTGTCAGGCCCGCAACCGCGTTTTGCTCGTGAAGAATTACCGGAATACCGCTGAACCAGGCTGCTACGCCACCCGGACCGCTGACATAACCGCCCATGCCAAGCACCGCATCCGGTTGCCAGGCTTGGATATAGCGGCGGGCCTGCAATATCGCGCCCACAATCTGAAAAGGCGCCGCCAGCAGTTTTTTGATCCCCTGGCCGCGTAATCCTTTCACTTTAATAAAGTCTATTTCAATCCCGTGTTTAGGCACCAGGTCGGCTTCCATGCGATCTGCCGTACCCAGCCAGCGAATTTCCCAGCCTTGCTGCTGCAGCTTACGGGCCACGGCTAACGCAGGAAATACATGGCCGCCCGTGCCGCCAGCCATCACCAGCAAACGCTTATTTTTCTTCATTGTCATTTTCATCACTTGATTGCGCTGATCCGAAACGAGCCTGATGCCGTTGTTCATGATCAATGCGCAGCAAAATGGCCACGGCCGTCGACATAATGAACAAGCTCGATCCGCCGTAACTGATCAAAGGCAGAGTTAACCCTTTGGTCGGTACTATACCGGCCGCCGCCCCGACATTGACCAAGGTCTGGAAAGCAAACCAGAACCCGATGCCGAATGCCAGAAAACCGCCGAACAACTGGCCAGACTCCAGACTTTTCTTTCCGATGAACAGTGCCTTGAACACCAAGGTAAAGATAAGCAAAAGCACCAGAGTCACCCCCAGCAGCCCCAGCTCTTCGGCCAGTACAGCGAACACGAAATCAGTATGAGCTTCGGGTAAATATTCCAGTTTCTGAATGGAATTGCCCAGGCCTTGTCCCATCCAGTCACCCCGACCGAATGCCATCAAAGATTGTGTCAGCTGGTAACCACTGCCAAAGGGATCTTCCCAGGGATCCAAAAAAGCGGTGATCCGGCGCATGCGGTAAGGCTCGAACACAATCAGCATTACTATGCCCAGTAACGCCATCGAGAGCATGGCCAGGAACTGCCACAACTTAGCCCCGGCAATAAACAGCATGCCGACTGTAGTGACAAACATCACGACAAAGGAACCCAGATCCGGCTGTTGCAGCAGTAAAATAGCCATGAGCGCCAGCACGGCCAGCGGTTTGATAAAGCCGTAAAAACTTTGTCTGACCTGATGATACTGGCGCACCAGATACCCGGACAGAAACACAAAGAGCGAGAGTTTAGCCACTTCCGCTGGCTGCAGGTTAAAGATCCCCAGCGGAATCCAACGAACCGCACCGTTAACCGAACGGCCAACGACCAGCACAATCACCAGCAAGGCCAGCGATACCAGCAACATAGGCACACTCAGCTGACGCCAGCGCTCCAGCGGCACCTGGACCATGAAAGCGGCAATAATCAGGGCACAGAACAGAAAAAAGGCATGGCGCAGCGCAAAATAAAACGGCATGTCTGTCAGGCGTGTGGCCACAGGCACAGAGGCGGAGCTGACCACAACCAGACCGGTCACCATCAGGGACAGACTGATCCACACCAGTTGTCTGTCATACTGACAAGGCGGGGCCGGCCGGCTAAACCACTGGCTGATTTCAAACAGGGTATCTTTTACCCCTTTCAGCATGCCTGCACTCCCTGCACCTGATCTTTCAGGCTGTGAGCCAGCTCAGCAAAAGCGTCGCCACGTGCCATAAAATTAGAATACTGGTCCAGGCTGGCACAGGCCGGAGACAGTAATATCATGTCGCCGGATCTCGCTTCCGACGCTGCCAGTGCCATCGCCTGATCTAAGGTTTCCACCACGACCGGGGCATTTGACAAGGTCAGGAACCGGTGACCGTCACGGCCAAAACAGTACAGCTGAACGTTGAGGGTCTCCAGCACAGGTTTGAGCGGCGTAAAGTCCGCCCCCTTGCTGTCACCGCCCACCAGTAAATGCACTTTGCCCGGAATGGACAGACCATTCAGCGCAGCCAGCGTACTGGCGAGATTGGTGGCTTTCGAGTCATTGACCCAGTCAACACCGTGCGCCTGTACCACACGCTGACAACGGTGCGGCAAACCAGTATAACGGCGCAGTGTCCGGCAGGCAGCGTCACGGTCAATACCCGCCGCGTCTGCCAGCGCCAGCGCTGCCAGGCTGTTAGCCACATTATGGCGGCCGACCAGGGCAATGTCCCGGCTTGGCATCACAGGCATGCCATGCACCGCCAGGTACTCTTCACCCTGGTGCTGAATCAGTCCGTAGTCTTGCCCATCAAAGCCAAAACTGGTTCGCATACCTTGCCATGAGCCATCCGGCAATGTCGCCGCATCGTCACGATTGCTAATGGCCAGCCGGGCATGACGGTAAATACGTTGCTTGGCCTGACCATAGTCGGCAAGGCTGTCGTACCTGTCCATATGATCTTCAGACAGGTTCAGGTAGGCCGCTGCAGCCAGTTCGAGCGAAGCTGTGGTCTCGAGCTGAAAACTCGACAGCTCCAGCACATACAGTTCATTACCTTGTTCTAACATATCCAGGGCAGCCAGGCCGATGTTGCCGCCTACTCCCGCTTTGATACCCGCTTCAGCGGCCATGGCACCGACCAGGCTGGTGACTGTGCTTTTACCGTTTGAACCGGTAATCGCCAGCACCGGCTTATCGGCTGCCAGGGCAAACAATTCAATATCACCAATCACAGGAATGCCAGCCGCGATGGCGGTTTGCAACTCAGGCGTACTCAGGGCGACCCCCGGATTAGCGACGATCAGATCCGCCGCCAGCAGCCAGTCCATCTGCCACTGACCGGCACTCAGGCTGACACCGTCTGGCAATTGATCCTCTCCCGGGGGATGGGCCCGGGTATCAATCACCTGAATTGCCGGCGGTGACGGCTGCCTTGTCAGGTAGTTCACCACCGACAGTCCGGTTACACCCAGACCCACGACCACAACGTTACCTGCCTGTGCCAAGTGATTCATTTAGCGCACCTTCAGTGTTGCCAGCGCAAACAGCACCAGCATCAGGGTGATGATCCAAAAGCGCACTATCACACGTGGCTCGGGCCAACCTTTCAGCTCATAGTGATGATGAATCGGCGCCATACGGAAGATTCGCTGGCCTCGCAGCTTGTAAGAGCCCACCTGCAGGATCACAGACACAGTTTCCATGACAAAAACACCGCCCATGATCACCAGCAACAGCTCCTGACGAACCAGTACCGCAATCGTCCCCAGAGCGCCACCCAGCGCCAGCGAGCCGACATCGCCCATGAAGACCTGTGCCGGATAGGTGTTAAACCACAAAAAGCCCAGACCGGCACCAACTATGGCCGCACACACCACCACCAGTTCACTGGCGTTACTGATATACGGAATATTGAGGTAGCTGGCAAAGTTCACATTACCGGTCGCCCAGGCAATAAAGGCCATACCGGCCGCCACCATCACAGTTGGCATAATGGCCAGACCGTCAAGGCCGTCAGTCAGGTTCACCGCGTTACTGGTGCCGACAATGACAAAATAAGTGAGCACTATGTACAGCGCGCCAAGCTGGGGCATGACATCTTTAAAGAAAGGCACCACCAGCTGGGTCGCTGCCGTGTCTTTCCCGTAGGCATACAGGGCAAAGGCAACAACCAGGGCAATCACCGACTGCCAGAAATATTTCCAACGGGCGATCAAACCATCGGTATTCTTACGAACCACTTTGCGGTAATCATCAATAAAGCCGACGATACCGTAGCCGAGCATAACGGTCAGCACAGCCCAGACATAAGGGTTGCTGATATCAGACCACAGCAGTACTGTGATGGTGATCGCCGCCAGAATCATGACACCGCCCATGGTCGGCGTGCCACGCTTACTGAAATGAGACTCGGGTCCGTCATGGCGCACCACTTGGCCAATCTGCATCATCTGCAAACGGGCAATCAGGCGAGGCCCCATCCATAATGAAATAAACAAAGCTGTCAACACGCTGATAATGGCGCGAAACGTCAAGTATTCAAACAGACGGAAAAAAGGAAAAGTCGACTCTAATAAGTCTGCTAACCAAAAAATCATTGTTATAAGTCCTGCAGTGCGGCAATAATTTCTTCCATACGGGCGCTGCGTGCCCCTTTTGCCAACACTGTTATTTCTTGTTGTTGTTGAGAATCCTGTGCGGATTCATGATGAAATTGCTGTACCTGAGCGATCAACGCGGCCTTCAATGCCAAATTATCACTGAAGTGTTGTCCCTGGTTCACTTCACTCACGATAGCACTGGCTTTACCTACTGTCAGGACGCGATCCAGCTGTTTTTGCTGAGCGTAATCGGCTATCTCGCGATGCATCCGCTCACTTTCTTGCCCCATTTCGGCCATATCGCCAAATACCAGCCAGCGCTGCCCATTGAAATCCGCCAGCAAGTCGATAGCGGCTTTCACTGAGGCCACACTGGCGTTGTAGGTATCGTCAATCAGACGCAATCCCTGCCTGGGTTCCAGTACCAAAGCACGTCCTTTAACGGCTTCCATCTGCGCTAATCCCGACGCCACTTGCGCCAACGTGGCTCCCATCGCCATAGTCAACGCCGCCGCAGCCAGCGCATTGGCTACATTATGACGGCCAGCCAGAGGCAAAGTGAGTGAAATATCACCAGCAGGTGTGTGCATTGTAAAACAAGGGCAGCCGTGGCCGTTAACGCTAATCTCGCTGGCTGAGAACCCTGCGACAGAATTGCTGTCAGAATCATCAGCAGCTAAAGGTACCTTGTCCGCCGCAATAAAACCTACCAGCTGCTTGTCGGTCAGCAATGGTTGCCAACGCTCCAGGGCATGTGAGTCCAGATTGATCACAGCCGTGCCACCGGGAATCAGCCCTTCGAAAATTTCGCCTTTGGCTCTTGCAACTCCCTCCAGCGAACCGAAACCTTCTAAATGCGCCGCCGCCAGATTATTGACCAGTGCCGCATCGGGTTTCACCAGTGCAGAGGTGTAAGCGATTTCTTTTTCATGATTGGCCCCCAGCTCAATCACCGCAAACTCATGTGCCGGAGTCAGTCGCAGCAGCGTCAGGGGAACACCGATATCATTGTTAAAGTTACCGGCAGTGGCCAGCACACGGCCACATTGTGAAAGAATTGCTGCCACCATCTCCTTGACCGTGGTTTTACCACAGCTTCCGGTCAGTGCCACTGTTTTGAGACCATGTTCGCGCGTCATTTTTGCTTTCAGCCAGCAGCCCAGCTGGCCCAGAGCCTGGCGGGTATCGTTAACCAGCAGTTGTGGTAAAGCCACATCCAGCTCACGGCTCACCAACAAGGCGGATGCTCCCTTGGCCTTTGCATCCGCAGCAAAGTCATGGGCATCAAAGCGCTCACCTTTCAGCGCAAGAAATAAGGTACCCGGCACTATTGTCCGGGTATCCGTTGAAACTGCATCGATACTGACATCCTGGCCAATCAAGCGGGCGTTAAGCGCCGCTGCCAGTTCGCTCAGTGTCACCTGAATCATTTAATGTGTCTCCAACAAGGCCTGTACGGTTTCACGATCTGAATAGTGAATGGTTTTCCCCGCCAGTACCTGATAATCCTCATGACCTTTACCGGCCACCAGTACAATATCTTGCGCCTTCGCCTGACTGAATGCCCGCTGGCAGGCTTCGGCCCGGTCATGAATAACCTGAACGCGTTCCGGCTGTGCCAGTCCGGCCAGCATATCATTCACTATCTCCCGGGGTGATTCACTGCGCGGATTATCGTCCGTCAGGATCACATAATCGGCTAACTGCTCAGCCACGGCAGCCATCATAGGCCGCTTACCGCGATCACGCTCACCACCACAGCCGACCAGACACCAGAGCTTGCCTTCACAGTGCAGGCGTAACGCTGCCAGTGCTTTCTCCAGCGCATCCGGGGTGTGAGCATAATCAACCACCATCATAGGTTTGTCAGCGGCCTGAAAAACTTCCATCCGACCTATCACCGCCTGCAGGCGGGGAGCCGTGGCCAGCAAGACACTCAGGGGGTAACCCAGCGCCAGTAACGTCGCCAGCGACAACAACAGATTAGAGACATTGAAAGCACCAACCAGCGGAGCGGTAAAATCGCCTTGCCCCCAGCTGGAATCAAAAGATACAGTCACCCCCTGAGTGGAATAGCTGACAGCCGTCAGCCACAACGCCTTACCGCTGTGCCCGGACAGATGCGATGACTCTGTCGTGACGGCAACCGCGTCATGCAACTCGTTCAGCCAGCGTCTGCCAACATCATCATCAGCATTAATGACAGCAATACCTGCGCTATGTTCCGTGAACAAACTTTGCTTAGCTGCCGCATAACTTGCCATATCACCATGGTAATCAAGATGATCCCGGCTAAGATTGGTGAAAATACTGGCCGCAAAATGCAGGGCTTTCACCCGCCCCTGCACCAGACCGTGCGAGGAAACTTCCATCGCCGCAAAATCTGCGCCCTGATTGACCAGCTCAGCCAGGGTTTTCTGAATATCAATGGCGCTGCCAGTGGTGTTCATGGCCGGTGTCAGCCTGGACAGCAGGCCATTGCCCGTAGTACCCATCACCCCGGCGGTACGGCCGAGCAACCCAGCCCATTGTGCCAGCAGCTGGCTGACTGTTGTTTTGCCGTTGGTGCCTGTGACCGACACCAGCTGCAGCTGTTGATCGGGCTGGCCGTAAGCTGCACCGGCCAGAGCGGACAGCCTTGCCGGCAAATCACACACCGCAATCACAGGAATACCACTGTGATAATGTATCTCGCCATCTGGCTGGTTATCTTCAGCCTGAGCCAGCACAGCCGACGCACCGGCCTGGATCGCGGCATCAATATACTGGCGACCATCGACCGCATGGCCCTTAATGGCAATAAAGATACTGCCCGGCACCACAACGCGGCTGTCGAGGGTCAGATCTTTGACCTGCACTGCAGAGACTGAAGCGGCTAAGACCTCAGGCGCAAACCAGGAAGCTAACAGCTCCCCCAAAGAAATTGAAACATCAGGTTCCGGCATCAGACTTGCCTCTGTTATGGACGATATTCAACTGATCGCCTTTTCCGGCATCAGGTTTGACATTGAGAATTTGCAGGGCACTGCCCATCACTTCTGCAAAAATAGGGGCGGCGACCTGACCACCATAATAAGCATCACCCTGAGGTTCATTGATCACCACCACCATAGCCAGACGAGGATCACTGATAGGTGCCAGCCCTGCGGTCATGGCGATATATTCATCACTATAGCCACCGGCCGCCGCTTTCTTAGCAGTACCGGTTTTAGCGCCCACCCGGTAACCAGATACAGCCGCGTGCTTGGCGCTGCCATCAGGTTGCGTAACACCTTCAAGCATGTTCAGCACTTTACGGGTGTTTTCTGCCGACACCACCTGCCGCCCCGGCACCACAGCTTCGGTTTTCAAAATCGACAGCGGCCGGTTGATACCTAAGCCCCCCAAGGTAGCGTAAGCACGTACTAACTGAATGGGGGTGACTGAAATACCGTAACCGAAGGCCAGGGTAGCCCGCTCAAAATCAGACCAGCGACGGCGATCCGGGAACAATCCCAGCGCTTCGCCAATCAGGTTAATGCCCGACGCTTCACCCAAACCCACACCGCTGTACATACCCAGCACCGCATCAACAGGCATAGACAAAGATAATTTACTGACACCTATATTACTGGACTTTTTCAGGATTCTCGCCAAATCGGCCTTGCCGACCTGTGACACATCCCGCACCCGGCTGCCACCTACCTGCATAATCCCGTTGCCGGTATCGATGACTGTGTTCTCATCGGCAACGCCATTCTCCAGCGCAGCCAATACGATAAAAGGTTTGATGGTGGAGCCTGGCTCCATCGCATCTGTGATAGCACGGTTACGCATGCGGAAACTTTGCAGCTGATCGCGGTTATTGGGGTTATACGAGGGCGCATTGACCATGGCCAGTATCTCGCCGGTCCGCACATCGGCCATGACAATGGTTGCTGAGGTGGCGTTGTAATCTACCACCGCTTGCTTCACGGCCCGGTAAGCCACCGCCTGCAATCGCTGGTCAATACTCAGCGCCAGCGGTTTGCCCGGCTCGCGCTGCTTGAGCGAAATGTTTTCAACCACACGGCCGTACCTGTCTTTACGTACTGTGCGTCTGCCCGGCTCACCGGTCAGCCAGCCATCATAGGTCCGCTCGACACCTTCCAGTCCGCGACCATCAATGCCCGTGACCCCAATCAGGTGAGCACTCACTTCACCCGCCGGGTAAAAGCGGCGGGATTCATCTTTCAGGCCAATGCCGGGTAATTTCAGCTTACCGACATAGGCCGCCATCGCCGGGCTGACCTGACGCTGCAGATAAATGAATCGACGGGATTTATTCTCTTCCAGCCGGGCAAGCATGTCCTGACGATCCAACCCCAAGACATCTGCCAGCGCATGCCAGCGAGCCGGCTCCGAGAGACCACCATGCTTATAAATATCCACCGGATCAGCCCAAACGGCCTGAACAGGCACACTGACGGCCAGCTGTTCATCATTGCGATCGGAAATAATGCCCCGTGCCGACGGCATGGCTTTCACACGCAACGAGCGCAGATCCCCTTCCTGGATCAACTTGCCGGGTTCCAGTACCTGAATATAAGCGGCTCTGGCTATCAGACCCACCAGTGCCAAACCAACCAAGCTACAGATCAGGGCGAAACGCCAGGGAATAAACGCAGGTGTGGATGCCGAAGGGCGCGGCGTCTGCGGTTCAGGTGAAGAGGCGGCTTTTTTCATTACGGGACAACAATTTCATTCGCTGCATTAGGACGCTTCATATCAAGCTCCTTCTCAGCCTGGGTTTCAATTCGACTATGCTCAGCCAGCGAGTTTTCTTCCAGCAGCTGATTACGCCATTCGATATCCAGATCGTCCCGCTCAATGAGCAGTTGCTCCTGTTGCGCGACCAGTTGGCGGGATTGGTGGGTGATATATACCACCCCCAAGGCAGAAATGAGAACCAGCACCAGCAACACCAAAGGCACACGGCCGACGGATAACAGATCATGGCCGATCTGACGAATCAGGCTGTCCGCAGCTGCTGGCTGGGTACTCATAGGCGCTCAGCCAGACGCAACACAGAACTGCGCGCTCTCGGGTTATGCTGAGTCTCCGCAGCCGTCGGCTTAATGGCTTTACCTACGGCTTTCAGATCGGCACTGCCCAGCGCTTTGATCTGATCTTCGGTCAGGGGCAAGCCGGCAGGTACGTCAGGCCCTTTACTCTGCTTACGAATAAAACGCTTCACCATGCGATCTTCAAGTGAGTGAAAACTGATCACTGACAGACGGCCACCAGGAGCCAGTACTTCCAGCGCGCCGTGTAAGGCGGTATCTATCTCTTCAAGCTCACTGTTGATATAAATGCGTATCGCCTGAAAGCTGCGGGTGGCCGGATGTTTATGCTTGTCTCTGAATGGTGAAACGTCAGCGATCAGTTTAGCCAACTGGGTGGTTCGCTCCAGCGGCACATTGTCCGGATTGCTGCGGTATTCCACTATGCCGCGGGCGATACGCTTGGCAAAACGCTCTTCGCCAAACTCTTTCAGGACCCAGGCAATATCGTCCGCCTCGGCGCTGGCCAGCCACTCAGAAGCAGAAATACCGGATGTCGGATCCATACGCATATCCAGCGGGCCGTCGCGCATAAAGCTGAAGCCACGCTCGGCATCATCCAGCTGAGGAGAAGAGACCCCCAGATCCAGCAGCACACCGTCGATCTTGCCGGTCAGGCCCAGCTCTTCCATGTACCCGGCCATACCGGAAAACGGGCCATGGATAATAGAGAAACGCGGGTCGTTGATCTTGGCGGCTTCTGCAATCGCCTGGGGATCGCGGTCAATACCGTACAAACGGCCATGTTCGCCAAGGTGGGAAAGGATCAGACGGCTGTGGCCTCCACGGCCAAAGGTACCGTCGATGTAAATACCGTCTGGTTTGATGGCTAGACCATCGACAGACTCATGGAGCAGCACGGAAACGTGAGCAAATTGTTCGGACATAATAATTGATTCAGCTGAATAATAAGCGAACTGAAGACACCGGCCGGATGCCTCCACCAGAGATTACTGGGTCGTTGGTTTTCCGCTGCTCTGCCTGTTGCGCTACAGGCAGCAGTGGCAACACACCGAAATCGTCGGATTTCGATGCATGTGCACCTCTTTCATTTATACCTGCCCTTGTCGGGCAAGCAACAGGGAAATTGCAATTTTTGCCACAAAATCGTCATTTTTTCCCACAAAAAACCAACACGAAGTGTACGAAGGCAGCAAAAAAGTTGTCAAGACAGATACTGCGATTCTGACAAACAATTGATGCAGCCGTACTTTCTGGTTCCCAGGCCCTGAAACGATAAAAGGTGATGCCCGCATATGTTGCGAACACCACCTTTCCAAAATAAGTGAGTTAACCGATAAGCCGGGTTCTGTACCGCTTGCGCGGTGGTAACCATTCCTCTAGGCCTGAAATCGCTCGCAGGCTCAAGCAACCTACCCGTCCCCAGCGCGGACCACGCCATTAGGGACCTATTTGGTCTTGCTCCGGGTGGAGTTTACCGTGCCACGAACTGTTGCCAGTCGCGCGGTGCGCTCTTACCGCACCCTTTCACCCTTACCTGTTCTCGCAAGCGAGTCATCGGCGGTTTGCTCTCTGCTGCACTGGTCGTAGGCTCACGCCCCCCAGACGTTATCTGGCACCCTGTCCTGTGGAGCCCGGACTTTCCTCCCCCCCGTCAGTCTCCCAAAGGACATCAACGAAGCAGCGGTTACCTGGTCAACTCAGGCGGCGGATTGTATAAAACTCCCGGCCGAGTTACCAGAGAAAGTTAGACTTCTTACTTTCTCTGGCGAGAAAACGGCCAGCGCTGAACGGCTCTGTGCTTATTCCAGATTGTCCAGGCCCCATTTATAGAGCGCATTTTTCTTCACACCGTGAATCTCTGCTGCCATGGCCGCGGCCTTTTTCAACGGCAACTCAGCAACCAGAATCTTTACCGTTCGCAGCGCTTCAGCAGGCAAGGCATCTTTATCGGCCCTGTGCCCTGCTACCAAGAGCACCATTTCCCCCCGGATACGATTGCTGTCCTCACCCAGCCAGGGGATCAGCTCACCTAACGGTGCGCCATGAATGGTTTCAAAGGTTTTGGTCAGCTCGCGAGCCAGCACCACGTGGCGATCAGGGCCCAGTACGGCCTGCATGTCCGCCAGCGAGTCGAGAATACGATGCGGTGATTCATAAAATATCAGGGTACGCGGATCTTCAATCAGCAGACGGAAGGTATCCTGCCGCCCTTTGCTTTTGGCAGGCAGAAAGCCTTCAAAACTGAAGCGGTCCGACGGCAGGCCCGAGGCACTCAGCGCGGTGATCACAGCACACGCCCCCGGCAGTGGCACAACTTTAACACCCGCCTGACGACAGCGAGTCACCAGGTGGTATCCTGGATCGCTGATGAGAGGTGTACCGGCATCAGAGACCAGTGCGATACTGCTGCCCTGACGCAATTTTTCAATCAGCACATCCGCTTTCTGCTGTTCATTATGATCATGCAGGGCAAAGGTGCGGGTAGAGATGGCAAAGTGGGACAGCAGGCGTGAGGTATGGCGTGTGTCCTCAGCAGCAATTAAATCCACATTGGCCAGAACATCCAGCGCGCGGTGGGTAATGTCTGCTAAATTGCCGATCGGGGTCGGAACGATGTACAAAGTTGCGACATCCACCGAGCACGAATTGGTCTCACTCATTTGTCTATGATCTCATCTGCAATTAATATAGAGAGTAATTTGTCACAGTTGAATGAATTCAATGCTTAATTTTACCCATAAGCGCAAAAGTGTAACACGTATTCTGGCCCCTGTAGCCCTTGCCGTGATTCTGGCCGGCTGTTCAGCGCCAGGCACTCAGACAACGTCTTACTCTGCGGATATCACGGCGCCTGCTTCTGACTCCGCTGCCAGCTACCTGCTCAAAGCAGAGTCGTCTGAAGGTGCAGCTAGCATTGACTGGCATATACTGGCTCTTAAAGCACTGATCAAAGAGGGCCGCTGGCCGCAGGCGGATCAGCAAGCCAATAAACTGGCTGGCATGAACCTGTCTACGGTGCAAATGGCTGAATGGCAGCTAGCGCGTGCAACCCTGCGCTACCAGCAAGGTCAGCCCAAAACCGCGCTGGAAACGCTTAACTTCCTGCCCTGGTGGACCCTGGCCGACAGTCAGTACCGACGCTATCACCTGCTGCGTGCCGAGCTGTTAACGCAGACGGAACAACACTTTGCCGCCGCCAGAGAGCGCACCTCACTGTCACAGTATCTCAACAGCAGTGAGAGAGAGGTCAACTGGCAGAATCTGTGGCAAGACTTGTCTCAGTATAATAACCACCAGCTTAAAGCCGCCAGCATCAGTGCCGATGAAACCGTACTGCAAGGCTGGGTGGAACTCAGCATGATTAAAAACACCTCAGCTCAGCGCCCTGTCAGGCTGAAATCCGAGGTCGAGCAATGGCTGCAAAACCATCCGGAGCACCCGGCCAACAGCTACCTGCCGAAAGAGCTGCAGGCTATCATGAGTCTGGAAATGATAGAGCTGGAAAAAGTCGCACTCCTGCTGCCTTTGTCAGGCAAGTTTGAAAGTCAGGGCAAAGCCGTTCGCGATGGCTTCCTCAATGCCATGCTGGAAGATACCGAGCGTAACCCGAATACCGAACTGTCGATTTACGATACTGAATCCGAACCTATGTTCAGTATTGTCAACAAACTTCAGCAAGATGGCATTCAGCTGGTGATTGGCCCGCTTCAGAAAGAAAAAATCACCGAATTCCAGTCCACCGAAGGCGGTAATATCACAGAGCTGGCGCTTAATGAGCCGCAGAACCTGGATTTAAGCCAGCCCAATACTTGTTATTTCTCCTTATCTCCCGAGCAGGAA
Organism: Photobacterium arenosum; assembly: GCF_014841115.1. Lineage (GTDB taxonomy): Bacteria > Pseudomonadota > Gammaproteobacteria > Enterobacterales > Vibrionaceae > Photobacterium > Photobacterium arenosum. The sequence goes on from NZ_JACYTP010000005.1 coordinate 196,547, forward strand.
GCCGAGCAAGCCGCGCAGCATTTATATGCCAAAGGTCACCGTAGCCCCATGGTCATGGCACCGGCCAATGACTTTGGCCGACGGGTCAGCCAGGCGTTCATGACGAAATGGGAAACGCTGACCGGTACTAAAGCAGAACGTCAGACCTTTGGCTCCAGTCGTGAAATTCAGAACCAGATGGCGGCAGTGTTTGGCTTAACCGACAGCCGGACCCGCAGCCAGCAAATGGAGCAGGTACTGGGTATGTCACTGGAAACCCAGGCCCGCAGCCGTCGCGATACCGATGCGGTGTACCTGATTGCCAACCGGAATGAAGTGACCCTGCTCAAGCCATTTATCGAAGTGGCGATCAATCCAGATGTCACTCCGCCAAAACTGTATGCCAGTTCACGGACTAACCCGGACAACAACGCCAACGTCAGTGAACTGTCCGGGATTGAATTTAGTGATATCCCTCTGCTCGCAGCGCCGGATCAGTCCTTCACAGAGCAATTTGAACAGCTGTGGCCGGGGCAAAAGAACAGTGCCATCCGGCTTCATGCTTTTGGGATGGATGCGTACCGGATGATCACTGAGCTGCCTCAGATGAAAGTGGTTGAGCATTACAGCACCCAAGGTAAAACCGGCCAGCTGAGCATAGATGATCATTGTGTTGTTCAGCGTCAGTTAGACTGGGCGGTATTCACACCCAATGGCATTGCACCTGTTCAATAAGCGCCGTCAGGGGTACCATTACGAGTCGCTGGCCGAGCAGTATCTGCAACGCCAGGGGCTATCTGCCATTGCCCGCAATGTTCACTGCCGGGGTGGTGAGCTTGATCTCATCATGAAAGACGGTGATTGCTGGGTATTTGTCGAGGTAAAGTACCGTGCCCATAACCGTTTCGGTTCTGCGGCTGAGGCCGTCAATTGGCGCAAGCTGCAACGCCTCAAGCGTGCCGCACTGTACTGGCTGCATTCAAAAGGCATTTCCACCGAACACAGCCTGCTGCGTTTCGATGTTGTCACCATAGAAGGGACTGACCACGCAATCTCGTGGCTGACCAACACTTTAGTTGAAGAGTAAAACATGCTAGAGAGCATTAAAGAAAACTTTACCGAAAGCATCCAGACACAAATTGCAGCGGCTGAAGCATTGCCTGATGCCATTTCCCGCTCTGCCCAGGTGATGGTGCAAAGCCTGCTAAACGGCAACAAGATCCTATGTTGTGGTAACGGGGGGTCCGCCTCTAATGCCCAGCATTTCGCTTCCTGCCTGATTAACCGCTTTGAAACCGAACGTCCCAGTCTGCCGGCACTCGCACTCACCGCAGACACCACCACCCTGACGGCTGTCGCAAACGACTATCATCAGGACGAAATTTTCTCCAAGCAGATTCGCGCCCTGGGTCAGCCGGGTGACATACTGCTGGTGTTCTCTACCAGCGGAAACAGCAAAAACATCATCAAAGCGATGGAAGCCGCCCTGACCCGCGACATGAACATCATAGCCATGACGGGTAAAGACGGCGGCGTAATGGCCGGGCTGCTGGGTGTGCAGGATGTCGAGATCAGAATTCCGTCGCAGCGAACCGCCCGCATTCAGGAAGGCCATCTGCTGACGGTACATTGCCTGTGTGATCTGATTGATCAGATTCTTTTCCCGCAACACGAAGGGTGATCATGCAACGCTTGCTTCTCATCTTGATTCTGTCTTTGTCGATGCCGGGTTGCGGTACGATACTGCAAACCGATCCCCGCAGCGGGCAGCAACAATGGCAAGATCAACATATTGCCATGCAAGTTGGTGGTTTAGTCAACAAGCCACCTTATCTGGGTAAAGTCAGGGTCAATGCGATATCGACCGAAGGCCGGGTTTTGTTGGTTGGCCAAGCAGTGGATCAAACGACTGCCGGGCAATTAGCTGGCGCTGTACAAGAACTGGCTAGCGTAAAAGAAGTCTATAACCAGCTTCAGATTGGTCCGCTCCCTACACTCTCAGATGTCGGTCTGGACAGTTGGTTAACCACCAAAGTGAAAGCACAGCTGATCGCCAGTAAAAAGTTGCGTGATTCAGCGGTACAGGTGGCAACGGAAAACCAGCGGGTTTACCTGCTCGGCTTTGTAACCAGAGAGCAAGGCAATATTGCTGCGGATGTCGCACGCAATGTGGAAGGGGTTAAACACGTGATCAAAGCGTTTGAATACACGGACTGAGCCACTTCATCAGTATTCAGGAAACATCAGATAAAGAAAAACGCAGTGCTTCGAAAGAAACACTGCGTTTTGTTATGTCCGTCAAAGTGGATTACTTCACCACTGTGAGGCTTGGACGACCGCGTGGACGAGGTGGTTCTTCCTCTGAGGCAAACTCTTCGACAGCATCAGTCAGGCTGACCGGTGATAAATGCTCTTCATCGCCGACAGCATCTGCTGCGTCAAAAATCCCCTCTTGTTCACCGTTTGCCAATTCATAGCCGGGTTCTGGTTCAAACATAGTGCCTGCTCCATTTTCCCGTGCATAAAGTGCCAAAACAGCCGCAAGAGGCACTGACACGGCATGTGGACGTCCACCAAAACGGGCACTGAAGCGAACAGCATCATTTCCCAGTTCAAGGTTACCCACAGCACGTGGCGCAAGGTTCAGCACAATTTGTCCGTTGCTGACAAATTCTTGCGGAACCTGCACATCAGGCAGTGTTGCATCAACGACCAGATGTGGAGTCAGATTATTATCCACAAGCCAGTCATAGAAAGCCCGCACCAAATAGGGTCGGCGCGGGGTCATCTCGGCCATCTCCATCACTGACCAGCCAGACGCATTTCGCGCTCAGCTTCTGTTAGTGATGCAAGGAATGAATCACGTTCGAAAACGCGCGTCATGTAAGCCTTCACTTCTTTCGAACCAGCACCGTTAAGCTCAATACCCATTGAAGGTAAACGCCACAGTAATGGAGCCAGGTAACAGTCGACCAGGCTGAACTCTTCGCTCATGAAGTAAGGGAACTCAGCGAATACCGGTGACAGAGCCAGCAGCTCTTCACGCAGTTGTTTACGCGCTTTTTCCGCTTCATCAGCTGTGCCTTTCTGCACTTTTTCCGCCAATGAATACCAGTTACGCTCAATGCGATACATCATCAGGCGGCTATTACCACGAGCAACCGGATACACAGGCATCAGAGGTGGGTGAGGAAAACGCTCATCCAGGTATTCCATAATAATGCCGGCCTGATACAGAGCCAGTTCACGATCCACCAGAGTTGGAACAGAATTGTATGGATTCAGGTCAAGCAGATCCTCAGGAAGGTTGTCTGGCTCAACCAGCTCGATCTCAACACTTACACCTTTTTCTGCAAGTACAATACGCACCTGATGGCTATACATATCCGAAGCATCAGAATACAGCGTCATCACAGAGCGTTTATTGGCAGCTACAGCCATCAACCCCTCCAGTATACTCATATACACAAAAAAGCAACGGGGGCTCTTGCCCCCATTGCGAGTTTCTTAACGCACTAGATTACCCGATCAATGGACATCGCGCCAATATTCTTTCTTCAGCAGCAAGGCCAGAACAAAGAAGATAACGATAAAGCCCATCACCCACAGACCCAGACGCTGACGTTCCAGCTTCATAGGTTCTGCCGAATATTCAAGGAAGTTAACCAAATCACGAACCACTGCGTCATATTCTTCAGGGTTCAGTTCACCATTACCTTCAGTTTCCAGGCCAACAAACTCCTGTACTTCCTGACCATCAATGGTGCGTGTCTCAAACACTTTACGTGGTGTACCCTGCAGCTCCTCCAGCACGTGTGGCATACCCACACTTGGGAAGACCAGGTTATTCACACCAAACGGACGGCTTGGATCTGCATAAAAAGAACGCAGATAGGTATACAACCAGTCAGCACCACGTACACGGGCTACCAGAGTCAAATCCGGCGCCGGGGCACCAAATGAGGTCGCGGCGTAATCTTCTGAGATCGCATTGGTCATCAGATCGCCGATCTTAGCATTTTCATCAAAGATCAGGTTTTCCATCATCAGGTCTGCCGGGATATCCAGATCTTCCGCTACACGCTGGTAACGCTGATACTGAGTGGCATGACAACCAAAACAATAGTTAACAAAAGTACGTGCACCGCGCTGCAGTGAAGCTTCGTCCGACAAATCATTGTTTGCCGCATCAAGGTGAACATTACCACCCGCAGCCATTGCCAGAGACGGCAACAGAGCCAGCAGCATAACCATCAGCTTTTTCATTTGAATGTGACCCTCTCTGGTAGCGGTTTCGTCGCCTCATTCTTGCTGTAGACATACAGCAGCACGAAGAACATGAAGTAACCGAGACTGAAGATCTGCGCCATCAAGGTGTATACCGCAGTGGCTGGAAGCGCACCCAGAATACCCAATGCAATGAAGCAGACAGTGAACTGAGCGATGTTAGCCAGGTGCAGCTTGCTGCGGTAACGGTAAGAACGCACTTTGCAGCGATCCAACCAAGGCAGCAAAAACAGCATTACAATTGACAGGCCCATCGCAATTACACCCAGCAGTTTGTCAGGAACCGCACGCAAAATCGCATAGAAAGGCGTGAAATACCATACAGGTGCAATGTGTTCCGGTGTCTTCAGCGGGTTAGCCGCTTCAAAGTTAGGTGGCTCAAGGAAATAGCCGCCCATCTCAGGGTTAAAGAAAATCACATAACTGAACAAGAAAGCGAAGATAGCCACACCAACAAGATCTTTTACCGTACCGTAAGGATGGAACGGCACTGAATCAATGATGTCGTACTTATTGCTGTAGTACTCGTGGAACTTGAACCGAGACTGGGAGTTGCCACCTTTCTCGCCTTTCGGCAGTTTGGTTTCAATACCATCCGGGTTATTAGAGCCCACTTCGTGCAGCGCCAGAATGTGCAGAACAATCAGCAGCAGCAGGACAATTGGCAGTGCGATAACGTGCAATGCAAAGAAACGGTTCAGTGTTGCACCGGAGATCACGTAGTCACCACGAATCCACAGCGTCAGATCATCACCGATGACAGGAATAGCACCAAACAGAGAAATGATGACCTGCGCACCCCAGTAAGACATCTGACCCCACGGCAGCAGGTAACCCATAAAGGCTTCAGCCATCAGTACCAGGAAAATCAGCATGCCGAACAGCCACAGCAATTCACGCGGCTTCTTGTAAGAGCCGTAAATCAGACCACGGAACATGTGCAGGTATACCACAACAAAGAACGCCGAAGCGCCTGTGGAGTGCATATAACGCAACAACCAGCCGTAATCCACATCACGCATGATGTATTCAACAGAAGCAAATGCCCCATCACCTGATGGGACATAGTTCATGGTCAGCCAGATCCCTGTCAGGATTTGGTTAACCAGGACCAGCATGGCCAGTGAGCCAAACAGATACCAGAAGTTAAAGTTCTTCGGCATCGGGTACTCAGACATATGCTTTTTATAAGCATTCATCACTGGCAGACGTTTTTCAATCCAACCCAGCAAGCCTTCCATTATGCCGTCTCCTCATCTTGACCCACTAAAATCGTGTTGTCGTTCAGGAACATATGAGGCGGTATCACCAGGTTAAGCGGTGCTGGCACCCCTTGGAAAACCCGACCAGCCATATCAAACTTAGAGCCGTGACAAGGACAGAAAAAGCCTGCTGGTACGCCACTGACCTGCTCATTGAAACTATCTGGCAGGTAAGTTGGAGAACAGCCAAGGTGGGTACAGATCCCGACGGCAAGAAAGATTTCAGGTTTAACTGAACGGTATTGGTTTTGTGCGTAAGCAGGCTGCTGAGGTTCAGTGGCCTGCGGATCACGCAGTCGATCATCGTGTGTCGGCAGTTCATCCAAAATAGCCTGGCTACGGCGTACAACCCATACAGGTTTGCCTCGCCACTCTACGCGGATCATCTGGCCTTCTTCTAATTTACTGATATCAACTTCAACTGGCGCGCCCGCAGCCTTGGCTTTGGCGCTAGGATTCCAGGATTTGATAAAGGGTACGGCGACAGCGACTGCACCTAAGCCTCCAACAACCGAGGTCGTCGCAGTCAGGAAGCGGCGTCGGCCGTTACTTACTGGCGCTTTGCTCATCCAACATTCTCCCATGTGCTCCCGCTCAGGATTATTCTTTCCATCTGCGTCCCTGGAGCTTACGGCTAACTTTCTACGGAAAGACTCAACAGCTTATTGATTAAGAATTTTCATGCTGCTATTTATCGCGGCAAATGATAAAGAAAACCCCACTTTAAGACAAGGTAAACACCGCAAATGTGAGAGATTTGTGGGGTTAATTTCCTTGGTCGTCAAGATGAAAAAATGCAAACTATGGTGTCAATTATTCAATTTTTTTTGACAAGATCCCTGAATGTCGCCGACAAAACAGCATTAAGCGCCTTAACAAAGGCTCCCGTTCAGGATAAATCACCCCTAGCCTGGCTGGTGCCCATAGCACTACTTGCACGCTGACAGCACACCGGCACTCTGCAATTTCTCTTTGCGAGTAAACGCAAAAAGCCCAGCACAATGGCTGGGCTTTGATGTACACAGTAACCAGAGAAATCTCTGGTGCGTTGAATTAACGCTTAGAGAACTGTGGACGACGACGTGCTTTACGCAGACCAACTTTCTTACGTTCAACGCGACGTGCGTCACGAGTAACGTAGCCAGCGGCACGCAGAGCAGGACGTAAAGTCTCATCGTACTCCATAAGAGCGCGAGTGATACCGTGACGGATCGCACCAGACTGACCAGTGATACCACCACCTTTAACAGTGATGTACAGATCCAGTTTCTCAGTCATATCAACCAGCTCAAGAGGTTGACGAACAACCATGCGAGCTGTTTCGCGGCCGAAGTACTCTTCGATGCTGCGCTTGTTGATTACGATGTTGCCAGTACCCGGTTTTACGAAAACGCGAGCAGCTGAGCTTTTGCGGCGGCCAGTGCCGTAGTATTGATTCTCTGCCATTGTCATGTTCCCCAATTAGATGTCTAGAACTTGTGGCTGCTGTGCAGCGTGGTTGTGCTCGCTACCTGCGTAAACTTTCAGTTTACGGTACATAGCACGGCCTAGAGGACCTTTAGGAAGCATGCCTTTAACAGCAATTTCGATGATCGCTTCTGGCTTTTTCTCCAGCAGCTTGTCGAAGCTGATAGTTTTCAGACCGCCGATGTAGCCAGTGTGACGGTGATACATCTTATCAGTACGCTTAGCGCCAGTAACTGCTACTTTCTCAGCGTTGATAACAACGATGTAGTCACCGGTGTCAACGTGAGGAGTGTACTCAGGCTTGTGCTTACCACGCAGACGAGATGCGATTTCAGTTGCCAGACGACCCAGTGTTTTACCTTCAGCGTCAACAACATACCAGTCACGTTTTACAGTTTCTGGTTTAGCAACGAAAGTTTTCATGCTAATTCTTACCCAATTTTAAATAGTTTCACTTTCCAAGAACGCAAAGCGCTCTCTCTGTATATAGAGCCCAGTCATCACCCCTTCGAGTGGTTGGCACTCCCGGCATAACGCCGTCACAGGTACGGTGGGTCGCGAGAGTATACGGAAGCATGGGGAAAAAATCATCTTTTTTTCCAAAAAAGTTCAGCTAATTTTCCAGCTAAAATAGCGCTCCCGTTAAGCCAGATGCGGCCTGGCCAGATATTCATGGCTCTGCATTTCAATCAGGCGCGAGCAACACCGCTTAAATTCAAAGTTCAGGCGACCGGATTGATACAGCTTGTCCATTTCTGCTTCCGCCGAAATGATCAGCTTGACATGACGCTCGTAAAACTCATCGACCATGGCAATAAAACGGCGGGCAGCGTCATCGTCTTTTTCGGTCAGCACAGGTACGTCAGACAAAAGAACGCTGTGATAAGTATGCGCGATATCCATATAGTCTGACTGACTGCGCGCGCCGCGGCACAGCGCATCAAAGGTAAAATGCACCACCCCCTCCGCTTCATGGCGGGTGGCAATCGGCCTGTCATTGATCAGTATGTCCTGCCCCTCATGCCGGGGATCAGCGGACAACTGCATGAAATAGCGGTGCATATTCTCTTCTGCGCTGGCATCGAGCGGCCAGTGGTATATTTCAGCCTGCTCCAGTGTCCGTAGACGGTAGTCGACACCCGAATCTACATTCACCACCTCACAGTGTTCTTGAATTAACGCAATAGCAGGCAGGAAACGCGCACGCTGCAGGCCATTTCGGTACAGTTGATCCGGCGGGATATTCGAGGTAGCCACCAGGGTAATACCGCGGCGGAACAGGGCCTCGAACAAGGTGCCCAGTATCATGGCATCGGTAATGTCTGACACAAAAAACTCATCAAAGCAGATGATGTCTGCGTCCTGCTTAAACCTGTCCGCCACTCTTTCCAGCGGATCGCTCTGGCTGCCAAGCGACTGCATTTCTTTATGGACGCGGTGCATGAAACGGTGAAAATGCATCCGCATTTTTCGTTCAGTCGGCAGGCAGTCGAAAAAGGTGTCAACCAGGTAGGTTTTGCCACGCCCGACGCCTCCCCAGAAGTACAAGCCTTTGACCGGTTTAACCGGTTCAGCGGCCTGGCGCTTGAACAGCCGGCTCACCAGAGAAGGTTTTACTGGCTCTGGTTGCGGAGCCTGCATACGATGATAAAGATCATTAAGGTGAGAAACTGCCATTGCCTGGGCAGCGTCAGGCAAAAAGCCCGGTTTTTTCAGATCTTCTTGATAGCGTTGTTCGGGAGTCATCCTCATCCTGCTCAGTCACCGATAGCCGTGCACCCGGTGACAAACTTGCCGGACTCACAGCTTCTAATATGTCCATCTTTGGTCGTAGATAGTACCACGACACTTCATGTGCATGTATAGTAACTAGATAACCACCCAATAAGCACATAACGCTTTTGAAATAACAAAACAGGTCAACCTGTTGTACTCACAGTCACAAGGAGTTTTTCATGGCTTGGATCTACGCGATTTTGATTTTCGCAGCCGGCGCGCTGGTCGGTGCCTTTGCCGCCCGTTTGGGGAACAAAAACCTGAAACAACAGAAAGAATTACAAAAAGAGCTCGATAAAACCAAATACCAACTGGAGCAGTATCGCCAGGAATTGGTTGATCATTTCGCCCGCAGCTCTGACCTGCTGGACAACCTGGCAAAAGATTACAGTAAATTGTACGAGCACATGGCAAAAACCTCCGCAGAGCTGATGCCAAATCTGCCGGAACAGGATAACCCCTTCTCTCAGCGTATCAGCACACTCACTCCTATCGCTGATGAGCCAGAAACCGAAACACCAGAGCTGGACACGCATCAGCCTCGGGATTATGCCAACGGCGCATCCGGCCTGTTGCGAGCTGAACAGAAGCAGGCAGAAGCAGCCAAAGCCAGTTAAGAATTGTTACAAATTTGACATTTATTGGAACTTTGCTCCGGTTTACAAGTCACAATTAGCACTTGTTAAACCGGAGTTGAGTAATGATGAAAAAACCTTTACTTGTAATGACTGCGCTGGCGTTAAGTATTAGCGCAGTGATGTCCCCAATCACTGCTTCCGCTGCGCTTCCTTTGGCTGTTAATGATCAGCAACTTCCCAGCCTTGCCCCCATGCTGGAACAAGTGACTCCTGCTGTGGTCAGTATCGCAGTAGAAGGCAAGCATGTTGCCAAGCAAAGAGTTCCCGAAGCATTCCGCTATTTCTTCGGCCCTGACTTCCCCAGCGAACAGGTTCAGGAGCGTCCATTCCGCGGCTTGGGATCCGGGGTCATTATTGATGCAGATAAAGGCTATGTAGTTACCAACCACCATGTCATTGATGGCGCAGATAAAATCCTGGTTCAGCTGCATGACGGTCGCGAACTAAAAGCCGAGCTGATAGGCAGTGACGGCATGTCAGACATTGCCTTGCTGCGCCTGGACAACACCAAAAACCTGAAAGCCATCAACGTTGCCGACTCGGATCAACTGCGCGTCGGTGATTTCACCGTGGCCATTGGCAACCCGTTCGGGCTGGGTCAGACAGTCACTTCAGGGATTGTTTCAGCGCTGGGCCGCAGCGGACTGAACATCGAGAATTTCGAAAACTTTATTCAGACAGATGCCGCCATTAACAGCGGTAACTCGGGGGGGGCGTTAGTCAACCTTAATGGTGAGCTCATCGGTATCAATACCGCGATTCTGGGCCCCAACGGCGGTAACGTCGGTATTGGTTTTGCCATTCCGGCCAATATGGTGAAAAACCTGACCAGCCAGATTCTGGAATTTGGCAAAGTGAAACGAGGCGTGCTGGGCGTTCAGGGCGGTGAGCTGACATCAGAACTGGCTGAAGCCTTTGGCTACGAAACCAATCACGGTGCCTTCGTCAATCAGGTCATGCCCGGCTCCGCGGCTGAGAAAGCCGGCCTGAAAGCGGGTGACATCATAGTGTCAGTCAACGACAAAGAAATTCGCACCTTCAGCGAATTACGCGCCAAAATCGCCACGCTCGGCGCTGGTAAAGACGTCAACTTAGGCGTACTGCGTGACGGAAAAGAGAAAGAGTTCAACGTCACCTTACAAGAAGCCGAGATGAGCAACCTCAAGGCCGATCACCTGCATGAAAGCCTGACCGGTGCCGAATTCAGTAACACCACGGCTGACGACAACACCAAAGGGGTGAAAGTCACCAAAATAGATCCACAGTCACTGGCGGCCCGCTATGGACTGAAAGAAGGTGACATCATTATCGGTCTCAACCGCCAGCCTATCGGTAATCTTGGGCAGCTGCGCAAAGCCCTCGATAGTAAGCCTTCCGTGCTGGCGCTGGAAATCAGACGAGGCAATAACGAGCTTTACCTCATTATCCGCTGACGCAATCTGGTCCGGGCAATTGCCCGGACTGTTTTTCCTGCGGCATTTCTGTCATCTCCTTCCCGCTTCGACTTGTTGATAACTGGATGTAAATGCTATTCTCAATCGGTTTTTAACCTTTTGCTTTAATGGTAAAGCTTGAGCCAATCAGGGGAGCATCAATGCTGGCATTTTTAAGTCGATCCGCCTTAATGGGCGTGCTGACGGCTGGAGTCTTGCTACTTGCTTTCCCCAGTCTGCGCAGCCAGATGTTTTCTCCGGATGCCGCTCTCAATGGCCAGCCTGATGTTCCGCAGCAGATTTCCTTCAGTTATGCCGTCCGCCGTGCCTCCCCTGCTGTCGTTAATATCTATAACCGCCGCTACAATGCTGAAGACCGCCTGCAATTGAGTACTCAGGGCCTTGGATCTGGCGTTATCATGAGTGATAAAGGCTATATAGTGACCAACTATCACGTGGTTGCCGAAGCGGATCAGGTGATCGTGGCACTGCAGGATAGCCGCATTTTTACGGCCCAGCTGATTGGTAAAGACAGACGCACCGATATCGCGGTATTGAAGATCCAGGCCGAAAATCTGCCTGTCATTCCACTAAACCCGGATTATCCCCCTGCTGTGGGCGACGTGGTTCTGGCCATCGGTAACCCCTATAATCTGGGACAGACCACCACCTACGGGATCATCTCTGCCACCGGTCGCTCCGGCATGAGTTTCTATGGCCGGCAGGATTTTCTCCAGACCGATGCAGCGATCAACGAAGGCAACTCAGGTGGCGCACTGGTCAACACCCGTGGCGAGCTGGTCGGTATCAACACCGCTTCTTTTCAGCAGGCGACTGACATTGAAACCTACGGTATTTCCTTTGCCATTCCCTATCAGCTCACACAAAAGATCATGAATAAACTCATCGCAGATGGTCGGGTGATCCGTGGCTATATCGGTATTGATGGCCGCGAAATCAATCCGGTTATGGCTCGATTGTATGATGCGGAGCAGGTAAGAGGGATTATAGTGATGGGCATGGATCCTGATGGTCCTGCGTCCAAAGCGGGCTTTAAGGTTCAGGACATCCTAGTCGAGATTGACGGCAAGCCGGTTACCGATATGCGCAATGTGCTGGATATAGTCACAGAGCTGCGCCCTGGCACCTACGTCGATATGACGGTGCTACGCAACGGTAAACCGAAGAAGTTAACTGTGCTGATTGGCGATGAGCCGGACAGATAAGCAGAAAAAGAATAGCGAGATAGGATCAGTAGACAATGTCCAGACACTGAAAGCAGTGACTGGACATCCAGATTACTTTGGCAGCTTACTCGCTGAAGCGCTCAATCTTCATTCCCAGACCACGCAGCTTCTCTTCGATATGCTCGTAGCCACGGTCAATGTGATAAATACGATCAACAATCGTCTCACCTTTGGCAATGTTACCGGCGATGACCAGGCTGGCTGAGGCGCGCAGATCGGTTGCCATCACCTGAGCACCGCTCAGGCCGTCAGTATCACCACAAATCACAGTGTTACCTTCGATTTCAGCATGCGCGCCCATGCGGATGAGCTCAGGAATGTGCATGAAACGGTTCTCAAAGATCGTTTCGGTAATGATGCCGGTACCTTTGGCGACCAGATTCAGCAAAGAAAACTGTGCCTGCATATCGGTCGGGAAACCAGGGTGTGGCGCAGTGCGGATATTGACTGCGGTCAGCTCGCGACCCGTCATGTCCAGACTGATCCAATCGTCACCGGTCTCAATCAGGGCACCGGATTCTTCCAGCTTCGCCAGGGCGGCTTCGAGTAGCGAAGGACGGGTGTTACGACACACCACTTTTCCGCCAGAAATAGCCGCAGCGACCAGGAAGGTACCGGTTTCAATGCGATCCGGCAGCACTTCATGATAACCACCGCCCAGACGCTCAACACCTTCGATAACTATCGTATCTGTACCGGCACCCGAGATTTTTGCACCCAGAGTATTGAGGAAATCGGCAGTATCGACAATTTCCGGTTCACGGGCGGCATTCTCAATCACGGTTTTGCCTTGTGCCAGCGTCGCCGCCGACATGATGGTCACAGTCGCACCAACGCTGACTTTATCCATCACTATGCGGGCGCCTTGCAGGCGGCCAGCCACTTCGGCTTTCACATAGCCTTCTTCCAGGGTGATAGTTGCCCCCAGTTGTTCCAGGCCATGAATGTGCAAATCAACCGGACGGGCACCGATAGCGCAACCACCTGGCAGCGACACCTGGCCCTTACCGAAGCGGGCAACCAGAGGCCCGAGCGCCCAAATTGAAGCACGCATGGTTTTCACCAGATCGTAAGGGGCACAATATTCATTGATATTGCTGGCATCGACATACACAGAGCCATTGCGCTCCACTTTTGCGCCTAAACGGCTCAGCAGTTCCATGGTGGTGTCAATATCACGCAACTTTGGAACATTGCCGACTTCTACCGGCTCTTCTGCCAGCAGTGAGGCAAACAAAATTGGCAGGGCAGCATTTTTTGCGCCCGAAATCGCGACTTCACCGCGGAGTGGGCCATTGCCCTGAATTCGAAACTTCTGCATTGGTTATCTCTTACAAAGACATCAGCTTCTTGTCACGCGCCCACTCTTCAGGAGTGTAGGCTTTGATTGACAAGGCATGAATGGCATTACTGGCAATATGCGACATCAAAGGTGCATAGACTGCCTGCTGTTTTTTCACACGGCTCATACCGTCAAACATTGCACCGACAGCAATCACCTGATAGTGGCTGCCTTCGCCATTCACTATGACTTCATCCAGCTCCAACGCATTTTCAAGAATTTGTTTAATTTCAGATATTTCCACAAGCTATCCTCTACTTGAGCTGTTGATCATTCCATACAGGCAGCCAGCACAGTGTCGACATGACTAAGGCGGAGCAGGGTTAACAATTGTTGCGGCACGCCTTGCAGCACCAGATGACGTCCTGCCTGAGTGAGTTCCCGGTGCAAGTGCAGCAGCATAACCATACCCGCAGAGTCTACCCGAGTCAGGTCAGACAGTTCGATCGTGACCTTAGCATCTTGTGGCATCCATTCACGTCTTTGCTGCCAAAAGGCTGGCACTGTGTCACGTTCCAGCACTCCTGACAAGCGGTAATAGCCATTTTCCTGCACCTGCCAATGGACGGCGGGATTCCCCATGGTCATTTTTCCTCAGGTTTGATTGGCTTAGCCGCCAGAGCACGTAAATCCTGCGTGACCTTGTCGACACCCTGCGTGCGCAGTTGCCCACTCCATTCACTCTGTTTGGTTGAAATCATACTGACCCCTTCGGCCACCATGTCGTAACCTTGCCATTCATTGGTCTGCTTATTCTTACGCAGTTTGAAATCCAGACGAATAGGCGGACGTTGCGCATCCAGAATATCGACACGGATAGACACGATAGAGCTGCTGGCCGGCACCGACTTAACCGGCTCCATCCGAATCTCCTGATCCGTGTACTGAGTCAGCACCTGAGCATATGAGGCGACCAGATAATCAGTAAATGCATTAACAAAGTTATTGCGCTGCTCTTTGGTTGTCTGCTTCAACTGCGGCCCAAGCACTTTATAAGCGGCATAACGGGTGTTGATATAAGGCAGCAGTTCCTGACGGACTACAGTGCGTAAATAGTCAGGGTTACGCTGAATCTGAGCCTGCTCAGACTTAAGACGGGCAAATGTCTGTTGCGACACGGCCTGCATCATTTTATAGGGGTCGGTTTTATCTACGGTAGCGGCGCTGGCAAAGAGCGGTATACACGCTATCGTAAGGCATAAAATCTTCAAAAATTTCATTGTACTCTTCCTTATTTATCGCCGTCGTTGCCTATGCTGTACAGTACCTGGCCAATCATGTCTTCCAGCACCAGTGCCGATTTGGTGTCTTCGATGAAGTCACCGTCATCCAGCATCACAATACCTTCGTCGATAAAGCCCGGAGACAACCCGAGGTACTGCTCGCCCAGTAAGCCTGATGTAAGAATGGCAGCGGAACTGGTTTCTGGAAAGTAACCGTATTTCTTATCAATAGCGAGTGTCACTACGGGGACATAAGACTCTGTATCCAACGAGATATTACTCACTGTGCCAATGGTCACACCACCCACTTTGACCGGTGAGCGAACTTTCAGTCCGCCAATATTTTCAAACCGCGCTTTCAGGTCGTAAGATTCAGAATTACCGAAGCTTTTAACATCCGCCACTTTAAATACCAGCACCAGCAGCGCCACAATGCCTGCTAATATAAAGCTGCCGACCCAAAGTTCTAGTTGCCTGTTCTGTTGCATGATTAATTCCCAAACATGAGTGCTGTCAGCACAAAATCTAAACCTAATACCGCCAATGAAGAATTCACGACTGTCCGGGTAGTTGCCCGGCTGATACCTTCTGATGTCGGTACGGCATCAAAACCATTAAAAACGGCAATCCAGGTGACGGTGACGGCAAAACACAGCGACTTAATCAGGCTGTTGCCTATGTCATAGCCCAGCTCTACCGATGACTGCATCACAGACCAGAAGCTGCCGTAATCAATACCTTTCCAGTTCACACCCACCAGCTGGCCGCCCCAGATGCCAACAGCAATAAAGAGCATTGTCAGCAGCGGCATGGAAATAACACCCGCCCAGAAACGCGGCGCGACCACACGGCGAAGCGGATCGACAGCCATCATTTCCATGCTGGAAATCTGCTCAGTGGCTTTCATCAAGCCAATTTCAGCAGTTAAGGCCGAGCCGGCCCGGCCGGCAAACAGCAAGGCGGTGACCACAGGCCCCAGCTCCCGCAACAACGACAGTGCCACCATCTGGCCCAGGCTGGTTTCTGCACCAAAATCCACCAGCACAATAAACCCTTGCAGACTCAGTACCATACCGATAAATAAGCCCGATACCATAATGATAGCGACTGAGAGCACCCCAACGGAATAAAGCTGTTTTAACAGCAATGGGAACATTTTGGCAGGTTGCGGTTTACTCACCAGTGCGCCGGATAACAGCAAGGTCGCCCGTCCCATGGTGCGACAACTGGACAGCGTACTCTGGCCCAGCTGCACGATAAAATCCGTTAACATAATATGGAATTACCTTTCTTATTCGCGATAACGCACTGGCTCTGAATAGAGCGCGCGGTTATGACGAGAGCTGACTGAAAAGATCCTGCTCCAGTGCCTGTGCAGGGAATTTGAACGGCACAGGACCGTCAGCGTTTCCATCAAGAAACTGGCGAACTCTCTCATCGGGGTTGGCGTTCAGTTCATCCGGGGTGCCGCAGCCAATGATTTTGCCACCTGACAACAAATACACATGGTCGGCAATACTCATCACTTCGGGCACATCGTGTGACACAATAACTGAGGTAATATTCAGGGCCTCGTTCAGGCTATGGATCAGCTTGACCAGTACTCCCATGGTAATGGGATCCTGCCCGACAAAAGGTTCGTCATACATGATGAGGTCGGGATCGAGTGCTATCGCACGCGCCAGCGCAGCACGACGAGCCATGCCACCGGACAGCTCGTTAGGCATTAAATTAGCCGCTCCCCGTAACCCGACAGCTTCGAGTTTGAGCAGCACTAAAGTACGCAGCAACTCTTCAGGCAGATCTGTGTGCTCACGTAAAGGAAACGCCACATTGTCAAAAACTGTCATGTCGGTAAACAGCGCACCAGACTGAAAGAGCATACTCATCCGCTTACGCGCCCGGTACAAGTCGTTGCGCGACAAGGCTGGGATATTTTTATCATCAAACCAAACCTCCCCCTGATCCGGCATAATCTGTCCACCAATCAGACGAAGCAAGGTCGTTTTACCAATGCCGGACGGCCCCATGATGGCAGTGATCTTGCCTTTCGGCACCTCCAGTGACACATCATCGAAGATTTTGCGTTCACCCCGGGAAAACGTCAGGTTGTTAATTCGAATTAGCGCTTCGGTTGCTGTCATAACCTTCCTAAATACCCTTGCATCAGTGATTCATCCGGAATGCACGTCGATACAAGCATAATTGAATGTAATTAATTAGTTATATTGCATGTGGTTGATCATAGGTAGATTCCCTGACCAACTCAAGGTAATACCTGTCAGCTCGTTGTGATTTTTCGTTCTTGGCCGTTGCCCGAATAGCACAGACCCGTTCAGGTTATGAATCTTGTTTTTTATAACATAAAAGTCCTGAATGAAACCAATCCCGCTGTGTATTCAGTGCCATAAACACACTCACTTTGCATCAGTGGCCTATTTCCCATATAAAGATCACAGCCCCAAAAGCAAATACTCTCGGCTTTTCCTTCCATTTTCGTCAGTGAAACGTCAAAATTACCCCCTTAAAAACCAGCTCATTGAAAAATCTATAAGGGTTTATAATGCTTGAAGCCATCTTGTTACTCGGTATCGGACTTACGTTACTGGTATGGAGTGCGGATCGACTTGTGTTTGGAGCAGCAGCCTTAGCAAGGAATTTAGGGGTTGCCCCGCTCATTATCGGTATGACCATATTGGCGATGGGCTCTTCCGCCCCGGAAATGATGGTCTCTGCCACTGCCGCACTGGCGGGAAAAACTGACACTGCCGTCGGTAACGTACTGGGTTCAAACATTGCAAATATTGCGTTAATCCTGGGGTTAACCGCCCTTATCAAGCCTTTATCCATCAGTTCCGGCATCATTCGCCGTGAACTCCCGCTGATGATGGTGGTCACACTGATTGCCGGTGTACTGCTGTGGGACAGTTATTTAGGCTTTTTTGAAGGCGTCTTACTGGTTGTTCTGTTTGTTATTTTCATTCTGGCAATGCTGAAGATCAGCCGCAGCGGAAATAATGGCGCTCAAGACATACTGCTGGAAGAGCAGGAATCTGAAATTCCTCAGGGCGTCAGCAATATGGCGGCGTCAGTATGGATTGTGATTGGATTGCTATTACTGCCTTATGCGGCCAACATGCTGGTTGATTCTGCCGTGACTATTGCCAAATACTTCGGCATGAGCGATCTGGTTATCGGCCTGACGATCATTGCCGTCGGTACCAGCCTGCCGGAACTGGCGGCGTCGATTGCCAGCATCCACAAAGGCGAAGACGACATGGCCGTAGGTAACATCATCGGTTCTAATGTCTTCAATATTCTGGCTGTGATGGGGCTGCCTGGCCTGCTCAACCCTTCAGTGATCAGTCCGCTGGCAATGGGGCGTGACTTTTACGTGATGCTGGGTATCTCTGTCCTGCTGGTTCTGATGGCACTGGGCAGACGCCGTCGTATCAACCGCCTGGAAGGCTTGATTCTGATTTTATGCTTTGTCGCCTATCAGAGCTATCTGCTTTATAATATGGCGGCTTAACCGAGAGCGAAACTATGCCTGATTCCTTTGACTACGGCCAGATTGGCCGACGTGTGATTGACATTGAAGCGGAAGCCCTCAAAGGCCTGTCGCAATATATCAATGGCAGTTTCAGCGAAGCCTGTCAGCTCATCAGCCGCTGCCAGGGAAAAGTGATCGTCATGGGGATGGGAAAATCCGGCCATATCGGCTGTAAGATTGCCGCCACCCTTGCCAGCACTGGCACTCCGGCATTTTTTGTCCACCCAGGAGAAGCCAGTCACGGTGATCTGGGCATGCTGGATAAGCGTGATATCGTGCTGGCCATTTCCAATTCCGGTGAAGCCGGTGAAATTCTGACGCTATTGCCTGTGATTAAACGCCAGGGCATTGCTTTAATCAGCATGACAGGCAAACCCGAATCCACCATGGCACGGCTGGCTCAGGTGCATTTGCAAATCACGGTCAATCAGGAAGCCTGCCCGCTGAACCTGGCCCCCACCTCCAGTACCACGGCCACCCTGGCCATGGGGGATGCGCTGGCCATTGCGCTGATGGAAGCGCGCGGTTTTACTGCTGACGATTTTGCTCTCTCTCACCCCGGCGGCGCGCTGGGTCGTAAGTTGCTGCTGCGTATTGCCGATGTGATGCACAGCGGTGAGCGCCTGCCCGTTATCCATCAGGATGCCAGCATAAAAGATGCCCTGCTCGAAGTCTCCCGCCAGGGACTGGGTATGACGGCCATCGTTGACGATAACCAAATGTTAAGCGGCATCTTTACCGATGGTGACCTTCGCCGCTTGCTCGATAAACGCATTGATATCCATCAGACGCGTATAGGTGAAGTCATGTCTGCGAATCCGGCAACCATTTCCTCTCAGGTACTGGCCGCTGAAGGGCTTAAACTGATGGAAGAAAGAAAAATTAACGGCCTGCTGGTTGTCGATGACCAACGGCTGGTAGGTGCTCTGAATATGCATGATCTGCTCAGAGCCGGAGTAATGTAATGACAACAGCAATGCAATCCACCCTGTACGGCCCGGTCCCGCAGCATCTTTTTCAGCAGGCAAAAAACATACGTCTGCTGATCTGCGATGTTGATGGCGTGTTTTCCGATGGCCGTATTTACATGGGTAACAATGGCGAAGAACTGAAAACCTTCCATACCCGGGACGGCTATGGCATCAAATCTCTGATGGCCGCCGGCGTCGACGTCGCCATCATCACAGGTCGCCGCTCGCAGATTGTTGAAAACCGCATGTCGGCACTGGGTATCCAGCATATCTATCAGGGCCAGGACAACAAACTGGCAGCCTATCTGGATATCGTTAATAAACTGGGTATTGCGGCTGAACATACGGCCTATATCGGCGATGACCTCATTGACTGGCCAGTGATGGCCGAAGTAGGGCTGTCCGTTTGCGTCGCCGATGGCCACCCGCTGCTGTCACAGCGTGCCGATCTGACCACCCACATCAAAGGCGGCTATGGCGCGGTACGGGAAGTCTGCGATCTGATACTTGAGGCGCGCGGCGAATTGGATCAGCATAAGGGCCTGAGTATATGACGTTAAACCGGCTATTCTGTGTGGTGCTGGCCATACTGTGTGCATGGACCGGTTACTACCTGCTGCAAAAGCACTGGCAGCAGGACACGCTGACCGCACCCGATAACGAAAAGCCGATCTTTACCGGTACCGGGGTGAAAAATACCTCGTACAACGAAGCGGGTATTCGCAGCTACCGCATCGAATCAGACACGCTGGAGTATTACAACCTCAGTGGTAATACCGAATTCCAGCAACCTGTGATTTGGGTATACAAAGAAGGTACAGAAAGTGAATGGCGCATCAGTGCAAATCACGCCACACTAGATAAAGAACACATTCTGCAGATGTCTGGTAATGTGCGGATCTTCAATCTGTTACCTGACTCCGCCATTAATGCGATAAAAACAGATACACTGCGATTAGATTTAATCAGCAAAGATTTCGACACCCCCGATCCGGTCACTATTACCGGCAGTGCCTTTCAGAATGAAGGTATTGGGATGAAAGGGAACATGGAACGCAGTGTGGCGACCCTGATGAATAATGTGAAAGGTAGATATGAAGCTTTGCAAAATTAGCGCCCTGCTGTGCCTGATAGTCAGCACCTCTGGCTGGGCATTAAGCAACGATACCGAGCAGCCGATATATATCAACTCGGACAGCCAGGAGTTGGACATCCAGAAAAATGTGGTGACCTTTACCGGCAACGTCTCGCTGCGTCAGGGCAGTATTGATATCCGGGCCGACAAAATCATTGTCACGCGCCAGACTCAGAATGGCGATCAGCAAACCATAGATGCCTATGGTTCTCCGGCCACGTTTTATCAGAAGATGGATGACGGCAAACCGATCAACGGCTCTGCCATGCAAATGCGCTATGAAACGGCAAGCGAATTTCTCAAGATGACAGACAAAGCCGTGCTGATTCAGGAAGGCAGCGAAATTAAGGGCAAAACCATCAGTTACAAAATTGATGAGCAGAAGCTGGTGGCAACCAGTGGTGATCAACAGCGCGTGACCACCATACTGCAGCCGAACCAGATCAAACAAAAACAATAAATAAGAGAACGAATGTCAAAGTTAACCGCAACCCATCTGGCGAAAAGCTATAACGGCCGCAAAGTCGTTTCCGATGTCAGCCTGGAAGTGGAATCTGGCAAGATTGTCGGTCTGCTTGGCCCGAACGGTGCCGGCAAAACCACGTCGTTTTATATGATTGTCGGTCTGGTCGCCCGTGATGAAGGCCAGATCACCATTGACGGCCACGACATCAGCCTGCAGCCGATGCATAACCGTGCCCGTATGGGGATTGGCTATCTGCCTCAGGAAGCGTCTATCTTCCGCAAGCTGAGTGTACATGACAACCTGATGGCGGTTTTGCAGACCCGCTCCGATCTGAGCAAAGCCGAACGCCAGGACAAGCTTGAGGAACTGCTGGATGAGTTCCATATTCAGCATATTCGCAACAGTCAGGGCATGGCATTGTCAGGCGGTGAGCGGCGCCGGGTAGAGATAGCCCGCGCACTGGCGGCAAACCCTAAGTTTATTTTGCTGGATGAACCCTTTGCCGGGGTCGATCCCATTTCGGTGATCGACATTAAGAAGATCATCGAACACCTCAGAGATCGCGGTCTTGGCGTGTTAATCACAGACCACAATGTGCGGGAAACACTGGACGTTTGCGAGCACGCATATATCGTCAGCCAGGGACAGCTGATTGCTCACGGTACACCGTCTGATGTTCTCAATGATGAACACGTGAAACGCGTCTATCTGGGAGACCAGTTCCGTCTATAGTTATAGATAAAAGGACACAACCGAGGTAAGCTGCCAAGGCTGGTCGAAGGTTTTGATTCGACTGGTCTAAAGACCCCAAAACAAGCGATTCATACAATAATCACAAGGTGTCTGTACACGCATGAAAACTTCGCTCCAGCTCAAGCTTGGCCAACAATTGGCAATGACGCCGCAACTGCAACAGGCCATTCGTCTGCTGCAACTTTCTACCCTGGATCTGCAACAGGAAATCCAGGAGGCCTTAGATGCCAACCCCCTGCTGGAGCTTGACGAAAGCCACCCGGATGGCGACACCCCGTCATCTGATGCTGAGGACGTTCACACCGACGGCAAAAACGATGCCGCAGAGCAATATGAGGACATCAGCAGCGATTCCTTCGATACCTCAGATGTCATTGAACAAAGGGAAATGCCGGCCGAGCTGCCCGTTGATACCACCTGGGATGATGTCTACAGCGCCGGTACCGGCAGTGCCGGGATTGCACCGGATGACGACATGCCTGTCTATCAGGGCGAAACCACAGAAACCCTGCAGGATTACCTGATGTGGCAGCTGGAGCTGACACCGTTCAGCGACACCGACCGCGCGATTGCTTTTGCCATCATTGATGCCGTTGACGAGAAAGGCTATCTCACAAGCACCTGCGACGATATTCTGGAAAGCATGGGCGATGAAAACGTCGAACTCGATGAAGTCGAAGCCGTCCTCAAACGCGTCCAGCAATTTGATCCTCTGGGCGTGGCGTCACGCGATCTGCGCGAGTGCCTGCTGCTACAACTGGCCACTTACCCGGAAGATACGCCCTGGCTGAGTGAAGCGAAAATGGTGCTGATTGAGCACCTGGATTTACTGGGTAACCGCGACTATCGCCAGCTGATGCGCGACACTAAGCTCAAAGAAGATGAGCTAAAAAATGTCATGGCGCTGATTCACACGCTTGAGCCCCGTCCGGGCAACCGCGTGGTGGCCTCGGAAACCGAGTACGTCATTCCTGACGTTTCTGTGTTCAAAGATAAAGGCAAATGGGTGGTGACTATCAACCCGGACAGTGTGCCGCGCCTTCGCGTCAACGAACAATACGCCGCGATGAGCAAACAAACGCGCAACAGTGCCGACAGCCAGTTTATCCGTAGCCACCTTCAGGATGCTAAATGGCTGATCAAGAGCCTGGAGAGCCGCAATGATACCCTGCTGAAAGTGGCCCGCTGCATTGTTGAACATCAGCAAGATTTTTTTGAATACGGTGAGGAAGCCATGAAGCCTATGGTCCTCAACGATATTGCCCTGGCCGTTGAAATGCACGAATCAACGATCTCCCGGGTGACCACCCAGAAGTTTATGCACACCCCACGCGGTATTTTTGAGTTGAAGTACTTCTTCTCAAGCCATGTCAGTACGGATAACGGCGGAGAATGCTCCTCCACGGCTATTCGCGCGCTGGTGAAGAAATTGGTTGCGGCCGAAAATCAGGCCAAACCCTTGAGTGATAGCAAAATTGCGACATTACTGGCGGATCAAGGCATCATGGTGGCTAGACGCACAATAGCCAAATACCGTGAATCGCTGGGTATCCCGCCGTCAAGCCAAAGAAAGCGCCTGCTCTGATTGCCGGCGATTAAGGAGGAAGATGTCTATGCAAATTAATCTCACTGGTCACCACATTGAAATTACCCCAGCCCTGCGTGAGTATGTGACAACAAAGTTCGATAAGCTGGAACGCTTTTTCGACAAAATTAATAACGTGCATGTTGTTCTGAATGTAGAAAAAATGCAGCAGATTGCCGAGGCAACACTGCACATTAACGCTGGAGAAATCCACGCGAAAGCAGATTCTGAAAATATGTATGCGGCAATTGATCAATTAACTGATAAACTGGTCCGTCAACTGAACAAACATAAAGACAAACTCAATAGTCATTAACATGCAACTGAGTCGAGTATTAAGCCTGGACTGCACCAAGAGTGCAGTCCACTGCTCCAGTAAAAAACGTGCGCTGGAAATCATCAGCGAAATTGCTGGCCAACATTTAAACCAGAACCCTCAACCACTGTTTGAGTGTATGCTCAACCGTGAAAAAATGGGGAGTACAGGTATTGGTAATGGTATTGCCATTCCTCATGGTCGTGTCACCGACAGCGAACAAGCGATTGCGGTGCTGATCCAGTGTCAGCAACCTATCCAGTTCGATGCGATTGACAATCAACCCGTCGATCTGCTTTTTGCGCTTCTGGTGCCCGATGCCCAGTGCAAAGAACACCTGAAGACGCTGTCCGGCATGGCAGAAAAACTCAGCGATAAAGCGGTTCTCAAGCAGCTCAGAGCTGCCAAAAGCGATGAAGAGCTTTACCAGATCATGACCTCAGAGCCGTCATAACAGCCATCAGGAAGGGTTTGTCATGAAATTGATGATAGTCAGCGGCCGCTCAGGCTCAGGTAAATCAGTGGCGCTCAGGGTACTGGAAGATCTCGGCTATTACTGTGTCGATAATCTACCGGTACATCTGCTTTCTGATCTTATCCAAACCCTGGATCCTCATACCCAGAAAGTGGCGGTCAGTGTTGATGTCCGTAACATGCCGGCCGATCATGACATTACCAGCTCAGCCCTCGAAGCCGTCCGTCAGCAGGCTGATGTCAACCTTCTGTTTCTTGATGCCGATGACAACACCCTGGTCAAACGCTACAGCGAAACCCGGCGATTGCATCCGCTCTCACGGCAGAATATGAGCCTGGAAGAAGCAATTCAGGCCGAAAGCGCCTGGCTGGCAAATCTGAAAGAAGCCGCCGATCTGGTACTGGACACCACTCAGCTGTCTATCCATGATCTCAGTGAAACCGTGCGTGCACGAGTGCTGGGACGCCAAGCCCGCGAACTGGTAATGGTGTTCGAGTCCTTTGGCTTCAAACATGGCTTGCCGACCGATGCGGATTACGTTTTTGATGTCCGTTTCTTACCCAACCCCCACTGGGTACCTGAGCTTAAACCACAAACCGGTCTTGACACTGAAGTGCAGGACTACCTGGCGAGCCACCATGAAGTCAGCCAACTGATTTACCAGATCCGGCACTTTCTTGAAAGCTGGCTGCCTTTGCTTGAAAAAAACAACCGCAGTTACGTCACTGTTGCTATCGGCTGTACCGGCGGTCAGCACCGCTCTGTGTACGTTGCCCAGCAACTGGCTGATTATTTCCGCCAGCGGGGACAACAGGTTCAGATTCGTCACCGCACCCTGGAAAAACAAGGTCACCTGAAGCATTGAGCATGAATACTGTCAGTCGAGAATTATTCATTAAAAACCGCCTTGGTCTGCATGCCAGGGCAGCAATTAAACTGGTCGAACTGGCACAGAGTTTTGACGCTATTATCACTGTCACCAACCAAGACAAGTCCGCAACCGCCGACAGTGTGATGGGATTATTGATGCTGGAGTCTGCACAAGGCCAGAAGATCATCGTCAGCGCCGAAGGGGGCGACGCCAGCGTCGCACTGGAAGCGGTCGCCTCGCTGATCGAAAACGGTTTTGATGAAGACAACTGATACCCGCCCGGGTGCTCAATCGTCAGCCTGCTGAAAGGATCTGCCCCTATCTTGCCTGTATCCGTCCCGATCAACGACAAAACACCCGGCAACCGACGATAAATCACCGTTTTTGTACCTCAGCCTCCCTTTCTTACAGCCAAGTGAAATCTTAGCAAGATCTCAGATCCAGTGAGACAAAGACCGCGCTATTACGTTAATATTCAGCTTATTGCGCCATTTCCCGGCTGCCGCTGTCGCAACAGAGCTGGGTGTATTCACGAAGCAAGGTAGTTCTCTCTATGGCGGACATTTTCGAGCAAGATCAAACCCACCAGACACTGCAGCAGGTTAACCAGGCCCTGGATCGAGGGATGTTCGTTCACGTCCGGCGAATGTTGCAGGATATGGAGCCTGAGGATATCGCCCACCTGCTTGAAGCCTGCCCGCCGAAAGAGCGCCAGGTGCTGTGGCAACTGACCGATCCTGAGGAGCAGGGTGAGATCCTCGACGAACTGTCTGAAGATGTAAAAGACGGTATCGTGGCCATGATGGCGCCGGAAAAACTGGCGGCCGTCACTGAAGGCATGGAAAGTGATGACGTGGCTTACGTGCTGCGCAGCCTGCCTGACAGCCGTTTCCGTGAAGTACTGGCACAAATGGATGCCGCTGATCGCCATCGCGTCGAGCTGGCGATGGCTTATCCGGAGGAAAGCGCTGGCGGTATCATGAGTACCGACTTCGTGACCATCCGCGGCGATGTCACCGCCGATGTGGTCCTGCGCTATCTGCGCATGCGGGGCGAGCTTCCTGAAGCCACAGATACGCTCTATGTGGTTGACGAGCACAATGTACTGATTGGCCACCTTTCGCTGGCCACGCTGATCACCACTCAGCCTGACGTACAAATTCATGAGGTGATGGACGATCCGGATGAAGCCATCAATGTCGAGATGGACGACAGTGAAGTGGCCAATCTGTTTGAGCGCCGTAACTGGCTCTCGGCGCCTGTGGTCGATGCCGGCAACCAGCTGGTTGGCCGGATCACCATTGATGATGTGGTCGATATAATCCGGGAAGATGCCGAACACTCCATGATGAGTATGGCCGGTATGGACGACGATGAAGACACCTTTGCGCCTGTCATGAAATCCGCCCGCCGGCGCAGCATCTGGCTGGGTGTGAATGTCCTGGCCGCGCTGGCCGCCGCCTCTGTCTCCAACATGTTTGAAGACACGCTCGATAAAATGGCCGCCATCGCCGTTCTGATGACGATAGTGCCCTCCATGGGCGGGGTTGCCGGCAACCAGACTGTGGCACTGGTGATTCGCGGTCTGGCGGTCGGTCATATCGGCGATTCCAACACCCGCTGGCTGCTCAGCAAAGAAGCCCGGGTAGGCTTAATAAATGGCCTCTTGTGGGCCGGGATCATTGGTGGCGTGGTGGTTCTGTGGAAAGGCAACCTGATGCTCGGCGCGATTATCGCCGGTGCTATGCTGACCAACCTGCTGATCGCCGGTATCGCGGGGGTCGGGGTGCCTATTATTTTGAAGAAACTCAATGTCGACCCGGCGCTCGCGGGCGGCATGGCGTTAACGACCATTACCGATATCATCGGCCTGTCTGTGTTTCTCGGCTTGGCGACTGTATTTCTCACCTGATGAGGCACAAACAAAAAAGGTCTGGCACGAGCCAGACCTTTTCTTATTACTCAGAGCCTGCGATTACTCACCGGCAATTTTCATCGATTCCAGCAGCATGGAGCCGGTCTGAATCTGGCTGCGGGTTTCAGTGTCTGTCCCGATAGCCACTATGTTTGCCATCATGTCTTTCAGATTTCCGGCAATGGTTACCTCACTGACCGGGTATTGGATCACGCCATTTTCAACCCAGAAACCGGCAGCACCGCGGGAGTAATCACCGGTCACGATATTCACGCCCTGCCCCATCAGCTCTGTGACCAGGAACCCGGTACCCAGTTTGCGCAGCATGGCATTGAAATCTTCACCGGTACTGGATACCTGCCAGTTGTGGATACCACCGGCATGGCCGGTTGGTTGACGCCCCAGCTTACGGGCAGCATAACTGGTCATCAGATAGGTTTTCAGTACCCCGTCCTGAATGATTTCCCTGTCATGGGTTGCCAGACCTTCGCTGTCAAATGGTGTACTGGCCAGGCCGCGCAGCAGGTGCGGACGCTCGCTGATGTTAAGCCAGGACGGAAAGATCTGCTCATCAAGCATATCCAGCAGGAAAGTCGACTTACGGTATAAATTCGACCCGCTGATCCCCATCACCAGATGGCCGAACAGGCCGGTCGCAACATCAGAGGCAAACATCACAGGAGCCTGACGGGTAGATAGCTTCTGCGGGTCAATCCGGCTGACAGTCCGTTCTGCCGCCAGCTGACCGACTTTCTCAGGCGTCCACAAGTCGCTGGTACGCCGGGCCAGGGTATAACTGTAGTCGCGCTCCATGTCGCCATTCTTGCCCTCGGCAATCACGCAACAGCTGATACTGTGGCGACTACTCGGGTAGCTGGCCAGCATACCGTGCGTATTACCATATACCCGGATACCATAGTGACTGTCGTAGCTGGCACCGTCACTCTGCTTGATACGGCTGTCAGCATCCAGCGCAGCCTGCTCGGCGGCAATCGCGATAGAAGCGGCATGATCCGGCTCAGGTTCATCCGGGTAGAAAAGATCCAGATCCGGGATGTTTTTGGCCATCAGCTCAGCCGGTCCCGGCCCACCGTAGGGATCTTCCGAGGTATGGCGTGCGATTTCCAGCGCCGCTGCCACGGTTTGTGCAATCGCCGCTTCACTCAAATCTGAAGTTGACGCACTGCCCTTGCGCTGGCCGCGGTAGACGGTAATCCCCATCGCACCATCGCTGTTAAATTCGACATTCTCAACCTCACACAAGTGGGTAGAGACACTGATCCCTGTGGATTTATTAATCGCCACTTCGGCAGCATCAGCCTGCTGGCCGGCAAGCTCAAGAGCACGGGCGACCGCCTGTTCCAGCTCGCTACGCTGCTGGGCGACTTGTTGTTTCACATCCATAGTCATACTTTATTTACACGGTTTCCCCTAAGGATAACACTCAAGGCAATTAAAATGCGCCCAAATTCAACTTGAAACTGATAAAATAGAGACATTGAAGTCTGTCATGAGCCTGATATGAGCCGTAAAAATAAAAAAGCCCCATGGGAAGAGGAAGAAGAAATCATCTGGGTGAGTAAATCCGAGATGAAACGTGACATGGAAGCCCTGCAAAAGCTGGGCGAAGAGCTGGTCAAGCTCAAACCCGGTGCATTAGCGAAAATCCCGCTGAGCGACGAGCTTCGTATGGCAATCAAAGACGCCCAGCGATTTAAGCAGGAAGCTTACCGCCGCCAGCTGCAGTTTATCGGTAAACAGATGCGCAACATTGAGCTAGAACCGATTCAGGCTGCACTGGACAAGCTGAATAATAAACATGCCCAGGTAACGGCTCAGCTGCACAAGCTGGAGTCTTTACGTGACCGCATGATTGATGACGGCGATAGCGTGATCAATGAAGTGATGGAGGCCCATCCGGATGCTGACCGCCAGCAACTGCGTCAGCTGGTGCGCATGGCCGTTAAAGAAAAAGCCGCCAACAAGCCGGCCAAAGCCTACCGCGAAATCTTTCAGGTACTGAAAGCGCTCTACATCAAAGACTGATCAGCGCTCAATGATCAAAAATGCCAGCAAACGCTGGCATTTTTATTGGCCTCAGTCAGCACAGATGCACTTACTGAGTGCCGCCGACTGTCATCGACGCCAGCTTCAGGGTTGGCTGCCCGACACCAACAGGTACGCTTTGCCCAGCTTTGCCGCAGACGCCCACCCCACGGTCAAGTTCCAGATCGTTACCCACCATAGAGACTTTCTGCATCGCTTCAATGCCGCTGCCGATTAAAGTCGCACCTTTAATCGGACGGGTAATTTTACCCTTTTCGATCAGGTAAGCTTCCGACGCTGAGAACACAAATTTACCGGACGTAATGTCGACCTGACCGCCGCCAAAATTCGGGGCGTAGATCCCGTTCTCAACACTGGCGATGATCTCTTCCGGCGTATGTTCGCCCGGCAGCATGTAAGTATTGGTCATACGGGGCATAGGCAGGTGCGCATAAGACTCACGACGGCCATTACCGGTTGGCGCTACACCCATCAGGCGGGCATTGAGCTTATCTTGCATGTAGCCTTTGAGCTTGCCGCCTTCCACCAGCACATTGTACTGGCCCTGGGTGCCTTCATCATCAATGCTCAGCGAGCCGCGCCGATCTGCCAGAGTACCGTCATCCACTATGGTACACAGGCTTGAGGTCACCTGCTGCCCCATCTGGCCCGAGAACATAGAAGATCCCTTGCGGTTGAAATCGCCTTCCAGACCATGACCAACGGCTTCATGCAGCAAGACGCCCGGCCAGCCTGCACCGAGTACCACTGGCATAGTACCGGCAGGAGCCGGATCGGCATCTATGTTGACCAGTGCCTGGCGCAAGGCTTCGTCAGCATATTGCAAGGCGACTGACTTGCCGTCGTTTTCAGTCATAAAGTACTGATAACCGAACCGGCCACCGCCGCCCGCACTGCCGCTTTCGCGTTTGCCGTTCTTCTCGATCAGCACGCTGACAGAAAAACGCACCAAGGGACGAATATCTGCCGCATAGGTGCCGTCTATCGCGGCGACCAGCACCTGCTCATAGACACCGTTAATACTGACAGAGACTTCTTTCACCAGGGGCTCTTTGGCACGGATATAGGCATCCACTTCCTGCAGCAGGGCAATTTTTTCCTGGCGCTCCAGGCTCTCCAGCGGATTGACCCCGGCATAAACCGGCTTTACCGGCGATGAGGCAAAGGCCTGTACCTTACCAGAGCCGCCACTGCGGGCAATACCGCGCGCCGCTTTGGCACTCTGAGTCAGTGCCAGCTTACTGATTTGATCTGAGTAGGCAAAACCGGTTTTCTCACCGGATACCGCACGAACGCCCACACCACGGTCGATATTAAAGGAGCCGTCTTTGATGATACTGTCTTCCAGTACCAGTGATTCGTGCCAGCTGGACTGAAAATAAATATCGCCATAATCTACGTCCCGGGCGGCCATCAGCCCCAGAATCTGGCTGAGATCGTCACGCTCAAGCCCGGATTGGGCCAGCATGGTCTGTTCTACGGTTTCCAGCATCATTGCCTTACTCTTCTGTGTTGCACTGCTGCACCTGAAAACGGCTATGTTGCAGCAATGGCATATTCATTCGTATCTGTGCGCTCAGACCCAGATCGATATCTGCGGTGATCACACCTGTACCCTGCTCCTGGCAGGCGACGACTTGTCCCCAGGAATCGATAATCATCGAGTGGCCCCAGGTTTCCCGCCCCTGGTTATGCTCACCCCACTGCGCGGCAGCGACAATCCAGCACTGGGTTTCAATGGCGCGTGCGCGCAGCAGAATATCCCAGTGTGCTTTGCCGGTAACTTTGGTAAACGCTGCCGGCACCACTATGATATCGGCCCCCTGTGCCCGCAATGCACTGTACAGCTGTGGGAAGCGGACATCATAACAGATCGACAGTCCAATGTTGCCGAAAGGTGTTTCCACCACCTTAACCGCCTCTCCCGGCCGGAAGGTGTCTGACTCGCGATAGCTGTGGTGACGATCGGCGACTTCAACATCGAACATGTGCAATTTATCGTAATGGGCCTGCAACTGGCCCTGATCGTCGAACAGCAAGGCGGTGGTCGACATGCTGCCGTCTTCACGCCGGATAGGCATAGATCCTATCAGTAACCAGATGCCCAGCTGGCGGGACAGTGCGGCGAGCTGGCGTTGCAGCACACCCTCTCCCAGCGGTTCGGCATGTTGTTCGTAGTCAGCACGTGTACCGAAAATCAGGCAGTTTTCAGGAGTGACGATCAGTTTCGCTCCCTGCAGTTGCAGCCCCTTCAACTTCTTTTTCAGCTGTTGCAGATTCAGTTCAGGATCAGGCCCGGAATTCATCTGTACTACACCCACTCTAGCCATCACGCACTCCATTACAAATTGATTTTCTTGTTATTATTACCTCAGCTTCACCACTCAGGCAAAGCCGGAAACACCTTGCTTATTATTGCTCAACCTGCTGCTTCAGGGCGGCAGGGACCTTAAACTCACCGGTAAAGCGCGACTGTTCTGTCACTGTGGGTGACTCTATCGGGCCGCTGACGACATAGTTAATCTGGGTAAAAACATCCACCACAGGCGACAGGGCGGTCGAAATGGCAAACACGACAATGGCCGTCTGCGGTGCGACAGCAAACGCTGTCAGCACCGGGATACCGGATGTCAGATCAGGAATAAATTTCACTCTGGCATTCACTGTCTCATTAACCAGATTAGCACTTCCCTGAATGTACATATCGCCCGCCAGTGCTTTCATTTCCACATCGTCCGTTTCAAAGCGGCCATTTTCGATCCGCCCGGACCCTTTGATGTAGTCAAAAGCCAGCCCGTCATCAAACACCCCGGTAAAGTCGAGTTGCATCTTGCGCATGATAGAATCGAGACTGAATAACCCCAGAATCCGGCCGGCACCGCCTACATCACGGATCACCCCTTTGCCGGTTTCGGTTTTGAGTTCACCGGTCAGGGTTTCACGGTGCATCGACCATGGCGCCCCCTGCCACTGAATCGAGGCGTAGCTGGTAAAGCGGGCATCCTGGATCCCGCCGGAGATCCCCAGCCGCCCCATCAGCTCAGAGCTGTCCTCACCGGCGATATCAAAGGCAACCTGTGTTTCATTCTGGTACTGATTCATAGTCCAGTGGCCATCCAGACTCAGCGACGTCGTGCCGGAATCCAGCTGCAGCTCTTCCAGAATCAGCGTTTGGGCATCGCGTCGCAACCGACCACTTAATGCGCCCAGCCGGTATCCCTGCAGCCACAAGTCTTTAACCTTGACATTCATCTGCGGCAGGTAAGCCATCATGTTACGGTCAAAATCCGTGACAGGTGGAATAGCTCGCTGCGGCACATACCTATGCTCAGCCGACAGGGTTTCCAGCGGCTTTTTATCTTCCGGTAAATTGAGGTGAAGCTGCTCCAGGTTCACCGTCAGAGGCTTATAGTCGGGCCAGAAAAGCTCGCCGCTGACTTCGCGGCTGCCGAGTACCGCATGCCACTGCGATGGCTGCTTGCGTACCGCCAAGTCCAGATTGTGCCAGTTGAGCCCAGCCAGCTTAAGCTGCTGGATGCTGGCATTGATCCGCGTGGGTAATGGCAGTTCAATACCGGTTTGTGCTGCCGGTCTGTTCCGCTGCTTGTCAATGATCTCTTGTACCAGGCTGTCCCATGCGTCGGCATCAATGCTATTGGCCTGAATACGAATCCCGTGGCCTTTTGCCGGCAGTTTGCGTCGTTCGGCCAGGCCGACTGTCAGTTCGCTGCGTACAATCCGCGGTTGTGACTGCAAGGCAATCTCAGCCCGGTACTGAGCATCCGGCACCGTGAGGCTGGCTTCCAGCCGGGAAGTATTGCCGGAAGCCGTCAGCACCGCACTGGTGGGACTTTGTGGTGTAAAAACCAACGGATAAGGCAGCTCACTGCGGATAGCAGCTAACGGCGCTTGAATAAAGACCTGATATTTCAGTCCGGTATCATGCATTACCACCCCGACATTACCCTGCCACTTGGCACTGCCGTGCAGTCTGGCCAGCAGCGGATCCTGCAAGCGCTGCTGCAGCGAGGCAACCTGCCAGAACCCGGCCAGATCCACATTGACCCGGTAACCGGCTTCGCCGTTCTCGCCGTCAAAGCTGACGGTCAGGGGCTGGCCGAGCCAGTAGCCGGTTACGCCGTCCGCCGTTATCTGGTCATTATCAAAATGAATGGTGCCTTTTACCTGGGTAAGAGGCAGCGACAGGCTTTCGATAGTCACCCGGTTACTGTCAAGACTGGCCTCTCCCTGCGCTTTCACCTCGCCGCCACTAAAGGGAATGTCCAACTGCAGCTTCGCGGTCACAGGTCCGTCAACATTCACCGCCGACAGCGCCGCCCCGACCGAGTCCACCAGTGGCGTTGCCATCATATAGTCGCGGACCTGCTCGCCTTCTGCACTGACATCAATGGCCAGTTTCAGGTGGCCATCCGGGTGCAGCCAGGCATCGCCGACGACCCGATCAGCCACAGCGTCTTTGGTCTTGGCATGGCTGGCATTGATCAGCATGCGATCATTGCGAAAACCCAGGTTCAAATCAATCTCGGTCAGCTCAGGCCAGGCGGTATCGAAACTGAAACGTCCATGCTTCAGCGGTACGCTGATTTCAAAATTTCCGTCATGGCTGGCATAAGGAAATGCAGGCAGATCGCCAAACCACAGTAACTGAGCATGATCAGACTGCCCGCCACGAATGGCGGAGGAAAGATAATCCGTCAGCTCCTGCCCCAGCGCCGGGCGAGGCAAATAACGCCAGGCTGCGCCAGCATCTTTGACTTTGGTTTCGCCGTAAAAAGACAGCCAGGAAGGAGCCGCTTTCGGGAAATCAAGCCGGAACTGTCCGTTCGCACTCAGGTGCGGTGTGATTAGCGACAGCTCATCGCTCCACACACGCCATCCCTGGCGGTCCAATTTCCAATAGCCACGGACATCGGCCTGCTCAATCTCCATCGGTGCCTGGAAGACCTTGTCATAGTCCAGGGTTTGCTTGCCGACATTGAGCGTTATCTCACCCTGCTGCCCGTCACCGGCAATATTGGCATGCAAAGATGCAAAGGCTGGCAGATACATCCACTGCCTGTTCGAGACCCCATCCAGTTCAAATGAAAAACGAGGGAGCGCCAGTCCCTGACCGGCCAAACGGAGATCGCGTACCAAACCGGCTGGCTGAAGTGATTCAATGGCTTGTCGGCCTGTGTTGTCTTCCGGCAGCAAACTGGCTAACGGTGCCAGTCTGGCCAGATCAACACTGCTGACAGCCAGCTGCCAATGACCCTGGGACACAGTGTCTTGCGGTGATACCGGCTCAGGCACAGCCTGATCCTTTTGCTGCGGTGCCTGCCAGTTAGCGGAGAAATCAAGACGCGGCCAGGCTTTCTGATCTGTCGCCAGTACAAGTTTATGGCTATCCAGTCGCCATCCGCTGCTGGCTTCTCGCTGCTCAGGGATCAGGGACAGCATGCCACGCAGCAATGCCAGCTCGTGTTTGCGCCCGTTTTCCTGCCAGCGTACATAGGAGTCCAGAAAACGGACTTTACTGTTACTGAGCTGACCATTGTCGAGAGTCAGCCAAGCTTCCGCATTCAGCTGGCTGTCGGTGATTTTTTCCCCGCCCAGCACAGACTGGTTGAGCCAGGGGGTCATTGACAGGTTTTTCGCCCGCGCATAAATAGTGCCGGATAAATGCGGCAATCCGCGTGTGGCAGACAGATTCGCCATCACATTGAGCTGATTGAGATCGGTACCGGGAATACTGACAATACCTTCAGCCAGGTGCATGTCACCCTGACGATCCCATTTCAGTTCTGTCACCGCCACCGGCTGACGGTGACCTGCAGGCGAGCTCACTACTAGGGTCGCATCATGAAGGGAGAATGTTCCCAGCTGAACAAACAACAGCTGTTCCAGTCGGTTAACATCCAGGGGGTTATCTGCCTCAGCAGGACGGTTACTGGCCGGAAACTGGGTGAGATCCAGCGTGAGTCCGGTCAGTCTGATATCACGAAAAACCGGCTTGAGGTTAAGTACAGAACGCCACAAATCAACGTCAAAGTCGATCTCGCCGACCTGCACCATATCCTTACTGCTCTGACCGATACTGACACCGTGCAGCGCCATAACCGGGCCAAGATTATGCCAGCGCCCCTCAACCAGCTCGACGCTGATCTGCATATTGGCTTGCGCCGAGAGCCATTGCGTAATCGAAGCGCGGTAATCATTCAATTGCGGCAGCAGTAAGCGCAACGAGGTAATTAACACTGCGCCGATGACCAGCAGAGTGAGCAACGTCCATTTCAGAACGCGGGTCAGATTTATCAGCACAGATAACACGCCATTGCCTCAGGGTTTACATCATTACGACGTCAAACTGTTCTTGGTTATACAAAGGTTCGATTTTGACTTCAACCTGCTTACCGATGAAGACTTCCAGTTCAGCCAGCGCATGGTATTCCTCGCCGGCCAGTGTCTCAGCCACCGCAGGGGAAACATAAGCGACAAAGCGATCGGCATCATAAGCCCGGTTGACACGGGTAATCTCACGCAGAATTTCATAGCAGACACTGTCGACCGTTTTCACCGTCCCGCGCCCTTCACAGGTTGGACAAGTC
Source organism: Photobacterium arenosum (assembly GCF_014841115.1). Lineage (GTDB taxonomy): Bacteria > Pseudomonadota > Gammaproteobacteria > Enterobacterales > Vibrionaceae > Photobacterium > Photobacterium arenosum. The sequence continues at coordinate 231,916 of NZ_JACYTP010000005.1, forward strand.
CCGCACAGTACATGTTCAATACTTTCACGGGTCCGTTTACGGGTCATTTCCACCAGCCCAAGCTGGGTAAAGCCGTTGATATTGGTTTTCACCCTGTCGTAAGACAACGCCTGCTCCAGTGCCGTCAGCACCCGGCGCCTGTGCTCTTCAGAGGCCATATCGATAAAATCAATAATGATAATCCCGCCAAGGTTGCGCAGGCGTAACTGGCGGGCAATCGCTTTGGTGGCTTCAATATTGGTATTGAAGATGGTCTCTTCCAGATTACGGCGGCCAACAAAAGCACCGGTATTGATATCGACCGTTGTCATGGCTTCAGTCTGATCGATAATCAGATAACCGCCGGATTTCAGCTCCACTTTGCGATCCAGCGAACGCTGAATTTCATTTTCCGTATCGTACAGATCGAAAATCGGCTGATCGCCTGTGTAGCGAACCAGCTTATTGCTCAGTTCTGGCACGAACTCGTCGGTAAATTCTTTTAAATTCTCGAAAGCTAGGCGGGAATCGACGTAAATAGAATCCAATTCAGTGCCGACGAAATCGCGCAGAATACGCTGCGCCAGACCAAGCTCTCCGTACAGCATCGACTTACTCTTGTATTTTCCACGACGTTCCAGCACTTTTCGCCATAAATGCTTTAGAAATGCAGCATCCTGCGCTACTTCGGCCGATGACGCCCCTTCCGCAGCGGTGCGGATAATAAATCCGCCCAATTCATCACAATGCTTGGTTACCAGGTTTTTCAGGCGTTCACGCTCGCGTTCACTTTCAATCCGCTGCGATACGCCAACATGGCTGGCACCGGGCATGAAAACCAGGTAGCGGGATGGCAGGGTAACATCCGTCGTCAGGCGGGCGCCTTTGGTTCCCAGCGGATCTTTCACCACCTGCACCACCAGATCCTGCCCCTGGCGCACCAGTTCTGAAATATCCCTTACCTGAAACTGCTGTTTCTCATTTTCGGCCACGCACTCGGTATGGGGAACAATATCGGAGGCATGAAGAAAGGCCGCTTTATCCAGCCCGATATCCACAAAAGCTGCCTGCATGCCAGGCAGTACACGGCTCACTTTCCCTTTATAAATATTGCCAACAATGCCACGCTTGGATTCACGCTCAATATGGATTTCCTGGAGGTTGCCCCCTTCAATCATCGCCACGCGGGTTTCACTGGGTGTCACATTGATAAGCAGCTCGGTACTCATGGATGCCTCTGTTAATTTAATTGGCTATAAATTCTCGGATCAGCGCATCGGTTTCCAGCAGCGGCAAGCCGACAACTGCATGGTAACTCCCTTCAATACGGGCAATGAATTTCCCGCCAATCCCCTGAATGGCATAACTGCCGGCTTTGTCTTTGGGTTCACCGCTTTGCCAGTAGTCCTGAATATCCTGACCGGTCAGAGACCGGAACCAGACATCCGTTACAACCAGCTCTGTCCGCTGACGCGCTTGCGTGGCAACAGTGACAGCCGTCATGACCTGATGGCTTCGTCCGGATAATAACATGAGCATCTCACGGCTGTGCGCGAAATCCCTCGGCTTTTCAAGAATCTGTCCGTCTACTACCACTATAGTGTCTGAACCGAGTACCGGCGTCTGTCCGTCAGTTACCCTCACCCCTGCCATGGCTTTGTCCAGCGACAGACGCTGAACATAGGCTTCCGGGGTTTCTCGTGCCTGATGCTGTTCTTCGACGTCGAGCGACAGGATATCGAAAGTGTAACCGAGTTGAGAGAGCAGTTCTTTACGACGGGGTGAACCGGATGCCAGATACAGTGTTGTCATCTTGATCTTACCTAGAAAGACGATAGCACTGGGGGCTTGTCATGCGAACCGTATCACACAGTGCTATCGAAGGGGACTGATGTCCCCTAACGTATTGAGAACTTACGGCGAATGCGCCGCAAAAACAGGAACAACCAAGGCCAGAGGAGGAAGTTGAGTAATACGGCCCACAACCGGGTGGGATCAAATTCAATCTCGACCACCAGGTATTCTGCCCAGAACTCCACCAGCTTGCCGGCCAGCGACAGCAAGGCGACTATCATGGCCTGCTGCCATAAGGATAAATTGCGCATCACCTGAAAGTTCAGGGCCACTATATAGCACAGCACTGACATGGTCAGACCGCGAATACCCAGAGTGGAACCCAGTAACAGATCCCAGATCAGTCCCAGTACCAATGCCGTGCCGACATTCACCCGGTGTGGCAACGCCAGCACCCAATAAAATGCCACCAACATAACCCAGGACGGACGGAAAGCTTCCAGCTGTCCGGGCCAGGGAGCGGCCTGCAGCATCAGTGCAACCACAAACGACAACCAGATCAGCACAATGCCATTGGCTCGACTATCAACCATTGACCGGATCTCCTGTGGTGACGGTATGCCTTTCTCTGTCTGTCGGCCAGACCAGCAGTAAATAACGCAAGCGGTCAAACTGCACCGTTGGCAAGGCTTTGATTTGCGCAAACGGGCGCTTATTATCGAACGAAAACTCTGTCACCCTACCGACCGGGTATCCTTCCGGATAGCGGCCACCCAGACCGGATGTCACCAGTAAATCGCCCACTTTGATATCGGTACTGCTGGGGACGTGTTCGAGCTGAATCTGATCCTGCTCGCCACTGCCTGAGGCAATTACCCGGATGTCGTTGCGCACCACTTGCACCGGAATCGCATGGGTGGGATCAATCAGCAGCAGCACCCGGCTGTTGTGTGCGCCGACATAGGAGATCTGACCGACGATACCTTTGTCATTGATCACCGGCTGACCTTCATACACACCGTCTACCCGGCCTTTATCTATCATGACCTGATGACTGTATGGGTCGGAGTCGACAGCCATCACTTCAGCCACCATTTTACGTTCGTCACGCACAAAAGGTGAGCCCAGCAGCTCACGAAGGCGCTGGTTCTCCTGCTGCAACTGGTCAAGTAGCAGCACATCGCTTTGCAGTACCAGAAGGTCGCGCTTAAGCGCTTTGTTTTCTGCCAGTAATCGCTGATGAGAACTCAGCTGACTGAAAAGACCATCCAGAATTTCACGCGGAAGGTTCGCTGCGTATTGCAAAGGGGCAACCGCAGAGTTAAGGACATACCGGACCTGGGCGAAAGCATCAAGACGGCTGTCGGCCAGCATAAGGCCGGCCGACAGTAACATGGCAAGAAACAGGCGCAATTGCAGAGAAGGGCCTCTGCCAAAGATAGGTTTCATGTAACACTATGACCTGTTTGGATGTTTGCCGGGGTAGACATTACTCTTCGCTGAATAAATCGCCACCGTGCATATCGATCATTTCCAGCGCTTTACCGCCACCGCGAGCCACACAGGTCAGCGGATCTTCAGCAACAACCACAGGGATACCGGTTTCTTCGGTCAGTAAACGGTCCAGATCACGCAGCAATGCACCACCACCTGTCAGTACCATACCGCGCTCTGAGATATCCGAAGCCAGTTCCGGCGGACACTGTTCCAGCGCCACCATCACAGCAGACACAATACCTGTCAGCGGCTCTTGCAGGGCTTCAAGAATCTCATTGGAATTCAGAGTAAAGCTGCGTGGCACACCTTCAGCCAGGTTACGGCCGCGCACTTCGATTTCACGCACTTCATCACCCGGATAAGCAGAACCTATCTCGTGTTTGATGCGCTCAGCGGTTGCTTCACCAATCAGGCTGCCGTAGTTACGACGGACATAATTGATGATCGCTTCATCAAAACGGTCACCACCGATACGCACGGAAGAGGAATACACCACACCATTGAGAGAGATAACGGCAACTTCAGTGGTACCACCACCAATATCGATCACCATGGAGCCTGTCGCTTCAGACACCGGCAGACCGGCACCAATAGCCGCCGCCATAGGTTCATCAATCAGGTACACTTCACGGGCACCGGCACCTTGTGCCGATTCACGGATAGCACGACGCTCAACCTGAGTAGAACCACAAGGCACAGCTACCAGCACACGTGGGCTTGGACGCAGTACACTGTTGTCGTGCACTTGCTTGATAAAATGCTGCAGCATTTTCTCTGTGACATAAAAATCTGCAATCACACCGTCTTTCATCGGGCGGATAGCAGCGATATTACCAGGCGTACGCCCCAGCATTTGTTTTGCTTCGTGGCCAACGGCCGCGACACTTTTAGTGGCACCCGCACGATCCTGGCGAATGGCGACCACTGAAGGTTCATCAAGTACGATACCCTGCCCTTTGACATAAATCAGGGTATTGGCAGTACCCAGGTCAATGGACAGGTCATTGGAAAACATGCCACGAAGTTTTTTAAACATAGTTTTCGGCTAATCCTGCAAGCTCAAATTTCGTAAAAATTGCGCCTAAATGTATCAAGTGGCAGGTAGCGAGACAAGATAAGCTTTGTCAAACCTGCCACAGATCCTCATTTTTAGGGATTGTTACGCTTTCGTGTGTGCTTTTGCTTCGAATTGTGGGCTGCCCGCTCATTAGCATGCCCCTGAGACATACCAGACAAATATAAAGCAAGTGGAATATAAAGCCATGCTTTATCCATTCAGACTGACTTTGCCGTCACCTTTCCGGTTCCGCATAGCAACGCCAGCTTTCGACGCACTGGTCTCGACGAATTGACACCGGCTAATTGATATCGATGAACTGGTTCATATTCCTTTCACCCCGGTAAATCACCCGGTCATTGCCACGGTAAACACCAAAAGTCACCACGGCTGAGGGGTTTTCATCACCCTGCCCCCGCCAGTTGTACAGCAACCAGGGCTGGGATTCGCTGCCGGCATGGGTGCCGGATCCTGAGTCAGTGACAGGATTCTCGCCTGTGATGGCAGCAGGCGTATCGGCTATCAGTTTTTGCCAGAAGCGCACCTGCTCGCCAGATTCGCCCTCAGTGGCATAAAGATCGCCCGACGCTGAACGGCCTTCTTGCACCTGTATATCACCAACGGATGCGGTGATTGCATTCGTGGTCGGGTGAGTGATGCCCTGTCTGAAATACAGCTGGCCATTGAATACCGAGTCGTTATCGTCGCCATTGGTGACGAACTGGCCTGCATTCCAGTACTCCAACAGCACAGGAATATTGATTTTTTCACCTTCCCGGCCCACCGCTTCTTCCAACCGCATCCGGCCGTAGCGGGCATGAATATCACCAACCAGCGCGGCGGCGGTTTCCTGCGTGGCGCCGTCCTGCTCATAGACACTCAGCGGTTTAGCTGAAAAGTCGCTGCAACCCCGGGTAGCGCAATCATTCCGAGATTCGACAACCAGACCAAAATCGACCGGGTACGGCCCGTCCGGTTCAGTCACATTTGGGTTTGTGCTGCTCACCACCCGTAGCAATGCCAGCGTATCGGTCGTGATCGTTTGGAGAGCTTTGTCCCATTGCTGATAGCTCAGACGCTCAGACAACCGGCTGGTCAAGTTATTGGCATCGCTCCCAGTCGCCCCCGCATTCACGGCGCGTAACTGCAGCGATTCTTTATAATCGTCGGCAAAATAGCCGTAGTTTTGGGTTGGCTGGTTCTGCGTATTTTGCGCCTCAACAGTCGCTGACAAAGAAAACGGCTGATTCATATAGGTGAAACTACCGTAGGCGTCGCTGACCACACTCACACTCTCCTTGATGACGAAATGTGCTGGGTAGAAGCGCCCCAGTTGTCCGACACCCTGCTCCACTGTCATGCCAAGATAATCGGCATCGGCCTGCAGCCACAGACTGCCGACTTCGATCCAGCTCAGATCGTTTATGGTCCAGCCCGCAGTTGCTTCAGAGCGTGTAAATTCGTGATACAGCGTGCCTTCCAGCTTACCCGCAGATACGCCATCGCCCGTTGGCGAAGCCGGTTTATCGGGGATAGAAAGTTGAACTGGTGCCGCCCCCCCTGAAACCGAATAATAATTCGGTGTTGTTAATTGATTGCACCAGGCTGAGGTGGTGGTCCGGATATCATTGATATCATCACTGCTTTGATCCGCCACCACGGCATCTTCCGTCCAGATCACAGGTTTAAAGGTGACTGAAAACGACTCACCCGCTGCCGCAAAGCCCGGTCCGCCGCTGGCGGTGCCGGAGAAATCTGTCTTTCCATTGTCAGCGGTCACATCGCAGAGCGCGAACGTATAAGGTCGGGACCAGACGGTTTGCGTACCTTCTAATCGGGTCCAATCGACTAAATCCATACCGTCCAGCGACGAGCCATTACCACTGATACTGCATCCACCGGCTTTAGTGCAATTTGGATCGACAAGACTAAGTTGCGTCTGACCCGCATCCAAATAACGCAACTCTGATTCAACACTGCCCTCCTGAAAGTTCAATGCAACGCTGGTGGACTGCCAGTTACCATTTTTATCGCGTAACTCGACAGAGTTGCCACCTGAATCTGGCAAGGTATAGCGAGTACTCAACTGTAGTGTCCGGATACCGCTGTAGTCTCGGGCTTCTGCCGGTGTTGCAGCACTGGTATCGCAACTCCTGGCAGAGACAGTAATTTGTTCAGGTTTTCCGGCAACGACTTTCAATGCCTGCTCCTGAATCTGCAGTTTAAACGGGACAAAACTGTACTGGCCTTCTGCGCTTGGGTTGCCGTCTGAGACTAGCTGTCCGGTAACAAAGATTGTTTCAATCACTTCACTTTTCAGCCACAATTGCGTTTTCCCGTTAAAAACAGAAAAACGCTGGCTTTGCTTGGCATCTGTACCTGTTCCACCGTCCGGCTGCTCATACCAGAACGCCTGTCCGCTGCCAGTCAGATTCGTCGTGACATCTATCTCACCATTAAATTGGGACGCCAGCGCACCACTACTATCCAACACTTGGAATTCTACGGGTTGACGTTCGCACAGCAAGCTCAAGGCTCGCTCTGGGCTGACAACAAGTTGATAATTATTATCCGGCGGATTGAAACATTGGCTGTTACCGACTATTTGCGCGGTGTTGCTCATTTGTAACTGACAGGCTGTAACCGCACCTCTTAATCCAGTATTGTTAGATAAAGCAACAGGGCCCTGGGAGTAAATACGGCCGTTAAACAAGCCTGATGAGTTGATATCGACTGAGAAATTCGTATTTACTGCAGGTGGCCCACTAGGATAAAAGCCCGGACGAGGACATTCATCACCTTTATTGTAAGCATAGATAGTTAAATTATCTGATGGGCTTGTTGTATTAACCAAGCCAGCAACCGTCATTTTATCCCAAACGTGAAGCACAACGTCTCCTTCGACTGTCATCGTGCCTCGAATATCGGCCCTGTCTAACCAGTATTCCCCTGTTGGGAAAATTAGGTTCCCTGAAGGCTCTATCGTGAGTCCCGAATATGGCGCACCGAACGACGAGATGAAATAACTTCCCGGTAAAGCCGTTTCATTATCTGTCACAACTTTATCTTTAATTTCAGTACTGTCCGAAACATCCCAAAGCAGATCTCGCTTATTCGCCATGCCGCCATTTAGGGAGCAAGTAACGCCATCGCATAACGCTTTCACATTGTCCTCTGGAGTGTATGCGTCAGGATACCCCATATCGACAATAGCATTACTAAACCCAACGCTATGCGCTGAGGTATTTGATATTTTGGTGCCTACATCAGATGTAAATAAGTTATTTTCATTTCCAATCCAGGTTTGTACCGGGCCGGGAAATAATTCGCAAACATCAGGATTAACTGGTGGTGGCGAGGGCGGCGGTTCTCCTTTTGCACACTCCATAGTTGAAACTTCGCCATTCCCAACAACACGAAAATCAGCAGACTTTATTTCCGAAAGGTCGATCACTTTTTCACTGACAAGCTGCCATGTACCGGAAACCGTCGTCTTATTAAGATACTGCAGCGTTCCTTGCTTCCCTTTATCTGAGCTGTATAACAACCGAACATAATAGCGTCCACCAGCTAAAAAGTTCTTCTCGACAATTGTGTTGGCTTCACTCGCATTTCGATTATCTGTCCAAATGACTTGAGTTCTTGTTCCGGAATTAGCCTGAGATGCAATGACCTGCTCATCTAAATTCGCGCTCGGTATTTCAAAATCAATATAAAAGTCTTTATTACTATTCAGCTTATTACTGCACTCTGCTGCCACAGCCTGTCCTGAAAGAAATAAATACAGCAGGAAGCAAAGACACCCGAAAGCCTGTAATCGTTTACTCATTATCCAAATCCTTTGCCCAAAGCTCCTGAATCCGGGTAACAGCATGAGGGCCGCTGCCGCACTGTGAAGTGCTGATTAAAAAGTAAGTGTTTACTGACCCGGTATTTGAAGATTGGCAGGTCGTCGTTGCGCGGCAGCCCGTTACCCCGGCTGGTGCGAAAGTGTAAGCAGTGCCGGTGTCAGGATGGTGACGCAGACAGATATCGACCGCGGGTTCACTCACTGTGCCGGCCAGCGGAAAAAGCTGCCTCATCATGTCTTCATTGGCGGAATGGGCGGTAAACCAGGCGCGGGTCGACAGTACTTCGCGGGTGGTAATGTCCTGACCAGAACCCGCCACCCGCAACATGGCGGCTGCCATGGCGGCCATGACGACAATCACGAAAATGGCGACGATCAGCGCGCTGCCCTGTTGCTGTTGCTTTGAATGCCGTCGGCTATAAGACATTGATCACCTGCACGCTCTGGCTGTAGTCCGACGATTCTTGGCTGACAGGATCGCGAAATGTCAGCGCAAGATGAATCAGACCATTGCTGTTCAGGCCGGCCCCTGACACAGCGACATTGAAATGGCTGAGCGTATTGGTCAGCGTATAGCCGGTACCATTCTTTACTCGCCGTACCAGGCTATCGCCAACCTGACAAAAAGCCACTTGGTCGGAAAACAGATACAAGCGCTGACCCGGCGAACGATCGCCCAGCCACCGGGACAATTTCAGACTGACCGTAGGATCTGCCGCAGTCGGGGTTTTCGTCAGCTCAAAAAACTCCATACTTGCGTCTTCATCGGCTTGATAATCACTGGCACTGACAAATCCCACAGCCGCGCGCTTATCTTTGATACCCGTGTTCCATAAGGCAATGTGCTGTGAGTCAGGCGGTACAAGTCCGCTAAGTTCTGTTTCTGATTCCTGAGGTTCAAGTCGGCTATAATAGGTCGCCGTTAAATACACAGGATAAAACGACAGACACCCGCTGCTGAAACTGACGCTGTTTGGCGCAGCATGGCGAATTTCACGGGTAATACGTTCGATAACAAAACGCGCCTCCGACTGTAAGCGCTCTCTATCTATGGTGTCGGAGTAGCCCCCGGCGCCCAGCTGCAGGTAAGTACCGATGCCCAGCGAAATAAATGCCAGAATCACCAGCGCCATGATCATTTCTATCAGAGTGAATCCCCGGGACAGCCGCATCAGTAGTTACTCCTGAACGCAGTGAACAGGTATTCACCGTAGCGGCTGGTCCTGACCAGAACATCAATGCGCTTCTGGGTGCTGACAGCCGTTGCGGCACCATTGAAAGCGTTGTTTTCATAGCGCACACTGATTTCGAGGTAAATATTGCGGTAATCACTTTGCTCGGCGGCAGACACTGTAACGAGATCCTGCAATGCCCCGCGACGGTGCAGGCTGCTGTCGTTGCACTGTGTCACACTGCCCCAGCAGCCGATAAAGTCATCCACGTCGTCGGCAGCGCCGACATTCAGTAAGCCGCTGTTAACTTCACCGGCATCCGCACCCAGGTTGCCCGGCGCGCTGCACACATGCACCTCTTCTCCGCAACGGATCACGCTGTCGTTAAAGGGATCCGAGGCTTCATCGAATTTACGCGATAACACCTCATTCAGCACGCCCTGGCCGATGGCGGCGGCTCTGGCCTGATAATGCGGTACGGCGGACTGTTCGGTCTGAGGAAATAAAAAGCTGGTCAGTGTGACCATGGCGATTGCCATAATGACAATGGCGATAATGCCTTCAATCAGGGTAAAACCCTGCTGATGGCGGTAGGTTTTCTGGCTGCAATTTGTCGAACGGCAGGGGTTACGGGCAGGCATGGATATAACCCTCCCGGTTAATACAGATTGAGGCGCTCTGGGCGTTACGCGAGACAAAGGTTATCTGGCACTCTGTGGTACAAAGCGCTGTCTTGCTCCCGCGGCCATCCTGCTGATAAGGTCGTCCCAGTAAATCGAACCGCACTTCGCCTAACAAATCGCCAGTTACAGTAATATCGTCGGCTGATGCCGTGATTGCGCGGCCAGATAACGTGATATCAGCGCAGGCAGGCGGGCCAAAATGATCCGATGCCACCTGTAAAGACAGGCAGGAATTCAGATCGCCCAGCTCATTGATATTGCTCATCGCTCGCAGCTGAATCTGACGGGCCAGACTGATGGCCTGATCGCGGGCCAGGTAAGCATCAAAACTACTGCGGCCAATCAAACGTGACGCGGCCGTCACACTGAGGATTCCCAGCAGTATGATCACCAAAATCAGTTCAATTAACGTAAAGCCGCGTTGTCGGCCAGCGCTCAAATGGCGAGCCATGCATTCACCCAAAACGCCCTGTCAAAGTGAGAAAAGGGGCAGGAGTCCGCCCCAATTTACACACAATCAGTAGGTAAATAATCGACCTACTCTCTCAGTGTTTACTGTCTACAGCCATCACCTAGCACCACTTCAGCTGTCGCTGGTGTGTCAGCACCTGCTGCTTGGGTATATAGTACGTAACAACCTTCTGTAGTACGGTCTGCAAACGTATAGATAATCTGAGTATCCGTCAAAGTATCTTCCGGTACATCGCTGGTATCTGCCGAAGTAATCGCTAGCCAATCACCATTTTCAAACGCGGCACCAATGCCATTTGCTGCTGCTGTCGGATAACCGAAAATAGCCTGAACACCATCGACATCTACTGCTTCATCACTGGTTTCATTACCACGCACTGCAGCCTTGCCGTAAACAATGCCTGAAGCGCCCACAATTGCGCCTCGCAGCCCCTGCAGCGCAGAGTTACGTGCATCATCCTGCAGGTTCAAAAAACGCGGCGCAGCAGTCACGGCCAGAATGCCGAGAATCACGATTACCACTACCAATTCAATCAGGGTAAAACCACCTTGACGTTTCATAGCTAACTCCTAAATATTGCGATCAATTTTAATATCAACCCGACCCAAAGCCGGTATATAAGTAAAATAATGGCCGGCTGTTATTGCTTTCTTACCGGTCCAAAAATCACTGGCCGAAGCCAGCTGGTAATAACGACAAAACCGGTTATCACTGATTGCACCGACTTCGACGAAATACTGATATTGCCCAGAGCCCGCCTCACTCGCATCAGTGGTTGACGGCGGTGGGTTTTGTAACAGATTGTCCATTAATGTCAGGCAATCCTGCTCCGACAGTTGCCCCAGTTGCGAACTTCCCTGCCCCTGCAGCGCGAAAGGATATCCCTCTCTGCCGCCTGTTTTTGCTGCGGTCAGGTTAAACAGAGTGCCGTCGTAATTGACCCAGTTCCGGCTCTGGGTGCCTGGCTTGCCATCGGCTTCCCACTGCGCACGGGCAGACAGTACTGCGGTCGAAAAGCTCCCCGCCATGCCCTGAAGGGCAGCCACTTTGGCCTCTTCGGCAATATCGATATAACGGGGAACCACCACAACAGCCAGAATACTGACCACCACCACCACAATGACCAGTTCGATCAGCGATAAGCCGGTTTGCCTGTTCGGATACTGAGTCATAATCTGCCAAAAACATGACGAACGGGCGTCAAAATGATGTAAGTAGTCATTCTCGCATTATCATAAAAAAATACCAGTGGAAATAATCGGGTTATTGCACATTTTCCTAATATTAACTGTGGTTTAGGCTTAGCTTACAAAGCAATTAAGTGATAAAAATATCACTAACAAAACTTTATTCTCGCACTGAGTGCTAATATCATCAGCCTGCATTAAGCCCCGCGCGCGACATCAAGTAAATTCCACATCGGCAGGAATATCCCCAGCGCCAGAATCAGCACCATGCCAGCAACAACCGCCAATAAAAACGGCTCGATTCTGGCAGTCAGTGTTTTCAGATCGTAATCCACTTCGCGGTCATAAAAATCCGAGACTTCGTGTAACAGTTCATCGACCTGACCAGTTTCTTCACCGACCGCAATCATCTGCAGCACCAGTGGGGTAAAAATGCCGCTTTGTCTGGCTGTTTGCGTAATACTGCTGCCGCCTTCAATGCCGTTTTTCATGTCGATCAGACGATTTTCCAGAAAACGGTTTTCAAGCGCTTCGGCCGATAACTGGATCGCCTGGTTCAGGGGCACACCGGCGCGAATCATCAGCGCAAAAGTCCGGGCAAAGCGCGACAGCTGGGCCCGATTGATGATATCGCCCACGACCGGCACTTTCAGGCGCCAGTAGTCCCATTTTTCCTGCCCTTCAGGAGTGCGCCGCCAGGCTTTCAGGCCGATCCAGGTTACGACTGAGCCGCCGAGTAACAAAGGCCAGTAGCTCAGCATAAAATCAGAGGTGCCGATTAAGATACGGGTAGGCAAAGGCAGTTCGACGCCAAACCGGCTGAACATGGAGGCAAATTGCGGAATCACTTTGGTATTGAGCACTATCATTGCCAGCAAAATCGCACTGAGCACAAAAGACGGGTATCGCATAGCCGATTTTATCCGGCGCCGGGTTTCCAATTCCTGCTCGTAATACTGCGCCAGTTGCAGCAGGGCATCTTCCAGACGACCGGTATTCTCCCCCACATGGATCATCGACACGAACAGCTCGGAAAACACCTTGGGATGCATTTTCATTGCCTGCGACAGTGCACGGCCGTTGGTCAGCTCTACCGTCACGGCATCAATCGTCGATTGCAGCAACGGGTGACTGGTACTCTGCTCCAGCCCTTTCATGGCCCGCAACAGCGGCACACCGGCTTTGGTCAGGCTGTACAACTGGCGACACAGAATCACCATAGATTCCAGCGGCACATTGCGCTGCAACAGGCCGCTGAGAGTCAACGGACTGTCGCTTCGGCCACGGCGGATATCCACAGGAATAATTCCCTGGCGCATCAACTGATCAGCGGCTGCCTCCGCTGTTGGCGCGTCGAGCTTGCCTTTCTTCAGTTGTCCCTGACTGCCCCGTCCCCGGTAATCAAATGTCGGCATCAGCGGGATTCCGTGGACGCCGGTACGGCGTTAAATTCCGGCATCAGGTAATCTCCTTCGCTCAGTTGCAGCACTTCTTCCAGGCTGGTGCGCCCGGCCAGAGCCAGCGCCATAGCGGACTCAATCAGCGGCTGGTAGCCCTCGGAAGCGCGTGCCAGCTGTGCAAACCCCATTGCATCATTGGCGCGCAGTGCATCCATCATTGCCGGGGTCATTTCCAGTAATTCAAACACACCAATCCGGCCTTTATAGCCGGTCAGGTTACAGCTCTGACAGCCTCTGCCCTGCCTGAATGTCTGGTCGGCCGAGGACGGAAAACAGGCCTTCAGCCACTGCAGTTCTGCAGCATCCGGCGTCACCTCATGGCTGCAGTCCCGACAGATCCGGCGTACCAGGCGCTGAGCCAGCACAGCCCGGACCGCACTGGCCACCAGATAGCCGGGCGCTGCCATGTCCATCATCCTCAGGGCGCTGTCTACCGCATCATTGGTATGCAGTGTCGACAGCACCAGATGGCCGGTGAGCGCAGAACGCAGACCAATTTCCACGGTTTCCTGATCCCGCATTTCCCCGACCAGAATAATATCCGGATCCTGACGCAGAAAAGTGCGTAGTATGCCGGAAAACGTCAGGCCAATTTTGGTATTCACCTGCACCTGATTCACCCGCGGCAGCCGGTATTCCACCGGATCTTCGGCGGTGATCAGCTTTTTGCCGGGTTTGTTCAGCTCGCTCAGTGCGCCATAAAGGGTGGTCGTTTTACCCGAGCCGGTCGGCCCGGTGACCAAAATCATGCCGTGAGGGCGTTTTAGCTGACGGCGGAAGCGGGCAAGAATATCGGCCGGCATGCCAATCTCATCCAGACTCAAAATACCGGCAGACTGATCCAGCAGACGCATGACGACAGATTCACCGTACTGAACCGGCATGGTAGAGACACGCACATCCACAGAGTGGCCGCGCACCGTCACATTAAAGCGGCCATCCTGCGGCAAACGCTTTTCAGAAATATCCAGTCCGCTCATCAATTTAAGGCGAAGCACCAAAGCCGAAGCGATGGCCGATTCATTCAGCAGGGTTTCATGGAGTACACCATCAATACGCTGACGAATACGCAGTACGCTGGCATCCGGTTCGATATGGATATCCGAGGCACCCACCTGAATAGCATCTTCGAACAGGGAATTGATCAGCTTGACGACTGTCACTTCCTCGTTGTCGTAATTATCGACGCTGAAGCTGAAATCGCTGTTCGCCTGATGCTCGGCATGCAGCTGCTCGGCAAAAGAGGCAATTTCCTTGGTACGGCGATAATAGCGGTCAAACGAGGCTATCAGCTGGTGTTCCGGGGCAATCACCAGTTCCACCCTGAACTGATGCAACTGGTTCAGCACCGCTTCCTGGGCCGCCAGATCGGCCGGATCGCTCATGGCCACACGTACTGTGTCACCCCGGTGGCTGATCACCAGCGCTCTCAGACGACGGGCATGGACTTCCGGCAACAGGCCAACAGCTTCGCTGTCGACCGGCACCCGGTTCAAATCTATCAGTGGGATATCCAGCTGGCGGGACAGGAAGGCCAGCAGTTGCTGCTCGCCCAAAAAGCCCATGCTGATAAGGGTATCACCCAGTTTACGGCCAGTACTGCGTTGCTGATCCAGTGCCAGATCAAGCTGCTCCTGGCGGACTATGCCTTCTTCAACCAGCAGATCGCCCAGACGTTTGCGTAACCTCAGCTGCATCTGTTCAGCCCTCCTGTGTCTTTAGTGCGGCAAGACGCTGGCGAATAAACTGTTGTGACTGACCGGAAACCTGTCCCAGTTTCAGCGCCTGCGTGTAGGCCGCGACCGCCTTGGCATTATCCTGACTGCGGTCAAGGGCAATCCCCAGCCCCAGCCACCAGCGGCCGTCGAAAGGTTCGGTATCCACCAGTTGCTGATAGCTGCTCAGTGCCAGTGGCTGATTATTAAGTTGCTGGGCCAGCGCACCGCGCAAGGCCAGGAACTCACTGGCAGGCTGCGACGGCAGTTCGCTGAGCACATCCAGCGCCACTTCCGGTTGTGACTCCTGGGTCAGCAGCTTGGCCATCGTCAGACGCAAGTCCTGCTGGTTGGGCTGTTTGGCCAGTCCCCGTTGCAGTGTCAGCATCGCACGTCTGACATCTCCGCGACCGTAGTACAGCGCTGACAAACGCTGGCGGGCATCAATCCAGGCGGGCTGATATTCCAATGCCGATTTCAGGTAATTCGTGGCCTTGAGTGTGTCCCCTTCCGCTAAGGCTTTCATGGCCTTATCGTAATCAGTCTGAGCAAGCTGCTCTGGCGACAGGGCAATACTTTCGATAGACAAGCCGGATTCCCCTTCTTGCAATGGTTCAGTCATTGCCGTGGCCGTGCCAGTTGTTTCGCTCTCAGTGTCGCCAGTGATCGCCATAACCGCCACCGGGGCCGTTTGCGCAGCACGCACAGGGGCGACAGCGCGAGGTACAACCGGTACGGCAGCCGGTTTAACCGCCGGGGCGAGTTCAGGCTGGCTGGCGACCGGCGCAACGGGCACTTTTTTCACAACGGGCAGCACAGTGGCTTTGGCTGGGCTGAGCGTTGCGGGTTGGCTGTCAGGCTGCTGGGTAACAGGTGCTGTCTCGCCAGCAGGCCTGGCCTTGGTGTGCAGAAGATCCCCGACCGGATCCGGCCCCTGTTTCAAAACCGCAGAAGGAGATAACTGTTCTGCTTTTACCTGCGTAATCTCAGCCGCTGAACGGCTCTCCTCGTGACTGTGCCCGAACCACCAGCCTGTGGCGCCAGCTGTGCCTGTGATCAGCAATCCGGCGAGAAGCCAGCGTGGCCACAACACCTTAGGCAAAGGTTTGACCCGGACAGGCTTCAGCTCTGGCGCCTCTTGCGGTGCCTGATTCTGGCTCAAACTATTGAGCATTTTATTGACTTCACTCATGCTCAGCTCCATCCCCACAACACAGGGTACTGCCAGCGCGGCTGGCGCGCGGTTTGCGTATCTGTGATCGCTGCCTGCACCGCTTTACGGCTGACAATGTCATGACCCGCACTGCAGGCAACGATCAAGGCTTTATGGCACAACTGGTTCACCAGTCTGGGGATGCCACCACTGGCGTGCCAGATCTCTTTCTGCCGCGCCAACGACATTAACCCTGGCTCTCCGCCCGCTTTACTCAGGCGATGCTCGATATAGGACGCAGTCTCTGCCATATCCAACGGCCGCAACACGGCACGAAAGGTAATGCGCTGACGGAACTGGCGCAGCTGCGGGGAAGCCAGTCGCTCATCCAGCTCAGGCTGGCCAAGCAGCACAATATGCAAGAGTTTTTCCTGTTCAGTTTCCAGGTTGCCCAGCAGCCGCAAGGCTTCCAGCGCCTCATCAGGCAGCGCCTGGGCTTCATCTAACAACACCACGACTGTGCGTCCGCCGCGCTTGCGTTCGATCAATGACTGGTGCAGTAATTCAGTCAGTGTCAGGCCGTCACTGTCCGGCTGCAATCCCAGTTCCTTTGCCAGCGCCACCCGTAGTTCCCGCCCGCTCATGGCCGGCGTCGGCAGATAAGCCAGGTCATACCGGGCAGGCAACTGTCGGACCAGCATCCGGCAAACCAGAGTTTTACCTGTCCCGACTTCCCCCGAAATCTGGATAAATCCTTCCCCCATCGCCAGCGCAGACAGGGTCATTTTGATCGCTTCCAAATGTGACGGCAGTGCATGAAACAGCCCGGTATCCGGCGTTAACCGGAAAGGGAGCTGCTCAAATCCGAAGTGTGACAGATACATGGGTTATCCTTGGTCCGGGAACCATTTCTCAACCAACGCGCGTGAGCGTTCAATTTCCTGCTGCCAGGTCTGATCGCCCACCACTGTGGGTTTAAGCAAAATCACCAGCTCAGTTTTGGTCTGGACTTTATTGATGTTGCGGAACAAGTAGCCAAGGCCGGGAATATCGCCAAGCAGAGGGACTTTTGTCTGCTGATCTTTCAGCGACGATTTCATCAGACCGCCAATCACCACCACATCACCGCTGCTGGCATGAATCACAGAATCAGACTCACGCACTGAGCTTCGTGCCAGCGGCAGGCTGTATGTGCCAAAGGTGTCACCCAGGGCAATTTCCTTCACTTCCTCCGTGACTTCGACCACAGTGGGGTGAACGTGGAGCAGGACGCCGCCGTCATCATCAATCTGGGGTGTCACATCAAGAGAGATGCCCGAGAAGAAAGGTGTCAGCACCACTTCCGGCGAGGCCACGCCGCCATCTGTCACTGCTTCCCCGCCATCCACCTCGGTAACGAAATACTGATCGCCGCCGACTTTGATGACAGCTTTCTGGTTATTGGCAGCAGTCACGCGCGGGCTGGACAGCACATTCAGATCGCCCTGCGTCTGCAGAAAACTCAGTACTGCCGAGAAGTTACCATCTGAGATGGTGATATTGGTTTGTCCGCCCAGCAAATTGGCAATCTCGCTGCCACCGGGCAAATTATCTGGCCCGGTACGGCCGAAAATAATGCCGGTACCACCTATGGTTTTGGTAATGTTGCTCCAGTTAATGCCCTGCTGGTAACTGTCGTTGAGGGTCACTTCCATGATCTTGGCCTCCAGCACCACCTGACGCTGAAGACGCTTTTTCGATACGCCGAGAAATTCACGCACTTCGCGCAATTCATTCGGAAATGCTTTCACTGTCAACAGGCTGGCCTGCGGCGACACCACAATACTGCGCCCTTGCCCCGTACCAATCATGGCCTGAACCGCCTTTTGCAGCTGGCCCCAGAAATCACTGTCGGAACGCGTTTCAATCCGGGTGCCGCCCGTGGAGTAAGATGAGCGGTCACCGTTATTGCTGTCGCGGCGGCGGTTGTCGTCATAGTCGTCATTACTGGTATTGCGGCGGTTATCCGACTGATTGTCGATACTGTTATCCGGGCTGCTGATTGAGCCTGTGGTCAAGGATGTCAGAGAGAGGCCACGCCGCTGCAGTTGCAGGTAGTCCACCGGAATCACTTCCGTGCGCAATGTGGCAGGGAACACCTGAATAATGTTGCCCTTGCGCTGGATATCATAGCCGTAAATATCCGACGCAACGTTCAGTACTTCATCTAAAGTCACATCCTGCAGGCTCAGCGTAACCCGGCCGCTGACCTCAGGGTGGATCACCATATTAAATGCCGTGCCCCGAACCAGGCTGGAGAAAAAGGCGCGGGCGTCCACAGCCCGGGCATTGACACGAAAGCGCCGCTCGTACGCACGGCTGCTGCCATAGCCGGAACGGCTCAGGCTGGGCATCAGATCAGCGCTGACTGCCGATGGCAAGTCCGTCAGAGGCCGGCTCTGAGCCTCATTTTTAGCCTGATTTAAGGCTTCCTGCACCTCAACCGGTTTATTGTGCCCCATATTTGTAGAGCAGGCCGCCAGCAAGGTTGTTGCCATCACAATTAACAATAAGCGCATGTCAGAATTCACTTTTATTATTCATTGATTGTTATTTCTTCGCTATACAAAGCCAGACGCCATTGCCGGCTACCGCGCTGGAGAATAACAATCTCTCCGTCGACGGCTTTCAGGGTATAACCACTTATCGCCTCACCCGGCAAAACCACCTGGCTATTTAAAATAACGCTGCACTGGTCCTGTTCCGGACAAACGATGCCTTCCAGTGAAGGTAAGCGCTGTGTCGCTGTTTTCTTTACCGATGGCGCCTGCCACCCCAGCGGGGCGGTCGGATCGCTTTCAGCCAGGGTTGCTGTGCTGAACAAGGCAAGTAACAGCAGAGAAATACATTGTCTAACCACCGATAAAGTCCTTACTTTCGCCCAGCGTGTATACATCCAGCTGTATATCGGAGAACGGGTATTTATCTACCTGGTAATCCAGGCTTCGCCAATAATATTTCACCGGCAGCGCTTCCAGCTGCTGCAAATAATTCACCAAATCAAAGTAACGGCCACGCAGAGTCAGCCGGACAGGGTGAATGTAATAACCGGCATCCTCACCGTTTATCAGCTGAGCTGGCGGCAGAGATTCCAGCGACACCAGCGTCAGACGCTGGGAGCGCTGCAGCACCTGGTCCATCAAAGCCGCCATCTGGACCGGGGTTACCAGACTGGCAACACGTTCTTTGAGCTCTGTGTCCAGCCGGGCGTTACTGTCTTGCAACTGGCGGATTTGTTCATCCAACACCTTATCGGGATCACTGTTCAGCTGCCGCTGAATCCGAATCAGATCACCGTCGTTTTTGATAATGCTGGCCTGTACCGATTGCTGTTGCCTTACCACCGATGTCAGGGATTGCTGGATGGGTTCCAGTAAAAACTGATAACCGGCCAGAATCAGCATCAACCAGCCCGTTACCGCCACCAGCCACTGCTCGCGCCGATTAAGCTGCTCAAACCGGGTAACAAGAGATGCCCAGGCGCTCATTGTTTTGCCTCTGTTTTGCGTTGCGCATGCAACATAAAGGTCACTCTGTTTTCTTCATTTCTGCCTAGAGACATGACTTCAAAGCGGCGATCGGCCAACTGGGGAAATTGCGCAAAACTCTGCAGCCAGCCGGGTACTGCATTGGGGTGCCTGGCCACGCCTTCCAGATCCAGTTGCTGGCCCTGTACGTGAATGCGGCTCACTGAGATATCCTGGCTGGCAGCCTGCGCCAGCTGCTGCAACATAGTGGCATAGCCAGCTTGCAGGCTGTTATCGTGCATGGCAATTGCCCTGAGCGTGGCTTGTTTGGCCGCGAGATGCTGTTCCAGCTCGCCGCTCAGTTTGACTTTTAATTCACTCGGCAGATGACGGGCCAGCGCGGCTTTGGCGTTATCCAGTTCAGTCTGTTTTTGCGTCAGCTGGGTTTGCTGCTGTGACAGTAATTGTGTGGCCCTGTGCTCCTGCCAGCTTTGCCATCCCGCCAGCGATCCGATCACCACTGCACCCGCCGCCCAGCCAGCCACTAAGTTAGGCAAGGTGAGCCAGTTAGATTGTGGTTTCAGACTGTCGCTGTACAGATTGAGCAACGGCTGCTGCAGCTGAACGGCCCAGGCGACACGGGCATCAAAATCAATCAGCTCGGCGGGTGCCCCACTGACTGTCGCGACCGGCACATTGAGCCGCTGCCGCAATGCGTCAGCCAACTGCTCATTATCATCGCTGTCACAGCTGACCAGCACCTGGGCAATAGGTGCATCACGCAGCTGGGCACTCAGGAAGTCAAGGGAGCGCTGCAGTTCAAGCGCCAGCCCGTCTATCTGCAGATTAGCCTGATCCAGCCCCATCAGAGGCTGAGAAAAACCGCGCAGCTGGCGCTGAAAACACATCACCTGCTGTTTGAAAGCGGTCAGGTGCAGACCGGAATGCTGACGGGAATGAAGGAACAGCTGGCTCTGTTTTTCAGCCGTCATCTGACCCAGCACCACTTCATCCACAGTAATCAGTTCAGGCTCACAGCCATTCGCCAGGCACGCCAGCACCAGTTGCTGAACCAGGGAACGTTGCGCCACCAGCACTTGCAGTCTGTCTTTTATTGGCTCTTCAAACCCATCCGCCACCAGGTTAGCGGGAGGTTCAGTCACCAGATCTTTGACCAGAAACGGTAAGGCACTGGCCAGTTCATGGCGGGGTAAGGCAGGTTTATCAATGATCAGGCTTTGATATAAGCCATGGCCAAGTACGAAGCGAATTCTGCAGCCGTTTAAATGGTGTGTATTGATCAATTGCGTGATGGAAGACGTCCAGCTTTCACGTGAAGCCACTTCCACACTGTCACTGATCCAGTCATTCCCGTCTTCTGTAAGACAGACGAGTGTCAGTTTCCCTTCGAACACAGCAAAACTGGCCACTTTACTGACAGTTTTCCGACTTAGGAGCTTTTTCATCAGCATGGTAATAACCCGTTTTACTTTTCGTTCGTTTTTAACCCGCGGCTACATTCTTTAAAAACATGCTATTGACTATTATTGTCAATAATTTGACCCATGATACTGACAGGAATTTATGGTGTATAGAGAAAATCCTGTAAAAAATGTAAGGTTTCCACTTAGATAACATTATCTGCGATTTTTGGTACTAATTTGACTCACACTCATCTCCGGGGCAAAAAAGCGCCCCTGCCCGCCATTAATACCCAATTGCTGCAGCACCTGCCACTCCCTGTCATTTTCGACGCCAACAGCAATCACCTCGACACCGGAATTGGCACAGGCGCCCAGCATACTCCGGACAAATAACTGATTTTCCTGCCGCTGATCTATTTCACGAATCAGGCTTCTGTGCAGCTTGATATACTGGACGTTGACATCCTTGATATAGTGGGTGCTGACTATGGTTCTCCCGGCCTGATCCACACCCAGCCGGCAGCCGAGGCCCGTTACCATTTTGAGAAAGGTGCGCACAGCATCAATATGGCGTGACAGGTTCCGCTCCGGGACTTCAATACTCAGCCGTTTCAGTACCGGCCTGGGTGTTTGCAGCAGTTCATCCCGGAACCAGCGGATAAACCCTTTATCCAGCAGAGATTCGACACTGACGTTAATCGCAAAATTATCCAGCGTCGGGCCATTTTTGAGCAGATCCAGCGCCTGACTGATGACCTGTTTATCCATACGCACATTGAATCCCACCTGCTCAACCGCAGGCAGAAAACGGGAAGCTTTGATCATCACACCGTTTTCGTCATTGATCCTCGCCAATAATTCACGGTGCAGCGGTATTTTCTCCCCGGAGAGATAGGCGGGCTGCTGATACAGAGCCGGGCCGCCCTGACTCAAGACAGCATCCAGCAGCGTCCGCCAGCGCACACTGCCCCGGGTATCCTCTCCCAGTACATCTTTCTGGAAGGCATACCAGCTGTTCGTGCCCTGTAATTGCGCACTGCGCAGCGCCATGTCAGCCTCATCCATGATGCGGCCACGCCGCTCGCCACTGGCAAAATAGGTCATACCAATATGGCACCAGTTCTCGCGCTGTAATGGCACGGAAGGTGTCAGCCGCTCCAGCCCTTTCAGCAGCTGATTCACAAACTGATTGACCTCCTTGCTGGGCTGTTGCAGCAGCATGATGGCAAATTCGGCGTCAAAATAGCGAGACAGCACGCTGTCCGGATAGCGCTGGACCATATTCGACAGCACCATGCCGACATCCTGAATCAATTCATCGGCCACAATCTTGCCCTTTGCCAGCAGCAATTCTTCCCAGTCAGCGATACGAATCAAAATAACAGCACCATGGTTATCCTGATCCTGAACCACAGATTGCAGACGGCTGTCGAACAATACCCGATTGGCCGAGCCCGTCAGTTGATCCAGGAAGGTGTGGGTACGAATGAAGGTATCAAAGCGGCTGCGCTCCTGTCTGGCATCTTTCAGCTCAGAGATTAGCTTGTCCAATGCCAGACTTGCCGTTTCCGGCCATTCCAGATCGGCGCCTTTGGCAAAAGCATCCAGCTTACCGGCCAGCAGCATTCTCCCCCGCTCTTCGAGAAGCTCTGAGCCCTGCAACTGCCGCTTGAGCCAGTTTACGCCCCATATCAGGCCGGCAATAATGATCATGATCGCCAGGCTGATAGAAGACATCGCCCCCAGCGAATAGGTTAATTCGGTATAAGGCGGCACTGACTGGATACTGACAGAGTAACCGGGGTTCAGGGTCAGCGGATATTCAGTATGATAAAGAATATTGGGATCATCGATTTTCTGTAATCCCTGAAATTGGTAGACAGAGCCGGTATCGTTGCTGACGTCCAGCGCCACCACGTTACTGGCTTTGAGTAACCTCGGCAGCCAGCGGGCCAGAGACTGTGAACCCTGAGGATCGGCCATTTCCTGGTCGATCGCTTCTACCACGCCGCCCAGATAATGATGCAGATAATCCTGCCCGAGTTGACGAAAACTGACAGCACCGCCAATGAAAATGACAAACATGGCGCAAATGACAATTAGGGTCACGAAAGCAACCAGTCTATTGGTCAGCTTCATCCCTGAGGCTTTTCTCATGCAAGGTCCAACTTTATCTGAAAAACAATTCCAAACCGCCTGGCTCTGTGGTCAACTCTGATACAGACAACAATACAAACCAAAACGCCTGTTTATACTGGAAAATACCATCGGCTCTCAAACACTGCAGTGCTCAGACCGACACTTTCCTTACTTGGCTCACCGCCCAGGCAGCATGCACCCCACAAAGCGGAGAGATATGGACTGGATCACCTGCACCAAAAGTTTTGTCGCCGTGGTTGAGCAGGGCTCACTGGCTCAGGCCGCAAGCGCTCTCAACACCTCAAGTTCAGCCTTGTCCAAGCGGCTGTCATGGTTAGAAAAACAGCTTGGTGTTCAGCTTCTTAAACGCACGACACGTAACCTGACAGTCACAGACGCCGGCAAGGTGTTTTATCGGCGCAGTGTCCATTTACTTGATGACTGGCACCAGATACTGGCTGAAACCACCTCCACCTACGGCGAAGTTCAGGGTGTGCTGCGCATCGGCGCCCCGCTGGCGACAGGCAGCCGGGTACTGGTTCATTATCTGGCCGAGTTTTTACAGACCTATCCCAATATTCAGGTAGAGCTGCACACTGTGACTCCGGGCCAGTTGCCGGATCTCAACCTGGATGTTTTTATCAGCCGCGAACTGACTGATTTTAATTCCACCAGTTATATTGCCACCAAACTCTTTAGTTTTCAGGCTGGCTTCTATGCCTCACCCAGTTACCTGGAAGACAGGCCCGCCATCGAAACCCCGGAGCAACTGGCGCTGCATAACTGCCTGTTATTCGGCAGTCATGGCCATGAGCAAGAGCATGTCTTTGAAAGTAACCGTCGCCTGCGTTTGCGGGGCAATTTTACCACCCAGAACCCGGAAGCCCTGGTCGCCGCTGCGGTAGCTGGAATGGGGTTAATTCTGGTAGGTGAGAATACGGTAAAACGCGAGCTCAGCAATGGTTTGCTGATCCCTGTCTTACCTGATCTGAAACAGCCGTTAAATGCTGCCTACGCCTACTACCCTAAGCTCAACTACAACCATACCAAAACCAAGCTGTTTATTGATTTTATTAAACAAAAAGCCTCACCCGGACACACGCATCAGTCAGCCAATCCCCACTCTCTGTGATCAGCATCGTGCGGTGACTGGGTATCAGGCAATAAAAAAGCAGCGTTGAACGCTGCTTTTTTAACAACCGTCTGGAAAGGATCAGAACGGAATATCGTCGTCAAAATCCATTGGCGGCTCATTGTACTGAGGCTGCGGTTGCTTAGACGCAGGCTGCTGCTGAGGCGCATAGTTTTGCTGTTGCTGTTGCTGTTGCTGTTGAGCCGGTTGCTGAGGTTGTCCCCAACCGCCCTGCTGCTGCTGGCCGCCCATTGGCGCGCCCTGACCGCCCCCCTGACGACCACCCAGCATTTGCATCACACCGTTGAAGCCTTGAACAACCACTTCGGTCGTGAAGCGGTCCTGACCGCTTTGATCCTGCCACTTACGGGTTTGCAACTGACCTTCAATGTAAACCTGAGACCCTTTACGCAAGTACTCACCAGCCACTTCAGCCAGCTTGCCGAACAACGCAACACGGTGCCATTCTGTTTTTTCACGCTGTTCACCGGTGGCTTTATCACGCCAGCTTTCAGAAGTCGCGATGGTGATATTTGCGACTGCACCGCCGTTCGGCATATAACGGATTTCAGGATCTTGTCCTAAGTTACCCACCAGGATCACTTTATTTACGCCACGACTGGCCATAGTTCACTCCAGGTTTTCGCTGTTGAGGCTGCCAATCCTGACACCCTTCGCTCATTCAAAGTTTATACTTAATCGCCGAGTTTAACATGGGCTGCCCTCCGAGTCATAGGGCTACGTCATGCTTCCCATGTCTTGATCGGACGCATAAAAGACGATCAAAGCACTGTGTTTTTGTACAGTCAAGTCTTTTAAGCCCCTCAGGGCTATGCAATAATGTCAATCCTATTTATTCAAGCGCTGATGACTGCAACTATGGATAAGATCGAAGTCAGGGGTGCACGCACCCACAACCTTAAAAACATTAACCTGACTATCCCCCGGGATAAGCTGATTGTTATCACAGGTTTATCAGGTTCCGGTAAGTCTTCTCTGGCATTCGACACCCTGTATGCCGAGGGTCAGCGCCGTTACGTCGAATCACTGTCGGCCTACGCCCGCCAGTTTCTGTCGCTGATGGAAAAACCGGACGTCGACCATATTGAAGGCCTGTCGCCTGCCATCTCGATTGAACAAAAATCGACCTCACACAACCCGCGTTCGACGGTCGGTACTATTACCGAAATCTATGACTACCTGCGCTTGCTGTATGCCCGTGTCGGCGAACCACGCTGCCCGACTCACGATGTGCCCCTCGCCGCGCAAACCGTCAGCCAGATGGTCGACAAAGTGCTGACACTGCCGGAAGGCAGCAAGCTGATGTTGCTGGCTCCTATCGTCAAGGAGCGTAAGGGCGAGCACCTGAAAACCTTAGCCAACCTGTCGGCGCAAGGCTATATCCGGGCCCGGATCGACGGTGAAGTCTGCGATCTGTCCGATCCGCCGACGCTGGAATTACACAAAAAGCACACCATAGAAGTGGTGGTGGATCGCTTTAAAGTGCGTGATGATCTTCAGCAGCGGCTGGCTGAATCGTTTGAAACCGCGCTGGATCTGTCAGGCGGCACAGTGGTCGTCAGCGCCATGGATGACGATAACATGGCCGAACTGATTTTCTCGGCCAACTTCGCCTGCCCGCATTGCGGCTACAGCATGCGTGAGCTTGAACCGCGCCTGTTTTCCTTCAATAACCCGGCCGGTGCCTGCGGCACATGCGACGGACTGGGGGTACAACAGTATTTCGATCCGTCCCGCGTGATTCAGAACAGTGAACTCAGCTTGTCCGGCGGTGCCATCCGGGGCTGGGACAAACGCAATTACTACTACTTTCAGATGCTGACTTCACTGGCTGAACATTACGATTTTGATGTTGAATCACCGTTCAGCAGTCTGCCGAAGAAAGTACAAAACGTATTGCTGCAGGGCTCAGGCACCACAAATATTGAGTTTAAATACATTAATGATCGCGGCGATGTGACAGTTCGCCGTCACCCGTTTGAAGGCATTCTGAATAACATGGAACGCCGCTACCGGGAAACCGAGTCCAATGCTGTACGCGAAGATCTGGTGAAGTATATCTCCACCAAGCCTTGTGCCAGCTGTCACGGTTCGCGTCTGCGTGAAGAAGCACGTCATGTCTTTATCGACAGTACCAACCTGCCGGCCATCAGTGAAATGAGCATCAGCCAGGCGCTGACCTTCTTTTCCGAGCTGACACTGGAAGGACAGCGTGCGCAGATTGCCGATAAAATCCTCAAAGAAATCAATGACAGGCTGACCTTCCTGGTCAATGTGGGCCTCAACTATCTCAACCTGTCCCGCAGTGCAGAAACATTGTCGGGCGGTGAAGCTCAGCGCATCCGCCTGGCCAGCCAGATTGGCGCTGGACTGGTCGGCGTTATGTATGTGCTCGATGAGCCTTCCATCGGCCTCCACCAGCGTGATAACGAACGCCTGCTGAGCACCCTGACCCGGCTGCGCGATCTGGGTAACACCGTACTGGTGGTCGAACACGACGAAGATGCGATCCGCAGTGCAGATTACATCATAGATATCGGCCCGGGCGCCGGTGTTCACGGCGGGCAGATCATCGCCGAAGGCACCATGGAAGATATTCTGAATTCGGAAGATTCCCTGACCGGCCAATACCTGAGCGGCAAAAAACAAATTGAAGTGCCTGTTGAACGTGTTCCTGTCGATCCGGCAAAAACGGTTCAGCTAACAGGCGCCACGGGCAATAACCTGAAAACAGTCGATGTGTCGATTCCGGTTGGTTTGCTGACCTGTGTGACCGGGGTATCCGGCTCAGGCAAGTCAACCCTGATCAACGATACTTTCTTCAAGATTGCTCACCATAGACTCAATGGGGCCACTACAGGCGAGCCGTCCCCTTATGACGATATTCAGGGGCTGGAGCACTTCGATAAAGTCATCGACATCGATCAGAGCCCGATAGGCCGAACGCCGCGTTCCAACCCGGCGACGTACACAGGCATTTTCACCCCCATCAGGGAGCTGTTCTCGGGCACTCAGGAGTCTCGCTCACGGGGCTATAAACCAGGCCGCTTCAGCTTCAACGTCAAAGGCGGCCGCTGTGAAGCCTGTCAGGGCGATGGGGTGATTAAAGTTGAAATGCACTTCCTGCCCGATGTTTACGTGCCCTGTGATAACTGTAAGGGTAAACGCTACAATCGTGAGACTCTGGAAGTGAAATACAAAGGCCAGTCAATTGATGAAGTGCTGGAAATGACAGTGGAAGATGCGCGGGTATTTTTTGATCCTGTACCAGCCATTGCCCGAAAACTGCAAACCCTGATGGATGTCGGACTATCCTATATCCGCCTGGGACAAGCAGCGACCACGCTGTCTGGCGGCGAAGCGCAGCGGGTGAAACTGGCACGCGAGTTGTCCAAACGCGATACAGGTAAAACCCTGTATATTCTCGATGAACCGACAACGGGCTTGCACTTCCATGATATCCAGCAGTTGCTGAGTGTACTGCACCGATTGCGTGATCACGGCAATACCATAGTGGTGATTGAGCATAACCTGGACGTCATTAAAACCGCAGATTGGATCATTGATCTGGGGCCGGAGGGCGGCAGCGGTGGCGGTGAGATCATTGCGACAGGCACACCGGAACAGGTTGCCGAAGTCGCCGGTTCGCATACGGCCCGCTTCCTAAAACCCCTGCTGCCCGCATTAACGGCAAAGCAGCAGGCATAATTACACTCATGCTCTCTGTCAGGCTGAATTCAGCCTGACTTTTTGTCTATTTGCCGAGGGACCGGACACCGTGACCGTCATTCAATTAAGGGGCACCAGACTGGCCGCTGCCACCATCAGTAAACCACTGACGCGACCTTTTATTCTGGCGCTGACTTTTCTGTTTCTGCTGTCGATGCATTATTTTCAGCATAATCAGGGAGGAGCCGGACTGGAACTACCCTTTAATGTCAGTAGCTGGATTCCCTTCAGCTTTGCCATTGCTATTGGCCTGCTGGAGATCAGCCGACAGAAAGTATTGCGTTATTCACGCCTGACGCTGGTTCTCTTATGTTGCTGCGTCACGCTGTCTGTCCCCATGTTCTTCCCGGAAGCGCGACCAGAAGTCGCCGTCAACCGAGTCATTACCCTTTGGGCTGGCTGGTTGTTCTTCGTGGCACTGCAGCAGTTTGCTTTCAGCCAGAAACAGCGTCAGCAAATACTCTGGCTGATCTTAAAAGCGGTCTGGCTGCAAGCCGCGCTGGCCTGGTATCAGTTTCTGTGGATCTCACCGGAAAATAGCATTGGCTATAACACAGATCTCAACCGACCCTACGGTATTTTTCAGCAACCTAACGTGATGGCCAGCTTCCTGGCCACCGGGCTGATCCTCTCAGCTTACCTGCTGGCACGGCAGCCTATGGTTCAGGGCCGCTGGACCCTCTCCCATCTCGGCCTCCAATTAACACCTGTCGCTGTGATCCCCATGCTGTATGTGCTCAGCTCGCGAACCGGCTGGATTGCCAGTGTGGTGGGGATGTTACTTATCCTGCCTTACCTGATGCAGTTTGCAGCCAGAATACAGTGGCGAATGTGGCTGATGATGGTGGTCATGGGATTAAGCGTGACCTGGAACCTGACCAGCAGCCTGAACTGGAGCCCGCAACCGGGCAGAGTGTCGCTGGAAAGTGCCCGCTCAGTCATCTACCCGCAAGCGCTGGACATGTTCCTGCACTCACCGGCCACGGGCGTCGGCTATGGTAATTTTGAACCCGCTTATCTGATGCAGACAGCGCAAGCGCATCAGGCCGATCCTGAAACGCCCCATGGGTTACCCGGGCTGGATCATCCCCATAACGAGTTACTTTTCTGGGCCAGTGAAGGGGGTATTTTACCTGTACTGGCACTGCTGATTGCGGCAGCGGCGGTGCTGGCTAAAATTCGCCGCGCACCGGCCAACACTCAGCTGGCTCTGGTCGCGCTCCTGTTTCCAATAACACTGCATACCCAGCTTGAATACCCCTTTTACCACTCCCTGATCCACTGGATTATTTTTGTGTTTCTGATCTATTGGGTTGATGCCCTGAGTGCGAAATACTTCAAACAAACACTGCGATTTTATAAGCCCTTCAGAATCAGCGCCATGCTTTTGCCTGTTGTCGTCAGCCTCTTTATGGCCACCACCTTATATTCAGGCGCCATGCTGACCCGCTTTGAATCATCCACGCCACCCGATTTAACCGCCCTGGATAAGGTCAATAACACCTGGGCCTGGCGCAACCGGTTTGAATGGGATCTTTATCAGACCCAGTTGAAAATGGGCATTCAGCAGGATAATCCTGCGTTGCTGACAAGCTTTATCCATTGGGCTGACCATAAAGCCAAAGAGCTGCCAAGGCCCATTCTGTATCAGTTTCTGATCAAAGCTCATCAGGCATTGGCAAACACTTATCAAGCTGAACAGGTTCGCGAAGAGGCCCGGTATCTTTTCCCGGGTATGGATTTCAGCGATGAAGCGTTACCGCAGTTTTCCAAGCCAAAAACCGTAACCCCCTCGCCGCAGATAGCACAGGCTGAAGGGCAAGCAGACAAAGACTGAAAACAAGAACTGAAGACTTCCCCAAAAAAAAGCGGCTGCCCGGGCAGCCGCATCTTTTCATTGCTGATAATTATTTCAGCACCTCTTCCAGCGCCTTCAGGCACAGAGCGATATTCTCTTTACGTGCACCGTATCCCATCAGTCCAATGCGCCATGCTTTTCCGGCCAGAGCCCCCAGGCCGGCACCGATTTCCAGGTTATACTCTTCCAGCAGAGTCTGACGCACTTTCGCATCATCGGCCCCGTCAGGGATAAAAACAGCATTGAGTTGCGGCAAGCGGCTTTTCTCATCCACCACAAAGCGGATCCCCATAGCTTCCAGGCCATCGCGCAGTAACTCGTGCATCTCGGCATGGCGCTGCCACGCATTTTCCAGCCCTTCATGTTGTAAACGAACCAGTGCTTCGTGCAGCGCATACAAGCTATTGACAGGGGCTGTATGGTGATAGCTGCGCTTACCTTCACCACTCCAGTAGGCCAGCACCAGACTTTGATCCAGAAACCAGCTCTGAACCGGTGTCTTACGTTGCTGAATTTTCTCCACGGCCCGCGGCGAAAAGGTCAGCGGAGACAGGCCCGGTACACAGGACAAACACTTCTGACTGCCTGAGTACACGGCATCCAGTTGCCACTCATCAACCTTCAGCGGCACCCCGCCCAATGAGGTTACCGCATCAACAATGGTCAGGCAGTCATGGTCACGGGCTAAACGGGATAAGGTTTCAGCATCGCTCAGTGCACCGGTTGAGGTTTCCGCATGCACAAAAGCCAGTATTTTCGCATCCGGATGGGCTTTGAGTGCGGCTTCAACGGCTTGCGGATCAACCGGCTCTCCCCATTCATTATCCACCAGCACAGCTTCACCGCCGCAGCGCACAACATTTTCCCGCATCCGCTCGCCAAATACCCCGTTACGGCAGACGATCACCTTCTCGCCCGGCTCAACCAGATTGACAAAACAGGCTTCCATTCCTGCACTGCCCGGCGCAGATACCGCTATAGTAAATGGGTTGGTAGTCTGAAATGCATACTGAAGCAATTGCTTAAGCTCATCCATCATTCCAATGAACAGTGGGTCAAGATGACCGACAGTCGGGCGGCTGAGCGCCTGCAACACCTGCGGATAAATGTCCGACGGACCGGGTCCCATCAGTATGCGTTGAGGTGGGTAAAAACTGTGAATTGTCATAAGGCTTCTCCATCTGCACAGACACATAAGTTACTTATAATTCAGTGCATTAGTTATTGTTGGCAACAGTCGCTTTTACAGGGCATTCCTAGCGAGCATAACAGAACCACCCGTACCTGAAACCAGGCAGGCAAATTTATGCAAAGTCAGTAACAATCTTGACACAGAAAAATGCATTCAAGCATTGACAAAGCCCCCCCTCTCATATTCAATAAGGGCAATTTTTGTTCACCCTGAGAAAGCTCATTTTTCAGGTGAAAACGGAAGAGGCGCGTTATCCAGGTATCTATGCGGCGGGGCCCCACCCCAAAGCACCATAGAGAGGGGGAGCAACGCCGAGATACGGTGAGACAGGGGGCTTGCCGTATCGGCTTTGAAGGTTGAATCCTTCTGGCTGTCACCTGCATCATCCAGTGCAGGTGGAGAGCTTCTGGTAGCAGCAGTCTTAGTACGTCTCGCCTAATGGCTCTTCTGACACTCAAGTCGGAAAGATTCCCCAAATTTTGCCCCATGTTTACGCTTTGTTAAGTGGGAGATCACATTGAGCCCTGTAATTTCTTCTTCAGCGTTGAACGCTGAAATCACAGTCGCAAAATTTGGCGGCACTAGTGTGGCTGATTTCGTTGCAATGAGCCGTAGTGCTAAGATAGTTATCAATAATCCGACAACCAAACTGGTGTTGATCAGTGCGTGTTCCGGTGTGACTAATATTTTAGTCGAACTGGCCAACGGCGTGGCCGATGCCGGGCACCGACATAACCTGATGGAGCGCCTTCGCGCCATTCACCACAGCGTGCTGGCGGATTTACAGCAGCCTGAACAGGTTGCGGGTAACATTGATGAACTGCTCGATCAGGTCGCCGAACTTGCCATAAAAGCCGCAGAACATAAATCGGCTGAGCTGACAGATCAACTGGTTGCCAACGGTGAATTGCTGTCTACCCATCTGTTTACGCAAATCATGTGTGAGATGGGTGCTGACGCATTGCGTTACGATATCCGGGAAGTGCTGCGTACTGACAGCCGCTTTGGTAAAGCCAGCCCTGAACAGGAAATGATTCGTCAACTGACAGAGGAAAAGCTATTACCTCTGCTGCAGGATAAGATTATCGTTTCTCAGGGTTTCATCGGTAGTGATGAGCAAGGTCGCACAACAACACTTGGCCGCGGTGGCAGTGATTACAGTGCCGCCCTTATGGCTGAGGCGGTGAGTGCCGGCACATTGGAAATCTGGACTGATGTCCCAGGCATGTACACCACAGATCCGCGTATTGCGCCCAAAGCCACGCCAATCAAAGAAATCAGCTTCAGCGAAGCCTCTGAGATGGCCAATTTTGGCGCCAAGATCTTGCATCCATCGACATTGATCCCGGCCGTTCGCCGTCAGATCCCTGTGTTTGTTGGATCGTCCAGGGCACCAGAGCAAGGCGGCACCTGGATCCGTAAATCCGTTACTGAAGCACCGCTGTTCCGTGCGCTGGCACTGCGCTCGAACCAGACCCTGATCACCCTGACCAGCCTGAACATGTTTCATGCTTATGGTTTCCTGGCCGAAGTCTTCCGGATTCTGGCTGAGCATAAGGTCTCTGTTGATCTGATTTCTACCTCTGAAGTCAGCGTGTCTTTGACCATGGATCAGACCGATACAGGCGGCGGCGCACCCACGCTGCCTCCGGGGGCGCATGCCGCGCTCAGTGAGCTGTGTCGCGTTGAGATTGAACAGGATCTGTGCCTGATTTCGCTGATTGGTAACCGCATGAGTCAGACTGCCGGTTCAGTGAGTACCGTGTTCGATTCGCTGGACGAGTACAAGCTGCGTATGATTTGCTACGGTGCCAGCCCGCACAACCTGTGCTTCCTGGTTAAAACCGAACATGCCATGCCTATTGCTCAGAATCTGCACCGTAAGATTTTTGAGTAATTTCACGTCCCGTTCCGGTAAAAAAGGCGCTCATTGAGGGCCTTTTTTTGTTTCTTAAGTTGTTGTTTTTATGGTTTTTTGTTTTTGCTTGTGTCCATATTATGACCACAACTTGGCTTTTGGTTGGGGAAATGAACTTTAATCAACTACAACAATAGATATAATCGCAAGTTAATTAGCTTTAAAGTAAAGTATTGTTTTACAATCGGATTGATATTGATTTTAGGCTAGCGAAACAGCACCTTAGCCATGCTCTGGTTGGTATTCACACTTTAAAAATTAGAGGGATTTTCAGTGTTCAATAAAACCAGCTTTACCGTCATTTATGTAGCTGTAGTGGTTCTATTCACATTTGGCTGTTTGGTTGGAATGCACATCCCTTTTAGTTTTGAAGTAAAGTGGACTGATATTGCGGGCGTGTTTATAAATTCTGGAATGCTGGTTATTGCCTTGTTAGCTTTAAGAGCTTGGAAAGCTCAATTGGAATTATCTAAACGTATAGAAGCTTTAGAAGCTCTCAGATTCAAGCTTAATCGCATAATATTGGAATACCAAAAAAAACTTTTGTTTGAACATATAGAAGAATCAGAAGATTTCAAGGGTGATTTGGTTGAATTAAATCAATCATATAAGTTCGAGCATGAAAATTACCAATCATCTTTCTGCAACAGCTTACCTGAGGATTTATCCATTGAAAGTATAACCAAAAAACTTCAAGATATTAAAGGTTATATTACTGCTGCAAAAACCAATAAAGAAGCATCATTCGAAAGATTTTTTTTCAAAGCTATCGATGACTTACATAAACACAATACGATATTGCAAGAAAAGTTGAGAGATGAGATATCAAGAAGTTGGGGCAGAAATTGATTGCAGCATAA
Source organism: Photobacterium arenosum (assembly GCF_014841115.1). Classification (GTDB taxonomy): domain Bacteria; phylum Pseudomonadota; class Gammaproteobacteria; order Enterobacterales; family Vibrionaceae; genus Photobacterium; species Photobacterium arenosum. The sequence continues at coordinate 265,714 of NZ_JACYTP010000005.1, forward strand.
ATAGTGCCCACCAATAACAGGCGGGCATATTTAGATATCAGAAACGTTTTATCTTCACCGTTGCATTCTTAGCTTTTACCACCCGGCCACCTTTGGCGAAGCGGTAGCCTTTCTTCAGTGTGCCGTTACTTTTCAGTCCTGTCTTAGCCATGCTTTTTCCCCAGTTGTACGTTCGTTTCCAGTATTGTTAGCCGCTTGTCCTGCTTATACAGCACGATGAGCAGCGCGATCATGGTGGGCGGCAGGCCCATTGCGGTCAGTTGTTGCAGTATTTCTATCAAGTCGGTTTCCCTCTGAATTTGTGTGAGAAGAATTCCAGCAGGTAGCGCACCATAGAGCGCATCCCCAGCACGTCGACGACGATAGCCCCGACCACGTACCAGTAAGGCTCAGGAATGCTGCTGAGCGCCTGAAAACCTGCATCGACATACACAGCATAATCAGGCCAGAAGCACAGCACCAAGGGCGTAAACACAACCAGTAAGATAAATTCATCTTTCCAGCCCCGGCCCTTGATGCTCAGCTCGTCCAGATTGGCCGCTTTCTCGTCGCCGTATTCCAGCCGTTTTAACCTGGCGGCGTGCTTGGCCTGTTCCAGTTCGTCTTTACGTTTCAGGGCTTCGGCCTTGTTGCGGCTGTGCTGCTGCCATGCCGTCACCCCGCCCGTGATCAGATTCAATAATGCACCGAGCATCAGTCCCCCTTATGCCGCCTGAATGCCCGCATTGAGCATCTTGGCGCTGTAAGGCTGCATGCCGTTCTCATGGCGGATAATCAGGGGCACGATGTCCATGGTTTCCGCTTCTGACAGCGAGGTGTCAGGGGAGACGCCCAGCGCCCCGGCGACGTGGTTCACATAAGCGCTGGTGTCATTCTCCACAGGTGGCGCCCAGCGGTTGATGATGCCGCGCACTGTGGTCAGGCCGTGCAGGTTGCGGTACGTTTTCAGCGTTCGCGCCAACGCACGGATGCCGTTTTCCGGTCTGTCGAAGATGACAAAGCGGCCATCGTTACCGACGCGGCCACGCCATGCGGTGCCGTTGTCTTCGATATTGCCCGGATTGTTGTTTCGGATGCCTCGCGGCTTATACATCGTCATTGCTGCTAACCCCATCACCATCAGACTCAGTATCAATAAGATCTTGTTGCTGCTCATTGCGTGCCGCTTCCTCTGCTGCGTGTTGCTCGGCCATGGCGGTGACATAGCGTTTGTGTTCGTCAATCAGCCATGCATAGGCGGCGTTAAACACGGTGCTGTCGATGATTTGATTCGGGCGGTTATCCGTGTATTCGATATGCCCCAGCCCGGTCAGGGTGTTGAAATCAACCGCCCATTCACCTTGCCGCATGGCATAGCCGCCGATGTGTCCCAAAAAGGCCGGCACACCATCAATGACGATGAGCTGATCCTGTGTGACTGCTGTAATTCTCATAACTTCATAATCCAAATGACGGCCACCGACTTTTGACGCACATCGACGTGACCATGGTTGTGTGATTGCCCGCTGCCCGGCGTGCTGACATAGGTGCTGGCGTTATGCAGCCGTAAACCCAGTGTCCGCGGTGAAGAGCGCCCCGTTTCGGCGTACGCACTCCATCCGTTATTAGGCACCGAGCGATTCGCCACCCCGGCATTACTAATGCTGGAGATTTGAAAGTTACTGGTGCGCTGATAGGTCATGGACGAGCTGGGAAGCTGATTAGATGACAGGGTGTGATTGCCTGTCGCCCGGCTGTCCGTCCCGAATGTCTGATTCGGACTGTATGCCCGGCCCGCGCCGACGATTGCCCGGTCGCACAAGTCCGGCGTGCCGTTCTGACCGTCACACAGCACCCAGCCCAGCGGGATAGTTTCAAGGGGGCCGTTGTGGATCTTGATATCGCCGCTTTTCCAGCTACCGCCGCCGCTACCGTGTAATCTAGCCATGGCGCACCTCTGCCAGTGTCCGCACCGTGGCACCTTCCAGCGCATAGCCATACACCGCCGCTGCAGTATCCAGCGTCATGGATTCCCCCGCCGCGATATAAATACCCGTCTGGTTATCCACGCCTTCACCCCCGATAAACAGGGCTTTATCTGTCTGCACCAGAACAGACTGGCGCTGACTGTCGGCGGCGAGCAGTTGCGTTGTCATTGCCTGCTCTAATGGGATCACCGCACTGGCGAGCGCATCACTGCGCGCCACCGCAACCTGACCGCTGACTTGCTGCACCTGCGGCAAATTACCGACAGTGACCTGACCGTTAACGGCCTGCACCGCGGGCAGGTTGGTGATCGCCATTTCCCCGCGCACTGCCTGCACCTCGGGCAAATTGCCTACGGTGATCTTTCCGCTCACAGGCTGGACGGCAGGCCAGTTATCAATGGACACCGGGGCCGAAAATGACACGGGCACCGTCTGCTGAATCGCATCAATGGTCACGGGTTCACGGATGCTGTGCACCTCCACCGCGCCACTGATAGCCACCGCGTCAGACTGAGTGTTCACCGGAATATCGGTTAACTGGTATTTGAGGGTGACTGCCGTGCTGTGATGGTTGTACAGCTCGATGGTCGCGAAACCACTCAAAGGCACCACGTCGTTTTTCTTCAGCTCTGTCCCCAGCTCCCGGTTCTGGGTTTTTGCCAGCAAGGTGACGGTATGGGAGCAGTCACGGATTAACAGGTACTGACTGACAGCCGAGATAATCTTTTCTCCGGCCTGTAGCTGTACTTCAATGATTTTCTGTGTCTGATACATTCCGCTACCTCTTAAGCACCACAACCAGCAGCACCAAGCCGATGACCGCCGCAAAGGCCATCATGACCTGTGTGTTCTGTCGTCCTATGTCACTGGCCCCGCCTGTGTTGGCGCTGGCATTAATGCTGTTCGCCAACTGCATGGACTGCGAGGCCAGATTGCTCTGGTTTGAGGCCATGCCACCAAGGGAACTCAGCGCCCCGTTGAAGGTTTCCAGTCCAAAACTAAACGCATCCGTCAAGGCGTTGTTATTTGACGCTAACGCATTCGAGCCAAGGGTCATGGCATCACTGGCCATTTCCCCCGCGGCTTCCATGGCACCGTGGTCAGTCATGGTGACGCTGCCATCAATGCCACTGAACATCATGCCGTTGTTCGCACCGCTGACGCCCATGCTGTTGGAGGTGTTAACGCTGTTGTTGATGTTGCTGTTCGCACTCTTTTTCGTACTGAATAAGCCCATATCAGCGCCCCCTCAGGTAGAAAAACAGCAGCACCATGGCCGCGATTGCCACCACGATTAGCGTGTAGTTCGGGGTTTTCGCCCCGAAGGTCACACCGCCCGCCTCGAAGTTCATCTCGACCGGGCCGTTGGTGGTGGTCATCGGCCCGCTGTCACTCACTGACTCCAGTGCACCCAATGCCCCGGACATATCCATGCCGGGAAAGCCCATGCTTGCCCCGGCGGCGGTTCCGGCCAGACTGGCTAAACCGCCAGAAGATGATCCGCTCACAGCGCCCCCTTTTTACGAAAATAGAGAAAGGCCAGCACCAGCACGATGACGCCCACGGCCACCACGCCCGCACTCAGGTACTTAGTGCCATCTGCAGCGGTATAGCCGAGGGAGCTGCCCACAAGTGCGCCGCTGCCCCACAACACACCACCGCCGATTAATAGAGGTACTAAAGGCATTGATTACCTCCGCATTATCAAAACGATGACCAACAGCAGGACAACCGCCCCGCCGATGATCCAGCCATAATGAAAAGACTGGGGGTGCTGCTGGGTGACTGTCGCCGTGTTGCCCGTCTCGTTGGCGTTCGGGTCTTGGGTGCTGTTCGGGGTCGGCTTGCTGTCGAGGTAATCATTCCACCAACTGCCCGCAAACTCCGTCGTGTCTTCCCACGCCCCGCCCAGCATTTCACTGCCTTTGTCCACCGCATCATTAAGCCAATCCAGCATGTTGCCCCCTTAGCCCTTGACCTGTGCCGCCGTGCGCTCAACGTCCAGATATTCCGTAATCACGGTGACGCTGCCCGCGGGCTTTTTCGTCTTGAAGGTAAACAGCAGCTCTTTGGCACGGGCCGTCGGGAACATTTCATTGCGGATAAAACCGCGCATCAGAAAGTCCAGATGGAACATGCCGTCCTGCCACATCAGATCGTTACGGTTCGCCATGTAACGTTCACGCCAGGCGGTGGTTTCATAGGCCACGTTGTCATCACGCTTGATTTCCAGCTCTTCAATCGCATCCGTCATAAAGTGCATGCGGCGAATGCTGCGCTTCATGTCGTTCGGCAGGGTGTTGAAGGTGTTAGTGCCCTGTGCGGGCATATCAATCTGCAAACGCTCCAGACGCGGCAGATACATACGCACCGCCTGCGGCTTGTTGGTCTCAGCAATGACTTCAAGAGTCGGGCTGTCCGGGTCGCCGTCCTGCTTGGCCGCAATATCAACTTGAATCTGCAGTGACTCGCCCAGCATGGTGACCAGTGAAGTCAGCTGCTGGCCGTCTTTGAGCTTCAAGGACAGATCGGCAAAGGACACGATAAAGACCTGTTCACCCTGCGGGGCGAGCGCCGCGGGTACATCCAGCTGTTTGTACTGCTCCAGCGTACGGAAGAAGGTCGCCGGAATACCGCTGATAAACGCGTTACTGTTCAGGCGGAACGTGATTTCCAGCCGCTCTAACGGCAGGTTGGTGTTAAACATGAACGAGTCAAACGTCTGGCCTGTCGGGATCGTCAGCGTTGAACGACCGTTATAAGTCACACCGCTAAAGCTCGACAGTTTGAGCTGCTTAACGCCTTCGTATTTGTAATTGGCTAAGGCTTGCGCCTGCGCTTCTGGGGTAACTGCTACTACATTCATGATTAAAACCACCCGTCGCCGTAAATTGTTTCTTTCAGCGTCTTCAGTGAAGACACATTGTTAATCACTGCAATGATCAGCAAAGTGACCACCACAGTGATCAGCATGACTTTGTGCTCTTTCTTCATAGCGTTCCTTTGTGTTGTTGGTTGAACCGTTGAGGTGGTGCTATGAAAACGACTTTTAGGCAGGTTGGAAATGAGGAGAAACCTATAGGTTAGGCGGGTAACCTATAGGTTTAAACGTGACGGGCGTCACGCTGATTTTTTACTGTTTTTCCGGTAGCTCAGGGCCACTTTGCGGCCTGTCTGGCAGTTCAGCGCCCCTTTCTGATAGTTCCCCACGCCGTCCTCGACGTGGATAAAATCCGCGATCGGCTTGTTGATTTCCAGCTTGTTCATCTTGGCCGAACGCAAGGCGGCAATATCTGCCACGGGAACGGATTTCGCGTCAGACAGGTACTTGGCATCGTTCATTGAATTGACCGCACACAGATACCACGTCGGGGACTGGGTGGTGATGGTTTTCGGCACCTCCTGCCCGCGCTGGAACACGGTCGTCACTATGCCGCCATACTGGCGGGCACCGCGCAGCAACTCCCCGGTTTTCCCTTTCAGGGTGCCGGACGTGGGCGAGCAGGACGCCAGCTCTTCAATGCAGATTTCCAGCGGGGCTTTGCGGCCATCGAGTACCGACCATGCCGCCGCCGAGAAGAATTCCAGCTCCTCAAACACCAAGTCAGACGGGATATAAGCAATTTTAAAGGCGCTGTTTCCCTGCCGGGCTTTGACCAGTGCTTTGAGGAAATCCGCCTTTGAGTGGAAGCCTCTGACCTGCTGGCCCTGAAAGGGTTTCCCGGCGTAGTTTTCGTAAGGGTCAAAGAACACCGCCTGTGCCTTGGCGGTGATGAATTTTGCATGCTTGACCAGTGAGGTTTTCCCGCTGCCCGTGCCGCCGATAATCACCCGGTGCAACGGGTCTAAATGGGTGTTGGAGTTCTTAGGCCGCGGCAGGTTCAGGGTTGGCTTTTTCGCCATTGTCCACCTCCTGCTGTGCTTTCTCCTCGGCCAGTTGGGCGCGCTTCTCCGCCCGAAGCCCTTTCACCTGACGGGCCGTAACGCCACCCAAACCAATGACGGCCACCAAGAACAGAATTTCTTCTTTGTACTGGCCGAGCCAGTTCAGCCACGTTGCGCCGTGTTTCTGCATCAGTGGCCCGGCGGCTTTTAATACCTTGGCCTTGGCTTTCTCGTCGTATTCAAAATCCAGACCGATAGCGAAGGTGATCGCCTGCTCTGACAGGACAAAGCCCAAATCGAGTAAATCAACCGCGGCTTCTGCCGCGTCTTCATCGTTGGCGGCGTCCTGCGCCACTTCATCCGGCTCAGGCACTTCCTGTGATTCAAGTTGCTGAATCGCTGCGCCCCAATCCGCCCAGTCATCCGCTTGGGGTTGTTCTTCGACGAGATCAAACGCCTCAATTTGCTGCAAGTTTTCCGCTGTTGCTGTCATCTTTTTTTCCTTTACACAGACCAATTAAAATCATTACCAGCACAAATAACCCGACTAACCACGGATACAGGGTTTTCCAGTGGATTGTCGGGGTTTTTTGCTCAGGTTCGGTTAACGCGGGTAACCCGTCCTCACTGGTTTGGGTAACGCTCAGGCTAACGCTTTGAACCGTTTCCTGAACGTGTTCCCGAACGGGTTCGCTAACGGTTTGAACAGGCGCGTCACCCAGCGCCTGAACCGTGTCTACCTTGTGCTTTTCAATGTGTTCGTGCATTGACGTGCTGTTGGTACTGTTGCCGCAACGCGGGCAACGGTAGTAGAGCTTGCCAATGTTGCGGGGGTTCTTTGGCGGTTCGCCGGATTCCATCAGGCGGTGCTCCCCGGTCATGTGCACCGTGCAGACCTCGCCACACTCGGGCACGGTGCAGCGTATATAGCCGCGGGTCGGGTTCTTACTCATCCTCGCCCCCTTCCAGCTTTGCCAAGCGGGCCAGTACTTCAGCCCGGTAACCGGCGCGGGCTTTCGCGCTGATCCCGTCGAGCATTTCCAGCTTGTCAAAGAAATCACCCGGCAGGCCGATAGCCTCCAGACTCAGGGAGCCGCCGCTGAACATCACGGCAGAGACCTTTTTCACCAGCACTTTCATATCCAGCGCTTTGAGCTTTTCAATCTCCGCTTTCACCTCTACAGATAAGGCTTCTGCCGTATCAATGGCTTTCTCGGCGTGGCGTAGCTGCTCGGCGGTCATGGTTTCAATCATCAAATTATCCTCGGGTCACAATTAAGCGGTTATTTACCAGTTTGAGCTGGCAATCTTTGTCTATTGGCACTTTAGCCCCGGCCAATATGGGTTTAATCAAGCACTGCACCCCGGCATGGCTCCATCCGGTCACCTGTTTTAAGTGCTCTCCGAGCATGGGGTTACAGTTATTTTCAGTGCTCCAAGGGGAGCCGCTCCGCGACTCTAACAGCGCCCCCAACTCAGACTTTTTCACTAATCGGTAGGTCTCGTTGCATGTCGAAATGAAGGTGCTCACCCCTTCAGAAACCCAGTGAAAGCCAATGGCTTTTTTCACGCTCTCACCGTACTGGTTCTGTTTTTCTTCATAGGCAAGCTGAGCATCAGCGGCGAGCTGGCAAAACAGCGCCCACTTAGAGGAATCCGCCGCCTGTCGCAGCGCTTCGAGTTTTGGATCAATACGGGTTTGTTCTTCAGTAGCCCGGCGCAGATGGCGCCACAGGGAAACAGGCTCACCGCCGAACTGCTGAAACTGGCGGATACGATGCACCGAGGCCCACGCACGGACGCGAAAGGCGCTTTCTTCGGCTTCGGTGTCCGGCATGTGTTTGCCGTTGATGTTTTTGGATACGTATTTCGCGATGTACGCCGTAGCGCCGCCCTTGGCCGGGTCAGCTTCCTTGACGTCAAAGCGCGGGGAAATGTCGTCTCCCAGCTCGGCTCTGTCTTCACTGGTCGCCACGCCGGATATGATTCTAATCAGAGTGTCTTTGTCTTTCGGATCGCAGAACAGAAAATAGTGGCCATGGCTGGTGCCGTCTTTGTGCGGCTCTGCCACGCGAAAACCGAAGTAGTGAATATCTTCTTTGGCAATCAGGGCACGGGCCTGCGCCCACTGCTGCATCAGATTGCTATGGCCTTCTTTGACCGTGGCCCCGTTCCACTTGTTAGAATTGCGGTGGTACTTACTAGGCAGTGTCCACGTGAGAAACAACGCGGTATAACCCAAGTCCTGCGCCAGCTCTTCAAAGCCGCGGGAACGCACCATCATTTCAATGCGGCGGTTTTCCGGGTTGGCCGTGGTGCGTTTGATCACTTCGGCAAGGTCGAAGTGCTCCCCGGTGGCCTCGTTGTAAACCACTGTGCCCTGAATAAAGCGTTCCGCTTCACGCTGCTTGTTCTTCCAGTTCTGGAAAGACGGATAGGAAATGTATTTCGACTGGTGCCCCTTGTCGCCCACGCGCTCAAGGGCAATCTGGGCGTACTCGATGTACTGCGCCCGAAGGTGTAACAAGCGGCGCTCAATCCATTCTTCAGACTGCATTTTCAGCACTGAAGCCGTGAGTTCTTGCTCGGCCCGTTCTTCTTCCATCTTGTCGCCCGGCATGACTGGCGGGTTAATGGAAATAGCCCGGATATTCTCAGCCAACACGGTATAGATATGCTTCATGGCCTCCAGAAAGCTGTCAAAAACTTGCGGGTCAATGTCTTTCATTGCCTGCATATTCTCATCAGCAACCAGACGGGCCAGCTTACGCACGGCCTCGTCTCGCATCAGAATGTTGTGGTTCAAACGCTCGGCGTTGACCTTGTTGCGGCTGTCGACAAAGGAAAACTTGTTTTCAATGAAGGGGGCGACTTTTAAGCCGAACTTGACCGCCTCATCACTGAAGCGGTCAAGGTTGTCACGGGTAGCCGCGCCGCGCTGCTGGCGGCTGGCTATCTTGGTGCGGATATCCTGACGGACGACTTGCGGGAGACGTTTTAAGAAATGGCGAGTAAAAATAGTACCGTGTCGCATTACTCATTGACCTCATAACAGCCTGTTGGCGTGCATGTGTAGTTCATCGGGCGGGGTGTGTAGGTGCGCTTTCTTATCCCGTGCTTTTCCCGCAATTTGCCCAGCAGGAACACAGCGCGCTGGCGTTTCTCGGGATCAGGGCTGACCATGCCAGCCATGTCCGGGCAAGGGGCGTGAATCGGATCCATACATCACCCTTAAATCGCTGATTTCCAATCTTGATACTGTTCTGCCTGTTCTATAGCCAATTGCTCAAGCGCCCTCATGTTGATGAAATTCAACCCTCGCTCGTTTCGCTCACGTTTCAGCACAGGCAACATGCCCCGTTTTATCTGGCCTCGAACAGCATCAAGAGTCTGTCCCGTTATCTCTGCATACATCTGAGGTGTTACAAATGGAGCGTTATGTTGACGGATGTTGTTTTCTGTTTTCATTTTTTCACCTATCATTGACCTTTATTGCTAACAAAGTCACCTTGTTTTCCTTAGTTGCCATTCATAATAGTTCTTAAGGAAAACAGAAGTCAACAAAAAAGGATTGTGAATTATGCGTGAGTGGTTTTTGTCAACAGAGCTTGTTGAGATAGAAGGAATGCCTAGCAGTCGACAGGGAGTAAGCGTAAAAGCCAATAGGAACAATTGGTTAAAGAGGAAGGCGCAGGGAAAGGGGAGCGCTGTTGAATATCACATATCAAACTTTCATGAAAATGCACAGAAGGCTTTAATAGCCTTACACGGCTCTGAGCATGAAAAAAGTAAAATGATGGAAACAATCAGTAATCTAAAGAAAACAGGCGACAAGTACAGAAGCCTGGAATACACAAAGCCATTACTGTTTGATTCAAGGGAACCCAATGCTTCAGCTATTTTTGAAGCACTACCTGTGAATGAGGCGGATACCATAGACATTCCAGAATTTAATGTACAAGCAGCCGCAGGAGCTGGCTGCCTAAGTAATACTGAGTACCAAACCAGCGTTTTTACAGTCTCTACTGCACTGGTAAGGAGCCTCGGCCTTCTCCCTGAATATTCAGCAATAGTATTTTGTTCAGGTGAAAGTATGTTGCCGACCATGGATGACGGTGATCGCATTCTTGTCGATACCAGAGAACTGACCGAGCCAGTTAAAGATGGGGTTTATGTCATTCGTATTGATGAAATGGTTTATGTTAAGCGATTGAAATGGAATATTTTAAATCAATCCTACAGAGTAGTTTCAGATAATCCGAGCTATGAAGATTTTGAAATGGCAGGAGAAGATCTCAAGCGTCTAAAAATAATCGGTCGTGCTGCAATGGTGATGAGGTCACTATGAGCATAAAAAAAGATGGCGATAAATGGCTGGTCGATATCAGGCCAGCCGGGAGGGATGGCAAACGCTTTAGGCGGAAATTTGACAAGAAAGCCGAAGCATTGGCTTACGAAAAATACATTCTTGCGAGGGCACATAACAAAGAGTGGTTAGGCCCTCCAGTAGATAACAGGAAACTATCTGAACTGATTGAAATATGGTGGAAAAAGTCAGGACAATTTAAAAGGACGGCGAGTAACTATCTGAAAAAACTTGAATTGATCTGTACTGAGCTAGGTGATCCGCCTGTCAATAAGATTGATAACAAATTGCTTTCTGATTGGGTGCACTACAGACAAGAGAAGGGACAGAAGCCAGCAACGATTAGCCGCTTGATAAGCACTGTAAGTAATGTTTTTACAGTGCTTACCTCTACAGGGGATTTCACAGGTACTCATCCGATAAAAGGATTTAAGCTACCCAAAATTACCCGAAGAGAAATGACATTTTTAACCGAAAGCCAAATCAGTCAGTTATTGGATGCAGTGAAGCATGATAAAGAACTGATGATGGCCGTTGAAATATGCTTAGCAACAGGCTCAAGATGGAGAGAAACAATCACATTAAAAGCAAGCAACCTCTCACCATACCGCATCCGGTTTACCAACACGAAAACAGGCAAACCAAGAACAGTTCCAATCAGTGAGGAGCTGTATCACCGCATATATCCCCAATCAGGAAGCGATGTTTTCTCATTTGACCCTCAGGCGGAGTTGTATGAAATCTTGGAAAAACTGGATTTTGGATTACCTAAAGGGCAAAAGGTGCATGTATTGAGACATACCTTTGCCAGTCACTTTATCATGGCAGGAGGAAACATCCTCACACTGCGAGACATACTTGGTCATTCAAGCATTGCTCAAACGATGGCATACGCCCATCTCGCACCTGATCACCTGGTAGATGCAGTAAGGTTCAATCCGCTGAGTAAAATGGCAGATAGAGCGTCCACATTATGCCCACTTTAACTACCTTTCTTAGACTAACATGACCAACAAACTACATAAAAACCATTCAAAATCAACACCATATGATTTTGTTACCTTTCTTAAACCATAAAAAAAGGCCCTCATTGAGCGCCTTTTTGTCTTCAGTGAACAGCTATCACAGATTAGGCCCCAGCCATTTCTCCGCTTCGATCTCATCCCAGCCTTTACGCTCGGCGTAGCTTTCCATCTGGTCACGCTGGATCTGTGCAACGGCAAAATAGCGCGATTCCGGATGTGAGAAGTACCAGCCTGATACGGCCGCTCCCGGCCACATGGCGTAGCTTTCTGTCAGAATCATACCGGTATTAGCCTCTGCATCCAACAATGTCCAGATCTCGCCTTTCTCTGTGTGTTCCGGACAAGCCGGATAGCCTGGTGCTGGCCGGATACCCTGGTATTTCTCACGGATCAGATCTTCGTTACTCAGGTTCTCGTCCGGCGCATAGCCCCAGATCTCCTTACGGACAGTCTCATGCATGAATTCCGCAAAGGCTTCAGCAAGACGATCTGCCACCGCTTGAATCATAATCGCGTTGTAATCATCGCCTTTGGCTTTGAACTGATCGGCAATCTCATATTCACCGATTCCGCCGGTTACCGCAAAGGCACCAATCCAGTCAGCTTTACCGCTTTCTTTCGGGGCAATGTAATCCGACAGACAGTAATTCGGCCCTTTGGGTTTCTCTGTCTGCTGGCGCAGTCCGCGTAAGGTTGTCAGTACCTGGGTTCGGGTCTCATCGGTGTAGACTTCGATATCATCACCAATATTATTGGCCGGGAATATGCCACAGACACCATTGGCCTTTATCATGCCGCTGGCTTCGATCTCATCCAGCAGCTGATTGGCATCATCAAATAGGCGCTGGGCTTCCTGACCCACTACTTCGTGGCGCAAAATGGTGGGATATTTACCACTCAGCGACCAGGTCATAAAGAAGGGCGTCCAGTCGATATAACGACGCAGTGTCGCAATGTCGAAATCCTTGAAGACGTGGATTCCCGGCTTTTGCGGCGCGGGAGGAGTGTAGCTATTCCAGTCAATCGCCACTTTATTGGCGCGGGCAGCTTCCAGGCTGACAGGAGCACTTCGTGGACGCTTACGGGCGTGTTGCTCCCGCACTACCTCGTATTCCTTGTCAAGGCGCTCAACAAACGCTGGCCGCTGGGCATCCGACAAGAGTGCCGAACATACCCCTACAGCACGCGAGGCGTTTGAGACATAAACGACAGGGGCATGGTAGTTCTGCTCAATTTTGACTGCCGTGTGGGCCTTGGACGTTGTTGCCCCGCCAATCAGCAAAGGAAGATCAAAGCCCTGACGCTCCATTTCTTTGGCGACATGCACCATTTCATCAAGTGAAGGAGTGATCAGCCCGGAGAGGCCGATAATATCGACCTTCTCTTCTTTGGCCACTTTCAGGATCTTGTCGCAAGACACCATGACGCCCAGATCGATGATCTCGTAGTTATTACACTGCAGCACCACTCCGACAATATTTTTACCGATATCGTGCACATCGCCTTTCACCGTGGCGAGCAGTATTTTGCCATTAGTGCGTCCGACTTGCTTCTCAGCATTGATGTAAGGTTCGAGATAAGCGACGGCCTGTTTCATCACCCGAGCTGATTTCACCACCTGAGGCAAGAACATTTTACCTTCACCGAACAGATCACCGACTATGTTCATACCTGCCATCAAAGGCCCTTCAATCACCTCTAACGGTTTTTCCGCGTTCTGACGGGCTTCTTCGGTATCTTCAACAATAAACTCAGTGATCCCTTTGACCAGCGCATGGGACAGGCGTTTATCGACCGGCCAGCCGCGCCATTCAGCGGCTGTTTTATCTTCTACCGCTTCGCCGCTGCCCCGGTACTTATCCGCAAGATCCAGCAAGCGCTCGGTAGAGTCATCCCGGCGATTCAATACAACGTCTTCAACGGCTTCGCGTAACTCGTCTGCCAGGTCATCGTAAATGGCCAGCTGACCGGCATTCACAATGCCCATATCCATGCCATTTTTAAAACAGTGATACAGGAACACGGCATGAATCGCTTCCCGCACAGGATCATTACCACGGAACGAGAAAGACACATTCGAAACACCACCCGACACCATCGCATGTGGCAGAGTGCGCTTGATGTCTCCTACAGCTTCAATGAAATCAACCGCGTAGTTATTGTGCTCATCAATCCCGGTAGCTACTGCGAAAATGTTCGGGTCAAAAATGATATCTTCCGGCGGGTAGCCCACCTCATCAACCAGAATGCGATAGGCATTGGTACAGATCTCTATCTTACGCTCACGAGTATCGGCCTGACCCACTTCATCAAACGCCATCACAATCACGGCTGCGCCATAGCGGCGAATCAGTTTCGCCTGTTCAACAAACTTCTCTTTACCTTCTTTGAGAGATATTGAGTTAACAATTGGCTTACCCTGCACACACTTAAGGCCAGCTTCCAGTATTTCCCACTTGGATGAGTCAATCATAATGGGGACACGGGAGATTTCAGGCTCAGAGGCACACAGGTTCAGAAAGCGCACCATGGCAGCTTCGGCATCCAGCATGCCTTCATCCATATTGATATCGATGATCTGAGCACCGGCTTCCACCTGCTGACGTGCCACTTCCAGCGCTTCGTCATAGAGCTCTTCTTTGATTAACCTACGGAAACGGGCTGAACCTGTCACATTGGTCCGCTCACCGACATTGACAAATAAAGTGTCTTTTTCAATGGTTAGCGGCTCAAGCCCTGATAAACGGCAGGCCACAGGAATCTCAGGCAATGGACGTGGCGCTACATTCTCCGTCACCCGGGCCATTTCACGAATATGCTCTGGCGTGGTGCCACAACAACCGCCCACCAGGTTCAGAAAGCCGGACTCCGCCCATTCTTTGATATGCTCAGCCATTTCTGTCGCTTCAAGGTCATACTCGCCGAATGCGTTTGGCAGACCGGCATTCGGGTGCGCTGATACCGCACACTCAGAAATACGTGATAATTCTTCCACATACTGACGCAGCTCATCCGGACCCAATGCACAGTTAAGGCCAAATGAAATAGGTTTGACGTGTCGCAGAGAATTGTAAAAAGCTTCAGTGGTTTGTCCTGATAAGGTGCGGCCGGAGGCATCGGTGATTGTGCCTGAAATCATAACAGGCAAAGTCACGCCCAGCTCTTCAAAGACCTTATCCACGGCAAACGCACAGGCTTTGGCATTCAGGGTATCAAAAATAGTTTCAATCAGGATGATATCGGACCCGCCAGCTATCAGGGCGCGGGTTGATTCGGAATACGCTGCTACCAGCAGATCAAACGACACGTTCCTGAAACCGGGATCGTTCACATCCGGTGATATTGAGCAGGTACGGTTAGTCGGACCGAGAACACCAGCTACAAATCGTGGTTTGTCCGGTGTTTTCGCCGTCCACTCATCAGCCGCCTGACGAGCCAGCTTTGCCGCTTCGAAATTAATCTCGGCACTCAGACTCTCCATGTCATAGTCAGCCATGGCAATAGTCGTTGAGTTGAAAGTGTTGGTCTCAAGAATATCAGCGCCGGCTTCAAGATAAGCGGAGTGAATATCCTTGATCAGTTGCGGCTGGGAGAGTACCAGCAGATCGTTATTGCCTTTAAGATCCGAATGCCAATCAGAAAAACGTTCACCACGGTAATCCTCTTCATCCAGCTTGTAGCTCTGGATCATGGTGCCCATGCCCCCATCTATGATGAGGATCTGTTCCTTAAGTCGCTTTTGTAATAAATCCGTATCCTTCGACACTGCTTACTTCCTTACACTTAAACCTATCAGCTGCTAACATCCTATCACAGCCTGATTGGAAATCTAGACGTCCATATATCGTTTGCGGAAACTTATTATCCAAGCGTAAGCCTAAAGTTTTTATGGCTATCAGAGGCCCGAGCATTTATATTTTGTCACAATTTTTGCTTAACACTTTAACAACAGATGAGGATCAAGGATGTCGGTATACAGTACCCTCTGTTTTCTCGCCGCCGCTGCGATGGTTATTGCCTTTATTAACCACAAAATAGGCAAGATGCAAACCACTATCGCCATCACAGCCGGTGCTATTATTTTATCGCTCGGAATTGTGATCGCAGGCCACAACGGCTGGTTTCACCTCGAAGAAATTGCTGCGGAACAGCTGGGTCAGATCGATTTCGAAAGCTTTCTGCTAAAAGGCATTTTAGGCTTCTTACTTTTTGCTGGCGGTTTAGGGATCAAGCTGCCACATCTCGAAGATCAAAAATGGGAAATCACCATTCTGGCACTGGGGGCCACACTGTTTTCCACATTCTTCATCGGTGGCAGCCTTTGGTGGATATGCCAGATGCTGGGAATCCAGTTAGACCTGATTTACTGCCTGCTGTTCGGCGCATTAATTTCACCGACGGACCCAATAGCCGTGCTGGCGATAGTAAAAAAACTGCACGCGCCGCGCCGCATCTCCACACAAATTGAAGGTGAGTCGCTGTTTAACGATGGATTTGGCCTGGTCATCTTCGTCACTTTGTTTACCATCGCCTTTGGTGATGAAGCACCTACTGTGCTGGGTGTTGGCCATCTTTTCCTGCAGGAAGCCATTGGTGGCATAACCTATGGTTTTGTTCTCGGCCTGCTGTTCCATTATCTGATCAGTTCGACAGACGATCACTCCATGGAACTTCTGCTGACTCTGGGAATCCCAACGGCTGGTTATGCTTTTGCCGATGTTATTCATGTGTCCGGGCCGCTAGCTATGGTGGTCTCCGGTATCATGATAGGCAACTGGACCCGTTATATCGGCTTTTCTAAAGAGAGTGAAGACCATCTGGATCACTTCTGGGAGTTGGTTGATGAATTCCTGAACGGTGTACTCTTCCTGCTGATTGGTATGAGCATGCTGTCTTTCAGCTTCCATGAGGAAGACTGGACACTGATGGTGATAGCTGTGCCGCTGGTGCTACTGGCGCGCTACCTGAGTGTGAAGCTGTCGTACCTTGGCTTTAAACGTTTCCGCCAATACAATCCCGAGTCGGTGAAGATCCTCACTTGGGGTGGCTTGCGCGGTGGTCTTGCTCTGGCGATGGCGATGGCGATCCCTGCCGGTGTTATCGTTATTCCGGAGAAAAATATTGATGTGAAAGAGATAATTCTGGTGATGACCTATTCAGTCGTGGTGTTCTCTATCCTGATCCAGGGCTCTACCATCACACCTATGATCGAAAAAGCCAAAGCCTGGGAAGCGAAAAAAGCGAAAGAGAACAAACAAACCGCTCATGCTCACCAACAACCGGAAACCGATCCCAAATCCTGAATACCCGAATACTGACGATGAAAAAGACCTGCTTTGGCAGGTCTTTTTATTTGTGAGGGCAACGTCAATCAGTCGTCCTTGGTGAATTGATCTTCCGAGAAGTGATCCAAATCATAAGGCGTTTGCTGATAGACGCAATAGTTCAGCCAGTTAGCAAATAACAAATGGCCATGACTGCGCCAACTCGCAACAGGCGGTTTATCCGGATCATTATCCTGATAGTAATTTACTGGGATTTTGGGCTCCATCCCCTCTCCCAGATCACGCATATATTCATTATGTAATGTATGGGCATCGTATTCAGGATGTCCTGTCACGAAGACATTACGCTTATCTTTGGTGGCGGCTAAATACACTCCTGCCTGATCTGAGGTGGCCAGAATGTCCAGATCAGTGTGCTCCGATAAAAACTCAGGCGAGAAGTCGGCATAGCGCGAGTGGGGAGCCCAAAAGGTATCGTCAAAACCTCTCAGAAGAGGATGATGGGGATTGTGGACCCTATGGGTGTAGATACCTGATAATTTCTCTTTGCGGGTACGCTTAGGTAAATCGTACATCAGCTTAAGCCCAGCCTGAGCGGCCCAGCACACATACATGGTCGAAGTCACGTGCCCTTTCGCCCAGGTCAGAATGGCCTGGATTTCTTCCCAGTACAGCACATCTTCAAACTGCACTAAGCCCAGCGGAGCACCTGTCACAATCAAGCCATCGAAATTTCTGTGCTTCACCATTTCGAATTGCCGGTAGAACGTATCCAAATGCTCCGTTGGCGTATTTTTCGTCGGGCGGTTATCAATCCGCAGTAACTCAACATCAACCTGCAGAGGAC
Source organism: Photobacterium arenosum (assembly GCF_014841115.1). GTDB lineage: Bacteria > Pseudomonadota > Gammaproteobacteria > Enterobacterales > Vibrionaceae > Photobacterium > Photobacterium arenosum. The sequence goes on from NZ_JACYTP010000005.1 coordinate 283,089, forward strand.
TGTTTGATAACAGACGAAGAAACTGAGTTTCAGTTTCAATTTTTTTCGGCATCAGATTAAGCAACAATACCTTCAGCGGGCGAATTTCCTGACTGGCAGCGCGTTTTGCAGACATGACGAAGATATTCTCACTACGAAGAATATCAGTTGCCGGTAACTGATCAGGAATTTTAATGGGCATGTGTTGCTCTCCCTAAGATGTACAGACGTCCAGATACCCAAAAATTATAGAATTTCTACTCACACTGCAAGCTTTACCGCATTAAAAGAATTATAGATAGTTAAGAACATAATGAATAATTCTAATGAAAGCAGCAGGCTAGCGAAAGAGACGCTGAAAATAGCAGATAACAGAAATGAAAAAACCCAGCCGAAGGCTGGGTTTTGAAGGAGGTGCTTAGTAATGTCCTACTCTCACATGGGGAGGCCCCACACTACCATCGGCGCTGCTGCGTTTCACGTCTGAGTTCGGCATGGGATCAGGTGGTTCCACAGCGCTATTGTCACTAAGCAAATTCTGGTGCTAGTACCCAGATTTGAACTGGGGGCCTCACCCTTACCAAGGGTGCGCTCTACCAACTGAGCTATACCAGCAAATTCTTATCTAAACAAAGTCTTACGCTTCACTGCTTTGTTTGGTTAATTTGTCGCTGTGCGATGACGATTTTGATGCGAGAAGCGCAGTGTACATTCAGTACATGAGCATCGCAGCACTCAAAAGCGGCAAGCTACCGTAGACAAATTAGTAATTAAAGCCTGGCGATGACCTACTCTCACATGGGGAGACCCCACACTACCATCGGCGCTGCTGCGTTTCACGTCTGAGTTCGGCATGGGATCAGGTGGGTCCGCAACGCTATGGTCGCCAGG
>NZ_JACYTP010000006.1 GCF_014841115.1 Photobacterium arenosum
TACGCGAACGATACCTTGCTCAACACGACCTGTTACTACAGTACCACGGCCCTGGATTGAGAATACATCTTCGATTGGCAGGATGAACGGCTTGTCGATAGCACGCTCTGGCTCTGGGATGTAGTTGTCCAGCGCTTCAGCCAGCTCAACAATTTTCTCTTCCCACTGAGCTTCGCCATTCAGCGCGCCCAGAGCAGAACCCATGATTACTGGGCAATCGTCGCCTGGGAAGTCGTACTCAGACAGAAGTTCACGCACTTCCATCTCAACCAGCTCCAGCAGCTCTTCGTCATCAACCATGTCACACTTGTTCATGAACACGATGATGTAAGGGATACCAACCTGACGACCCAGCAGGATGTGCTCACGCGTCTGTGGCATTGGGCCATCAGTCGCAGCAACAACCAGGATACCACCGTCCATCTGAGCAGCACCGGTGATCATGTTTTTCACGTAGTCGGCGTGTCCTGGGCAGTCAACGTGCGCGTAGTGGCGAGTCGGAGTATCGTACTCTACGTGAGAAGTAGAGATAGTGATACCACGCTCACGCTCTTCTGGCGCATTATCGATAGATGCGAAGTCACGCGCAGAACCGCCGTATACTTTAGACAAAGTAGTACAGATTGCAGCAGTCAGAGTGGTTTTACCGTGGTCAACGTGGCCGATAGTACCAACGTTAACGTGCGGTTTCGTACGTTCAAATTTTTCTTTAGACACGATCGTGTTCCTTCCTAGTTGTGATTCGCCCCACATATTGGTGGGACGCGTCAGAAGTTGTATTTTATGCGGCAACCGAAGCTGACGCAATATTTCTGCTAATGTTTAGCCGCGTTCAGCGATGATTCCATCGGCGATATTCTTCGGAACTTCAGCATATTCGCTGAACTCCATTGAATAGGAAGCACGGCCTTGGGTAGCAGAACGAAGATCCGTTGCGTAACCAAACATCTCAGAAAGCGGAACATGGGCACGGATAATCTTAAGCCCAGCAGGGCCTTCATCCATACCGCCAATGATGCCGCGACGACGGTTTAAATCGCCAACTACATCACCCATCCAGTCTTCCGGAGTGGTTACTTCAACTTTCATCATAGGTTCAAGAATAACTGGTTGCGCATCAAGTGCCCCCTTCCTGAACGCCATAGAACCGGCGATCTTAAACGCCATTTCGCTCGAGTCAACATCGTGGTATGAACCATCGAACAGCGTCGCTTTGACGTCCAGTACCGGATAACCGGCAAGCACACCATTTTTCATCTGCTCTTCGATACCTTTGGCAACTGCACCGATATATTCTCTCGGCACTGTGCCACCGACGACTTCGTCTACAAAGACGAAACCTGCATTCGGCTCGGAAGGCTCAATCTTCAGCCAGACGTGACCGTACTGGCCGCGACCACCAGATTGACGTACGAACTTTCCTTCCACTTCCGTTTTACCACGGATAGTTTCACGGAAAGCAACCTGAGGCTTACCAACGTTACATTCAACGCTGAACTCACGCTTCATACGGTCAACGATGATATCCAGATGAAGCTCACCCATACCCGAAATCAGGGTTTGGCCAGATTCTTCATCGGTTTCTACCCGGAATGATGGATCTTCTGCAGCCAGTTTACCCAGTGCAATACCCATTTTTTCCTGGTCGGCTTTCGACCTTGGTTCAACAGCAATCTGAATCACTGGCTCTGGGAATTCCATCCGCTCCAGAATCACTTTGTGTTCTGGGTCGCACAGAGTATCACCGGTAGTAACGTTCTTCAGGCCAATTGCTGCCGCGATGTCGCCAGCTCGAACTTCTTTAATTTCTTCACGCTTATTGGAGTGCATCTGAACGATACGGCCAAAGCGCTCACGCTTATCTTTCACCGTGTTGTAGACGCTATCGCCTGAATTCACAACACCGGAATAAACACGCATAAATGTCAGAGTGCCTACGAACGGGTCGGTTGCGATCTTAAACGCCAGCGCAGCGAAAGGTTCTTCATCGCTTGAGTGGCGGATCACTTCATTGCCATCCATATCTTCACCACGGATTGCTTTTACTTCCGTTGGTGATGGCAAGAATTCCACAACCGCATCCAGTACAGCCTGAACACCTTTGTTCTTAAATGCAGAGCCGCAGGTTGCCAGTACGATTTCATTGTTCAGCGTACGTTGGCGCAGACCGGCTTTGATTTCATCTTCTGACAAGGTACCTTCTTCCAGGTACTTATCCATCAGCTCTTCTGATGCCTCAGCCGCTGACTCAACCAGATTCGTGTGCCATTCTTCGGCCAGCTCTTGCATGTCTGCCGGAATATCTTCATAAGTGAAGCTCATGCCCTGATCGGCTTCATTCCAGTTGATCGCTTTCATTTTAATCAGGTCGATCACACCTTTGAATTCTTCTTCCGCACCAATATTCAGCTGAATAGGTACTGGATTTGCACCAAGACGAACTTTGATTTGCTCAACCACACGCAGGAAATCAGCACCTGCACGGTCCATCTTGTTGACGAAGACCATACGCGGTACTTCGTATTTGTCAGCCTGACGCCATACTGTCTCAGACTGAGGTTCAACACCGGATGAGCCACAGAAAACAACCACTGCACCATCAAGTACGCGTAGGGAACGCTCTACTTCGATAGTGAAATCAACGTGTCCTGGGGTGTCGATAATATTGATGCGATGCTCAGGAAACTGAGCGTCCATACCACGCCAGAAGGTTGTAGTGGCAGCAGAGGTTATGGTAATCCCACGCTCCTGCTCCTGTTCCATCCAGTCCATGGTAGCTGCACCATCGTGTACTTCACCAATTTTATGGGAAAGACCTGTGTAAAACAGGATACGCTCGGTCGTGGTTGTTTTACCGGCGTCTACGTGAGCGCAAATACCGATGTTACGGTAACGCTCAATAGGAGTTTTGCGAGCCACGGTTGAATCCTCTTACTAAGGTTATCCTTAGAAAATGGTACGGGCGCAGCAGGCCAAGCCTGCTGCGCCCATTCGCTAATAATGAAATTACCAGCGGTAGTGTGCGAACGCTTTGTTCGCTTCTGCCATACGGTGAACGTCTTCACGTTTCTTAACAGCAGAACCTTTGTTGTCGGCAGCGTCCAGCATTTCAGCAGCCAGGCGAGCAGCCATAGATTTTTCACCACGCTTACGCGCAGCTTCAACCAACCAACGCATAGCCAGAGCATTACGACGCACAGGACGTACTTCTACTGGTACCTGGTAAGTTGAACCACCTACACGGCGAGATTTAACTTCTACCGCTGGGCGAACGTTATCAAGAGCTTTTTCAAAAATTGACAGGTGCTCTTCACCAGAGCGCTCAGCCATTGAATCCAGTGCAGTGTAAACAATTTTCTCTGCAGTAGATTTCTTACCGTCAACCATCAGGATGTTGACGAATTTTGCCAGCAATTCAGATTTGAACTTAGGATCTGGAAGGATCTTACGCTGACCAATTACGCGACGACGTGGCATGGAAATTCTCCGTTGTCTTCTTCAGGTTTTATCCAAAACTTTTCAGTTTTTTCAAAATTACAAATAATTTAGTGTTTGGCCTTACTTAACGGATTCCATTAAGACTTAGGACGCTTCACACCGTACTTAGAACGACCTTGTTTACGGTCGTTAACACCCGCACAGTCAAGTGCACCACGAACAGTGTGGTAACGAACACCTGGAAGGTCTTTAACACGACCACCACGGATAAGAACAACACTGTGCTCTTGCAGGTTGTGGCCTTCACCGCCGATGTATGACGTTACTTCAAAACCATTGGTCAGACGTACACGACATACTTTACGCAGTGCGGAGTTTGGTTTTTTTGGAGTAGTAGTGTATACACGAGTACATACACCACGTTTTTGTGGACACGCTTCTAGCGCAGGCACGTTGCTCTTAACAACTTGCTTTGCACGTGGTTTGCGTACCAGCTGGTTAATAGTTGCCATTAAATAGCTCCTGATTATTTACTTTCGTAAAGGTGAAAAATCTGCCTCCCAACAACAGGAGGACGCGAAATTTTAGGCGTCGGACTATAAGGTGTCAAGATATATACAGCGATCACATCTATGATCATTTCTTAACCACCCTCTTTCCGGCCGGTTGAATCCTTTTTAACCGCGTTTATTCAGGCCCATTTCATGCAGTTAGGATGACGTACCGTCAACTCCACCAACATGTTGTGATCAATCACATCCACATCCGCGGCAACCCGCCCTGCCAGGCCTCTCGCCAGTAAATCCGTCTCCAGTACGTACACGGCCGCCGCTTGTTTCAATGCAGATTCAAGCTGACCCGGTGAGGTGGCGGCGACAACGCCGTCTTGCAGCAACACAATTTCATCACCGGGTAAAAGTTGAGCAACGCACTGCTGTAAAGCCCGATTTTGAAAAGGAGAAGAAAAAATCATGTGTAACATAGAAAGTCCTGAAAACTGCACGCAGCATAAGTCGCAAAGAAACTAGTAACTGAGAATTTTCTGGCACCGGTGAAGTCTTGCGGTCAGATCCTGCGGAGAAAGCAGTTCCGCCTCGATCAGCAAATCATCCAGTGTGAGCCCGCGCTCCGCCATTGACTCGCGGCACACAAACACATCTTCAAGATCATACAGTGGCAGCATTTTAAAGGCGGCACTGTATTCACGCCCCAGCACCGCCGCACCCTGCTGGCCTTTAAGCAGTTGCCATACCCCATCGCCAATAAAGAACAATTGCAACTCTTCACTGTAAGCAGAAGTTGCCAGTACGGCATCTAACCCTTCACGGCCGCTGTTGAGACCCTGTGGTACGGTGGTGAAAACAAATCCGACAGACATAATACTTTCCGGGATAATTAAAACTGAATCACGCGATCAGCACTCAATAACACTTCGGCCAGCCCGCCCAGCCCGGCCTGTTCAAAGCCAGCGGCCAGATTATGACCAGGCAGCGCATGCTGGCTGGCTTCGAGTTCGCTGACCACCCCGCGGCGCAACGCTGCGGCAACACAGGTTTGCAACTCGACCTGATGCTCACGGCCCAGTAGCTGCCAGGCGGCCAGTAAGTCAAACTCATCCGACGCCGGTGCGGCCAGTGCAGAACCGTTGTGAACACCATCCTGATAGAAAAATACCCGTTGCAATCTGTGCCCATTGGCAATAACGGCCTGAGCAAACTGATAAGCACTGCGTGCATTCTGCGACCCGTAGGCCGGCCCATCGACCACCAGGGCAAACGTCAGGCTCATTTTTCGCCATCCTCCGTTTTGCGCTGGCGTATATATAAGTAGACAGTGTGTTTGGAGATATTCAGGCGGTCAGCAACCCGGTTGATGGCATCTTTAATATCGAAGATCCCTTTGTCGTACAGCTCCATCACTATCTGACGGTTTTTGGCATTATTCGAGACATTCTTGTCGGCATTGATTTCTTCGATCGTGCGCTCAACCGTCTGATCCACCAGCTCATCAACGTCGCTGGCAAAATTCACGCTGGAAGCGGCCTGCTTGGCCTCATCGGTTGGCATGAAGGATTGCAGAATCTGGGAAAAAGGAGCATCCAGGTTAACGTTGATACACAGCAAACCTATGATATTGTCGTCGGCATTGCGAATCGCAATCGTGATGGACTTCATCAATGCGCCACCCTTGGCACGGGTGAAATAGGCCCGGGAGAAATTGCGCTCTGACCCTTCAATGTCACGCAGCATGCGCAAAGCCAGATCAGTAATAGGCGAACCCACTTTGCGGCCGGTATTTTCGCCGTTGGCAATTTTGATCGCCGAGGTATTCAGATCAGCCAGTGAATGCAGCACTATTTCACAAAAAGGCCCTATCAGGGTAGCCAGTCCATCAACCACGGCTTCGTATGAGCGTAATATAACAAAGTCGTGCTCAGTAAAAGTACGGGTCTCTATTAAGTCACTTTCCACCATGACTTCAGTGCCAAAGTTATCGGTCGATACCACTTTCAGTCTTCCTTGCTTGTTCCCGCTCCACTGTTGTTGAAGGCAAGCTTCGATTTAAACGAAACGGGGAAAAATTCAATTCTTGCTTGCAAGTTTATCAGAATATGAAAACAGGTCTTCAGAAAATGAAATCTGCAGCGCACAAAAATGATCCTAAATCAGCGCTATAAATGCAAAAAGCCCAGCATCAGCCGGGCTTGAATGTCTTATTAAACGCAATGCTTACTGCTCTGCAGTGGCTTCTGCGTCCTGCTCCGCTTTGACGATATCCAGCAGCTCAACCTCAAACACCAGAGTAGAGTTTGCCGGAATACTTGGGTTGGCTTGCGAACCGTAAGCCAGCTCTGGCGGGATAACAAACTTGAACTTAGAACCGACCGGCATCAGCTGCACACCTTCAGTCCAGCCCGGAATCACCTGATTAAGCGGGAAAGTGGCCGGTTGATTACGCTTATATGAGCTGTCAAATTCCGTGCCGTCAATCAGTGTACCGCTATAGTGCACTTGCACTGTATCGGTTGCTTTTGGCATCTCGCCGTTACCTTCAGTCTCAACCTGATACAGCAGGCCAGATTCGGTTTTCTTCACGCCTTCTTGTTTTTCGAAATCAGCACGGAAGTCATCACCGGCTTTGGTGTTTTTTTCAGCTTCTTCTTTGGCTTTGCTCGCCATCATGTCAGAAACACGCTGATCCAGATCCTGCAACGCCTGCTGTGTTTCTTCCTGGCTCATACGGCTGTTACCGGCAAAGACATCGCTCACCCCAGCCAGTACATCTTCTTTTTTCAGATCCAGACCCAGCTCTTTTTGCTGTTCCAGGTTAGCTGACAGATATTGCGCCAGTGAAGCCCCGATAGCATAAGCCGCTTTCTGATCATCAGACTCGAATGCCTTTGCATCTGTCGCAGCCTGCTGCTCAACTGCCACTGGTTCAGCCGTCTCTGCCGGTGCTGACGTTTTCTCATCCTGACAGCCTACCGCCAGCAGAATTGTTGCTGCCAACACAGACATTTTTAGAACTGGTTTCAGAACTGGTTTCATGTATCTCTCCATTTATTCAGAGTCTAAGCTCTTAATTTTACGCAAGGTTCTACACAGCTATGTTAAAACCATGCCATATCAATATACTAATACCAACTATTTTCTTACCGTCATTCACTGCGTCGGACACAAATGCGTCACAGTCGGGACGCAATAGTCTTAAAACGGAAAGTACGATCCATGCGCCAATCATTTTTAGCAGCAACTTTCATTCTGGCACTCTTTACGCTGGCCGGTTGTGATATTTCCGGCCCGGAACGCCAGCGCTGGGATCTGGCCGCTGACGGTGCCACCACATTCAGCCTGAGCCGGGATGGCCGCTTTGCGCTATTTTATTCCGTCCAACAAGGTATCGTGCTCTGGGATCTACAGCAAAACAAAAAGTTAGCTGATTTAGGTTCTCAAGATCCACATCACACAACAGTGACAAACAGCGAGATATCCGACAATCAGCGATTTGCCATTACAGTAACCGCACAAAACTTTGCGGTATGGGATCTGGCCTGGGGTCAGGCACAGGGATTATGGTCTGTCTCTGACGGCATCATACGTGATGCGGCGATCGCCAATGACGGCAAACAGGTACTGCTGGCACTGTCAAACGGCAAAGCGCTGTTCGTCGACTTGGGCAACGGAAGACGACTGGAGTTCCTTGCCCACAGAGAAAAAGTCAATGCCGTCGACCTCTCCCCCAACGGCCGTTATGCCCTTTCCGGTGGGGATGACAATCTGGCCTACCTCTGGGATACGGACAGCGGCCAGATTCTTTACCGGTTTGAGCACCCGACGCGAGTCAACCAGGTCGCGCTGCAGCGAGACGGCAAGCTGGCTTTCACCGCAGACAACGGTAACCAGGCGTTTCTCTGGGATTTGTCCGACGGCCAGAAACAGTCGGCACTGGCCATTCGCCTGAGGCAGCAGAACTTTTCCAGTTCACGTTTTTCTGATGACGGCAGCTTTCTGGCAACAGGTACCCCTTCCAAACGGGTAGAGCTGTGGAACACTTCAACCGGCGAAAGAGAAGCTTACTGGAAAGCCGCTACACAAGAAAACGAGCGTCCGGGGTCGGCGGTGGTGTATGATGTCGCCATCACACCAGACGGTGACGTTCGCTCAGGCAGCTCAGCCGGCATCGCCCAGGACTGGTATATCACTGACTGAACACAGTAAACAGCAGCCGACATTGACAATGACAGATATCGAACAAAAGCTACAGACTCAGATTGATGAGCTGGAAATGAAGCAGGCTTTTCAGGAACAGACCATTGAAGAGCTAAATAGTGCATTGACCCAGCAGCAGTTTCTGCTCGACAAACTGCTGGTACAGGTACGCTATTTAGCAGGCAAAGTGCAAGGCTCTCAGGCGTCCAATATCGCCAGTGAAAGTGAAGAGACCCCGCCACCGCATTACTGATGCCGCGCAGAAGGCACTGATAAACTGATGATACAAAAACGGGAAGCCTGAGCTTCCCGTTTTTGTCGTCATGACAAGATGGCTTAGTGGTTGCAGCAACCGCCATCATGGTCGTGATCGTGGTCATGACCGCCTTCCTGATGGATATGGCCGTGAGCAACCTCATCTTCGGTCGCCGCACGAGTAGCAACGATTTCAACGTTGAACGTCAACGTCTGACCCGCCAGCATGTGGTTACCGTCAACCACCACTTCATCACCATCCACTTCGGTCACTTCAACAGGGATAGGACCCTGATCCGTATCCGCCAGGAAGCGCATTCCCACAGTAATTTCATCCACACCCTGGAAGACTTCAGCCGGTACTCGCTGAACCATTTCTTCATGGTGTTCGCCATACGCGTCTTCTGGCGCCACAGTCACTTCGAACTTATCGCCAACTTCACGACCTTCCAGTGCATTTTCCAGACCAACGATCAGGTTGTTATGGCCATGCAGGTAATCAAGCGGCGCCTCAGTGGTTGACTCGTCAACAACGACGCCCTCTTCAGTTTTCACTTGATAAGCCAGGCTTACTACTGTGTCTTTAGCGACTTTCATGTTTACTCCGAATTTGAGCAGGGATTTAATCCGCCATCATACCGGATCTGCCCGCTATGACGCCAATTTTGTTCGTGCCGGCGATTTTACTCCGGCTTGAAAATGCCGATCACCTGTTCTGATGTCGAGCCCGCAACATGTTTGCTGTCTTCAACCGATTTAGGCAGGCGCGTATCGGTATGATGGCAAGCCACACACTCGACTTTCTCTACTTCATTTTCCAGCCACCAGCGAAGGGTGTCTTGCTGCTGGCACGCCGGGCATACCGCCCCGGCGATAAAACGTTTCTTACTCATGGTTCCTTTCCTGCTACTGCCAGGTTCTGTTAATCCGAGGGCCGGTCAGTCCCAGCCATTGTGTCGCTCACGTTCGCCCCGCATTTCCCGATCGAAGATCTCTTCCAGCTCTTTACGGGCTTCTCTGGCCCGGGTGGCTAAGTGGACATCTTCCGAATGCTGGGGTAACAAGTCCCGCAAGGCGGTGGTATCTAATTTGCGAAAATGTGCTTCTGCCCGTTTGGCTTTGTAGGGGTGCATACCCAGTGCAACCAGAGCCTGGCGCCCCAGATCCAGCGCGCCGGCAAAGGTCTCACGAGAAAACCTGTCCACCCCGTGGCTGAGCAACTGATGCGCTTCCACCCGGCTGCGGGCGCGTGCCAGTATTTTCAGGCGCGGGAAATGTTGCTGACAAAGGACAACCACCTGCATCACCTCTTCCGGATTGTCGGTACAGATAATGATAGCTTCTGCTTTTTCTGCGCCGGCCGCACGCAGTAAATCGAGCTGGCTGGCATCGCCATAATACACCTTATAGCCAAACTTACGCAGGAACTGAATCTGACTTGGATCCCGTTCTAATATAGTGACCCGGATTTTATTGGCAAACAGCAGCCTGCCGACGACCTGACCAAAACGGCCAAACCCGGTAATGATCACCCTGGGTTCGCGATCGATCACATCGGATTCTGGTTCATCACTGGCTTCAGCCTTAAAAGTACGTATGAACCATTTATCCTGCAAACGTAAGATCAAAGGCGTGGTCATCATAGACAGACTCACCACCACCAGTAAGAAACTGCTCAAATCCGCCTCTAACAACCCTTCGCTGCGTGCAGCAGTAAAGAGTACAAAAGCAAATTCACCGCCCTGACTGAGAATTGCCGCCATCTGGCTGCGCGACTTGGCCTGAATACCGAACAAGCGAGCCAGCAGATACAGGATTAAACCCTTAACCGTCACCAAAGCCACCACAGCCGCGAGAATTTGTAGCGGGTATTCCAGCAGCAGGCCGAGATTGACCGCCATACCAACTGAGATAAAGAACAACCCGAGCAGCAGTCCTTTAAACGGCTCGATGGCGATTTCAAGCTCATGGCGGTATTCGCTTTCCGCCAGCAGCACCCCGGCCAGAAAGGTGCCAAGAGCCATAGACAGGCCGAGGATTTCCATGCCCAGAGCAATACCTATCACCAGCAGCAAAGCCGTGACGGTAAAGAGCTCACGCACCCCGGACATCACGACCCAGCGAAACAACGGTCGCAGGAGAAAATGGCCGCCGACCAGCAACACGGCTATGCCTGCCACCATGGCGCCCAAATCCAGCCAGGTGCCGCCATCGCTGCCTGCCAGCAGAGGCAACACCGCCAGCATAGGGATCACGGCGATATCCTGAAACAACAGCACAGCAAAGCCGGATTGCCCGGTTTGCGAGCCGCCTATGCCCTGCTCTTCAATGATCCGCAGTGCTATCGCGGTGGAAGATAACGCCAGCCCCATACCTATCACCAGGGCTACCCGCCAATCCACCGCTCCGACAAATTGGCCGCACAAGAGCACCAGAGAGGCAATCACTAAACTGGTCAGTACCACCTGACTGCCGCCTAAGCCCAAAATGGGTTGTCGCATCTGCCAGAGTTTGCTGGGGTTCAGCTCCAGTCCAATCAGAAACAGCAGCAGAACGACCCCGAACTCGGAAAAATGCAGCACTTCCTCCACATCATTGATCAGCCCCAGCCCCCAGGGACCAATGCCGATCCCGGCCAGCAGATAGCCCAAAACCGACCCCAGCCCGAGGCGCTGGGCTACAGGCACAGCCACAACGGCCGCCGCCAGAAACACCACACCGGCACTCAATACATCAGACGCCATAACGCTTCTCCCTGTCGGCCCCTGTCTCAGCCAATGGTGAGAGCAGCCACTCCCGGTACAACTGCGCATGTTCGCGCCGTTCAGCATCCGGCACCCGTCGTGCCCAGTGCAGCACCAGCGGCGGTATCCAGTGCATCTGGCACAGCTCGGCAGTGAGTTCAAACGGTTTCAGGATGTCGCCCACACTGCTGCGGTTATAACCATCCGGCGTGTAGGCTTCGGCTGCCCCACCCGTAGTGATCACTGAACGCCAGTATTTGCCCTTGGTGGCCTTGCCATCCCCGTGGGCGAACCCTTTGCTGAGCACCACATCAATCCATTCCTTGAGCAGCGAAGGGCATGAGTACATATAAAGAGGGTGCTGAAAAACCAAAACATCATGCTGAGCCAGCAAGGCACGTTCATAAGTGATATCGATGAAAAAATCCGGGTACTTGCCGTACAGATCGTGAAATGTCACATGAGACAGGTTAGCCACTGTCGATAGCATGGCTTTATTGGCAACAGACGCATCGGGGTCCGGATGCGCGTAAATCAGCAGAATGCGTGGTGGGGCGTGCTCCATAGGCCTGGTCCTCATTTCCCTGAGTAACATCATGAGCATTAACGGGATGTCCCGGCTCTTGAAACATCATACCGAATTCTGACGCCAAAAGATCGCTTAATTCCTGAGATTTCAACAGCAAAATAATGCGCTGCCCGTTCCCGGGTCTTCGGCCTTGTTCGCAGTTAACCGAGGTTTAGTATAGACTGCCGCACCAGAAACCTATTTGTTGTGGAGCGGCAACAGCCGGTAGTAACAGGCGATGATCACTTTTTCTGATATTCAATTACTCAGGGGCGGAAATGTCCTTTTAGATCAGGCAACTGCCACTATTCATCCTGGCGATAAAGTCGGGCTGGTGGGCAAGAATGGCTGTGGCAAATCCACCCTGTTTTCGCTGATCAAAAACGAGCTGACCGTCGATGCCGGACAACATTCTGTTCCATCGCACTGGGAACTGGCCTGGGTAGCACAGGAAACACCGGCTTTAGAACGCACCGCACTGGATTATGTGATTGACGGTGACCGGGAATACCGCCAGCTGGAGCAGGCACTGCAGGCGGCAGAACAGGCCGATGACGGCAACAAAGTAGCCCTGCTGCACGACAAGCTCGACGCCATTGGCGGTTACAGCATCAAAGCCCGGGCATCCGAGCTGCTCGATGGCCTGGGCTTTTCGCAAGCCCAGATGGAGTGGAACCTGACGCAGTTTTCCGGTGGCTGGCGGATGCGCCTTAATCTTGCCCAGGCTCTGCTGTGCCGTTCCGATTTACTGCTGCTTGATGAACCGACTAACCACCTGGATCTGGATGCCGTACTGTGGCTGGAAAAATGGCTGCAGAATTACCGGGGCACCCTGGTACTGATTTCGCACGACCGCGATTTTCTCGATCCTGTGGTCGGGCGCATTATTCATGTCGAAAACCAGCGTCTGAACGAATACACAGGCAACTACTCATCGTTTGAAAATCAGCGGGCGGAAAAACTGGTTCTGCAACAGTCGATGTATCAGAAGCAGCAAAAGCAAATGTCGCACATGCAGTCCTATATCGATCGCTTCCGCTATAAAGCCAGCAAGGCCCGGCAGGCACAAAGCCGGATCAAGGCGCTGGAGCGGCTGGAAAAAGTGCTGCCGGCCCAGTTCGACAACCCGTTCAACTTTGAATTCCGCGAGCCGGACTCGCTGCCTAACCCGATTATGATGATGGATCAGGTCGCGGCCGGTTATAGTGACACCCCCATTCTGGATAAGATCCGCCTTAATCTGGTACCGGGCAGCCGGATTGGTCTGCTGGGCCGTAACGGTGCCGGTAAATCCACCCTGATCAAATTACTCTCAGGTGAACTGGCGGTACAGGCCGGCGAGCTGACGTACTCGCAAGGGGTGAAAATTGGTTATTTTGCCCAGCACCAGCTGGAAACCCTGCGTCTGGATGAAACCCCGCTCCAGCACATGAACCGCCTGGCCCCTGAGGCAACAGAACAGCAACTGCGCGACTACCTCGGCAGTTTTGGCTTCAAAGGCGACAAGGCACTGGATCTGGTCGGCCCCTTTTCAGGGGGAGAAAAAGCCCGCCTGGTACTGGCACTGATCGTGTGGCAACGCCCGAACCTGCTGCTGCTTGATGAACCGACCAACCACCTGGATCTCGACATGCGCCAGGCGCTGACGCTGGCCCTGCAGTCCTTTGAAGGGGCGATGGTCATCGTCAGCCACGACCGCTATCTGCTGCGCGCGACCACAGACGATTTGTATCTGGTGCATGACAGAAAAGTCGAACCGTTCGACGGCGATCTCAATGATTACCACAAGTGGCTGGCAGAGCAGCAGCGCAGTGAGCGCCGCGAGCAGCAAGCCAGTAAGCCGGACACCGCCAGCAAAGACAACAGTGCCGCTTCACGCAAAGAGCTGAAACGCCTGGAAGCTGAGTTCCGCAAACAAACCGCACCACTGCGCAAGCAGGTTGACAAACTGGAAGCGAAGATGGAAAAGCTCAGCCAGTCACTGGCGACAGCGGAAGCCGCCTTGTCTGATGCCAGCATCTATGAAGCGGACAACAAAGCGCGACTGAACCAGACCTTGCTTGACCAGAGTCAGGCCAAAGCTGCACTGGAAGAGGTTGAGATGGAATGGATGGAACTGCATGAGCAGTTGGAAAGTATGGAACAGGAATTCAATGTCAAATTCTGAACACACCACACGTCAGCCTTTTCAGCCTGATCAGTTCTGGCGTTTCTGTCTGCAGCACTACAGCCTGGGCGGCGTCAGTCAGGCCTGCCTGCAACTTCAGGACGATTTCCGTGGCAACGTTAATCTGGCCCTGTTACTGCTCTGGCTCGACAGCCAGCAGTACTCATTGTCAGAGACAGAAATCCGCCAGCTGGATAAAGCACTGGCCGCGAGCGACAGCCAGCTCAAAGCCTACCGCCAGTTGCGCCGCGCGCTGAAACCTCAGCTGGATCAGCCTGGTTATCAGCAGATGCTGGACTTTGAGCTGCTGCTGGAACAAAGCCAGCAACAGGATCTGATTCGCTGTCTGAACCATCAGGCGCAGCAGGCCAGAGCCGCGTTGCCGCCGCCAGCCGACAACCTGGGCCAGTACTGCCAGCATCTGAATGCCGCCAGCCTGACAGCAGCGATTCGCGGCTGACCACCGTGGTGAAAGCAGTATGATCAAGGCAGCCCGGCTGCCTTACCATATCATCACCACACAACCTGCGGTCAGCGCTCCCATCACCAGATTGAATATCCGTCTGGCTTTCGGCTGGTTCAGCCAGCGGCCAATCATGGTGCCAAATCCGGCCCAGAGTGAGACGCAGGGAAAGCCCACCACAAAGAAAATCAGGGCGACCGCCGCCGCTGACAGCCAGTACCCATCCCCGTTCATGGTAAAGGTACTGATCGCGGTCACCGACATCATCCAGGCTTTAGGGTTAACATACTGGAACAGAGCCGCCGCGAGAAAAGGCATAGGTCTGGCGTCATTGCCTTCAGCCTGAACCCTGCCCCCGGAAGAGGCAATCTTCCAGGCCAGATACAGCAAATAGCCACTGCCCAGCCAGCGCAGGGCTTCATGCAGCACAGGGTATCGCACGAAAAGCACCCCCAGCCCAGCCGCTACCAGCAGAATCATACTCACCAGCCCCCCGCCAATGCCCAGCATGTGCGGCACAGTGCGCCAGTAACCAAAATTAGCCCCTGAGGCCGTCACCATCATATTGTTCGGCCCGGGTGTCCCGGTCATAGTGGCCGCAAATGCGGCCAGAGACATCAAAAATTGCCATTCCAGGTTCATCTGCCACTCCGTGATTCACGCCTTATTGTACCGATACAATTCCAACTTTCACTTGCTTTAACCACGCCAAAGCGGTCAAAATGCAGACTACCAAGGGTGTAATTTGCGATCAAAGGATTTATTGTCACCATGACAATCGAGATCATTCAGCAAGATTTCTTCGAAAGGTGTGACGATGGGCTGCCAAAATACCGTCGCCTGGCCGAAACCATGGCACATCTGATTGAATCCGGCCTGCTGACAGCTGGCAGCAAGCTGCCGACGCACAGAGCCATGGCCGATAAACTGCAGGTGACGGTCGGGACCATTACCCGCGCCTATGCCGAAGCCGAACGCCGGGGGCTGGTGGAAGCCAGGGTGGGAGCCGGCACTTATGTCTGCCAGAGTAACCGTCCGGGCTGGGTATTCAGTTACCCCTCTCAGGCACCCGATGAGTGCAATTTTGGCTATAACATCCCGCCTTATCTCGACAGATCAGCGCCGCTGGCACAGGCCATGCAGACACTCGCACAGCAAGCGGATCAGCTCAACCACCTGATGCTGTATCAGGATCCGCAAGGGTTGAGCGAACACAGAGACGTGATTTGCCACTGGCTCAACCGCCATGGCATTCTGCTCGACCCGGCGCGTATGCATTTCACCTCCGGCGCGCAGCATGCCATTCAGCTGGTGCTGTCTGTGTTCTGCCGCAGCGGCGATACTCTGCTGACCGAGCAAGTGGTCTATCCCGGCTTTCTCGGGCTGGCCCGTCAGATGCAGCTTAATGTCAAAGCGGTGGAAATGGATCAGCAAGGCCTGATACCCGAGAGTCTGGATACCGCCTGTCGCCTGTATCAGCCGCGGATGCTTTACTGCACGCCTACCCTGCAAAATCCGACAACGGCAGTCATGAGCCGGGAAAGGCGCGAAGCGATTCTGGCGGTGTGCCGCCGCCATCAGGTACTGGTGATTGAAGATGATGTCAATGGCCTGCTGCCTGTCGACGCCCCGCCGCCGATGGTCAACCTCGACAGTGAGCAGGTGATCCACTTCGGCAGCCTGTCTAAATGCCTCGCCCCTGGTTTACGACTGGGTTATATCCAGGTGCCGGGCAAACATCAGGACAGACTGAACACGGCGCTGCACCATCACTGCCTGATGATCAGCCCGCTGCTCAGTGCTCTGGCCTGCGAGCTGATCCACCAGGGCGATGCCGATCGGCTGCTGACCGCGATCCGGGAAGACATAGCCCAGCGAAAATTGTTGCTCGACCGCTATCTGCACTCTTATCACATTCAGCATCACGCGCAGAGCTTCCATGCCTGGCTCACCTTGCCGGATAACTGGCGGTTGAGTGATTTTGTCGCCGCAGCGCAAGCCAGAGAGGTGATAGTCAAATCGGCTGAGCTGTTTACGCCGCCGGGCAGCACCATACCCCAGGCTGTGCGTCTGGCCATCAGCGCGCCGCACAATCATGATAAACTGGAACAAGGTCTGGCAATCCTTGCTGAGCTGCTGGCTCAGGAGCCATACCCTGATTTTCCGCTGTGAGAGAGAAACTGATGCATCATTTTGAGCCCGCCGCTGGCCTGCGTAACGCCCATATACAAACCATTCTGCCGCGGATTATCCGTCGTCAGGCCCGGTTCGAGCCGCTGACAGAGCGGATTCAGACCCCGGATGATGATTTTCTCGATCTGGTCTGGACCGGCACACCGTCTCACCATCCGGCGCACAAGCCTGTCATGATCCTCTTTCACGGCCTGGAAGGCAGTTTTCGCAGCCCTTACGCCCACAGCCTGCTGTTTGCCGCCAAACAGCAGGGATGGCTGGGGGTGATGATGCATTTTCGCGGCTGCAGCGGCGAAATTAACCGTCAGGCGAGAAGCTATCATTCGGGGGAAACCTCAGACGCCACCTTTTTTATCCGCCTCCTGCGTGAGCGCTTTCCCCACAATCCTCTGCTGGCAGTCGGTGTCTCACTGGGCGGGAACATGCTGGTCAATTATCTTGCCGAAACCGGTGCCGCGTCGGAACTCACTGCCGCTCAGGTCATCTCACCGCCCTTGGATCTGGCGGCCTGCTCTGACCGGATACAGCAAGGGTTTTCGCGTGTCTATCAGCGCTACCTGCTGGGCTCTATGAAAAAAAATGTGCTGAAAAAAATGGCGTCATTACCGGATACTCTGCCATTTCAGGCCGATCAGATTACATCGCTGCGCTCGCTGCGTCAGTTTGACGATGCCGTCACCGCACCCTTGCATGGTTTCAGCAATGCCGAGGATTACTACCTGCGCTGCAGCGGACTGGGCAAACTGGCCCTGGTCACGACGCCGTTGCGGGTGATTCATGCCGCCGACGATCCCTTTATGACCAAGGCCGTGATACCCAGACAACCGCTGCCGCCGCACATTGACTATCACCTGACCCGGCATGGCGGCCACGTAGGATTTATCAGCGGCAGTTGGCGGGCGCCGAGCTTCTGGCTGGATCACACAGTGCCGGCCTGGTTCAGGGACAAACTGGGGGCATAACAAAACAACGCCTGCAAGCAGGCGTTGTTTTGTCAGTATTAACCTATCTTACCTGTGTCAATTAACTGCTGGATGAGTGGCCGCATGATCAGCTCCATCGCAAAGCTCATTTTACCGCCCGGCACCACCAGGGTATTGTGGCGCGACATAAACGATCCCTGAATCATCGCCAGCAGATACGGAAAATCCACGTTTTTGATGCCGCGAAAACGGATCACCACAAAACTCTCGTCCAGACTGGGGATCGCTTTGGCACTGACAGGGTTCGAGGTATCCACCGTCGGCACACGCTGAAAGTTGATATGGGTACGGGAGAACTGTGGCGTGATGTAATTCAGGTAATCATCCATCGAGCGAACAATGGACTCCATCACCGCCTCGCGGGAATGGCCGCGATCCCGGGTATCACGGACGATTTTCTGAATCCACTCCAGGTTAACAATAGGCACCATGCCAATCAGCAGATCCACATGCTGTGCCACGTTGACATCACCGTCCACCACACCGCCATGAAGCCCTTCATAAAACAGCAGGTCGGTATTTTCCGGCAAATCCTGCCAGGGGGTGAATGTGCCCGGCATCTGGTTATACGGCACGGCCTCGTCAAAGGTGTGCAGGTAACGGCGAAACTTGCCGCTGCCGTCTTCGCCATACTGGCGGAAAAAGTTGCCCAACTGAGCAAAGTCGTTGGCCTGCGGGCCAAAATAACTGATATGACGGCCTTGCTCTTTGGCTTTGCGGATCTCCACATCCATTTCAGGACGGGTGAACCGGTGGAAACTGTCCCCTTCCAGCCAGGCCGCATGAATGTTCAACATGTTAAACATTTTACGGAAGGCTTCTGAGGTGGTGGACGTTCCTGCTCCGGAGGAACCTGTTACTGCAATGATCGGGTGTTTTGCAGACATGACATACCTTGTCGTTAATCCTAACGGAATCAGTTAGTAACAGGGCCAGAGAAAGCAGTCAAGTTTCACGGGCCCGTTCATCGGCGTCAGCTTCCGTTTTCTGCTGCCGCTTTTCATTATGGCAGCTTTATTCTGCGCTCAGTGAACGGCGCAGTTTAATATCAACCGTCTCATGGAGTTCAGAGAACATAATCACGGCCTCGCCGCTGTCCAGTTGCTGCCTGACTCTGGCGACTTTCTGTTCCAGACTCAGCTCGCGTTCGCCATAGTCCGTGCCTTCGCGCAGAACAAAGTGTTCTATCAAATTATCGAGTGTCTCGGGATCCAATTCTTGCCAGGGGATGATCATACTACTCACCGAAAAATAAGGGGGAAAACCGGCACGGCTTTCCCGAAACACCATTAAGCGGCGACGATTTCATAAGAATGTGTCAGCGTGACACCTTTGCCCAGCATCAGGCACACAGAGCAATATTTTTCCAGCGAATCACCGACCGCTTTGGCCACCAGCGCTTCATCAAGATCATGGCCTGTCACCACGAAATGCAGATTGACCGAGGTAAAATAACGCGGTGCCTGCTCGCGGCGCTCTGAGGTCATGTTTGCTTCGCAGGCCGTGATGGCCTGGCCGGCACTTTTCAGGCCGTCGACCACATCGACGGAGCTGCAACCGCCAGCTGCCATCAGCACCAGTTCCATCGGACTCGGTGCCGTATTGCCGCCGTTGCCGTCCATGACCACACTGTGGCCCGAGTTTGACTGGCCGACAAAAGTCAAACCTTCTACCCATTTAACACGTGATTGCATGCGATGCTCCTTACTACTCAAACCCGCATTTAAAAACTAAGTCACAACTGTGTGATCATGTGCACAGTAAAGCGTCCAAAATGTGCATTTATCGTCACCCAATATCAAGCAATGCGTGTCGAAAAAAGTTAAACTCTTGGACTGAATGTTCACATGCGCTTGCAGCCCAGCCGTTGACTGAATATCCTAGTTGGCAAACAATGATATTGTTATACCCAACCCCAATTCAAGGAATGACGTTGTTGGGCAACACACTGCAGAGGAAGTTAGTAATATGGTTCCAGGTAAACCGCAAACAGATCCAACCTTGGAGTGGTTCCTTTCTCATTGCCACATTCATAAGTACCCTTCAAAGAGTACACTGATCCATGCTGGCGAGAAAGCAGAGACCCTCTACTACATCGTTAAAGGCTCCGTTGCCGTTCTTATCAAGGACGAAGAAGGCAAAGAGATGATTCTGTCCTACCTCAACCAGGGCGACTTCATCGGTGAGCTTGGCCTGTTTGAAGAAGGCCAGGAGCGTACTGCCTGGGTTCGTGCAAAAACACCATGTGAAGTGGCAGAGATTTCCTTTAAGAAATTCCGTCAGCTGATCCAGGTCAACCCGGATATTCTGATGCGACTGTCTGCTCAGATGGCTCGCCGTCTGCAAGTCACCAGCCAGAAAGTTGGCGACCTGGCGTTCCTGGATGTTACCGGTCGTATTGCTCAGACACTGCTGAATCTGGCCAAACAACCTGATGCCATGACCCACCCGGACGGCATGCAAATCAAAATCACCCGTCAGGAAATCGGCCAGATCGTAGGCTGTTCCCGTGAAACCGTTGGCCGCATCCTCAAGATGCTGGAAGAGCAGAACCTGATTTCTGCCCACGGCAAAACCATAGTGGTTTACGGCACTCGCTGATCACTCAGCTGTGATGCAGCCAATGTGAGTATAAGAAAAGCCGCCAGTGCGGCTTTTCTTGCATTTGCACACCCTCCCCCGGCTTTGCATCGTGTTCCTCTAGTCACCTCACAGTTTTTCAGTTGCCTTCCTCATTCCTATTGCTACATTTGGCATATCAGTTTTATGTGGATGCAGCGATATGGATATCGAACGTTTTGCCCCGAATGCGCAGCACAGCCAGGTGCCAACCCGCCCTGTGGTCACTATGGGCCGCTTCCTCACAGCATCAGTGGAAATGACAGGGTTTCAGTCACCCCGTCTGTTACTGGAACAGGAAGCCGGTCTGCACGCCGGGATCCTGAGTCGTGACAACGATGCCTGGGTGCTGCCTTTGGATCAGCAGCACTGACACCAACAGCCTGACCTAAAAAAACAGCGACCAAAAGGCCGCTGTTTAAGGTGTTTTTCAGTCAGGCTGAATCACATATTGGTACTTTCGAAGATTTTGTCGGCTGACGCTTCGACAAAGCCCGGATAGAGTTCCCCGTCTGCCTGATGGTAGCGCTTGGCAAACTCATAAAAACCACCGGGAATTGTGCGAACACCGTCGGTGAAGGACACATCAACACGGTCAGCCATAGTGGATGACTGCTCCAGCATCACTGCCGGATTGCCTTTCACTTCGCCGCCGGCTTCATTAATGCTGAACCCGTTGTGGCGCAGCAAGCTGTTAACCGCCGCCACTTCGGTGAACTGCTCCAGCTGATTGACGCTTACCGTAAAGTGATTGGCGCCGTAACCGTGAGCGGCCACCCAGCCGGCATACTCGCTTTCCGCGGCCAGCATTTCATAGGTCGCAAAATCCAGCTCCCACAAACGGCCGTTATAAAGGAAAGACGCATCATCCATTGCACCGTCAGGGATCTGCTTTACCAGCGCACGCACCGTGTTCTGCAGTTGTGCAGAGCACTGACCAACCAGCAGTTCACTGATAAACACTTTCGGGGCAGCCGGATTCGGGTGCTCGAAGTGCTCCGCGTACAGTTTCTTCTGCTCGAAATGATAGATACCGCAAGGCTTGTAGCCAATGGCGATAAAAGGTGCAGCCAGAACATCCAGACTGACACCAGGCAGATTAAAGGTACGCAACGCAATATGATCATTCTGCAGAGGCTCTTCCTCTGTCAGCAGATCGTGTACCTGCGCCGCCGACGGGCAAAGACGGGTAGTAAAGTCCTGCCACAGGGCATCAAACAATTTTTCCACTCTTTCCATGATGCGGTTCCCCTTCGAAAATACGGGTTAAGTATGAATTACAGTTGGATCCCTGGAGACAGCTGTGCCGGCAATTCGGTTGCCTCACCTTCCATAGATGCCATTGGGTATGCACAGTAATCCGCAGCGTAGTAAGCACTCGGACGCAAATTACCCGAGGCACCCGGACCACCGAACGGCGCATCGCCGCTGGCACCGGTCAACTGGCGGTTACGGTTGACGACGCCCGCACGGATATGATCGATAAAGTATTCCCACTCACTGTCGTCAGTAGAAACCAGACCGGCTGACAAGCCGTAACGGGTATTGTTCGCCATCTCGACCGCCTGAGGCAGTTCCTGATAACGCGCCACCTGCAGCAGCGGCCCGAAGTATTCTTCATCCGGCAGTTCGGCTATCTTGCTGACTTCAATGATGCCCGGAGTCACTATGGCGCCCTGGCCGCGATCGGCTTTCAGCAGCGGCTCGCCGCCCATAGCAATCAGACGCTCCTGGGCTGCCACGATATTATCGGCAGCCAGAGTCGAAATTTGCGGGCCCATGAAAGGTTGCGGCTCGGCAAACGGACCGTCCACCTTAATGGCTTTGGCCGCTTCGACCAGCGCCGTAACCAGTGCATCACCTTCTGCCCCTTCAGGGACATAGAGGCGACGGGCACAGGTACAACGCTGTCCGGCACTGATGAAAGCCGACTGGATAATGGTGTACACAGTAGACTTCAGATCACCGTACGCCTTGGAGATAACCATAGGGTTGTTGCCGCCCATCTCCAGCGCCAGCATTTTACCCGGCTGGCCGGCAAACTGACGGTGCAGGATATGACCTGTATTAGCGCTACCGGTAAACAGCAGACCGTCAATACCGGTAGACTGTGCCAGGGCTTCACCGGTTGCACGTGCACCCTGAACCAGATTAAGCACACCGGCTGGCAGACCCGCCTGCTCCCATAATCTGATGGTTTCTTCCGCCACTTTTGGCGTCAGATCAGAAGGCTTAAACACCACAGTGTTCCCCGCCAGCAGCGCAGGTACAATATGGCCATTTGGCAGGTGACCGGGGAAATTATACGGACCGAAAACGGCCATCACGCCCAGCGGACGGTGGCGTAGCACAGCTTTGGTACCTGCCACGTCTTTTTCACGCTCGCCGGTACGCTCATTGTAAGCACGCAGAGAAATCGCAATCTTACCCACCATGGCACCGGCTTCAGTACGCGTTTCCCACAGCGGTTTGCCGGTTTCTTCGGCAATAGTGCGGGCAATGTGCTCGCTGTTGTCTTTGACCAGGGCAGCGAAGCGCTCAACGATAGCCTGACGCTCTTCCAGACGGGTATGACGCCAGGTAACCAGTGCCTGACGCGCGCTGGCCACAGCCTGCTCAACCTGCTCGGTTGTGGCACTCTTACCTTCCCAGATCACTTCACCGCTGAATGGGTTCAGCGACTGCATCGCTTCACCCTGACCGGCTTGCCAGTTACCTGCTATCCATTGTGTCATTTTGTATTCCACCCTAGTTATTGAGCAATCAGGCGAACCTGATCCCCGTTTTTCACTTCTAACACCTTGGCCATTTCCGGAGAAATGATGGCCAGATTACGTTCACCATCCAGTGCCGCTTTACCTACCGTTGCACGGAAACCGGCAAAACGGGTATTACTGATGATGTAATTATGCGAGCTGTGATGTTCGCCGATCTCAACCGTACAGCGCTGAGATGCACGGACCGACTCAATATGGCGAAGATCGCACTCCACCGTGGGGCCGGCATCAAAAATATCGACATAACCGCGGTTGACGAAACCTTCTGCTTCCAGCAATTTTAGCGCCGGGCGCGTATTGTCGTGTACCTGCCCAATCACGGCCTGGGCATCTTTGCTCAGCAGGTTGACGTAAATGGGCAATTTCGGCATCAGATCGGCAATAAATTCTTTCTTACCGATGCCTGTCAGGTAATCGGCTTCGACGAAATCAATCGAGAAAAAGTGCTCTTTCAGCCATTCCCAGAACGGGGAATTTCCCTGCTCATCTGATACACCGCGCATTTCGGCAATCACAGTGTCAGAAAAACGGTGGCTGTGCTCGGCCAGCATAAGGAAACGGCACTTGGACAGCAGCTTACCGTTCAGTCCCTGACGCCACTGAGGGCGCAGGAATAAGGTGCACAGTTCACTCACACCCGTGTAGTCATTACCGAACGTCAGTACCTTCAGCACTTTGTGCACATCCAGATGATGTGAATTATGGACCAGGGTGCTGAGGTGATAAGTATAGAATGGGTTATCCAGTCCGACTGCCGCTTCCAGGGCGGTCGTACCAGCAATTTCGCCTGTCTCAGTGTCTTCCGCCACCATGAGGTAGCCTTCCGGACCCGGTGCAGTGACGTCTTTATTAAAGCTTTCCACTGAATGCGCGATCCGATTGCTGAGGATCTCCTCATTAACCGGCAATGATGTGAAGCCGTGACCTGATTCGTCGGCGCACATCATCAGTGCAGGTAAATCAGCTTTTGTAATTGGACGTATAACCAGCATCGAACTCCCTCCTGATGCAGGTAGCAACACAGGTTGCTAACTCTGAATATCTGTAATTTCTTTCTCTTCTAAAAACTACCCCGGGCGACACCCGGGGCAGCAAGCAGGGCAAGCTATTGTGCCTGCCCTTGTCTTATTATTGGTTGTAAAGCTTGGCGATGGCACGTTCCAGACGGGCCAGACCTTCTTCGACATCCGATTTTTCAATCACCAGAGAAGGCGTGAAACGCACGACATTGGTACCGGCTACCAGCACCATCAGACCTTCTTCACCAGCAGCCAGCAGCACATCACGTGCACGGCCCTGCCACTCAGCATTCAGGGCTGCGCCCAGCAACAGGCCCTTACCGCGTACTTCAGCGAAGATAGGGTACTGAGCATTGATTTTCTCAATCCCGTCGCGGAACCATTGCTCACGCTCTTTAACACCGGCCAGTACTTCCGGCTTGCTGACTTCGTCAACCACAGCTTCTGCCACGGCACAGGCCAGCGGGTTACCGCCGTAAGTCGAACCGTGAGTACCGATTTTCAGGTGCTGTGCCAGCTCAGTGGTGGTCAGCATGGCACCAATCGGGAAACCGCCACCCAGCGATTTCGCTGTGCTCAGGATGTCAGGCGTCACGCCCAGCCCCTGATACGCATAGAATTCACCGGTACGGCCGTTACCTGTTTGTACTTCATCGAAAACCAGCAGCGCGTTGTGCTTGTCACACAACTCACGCACACCCTGGATAAATTCCTGAGTCGGAGAGACGATACCGCCTTCACCTTGCAACGGCTCCATCATGACAGCACAGGTGCGGTCAGAGATGTGTGCTGCCAGCGCGTCCAGATCGTTGTAAGGCAGGTGTGTGACAGCCTGAGGCTTAGGACCGAAACCGTCAGAGTATGCCGCCTGACCACCTACGGTCACAGTGAAGAAAGTACGGCCGTGGAAACCTTGTTTAAAGGCGATGATTTCATCTTTTTCCGGACCGAATTTGTCGGCGGCATAACGGCGCGCCAGTTTCAGTGCAGCTTCGTTCGCTTCAGCACCAGAGTTGGCAAAGAAGACTTTCTCGGCAAAGCTGACTTCCGTCAGTTTTTTCGCCAGGCGCAGTGCCGGCTCATTGGTCATGACGTTGCTCAGGTGCCAAATTTTCTCACCCTGCTCTTTCAGTGCTGACACCATAGCCGGGTGGCAATGGCCCAAGCAGCTCACCGCGATACCACCGGCGAAATCGATGTACTCACGATCATCCTGGTCCCACACACGGGCACCTTTACCTTTCACCGGGATGATTTGCATTGGGGCATAACAAGGTACCATGACCTCATCAAAGGTTTGACGTCCTACTTTTTGATCCGTCGCCATTATACTTTCCTTCTGTGTATATCGCTTTGCGCATAGTATTTACATAATTTTAACCGATTCCAATAGCAGAAAATGTTTTTCCTTTGCGGAAAGTGCGTCATATAACTGCGATGGATACATATTTATGCGCGAGTAAGGAAAACTTATTAAGACGATTTTAAGGAAAGGTGTTTTTCCCTGTAGGAATCAATGCCCCTGTTCATGATTTGGCCAAATGCATAAGCTTGCGACAAAGGCCGGATGAATATTTTTCAGTCAATGTTAAGAAAAGTGATGCAGATCGCGCTTGTGAGACAGCCAAAATCGCTAAAAACACCCATTAGAAAGACTAATGGCTCATTAGCCAGGCCACATTTGACAAGGCCTGGCAGCGAAAAAAGAGAAAGAAAGGGGCAGATAACAAGAGAGGTAAAAGCCGGTTTCAGCGACGCAGAAAATTAGCCAGCAGCTGATGACCCTGCTCAGTAAGAATACTTTCCGGGTGGAACTGAACACCTTCCAGCGGCAAAGTGCGATGGCTGATGCCCATAATCTCATCCGGCTTGCCGTCTTTTTCTGTCCATGCCGTGACTTCGAAACAGTCAGGTAAGCTATCGGCCTGCACCACCAGCGAGTGATAACGGGTCACCGTCAGGGGATTATTCAGACCGCAAAACACACTGTGGTTATTGTGTCGCACCGGGGAGGTTTTGCCGTGCATAACCTGCCGGGCGCGCACGACTTTGGCGCCAAAGACCTGCGCCATCGACTGATGTCCCAGGCAGACTCCCAGGATCGGCAGTTTGCCAGCAAAATGAGCAATCGCCGCCAGGGAAATACCGGCATCATCCGGGGTACACGGGCCAGGGGAGATCACCAGATGGGACGGCGCCAGCGCAGCAATCCCCGCCAGATCTATCTCATCATTACGGACCACCTTCACCTCAGCACCCAGCTCACAGAAATACTGGTACAGGTTGTAGGTAAAAGAGTCGTAATTATCAATGATCAACAGCATAAGTCTCCCTGCCCTGGCAAAATCGGCGCCCTATTTTGCAACAGGGAGGGAGAAAGGCAAGCAGGATTGCCTCCTGCTGGCCTTTTTAGCGCCAAAAGCGCAGGATCAGTGCTTCATCTGACAGCTGTCACCGTTATACACAGCTTTCAGGCGGCCGGTTAAGCGCAGCGGCGCGTAGCTGCAAGGCACTTCGAACACCCCGTAAGCCAGCAGGCTCAGGCTCACCTGATCGCCGGCAGCAATGCCGACATGGTTTAAGAACACATTGTCCTCCCGGTAGCGACGCTGCTTGCCCGGCATCAGCCATGTTTGTGTACTGTCCCAGTACCAGCGATTGAATACCGGATAAACGGGATGGGCACTCTTGTTTTTGAACGTCAGCTGAAACCGGCGCGGATCAGGCTGTGCATAGCGCAGGCTGACCACCACAGGATCATGGTCTGAGGCAGAAAAGGGCCCGGCCGATTTCACCAGATCCCCTGTGTGCTTATCTGAGTACTCAAACAAACTACTTTCGACCGAATTGATGTGCCACTCTTCAATACCCGCCACTTTCCCGGCCAGCGACAGGTTAGCCAGTGCGTGATCCAAACTGCCCAGCTCTCCCTCATAGCTGTAGGAATAAGCCGGCACGTCGTGGCCTTTGTCGGCCAGATTCACCAGGCCCAGCCCTTTGCCTGCTTCCACACCGTGCTCATGCAGCACTTTACCGGCTACCGAAGTGCCGGAAGCCGACAGTATCTTGCGCTCTGCACTGGCCGGATCATAGTCAGTCAGAATGCGGATAGGATCTTCCTTGGCGTACGCATTCATATCACCCAGCACCAGCAGATCACCCTCGATATTTTTCAGTGTCTCAGCCAGTACCATAGCGGCAGAGACCCGGAACGCATTACAGTGGCCCTGTAAATCAGCCGGATCGCTGTCAAATTCACCCCTGACCCAATCTTCGTAGCAACCTGAGCCTTTGGATTTCAGGTGATTCACCACCACGGTCAATGGCTGCGCGTCCGCCGCGCCTTGCACCGCGAAAGTCTGCATCAGGCTGTCACGCTGGTACTTATCCAGCTGTTTCGTCTCGCCCTGAGGACTCTCTCCGGACAAGTGCTGCTCCGGCATCCGAATGACCTGCGCCGCTGACGCCGGCTGTACTTTGCCCGGACGGTAAATCAGCGCCACTGTGATGGCATCCGAGCCCAGAAACCGGCCCTGGTGCATGTCAGCCTGCTCAATAGTGATGAAGCTGTAGTGATCCGCCGGATCACTGAACTGCTGGTTCAGCGTGGTGACCAGATTGGCCAGCGCACTGTCATCACCAAAACCGTTATTTTCCACTTCCATGATACCGACGATATCGGCATTCATGGCAGTCAGCGCATTGACTATCTTGCTGCGCTGCAGCTGGAAATCACTCAGGGTGTTGGCACCACGGTTGCAGCCATTGGCCGCATCGGCATCGGCCTGATCTTTACACATCGCATTCAGCGCGCCGCCTATGTCACTGTCGCTGGTAAAGAAATTAAGCACGTTGAAACTGGCGACTTTCAGCTGCGTATCCGGCACCGCCTGCGGGGCCGGGGTACGATCGTCATGGTGGATAAAATCCGCTGCCGACAGGGTGTTAGTGGGCAGCAGACGGTACTCGCCGTAGCTGTAGCCAATCACCCCTTCAAGATTCACGACTGTGTCGCCCACCCGAATATAGCCCTGCTCGGCATCCAGTGCCGGAAAATAAGGCATCACGCCATCCGGCGCCTTGGCATCAGTATCAATGTAGAGCTGATTGCGGTCATTCGCTGCCGCCAGTGCTTTGGCTTGCTCGCTGCCGGCCACATAGAGCTGAGTGGGTTTCATTAGCGGCGCAGCGTGTGACAGCACCATATTGTTACGGTACGAGGAGTAATCAAAACCAAAATTGCGGGTCACTTTCAGCTGACTGTCTGTTACCAGCCGGACACGCATGCCTTCATAGCGTTCCATGGCATCAGCCAGCTGCTCACCGCCTCTGACGCTAATGGCAACAGGTGCCGGTACAACGCCCGGCGCTTCGATCACCAGCTTGTCCTGCTCGGCCAGCAACTGCGTCAGGTCGTAGTGCTCTTTAACCCTGGCCTTGAGACACACCGTCATTCCCGGCTGCACATCCGCCGCCACCTTAGTGCCGGTGTAGACAAAGATACCGTCAGAAGTGTCAGGGTTGTCATCACCCTGCGGATCCTGCATGAAGAAGCCTTTATAGAGGCTGTCCGTTTTGGCCGTCACCACCCCGCGCACGTAATAGGCCTCTGAGCTGGTGTACTGGCCGTCAGGGATCACTGGGCTCTTGAGGCCGTCTCCCTGAAGCTGATAAATCGGGATCAGGGTTTGCGTGTCACAGCTAAAGGTGTCGGCCATTGCCTGCACAGGCAATAAGCCCACGGCAGCCGCCAATGGCAAAAGTGTGGTTCGTAGCATGTCTGCAATCCTTTACATTTATTGAGAGCTATATCTAAAAAGGAATGCATTATTTAACACTTATACATCTCATAAATGTGACAGCATTAACAAACACTACACATATGCACCATGTGACTTCATTTTAGTGATCTTACTCTAAAAAACAGCAGAGGTAATTGGCGGTAAACGGGCACAAAAAAAGCAGAAGGTGCTGCCTTCTGCTTACATTTGTACGCTTAATGAGATTTATGATTAAGGGCGGGCAACAAAACCCACGGCCTGGTAAACCTTCTTCAGCACCTCGGCGGCACGTGCAGAGGCTTTCTCAGCACCGGTTTTCATCACCTGATCCAGGAAAGCGCGATCTTCACGGTATGCGTGATAGCGCGCCTGAAGCGGCTCCAGCATCGCCACCACCGCTTCGGCGGTATCTTTCTTCAGATGGCCGTACATTTTATCGCTGTACTCGGCTTCAATGTCGGCCAGGCTCTTGCCTGTCACACCCGACATGATACCCATCAGGTTCGACACCCCAGGTTTATTTTCGATATCAAACACCACACGTGGCGGCTCTTCAGAATCGGTTACCGCACGTTTGATCTTCTTGGTGATCGCTTTCGGGTCTTCCAGCAGACCAATCACATTGTTGCGGTTGTCGTCTGACTTGGACATCTTCTTCAGCGGATCCTGCAGGCTCATTACACGCGCGCCAACTGGCGGAATGTAAGGCTCAGGCACCACAAAAGTATCGCCATACAGATTGTTGAAGCGAATCGCGATGTCACGAGCCAGCTCCAGGTGCTGCTTCTGGTCATTGCCCACAGGCACCTGATGCGCGCCGTACAGCAGGATATCTGCCGCCATCAGCACAGGATAAGAGAACAGGCCGGCATTGATGTTTTCCGAATGGCGCTGTGATTTGTCTTTAAACTGCGTCATACGGTTCAGCTCACCCATCTGGGTGTAGCAGTTCAGCACCCAGGCCAGCTGAGCATGCTCACGGGCATGCGACTGAACGAACAAGGTGCTCTTTTCCGGGCTGACGCCCACCGCCAGACACAACGCCAGCGCATCCAGCGTGGCTTCACGCAGCGCCGCCGGGTCCTGGCGGACTGTGATGGCATGCAGGTCCACCACACAGTAGTGGCAGTTGTACTCATCCTGCATTTGTTCCCACTGACGCAGCGCACCCATGTAGTTACCAATACTTAACTCACCGGAAGGCTGTACGCCACTAAATACAATGGGTTTACTCATGATGGGATATTCCTGTTTGTCCTAAACATATCCGGCGGCACCTATGCCGCCTGAAAACAATAAGTGACCGGCTAAACCTGACGCCGATCGAGTCAACGCTGCGATTAGGCGATAGCCACTACATCCAGCAACTGGCTGAACTGATCCAGCACCCGATCCGGGTGACTGTCACTGATCGGCAGGCCATAGTTGTAGCCATAAGTCAGGCCGACAACATAGCATGAGGCCGCCTGAGCCGCCAGAACATCATTACGGGAGTCGCCGACCATCAACATCTCGCTGCAACTCAGGCAATGTTTTTCCATCAGCCAGTGCAGCGCGTAAGGGTCCGGCTTTTTCTTCGGGAAGGTATCGCCGCCGATCACATCGGTAAAATACTGGCTGATCCCGTACTCTTCAAGAATATGCGGCACAAACTGTGAGGGTTTGTTGGTGACAATCGCCATAGGGATCCCTGCCTGATGCAGGGTTTCCAGCGTTTCTGTCACCCCCGGGTAGAGCACTGTTTTCTTGTGACCGCCTTCGCGATAAAAACGGTTAAACATCACCAGTGCTCTTTGATGCAGCTCGGGATCCAGCGCCGGGTCCAGTTCAATACTCTGACTCAGGGCGCGGCCAATCAGAGTCTCAGCACCATTGCCTATCCAGGTCTGGGTCTGCGCTTCGGTCACGCCGGGTAAGCCCAGCGCTTGCATGGTTTTATCAGCAGCGTCGGCAAGGTCCGGTACACTGTCGAGCAAGGTGCCGTCCAGATCAAACGCGATAAAGGTAATGCCTTCAATTTTCATTAACGCTTCACCTTGGCCAGTTCTGCCCGCATCTCGTCAATCACGGTTTTGTAATCCGGCTGACCAAAAATCGCCGACCCGGCCACAAACATGTCAGCACCAGCCTGAGCGATTTCGCGGATATTCTCCACTTTCACCCCACCGTCAATTTCAAGCCGGATTTCACGGCCAGAGGCCTCAATCCGCTCGCGCACCATACGCAGCTTTTCCAGGGTATGCGGAATGAAAGACTGCCCGCCAAAACCCGGATTGACCGACATCAGCAAAATCATGTCCAGCTTGTCCATCACGTGGTCGAGATAATGCAGCGGCGTGCCCGGATTGAATACCACACCGGCCTGACAGCCGTGGTCTTTGATCAGTTGCAGGCTTCTGTCCAGGTGCTCGGTCGCCTCGGCATGAATGGTGATCATAGTCGCGCCGGCCTTGGCAAAATCCGGAATAATGCGATCCACCGGCTTAACCATCAAATGCACATCAATCGGCGCAGTAATGCCATAATCACGCAGCGCTTTACAGATGGGGGCACCAAAGGTGAGGTTAGGGACGTAGTGGTTATCCATAACATCAAAGTGGATAACATCGGCACCGGCGGCCAGCACTTTTTCAACGTCTTCACCCAAACGGGCAAAATCGGCAGACAAAATGGAGGGAGCGATCAGAAAATCCGTCATGTTCAGCCTCTGTACTTGAGTGGGTTCCCGCGCGGTATAGCTATACGGGGCAGTAAATGGGCAAAATTCTACCCGATATCCACCCCGATGTCTTACCGATTTGTTCCGCAGCCCTCTCTGTGTTTACAGGCTAAGCTAAAGCGTAAGGAAGCGCAGACGACAGGAGTTACTCATGAAGCACAAACCCGCATCAAAGAAAAACAACCTGTGGCGCAGCGTGGGCGCTGCTCTGCTGGGGGTTCAGTCCGATCACAGCCGGCAACAGGATTTCAGCCAGCCCAGTGCCCTGCCCTTCATTCTGGCAGGACTGGTCGCTATCTTTCTGTTTGTGGGAATGCTGGTGATCATCAGTCGTTTTGTGGCGGGCTGAACAGCGCCAGCAGCTCGTCCACTTTATTGCGGCCACCGCCGTTTCGGCTGATCGTGCGTTTTACCCGCACCACTGACAACGCCGCGCCGTGATACAGGCGGCGGGTCAGCGTAGTGTCGTGATTGGAAATCAGTACCGGAATGTCACGCTCTGTGGCGGCTTTTTCTGCCACATCGGCCAGTGCAGCCTGATCGTCCAGACTGAAACCATTACCGGCATAAGAGGTAAAATTGGCCGTTGTTGACAGCGGCGCATAAGGCGGATCGCAATAAATCACACTGCCTTTGCGGGCGCGGGAAAAGGTCTGGTGGTAGCCTTCACAGATAAAGGTCGCTTTTTTGGCCTTTTCCGCAAAGTGGTACATTTCTGCTTCCGGGAAGTAAGGCTTTTTATACGAACCAAACGGCACATTAAAGCCGCCTTTCTTGTTGTAACGGCACAAGCCATTAAAGCCATGGCGGTTCATATAGAGAAAATACAGGGAACGCAGGTAGGTATCCTGAGTCTGGTTAAACGCTTCGCGGATAGCCAGATAGGCACCTTTCTGGTTGTATTCCGGGGTGAAATACTGCCGAGCGTCTTCGATATAACGCTCGGGTTCATGCTTAATCACATTGTAAAGATTGATTAAATCCGGATTGATATCAGCCAGCAGATAGTCGTCGTAGTCCGTGTTAAGAAACACAGAACCCGCACCGACAAAAGGTTCAACCAGTTTTCGTGCAGGTGGCAGATGTCGTCTGATGTCCTCGACCAGAGAAAACTTGCCTCCGGCCCATTTCAGAAAGGCACGCTGCTTTTTCATTTGGTTAACCTACCACCCATAACGACTGTCTTTTCAAAGGTGGCGGATTGTAACCTATTTCTCACCTGACCCATACTGCTTGGGGACAATTATCCCCCTAACAACTGAATTACTGCCGACCGGGCGCCATGCGGTTACTGAACCCGGTCGATTTCACGGTGAATCTGCGTATAAGATTTCACCCAAGGCTGCACCGATTGCACTTTCGCCGGTAACTGCGCCTGTGCCCGGCGGGCGGCAGCTACGCTACTGTAATCACCGGTGACCACAATATACCAGCGCACACCCTGCCGCTGGGTCTGATACACCTGGGCGGTATCTTCAATCCCGTATTCATTGAGGAAACTGCGGGTGGCGTCCAGCGAATGCATCGCGGCCAGCTGCAGCGCATAATGACGGCTATTGACCGACTTGAGGGTATCTTTATCTTCTGCCATTGCTGCCTGCAGGCCGGTCAGCTGCGGTGCTGTTGGAGCCGCATCTGCCGTTGGCTCTGGCGTCGAAGCGGCGGCGGGAATGCCGGTTTCTCCCCCCTCAGCCGCGGGAGTATTAGCCGCCTGACTGAGAGCGCCCTGGGCTGCCACTGCCAGCTCGCCTGAGCCACCGGTTTCCTGCTCGGTGAGCATGGCATCCACCACATCCGATGGCACCACCACGCGCTGGCCTGCGGTATTGCTGCGGCCAACGGTCAATCCTTCAATCTTGACCGGCTCAGGTAAGATCTCCGCATTTGCCTCAGCAGGTGCGGACGACCCCGCTTCTGCTATCTGGCTATCGCTACTGTCTGTGAGGCCAGCGGCTCCGCTGTCCGTTGCAAGTGGCAGCTCATCATGCTCATCCGGTAACACAGCCAGGCCATCGGCCGATTGCGCCAGCACTTCATCTGCTGCCGTCATATCCGGGCTGGGTGATTCCGTATCGGATTGAGATGATGCCGTCTGATCGGGGAAGTACCAGAACACCAGGCCAGCCGCCGCAATAACCAGCAACAACAGCAAGAGTGCGGCCGGGGAAAAAGCTCTGGAGCTTGTATTGGCCATATTCACCACCTCCGTGTGATTGAGTGCCGACAACGCGCCGGGTGTCGGCGCCACATCCTCCGCCTGCGCTTTGAGGGCCCGACGTTGGTTGGCATCGAGTGAATGGGTGGCCAGAACCAATTCCAGAAACGCCTGTACTTCCTGTTCAGACAGTAAGGGAATTTCCAGCTCCAGTGGCGTCTGTCCCTGACCATGAGAGACCTGATGCAAGGCTTTGGTTAACCGACCAGTCTGACTAAAGAGTAGTACATTCACCTGCCAGTCTGCTGAATCTTGTGCTTTCACCACCAGAGCCCACAGTTCGCCAATCAGTGCCGGACTGAGCATATGGGCATCATCGATCACAAGCAGCAGCTCGACCGGTTTTCCAGCCAGCAGACGCTCAACACTCTGGTGCAGGGGATCACTCTCGTTAAACACTGCGCCCGGGATCAGTTGGTTAAGCAATATGGTTCTGTGCTGGTTGTCATTCTGTGCCGGGTGACACATCAGCAAGGCCTGTCGGGTATTGTTAATACCGTCTGAGTCGGCCCATTGCTCAAGATACCGCTGCGCCAGCCAGGATTTACCGGCCCCGGGTTCGCCGCTGATTTGGATCAAATGGGAGCTGAATCGGGTCAGAAACTGTACCCGGGAAAGCAGTTGGATCTGGCTGTCCAGATCCAGAGACGTCAGAGAAGCGGCTATCGTCATGTATTATTACAACATCAGGGTTCTATCACCTGACGCAGGATATCATTCGGTACATCAGAAACGACCTCAGCACGACCAATTCCAGTCGGTAATACCAGCCTGAGCTTACCTGACAACACTTTCTTATCCCGCATCATGTGCTTGATATAATGGTCAAAGTTCATAGTTTCCGGTGCAACGACCGGCAGGTCAGCTTGCACCAGCAATGAACGGATTTTTTCCGCTTCTGCTGATGTCATCAAACCTAACAGACAAGCCGTTTGTGCTGCTTGTACCGTACCGGCAGCAACAGCTTCACCGTGAAGCCAATTACCATACCCCATCTCAGCTTCAATCGCATGACCAAAAGTGTGACCTAGATTCAGCAGCGCGCGCACACCTGACTCTTTCTCGTCAGCAGCAACCACATCCGCTTTGATCTGGCAGCATCGGGCAATCGCCTGACTCAGTGCTTTGGCATCCAGCGCACGCAATTGATCCAGATGTTGTTCCAGCCATTGGAAGAAATCCTGATCAACGATAATGCCGTATTTGATCACTTCCGCCATACCGGCAGCAAACTCGCGGGCAGGCAGGCTTTTCAGACAGTCAGTGTCAATGATCACCGCCTGAGGCTGATAAAATGCCCCGACCATGTTTTTACCCAAAGGGTGATTGACGGCCGTTTTACCGCCGACCGATGAGTCCACCTGCGCCAGCAGGGTGGTCGGAACCTGAATAAAACCCACCCCACGCTGGAAACAGGCAGCGGCAAAGCCCACGACATCGCCAATCACGCCACCGCCCAGTGCTACCAGCACCACGTCGCGGCCGTAACTGCCTTCCAGCAGAAATGTCATGATTTGATTAAAAGTATCGAGGGTTTTGTACTGCTCGCCGTCAGGGAGGTTGAGCAGGGCCACGTCCTTTGCCAGTGGACTGAGCGTGGCCTGCAGTGTGTCGGCATAAAGAGGGGCGACAGTGT
The DNA here is from genome assembly GCF_014841115.1 of Photobacterium arenosum. Taxonomy (GTDB): domain Bacteria; phylum Pseudomonadota; class Gammaproteobacteria; order Enterobacterales; family Vibrionaceae; genus Photobacterium; species Photobacterium arenosum. Next base: position 35,287 of record NZ_JACYTP010000006.1, read on the forward strand.
CATTACTGACGATAACAACCCGTCGACCAGTCACAGAGGTGAAATAGTCCGGATCAGACAGTAATCCGGTGCCAATTGAAATATCGTAACTTCTCTCACCCAGACTGACTGTAATCCGCTCCATGACTCGTTGTTTCTCCGTCGTTAACGCTCTTCCAGCATTTTGATAATTTGATTAGCAACGACCTTAGCACTCTGGTCGTCGGTACGTACTGTGTAATCCGCTACTTCTTCATACAATGGATTACGCTCTTCTGCAAGCGCTTCAAGCACTTCACGAGGTTTGTCGGTTTGCAGCAGAGGGCGCTTCTTGTCACGCTGAGTACGTGCCAGCTGTTTCTCAATGGTGGTTTCCAGATACACCACGATACCACGAGCTGACAGACGGTTTCGGCTCTCTTTGCTTTTCACCGAGCCTCCCCCGGTCGCCAGGACTATGCCTTGCTCCTGGGTAAGATCGTCGATGACCGCTTCTTCACGGGCACGGAAGCCTTCCTCGCCTTCTACGTCGAAGACCCAGCTGATGTCGGCGCCGGTACGCTCTTCGATCACAGTATCTGAGTCAAGAAACTCCATATGTAACTGCTGTGCAAGGTGTCTGCCAATGGTGCTCTTACCGGCCCCCATTGGTCCTACCAAGAAAATATTTCGTTTTTCAGCCATGTTTAGCAAATATACGCGCGATTAAAAAATAGACAAAACCGCCCACAGGCTATTGATTTACAAGCCTGAGGCGCCAACTTCCTCACATTTCATTCGTGATAAGACCGAAAATTATCTCAGGACTCACTGCTGTTTGGCAATAGCCAGTCTCAGTCAAGCGTCTAATCTCAGCAAAATAAACACCCCCTGCGCCTGCGCCTGGCCTCACTATCGGAGGATTTTCGGGGTCACGAAAATTAATAATTCACGTCTGGTATCACGTTCAAGCTCTTGCCTGAACAGACTGCCCACTAAGGGGATGTCCCCCAGCAAGGGAACTTTACGCACGGCCTGACTGAACTGGTGCTGGAAAATGCCGCCCAGGACTATGGTCTCGCCATTGTCCACCAGCACCTGGGTGCCAATCCGCTGGGTATCAATCGCCACCGCTTCTCCTGTGCCTGCCATCACCGTCTCGCCGGGCTTATTCTGTGTGACTTCAAGATCCAGCACCAGCTTGTCATCCGGGGTGATCTGCGGCGTCACCATCAGGCTCAGCACCGCTTTCTTGAAGGAAACAGACACCGCGCCACTTGACGAGGCTTCGAGATAGGGAATCTCTGTCCCCTGCTCAATATAGGCCATTTTTTTGTTCGTTGTGACCAGTCGGGGGCTGGAAATGATTTCTGCTTTCTCCTCAGCCTGCAGGGCCGACAATTCCAGATCCAGCAGTTGATCCCCCCACCTTGCCACCTGAAAGGCCATTCTGGCAGCGCCAGCCTGAGCGCCAAGGTTCACATTGAGATAATCACTGACATCCGGTTTAAGGTTATCAGCCCCCAGCGCCGCCAGGTTTCCTTCAATGGAACCCCCGAGCGTCACGCTGCCACTGGTATCTAACATCCCCCAACGTACGCCAAGATCCGTGATATCCTTCTCATTCATACTGACAATGCGCGCTTCTATCTGCACCTGCTTGACCGGTTTATCCAAGGCGTCAATGATAGCAAGCAGGGTCTCCATGCTGTCAGCCACTTCCTTGACAACCAGAGCGTTCGTTCTGTCATCCACATGCAAAGCACCATACTCGGTCAGCAACCCCGATTGGCCGGGTTTACCTGCCAGCATGTCCGCTAAATCCGTGGCTTTAGCGTAACGGATAAGAACCACTTCGGTTTTAAGTTCCCCGTCCTGCAAGGGTTGACGGATAGCCTGCGGCTCCTGAGCAGCCATTGCCGCTCTTGGCGCCACCACCATAATATTGCCGTGCCGCTGATAGGCCAGTCCTTTCATCTGCAACACAATATCCAGCGCCTGAGACCAGAGCACATCTTTGAGATTCAGGGTAATATTGCCCTGCACTTCATCGGAAACCACCAAGTTATGCTGCTGGTGTTCAGCCATCACCTGTAATAACTGGCGTACTGGGACATCCTGAAAATTAAGCGACAATCGCTTCCCATTCGCAGAAGATAGTCCCTCAGACCCTGCCATTGCCGAGGCAGTGCCAAGCACAGAGATCATGCAGTATGTCAGCATGAACAGTGCACAAAAAGTATGCATGTTTTTCTTTCCTGAATAATTCTGCTCAGACTGGAGTCAGGAGGGGTTTTCTGGCGCAATCAACCGCCCACCCCGCCGAGACAGATGAAGAATGTGATGAGTCACAACAGGGCAACCGGGCACACCGCGGGTCTGTAAAATTAATCCGGTTTGCCCGGCATCCACGCTGAGTACTCTGACTCTGGGCCCGATAACCTGATCTGGCCTGGCTTTGAACAGCCGCCCGTCCTCAGCACTCAGCAGCGCCGCCCATCCGTACTCATCCTTGACGCTGCCCTTCATCATCAGCCCCTTAACCAGCATGTCGCTTGCCGATGCTTGGCACGCTACAGGTTCGGCCTCAGTCGCCTCAAAGCGCTGAAACGGAGAACCAAGCGGACTGACGTTATATTCAGGCGCCTCTGCCAGACTGAACCCTGTGACGGGCACAGCCACTAACAGCAAAGCAAAGCTGCCCATGCGATAAAGAAAGAGACGGTAAAAAAAGGGGCGGAGGAATAAATGGCGGAGGAAAAAAGTGATCATTGGTGCATCTCCAGTCTCTGCTCATCAGTCAGAATCGTGTCTCCGGACGGCACAGCTATCTGGTACAGGTGCGCACTTCCAGTGACCCGCAGCTCAGTTGATTGCCCGTCGACAGACTGCATTGTCAGCTCATTGACCACCAGCAGCCAGCGCATGGATGCCAGCCCGGCTAACAATGTCCCTGACGAGTCATAGTCGCCCCGCCATTCAAAGTGCAAAGGCTGCACACTGTACCACTGGTGATTTTCGCTTTTCCCCCAGCGGAGATGCTGCAAGGCTACGTCGGCATCCACACTGAGTATTTCAATTTCCGCCAGTACTTGCGGCCAGGCTGATTTATCTGGCAGCCGGGCAGATTGCTGCCGGTACAGGGCCATCATCTTATCTGTCCGCGCCGACCACTCAGGCAATAACTCCGCCTGTGTGCGTTGCCAGGCAAGCTGCGTCCTCAGTGACCGGGCTTGCTCTTGCAGCTCGTACTCTTGCTGGATCACCGCTTTAATACTCCAATGCCAAAACACCAGACTTAGCATCCCCAGCAGCCCCAGACAGGCAACCAACTGATAACGCAGTGGCCAGCCGGGCATCGACTCCAGTGTCAGATCCCGCCAGTCAGTCATGAACATCCCCCAATAGCGGCGACACTAGAGTCATAGTGACGGAAAATCGCTGAAAGGCTCCGTCGCCGGCTGTGAGCGGCTCACCAGATCCCGCCGAGTTATCGCGTTGCACAGAATGCAGCTGGCTGCGGCTCACCCACTCCTGGCGCTCGATCCGGGCCAGAAAGTCCGGCAACGCCGCCAGTTGCCGGGTCTGACCGGCCAGCACTATGGCATTATCTTTCAGTGTCAGCCTCTCCAGCCCGGCGGACAGCGGCAGGAGATCAGGCAAATGATTAAGCAGGTGAATCAAGGGAAAACGCGCATGATGCCAGCGGCTAACCGCCGCCAAGCGAGACTGGTACATCTGATGCTGACGCTGATAATCAGCCAGTTTGGCAAGATCGGGCGCCAGCGCGAGTATTTGCTGCTGAATGCGATCGTTACTGCTTGTCTGGCGCGCCGTCCGTTCCCCGTAATAAAATCGCAAACTCCCCATGCTCAACACCGCCAGCACCACTGTCGCCGCCAGGCAGTACCAAAACCGGCGGGCATGCGCGATACGCTGCGCTTCACGCCAGGGCAAGAGATTGACCGGGATCAACATGTCAGCGCCCCTCTGACCGCCAAAGCCGCCGCTCTGGCCCAGACGGTATCCAGCGGCACAGCCACCGCCGTCGAGTTGTGCCATAAAGGAAACACCTGCCCGGGGGTCAAAAAAGCAACTGGCAATCCACACGCTTGCTGCCACAAAGCCAGTTCCTTGTCAGACAATGATCGGCCCGTCAGCCACAGCCCGGTTAACGGCGACAGGGAATGATAATGTTGCAGTTGCCGGATCAGTTCCGGTGAGGGCGCATTACCAGACCGGCTCAGCAAAAAGGTACGATGCAGCGGCAGGTTGTGCGAGAAACCAGCGGCCAGATCCGCTTCCTCAGCTCCCAAACAAACCAGCGCAGGATTCGCTCCCATAGCCGTGATTGCCTGCCGGTGACAATATTCCAGCAGCCACAAGAGTGCACGTGCCTGCAATTCCATGATCTCAGGTTCAAAACCCGCCTCACGCACACTCTGGGTTCTTGCTTCTACTAGATGAGTTTTGGCCGCAAAGACCTGAAAGCGCAATCCGCTGTCCGCCGCCTCCTGCCCGGGAGTCGGGGATGGATAATAGTCCAGGCTCAGTGCCTCCGGCTCCATCGACAAGGTATCCGCCAGTATCTTTGCCAGTTCGCTTCCGATATCCTGTCCCCAGCGTTGTTCGAGCGTAAGTTCCCGCTGCACCACCTCACTGTCCGGCAGTGACAGCACAGTGCGAACAGAACGCTTTGGAAGCAGAGTCCGTATTTTACGCAAGGCTGACAACAAGATAGGTCCGGAAAGGCTATTGTGATGGAACCCGCCACCGGGGGACGTCCCGGCAAGTTCTGCAGGAGACAAAACGACTTCAGCGTAATGCAATAACGCAAGCCGCCCTTTATTTTGCTTAAGCACGACCGCCTTTACACTATGGTGGCCGATATCTATCCCGGTCCAGACTGGCTTGTGCAACATGGCGTGGTATGCTCCCCTGGTAAAGACAAGGCAAAATTATTCGAATAAACACCTCTGACGGCGTTAAATTTATTTGAGTTATCTTTATACTACTGACTGAAATAGCGCGGATGGCCTAACGAAGGTGTAACGGGAATTCTCAAGTGAAGTTCATAAAGCGATTATTTATTTTTGCAATCATTTGCATCATTCTTGGAGTCAGCACGATTTTTGGTTTCTACCTTTATCTGAAACCGAATCTCCCTGATGTCGCAACGCTTAAAAACGTTGAGTTACAAACACCTATGCAGGTCTACAGTGCTGACGGCGAACTGATTTCCCAGTTTGGTGAAAAACGCCGCATCCCGCTGACTCTGGATCAAATACCTCAGCAGATGATCAACGCGGTGATCGCAACCGAAGACAGCCGCTATTATGACCACCCCGGCATTGACCCTATCGGCATCGCCCGTGCGGCCTTTGTGGTGGCGACCTCAGGATCGGCCAAGCAAGGCGCCAGTACCATTACCCAGCAGCTTGCGCGTAACTTTTTCCTCAGCAATGAGAAAAAAATCATGCGTAAAATCAAAGAGATCTTCATCGCCGTTCACATTGAACAGCTGCTGAGCAAAGATGAAATCCTGGAACTGTACCTGAACAAAATTTACCTGGGTTACCGGGCGTACGGTGTTGGTGCAGCGGCACAGGTCTATTTTGGTAAAGATGTCAGCCAGCTGACGCTGAGCGAAATCGCCATCATTGGCGGCCTGCCGAAAGCGCCTTCCACCATGAACCCTATCTACTCGCTGGATCGGGCAACCACACGCCGCAATGTGGTATTGAGCCGTATGCTGGATGAAGGCTACATCACCCGGACCGAATTCGAACAGGCCAAAGCAGAGCCAATCGTAGCCCGGTATCACGGTGCGGAAATTGCGCTGAATGCCCCTTACTTTGCCGAGCGCGCCAGAGCCTGGATGCTGGATCGTTACGGTGAAGATGCCTATACCTCCGGTATGAAAGTCTTCACCACTGTCAACCCCAAACTGCAGCGGGCGGCGCAACATGCCGCCATACAAAACCTGATGGATTATGACCAGCGCCATGGCTTCCGTGGTGCGGTAGCCACCCTGTGGATGCCGGAACAGGCGGTGTGGGATGAGCAGATGGTTCTGGATCATCTGGCCAAACAGCCAAGCTACGGTGAACTGGAACCTGCCGTGGTAGTTAAGGTCGGTCAGAAAAATGCGGAGGTCATCCTGCGTAGCGGCCAGCATCAGAATCTGGATTGGGACGGCATGAAATGGGCGCGTCGCTTCATTACCGACTCCAGCCAGGGCCCGGCACCGAAAACAGCCACTGAGATCCTGGCACCCGGCCAGCAAATCTGGGTGCAGCACAAAGGCGAGAGCTGGGTGCTGAGCCAAGTGCCCGATGCCAACACTGCCTTTGTCGCCATTTCGCCATACAATGGTGCCGTACAGGCTATGGTGGGCGGGTTTAACTTCGTACACAGCAAATTTAACCGCGCCACCCAGTCTATCCGCCAGGTAGGTTCGAGCATCAAGCCGTTCATCTATTCAGCCGGCCTCAACTCTGGCATGACACTGGCGACCCTGATCAACGATGCACCAGTGAACAGCTGGGATAAAAGCATGGGCACCGCCTGGCGTCCGAAAAATTCACCGCCGACATACAATGGCCCTACCCGCCTGCGTATCGGTCTGGCGCAGTCGAAAAACGTCATGGCGGTCCGCGTCCTGCAGGATGTCGGGCTGGATGACACCATAAGCTACCTGACCCGCTTTGGTTTCAAGCGTAAAGATATCCCCCGGGCAGAAGCCATTGCTCTGGGTGCCGGCAGCCTGACTCCGCTGGAAATGGTGCAGGGTTTCTCTGTGTTTGCCAATGGCGGCTATTTTGTTGAGCCTTATTTCATCGAACGGGTAGAAGATGCCTACGGCAACCTGGTGTATCAGGCCCATCCGAATGTTGTCTGTAATGATGATTGCCAGCGAAAAGAACAGCTGGCCGGTAACCATGTGGTGGCCAGCCGCGCTGTGATGCATGACATCGCCATCAGTGAAGAAGAGCTGGGCCCAACGGGCAGTGCCACTGAGGCCGACCAGCAACCGATTCGTATCGCGCCACAAGTTGTCACCGAGCAGAACGCTTTTCTGGTCCGTGAAATGCTGGAAAGCAATATCTGGGGTGGCGGTGACTGGCGCCACGGCAGCGGCTGGAACGGCACAGGCTGGCGGGGTCAGGTACTGAAACGCCGTGATATCGGGGGGAAAACCGGCACCACCAACGATTCCAAAGATGCCTGGTATACAGGGTTCGGGCCGGGTATCGTTGCCACCGCCTGGGTCGGCTTTGATAATCACAGCCGCGAGCTGGGCCGCACCAGCACTAACCCTAACATTACTGATGATCAAACGGCCGGTGCAGAAGCTGGCGCCAAAACGGCGCAACCCGCCTGGATTGGCTTCATGGAGCAGGCGCTGCAGGATGTGCCGGAACAACGCAAGCAGTTACCGCCCAACATTGTTCAGGTGCGTATCGACCGTGACACGGGCAAGCTGACCAAGAAAAATGACTTTACCTCTATGTTCGAGTACTTCATTCAGGGAAGTGAACCGAAAGATTATGTCGGTGAAGGGGGCAGCGACGGCGGCCTTTTTGAATCCGACAGCTCGGACGAACTGTTCTGATCCACTGTGCTGAACACGGATTCTGAATAAGGAAAAACAAGCGCGCCCCTGGGCGCGCTTGTTTTATCTCAGCTGTCCAGGTGCAGACTGATACTGCGCCTGATCTGCTCTGCCAACTGCTCATAGCGCCCTTTAAGCGGCGAGCCGGGACGGTAGGCCAGTGTAATCAAACGGCTCGGTTCAGGATCGCAGGCTTTCAGATAGCACACGCCATCCCGCTTGGCCGTGTGAGGCGTTGCCAGCTTAGGCAGCAAGGTAATACCACTGCCGGCCGCCACCATATTGCGCAGGGTTTCCAGGCTCGTCGCCTTGAAACTGCCGTCTTCCTTCGCACCGGCAGCAAAGCAAAACCCCATCGCCTGATCGCGCAGGCAGTGCCCATCCCCCAGCATCAGCAGAGTATGGCCATTCAGCTCCTGCATTGGCAGCTCACTTTTATCGGCCCAGGGATGCCCCTCTGGCACCGCCAACACCATAGGTTCATGGTAAAGAGACAGCTCTTTGAAATGCTCACTTTCTTTTACAGCAGCCAGAATGATGCAGTCCAGTTTGCCTTCTTCTAGTTGCTGCACCAGCACCTGAGTCTGCGCTTCATGCAGATACAGCTCTAACTGGGGAAAAGCCGCTTTAAGTGCTGGAATAATCAGGGGTAATAAATAAGGGCCGACCGTGGGAATAAAGCCGACATGCAGCGGGCCGGCCATACTTTCCCCCTGCTGACTGGCCATCTCTGCCAGTACCTTGACCTCGTGCAGCACCTTTCTCGCCTGAGTCACCAGACTGAGCCCGACATCCGTAAACAGCACCTTGCGGCTGGTCCGCTCCAGCAAAGACACCCCTAACTCGGTTTCCAGCTTACGGATCTGGCCGCTCAGGGTCGGTTGACTGACAAAGCACGCCTCTGCCGCTTTACGAAAATGACGGTGCTCAGACAGAGCCACCAGATATTCGAGGTCTCGGATATTCATCAATCGGTTCCCATTTCATTTAATAGAAATTAACGATTAATAAGATAACAGCAAACGATTAGAGCTATCAATCCAAATTTCGCATACTAGCTCCATCAACAGGAACAAGACAAAAACGTTCCACAAAATATTGAAATTAAAACATCTATCAGGAGAACAACATGTTTACATCAAAAGAAGGTCACGCGATTCCACAGGTTACTTTCCGTACCCGCCAGGGCGATCAGTGGGTTGACGTCACAACCGATGAGCTGTTCAGCAACAAAACCGTTGTCGTGTTCAGCCTGCCGGGAGCGTTCACGCCGACCTGTTCGTCAAGCCACCTGCCGCGTTACAACGAGCTGGCTTCCGTCTTTGCTGCGCACGGTGTGGATGACATCCTGTGTGTCTCAGTCAACGATACCTTTGTGATGAATGCCTGGAAAACCGATCAGGATGCAGACAACATTACTTTCATCCCGGACGGCAACGGAGAATTCACGCAAGGCATGGGGATGCTGGTGAAGAAAAACGATCTGGGCTTCGGTGACCGTTCATGGCGCTACAGCATGCTGGTGAAAAACGGCGTTGTCACAAAAATGTTTATCGAGAACGACGAGCCGGGCGACCCGTTCAATGTTTCTGACGCTGATACTATGCTGAACTACATCGCCCCTGATCATAAACTGCAGGAGTCGGTCACCGTTTTCACTAAACCTGGCTGTCCTTTCTGTGCCAAGGCGAAACAAAACCTGATCGACAAGGGTCTTCAGTTTGAAGAGGTGATTCTGGGTAAAGATGCCACCACGGTAAGCCTGCGCGCTGTCTCTGGTCGTAGCACTGTGCCTCAGGTCTTTATTGGTGGCAAGCACATCGGTGGCAGCGAAGAGCTGGAAGCCTACCTGGGCTAATCCATGCCCCAAGGCAGGGCTAAGCGCCCTGCCGGTATTGCACACCCTTGAACTGAATGTCGTTGGAGAGAAAAGATGAAAACCTTAACCGTGGATGTGGCCATCATTGGTGGTGGAACGGCTGGTCTGGGCGCTTACCGCGCAGCCAAAGCGCACACAGACAGCGTGGTCATGATAGAAGGTGGCCCATACGGCACCACTTGTGCCCGTGTGGGTTGCATGCCCTCAAAGTTGCTGATTGCGGCGGCCGAAAGCGTCCACAACATTGAAAAAGCCCCCGCCTTTGGTGTTCATCCACAAGGCGAGATTCAGATCAACGGCCGCGAAGTCATGGACCGTGTCAAACGTGAGCGTGACCGCTTCGTCGGCTTCGTGCTGGAGAGCGTCGATGAGATTGCTGCAGAAGACAAAATCAGCGGCTACGCCCGATTTATCGATGACACAACGCTTGAGGTCGACGGCCACACCCGCATTGAAGCCCAGCGGATTGTGATTGCCACCGGCTCCCGACCTGCCTATCCGGGCGCATGGCATGAGCTGGGTGATCGCCTGGTGATTAACGATGATGTCTTTAACTGGGACGATTTGCCGGCTTCGGTTGCCGTGTTCGGTCCGGGTGTGATCGGACTGGAGCTGGGTCAGGCGCTACATCGCCTCGGGGTTAAGGTCAAGATCTTCGGTCTCGGCGGCCAGGTTGGCCCGCTGACAGACGATGAGGTCATGTCATATGCCAATACCGCCTTCAATGACGAGCTGTACCTGGATGCCGATGTCAAAGTCGAAAGCATGAAACGTGTTGGCGACAGGGTTGAGATTCAATTCCTCAGCAAATCGGGCGAGCTGGAAACTCAGATGTTTGACTATGTGCTGGCCGCAACCGGCCGTCGCCCGAACACCGACAAACTGGCGCTTGACAACACCAGTGTGGAACTGGATGAGCGCGGCGTACCGATCGCCGATCATTTCACCCTGCAAACCTCAGTGGCGTCGATTTTCATTGCCGGTGATGCCAGCAACCAGCTGCCTCTGCTGCACGAAGCAGCCGATCAGGGCCGGATCGCCGGTGACAACGCCGGCCGCTTCCCGGATATTCGCGCCGGACTGCGTCGCTCGAAAATTTCCGTGGTGTTCACCGAGCCGCAAATTGCCATGGTGGGGGAAAGTCGCCGCGAGATTACCGAGCGGCTCGGTAACTGTGGCTGCTTTGAGGTAGGTACTGTCTCGTTCGAGAATCAAGGCCGTTCGCGGGTGATGCTGCGTAACAAAGGCATACTGAACCTTTACGGCGAACATGGCACAGGCCGTTTTCTGGGGGCAGAGATGATAGGGCCAAATGCTGAGCATTTGGCGCACTTACTGGCCTGGGCACACCAGAGCAAAATGACAGTGGCACAAATGCTGGATATGCCCTTCTACCATCCGGTGATCGAGGAAGGTGTCCGTACCGCACTGCGTGATCTCAACGCCAAACTGCATCTGGGACCTGAAATGATCAAACACTGCATGGACTGCGGCCCCGGCTGTTAATGCAACCCCAATAACATTGACGGGAAACAATCACCACCGCCATAGTCGGTAGTTTAGGGGTGACAAAAAAGCGCCGGATAACCGGCGCTTTGTTATTCACTCACAGTTGCAGTGTGCTTATCAGGCGACGTTGACGCTCGGAATCACATGCTGCTGATCCAATCTGACTTCCAGTGCCACCTCGTCACAGGCATGCTGACGCGGACACATATCGCAATCTTTCATGACTTTCTCTGGCAGCAGCGATTTTGAGGTCGGAATAAACTCCTGCTTCATGAAAAATTCAGGCACACGCGTCAGCACAAACACCCGCTTGATGGCCATCTGGCTGGCTTTTTCCAGCAAATGCTGTATCAGTGCCTTACCCTGCCCCTGATGCTGCCAACCGGCCTCAATACCCAGCGAGCGGATTTCCGCCAGACCTGAGTCATAGACATAAAGCGATGCACAGCCTGTGACCACGCCCTGAGTTTCTGCCACCGCAAATGAGCCGATATCACGTACCAGTTCGTTCCGCGGACGAGGCAGGTTCTCTCCCAGTCCGGCCCAGTACGCCACCATACCTTCAATGGCGTCCAGATCGGTCAGGCGTGCACCACGCACTTTCACACCCGGCGCATGGCGTTTCGACAAGCGTTTTTCCGTCTGCGAAATGGCGTGATCGACCTGATTGGGCGCCACGCCGCCCAGGGCACAGCGTTTCTCCAGACAGGATTCAATCGTCAGGATCGGATACACATCCTCGGCAATCACAGGCGAGAAGGCTTGCATCTCCTCCAGCGACAATTCTTCCAGTGCACAGCCTTTCTCGATAGCCGCCACCACAGCCACGCCAACGATATGGTGTGCTTCGCGGAACGGAATGCCTTTGGCCACCAGGTAATCGGCCAGTTCAGTAGCATTCGAATAGCCCTGCATTGCCGCTTCTAAGGTGCGGTCTTTGTTGACCTTGATACCGTCAAAACACAACGCAGCCATTTCCATGCATTCGTGCCAGGTGTCGAGTGCGTCGAACAAGCCTTCTTTGTCTTCCTGCATGTCTTTGTTGTACGCCAGCGGCAGCGCTTTGACCGTCATCATCATGCCCGCCAGTGAACCGTAGACCCGGCCGCACTTGCCGCGGATCAGCTCCAGCGCATCCGGATTCTTTTTTTGCGGCATCAGGGAAGAACCTGAGGTGACAGTATCGGCCAGCTCAATAAAGTTGGACTCGCCCGAGTTATAAAAAATCATGTCTTCCGCCAAACGGGACAAATGCAGCATAGAAATCGACGCCGTCGACAGCAGCTCCATCACATGATCACGGTCAGACACAGAATCCAGGCTGTTGCGGGTGGCGCGGTGGAAACCCAGACTGTGAGCCAGGGCTTCCCTGTCAATCGGGTAAGCCGTACCGGCCAGTGCACCGGATCCTAACGGGCAGGTATCTAACCGGTGCAGCGCATCACTCAGACGTGAATGGTCACGCTCGAACATTTCCACATAAGCCAGACACCAGTGGGCAAACGTTACCGGCTGGGCACGCTGCAGGTGAGTGTATCCCGGCAGCACAGTAGCCTGATGCTCACGGGCCACTGCGGTCAGTTGGCTTTGCAGGTGATCCAGCATCATGAGTAACTGGTGTCCCTGCTGACGGCACCACAGCTTGAGATCGGTCGCCACCTGATCGTTACGTGAACGGCCGGTGTGCAGCTTTTTGCCCAAATCCCCCACTCGGTGGATAAGCTGCTGCTCAACCCAGCTGTGGATGTCTTCGGCGTCAGACTGGAGGATCTGTTGCGGATCCTCCATCACAGCCAGCTTAAGCTCATTGAGTGCCAGCTCCAGCTTCTGCTGCTCCTCTTCGGTCAGTACCCCGACCTGACGCAGTGCTTTTGACCAGGCCACCGAGCCAACGATGTCTTGCTCCGCCAGGCGGTAATCAAAACGCAGGGAATCGTTGAACTGCTTGAACCGAGTATCTGCTGCCTGACTAAAACGTCCGCCCCATAGTGCCATGGTACTTCTCCTTTGCTGTACGACCGACTTGCTCACATGTCTTATTAGTAATGCGCTTTACGCTAGTTAGATTATTTTTTCTGTTCGTTCAGGGCACGGATACGGCTTGCCAGCGAGTACAGGCGGATAAAACCACCCGCATGGCTGTGGTCGTACACTTCGTCTTCTCCGAAGGTAGCGAACTCTTCCGAGTACAGGCTGTTCGGCGAACGTTTCTGAACAGCAGTCACCTGACCTTTGTACAGTTTCAGCACCACTTCGCCATTGACGTCCTGCGCCAGCTCATCCGCGGCAGCCAGCAGCGAACGGCACAGAGGCGTGAACCAACGGCCATCGTAAATCAGGTGCGAGGCTTTCAGGCCGATGCTTTCACGGAATTCAAACGATTCTTTGTCCAGTACCAGTTGTTCAACGGCACGCAGGGCTTCCATCATGATGGTGCCTCCCGGCGTCTCATAACAGCCACGGGATTTGATACCGACCAGACGGTTCTCGACGATATCGATACGGCCGACACCGTGCTCGGCACCTTTCTTGTTCAGGTACACCAGAGCTTCATACGGCGACATGGCTTTGCCGTCTACCGCCACAATTTCGCCTTTTTCGATCAGTACAGACACTTCTTCCGGGGTATTCGGCGCATCTTCCGGATCTTTGGTCCACACCCAGCACAGCTCATTAGACTGGTTCCAGGTGTTTTCCAGTACGCCGCCTTCGGTTGAAATGTGCCAGGCATTCGCGTCACGGGAATAGATTTTTTCCAGCGTTGCCGTGGTTGGAATCTTACGCTCGGCCAGATAATCCAGCAGGGCTTCACGGCTGCGCAGATCCCATTCACGCCACGGGGCAATCACAGTCAGTTGTGGTGCCAGGGCCGCATAGGCACTTTCAAAACGCACCTGATCGTTGCCTTTACCGGTACAACCGTGGCACAGGGCATCGGCGCCCACTTCCAGCGCACATTCCACCTGGGCTTTGGCGATAATCGGACGGGCCATTGAGGTACCCAGCAGGTATTTCCCTTCATAGACAGCACCGGTTTTCAGGCTTGGATAGATATAGTCTTTGACCATCTCTTCTTTCAGATCGGCGATATAACAAGCCGATGCACCTGACGCCAGGGCTTTCTCTTCAATGCCGACCAGTTCCTCTTCTCCCTGGCCCACATCGGCCACGAAGGCGATCACTTCACAGTCATAGTTCTCTTTCAGCCATGGAATGATGGCCGAAGTGTCCAGACCGCCGGAATAAGCCAATACTACTTTGTTCACCTTGCTCATTGTTACTCTCCTTTGTTGCCTGCTCGACGGTCTACCCGTTCAGGCGATATCAGTCTTTACTGTTTGAAACATCAAACAAAATAAGGGTAATTTTTATATCCAAACGCCGGGTTACCGCCAGCGTTTGTACTCAATTCTGCTGGTTCAGAGCACAAATCGGGTGCCGATTTGTTCACCGTCAAACAGATTCACCAATTGTTCCGGGTAGCGCCAGCCAGCAATTTCCACTGCACGTCCCAGCCCTTTGGCTGCCTCAAATGCCGCTTTGACTTTGACAATCATGCCGTCGGTAATCACGGCCTGCTGGATCAGCGCATCTGCCTGAGGCTCGCTCAACGAGGCAATCAGATGCCCTTTGCCATCCAGCACGCCACTGACATCCGACAGCAGCACCAGCTCGGCATCCAGCGCCGCGGCCACCGCCACCGCCGCCTGATCGGCATTAACATTCATCAGCTCACCGTCAGCCGTCAGGCCAATCGAGCTGACAATCGGCAGATAACCTGCCGCTATGATGCCGGACACTAAGTGGCTGTTTCCCGGTGCGGCTTTGCCGACTGCACCCAGCTCAGGGTCCAGCTCAGTGACCTGACACAGACCACCGTCTGCCAGGCTTAATCCCACCGCTTTCACGCCGGATTTGATGGCCTGGCCCTGCAGCATTTTATTGGCCGTGCCCGCCAATGCGCCGGCAATCACGCCAATTTGGTCAGCAGGAGTTACACGTAGCCCCTGCTTTTTAACCGTCGGAAGATTCAGTTTTTTCATCAGGTCATCGACCAGATAGCCGCCGCCATGGACCAGCACCAAAGGCCGGTTGGCCTTGGCCTGATAGGCATTGATGGCACCAAATACTTTTTCCAGCGTGTCGGTGCACGACAGCACTGCTCCACCCAATTTGATTACTAACGGCGACTGTTCCATCCCGGTTCTCCTCTAACAGCCAGACTTAACCAGCCAGCGCAGTCAATGGCGCAAAACCATTACGAATATTTATGCATTGCATCGCCTGAGACGATGCGCCTTTTAATAAGTTGTCGATAGCCGACGTGAGAATCACATGCTGCCCCTGCACTTTCCAGCCAATATCACAAAAGCAAGTATTAACGACATCCTGCAAACGTGCTGCGTTGTTGCCCAGCAGACGCACCGCCTGATTACCCGGCTGGTTATAGGCCGCTTCCATCGCTTCGGTCACCGCTTCCGGGGTCACCCCTGGTGCCAGTTTGGCAGTAATAGTGGCCAGAATGCCCCGCTTGAAATTGCCTAGATGCGGGGTAAAGATGACATCAGTGCCCAGGTGCGCGGCAATTTCCGGCTGATGACGGTGAGTAAAGACACCGTATGCCATCAGGCTGACTTCGCAAAAACTGTTGGTCATGCTGGCTTTACGGCCAGCACCTGACACACCGCTGACCGCATTGATCACAGGCCATTGCTGGGTATCGAGCAGTCCCGCTGCCAGCAGCGGTTTCAGGGCCAGTTGCGACGCGGTCGGATAACAGCCGGGCACGGCCACCAGCTGGGCTGTGGCTATCGATTCAGCATTCCACTCCGCCAGACCGTACACAGCCGCATCCAGCCAGTTCGCGTGCTGATGCGCAAAGCCGTAATACTGAGTATAAAATTCATCGCCCTTCACCCGAAAAGCACCGGACAGGTCAAATACCTGACAACCAGCCGCCAGGAAAACAGGGGCCAGGTCATGGCTGACTTCATGCGCCGTTGCCAACAGCACAATATCGGAAGCCTGTGCCACCGCGGCCACATCCGTCAAAGGTTGCAGTGGCAGGTCAATCTGCCCGCGCAACTGGCCATGCAGCTCACTGATCGCCTTATTAGCGTCCAGACTGTTTTCAGACACATAAAGTCCGGCCAATTGCAGATGGGGGTGTTTATGGACCATAGCGGCCAGCTCTGCGCCGGTATAACCGCTGGCACCGATGATAGATGTGTTCAACATATTGGATCCCGTTGTCATCGTTGTGAAATTCACTATCAAGAAAATATGATTACTGTGATTAGCGTGTGGCGCCGGCAGGCGCAATAGAAAGGTGCCAGAGGCACCAGGCGATAGAGACTTAGCGTCGTCGGAAGGAATACTGCTTGTAATTCATCGCCTGGTTCATACTACTACTGATGGCCTCTGGTCATTCGGATAAAAGGGTTGTGAAACCTGATTCTCTGGCGAGAAAGGTTCGAGCGAACCCCACAGCAGCAGAGAATATTTTTATTCACTTATAATGAATTTTTATATTTACCTTTTCCTGCCTTTTGTGTCAAGTGAAGCAGAAGAAAAAATGCCTTTGCTGGCGCAACACCAGTGTTAAAGCGCACGCTAGAGCTGTAAAGATAAAGAAAGTAAATTACAGGAATGAGACACGTAACGCCCTTATGCAGGATAAACTGGTGGGATTTTGGTCTAAAAAGGGTGCACTTATTGACCTTTCGCCCCAATGAAGGCTAGATTGTTGGCTACGCCTTGGCGATTGGATGTAACAAAATTACGATATGGATGCGATATGAACGAAAAGTACAGTGCGTTAAAAAGCAATGTCAGTATGCTTGGTCACTTGCTGGGTAATACAATCAAGGACGCCCATGGCAGCGAACTGCTGGAGAAAGTAGAAACCATTCGGAAACTGTCTAAGTCGGCCTGCGCCGGCAACAGCGATGACCGGGAAAAACTGATCACAGAGTTGCAGAACCTGCCGGACGATCAGTTGCTGCCTGTGACTCACGCGTTCAGTCAGTTCCTCAACCTGACCAACATCGCCGAGCAGTATCATACGATTTCTCGCCATTGCGAGGAGCTGGTGTGTAATCCGGATGAAATGGACTCGCTGTTCGCCAAGCTTAAAGATGAAAAGATCGGCGAGCTCGACTCCTTGCAAGCGGTCCGCGATTTGAATATCGAACTGGTGCTGACAGCCCACCCGACCGAAATTGCGCGTCGCACCATGATTCACAAGCTGGTGCAAATCAACAAATGCCTGTCCAAACTCGAGCTGAGCGAACTGTCCCACAGTGAGCGCCAGAAAGCCGAGCGCCGCCTGGAGCAACTGATCGCTCAGGCCTGGCATTCCGATGTGATCCGTAAACAACGTCCCAGCCCGCTTGACGAAGCCAAGTGGGGATTTGCCGTGGTTGAAAATTCACTGTGGCAGGCAGTACCGGAGTTTCTGCGTCAGTTTGATGAGAAACTGCACCAGCACCTTGGCGAAAGCCTGCCGCTGGACGCGGCACCGGTCAAGTTCTCGTCCTGGATGGGCGGCGACCGTGACGGTAACCCGTTTGTGACAGCCGAAATTACCCGCGAAGTCTTACTGCTGTCGCGCTGGAAAGCCGCCGACCTGTATCTCAATGATGTCCAGGAGCTGGTCAGCGAGCTCTCTATGGTCGAGTGCAACAGCGAAGTGCGCGAACTGGCCAATGGTGCCCACGAACCTTATCGTGAGATCATCAAAGGCCTGCGGACTTTACTGACCCAGACCCGCGATGTGCTGGATGCTCAGATCAAAGGCAGCGACAGCGTGCCGAAAGTGGCCATCCTGGAAGACATAAATCAGCTGTGGCAACCGCTGCACGCCTGTTACCGCTCACTGCATGAGTGTGGCATGTCTATCATTGCCGATGGGTTACTGCTTGATACCCTGCGCCGTATTCAATGCTTCGGCGTCCACCTGGTGCGCCTGGATATCCGTCAGGAAAGCACACGCCATTCGAATGTCATTTCTGAACTGACCCGCTATCTGGGGCTGGGCGACTACGATCAGTGGAGCGAGCAGGACAAAGTGGCCTTCCTGGTTCGTGAGCTGGCGTCAAATCGTCCCCTGCTGCCACGTAGCTGGCAGCCATCGGAAGCGGTACAGGAAGTGCTGGATACCTGCCGTGTCATGGCTGAACAGCCGCGCCAGGCACTGGGGGCCTATGTAATTTCCATGGCCCGTACCGCCTCGGATGTACTGGCGGTCCATTTGCTGCTGAAAGAATCCGGCTGCACCTTCCGTCTGGATGTCTGCCCGCTGTTTGAAACTCTGGATGACCTCAATAATGCGGAGTCTGTGATCACCCAGCTGATGAGCATCGACTGGTATCGTGGTTTCATCCAGAATCATCAAATGGTGATGATCGGCTATTCCGACTCAGCCAAAGATGCCGGTGTCACCGCGGCAGGCTGGGCGCAATACCGCGCGATGGAAGCCCTGGTCAATGTGTGTGATAACGCAGGTGTTGAACTGACCCTGTTCCACGGTCGTGGCGGCAGTATTGGTCGTGGCGGCGCACCCGCGCACGCGGCCCTGCTGTCTCAGCCTCCACGCAGCCTCAAAGGTGGTCTGCGGGTGACCGAACAAGGCGAGATGATCCGCTTTAAACTGGGTCTGCCTGATGTGGCCGTCAACAGCCTGAACCTGTACGCCAGTGCCATTCTGGAAGCCAACCTGCTGCCGCCGCCGGCGCCTAAACAGCAGTGGCGTGATGTGATGGACGTGCTGTCAGATGTCTCCTGCGAAGCCTATCGCTCGGTGGTCCGCGGCCATGATTCCTTCGTGCCTTATTTCCGCGCCGCCACACCTGAAATGGAGCTGGGTAAACTGCCACTGGGTTCTCGCCCGTCCAAGCGGAATCCTCAGGGCGGCGTAGAAAGCTTACGCGCCATCCCGTGGATTTTCGCCTGGAGTCAGAACCGTCTGCTGCTGCCAGCCTGGCTGGGTGCCGGTAAAGCAATTCAGCATGTCATCGATCAGGGCCATTCTGAGCTGCTGGAAGAAATGTGCCGTGAATGGCCATTCTTCTCAACGCGACTAGGTATGCTGGAAATGGTATACAGCAAAACCAATATCCAGATTGCCGAATACTATGATCAGCGGCTGACCGATAAGAGTTTATGGCCGCTGGGACAGGAACTTCGCAATCAACTGCAACAGGATATCAAGGTGGTTCTCAACGTGGAGAACAGCGATCACCTGATGGAGCAGGATCCCTGGGGGGCAGAATCTATCCGGCTGCGCAATGTGTATGTTGAGCCACTCAACATGCTGCAGGCGGAGTTACTGCACCGTACCCGCCAGCTGGAGAGCGAATCGCCGATTCTGGAAGAAGCCCTGATGGTCACCATTGCCGGCATTTCCGCCGGTATGCGTAATACGGGTTAATACTTCACCTCTTCGCAACATCAAACAGGCCGCCGGCAGGTGGCCTGTTTTTTTGTCCATAATTTAGACAGCATAACTTTCTTCCTTTCAACTAAGGTCTATATGAGTGCTGTGAATCAATTTGATTGAAACTTTGTGCACTGCGCGCAGTCTACATAATTGGACGAGCGTCACAAGATAAGTAATTGCTCACTGTTCATCATGGAATATTTATGCTTCCAGTGGTTGCAGAGAATAAATTGATGATATCCTATGTGATCTCGACCGGGCACTGCAACAAGACGATTATAAAAACGCCTGAGAGCGGAAGGGTAACGTTATGCCTGGTCGGTTTATTTTTTTGTAGTATTTTAACGGATAGAAGAGATGTCACTACCACACGTCATATTGACCGTGCTGAGTTCGCGCGACGCGACCGGCTACGACATAACTAAAGAGTTTTCTCACAGTATCGGCTATTTCTGGAAAGCCAGTCATCAGCAGGTTTACCGTGAGCTAAACAAAATGGCCACCAACAATCAGGTTACCTGCAAACTGGAACCTCAGGAAGGCAAGCCGGATCGCAAGGTCTACTCTATCACTGATCTGGGCCGTCAGGCGCTGTTTGAGTGGTTCCAGGAGCCTGCCCGCAATCCGACCATTCGTGATGAATTCTCTGCCAAACTCCTGGTTTGCGGTGTACACAACTCACTGCCTATGCAGCGCCAGTTGGAAGCACTGATCGAGGAATCACACACCCTGATGAACCATTACCACGAGCTGGAAAAAGTCCATTTCGCCAATTACAAAGAAATGGATCGTCAGTCGCGCCTCGATCGCCTGACACTGCGTCGCGGTATCCATAACCGACAGGCTTGGATCGACTGGGCGGAAGAAGTCCTGGTAGAACTGCAAGATATCGACAGCGCCGACAGCAATGTCGCCATGGCCGCTGAGTAACCCTGCAGACCCTGATACACTGGCATCAGTGACCTATCGGCTCCTCAGCTACTCATCAGGGCCGATTCGTCATCTGCCAGCCAGATACAAAAAAAGCCGCAATGCGGCTTTTTCTTTTCCTGCCCGATACTGTCATCAGGCAATGACGTCAGCTTCGGCACGCACACCTAAGGTATGGCAAATCGCATAAGTCAGCTCAGCACGGTTGAGGGTGTAAAAATGGAAATCTTTAACCCCCTCACGGCTCAGTACCCGCACCATATCAATCGCGTTACTGGCCCCGACCATCTGACGGCTCAGTAAATCGTCATCCAGCCCCTGATATTGTTTCTCTAACCAGTTAGGGATTTTCACATTGTTGGCCTGCGCGAAGCGCTTGGCCTGTTTCATGTTCACCACAGGCAGGATGCCCGGGACGATTTCGACATCAATACCGGCGGCAACACAGCGATCTCGAAAGCGCAGGTAGCTTTCAACATCAAAAAAGAACTGAGTGATTGCACGGCTGGCACCGGCATCGACTTTACGCTTGAGGTTAATCAGGTCGGCCTGGGCACTTTTCGCTTCCGGGTGCACTTCAGGGTAAGCCGCCACAGAAATATCGAAATCCGCTTCTTCACGCAGCAGCTCGACTAAATCGACCGCATACATATCCGGCTTACCGCCCTGTGGCGGCAAATCGCCCCGCAGCGCCACGATATTGCGTATCCCGCTTTTCCAGTAGTCACGGGCGATGGCACGCAGTTCATCACGCGTGGCATCGATACAGGTCAGGTGAGGTGCGGCCAGCAGGCCGGTCTGATCTTTGATGTCTTTGATGATCGAGTGGGTACGGTCACGCTCGCCTGAGTTGGCACCGTAAGTCACAGACACAAATTTCGGCTTGAGCGTTTTTAGACGATGGATTGATGACCAGAGGGTTTCTTCCATCGCAGGCGAACTTGGCGGAAAGAATTCAAATGATACATTGATTGCGCCGTTCAAATCGGCGATGTTTTGATTTAACGCATCCAAGTGACTGGCGTAAGAATAACCCATAATTGAAACCTTCCTGCTGCTGGCCTGCGGCCTTCCCTCTGAACTCTGACGCCAAACAACCATTTAGACGTCTATATGTCCACAGGATGTCTTGTAACCAAATTAATGTCAACCGCGTGAACATGAATTTTTCTCAACATCAAAACCCAGTTTATTCAAGTCCAGAGTTTTACTATGCCGATTGCCCGCCAGGCAGCACCAATGCTGGGAAAAAACAGCAACAAGAAACAAAAAGGGCAGCGCAAGGCTACCCTTTGGATCTATCTCATAACGGGAAAATCTTACAAAAGCCGGGCCAGTCGGTTCAAATCCGACAATAACGCCCCTGCCGTCACATCCCTGCCCGCACCAGGACCGCGGA
Organism: Photobacterium arenosum; assembly: GCF_014841115.1. Classification (GTDB taxonomy): domain Bacteria; phylum Pseudomonadota; class Gammaproteobacteria; order Enterobacterales; family Vibrionaceae; genus Photobacterium; species Photobacterium arenosum. The sequence continues at coordinate 57,017 of NZ_JACYTP010000006.1, forward strand.
TAACAAGCGGATTGTCCCGGTACCAGCGGCTTTCAATCGCAAAGATGTTGTCGCACGGCAGTAGGTTCGCCAGCGCATGCTCAGGCTCCAGCGCTTCCAGGCCCACCACGGCGTGACCATTTTTGTCCAGCCGCGCGATATAGCGCAGGACTTTTCCCTCACGCTGCGCTTTGCTCAGGCGCGCCTGCAAGCGCTCATCAAGCACATCACTTTGCTCAAAAAAGGCGTCCAGACTCAGGGTTTCCAGCTCCTCTGGCACCAATGACTCAACTTTGACCTGTTCAGGCTCCAATGCCAGTCCGGATTCACGCGCTAAAATCACCAGCTTTCGCATCACGTCGCTGCCGTCCAGATCGTGGCGGGGATCCGGCTCCGTCAGCCCCTGCTGCCAGGCCTGTTCAAGCAACTGACTGAAAGGCAGGCTGCCGTCAAACTGCTGGAACAGCCAGGACAGAGTACCCGAGAAAATGCCGGATACGGCAATAATCGTATCCCCGCTGTCGCGCAAATCTTTGACCGTATGGTTGACCGGCAATCCGGCGCCCACAGTGGCGTTATACAGCCAGTGGCGGCTGCTTTTCTCGAACGCATCAACCACAGCGCGGTAGACTTTGCCTTTTGCTGAGCCTGCGACTTTGTTGGCAGAAATCAGATGCAAGCCGTGGCTGGCAAATTCCGGGTAACGCTCAGACAGTGCTTTGCTGGCGGTGACATCCAGTACCACCAGCTCATCATAGTCATGCTGCCCCAGAGCCGGGAGCCAGTCCGTGCCGTCTGTGGCTTCATCATCAAACAGGGTCAGAGCCTGAACTGGCTCAATGCCCTGCAGATTAAGCCAGTAGCGCCGGCTATCGGCCACCCCTATCAGGGTAAAGCTCATGCCGTGACGCTTTTCCAGCGCCACCTTTTCTTCTTCCAGCAACTCCAGCCAACGGCTGCCGATATTGCCCTTGCCGCACAAGATCAGACCGATACGCTTTTGCGCCTGGAACAAATTTTGGTGAATCAGCTGAACCAGGGTCTGGGTATCGGCCTGCCGCAGTACCGCCACCAGACTCAGCCCGGATTCGGCTTCGGCAATAAATTCGACCGGCTGGCCTTTCAACTGCTGCTGGAAGCCATGACAGTGCACAGGGTTTATCACCACCCCGGCCCCTACCGCGGCCACCATAGTAAAACCGTCGCGCAAACGGATCTCGGCCGGTAAACCGCTGTCCTGCAGCAGTGCCAGTACCCCGTTGGCCACTTCGGCGGTATATGCCAGCAGAATCTGTCCTTTGTCGGTTTCCACCGCTTGAGCCAGCGGGATCAGCTGCGCTTTCGGCAGCAAAGTCGCCAGCTCGCGCTCCACCTGCTCCAGCGTCTGGGCACGGGAGACAGACAGCTCCAGCAGACAGACCTCATCCAGAGAGGTAATGATTTTGGCGCCACGGCCAGATGCCAGTACCCGCTCCACACGGGTCGAGCCAGATTCCGGCTGCAGGCTGCAGCGCAGTGTCAGGTCGATGGCACTCTGGGCCACAGGTTGCAGCGTGCGGCTGTGCAGCACAGGAGCCGCCAGACGAGCCAGCTCGTCGGCCTCATCAAGACGCAGCAAGGGCAACAGACAAGCATCACTGACCAGACGGGGATCCGCACTGTAGACACCGGCGACATCACTCCAGATGGTCACCCGGCTGACACCGGCCAGGGCGCCGATAACAGTGGCGGAATAATCCGAACCATTGCGCCCCAGCAGTACGGTTTCTCCGGCTTGATTGCTGGCCATAAAACCTGTGATCACCATGCGATGACCACTGTGCTGTGCCAGCTCATTTTGCAGCAACGGCAGTGAACGGCCGCGGTCAACTTCCGGCTGAGCGGCGCGCTCGGCACGCAGGAAACTCCGCGAGTCCAGCGCACGTGCCGCCATGCCTTTGTGTGTCAGCAGTGCGGCCAGTAATCGGGAGGACCAGAGTTCACCGTGTCCGAGTACCCAGGCTTGTCTGGCCGGGGTGATCTCGCTGTCAGTAAGCTGACCCAGCTCACTGAACTCCAGATGCAGCGAGGTTAACAGCTCATCCGCCACGGTTTCCTCTAGCAGCTCTTCGATGAGGTGCTGCTGGAAGGTGCGCAAATCCTGCAGGCTTTCATGCGCCAGCCGGCCATCTTTGCTCAGCAAAGACAGCCACTGAATCAGTCGGTTGGTTGTTTTACCGGCTGCCGAGACCACCACCAGATCATCGGCGCTGGAATACTGCTCGAGAATATGGGCGACATTACGGTAACAGCTGGCATCCGCTAAACTGCTGCCGCCAAATTTGTGCAACTGACGTGTCAGGGTCATTCACTGACCTCCGCCGCTTTGGTAAAGGCCTGAGCCAGATCGGCAATCAAATCATCAGCATCTTCAAGGCCCACAGACAGACGCAGTAACGACGGCAAGATACCGGCCTCGCGCTGCGCCTCATCCGACATGGCACGGTGGGTCATGCTGGCAGGATGCGCAATCAGGCTCTCCGTGCCGCCCAGTGACTCAGCCAGAGAGAAATCGTGCAAAGACGCCACAAAAACTTCCAGTTGCTGCATGCTGCCGGCCAGCTCAAAACTCAGCATGGAGCCAAAGCCTTTTTGCTGCCGGGCAGCAATCTCATGACCTGGGTGATCTGCCAGGCTGGGGTGATAAATCTTACCCACCAGCGGCTGGGTTTGCAGATAGGCCAGCAGCCGGGCGGAATTTTCTTCATGGACACGCATACGTGCCATCAAAGTACGTACGCCGCGCAGGGTCAGGTAAGCATCAAAGGGCGCGCCGGTGGCGCCGATACAGTTGGCCCACCAGGACAAGTTCTCGGCGTGCTCGCTGTCTTTCGCAATCAGCACCCCGCCAACCACATCGGAATGCCCATTGATATATTTAGTGGTGGAATGCACCACGAAGTCTGCGCCCAGCGCGATAGGCTGCTGCAGCGCCGGCGAGAGGAAAGTGTTATCCACCGCCACCAGCGCTCCCGCGTCATGCGCCTGCAAACACAGCTGCTCGACGTCAATCACCCGCAACAAGGGGTTGGACGGCGTTTCAACCCACACCAGTTTAGGTTTTCTGGCCAGTGCTTCAGCCAGTGCCTTAGGGTTGCCCTGATCGACAAAAAGCACCTTGAAGTCACCTTTGCCGGCACGGGTATTGAACAAGCGGTAGGTACCGCCGTAGCAGTCATGGGGGGCCACAACCAGATCATCCGGCCCCAGCTGCGCCGTTGCCAGCAGGTTAATCGCCGCTGTACCGCAACTGGTCACCACACCACCCGCTCCGCCTTCCAGTTCCGCCAGAGTGTCTGCCAGTAAATTACGGGTGGGATTTCCCGAGCGGGAATAATCGTACTGAGGTAAAGTCCCTAATTCAGGGAAGCCATAGGTTGAGGTCAAGTAAATAGGTGGCACCACTGCACGAAATTGCTGATCGGTTTCAATGCCGCTGCGAACAGCGATAGTAGCTGTTTTCTTGTCACTCATGTAATTTGCTTCCTTGTTTCTGGGACCAGGCCAGAGGCCGACGAGAGTAAGATGCTTCAACCTTAGCGAGATTTAAAAAAGACGTCAACACTTCTAGACGTCTATATGTCTTTGCTTGTGGCAGTAAATGCCGCTAAAATTCCCCCCATACAATATTTCAAAACCCTATATCGCTGAGAAGGTAAACAATGGCAAAGTGGAACGGTGAGTACATCAGCCCTTATGCGGAACATGGCAAGAAAAATGAGCAGGTCAAGAAAATCACTGTCTCTATCCCATTAAAGGTGTTGAAAATCCTCACAGATGAACGCACCCGCCGTCAGGTAAATAACCTTCGCCACGCCACCAACAGTGAACTGCTGTGCGAAGCATTCCTGCATGCCTACACCGGCCAGCCACTGCCAACGGATGAAGATATCCGCAAAGATCGCCCTGACGATTTACCGGCAGAAGCTAAGGCCATCATGGACAGCCTGGGTATTGAGTACGAAGACATCAACGAATAATCAACATAACGCCTTGAGATAAAAAAAAACCAGCCATATGGCTGGTTTTTTCAATCATAAGCACACACTGTATGTCATTACACTTCCATGTAACCCACAGGCATTTCGATACGGGCAACGCCGGATTCCACAGCCGCGACCGCAACCGCTTTGGCAACCCGTGGCAACAAACGCGGATCCATAGGTTTAGGGATAATATAGTCCGGACCGAACTCCAGCTTATCCACACCTGCTGCTTTAACAACTTCTGCCGGTACCGGTTCTTTGGCCAGTTCGCGGATAGCGTTCACCGCAGCCAGTTTCATTTCATCGTTAATCTCGCTGGCACGCACATCCAACGCACCACGGAAGATAAACGGGAAACAAATGACGTTATTTACCTGGTTCGGATAATCCGAACGGCCGGTTCCCATGATCAAATCATTACGAACCGCATGGGCCAGCTCAGGTTTAATTTCCGGATCCGGGTTTGAGCAGGCAAACACGATCGGCTTGTCAGCCATCAGTTTCAGCGACTCAGGGGCCAGCAGATCCGGGCCAGAGACACCGACAAAGATATCCGCGCCTTCGATAACATCTTCCAGGGTGCGCTTATCTGTGTTGTTGGCAAACAGTTGCTTATACTCGTTGATGTCATCACGACGGGTGTGAATCACACCTTTGCGATCCAGCATGTAGATTTTTTCACGCTGCGCGCCGCATTTGATCAACAGTTCCATACAGGCGACGGCCGCTGCGCCGGCACCCAGGCAGATGATCACTGCTTCTTTGATATCTTTACCCTGCAGTTCCAGTGCGTTCAGCATACCGGCTGCCGTTACAATTGCCGTACCGTGCTGGTCATCATGGAACACAGGCACCTGGCAACGTTCGATCAGGCGTTTTTCAATCTCAAAACAATCGGGGGCTTTGATATCTTCCAGGTTAATACCACCAAAGGTATCGGCGATATTGGCCACAGTATCAACGAACTCGTCGATGGTACGGTGTTTCACTTCGATATCAATCGAATCCAGGCCAGCGAAACGCTTGAACAGCAGGGCCTTACCTTCCATAACCGGCTTAGAAGCCAACGGCCCCAGGTTACCCAAGCCCAGAATGGCCGTACCATTGGTAATCACAGCAACCATGTTGCCTTTACCTGTATACTTATACACATTCTCTGCATTCTGGGCGATTTCCCGCACCGGCTCAGCCACGCCAGGGCTGTAGGCCAGAGCGAGATCTTCTACTGTATTGGCAGGCTTGCTTAGTTCAACCGAAATTTTCCCGGGGACAGGGTAAGCATGATAGTGAAGTGCTTGTTGACGAAAATCTTCAGACATAATTATTAGAATCCTGAATGGATGGATGTTCTGTTCGGTTCGGTATTGAACAATCAATCATATTCGATAGCAGCACAAAATCCTAGTTCGCACAAGCTGGTAATACCAAGACAATTACCGTGACAGGCCAGAAGATATGCAGGGGATGACAGGTTGGAGTCAATGACTACAAATAAATCAGTCATTAAAGGCGGGAAGAAACAGCAAATAGCAAAAAGGGACGCATATGCGTCCCTTTTCTCGACAGTGTCTTAAAGCAATTACTTGCTAGACAGAGCGCCGAAACGCTTGTTGAATTTGTCGATACGGCCACCGGTGCTCACTTGACGCTGCTTACCAGTGTAGAATGGGTGACATTTGTCACACACATCCAGGCTGATGTCTTTTTTCATGGTTGAATTAAAGACAAAAGCGTTGCCGCAAGAACATTTTGCGTTTACAGCTGTGTATTCTGGGTGGATACCTTGTTTCATGGGAAACCTCTAAGCTAAGGCCGTGTCGCTCTCCCGATCCAAAGCCGGGCACCACACGTGGTTAATAAATACTGCCAGGCCAAAGGCGCTGGACAAATAGGCGGCGTATGATAATCAATCAGCCGACACAGATCAACCTGCAATCGCAGTGTCGTCTTGCTTTGCCTCACCCCTTGTGCAAGGTACACTGCCATCTACCTGTAAGTATAAGTGATATCAGCCAATACCCATGACTGCCACCATTGCCAGGGTTGCCCTGCCCGTTCCGCTGGACAAAAGCTTCGACTACCTGATCCCATCAGGCCAACGGCCCGTGGTCGGTGGCCGGGTACGGGTGCCATTTGGCCGTCAGCAGCTCACCGGGATAGTGATTGCCCTGACAGAGCAGTCCGATTTTCCCCGCGACCAGCTCAAGCCCCTCAAAGCCGTTCTCGATAGCGAACCGCTGTGGCAACCGCCATTGTTTCAGTTGCTGGAGTGGACCAGCCGCTACTACCAGTACCCTTTGGGCGATACGCTGGCCAATGCCCTGCCTTCGGCCTTACGTAAAGGCAGACCGGCCAATGCCGAGATTCGTTACTGGCAATTGACAGAAAAAGGCCAGGAACAACCTCTGGCAGCGCTCAAACGGGCACCGCGGCAGGCAAAAGTGCTGACGCTGCTGCGCCATGGCGCGCTGAGTCACGATGCCTTACTCGACCAGGAGGTTAACAGCGCCACCCTGAAAACGCTGGCAGAAAAAGGCTGGGTCGACAGTTTTCACACCACAGCGTCCAGCGCCCACTGGCCAACGGATTTCGCCGTCACCGAAGAGAAGCCCCGCCTCAACGAAGAGCAGGCACTGGCGATTGCCAGTATCAATGCCAATCCGGGTTATACCTGTTATTTACTGGAAGGTGTGACGGGTTCAGGCAAGACCGAAGTCTATCTCAACCTGATTGAGCCGGTGCTGGCCGCCGGTAAACAGGCCCTGGTGCTGGTGCCGGAAATTGGTCTGACGCCGCAGACCATCAGCCGTTTTCAGCGTCGCTTTAATGTGCCGCTGTTCACTATTCACTCCGGCCTGAATGATACCGAGCGCCTCAGCGCCTGGCTGGCCGGGCGCGACAATCAGGCCGGCATCATTATTGGTACCCGCTCTGCCCTGTTCACCCCGTTCGCGGATCTCGGCATCATTATTGTCGATGAAGAGCATGACTCGTCCTATAAGCAACAGGACAGCCTGCGCTATCACGCCAGAGACATGGCCGTGCTGCGGGCCAGCAAAGAAAACATTCCGGTTGTGCTCGGTTCAGCCACGCCGGCACTGGAAACCCTGCACAATGCCAGAACCGGCAAATACCACCACCTGCATCTGACCCGCCGCGCCGGTAACGCTCAGGCCGCCCGTCACGGGGTACTGGACATGAAAGGACTCCATCTGGAGGCAGGGCTGTCCGCACCGCTGATTGCCCGTATGCGCCAGCATCTGAGCGCTGGCAATCAGGTGATGCTGTTTCTCAACCGCCGCGGGTTCGCGCCGGCGCTGATGTGCCACGAATGTGGCTGGCTGGCGGAGTGTAAGCGATGCGATGCGTATTACACTTACCATCAGCACTCCGGCGAGCTTCGCTGCCACCATTGCCAGACCCAGCGTCCTGTCATGCCCCAGTGTCAGCAGTGCGGCTCGACTCAGCTCCAGACCGTCGGGGTCGGCACCGAGCAGCTTGAACACCAGCTCGCCAGCTTGTTTCCTGAGTTCCGTACCGTGCGCATTGATCGCGACAGTACCCGCCGCAAAGGCAGCCTGGACAATTACCTTGAGGCGGTCAGAAACAAGGAGTACCAGATCCTGATCGGCACCCAGATGCTGGCCAAAGGTCACCACTTTCCGGATGTGACCCTGGTAGCGCTGGTCGATGTCGACAGCGCCCTGTTCAGTAATGACTTTCGGGCTGCGGAGCGGCTGGCACAGCTGTTCATCCAGGTCGCAGGCCGTGCTGGCCGCGCCAGTAAACCGGGTGAAGTGCTGCTGCAAACCCACCATCCGGAACACAGCCTGCTTCAGGCCCTGCTCTACAAAGGGTACGACCACTTTGCTGTTCAGGCGCTGACAGAACGCCGTCAGGCCATGTTGCCGCCTTTTACTTATCTGGCACTGTTCAGAGCCGAAGCAGCGCAAAGTGAGCTGGCCGAGCAGTTTCTGCATCAGATGCGCGGCATTCTGGAGGCCAGCCCGCTGTTTGAGGCTCACACTCTGGTGCTGGGCCCCAATCCGGCGCCTCTCTCCCGCCGCGCCGGTCGCTACCGGTGGCAGTTACTGCTGCAGGCGCCCGACAGGAAAACCCTGCAAACTCTGCTGTCTGTGGCCCGTCCTGCCATTAACTTGCTGCCATTGGCGCGGAAAGTGCGCTGGTCGCTAGACGTCGAACCTCAGGATTTAAGCTGAAGATAAGATAATTAATGCGATTTGGATCACAAGCCCAATGTAATTTATGCTATTTGGCACATGTTTAAACCCGCATAAAGCGCCTACAATAACAGGCTTGTTGGACCAGGTTTCTGCACCGATTTGGCTGCGATCCTCCAGCATTATTGAGAGAAATGTCTTAGAGAGGAACTATTTATGGCGACAATGAAGGATGTTGCCCAGCTAGCCGGAGTCTCTACCGCGACTGTGTCGCGCGCTCTGATGAACCCGGAAAAAGTGTCAGCCTCGACCCGTAAAAAAGTCGAACAGGCTGTCATGGATGCTGGCTATTCCCCGAATTCCCTGGCTCGTAACCTTAGGCGCAATGAATCCAAAACCATTGTCGCTATCGTCCCCGACATCTGCGATCCCTATTTCACGGAAATTATCCGGGGGATTGAAGAAGCAGCGATGGAATATGGCTACCTGGTACTGCTGGGCGACAGCGGCCAGCAGAAAAGCCGGGAGAACTCATTCGTGAATCTGGTGTTCACCAAGCAGGCAGACGGCATGTTACTGCTGGGCACGGATTTACCCTTTGATATCAGCAAACCGGAACAGAAAAACCTGCCTCCTATGGTGATGGCCTGTGAGTTTGCCCCTGAGCTGGAGCTGCCGACCGTCCACATTGATAACCTGACCGCAGCATTTGAAGCCGTGAACTACCTGACCCAGATGGGCCACAAACACATTGCCCAAATCACAGGTCCCGACAGTGCCATGCTCTGCCAGTTCCGCTCTCAGGGTTATCAGCAGGCCCTGCGCCGTGCCGGCACAGAACTGAATCCGGCTTACACGGTAAAAAGTGATTTCACCTTTGCCGGCGGTGCCCGCGCTGTGACCACCCTGTTATCGCTGCCGGAGCCACCGACCGCCCTGCTGTGCCACAACGATGTCATGGCCATCGGCGCCATGCAGCAAGCCAAGCGATTAGGGATCAATGTCCCTCAGGACCTGTCTATCGTAGGGTTTGATGATATCCAGTTCGCCGAATACTGCGATCCGCCGCTGACCACAGTGTCGCAGCCACGCTATGAAATTGGCCGTCAGTCGATGCTGATGCTGCTGGACATACTGCAAGGTAAGGACATAGCTGCCGGTTCGCGCCTGCTGGATGCCAAGCTGGTCATCCGGGAAAGTGCCGCGCCACCGCCAACCAAGCCGCAATAGCCACCGCGACCTGAGCTGAAAAAATCACCACTTTGAGCAAAAGGTCACAGAATGATCGGGAAGCTCTGCCTCTGTGGCAGGTACAGGCTTCCCGACACTAGCCAGTGTGGACACTTCTTTGTACCATGTCAGACCATTAGTCCAACAATCATCAAGACATTGTGGCAACCAAAGATTACGTCAAGCGAGGCCGGGCCGCGAAAAAGCCCGCCAGAAGAACGCCTTCCCGCAGCAGTAAACCCAGTGGCCAGTTCCCGGTAAAATGGGCACTGATTGCCCTGTGCCTGGTTATTGCCCTCGGCTATGGCTTATATTTTCTGTCTTCGTCACCCAAGCCTGCAGCAACCCATACGACCCCGGTTAAGCCGGCGCCGGTCACAGTCAAAGACAAAACGCCGCCTGCACCAGCCACCAAGCCCAAGCAGGAAACCAGCACCAAAGTCGACACCAAGCCTGTGACTGCGCCTAAGCAACAAGAAAAATTACCGCCTAAGCCTGCAGAAAAATGGCGCTACATTGAAGAGCTGGAAAATAAAGAAGTGCAGGTGGAAGCGAAGAAGGTTCCGGATAAGCCGGGTCGCCCTTATCTGATGCAGTGTGGCGCTTACCGCTCGCCAGGGCAGGCGGAGGAGCGCAAAGCCATGATTGCTTTCCAGGGGCTCACCAGCCAGATCAAAGTGTCTCAGGGTGAAAAAGGCAGCTGGTATCGCGTAGTACTCGGCCCATACCCGCAGAAACGCAAAGCCGAAAGTGATCGCAATATGCTGCGTCGGGCCGGGATTGAACCTTGCGCCATCTGGTACTGGGACGCCTGAGTCGTTTGCTGACCTGATAACGGCTAACTACACTGATTAAGGATGCTGAAGCAGACAAAACGCTGCCAAGGCATCCTTTTTTTATGGCCTTCACCGCGCAGATTGTTTCGTTTGCCTTGAAATCGGAAACCACCATCCCCAGATCTGCGGCTATACCCATACCGGCCCACGAGCCGGACTGATGCTAAGAGGTAATACCGTGACAACCATAGTCTCTGTACGTCGCAATGGAAAAGTCGTCATCGCCGGTGATGGCCAGGTCTCACTGGGCAATACCGTCATGAAGGGCAATGCCCGCAAAGTCCGCCGCTTATACAACAATCAGGTACTGGCAGGATTCGCCGGCGGTACCGCCGATGCCTTCACCCTGTTTGAGCGTTTCGAACGCAAGCTGGAAATGCACCAGGGGCACCTGATGAAAGCCGCGGTCGAACTGGCAAAAGACTGGCGTACCGACCGTAGCCTGCGCCGCCTGGAAGCCTTACTGGCCGTTGCGGATGCCACCGCCTCGCTGATCATCACAGGTAACGGTGATGTAGTTCAGCCGGAAAACGACCTGATTGCCATTGGCTCAGGCGGTAATTTTGCGTTATCCGCAGCCCGGGCGCTGCTGGAAAACACCGAGCTGGATGCTCGCACCATAGCTGAGAAGTCGCTGACCATTGCTGGTGATATCTGCGTTTACACCAATGACTTCCAGACTGTTGAAGAACTCGATACCCAGTAAGGATTCCCCATGTCTGAAATGACTCCCCGCGAAATTGTTCATGAACTGAACCGCCATATTATCGGCCAGGACAAGGCCAAGCGTGCTGTGGCTATTGCGCTGCGTAACCGCTGGCGTCGCATGCAGCTGCCGGAAGAGCTGCGCGTTGAAGTGACCCCGAAAAACATCCTGATGATAGGGCCGACCGGTGTCGGTAAAACCGAAATCGCCCGCCGTCTGGCTAAACTGGCCAACGCCCCTTTCATCAAGGTTGAAGCCACCAAATTCACCGAAGTCGGTTATGTCGGTAAAGAAGTGGAAACCATCATCCGCGATCTGACTGACGTTGCGGTCAAAATGACCCATCAGCAGGCCACCGAAAAAGTCCGCTTCCACGCTGAAGAGCTGGCAGAAGACCGCATCCTGGATGTGTTGCTCCCGCCCCCGCGTGATGCCTGGGGCAAGAATGAAGAAAGCGACACCAATTCGGCCACCCGTCAGTCATTTCGCAAAAAGCTGCGCGAAGGCAAGCTGGATGACAAGGAAATAGAAATTGACGTGGCCGCCCCTCAGATGGGTGTCGAGATCATGGCCCCTCCCGGCATGGAAGAAATGACCAATCAGCTGCAGGGCATGTTCCAGAATCTGGCGGGCAACACCACCAAAAAGCGCAAGATGAAAATCAAAGATGCGCTCAAAGCGGTGACCGAAGATGAGGCCTCCAAGCTGGTTAATCAGGAAGAGCTGAAAGAGCTGGCTATCCACGCAGTTGAGAACAACGGTATCGTCTTCATTGATGAGATCGACAAAATCTGTAAGCGTGGCGAAAGCTCTGGCCCGGATGTGTCCCGCGAAGGGGTCCAGCGTGACCTGCTGCCGCTGGTGGAAGGTTCGACGGTCTCGACCAAACATGGCATGGTCAGAACCGATCATATCCTGTTCATCGCGTCCGGCGCCTTCCAGGTAGCACGTCCGTCTGATCTGATCCCAGAGCTGCAGGGCCGTCTGCCAATTCGTGTTGAACTTGAAGCCCTGACCAGCGAAGACTTCAAGCGTATCCTGACCGAGCCGAACGCGTCGCTGACCGAACAGTACCGCGCCCTGATGGCCACGGAAAATGTCACCATCAGCTTTACCGAAGATGGCATTGCCCAGATTGCCGATGCGGCCTGGCAGGTCAACGAGCGCACCGAAAATATCGGTGCCCGCCGTCTGCACACTGTGCTGGAGCGCCTGATGGAAGAGCTCTCTTATGATGCTTCCGAGCAGGGCGGTAAAGAGCAGATCATCGATAAAACCTATGTGCATGCCCATCTGGGCGAGCTGGTGGAAGACGAAGATCTCAGCCGCTTCATCCTGTAACCCGAGTAGTTAACTTAGCCACTCGTTATCCTTACTCAGCGGGATGCCAGATTATCGACCGGCATCCCGTTTTTTATCTTCTTGTTGCGCCAGAACAACATTCCTTTCTGTAATCGGGCCATACTCATACCCTATACTGTCTTTATCTTGGGATCATGGCTTTGTCCTCTCTTTCCGTCTGGCTGGATGCGACCCGGCCCAAAACCCTGCTGCTGGCCATGGCCGCTTTGCTGTGCGGTAACAGCCTGGCCGCTGCCCAGGGGCACTTTTCACCGGCGATCGCCCTGCTGGCTCTGCTGACAGCTTTGCTGCTCCAGATATTGTCTAACCTGGCCAACGATTATGGCGACGTGCGCAAAGGAACAGATAACATCCACCGACTGGGGCCGCAGCGCGGACTGCAGCAGGGCCGGATTTCCCTACCTGCCATGCGGGCAGCCATAACCGTAACCCTGACGTTAACCACCCTGAGCGGCATCGCCCTGCTCTGGCTGGCCCGACCATCCCTCACCGTCTTGCTCAGCTTTATGGCCCTGGGTGTCGCTTCTGTGCTGGCAGCACTGGCCTATACCTTAGGCGCGAAACCTTATGGTTATCGCGGGTTGGGCGATCCTGCGGTACTGTTCTTCTTCGGCTGGGTCGCCGTCGGCGGCAGCTATTATCTGCAGAGCCAACAGTTCCAATGGGCCATTTTACTGCCAGCGACGGCCAGCGGACTGCTGGCGGTCGGGGTACTGAATCTCAATAACCTGCGTGATATTGATAACGACAGGGCCTGCGGAAAACTCACTCTGGCGGCAAGACTCGGTCCGACAGCAGGCCGCTGGTATCACCTGCTGCTCATGGCAGCCAGCCTGCTCGGCTTTGCGGCCTATGCCCTGCTGACGGCCCGTTCACCGTGGGGCTGGTTGTTTCTGCTGGCCGCCCCCTGGTTGCTGGCGCATGCCGCTAACGTGCTGGCCACGCAAAAAGCGCAATCATTGGCTCCTATGCTGGCCTTACTGGCTAAAATAGCACTGATGACTAACCTGCTGTTTGCCATCGGATTGCTTGCCGACCGCTAAAGCATGGCGTCGAGATTGCAATGCAGCCTGAGCTGGTTATACTTTCAGCAAGTTAGTGAATGGGCGCTTTCTGCTTCCTGTCCTGCTTAATATTACTGCCAATAAAGAAGCGAGCTTATGGAATACAATACCTCTGAACTCTGTGATATTTACCTCGACCTGGTTGACGTGGTTGAGCCAATGTTCAGCTCTTACGGTGGCCGAAGCTCATTCGGAGGCCAGATCACCACAGTAAAATGTTTTGAAGACAATGGTCTGCTTCAGACTGTGCTGGCAGAACCGGGCGCTGGACGAGTCCTGTTAATTGATGGTGGCGGTTCGCTTCGTCGCGCGCTGATTGATGCCGAACTGGCGCAAATGGCAGTACAGAGTGAGTGGGAAGGCATCATAGTGTATGGCTGTGTGCGCCATGTCGATGAATTAGATGAGCTGGATATCGGTATTCAGGCCATGGCTTCGATTCCAGTCGGCGCTGACAAGCAAGGAACGGGGGAAGTAGACGTCGCTGTTAATTTCGGGGGAGTCACCTTCCTGCCGGAAGATCATCTCTATGCAGACAACACCGGGGTAATTTTGTCTCCGGAACCTCTGGATATCGACTGATACCCCGCTGACATTCTGTGCGCTTTAAAGAAAAACAGAGCCAAATGGCTCTGTTTTTCTTGCGGGTGGCAGTTGTTGTGGAAATTATTCCACCGTTTCCATTTTACCCAGCAGCATGCGGACACGCTCCTGCCACGCCTGATGATCATTACGCAGCTTCTCGTTATCCTGGACCAGTGACTCACGATCTGCGCGCAGTTCCTGAGCAAGGTTTACCAGATTATCGTTTTTCTCTTTCAGTTCTTCCACTTCCATCTGCAGCAGGGAAATGGTATCGACAGCCATTTGCACTTTGGCTTCCAGCTGTTCCAGCATCTCTAAAGACATAATTTTCACCCTATCAGCACCTGCGCAAGACCGCAGCTTAAACTGCGTCTACCAGGCAAATTACAATTCCAATGTAGCCCCTATTCTAACTAGGCCTTATTCGTCTGGCATCTACTAATACCACGCTTTGCCACAATCGGATAAAAATCATCCAAACTTCCACAACATTTTACCTTCAGTAAGGCATCGCGCGCTGCCAGACACAGTGAACTGTTAGCGATCACTCAGTTTTCCCCTGCACATTTTGAACCGCTGCGGCTGACATGCTAGTGTTCGCGCCTCTCAACACGAAATAGAGTATTAACTCTATTCATACCTTTCGCTTTCCTTTCGATATCGACCAATCAAACAAATTATATGCTCGAACGCACATTTTTGATTCGCGGCCCTTTCGGATAAATCACCATTCGAGTATTTTTTGGTCACATAACGATAACAACTCTATTACCTATCACTCGACACAAGGATTGGCACATGACAAAACGACAACCCCCTACGCTGCTTGGCGAATGCCTGGCAGAATTCATTGGCACCGGACTGCTCATCTTCTTTGGAGTAGGCTGTGTCGCTGCGCTGGTGTTAGCAGGTGCTGACTTCGGTCAATGGGAAATCAGTATTATGTGGGGACTTGGAGTCACCATAGCGATTTATTGCACGGCGGGTGTCTCCGGCGCGCACATTAACCCGGCCGTCACCATTGCATTAGCCATTTTTCACGGTTTTGATAAAGCAAAAGTACTCCCTTACATCCTGTCTCAACTGGCTGGCGCCTTCTGCTCGGCCGCGTTGATATATGGCCTTTACAGCAATCTGTTCACCGAATTCGAAAGTGCGCATGGGATTGTTCGCGGCAGTGTCGAAAGCCTGGCCACGGCTGGCATTTTTTCTACCTACCCGAATCCTGCCCTGTCATTGAGCGGCGCCTTTGCCGTCGAGTTTGTCATTACCGCTGTGCTGATGTTTGCCATTCTGGCCATAGGTGATGAGAAAAACGGTACTCCCCGTGGTGCTCTTGGCCCGGTACTGATAGGTATACTGATCGCCGTGATTGGTGGCTCACTCGGCCCGCTGACTGGCTTTGCCATGAACCCGGCCCGGGATTTTGGCCCCAAGTTTTTTGCTTACCTGGCTGGCTGGGGCGACATGGCGCTGACTGGCGGAAAAGATATTCCTTACTTTATCATCCCTATTCTGGCGCCGATTGCCGGTGCCGGCTTCGGTGCCTGGCTGTATCCGAAAGTCATTGGTGTCTATCTGCCGGGTAACCGCTGTACCCTGCCGAACCAATGTGAATCAGACAATGAGAAAGAAGTCGCGCAAGCCTGATTGCAGCGCTATCTATAATTAATCAGAGAAGAGGACCCTCAGATGACCACAGAACAAAAGTACATCGTCGCACTCGATCAGGGAACCACCAGTTCACGCGCTGTGATCATGGATCATGACGCCAACATAGTCTGCACTGCGCAGCGCGAATTCACTCAAATCTACCCCAAAGCAGGCTGGGTTGAGCACGACCCGATGGAAATCTGGGCCAGTCAAAGCTCCACTATGGTGGAAGCCCTGGCCAAAGTCGGTATCCGCACCGATCAGATTGCCGGTATCGGTATCACCAACCAGCGTGAAACCACCATTGTCTGGGACAAGAACACAGGCAAACCTGTCTACAACGCCATTGTCTGGCAGTGCCGCCGTACCGCCGACATCTGCCAGCAGCTGAAACAACAGCAGGATCTGGAAGCCTACATCCGTGACAACACAGGCCTGGTCGTGGACCCGTATTTCTCCGGCACCAAAATCAAGTGGATTCTGGACAACGTCGAAGGAGCCCGTGAGCAGGCCGAAGCAGGTAACCTGCTGTTCGGTACCGTAGATACCTGGCTGATCTGGAAACTGACCCAAGGCCGTGTTCATGTCACCGACTACACCAACGCCTCCCGGACTATGCTGTTTAACATCAACTCGCTGGAGTGGGATGAAAAACTGCTCAAAGTCATGGATATCCCGCTGTCTATGATGCCGGAAGTGAAAGCCTCTTCCGAGATCTACGGTCAGACCAACATTGGCGGCAAAGGCGGCACCCGTGTGCCTATCGCGGGCATTGCCGGTGACCAGCAGGCCGCACTGTTCGGTCAGATGTGTGTGGAACCTGGTCAGGCCAAAAATACCTACGGCACCGGCTGCTTCCTGCTGATGAACACAGGCAAAGAGAAAGTCAACTCGCAGAACGGCCTGCTGACCACCCTGGCCTGCGGCCCGAAAGGCGAGCCGGCTTACGCACTGGAAGGGGCGGTCTTCATGGCCGGTGCCTCGATCCAATGGCTGCGTGATGAGCTGAAACTGCTGGGCGATGCCAAAGATTCTGAGTACTTTGCAGAAAAAGTGGGCAGTGCCAACGGTGTGTATGTGGTGCCGGCCTTCACCGGTTTAGGCGCCCCTTACTGGGACCCGTATGCGCGCGGCGCCATTGTCGGCCTGACCCGAGGTGTCAACAACAACCACCTGATCCGCGCCACACTGGAAAGCATTGCTTACCAGACCCGTGATGTTCTGGATGCCATGCAGGCGGATTCAGGGATCCATCTGGCCGCACTGAAAGTGGACGGCGGTGCGGTGTCCAACAATTTCCTGATGCAGTTCCAGTCTGATCTGCTGAACACCGAAGTGCACCGCCCCGTGGTGACAGAAGTCACCGCACTGGGCGCCGGGTATCTGGCCGGTCTGGCGGTGGGCTTCTGGGACAGCATTGATGAGCTGAAAAACAAAGCCGTACTGGAGCGCAGTTTCACCCCGTGTCCGGATGACAGCAAACGCGCCCGACGCTATAAAGGCTGGAAGCGCGCCGTGGAATGCGCCAAAGGCTGGGCCATCGACGAGGACGAGTAATCCCCGCCGAGCCGTTGTTACGCCGAGTCTTTTCACGCAGAGTGTTTTAACTCTGACCACAAGCCTGCCCTTCCCGGCAGGCTTGTTTTTTTATCGATACCTTGCAGCAGGAAACGCTGCGCTGGCGTCTGTGTTACAATTCGCGCAGAGAATCGACACCCCGATATCTGTGACTGACCTGATATCTTTTTACTGAGTAGTTCTGGAGTTCCCATGAAACGCGATTTGGCAATGGCTTTTTCCCGTGTCACTGAAGGTGCCGCGCTGGCAGGTTACAAATGGCTCGGCCGTGGCGACAAAAACGCCGCTGACGGCGCTGCTGTCGAGGTCATGCGTACCCTGCTAAACAAAACCGAGATCACCGGTGAGATTGTTATCGGTGAAGGGGAAATTGACGACGCCCCTATGCTGTATATCGGCGAGCAGGTGGGTGCCGGTGGCGATGCGGTCGATATCGCGGTCGATCCGATAGAAGGCACCCGGATGACCGCCATGGGCCAGAACAATGCGCTGGCGGTACTGGCGGCCGGTGAAAAAGGGGCGTTTCTCAAAGCACCTGACATGTATATGGAAAAACTGGTGGTCGGCCCGCAAGCCAAGGGACAGATAGATCTCAATCTGCCGCTGGAAGACAACCTGGTCAATATCGCTGCCGCGCTGGGTAAGCCGTTAGAAAACCTGGTGGTGACCACACTGGCGAAACCGCGCCATGACGAGATTATTGCCAAAATGCAGGCCATGGGCATTCGTGTCTATGCCGTGCCGGACGGCGACGTAGCCGCTTCCATTCTCACTTGCATGCCAGACAGCGAAGTCGACGTAATGTACTGCATCGGCGGTGCGCCGGAAGGTGTGGTCTCGGCGGCGGCCATCCGGGCGTTAGGCGGTGATATGCAAGGGCGCCTGCTGCCACGTTTTCTGGTCAAAGGCGGCAGTGATGACAACTACCGCATGGGCCAGCAGGAAATGGACCGCTGCCGCGAAATGGGTATTGAACCCAATCAGGTCCTGCCGCTGGAGCAAATGGCGAAAAGCGACAATGTGATCTTTGCCGGTACGGGTATCACCAAAGGCGATTTGCTGGACGGCATTACCCGCAATGGCAATATCGCCACCACAGAGACCCTGCTAATCCGCGGTAAATGCCGCACGATCCGCCGAATCAAGTCGATTCATTACCTGGACAGAAAAGACCCGGCTATTCTGCCTCATATTCTCTGACAGCGCTCTGCCGTCCCGGTATGTGATAAGTACCGGGATAACCGCCTGATCATAATAAGACTTTCACTGCTTTTTTTATAAAGCTGGGCTATGCTATTTAGTAAAGCCATTGCTTTATATACTTAGCTGGCCACATAATAGGCGCATGAATACAAGTAATACGACTATGAAAACCATAGATAAAATTCTCCATAGAATGAAGCAAGACGGCCCGGTCACTGCCAAAGCCCTGTCAGAGGAGCTGAGCCTGACGACTATGGGAGTGCGCCAGCACTTGCAGGGATTGGAAGACGACGGTCTGGTGGGGTTTGAAGACATCAAAGCCAAAGTCGGCCGGCCAACCCGTCACTGGCACCTGACGGCTCAAGGCCATGAGCAGTTTGCCGATCGTCACGGTGACCTGATCATTCAAATGCTGGATTCAGTGGAAAATCTGTTCGGTCAGGAAGGCTTGCAGAAGATTTTGCTGCAGCGCGAAGAAGGCACGCTGAACCAGTATCAGCAGGCCATTGCAAAGGCCACAGATTTAAAAGAAAAACTTCAGATTCTGACTACACTGAGGGAAAAGGAAGGCTACATGGCACAGCTGGAGTCCGATGAACACGGCTTCATTCTGATTGAGAACCATTGTCCTATCTGCCATGCCGCGAAGCGCTGCCCCTCTCTTTGTCGATCTGAACTGGCGGTCTTCCAGCGTCTGCTGGGAGACAGTGTGACAATAGAGCGTAACGAACACATTATTGCCGGACAGCGCAGATGCAGCTACCGCATTAATCCGTCCTGAGAATCTGACTATGTAAGAAGGAGATCACAATGGCTGACTGGATCCCTGCCAAGGTTATCAGTAATCGTCACTGGAACAGCGAACTGTTCAGTTTAACGCTGGAGGCGAATATTGAACCCTTTAAAGCCGGGCAATTTACCAAGCTGGCGCTGGAATGCGACGGCAAAATGATCCAACGCGCCTACTCCTTTGTCAATCCGCCCAGCAGCCATCAGATTGAAATCTACGCCACCAGAGTGGCTGACGGTTTGTTGTCCCCTCGCCTGCACGCCCTGCAAGCCGAAGACGAAGTCTTCATCACCGCCCGGGCTAACGGCTTCTTTATCTTAGATGAAGTGCCTGACGGGGATAGCCTGTGGCTGTTGTCAACCGGGACGGCCATCGGGCCATATCTGTCCATTTTGCGTGAAGCCACCGCCTGGCAGCGGTTTCGTAAAATCGTGCTGGTGCATGCCGTTCGCTTTGCCGCCGATCTCAGCTATCAGGCAGAAATCAACGCGCTCAAAGCAGCCCATCCCGAACAGCTGATCGTCCAGCCCTTTGTCAGCCGCGAGCCGGCACCACTTGCGCTCACCGGCCGCATTCCTCAGGCCATTTCAGACGGCCTGCTGGAACGCCATGTCGGCATACCGCTCAATCCTCAAACCTCGCAACTGATGCTGTGCGGTAACCCGGCGATGGTGAAAGACACCAAGGCGGTACTGGAAGCGCGCGGATTTGTGAAAAACCTGCGCCGTAAGCCCGGCCAGATCACCGTCGAGCACTATTGGTAACCGGGCTGGTAGCAGGCTCAGAAGCCACTGCCAGTCTTATTCCCTGTACACTCAGGTCACTTTTATTGAGCGTCTCATCAATGAGACGTTTTTTTCATTCCCCGCCATCTAGTGTTAAGTAAGTCACAGATTTGACGCTTGGGGAATGAGTTATGCAAACGTTACCATCCTTTGATGAACTCAAGAAACTGGCCGAAACGGCACCTGAAGAGCTGGAAGCCTTGCGACTGCGAATGAGCGAGGAAATCATTGAAAACGCCAGCCCAGCCATGCAACCACGCTTGCGCGCGCAGATGAGCCACATCAACCAGGTCATTGCGCGGGGTAAAAACCCGAACCATACCAATATGCTGCTGCGGGCTGAATTACAACAACAATTACAGCGCTTTGCCCGCTCACTGACAGCGCCGGAAACCCTGACAGAACATGAAGCGAAAGTGATGCCGTTTCGCCGTCAGGCATAATGCCAGCGATACGAATACCGAGGGCCAGCCTGAATGCTGGCCCGTTTTTTTGGTCTGAGAGTTAAAGATAGGATCTCCACTTCCAGCTTCAGTTGTCTTTTCAGCTTCAGCTATCTTTTCGACTTCAAATAGGTGTCGCTTTCCATATCCCGGATTTCAATCGTCAGGCTGTCAATCGTCGCAGCGTGCTGCTCCAGCAGCGGCATCAGACGCTCTGCCAATCCGCGCTTACAGTCATCGTCACGCCCCGACAACAAAGCCAGTTCCAGATGAATAAAATTATGAGCATCACCGCCCTCTCCCACCTGCCACTGATGACAAGGATAGGCGCGAGATTTCACAGAGGCGGGTTCAAATACCCCGCAGGTTAGCAATGACTGATGAAGATCTTCCAGTAAGGCTGCAACGTTAACGCGCTCAGCAACGGGATCGGCAAATTCCAGCTTCAGGTGGGGCATACAACTCTCCTTGTTGGTCAGGGGCGACCCGATATTCCATTAACTGGCACATAACTTAGCCGATTTTACTGACGACAGCGACACGGGCATGCAGAAATCCCCTGTTGATCACTTTTCACCATCAATGTGGCTAGCCGCTCTGAGTTGAAAGTGAAAATTTATTACAGCTCAGAGTTCACTTTTGCCGTTGAAACAGGTACAACCGGGCATGGATTTGTTCGAGATTAAGGAAGTTTACGTCTATCGGGCGTATACTGTCGGACGTTTAAACCTGCATCATCAGGCAGGCTGCACTGAACACACTACTGCCTGACAGCGGTGTACTCAGTTTAGTCTGACTTTAGACATCACATAGATATGGAGAAAATCTTATGCGTCATCCTGTAGTTATGGGTAACTGGAAACTAAACGGCAGCAAAGAAATGGTCACCAACCTGCTGACAGGTCTGGATGCCGCGCTGGCTGGCGTTGAGGGCGTTGATGTGGCAGTCGCGCCACCTGTGATGTACCTGGATCTGGCACAGCGTCTGATCAGCCAGGGCAAGAGCAAGATCATTCTGGGTGCCCAGAACGTTGATGTGAACGCCAGCGGTGCTTACACAGGTGATATCTCACCTGAGATGCTGAAAGATTTCGGCGCCAGCCACATCATCATCGGCCACTCAGAGCGTCGTGAGTACCATCACGAGTCGGACGAGTTCGTGGCTCAGAAGTTTGCCTTCCTGAAAGAGAACGGCCTGACGCCTGTTCTGTGCATCGGTGAATCTGAAGCGCAAAACGAAGCCGGCGAAACGGTTGCCGTTTGTGCCCGCCAGCTGGACGCTGTGATCAAAACACAAGGTGTTGAAGCCCTGAACGGTGCCATCATCGCCTATGAACCTATCTGGGCCATCGGTACCGGTAAAGCGGCGACTGCCGAGCAGGCACAGGACATTCACGCCGCTATCCGTGCCCACATCGCGTCTTTCAGCGCAGAAGTCGCGAAAAACGTAGTGATCCAGTACGGCGGTTCGGTTAAAGCTGGCAATGCCGCTGAGCTGTTTGCGATGCCAGACATCGACGGCGCCCTGGTTGGCGGTGCAGCGCTGGATGCAGAAGGCTTTGCCGCTATCGCGAAAGCAGCAGCTGAAGCCAAGAAATAAGATACCATCAGGGGCGGCACACGCCGCTCCGGCAGCATCCTGTCTCAGGCAAGAGCACAAAAAAGCCGACCACAGCAGCGTCGGCTTTTTTTATTCACTTGTCCCGTCCTGAAATGATCAGAACAGCTTATCGGCAACCTTGTACAAATCTGTGCGCACCGGGCGTTTCATATTTTCGATGGCATCAATGATGTCGTGGTGGACCATTTTTTCATTCTGCACCCCCACGCAACGGCCACCTTCGCCCTGCATCAGCAAATCAACCGCGTAAGCACCCATACGAGAAGCCAGAATACGGTCAAAGGCAGTTGGCTGTCCGCCACGCTGGATATGGCCCAGCACGGTGGCGCGGGTTTCGCGGCCGGTTTCCGTCTCGATATACTTAGCCAGCTGATTGACGTCTGTCATCAGCTCGGTAATCGCCACAATTGCGTGCTTCTTACCTTTGTAGATGCCTTCTTTGATTTTGGCCAGCAGCTGCTCTTTGTGCAGGCCGGTTTCCGGGGTGATGATGTACTCACAGCCACCGGCAATCGATGCCATCAGGGTCAGATCGCCGCAATGACGGCCCATGACTTCAACAATCGAAATACGCTGGTGCGACGATGAGGTATCACGCAGGCGGTCAATCGCATCAATTACGGTATTCAGCGCCGTCATAAAACCGATCGTATAATCAGTACCGGCCACATCGTTGTCTATGGTGCCGGGCAGGCCGATACACGGATAGCCCATCTCGGTCAGCTTTTTCGCCCCCATGTAAGAGCCATCACCGCCGATCACCACCAGCGCATCGATACCGTGAATTTTCAGGTTTTCGATCGCCTGAGCACGGACTTTCTCATCACGGAATTCAGGAAAACGGGCAGAGCCAAGAAACGTGCCGCCCCGGTTGATCACGTCAGAGACACTGGAGCGGTCAAGTTTCTGAATACGGTTCTGATGCAGGCCCTGATAGCCATCATATACACCGTAAACTTCCAGGCCTTCTGATAAACCTGCGCGAACAACTCCGCGAATCGCCGCGTTCATACCTGGGGCGTCACCGCCACTGGTCAAAACACCAATCTTTTTAATCATGGTTACCCTCTGACTTTGGGAAATGAAAATCCTTTCCTTTGCGAGCTGGCCCAAGTCAGCGACTCCGCCTCGCCTCCCTCACGGTGGCGACTCGCGTAAACTGTAACTTTCCTACTAATGTAGGAGTATTACAATTTAGAAAAACGATGTATTGATTCATATCACGTAAACTTGCCATGTGTCGGCAGCCTTGTTGGCATACTGGAACCCCGAGTGTGTTTTGTACCCCAGGTTGCCGCCAGGCTATATGCCACTAAGTATATGCTTAGTTCGCAATGTCGGCCGCCTCGCCGGCAAATTCTCCCGAACCCTGACGGTAAGTATGGTTTCCGGCCACATGGACAGCTAAATATTATTCGCAGTATAGCGGTTTTGTGATGAAATTTAATAACAAAATTGACAAGTTAAGCTCATGGTGACAACAAAAAAAGCCACAACATTTCGTTGTGGCTTCGGTATTTTCAGTCAAATGCAGCATTATTCACTGTGTTTTTCTTTCCATTTCGCCATGCACTCTGCCTGCTTCTCAGCTTTTAATGTCTTGTACTGTGCTTTCTGCTCCGCTGTCAGAATGTTGAGCATGTCGTGACGTTTTTTCATCATGCTCACACGACGCTCAATTTGTTGATCTGACATTTGCTTGGCCAGATCACGCACTGCATTTTCATCAAAGTTGTCGGCTAGCAGCAAATCTTGCATCTTATCGTGATTTGCTTTCATGGCTTCACGGCCCTGGGCCATGTTTTCGCGCATCTCTGCCTTATTGCTCTC
The DNA here is from genome assembly GCF_014841115.1 of Photobacterium arenosum. GTDB lineage: Bacteria > Pseudomonadota > Gammaproteobacteria > Enterobacterales > Vibrionaceae > Photobacterium > Photobacterium arenosum. The sequence continues at coordinate 80,888 of NZ_JACYTP010000006.1, forward strand.
GCGCAGGCTGCGCATCTGCTCTTTTTGCGCGTCGGTCAGATCCAGAGACTGCATAACGCCGCGCTCGGCACGATGACCACCACAGTCGCCATAATGACCTTTACCATGAGACTTGCCCCCTTCCGCCAGTGCCGAAACGGAGCCCAGCAGCATAGGTACCGCTAATACCATAGCGACTGTCGTTTTCATTTTCCGGGTCATAGTCTTATTCATATCCTGTTCTCGCTCTGTTGATGTCCGATAAGCAAATACTACCCGCTGGCAGGTAAACTGTTGTCGTGAAAACGTAAAGCTGGGTAAAGCACTGTCATCCGGCTTGGCCTGCTTTCGGGCATAGGGGATACTTAACCTGAATCATTTAGAGGGTATGGAATCAGTATGGCAAACATTCTTCTGGTCGATGACGATAATGAACTGACAGCACTGCTCAATGACATCCTTCTGCTGGAAGGCTTCACAGTGCGCGTCGCGCACAATGGTGAGCAAGGGCTGTTAATGGTTGATGAAGACACAGATCTGATCCTGCTGGACGTCATGATGCCAGTCATGAATGGCATTGATATGCTGCGTAAACTCCGCGAAACCACCAGCACGCCAGTGCTGATGCTGACCGCTAAAGGCGAAGAGATCGACAGAGTGCTGGGACTCGAGCTGGGCGCGGATGACTATTTACCCAAGCCTTTCAGTGACAGGGAACTGCTGGCCCGCATGCGTGCTATTTTACGCCGCTCCCGCATGGTGCAGGACAACCAGAGCGAACCAGACTGCATGACCTATCTGGATCTGACCATTTATCCCGGTCGCCAGGAAGTTACCTGTAACGGTGAGCTGATCGACATGACAGCGACTGAGCTGGCCCTGCTCAGCCACCTGATCCGCCACCCCGGCACAGTAGTGACCAAACAGGATCTCAGCCTGGAAGTGCTGGGCAAACGCCTGGCGCCGTTTGACCGCGCCATCGACATGCATGTCTCAAACCTGCGTAAAAAACTCCCCCCGCGCGAAGACGGTAAGCCCAGAATAAAAACCCTGCGCGGCAAAGGCTATCTGTTTGTGGAGGCGGGATGAAGCGGCCCCTGTTTAACCTGCCTGTGTTCAGCCTGCCCATTTTCAACCGGCTCTCCAGCCGGATCTTTGCGATTTTCTGGCTGACCCTGATGCTGGTCGTTGTGGTGCTATTACTGTTACCGCACCTTGACCCACGCTCGCAACACACTATTCCTCAGCCGGAACTGAATCGTTATCAGGACGCGGCGGAGCGCATCTCTGAGCGCTTGAGCAGTCAACCCGGCACCCTGCTGGAAAAACTGCAGCCGCTGGCTGATCCCAAGCGCCACAAAGGTATGCAGTTGTATTTCACCAATGATGACGGCGAGCTGCTCACGCCGCATCAGCGCACCAAAGCGTTGCGCAATTTCATTACCAGTGCCGACAGCCCGGACGCGCCGCGCCAGAAACTCTACGGCCGCTGGATGGTGGCCGGGCCTTTTCTGGTCAAGGATCAGCAGCAAAGCGCGCTGATGTATATCGGCAGGGTGTCACACCGGCCACCGCCTTTCTTTCTGCGCATTCTCGATCAGCCTTTTCATCTGCTGCTGCTGACCATGCTTATCAGTACGCCGCTGCTGTTGTGGCTGGCCTGGGCATTAAGCCGCCCGGCGCGCAAACTGCAGGAAGCGGCGCAACGGGTGGCGAGCGGACAATTCACCCAGGATCCGGCACTCGAATCCTCCGGGCCGCGCGAATTTCGCCAGGCTGGTGCCAGCTTCAATCAGATGGTCACCTCGGTCAATCAGATGATAGGCGGGCAACAGCGGTTGCTGTCGGATATCTCTCACGAGCTGCGCTCTCCCCTGACCCGGCTTCGCATGGCGACCGCCCTGGCCCAGCGCAAGCAGGGCAACAGTCCGGAGCTGGATCGGATTGATACCGAAGCCGAACGACTGGAAGCCATGATCGCCAAACTGCTGGAACTGTCGCGGATGCAGATACACGGGCAGGAAACCCGCGAATACAGTGATGCGGTCAGCCTGTGGCAGGAGATGCTGGATGATGCCGAATTTGAAGCCAGTCAGCACCAGAAAAGCCTGACCTGCAGCCCGCTGCTGTCCTGGCCGCTGGCCGGAAACCCCGAGCTGTTGATCAGTGCCCTGGAAAATGTCGTTCGTAATGCCATCTACTACAGCCAAGATCGCATCGAAGTTCAGTTCAGCGCCAATGACCACTCGCTGACCGTGACCATAGACGATAACGGCGAAGGGGTACCCGATGATCAGTTGAAAGATATTTTCCGGCCTTTCTACCGGGTATCAACCGCCCGGGATCGCCACAGCGGCGGCACCGGATTGGGGCTGGCCATCACAGAAAATGCCATTCGCCAGCACAATGGCAGCATCACCGCCAGCCGCAGTCCGCTGGGTGGCCTGCGAGTGACCCTGCTGCTGCCGCTGGCGCAGAAAAGCCAGCGTCACTCGTTGTCACAGCCGGAAGCACGGTAGTCCCGGATCCCCATGCCGGTCCAGCGTTTGAACGCTTTGGCAAACGCACTATCGTCCGCATAACCAAAGTACAGCGCCAGGTTAGCCTGTGTGCTGCCCTTTTGGTTCAGCATCTGCAGCGCCTGCTGTTTTTTTATCTGCTCAGACAATGCCCTGAAGCTGACGCCAAAATCCGCCAGCTTGCGGTTGAGGTGGCGCTCGCTGAGATTACACAAGGCCGCGGTCTGGGCGCGGGTCAGCCTGGGTTGCTGTGTCAGCAGATGGCTGATCTGCTCCAGAAAAGACGCTGGAGCCAGGCGTTTCATCTGCTGCTGGGCCAGCCGTATCAGCTGAGCCTGCAATTCCGGCTGGATGTCACGCCGGCTGCACAGCCAGTCTTGATCACTGAAAACCATATAGTTCCCTGTCCGGGAAAAACAGACCTGGGTATCGCCAAACACCTCATGGTACAGGGCTAACGGCGCCTGAGGCGAATGCTCGAACGCGACCAGCTTTGGGATCACCGGGCCGCTGGCGACCACGGCAGCGCCCTGCATCACGCTGGCAAAAATGGCTTCCAGCCGCGCGGCTCTGGCCGCTTCAAAATGAGGACGGTAGACCAGGTGCCAGCCTTCCTGACTGTGGAACCGGGCAAAGCGTCCGCCTTCTCCGACCAGATCAGAAAAACGCAACAGATTGTCTACCGCACCGGCCAGATTGACACTGCTGAGTAACAAAAAGCCCAGCATATCAAACTGATCGATCTGCAGGCGGCGGCCAATCCGCAACCCGACCCCGTCGCAATCGGCGTGATCCGCAATCGCCTGCCAGAGCTGATCCTGCAGCGACAGCGGCAAGCGCTCACCGGCCGGACAGGCAGCCACCTGACGTCGCAGCGCGTCCGGCAGAGCTATCCCCAAAGACGGCAGAAATTTAAGAATCGCTTTGCTGAATCCTGATGTAACAGTGCTGGGGTACATAGCGCTAACCCGGGCAGTCAATTGATCATACTTACCGCCGTTATACCACAGGCCCGCCGGCGAGCACCGTGATACGGCTCGGAACCCGGCTGTTATTTCGGGCCATTACGTCCCGAATTAACCTGTTCACGTCCCGTCTGGGCCATAGCAAAGTGTTAACAAAAAGTTAATGATAGTATTCAGGACCTAAACAGAGAGTCATTCAGTATGCATCCCTACGTTGTGATTGGAGCCGGGCCTATGGGCCTGTGCACAGTGCGCCGCCTGGCCGAACAAGGATTGCCTGTCATCGGGCTGGAAGCCCATGCCGATGTCGGCGGACTGTGGGACATCAGCAGCCCGACCAGTACCATGTACCAATCGGCTCACCTGATTTCCTCCAAGCGAATGACAGAATTCTCTGATTTTCCCATGGCGGATCATGTGGCCACCTACCCGAAACATGATCAGCTTTGTCGCTATTTTCAGGATTATGCACGGCACTTTAATCTGTATGGTCACTATCGTTTCCATGCCTGGGTGGAAAAGGTGGAACCTTGCCAGGGCAACTGGCTGGTCACTTACCGTCAGCATGGTGAGACCTTTACCCTGATGGCATCCGGGGTATTGCTGGCCAATGGTACGCTACATCACCCCAGACGGGGCAACTTTGGTGGTGACTTCCAGGGTGAGCAATTTCACAGCAGCGATTATAAAAGCGCCGAGGTCTTTGCCGGAAAACGTGTACTGATTGTCGGCTGTGGTAACAGTGCCTGCGACATTGCGGTGGATGCCGTGCACCGCGCCCGCTCGGTTGATATGGTGATCCGCCGCGGGTATTACTTCCTGCCCAAATTTGTGGCGGGCATACCCACAGATACCCTGGGTGGCAAAGTGCGCTTGCCGAACCGGCTGAAGCAAATGGTCGACGGCACCCTGGTCCGGCTGATCTCCGGCAAACCCAGCCAGTTTGGCCTGCCAGATCCCGACTACCGTATGTATGAATCCCACCCTGTGGTCAATTCCATGTTCCTGCACCACATAGGGCACGGTGATATCACTGTGCGCCCGTCGATTGAGCAACTGTTGCCGACTGGTGCGCGTTTTCAGGACGGGCAGGAAGCAGAGTATGATCTGATCCTTGAGGCCACCGGCTACTCTCTGCATTACCCCTTTATTGACCGCCAGCACCTTAACTGGAACGGTGATGCACCTGGCCTGTACCTTAATATTTTCACGCCACAGCATGACAACCTGTTTGTGATGGGGATGGTAGAAGCCTCAGGTCTTGGCTGGCAGGGACGCGATGATCAGGCTCAGCTGGTGGCCCGTTTTATCCGGGCCCGCCATGAGAAACCGGCCGCAGCAGAAAAATTCATGCACAAAGTCCGCCAGCAGGCCAGCCGCAGAATTGATGGCGGTATTGCGTACCTGAACCTGGAACGCATGGCCTACTATGTACACAAAGCCGATTATCTGGCGGCGCTGAACCACGAAATTCGCCAGCTGCAATGGGAGAGCTGAATGTCGAGCACTAGCCTGCTGTTACTGAATCTGATTCTGGCGATGATGATGTTTGGCATCGCCCTGAGTCTCAAACCGGCCGACTTCCGCCAGGTTGTTCGCCAGCCCAAAGGCCCCCTGACCGGGCTGGCTGCCCAGTTTGTGCTGATGCCGGCACTGACCTGGCTGCTCACCCTGCTGGTGCCCATGCCCGCCGAAGTGGCGCTGGGATTAATCCTGGTCGCCAGTTGCCCCGGCGGCAGCTTTTCCAATATCGTCACCTATCTGGCCAAAGGCAACACGGCCATGTCCATCAGTATGACTGGAATCGCCAGTGTCGCCGCGGCCTTCATGACCCCCTTTAATTTCATGTTTTATGCCAGCATGAACCCGCACACCGCCCAGTTACTGAAGCAAATTGCCGTACCACCGGAGAGCCTGTTTATTGTGGTGGCATTGGTGCTGGCGTTACCGCTGACGCTCGGACTGTTCTGCAGCCAGATGGCCCCCGGCTTTGCCAAACGCAGCGAACCCTTTTTCCGCATCATCTCGCTGCTCACCCTGTTCGGTTTTGTGGCTATCGCGCTGATCACTAACTGGCCGCGCTTTATCGCCGGCGCCAGTGTCTTCCTGCTGGCCGTTATCTTCCACAATGCTCTGGCGCTGGCCATCGGCTGGCTCTGTGCCTGGGTCATGAAGTTGCCGGTTGCTGATCGCCGGGCGATCACACTGGAAGTCGGCCTGCAGAACTCCGGCCTGGGACTGGGCATCATTTTCACCTTTTTCGGCGATCTGACCGGTATGGCCATTATTGCCGCTGGCTGGGGGATCTGGCATCTGATCAGTGGCATGGGACTGTGCTACTGCTGGCACCGGCTGGATAACCGCCGCGCTGCCCTCACCTCACCTGTTTCATCCACTCGCGAACAGCATAAAGGGACCTTATGACACAGCGAATTTTAATCACCGGCTGCCAGGGCTATCTGGGCCGGCAGCTCAGTGTACGCCTCGCCCAGCACGCCGAGGTATTTGGTATTGATATTCATGATGCTCAGCCTGAGGGCGTCACCTACCAGAAAATGGACATTCGTTCTGCCGCGCTGAGCGATTTCATCGGACGTCACCACATCAGCCATGTCATCCATCTGGCCAGTATTGTGCAGCCATCCCGTGACAGGCAAAGAGACTATGACATTGATGTCAACGGGACGGAAAATCTGCTCAAAGCCTGTATCACCAGCCAGGTCGCCCACCTGACAGTGACCAGCAGCGGCGCCGCTTACGGCTATCATGCCGACAATGCAGAGTGGCTGCGTGAATCCGACCCGCTGCGGGGGAACCGGCATTTTTCCTACAGCTACCACAAACGACTGGTGGAAGAGATGCTGGCCGCATACCGCGTCGCCTACCCGGAACTGCAGCAGCTGATCCTGCGCCCGGGCACTGTGCTGGGCGCTGAGACCAACAATCTGATCACTGACCTGTTTCGCAAAGACAAGTTACTGGCCGTTAAAGGCTCGCCGTCGCCGTTTGTCTTCATCTGGGATCAGGACGTCGTCGATATCATCACCGAGGGGGTCAGCCATAGTAAATCGGGGCAATTTAATCTGGCGGGAGACGGCGCCCTCAGCGTTCACCAAATCGCCGATATTCTCGGTAAAGACACCCGGGACTTGCCGGCCTGGCTGCTGAAAACCGCCCTGCGCATTGGCAAGCTGCTGCGTATGACCCAATACGGCCCCGAGCAACTGGACTTTCTTCGCTATCGCCCCGTACTGGCAAACTACGCGCTGAAATTTGATTTTGGCTATATCCCGAAGAAAACCTCGCTGGAGGTGTTCGAATATTATGCCAGCCAGCAAGGGTTGATCCCGGCCAGGGGGTGCCAGCATGACTGAGCACAAACCTGTCGCCATCCTCACCGGCGCCGCCTCAGGGCTGGGCCGCGATCTGGCGATTCGTCTGTCATATGGCTACCGGCTGTATCTGATAGACAGGGACCAGGATAAGCTGACTGAACTGGCCGCCACGCTGGAAGACAGCCGTTTTTTTGTCTGCGATCTGGCTGACAGCCATGCCATAGACACGCTGATTACTGATATCCGGCAGCGCGAGCCTGAGATTGCGCTGCTGATCAACAATGCCGGTATTACCCACCGCTCGCTGTCCCGTATTACGCAACCGGCAGTGATAGAAAAAGTCATGGCGGTGAACTTCTTCGCGCCGGTCCGCCTGACCCAGGGGCTGCTGCCGCTGCTGGTGCAACACCAGGCCAAAGTGGTCAACATCAGCTCGATGGCAGGCTGGATGCCTGTTTTGGGCCGGGCCGGTTACTGCGCCTCTAAATCAGCCCTGCACCAGTATTTTGAAACTTTCCGGGCTGAAATGCACAGCGACGGCGTGACAGTTCTGATGGTCTACCCGAGCTTTCTCGATACCCCCATAGAGCGCAACGCCCTCAATGGCGACGGGGGCCGCAGTCGCCATCAACGCTCTATGGTCGGTAAAATACGCCCCAGTTCGTGGATGGCCGAGCAGATTGTCACTGCCATCAGGCAAGACAAACAACGGCTGTTCCCGGATGCCTTTACCCATTTTTCCAGCCTGCTGTACCGTTTGCTGCCGCGGGTTTTTCTGCACCTGATGAGCCGGAAATTTGCCACTGAGCTTGAGGTCAAACCATGACACTGGTGTGGCTGGGCCTGGCGATTATTCTGGCCTTTGGTATTGAAGCCATGACGGGATTTGGCAGTATAGTGCTGGCGCTGGCGCTGGGGGCGCTGGTCATGGATCTGGCATCACTGGTTCATATTCTGGTGCCGCTGAATCTGCTGATGACGGCGCCGCTGGTCTGGAAGCTCAGACAGCACATACAGGTTTCATTCCTGCTGCGTTCCGTGTTGCCCATGATGCTGGTCGGCACAGCCGTCGGCGTCGGGCTGACCCCCTATGTCCCCGAACTGCTGAGCAAAACCCTGTTTGCCGGCCTGATCATCTGGTTCGCCGCCCGAGCCCTGCTGCAACCAGCAGCGGTTGAGATGCCTTCACTGCGGCGGCACTCCACCATCACGGCGGCCGGGATCACCCACGGCCTGTTCGCGTCCGGCGGCCCGCTGCTGGTTTATGCGCTGGCCCGCACCTCGCTGGATAAAACCCAGTTCAGGGCAACCTTGCTGACGGTCTGGCTCAGCCTCAATGGTTGTCTGACCCTGTATTTTATCCAGGCCGGCGAACTGGCACCCTACCGGGAAACCTTGCTCTGGCTGGCACCCTGTGTCGGTATAGGGGCATGTATCGGTAACCGGCTGCACCACAGTATCGATCAGGCGCACTTCAGCAAGCTGGTGTTTGGTGTCCTGCTGGCCGTCGGGCTGATTCTGATGACCAACACATTGTTTTCCTGGGCAGCGCTCAGCACTGGTTCCGGGCTATGAATGCAGGCTACAATAGTGTTTTTGCCGCTGTTGTAGCCTGACCATGTTTGATATCGCCCTGTACGAACCTGAAATTGCGCCCAATACGGGCAACATTATTCGCCTGTGCGCCAATTGCGGTGCGCATCTGCATCTGATTGAGCCGTTAGGCTTTGATCTGGAAGAAAAAAAATTACGCCGTGCCGGTCTGGATTACCACGATCTGGCCCATGTGCATCGTCACGCCAACTTTGAGGCTTTCCTGGCCGCCACTGCCGGTCGCCGCCTGTTTGCCTGCACCACCAAAGCCACCCAGTACCACACCCAGGCCCGGTTTCAGGACGGCGACATACTGTTGTTCGGCCCGGAAACCCGCGGCCTGCCGGCAGCTGTCATTGAAAGCCTGCCCCAGGCGCAGCGGCTGCGCATCCCTATGCATCCGGACAGCCGCAGCCTGAATCTCTCCAACGCAGCCGCCATCATTGCCTATGAGGCCTGGCGCCAGTTTGATTTTGCCGGAGCCAGATAGCCCGGGCAGCAAGACAAAAAAAGGGGTCTACCGACCCCTTTTTCACGTTGAGATATTGAAGGCAATCGGCACTCAGATACCGTCACCGGCAATAAAAGTCTGGTAAATGCCATTGAACTGCTGATCCATATCCATGGAAGGTTTGTCGCTGCTCGGACGGCCGACAATTTTCGCCGGTACTCCGGCCACTGTGGTATGAGGCGGCACAGGTGCCAGCACCACTGAGCCCGAACCGATCTTGGCCCCTTCACCCACTTCAATATTCCCCAGCACTTTGGCACCGGCGCCTATCATCACCCCTTCACGTATTTTAGGGTGACGGTCGCCGCACTCTTTGCCTGTCCCGCCCAGCGTCACATCCTGCAAGATAGACACATCGTTTTCGATAATTGCCGTCTCACCAATCACGATACCTGTAGCGTGGTCAAACATGATGCCCTGGCCGATGCGGGCCGCCGGATGCACATCCACCTGACAAGTCACTGAGATTTGATTTTGCAGATAAATGGCCAGTGCTTCGCGCTTTTGCTTCCACAACCAGTTGGCAACACGATAGCCCTGCAAAGCGTGAAAGCCCTTCAGATACAGAAGCGGCACAGAAAATTTGTTGATAGCAGGGTCACGGTCAACGACGGCGCGAATATCGCACGCGGCCGATTCCGTCAGCATACTGTCCGCAACATACGCCTCTTCCACCACTTCCCGCACTGCCATTGCAGGCATGGAAGGGGTAGCCAGCTTGTTCGCCAGTATATAGCTGAGTGCGGCACCCAGATTATCGTGCTTAATGATGGTGGCATGGTAAAAACTGGCCAGCATGGGCTCCTGCTCAGTCAGCACCTTGGCCTCTTGCTTGATCGTCTCCCAGACGGCTTGCTGTTGACACTCCCTCACGTCGTCCCCTGTATATCCTTTATGTGTTTGCACCATAGCCTGCACCCTACTCACCTGATGAGTATCGACTGCTGATAATGGTTATAACTTTAAACTTCTCAGAAAAAAAAACAACGCGGGCTTTTTTGCCCGCGCTGTGTTGTTCCGGTAAGGCAACTTTTCCAGCCGCTCACTCGTCTTTCTTGGCCCGTGCCAGCAGATCTCTGGCGGCCTCGCGCGCATCTTTACCCTGATAAAGCACCTGATAAATCTGCTCGGTGATCGGCATATCCACACCAAAACGCTGGGCAAGAACCCAGACTTCTTTGGTATTACGATACCCCTCAACCACCTGGCCGATACTGTGCTGCGCTTCATCAACCTGTTTTCCCTGCCCCAGTGCCAAGCCAAAACGGCGGTTGCGCGACTGGTTGTCGGTACAGGTCAGCACCAGATCGCCCAGCCCGGCCATACCCATAAAGGTTTCCGGCTGAGCACCCAGCGCCGCACCCAGACGGCACATCTCGGCCAGTCCGCGGGTGATCAGAGCGGTGCGGGCATTGGCACCATAACCAATCCCGTCTGACATTCCGGCACCGATAGCAATCACATTCTTCACCGCGCCACCCAGCTGCATACCGATAAAATCGTTATTGCTGTAGACCCGGAAGCTTTTATCGCAGTGAATTTTATCCTGCAGATCTTTAACAAACCCGGCATCCGGTGACGACACCGCTATCGCGGTGGGCAAACCGGCGGCCAGCTCTTTCGCGAACGTCGGCCCGGAGAGGACAGCCAGAGGCACCCCCTCGCCCAGAATCTCATGGGCGACATCCTGCAGCAAACGTCCGGTTTCCGGCTCCAGCCCTTTAGTGGCCCAGCAGATCCGCGAATCATCACGCAGGAAAGGCTTCATCTGTTTCAGCACATCGGCAAAAGCATGGCTGGGCACCACCAGCAGTAAATCCCGGCTGGCTTTAACGGCGGCTTCCAGATCCACACTTAGGATCAGCGAGTCCGGAAAGGCCACGCCAGGCAGAAATGCCTCGTTGGCCCGATCTGTTTCCAGCTGCGCCATATGCGCAGCGTTATGGCCCCATAAAATGACATTAGCGCCATTACGGGCCAGCGAGATGGCCAGCGAGGTGCCGTAAGAACCGGCACCCAGCACTGTCATCGTTATTGCGTTATCAGTGATTGAGGTCATGCTGTGTCGCCAATCAGGCTTGAGTGCTTTCCTGGTTACCTTCCGCCTGACTTTGCAGGTAGTTCATGAACAGGGCATCAAAGTTAACCGGTGCCAGGTTCAGTTGCGGGAAAGTGCCTTTGACAACCAGGCTGGAGATAGTTTCACGTGCGTACGGGAACAAGATGTTCGGGCAGAATGCACCCAGGCAATGGGCCAGTTGTGGCGCTTCCATACCGGCTACAGAGAAAATACCGCCCTGCTGAACTTCACACAGGAACGCCGCTTCTGACGCATTGTTCACTGTGACTGTCAGACGCAGTACGACTTCGTACACACCTTCCGCCAGCTCACGACTCTGCGTATCCAGATCCAATTTCACTTCAGGGTTCCATTCTTTCTGGAACATTTCCGGCGAGCTTGGCGCCTCGAAAGACACATCTTTCAGGAAAATGCGTTGGATTTGGAAGTTCTGTTGCGCTTCGTTGGTCGCTGCTTCAGCCATGTTATTGTCCTTTTTTGATGATTTCGTTAAGAAATCTGTCATTTTTACCGGAATCTTCCGGCCTGAAATAAAGGGCAGCTGACACCGTCAGCCACCTGAGAGTTCAAGAACTTATTTCTTTCCCTGCACCAGAGGCAAATTGGCCTCATTCCAGGAAATCAATCCGTCCTTCAGCAGGCTAACTTTAGCGTAACCCGCTTTGTGCAGCAGGCTGGCACTTTCCTGCGCCGTCTGACCTGTTTTGCATACCACAATGATGGGGGCTGACTTATACTTTTCAAGCAGTCCAAAGTTCTCGGCTTTAATTTCGCTTGGTAAAATGTGAAGTGCGCCTGCAATGTGGCCACGCTGGAAATCATCTTTGCTGCGAATATCGACAAACACGCCGTCTTCACGGTTGACCAGCACTGTCGCCTGATTAGGGGTGACAACGGCATAACCCGCGGTTTTTTGCTTCACCATGGAAGATATCAGGGCCAGAACCAGGCCAACCCAGACCAGTGACAAAATGGGATTACTCGTAACAAACTCTATGAATTGCTGCATGATTTTCGCTCTATTAACCTTTACTGCCTGCCGGATTCCCGCACAGTGGCAAGATTCAACCAAAATTAAGGAAACTGAGTATACCTGTGGCCGGAATGATGTACAGCCACCCGCCACATTTACGCGTCACGGCTCACTGCTTTCTGCGCAATAACCACACATCGCAAGGCGCCGCCTATAACTACAATAGAAAAAAACGCATTCTCAGATCTTACGTTACACAGTAGAAATGAATATATTCTAGGTAGTAAAGATAACAAACCATTTACAGCAATGTTTGATCTGAACTACAAAGTAGCGGTGATTTTGTAGTAAAATTACCGACCTGACTACTTACCTGAGCGCCTTGATACGACATTACAGCCGGATGTTGAGGTAATTGGTCTACATTTTCAGATTGTTCACATTTATGGAGAGGACAGCTTATGTCTGCTAAGAAACCACTGGCTCTGGTGATTCTGGACGGTTGGGGATACCGCGAAGATACCGCAAATAACGCGATTGCCAACGCCAACACCCCGGTACTGGATAACCTGATGGCGCATGAAGCCAACACCCTGATCCAGGCCTCCGGGCTGGACGTGGGCCTGCCTGATGGCCAGATGGGTAACTCAGAAGTGGGCCATACCAATATTGGTGCCGGCCGTGTGGTGTATCAGGATCTGACCCGCATTGCCAAATCCATCTCCGACGGTGAGTTCCAGCATAATCCTACGCTGGTGAAAGCCATGGACAGCGCTATCTCCGCGGGGAAAGCCGTTCACATCATGGGGCTGATGTCACCTGGCGGTGTTCACAGCCACGAAGATCACATTGAAGCGGCTGTGAAAATGGCGGCAGAACGCGGTGCTGAGCATATTTACCTGCATTGTTTCCTGGACGGCCGCGACACGCCACCGCGCAGCGCACAAGCCTCTCTGGAACGTTTCGACGCGCTGTTTGCCCAGTTGGGCAAAGGCCGTACCGCCTCTCTGGTTGGCCGTTACTACGCCATGGACAGGGATAACAACTGGGAACGCGTCGAGTCTGCCTATGATCTGCTGACCGCAGCCAAAGGGGATTTCACCGCCGCCTCTGCCGTCGAAGGCCTGCAGGCTGCGTATGCCCGCGAAGAAAACGACGAATTCGTCAAAGCCACAGTGCTGCGTGCCGACGGCCAGCCTGATGCCGCCATGCAGGACGGTGATGCGGTTGTCTTCATGAACTTCCGTGCAGACCGGGCCCGTCAGATTTCACGTGCCTTCCTGCCAGCTTTCAGCAGTTTTGAACGCAAACAGTTCCCGGCGTTGCACTTCGTGACCCTGACGCAATACGCCGCAGATATCGATTTGCCATCCGCGTTCCCGCCGGAAAGCCTGACCAACACCTTAGGCGAATGGCTGTCGAAACAGGGCAAAACCCAGCTGCGCATTTCTGAAACCGAGAAATATGCTCACGTGACCTTCTTCTTCAATGGCGGTGTCGAAACCGAGTTTGACGGCGAGTCCCGCGCCCTGGTGGCATCACCAAAAGTGGCAACCTATGATCTGCAGCCTGAAATGAGCGCCCCTGAGCTGACTGACAAGCTGGTCGCGGCCATCAAAGGCGGTGAATTCGATATGATCATCTGTAACTACCCGAACGGCGACATGGTCGGCCACACAGGTGTCTACGATGCCGCGGTGAAAGCCTGTGAAGCCATTGATGAAAGTATCGGCCGTGTAGTTGAAGCCATCAAAGAAGCGGACGGACAGCTGCTGATCACCGCTGACCACGGTAACGCTGAAATGATGGTGAACCCGGAAACCGGGGGCATTCATACCGCACACACTAACCTGCCTGTGCCGCTGATTTATGTCGGCAACAAGCAGATCAGCCTGAAAGACGGCGGTAAGCTGTCTGATCTGGCGCCAACCATGCTGTCATTGACCGGGCTCCAAATCCCGTCAGAGATGACTGGTCAGGTGCTGTACGATCTGAAATAATCCCGGACATGCGGGAATTATTTTATAGTGCAATCTGTACACTCCGCGCCAGTGCCTTAGGCACTGGCGCTTTGCTATGCCTGGCGTTCAGTGCCTCCGTGTCTGCCGACGGCCAGAATCAGCTTGACGGCATGAAACAGGAAATAGCACGGCAACAAAAACAGCTGAGCGATAAAAAACAGCAGCTCAACGATGTCCAGAAAACCCTGAAACAACAGGAGCTGGCCATCGCCAGAGCGGCCGGCAATATTCACGCCGCCGAGCAAAAAGTCGACGGTCTGATACGCTCTATCAGCCAGCTGGAAAAAGAACAGCAGGCACTGCTACAACGCCAGATTGGCCAGCGTGAACTGCTGAAAGAACTGCTCACCAGCCAGTACAAAATGGGCAAATCCTCGCCGCTCGCCAACTTACTGGGCGAAAGCGACCCTGCCCGGTTAGACCGCATGGCCATCTACGCCTCACATCTCAGCCAGGCTCGCAGCCATGCACTGGATGAACTGGCCGCCACGGATACCGAACTGCAGCTCAAAAAACATCAGTTAAGCGAACAGCGTAATGAGCAGCAAACCCTGCTTAGCCAGCTGAAAAAAGACAGGGCGACACTGCTGGGCAGCCAGCAGGCGCGTAAAAGCACGGTCAGGGAATTGCAGGGCCAGTTGAACGCAGATAAACGCTACTTAACTGAACTGAAAAGCAATGAATCACGCCTGATCACCGAAATTGCCAAAGCCCGCAAAGCGGCCGAGGACGCGGCGCGTCAGGCCAGAGTCAGTATGGATGGACTGGGCAAATACAAAGGTAAATTGCCCTGGCCGGTTTCGGGCAGAATTCGCCACGCATACGGTAGCCCGCTTCAGGGTGAGCTGCGCTGGAAAGGCATGGTGATCGGTCAAGCTGTGGGCAGCGAAGTAAAAGCCGTACATGGCGGGAAAGTCGTCTTTGCCGACTGGTTGCGCGGCTACGGCCTGATGGTTGCCGTGGATCACGGCCAAGGCGATATGACCTTCTACGGTTATAACCAGACCGTGCTGAAAAAAGTGGGTGATACCGTGCAGCGTAACGAAGCCATTGCCTTGGTTGGCGACAGCGGCGGGCAGGAATCACCGGGACTGTATTTTGAAATCCGCCGTAAAGGCACGCCAACCAATCCGCAGCCCTGGCTGACCCGTTAACCGCATTTATGACACGCAGCACCCGGTAGCAGAACAAGGATGGTTCGAATGAAGGGGTTATTCAGTGTAGGGCTGGTCTGGCTGTGGCTCTGGGCATCGCCGGCACAAGCGGCCAGACTGGCGATTGTGATTGATGATCTGGGTTATCAGCATATGCCCTCCCCGTTATCAGCACTCCCGCCACAAATCAGTGTCTCCATCTTGCCCGAGACCCCTTATGACCAGCTGACCGCCCACCAGGCCCGGCGGGAATTCAGAGACGTGCTGCTCCACATGCCGATGCAGCCGAGCAGGACTGCGCCGCTCGAAATGACCACCCTGACCGAGGCCATGAGCAAGGAAGAACTTCAGAGTAAGCTCCGCTATGCGCTGACACGCGTGCCGGGCGCGGTGGCGGTCAATAATCATATGGGCAGTGCCCTGACCCAGAATCCGACCGCGATGGGCTGGGTGATGGAAGTGCTGAAACAAGAGCATCTGGCCTTTCTCGACAGCCGCACCACGGCCAGGTCCGTCGCGCAATCGCAAGCTCAGGCGGCACACATTCCCGCCCTGCGCCGCCATGTTTTCCTGGATCATGTCCCGACCGAAACCTTCATCCGCCGCCAGCTGAAACAGGCCGTCTTACAGGCGAAAAAACAAGGCACTGTGATCGCGATAGGCCACCCGCACCCAATCACACTATCGACACTCACTGCCATGCTGCCCGAAATTCAGCAACAGGTCACCCTGGTTCGCTTGTCTGAGCTGTTTCCCGCCGGCAGCTGACAAAAAAACGGTGTGCCGAGGCACACCGTTCCGTTTGTTTGCATCTGAGGGGGAAATCAGTCCCAGCTCAGAATGACTTTACCGGACTGGCCGGAGCGCATGACATCAAAGCCCTGCTGGAAGTCATCCACATTATAGTGGTGGGTAATGATTGGGCTCAGATCCAGGCCAGACTGAATCAGGCTCGCCATCTTGTACCAGGTTTCGAACATTTCACGGCCATAGATACCTTTGATCACCAGGCCTTTGAAAATCACCTGAGTCCAGTCGATACCCATGCTCGATGGCGGAATGCCCAGCATAGCCACCTTACCGCCGTGGTTCATGCTCGACAGCATGCTGTTAAACGCAGCAGGCACACCCGACATTTCCAGACCGACATCGAAGCCCTCTGTCATGCCCAGCTCTGCCATCACGTCTTCCAGCTTTTGCTCTGCCACGTTGACCGCACGGGTCACACCCATCTTGCGGGCCAGATCCAGCCGGTATTCGTTCACGTCAGTAATCACGACATGACGGGCACCTACGTGCTTGGCAACCGCCGCCGCCATGATACCGATAGGGCCGGCACCTGTGATCAGCACATCTTCGCCTACCAGGTCGAAAGACAGCGCAGTGTGCACAGCATTGCCGAACGGGTCAAAAATCGACGCCAGATCGTCAGAAATATTGTCCGGGATCTTGAATGCGTTGAACGCCGGGATCACCAGATACTCAGCAAAGGCCCCTTCACGGTTGACACCCACACCGATAGTGTTACGGCACAGATGGGTGCGGCCGCCACGGCAGTTACGGCAGTGGCCGCAAGTGATATGGCCTTCGCCGGAAACACGGTCACCGATGTCAAAACCACGGACTTCCTGGCCAATCGCGACCACTTCACCCACGTATTCGTGACCCACCACCATAGGCACTGGAATCGTATTTTGTGACCACTCGTCCCAGTTATAGATATGGACGTCAGTGCCACAGATAGCGGTTTTCTTAATCTTGATCAGCAGATCGTTATGGCCCAGTTCAGGCTTGTCGACCTCTGTCATCCAGATGCCTTCTTCTGGCTTCAGTTTTGCTAATGCTTTAATTTTCATGATGCTTTCCACAAGTAGCCCAGAAGCGGTATCACACCGCTCCTGCAGCAAATTCAGTGATTATCAGATGATGCCCATCTCTTTACCAATGCGAATAAACGCATCGATAGTATTATTCAGCTGCTCTGCGCTGTGCGCGGCAGACATCTGAGTACGGATACGCGCCTGGCCTTTCGGCACCACAGGGTAAGAGAAGCCCACCACGTAAATGCCTTCTTTCAGTGCACGCTCAGCAAACTCGGCGGCTACTTTAGCATCACCCAGCATGATTGGGATAATGGCATGATCGGCACCTGCCAGCGTGAAGCCGGCATCAGACATACGGGTGCGGAACTGCTCAGCATTTTTCCACAGCGTTGCACGCAGATCGCTGCTTTCTGCCAGCAGATCCAGCACGCGGATAGAGGCTGACACAATCGCCGGGGCCAGCGAGTTAGAGAACAGGTAAGGACGAGAACGCTGGCGCAGCCAGTCGATCACTTCTTTCTTACCTGCGGTATAACCGCCTGACGCTCCGCCCAGGGCTTTACCCAGCGTACCTGTGATGATATCGATACGATCAATCACATCATGATATTCATGAGTACCACGGCCATTGTCACCCATAAAGCCTACGGCGTGGGAATCATCGACCATTACCAGCGCATCATACTTGTCCGCCAGATCACAGATAGCCGGCAGGTTTGCTACCACGCCATCCATAGAGAAGACACCGTCGGTTACAACCAGCTTGTGGCGCACACCGGCTTCATTGGCAGCGATCAGCTGCTGCTCCAGCTCGGCCATGTCATTGTTGGCGTAGCGGAAGCGTTTTGCTTTACACAGACGTACACCGTCGATGATAGAAGCGTGGTTCAGCGCATCAGAAATAATGGCATCTTCAGGGCCGAGAATGGTCTCGAACAGACCTGCATTTGCATCAAAACACGAAGAGTAAAGGATAGTGTCTTCCATGCCTAAGAAGGCCGACAGCTTACTCTCCAGCTCTTTATGTGCGTCCTGCGTACCGCAGATAAAACGCACTGAAGCCATACCAAAACCGTGCTCATCCATGCCTTGTTTGGCAGCCTCAATCAACGCCGGGTGGTTAGCCAGACCCAGGTAGTTGTTGGCACAGAAATTCAATACCTGATCACCACTGGCAATCGCAATATTGGCTTCCTGAGCAGAAGTGATTACACGCTCACTTTTGTATAATCCTTCTGCTTTCACTTCCTGAATCTGATCGGCGATCTGTTGATAAAAGGCAGCTGACATCTTGCTCTCCAAACATGTAAAGGCGTATTTGCCACTTTTAGCGAACAACCTACTATTAAATTAGCAATCATTCGCCACAATGTTACAAAGTTTGCCGGATTCTAAGAGCTAAACTCTACTCAGTCGACAACTATGAAACATCCCGCTCCACTTGATCACAATAATGTGATTCAAGTTGAAGAACGACATCCCGCCCCTCCATACTGGTCAGAGGTCTTATTACTGAAAGCATCTGCAGCACCCCCTGATAGATGACAGCTTTGGTAATTTTAGCCTCAGGTGCCTGCGCGGTCTGGTAACTGATCCAGCTGGTTGCCACCAGCTTGAGCGTGGTTGCCAGGCTAAGCAAATCATCATCGTTCAGGGTGACCAACCCTAAGGAACGAAAATGGCGCATCACCACCATGATATCCTGATGGAGGTTTTCCTGCGCTTCCAGATACTTATGCTGTAGCACAGGATCCCGGCTGAGAATGTCGGGCAGATTGGCGTAGAAGAAACGGTAACGCCACATCAGCATAAATACCGCATCGAGATATTGCAGCAGGCTGTCAGCAGACAACACCGCCTCTTCCCGCGGCTGGAAGCGAACCCGCAAATCCTGAGCGTATTCATCAAAAATACTGTGTATAATCTCTTCTTTATTACGAAAATGGTAATACAGGTTGCCTGGGCTGATGCCCATATATGCCGCAATATGGTTGGTGGTGACGTTGGGTTCCCCTCCGTCATTAAACAACTCCAATGCAGCATGAATGATTTTATCGCGGGTTTTCATAAGCCTCTCACTTGCGTCGCCCTGGGCAGTCTCGGTTTGTTATCTTATGTGGGTCAAAATCAAGATCAACAAACCCTGATGATGTTATCATAACTACTGACTAAATTTTGACGCGGTGGTGCAGTTCTTCTGCTACGCTTCTGGCCTCTTACTACCGGGTCCATCTGACAAAACTGGAAGTGCCATGATTATAGTGACTGGTGGCGCCGGCATGATCGGCAGCAACATTGTAAAAGCGCTCAATGAACAAGGGTATAGCGACATTCTGGTCGTCGACAACCTCAAAGACGGTACCAAGTTCGCTAATCTGGTCGATTTGGATATCGCCGATTATATGGACAAAGAAGATTTCATCACCCAAATCATGGCGGGTGATGACTTTGGCCCGATTGAAGCCGTCTTCCACGAAGGCGCCTGCTCTGCTACCACAGAGTGGGACGGCAAATACATGATGCTCAATAATTACGAGTATTCCAAAGAGCTGCTGCACTTCTGCCTGGAGCGCGAGATCCCGTTCCTGTATGCCTCTTCCGCCGCGACCTACGGCGGCCGTGACCGTGATTTCATTGAAGAAAAAGCCTACGAAGGTGCGCTGAACGTTTACGGTTACTCCAAGCAGCTGTTTGACAACTATGTCCGCCGCCTGTGGCAAGACGCCGAAGCGCACGGTGAAACGCTGTCACAAATCACCGGTTTCCGTTACTTCAACGTCTACGGCCCGCGTGAGCAGCACAAAGGCAGCATGGCATCAGTGGCTTTCCACCTGAATGAACAAATTGCAAAAGGCGAAATGCCGAAGTTATTCGAAGGGTCAGACACCTTTAAACGCGACTTCATTTATGTTGGCGATGTTTGCAAAGTGAATTTGTGGTTCTGGCAAAATGGCGTCTCTGGCATTTTCAACTGCGGCACTGGCCGGGCAGAAAGTTTTCAGGCCGTAGCAGATGCAGTCATCAAGCATCACGGTAAAGGTCAGGTAGAATCTGTCCCGTTTCCTGAGCACCTGAAAGGCCGCTATCAGGCCTATACTCAGGCAGATCTGACCAAAGTCCGTGCCGCGGGTTATAACGAAGCGTTTAAAACCGTTGCCGAAGGCGTCGCTGAGTATATGGCGATTCTGAACAACTAATTCTAACAAACCTTTCAGCGACACCCTGATTCGCTCTGGGTGTCGCTGACTTGTATAAAAAGATTGATTTGATGACTATACCAACTTTCGTTGTCAGCTTAGCGCGGTCTTCTCATCGCCGTGAGCACATGCAAACGTTAATGGCTCAGGCTGAGGTTCCTTTCCAGTTTTTTGATGCCGTTGATGGCATTGACTCTGAACATTTCCTGCACAGTGAAAAGGCTACACCAGCGCTAACCTTCAAACGAAAAGGCTATCAATTGGTCACGGCTGAAGTTGCCTGTTTTGCCAGTCACTATGCCCTGTGGGAAAAGTGCCTTGAACTGGATACGCCAATATTGATCCTCGAAGACAATGTCAACGTGCTGGCTGACGACGTTCACTCCGTGCTGGCTGACATTCAGCCATACATTGAACAATACCATTACATTAAACTGTCAGCGCATCAGCCAAATACATTTAAAGCCCTGTTTGCTGTCTCAGATACCCACTCAATCGGTGTTTACCGAAAAGGCACCTGCGGTACCAGCGCTTACATCATTACACCGGTTGCCGCAAAAAGTTTCCTGGACAATGCCCAGCTGTTTATCGAGCCGGTCGACGACTATATGGAGAAGCCCTGGCGACACGGCATTCATGCCTACCATGTCTATCCGTCAGTGTTTGAACGCTCGCAAACTGCGACTACAATTGGCTCCACCCGCAAACAGAAACAATCTGTGGGATTCTCCCACAAACTGTACATCGAAGGTTTCAGAACATATGAAACTATTATGAGAAAGCTGAAAAGCATAAAATAAAAAATAATCAGCCTTATCAATATGACCCACTATTTCAGAGCAATCAGTGATGCAATTTAACGCGCAAATAAAACGACTCATCAACTCTCGGGGCTTTTGTCTGGCGATGCTGTGCTGCATTGTGGGCTATGTGCTGTTCAAGCGCTCTTACCGCGAAATAGGCGATATCTTTCAGTCAGTCTTTTTGCTGGCGTCCGTGGCAGCCTTATTTGTCGACAGAAAACAGTTCGCCAAAGATAAAATGTTGTGGGCACTATTCTTTGCTATCGCTATTCAGATACTCAGCTGGGCCAATTCGCTGATAGACATACCTGAACTCGCCTATTCCAGCCCGCATATTGGTGTGTTAGCTGACCTGTTTGTCTTTATTTTTGTTGCCTATTGGCTGAAAGGATCACTCAACAATGTTTACCTGATCTGGTGGGCTATGTGCCTGGGAATTTTGCTGGCGTTTTACAGCCATTCCGACATTGTTCAGCAGGTGCAATTGGGGCTCCAGGGTGTTCGCATCGATTTCAATATCATCAATGCCCAGTATCCGGCCATGTACAGCGGAGTTGGCTTTCTGCTCTCCTCCTTCTTTCTGGTGAAGTACCTGTGCCTCAGTGTCCGGACCAGAAAGGCTCAATATATTGCTCTTTTCTTCTCTGCGCTGCTGCTGTTTATTGCCTTTGTTTTCGTAGTGATTACTACCCAGTCCCGTCAGGTTTGGGTCGGTTTGCTGGCAGCCTATGTTATAGGCACGGTTCTTTATGCCATATTACATAAAGAAAAGCTGAATAAGATCATTCTGGCAGGTTCATTGTCTCTGTTAGGATTTGCCTTCTACTCCTATGCCAGCATGCCTTTAGTCCATGACAGAGTGCAAAGAGAGATGGGAACCGCCACCAGCATAGTCACTAATGGTGACATGTCTAAAATACCGTTCAACAGTGCGGGTACGCGCCTGCATTTATGGTACGAGTCCATCAAATGGATCAAAGAAAGACCACTGCTGGGCAGCGGCTACAACACCCGTGAGACGGTCATTAAACAGGCAACGCATTTTCCACCCAATATCCATAAGTATTTCACGCACCTGCACAGTTCGCACATCGAACTGCTGGTCTCCTACGGCATCGTTGGCCTGGCGTTAATGTATTTTGTCTTCGGATGGGTCATTCGAAGTACTCAAGTTGCCCCAGAGAAACGCGGTATCAACGAGGTTCTGCTGATTTCTGTACTGTTTACTGTTTACTGGCTGACCGTAAACCTGTTCGAGTCATTCTTCTTTTCCAATAATGGTCAGTGGATCCATAACGTGATGTTAGGCAGTTGTTATACCTTCTACCTCACGTATAAACTGAACCGTTTACCGCCTTCAGAACAAGCGAGCTCATGATTAAAAGAATCCACGCCATCTGGCTTGGCAATAAAATGCCACCATTAGCCTTCGTCTGTATTGATGACTGGAAAAAACAAGGTTTTGACTACACCCTGTGGACTGAAAAAAATCCGCTGCTTCAGCAATGGATCAGCGAATGCCGGTTTGCAAAAGAGTGTTACGATAAGGGCCTGCTGGCCTTTGTCACTGATTATCTGCGATTGAAAATTCTCCAGCATGAGGGCGGACTGTATCTGGATGTGGATGTCACCATCCAGCAGGATCCTTTCCCGTTATTTGACAATTGTCTGTTTTCAGTAGGTTATGAAACGGAGGCGCTGCTGGGCACCGCAGCTATCTATGCAGAGCCGCACTCGACGATTCTGAATCAACTCATTCAATTCTATGAGAATGACATTTATCAGTCCCCGCTGTATATGGGCCCTGACATCATGACTCACTTCCTGATCGAGAAAGCCCTCAGCAACACTGAAAGCAGCCAGCTTTACCCGGTAGCCTATTTTTATAACTATCAGGGTGAACCCATGCATTTTGAAAAGCCCGCCAATGCTTATCTGACACACTGGTTTCAGCACAGCTGGAAAAAGTCGAAAGGACTGGTGTTTTTAAAATCCAAGCACATGGGACTACTGGGGAAATTCTACGTCTGGCAGAAGTATTTTTTCCGTACATAATCATGCCGCTCCTGTTTCCAACCGGTTGATTAGAGTTTACAGCTAAAAGAGAGAGCATCTTTTGACTACAGTCCGAACCCGCGTATCACAGGATGAACTGGCACCAGGCTATCGTCCGTCTTTCCAGTGGTCTTTTTTGCACCCCCGGCATTGGGGAACTTGGATCAGTATTCTGCTGTTAAGCCTGCTGGCACTGTTGCCCTGGAGAATCCGCGATCCAATCGCTGGCTTTCTGGGGTTGCACATAGGTCGGAAAGTCAAAAAAGCACGGCACCGTGCCAGGGTTAACCTGACACTGTGCTTTCCGGAACTGACCGATCAAGAACGGGAAGAGAAAATCGACGCCATGTTCACAGTCGCCGCCAAAGTGGTTTTGGCCATGGGCGAATTGTTGTTCAGAAGTCGCCGCCATCTCCAGCAGCGCACTGAAGTTTTTGGTCAGGAAAATATTGATAAAGAAGTTGAAGCAGGCAATCCTGTCATTATTTTAGTCCCTCACTGCTGGGCCATTGACTTTCCGGCTATCTACTGGGCATCACTGGGTCTGCCTGTCGCTGCTTTGATGCAGCCTCAACATCGCCAACCCGTTTTCGACTGGTTAATCAGTTGTCAGCGTCTGCAGTATGGGGGAATTTGTTATGCACGAGAAGGCGGATTAAAGCCTTATTTTCGTGCAATCAAGTCAGGTTTTCTCGGCTATTACCTGCCTGATGAGGACTTCGGGCCAGAGCAGAGCCAGTTTACTGATTTCTTTGCGACTCAAAAGGCGACATTTTCTGGTCTGGGTAAGATTGCCAAACTGACAGGCGCCTCCGTAGTACCTATGATCCCTGTATACAACACGACAAACGGTAAATTTGAGATTCATATCTCCCCGGCACTGAAACCACTTCCGGGGCCTGATGCGCAGCATGATGCCAATTTACTGGCAAACGCACTGGAAAAAATGGTCGCCCCCTATCCTGAGCAGTACATGTGGAATCTGCAATTGCTGAAAACACGCCCTGATGGCAGCAAACCCTACTGAAGTTAATGAGCAGCGTCATATGAAAATTCTTATTATCGGTCCATCCTGGGTTGGCGACATGGTGATGTCGCAATGTCTGTATACCAGTCTGAAACAGCGGTATCCGCAGGCTGAGATTGATGTGCTGGCACCGGCCTGGTGCCGGCCTATCCTGGAGCGCATGCCCGAGGTGCACCGCGCGCTTGAGATGCCAATCGGCCACGGTGAATTTAACCTCAAAGGTCGCTACCGGATTGGGCGCTCTTTGCGTGAACATGGCTATGATCAGGCGTATATCCTGCCTAATTCGGCGAAATCTGCGCTGATCCCGTTTTTTGCCCGCATTCCGGTCCGTACCGGCTGGAAAGGAGAAAGCCGCTACGGTTTGCTCACTGACCTGCGTGGCAACAAGCGTGATTTCGGCCTGATGATCGAGCGCTACTGCGCACTGGCTTATCCCAAAGCGAACATGACAGGCAGTGCGGCGCTGCCACTACTTCCCAAGCCGGCACTGACGGTTGACAGTCACAATCAGGCCAGCGCAATGAAGCGCCTGGCGCTCAATAGCGATCGCCCTGTGATTGGCCTTTGCCCGGGGGCGGAATTTGGTCCGGCCAAACGCTGGCCTGACGCCTATTTTGCTCAGGTCGCGCAGAGAATGATTGAGCAGGGTAAACAGGTCTGGCTGTTCGGCTCGGCAAAAGATCAGCCTGTCACCGCCGCTATCAAACAAGCCCTTCCCGCTGAATTACAAGCTTTCTGCCACGATTTAGCCGGACAAACCAGCCTGATTGAAGCGGTTGATCTGCTCGCTGCCTGCCATACGGTTGTCAGTAACGATTCGGGGCTGATGCATGTCTCCGCGGCGGTTGGCTGTAGAGTGGTCGCTATTTACGGCTCGACCTCACCAGACTATACCCCGCCACTGGCAGAACAGGTCGCCATCGTATATACAGATATTGAGTGCCGTCCGTGCTTTAAACGTGAATGTCCCTACGGGCACCTTAAGTGCCTGAAAGACTTACCGGCAGATCGTGTCATTCAAGCCATTGACGACCTAACGACTCCCAAAACAGATTAATGATGACCTTGATACAACGACATAAAAATAACAAAGTCGCTTTTTACAGTCGTAACATACTGCGCTCTCTGACGCCCAAGCTAATCTACCATCGCAGGTTACAGTACCTGCTGAATACGCTGGACAGCTACGACAGGCAGTACATTGTCTCCAGGGTCAATTACTACCTCAAGCACAATGACGCATTCTCATTGCCCGACGATAAAGCCGTATCCATCAAGCGCTATCGCAAAAAAGGTCAGAGTGCCTATTATTACGATCTGAAAGAATACCTGCATTACTTTGATCGGCACTTCAAAGTGACCTACCGCTTTGGCGATGACACCCACCTGGAACCTTACCCGTTCCTGGTCAAAGCCAGACCTATTGCCGGTGACAATGCCAACGCCGTTTTATTTAAGCTCAATAAAGTCCGCCACTTTAATTTCATTGAAGATTCGCTGAGTTTTCGTGAAAAAACTGACAAGGCCGTCTGGCGCGGTGCCGCCTACCAGCCCCATCGTGCCAGCTTCGTCAGGCAATACTACAATCATCCCCTTTGTGATATCGGCCAGACCAACCCAGGCGACACACCGCAGCCGTGGGATAAAGGCTTCATGTCGATTGCTGAGCAGCTCGGTTATAAATTTATTCTCTGTATCGAAGGCAACGATGTCGCCACTAACCTGAAGTGGGCCATGTCATCGAACTCTCTGTGTATGATGCCCAAACCTAAATACGAGACATGGTTTATGGAAGGAACACTCAAGGCTGGGGTCCATTATGTCGAGCTGAAGGATGACTTTTCTGATTTAGAAGAAAAGATTCACTACTACAATCAGCACCCTGAAGCGGCCGAGGCTATCATTGCCAATGCTCATGAGCACGTCCACCAGTTCTGTCATCCGCGGCAGGAGAAACTGATAGGTCTGCTGGTACTGAAGAAATATTTCGAACTGTCCGGCCAATGGCAACGGGAAGCGAATAAGTGATGCTGCGCTTTCTCTACACCTGCCTGCTCGCTGTAGCGGCTCCGATGCTGCTGGTGTCACTCTATAAAAAGCGGCCGGGTGTCCCGCCTATTGGTCAGCGCTGGAAAGAGCATTTCGGGGTCAGTCCTCAGGTGCAGGGCCAGCGTCCACTTTGGATACATGCAGTGTCCGTCGGGGAAACCCTGGCTGTCACGCCGCTGATCAAAGCCCTGAAAGCCCAATATCCCGATTTACCGATACTGCTGACGACCACAACAGCCACGGGGGCAGAACAGGCCGCACGCCTCGGATCACTGGTTGAGCACCGCTATATGCCGCTCGATTTTCCCTGGGCACTGCGCCGCTTCATCCGAATACAGCAACCGCGGGCACTGTGCATCATGGAAACTGAGCTCTGGCCCAACACGCTGGCGGAAACAAAGCATGCCGGCCTGCCCGTCACTGTGTTCAACGCCCGCTTATCTGAGCGCTCCTGCCAGCGCTATGCCAGAGTACAACCTCTGTTTAACCTGCTTGCCCATAAACTGGATCAGGTATTATGCCAGCATCAGGATGATGCCGAGCGCTTCATCCGCTTAGGCGTTTCGCCGGAAGCGGTACAGATTACCGGCTCTATCAAGTTTGACCTTGCTTTACCTGAAGGGCTGGAACAGGCCAGCGAAATACTGAGAGATGAGCTGGGCAGCCAGCGTCCGGTGTGGATTGCCGCCAGCACCCACCAGGGCGAAGATGAGCAGGTACTTGAGGCGCACAGACAGATTTTACGCCGCCATCCTGACGCGCTGCTGATTCTGGTGCCAAGGCACCCCGAGCGATTCGACCCTGTCTACGCGCTGATTGATCAACAGGGTTTTACCGCCGCCCGCCGCACTCAGAGCAATGAGCCGCTGGCCGGTAAACAAGTCTATCTGGCCGACACTATGGGCGAAATGATGCTGCTGCTCGGCGCCTGCGATCTCGCGTTTGTCGGCGGCAGCCTGCTGGGCAACAAAGTCGGCGGTCACAACTTACTTGAGCCTGCCGCACTGGCAAAACCTGTTCTGAGTGGCCCGAGCTATTACAACTTTACCGACATTACCACTCAGCTGTTAAACGCGGGTGGCGCAGAAATCGTCGGCAACAGCGAGGAATTAGCGCGCGCCGTGTCACGCCTGATGGCGGATAAAGCAGAACAAGCCAAGACAGGCCAGGCCGCCCTTGACGTGGTAAAAACCAATCAAGGTGCCATAGCGCGCACCTTGCATGCACTCTCTGCCAGCCTCAATTAATCGGCAGGCGATCGGCGGTAACCTGACAACAGTTGCTGCCAGTCGCTTTCCTGCCAGTGAATACCGGCTTTATCGACTTCTTTGACAAAAGAGCGGCGCAGCCGGGACAAGTTGTCCTCCTGCCAGCCATCATCGTCACGATGAATACTGCATTTATCAAAATCGATCAGCCAGATCTGCTCTTGATTATCCAGCAAAATATTGTGCGCATTCAGGTCAGTGTGATTAACCCGGCAATCGTGCATACGGCGAATCATGTCGCCCACCGCCTGCCATTGCCCGGCTGACAAGGCGCCCTGCTGCAAACGAGCCACCAGGTCAGTCGCCTGCGGTACTTTTTCTGTCAGCAGATCAGCCCGATAGTAAGGCCCGGATTTACACACCCTTGCCGCGACGGGTCTCGGCACTCTGACGCCCTGCTCCACCAGATGCTGCAACAGGGTAAATTCAGCCATGCTGCGGCAAGTTGACCAGGTGTTAAACCAATACTGATCTTTCACCAGCTTACCGAACAGCCCGCCACGGAAGTAATGCCGCAATGCCATATCGATCTGTTCGCCGCGCACAAACCAGGTGGTTCCCCGCCCTTTGGCACTGCCCAGCACAGCCTGCTGACGCTGCCAGAAATCCGGCTCAAAGCACTGCCAGGGATCTTCTGCCAGCAAAGCAGGGTCAAACATGACCTGGCAGTTATCTTGCTCCCGTATTTCCATTGCGCGGTATCCCAAACTACTGAAAAGATCTATTTTATACAGGTTTGTCCGTGCCCGTCATGGGATAGACAGAATCTTTGCACAGTGTTCGCGCAATCACGCTGATTCCGGCATGCTATATGTATATAATTCCCAACACACAATCACATCTATTCCGTTGAAAGCAGGTGTCATGACATTATTCCACTCCGCTCCCCAGTCTTTGTGCATCCTGCGCCTGTCGGCGATTGGTGATGTCTGCAACAGTATTGCCATGGCACAGGCTATCCAGCGGCAATGGCCTCAAACGCGCCTGACCTGGATCTGCGGTAAAGCAGAGGCACGGCTGCTGAAAGATTTACCGGGCATCAGGGTGATCATCTTCGATAAAAAGCAGGGCTGGCAGGGTTACAAAGCTGTCTGGCAGGCACTCAAAGGCGAACGTTTTGATGCGCTTTTGCATATGCAAACCGCCATTCGTGCCAGTATCGTCAGTCTCGGTATCAACGCCAGATACAAGCTGGGATTTGATGCCGCCCGCAGCAGCGATCTTCAGCAGCTGTTCACCAATGTGAAAGTCCCGTCACCGGATTCCCCCCATGTGCTGGATGGCTTCATGCAGTTTGCCGCCACTCTGGGCGTTACCGATCTGACACCTAAGTGGGATATCCCTTTATCTGAAGATGACCACCGTTGGGCCGATCAGCAAATCCATCAGGACGCAACATTGGTCATCACACCCGCAGCCAGTAAAGGCTATAAAAACTGGACGCCGGAAGGGTATGCCGAATTAGCCCGCCATGCCCGCCAGCAGGGCTATGAGATCATTCTGGCCGGCAGCCCGGCAAAGATTGAGATTGATCTGGGCAATGCCATTGAAGAAAATCTGAATTTTCCGATCACCAACCTGATTGGCCAGAGCAGCCTGAAACAACTGCTGGCCCTGCTACAGAAAGCAGCACTGGTGTGCGCGCCGGATACCGGCCCGGCCCACATGGCGGTGGCTGTCGGTACCCCGGTGCTGGGATTGTATGCCCACCATAACCCCAAACGTACCGGCCCTTACCTGTCACGGCAGTATGTAGTGAGTGTATACGATGAATGCATTGCGGCCGAAACAGGTAAAGCCCCTGAGTTGCTGCCCTGGCGCAGCCGGGTCAAAGATGACGCAGCGATGAAACGTATCACGGCAGAGCGCGTCATCGCTATGTTCGACAAAATTACCTCTGAACTGTGATCGTATGCATTTCAGACGAAATGAAAGCGATAGATTGATCCCTGAATCAGGGCCGGGGTTTTACATTCCCCACCCCGGTCGGCATAATCGTTCGCATATCACTGCTTTGACAGTCACTACTCATCTACCTGAAAACTGGACACCTAATGGCGCCTAACACCTCCAACACCACTTTGGGTGTGCTGATGATCATCAAGAACGAAGCCAAGCATCTGGCTGGCTGCCTGGATACGGTGAAAGACTGGGTCGACGAAATTGTAATTATTGACTCCGGCAGTACGGATGATTCGGAAGACATTGCCCGTCGTTACACAGATAAATTCTTCCGCTATGACGACTGGCCCGGCTTTGGCCCGCAGCGCCAGCGCGCCCAGCAGCATGCAACCACAGATTGGGTACTGGTGCTGGATGCCGATGAGAGGGTCACCCCTGAGCTGAAAGCGGCAATACAGTCTGCGGTCAGCAGCAACCCGACCGGTGTTGCCTTTAAGATAAACCGCCTGAGCGACGCCTTTGGCAAAACCATCCACCATTCGGGCTGGTCGCCGGATTGGGTGATCCGCCTGTACCGCCGCGACGAAACCCGCTACAACGATGCCCTGGTGCATGAAAAAGTGCTGACGGATGGCCTGACTGTCCGCCCGCTAGAAGGCCGGTTACTGCATTTTACCTATGACAATCTGCACCATTACATAGGCAAGACCACCCAATACCTCAAAGCCTGGACGGATGAACGCGAAGGCCGGAAAAAAGCCGGACTGGGTACCGCTTTGCTGCATGCCCTTGCCAGTTTTCTGAAAATGTACATTCTTAAGCTCGGTTTTCTGGATGGTCGCCATGGTTTTATTCTGGCGTGGCTCAGCATGCACTCGACCTTCGTAAAATATATTGATCTCTGGCTACGGGATTATCAAAAAGAGAGAAATCAATGAAAGTCGCTCTCATTATTACGACTTACAACTGGAAAGAAGCCTTACAGGCCGTATTGGACAGCGTGAAGCGCCAATCTGAGTTACCTGATGAAGTGATCATCGCCGATGATGGCTCCCGAGCAGATACCGCTGAACTGATTCAGTCCTACCAAGCGCAGTTCCCCTGCCCTCTGATACATTCCTGGCAACCCGATGACGGCTTCCAGCTCGCCATGAGCCGTAACCGTGCCATGGCTAAATCGCAGGCGGACTATATCATTATGATTGATGGCGACATTGTTATGTCTCCGGATTTTATTCGTTCTCATAAGCAGGCGGCAAAGCTCGGTTATTTCGTTCAGGGTGGGCGCGTGCTGGCTAACAATGATATCAGCCAGCAGATCATGCATCAGCAGGTAGTACCCAATCTGTTCTCTCCCGGCATTAAAAACCGCCACAACTGCATCAGCAGTGCCTGGCTCAGCAAATTGTGCTCGTATGAGCGCAATAATGATGCCTCAACGCGTGGCTGTAACATGGCATTCTGGCGAGCCGATCTGATCGAGGTCAACGGCTTTAATGAAGACTTTGTCGGCTGGGGCCGTGAAGACAGTGAATTTGTTCACCGCATGCTAAATAGCGGTAAAAAAAGGCTGTATCTCAAATTTGCCGGCGTAGGCTACCACCTCTACCATGATGAGAGTTCAAGAGCATCGTTAGCCAAGAACGATGAGATACTGGAAAATACCGTCCGTCAGAAACTGACACGTTGCGAAAATGGTATTGATAAATTTCTGGATGAAAAATCATGACAACCCGAGTCATTTACCCCGGCACTTTTGACCCTATCACTAACGGCCATCAGGATCTGATTGAGCGCGCTGCCGCCATGTTCGATCAGGTGGTCGTCGGTATCGCTTTCAGCCCGAGCAAAAAGCCGTTATTCGACCTGCAGGAGCGAGTGAATCTCGCCCAAGCCATCACCAGTCATCTCACTAATGTTGAAGTGGTAGGGTTTTCCGGTCTGCTGGTCGATTTTGCCCGTGAGCAGCAGGCTACAATTCTGGTTCGTGGCCTGCGTGCGGTGTCAGACTTTGAATATGAGTTCCAGCTGGCGAATATGAACCGCCGCCTGATGCCGGAACTGGAAACGGTTTTCCTGACACCGGCCGAGGAAAATTCTTTTATCTCGTCCACCATAGTCAAAGAAGTGGCGCTGCACAAAGGACAGGTGGATCAGTTCGTTCACCCGACTGTGGCACAGGCACTGAAAGCCAAACTGGCTAAATAACACTCAAACCGAACACTCAGAACTGACGGCTCGCCACTTAGCGCGCCGTCATGTTTTACTTCCCCTGATGGCCGTAATACCCCAGATACCAGTCCACAAATTGCTGCACCCCCTGTTCAATACCCACCTGTGGCCTGAATCCTGTCGCCTCAAATAAATCGTCGGTGTTGGCAAAGGTGGCATAAACGTCGCCCGGCTGCATCGGCAGGAAGTCTTTGCTGGCCTCTCTGCCCAGTGCCTTTTCCAGCGCGGCAATAAAGTCCATCAGCTTAACCGGCTGACCATGGCCGATGTTATACACACGGTACGGCGCGGAACTGCTGGCCGCAGAGCCCTGTTCGGCGCTCCAGTCAGGCTGGCGGGCAGGAATCACATCCTGAATTCTGACCACACCTTCAGCGATATCATCAATGTAGGTGAAATCGCGCTGCATATCGCCGTGGTTATATACCTCGATCGGCTGCCCGGCCATGACCGCTTCAGCAAAACGAAATAATGCCATATCGGGTCTGCCCCACGGCCCGTACACAGTAAAAAAGCGCAAGCCCGTGGTAGGCAGACCATAGAGGTGGGAATAGGTGTGTGCCATCAGTTCATTGGCTTTTTTGGTGGCGGCATACAGGGATACCGGATGATCGACGCTGTCAGAGGTCGAGAAAGGCTGCTTGCGATTAAGGCCATACACAGAGCTGGAAGAAGCATACACCAGATGCTCAACCTGATGACGGCGACAGCCTTCCAGAATCGTCAGGTGGCCGATCAAATTACTGTCAGCGTAGGTCATAGGGTTGTCCAGCGAATAGCGAACCCCGGCCTGCGCGGCCAGATGGATAACTCTCTCAAATCTGTGGGTGAGAAACAAACGGGCAATGGCTTCCCTGTCTGCGATATCGCAATCCAGCACCAAAAGCGCCGGATGGGCAATATGCCTGACTCTGGCCTGCTTCAGCTTCACATCGTAGTAGCTGTTGAAATTATCAATGCCCACCACTTCATGGCCCATATGGCACAAACGCTGAGCCACTGCACTGCCAATGAAACCGGCCACTCCTGTTACCAAAATGCGCATGCACACCCCCGAAGAAGGCGTGTTGCTGCCCACCTTCTCTTCCCTAAAGACAGATATGAGGGCCTATCTCTCTGACAAACTTATTATCGTTGGCACTCACTACAATAGACTGTAGCACGCTGGCCGATTTTGACCTCATTCAGGATATGCCCACAGTTCGGACAGGGTTTCCCCGCCTTTCCATAGACTTGCAACTCTTGTGCAAAATAGCCCGGCTTACCGTCACTTTGTTTGAAATCTTTCAGTGTTGTACCGCCCTGAGCAATCGCCTTACTCAGCACCCGCTTGATTTCATCGACCAGAGCAGCCAGTCGCTCAGCCGTCAGTTGCCCTGCCGGAGTCTGCGGATGAATACGCGCCGCAAACAGGGACTCATTAGCATAGATGTTACCGACACCCACTACTACCTGGTTATCCATGATGAACTGTTTAATGACGGTGCGCTTGCCCTGGGCTTTTTTCGCCAGATAGCCGGCATCGAAGTCCTCAGCCAAAGGCTCTGGCCCGAGCTTACTCAGCACAGGATGTTCGCTGTCACGCTCCTGCCACAGCCAGGCACCAAACCGGCGGGGGTCGTTATAACGCAGCACTTCACCACTGGCGAGCAGCACATCAACATGATCGTGTTTAACCGGTGGCACTTCGGCGGGCAAGATACGTAAGCTGCCTGACATCCCCAGATGAATAATGGCAAAACCGGCATCCGTTTCCAGTAACAAGTATTTGGCTCTGCGCGTCACACCACGAATGATCTGCCCCTGTAATAACTGTAATTCAGCAGGGATAGGCCAACGCAGGCTGGCATTGCGAACCGTCACACTGATGACGGTCTGGCCCACCACATGAGGCGTGATCCCCATGCGGCTGACTTCAACTTCAGGTAATTCAGGCATCTTCTCTCTGGTTAATCTTAGCTGTTGGTGAGTGCAGGATATCAGATTTCAGGGAACAGGTAGCTGGCCTCGACGGTAATCGCCAGCCATTCTCCCTGCCAGTTTTGCAATAACCAGAACTGAGGAAGCTGATACACAGTCAGGCGGTAAGGCTCTTCATGATTTTCCAGCCACACTTCCACGCTACGCGGCGATGCCAGCTTATCGTTCAGCTGGGCAAAGGTTTCTGAGTCAATTTTAGTACCGGCGACATCCTGCCAGTTTGCCACTATGGCCGACGGATCACCGGCTATGACGGGCTCAGATTGCCAGTCTTGGAGATGACGGCTGAAAATAACACTGGGCAGCACCAGCTTTTCAATGCTGCTGTCAGCAGGGAGTAAGCGTACTAATCCGACGGACTCTTGCTCGACCGGGGTGGCCTGCATCAGCCGCTGCTGAATCAATTCAGGCAGCTGAATCATAGCTAAAAACAGCAATACCCCAATGATGATGATGTTGTTCCATCCCTTGCGCGACAGTTTCATCGTCTCTCCAGCAGTAAGTATGAATGAGTGATCATAATCCGCTTCCTGACCGACAGCCATAAAAAAACCCAGCCTTGGCTGGGTTTTTATCAAAAAGCAGAATAAACCAATTACTTGATTTTTGCTTCTTTGTACAAAACGTGCTGGCGAACAACTGGATCAAATTTCTTGATCTCAAATTTGCCTGGCATGTTACGTTTGTTTTTGTCGGTAGTGTAGAAGTGTCCTGTGCCGGCAGATGATACCAGACGGATCTTCTCACGAATGCCTTTAGCCATTCTTCAAATCCTCTTAAACGTTCTCGCCGCGAACACGCATTTCAGACAGAACGGTATCAATACCTTTCTTATCAATGATACGCATGCCTTTCGCAGAAAGACGTAGTTTAACGAAGCGTTTTTCGCTTTCTACCCAGAAACGATGAGTTTGCAGGTTCGGCAGAAAACGACGCTTGGTGGCATTACGTGCGTGTGAACGGTTGTTACCCGTTACAGGACGTTTACCAGTTACTTGGCATACTCGGGACATTACTGTCTTCTCCAAATCGTTTCAGCTCGATATCAACCGCGATTAACCGAACGCAAAAAGCATTCCACCTAACCGAAGCTATCAAAGGTCGCGCATTATACTAAGTCAAAACCAGTTGCTCAAGTCCCGAGCAGATCCTTTCTCGTCTTTTTGATCAATTTCGGCCTAGTTTGACATCAAGCTGAGCAATAATCAGCTTGATAGTTACAGCCATCCTCTTTCAGCAAAAGAAACCACTTCCCCGTCTCCGACGACAAAATGATCGAGGATCCGAATATCTACCAAGGCCAGCGCATCGCTGATCCTCTGAGTAATTCGCCGATCGGCCTGACTTGGCTCCGCCACGCCTGAGGGGTGATTATGCGCTAAAATCAACGCCGCTGCATTAAGTTCCAGTGATCTTTTTACCACCTCTCTCGGATAAACACTGGCGGCATCAATCGTTCCTTCAAACATCACCTCACCGCTAATCACCCTGTGCTGGTTATCCAGAAACAACACATAAAATGCCTCACGATGGCGATCACGCAGCATCCGGCTCAAATATTGCCGCGTGTATTCAGGACTGCTGAGAGCCTCACCTTTCGCCAGTTTCTCTGATAAATAACGCAGGCTCATCTCCAGCACCGCCTGCAGCTGGACATATTTAGCCGGCCCCAGCCCTTTGTGCTGGCAAAAGGTTTTGCAATCAGCCGCCAGTAACGCACGCAGAGAACCGAACTCATCCAGCAGCTGGCCGGCCAGCTCAATCACATTCACGCCCGGCAGACCCGTGCGTAGAAAAATGGCCAGCAGCTCTGCATCCGACAGCGCATTGGCCCCACGCTGCAGCAATTTTTCCCTGGGACGCGATTCCGCAGGCAAATGTTTCAATACCATGGCGCTTCAACCCTTTCACTGTGTCTGCGCCAAAGAAACGCACATGTTGCTCCCGAGACAAAGCCCGGTACTTGAAAATGCGGCGCCAGGCGCAGCTCTGGTGTCTTGTTACAATGTTCCGGCCTTGCCGTGTCGAGCGATAGCTCGGTCTCTGCCCTCCATCACAGCCTGACGGCATTTTTCTCACGACTAAAGCGATGAAACCTCATCACTTTGGTGATATCTTGTTGCCAGTTTTTTCACGACACAGGCAAGCGAATGAAAACTCTGGCAGGAAAGAAAATACTTCTGGGGATCAGCGGCGGCATCGCAGCATACAAGTGTGCAGAGCTGACACGGCGTCTGATTGAACGAGGCGCAGAGGTTCGCGTCGTCATGACCCCGGCCGCCAAGGAATTCATTACCCCGCTTACCATGCAGGCCGTTTCCGGTCACCCGGTGGCCGACAGCCTGCTCGACCCCGCCGCCGAAGCCTCCATGGGCCATATTGAACTGGCAAAATGGGCCGATTTAGTGCTGCTGGCACCCGCCTCCGCCGATCTGATTGCCCGCCTTCGTGCCGGTATGGGCAACGACCTGCTGACGACTTTATGTCTGGCCACCAGCGCGCCTATTGCTGTCGCGCCCGCCATGAACCAGCAAATGTATCGTCAGCCTGCCACCCAGGATAACTTGTCTGTGCTGGCAAGCTGGGGACATAGAATCTGGGGTCCAGCCAGCGGCGAGCAAGCCTGTGGCGATGTCGGCCCGGGTCGGATGCTGGAACCTATGGCACTGGTAAGTGAGATAGAAAACGCATGCCAGCCACAAGACCTGGCCGGTGTCCGTATCGCCATTACTGCCGGCCCGACCAGAGAAGCCCTGGATCCGGTACGCTACCTCTCCAACCACAGCTCAGGCAAAATGGGCTTCGCCATCGCGCAGGCTGCAGCACAACGCGGTGCCAGCGTCACGCTGATCAGTGGCCCGGTCAACCTTGCCACCCCGGCCGGCGTTAACCGTATCAATGTGGAAAGTGCTGCAGACATGCACCAGGCCGCCACTGAGCAGGCAAAGGCGCATGATATTTTTATTGGCTGCGCGGCAGTGGCCGATTTCCGCCCGGCGGAAATAGCGTCACAAAAAATGAAAAAGCAGCAAGGACAAGACGAGCTGGCACTGAAACTGGTGAAAAATCCGGATATTATCGCCAGCGTCGCTGCTCTGACTGACCAACGTCCGTTTACGGTAGGCTTTGCTGCCGAAACACAAGACGTCGCGCGCTATGCGCAGGACAAGCTGCAGCGTAAAAACCTCGACCTGATTTGTGCCAATGATGTCGCGCAGCAGGGACAAGGATTTAACAGTGATAGCAATGCCCTTCACCTGTATTGGAAGAACGGTGACAAGGCACTGCCCCTGACAGACAAAGCATCACTGGGGCGACAATTAATTACTGAGATCATCAACCGCTACAAAGCGCAAGACTAAGCCGATTTCGTTGAACTCTCAGCGAAACCGGCAAAAGCACTAAGCGGTTCATTCATTTTTGGCAGCCAGCTCTCAAGCTTACACTCTGGCTGTCGATACAGATAACACTGCCTGATCCAGACACTTTCCATGCCCTGTGCGCATGGCTAAGATAGTCAGGCTTTTTCTGTCCGGACACAGTCTTATATCGAAAAGGAACGGTTATTCATGGCTGGCAATAAAAAAAACAACCGCCGCGAAGAAATCTTACAAGCGCTGGCTGAAATGCTGGAATCCAACCAGGGGAGTCAGCGCATTACTACCGCTAAACTGGCTGCTCAGGTGGGCGTTTCCGAAGCGGCACTGTATCGCCACTTTCCCAGTAAAGCCCGTATGTTTGAAGGCTTGATCGAATTTATTGAAGACTCGATCACTACACGTATTAACCGTATCCTGGATGACGAAAAAGACACCATGACCCGCCTGCGTATGGTGCTGCAGTTATTGCTGGTATTTGCCGAGCGCAACCCCGGGCTTACCCGCATCATGACAGGCCATGCCCTGATGTTTGAGCAAGACAGGTTACAGTCGCGTATCAACCAGCTGTTCGAGCGCATTGAAACCCAGCTGCGTCAGATCCTGCGTGAGCGCAAACTGCGCGAAGGCCGTGGTTTCCCCATTGATGAAAACCTGTTATCCGCCCAGCTGCTGGGCCAGGTAGAAGGCAGCTATAACCGCTTTGTGCGCTCCAGCTTCCGTCACAAGCCGAATGACAATTTCGATGCTTACTGGGAACTGCTGACCGGTCAGCTGAGCTAACCTTTTCATCCCCTCTCTTGTATCGGGCTCAGCACACATCAGTATCGAGAACGCAGTCGTATTCTGAACACAGAAAAAAGGGTTGGCACATTGCCAACCCTTTTCCTTTGCACGCTCTGCCCTGCAACAAGCAGAATCAATCAGATACCATACTGAGCGCGATACGCTTTCACCGCTTCCAGGTGCGCGTCCATACCATCCTGCTCTTCCAGATAGCTCACCACATCACCCAGAGAAACAATAGAGATCACTGCACAACCGAAGTCGCGCTCGACTTCCTGAATCGCAGAGAGTTCGCCTTTGCCTTTTTCCTGACGGTCAATCGCCACCAGCACACCGGCCAGATCTGCTCCATTGGCCTGGATGATTTCCATCGACTCGCGGATTGCCGTGCCAGCCGTAATCACATCATCAACCAGCATAATGCGGCCTTCCAGCGGGCTGCCCACCAGATTGCCGCCTTCACCGTGGTTTTTGGCTTCTTTGCGGTTAAAACAGTAAGGCGTGTCCACATCATGGTGATCGGCCAGCGCGACCGCTGTCGTGGTCGCGATCGGAATGCCTTTATAAGCAGGACCAAACAAGACATCAAACTCAATACCGGAATCTGCCAGTGCCGCGGCATAAAAGCGGCCCAGACGCGCCAGATCGCGACCAGTATTAAACAGGCCGGCATTAAAGAAATACGGGCTCTGACGGCCAGACTTCAGGGTGAACTCACCAAACTTCAATACGCCTTTTTCCAAAGCAAATTCGATGAACTGACGCTGATATGCTTTCATTGTTTCTCCTCGAGCGATTGGTCGCATGCTTCAGCCAGACACGGGCGCTGGCCGGTCAATCCCCCGCAGCCTTCGCTTGCTGCAGGCAAAAAAAAGCGGCTCCGACAGGAACCGCTCCAAAAACATTAACTTTCCAGCGAAGCCTGCTGGATAGTGATGATCTCGGCAATGCCGTCTTTGGCTAACGACAGCATCTCCATTAATTCTTCAGTGCTGAAGGCATCTCCTTCAGCCGTCCCCTGAATCTCAATAATCTTGCCATCACTGTTCATAATGACATTCATATCGGTCTCGGCATTCGAGTCTTCCGCATAATCCAGATCGCACACTGGCGTACCCTGGTAGATGCCCACAGACACGGCAGCGATAGTGGTTTTCAGCGGGTTTTTCTTGAGCTGGCCTTTTTCCAGCATCAGATTAATCGCATCTGTCAGTGCCACCATGGCCCCTGTGATAGATGCGGTGCGCGTACCACCGTCGGCCTGAATCACATCACAGTCGACCGTGATCATCTGCTCACCCAGCACTTCCAGATCCACTGCCGCGCGCAGGCTGCGGGCAATCAGGCGCTGAATTTCCAGTGTCCGCCCGCCCTGCTTACCGTTAGCCGCTTCGCGACGGTTACGGGAATGAGTCGCGCGTGGCAGCATGCCGTATTCCGCCGTTACCCAGCCCTGGCCTTTGCCTTTCAGCCAGCGCGGCACATTTTCTTCAACGCTGGCAGTACAAATGACCTTGGTATCGCCAAACTCAACCAATACCGACCCTTCGGCATGGGCGGTGAAATGACGGGTGATAGTAATAGGACGAACTTGACTGGCACTTCTTCCACTTGGACGCATCGGGTTTCACCTTGGCTGATATTGAGTGCTGAGCGCTGACCGAACCGCGGTCAGCAGACATTAACCGGCGATTATAGCCAGATCTGCGCCGCAGTGCACGCTTGTCAGCAGGCTCCCGCCCCGGAGAGATTTCCATTATTCGTATCGGCGCGTATAATCAAGCCATCATTTCTTAAGGGCCGACAGCCAATGATTCACAGTATGACCGCCTATGCCCGTCGCGAAGTAAAAGGCGACTGGGGCAGTGCCGTTTGGGAAATCCGCTCGGTAAACCAACGATACCTGGAAACTTACCTGCGCCTGCCAGAACAGTTCCGCAGCCTGGAACCTGTACTGCGTGAGCGCTTCCGCCAACGTCTGGCCCGGGGCAAAGTCGAGTGCAGCCTGCGCTT
This sequence comes from Photobacterium arenosum, assembly GCF_014841115.1. Classification (GTDB taxonomy): domain Bacteria; phylum Pseudomonadota; class Gammaproteobacteria; order Enterobacterales; family Vibrionaceae; genus Photobacterium; species Photobacterium arenosum. The sequence continues at coordinate 120,533 of NZ_JACYTP010000006.1, forward strand.
TGAAGCCAATCCGGCTTCCAGCAGCGAACTGCGTATCAACGAGCAGCTGGCCAAGCAGGTGATCAAGGCAGCAAGCTGGGTAAAAGAAGCCGCAGGTGAAGGCAATATCGGTCCGTTTCAGGTGCTGAACTGGCCCGGCGTGATGGAAACGCCTGAGCAGGACATGGACACCATCAACCAAGAGCTGCTGACGGCATTTGACGGCGCGGTGGACGACTTCCTGGCAGCACGCGCCAGCGAAGGGGCCAATATGAAAGATCTGATTGACCAGCGTCTAGCCGCTATTTCAGAGGAAGCCGGCAAGGTGCGCGCCCTGATGCCTGAAGTTATGCAATGGCAACGCGATCGCATTCTCAACCGTCTGGAAGAAGCCAAAGTGGAGCTGGATGCCAACCGCATCGAGCAGGAACTGATTATGCTGGCGCAAAAAAGCGATGTCGCCGAAGAGCTGGATCGCCTGGATTCCCACGTTAAAGAAACCCACAAAATCCTGAAAAAAGGCGGCGCCTGTGGCCGACGCCTGGACTTCATGATGCAGGAATTCAACCGCGAATCGAACACCCTAGCTTCCAAATCCATCAACACAGAGATCACCGCCTCAGCCGTCGAGCTCAAAGTGCTGATTGAGCAGATGCGCGAGCAAATTCAAAACATAGAATAACTTTTTCACCCAGCCCAGCACGTCTCAGAAGCCCTGTATTCCCTTGTGAAGAGCATTGTAAATACAGGGCTTTTTTATTTTTCCCGTCCAAATCGGTTTGCAGTTGTCCGTTGCCAGTTGCTGATTAAGTGATGGGCAAAATGGTGAGTAGTTTCCATTTAATGTCCCTTGCGGCGCCAGAGAGTTTTCAGCCTGTTTCATAAGAAATAAGAGACGGCATTGACCCGTGGCTTAAACATTAAACGCTACTTGCTTTACGGCTTGCTCTGCTCGGCTGATCCCCAATCGCTGCGCAACTTGTTGCCACTGCTTAACGGCGTTTAGCACTTCATCATAAATTTGCGTTGCCTCGTTCTGCGAGAGCCTGAAAAATCTTTCACGTCAAAAACCAGTTGGTAGTTAAGCGCGTTGTCTGTGTCGGTAATATTCAGATGAAGCCCATGCTTGCCAACGATCGGGTTTAAGTCATAAGCCGGTGATAACTTCCAACCTTTATTGGTTATTGTCTAAAAAATCACGGTCAAGAAAATCAGCTGAGCCGGATCGCTTAAAACGAATACCACCCATTCGGTAGGAGTCATGAGTAGTTGAGTACAACATCAGCCGTCTCAGCCTTTAAACCGCTGTAGTGATAATACACCTGAAAAGACGTGGCGGTGATCTCAGCACGGCTTGAAATTTGCCTCAGAGCTTGGCGTTGTTTACTGCCTAAAACTCCGTCCAGACGCTCAAATCGGTAGGATTGATATTCGCTCACGGTAACCTGTTTAACGTTTTATTAGTGCTAAAGTGTGAATTGGAATGTTTGCGCTAACAACGGCTGAAGCTGCACTTTTGGCGGTTTGCGATCTTCTGAAGCAAACCGTTTAGGATCGACAGTGACAAATCCCCAAAACTGTAAAAAGCGTTCAATAAAGCGCGATTCAATTAACACGCCAAGCCTTTTTTCTGGCGAGTAGTAATCGTCTGGCTCGAGCTGGCGCAATAAATCAGGGAAGGCCGTGACGATATCATCAATTAATTGATCCGGGCTGGCATGGTTTTGCAAGCGCCACAACATAAAGAGCCAGATGATAACACTGGTCAAGCGACTGCCACAGCAACCATAGCTGGCGAAATGACATTTGCCCTGTAAGCTCAAACTTTTTAATGGTAGGAACTGGCAACATTTCAAGGCTTCTGGTGAACAGAATTTTGCCACTATCTCATCGCCGCCGAATACCGCATTTCAAATGCCCAGCCCGCCTTCACCCTCTTCCGCTTTTATTCTGGCTGAGGCGGCGAAAAATTCATACACTGTCGATTTATTATTTTTAGGCACTTTGATGAAATCCCACAATCCATCACAACTGAAGAAGCTATGGGAACTAATCCTCTCAAGCACACCTCTCACTCAACTGCACAGAAGTGAAATTGCGTTTTTATCCGATCCACAAATACTGATGCTCTCGCTTCCCTTTGGCATCAATATGCCTGAAGACGTTTCAGAGAAGTGTGGTAAGACCTTTCTGCAGTATTTTGATTACATGATCAATGAGCTGTGTATTCACCTGCGCGGCTCCCCCAATCAACAGCTACCACAGCAGCTCAGCGATACCATCATTGAACAGATTCAACATAAGACAATGAACCTCTTGATGACCTATGAAATGGTCAAAATCATCAAAGCGCATCAGTTGCCGGTTGATCAGCAAATCCTCGCTCGCTTAACCGAAATGCAGATGCAAACATCGGAAAATCATTATTCTGCTTCCCTCGCCCCCGAACAAATGGCAGCAGCAATGAATGAGATAATCCAGCAGCAGGGTATTCGAACCGGCTTTGAATTTTGTCATTTTATCAGTGATGATCTGGCTATATTGCCGCCGGATGCCGTGAGGTTAATGCTCCCCAGCTTTGTTTCAAACGACTGGATAGTCGATGCACTGCTATTACTCACCCTGCATCAAGAGCCGGAATTAGGCCAGGTCGCGGCAGAACTTCTCACCCAGCTACCCGAGAAAAAGTGGAAACAACTCACCAACCGCAACTACCTCACACTGGTGCAGCGTTTTGGCGATGACGCAGTCAAGGCCCACCTTCCTGAGTGGAGCCGACTGGCGATGAAATACGCCAGACAAAACGCACCTTGCCAAGTGGTTGAGCTTTACGCTTCGTTCGCGGATGGCAATCAATCCATCCTCTTCTGTGGTCTGATAAAAGAGCCGGAGACAAAGGCTCAGCACCTGATAGGTAGCGTATTCCGTGTAGGTTATGGTTTAGTGGATAGCTACTTTACCCCCCACATCGAACAGGCTCAATACAGACAGATTGCAAATGCCTTTTCCAATGAACTACAAGCAATACCGTGCGATCCACTATTACTGAGCCATGTGATTCCCTGGGCTTTGGCGACGCAGCTAAACAGTCCAGAAAAAATGAATGTGGAAATGCTCCAGTTACTGGCTTTGCTCCCTCCGCAATGGACCGAACCACAACCCTTCGATCTGAACCGAGTTTCTCAGGTATGTAAGATCGATAGCCAAGACCCAGCATGGAAAGAAAAAAATCGCAAAAGCAGTAAATTTCTGCTCAACACACCAATGACTCGCAGCTGGATTATCGAGAATATCGCCCCGCGTTTTACGAAACCACGACAGGTCAGAGATCACTATTACCTGAGCAACCCACAGCCTTATGTTGAAGCGCTTGCGCTGGCTGGATTGCTGTCGTTTTACTATCAGCAACCGCCTTCTCTGGTTATTTCCAGTCCACAACTTTATCTGGCAAGTGCCTATCTGCTTGCAGAAGGCAATCTTGGCCAAAAAAGCTTCCCACTGTTTGACTGGTTAGCCGAAGAGAGCCTGCTGCATCGTGATCACCAGAATAAGCTTGCCTTACTCGATCAACATATTGCTTCGCCGACAGGGTACGTGATCAAAGTTGAACTGGTGGGTTCAAAGCCTAAAATATGGCGTCGCTTTACCGTTTCCAGCGCGATGGATTTAGAATCCTTCCATCAACTTCTGCAAGACATCATGGGATGGGAGAATGCCCATCTCTATATGTTCCATACTCAATTGGGCCACATTGATAATACCGATGAAACTGACTTGCCTGCTGATGACATCCCATTGATGGCAGTACTGCAAGAAGAAGGCGACCGCATAGACTACATCTACGATTATGGTGACCACTGGGAGCACACCATCTCCTTAGAGAAGATCAATAAACGAAGTTGCAGCCTTCCCAAAGTCACTGCAGGAAACGGCGCCTGTCCGCCAGAGGATTGCGGCGGAATTTGGGGCTATGCGTTACTGCTGGCGCTGACCAAGAAGAAAAACCTCAGTGAAGACGAGCAGGATCAGCTGATGTGGTACGGTATGGATGACGACTGGAATGCACGCCAATTCGATAAAGATCAGGTTAATACCCTGATTGAAAATACAATAAGTTAGGATCACATCTACATTCTGCCCCGCAGTCCGCCGCCTCCCAGACCGCGAAGTTGACCCGCGCCAATGTTTGGCCGGTTCATCATGCCGCGCTGAACAGCCGGACGGTTCGCGCGAATGGCAGAGCGGTCGACAGGCCCCTGCTCGCGGCGGGTTTGCAATTGCTGTCGGACGCGCTGTTGCGTCTCCGGCGGCAGACTCTGCCATTTCTGATCAAGCTGAGCTTTGACCGCCGGCAGATTGTCGGCAATATCAGCACGATCACCCTGCCAGTTGTCAAACTTGTTTTTGATCTCCTGCTGCTTGTCCGGATCCAGACTTTGCCACCAGTCTGTCACCACATCTTTGTATTCACCATCACCATGGCAGCAGTTCGGATAATAATGGTGCCAGTAATAGAGGTAATCGTCGTACCACCACTCATTGCTGTAGTGATAGCTGGCTGGACCCGATGAATCAGCTCCAGTGCTGCCGCATCCGGTTAACAGCAAGAGCAGACAAAAAAACAGAGAGCGAATCGGCATCTTGTTGGACTCCGTGTAGCGATGTAATGAAGAGTGCTGGCCACCTAGCCCGGCAATAAATCACAAATAAGCCTGATAATCAGGTTAGCAGATCCGGCTCAAACCCGATCAGGCAAGGGATATTTCCCTCGCTTCTCCCCGCTGTTTCATCTTCTTACCTCAACTTTTGCATGACTTTACTACGTCGACGCTCAGTACCTGCCTGCACTGACTATAGTTAACAATAGCGGCGAAAATATAGCATAAAAGTTCAATTAACAGCCGCAGCTAGCCACTGATTTTCAAGGGATAATGCAGAAGGGCAAAAGCATGACAGCAAAAACAGACAATAAAGTCATCCTGATAGGTGCGGGTTACATATCGGATGTTCACGCTGCGGCGCTCCGGTCGCTGGACGGTATCCGGCTCTGTGCTGTTGTCGATCCCAATCTCTCTGCCGCACAAGCACTGGCAGAGCGTCATCACATTCCGTTGTTCTTCAGCACTGTGGAGCAAGCGCTGGCTGAAACCGAATTTACCGCCGCCCATGTGCTGACCCCGCCCAATCTGCATTATGCGCTGGCCAGCCAGCTGCTCAGTCACGGCAAACATGTGCTGGTCGAGAAACCGCTGGCTGAAACCGAAGAAGAGTGCGAGGCGCTGATTAGCCTGGCTCAGCAACATGACGTCACCCTGGCCGTTAACCAGAATTTCATCTTTCACCCTGTGATGGAGCGGGCCAAGCAGCATCTGGCCAATAATGATATTGGCCCGGTCAAATCGGTTTCCCTGCGCTATGAAATGCCATTACGCCAGCTGACGGCCGGTCAGTTCAGTCACTGGATGTTCCGCCAGCCCGTCAACTTACTGCTGGAGCAGGCCGTGCATCCGCTGTCGCAACTGATGAGCCTGTTCGGACGCCCGACAGCACAGTCGATGGCTAATAAGATGTTGAGTAAGCTAAGCCAGATCCAGCGGCTCAGTAATGGCCAGCCTTTTATTCAACGTTTAGATGCCATTGGTGAGCTGGACATCCCGGTGCATTTTACTTTTGCAATGGGTCAGGACTTTCCGGTGTGGGAAATGCAGATCACCGGCGAAGACGGCTGTCTGAGGCTGGATTTTGTCCGCCAGCAAGCCATAGTGCAAAGCCGCAGTCGTTTTCTGCCTGCGCTCGATACCGCGGTGACCGCCTGCACCCAGGCAGGCAGCCTGCTGTCGCAAGGGCTACGGCAGTTCACCAACTATGCCTTGACCACGGCCGGTCTCAAAGCTTCGCAGGACCCTTTTTTGCTGTCGATGAAAACCAGTATCAGCCAGTTCTATCAGGCTATCTCTACCGGGCAGCCCTTACTGCATGATGGGGAATTTGGCTGTGATCTGGTGGCCCTGTGCCACTATCTGGCCAGCCAAACCCAGGGCGCAGATCGGCTGACAGCAACCACACCGCTCGGTAATCACGCAATCGAAGATGACTTCCAGCCTTTCGATGTGCTGGTGATTGGCGGCACCGGCTTTATTGGCCGTCATGTGGTGGAGCAATTGCTGGCCAAGCACTATTCAGTGGGTGTCATGGCGCGCAATATTCAGGCCTTACCCGCTTTATATCACCAGCCGACCGTTCAGCTGATCCAGGGGGATGTGTGCGACCCTGCCGCCCTTGATGAAGCGGTGCAGCGTGCTACTTACGTCATCAACCTGGCCCACGGCGGTGCCAGCGGTGACTGGGAGGCGATCAAACGCGCCATGGTCGATTCGGCCCGTGATATTGCCCAGGCCTGCCAGACACACCAGATCACGCGGCTGGTACATCTTGGCTCCATCGCCTCGCTCTATCTCGGCAGCGACAGGATTATGATTCACAGTGACACACCGCCGGATCCCGCCGCTGATCAGCGGGCACATTACGCCCGCGCCAAAGCCATGGCGGATCACCTGCTGCTGCATGAGAGCAAGGGGCAAGATCTGGTCGTGCTCCGGCCCGGCATTGTGGTCGGCCAGGGAGGGCCGGTCAATCACACAGGTGTCGGCTTTTTTAATAACAACCAGTACTTTATCGGCTGGAACTTAGGCCACAATCCCCTGCCTTTTGTCCTGGCCAAGGATGTCGCCAGCGCCACGGTTTCCGCCCTCACAGTGCCGGGCATTGCCGGCAGGTCATTGAATCTGGTCGGTGATGTGCGCCCCAGCGCGCGTGAATATGTGGCCATGATCAGCAAAGGACTGGGCCGTCCCTACCGCTATGTGCCGCAGTTCACCTTCTGGCTGTATCTGCAGGAGCTGGGCAAATGGGCCATCAAACGCCTGTCCGGCCGCAACACCCTGCTGCCCGCGCTGCGGGATCTGCGATCCCGCGCCCTGAATGCGCGTTTTGATACCAGTGTCGAAAAGCGTTTGCTGAACTGGCAGCCAGTCAGCGACTGGGACTGCTTCTATCAACACGCGATTCTGGTTCACAGAACGCCGCCCGCGACTATGCCAGCCGCAGAAGCCCCCCGTAATGAAAAACCCGTTCCGCTCCCCGTGCAAGCTGACAAGGTGGCATCAGAATGACCCGCATACTGCATGTGTTTTCAACCTTTGCCGTTGGCGGCCCGCAGATCCGCTTCGCACAGCTGGCCAATGCTTTGTCCGGCCAATATCGCCACACCATTATCTCGCTGGACGGCGCCAGCCAGGCGATGTCCAGGCTGGCAACCGATGTGCAGGCCGAGTTCCTGCCGATGCCAACACTGAAAGCCATGAGCCTGCCGCAGCGGTTGCACGCCATTCACCGCACGCTCAGCCATCATCAGTCCGATATTCTGATGACCTACAACTGGGGCGCGATAGAATGGGCGTTTTGCAATCGCCTGCTGCACCTGTGTCGCGGCATTCACTGGGAGGACGGATTCAGCCCGGATGAAGCCAGCCAACTGTACCGGCGCCGCAATCTGTTCCGCCGCCATGCGCTCAGCGGTCAGACTCAGGTCGTGGTGCCATCTCACACCCTGATGGCCATTGCCCGCCAGCACTGGCAGATCCCCGCTCAGCGGCTGCACTATTTTCCCAATGGTATTGCCATGCCGGAGGCAATCAGCAAAGGGGCGCCTTCCGCGCTCACCACACTGATTACCCTGGCGAGCTTACGCGCCGAGAAAAACCTCCACCGCCTGATCGACACCTTTGCCAGCCAAGCCACCCACAGTCGCTTACTGATAGGCGGCGATGGCCCTATGCTGACTGAACTTGAGGCTTACATAGATAGCCTTAATCTGACGAACAGTGTCAGGCTGGTCGGACGCATTGATGATGTCTGGGGATTTCTGGCACAGGGCGACATCTTTTGCCTGTCGTCCGATACCGAGCAGATGCCGCTATCTGTGCTGGAAGCCATGGCCGCCGCCCTGCCGGTCGTCGCCACCGATGTCGGCGATGTAAAAACCATAGTGGCCGCGGAAAACACCCCTTTTGTGGTGCCGCCCGCTCACTACGCCAGCGCGTTTCGCCGGATACTGTCTGAACCCAGGCACTGGCAAGCGATAGGAGAAGCCAATTACCAGAAAGCCTGCCAGCACTACAGCTTCCAGAATATGCTGGAGAATTTCACCCGCCTCACTGCCCCGATCCGCTAACCCGGCAACAAGCTGCTATTTTTTATAAGAGCAGGGTGACAACGCGGTTTTTGGCCCGAGAGCGAAACTTACACGTGCCGATTCAATTTAGCTGCAGTTCGTGATACCCTGCGCGCCCTTTCTTCCACTTGAGTGACAATGGTAATGAGCAAAGGCACGCTTTACATAGTTTCGGCACCCAGCGGCGCAGGTAAATCCAGCCTGATCAACGCCCTGCTGGAAACCAACCCGACCTATGACATGAAAGTCTCCGTATCCCACACCACACGCGGTATGCGTCCGGGTGAAGTTCATGGTGTGCATTACAATTTTATCGGCGTGGAAGAATTTAAAGAACTGGCTGAACAGGGTGCGTTTCTGGAACATGCCGAAGTGTTCGGTAACTTCTATGGCACGTCACGTCTGTGGATCGAACAGCAGCTGAACAAAGGCATCGATGTGTTTCTCGACATCGACTGGCAGGGCGCGCAGCAGATCCGCCTGCTGATGCCAGCAGCCAAAAGTATTTTTATACTGCCGCCGTCCAAAGATGAGCTGGAGCGTCGTCTGAACGCCCGCGGTCAGGACAGCGAAGCCGTTATCGCCAGACGCATGGATGAAGCACGCTCAGAAATCTCGCATTTCACAGAGTACGACTATGTGATCGTGAATGACGATTTTGATGTCGCATTAATCGATTTTAAAGCGATCATCCGCGCTGAGCGATTGAAGCAAGACAAGCAAGCTGCTAAATATAGCAGCATGTTGACTGCGCTACTGGCGCAACAGTAAGTAATTTTGTACAATTTTCCGTCTTTTTATTAAACCCACTGGAGTCCTCGATGGCACGTGTAACTGTTCAAGATGCTGTTGATAAAATCGGCAACCGTTTCGACCTGATCCAAATTGCTTCTCGCCGTGCACGTCAAATGCAGACTGGCGGTAAGGATCCATTGGTTCCTGAAGAGAATGACAAGTACACAGTGATCGCACTGCGCGAGATCGAAGAAGGCCTGATCACGAAAGACATTCTGGATGCACGTGAGCGTCAGGAAATGCAAGAGCAGGAAGCCGCAGAACTGGCGGCGGTCAGTGCTATTGCAGGTAACCAGCGCTAATTCAAGGAAGCGGGCAATTTGTATCTCTTTGATAGCCTGAAAGAAGTTGTAATTGAATACCTGCCTGAGACTCAGATTGAGGCGCTCAGGCAGGCCTATTTGGTAGCAAGAGACGCCCACGAAGGCCAGACGCGTTCCAGCGGCGAGCCTTACATCATCCACCCGATTGCCGTTGCTCGAATCCTGGCCGAAATGCGCCTGGACTTTGAGACCCTGATGGCAGCCCTGCTCCACGACGTTATCGAAGATACCGATGTCACCAAAGACGACCTCGACAGTCGTTTCGGCTCGACCGTGGCAGAGTTGGTGGACGGCGTGTCCAAGCTGGACAAGCTTAAGTTCCGCGACCGTAAGGAAGCTCAGGCGGAAAACTTCCGCAAGATGATCATGGCCATGGCCAATGACATCCGGGTTATCCTGATCAAACTGGCCGACCGGACCCACAACATGCGAACCCTGGGTGCGCTGCGTCCTGACAAACGTCGCCGCATTGCCCGCGAAACGCTGGAAATCTTCTCGCCCCTGGCCCACCGTCTGGGTATTCACAACATCAAGACCGAGCTCGAAGAGCTGGGTTTCGAGGCCTTGTATCCGAACCGCTACCGGGTGCTGAAAGAAGTGGTGGCTGCCGCCCGCGGTAACCGTAAAGAAATGATCAACCGCATCCACGCCGAGATTGAAGGCCGCCTTCATGATGCGGGGATCAACGGCCAGGTGCTTGGCCGCGAGAAAAACCTGTACTCCATCTACAACAAGATGAAGAACAAAGAACAGCGTTTTCATTCCATCATGGATATCTACGCGTTCCGGGTGCTGGTCGATAACCTGGATACCTGCTATCGGGTACTGGGTCAGGTGCACAACCTGTACAAGCCTCGTCCGAGCCGGATGAAAGACTATATCGCCATCCCGAAAGCCAACGGCTATCAGTCATTGCACACTTCACTGGTCGGCCCGCACGGTGTACCGGTTGAAGTGCAGATCCGCACCGAAGACATGGATCAGATGGCTGACAAAGGGGTCGCCGCTCACTGGGCCTACAAAGACGGTGAAAGCTCAGGCACAACAGCACAGGTCAAGGCCCAGCGCTGGATGCAAAGCCTGATCGAGCTGCAGCAAAGCGCCGGTAACTCGTTTGAATTCATTGAGAACGTGAAATCCGATCTGTTCCCGGATGAGATTTACGTTTTCACACCTAAAGGCCGGATTGTCGAACTGCCGGTCGGCGCGACCGCGGTCGACTTCGCCTATGCCGTTCATACCGATGTCGGCAACACCTGCGTCGGCGCCAAGATTGATCGCCAGCCTTATCCGCTGAGCAAGCCGCTGAAAAACGGCCAGACGGTGGATATCATCAGCGCGCCGGGTGCCCGTCCGAACGCCGCCTGGCTCAACTATGTGGTAACCTCGCGGGCCCGCACCAAGATCCGCCAGGTACTGAAAACCATGCGCCGTACCGAGTCGATCACTCTGGGCCGACGTCTGCTCAATCATGCCCTGGGCGAGCTGAACATAGATCAGATTGAACCGGTAACACTGGACAAAGTGCTCAAAGATCTGCGTCTGAAGGACGTCGATTCGCTGCTGGCGGCCATTGGCCTGGGCGAGCTGATGAGTGTGGTGGTTGCCCGCCGCCTGCTGGGCACGCTGGATGAAGAAACCCAGGCGGATGACAAACGCCGCATGCCTATCCGGGGTGCTGACGGCATTTTGCTGACCTTCGCCAACTGCTGTCATCCTATTCACGGTGACCCGATCATGGCCTATGTCAGTCCGGGTAAAGGACTGGTCATTCACCGCGAAGAATGCGCCAATATCCGCGGCTACCAGAAAGAATCGGACAAATACATGCCGGTTGAATGGAGCCGTGACTTCGAGCAGGAGTTTGTCACCAACCTCAAAGTGGATATGCAGAACCACCAGGGGGCACTGGCCGATCTCACCAACACCATCGCCAATACCGGGTCCAACATCCAGGGATTGTCGACGGAAGAGAAAGACGGCCGTCTGTATACCATAACGGTGCGCCTGACGACCAAAGGCCGTGTCCATCTGGCCAACATCATGCGCCGGATCCGGGTGATGCCGAACGTTGTCCGGGTTGCCCGGCAGAAGAACTAAGGTGCCGCGCTCAGCTGCACTGACTACTCAAACGCCCGTCCCGGGCGTTTGTGCTTTCCCGAGTGCTGAATTATAAGCCGTTCAGCCAGAACTGAAACAAGACAAGAATCATGACGCCAGAACGTTACCAGAGGATCCAGTCAGTGCTGGCTACCCGCCAGCCAGATTTAACCCTGTGCCTGGAAGAAGTGCACAAACCCAATAACGTCTCCGCCATTATCCGTACCGCCGACGCCGTAGGCGTGCACAAGGTCCACGCGGTGTGGCCGGAAAAAATGCGGGTGCTTGCCCACACGTCCGCCGGCGCGCGCAACTGGGTCGAGCTGGAAACCCACACCAGCATGCCAGAGGCCATCGGCCAGCTGAAACAGCAAGGCATGCAGGTACTGGCTACCCATCTGTCTGATCGTGCGGTGGATTTTCGCGAGATTGATTACACCAAACCCACAGCTATTATCCTGGGCGGCGAAAAAAACGGGATCACTGCCGAAGCGCTGTCACTGGCTGATCAGGATATCATCATTCCTATGGTGGGTATGGTACAGTCACTCAATGTCTCGGTAGCCAGTGCGCTGATCCTTTATGAAGCACAGCGCCAGCGCCAGCTAGCCGGTATGTATGACAGAGAAACCACGCCGCTGCCGGCAGACACAGTGCACCGCATCTTGTTTGAACGCGGACACCCTGTACTGGCGAAAGTCGCCAAACGTAAACAGCTGCCTTATCCGCCGCTGGATGACGCCGGTCAGATAGTGGCAGATGACGCCTGGTGGCAGGCGATACAAGCCAGGGATAAGCCCCGGCGCAACAAATAACCCTGAACGGACAGAGCACAGAGTAAGCAGGCATGAGCGGACAGATGCTAGACACCATCGCCCTGACAGAATTGTCAGGCGTCGGCGCCAAAATGGCGGAGAAACTGAGCAAAATCGGCCTTCACACCGTACAGGATCTGCTGTTTCACCTGCCGCTGCGTTATGAAGACCGCACCCGGATCTGGCCGATTGCCGCCGTGCAGCCCGGACAGCACCTGACGGTGCAAGGCGAAGTGCTGCATAACGCCATCAGTTTTGGCAAGCGTCGGATGCTGACGGTCAAGATCAGCGACACAACCGGCTCTGTCACCCTGCGCTTTTTCAATTTCAACGCCGCGATGAAAAACGCCCTGTCCGAGGGAAAACAGGTCAAAGCCTACGGCGAGATCCGCCGCGGCCAGCACGGGCTGGAAGTGATCCATCCAGATTACAGCGTGTTTTCTGAACCGACCACACTGGCAGTTGAAGACACCCTCACCCCTGTCTACCCCACCACAGACGGCTTGCGTCAGTTAACCTTGCGCAGCCTGACCGAACAGGCGCTGAACCTGCTCGACAAAGCCGCGGTCAGCGAATTACTGCCCGAAGGCTTGTACGACAGGCAAATGACCCTGGCCGATGCCCTGCACCTGATGCACAGGCCCACGCCGAATGTGTCGCTGGATCAGCTGGAAAAAGGTCAGCACCCGGCGCAGCAAAGACTGATCCTGGAAGAATTGCTGGCACAGAACCTCTCTATGCTGGCGGTTCGCCAGAAAAGTCAGCAGCACCAGGCCTGGCCCTTGCCGCCCAGTACCTCACTCAAAAAGCAGTTACTGGCCGGCCTGCCCTTCAGCCCGACCGGCGCGCAGCAACGTGTAGTGGCCGATATCGAAACAGACCTGGCCAGAGCCATCCCTATGATGCGTCTGGTGCAGGGCGATGTCGGTTCAGGTAAAACACTGGTCGCCGCTTTGGCGGCCGTCCGCGCCATTGACCACGGTTATCAGGTCGCACTGATGGCACCAACCGAATTACTGGCCGAACAGCATGCCCTCAACTTTGCCCAGTGGCTGGAACCGCTCGGCATTCAGGTGGGCTGGCTGGCCGGCAAACTCAAAGGCAAAGCACGGGACACCGAGCTGGCCCGCATTGAAAGCGGCGAGGCCAAAATGGTGGTCGGCACGCACGCATTATTTCAGCAGCAGGTCGTGTTCAACAACCTTGCTTTGGTGATCATCGATGAACAGCACAGGTTCGGTGTTCACCAACGGCTGGAATTAAGGGAGAAAGGGGCCAACGAAGGCCGGTACCCGCACCAGTTAATCATGACGGCCACGCCGATTCCGAGGACACTGGCGATGACCGCCTATGCCGATCTGGAAACCTCGGTGATTGACGAGCTGCCGCCCGGACGAACCCCAATCCAGACCGTTGCCGTTTCAGACACACGTCGTGCCGACATCATAGCGCGCATCCGCGCGGCCTGCCTCAATGAAGGCCGCCAGGCTTACTGGGTTTGTACCCTGATTGATGAGTCTGAAGTACTGGAAGCCCAGGCGGCTTCTGATACGGCCACCGAGCTGACGGCACAACTGCCAGAGCTGAAAATCGGGCTGATACATGGCCGGATGAAAGCCACTGAGAAACAAGACATCATGCAGCGCTTCAAAACCGGAGAGCTGCACCTGCTGGTCGCCACTACTGTGATCGAGGTCGGTGTCGATGTGCCCAACGCCAGCCTGATGATCATCGAAAACCCGGAGCGACTGGGGCTGGCCCAGCTCCACCAGCTGCGCGGCCGGGTGGGCCGGGGCAATGTGGCCAGCCACTGCGTGCTGCTCTACCATGCGCCGCTGTCCAAAACCGCCCAGCAGCGGCTGGCGGTACTGCGCGAAAGCAGCGACGGCTTCGTCATTGCCCAGCGTGATTTAGAAATTCGCGGTCCGGGTGAGCTGCTGGGCACCAAACAAACCGGGATTGCCGATTTCAAAGTCGCCGATCTGGTGCGCGACCAGCACCTTATTCCCCAGGTGCAAAAGCTGGCGCGTTACCTGCACGAGCAATATCCGGCCAACGCCAAAGCCATCATTGAGCGCTGGCTGGGCCAGAAAGAAAATTACTCTAACGCCTGATCGCCAGCCTTTTCTTTGCTGGTAGCGAAAAAGTGCGGTCATTTTCTGCTTTTAGTCGCTATTTTGCCGTCAATTTAATTACGCAAACGTTTGCTAAAAATAACAACCTCATTAGAATAGTGGCCACTTTTGACCCAAGGGTCATGGTCGGCTTCAGCGTCTGTCTCCCTCTCAATCTGAAGCCGTCCTGTCGACGCACATAAGGAAGCATCATGACTGGCCAGCACCAAGAAATAACGCCACCGCGTTCATCCGATTTGATCTACCGACTCGATGACAGACCGCCTTTGCCACAAACCCTGTTTGCGGCTGTGCAGCATTTGCTGGCGATGTTCGTGGCCGTGATTACGCCGTCGCTGATTATCTGTCAGGCACTGGGCCTGCCCGCCAGCGATACCAATACCATAGTCAGTATGTCGCTGCTGGCTTCCGGGGTCGCCTCCTTCATTCAAATCCGCACCATAGGCCCGGTCGGCTCCGGTCTGCTGTCGATTCAGGGCACCAGCTTCAACTTTCTTGGCCCAATCATAGGGGCCGGGCTGGCGATGAAAGCCGGCGGGGCCGACGTGCCCACCATGATGGCGGCGATTTTCGGTACTATCCTTGCGGCTTCTCTCACTGAAGTCGCTATTTCGCGTATTTTGCAGCACACACGCCGCATCATCACGCCATTGGTGTCCGGCATTGTAGTCACCCTGATTGGTCTGACGCTGATTCAGATCGGCCTGACCTCCATCGGCGGCGGCTATGCCGCCATTGAAAACGGTAGCTTTGGCAGCCTGGACAAGCTCCTGCTGGCCGGCATAGTGCTGGGGCTGATCGTGCTGCTGAACCGGATGAAAAACCCGTATCTGCGTGTCTCGTCGATTGTGATTGCCATGGCGGCTGGCACTCTCACAGCCTGGGGAATGGGCATGATAGACAGCAGCCAGCTCGCGGAAACCAGCCTGATTGCAGTCCCCGCACCGATGCAATACGGCCTCGGATTTGACTGGTCTTTGCTGATCCCGCTGGTAATCGTCTTCGCCATTACTTCACTGGAAGCCATTGGCGATATCACGGCTACCTCGGAAACCTCTGAACAGCCCGTCAGTGGTCCTGTCTACATGAAGCGCATCAAAGGCGGCGTGCTGGCTGACGGCATCAACTCGGCACTGGCTGCAGTGCTGAACAGCTTCCCGAACTCCACCTTCAGCCAGAACAACGGCATTATCCAGCTGACCGGCGTTGCCAGCCGCTACATCGGCTATTTTGTCGCAGGTATGCTGGTACTGCTCGGCCTGTTCCCGGCTGTTGCCAACCTGGTACAGCTGATCCCGGAACCTGTGCTGGGCGGCGCCACTATTGTGATGTTCGGCACCATCGCCGCTTCTGGGGTGCGGATTATCTCCCGCTGTGAGCTGGACCGCCGCGCCATTCTGATCATGGCACTGTCTTTCTCTATGGGGCTGGGCATTGCACAAAAACCGGAAATTCTGCAGTTCATGCCGGATATTGTGAAGAGCATTCTGTCCTCCGGCATGGCGGCTGGTGGCCTGACGGCGATTTTGCTGAACCTGATCCTGCCGGAAGAGAAGAAAGGCTGATTCTTTTCGGCTATTCGTACAATGCTATCCCTCCCCCTTTTCAAGGGGGAGGTCAGGAGGGGACTAGGAAAAGAACTTAAGACTTCACACTCCGCTTGCCATTGTGTTTGACTGTCCGCACCGGCAGGCTGATCTGCACTTTCAAGCCACCGGCACTGCGGTTACTGAACTGAATGTCGCCCTGATGCTGATCCACAATACGCTTGACGATAGCCAGTCCCAGTCCGGTGCCTTCCGCGTCACTGCCCCGGGCACTGTCGCCGCGGGTCAGCGGCTGCATCATTCTGGCCACCTGATCCGGTTCAATACCCGGACCATCATCCTCAACACAGAACCAGGCCATCTGGCGATCGGCCGTCATGCCGCTGGTGACCCGCACCCAACCGTGGCCGTAGCGAAGCGCATTCACCAGCAGGTTGCTGATCAGCCGCTTAATGGCCACCCCGTTGGCATACACTTTGCCGTTAATGGTCCCCAGCGACTGTTCAATCCCGCGCTCAATGCCCCCTTCTGCTTCTGCCACATCTTCAAGCAGAATATTCAGTTCGAGTAGTTCCTGCTCCAGCAATTGGGTGGATTTCAGGTACTCCATAAACTGACTGATGATGGCATTACACTCCTCGGTGTCTTTAATCATGCTTTCAGCCAGATAGGCATCTTCGGGCGACATCATTTCGGTCGCCAGGCGGATACGGGTCAGCGGGGTGCGCAAATCATGGCTGACACCGGCCAGCAGCAATGCCCTGTCGTCTTCGAGCTGTTTAATACCATCACCCATACGATTAAAGGCTTTGGTGACCGCCCGGATCTCCGAGGCTCCCTGCACATCCAGATGTGGCGGAGATCCACCTTTTGCCACCTCTAAAGCCGCCTGCTCCAGCGCCACCAGAGGACGATTCTGGATCCGGATAAACATCCAGCCCCCGGCGATCACCATCACAGCAATAAACAGGCTGTAACCAAACAGCGGCGCAAAATCTTCTTCCTGCAATTCGGACAGTGGCACCCGCATCAGGTAACCCGGCATGGCGTCGCAGTCGAGCCACAGCACATAGCTGTCTGTCCCCAGCACCAGGCGCACTTCCGTCGGTGTGTTCAGCTCTCGGGTCATTTCCTCACTGAGGTAATCAATGCGGGTCGCTTCCCTGAATTCAGCCGATTCTGGACTGTCATCGGCATGAAGCGTGACCCCCAACTGCTCCAGCAGTTGCCGGCGCAGCGGGGTATCGAGATGAAACTTGTGGCCATCGGCCAGTTCCACGTCTTCTTTGAGCATCAGTTTGACTTCATAAGCCATGATGCGGTTGAACTGCTGCAGACTCGGTAACAGTGCATAATTCAGCACCGCCAGATAGGAAAAAATCTGGCTGGCTATCAGCAAGCCAGCCAGCAGGATCAGAGTGCGGGTAAAGGTCGAGCGCGGCGACAGGCGCATCGGCATGGTTTAGGCCTCGCTGCCGTCTGGGACAAACACGTAACCCAGCCCCCAGACGGTCTGAATATAACGTGGACGGCTCGGATCTTCTTCAATCATGCGGCGAAGACGCGAGATCTGCACGTCAATTGAACGCTCCATCGCCGAGTATTCGCGGCCGCGGGCCATGTTCATCAGCTTATCGCGCGACATCGGCTCGCGGGCGTTGGTCACTAAGGCTTTGAGCACCGCAAATTCACCGGAGGTCAGCGGCATGGCTTCCTCCCCGCGGAACATTTCCCGGGTACCCAGATTGAGGCGAAACTCACCAAAGGTGATGATCTTACCTTCCACACTCGGCGCGCCAGGTGCTTCGACCGTCTGACGACGCAGTACTGCACGGATACGGGCCAGCAACTCGCGCGGATTAAACGGCTTGGGCAGGTAATCGTCGGCACCGACTTCCAGACCGACAATCCGGTCGACTTCGTCGCCCTTGGCCGTCAGCATCAGAATAGGCAGCATGTTGTTGGCATTGCGCAGACGACGGCAGATAGACAGGCCATCTTCACCCGGCAACATCAGATCCAATACCATCAGGTGGAAATTCTCACGGGCCAGCAGGCGGTCCATTTGCTCGCCATTGGCTACACTACGCACCTGGAATCCCTGCTCAGACAGGTAACGCTCCAGCAAGGCGCGCAGGCGCATGTCGTCATCAACCACTAAAATCTTGAAATTGTCTTGCATCGTTCCACCTTATGCTTCGAACTCTGGATGTCGCCGAGGTGCTATTTTACGCGACCGCTGCCTGTTCTGACTGAAACAGTGAGCAAATGATCACCGTGAAATTGTTACCGAGTGTGTCCCCACCCCCGGCATGCCTTTAGATATTAGTCTGTTACGTAAGTTATCGTATTGATGAACCAGACTTTATCACCTTCTGGCGTGCGTACTACCACTTCATCATCCACTTCTTTTTTCAGTAGCGCCCGCGCCATCGGCGAATCGATAGAAATGTAATCCCTGCGGCCGAAAATTTCGTCATAGCCGACAATGCGGAATTTTTTGCTGTCACCGGCTTCGTTTTCCACCTCGACCCAGGCACCGAAAAACACCTTGCCTTCCTGCACCGGGGAATAATCGACAATTTTCACTTTCTCTAACGTTTTGCGCAGGTAACGCACCCGGCGGTCAATTTCACGCAGACGCTTTTTGTTGTACTGATAATCAGCATTCTCCGAGCGATCACCCAGACTGGCCGCCCAGGTAACTTTCTTGGTGACTTCCGGCCGCTCTTCCTGCCACAGAAAATCCAGCTCCTGCTTGAGCCGGTTATACCCTTCCCGGGTGATCAAAGGGGTTCTCATTGCGTCTGTCTCTGCTTACTGGTAATGGCTTGATTATACGATGTTGTAAGGCCTGACGGCGAGTTGTTCGCATGCTCCGGACGGCACCAAGATCACACCTGTCCGCACGGCTGGCAAACTCCTGACATTTTGCCGGTGCAAGAACGCTGACGGCCAGGCGGAATTGTGGTTAGATGGTCGGCCTGAGACAAACTGTATCCAAAGGAATTCTATGACCACGAGTATCCATCACCTGATTGCGTCTGAACTGAATGTCAAAACGCAGCAGGTTGCCGCAGCCGTGGCGCTACTCGATGACGGTAACACCGTCCCCTTTATTGCCCGTTACCGTAAAGAAGTGACCGACGGGCTGGACGATACCCAGCTGCGTAATCTGGAGTCCCGCCTGGGCTACCTGCGTGAGCTGGAAGACCGCCGTCAGGTGATCCTCAAATCCATTACCGAGCAGGACAAGTTGACGCCTGAGCTGAAAGCTGAAATCTTATCAGCCGACAGCAAAACCCGGCTCGAAGATCTGTACCTGCCTTATAAACCCAAGCGCCGCACCAAGGGCCAGATTGCGATTGAAGCCGGTCTGGAGCCGCTGGCCGATCTGCTGTGGTCACAACCGGACAACGATCCGGACATCGCTGCTGCCAGCTATGTGTCTGCCGACAAAGGTGTCGCCGATAGCAAAGCGGCCCTGGACGGTGCCCGCGCTATTTTAATGGAGCGCTTTGCCGAAGACGCGGCGCTGCTGGATAAAATCCGCCGCCACCTGCAGGGCAATGCCGAGCTGACCGCCCGCGTGGTAGAGGGTAAAGAGCAGGAAGGCGCCAAGTTCAAAGACTACTTCGAGCACAACGAGAAACTGACCCAGGTGCCGTCACACCGTGCGCTGGCGATGTTCCGCGGCCGTAACGAAGGGGTGCTGCAACTGGCGCTCAACGCTGATCCGAATCAGGAAGAAGGCGTGCGCGGCTCTTACTGTGAAGTCATTATTGCCGATCACTATGGTGTGAACCTGGGCGCAAAACCGGCGGATAGCTGGCGTAAGCAGGTGATCAGCTGGGCATGGCGCATCAAGATTCTGATGCACATGGAAACCGAACTGATGGCGGCACTGCGCGAGAAAGCTGAAGACGGCGCGATGCAGGTGTTTGCCGACAATCTGAACGATCTGCTGATGGCCGCCCCTGCCGGCCCGCGCATGACACTGGCGCTCGATCCGGGCCTGCGTACCGGCTGTAAAGTGGCCGTCGTCGACAGCACAGGTAAGCTGGTCGATACCGCTACCATTTATCCGCACCAGCCACAGAAACAGGTGGCCCAGTCCGCCGCCACTGTGCTGGCACTGCTGAAAAAACATAACGTTGATCTGATTGCGATCGGTAACGGCACTGCTTCACGTGAAACCGACAGTTTCGTGGCAAAGCTGCTGAAAGACAACAACCTGAAGATTCAGAGCGTGATGGTCAGCGAAGCCGGGGCCTCGGTGTACTCGGCCTCTGAGCTGGCCGCCAACGAGTTCCCGAACCTGGATGTGTCGCTGCGCGGCGCGGTTTCCATCGGACGTCGCCTGCAGGATCCGCTGGCCGAGCTGGTGAAAATCGATCCCAAATCCATCGGTGTCGGCCAGTATCAGCACGATGTCAGCCAGAGCAATCTGGCTAAGCGTCTGGACGCGGTGGTGGAAGACTGTGTTAACGCCGTGGGTGTCGATGTCAACACCGCCTCACCAGCCCTGCTGACCCGCGTGGCCGGTCTGTCGCCGGCGATTGCCAGCAATATCGTGGCTTACCGTGACGAGCACGGCCGCTTTGATGCCCGCACCACACTGAAGAAAGTGTCGCGTCTGGGCCCCAAAGCCTTTGAGCAGTGCGCCGGTTTCCTGCGGATCATGAACGGTAAGAACCCGCTGGATGCTTCCGCCGTCCACCCGGAATCCTATGATGTGGTCAAAGCCATCGCAGCGAAAAACGGCAAGCCGCTCGATGCCCTGATCGGAAACAGTGAGTTCCTGCGCGGTCTGAAAGCAGCCGACTACACCACGGACGAAGTCGGCCTGCCGACCGTCACCGACATCATTCGCGAGCTGGACAAGCCAGGCCGCGACCCGCGCCCTGAGTTCAAAACCGCCACCTTTGCCGAAGGCATTCACGAAGTGAAAGATCTGGTGCCGGGCATGGTATTGGAAGGGGTGATCACCAATGTGACCAACTTCGGCGCCTTTGTCGATATCGGTGTTCATCAGGACGGTCTGGTCCACATTTCGGCGCTGTCGGACAAATTCATCTCCGATCCGCGCGAAGTGGTCAAAGCCGGCGATGTGGTGAAAGTCAAAGTGATGGAAGTGGACTTGCAGCGCAAACGTATTGCCCTGTCGATGCGCCTGAGCGACGAGCCGGGCCAGGAAGCCAGCCACAAACCGCAGGGCGGCCAGCGTCAGGGCGAGCAAACACGCCGGGCGCCTCGTCAGCAGCGTGACAGTCAGCCGGACAACAACGCCATGGGCGGTGCCTTTGCCGCGGCGTTTGCCAAAGCCAAGAAGTAATCCTCAGCCATAAAACAATAAAGGTGGGTTTGACCCGCCTTTTTTGTCTTTCACTTATAAAAATAATCAATCAGACAATTTTCAGCATTTCGGTGGGCGGATTCGGCACTGTGGCCTGGGCATACTTGTAGCGAATCACGCTGCGGATACGTTCCATTTTGCTGATCTGGGCCAGCTCTTCAAGCAGCGCCCTTGGCAAGCGGATGTGCATGCTGTAACCCAGCTCGCTGACATCTTTCATATAACTGTCTGCCGACAGTGCCAGCACCAGTTGTTCAAATTCCTGCTGATAGCCGTAGCTTTTTTGCTGGGCGGCATCCAGCGAAGCGTAATCCGGATGTTCACTGGGATCCCAGCCTGGCCGCCGCATTTGTTTGTCATCGCCTTTGAGCGAAGGCTCGCTGCCAGAGGGGAGACTGGCACTGGCCGGGCGCACTTTTTCACGGATCTTGTTATCGCGCGCAGCCTGCTCCGTCATCGGATTTACCGATGGCGCCAGTGTCGGTATACCGGCATTCAGGGGCGACACTATCATCTTCAGGCGACTCCTACAGTGAGCCACAGGCTCTACGCTGACGCACCCGAGCAACGGCTGTAGTGCGCCTCATGAATAACTGCAAAAATGGCAGAAACCTCTGCCGCTACACTTTGATTATCGGCCACTCAAGGTTTTACTTTAATATTTCTGTGGATTCTGTCGCCAGGGCTGCCGAGGCATTACCTTCAATAAACACCTGTAATGACTGCAGAAAGTCCTGCGGGTGGGAAATAAAGGGCGCATGGGAGGCTTGCGGAAAAACCACTTTCTCTGACTGCGGTGCCAGCTTGTCCATATCACTGGCAACTTTGACCGGCACCAGCCCGTCAAGCCGGCCATAGAGACGCAACCAGGGCTGTTGGATCTGTCCCAGCTGCTGGCGCAAATCCACCTCCGCCAGCATGTCCAGACCGGCAGCCAGCGCGTCCGGTGACGGCTGGGGACGCGACAGCACGGCCTGCTTGAGTAACCGGATGTCCTGCCGTGCACTCGGACTGCCCATCGCCTGCAGCGCCATGAAGCGCTCAACCGTCAGGCTGAAATCGTCACTGAGCTGTTGCTGGAAATCACTCAGTACCTGAGGCCTGATGCCGCGCCAGCTATCCATCGCGGCAAAACGCGGTGAACTGGCCACAGTGATCAGCTTGCTGACCCGCTCAGGCGCCTGCAGCGCCGCCTGCTTGGCGATCAGTCCGCCCAGCGACCAGCCCAGCCAGACCGCTCGTGCCGGCGCGCTAGCCAGTAAGGCGTCCGCCATCGCTTCAACAGACTGCGCCTTGACACCGGCACTGTAACCATAGCCCGGCATGTCAACAACATGCACCCGGTATTGTTCTTCCAGCTGCGGCACCAGATGCTGCCAGACAGCGCCATTCATGCCCCAGCCATGAATGAGAACCAGATCGGAACCCTGAGCCAGGTCCTGACCAAATGCTTGCCAGTAGACAGATGCCGTCATGTACACTTCCTTCACTTCAAACCGGATGGCAAGGATGTTATCCCCTGTGGCTGTAAGATCAATCTTTCGTTGGCCAAACCAGCGATGCGCCTTGTGCCGTTTACCGCTGCGTGACGGTGATCACTACTGGTGTCAGCATTGCCTGGCCAGCCTGCCTCGGCCGCCTTATTGCCAGCGCTGCGGAGCCACCACACTGGAGCCCGTCAGCCATTGCGGCCACTGCCTGCGTCAGCCGCCGCCCTGGGATCGGCTGGTGCGCCTCGGAGAATATGGCTTTCCGCTCAACCGGCTGGTTCAGCAATACAAATTTCAGGGTAAATTCTGGCTCAGCCAGCCACTGGCCGGTTTGTTAGCCGAGCAGATGACAGAACCTGCCCCGCTGCTGCTGCCTGTACCGCTGCATCCCTGGCGCCGGCTGATCCGCGGATTCAATCAAAGTGCGCTGCTGGCTGATGCACTGGCGGAGATCACAGGTGGCGATACCGATCACCAGGCACTGCGCCGGACCCAATCGGCCCGCCCGCAGCATCAGCTGTCGAGAAAAGCCCGCCTGCAGAATCTCAAGCAGGCATTTATACTTAACAAAAGAGTGTGGCCGGAGCACGTGGCTATCGTCGACGATGTGGTGACCACAGGCAGTACCGTTTCCGTGTTGTCTCAGCTGCTCAGGAAGCAGCACGTCGCCCGGATCGATGTCTACTGCCTGGCCTTTACACCGCATTATCGCTGATCGGTGACGGTTCATTTTGACTGTTCAAAAAAACCACACAAGATTCAGGGGTGCGAGTTCTTCCGCCAAAGAGTAGAATAGGTTTAACGCTTACTAAGTCAGGTATTACGTCGTGTCTATGATTACTATTTCAGAAAATGCACAGCAGCATTTCGTTAAGCTGCTGGCCCAGCAGCCGGAAGGCACTAACATCCGTGTCTTCGTGGTCAATCCGGGTACCCCAAATGCTGAGTGCGGCGTGTCTTATTGCCCGCCGGAAGCCGTAGAAGCCAGTGACACCGAAATTAAGCTCGGTATGTTCTCGGCTTATGTTGATGAGCTGAGCCTGCCCTTTCTGGCCGACGCTGAGATTGATTTTGTCACCGACAAAATGGGTTCACAGCTGACACTGAAAGCACCCAATGCCAAAGTACGTAAAGTGTCAGACGATGCGCCACTGATGGAGCGCGTGGATTATATGATTCAGACCCAGGTCAACCCTCAGCTTGCCGGTCACGGCGGCCATGTGTCCCTGTCTGAAATCACTGAAGATGGCGTTGCTATTCTGCAGTTCGGCGGCGGCTGTAACGGCTGCTCAATGGTGGATGTGACCCTCAAAGAAGGGATTGAAAAGCAGCTGCTGGCCGAGTTTGAAGGCGAGCTGAAAGGTGTTCGCGACGTGACTGAACACGCCCGCGGTGATCATTCTTACTACTGATTTATGCCCGCGCGGGATCTCATCCCTACTCTCGCGCACCGGGTAAATCACATAAAAAAAGCCGCTTTCGCGGCTTTTTTCATTCTTGTCTGTGCTTAATGCCTATCAGGATAATCAGGCTTTCGTGCGATTATTCGGCTAGGTATTGTACGATATCAGGCTTTTAAAACGGTGATAGTCACAGCGCGTCGGCCCCAGTTTTTAGCAGCCCGGACATCACGGCCCATGTAGATATCGATTTTCTTTGACCAGCGGTGATGCATCTTATCCAGCACCACATACTCACCAGGCAGGCCTGAGATTTTTACTTTAGAGCCGTGTTTGAGGCCCATTTTCAAAAGGTCTCGAGATACTGCGATTGCCTTCATTCCCGGCTTTAGTCTGTCTCCCCAGGCAGCAATTGACGGGCTGCTGTCGGTCTGGGCTGGCACGGAATTATACGCCGTTGCCGTCACTCGAACTTTGGCTCCCGGAGCCACTGCACTAGCATTAAAACACCACAGTAAACCCATAAAAAGCAATAAAAAAACACCGATTTTTTGTTTCATTTTCAACCTGCTCAACTCCAAAACAGGTCATATTTTAAACACTATCAATAAGAAAGGACAGGGTTATTGGCCCGTGCAGGTTTATTGAACAGCATAAAATATGATAACTATTTGTTAGAACAGGCCTCTTCAAGAAAAATATTTTTTTGCCATTGATACGCAAAAATAGCCGCTAGCAACAGCCCTCGCATGGCCAGAAAACCTAACATCGCCGCCCACAACGCATGGTTGCCAAACTGGCTAAACAACTGCCATATCAGGAAGAAACTACAGGTCGCGATAAACATGCTGTTGCGCATTTCTTTGCCTCGGGTCGCGCCGATAAAAATACCATCCAGCAGAAAGCACCACATTGCCACCAGAGGCACGGCAGCCAGCCAGGGCAAATAACGACTTGCTTCGCGCTGCACCGCTGGGATATCCGAGATCAGGGCAATAATCGCATCCCCGAACAGCGTGAAGGCCAGCGTCATCAGCAAAGCAATCACCACACTCCACAAAGTGGTGCTGATCAGCGTCCTGCTCAGGGCTTCGCGGTTTCTGGCGCCTATGGCTTTGCCCACCATAGCTTCCATGGCATAGGCAAAGCCGTCCATACCGTAAGACACCAGCATCAGGAAACTCATCAGCACCGCATTGGCCGCCACCACGTTATCCCCCAGGCTGGCCCCCTGAAACGTCATGAAACTGAAAGCCAGCTGCAGGCACAAGCTGCGCAGGAAGATATCCCGGTTCAGGCGTAATAAGCGGACTATTCCTTGTCCGACTTTATTGAGCTGGCTACGCCAGGGCGGCAAATTCAGGGTTTTCCACTGACAGGCAACAAAATACAGCCCCAGTACCATGCCGCTGTATTCCGCGATCACTGAGGCGGCGGCCGCGCCGGCCACCTGCCAGCCCAGCCCCAGTACAAACAGGATATCGAGCAAGATATTAATGCTGTTGGTGATGATCAGCAGCCACATGGGCAGCCGGGCATTCTGACTGCCCAGCAGCCAGCCCATGATGACAAAATTGGCCAGGGCCGCCGGCGCCCCCCAGATACGAATCGAGTAATACTGATCCGCATAGGTTTTTACAGCATCGCTGGCGTCGCTGACGGAAAATACCGCATCCGCTATCAGGCCATGGCTGAGGATAAGAAGCGCCGCCAGCCCCCAGGCCAGGGCTATCCCCTGCAGTAGTACAGTCGCCTGCGAAGACTTGTTACTTGCGCCGTACGCCTGCGCGCACAGCCCTGTTGTTGCCATACGCAAAAAACCGAGCAACCAGAAGGTCACGCTGATCATGGTGCCGCCGACAGCCACGCCACCCAGATACCAGGCATGCTCAAGATGGCCGATCACAGCCGCATCCACCAGCCCCAGCAAAGGGACAGTGATGTTGGACAGCACCATAGGAAGCGCCAGGGCAAAGACCTGGCGGTGGAGGGAGATATCTTTTAATGCGGCCAGCACAGTTCCAACCTTATGATTCACACGCTTAAGCCGCACAGTGTAACAGCAGGACCCATGACTGCCAGCTGTTAGCATAAATCTGCCTGTATTAGGCCAGCAGTATTCCCAGCCAGTGGTCAGCCAGTAACACTACAAACAGTCCCAGCAGGTGCCAGATAGAGAACTTGAACGTGGCCCAGGCATGGCCAGGTTCATCGGCAAACTTGAGCTTAACCGCGTACCCGACAAAGCCCAGATTCAGCACCAGACTGCCCGCCAGATACAGCGCACCACTCATGCCTGTCAGCCAGGGCAACAGACCGATCAGCGTCAGAATCAGGGTATAGAGCAGTACCATGGTCTTGGTGAAGGCAATCCCGTGCGTCACCGGCAGCATAGGAATATCGGCTTTGGCATAATCATCGCGGCGATGTATCGCCAGCGCCCAGAAATGCGGTGGTGTCCAGGCGAACACCAGCATCACCAGCAACAGCGCATGAGGATCAAACTGGCCGGTTACTGCTGCCCAGCCAAGCAATGGCGGCGCGGCGCCGGCCAGACCACCGATAACGATATTCTGTGGCGTCGCGTGCTTTAACCACAGGGTATACACCAGTGCGTAACCCACCAGACTGGCCAGCGTCAGCCAGGCGGTCAGCGGATTCAGCTGCCACAGCAAGGCAAAGCCCACTATCATCAGCACAGTGGCAAAAATCACCGCATTGACAGTCGGCACCCGCCCACGCGCCAAGGGCCTGTGATGAGTGCGGGCCATCTTGGCGTCTAATTGCCGATCAAGCACGTGATTAAAGGCCGCCGCAGACGCCGACTGCAAGCCGATCCCCAGCAAACCCAGCACTACGGCTTTGACGGGCGGGATCCCCGGGACTGCCAGACACATGCCCACCAGCGCCGTCAGCAGTAACATCGCCACGACTTTTGGCTTGGTCATCATCAGATAATCGCGCCCCAGCTGTTGCCAGCTTCGGCCTGAATACGCTATCTGGCGTTGTTCCAGTGACTGTGATTTCGCCATGTCGCCTACCTCCCTGAATTAGCCTGACTTGGGTGTCATTCGGCCAAAATGCGTTTGCCTTCCATGTGTTCCTGCCTGCACCTGAATCAGTGCATGGCGGACCGTTTTCACTCGCGGTATAGAAGCAGCCCGGCTGACATTCACCGCAGCCCGAGCCATAAACAACGCCCAGTTCGCCGCCAGTACGCTGAGCAGTAAACCTAATCCCCCCAGGTTATGCGCCACAGCCACTGGCAGTGGCAGGCTGGCCAGTACATTCGTCACGCCCAGCGCGATCTGCACAGAGAGCAGCGCCAGTATCAGCACGGCGTAGCGCCGCCAGCCGATATGCCACAGCCGCCAGACAAGCAGCAGGATCACCAGGGTGGTCAACATGGCGCCGATACGGTGCGCTGCATGAATAGACACCCGCTGATCAAAATTGAGCACGCCATACTGATAAGTCTGAAAACCCGGCTGCCAGGGCTCAAACGCCCTGATATCAAATTTACTTACCCAGTCCACTTCGCAGACAGGCAGCTGAGTGCAGACCACAGCGGCATAGTTGGCTGCCGTCCAGCCGCCCAGTGCAATCTGCACTGCCACCACTATCAGCCCGGCTACGGCTAAGCGCCGAACACTGACTAAAGCAGGAGAGGAAGCAACCGCTGTCGCAGGCCGCTTTCTGTGTCTCAGCAGCATCCGCAACCAGAGCACCAGTAACAGGCTGGCTGTGGTAAAGCCGCCAAGCAGGTGACCCATCACTATCACCGGCTTGAGCGACATGGTCACAGTCCACATACCCAGCAACGCCTGAAACACCACCAGCCCCAGCAACACCAGAGGTAAGCGGCGTGGTCTGTCACCACGGCGACGGGCCAGGACATTCAAAGCGACTATCAGCAACCCGAGCGCACCGGCCATGTAACGATGGATCATTTCATTCCAGGCTTTATGCACTTCCACCGGGTGATCCGGAAAAGCCTGTTGAGCCAGTGCATGCTGCGCGTCAGTTTTGGGAACTGTCATGAAACCATAGCAGCCGGGCCAGTCCGGGCAGCCAAGCCCGGCTTCTGTCAGCCGGGTATACGCCCCCAGGGCTATCACAGCAACGGATAATAAGAGAGTCAGTCCAACCAGCCAGATAAAGCGCCGGTCGGCCTGCCGGTAACGGGAAGAAGCCATTGATAACATCGCCACTCCTTAGCGCATGCGGTTTGCAACATCAGCCTATTTTGGAAACCTTGAGTAAACGTTTGAGATCCCTCAGCATGTCCTTACCCTGAGCCAGCACCTGCGTCTGCCCTTCCACCAGAGGATAAGCCAGCATGACATTGCCCTGTGGATCTGAGATATAAATGGCCTGAGCGCCGAATTCCAACGCACGGATCTGAGCAAGGACAGGCTCCGGTGCGGCCAGTACTGTACTGCCGCCGGCCTGCACATGCTCTGCAGCAGGCAAGCCTGTATCCCCCTGACCTGAGACCAGCACCAGGCTGGCAATACGCTCCTGCTCGGCGCCCATGGCCTGAGGCACCTGACGCAAATTAAACAAGGCGCCCTGACAGCGGGTATCACACTCTGCCGGCAGCAGATACACCAACTGCCATTTACCCCGCATCCCCAGCCAGTCAGTCACCACAGGCTGATCCAGCAGTTGCCCCCGATTGATGGCTCCCCCCTGATACCAGTGGTTGTCCAGCACCAGCTTGGCCACCACCACAGGCAGCACAAACAACAGTAACAACAACACTAAATTGATGTGTTTTCTCATCCCTGACTCCTGTTTCTCAGTGCCTACTGCGTTCTCAGTGCGTACTGCGTTTCAGCCACCACCAGGCCAGTCCGGCGACGGCCAGCGCCAGCAGAAACCACTGCACAGCATAGGCATAATGCTTTTCCGGCCCCATCACTACGGCCTGCCAGTTCTGCTTGAGCGCCAGTGGGTCATCCGCCGCTATCTGTATGACCCAGTCAGGCAAGGGCAATCCCGTTGCACCTGCCAGTTCTGCTGGCTTGATATTTTGTACCCGCCTTGGCCAGCCACTTTCTGTCCCTGCCTCGCTCAGTTCAGGAAGCTGAGTTGAGGGTGCAATCATGCCCGTCAGCATGACCTGGCCATGAAATTCGGGTAACACAGGCAGCTCATCCCGGTATTGCGGTGCAGGCAACCAGCCTAAATTCACCAGTACCCAGGCGCCGTTTTCCGTCCGGAACGGGTAAAACAGGTGATAACCCGGCCGGCCGCGATCCAGCTGGTTATCCAGTAAAATCGCTTTGCTGTGATCATATTCGCCGCTTAACCTGACCCGGTACCACAAAGGATCATCCGGCAGGCTGGCGACACTGTAGAACGTCTGCTCTCCCCTGAGCTTCAGCGCTGCTGTCAGCGTTTCTTTTTCCTGTCCCCGTGAGATCTGCCACATTCCCAGCTTGACCAACACCGACAGGACCACCAAAGTAAAAAGAATAAAACCTGTCCGTCTCATCGCGTCCTGTGCCTCATCCCTGACGCCCTGATTCAGCCAACCACGGAGCTATCATGTTGCTGAAAATCCTGATTGTCTGCCTGCTGTTCTTTATCTTGTTTAACTTATTCCGTGCCTTGCCAGTGATGCTGAAAGGCAAGCAAAGCAAACCTATGTCTCACTACCTTGGCCGGCGCGTGCTGTTTTCTGTCCTGCTGTTTGCCCTGTTGTTGCTGGCACTGGCAACGGGTCTTATTGAGCCGCATCCCCGGCCGTTCTGATGCCCTCTGGCATCAGAGAATATAGACAAAGACAAACAACCCCAGCCACACCACGTCAACGAAGTGCCAGTACCAGGCTCCGGCCTGAAAGGCAAAATGGTGCTCTGGTGAAAAGTGCCCTTTCAACACCCTAAGCCAGACGATAAAGAGAATAAGAGTACCCAGAGTCACGTGCAGGCCGTGAAAGCCGGTCAGCATAAAGAAGGTATTGCCGTAGACCCCGGCATCTAACGTCAGATCCATGTCTTGATAGGCATGGATATATTCGACACCCTGCAGGTACACGAACAAGCTACCCAGCAGCACAGTTAACAGCAGATAAAGGGTCAGGCGCGGGCGGTTGCCTTTTTCCAGCGCCACATGGGCAAAATGTACCGTCACAGAAGAAGTCAGCAGAATTAAGGTATTGTAGAGCGGCAGACCAAGCGGTCCCATGGCCTGGGTTTCTGTACCGCCAGGTGTCATGATCAACGGCCACTGTGCGACAAACTCCGGCCACAGCACTTCGTGTGTCATGGCGTTATTACTCGCCCCACCCAGCCAGGGCACGGCTATCATCCGGGCGTAAAACAGCGCCCCGAAAAAGGCGGCAAAAAACATCACTTCTGAGAAAATGAACCAGCTCATGCCCTGACGAAAGGAGCGGTCCATCTGTGAGCTGTACAGGCCGGTCATTGATTCGCGGATCACATCGCGGAACCAGCCCACCAGCATGATCAGCAGCAAACCCACCCCGCTCATCAAAATCCAGGGACCATTGCCGCCGAACAGTCCACCGACGGTGGCACCGGCGCCCATGGCTATCAAAAATAACGCCACTGCACCCACTATCGGCCAGGCGCTGGCCGCCGGCACATAATAATGCTCATGGGAAGGCTTCAGGGACTGTTCATGTTCTGTGTACGGATTCGCCATGGTCGACCTCATTGCGTTTGCGCCGCAGGTTCCGGCTGAGCGTTAAACAAGGTATAAGCCAGTGTCAGTGTATTGATATCCTCAGGCAGTTTGGGATCAATATAGAAGAGCAAAGGCAGCTCTGCTGACGCTCCGGCAGCCAGTGGCTGACGGTTAAAGCAAAAACATTCAATCTTGTTAAAATACTGCGCCCCCAGCCCCGGAGAAACGGACGGTACCGCCTGGCCCACTGTGGCGGTCTGAGTCAGGTTCTGGGCCGAATACAGCACTTTGTAGGTTTCGCCCGGATGCACCACCAGCTTGGTCACTTCCGGTTCGAATCGCCAGGCCATGCCCGGATTGATATAGGCCATAAATTCCACAGTAACGGTTCGCTTGTCGTCTACCTGTTCACTGGCAATGGCGGCCTGGTTGGATGTTTTGCCATTGATGCCAGTAACTTCACAAAACACGTCATAGAGAGGCACCAGCGCAAAGGCGAAGCCAAACATCCCCAGTGACAGTAAAATCAGGCTCAGTAACGACTTCTTCTTACCTTTTTCCTTATCGGTGTCAGCCATATCGCCCCCTTAGTCCACCTTAGGTGGCGTGGAGAAAGTATGATGAGGCGCCGGAGAAGGTACTGTCCATTCCAGCCCTTCAGCGCCATCCCAGGGTTTCGCGCCTGCCGGTTCCCCGCCACGCACACACTTCACGACGACCGCCAGGAAAATCAGCTGCGACAGACCAAACAGAAAGCCGCCAATACTGACGATGGCGTTCACATCGGCAAATTGCAGCGCATAATCCGGAATGCGGCGCGGCATGCCTGCCAGTCCCAGGAAATGCATAGGGAAGAACAGAATATTGACGGAAATCACTGAGCACCAGAAATGCCATTTCGCCAGGCGTTCATCGAACATATGCCCCGTCCATTTAGGCAGCCAGTAATAAGCCGCGGCCATGATGGAGAAGATCGCGCCAGACACCAGTACGTAGTGGAAATGAGCCACCACAAAATAGGTATCGTGATACTGGAAATCTGCCGGGGTGATTGCCAGCATCAGGCCGGAGAACCCGCCTATGGTAAAGAGAACAATAAAGGCGATGGCAAACAGCATAGGCACTTCAAAGGTCAGTGAACCTCGCCACATGGTAGCCACCCAGTTAAACACTTTTACCCCGGTCGGCACGGATATCAGCATGGTGCAGTACATGAAAAACAGCTCGGCAGCCACAGGCATCCCTGTGGTAAACATATGGTGTGCCCACACCAGGAAACTCAAACCGGCAATAGACGCCGTTGCGTATACCATGGAACTGTAGCCAAACAGCCTTTTGCGCGAAAACGCCGGAATAATCGCGGAAACAATACCGAAACTCGGCAAAATCATGATGTACACTTCTGGGTGACCGAAGAACCAGAAGATATGCTGGAACATCACAGGATCCCCGCCACCGGCGGCATCAAAGAAACTGGTGCCGAAGTATTTGTCGGTCAGTACCATAGTGACCGCTCCCGCCAGCACCGGCATCACAGCAATCAGCAGAAACGCCGTGATCAACCAGGTCCAGACAAACAGCGGCATTTTCATGTACGTCATGCCAGGCGCACGCAAGTTCATAATAGTGACTATGACGTTGATAGCCCCCATGATGGAACTGATACCCATGATATGAATAGAGAAGACAAACAGGCCAGTACTCTGCGGACTGTAAGTCGTCGAGAGCGGCGCATAGAACGTCCAGCCAAAGTTCGGGCCGCCGCCTTCCATAAACAGCGACCCCAGCAGCATGGCGAAGGCAAACGGCAGAATCCAGAAGCTCCAGTTATTCATCCGCGGCAGCGCCATGTCCGGCGCCCCTATCATCAGTGGCACCATCCAGTTAGCCAGCCCGGTAAACGCAGGCATCACGGCACCAAAGACCATGATCAGACCGTGCACTGTGGTCATCTGATTAAAAAAGTTAGGATCCACCAGTTGCAAGCCAGGCTGGAACAATTCGGCCCGGATCACCATCGCCATCGCCCCACCGACCAGGAACATAGTGAAGCTGAAAATCAGGTACAGGCTCCCGATATCCTTATGGTTGGTAGTAAACAGCCAGCGCTTGATACCACTTTGATGATGATGTGTATCATGCTCCGTATGACTGGCCTCTTCCACTGCCTGTTCACGCATCATGTCCGTCATGCCCTGTTACTCCCTAAAGCTGTTCGCCCTTAAGAATTGCCTGTACTTCTGCTGCCTGAACCATATCGCCGGTATTGTTACCCCAGGCATTACGCTCATAGGTAATCACAGATGCCAGCTCCTTCAGGCTCAGTTGCGGGCCGAACGCCTGCATTGCCGTACCGTTACGTCCGTGGACCACAATGCTGATGTGTTCCAGTTTTTTAGCCGGATCAACCGAAATCCCTGTTCCGGCCAGTGCCGGAAACGCGCCCGGCAAACCCTGACCATTGACCTGGTGACACACAGCACAGCGGGTGTTATAGACTGTCTCGCCCATCGCCATCAGCTCATCCATGGGCATTTGCATATCCAGCAGACGCAGCTCTTCAGCTTTCGCCTCCCGCTGGGCGGTTTTGGTGACTTGCAGCCATTCCTCAAAATCGGCCTGCGGCTTAGCTATTACCACAATCGGCATAAAACCGTGATCCTTGCCGCACAGCTCAGCACATTGCCCGCGGTAGATACCCGGCTTATCAATCTTGGTCCAGGCTTCGTTAATGAAACCGGGATTGGCGTCTTTCTTGACGGCAAACGCGGGCACCCACCAGGAATGAATCACATCCTGTGAGGTCATCAGAAAGCGGATTTTCTGCCCGACAGGCACCACCAGCGGATGATCCACTTCCAGCAGGTAGTTATCGCGCTTTTGCCGTTCATTGTTAATTTGCGCCTGAGAGGTGGCTAAGTTGGAGTAAAACTCAACATCTTCGCCGAAATAGCGATAATGCCACTTCCACTGTGAACCGGTTATCTGAATAGTGATATCCGATTGCGAGGTATCTTCCATCGCCAGCAGGGTTTTGGTCGCCGGAATGGCCATTACGATCAGAATGACAAAAGGAATCAGGGTCCAGAGCAGTTCAACCCGGGTACTTTCATGAAAGGAAGCCGCCACAGCACCCCGCGACTTTCTATGATGAATAATGGCCCAGAACATCACGCCGAATACCACGATACCAATCGCGACACAGATATAAAAAATCGTCATGTGCAGTGAATAGACCTGCTGACTGACCCCGGTAACCCCCTGGGTCATATTCAGCGGCATCGACTGGGTTTCTGCCCATGCAGGCAAACTCAACAAGCCCAACAATCCATAAAACAATGGCCGCATCATTCCGTGGCTCCCTCCCTCAGTCACCCTGACAGTCAAGTGTCAGCGAACGTCCCGCGCCGGAGACAGCAAACACCTGTCTCAGCCAGGATTCCCTCTAATCAGCGCAAAGAAGCTATAACAGCTTGTTTACATTTAACTTAGGACAGATTTGCCAGAATGAACAAAATTTTGAGTAAGAAATAGTCAACGCCCACAAGAAATGGGCGCTGGTAGACATAAGCGGGCAGAATGAGAAAAGGTCGGGCTTAAAAACGAAGGTGCGACACCACAGGTGTCAATCTGTGACCGAACGAAGGTAAGTGCGACAGCCAACGCTGCCAGGGGCGCCAGCGCGGACAAGGCACAGTGAGTGGCGAGTGGCTGGATACTTGCTCTGCCCAGGGCAGCCATTGCAGCAACTGGCGGACAGGATCTTCAAAACCATGAGCATAATCCTGTGTCCCTAATTTATGGCCCAGACCGCTGTCACAGCGATCGCCGGCCAGCACGAGGCACAATTCCAGTTGATTGAAATGACAACCAATCCGCTGGACAAATTTCGCCACTTCCTGCGCAGAAATCTGCAACAACGCCTGATCACAAACCAACATAACAGGTGAAGAAAAAGCGGTTGGCAGCTGAGATAACCAGTTCAGATCCGTTACAGAGCCCGGCCGCATCCGATACCGCTCACTGGCGTGAAACAACTTTTGCCGCCACAGCAGGTTCTCATTGCAGTCCAGCTCCAGCCAGCGGCACCGGCCATTATCCAGCCGGTAGAAGCGGGTATCCAGCCCTGCTCCGACATTGATGACATGGCCATTAGGAAAACGGCGCAGAAAATGCTGTACCCGCTGATCCACCAACAGGGTCAAGGTCGCGTGCAGCAACTGGTGTTGATCAACATTACCGGCCAGGCAATCGGGGGCCAGATGACACTGCCGGCAAGCCGCTGCGGCTAAGGGGTCATAAATCAAACCACCGTCAGCCAGACTCTCGCGACTACGCAGCCAGAGCGGCTGCAAGAGTGCAGCCGGAATATGATAGCGGGCAGATTTAGTCATTGTCGTCATCGTCTACAAGGTGATACCTTGATGATAATGACTATCATTAACTATTGCAAAGAAATCGTCGGTTCTTTACACGCAATCAGACCTCAGCCCCAGTCGCCGTTACGGATAACACCCACGGCAATGCCTTCAATGGTCAGGTGCTGCTGGGTCAGATCCACCACAATCGGTGCAAACGCCTCGTTTTCGGCATGCAAATACACCTGAGACCCTTTCTTTTCAAGACGCTTAACCGTCACATCATCATCAACACGGGCAACAACCACCTGGCCGTTACGGACATCCTGGGTTTTATGCACCGCCAGCAAATCGCCATCCATAATCCCTATGTCTTTCATGCTCATGCCATTGACACGCAGCAGGAAATCAGCCTGCGGCTTAAACATTGACGGGTCAACATCGTAATGGGTTTCAACATGTTCCTGAG
The DNA here is from genome assembly GCF_014841115.1 of Photobacterium arenosum. Classification (GTDB taxonomy): domain Bacteria; phylum Pseudomonadota; class Gammaproteobacteria; order Enterobacterales; family Vibrionaceae; genus Photobacterium; species Photobacterium arenosum. The sequence continues at coordinate 156,190 of NZ_JACYTP010000006.1, forward strand.
CCAGAATCGGCTCACCGGCGGCAACACGCCCGATGAGCGGCAGACCACGTTCCTGTGCATCCTCGTCATTCACCAGCAGGCGAATACCGCGTGATGCACCCGGTACGATTTCAATCACCTGCTTACGGGCCAGCGCTTTTAAATGTTCCTCTGCCGCGTTGGCAGATCGGAACCCCAGTTCACGGGCAATTTCCGCCCGAGTCGGCGGCATGCCGGCGACTTCAATTTTTGCTTTGATCAAATCAAAGACTTCTTGTTGGCGTGGCGTTAACGGCTTCATGACATACCCTGTCTTTTTATACAGTTCACTGTGAGTATATCCAGTGTTCATTGTTTTGAAAAGACTATATTCAATGAAATGCTGGCTTGGCTGACCCTGCCACAACGCCAGCGAACAAAATTTTACTCTTTGCTATCCTGTATCGTATTTTTCGCAGCAATACCCGGCGCGTTTTCTGCTATCCTTGCCACGCATTAAGATTTCGAGGCTAGTTATAAACATGTCAAGTTGGCAGAAATTTTCGCAAAGTCTTCTGAATTTGCCGCTTTCTTTACTGGTTAAGACCCGTACAATCCCGTCCGATCCTGTTTCTGAACTGGAACTGGATCTCGACCGCCCTATTATCTACACCTTGCCTTTCAGCTCGCAGACCGATCTGCTGACCCTGAGTGCAGCGACCCAGGCCGTCGGGCTGCCCGATCCGCTGGAGCCTGTTGTCATCAATGGCCAGGTGTTCCCCCGCTATGTCTTCGTCGCCAACAGCCCGAGTATTTTCGGCAGTGACGGCCAGCTACCGGCCAAATCCTTAACCCTGTTTACCGATTTGCTGGCGGCCCATAAAGCCGATCCGCAACTGGATGTTCAGCTGCTGCCCGCTTCGATACTGTGGGGCCGCAAACCCGGCACTGAAGGTGAGCAAAAACCGATACTGAAAGCCTTAAATGGTCCGGAAAAATGCTTCGCCGTACTGGCGCAGGGCCGGGATTGTATGGTCCGCCTCAGCCCGACCATGTCGTTACGCTTTATGGCCGACAAGCACGGGACAGATAACGCCATTGCCAATAAGCTGGCCCGGGTGGCTAAGATCCATTTCTCCCGCCAGAAGCTGGCGGCGGCAGGCCCTCGCCTACCACAGCGTCAGGCGCTGTTTAACCGCCTGCTGGCCTCCAAGGCGATAGAAAAAGTGGTCCGCGAGGAAGCGGAAAGCCGCGATGTGCCTTTAGAAAAAGTGCGCAAAGAAGCCATTGATATGATGGAAGAAATTGCGGCCGATTTTTCCTACAGCCTGGTTCGTCACGGTGACCGTTTCCTGAGCTGGCTGTGGAACCGTCTTTATAAAGGGATCAATGTCAGCAATGCCCAGCGGGTCCGCCAATTAGCGCAGGACGGCCATGAAATTGTCTATGTCCCCTGTCACCGCAGTCATATGGATTACCTGCTGCTGTCTTACGTGCTCTATCAGGAAGGTATGGTACCACCACACATTGCGGCAGGTATTAACCTGAACTTTTTCCCGGCCGGGCCGATTTTCCGCCGCGGCGGCGCGTTCTTTATCCGCCGCAGCTTTAAAGGCAACCGCCTCTATTCAACAGTATTTCGCGAATATCTCGGTGAGCTGTTTGCCAAAGGTTACTCGGTGGAATATTTCAGTGAAGGCGGCCGCTCCCGTACCGGTCGCTTGCTGGCACCGAAAACCGGCATGCTGTCGATGACCATTCAGGCCATGCTGCGCGGCCTCAACCGCCCGGTCACTCTGGTGCCTGTGTATATTGGTTACGAGCACGTGATGGAAGTGGCCACTTACGCCAAAGAGCTGCGTGGCAAGCGAAAAGAAAAAGAAAGCTTGGGTCAGGTATTGCGCACCCTGCGTAAATTGCGCAATTTCGGCCAGGGTTACGTCAACTTCGGTGAGCCTATCCCGCTGAATCAGTACCTGAACGAGCAGGTGCCAGACTGGCGTCAGCATATCGACCCGATTGAACCTGCCCGCCCGCAGTGGCTCAACCCTGTGGTCAACAACCTGGCCGATAAGATGATGACCCACATCAACGATGCAGCAGCAACCAACGGCCTGACTCTCTGTGCGCTGGCATTGCTGGCCTCTCGCCAGCGCGCACTGAGCCGTGAAGAGCTGGAGCAACAGATTGACTGTTACCTTCAGCTGCTCCATAACACGCCGTATTCGTCGGACTGTACTCAGCCGTCAGACACAGCGGCTGAGCTGGTTGAGAATGCCATCAGCATGGATAAGTTCATGGTTGAGCGTGACAGCCTGGGAGAGATAGTGTCGCTGGATAGGCAGCAGTCACTGCTGATGACCTATTACCGCAATAACATCATCCACCTGTTTGCGCTGCCTTCGCTGATAGCCCACATAGTCGTTTCACACCAGCGCCTGAGCCGGGCCGAAATGCATCGTCAGATCAGCCTGCTGTATCCGTTTTTGAAGGCCGAGCTGTACCTGCGGTTTGACTGGGCGGACTTACCGGAAGCGCTTGATGCCCTGATTGATGAGCTGATCCGGCAGCGGCTGATCCTGAGTGACGGCAATGAGTTGTCGCTCAACAGTGTCCGTATCGGCCCGCTTCAGTTACTGGGCAATACCATTACCGAAACCTTGCAGCGCTACGCCATTGCCCTGACGCTGCTGCGCAGTGAACCTCAGCTGATGAAGAGCGATCTGGAACAGCAAAGCCAGATGATGGCACAGCGCCTGAGCCGTCTTCACGGTATTAATGCGCCTGAATTCTTCGATAAGGGCGTCTTCTCTGCGATGGTCAAAACCCTGCGTCAGGAAGGCTATCTGAATCAGGACAACCATGCGGTCTCACGTCCGGTGGCCACCCTGGCCGATTTACTGGCCGATTTGGTTTCTCCGGAAGTGAAGCTGACCATTCAGGCAGTCATGAACCGGGAAGAGAAAAAAGAGCCGGGGCCGGATTCAGCGGATAAATAATTCGCCGCTTAGAACAGCAAACGCCCGCAAGATGCGGGCGTTTTTATAACCGGAGCGGAATCATCACTTCAGAGCATTAAGCCGGCAGCCATGCCCAGCCACACCAGCATCCCCACATAGTTATTGTTGAGGAAGGCCTTAAAACAAGGTTCACGTTCCCTGCCGCGAATGAGCATCTGCTGATAAACAAACAACGCTGCAGCGCCAAGCAGGCTCCAGTAATACAGCTGAGACAACCCTATCTGCATACCCACCACAATCAGCAACCCTAATGTGCCCAACTGCAACAGGCCGATAATGCGCTTGTCATTGCGGCCAAACAGGATAGCGGTTGATTTGATCCCGATTTTTAAATCATCATCCCTGTCGACCATGGCGTACTGGGTATCATAGGCAATGGTCCAGAGTATATTGGCGACAAACAGCATCCAGGCCACTGGCGGTAAAGCACCGGACTGCGCGGCATACGCCATTGGAATGGCCCAGCCGAAGGCCATGCCCAGCACCAGCTGCGGCAGATGGGTATAGCGCTTCATAAACGGATAAGCCGCCGCCAGCAGCAGACCAACTACAGACAGCTGGATAGTCAGAGTATTCATGGTCAGTACTAACGCAAATGACACTAACGCCAACAAGGCAAAAAAGCCCAGCGCTTCGCGCTCGCTGATCAAACCGGAAGGCAGAGGACGCTGCGCGGTACGCTTCACATGGCCGTCAAAATGCCGGTCTGCGTAATCATTGATGACACAGCCCGCCGCCCGCATCGAAAAAACCCCGAGCACGAACACCGCCAGCACCTTGAAATCCGGCATGCCATCCGCGGCCAGAAACAAGGCCCACAAGGTTGGCCACATCAATAACAAACTGCCAATCGGGCGATCCATACGCGCTAACTGCCAGAATGCCCTTGCCTTGGTCATCTCCAAACCTTCACTCTCCTACTTTTGTGCGTAATGGGCGGCTTTCTCGCTGCCCGATACCGCCGGTAATGTGCCGCTGAATAGCGCTGTTATCCTGATAAACCGGAGCGGGTGCCAGAAACAGCTCAGCCACCAGCATCGGCTTTTCCTTTACCCACAGGCGAGAGCGACGCGCCCACAATACATCGTCATTAACAGTAAGGCGGGCCAGCTGCAGGGCGTCACGGCGCGCACTCTGATCGGTAAACACCCGGTAACCCAGGGGCGACTCTCCCAGCCGGGCAATGTCCTGCTCTTCACCCGTCATGGTCGGCACAGGGATCAGCGTACGGCCAAACACCCAGGGCACACCGTCGCCATGTAAGAGTACGATACGCTCCAGGCAATCCACTGGCCCCAGCATCGCCTTCTCATCAGGCTGTAAGCTGCTGGCTTTGATCGGCTCCTGCGCCAGCAGAAGCACACTGAACTGATGACAATAACGGGCAAAACGGCGTGACAACGAGCCATTTTCCTGCAACCAGCTTTGCAGTTGCGGCTGATTGAGGTGTATGTTTTCTGTCAGTTGCCAGTCGGCATTGTCCAGAGCGGACTGATATATCTGCTTGAATTTCGACATCTTCCCAATTCAATTCCTAGAAAGGGTGATAGAATGTGGCCAATTGATAACACTGAATGATGCCCTATTGTAGCAAGCCGTCACGGACAGGAATATCATTCCTCGCCAAAGTAGGCACTTGGGTAACAGATTTTTCCCTGATACAGATGGATAGCAAGATGAAATCTCTACTCCTGACATTGGCGATGGTGCTGATTACCCTGACTCAGCCTGCGCTGGCACAATCTGCGCCGGCAAAGACCCCTGAATACAGTTATTTCACCCTGACGCCGGATATCACCACTAACTATATCACCCAAAGTAAAAAGCTGGGTTATCTGCGCCTGCAGGTCGATCTCATGGTCTCCGACCCGGACTATATCCCTCTGGTTGAACACCATGCGCCGCTTATCCGTGACGCCATTATCCAAATCATTGGCGAACAGCCGGAAGTGAAAATCAAGTCTCTGGCCGGTCGCGAAGCCATACGCCAGCAATGCCTGGACAAAGTGAATGACCTGCTGATAGCAGAGACCAACCAAAAGCTATTAACTGAGCTGCTGTTCACCAAATATCTGTACCAGTAACCCCAGCAAAACACTCAACACCGCCATAACCTGTGGTTTAGAGGTTACAAAAAAAGCGCCCGGTGGGCGCTTTGGTCTTTTTCCCGTATTTCATTACAGTGTATCAGGCTGCAGCATGCGCCTTGGCATGTTGCGAAGCAATATACTCTGCCACCGCCTGTTGCTGCTCATCATTCAGATACAGCCCCAGTTTGCTGCGCCGCCACAGAGCATCGTCTGCGCTGACAACGAACTCACGGCTCATCAGGTAATCGAGTTCTCTGGCGTAAAAACCTTCGCCAAAATGCTGCCCCATTTCCGCTTCGCTGCTGACACCTTCCAGTATCTGCCAGCTCATGATCCCGTAATTCGTTGCCATGCGATCTGCGGTAAATGTGCTCATCCAGATAAAACGGTTGCGTAGATCAGCACTGAGACGCTCACGGTCAAAATCCGCCTCGCCGCCGGGCAGGCAGGCTTGCGCCGTCCAGGCCGGTCCCATGTCCGGGAAGAAAGGTGCCAGCTTGCGCAGTGCCGATTCCGCCAGCTTGCGATAGGTGGTCAGCTTACCGCCAAACACAGACAGCAAGGGCGGCTGAGAGCCTTCCTGTTCCAGTTCCAGGGTGTAATCACGGGTCACGGCTTGCGGTGAGTCTGACTCGTCATCACACAGCGGACGGACACCGGAGTAAGTCCATACCACATCCTGACGCTGCAGCTTGTGCTTAAAGTGATCGTTGTACACGTTGAGCAGGTAGCGGATTTCGTCTTCATCAATCGCCACCTTACGCGGGTCACCGTGATATTCCACATCTGTGGTACCAACAATGGAGAATCTGTCCAGATACGGAATCACAAATACGATTCGATTATCTTCGTTTTGCAGAATGTAGGCCTGAGGCTCATCGTGCACGCGCGGTACCACTATGTGCGAACCTTTGATCAGGCGAATATTGCGTGGCGACGGGGTATCCAGGCTGGTGTCATAAAAGGTTTTCACCCAAGGGCCGGCCGCGTTCACCAGTGCATGCGAGCGACGGATGAAACGCTCGCCGGTCTGACTATCGAGCACAGTCACTTGCCACAGCTCGCCGTCACGCTCGGCCTTTTCAACACGGCAGCGGTTACGGACTTCACCGCCACGGGCCGCAGTTTCCATCGCATTTAAGATAACCAGTCGGGCATCATCGACCCAGCAGTCTGAATATTCAAAGCCGCGGGTAATTTCAGGCACCAGGGCGGAATCCGCGCCAAAGCGTAATCCTTCACTGGCTGGCAGCGTGGTGCGTTTTCCTAAGTGATCATACAAAAACAAGCCAGCCCGAATCATCCAGGCAGGACGCAGGTGCGGCCGGTGCGGCAGGCGAAAACGCATTGGCCGGGCAATATGCGGGATCTTGCGCAGCAGAACTTCTCGCTCTGCCAGGGCTTCGCCAACCAGACGAAACTCGTAATGCTCAAGATAGCGCAGACCCCCGTGGATCAGCTTTGAACTGGCAGACGACGTCGCAGATGCAAAATCATCGGCTTCAAACAATGCCACTTTCAATCCGCGACCTGCGGCATCTGCGGCAATACCCGCGCCGTTAATGCCACCCCCTACGACGATAATATCCAGAATCTCATTTGCTGCTGTCATGCCTTTCACCTGTGCCTTAACTGCGCTGCGCTCTTACCGAATGCATTTCCTCTCTGCTTATATTAGGACATGCATTCGAAAGTGTTCACTTTGTATAAATGTTCGATATCGCTCAATATAGCCAATTGGAAAGCGAATATCATCCTTTTTATGCTCGAAAAATGACACTGATATGATCATACGCACAAAAAAAGCTGCCTTATCAGGCAGCTTTCCGAGAATGTGCAGGCAGATTAATGCTCGCCGCGACCGTTATGAGCGAAAACGCTCATAACAAGGACTGTCAGTCGATTATGATTTCGAGATGGGTATCCAGCTCTGTCATCCGCTTGGCCAGCGGCTCTGGTGGTGTTTTATTGGTGAACAGCATATCAATCTGGCTGATATCACCCAGATTCACCATGGCATTGCGGCCGAATTTCGTGTGATCGACACCCAGCATGACACAGCGGCTGTTTTCTATAATGGCTTGTTTTACCCGTACTTCGTGATAATCGAAATCCAGCAGGGAGCCATCGAGATCAATGCCGCTGATCCCTATGATGCCAAAATCCAGACGGAACTGAGAGATGAAATCCAGGGTCGCTTCGCCCACTATGCCGCCGTCACGATTACGCACTTCACCACCGGCCAGAATCACCCGGAAATCATCTTTCCCGGTCAGAATACCGGCCACGTTCAGGTTATTGGTCACGATCCGCAAATCCGAGTGGTCCAGCAAGGCGCGTGCAACCGCTTCCGGCGTGGTTCCTATATCAATGAACAGCGTGGCGCCGTCGGGGATATGCTTGACCATCGCCTGCGCGATACGATCTTTCTCGGCCAGTTGCATCACTTTACGGGTTGTGTAGGAGGTGTTGACCGAGCTGGACGGCACAGTCGCCCCGCCGTGATGGCGCCGGATTTTATTCTCTTCGGCCAGCTCATTGAGATCCCTGCGGATTGTTTGCGGGCTGACGTTAAAACGGGCAACCAGGTCATCGGTACTGACATAGCCCTGAGTTTTCACGAGATCGATGATCTCCTGATGACGTTTGCTTTGCTTCACTGCTGTTACTGCTCCTGATTGACGAAGTTCCAATGACCGTAGTGGCCCGCTTTCCGGGCGTGCTCATCTTACTGGGCAATCGGTCTGGTTACTAGGTAAGTGATCCCACTCCTGGCTGAAACCTTAATGTGCCGAATCCGCCGGCTGTCGCAGATGCGCATCAACAAAGGCCAGCAGGCACCCTGAGATCAGCCCGAACAGATGCGCCATATTAGCCACTTCAAATCCCATCACGCCGACGAAACCTAAAACCAGCCAGACCAGCATAAAGACGACATAGCCATTGGGAATAGTGAGGCCCCGCGATGGTGCCAGCCAGCCCAGCCACCACAGGTAGCCCATCAGCGCGTAAACCACCCCGGATAACCCGCCGAAGTTAGGGCCGTGGAACCAGAACTGTGCAAGGCCGGAGACCAGCGCGGAAACGATGAAGACTTCCAGTAACTTGCCGCTGCCGCTGTGCCGCTCAAGCCGTCCGCCCAGCACCCACCACCACAGACAGTTGAATATCACATGCAGTGCGGAGAAATGGATCAGGCTGTGAGACACATAGCGCCAGACTTCCCAGCTGTCTCCCTGCATGGTAGGAAAATGCAGCCAGTAAAAAAGCGGCGCCTGCCAGCCCAGCAACCAACCGCCGTATATGCCGACCGCCAGCACCATCACCAGCAGACAGACAGGACCGGCACCCGATTTCACCATGTCAATCATACTGGGACTGTCATAGCGAAACGACGGTTGCTGACGGCGGTTAGCCACCTGCCAGGAGGCAGCCTGGTATTTCTGATCGTCAGGATGGCGGATAAACTGCTGCCACTCGGCTTCGGTTTCTACCTGGTGCGCTGGGTCAGACAACCAAATGGCAAACTGGCCGCCGGGTTCAGCGGCCAGGGTAAGTTCAATACCACGGGAGGCCATATAATCTATAAAGGCCTGTGCCATTCGGGGGTTATTGAGCACGGCGATGCGCTGCATCTCAGACTCCCTGTTGAAATTTGTGCGCCGCAGGCGTCGCTGGCAAGCGCAGGATGATCATCTGGCTGAATTACTGCTCAACACACGGATAAGCCTGACGGCGCCACGCTTCAAAGCCGCCGTCCATGCTGTACACGGTTTCATACCCCTGATTAATCAGATACTGGGCAGCACCCTGAGAGCTGATCCCATGGTAGCACATCACGATCACCGGCTGCTCGAAGTCAACGTCATCCATAAAACTGACCATAGAGTCATTGGTCAGGTGAAAAGCAGACGCCGGATGAGATAAAGCGTGGGATTGAGGATCGCGAATATCGACCAGTACCGCCTTAGTGTCGGACTGTTGTAATAATGCGTACGCTTGCTCAACCGAAATATGTTCAAACTGCTCCATGATGACCTCATTCTGTAATTATCAATCGGGGTGCCAGCATCTGGCTGCGCTAATCCCCCTCATCACACGATCTTACACGACATGCTATCGACGCAAAAACCAGCAATGGTGGACCCAAGGGATCCTGCCGCATTCAGCACGGTATCCCCTACTCATTCAATGCCAGCCAGTATACTCAGTTACTCACAGCTTTGAAAAAAATCTGGCTGCCTTTTGCGTGCGGGCTTTGCCGAATATCCTTACAGGATCGAGAGTTAGTCAGGCTGGCTGGGCCAGCCAGTAGCCTGCTGATCATAGTTTCGCCAGCTGTGGAAAAAACTGTGAATAGCGTTGATAATGTGTTTCTGCCCAAAAGGATCCACTAGATATAGTAAAGATCCGATCAAAGCCTGTGGATAACATTTTCAGCCTCAGCCGGCTATACCAGCAGCCACTCAGCAAACCGCCATTCCATAGGTGTTCAGGCACAAAAAAACCGGCTCAAAGCCGGTTTCTTCATTCAATAAGTTTGTGGATAGAAAATCCAGCGACCCGCAGGGATCCTCATCCCAAGGATCCTGCACCATACGGATCGTTACAGCGCGTCACCGACGGCATCTTTCAACTTGCGCATCGCGTTTTTCTCCAGCTGGCGGATTCGCTCGGCTGAGACACCATAATGATCAGCCAGATCCTGCAATGTGGACTTATCGTCCTCCAGCCAGCGTGAACGCACGATATGCTGACTGCGGTCATCCAGATTCGCCAGTGCCAGTGACAGACGATTGTTGGCGTGATCTTCCCAGTTATTTTCTTCATAGCTGAGCGCCACGTCAGATGACTTGTCTTCCAGAAAATACACAGGTGCTGTGTAGCTGTTTTCACGTTCGTCATCATCAGCCGGCATATCAAAGGTGGCATCCTGCGCGGCAAGACGGGACTCCATCTCACGCACTTCACTGGTTTCTACACCCAGTTGCTCGGCCACCATTTCGACTTCTTCATTGTTAAACCAGCCAAGGCGCTTTTTCGCCTTACGCAGGTTGAAGAACAGTTTACGCTGAGCCTTGGTGGTCGCGACTTTCACGATCCGCCAGTTACGCAGCACATACTCATGAATTTCAGCCTTGATCCAATGGACAGCGAAAGACACCAGCCTGACACCCACTTCCGGGTTGAAGCGTTTTACCGCCTTCATCAGACCAATATTGCCTTCCTGAACCAGATCAGCCATTGGCAGGCCATAACCTGTATAGCCGCGGGCAACATGGACTACAAAGCGCAGGTGCGACAATACCAGACTGCGGGCAGCCTCAATATCACCGTCATAATGCAGACGCTCAGCTAACTCCCGCTCCTGCTCGGCTGTCAGCATCGGATGGCTGTTTACAGACCGGATATAGCCTTCCAGGCTATCAGCAGAAACTAAAGCTAATGAAGTCATCTCTTTTGTCATTCAAGTAACCCCTGTGGATGCTTTGCCAGGGCCAAATACCCTGGACTTTCACCTAAATCAAGCAGCATTACACTGCCAGACCGACAATAATGCCTTCAATGCTGCACAAAATGCAAGCATGCGTAACCAATACGTAGAGTCTGATTCATCACATTGGTTCAATTTCTTTTAAGTGTCTGCCGGCTGAAAGACGGGCTGCCAGTATGCCCAGCAGAGCCGATAAGAGAATGAGTAGCAGGCATTCATCCCAGGCCAGACCGGTTAGGTGGAAATCACTGCCATACAAAGCGGCCAGCTTATCAACTGCACTTTCCAGTATAAAGCTTACCAGCGTAGTGAGCACTAACGCAGCCACCGAAGCCAATAAGCCATACCAGGCGCCTGTGTACAGAAATGGCCGCAGAATATACGTGTTGGTCGCCCCAACCAGTTTCATAACCTGCACCGCCTCTTTCTGATTTTGCAGCTGAAGACGCAGCGTATTACCCACTATCAGGAACACGGCCAACAGCATCAGGCCAGCCATGATCATGGTCAGCGTGACACTGAGTTGCTTGATGGCTTCAAGACGCTGCAGCCAGTCGCTGTCCAGCCGGACATCATCCACACCAGCCTGCTCACTGAGCTTGCGGGCCAGTATTTCCGCCTGGCTGCCCGACTGCCATTGCACCGACGGTTTGATAATCAGCACCGCCGGCAAGGGGTTATCATCCAGCAGGCTCAGGGCCTTGGCAAAGCCTGCGTGCTCACGGAATTCATCCAATCCCTGCTGAGGCGAGACATAATCCGCCGAACTGATTTCCGTCCAGCCCGCCAGACTCTCTCTCAGGGTGCGGGCGTCTGCATCGCCGGCACCCGGCGCCATATAAACAGTCAGCTGAGTCGGGTTCTGCCAGGCCTGGCTGACAATCGCAATATTCTTTGCCGCCAGATAAAAACAGGCCGGTAAGGTCAGGGCAAAGGCCAGCACTGCCAGCGTCAGGACATTGCCCACCGGACGGCGCCATAGATCAGTGAGTGCCTGCTTACCCACCTGACGCTGGACAGAGAACCAGCTTTGAGCTTTACGCGCCATACGCCACCTCGCGCAAACTGCCCTGGTGTAAATCAAGCCGTCTGTAACTGTGACGGCTTAATAAAGAGGTGTCGTGGGTGGCCATCAGTACACTCACCCCGACCCGGTTAAATTCGGCAAACAGTCCCATCATCTGCTGGGACAGATCGGCATCCAGATTCCCGGTCGGTTCATCCGCCAGTACCACCAGCGGCTTATTGACCACGGCCCGGGCAATCCCGACCCGCTGCTGTTCCCCGCCGGACAGCTGAATCGGCAGGCATTGTGCTTTATCCAGCAGGCCGACTTTATCCAGCGCGGCGGAAACCCGTCGCTTCACATCACCGGCCGGAGACTGGGCGATTTGCAGTGGCAGCGCCACATTGTCAAACACAGTCCGGTCCATCAGCAGTCTGTGATCCTGAAAAATCATCCCGATGTGACGGCGAAGAAAAGGAATCTGATGGCTGTCTATCCGGGTAATATCATGATCATTGAAGAAAATCCGGCCATCACTCGGCCGTTCAACCGCGGCGATCAGTTTCAACAGCGTGCTTTTACCGGCACCGGAATGGCCGGTGAGAAAAGCCATCTCACCTTTTCCCAGATGGAAATCCACTTTTTGCAGGGCCTGGCGACCGCCCCGATATGCTTTACTGACCTGCTGAAACCGAATCACAGTTAATCCTCGTCGCTGAACAGAGCCTCAATAAATTCCTGGGCGGCAAAAGGACGCAAATCTTCAATACCTTCACCAATACCAATGTAACGGATAGGGATATTGAATTGATCTGCGATGGCAAAAATTACACCACCCTTAGCCGTGCCATCCAGTTTGGTCAGTGTAATACCAGATACTGGTGCCACTTCACTGAACAGTTTGGCCTGACTGATCGCATTCTGGCCAGTACCGGCATCAACGGTCAGCATAATTTCGTGCGGCGCCAGCGGATCTATTTTCTGCATCACCCGGACAATCTTACGCAGCTCTTCCATCAGATTGCCTTTGTTCTGCAGACGGCCGGCAGTATCGGCAATCACCACATCGACATTGCGTGCTTTGGCTGACTCAATCGCATCGTAGATCACTGAAGCACTGTCGGCACCGGTATGCTGGGCGACCACAGGCACGTTATTACGATCGCCCCACACTTGCAGCTGCTCTACCGCCGCGGCACGGAAGGTATCCCCAGCGGCCAGCATGACTGACAGCCCCTGCTGCTGGAATTGCTTGGCCAGCTTACCGATAGTGGTGGTTTTACCTACGCCATTCACACCCACCATTAAAATCACATAAGGCTTGCGGCTGGTATCAATCACCAGTGGCTGCTCAACTTTTGCCAGCATCTCACTCAGCTCGTCTTTCAGCAGACCGTACAGGGCCTCGCCGTCTTTGAGCTGTTTGCGGTCGGCTTTTTCGGTCAGGTTTTCGATAATCTTGAGCGTGGTGTCCATACCGACATCTGCCACCAGCAGCTGCTCTTCCAGCTCTTCAAACAGATCATCATCAATCTGCTTGCCCCGGAATAAACCGAAGAAGCCAGCCCCTAGATTATTGCGGGTTTTCTTCAGCCCTTTCATCAGCCGGGCAAAGAAACCCTCGCGCTGCGGTTTTTCCTGCACCGCCGGCTCCTCAGAAACAAGGGCCGGTTCAGCCGCGGCTTGCAGGCTTGGTGGCTGTGCATCTTCTTCTGCCGGCCGGATCTGTGTATCTGCCTCGACATCCAGATGCACACTCTGCTCAGGCAATTCAGGCTCAGCGTCGCGGTGCGTCAGCGGGGCTTCCGCATCCGCCATGTCCTGATGAGGTGGACCCGACTCCTCTGCAGAAGCAGGCTGCGTTTGTGCCTCCTGAGTCTGTTCCGGCTCTATGGTCTCTTCTTGCGGTTTATGTTGTTCTTTTTGCTCGGTTTGTTCTTCTTCACCAAACCCCAGCCATGAAAATAATCCGCGCTTCTTTTTTTCTGCCATTGGCAAATCCTAGACATTGATTGGTACAATTTACGGCCTGAAAATAAAGGGCCTGTTTATCTTTGGGCTTGCCAGCTTAGTAGGCCTGGCGAACATAACCAATCGTCAGGGTAACAACGAACAAACACAAAGATAATCAGGCCCATGTATACTACCACTTTCTCTACGGTCGAAGAAATGTATGACTAGACGTAAGACGCATTCCGGACACAAAGCTAACCCGCCCAGCCAGGCAGGCTTTGTACGTATCATCAGTGGCCGCTGGCGAGGACGTAAACTGCCGGTCCACGATGTTGCCGGGTTACGCCCGACAACCGACCGTGTCAAAGAAACCGTTTTTAACTGGCTTGCCCCGGATATCCACGGCTCACGATGTCTGGATCTCTTTGCCGGCAGCGGCAGCCTTGGTCTTGAAGCTTTATCGCGTGGTGCGGAGCACCTGACACTGCTGGAGCTAGACACGAAAGCCGCCAGTCAGCTGAAGCGTAATCTGGACACCTTAGAGACAGATAAAGCTGAGCTGCATCAGACCGACAGCCTGTCTTTTCTCAATAAACCGGGGTCGGCTTTTGATCTGGTGTTTATTGATCCGCCTTTTCGGCGCGACATGCTGCCGGAGGTGATTCGCCTGCTGGAAGCCAATGGCTGGCTGACCCCGCAAGCCCTGATTTATCTGGAAGCAGAAAAAGAACTGGGACTGCCTGATACGCCCGAACACTGGCAGCTCATCAAAGAAAAATCGGCGGGACAAGTTTGCTACCGCCTGTATCAAAGAGAGGAAATATGAAAGCGCTGATTTTACTGGCGAAAGTGGCGATCGGATTTGTCTGGGCGGTACTTTTGCTGAACCTGTTCCACCCTTTCCCGGGTGTGGCGGCAATCGCACTGTATATCATGACGGCGTTTCTGCTGGCGATGCACGGCCTGCAAATGCTGATTTTCCTCGGTGCGTTTGGTGACAAACTGTCTCTGAGTCGCTGGGAAAAATGGTCGATACTGATTTTCGGCATCTTTGCTTTGCTGGATATTCGCCGCAAGCACATGGTGTAAAAAGCTAACGGCAAGGGTGCCCGGCTGGTGCCCTTCGTTTATCCTGCTCTTCAGCAGTCAGTCTCAGGTTTATCGGTGCCACATTGCCAGCACCAGTCAAACTGTCCTTCGTTCTCTTCGCCGCAGGACACACATCGCCAGCGCCGCTGATTGCCCGTCTCGTACCCGGCAAGTAACTGGCGTGCCTTTACCGCATCCTGTTCCGATACCCAGACTGTCACCTGTACCACATCAGCCGGTAATTCACCGGCAGCCGCCCCGAGATTCTCCCCGGTCAGACGCACCGCCAAACCGGCATGTTCCAGCAATCCTTTCAGGGTATGCGCTTCAAGGCTGTTGCCCGCCCGGTAGATCTGTTGCCAGCTAGCTGCCATTACCAATCTCTTCTCTTTATCATCAGCGTAGCAGCACACTGACCACTAAGAGCGACTGGGCAAGATAATAGGTGGTCATGATACTGCCTGTCGCAGCTCTGAAATTGCCTCTGAACCGGTCCAGGGCCAGCAAAGTATCTGATACCAGAAAGACCATCGCCCCGGCAAAAGCGGCGAGGCCGGCGCCTGTTCGGGTGGTTAGCCAGTACTCACCCGCCGCCCAGGTCATTTGCAAAATCACCCCTATATATACTCCAACCGGCAGAGCCAACCGGCCCAGAGACGGCAGCAACAACAGATAAACGATAATCCCGGCCCCCATCAGCAAGGCAGGCAGCCACCACACTATCGGGCCAGACAATTCATTCCAGAAGGCCAGTGAATACACTATGTGCGCCAGCAGAAAACTGGTCAGGCCCGGCACAAACTTGTCTTTGGGCAACATAAGGAAAATGTCCCCGGCGACGGAGCACAGCAGACCGGCAATAATCCATTGCTGGTATCCATCACCCTGGCCAAACTGCAGGATTGTTGCCAGCAGCAAGAAAATCGTCAGCGGCTTAAACAAATAAAACTGCCACTGTGGACCGCGATAAGCGGCATTGATATGTAACAAAGCAGAAAAAGAGACGGCTAACCAGACCCACATACGTTCACCCGAGTTATCAAAGCTGTGACAGTGTAAAAAGCAAACGCCGTTTGTCTAGCTCAGATAGGCCAGAAACCCGGTCAATTCTCACCTCTGTGATCCATCACACTTTCATATAACTTATTCCTTTACCGCCACTTTTATTCCTTTTCGTTCAATGCTACGGCTGCAACTCCCAGTCTGGTAACAAAAACAGTACAGTTCCGCTGTCAAAAGCGTCAGGTTCATACTAATGCGATAAATACCGCTTTATTTTACCCCCACAAGAAACGAAAACAGATAGAAACCCCGTTCAAAATAAAACATAAAAATGAATAAAAACAAACAAATAAAACAAAACCCAGCACCAAAATCAGCTCAGAGCTTCCTTAAGTTATTTTACCTAACATCTACACAGTTACAGAGCGTTGAATGTCGATAAATAACGAAAATCGTATGCAAAAACCTAACCCGGCTGTATACCTGAACCGGTTTTCTTTAGTTTTATCACGAAAAACAATGATAGCTAACACCAGATGCCGCCAGAGCACAAAACCACAAGCAGAACTTAAACACGGATAAAAACAAAAACACGAAGATATTAAAACAACAAAATAATCAAATACTTAAAATAAAATTAAAACTTAACAACCCAATCAGATTGTTTTTTGACCTCACCATTTTCAGCAGCCAAATGTCATCAACAAAGGGATTTCATGACAACTAAAAGTAAATTTATTGCTAAATATCACACTCTTCCTTTGATCAGGCGATAAAAAAAGTGCTATTCTTTTCTTAACAAATTTCCCAGCAACATAACAGGAGCCTATAACTATGTTATCACCTTCCCAAAAACAAGGGCTTGTCATGATCGCCGTCGTCGCCGGTCTCATGTTGCTGCCTGTGCTTTATTAAGCAAAAGATAAAATTAGCCAATAAAAAAGGTGCCTGAGGCACCTTTTTTATTTTGTCGCTATCATGCGCCACCCGTTACGGATCCAACTTTATATGGTGCCAATTGTTTGAATAAAACCACAGCGCCAAGGCGGTCATGCCTAGCACCAACAAAACGGCAACCGCCCACACCCTGCGCGCACTGCGGGGCGTCAGCTCTTTTTCGCACTCCTGACAGGCCCGGCGAAAGCCACGACTGTCATCCAGGCTAAATCCTTCCTCATGCACCACTTTATTGCGTATGGTGGCCACATAACGCAAGGTGGGGATGATTTCGTGAGGCAAACGCTCTTCACAACTGGTAATTAACTGATGCAGCCCTTTTCCTTCCGCATGATAATGGTGCCGCAGCAAATGCTCGAGTCGCCGGCTCCGGCTCACCACTAATTCAATCTCTGACACCCACATCTCTCCTGCTACCTGCTTCTTCTTTAACCTTACAGGGAGATCAGCCAGTTGCAAATCTACCGGCAGCGATCTCACCATAGCCGCATTCTGTCACAGACAACCCGCTACACACTCAAGCATAATAGCGGGCAGTTACCTAAGGAGCCTGCTATGCCCGTCACCCCTTTTCTGATTCTTCTGGTGTTGCTTGTTGTTGCTGTCGCCTCATTCGTTCACATCTACCGCCGTCATCTGTCGGGCAACGCGGCGATAGAAAAGACAATAGAGGTGCTGATACTCGATAAACAGAGTGTCGCTCTCGACAATACTCCACCAGGCGGCGACAGTGAGGAATATTGGCTTTATGTCCAGCCGGTAACAGGCGGCCCCAAACGTGATTTCCAGATAGGGCCGCACTATTTCCACGCCCTGAATGCCGGTGACTCAGGTACCCTGACCTACCGGGGGCGACGATTTATGCACTTTGCACTGAAACGCTGACACTGACAGATCTCGTGATTCACTGACTGCATCAGGGTACCAGCCAGGCCGTCAGCCGGTGACGGCTAAGCAGCCAGCTCGCCAGCAAAGCAAGCCCGCCGGCCACCAGAGTCCAGAACGGGATCATCACAACAGGATGAATAAAGTACCAATCAAACGCTCTGACCGGCCACAGAAAAATCGGGTGCAGCAAGTAAATACCCAGACTATAGCGACTCACAAAGGCCAGTTTGGCAAGCGTACCTTCACTGAGGCGATCGGCAATATAACGGCACACCACAAAAACCATCGCGGCGATGAGCACAGTATTCAGGGTTTTGTAAGACAGCCAGCGGCCAACAGTGTATTCACCCGCCGCAAAGCTGCGGCTGAGTACCATATAATCCGTCAGTACCAGTGCCGCTATCCCCAAAGGCAGTAACCAGCCCAGTGTCGGCCAGGAATAGCGATAAAGGCAATAGCCCAGCAGCAAATACCCGCTGTACAGCACCAACTGGTGGCTCCAGGGGCCATCGATATAAAACAAAAACAAAGCCGTCAGCAGCATCCACACCAGCGTCACCCCTTTCACTGCTGTCGGATCAGCCCGCTTCACCCACGCCTGCAAAAACGGCATCACCAGATACAAAGGCAGAAAATAGTAGAAGAAGCCCAGGTGATAATAGGTTTCGTGTTCCGGCATGTTAGCCAGTGTCGCCATCGCGGTACTGCTCTGATAGCCATCTAAGGTCAGGCCTGAAAAAAACGCATAAAACACCGACCACACCAGAAAAGGGAGCAATACCTTGCCCAGCCGCCGCCGGACATAATAGCCAAACTCAAACGGCCGGGTGTCTGTCAGCATGAGCGCGCCACTGATCATGATAAAGACAGGCACAGCCCAGCGGCTGAAGCTGTTATAACTCACCGCAGTTATCCAGGCATGGTCCGGGATCTGCCCGAGCAGTTCACGGTAAGGCCCTAACACATGAATCACAACCACAGCGGTGGCAGCAACACAGCGCAGTAAGTCGACAAAGACTATTTTTTCCCGCATGGGATCTCCTTCACTTGTTACAGCCCCTCTTTCGATACTAAAGCGCCACGAGCGGCCTGATCAGAATTTGTGCATACCTCACTGGCGTACAATCTAAGCAAACTAAAGGCAGACGCTTATCAGTATGTTATCAAATTGATAATTTGAATGATGTTTTATTAAATTCACACCAAAACGAGATATTAATCACATTTTTGTGGCCATCATAGCAAGCAGGCCAAGCAAAACTGAGCCCTTTATTCTCTGAGCCACTCGCACAAATAATCAACAGAAAGCATATAAAAAAGTAAAATGGTCCACTAGCAACACAAAAATAAACACAAAAAACTAATCAGATCGTCAATATGCAGTCATAAAACACACAATAGAAACATTTAGACACATTTTTATCTTGTTTATGGCATTAACAATAGCGTAACCTCCCGCACCGATTAGATGCCCATTGACGGGTACATGACGTAAGAATGGAGGTCGTGATGCATTCGAGTGCTTCACAAAAACAGTTGAATACCAAAAAAACGCTCTTTACGCGTTTTCTGGATACGGTTGAGTGGCTGGGCAACCTGCTGCCGCACCCAATCACCCTTTTCGCCCTGTTCAGCCTGGCAATACTGATTGCTTCCGGCATTGCCGGCTACTTTGGCGTTTCAGTGCCAGACCCGCGCCCGGAAGGCGCCCCAGGGCGTGCCGCTGACGGCATGATCCACGTTATCAGCCTGATGAACGCCGAAGGTCTGCAAATGATCGTGGCGAATCTGGTGAAAAACTTCACAGGCTTTGCCCCGCTGGGTACTGTGCTGGTGGCCATGCTGGGTGTCGCGATTGCAGAATATTCTGGCTTACTTTCTGCTGCAATGCGTGGCCTGGTCATGGGCGCTTCCCGCCGTATGGTAACTCTGGTTGTGGTGTTTGCCGGTATCATTTCCAATACGGCTTCAGAGCTGGGTTATGTGGTGCTGATCCCACTGGCCGCCATGCTGTTCCACTCGCTGGGTCGTCACCCGCTGGCGGGTCTGGCCGCGGCTTTTGCCGGTGTCTCCGGCGGCTACAGCGCTAACCTGCTGCTGGGCACTGTTGATCCCCTGCTGTCCGGGATTACCCAGACGGCAGCGCAAATGATTGACCCGACCTACCAGGTTGGCCCGGAAGTGAACTGGTACTTCATGTTTGCTTCAACGTTCGCGATCACCATCATGGGTGCCTTCGTGACCGAGAAAATTGTTGAGCCAAAACTGGGCACTTACAATGTCGAGGAAGCCAGCGACGATCTGGGCAAAGACAAAATGGGCAAGCTGACGGATCTGGAAAAGAAAGGTCTGAAAGTGGCGGGACTGGCTGCACTGGCGGTATCTGTTCTGCTGGCGCTGACCATAGTGCCGGAAAACGGTATCCTGCGTCATCCTGATACCGGCCTGGTGGCAGGCTCGCCTTTCCTGAAAGGCATTGTGGCTTTCATCTTTGTGTTCTTCGCCATCCCTGGCTTTGCGTATGGTAAAGTCGTTGGCACCATGAAGACAGATCGCGACGTGATCAGTGCGATGTCGGCTTCTATGTCGTCAATGGGTATGTATATCGTACTGGTGTTCTTTGCCGCCCAGTTCGTGGCATTCTTCAAGTGGACTAACTTTGGTCAGGTCTTTGCCGTGGCGGGTGCAGACATGCTGCAATCCATCGGCCTGACCGGGCCGATGCTGTTCTTCGCCTTTATCCTGATGTGTGGCTTCATCAACCTGATGATAGGTTCAGCCTCGGCACAGTGGGCAGTTACCGCCCCTATCTTCGTGCCTATGCTGATGCTGGTCGGCTATGCGCCGGAAACCATTCAGGCGGCGTACCGTATCGGCGACTCTGTCACCAATATCATCACCCCTATGATGAGCTACTTCGGTATGATTCTGGCGGTGGCGACCCGTTACCAGAAGAATCTGGGACTGGGCACCCTGATTGCCACCATGCTGCCATATTCCATGGTCTTCGTGGTCGGCTGGAGCCTGATGTTCTATGTCTGGGTGTTTGTACTGGGTATCCCGGTTGGTCCGGGCGCCGCGACCTATTACAACATTGGCGGCTAATCCTGCTTCCCCCTGAAACGACAAACCGGGCAAACGCCCGGTTTTGTTTTTCCTCTTTTCCCCAGCGGGATACACAGCTTATTTCTGATACGGGATCTGATAGCTGGCCAGCCAGCGCAGCGTCTGGTGATACACATTCGCCACCTGAGCTTCATTCATTCCCAGCCGCTGGCAATACCGGGCGGTACTTTCCCAGTCGGCATTGTCGTAGGCATCCAGCAAATTCAGAATATCGCCCAGCGGCCCCTGCCGCAGCAATAAGGCGCGGTGGACTTCCTCAGACAGAGGTAACAGCTCCAGCAGTTTAGGCAGCGGCTTATCGAGCAAGGCATCGAGCAGCGAAAACATCCCCGCCAGAAACGCCTGATCACTGTTCAGGGCAATACCGCTTCCCCTCGCCAGCTCTTCGCACATGCGCGCCCGCTGCAGCGACAGAATATACAGCTCGCGCGGTTTGCGGATAGAAGCATGAGCCGCGGCCACCACTGAGACAAACAGCTTAATTTTCTCTTCACCCAGATACACCAGCGCCTGCTTAAAGTTACCGATTGGCGTCAAGGTTCGGTGGGCGGCGGAATTGACATAACGCAGCAAAAGATAAGACAGGGAAACGTCGCTGGCAATAATGCGCTCGACACGGGGAAAATCGACCGGAGTGCGGCTGATTTCACGCAGCAGTCTCAGGGTGGTCAGGGTTTCAGGCGTCACCTGACGGTTTTTCAGCAGCTCAGGTTTGCTGAAATAATAGCCCTGAAACAGATGAAAACCGGCAGCCCGGGCGGCTTCAAACTCTTCCCGGCTTTCTACTTTTTCGGCCAGGAATTTCAGGCGGCGATTCTCATGCTGGGCCACAAAAGCACAGGCGCGCTGACAACCCAGTTTGATGAAATCAAGCTTAATCACATGCACATAAGGCATGAAGCGCTGCCAGGCCGGTTGCAGATCAAAGTCGTCCAGCGCTATGGTATAACCCTGTTTATTCAGATGACGTATCGCCGCAAACAGCTCATCATCCGGGGTGCAGGTTTCCAGCACTTCTATCACCACCTTGTGCCGCGGCAGCAACAACGGCAGCAATCTCACCAGGCTGTCATAGGGGAAATTGATAAAGGTACGCTGGCTTGCGGTGGCAAGATCGTCACCGACAGCCATGTAGTTTTCCACCAGTAAACGGCTGGTTGCCGTGTTGGCTTCGATGTCCGGAAAGGCATTCTGCTCCCCATCACGAAACAGCAATTCATAACCAACGGTTCTCTGCTGGCGGTTCAAGATAGGTTGACGAGCAACGTAGGCGTACATATTGGGGAAATTAATGATCCTGTCCGGTGGAAGACAATAACAATAATAGAATGGCATCAGATTTGATGCCGTATCCAAAACCATCAACACTTTACGTTATACTGGAACATATTACTAATTCCTTTATATCGCCACAAAGAGCTGACAAATGTTGGACAAGCTTCCCATGACTCAAGGTTTTTCCTTTTCCCTCCCTGCCGGGGCGATCAGCATGGAATCCGATTTCGCGGCCACTATGTCAGGGCCGGTGGCCGAGTGCTGGGCTCAGCGCCGGCAAAGCCAGTTCGACGGTGTCGGAGGCGTGCCCATTGCCTGGATGAGCCTGACCGGCTTCAGTACTGACAGAGCTATAGTGCTGGTGAATGGCAGGGTCGAAACCTTCCATAAATATCAGGAGCTCTGCTGGGAGCTGACCCGTCAGGGCTACGATGTTTTTGCCCTGGACCACCGCGGCCAGGGCTGCTCCGGCCGCTTGACCCCAGACAGCCAGCTCGGCCATGTGGAAGAATTTACCGATTACGTCAGTGATCTCCATACCTTTGTGGATACCATAGTCAAACCGGCCGGTTACCAGCAGCTCTTTATGCTCGGTCACTCGATGGGCGGCACAGTGACCAGCCTCTATCTGGCCCAGTACCCGGATGATATTGCGGCCGCCGTGCTGAGCGCCCCGATGCACGGCATCAAAGTCAGCCACTGGATGAAGCCTATAGCCTCGCCGCTGGCCAGAGTGGCCGAGCAGCTCCAGCGTCAGCCCGGCTATGCACCCGGTCAGACCCCTTATTATCCCAAGCCCTTTGCCGATAACCCCTTATGCCAGAGCCAGTGCCGTTACGAGTGGTTCCGCAAGCTGTATGAAGACCAGCCGGCACTCAAACTGGGCGGGCCCAGCTCCCGATGGGTCTGGCAGGCATTGAGCGCCGCCCGCCAATCGGTGGTACTGGCCGGTCAGATCCGCTGCCCGGTACTGCTGCTGCAAAATGAACAGGACACCATAGTCGATAACCGGGCGCAGAACCTGTTTTACCAGCAGATCAAACAGGCCGGCGGCCAGTGTCAGGTGAAGGTGATCAAGGGCGCCCGCCATGAAGTGCTGTTCGAACAGGATTCGCAGCGGGTACAGGCGGTCACAGCTGTGCTGGAACACTTCGCCCGGTTCAGCCAGCCAGCGACTGTCGCCACCCCGCTGGTGGCCAGCGGTCAACCAAGCTGAACCCACACTGACAGGAATAGCGGAAAAAACCAGAGTCGCAGATTAGCCTCTTTTCTTGATCTAATCTGGTTTACACTGCCTGTGTATGTCAATCACCCGGCTGGCCCGAAGCGGTGCAGCCATCAAAGAAAGAGACGTGCCATGTATAAAATTGTTGCTTCTGATCTCGACGGTACTCTGCTGACACCCGATCATAAAATCGCCCCTTTCACCAAAGAGGTGCTCCAGCAGTTGCACCAGCAAGGCAAAGATTTCGTCTTCGCAACCGGCCGCCACCATATCGATGTGGCCGAAATGCGCGAGCAACTGGGCATTCCGGCTTTCATGATCACCTCTAACGGTGCCCGGGTGCACACTTGTCAGGGCGAAGTGCTGTTCCAGCAGGACGTGCAGCCTGAGGTAATTCTGGGATTGATGGAGCTCACCAAAGACGAGCCGGACTTACGTATTCATATCTACCGGCATGATGACTGGCTGCTCAACATCGAAGATGCGTATCTGCGTGATTTCCACGAAACCTTTACATACAAACTGTTTGACGTAAACAATCCACCGCTGGATGGCGTAGCGAAGGTTTTCTTCACCCGTGATGATAAAGACCACGACAAACTGGTTGTGCTGGAGGACAAGTTCCGCGCCGTGTTTGGCGAGCGTGCCAGCATCGCCTTTTCCACGCCCTGGTGTCTGGAAGTGATGGATGTCGGGGTGTCGAAAGGCCACGCCCTGGCAGCGGTTGCCGAAGCGAAAGGCTATGCGCTGACAGACTGTATCGCCTTCGGTGACGGCATGAATGATGTGGAAATGCTGAGCATGGCCGGCAAAGGTCTGGTTATGGGTACAGCTCACCACAAAGTGATGGCCGCCCTGCCTGACAACGGCGTGATTGGTTCATGCGCCGACGAAGCCGTGGCGCATTATCTGGCCGAGCATCTGCTGTAAGCCACTTTTCCCTAGTCCTATTCAAGGGGAGGGAATACTCAACGCTTCAGCAAACTCAGTACTATCCCTCCCCTTGCCAAGGGGAGGGAATATTCAAACAATAAACCATTACAAGTGCGTTAAAACTGTCCTGTCATGCGCAGCACTTCCTGCCACTGCTGTTCCGTGACCGGCATGATACTGAGGCGGTTACCGCGCTGCACCAGCGGCATTTCATGCAGCGCATCATTGACTTTGATGCTTTTCAGCGTTACCAGGCGCAGATGGCGCACATATTCGATGTCCACCATCACCCAGCGCGGATTGGCGGGATCGGATTTCGGGTCGAAATACGGGCTGTCGGGATCAAACTGAAAATGATCGGGATAGGCCTCGCGCACCACTTTGGCAACCCCCACCACCCCAATGTCTTTGCACGAAGAGTGATAGATAAAGACCTGGTCACCCACTTTGACGTCATCACGCATCATGTTGCGCGCCTGATAGTTACGAACGCCTTCCCAGCAAGCCACATTCATCTGCTTGAGAGTATCAATAGAGAAAGTATCCGGTTCCGTTTTGAATAACCAATAAGCCATATCGCATCCTGTTGTCGTGATTTTGTGGTACCAGAGCAGTAACATCTGAGGTCACAGACTCAAGAATACCATAAGCGATGACAACCATGAGCGCCGAACCTGCTCCACAAACGGTAACACCCTGCCCGAATTGCGGCTTTGTTCATAATTGTATCTGCCATGCCGAGGTGCGCCTGCGCTCTCAGGCGATCTTCGTGCTGCTGACTCACAGCAAGGAATTTGGCAAAGACACCAATACCGGGGCGCTGATGGCCAGAACGTTGCCGCATTGCCAGCGCCTGCTTTGGTCTCGTACCGAGCCGCCCGAGGCGCTGCTGACGCTGATAGCCGATGACACGATCCAGCCCTGGCTGCTGTTTCCCGCCGACGACGCCCATCCCCCGGCACCCTTTGCGCGCGAGACAGGCAAGACCCCTTTATTCATTCTGCTTGATGCCACCTGGCAGGAAGCACGCAAGATGATGCGCAAAAGCCCGTGGCTGGCTAAGCTGCCCCGGCTCAGTCTGAGTGTGGATCGCGACTCCTGTTACTCGCTGCGCCGCAATCAGCAGACGGGCAATCTGTGCACCTGCGAAACAGGCATTGCCCTGCTGGAGTTGCTGGGAGAGCACAGCGATGCCAAGGCGTTACTGCAGTATTTCGACGCCTTTATGGCGGCCTTCCCGGCGGAAAAAAGCGGGCATCCGCGTCGTCGGCCTGAGCCATAATCGCGCTGCGCCTCACGGGCTGCACCTCACAGAACGGTATTTAAATTTGCCGATTTCTTGCACGCAGCGCTGAGCCGCCCTATATTAAAACCGACTAGTCAGTCGGTATATGGATAAATCGGCTGGCATTCTCTGATACTCAACCGCGTGTACGCGGTTCACTCTGTCAAAACAGGAGATAGGGATGACCTTTGCCACTGCGAGCCAAGACAGCCAGCAAATTTTCACTATGCAGCGACTGTTCCACACCCAGCGCAATGAGTACCTGGCGCAGACCATGCCGGACTATGCCAGCCGGATTGCCCGACTCAAACAGCTGAAAGCCGCATTGCTTGCTCACAAAGACGCGCTGTGTAAAGCACTGTCTGCCGACTTTGGCCACCGCAGTCACCAGGATACCCTGCTGAGCGACATCCTGCCCTGTGTCCAGCAGATCAACTACACCATTAAACGACTGAAAAAATGGATGCGGCCATCGCGGCGTCACGCCGGCTTGCTATTGATGCCGGCCAAAGTGGAAGTCATTTACCAGCCGGTCGGTGTGGTCGGTATCGTGGTGCCCTGGAACTTCCCTGTCATGCTGAGCATCGGCCCGCTGATCCCTGCGCTGGCGGCTGGCAACCGTGCCATGATTAAGCTGAGTGAATTCACCCCGCAAACCAACCAGCTCATTACCGCCCTGCTGGCAGATATCTTTGCTGACACTGAGGTCGCCGTCATTGAAGGTGAAGCCGACATAGCGGCGGCGTTTACGGCACTGCCGTTTGATCACCTGTTGTTTACCGGCTCCACTGCCGTCGGCCGCCATGTCATGCGCGCTGCGGCGGATAACCTCACCCCGGTAACGCTGGAACTGGGCGGTAAATCGCCAACTCTTATCGCCCCGGATGCCGATATGCCGCAGGCGGTTGAGCGGATGATTTTCGGCAAGTGCCTGAATGCGGGTCAGATCTGCGTGGCACCGGATTACGTTTTAGTGCCGGAAGGCAACGAAGATGCGTTCATTGCCGAGTTCAAGAAACAATTTACGCAAATGTATCCGCAAGGCGTGCACAGCCAGGATTTCACCTCAATTGTCAACCAGCGCCAGTTCGACCGTCTGAGCCAGTGGCTGGCAGAAGCTGTCCGGAACAACACCCGGATTGAAACCGTCCACCCGGATGCCATCGACCCCGGTGCGCACCGTATGGTGCCGCATTTACTGGTGAACCCGAGCGACAGCCTGACCCTGATGCAAGAAGAGATCTTCGGCCCCTTGCTGCCGGTGATCACCTACAGCAACATCGACGAGGCCATCCAGTACATCCAGCGGCGTCCCCGCCCGCTGGCCTTATACCTGATGACGCAGGACAAAGCCCTGCAAGAGCGCGTAAAATCTTATGTTCACGCCGGTGGCATGGCCATCAATGATTCGGTCTTCCATGTCGCGGCCGACGATGCGCCATTCGGCGGTATCGGCCCGTCTGGCATGGGGCATTATCACGGCAAGGAAGGCTTTCTGACCTTCTCCAAAGCCAAAACCGTGCTGACCAAAGGCCGCATCAATACCGCCAAACTGGCCGTACCGCCTTTCACCGGCTGGCGGGCCACAGTGCAAAAGCTGATGATGGCTTTCTTCTTACGCTAAACCTGTATTATGCTGGCTCACCCCGATGAGCCAGTTTCTCCACTGACAGCGAGCTATGAGCCAGAATAAGAAACAACAATTATTAGATGCCGCCCTCAGCCTCTTTACCCGGCAGGGTATTCAGGCCACTGCCACTGCCAAGATCGCCAAAGAAGCCGGAGTGGCCAATGGCACGTTGTTCCATCACTTTGCCAGTAAGCAGGTGCTGGTCGAAACCCTGTATCTGAGCATAAAAGCAGACATGGCAACGGCCCTGACACCACCGGACACCAGCCTGAGCGTGCAGGCGCAATTGCAGCATATCTGGCAAGCCGCCATCAACTGGGGACTTGCCCATCCGCAGCAGTTTCAGTTCCTGCGCCAGATGGCCAACGACCCGCAGTACCTGCTCAGCCAGCAGCATGCCATGCTTAGCCAGGCCCTGCCTTTCCTGCCGCAACTGATAGAGCAGGGACAACAGCAAGGGGAACTGGCAGGCTGGCCGCAACCTCTGATGCTCAACACCTGCCACAGCCTGTTTTTATCCACCGTGAGCCTGTTTGCCGAGCAACCGGCACTGGCGGCCGATCCCGCCTCACGTCAGGCGGCTTTTGATATGTTGTGGTACGGCATGGCCCGGCAAGCCTGATAGCAAACCACTATTGGCGATAAAAAATTCTTCTTTATCACGACTTTTCATATATTCCTGACGGGAATTTCACGCTTGCTTCACGTTCTCTTCGTTATTCTGGCTACATAGATAGCACGATGACAGCGGCAAATCGTTGCTCAGCTGTCATACTGAAAACAGTCGCTGCTCCCATGAGCCCGATAACGGAGAACCCAGTCATGAAAAAAGTGATCTTCTTATTTGCCACTCTGGCCCTGCCCCTGACCGCGACCGCCGCTCAGGGAGGCTACACAGGACCGAATGAAACCCAGGGCGTCAACTCAACTGTCGCCCAGGCTATGCAGGCCAAAGACGATGCGCGCGTCACCCTGACCGGCCATATCGTCGCCTCACTCGGCGATGAAGACTACCGCTTTAAAGACAGCACAGGCGAAATGATCGTCGAAATCGACAACCACCTGTGGGGCGATAAACAAGTCGGCCCGGAAACTCAGGTCACCCTGATGGGCGAAGTCGACAAAGACCTCAACGGCACCACAGTGGATGTGGATAGCGTGCAGATTGGGCAGTAAATCTGCTCATTAATTTCTACAACCCAGCTTTCATAGCAGAGCTGGGTTGCCCATTAAACCGTTTAGCGACAGTAATTTCCCTTAACTTTTCCCCTACCCCTATAAAAATCCACACGCCCCTCATTTTTCACATCATGATTGTATATTATTAATTTCTTTCACTTTCCTCTTTGATATCATTTACATCTCATTTTTATTTAAGCCGCATGCCAATGAAAAAGAAATTAATTGCAGGACTGTTTTTAGCGATGTCCACATCAGCAAGTGCAGAAATTGTAAACACCCAACTTGGTTTAATAAATGAAATAACTAGTTGGGCAGAAGCTGAATACATTCCATCTGTAGATGGCGACACCTTAATAAAGTTAACCACAGGAATAGCTGAATGCCCTAGTGGCGTCTATATACAAAATTCCGAATATGCCGATAGGCTACTTTCCATGGCGATGGCGGCATATGTTTCAAGTCAGACGGTTCGTTTCCAAATTTGGAATGATGCTGAAAAGTTTTGGAAAGGTTCAAAAGACAATTTTTGTAAGGTTCGTAGTGTTCGGTTAACCAAAGTTTAAATACCGTCTGATACAGCCAGTGATTATTCGTTTAGAGTGTTTCACACCGAAAAGGAAAGATCACATTGTTGGCATATACCTCAAGTAAGGGTTTCATATGAAAGTTAGACACATTTTCATCGCTGCACTGCTCGGTATTTTTTCTGCACCCACTTTTGCCAATGCGCCCGTTTATCGAGACGACTGGCAATGGAACACCAATGTATCTATTCAGTTTATTTACGGCTTTTGGAATAACAATAGTACACAGGTACGTTTCAGCAATGGTGAGTTCTGCTACATCAAATCCACTGAAAAAGAGCTGCTTTCCATTGTACTTGCTATGCGGGCACAAAATGCTGTGGGTGATTTTGTTTGTGCGAAAGATGCAGACTCGACCGTTGACGGAAAAGATTCCCGTCACTTACACAGGGCCAGATTTTAATGAAAAATTTATCAACTTGTTTGTTCTTACTCTTGCCACTGCTGAGTTTTCACTTGCAAGCAGCAAGCTACTCTCAAGATAGTGGCGTGATAAGCAGGATCTTTGTCAGTGCCGAAGGCGCAGTTGCAGCCCAACTAAAAGGCGGTTTTCCAAGGGCGACCTCAGATAATCAATGCCCGGAAAACAATGGCTGGGCCGGGCTCCGTATGGCTGATAACACCATCAAATCTGCCATTCTGGCAGCTAAAACCGCCAACCTCTCTGTCACTATCACAATTGAAGGCTGCGAAGGTCCTTGGTTTAAAATAAAAGATATATACCTTAACTAAAGATCAAGCCCGTGAGTAATATTCACGGGCTGATTTGGCAGGCTGGTTAATTAAATGAGACATACTTGATGTCTTCACCATCACCCCAGCGCATACAGGTACCAGCACCTTCAATATAAACGGCTTTTCCGCTGGCTTTCGCTGCCAATAACAGGCTGTACTGCGACTTTCCGTATGTGCTGTTTTCGTCTTTTATCATCCAGTACTTATAGTCCTTTGCACACTCTGCACGATTAAGTATCTCACCATTAATGTAAACATAATGCAGACCATCATCCCTGACGATGATACGCGATACCGTGCCAGTCACCGAGCCAGCAAAGACAAATGAAGAAGAAATGAGCAAAAATACGGAAATGAACAGCTTCATCGCACTGGAGTTTTTCATTACTTAATTGATCCTATATAAACAGGTACAGGCGCACTACCATAAGTAGCTAATGTGCTGCAGTCGCCCGAGCCTGGGTAGTAAAATATCGCTTTGGCGTACGATTTTTGAATGTTTTGTAACATGCTGGTCCACATCGCACAGGTGGTGATACCCACACCTTGTCTTGCTGTGTTCAAATTACAAATATAGGTGTACTCATTTCTGCCGGAATGCAGAACATTGACACTGCCATTTGCATAAACCAACACGCGATTGACTTCAACTTCACAGCTAAATTCCGCCAACGCAGTTGTCGAAAACATCAGAGATAAAATCGCTATCACCTTTTTTAACATTCGTTCTTACCTCAGCCTCATGATTCTGCGGTACACACTGTTATTGCTGCCCCATGCTTCACAGCTACCCACTTTGGTATAAGCAACTGTGATTGGTGTACCTGCTGTTTTTGCTGCTAATAGCATCGAATACATTCTTGCTCTTGCCTCACTCGACAAGGTGTTGCTGATTGCAAACGCTTGTTTATCAGAACATTCAGCGACGTCCTGACCATTGTTATCCAAGAAAACCAGAACGGTTTCCGTAGTCGCATACGTGGCAATATTCAATACTTTCCCTGTTGTATCAACCCAGTAGTTAGTTGATGAAAAAGCATTCGATGACAAACAGACTGCAATCAGTATAAAAATGTATTTTTTCATTAATATGTCCCTATCGGATATGTAAGCCTGTTGCCGTACATTTTTCACTGTCGTTTTTCTTATAATAAACCCTGACAACCTTGAACCCAGCGCTCTTGGCTGCCAAGACCTGAGAGAACATGGCTTTGCCCGATTCTGTAGAAAGGTCCAGATACATAATATTCCACTTGCACCCAGTTAAAGCTTCTGCAGTATAAAACCCTGCCGTCGTTGTACCCTCAGAGAATACCTGGGTAATAGTGAATGGCTGGTTAAATTCAGGATCACCTTGCTCTGCAAACACAGAGAATGGTAATGCAATCATTACAATGAAACTTAAAATTAATTTTTTCATCTTAATCAACACTTTTACTTTTAACATTCAATACGCTGAAGTCAACTAAAGATCACCGCTGAACATTTAATTTAACCAATATCCTATTGGTACTGGATCGCATAAAGATGACAATACTTACCTGTTGGTGAACCCGGCCACATTTCATCAGGTAATCCATACACCACCACACGCGATTTCGCGTGAAATGCTGCAATTGCCATCGACAAATTGGCATCAAAGCCAGGATCCGTTTTTCTTAACCAATATCCACTTGGGTAAGATGTGGTCTCTGGTTCTGCAAGCTTTAAGTAAACATCCCCACCACCAAACTCAGAGTAAGAATGAATGGTTTTTATGGTTGAAACACCTGAACCGACGAAATTCATATCTACGGCATAAGTCTTTATAGATACAAACACCATTAAAAAGACAAAGAGTTGTCTCATCATAATCTCCAAAAATTCATTATTTCTTTAGCTAATTACTATTAACCAGCCGGGTCAACCTGAATCACTAAACAGTATTGACCACCTGTTTCAATACCTGAGGTATACACAGTCGCCATTCGGTTATTGGCAGCCCACTGCGCCAGAACAACAGAGATCATAGTGGTGTTTTCCTGCTTTATTTTCATCCAGTTATTAGACGTGCCAGCACAGTTTTCAGGAATCATTCCATTTTCTACGTTTACTAACAATGCGCCTTCGATAGCGGTAATGTTAGTAATTTTACCTGACACGTAATTTTCTGCGGCTATCGAAAATGGGGTTGAAAACAGAAAGAATAGCAAGCCTGCAGATTTAAGAAACTTGGTCATTTACCGAATCCTTACTTTATACGGAGAAACACCATAATTGGTTTTTTCACATTCAATGCCACTGCTCAATGGAAAAGCCATCATGACTTGTTTACCCGACGCATGCGCCGCAAGTACGATAGAGACTCGGCTGTCTAAAGCCGGTTCCAGGTAAGTGCCCAGCTGTTTCCATCCCTGCCCTTCTAAATGCACTAACACATTTTCAGGCTGAACCTGAAGCTCAAGCACTTTCGTATACGGACAGTAAATCGCATCTGTCGCGACAGATGTCGCTGACCAAAACAAAGATAAACACAGGAAAGTCAGCTTACATATTTGATTTATTTTCATTTTATACGCATTCACATAAACATTCGGACATAAGTGACTTCACAGTCTTCCGAGTTTTCAACAATCCGGACCGTAAGCTGCTTTTGGGTAGAAAGTGCTGTCAGTACTGTCGAATACATGGCATCAAACACAGGGTGAGTATTTTTTAACACCATAAAATGGCCTTTGACCAGTTTGCAATTCAGCTTTTCTTTCCCTGCCGGCGCTTGTAAGTAAATGTGCCCGGTTTGATTAGGATAAACTGATAACAGCGCCTCTTTTCCAATACCTATACATCCCGTTGGGTTACACTCCGCCAGCACTGTCGGACTAATGATCATCAACAAAAATAAGAAATAGCGCATTCTTTACCTTCGAAAAAATTATGAGTTGATTGTCACATACATGACTTCACACTCTGGTGAATTTTCAACAATACGAATTTGCATCTGCTTTTGAGCCGCAATGCCAGTTAAAATTGTCGAATAAATTTCACTAAACAATGGATGAGCAGGTTTTAAGGTCATATAGGTACCGCCATCTAACTGACAGTTGAGTTTATCTTTCTCTGGTGCACCAAGGTAAATATTGCCACTAGGGTGAAGATAAACATTCACAATGGCGTCTTTCCCCACACCATAGCAAGCGATGTTGTTGCAGCCAGCCCAGGTGGCAGGGCTGATAAAAAACAGCAGAAAAATAATGTTTTTCATAACTCAACTCATTCTGTAAATTCAGGGTTCATAGTAACGTAGGATACTTCATCATATAGGACTGTTCTACAATCTAACTTTTGATGACCATGATACTGAGATCTCAGTTGAAACTCATCCTAATGATACGTTAATATAACAACTTACACCCCTTAAAGGTATCCATTTTTTCATTTCGCTCACATGAACCCCCTTCTTTTTTACTTTTTGTTTCGTCACAAAAACCTCTGTAGCATAATGCATACCCCCCACCAAAACGACATACTGAGATTTACAACGAACATAATTAAAAGCTATAATTTGACCATGAAAATGGTAATGAACGTTACAAACATGAATAATTTAGTGGGCTTTTTTTTCAAACATAGCCTCTTAGCTTATAAATAGCCTATGACAACACCTATCGATAACATTGAAATCGTTAATTCACTGAATTTTCGATAAAATTCAATTCAGGATGCATTCCAACATACAAACTGGAAGAGTATTTTATAAACAGACAGAAATAATATTTTTTTACTTGGTCAGTCATAATATCATGGCGACTGTAATGTCATGATGAATACCTCAAAAAATTCATTTAAGACAGTGCCTTAGGTGTAATTCACGAGAAGCTTGATTCTTAAGGCCCTGTCTATGAATGCTTCTCATCACTTCATCAGCCAATCGTACTACCCTGCTTTCTTCTAAAATCTTGTCAAGACCATGCTATTGCATAGACTAGGAGTTAAGATAATGGCAACGTTAATCAGAACACTTTTTATGATCCTAACTAAGAAACTTATTACCCTGCGTATAAAGCAGGGACTTACCCAACAACATATAGTGATCCGGGAAGTACTGGAAATCCTAGTAATAAAGTATCATTCTCGTCGCTGGGATAAGAGCAGGCAAGAGGAGGCGGCTAAATGAGTGATGATGCAGCCATCCAGCAACTGATTGAACAACTCAGCGACAGGGTATCTGGCAGACGGCGTTCAGCAGCTAAGAAGCTGAGAAAACTAAAAACCAAAGAAGCAGGCCCCGCACTGTTTGCCGCCTTAAAAAACGAACTCAATGATAAACGTACCTGGGAAACGCAATATCAGATGATCATGGCTTTGGGAGAATCTGGTTACACCGAGAGCCTAGATTTTTTACGTCAACTTGCCGAACAAAAATTTGAAGCAACAATGATTTATGTCGCAATCGGAGACTCAATAACAAGACTTATTTATTTAGATGAAAAAAGTGTTCATAACGTTATCGAACAAGTGCTAAGTCTCCCCCAGAATTCTTTTTTTTGTAATGGAATCCTAAGAGCAATTGCAATGCAAAGAATTGTTCCAGAAGAAAGGGATATAAAAAGACTGCTTAAATTTGCAGACAGTCGCGGCACATCTGATAACAACACCACCTGGATTGTTTCAGCTTCTGCTGGTTGGCACAAAAACGAAAACACCATTCCATTTCTACAAAAACATGCGGACTCAGAAAACCAACAAACAAAAAAAGCAGCCGAAGCTGCTTTAAAGAAAAAATATATTAAGTGGTCAATTTTATAGGAAGCCTAAACAGGCTTCCTCATAATCCCACTTACCGTTGGACTCGCCTTCATCGAGATAGGCTCGAATCTCATCATAAGAAATAGTTGGAGGAATATCGACAGCGATTAACCGGGGTTGATCGCTAACCTCAGAGCTACACCCCATGGACTCTAAGGTTTCCCTTACGGACTGAACCTCCTGATCGCTGGCAAACCAGATACGTACTGTACTATGGCCTGAAGGCTCCAATAGCTCTTTCATATACAGACATCCATCTACTTCTTCAGCACTAACGACATCTCCAAGCGAAACACCTTTAACATAAAAAGGAATGTTATCCAGCTTGAAACCTTTTCCGTCCGGCAAAGTCCATAAGGACTCAGTTTCATTTCGGTTTGAATCGCTAACGGGATATTCAAAAAATAATTTTACGTGCTCACTCATAGTTACTAATTATTACTCTTATCTAAATTACATCTACGGCACAGAATTTGACCATTTTCAAGCGTGCCATCACCACCTTTAGATCTCGGGATGATGTGATCTCTGTGCCGCTCGTTTTCTGGTGGGGTCACACCGCGCCGATGTCTTTGTGCAGGAACAACTTCAGTATCACAGTTAGTACAACGATTCACACCGCCATTTTGCGCTGCATTTTCTGCGTCAATTTCTCTTTTGGTTTTTTGAGTAAAAACCTTACCAGTTCGATCAACACCAGCAGATCCTGCTTTCTGTGTAACCTTTTCTTCAGCCTTTTCAACCTTGTTATCAACTTTCTCCACTGCCTTCGCGGTAGCATTTAAAGACTGCTTTACTCGGCGAAAATTAGCGAACCTCTCTGCAGCATAAGCTGCTCCTCGAGCAATAAGCGAAGCGCCTCTAGCAACGGGTACCACAGACATAAGCGCGACTACAGCTTCCTGTTTCTCTGCCTCCGTGGACTGATTGACAAAGTTTTCATTACCCCACACAAACCGATTTTCAATGGGCTTAAATTGATGCTTCCTCTGACCTCTTCTTTCCCCACTGAAATCATGAACTCTGGTGCCGGTTACAGTCATTGTCTCAGTATATTTTCCATTACTGTGAGCAGCGCTAGAGTTATTATCACCTCCCGCCTCGGAACTTTCCTCCGTCTCAAAACCGGTTGGATCGATATACTTCAGTGGGTTATTCCATGTATAAGTATAGCGGTTGAAGCTACCCGTGACATAAGGTGACTGGATCAACGGGTCTGCGCTCAGGAAGCGGCCGAGCTCCTGGTCATACACACGGCCATTCATGTGAATCAGACCCACTTCTTCGATATGCTCGTGGCCTGTGTAACCACGATTCGTTATCGCGGACTGCAGAATCGTTTGGGGTCCGCTCACATGCCACTGGACTGAACGCTTATTCCCCCAGGTATCATAACTGCGACGCTCTACAATCAAGCCGTAACCATCGGTGATCATGTCGATGGAATTCAGTGCATCGTAATGCAGGTAACGTGTCTGTTTGTTTTCCAGTTTGTTTTCTGCATTTTTAAACTGGGTGTTCAGCGCAATCAGTTTACCATCAGCATAGATATAGTGCTGATGCTGTACTTGGCCGGTTTTGGTGTCGATGATACGTTCATACTGATTGCCGACATAAACCGTTTGCTTACCATCGCTGGATTTTTTCAGATACCGGTTATGGTTGGCGTCGTAGACAAATTCGACGGTGTGATTGTCCCGCGAAATCTTCACTGGTTTGTTGAAGGCACTCCATTCAATCACGCGCTCTGGTGTGCTCGTGCTGCCTGCCGAAGCGCGCACCATGTTACCTGCGCTGTCATACTGATACGTCAGACCATTTGCCTGTGTCACTGCGTGAGAGCCGGCATTGTGTTGACTATAGCTGTAGCTGCCCACGCCTGTTTTCGAGGTGATATTACCCAGCTTGTCGTAACTGAAATGGAACGGGCCGGCAAAATCAGGGTTATCCGGTCCGTGCAGATCAGGCGTGTCCAGCACGATACGATTGCTCGTCACCCGGTCCAGACCGTCATAGTCATAACTGTCGGTGATACCCAGTTCACTGTCGTTACGGTACACCACATTGTTGTGATTATCGTATTTGTAATGCAGGAAGCGAACGTTTCTGCCTTTACCTTTGGCGCCCGGCAACGCAGCATTAAACAGCGCATCACTCTTGTGCGTTACGATGTAATCCGGCCGGCCGGTGGCTGCGTTATGGCTGTAGGTGTTTACCAGCCCGTTACCCAGGGTTTCTGCCAGCGTATGATCAAACGCATCGGTATCGCGGCGTTGCCAGTAATACACATAAGCCGCATTACCGGCAGATTCTGCCAGTTCTGATTGCGTCAAAATGGCGTTGAGATGATCCGCCTGACCCACCTGCTGCGTCTTCGCACATCGGCTGCCTGCCGCGTGCTGTACTTGCTGGCCACCTAACTGATTGGCGTAGTCGCAGTAGAGACCCGTTAGATCAGCCACACGCTCAGCCAAGGCCGTTAAATCACTCGCCAGATCGGTGTAGAATTTGTAACGCTGCCCTGAAATACGCGCTGCTTCAGCCAGATCTTCTGCGGTAAAAAGCAGTTCCTCACGGGTTTCACCATCGGCGTGTGCCGCGTAAATATCCCGATTGCTCATCAGATCCTTGTGACCGTTGCCATCATAGTCGGCCAAAATCAGGTCGTCAGAAGCCTTTAGTGAGAGTTTGTCAAAGTCCGCTTTCGTGAACTTATGAACCGTGGCATTGTAATTACGCTTGCCACCGCTGGTGCCAGCTAACGTTGTCTCTAGCTGGTACACCGCTTCACCTAAGGTGATATCTAAGGGAACACTGATATCATCATGCAGCAGGACCCAGGTCGCCGGACGCAGATAACACTGCCCCTGACTGTCGCACCATTGCTTGAAGCGATAACCGCTACCTAGCAGCCCGGCCGAAGAAGCATCCAGATTCCGGATGTTTACAGTTTTTTTCTGATATTCTGCTGCCTTTTCGTTAAAGAAGGCTTCACGGGTGGCATACTTCTCAGCCGTTGCCACATACTGCATGGCCTGGATTTTTGCTTGAGTCAGTAGTGCCTTAATTTCTTCACGAAAACTGGCGCTGGTGAAGGCTTCATCCGCGTACGTTTTCGGACTGCGAACCGCAGACATATAACCCTGTGGATTATAGATGTACTCAACGGCCAGGCGATCCAGGGTATTTTCTTTATCGCTGAGCTGATTCACTATCCCCA
The DNA here is from genome assembly GCF_014841115.1 of Photobacterium arenosum. Classification (GTDB taxonomy): domain Bacteria; phylum Pseudomonadota; class Gammaproteobacteria; order Enterobacterales; family Vibrionaceae; genus Photobacterium; species Photobacterium arenosum. Next base: position 193,627 of record NZ_JACYTP010000006.1, read on the forward strand.
AAGCAGAGCTGTCGACACCATTAGGGCGAACCTCACGGCTGACACGTTCATACTTATCGTAAAAATAATGGGTGCTGAATTTTTCACCACCGGTCTGGACGGCAACTTCTTCAGTCAGTCCGGCAGCGTTGTAGTAATAGTCGGTCCGGTTACCATAGCCTTCAAAGTAGGACAACTCACCCGTCAGTCGTGTGTCATACACCCAGTAAGAGGTATTGCCACCCTCTACCTGCTTGGTTTTACGGCCGAGGTTATCGTAAGTCACCGTTGTCGTAACGCCATTGGCGTCTTGCTTTTCAACCAGCTCACCCAGGGCGTTATAAATGTATGTCCACTTTCCTAAGTCCGGATCATCAAGAGAACGACGATGGCCCAGATTGTCATAACGAACAGTGGTGCTATTGCCGGCCGAGTCGGTTGAGGAACGCAGCAAACCGTCCGGATAATAGGTATAACTCTGCGAGGCACCTTCCGGTTCGTTTTTCTGCAGTATGTGACCCAGCAGGTTTTGTACTGTGCTGTGCTTAAAGCCGCGTGCATCCGTGACTGTGGTTGTTAAGCCGTGATAAACCGTGGTGAATTCCGCACGCCCGCCATTGCTGGCAGGTTCCGACTTTTTAATTTCACGATTCAGCGCATCGTAAGCAATGGTCACGTAAGGCGCTGCAGCATTGTTTAAGACAAACTGAGGCCGGGTGATCTTCACTTTGCGGCCATTACGGTCCCATACCGTATCCACCACCACAAACTGGCCGTTGAAGGCTTTATGCAATCGACGAATTTCCCGGCCGGCAAAATCGTACTGAGTGACTACCTCACTACCGGCAGCGGCTTTGGTCACAGAACATGACACCGTTTTAGATGTCGTGTGAGGGCAGGTTTCATTCAGGGTGTAAGTGTAAGACACCGTATTACCTGCACCGGGCAGTGTTTCCAGCTTCAGTCGGTTAAATGCGTCATAGCTGTAGCTTTGTTTGCGCCCTTGCGGATTCGTACTGGATGCCAGCACACCATCTCGGTTAAAAGACACATCCGTTTCATGGCCCAGTGCATTGATCATGCGATCGACAAATAAGCCCGCACTATCGTACAACGTGACAGTTTCGCGTTCTGCCACGTTTGTGCCAGATACCACTTCTTTGGTCAGATTTCCCCAGGAATCGTAACTGAAATTTTTGGTCAGGAATTTGCTGGCCAGGCCAATTGTCGACCCCGCTTCGTAATCTGACGCAGTGGTCGTTGATGAACGTATCAATCCATTGGATGTGTAATCAAATTCATTCTTAACCGTACGTGTCAGACCCGTTTTGACATCTTGCAAGGTGGTTTGGGTCGATTTCAGCGCACCTACTTGCCAGTATCTGTCACCAACTTCAGTAATCAATTGCGACACAGTTCTGGAACTGGATGAAAGTTCCGCATCACTGTCACTATTGACATTCTTAAATACAAATGTGCCACCACAGGCTTTTGGCGAGACTTTATTAAAAGCAGAAGCGGAAATAGCGGTCAGGTTACCGGTATAGGTTGTCACGCCAAATGCATTTGTCGAAGAACTGCTACCATCGTAACGGTAATAACTGTTGTATTTTTCCAGTACGATCGGAGTTGAAACATCACCATGAATCAGAATAACAAAATCACTGGGTTTAAAGTAAGCCTTACCGTCTGAGCCACAGTATTTTTGCATGCCGGCTTTAAACGAAGATAAAGTCGCTGCAGTCACTCCACTAAACGTACTTACATCGTAAACTAAATGACTTTGTAATGAGCCAACAGACAAATATTCATTCTTGATCGTCTGAGTAAAATTACCGGCATGCTCATCAGTGCCCAACAGAGTTGTTTTCTCTTCGGTCACATTGCCAAAAACGTCAAGCGTCCGTGCGATAACTTCTCTTTTAGTAATTAAAGAGGTGTTGTGCAAATCATATTGCACTGATTCTGATCGGTTGGCATAAACCTGATAAACATTACTTTTTCCTACACTTTTATAATCATTCTTAGAATAGGATACCTTCTTGCCGTCTTTAAATACGGTGATGCTTTTTATTTTCCCGGCTTTTATTGGATCCGTATTTTCAAACTCAGTTACACGTACTGTTTTAACGTCGCCATTTTCCGTCTCAGTAACTTTTGCAAAACCTAAGAATCCGTAACCTTCCCGGTGAGACTTCGCACCTTCATACACATAGTTATAAGTGGTTTTGGCATAACCACGAGGAGTCTTTACAACATCCGACACTAGATAACGACCAGGTGTTGTATTTACAACCGGATATTTAAAATCTTTCTTCTGCGTGTGAACAGAGGTATCTGATGCAGGTTTATAAGCTATCGAATAATCTACACCATACTCTTGTATAACTTTAATTTTATCTTGAGCAAAAGGATTTGTTCTTTTTATATTTTTAGCAGTAACAAAGTCAGGCCAGCCATCACTATTCACATCAGCCAGATTAGTTAAATTACGTGCATTCTCAATATATCTAGGCGATAATTTTCCAAAATTATTTTTTACTGTCGCCGAAGATATATACCCACCTTTATTTAGGTAAACTAAGTCACTGTAAAGTATATCTAAATAACCATCAGCGTTATAATCTGCTACTGACAAACCATTAGGGACATAAGCATATGTATGCTCAGTACATGCGCTACCATCACTGCCACCACATGTTGTATTTCTACTTTCCGTGACTCTATAATGATATTTTACGGATAGTGATTTCTGATGTTGAAATTTAACACCATCGAAATAGTATATTTTAACGTCTTGACCTGCCATTCCTTGAGCAATACGATCTTGCAAACCGGTTTGTTCTTTGACCTTTCTTATATAATCTTTTTTAGAGACAATAATATCTAAATAGCCATCATTATTCAGATCGATCACTTCTCTAATTTGCGAATCATCTGCTATTTTTTGAATGAGCTTATCATTCTTATATAGTTCAATTTTTCCACCAGTATCTTTCAAATACTCGTCATTTTTTCCATCATTATAGAAATCATGATATTGGCAACCAATACAAATTACCTCTTCTTTAAAAATCCCATTGCCATTTTTATCAAGAGGATATTTAGTACCACTTGCCCACGGCCAATCTCCTACCTTACCAATGTTAGCAGTAAAAAAAGGTTTACTCTTGCCACTGCCGTAATGGTAAGCAATCATTGAGCCAAAAGGCTTCGTTCTGTCTGCTGTTTGATTTGACCATGCGCAAAATGATCTAAATGTCGGTATATCGTTGCCATCCCAATCAGAAACAGCAAAGTCATGACATGTCGCATCTTTTTGGTTAGAATAAAAATATCCCCACCCACTGATTTTTTTCTTTGCATCACTGTTGGTGTATACAGTCTTTCTATTGTTAGAAAGTGCTAATATTTCTACATTTCCATCCCGTTCAGCATCAAAGAATTTATGTTCAACAATGTCTCCAGGGAATATTGCTTTTGTCGATTGATAGCTTGGCTGTGACTTCATCTGCCATGAGAAAGCCACTGGCGTACTGCACGTGCTACCGACACACTGCTCTACTTTATCAAGTAGAGAACGTTGTGTTCCCTCAGAATACTTGTAAGAAAGTTTATACGTGGCAAATTCACTGCCCGAACTATTCTTGGTAACAACGGACTTTATTCTGTAAGACTGGTTGAGCTTGCTGCCTTTCAGATATGAAAATGTTTTATCAGTACGAGAGTCATAGTTGATCGCAATCGATCCACCGACGTAATTCACAGTGCTCAGTCTATGGGTGCCAGCCGCATTATCTTCCGAGTAGGTATACGTAATCGCATTCCTTCTGGTTTTATCTGTCAGCTTGTTCAACGACCACTTATAGACATCTGACTTGCCGGGTAATTCCACTCTTGAGTCACCGGACACACCATACTCAAACACCTGCCCGGATTTCGTCCAGACTTTAAAGTACTGAGGACCACTGCCTTGCTTACCAATCGATACAATCTTGCGGTAATCGTTAATGTGAGTGCGATATTCTGTTTGATCGCCACCAGGCTTACCGTTAACCGCGACTAAACGTTCACCATCAATACAATATTGATCGCTGGCATCGAGATTAACACCTCCCCAGGCACCATCAATCGCAAGATTCTTACCACAACGATAAACAGAAGACAGACCTTTCAGATGCCAACCCACACCAAGCGGACCATTACCACTATTACTGCGGTATTCAAAGCTGAGTTGCGGTTGATGCCCGGCGCGCCCTGGCGCTACAGCGATGGGTAATGAATACGTGGCTTCACCGCCAGCGGTTTGATATTCCCCGCTGAGTACGATGCTTTTCCCGTGGCCAGAAGTGAGCGCCAAAGCCTCAGCTGGCGCTAAACCCAGCGACAGCACCATGAGGAAACATGCATGGATAGTCAAAAAATTGACCATTAGACGGTGAGAACGTCCGTATTTCATTATTATTACCTGCAAACTGATAGTTTTATTCGTTAGAATTTTTAGTTGATAGCACTGTATTTAAGGCTTCCAGCCGCTGTTTCAAATCGTGCAGCTCACTTGCTTGACCGATATCTACAGCCACTTCGCCATCTTTAATATTATCTTGCGAAAATTGGGCTAACTCGCCTTTTAATAAAGGTAAATCCGGCGCATCCTGATTCACCAGACCGAAAGCCACAGTTTGCTGCAACTGCTGTACGGGTGATGGATAGCTCGCATCTTCGCTCAAAGGAGATTCAGAAAGATCATTTTCTGATTTCACGTTAACTGTTATGTCCTGAGCTTGCCCAGCCTTACTGGTTTCCGGCTTCGCCAACAACAGAAAATAGCCACCCGTGAGTACGATAATGAGTAAAACAATAATGACTATTACCGAAATGGCTTTGACCGAAAACGCTTTGTTTTGAGTGACCACTCAATTCCCTTCACTATGACATGTTCACGAAACAGATGACCAAGACAAGTTATTCATCTTACTCTCTCGATAAAGAAGAACAGATAGATTGGTAATCCGTGTATTACTTTTTAGGCAGGCAATATAATAAACGGATTCAAACAGTAAACAATTTATTACTTGCACTCGGTTACAAAAGGTGAGCTAAGTCGCAAAACCAAAAGATGAATGTTGAGTCCATTATAAAAACTTAATAGGCGTAGAATTCTAACAATCTCATCTCGTCCCCCTTAAAGCTAACCCCTGCCCTGCGATAATACAGATACACTCGATGTATCCGCAGGTAATGGGTTAGTTATCACAACCTAAGACTATTCCAATAAGGAATTAAGTAATTGCGATAATAGCAATCGTTTTATCATCCCTCGCACAAAGAACAATTAGGAAGTAATGATTAACTCAATAATTGCTGCTTTCATGACAGATAAACATGTCAAAATTAATATTGACGGTGAAAACTTAAGTGGTGCGGTATGCGAACCCAGTATTAATCGCTTTATTGTATTTAAGTAATACTAGTTATCGAAATGCCCTGGTTATTTATATAACCCTGAAAATGTCCTTATAGAACAAAGCCCCGCGATGCGGGGCTTTGTTCATTCAAGGCATTCAATACAGCGCAACTTACACATGCTGGCCGGCGACAAAGCCGGAGCTCCAGGCCCACTGGAAGTTGTAGCCGCCGAGCCAGCCGCTGACGTCCATCACTTCGCCGATGAAATACAGGCCGGGCACGGTTTTGGCTTCCAGGGTTTTCGACGACAGGCCGTCGGTATCGACGCCGCCCAGAGTGACTTCGGCGGTGCGGTAGCCTTCGGTACCGTTGGGGGCGATCTGCCACTGGTGAAAATAGTCGTGCAGTGCCTGAACCTCTTTCGGGTTGAGCTGTTTGAGCGGTTTATCTTCGAGATCACCACGCTCAATCATGGCTTCCACCAGGCGTTTGGGCAGCAATCGGGACAGCGAATTTTTCAGACTCTGGTTGGGGTGTTTGTCGCGCATCGCCTGCAGGGTGTCGTCGAGGCTGAGGGTCGGCAGCAAGTCGATAGAAACCGCCTGCCCCGGCTTCCAGTACGAGGAGATCTGCAAAATTGCCGGGCCGGACAGACCGCGGTGGGTGAACAGAATATTTTCTTTGAAACTGGTGCCGTCGGCGGCTGTCACCACAGCGGGAACCGCGATACCGGACAGATCGGCAAAAGCGTCTTTGTCTTCGACATGCAGAGTAAAAGGCACCAGGCCGGCCGTGGTCGGGATCATTTTCAGGCCGAACTGCTCGGCAACCTGATAGCCAAACGGGGTGGCGCCGAGCTTGGGCATCGACAGACCGCCGGTGGCAATCACCAAAGATTCACAGGATACTGTGTCTGCGTTGATTTTCAGGCTAAAGCCGCTGTCGGTTTTACTGATATCCAGGACATCACTGCGATAACGCTGTTGTACCGTCGGCAAGTCGCATTCTTTAAGCAGCATCTCGACGATGTCTTTGGCCGAATCGAGGCAGAACAGCTGGCCGTGATCCCGCTCTTCGTAGGCAATTTCGTGCTTGGCGATCATGGCGATGAAGTCCCACTGGGTGTACTGCGCCAGCGCCGATTTGGCAAAGTGCGGGTTGCGGCAGACATAGTTGCTGGCCGTCACATCATAGTTGGTAAAGTTACAGCGACCGCCGCCGGAGATCAGAATTTTCCGGCCCGGTTTTTTACCGTGTTCAACCACCAGCACAGAGCGGCCGCGTTTACCGGCCTCGGCGGCACACATCAGCCCGGCGGCACCAGCACCGATAATCACTACATCAAACTTTTCTGCCATTCTCTTATCCGCAATCCGACTCAGCGACAAAATAAAAAGGATGCGGTAATGACATGCATTACCTGGCATCCTTTTCAAGTGCGCGTATTTTACCCGTCTGCGGGCGGATTACCAAATCTGTCGGCAATAATCGATCAAATTCCCAGATAAGCGACGACAAAGATAGAAACCAGGAACACCATCAGGCTGGTACTGGCAAGGACAAACAGCTTGCGTACCTTGTCGCACTTGGCCATGAAAAGCTCGTCGTGGTGCTTATGGTACTGCTGGCTGCGGATGTAATGGAAAAGCCGGATTTGCTTGTTCACATTCCCCTGGGAGGAGAAAAAGCCCCGGCCGTCTACCTGCTGGTACAGCAGCGGGTCACAGTCACGCATCACCACCAGTAAGGTTTTCAGCGTGCTGACATAACGAGAGATATTGACTACAGCCACCAGAAACAGGGCCATCAGAATTGCATCACCACTAAACATAACACCCTCCGAACAACGACCATGGTTCTTTGCTGGCCGGGAAGGGTTGGGGGGTGCAAACAGCAGCGACGCACTTTCGGAAAGGGGCGCCGCCGTGCATTTCCCAGAGCCTGTTAGCCGGCCTGCTGACCCATGACAGAGCTGGATTCCTGCTTCGCCATGGCGGCAAGATCTTTGTCAATGAAGAACAAGGCTTTGCCGTCTTCACCCACCAGTTCGATCTTGTCCAGAATACCTTTAAACAATTTCTCTTCTTCGTGTTGCTCTGAAACATACCACTGTAAGAAGTTAAACGTTGAGTAGTCCTGAGTGGTAAACGCCACATGTGCCAGCTTGTTAATACGCTCAGTGATCAGTCGCTCATGTTCGTAAGTGGCGCGGAACACTTCACCCAGTGAACTGAACTCATGCTGCGGTGCTTCAATCGTACCCAGAATCGGCAATGCACCCGTCTCGCTGACATAGGTAAACAGACGTTGCATGTGCTGCATCTCTTCTGCTGCATGAATGCGCAGGAACTCTGCCGCTCCTTCAAAGCCCTTATCTTCGCACCATGCACTCATCTGCAGGTACAGGTTGGATGAAAAGAACTCCAAGTTGATTTGTTCATTCAGTTTCTCAACCATTGCTTGAGCAAGCATCGAACTACTCCTTCCTAATCAAGTGTAATAAACACATTGTCACTATGCATAACTGAGTTTGCAACTCATACGACAAGGTATCATGCTTAACCTGCCGGTAAGCAATAAAAATCCCAAAACGATCCAACTGCTTACCTAACGTGTCACAGAATTTTCCGTTAGCGTAAGCAATGCGATCAGCACGGCATTTTTTACCCATACGCCATGCTAGCATATAAAAAACCTTACAGGAGAGCGGGTTATGACCTATCAACATATTCTGGTTGCGGTTGATTTATCTGAAGACAGTCACATTCTGGTCAGTAAAGGGGCTGCGCTGGCAGAGAAACTGGGGGCCAAGCTGTCTCTGATCCACATAGATACCAACTATGCCGAGCTGTATACCGGCCTGATTGATATCAACATGGCCGAAGCCCAGTACCGCATGGCGGATAATGCCCAGGAGCAATTGCAGGATCTGGCTAAAAAAGCAAACTATCCTGTAACTCATACTTTTGTCGGCAGCGGCGATCTGAGCGATGAGATCTGCAATACCATCAAACAGTCTGATGTTGATTTGATGATCTGCGGCCACCACCAGGATTTCTGGAGCAAAATTCTGTCTTCGACCAAACAGTTAATTAATCATACCCCGGTGGATTTACTGATGGTGCCGCTGCACTGATCACACCCCGTACAGATAACTATCCTGGCTGGCCACTGTGAACGCCAGCCAGTGCCTGATCAGGACAGACCAGCCTCTCATTGGCTATCACTGAATTTCGGTTACACTAGGCGGCCAAAATTCAAAGGACATGTCAAATGGGATACTTAACTGCGATTACGCTGCTCTGGGCGTTTTCCTTCAGCCTGATTGGGGTTTATCTGGCCGGGCAGGTTGATGCCTGGTTCTCGGTACTGACCCGGGTGGCACTGGCCGCCCTGGTATTCTTGCCGTTTCTGCGTCGTCAGCACCTGACGGTCAAGCTGGCACTGAAACTCATGGTGGTGGGTGCTTTTCAGCTCGGCATCATGTACTGCTTTTACTACCAGTCTTTCCTTTACCTGTCGGTGCCGGAAGTGCTGCTGTTCACCATTTTTACCCCCATTTATGTCACCCTCATTTATGATTTGCTGCAGCGCCGTTTTTCGGCCTGGTATCTGATCACCGCCGTCATTGCGGTATTAGGCGCCGCCGTCATCAAATTCGAAGGCATCAATGAAGACTTTGTGCTCGGTTTCCTGATTGTGCAGGGGGCTAACCTGTGCTTTGCCATCGGCCAGGTGGGTTACAAAGTCATCATGGAAAAAGAGCAGGCCGATCTGCCTCAGCACACGGTATTTGGCCTGTTCTATCTCGGTGCCGTCTGCGTGGCCCTGCCGATGTTTTTACTGTTCGGCAACACAGAAAAACTGCCGACCACCGACACCCAATGGGGCATTCTGGTGTATCTGGGTATTGTCGCTTCCGGTCTGGGCTATTTCATCTGGAATAAGGGAGCAACCCTGGTAAACGCCGGGGCGCTGGCTATCATGAACAACGCCCTGGTACCGGCGGGTCTTATCGTTAACCTCGTGATCTGGAACCGGGATGTCGACTACCCGCGTCTGATCGTGGGCGGCGCTATTATCCTGCTGTCGCTGTGGGTCAATGAAACCTGGGTCAAGCGCCGCGTCGCGGCCGCCCACGCCTGATAATTTTTCCCGCCTGTATAAAAAAGCCCCTGACATCCACGATGCCAGGGGCTTTTCTTTTTACCAGCAACAATCAGATAAAGGCGTAAGCGTCGGCATACATCCGCTCGCGATCGGCCCCTTTCTCAGCCGTAAACTGTTCACGGGCAGCACCCGCCATCTCAAAACGGCCACAGATATAAATGTCATAAGAAGACAGGCTGACAAAATCGTCATTCACCGCTTCGAGCACGTTACCCACTTTGCCCTGCCAGGCTGGTGGCGCACTTTCTACCACAGGGACATAAGTCAGATTAGCGTGCTTGGCAGCCAGTGCAACGAGCTCGTCATGGGCATACAGCTGGCATTCATCACGGCCGCCCCAGTACACAAAAATCGGCTGCTTCATGCCGCGGCTCAGGCAGTTATCCAGCAGGCTGCGCACGTAGGAAAAGCCCGTGCCGCCGGCAATCAGCAGCAAAGGCTGATTACTGTCTTCACGCAACCAGGCATCACCCAACGGGGCTTCGACATCAAATGCCCTGCCGCCTTCCATCGCCTGACGCATGGCTTCCACCACTTCCATAGCATAGGGATTGTGGTCAGCCGCACCTATGTGCAGTTCCAGCTCGCCACTGCGGCAAGGGCTGCTGGCAATGGAAAATGCACGCTTGTCTTTTTCACCCATCACCGCCAGCAAATACTGCCCGGCTTTAAAATCAACCTGTTGCTTAGGTTGCAGCAGGATACGGTACGTATTACACGCCAGTGACTCGACTGACTTCACTTCACACTGAATCGACATTCTGTTCCTCTATTCCAAAGTCAGTACCAGATCGCTGCGGGCCATAGCCAGGCAGGGAAATATCCATCCCTCAGCCTGCTCTTTCTCCGTCAGCACCGGTGCCAGCCGGTAAGTGACCTCACCCGCCAGCTTGCGGCATAAACAAGTGGCACACGCCCCGACCTGACAGCGGTGGGGGAAAGCCAGTCCTGCCCGGCGTGCTGCGCTCAACAGGGTTTCCTCTTCCCCGACGCTGAACATGACGTCCTGCGGCAACACACGAACCTGATACATTGCGGTAAACCTTCTTGCTGCGTTATCCGGCGTTATTGCGCCAGAATACCCAGTTCATCCCAAATGGCGTCCACCTTAGCAACCACTTCCGGGTCTTTAATGATAGGTGTCCCCCACTCGCGCTGTGTTTCACCCTGCCATTTATTGGTGGCATCCAGACCCATCTTTGACCCCAGGCCAACCACAGGCGAGGCAAAATCCAGCGAATCGATCGGGGTGTTTTCTATCATCACAGTATCCCGCGCCGGATCCATCCGGGTGGTAATCGCCCAGATCACGTCATTCCAGTCACGGGCATTAACATCATCGTCACAGACTATCACGAACTTGGTGTACATGAACTGGCGAAGGAAAGACCACACGCCCATCATCACCCGCTTGGCATGGCCCGGATACTGTTTCTTCATTGTCACTACGGCCATACGATAGGAACACCCTTCCGGCGGCAGGTAAAAATCGACAATTTCCGGAAACTGCTTTTGCAGAATCGGCACAAACACTTCATTGAGCGCCACGCCCAGCACAGCCGGTTCATCCGGCGGGCGGCCGGTATAGGTGCTGTGGTAAATCGGATCTTTGCGCATAGTCACGTGTGTGACGGTAAAAACGTGGTGGCTTTCCACTTCGTTGTAATACCCGGTATGGTCACCGTACGGGCCTTCGTCTGCGTATTCATTGGGATCAATATAGCCTTCCAGCACGATTTCTGCGCTGGCCGGCACATCCAGATCATTGCTGATGCTTTTGACCACCTCGGTCTTGCTGCCGCGCAGCAGACCGGCAAAGGCATACTCAGACAAGGTATCAGGCACAGGCGTTACCGCCCCGAGAATCGTTGCCGGATCGGCCCCAAAAGCGACAGAAACCGGAAATTTCTCGCCGGGATGGGCCTGCATGAACTCGCGCATGTCCAGCGCACCGCCTCGGTGAGCCAGCCAGCGCATGATCACTTTGTTCTTGCTCAGCTTCTGCTGACGGTAAATGCCCAGGTTCTGGCGTTTCTTTTCCGGGCCGCGGGTAATCGTCAGCCCCCAGGTCAGCAGCGGCGCCACATCGCCCGGCCAGCAACTCATGACCGGAATCTTATCGAGATCGACCTCATCGCCCTGCCAGACGATCTGCTGGCACGGCGCTTTGCTCAGGCGCTTGGCAGGCATATTAAGGACTTGCTTGAAGACCGGCAGCTTGTCGATGGCATCACGGAAGCCTTTCGGCGGTTCCGGCTCTTTGAGATACGCCAGCAGTTTGCCGACTTCCCGTAGCTCCAGCACATCCTCACGTCCCATGCCCATAGCAACCCGCTCGGTAGTGCCAAACAGGTTCGCCAGCACAGGGATATCGTAACCCACCGGATTTTCAAACAGTAATGCCGGTCCGCCTGCCCGCAGGGTGCGGTCGCAGATTTCAGTCATTTCATACCGGGGATCGATTGGCTGCTTGATGCGCTTAAGTTGCCCACGCTCTTCCAGGTAGGCGATAAAGTCGCGCAAATCATTGAGTTTCATTCCTGCACCCTATCTGTTTTGCTCGACCCGGCTTACGGACAGCCGGGATAAAAATAGGACACATTATATACTGAATCCCTGACAAGATGCTTGTGATGCAGGCATTTATTGGTGGTAAAACAAGGTACTGAAAAGAAATCTTCCCGCCCCTGCAGCGCACTGTACCGGGCATCAGGGCATGGATGCCGATAAAGCGGTTTCCAGATTACGCTTTAACGTGTAACTCTTAGTGCCTGCGGCGAGTGTGGTGAGCCAGCTAGAATGACCCTGATTGACCAGTTTACTGGCCACCAGCTCACCGTCTTCCGGCTCGGACAGCTTGGCTAACAGAAAGATTTCCACCTCGTCCGGCAGTGGCTTAAGGGTAGCCAGTGCCTGGTATGCCTGAGCTTTCAGGGAGGGATTACGAGTTGCGGCCATCAGTTGGCTCACAGCCAGTTTGCCCGGCAGTTCATCTGCCAGCCGGTTCAGCTCGCCCCGGCTGTACTGATCGGTGCGACGACGCCACAATTGCTGGTACAAACCTTCATCCCCGGTTATCGCGGCCAGCTTGGCCAGTAAGCCGTTATCAGACAGCCAAAGCAGTTGTCTGTCGGACAGAAACTGATCGGCAAGATACCTCACGCCTGTGCCGGACAGCGCAGAAAGCTGCGCCAGGGCAATATCGCGCCGGGTGCGCTGGGTATTGAGATCACCGGCCAGCCAGTCTGCCAGCACTAAATCACCGGCATCAACCTGACGGACAAAGGATTCCGCCAGCTGCTCACGCTGCCAGCGCTGCAACAGCTGGTGTGCCCGGGTGCCGTAGGTAAATGCTGCCCGGGTAACCCGGTAGCCATCGCCCTGTTCTGTCAGGGTGAAACGTGATTGTCGGGCCGCTTGTGTTTCAAGCCAGGCGATCTTTTCATCATCCAGCTTTTTCAAGGTATGGGCGTAGTCCACCAGTGCCGAACGCAGGGCTTCCTGCTCCAGCACAGAGAAATCAGCCAGCTGATAATTGAGCTGGGCAATATCACTTTCCCGGTACAGGGTTTTGAGCGATTTTAATGCCGGTGTGATGTCCTGCGTGACCTGCTGGTATTCCTGCTGACTGATTTCATCAGCCCTCAGGGGTAGCGCGACCAGCAGTAACCACAACCAGACCCACATGCCTCTTCCATGTTGCATGTTGCATACTCCATGTTATTGCTGACTTGATTCATTGTTGGTTCCCGAGCCGCTGAGCATCAGGTCCATTTCAGCCCACCTTCCTGGCAGACCGGCAAAGTCTGAAAGAGGATAACCTCAGTCGTCAATTGAATGCTGTTTCAAACAACATGCCGATATTATCAGCAATAAAAAAACGCCACACAAGGTGGCGTTTATACAATCTGTGACATCAAGCCAATGGAATCAGGACTTCTGACGACGCATCGCTTCGAAGAACTCGTCGTTGGTCTTGGTCATGCCCAGCTTGTCGATCAGGAATTCCATGCTGTCGGTCTCATTCATTGGATGAACGATCTTACGCAGGATCCACATCTTCTGCAGCTCATCCGGCTTGGCCAGCAGCTCTTCACGACGGGTACCGGAACGGTTGAAGTCAATCGCAGGGAATACTCGCTTCTCGGCAATCTTACGCGACAGGTGCAGTTCCATGTTACCTGTACCTTTAAACTCTTCGTAGATCACTTCGTCCATCTTAGAACCGGTATCAACCAGTGCCGTCGCGATGATGGTCAGGCTACCGCCTTCTTCCACATTACGGGCCGCACCGAAGAAACGCTTCGGACGGTGCAGGGCGTTGGCGTCGACACCACCGGTCAGTACTTTACCGGAAGATGGCACCACTGTGTTGTACGCACGGGCCAGACGGGTAATAGAATCCAGCAGGATAACCACATCTTTTTTATGCTCAACCAGTCGCTTGGCCTTTTCGATCACCATTTCGGCAACCTGAACGTGGCGGGAAGCCGGCTCGTCAAAGGTAGAAGCAATCACTTCGCCTTTTACCAGACGCTGCATCTCGGTCACTTCTTCAGGACGCTCGTCAATCAGCAGCACCATCAGCTCACACTCTGGGTGATTGTAAGCAATGCTCTGTGCAATGTTCTGCAACAGCATAGTCTTACCCGCTTTTGGCGGTGCAACAATCAGACCACGCTGACCCTTACCGATAGGTGAGGCCAGATCCAGTACACGAGCAGTAATGTCTTCGGTTGAGCCGTTACCACGTTCCATACGCATGCGATCATTGGCGTGCAGCGGGGTAAGGTTTTCAAACAGGATCTTGTTGCGGGCGTTGTCTGGTTTGTCGTGGTTTACTTCGTTGACTTTCAGCAGGGCAAAGTAGCGTTCACCGTCTTTTGGTGGCCGGATTTTACCTGAAATGGTATCACCGGTACGCAGGTTGAAGCGGCGAATCTGGCTTGGTGAGACATAAATATCATCCGGGCCTGCCAGGTATGAACTGTCTGCGCTACGAAGGAAGCCAAAGCCGTCCTGCAGAATTTCCAAAACCCCGTCGCCAAAAATGTCCTCACCACTTTTCGCGTGCTGTTTGAGAATGGCAAAGATGATGTCCTGTTTTCTCAAACGCGCTAGGTTTTCGAGTCCTAAGCTTTCGCCGAGCGCAACCAACTTTGAGATAGGCTGGTTCTTCAGTTCTGTAAGATTCATAGTGGTGGGTTTCTTGTCAGTCAAATTAGGGGTTCTATGGTTAATTGAGAAAAGCTTCGACCAATGGGGCTGGTCAAGAAATGAACTGTCGTATAATTTACGTGCAATAACTTAGCACTAAAGCCAGCATCCGTCTAGTGGCCTGAAAAAGACACCGCGTACAAAAGGATCATTGTACGCGGTTTCGCGTTACTGTAGGCCAATTACAGGTTGGCGTCCAGAAACTCTTTCAGTTGAGACTTAGACAGTGCGCCGACTTTGGTCGCAGCCACATTGCCGTCTTTGAACAGCAACAGAGTCGGAATACCACGGATACCAAATTTTGGTGGTGTCGCGGCATTGTGATCTATGTTCAGCTTTCCGATAGTCAGCTTGTCTTGGTACTCGTCTGCGATTTCGTCAAGAATTGGCGCGATCATTTTACACGGTCCGCACCACTCAGCCCAAAAATCGACTAAAACTGGGCCTGCAGCGTTAATCACATCGTTATCAAAACTTGCGTCTGTCAGCTGCACAATCTTGTCGCTCATCTTCCACTCCAATGGTTGATTTTCAACGCTGATTCTATTTTAACCAGCAAATCGATGCCCTATTTGAATTGAATACGTTTCGTATTGCAACCCTAAGCTGATATTCTATACGAATGAAGACGACTCATATCACAGAGCAGAAATTTGCCGACCTGGGACTAAACCCCCTGGTTTTACAAGGACTGGAAGACAAGGGGTTTCATAACTGTACCCCTATCCAGGCCCTGGCATTGCCGGTATTGCTCTCCGGCCGTGACATTGCTGGTCAGGCACAAACAGGGACTGGTAAGACCCTGGCTTTCCTGACAGCGACCTTTAACCATTTGATGCTGAACCCAGCATCCGAGGAGCGAAAAACCAATCAGCCCCGTGCAATTATTATGGCACCTACACGGGAACTGGCCATTCAGATTTACAATGATGCCGCACCGTTGCTGGCAAGCACTGGCCTGAAAGCCGGTCTGGCTTATGGTGGCGAAGCGTACGAAAAACAGAAACAGCACCTGGAAAACGGTGTAGATATTCTGATCGGCACCTGTGGCCGTATCATCGATTTCTACAAGCAGCGTGTGATAGATCTGCACAGCATTCAGGTTGTGGTACTGGATGAAGCCGACCGTATGTTCGATCTGGGCTTTATTAAAGATATCCGTTTCCTGTTCCGACGTATGCCAAGCCCGAAAGGACGCCTGAACATGCTGTTCTCTGCCACCCTGTCATACCGGGTCAAAGAGCTGGCGTTCGAGCACATGAACAACCCGGAAAGTGTGGTGGTTGAGCCTGAGCAAAAAACCGGTCACCGTATCCAGGAAGAGCTGTTCTACCCGTCCAATCAGGACAAAATGCGTTTGCTGCAGACCCTGATCGAAGAAGACTGGCCGGATCGCGCCATCATTTTTGCCAACACCAAACACCGTTGTGAAGACATCTGGGCGCACCTGGAAGCCGATAACCACCGTGTTGGCCTGCTGACCGGCGATGTGCCGCAGAAAAAACGCGTACGCATTCTGGAGCAGTTCACTCAAGGTGAAGTCGACATCCTGGTGGCAACCGACGTCGCGGCGCGCGGTCTGCACATTCCTCAGGTGACTCACGTCTTTAACTACGATCTGCCTGACGATGCCGAAGACTATGTTCACCGTATTGGCCGTACCGGTCGTGCCGGCGAAAGCGGTCATTCCATCAGCTTTGCCTGTGAAGAATACGCCATTAATCTGACGGCGATTGAAACCTACATCGAGCACACGATTCCGCAATCAAAATACGATGCCGAAGCGCTGCTGGATGATCTGCCGCCACCGGTAAAATTCCAGCGGGCACCTCGCCAGAGCGGTGGTCGTCGCAACAGTGGTTCCCGTCAGGGACAAGGACAGGGACGTCAGCGCAGTAATAACCGCCGTCGCTCACCACAGAAAACACAGTAACTGAAGAAGACGCTATGGAAAGTTGTGTCGTATCCCCGCTGTATGCAGCCATTGACCTTGGCTCTAACAGTTTTCACATGTGGATCGTGCGTGAAGTCGCAGGCAGTGTGCATACGCTGGCTAAAATCAAGCGCAAAGTACGGCTGGCAGCCGGCCTTAACGGCCAGAATGAACTGAGCCAGGAAGCCATGCAGCGCGGCTGGGAATGCCTGGCAATGTTTGCAGAACGATTGCAGGATATTCCGGCTGAACGGGTCCGCATTGTTGGTACCGCGGCACTGCGAACCGCCGTGAATGCCGAAGACTTTCTTTCCAGAGCCATCAGTATACTGGGTCACCCCATCGACATTATTCCTGGTGAAGAGGAAGCACGCATTATCTACCAGGGCGTTGCACACACCTCTGGCGGTCAGGGAAAACGCCTGGTCGTCGATATCGGTGGGGCCAGTACTGAAGTCATTATCGGTGAAGGTTTTGATGCCAAGGCACTGACCAGCCTGAAAATGGGTTGTGTCACCTGGCTGGAACGCTATTTCAAAGACAGGCACTTGTCAGCCGACAATTTCAGCGCGGCAATCCTGGCGGCAAAACAAGCCATTGCGCCTATCGTGGAGCCCTACCGCAAACTGGGTTGGGACCACTGTGTCGGCGCCAGCGGCACCGTACAGGCGCTGCAGGAAATCATGGTTGCCCAGGGCATGGACGAGCTGATCACCCTGTCTAAACTCAAGCGTCTGCAGCGTCAGGCCATGCAATACGAACGCCTGGAAGATCTGGATATTGAAGGGCTGACATTAGAACGGGCTCTGGTGTTTCCGAGTGGCCTGTCGATTCTGATCGCCTTGTTTGAATCGCTGGACATCCAAACCATGACACTGGCCGGCGGCGCCCTGCGCGAAGGCATGGTGTATGACATGATGAGCCAGATGCGTCACGACGATGTGCGAGCCAGAACCCTGAACAGCCTGCAATACCGTTTTCAGGTTGATACCGAACATGCCCAAACCGTGGCCGACACCGCGCAGGCTTTACTGGAGGACTGTCAGCCCGCCTGGCAGACCGATGAGCAAGCCCGCTCTTTGCTCCAGTCCAGCGCCATCTTGCACGAAATAGGCACAGGTATCGGCTTCAAGCAAAACGGCGATCATGCCGCCTATCTGGTCCAGCATCTGGACTTGCCCGGTTTTACCCGCGCGCAGAAACACCTGCTGGGCGAGCTGCTGCGCAGGCACAGGGACAACCTGACCAGCCTGCCGGAACAGCATGCCATCCCCGCAATCAACGCTGTGCGTATCTTGCGCCTGCTGCGCCTGGCGGTCATTCTCTGCCACCGGCGTGACAGCCAGCACCAGCCCCCTGCGCACCTGACGGTCGATGACAATCAGCTCACCCTGATACTGCCAAAAGCCTGGCTGACAGCCAATCCGCTGACTGATGCTGAGTTACAACAGGAAGCCCACCGCCAAAGCGATCTCGGCTGGCCACTGCAGATCAGCGAAGAAAGCTGAACACCTGCCACATAACACTGTGGCTCAAGACAATGCTCATAAAAAAGGCTCCCGACGGGAGCCTTTTCTGATCGTAGAATCGAGTATCTTTAACCTGTGATACCGCTGTGACGCAGCAGGGCATCGATCTTAGGCTCGCGGCCGCGGAAGCGTTTGAACAAATCCATCGGCTCCTCACTGCCACCGCGCTCAAGAATACAGGCCAGGAAATCCGCCCCGGTTTGCGGGTTAAAAATACCTTCTTCCTCGAAGCGGGAATAGGCATCGGATGACAGTACTTCAGCCCACAGGTAACTGTAGTAGCCCGCGCTGTAACCACCAGCAAAGATATGGCCGAAACTGTGCGGGAATCGGCCCCATTCCGGGCTTGGCAGCACAGACACCTGACGCTTGATAGCAGCCAGTGTATCGAGCACCTGCGCGCCCGTTTCCGGATCGTAATTGGTGTAGAGTGAGAAATCGAACAGACCGAATTCCAGCTGGCGCAGCATACCCAGAGCTGAATGGAAATTCTTCGCCGCCAGCATTTTCCCCAGCAATTCGGCCGGCAAAGGCTCACCGGTTTCATAATGGCCGGAGATAAAGGCCAGCGCCTCTTCTTCCCAGCACCAGTTTTCCAGGAACTGACTCGGCAGTTCTACCGCATCCCAGGGTACGCCATTGATGCCAGAGACCGAAGACTCATCAACCTTGGTCAGCATATGGTGAATACCGTGGCCGGTTTCGTGGAACAGGGTCACCACTTCATCGTGGGTAAACAGCGCTGGCTTACCGCCAACCGGTTTGTTGAAGTTACAGGTCAGGTAGGCCACCGGGTGCTGCAGACTGCCGTCCTGACGCACGCGGCGCACGATACATTCGTCCATCCAGGCACCACCGCGCTTGTGCTCGCGGGCATACAGATCCAGGTAGAAACTGCCGCGCAGCTCGCCGCTGGCATCAAAAATATCGTAGAAACGGACACTCGGATCCCAGACATCCACGCCTTCACGCTCAGTCACTGTCATGCCAAAGACACGCTTGAGCACCTCAAACAAGCCGGACACCACTTTCTGCTCCGGGAAATACGGCCGCAGCTGCTCATCGGAAATGCTGTATCTGTGCTGTTTCAGTTTCTCGGCATAGTAAGGAATATCCCAGGGCTCCAGTGCATCGGCACCGAACTCGCTGCGGGCAAACTCACGCAGCTCTGCCACTTCCTGTTCGCCCTGCGGCTTAGCGCGGGCGGCCAGATCATTGAGGAACCCCAGCACCTGATCGGTGGATTCCGCCATCTTGGTGGCCAGCGACTTCTCGCTGTAGGTATTAAAGCCCAGCAAACGGGCCAGTTCATGGCTGAGTTTGAGTTTTTCAGCAATGATTTCACTGTTATCCCATTTGCCCGCGTTCGGGCCGCGATCCGAGGCACGGGTCACGAAGGCTTCGTACATTTCACGGCGCAATTCGCGATTATCACAGTAGCTCATGACAGGCAGGTAGGAGGGAATTTCCAACGTAAACAGATAACCCTGCTCACCTTTGTCTTCCGCCGCCGCCGCGGCCGCTTGCAATGCCGACTCCGGCAGGCCCGACAACTCGCCGGCATCGGCAATCAGCTTGCTCCAGCCCATAGTGGCATCGAGCACATTGTTGCTGAAAGATGACGACAGCTCGGACAAACGCTTGCTGATTTCACCATAACGGTGCTGTTCGCTCGCGGGCAGGCCGATGCCCGACAACTCAAAGTCTTTCAGTGCATCGGTAATGGATTTTTTCTGCGCCTGAGACAGGGTCGCAAACGCATCGCTGTGGCGGATACTTTTGTAGGCTTCATACAGACCCTTGTGCTGACCCAGCCATGTGCTGTAGTCCGACAGCATGGGCAGACAGCTTTCATAGGCCTCGCGCAGTTCCGGGCTGTTTTTCACCCCGTTGAGATGGCCCACCGGTGACCAGATGCGATTCAGACGATCATCGGTTTCCGCCAGCGGCGCACAAATGCTGTCCCAGCTGGGTGTCTCGCCGCTGGCCAGGACGTCTTCTACCTTGGCCCGGCAGTCTTTAATGGCCTGCTCAACCGCAGGAAAGATGTGTTCGGGTTTGATTTGCGTAAACGGGGGCAGATCTGTCATGGTCAGTAATGGGTTCGACATCAGCGTATCCTTTTTAAGTAGGTTCCTGAGGAAATGCGTCTGCATAAGGGGATTTTCAATCCCTTCGCGCAATTTAGGCTCGCAGTTCACTCTATTTTAGTGGCCGCGAGGATGACAGACCACAATCCCGCTGCATAATCGGCCGGATTACGCCATAATAACGCCCTTCGTCGACCATCACAGAGTAACCCATGCTGAGTTATCGCCACAGTTTTCACGCCGGCAACCATGCTGACGTGATCAAACACATAGTCCAAAGCCTGATCCTTGATGCGCTCAAGCAAAAGGACAAACCTTTTGTGTATCACGACACCCATTCGGGTGTGGGGCGTTATGATCTACAGGATGAGCGCAGTGAAAAAACCGGCGAATACCTGCAAGGCATTGCACGCCTGTGGCAGCGCGACGATCTGCCGGAAGCACTGGCCTCTTACCTGGATGCCATCCGGGTTCTGAACCAGGGTGACACCCTGCGCTACTACCCGGGTTCACCCAAGGTGGCCCGCGCCCAGATCCGTGACCAGGACCGCATGATCCTGACCGAACTGCACCCAACCGATTTCCCGCTGCTGCTGCAGGAGTTTCGCGGCGATCGTCAGGTACGTATCTACAAAGAAGACGGTTTTGCCCGCCTCAAAGCCAGCTTGCCGCCCAAAGAACGGCGTGGTCTGGTGCTGATCGACCCGCCCTACGAGCTGAAACACGAGTACATGGATGTGGTGAAAGCCATAGGTCAGAGCGTCAGACGCTGGGCGACCGGCACTTATGCCATCTGGTACCCTGTGGTATACCGCAGCAATATCGACGCCATGCTGGAAGAGCTGGAGAACCTGGGGATCCGCAACATTCTGCAGATTGAACTGGGTGTCGAGCCGGATACCGAAGAGCGCGGCATGACGGCCTCGGGCATGATTGTCATCAACCCGCCCTGGAAGCTGGAAAGCCAGATGGCTGCCCTGCTGCCCTGGCTGCAGTCTGTGATTGCACCCACCCGCGGCCACACCACACTGCGCTGGGTGGTGCCGGAATAATCCCCGCCGTTTAATGATCTCCGGTGCAAAGCCAGGCATGCTGCACCGGAATGATTAGCCCTTCCCTAACTTCCCGGCATCAAGATCACCACAGATTCCACGGCAAAGACGTCAGTTTCGCCGAACCTAGCATCTGAAGGCGACTT
Organism: Photobacterium arenosum; assembly: GCF_014841115.1. GTDB lineage: Bacteria > Pseudomonadota > Gammaproteobacteria > Enterobacterales > Vibrionaceae > Photobacterium > Photobacterium arenosum. The sequence goes on from NZ_JACYTP010000006.1 coordinate 215,152, forward strand.
AGGTATACACTGTCGTCCAGCTAAGATTTCACAGCATAGAGAGAACAGTCATGGCAACGCATTTTGATTACATCTGTATTGGTGGCGGCAGCGGCGGGATTGCATCAGCTAACCGCGCGGCAATGTACGGCGCAAAAGTCGCGCTGATTGAAGCCAAAGCCCTGGGCGGCACCTGTGTCAACGTCGGTTGTGTACCGAAAAAAGTGATGTGGCACGGCGCTCAGATTGCAGAAGCCATGCATCTGTATGCCAAAGATTACGGCTTTGACGTGGACGTGAAAAACTTCAACTGGGCTACCCTGGTGGAAAGCCGCGAAGCCTATATCGGCCGCATCCATCAGGCCTACGATAACGTGCTGGGCAAGAACAAGATTGAAGTGATCAACGGCTTTGCCAAATTCGTAGATGCCAAAACCGTGGAAGTGAACGGCCAGCATTTCACTGCCGATCATATTCTGATTGCCGTTGGCGGTGAGCCAACCATCCCGGACATTCCGGGTGCGGAACACGGTATCGACTCTAACGGCTTCTTCGAGCTGACCGAGCAGCCTAAGCGTACTGCTGTTATCGGCGCCGGTTACATCGCAGTCGAAATCGCCGGTGTGCTGAGCGCGCTGGGTACAGATACCCACCTGTTCGTACGTAAAGAATCGCCGCTGCGCAGCTTCGATCCCATGATTGTCGACACCCTGGTCGAAGTCATGAACAACGAAGGCCCGACCCTGCACACCCACTCAGTGCCCAAAGAAGTGGTGAAAGAAGCCGATGGCACCACCACGCTGCATTTTGAAAACGGCGAATCACACAATACCGACCTGCTGATCTGGGCCATCGGCCGCAACCCTGTGACGCACAAAATCAACCTGAACGCGACCGGTGTGGAAACCACAGGCAAAGGCTACATCAAGGTCGATGAATATCAGCAGACCAATGTGCCTGGCATCTACTGTGTCGGCGACATCATGGACGGCGGCATCGAGCTGACTCCTGTGGCCGTCAAAGCCGGCCGTCAGTTGTCTGAGCGCCTGTTCAACAACAAGCCAGACGCCAAGATGGACTACAAACTGGTGCCAACCGTGGTCTTCAGCCATCCGCCCATCGGCACTATTGGTCTGACGGAGCAGGAAGCCATCGCCCAGTACGGCGAAGAGAATGTGAAAGTGTACCAGTCCGGCTTTACGGCCATGTACACAGCCGTCACCAGCCACCGCCAGCCTTGTAAGATGAAACTGGTCTGCGCCGGTCCGGAAGAAACTGTAGTCGGCCTGCACGGCATTGGCTATACCGTGGACGAAATGATCCAGGGCTTCGGCGTTGCCATGAAGATGGGCGCCACCAAAGCCGATTTCGACAGCGTGGTTGCCATCCACCCAACCGGCTCGGAAGAGTTTGTTACTATGCGTTGATCCGCAGGATCACGTTCAGCATTAACATACAAAAGACCAGCGGAATTGCTGGTCTTTTTATGTCCACGTCACCTCAGCGCTGTTACAACATGTCGCGCTGTTTATACTCTTCCGTGTATTCGGGTAAAGATACTGTTGTGGTCATGTTGCTATAATCTTACCGGTATTAACCGCAGCTTTCAGTTTCTTTCGCCACATCAATATACTGGCGTATTATTTTGTCTAACTCTGGCAATTGCTCATCAGTACAACTAAATGCAACTTCATAGACACCATGAATCGGAGTTCTTAAAAATTCTTCCACGCCATACCCATGGGTACACACTGTGTATTGATAAAATGATTCGTACCCCATGTAGCGGTATTGTTTGTCTCGAACAAATGGAATGACCTCAGTTTGAGCTTTTTTATGAAACCCCGTCATTTTGAACGACAGCAAGGCAAAAGCTCCTGCGCCGACAAAGGCCAGCGGCCCGACCATCAGGGTGGCAATCACGCACACTACAATGCCGATATAGGCCATTCCCCGCGTTGCCTTGTAGAAGATCTCCGGCACCCGTTCTGTTTGCTGAACAATGATGCCTTTGGGAGTGATTTGGCCTTTGTAGTCGTAGTCGGCATTAAACAAAAAATAAATAATTGGCAGAAAAATTAATACCATTCCCCCGCATAAAAGCAGCGCGACGAGATCTGGATGAAAGTAGTTAGTTACTCCGACAAACCCACCTCCCAGCCCACCCAGTATTAACGTGCTTAAAAGCTTAACTTTGGTTCGCAAGACACACTCCCATTCATGCACCACCTCAGCCTCCAGTACTTGCTGGTGTTGCTGCTGTTTATACTCTTCCGTGTATTCGGGTAAAGATACTGTTGTGGTCATACCGCTGCACTCTTCAGTACAGACTGAATATTATGGGTTAACTCAATCATCACACTTTATTCTCGAATTCAACAAATCGGGATAACTGAGAAAGAACTTCCTTTTCCTGCTCTGCGGTGCAGTTAATTGTCCACCGATGAAAGCACCTTAGCTGCTCAGCATTGTCATTTAAGTCTTTTAAACTTTTACAGTGACTGGAAAACTGTTGAACTTCGTATTGGTACGGCATTTCAGAACGTCTGATTCGATAAGGGATACCCTCTAAAAAGGAACGAACATACACTTCCGGCTGCTTCTGAAAGCCCGTCATCTTAAACGACATCAAGGCAAAAGCCCCTGCACCGACAAAGGCCAGCGGCCCGACCATCAGGGCGGCAATCACGCACACTACAATGCCGATATAAGCCATTCCCCGTGTTGCTTTATAGAAGATTTCCGGCACCCGTTCTGTTTTCTGAATAATGATGCCTTTGGGGGTGATTTGGCCCTTGTAGTCGTAGTCGGCATCGAACAGGAAATAGCTGACAGGAACGAAAATCGCGACAAATATAGGCCACATATATAAAAAGTTGGTATCGGTGCTCAAATAATACGAAATACCAAAAACAACACTAATCCCACCAACCATAAATAACGGTAAATGATGCTTATCCTGATGACGAAGCACACACTCCCATTCATGCACCACATCAGCCTCCAGCACTTGCTGGTGTTGTTGTTGCTTATACTCTTCCGAGTATTCGGGTATAGGTACTTTTGTGGTCATGTTGCAACACTCACTCGTATTAGCCTTAGGCTCATTCTGAACGTTAATCTGCAAACCGAATGTATTGCTTCAACACTTTTTCAATGTGAGGAAAGTCTGATGCCTTACATTGAAAACCAAACCAATAGAGGTTATATAATTTCTGGTCATCAAAACTTGGAATATCGCACATAAATGTATAAATATCCCATTGATAAATATCATCTAATTCAGAGCATGTATTTCGATAAGTAAAGCTTTCCAAGAACGGATACACTAATACCTTCGGTTGCTTATGAAACCCCGTCATCTTAAACGACATCAAAGCAAAAGCCCCTGCACCGACAAAGGCCAGCGGCCCGACCATCAGGGCGGCAATCACGCACACCACAATGCCGATATAAGCCATTCCCCGTGTTGCCTTGTAGAAGATGTCCGGCACCCGTTCTGTTTTCTGAATAATGATGCCTTTGGGAGTGATTTGGCCCTTGTAGTCGTAGTCTGTATAGAACAGAAAATAACAAACGGGGAAAAACATCAATACTCCTCCGCCACACAGAAATAATAAAAAATCATTAGGATGTAGATAGTTCATCACACTAACAAATATGATTCCTGCGCCACCTACAATCAAAGTTCCCAAAAGCTTAACTTTGGTTCGCAAAACACACTCCCATTCATGCACCACCTCAGCCTCCAAAACCTGCTGGTGTTGCTGCACTTTATACTCTTCCGTGTATTCGGGTAAAGATACTGTTGAAGTCATACGTCCTCTATTTTTACTAAAATCAGTTGATGGCCGAGCATATCGCTTGCCTGGCCATCTTTCATCACATCCGATTGTGCCTGGAGCTGCGGATGCACCTGATGTTTATAGTGCTGTGCCGTCTGCTGTGATTCGGCAAAGGGGTTGCGGTTGTTCACCACAGCAAACACCCTGATGGTGTCAATACGCTCTACCCAGATAGGGATATCCAGTACCAGCGTCGGCACCTTGTGTTCATCAAATTCCCAGTCGCCCCGTGCGATATCCTGTTCGGTCAGCTGATAGGTAAAAGCATCAACTTTGGTGGTTTTGTAGTAGCCTTCGTAAACTTCCCGCTCCCGCAGCCCAGAGACAGTAACGCCGACGTCAATACGCTGTCCGGGACGTTGCTGCGGAAAAGTGAGCTTCAACTGCTGCTGAAAGGTATAAGGCAAAGGCGCATAAGGGGAGGCGACTTTGCCCGGTAGTTGCCTGGCACTTTTGACCACCGCCTCAATGTGCGGCTGATTGAGAATTTGCAGCAGCGCCTGATATTCAGTTGCTGCAGTCCAGTCACCTTTGGGCTCTTCTCCCCAGACACTGTTGCGCAGCCAGCTTTCCAGCGGGGATTTTTGCAGGACATTGATGATCACAGAGACGGCCAGATAAGCGATCCCCAGCCAGAACCAGGCTGCGACCATCCAGCCTTGCAACACCACTCCGATTGCTAATCTGTTCGCTGTTCCCAACACACTATTTAACGCCAATACTCCCCATGTGAGTCCTTGTCCGGCAAGAATTATCGATTTAATTCCAAGCAGTTTTTGTTCTATTAAAAAGTCAGCTTTCTCAGCATCCTGCCAGGTTAAATAGGCTTCCCACCCCGCCGCGACAACGCCCAGCATGCCTGCCAGCATAGAGCGCTGAAGATAGCTTCGCGCTAACGCTTTTATATCGACACCTTTGCCTATTGAAACAATGTGATTCAACCTTTGCTCAAGCAAAGAAGGATGCTGCTTCACCCTATCAAATGCCAGTCCGCGGAAGATCTCACTGGTGGCATGCATCAGCCAGGCGGTGCTGAAACCCACCACATGGCGCTGGGTATTCACGTCGGCATTGGGTGTGGAGGCCAGCGTCTCTTCCACTGCGTATTGTTGGGCGACCACGTTAATGGCATTAAGAAACGCCACAATAAAATCGAGCCGGCCGAGCCGACTGAACCCCTGATTGGCCCTGTCCAGAACACTGTTGAACGCCTGCAATTTTGCGCCGTTGAAACTGTCGTATACCCCAGGTGCCTCGGTGACCATCCGGGCGACACGGGTTTCCATTTTCTGCTGCTTCAGTTCCAGCGCTGCCCGCTTGGGTGAGTCGGCAGGCATCCGCCTGAGCTGCTCATCCAGCGACTGCCACTCTGAGACCGCACCGCTAAAGCGCTGACGGAAGGCCTGACGGGTCTGCTCAAACGCCGGATTCAGACCGATTTTGCCCTGAGAGATCTGTTCCAGACTCCAGGTCATCGCCGCGACATTGAAGCCACCGCGAAAGCCGCCTTTTTTCATGGTGATCCCTAAATAGGTAAAATACCCCTTCTGGAATCCCATGCCTGCCGTTTTTTTCACCGCTTCAATGGCACTGTCAATCAAACCGCCCAGCGGTACCGTCATGGATAAGGTTTTTTGGTAAAGTGCCGATTCTGTCCCCAGCCCAAAACCCAGCACGCTGTTAAGACCGGCGACCACACCTGTCACAGGGACAGACTCACGCTGCAGATCAAGCACATCGCTTTCTTTCACCAGTTCATCGGCTTTGGTATAGAATTCCGCCGAGAAAAATGAGGTGGCCAGTGCCATCAGGTTATCCGGTGTCTCCTGCACCAGCGCCTCGGCCAGCTTCTGCTGCATGGCGTCATCGCTGGCGCTGCTGTTGAGTGCAGGCAGGATCTCCCCGAAGAGTTCCATCAGATAAGCCATGTGATCGCTGTACAGCATGTCCAGCCCGAGACGCATCGGCTCAGTACCCAGTGTGGGCAAGGCGGCTAACAGCCGGTCAAAGGCGCCGGGGATCGCCGCATACGCGCCCGCCTGCGACGCCAGATAGGCTTTATAAAAGGTATCCAGCCCGTCCCAATTTACCTGTGAGTGGGCTTTTCGCCGTTCGGTATATTCCTGCACATAGTCTTCAACCCCGAAAAAGCCCATGGCTTCCAGCTTGGCCTGCGCCTTGAGACTGGCCTGTTTGTATTGGTTAAGCAGCTCAAGCCTGGCTGACAAAGTATTATCTGGTCCCGTATGCAGTACGGGTATCTGATACTGATATTCCAGACAGGTATCCAGTGCGCTTTCAAAATCAAGCCACTGTTCCGGCTGGATTACCGGCATTTTATCTTGCGGGATCGACACCCGAACCATGGAGCGAATGGCTTCTGCCAGCACCACTTTGCGGTGGGTTTGCTCATCGGGCGTGGTGGTCAGTACCGGCTCCAGCAGGGCAAGATAGAGATCGCTCAGGTCGGCCAGCGGATCGTCCAGAGCCACTATCTGCTGTCCGTGTGCTGACGGTGCCTGATAGGTGTAACTGGCCAGTGTCTTTTTCGGCGGGACATGAATAAAATCGTTCGGTTTGCCGGGCTCACCTGTCAGCGGCGCGCAGGTTCCGGCAAAGGGATCCAGCCCTTCGACGTTCACATCGGCAACAGCACATTCCACCGTGGCGACATCAGCGCGATGAGTATGCTGACCCGATTCATTCAGATCGACTTTGCGCAGCCAGTTGTCGCGGGCCTGTGCATCGGTGAGATAAAAATCGCAGATACGATCTGTCCAGCGCTTCACGGAATAGGCCAGGTAATACGGACTCGCCGTAGCGCAGAGAATATGGCTTTTCGGTTGCTGAGGCTCCGCCTTTGCGCGTGCTTGCGCCGTGTGGCCTTCTACCCGGCGAAACTCCCCCTGCTCAATCTTGTATTCTTCCAGCTGCCACGCTTCCGATTCTGGCAGCGGATGCAGCGCATACAGCCAGCCGTCACGGATCTGACGCAGGGTGTAGGGTATCTCTGCTGACTGAAAAATCCCCCCGGAAAACACCTCTGTGTCCTGAACGGGGTGCAAGCCCTGTCCTTTTTCGTTACGTGCATCAATGGCGTAACGCACCGGGGAAAGGGCCGTAAACTGACCTGCTTCCGCTTCAGCCACTTTCACCACAGGAAAGTCGACCCAGCCCTGCGACTGATTGCTGATGGCGAAAACGCCGTCTCCCAGCATCATTGCAGAAGCCGGGTAACGTGTGTCCTGACCATGGGTGTAAATCCCCACCGACTCAAGGTAAACCTGACTGCCAATGCTCAGGTGTGTTTTGTTATCACGCCAGAATGGATTGAGTGACAACAATGATTCCAGCGTCATCTGATAATGGTCTGCGATACCGGATAAGGTCTCTCCCTCAACCACGGTGTGCTTTTTACGTTGCCCGCCATTTTCTGTCAGCGGGATAATCTGCTGCATGTCCAGCTTCACACCATGTTGATCCAGAAAGGCGGTATCGACACTGTTAATGGCATCGTCAGTCAGTGCTTCCTGACTATAGAGCAGGTATTGATCCTGAACCGTCTGGCCGTTTCGCTGCCAGAGGGCAAGGATGAATTCGAGCGGTTGATCAATCGCGGGCTCAGGATACATGGCCTCCGCACGGCTCTGGGTAACCTGAAAACGCGGATAGGTTTCCCCCATACAACGGTATTCGCTGATCAGTTTGCCTGCCAGAAAGTGATAGAGGTAGCCTTTGGTCGGCAGGCCCAGTTGCTCTCCCATCTGAATCGCCGGGCGAACAGGCACAAAGGCTTCCTGAATCACTGCGGCAGACTTGTCGTGCGGCAGGACAGCATCCACTCCAAAACTCACCAAAGGGCTGGTTCGCCAATTTACCTGCAGTGACTTTTCTTCATCCTTCCTGACTTCGCACGACACATAAGTATGCTGACCCTGCGCTTTCTCTGACCATTGCGTGAGCGGGCCTTCTTGCTCAGACTGATTTAATTGCAGCGACAGATAAGGTTTGACGTATTGTCGGTACAGCGCCGGCCGGCAAGCAAATGCCACAGAATAGGCATATTCAGGTACAGGCTCTGTCTCTGGAACCGGTTCAGGTTTAGAGCTGTAAATTCGCTCATCCAGTGGCTGATAAGCGGCTTTGACAAAACGTTTGGTCGGTTTGATATCGGACGACATGAAGAAAGCACCGTTGGGATCAAAAATGGCCCTATTTTAAGCAGTACGCCGGTTATGCGCATTTGGCATTATGTCGTAAACAGCCGGCAAATTCACAGTTGCTGCTGGCAATACAACTATTTATCTTGTTTTGCGCTCAATATCACAGCCACTCACCGCACTTTCTGGTGCCAAAATAACGCCAGCCGGATTGTCACCGTGACCAGAACGCCGCAACCCATTACAATCATCAAATCACTTTTTCTGTTGATCTATCAGGTGTCTGCATGGCCCATCAGCTCGATACACTGGATCTCAATCTTATGCGCTTGCTCAAGGCGGTGGTTGATCATAAGAGTATTAAAGTCGCGGCGGCGCAGCTCGGGATCTCTCAGCCCAGTGCCAGCCGTGGTGTGGCCAGATTAAAGACCACGTTCAACGACCCGCTGTTCGTGCGCAAGCCGCACGGTGTGGAACCCTCTCCGATGGCGCTGCGCTTAGCCGAAGAGTTCGACAACATCCTGGCGCCCATTGCCAAGGTGTTGCACGAGTTTGAGGATTTCAGTGCGCAGGCGTATGACGGCCAGCTCTCGCTGGTCATCGATCCGTATCTGCTCGACGAGCAGGGAGCACGCCTGCTGAGCGGCTGTTACCAGGCCTTTCCCCGCGCGACGTTTTCCTTTTCCAGCTGGAACAATAACAGCCAGGGTGAAATGCTCGAAGGCATGCATGATTACTGCATTTTGGATCAGGAAACCGAGCTGTCGAACGACATCTATATGCGCCCACTGTTTACGGAAAAGCGGATGATACTGGCCCGGCATAACCACCCGAGCCTGTCGCTGGATAAAGACAGCAACGACTGGGAGGCGGTCGCGCAATTGCCGATTGTGTCTCTGCCGTCCCCCGCTTCGTACAATCCTTTGTGTACCGTGGAGTCTGAATATCAGCGCATGGGCTATCAGCCGAACGTACTGCTCAAAACCTACAGTTTACGCGTCGCAGCCGAGATGCTGCGCAATACCGATGCCATCATGTACGCCAGCAAAAGCTCCATCCGGCTTTTTCCGGATCTGGTGGCTTACCCTATGCCTGCCGTCAACCGGGAATTCAGCGACTTTGTTATCTCAGGCGGTTTTTTGCAGACCAACAGAAATCACCCGATGCACCAGCATTTACATCGTATTGTAAAGAACCTGTTCAAACACCCGCTCTGAACCACCAAGAGATATTCAAAAATGAATATCTCAATTACCTGTCCAGGCCGAATATCGCGGGCTACTCTAGCCTTACTCCATAACATTTTACTGCACAGTCAACAAAAGTACGGTTTCAGCGTTTTTCTCCCTGCTGGCGGGATTTCATGTCCTTCAATGTTATGCATTTAATTAAGTTCATTTAAAGGTGAATGATGTTTCTTGCACGAATCTTTCTGCTACTGGCTATCGCTTCTGAAGTCGCCGGTACCAGCACCATGAATCTGCTCGGCCAGCAAGACGCACTCTGGGGTTATGCGGTCATGTATCTATTGATCACTGTGTCTTATTACTTCCTGTCGCTGGCGGCGAAGAGAATTGCCATAGGTGTAGCGTATGCGATATGGGAGGGGCTGGGTATTACCCTGATCACTCTGGTGTCACTGCTGGTGTTCAAGGCCGATTTGAACAGCCAGGAACTGCTTGGCCTGGGTTTAGCCGTGGCAGGTATTGTAATGGTGACGTTGGGTGAAGCGCAGTCAGACTGCCGTGCCACCCAGGCTAAGTCTTCAATACCGCACTCAACCTCAGCAAGGAGCCGATCATGAGTCAGTTCTTTACCCTGTCCTTCGGCTTTGTGGTGCTGGCGGCTTTGGTCGACATTGCCGCCAACATGGCACTGACCCGTTCGAACGGCTTCAAGCACAAACTCTGGGGAGGCTTGTCTATCGCGCTGGTCTTGTGTGCCTTTACGCTGCTGGCTCAGGCCGTCAAAGAGATTGATTTGGCGGTGGCTTATGCGTCATGGGGCGCCATAGGCATTCTGGGCACCGCCATTGGCGGCTCTGTCTTGTTTAAACAACGACTTTCACCGCTTGGCTGGACAGGTATTTTTGTGGTTATCGCTGCAGTAATTGTGATGAAAACCGCTTAAAGATGAAATGCTTTAATAAATAAAGACTAGATAAGATCCAATAGCGAGAGAAAATAACGCTCGCTATTGGGTGTTATAAAAACAAATTATGGCTGGATGGCAGTCACATATGGGTCCCAGTTAATTTCTTTAATCAGCTGATCATCTTTAAAGACTTGTACCCAGAATGTATACGCCGCTTTTTGCTGAGTACCCGGATTCGGGCGACCTGGCAGTGTGGCTTCAGCCTGAACATACGGCATGTAGGCCGTCTGGCGTACAAATGGCACGTTAACGCTGTCATTCATCGGAATACCGTCTTCCTGATAGACATAGACTTGTGTATTGCCCTGATACGCCGACCAACCTTTGATCAAAGTACTGTTCCATTCATGTTCAGCGTCAATAAGAACTGAATAATGACTGCCATCTTCCGAAACACTCACTTTCGGAAACGCAGACCAGCGAATCACATCGCCGTTATTGACCTTAATGCTCAGTTCATAAGAACCCTGTGAATTATCGATAACCAGACTGGGATCAGCAAACATCTGAACGGCTTGATAGCCCTGTGCACCATTTTCAATTGCTTCGCAGTCGATGACGATTTCGACTTTATTAATATTTGCCATGACGTTGTTCCTCATATTTTTTTGTGAGCCCCCTTTTAACCGTGCTATTCGCTGAATAATAATTTAACCGAATGAAAAGCATGATTAAAAATTCCGGAGACGATAAAAATAAAGATCGATTCTTTATTTATTTTTTTATTTAGCAGTTAAATGAAGATTAACTTCATTGCTTATGAGGTTAGCTAATATTCTGGGGAATTCTAATTAATATCAAAAAATCAGAAATTATTTTTATATTTTAATTCAAAGGATTGTGAAAACTTCATTCAGATTATTTCTGTTATTTGATCCACTGCCATGATTACATGTAATCAATCTATTTATCATATACACACCCCGCCAAATTTATGACGGGGTGAGCACTATACTTTTCCAGGTGATTACATAGTAAAGCCGAACTGCAGGGCCGCACCATAATTGTTGTCCTGGCCGTATTGCAATGCCAGATCAACCGCAACCACGCCGAACGGACTCAGGCCGATACCGGCACTCATGGTATCTTCAGCAGAATCAGTCAGGCTCAAGCTGTAACCGGCACGGAACTGCACCCAGTCCCAGCCATTCAATTCCATACCCAGCCGTGCATATTGCGTCGCCAGATCAAACTCTTTGAAATATTTCTGCTCAGTCAGATCCACATCAGCGGCAGCGGTAAACCAGCTGTTACTGTATGCAGCACCCAGAGTGTATTTAGGCTCAACCAGCAAAGTCTTACTGGTAAACTTGCCTGGCTGACCTGCGGGGGATTCCGGTGTGTTGGTTTCCAGCTCCTGCTTAAACAAGTTACGGCCACTGAACCCTAGAGTTATTGTTGGGATCGGCTGGTAAGCCAGACCGATATCCAGGTTGAAGGCCGTATCATCCTGATATTCGTTTTCAAATTCGAAGTCACTGTTATCAAACTGGCTGACAGTGTTTTGGAAGCTCACGGCAATCAGCTGTTGAATCTTAGGTGAGATACCCACAGACACCTTCTGCTCCGGCAGGGAGACAGTAGGTAATTCGAAAGATTTACCCATGGTTAAACCGACATCGACGATGCCACCAGCAATCCCCAGCACATCAGACTGAAGATTGTCGAGATCCGGCGGATTCGAGCCATCCACACCAGCCAAATCATCAGGATCAATGTTGGCCTGAGCCAGGCTGACAATCTGTGCCTGAGTGAACAGGCTCATGCTCAGATAACGGTTCGGCACCGCAACGGCCGCTCCGATACTGATGTCAGCCTTGAGTTTACCCTCATCCATGGCCATCAGTGCCGCTTTCCATTCATTGACCAGGGAATCAGAAACCGGGCTGCCGCCGCTATTATCTATCGCCATTTCCAGTTCGTCATTAACATCCTGGAAATCTTCCACTTTCTGATTCAGCTCGTCCGGATCATGAATACTGACCCCCACCGCTGGCAATAACACGCCAAAATCATCGGTCTTATTATAATGTGCCACCAACGCCGGGTTATAAAAGCTGGCTGTCAGATAACTGGCGGACGCGACACCTGTGCCGCCCATCGCCACGCTGCGTGCATCTGCACCGTTTACCGCTGCCTGAGCGGAAAATGTGCTGACTGACAAAGCCGTAGCCACTGCCAGTGTGAGTCCCTGCAATTTAATATTCATAAGTATTAGTATTTTTTTGCCGTGAATTTGTCAAAAAAGTCATCAAGAAGCGCCCATTATATAAGCGGCTTTACGCTTAACAATGACAATGTCAATAACAGTGAAGTGCTGCACAAATCCCGCCGATGTGTAATACCAGCGCAAATTGTAATGCAAGATATATCGTTGTTAAACGTGAGTAACTTATCATAACGTCTAATTTACAATGCATAATTAGATGATTCTTTCAGAGAAGTATTCCATTGCAGTGATAAAAAATGTAACCTCCGACACGATTATATTAATAATAACTGCATGTTCATGCTGGGAAGAACCACTCAACTCAGCACAAAAACACGTTGTATCAGTTACTTAAAGGTCAATCATGTCAGAACAAGTGATAACTGGCGCAAACAAGCGTAAAGCGCCTTGGCTCATGTTTATTCTGCCATCATTCATCGGTGTGCTGCTGTTTATGGCACCAATCACCGTAGGTGGAGAGATAACCATCCCTATTGCCTTAATGGCAAAAGCAATCCAGAACCTGTTTGAAGGTAGCCTGACGGCCATCGTCACCACCGTCATTACCCTGACGGCGCTTTGCTCGACTCTGGTTCGCCTCATCAAACCCCGTTTTATTGAACGTAAACCTTTTATTGCCAATCTGTTTAAGCCAAGCCTGCCTTGGTACATCGTTCAATTACTGGGTGCGACCTTTGCCATCCTGACGTTTTTTAAAGTCGGTCCGGTTGCTATCTTTGACGGAAATACCGGCGGCTTGGTACTGAACGACCTGCTGCCCGTGCTGTTTGCGGTCTTCCTGTGTGCGGGCTTTTTCCTGCCTTTGCTGACGAGCTTTGGTCTGCTGGAATTCTTCGGAGCAATGCTGACCAAAATAATGCGCCCGCTGTTTAACTTGCCTGGGCGCTCAGCTATCGACTGTATGGCATCCTGGTTGGCTGACGGCAGTGTCGGGGTCCTGCTGACCAGCAAACAGTATGAAGAAGGCTTCTATACCAAGCGTGAAGCGGCGGTTATTGGTACCACTTTCTCTGCCGTTTCCATTACGTTCAGTCTGGTTGTGATCGCGCAGGTTAACCTGGAACACATGTTCCTGCCTTTCTACGCCACTGTATGTCTGGCGGGTGTGGTGGCTGCCATTGTTGTTCCGCGCCTGCCGCCTCTGAGCCGTAAGCGTGATGAATTTGTCTGCGGTACCCCGGCCGATGCCAACATGGATGCCCTGCCTAACGGCCACACTGTGCTGAGCTTCGGTCTGGAAAAAGCCTTTGAGCGCGCCAACACAGTCACCAGTTTGCGCAAAGTGGTCAATGACGGTGTCAAAGCCGCTGTCGATATGGTGTTCGGTGTCCTGCCTGTTGTCATGGCCATAGGTACACTGGCGCTGCTGGTTGCCGAGAACACACCTGTGTTTGACTGGCTGGGTAAACCCTTTATCCCGCTGCTGGAACTGCTGCAGATTCCGGAAGCAACTGAAGCATCTAAAACCATAGTCGTCGGCTTTGCTGATATGTTCCTGCCTTCGATTCTGGCAACGGAAATCCAGAGTGATCTGACTCGCTTTGTGATTGCAGCACTGTCTGTAACACAGCTGATTTATATGTCTGAAATCGGTGCTCTGCTGCTGGGCAGCAAGATCCCGGTGAAGGCCTGGGAGCTGTTCGTGATCTTCATTCTGCGTACCCTGGTCACCCTGCCGGTTATCGCGCTGATGGCTCACCTGATTTTCTAAGACCACTCATAACATCCCCCTGACAAAAAGCGGCTGGAAACAGCCGCTTTTTTATACCTGCATCTCTGAGCACTTAATAAATCCTGTCCTCGTTGTCCGGATCGAACAGCACCGCTTTGCTCACATCGACTGCGAATAAGAAATCGCGTCCCGACACAGGATGACTTTCAGGGTCTAATCTCGCGGTCACATCCTGATCGTTAAACTGTGTAACCACCAGCGTATCCGCCCCCGTCGGTTCCACCACATCCAGCTGATTATTGATATGTCTTTCAAACACTGCCGGCGAATTCACCGTTGCCTGACGGATCTGCTCAGGACGAAGCCCCAGTATCACTTCACGATTCACCCAGGCTGACAAATCTTTTCCTCTCTCAGGCAAAGGAATACTGACCCGCTCGCCGTCCCGGTTATGCAGTTCTATCGCCAAGCCGTCATTGAGTGCTCTGAGGTAGCTGCGTATGAAATTCATCGAGGGTGAGCCCATAAAGCCCGCCACGAACATATTGACCGGGTTGTTGTAAATCTGCTCCGGGCTGGCAAGCTGCAGCAAGACACCGTCTTTCATCACAGCAATGCGGTCGGCCAGTGTCATGGCTTCAATTTGATCATGGGTGACGTAAACTATGGTGGTTTTCAGCCGCTGGTGCAGCTTCTTAATTTCAGTGCGCATTTCCACTCTGAGTTTGGCATCCAGGTTACTGAGCGGCTCATCAAACAGGTAAATCTTCGGCTCACGGGCCAGGGCTCTGCCCATGGCAACCCGCTGGCGCTGGCCGCCCGACAACTCTGCCGGCTTGCGATCGAGCAGATGATCGATCTGCAGCATAGTCGCCACTCTGTCGACTTCCAGGGCAATCTGGGCCTGAGGCACTTTGCGCATTTCCAATCCGAAGGCGATATTGCGGCGTACCGTCATACTGGGGTACAGCGCATAAGACTGAAAGACCATGGCGATGTCCCTGTCTTTAGGCGACAAATGCGTCACGTCTTTGTCGCCTAACAAAATCGCGCCGTCACTGATACTGTCCAGCCCGGCTATGGTATTCATCAGCGTTGACTTACCGCAGCCGGACGGGCCTACCAGCACCAGAAACTCACCGCTGTCTATCTTGATATCTATCTCTTTCAGCGCGTGGTAATCGCCATAATGCTTATTTACGTCTTTGATATGTAAGCTCGACATCGTCATTATCCTTTGACTGCACCGGCAACCAGTCCACGCAGGAAATACTTACCGGAGATGATGTAGATAAAAATGGTCGGGATAGCGGCAATAATGGCGGCCGCCATATCCACGTTATATTCCTTTACACCGTGACTGGTGTTGACCAGGTTGTTGAGAGCGACGGTGATCGGCTGAGACGTCGGGCCGGAATACACCACACCAAACAGAAAGTCGTTCCAGATATTGGTGAACTCCCAGATTAGCGTCACAACTATGATCGGGCCTGAGAGCGGTAACACTATGTGGTAAAACGTCTGGAAAAAACCGGCACCGTCCAGCTTGGCGGCAGAAATCAGCTCAGTCGGCAGGCCCACGTAATAATTACGGTAAAACAGGGTCGTGAACGGAATCCCATAAATGGTATGGACCAGAATCAGGCCGGGTACTGAGTTCGCCAATCCGAGATAGCCCAGCGTCTGTGCCATTGGCAGCAACACCGCCTGAAAGGGAATGAAACAGCCCAGCAGCATCAAGGCGAAGAACACTTCGCTGCCCCTGAAGCGCCACTTTGCAAGGACATAGCCATTAATTGCGCCTATGGCTGACGCCAGCACCACGGCCGGTAAGGTGATTTTGAAAGAATTCCAAAAATAGGCGGACACGCCTTCGCAGCTCAAGCCGGTACAGGCGGATGACCAGGCTTTTTGCCAGGCCTCTGTGGTCGGAGACTGTGGCGGCAGTATCAGATTACCGGTCCGTATTTCGGCTAAATCTTTCAGTGAGTTAAACACCATCACCACAAGCGGCATGATGAAATACAGCGCAAAGAGTATCAGGACCAGATACGTGAAAGCCCGCCCGGCTTGCTGGCTCCAATTGGCATTAACCATGCTTCTTCTTCCTCAGTTCGGAATACAGGTAGGGGATCAGAATGGCAATAAAGCCCATCAGGGTGATCATGGCGCTGGCCGAGCCAATCCCAATCTGGTTACGTCCAAACGCATACTGATACATAAAAGTGGCGGGTAAATCGCTCGAGTAGCCAGGCCCGCCGGATGTCAGCACCACCACCAGATCGAAGCTCTTGATCGCCAGATGGGACAAAATGATGAAGCAGCTGAAGAAGATCGGCCGCATGATAGGCAGTACGATGCGACGATAAATCGTCGGCATGGTTGCACCGTCTATCTGCGCGGCTTTGATGATGGCGCTGTCTACCCCTCGCAACCCGGCCAGCATAATGGCCATCACAAAACCTGATGCCTGCCACACTGCCGCAATCACTATGGTGTAAATCGCCATGTCCTTATCCACCAGCCAGTCAAACTGGAAACTGGTGAAGCCGATGTCGTGCAGGAGTTTCTCTATACCGATTTGAGGATTGAGTATCCACTTCCAGGCGGTGCCTGTCACAATCAGGGAAAGTGCAAACGGGTACAGGTAAATTGTTCGCAGCACACCTTCGGCCCGTATCTTCTGATCCAGCAATATGGCCAGCAGCGTGCCCACCGAAATCGCGATCACAATAAACAGAAAACCAAAAATAAACAGATTGGTATAGGCCACCGTCCAGCGATCCATGCTGAACAATTTGCTGTAATTGCTCAGACCGATGAAATCATATTTAGGCAGCATTCGGGAGTTGGTGAACGACAGCACCAACGACCATAGAATGAATCCATATGTAAACACCAGAGTGATCACCATGGAGGGGGCTAGCACTATCTTCGGCAACACGGCTTGCAGTTTGTCGGCCAGACTTTCCCGTGGCGGCGCGCCCGACAGTGGCTGAGCTTGGGTTCCAATAGTCATAACAAGGCTCTTGTCAAAATAGGCAGGAAAGCCGGTACCCGTTTGTACCGGCCTGTGTGGCTGACGGGGATTACTGCGCCAGCTCGATAGCCGACACCAGACGCAAGGTGGCCGCATCCGCCGTCATGTCATTATCATTGAAATAATTCGTCACGACGTCATACACGGCCCCGCTGACTGCCGGTTCCATTGCCATGGCATGGGCAAAGCTGGGTACCAGTGAGCCGGATTTTGCGCTGGCCTGAAAATCAGACATCGACTGCTTGGCGCAGCTGTCGTAGCGGGCCAGTGACACATCCGGACGTACCGGAATGGAGCCTTTTTTCAGGTTGAATTCTTCCTGAAATTCCTTCGACACCAGCAGGCGAGATAAGTCCTCCTGGGCCGCCTGTGCCTCTTTGCTCTTTTGCTCAAACATCATGAAAGCATCAACATTGAAGTTAAACGCATTCTGCGTTCCCGGCACTGTGGCACAGAGATAATCCTTGCCTGGCTGTTTACCGGCGGCGGCAAACTCCCCCTTTGCCCAGTCTCCCATGATTTGCACAGCGGCTTTGCCGTCTATTACCATCGCGGTAGTCAGGTTCCAGTCACGTCCCGGCATGCCCGGATCCATGTAGGATTTGAGCTTTTTGAAGGTCGCAAAAGCCTGTGTCATGGTGTCAGAACTCAGCGCCTGCTTATCCAGCGCCACAAAGGCCTGGCGATACCAGTCGTCACCACCGACTCCCAGAGCAACCTGTTCAAACACAGTGGCGTCCTGCCAGTCCTGCCCGCCATGGGCAAACGCGACGAAACCGGCCTGCTTGGCCTTATCCATAAAGACGAAGAACTCATCCCAGCTTTGTGGCACTTTGCCACCGTTCACCTGATCCAGAATCGGCTTGTTAATCCACATCCAGTTGATCCTGTGTACATTCACCGGTGCTGCAACATAACTGCCCTGATATTTATGGATGTCGGCCACGGCTTTTGGCAGCAAAGCGTCCCAGCGCTCACTGGTGGCAACCTCATCCAGTTTTGCCAGCACACCCAGATCACCCCACTGGGCAATTTCAGGGCCAGCTATCATAGAGGCGGAAGGCGGATTACCCGAAATGGCACGCGACTTCAGCACTGTCATGGCCGTTTCACCGCCGCCACCGGCCACTGCAAAGTCCGTCCAGCTATGGCCTTCCTCCTTCATCATCTTTTGTAGAATGGCAAGCGCTGCCGCTTCGCCACCCGATGTCCAGTAATGCAGCACTTCAACATTGCCGGCGTGTGCTTGTCCCGTTATCAGCGACGCCAAAGTTGCCGCCATTAGTGTTTTGTTCAGACCTTTCACGTTTTATCCTCCCTGGATAACTATTATTGTCGTTGCCAAACAGCCGCATCCCGGCACCGATTACCCCACTGGGCTGGTGCGCGCATTGTTGCTGATTTGTTAACTTTTTGTTTATCAATTATTCATCGGGAGGGTCTGTAAGTCACTGAGTGCTTGGTAAGCACGTGTAAGCAGTTTGTATCAATTTACTTACAAATTAAGCCATTGAATAAATAGCGAAAAATTAAACTTCTGCGAGTGCAATGCTTTAGCGCATTGTTTTGACGCGTTGCTGCGGGGACAGATCAGGAGTATTGCGAGGAAAACAACAACCCCTGCCGCGGCAGGGGTTGTTAAGAAGGTAAGCGGTAGGTGGCCCGGTTTTACCCTTTGTAAACCTTAGGGTTAAAGACATCACGCAGCCAGTCACCCAGCAGGTTGATCACCAGAACCAGAGTCACCAGCACAATGCCAGGAAACGCAGTGATCCACCAGGAACCCGAGAAGATGTAGTTAAAGCCGATACTGATCAGCGAGCCCAGTGACGGCTGATCGACCGGCATCCCCAGCCCCAGGAAGGACAGTGCCGCTTCCGACATGATGGCATTGGCCACCTGCACGGTGGAGATCACCAGGATAGGCGACAGGCAATTCGGCAAAATATGACGGAACATAATACGCAGTGATTTCAGGCCCATCACGCGGGATGCTTCAACATACTCTTTTTTCTTCTCTGCCAGCACAGATGCCCGCACAGTACGTGCATACTGCGGCCATTCGGCAATACCTATGATCACCACCAGCATCAAAATGGCGTACTGACTGTAAAAGTCACTGCCAAAGCTGGCTTTGAAAATTGCCGACACGATAATCGCCACCATCATAGTCGAGAACGACAGCTGAACATCGGCAATACGCATCAGGAAGCTGTCAATCCGGCCACCGAAGTAACCGGCACACAGTCCGACTATGATGCCGATAAACAGCTGCAGCGCGACGGCAAACAGGCCAATGGCCAGTGAGATGCGCAGCCCGTAGATAATGGTCGACAGAATATCACGGCCCTGATCATCCGTACCCAGCAGGAAACGGGTATCGCCAAATTCCATCCATGACGGTGCCAGCTCTGAGTCCATAATATCAATACTGTTGAGATCATACGGATTCATTGGCGACAGCAGAGGTGCGAACAGCGCCGTCAGCACAAAGAGCAGAAACACGGTAAAACTGGCAATCGCCACTTTGTCTTTTTTGAAGAAATAAATGAAATCTGAATTCAGAAAACGCTGCCAGCGTGAAGGCGCGTCAGTCGTCTTGGTCGTCATGATTACGCTCCTTTGCCGGTCAGGTTAACGGTTGGGTTGATCAGGCCGTACAGCAGGTCAACCAGGGTATTGGTCACCACGAAGATCAGGCCAACAAAAATGACATAAGCGGTAATCAATGGGGTATCCACCCGGTTAATCGCTTCCAGGAACAGGAAACCCGTTCCCGGCCACTGGAACACTGTCTCAGTCAGGATTGTATAGGCTACCATAGTCCCTATCTGCACCCCGCCCACAGTAATCACCGGCAACATGGTATTTTTCAGGGCATGCTGATAATACACCTTGTTCTGAGCCAGACCTTTAGCACGGGCAAATTTCACGTACTCGGTACTCAGCGCTTCCAGCATTTCAGAGCGCACCAGGCGGATAAAGAGCGGCAGCATGATAGAGGCCAGAGAGATACTCGGCAGCACCAGGTGCGCCAAACCATCCAGCGTAAAAAAGCCGGAATTCCAACCGAATATATTCGCCGTTTCACCCCGTCCGAACGAAGGCAACCAGCCTAATTCGATCGAGAAAACATACATCAGCATAATGGCGGTCAAAAAGACCGGAATGGAGATACCTACTATGCTAAAGCCCATGATCACTTTCGTCAGGGCGCTGTTGGGGTGTATGGCCGAATAAACGCCTAGGGGGATCGACACCACAACAATAATCAGTGACGCAGCAAACACCAGTTCCAGTGTGGCTACCAGCTTGTCCAGAATCACGTCAACAACCGGACGTTTGAAGAAATAAGAGTTACCTAAGTCTCCCTGAACAGCTTTCGAAATAAAGCGGCCGTACTTCACCATAAAGGGATCGTTGAGGCCCATTTCAGTCCGCAGCGCATCTCGCTCGGCTTCGGACACAGACTGTCCCACCAGCTCACGCAGGGGATCGCCTAAATTGTCCTGGATAGCAAACGCCACCAGACTGATCACAAACATCACTACCAGTGCCTGCACCAGGCGCTTGACCAAAAACGTAAACATTTCTTGCCTCTTTAGACATCCATAATCAGGCCCCGGCCAGCGCCGGAGCCTGAATTACGAAAGGTATTACTTGATAACCAAATCGCCCAGGTACGGGAAGTCCATACCGTTCACGATAGGTTTGATGTCCACATTCTTCTTGGCAGCCCAAGACGGATCTTGCCAGTACAGTGGAACAAAGGCAGCGTCGTTGTACAGCAACTCTTCAACCTTCTTCAGCATAGTGCTGCGTTTTTCCAGATCGGTTTCCGTGTTAGACGCTTCAACCAGCTTATCAACTTCAGCGTTCGAGTAATGACCGCAGTTATACTGGCCTTTACCTGTGTCAGCGTTACGGGTCATGGTCAGGAACTCAGTAAAGTTCGCTGAATCTTCTGTGTCCGGGTGCCAGCCGATCATCAGCATACCGGCTTCACACTTATCAAACTCCGGCCAGTACTGTGCTTTTGGCATAGTTTGCAGATCAACTTTAACCTTGATTTTCGCCAGCATCGCTGCCACAGCCTGAGCGACTTTTTCATCGTTCACATAGCGGTTGTTCGGTGCAATCATAGTGATAGAGAAACCGTTCTCATAACCGGCATCTTTCATCAGCTGCTGTGCTTTTTTCAGATCATAACGCGGGGTCAGCGACTCGTTGTAACCGGCATAACCCACAGGGCTCTGCTGGCCGGCAGGCGTCGCTGCGCCTTTCATGATCTTCTCAGCAATACCTTCATTGTTCACCGCATACACAATCGCCTGACGAACACGCGCATCACGCAGTGGCTCGGCCACTTTCTGGTTCAGCTGGAAAGTAATGACACGGGTACCCGGCATAGTCACCAGATCCAGCTTATCGTTACTCTTGATACGCTGATAATCATTCGGCGACACAGGCGCAATCATATCAACATCGCCAGACAGCAGGGCTGCCACACGGGTAGCGTCTTCTTTGATTGGGCGCAGCGTGATGTTATCGACATTGCCTTCGCTGTCTTTGTCCCAGTAATCAGCAAAACGTTCGAACTCAACCTTCACGCCTTGCTCGCGGCTGGCCACTTTGAACGGACCAGTACCTGAGATATTGGTAGAAGCAAATGTTGAACCGTTTTTCTTCAGTTCAGACTTGTCTTTGCCGTCGGCGGTCTGGCCTGAGTAGAACTTGCTGTCCATCGGGAACACGTAGGTCATGACGTTTTCAATCAGTGGGTAGGTGCCGTCAGTGATCACGTCAACCGTGTTGGCATCCACTTTTTTGATATCCACGATAGGGGTGAAGATACCTTTGAAGTCGGCAGAAGATTTCAGACGCTTAAAGGTCCAGACCACGTCATCAGCGCTGAAGGTGTTGCCGGAGTGGAATTTTACGCCTTCACGCAGCTTAAAGCGCATAGTGCTGTTATCCACACGCTCCCACGACGTTGCCAGACGGGGTTCAAACTCCATCGACTGGGTAAAACGGATCAGCGGATCATAGGTCATGTGAGAAAGTTGCAGCGTACCACCAGACAATTGCTCATGCGGATCCAGAGATACCGGGTCAGCATCGTAAGCTAAATTCAGGTTGGCAGCCGCCGCGCCGAAGCTCAGACCAGCAGCCATTAACGCAACGGCTAACTTGCTCTTGAAGGTTTTCATTTGCATAGCTCCTTTATGCAGGGAGAGAACTCCCAGATGGTTATGTTTGCTTATTATTGGTTTAGGTAAGCAACAACAGCCCGGCTCCCTGACAGAGCCATGCCGGAAATATGGGTTCCCGGCGGGCAAACAGGTTCTGTATCAGGCCAGTTTCAGGCCTTCCTGACTCATTCCTTTGAATTCAGGCATCAAAGAAATCAATTGCTTGCTGTATTCGTGCTGCGGAGCCGTGAACAACTGCTCAGTCGGCGCCACTTCCAGCAAGGTGCCTTTCTGCATCACGCCGATGCGATCACACATCTGGCGGATAACCGGTAAATCGTGGCTGATAAACAGCATAGTCAGGTTCAATTCATCCTGCAGATCTTTCAGCAGATTAAGGATTTGTGCCTGAACCGACACATCCAGTGCCGAGGTCGGCTCATCACAAATCAGCAGACGGGGACGTGTTGCCAGAGCACGGGCGATAGAAATACGCTGACGCTGACCACCCGAAAATTCATGGGGATACTTCACGCCTGCGGCACGGCCCAGACCCACATGGTCGAGCAAGTCAGCGACGATCTGCCGCACCTGATTTTCACTGCCGGCCAGTTTATGAAAGCGAATTGGCTCAGCAATGATGTCGAAAATCTTCATCCGCGGGTTCATTGAGGAATACGGGTTCTGAAACACCATCTGCATCTGGCGACGCATAGGGCGGCGTTCGTTCTCGCTCTTGAGCGCCGTCAGATCTATACCTTCAAACACCACTTTGCCAGAATTGGGCGGATATAAACCGGCAATCACACGGGCAATGGTTGATTTGCCTGAACCTGATTCGCCAACCAGGCCAAAGGTTTCGCCTTCAAACACCTCAAAGCTGACATCGTTCGAGGCCTGCACATACTCACGGCGGCTTTCAAAGAAAGAATCTTTGGTCACAAAGCGCAGATTAACATTCTCGACCTGCAATAAAGCGCCCGTGTACTGACGTTCGTCCTGACTCTGGCCCAGCCAGTGATTTTTCACATCCAGCTGCGTGCTTTCACCGGCTTCTTCGATATAGCTCACCAAAGGGAAGCGAGCCAGTTTGATATCCGAACGCGGAACCGCAGAAATGAGGCTCTTAGTATAAGGGTGATTAGGATGACCCAGCACCTGTTCCGTCGGACCGATTTCAACCAGATCACCACGGTACATCACAGCAACACGATCGGTGACATTGGAGACCACTCCCATATCGTGCGTTACCAGCATGCAGCCAACGTTTTTCTTCACGCATAATTCCCGAATCAGACTCAGAATCTGATCCTGGATCGACACATCCAGCGCTGTGGTCGGTTCATCGGCAATGATTAAATCAGGCTCACCAGCCAGGGCGATTGCAATCACCACACGCTGACGCATACCACCGGAAAATTGATGCGGATACTGCTTAATACGGATTTCCGGCTGAGGGATCCCAACTTGCTCCATCAGCTTAATAGCACGGCGAACCGCTTCTTCTTTGCCGAGATTCAAATTGGTAATAATGGTTTCCGTCAATTGACGCTCGACGGTATACAGAGGGTTCAGCGAAGTCATCGGATCCTGGAAAATAAAACCGATTTTTGCGCCACGCACTTTTCGCATCGCTTCTGGTTTTAAACCCGAGATTTTCTGACCGTCCAGGTAGACATCGCCGCTGGCAATATTGCCAGGAGGACTCAACAGATCGATTACGGCATTACCTACCGTCGATTTACCCGCCCCGGATTCCCCGACAACACCGACAATCTCACCGCGCTCTATGGTGAACGACAGCGATTTCACCGCAGCGTGGATACCGTGACGAGACGGGTACTCAATACGAAGGTTTTTAACTTCCAATAATGCCATGCTCAGACCTCAACAACCTGGCAGCGACTCTGCCTGTCTGCAAATGAATCCATTCCAATAAACCGATAAAAATATCGGCCACATAAAGTGCCATCAATCTGGCAAAGATTTCACTAAAAATCAACATTTCATACTATAAAACTGTGCTACTGCACAAAACCAGCATAAATAATCACTATAAACCAAGGTTAAAATTCACATAACCCATATAAACCATCTTAGATAAATCGCGGTAAAAACAGCAAAAATTAGCTAAAAATGCTCATTTTAAGCATTTATATTCACAGCATTCATCCATGACCCTATGAATAAACCACCGCAAAAACAGGAACATTTTATTAACATAAAAAGATATTAGACCACTATAGATAATAGTATCAGTACATGAATCCACCCTAGCTATTCAACGCAGCATGAAAAGCCAGACAAGCAGACTGCTCCAGAGCGGGAAGTCATGAATAAACAGCGGAGAAACTCACAGCTTGTCGGCAACGTAACAGCTAACCCGGCTGAAAATGACAGTACAAAACACAAATATGCCCCCGATCCTGAGGTCAGTACGCCTCTGAATAGTAGCAGCGAAACCAAGGGGCATAAAAAAACCCGCTCAATGAGCGGGTCTTCAAATGTGGTCGGCGAAGAGGGAATGAACGCGGCGGGCCTCCGTGCGGCGGGCTTCCGCACCCGACCCGAAGCCCTCCTCTGCTCCAGACTGAACCGGGCAGTAAAATACAGACATAAAAAAACCCGCTCAATGAGCGGGTCTTCAAAGGTGGTCGGTGAAGAGGGATTCGAACCCCCGACCCTCTGGTCCCAAACCAGATGCGCTACCAAACTGCGCTATTCACCGATTTTTTGCTTGTCATTCAACCATGCAGGTTGAAACACGATATATGGGGTGGCTAACGAGGCTTGAACTCGCGACAACCGGAATCACAATCCGGGACTCTACCAACTGAGCTATAGCCACCATTGTAACTTGGTCGGCGAAGAGGGATTGAACGCGGCGGATTTACACACCCGAGCAATACACTTCTTTTTTCCGAACCTGTAGGTTTGCTCACCGGGCAAACTTACCATAGAAGTGGTCGGTGAAGAGGGATTCGAACCCCCGACCCTCTGGTCCCAAACCAGATGCGCTACCAAACTGCGCTATTCACCGATAATTCTTTCTGTCTTTGAGTTTTGCGCCAGAGGGTTCCTCTGGTCCGCTATTCTCAAAAGCCGGAGATACACGACTTGCGCTATCTGCCGCTAAGTACCGAGCTTGTTACAAGCTCCATACCCAATTGTATGGGGTGGCTAACGAGACTTGAACTCGCGACAACCGGAATCACAATCCGGGACTCTACCAACTGAGCTATAGCCACCATAATTTACACGCCAACAGTGCCATCCTGACTTTCCGGAGTGGCGCGCCCGACAGGATTTGAACCTGTGACCTTTGGCTCCGGAGGCCAACGCTCTATCCAGCTGAGCTACGGGCGCCTTGCCCTATCGGCGGTGGTGAATATTACGGATCAGCATGCTTCTCGTCTAGTCTTTTTTGCAAAAAATTTTGTATTCGCTTTATTTATAACCATCTCTGGGTTGATTAGCGTCATACAAACAAAGCCGCTCTGTTTAATACCACTTCGTTAAGGGATATAATCATTGCGTTTTTTATCCAAAAACCACTGGTTAATAACTCACAGCTTTGTCCAATAATGTAATATTTACAATAATTTATACAAGAAAGCTGTGATATTCGAGCAAATAATCTGGGAGTGTTAAGGTGAGCTCAATGGAATTTTCTCTTCGACAACTAATGGTCGCTGCAGTCGCAACCGTCGCCATCAGCGGCTCAGCCGTAGCGGCAGATATGTCTGGCGAAGCGATCGCAGAACGCATCAAGCCTGTTGGCTCTGTATATAAGGAAGGCGATGCACCAGCCGCTACAGCCGCCGCTTCCGGCCCTCGCTCAGGCGATCAGGTATACGGCACTTTCTGTGTGGCTTGCCACAGCAGCGGTGTACTGGGCGCACCTAAGTCAGGTGATGCCGGTGACTGGGGACCGCGTATTGCTCAAGGTATGGATACGATGACCAATCATGCCATTAATGGTTTCAATGCCATGCCGGCGAAAGGCACCTGTATGGACTGCAGCGATGAAGAAATCGTGGCTGCGATCAACCATATGATCGAGGGGCTGTAATCCAGTCTCTCCCTTCCGATACCTGAAAAAAAGGTTAGCTATAATGGCTAACCTTTTTTATTTTCAGCGTTTCGCTGAGTTATTTCTTCTTGAACATGGAGCGGAGATTGGCAATGTGTGCCTGACCCCGTTCCATTCGTTCTTCTGCCGTCACCGGTTTGCGCTCTGTTTCCCAATCCAGATCGTCCTGGGGCAATTCATAGAGAAAGCGGCTGGGCTCGGGTTTAAGCAACTCGCCATACTGCCGGCGTTCCTTGCATAAGGTAAAGGTCAGTGTTTTCTGCGCCCGGGTAATACCGACATACGCCAAACGTCGCTCTTCCTCCACATTGTCTTCATCAATGCTGGTCTGATGCGGCAAAATGCCCTCTTCGGCACCTATCAGGTAGACATGCGGAAATTCCAGCCCTTTGGAGGCATGCAGTGTCATGAGCTGAACCTGATCGGCATCCTCATCCTCTTCACCCCGCTCCATCATGTCACGCAATGTCATGCGCTGAACCACTTCTTTCAGGGTGCGGACTTCGTTATCGTAATTATCGCCTTCCAGATCTGCGGTGATCCAGCTGTATAAATCGGATACATTTTTCATCCGCATTTCTGCCGCTTTCGGGCTGGCGGAGGTTTCAAACAGCCAGTCCTCATAATGAATATCACGGATCATCTGCCGCACGGCCGCCACGGCATCGCCGCGCTCAGCGTTATCGGCCAGCTCAACTATCCAGCGCGTAAACTGGCGCAGGCTGTCCAGTCCTCGCCCTGAAAGATGCTGCTCCAGGCCAAGCTCAAAGCTGGCTTCAAACAAACTCTTGCCTCGCATATTGGCGTAGGTGCCCAGTTTCTCCAGGGTGACAGGGCCGATTTCCCGCCGCGGCGTATTGACGATACGCAAAAAAGCATTGTCATCATCCTGGTTGGTGAGCAAGCGCAGGTACGCCATGATGTCTTTGATCTCGGTACGGGAGAAGAAAGACGTGCCGCCAGAAATTTTGTAGGGGATCCGGTTTTGCATCAGGGCTTTTTCAAACAAACGTGACTGGTGGTTGCCGCGGTACAGAATCGCGTAATCTTTGTAGTCAGTATTGTTGAGAAAACGATGGGCAATCAGCTCTCCGACCACTTTTTCAGCTTCATGCTCTTCATTTTTAGCCGTCAGGACCTTGAGCATCTCGCCATCAGGAATTTCTGAAAACAGCGCTTTTTCAAACAAGTGCGGGTTATTGGCGATCAGAATGTTGGCGCTGCGCAATATCCGGCTGGTCGAACGATAGTTCTGCTCCAGCTTGATCACTTTAAGCGTCGGGAAGTCTTTATTAAGCAGCGCCAGATTTTCCGGCTGCGCACCACGCCAGGAATAGATAGACTGGTCGTCATCCCCGACCACAGTGAATTTTGACCTTTCGCCCACCAGCAACTTCACAAAGGCATACTGGCTGGTGTTGGTATCCTGATACTCATCCACCAGGAGGTAGCGGATCTTATTCTGCCAGCGCTGCCGCACCTCATCATTATCACGCAGCAAGAGTACAGGCATCAGAATCAAGTCATCAAAGTCCAGCGCGTTATAGGCTTTCATCTGACGCTGATATAACTCGTAGCAATGGGCAAACAGCTGGTCACGCTCACTTTGTGCATGCACTTTCGCCTGAGCGGGCGACATCATGGCGTTCTTCCAGTTTGAAATGGATGACAGCAGCATTTTAAGTAAGTCTTTGTCACCGTCGAGCTGATCTTCCGTCAACTCTTTGAGCAGTGCCATCTGATCCTGATCGTCAAACAACGAGAAACTCGCTTTCAGTCCCAGTACCTTGTACTCACGACGAATGATATTCAGGCCCAAGGTATGGAAAGTCGACACCATCAGCCCTTTGGCTTCCTGGCGGCCCAGGGTCTGCCCGACCCGCTCTTTCATTTCCCGCGCCGCTTTATTGGTAAATGTCAGCGCCGCAATATGACGGGCTTTGTAGTCACATTGTTGTACTAAGTAGGCGATTTTATTGGTGATGACCCGTGTTTTTCCTGAACCTGCACCAGCCAGAACCAGACACGGTCCAGCAACAAAACGTACCGCCTCATTTTGTCTCGGATTGAGTTTCATTCATTTGCCCTATGAGTCATGTTTTATTCAGCTGCCGCATTGTAACCTGTTCTCGTCTCGTGTCTATTTCAGACAATCCCCCGCGTTTTTCTCAGAAAAATAAAGGTAACAGATGAGTTGCATACTAATAAAGTATCCACAATAATGAATGAACGTTCATTCACTTTGTGATCAACAATGACTGACAAAAAAGAACGTATCTTGCAGGCAACCGAAGAATTGCTGGCAAAACATGGTTTTCACGGTCTGTCGATGAACATGGTGGCCAAAGAAGCCAGGGTCGCGACAGGGACCATCTATCGCTATTTCAGTGATAAAGATGATCTCCTGTTTCAGCTGCATGACCATATACTGACTATTGTCGCCAGGAAAATCACTCAGAACGTTTCCGATGTCATGCCCTTAGAACAGCAGTTCCGTACTATGTGGTTAAACATCTGGAATATGGCTACGAATAATGAAGCGCCGCTTATTAACCGTGGTCAGTTCGAAAACATGCCGCACCGAGGTAAGCAGTACAAGATAGCGTTAGAGCAAACGCTCTTTGCCCCTGTCCACAGGATGTTTGACACGGGTAAAGCTCAGGGGCTGTTTAAGCCTTTGGACAACGAGATATTAAGCGCACTCAGCCTTGAGCCCAGCGCCTGTCTGGCCCGCAAGCACCTGAGTGGTACTTTTACGGTAAGTGATGAAGCGCGGGATGCTGCCATTAAAGCTTGCTGGGATGCTGTAATTACACATTGAATTAGCATTAACTTAAGACTCCGGAGCAAAGATAATGAAAAAATGGGTAGCATGGATAGTCATGCTCATCATCGTTGCCGTGCTGTTTGGCACGCTTTTTACGTCCAAGTACTTTGAAATAAAAGGAAAGATGGCTTACTTCGCCAATATGCCTGAGCCGGATTATCCGGTGACTGTCGTAGAGGCAAAACCGACCAATTGGGTACCTGCGATTGAAGCGATTGGTTTCATTGAGCCTAATCAGGGTGTGACTGTCACCACAGAAGTCGCTGGCGTGATCAAGTCGCTGGAGTTCGATTCAGGCATGTCCGTGAAAAAAGGACAACGTCTGGTAGCGCTGGACTCAGATGTTGAAGTAGCCAACCTCAAGAGTTCCCAGGCTCGCCTGCCAGCCGCCAAAGCCAAGTTCATCCGCTATCAGGATCTGTACAAGAAAGGCTCTATCTCTAAGGAAGCTTTTGATGGCGCGCAAGCTGATTACTTCTCTTTGTCAGCCGATATTGAGAGCCTGAAAGCCACCATCGATCGTCGTATTATTAAAGCCCCGTTTGCCGGTGATGTCGGTCTGCGTAATGTGTTCCTGGGTGAATATATTCAGCCCGGCACTGACATAGTGCGTCTGGAAGATACGTCCCTGATGAAGCTGCGCTTCACCATTCCGCAAACCGATCTGTCTGACATCCACATCGGTCAGGAAGTTGATATCGCCGTCGATGCGTACCCGGATGCCAAATTCCAGGGCAAGATCAGCGCGATTGAGCCTGCGGTTAATTATCAGAGCGGCTTGATCCAGGTTCAGGCGGACATTCCGAACAATGCCGGCCGTCTGCGCAGCGGGATGTTTGCCCGCGCTAACATCATTCTGCCGACCCTGGAAAATCAGGT
This sequence comes from Photobacterium arenosum, assembly GCF_014841115.1. Lineage (GTDB taxonomy): Bacteria > Pseudomonadota > Gammaproteobacteria > Enterobacterales > Vibrionaceae > Photobacterium > Photobacterium arenosum. The sequence goes on from NZ_JACYTP010000006.1 coordinate 245,223, forward strand.
TGTGCTGCCGCAGTTTGCCATCACCTATACCCTGTATGGCGATAATGTGTATGTGCTGTACGAAGATGATGAAGGCGTCACCCGCGTCCGTCAGTCTGTGGTGAAAACCGGTGAACGTAAGCGCGATGTTATCCACGTTCTTGATGGCGTTAAACCGGGAGACCGTATTGTGACTACCGGCCAGGTGCGCCTGAGTAATGACGTCAAAGTCCGCATCGTAGAAAACGATGCCCTGAAAACCCCGGCTGAAACACCGATGCTGTGATTCGGAGGTTAAATGCGCTTTACTGACATATTCATAAAAAGGCCGGTGCTGGCAGTGGCAATCAGCATTCTGATTGCCCTGCTTGGTTTTCAGGCTATTTTCAAAATGCAGGTCCGGGAATATCCCGAGATGACCAATACCGTAGTCACTGTGACGACCAGTTATTACGGTGCCAGTGCCGATCTGATCCAGGGCTTTATTACTCAGCCGCTGGAGCAGGCCATCGCGCAGGCAGACAACATAGATTACATGACGTCGTCATCGGTACTGGGTTCATCGACAATTACCGTCAACATGAAACTCAATACCGATCCCAACGCGGCCCTGTCTGATGTACTGGCGAAGACCAACTCGGTGCGCTCTCAGCTTCCCCGTGAAGCGGAAGACCCGACTGTAACCATGTCGACCGGTTCTACCACGGCGGTGATGTACATCGGCTTTACCAGTGACGAGCTCAATTCCAGCCAGATCACCGATTACCTGGAGCGGGTATTCAACCCGCAGCTGTTTACAGTGAACGGCGTATCCAAAATCGACCTTTATGGCGGAATGAAATTTGCGCTGCGGGTATGGCTGGATCCGGCCAAGATGGCCGCATACAATCTGACAGCCAGCGACATCATGACTGTGCTGAACGCCAACAACTACCAGTCGGCAACGGGCCAGGCAACAGGTGAATTCGTGCTGTATAACGGCACGGCAGATACCCAGGTCAAAACCACAGATGAGCTGAAAAAGCTGATTGTCTCGACGCAGAAAGGTCAGGTGATCCGCTTAGGTGATATCGCCAAAGTCACCCGTGCGAAAAGCCACGACATTTACCGTGCAACAGCAAACGGACAGGAAGCCGTGGTCGCCGCCATCAATGCAGCGCCAAGTGCAAACCCTATCAATATTGCTGCCGATGTGCTGGATCTGCTGCCTGAAATTCAGCGCAACATGCCAAGCAATATCAAGATGAACGTCCTGTACGACTCTACGGTTGCGATTAACGAGTCCATTCAGGAGGTTATCAAAACCATAGGTGAAGCAGCACTGATTGTACTTGTGGTGATCACCCTGTTCCTGGGGTCGTTCCGCGCCGTGCTGATCCCTATCATCACCATTCCGCTGTCACTGATTGGGGTGGCCATGGTAATGCAGGCCTTCGGCTTCTCCTGGAATCTGATGACACTGCTCGCCATGGTGCTGGCTATCGGTCTGGTGGTCGATGATGCCATCGTGGTACTGGAAAACGTCGACCGTCACATCAAACTGGGCGAGTCACCGTTCCGGGCAGCGATTATCGGTACCCGGGAAATCGCGGTGCCTGTTATCGCCATGACCCTGACGCTGGGCGCGGTATACGCACCTATCGCACTGATGGGGGGGATTACAGGCTCGCTGTTTAAAGAGTTCGCCCTGACGCTGGCCGGGTCGGTCTTTATCTCAGGGATAATCGCGCTGACACTGTCGCCGATGATGTGTTCTAAGATCCTGAAAGCACACGATAAGCCAAACCGCTTTGAAGATACCGTGCACAGTGTTCTGGATCGCATGACCAACCGCTATGAAAAAATGCTGACCACAGTGATGAAATCACGCCCTGTGGTGATTGTGTTTGCAGTCATTGTCTTTGCTATGCTGCCGGTTCTGTTCAAGTTCATCCCCAGTGAACTGGCACCGGCAGAAGATAAAGGCGTACTGATGATGATGGGTACCGGTCCGTCTACCGCTAACCTGGACTACATCGAAAACTCCATGAGTGAAGTGAACGAAATGCTGAGTAATCAGCCGGAAGTGGCTTTTGCTCAGGTGTTCTCAGGTGTACCGCAATCCAATCAGGCATTCGGTATCGCTTCTATGGTGCCCTGGAGTCAGCGCGAAGCCAGTCAGGCGGAAGTGGTTGGCCGTGTTACTACACTGGTTAACGATGTGCCTGGTATGGCGGTAACGGCGTTCCAGATGCCTGAGCTGCCAGGTGCGGGCTCAGGTCTGCCCATTCAGTTTGTCATTACCACGCCGAACAACTTTGAAAGCCTGTTCCAGGTGGCCGGTTCTATTCTGGATGATGTGGCGAAGAATCCGATGTTTGTGTATTCGGACTTGGATCTCAACTTCGACTCCGCCACCATGAAAATCAGCATAGACAAAGACAAAGCCGGGGCTTATGGCGTGACTATGCAGGATATCGGTATCACCCTGAGCACTATGATGGCCGACGGTTATGTCAACCGCATCGACCTTAATGGCCGCTCTTACGAGGTGATTCCGCAGGTAGAACGTAAGTACCGCCTGAATCCTGAATCGCTGAACGCCTTCTATGTTCGTGCGGCGGATGGTAATTCAGTGCCGCTAGGCAGCCTGATCACCATTGATGTGGTGGCTGAACCCCGCGCGCTGCCGCACTTCAACCAACTAAACTCGGCAACCATAGGTGTGGTGCCTATGCCGGGTACTGCCATGGGTGATGCCATCGAATGGTTCCGTACCGAAGCCGTCAGCCAGCTACCCTCTGGTTATCAGTACGACTTTATGGGTGAAGCTCGCCAGTACGTAACCGAAGGTAATGCACTGTTTGCGACTTTCGGCCTGGCACTGGCGGTGATTTTCCTGGTGCTGGCTATCCAGTTCGAATCGCTGCGCGATCCTATGGTTATCATGGTGTCGGTACCTCTGGCTATTTGTGGCGCTCTGGTATCGCTGGCCTGGGGAGCGGCTTCGATGAACATCTACTCGCAAGTGGGTTTAATCACCCTGATTGGTCTGATCACCAAGCACGGGATTCTGATCTGTGAAGTCGCAAAAGAAGAGCAGCTCAATCACCAGAAAGACAAAATGTCTGCAGTAATGGAAGCGGCCAAGGTGCGTCTGCGACCGATTCTGATGACCACGGCGGCTATGATTGCCGGTCTGGTTCCTCTGCTGTACGCCACCGGGGCCGGTGCTGCCCAGCGCTTCAGTATTGGTATCGTTATCGTATCCGGCCTGGCGATAGGCACCCTCTTTACCCTGTTTGTACTGCCGGTGATCTACACCTACCTGGCCAGTACCCACAAGCCACTACCGGTTTTTGTGGAGGACAAAGAGCTGGAAAAGTTAAAACGGGCTGACGAAGCGAAACAAGCGCTGAAAGCCCGGGAAAGTTAAAGACCACTTTCCATTCGATTCAGGCCGCGCAAGCGGCCTTTTTTTCAGCCCACCCAGCCCAATCTGGCCAAGGATTCCTGCCTGTGGCAGAAAAATTTGGTGTACACTAACGGCTAAAAGTATCCCATTAACCTCATGGAGTTAAACCCGCGTATGTTTGATCCAAAGAAACTTGAGCAGGTTGCCAGGCAAATTCAGGAAGCCATGCCTCAACCGGTCAAAGCACTTGGTCAGGATGTGGAACAGAAAGTGCGCCAAACCATTCAGGCACAACTGAGTAAACTGGATGTGGTGAATCGCGAAGAGTTTGATGTGCAGACCCAGGTCCTGCTGCGCACACGGCAAAAGCTGAACGAGCTGGAACAAAAGGTTGCCCAGCTGGAAGCTATGCTGGCAGATAAGTCCGAATAGTATATCTCAGAACAGACATGAAAAAGCCCGGCACATTTTGCCGGGCTTTTTACTAACCAGGAAGGATGTTTACTTAGTCGCCTACAGCGATACGCTTCATATCTGTCATATAACCACGCAGTTCGTAACCAATCTGCTCTACAGGGTGATTACGCAGCGCTTCGTTCACATCAATCAGCTGCTGGTTATCAACATGGTTGCCTGTAGCAACCAGACCTTTACCAATAACATCTGTATTCACTTTTGGCATGAACTTTTCGCGCAGCAATGGCGTAGCCACGTTCGCGAACAGGTAGTTACCATATTCTGCAGTATCAGAGATAACCACGTTCATCTCATACAGACGCTTACGGGCGACAGTGTTGGCAATCAGAGGCAGCTCATGCAAAGACTCATAGTAAGCCGACTCTTCGATAATGCCTGAGGCTGTCATGGCTTCAAACGCCAGCTCAACACCGGCACGTACCATGGCCACCATCAGAATACCGTTATCAAAGTATTCCTGCTCAGCGATTTTTGCATCGGTTTGCGGGTAGTTTTCAAACGCCGTTTCCGCCGTTTCGGCACGCCAGCCCAGCAGTTCCGCATCATCGTTCGCCCAGTCGGCCATCATAGTCCGTGAGAATTCACCTGTAATGATGTCATCCATGTGCTTGTTATACAGCGGACGCATCAGATCTTTCAGCTCTTCAGACAGCTCAAATGCTTTGATCTTAGCCGGGTTTGTCAGACGATCCATCATATGCGTGATGCCACCAAACTTCAGCGCTTCGGTAATGGTTTCCCAGCCGAATTGCAGCAGTTTACCGGCATAGCCAGGCTCGAGGCCTTCAGCAGTCATCTTCTCGTAACACACGATTGAGCCCGCCTGCAGCATGCCACACAGAATCGTCTGCTCACCCATCAGGTCAGATTTCACTTCAGCAACGAATGATGACTCCAGCACACCGGCACGGTGGCCACCCGTTGCTGCCGCCCAGGCTTTCGCAATTTCCAGGCCTTCACCTTGCGGGTCATTTTCCGGGTGGACGGCGATCAGCGTTGGTACACCAAAGCCACGCTTGTATTCTTCACGTACTTCAGTACCCGGACACTTAGGAGCGACCATCACAACCGTGATATCCGGACGAATCTGCATCCCTTCTTCAACAATGTTGAAGCCGTGCGAGTAACCCAGAGCAGCACCTTGCTTCATTAACGGCATGACAGTTGTCACAACATCGGTGTGCTGTTTATCAGGTGTCAGGTTGACAACCAGATCGGCCTGAGGGATCAATTGTTCATAGCTACCCACTTCAAAACCATTGTCTTTCGCATTTCGGAAAGAAGCACGCTGCTCATCAATCGCAGCCTGGCGCAGTGCATAGGCAACATTCAGACCTGAGTCACGCATGTTCAGACCCTGATTCAGGCCCTGTGCACCACAACCTACGATAACCACCTTCTTACCTTTCAGGTAATCCGCTTCCTGAGCAAACTCGCTGCGATCCATAAAACGGCAACGGCCCAGTTGATCTAATTGCTGACGTAAATTTAAGGTATTGAAATAGTTAGCCATAACAAGTTACTCCGTGAATTCTAATCCTTGGTCGGCACTTCACTGCCGAATAACCTGATAGTAGATCAGGCTTGATGTTGTCTAAAGTGATATATTCACAACATCATATTGCAAATGGTGCAACATAAACCATGAACATAAAATCACTCCAACTCTTTCTTCATCTGTGTAACAGCAAGAATTTTAGTCAGACAGCACAGAAGATGCACATCAGCCCGTCCGCGCTCAGCCGGCTTATTCAGCGGCTGGAACAGGAACTGTCTCAGCCGCTTTTCATTCGCGACAACCGCAGTGTGGAACTGACCACGTCAGGCCGTAAACTGCTACCGGTTGCCAGCCGCATTGTTGCCGAATGGCAACAACTGCAGCAAGAGCTGACTGAACAGGATCAAATGCTCAAAGGTAAACTCACCCTGTTCTGCTCGGTCACTGCCAGCTACAGCCACCTCCCCAATGTCCTGAATCAATTCAGGCAACATTACCCCCAGGTGGAAATTCAGCTGGTTACCGGCGATCCGGCTCAAGCCGTGAATAAAGTCCTGCACGATGAAGCCGACTTTGCGATTACTGCCCTGCCAGCCAACTTACCCAATAAACTCACTTTCATTTATTTGGGTAATGTCTCAATGTCGTTAATCAGTCCATTAATCACTTCACCCGGTCTTCAGGCGCTGCTTTCACCGGACATTCAGTGGGACAAACTTCCCTTCATTCTGCCTGAGTATGGAACTGCAAGAGAAAATGCTGACAAGTGGATGAAATCACAAAAAATAAAACCCAACATTTATGCTCAAGTTGCTGGGCATGAAGCTATTGTTAGTATGGTAGCATTGGGATGTGGTATCGGAATTGCGCCAGATATCGTTATAGAAAACAGTCCGATTCGCGATCAGATTCAAAAGCTGCCAGCAGCAGCAGTCGAACCATTAACATTGGGATTGTGTTGCAAACAAAGTCGACAGCAAGAGCCTCTTTTTCAGGCGTTGCTGACGTTATTCAAATAGCAGGCCGGTTATGACGTCAACGCATACTTTAACGCACAGCTACTACTCCGCTTTCTATGCAGAAAAAGGTTATCGATTTTTAGAACAGATTGCGCAAACTCATTCGATGCCGAGAAATCTTGTTGTTTTCTCTGTCATGCATTGCTATGAAGGCTCTCTGCCGTATCTCAACGTACTGTGTAAACTTGCTGACCACGTCATTTTCATCCCTAAGCAAGCGACTTTTTGCAACAATGGCACACTGCTGAATACCATCCAGTCCATTCCAAACTGTGATGTCGTCGAGCCCGGCTTTGACAAAATCGCGTTAAGAGATCCTGTACGTTGCTTGGATCTTATTCAGCAATACACTCAGGAGGGACAGGCTTTTCTGATCCTTGATCACGGTGGCTATTTTTCTCAAGGCGTTGAAGCCATCTTTGAGGCATATGATGAGCAATGCGTGGGGATTGCTGAATTAACCGCAAATGGCATCGCCAAGTATCGCAACCGACATTTAATCAAACCCTTAGTATCGGTGGCTCATCTGAGCATCAAGACCCCAGCCGACTACGAAGCTTCTGAGTGTATCGTCCATTACACTGATCAAATCCTGCGCGAGGCATTTGGCCTGAAATTGAACAACCTCGGTTTTCTCACTATCGGGGTGATAGGTAGTGGTAATCTGGGCCGAGGTATCTGTAAGACACTACAAGGTAAAGGTATCCATGATATCTATGTCAGTGACCAGGATCCCAGACAACTCACCGCTTTACCCAGAAATGGCATTCAGGTCTGCTCAACCGAAACCATGCTAGAACACTGTAATCTCATTTTCTGCTGCACCGGAAATGGCGCGCTTCACTCTGCGCACATCCAGTCCAGACGCGAGAACTTGTTCATAGCCACTGTCACCTCTGCCGACGACGAGCTCAATTTACCCGAGTTAGTGCAGCAAGGGACGTTGCAGTATGTGGGAGGGAATAAACTGGTCACAGAATATCAAAATCGGCATGGCGCCAGTATTTACCTCATTGCCGGTGGGGAGTCTGCGAACACTCCCTTCAAAACAGGTATGGGTGATCCCACTTTGTACCTGTTTGAGGCCGCACATTTACTGGCAGGTCTGCATCTTGGCAGTCAATCACATAGCTATGCGGCAGGTATTCAGGCTTTATCCGCACAAGATGAAATTTTTATTGCTGAGCAATGGTTGCGTTATTTCTACAGCTACACATAACAAACACTGTTTCATGACAGCGATGCAGAAAAATCCCAGTCTGTTGTCGGGAACGCCTCGCCTGGATCTCTTCATATCTGACGAACAATCAGAGGCATGCAAACGCCAGACAGCAAAAAACCCAGCCATTGCTGACTGGGTTTCTCTGATAAGTGGCGGAGCGGACGGGACTCGAACCCGCGACCCCCGGCGTGACAGGCCGGTATTCTAACCAACTGAACTACCGCTCCGAAACTGGTTATTTTCAATGTGCTCGTCGTTATTCTGCATT
>NZ_JACYTP010000007.1 GCF_014841115.1 Photobacterium arenosum
TCCCGCAGAGCCATTACTGATGCGGTACGCGGCTTTAACTTCGCTACATAACTCGACGAAATCAGAATTAATCGCCTTGGGGCGGCCAGACCAATATTTGTAACTGCTTCGATGGATGCTGAATACATCACAAAGTGTAGAAACACTGTGGCTCTGCTTGAGTTTCTCGACTAGCGAGAATTGTTCAGCGAGTCGGACATCAAGAGAGCTGTAGCCTTTTTTAATATTTCATTATGTTCTTCGAGGCGAGCCAATTTCTTCTTTAACTCACGGATCTCGATTTGTTCTGGCGTCATCGGAGAAGCTTTAGGTGAAACGCCTTGCCGCTCTTCTTTGAGTTGGCGAACCCACTTATCCATGGTGGATTTACCGACATTCATTGCCTTGGCTGCTTCAGCTACCGAGTAGCCCTGGCCAAGAATCAACTGCGCGGCTTCAAGTTTAAACTCGGGGCTAAATGTTCTTCTGCTAGGTTTTGTCATTGTGTCACCTGTTAACTTCTGAGGTGATGATATCACCTCTAATCAGGTGGCCAAATTAACTATGCCACTACAAATCGATCCCCCCTTGCTGCACGCCAACACTGGTGGTAATGCCTGCCGACTGATCCTGACGGTAGTCGGTGTTGTTGAGATCACTGTAGCTCAGGCTGCCGGTGTTGAGCGTCAGGTTGTTGAGGTCGTTGCCGTTTTCATCGACAGTGGCGATGAGTGCGCCGGTGATGTCGGTGTTGCCCGCGACTTTGATCTCGGCCTTGCCGCCGGAGGTGAGCGTGGTGAGCTGGGTTTAGGTTGTGAGGGATGCGGGGATGCTGAAGGCTTCCGAGAAGTGGACGCACCCGGTACAGAACTGGAATCTGACGTTATCCCAGTTGAGTCTCCACTTCCCGAACAGAATCGATCAATGGGTGGATCTGTGACTTACGCTGACACAGAACTATGAACACCCTCCAGAACTATGAACACCCTCTTTTTAGGAGGTGTAGGAAAAGACACAAAACTTTGAACCAACCTTTACAGAGTTTTTTTATTCTTGATCTATCAACTGACGGTAATTGTTAAACAATACAGAAGCTTCTGAATCCCCTTCGATAAGACGCTCATAAAAGAAGGGATCTTTAGCCCATTCTTTAAATACAAGTGATGATAATACTTCCCTTTCTTCCTGCTCTACTGCTGATAGTTCCCAATACGACGATAAACGATCATCTGATACGTTAAAAAACTCAGCAGCAAACGGTTTAGGATATTCATCATACTCCTCAACGCAGATATAATACCAGGGACTGTTATCCCAAAATATCACGCCATAAACCGTATACTCTTTTCCTATATCAAGTTCTACTTCTCCTTCAGGCATAGAGATATACTTATTTAAACGCTTCAATACGTTTTCATCAGAAAACGAGTTCAAATTATTTACTTTGCATACAACTTTCATAGTCACTTCTTCAAATTAGTAAGTACCCTTCCTAGGGTCAGAAACTCTTTCAATATTATTCAAACCATCAGTACTGTGCTTTTTAAATTTGAAATCCATTAAATGTTCGGTGTTTGGATCACGTACATAGTGAACAACTGAATCATTACCATTCACGGATTTGACTCTCAACTCCATCTTCTCCATTCCTTTGTATTTCGGATCATTCAAGCTCTTGATGATGACATAACCTTGACCTTCCTTAGCTGCTTCCAATGCCATTTGATCTTGAACACTTTTTGGATCTCTACTCCATTTGTCTGCACTATTTGTTACAGCACCCTCACCCACCACTCTACCATCATCCAGCGCCCCGGCACTACCCTGAACATGAGTCTCTGTCTGTGGTTTTGTCCCCGGCTTGCCGGGCCACTTCAACTTGCCTACGTTGATTTTTCCTGACGACACTCCCACAACTAGACCCAGTGAGGCGACCAGCGTTGCGGCCTGTGCTTCAGACAGATTCAGGTTTTCCGCGATTGACGCGATATAATTGTTCATCGCCAGCGTTTCTGCATCGCTTATCCGGTCGGCAGCACCATGCCCAAACTGGTCTTTAATCACCACCGTCTCTGCAACCGGGTAACTGTTTCCCTGCTGCACATAGCTCTCGTGATAGTTTTTCAGAACCGTTTGGGCATAGGTGTTCTGGGCTCCTTCCGCTTCCAGTGCCTGATAGTAAGCCCGCTCATCACTCCCATAAGCGAACTCTGCCGAACACTTGATCATCGCGCAGGCGGCGCTCAGCAGTTCCCGTTGTTTCGCCGGGTCATCCCCGGCCAGTTTGTTCAGGGCATGCTGCTCTTTTTCATTCGGCAAGCGGAAATCCATCTGCCCGCTTTGCCTGTCGTGGTCAAAACGGCTTTGGTTTTGCGCAATCAGCTCGCTGCCCTGGGTACCGTTCTGGGTATTCCAGCCGCCAAATTCGCCATGACCGGCATTGCTGTAGTTGAAGCTCAGGTAATCTTCTGTCGCTTCCCCCATCACTTCGGCATACTGCTCACGGTTCTGCTCATAAGTCTCACCGTCACCCTGATGCCCGCGCTGCGCGTCTATATGGTGCTGGGTTTCATGACCGACTGTGTTGACCGCATCTTCAAGGCGAGAGTGTTCACTGTCGTTGATGTACAGGGTGCCGTTGGCATACGCCCCTTTGGTGACTTGATCACCATAGGTTTCAACCACGGCCAGCAGGGCTTCTGCCGGAGTAATGCCCAGTTCATCTGAGATGTATCCCGACAACGCACCGTAGGCTGCCTGCTTTTGCTCCGGGGTGGCGTGGCTGTCGTTAAGCACAGCGACCAGTGCCGCATTCTCTGGCCCGGTGACAAAGTCTCTGGTGGCGGTGAAGAATTTCTGTTTGTTGTCCTGATGAGCAAAGAAATTCTCTACACCGTTTTCTGCATCACCCAGCAGGCCGATGCTTTCTTTCTGTGCCACATCCATGACAGCATCGACGAAGATGCCATTCCGCTTCACATCCTCGGCAATATTATTGCGGCCTTCTTCCGTCAGCAGGCGGTGGTCGAGGGTGACATCTACATTGCCCTGCTGGCGGTCGACTTCGAACAGGTCGCGGCTGGTAGTGCTGGTATCGCGGTTCAGCGCCGTGAGGTCGCTGTCATCGCTCAGGGTGATCTCGCCCTGCCCCAAGGTTGCGAGGGTCTTGTCTTTGCTGTAGGACGAGGTGTTGGTGTACTGCAGGTTGCTGCTGTTGTAGGTGGAATCGATACCCCCTTGCTGCACACCGACACTGGTGGTGATGCCTGCCGACTGGTGCTGACGGTAGTTGGTGTTGTTGAGATCGCTGTAGCTCAGACTGCCGGTATTGAGCGTCAGGTTGCCGAGATCGTTACCCTCCTCATCGACAGTAGCAATGAGCGCGCCGGTAATATCGGTGTTGCCCGCAACCTTGATATCCGCCGTGCCGCCCGAGGTGAGGGTGGTGAGCTGGGTTTAGGTTTTGAGGGATGCAGGGATGTTGAAGGTTTCCGAGAAGTGGACGCACCCGGTACAGAACTGGAATCTGACGTTATCCCAGTTGAGTATCCACTTCCCGAACAGGGTCGATCAATATGTGGATCTGTGACTTATGCTGACACAGAACTATGAACACCCTCACAGCCTCTAACACTCAGTGCACACCTAACTTTCGACAAATCTCATCAAAGCTCATACTGCTACACTTAATGCAGTAGAAATCATCTTCTGATATTTCTACTTCATCGCTATGCCCCTGAAGCTGGCCAGATATGTAACTAAAATAAAACTTATCGCCTTGTTTTCTTACACTCCATCCCGATCCAAAATATTCGTCATCACTAGATGTAGGTGAAGGTGGATACTCAAATGGCCTCATATCATAGAACTTACTCATATTAAGCTTCCTTATTATTTCAAATTAATTTCTTCAACAGGTGGCTTATGGGAAAAATCCATAACTGCTTCTGGAACACCACCACTAGTATAGCCGCCAGGAACCCATTGACCGTTAGCCCCACCTTCATTCCCTGATGGCATACGAATGTTTTTCATCTCTTCCGGTTTAATAAATACAGCCATTGTATCGCTATCACCAAGGTAACCCATATCTAAGCCGAGTTTTTTCTCTACAATTCTCAGATCACCTTTAGACTCAGATAGCACCCTATCAAATTCAGATTTTGGCAGTACAAAACCACCATCAGGCCCCAAAGAACCATATTTTTTCGTCGCGCTTCGGGATGTAAATCTTACTGCACCCTCATTAAATTTCGAAAGATGTGCGTCAATCTGTTGTTGGCTTAAATAACTAGATGGTTCAGGCCTTGAGCCATTCGGCTTTAATAGTATTTCGTCATATACACGAGTTGAATCCCATCCATCCTTGAAAACAACATCATTATCAATTACATATGAATCGAACTCAATTTTATTGGTAATCGTTGTTCCGTATGGAAGTGATCCAAATTCAAAGTCAGTACCTAATTGCCCTCTTACAACGCCACCCTGACCATCAACTTCCTGTTTTCCAGAATGCACCAAATCTGGTTTGTCGTTATCTCCAAGTCCCGTTTTCCCTGCAACACCCAGTCCAACGCCAATCCCCACTACGGCAAGACCGAACTCTGCACCTTCTTGTAACGACGTTGAAAAGCCTTCTCCCTTCTCATAATCCAGCAGAAATTCATGTGACTTTGTGTCTAGATGGTTAGCAGATGAAGCAATTTCCTTGGCTACATCATGCTGAAACTCTCGGATTTCATCCCCAATGGCAGTGTCGACAACGGCATCTTTTGCGATATCAATCACTGTCTTCACGACCCCGCCCGTCAGCAGACTCATCGCCAGCATCGCTGCTTCTGCTTGCTCTGCGGGCAAGTCCGCGACAAAGTCCTGAGCTTCGTCAAAACCTAACAGTACTTTTTGGAATGACGTACGCTCTAAGGTAACTAAAAGATTTAACTCCTCACCTGTTTGACTATGTTGCTCACTGTTACCGCCTAAACCTTCACCCGTTTCGACTAACTTTCCATTCGTTAATATCGAACCCACAGTGTTATAAAATTCAGGGTTCGTCAGAAGGGCTTTCGCCACTTTAGGGTCAATACCTTGTGCGATTAATGCGTCTAAGGTTTTCTCGGCATTGTCCTGCATCAACGCTGAAATTTGCTGATCGTCTATATCGTATAAAAACCGAGCAACCTGCCGCATGCCAATGGTATTTGCAACACTGCCTATCGCTTCATGAACGGTTTCCACATCCTCGGCAATGTTATTGCGGCCTTCTTCCGTCAGCAGGCGGTGGTCGAGGGTGACATCTACGTTGCCCTGCTGGCGGTCGACTTCGAACAGATCCCGGCTGGTAGTACTGGTATCGCGGTTCAGCGCCGTGAGGTCGCTGTCATCGCTCAGGGTGATTTCGCCCTGCCCCAAGGTTGCGAGGGTCCTGTCTTTGCTGTAGGACGAGGTGTTGGTGTACTGCAGGTTGCTGCTGTTGTAGGTGGAATCGATCCCCCCTTGCTGCACGCCAACACTGGTGGTAATGCCTGCCGACTGATCCTGACGGTAGTCGGTGTTGTTGAGATCACTGTAGCTCAGGCTGCCGGTGTTGAGCGTCAGGTTGTTGAGGTCGTTGCCGTTTTCATCGACAGTGGCAATGAGCGCGCCGGTGATATCGGTGTTACCCGCGACTTTGATCTCGGCCTTGCCGCCCGAGGTGAGCGTGGTGAGCTGGAGTTAGGTATTCCTGAGGTATGTGTTGGATTGGCGGTTAGGAAACCGCCGCTAAATGTCTGTCCTTATTTAATTCTCAGAACTCAATGAAAGGAAATGTTTCACGAAAACGCTTTTCTATGTGAGGGTTTTTTGCCAATTTTCTCAACGCGTCGGTTCGTGATATAGCATCACTGGTAAAATCTGGATTACGTTTGAAACCAAGACCATCAAGTGCATCACCCTCATCACTACTATGTAACCAATACGGAGTAAACCCCATAATTTTCAGTGGTTTGAAGTCAACCTTCTCTTTGAGTTCAATAAGATCCCAAAAATAATTGGGGACCTCTTCTTCATTTTCAACTGCCCAAAAAAGCCATTGCTTAAACTCATCAAAACTGACAATACCTGCAAACAAACAAGATTTAACAAAACCAATATCCTCGCAGTTATCCTTTGTTAGACGCAAACCTGCCATTCTTACTGACCTCCAATCATCGCCTCACCACCAATATGGCCAGTACTTCTGTGAACACTCTCGTCTACAAACTGCATTCGACCAGTATCTTGATGGTGGTGCCAAGTGTAGCCCGGTATTTTTGCATTACCCGACTGAATCGCCTGCAATTGAGATGCATTAAACTGAGATCGTAGCTGTAGATTCACTTCGATAATCTCACGCAAGTCTCTTGTCGCCATTCTCATCTGTGCTTGATAACTAGCACTACCAAAATCAGAGGCCTTGAAGCGAGTATCATAAACTGTGTCATTGTCAAAAATCGGATACCCTCGCTGGTCGAAAACAACACCAGTCACAGGGTGTCGTTGACCCACCATTTGGACATTTTTAGCACTATATGGAGGCACAGTGGTTGAAGTTACATTCCCGCTATAGAAATCCACATAGTTTTGACGCCAAACAAAAGGATCATAGAAGCCACTTGCAGAACCTACAACATCCGGCATCTTACCATCTGTATGTGCTCCTGTACCCCCCTGACCATCAACCTCCTGCTTACCAGAATGCACCAAATCTGGTTTGTCGTTATCTCCAAGTCCCGTTTTCCCTGCAACACCCAGTCCAACGCCAATCCCCACCACGGCAAGACCAAACTCTGCACCTTCTTGTAACGATGTTGAAAAGCCTTCTCCCTTCTCATAATCCAGCAAAAATTCATGTGACTTTGTATCTAGATGATTAGCAGATGAAGCAATTTCCTTGGCTACATCATGCTGAAACTCTCGGATTTCATCCCCAATGGCAGTGTCGACAACGGCATCTTTTGCGATATCAATCACTGTCTTCACGACCCCGCCCGTCAGCAGACTCATCGCCAGCATCGCTGCTTCTGCTTGCTCTGCGGGTAAGTCCGCGACAAAGTCCTGAGCTTCATCAAAACCTAACAGTACTTTTTGGAATGATGTACGCTCTAAGGTAACTAAAAGTTCTAAATCCTCATCCGTTTGGCTATGCAAGCCACTGTTACCGCCTAAGCCTTCACCCGTTTCGACTAACTCTCCATTCGTTAATATCGAACCCACAGTGTTATAAAATTCAGGGTTCGTCAGAAGGGCTTTCGCAACTTTAGGGTCAACACCTTGTGCGATTAATGCGTCTAAAGTTTTCTCGGCATTGTCCTGCATCAACGCTGAAACTTGCTGATCATCAATATCGTATAAAAACTGAGCAACCTGCCGCATGCCGATGGTTGTTGCAACACTGCCTATCGCTTCATTAACGGTTTCCACATCCTCGGCAATATTATTCCACCCTTCTTCCGTCAGCAGGCGGTGATCGAGGGTGACATCCACATTGCCCTGTTGGCGGTCGACCTCAAACAGGTCGCGAGTGGTGCTGTTAGTATCGCGGTTCAGCGCCGTGATATCGCTGTCATCGCTCAGGGTGATCTCGCCCTGCCCCAAGGTTGCGAGGGTCTTGTCTTTGCTGTAGGACGAGGTGTTGGTGTACTGCAGGTTGCTGCTGTTGTAGGTGGAATCGATTCCCCCTTGCTGCACGCCGACACTGGTGGTGAGGCCTGCCGACTGATCCTGACGGTAGTCGGTGTTGTTCAGATCGCGGAAAGTCAGGCTGCCGGTAGTCAGTGCCAGATTACCGAGGTCGTTGCCGTTTCCATCGACAGTGGCAATGAGCGCGCCGGTGATGTCAGTGTTGCCCGCGACTTTGATCTCGGCCTTGCCGCCGGAGGTGAGCGTGGTGAGCTGGGTTTAGGTTGTGAGGGATGCGGGGATGCTGAAGGCTTCCGAGAAGTGGACGCATCCGGTACAGAACTGGAATCTGACGCTATCCCAGTTGAGCCTCCACTTCCCGAACCGGGTCGCTCAATATATGGATCTGTGACTTACGCTGACACAGAATTATGAACACCCTCGGAATTTTTTATCCTTATATTTGTATTAGTAACACTTCATATTTCTTTATACTTTTCAATACATTTTTTCCACTCACCTTCGGGAATATAATAATTCTTTGCTTCCTCTAAAGTTAGGTCACTCACCCTTCTCATAAAAACTCCAGGCCAAGAGTCATCCTGAGGAATATATGAAAATTCCATTTTAAACTTACCTTCCGGAAATAACATGAATTTAAAATGTGTCCAAGGCTCTCTCTTGTAAGGAGGAAGTTTTTGAAGACTAATAGCCAAATTACTTATTTTATCGCATATCTCAATTGGGTGTTCATCAACGTTAAATCGATTCACCTTACCTTGCTTATCAATCCACTCAGGGCCAACCTGACGTGTCTCAGGGTAAACCCTACCTAGGCAGTATATTACTGATGCATGAAGAGGCATTATACTCCATAATGCTTTTCCAATTTCGTTATATATTACTTGATCTTCATTCATTTCATTAATTACCTGTTGGTGTATTTTTTAAATCCATCGGAATCTGAACTACTCCATCGATGGAATAGTTTACTTTAAAACTTTCTGGCCGCTTACTATTACTTGAGTATTTAGGTTCAATATTAACCTTTACTGTTCCTCCATTATCAAGCACGTTTCTCCACTGTGTTTCAAGCCTATACCACTCTCCGCCAGAGCCATTAAGTTTAGCATCCATTGGCACTAAGTTAATGCCTTCACCAGGTCCACCAAACATTGATGCAATCAAGTGACCTCCACAGTCACTCGTTTCTCTACAATCACGACCAGACACTTTTTGCTGATAGTTATTCCTGTCCCACGGCTCAAGATGTAGTTCAGCCTCAACCTCTTTAACTCGACCATTTGCGTCTGTCTTATAACTATAACCATTTTCAAATTCATAGCGTGTATTCGGCTCAGGATTATTTGCTAACTTATTCCAGTCGCCTGTTGTACCACGCTGAAGACTAACATCGTTCCCCCCAACATCACCAGCATGTCCCTCGACATCCTGCTTCGTCAGCGAGATGTCCATTTCCGGTGATCCCGAACTTCCCAAACGTGTCCCCGACACATCCAAATCCGTAGACGGGGCTTTATCCAGATGGGGGGCGGGGGCCGGCAGAGCCAAATCTGGCAGGTCAAAGTCCGCATCCATATGCTGCAGGTGCTCCTGCGCTTTACCCAGTAAAGTTTTGGCTTCTTCGACCCGACCGGCGCTGAACGCTTCTTTGGCTTTCTTCAGCAGATCACCGGCTACCGGTATCAGTCCAAGGCCCGCGACCAGATAGTCAATGCCGCTTTCCGCGTCAACAAAACCCTTCACATCCCCGGCCCCCGGGGTGAATTCCATTAAACCGTCGAACAACGCGTTCAGTTGTGCCTGTTGATTCTGGCGCGCCTCACCGGACGGATCATTCAGCACGGTACGGATGCTTTCCTGCTCCTGCCCAAGGCGAGTGTCGTCCCAGGGTGAGGCCCCTTCATCAAACGAATCCAGCGCGGCCTGTGCCTTCGCTATCTGTGCCCGGCAACCAGGGCTGCTCATGTCCTGGCAAGCCGCCTGAAGCTCTGCATCCCGCATGTGGTCAAGCTGATTGGTCTGATTCAGCTGCTCACAGGTCGCAGAGCCTGCCCCTTGCTGGTTACAACTGGCAAGCAGAGACAGTTTATTCTGCACTTCTTCCTGATTCAGGTAGTACTCGATACTGCCTGCGGGCAATAGCGCTTCGTCCGCCAGATAGTTGGAACTGTTACGACTGATGAGCGCTGACTGATTCCCATAATGGCGGTTGATATCCCCTTCTCTAACCGTTCCCAGCCCGCTGTTTTCCAATACAAAGGCGTAGTTGTCCGCTGAATATCCGCCCATCAGGCTGGCATATTCTTCATTCAGCGTTTTATTGTCCCGGCTGTCTAATCCGCCCTGCGCAACCTGACCATGCGTGACTTCATGACCTAACGTTGTCATGTAGTCCTTCGCATTCTTCATGGTTTCGTCATTGATAACGATTTTGCTGGCACCATTACCATTCATGTAATGTGCCCCGTGCGTCATCTTGGTAACCGCGACAACCAATGCCGAATCAATATTGACGCCATACACTTCGGCATAGGCGGCGGCATACGCGTTAATTGCAGCCTGCTTTTCTGAAGCTGTTGCTGTATCCAGATTATTTAATATGACCGCAAACTTGCCCTCTGCCTGCGATGCAACCAGCTTCTGAACATCCAGGTTTTTCTGAACGTTATCAACATGCTCAAAAGTATCACCGACAGAGACGGAATCTTTGGTGACCACATCAGCAAGCGAGGACAAGCCAAGCTCATTCCGCTTCACATCCTCGGCAATGTTATTGCGGCCTTCTTCCGTCAGCAGGCGGTGGTCGAGGGTGACATCTACATTGCCCTGCTGGCGGTCGACTTCGAACAGGTCGCGGCTGGTAGTGCTGGTATCGCGGTTCAGCGCCATGAGGTCGCTGTCATCGCTCAGGGTGATCTCGCCCTGCCCCAAGGTTGCGAGGGTCTTGTCTTTGCTGTAGGACGAGGTGTTGGTGTACTGCAGGTTGCTGCTGTTGTAGGTGGAATCGATTCCCCCTTGCTGCACGCCGACACTGGTGGTGAGGCCTGCCGACTGATCCTGACGGTAGTCGGTGTTGTTGAGATCGCTGTAACTCAGGCTGCCGGTGTTGAGCGTCAGGTTGTTGAGGTCGTTGCCGTTTCCATCGACAGTGGCAATGAGCGCGCCGGTGATATCGGTGTTACCCGCGACCTTGATATCCGCCGTGCCGCCCGAGGTGAGGGTGGTGAGCTGGGTTTCCGAGCTGATAACACGGCCGCTACTGGCGTTCAGGCCGCCATTACTGCCGGTGGTCTCTCCCTGGCCGCTCAGGCTGACACCGCCGCTGATACCGGCCCCCTGATGGCTTGAGCTGTGGCGATCCTGCACCGAAGCCACACTGAGATCACCGCCAATATCCAGGCTCAGCGACTCAGCAGCATCGACATTGGCACCTTGAATATGGGTATCACCACGGGAATTAATGGTGATGTGACTCCCCGACACCCCGCTGTTCACATACGTGGTCGACTGGCTGCGCTGCTCCGACTGATTCAGGCTGGCGTTGAGACTGCCGCCGGTGCTGCTGCCGTGCACCGTCATCGACGCGCTGATGGTCCCGCTTTCCGTCTGAGACTGGCTCTGCTGTGTTTGCTCAGCGGCCAATACACTGACCGTACCGCCATCCAGCGTCACGCCCTCTTTGGCGGTGAGCGAGCTGCCCTGCACCAGTATCTGCTGATCGGTCTGGGTCCCGGACTTCACTACAATATTCTGACCCGCGAGCGACGACCCGCGTGCGGTTGAGCTGCTGCTCTTGCTGTCGGTCTGGGTGACTGACATGTCAAGATGAAGACCCGCATCGATCCCAAGTGTACTGGTGCTTTGCGCCGCGGCGGCTCCCTGCTTCATCAGCAAGGTGGTTTTCGACGCCACATCCACTGTCGCCAATGTAATGCTGGCAAGATAGAACGCCTCATCGCTTTTGACATCACTGATAATGCCTTGCAGCTCGGCAATATCCGCCGCATTCACACCCGGTTCATGGTTCGCCAGTGCCTGTTCCAGCTCAGACAGCGTCTGCTCAAGGCTGTCGACTTGTTTCTGGTACTGACGGTAATCTTTTTCTGCCTGTTTGAGCTTGTCTGCAGACTCTTTCAGTGCGATCGCCGCTTTGCCCGTTTCCACGGCCTGATGCTGCACCACCAGGCTCAGCTCGGCTTCACCCTGCATGCTGGAAGAGGTGGTCGATTCCGTGTCGAGCACTTCGCGGATCAGCACATTTTCCGCCGCGGTCAGTTCAATGTTACCGTTGCCATCATCATCGGCGTCGGCCAGCACATCAGAGCCTTGGATCACAATGTCTTCGGCGGCGTCCATCAGAACCGTGCCTTTGCCAATGATGGACGCACCGCGATGGGTGGTAGCATCGGTCTTGTTGTCAGCTTTACTGTACTCGGCTTTTGCCAGTGTCAGCTTGGCCTGACCGCCGTCAAAATTCACCGATTCATACGGGTTCACCACTGATTTCAGAGCATCTTCCACGTTAACCGACAGGGATTCCGTGGACGACCAGGTGCTATGGTTTTCTTCCGCCGCCAGCACGGTGACACTGCCAGTATCTGCCGTGAAATTGGCGTCGGCTTCTGCGCTGACATCAGAGCCGATCACAGTCACACTGCCACCGTTGATATTAACAGTGCCGCCGGACGACAGGGCGCTGCCTTTAGCAGTGTTGTGGATTTCGCCCTGCCGTTCAGAATCCATAGAGAACAGATCACCACCTCTGAAGGCGCCGTATTCCTGCTCGAATGTTTCGTGCTGACGGCTTTCCTGTCCGGCCGCAATAATGACCTCATCGACGGCGGTGGCAGTAATATCGCCCTCTGCCTCGACATCACTGGCCACCAGCGTAATCGACTTGCCTGAGGTGATGTCGATGTTATCGCTGCTCATCATGCCGCTGGCATCCAGCAAGGTAGCGGAATCCACCTCGGATTTGTGCGAACCCGACAGGCCGCCAAAGCCTTGTTTAATGGTCTCGTTGCGGCTGTAGCTCTGGTACTGCTGCGCGGTGACGGTCACATCACCATCGGCCGAGGCTTCGATGCCCTCGCCCGCGGTAAAGTTGGAGCCGACAATAGTGATATCGCTGTCGCCGCCTGCGGTCTGGACGCTGCCAAACTTCTGGGCTTTGACGATGATTTTGCCGCCCGCCGATACATCGGCACCGACCACAGTTTCAGTCAGCGATTCCTGAATGGCCGTTTCTTTGCGGCCAAAGGATTTCTTCTCCGTGGTTTGGTCGTAAAGGTATTCGCTGTCGTTAACAGCTTGGAAAGTGATATCGCCTTTCGCCAGCACAACCACGTCACCTTGCGTAGACATCTGGCTGCCGGTTGCCGTGATATCGTTGCCAGACTGAATAAACACGCCATCATTGGCCGCCAGTTGCGTCCCCTGATGCTGCCTGGTGTGACTGACCGACTGACTGTTGTGCGTTTCCTCACGGCTGAAGACTTCATTCACCAGGGTATTGAGCGCAACGTCCCACCCGGCAACCATTGCCAGCTCACCCTCTGCATACATGTCCGATGCGGTGACCGAAATATTTTCTCCGGCATCAAAACTCAGGTTGCCGCCGGAAGATAAACCGGATCCCAGCACAGCAACATCCAGGTGTTCCTGATCGCGGGTTTTGAGGTAATCGCGCTGGGTTTCGGCGGTCACTATGATGTCTTTTTCGGCTTTGACGCTGAGATCGTCACCGGCAGTGACATTGGCAGCAGTGTTTTTAATCGAGCCACCAGCACTCATGGTGATCGTACCGCGTCCGTTAATGCTGGCCGTCTCACCGACTCGGGTATCGGTGTATACCACACCGCTGGCATCATCGGCTGTGGTTACTGCGCCGTTCTGAGTGATGCTGACACGCTCAACCTCAGTGCGGTTGATGATGTCGCCCTTTTCTGTGCTGAGTGCGATATTTTCACCGGCTATCTGGCCGCTGATATTCTGAATATCATTAACGGCGTCCATCTCAATATCGCCACCCGCGGTCATGCTGCCGCCCAGGTTGCTGATATTGTCATCACTAACCAGATGCAGTTTGCCCTTGCTGTCCATCTGGCCGCTGTTGATGATATTGCCGGCTTCTGCATAGACCTCGCTGCCGCTGATCAACGCGCCGCCGCTGAGATTGTCCTTCGTCACTTTCGACAGATAGAGCTTGGGTGCCAGCACCTGCTGGCCGTTCACTTCAACCGGTTCCCACCAGACAATATCCTGCGTCAGCCCGGCGACCTGCTCCGGCGTCAGTGCCACCCCGGCCTGCAGATTCAGGCTGTCTTTCTGCTGGCCTGCACTGTCCAGCAGTTGCTGCATCTGGTCAAGATCCGTGCCGACATCGTCATTGAGGTAACGCTGACCAGTTTGTTCAAAAATGGCGGAGGTGATGGTGCGGGTGTCATAGAAGGCATCCCCCAGCACCTTGAGATCCTTTTGCGGATCGAAGCCTATGCTGTCGAAGAAGTAATCCGATCCCAGAAACTGATCCAGATGGGTCAGCGCCGGATTGGTTTCAATCAGATACTGACTGTCCGGGCCATTGTTATACACGAACAGGCCGTTCGGGCTGGTTGGCAGGCGGAAATCGGGGAACGGAATATTATTGATTGATGTATTCAGTGCAAGGTCAAGCTGATTGCCCGCAGCAGTTTGTACACCCGCTTGTTGCGCCTGTTGTGATGGCTTACCGCTACTCTTGGCACCTGTGTTTGATTTAATTTCTGAGTTGTTCAGCTTGTTTTTAACATTGAGAACGGTTTGACCACCGGATGAAATAGTGGAATTGATAAAACCTTGGTCGAACTTTTGCACATCATGACTGGTGCGTTTGAAAACAAATTCTTTGACTATCCGACTAGTCAAATTACGATGATATGCGTAATCGTAGGCAGCTGTCTCTTTTACACCACCAGTCGCATATCCAATGTTTTTAAGAAAGTCTACTGTAAAATATGAATTGTTAGCAGCACTGATTAGACTGGCATTATTTTCTAAGTTATTTCCTAGAACTGTTAAATTCTTTCCAGCGAGCATCTGAGCAGACGCAGATGCTGTTTTAAGCGTGACCACATCATTTTTAGTAACAAAATCAAGATGTGTTCCCCCGGTAATGACTAAAGTGTACCGAATATTGCTATTACCATTCGCTCCGCTACCACCTTTTGACTCTTTCCATTTATATGTTGGTGCAAACTCAGAACCATTTGCCACAGTGAACTCAGCTTGATTGTAGTGAGGCTCCAGCTGTACCCCTTCGCCTGAGGATTTTTCAATCTCCAGTACTTTCCGCTTATTCACGATGTTTTGAGCTTTCATATCCAGATCAGCACCGGACTGAATTACCCCAGAAATATTCTGCACCGAGCTTGCCATGGCCCCGCTGGCATCTCCGGCAATCACCATGTTGCCGCTGGTTAAAATGTCGGCCTCGGTATTGATCAGGTGGCCTTTGACATAGAAATACCCCTGATCACCGGCATACAGCAGGCCGGTGTTGGTCAGGTTACCGGCCACATTTAAGGTGGTGTCCTGCATCCCCAGCGTCGCGCCCTGATTGGTGAACTGCGTCAGGGTCGCCATCAGGTTGGTCAGTGCCTGTATCGTTCCCTGATTCGTCAGCATACCGGCATTCAGTACAGTGGTATTACCTGAAATCAGGCCGGTGGCCAGATTGGTGAAGGTGCCGCCAACGCTGACGGTCGTCTGTCCCTGAGCCACCAGCTTGCCTTTGTTAGAAAGCTTGCCTCCGGCAGAAATGCTGGCATCCCCACCGGCACTCAGGTTGTGGTTGAGAACCATATCGCCCGTGGCATCGACATCAAGATCGCCGTTTGCCGTCGCCGCCTGATTCAGCGTCAGGGTATCCACACTGATACTCATATCGCCAAGCGATGTCAGATCACCATCGTTGATCAAGGTGCCTGCGTTCAGTTGGCTATTGGCGTCGCTGGATACTCTGCCTTTCTGGGCAAACCAGTCTGCATCGACAAACTGATCACCTACAGCCTGGATCTGTCCCGTATTTGTCAGCTGACCCGATACGCTCAGACGCTGCGCTCCGGCAGCCGCCAGCGTCCCGGCATTGTCAATCTGCTCGACCACAATCTGCTGCTCGGCCTGGGATGTCGTCACACCTGTGCTTTGCTGGCTAAAGGTGCCGGCTGTGATGGATTGTTCGCCCGCAGACTGAATCGCGCCCTGATTAGTGAGCAAACCTGTGACACGCAAGGTTTGCCCGCCAGCCGATACCAGCTTGCCACTGTTATCGATTGTTTCTGCCTCTGCGTTCAGCTGATTGGCAATGAGCTGGCTGTGGTTCTGAATCGTTCCCGCCTGCAGTTCCAGCGTACCGGCATGGGTTGTCCCTGCGCCCTGCAGTGTCAGCGACTGAGGATTGGCGATTATCAGTGTATGCTTAACGGCGATCTGACCCTCATTGGTTAACTGGCTGATCCCCGCCAGACTGGCGTGCTCTGCTGCAATCTGGCTCGGTACATCCAGGCTGAGGGTTTGAGCCACGCTGCTCAGTTCGCCAGACACCTGTATCCTGCTGTCACTCAAACTCACGTCAGCGCCTGTCAAATCCACCCGTCCGCTGAGACTCTCTGAGCCGTCTGCGGCCACACCGGCAATTAACGTGCTGTTTTGCAATCGAATGGCATCCGCCTGAACCCTGATTGTTTGGCTGACGGTTTCTGAATCCTGAAAATTCACTTCAGACCCCGAGAACGACGCACTTTCTGTGGCTGCCACCAGACTGTTCTGATGAATCTGATCACCCGCCGTTGCCTGAAACTGAGCGGCTGAGTTTTCACTGTTCAGAAGCAGATCACCGGTCGCGACATACTCGATGTTCTGTCCGGCCTGCTGCGTGCCTGTGGTCGTCACCGACTGATTCGACTGCACAGTAAGTGACTGCTTACTGCTGACATCCCCTAGGCTGATCTGGCCGTCAGCTGAGAGCTGAATATCACCCACAGTACTGAACAACCTGCCCGTGTTGACGCCGACGCCCTGCTCGGTCGCCACCAGCGAAATTCGTCCGGCATACATGCCGCCCAGCGCCGAAGAATCGATTGCCAGTAAAGGCTTATCTTTCACATCATGCGTGGCTGTGACGTCATTGGTCAGATAATCAATTTGGTTTGGGCCGGTAACGACAGACAGGTTGTTGGCATGAATGTCCGCATTGATTTTTGCCGTGCGGGCCAGAATATCGAAATAGTCCTGCTGCGTGCCATCCAGCCCTTGCCCGGTGACAGTGACATCGCCCTGGCGAATGTCAAAGCCGCTCAGCAAGCCGCTCTGAAACTGAGGTACACCCGTGGTTAATGTGGCGCGCGGGGTATTGAGAAAACCACAGCCGTTACAGGTAATGCCATACGGGTTGGCGACTATGACGTTCGCTTGCTGGCCAAACACTTCGGTATAGCCATTCAACTGGCTGCGGTTGGCCCCGGTGACTTCATTGAGAATGACAGAGGCGGCCTGCCCGTTCAGCTGAGCGTTCCCCTGCAAATAGCCGCCCAGCTGGGATTGCGCCAGTTTTTCGGTTGAGTTGTTGAGGATCAGCCCTTCTTTGCCGACGTTGTATTGCTGGAACTGGTTATGCGATAAACCACTGGCATTGGGGGCGGCAATGTTCACCACAGGCACGCCGTTAGCGGCGGCAGAGATCGTGGTGTTGTTCTTGCTGCTGCTATCGACCTGAATGGTTGCCCAGACAGGCTGAGTCGCCAGCATCCAGCACAAAACGTAAGTCAGTACTTGCGTAAATTTATGATTGCGATGCCGCATGCTGCCCTCGGAAAAATTCAGAATCTCAGTGAAAAACGGTAATTCAGGCTGTAATCATCCACCGACATCCAGGAAGGATGTTCGATGGGCCAGCCCGCTAAAACAGCACTCTGGTAAACGCCCGACTGAGCACGCAGCCCCACCGCTCCGCCGGTTAAGTGGCCACGTTCAAAGGGGTCGGTGTTGTCGGGATGTATCGCCCCGGTATCGAGTGCAACATTCAGATCCAGTTGCCCCAGAAAAGGCCATTGCCCCAAGTGGTAGTTCAGGTCGTTGCGCCAGTAGTAGCCAGCATCGCCCGACAGCGACTGCCCCTGAAAACCACGCACAGAATATTCACCGCCTATGCTCAGCCGCTCACTGCCGGGTAACGACTTGGCGGCAATTTGGGTAAACAGCGTGGTCGAGAACGCCCAATCCGGTGACAAGGGGTAGGTATAATTCACCGTGACTGTGCCCTTGTTAAATTCCTCTTCCGGACTGCCGGGAACAGCGCGATAACCGGGAATGGTCAGTCCGCGCTCATATAGGGGCGACATCGTCAGAAACCCGCCAGCCAGCCGTGTGCTGTGTTCAGCAGAAACCGTCACCGACGCGCGTTCATTACTGCTGCCGTTCAGTAAAGTTTTGTCGATAAAGTTTTTCTCATGGTCATAGCCAAGCCCCACCCGAAGTGAAGACTTACTGATGCTGTCCCGATGAAATAACCATTGGCTATCCAGTGCGTGCCTTTGGGTTTCGCCGCTGGATGCGAACGAGAAATTCTGGCTGTTCACTGTGGTCAAATAATCGCTGTAGGCGTACTGGTAGTTCAGGGTCCAGTAACCGAACGGCATTCCCCATACCAGCTGCAGGCTCTGGCTGTCCCGGCTATCGACAAACTCAGCACTTTTCGCGCCGGACAGGCTCCAGCTCTCGTAGAGCCCCAAGAGATCTTCAGCCACCAGCGTGACGGAGAGTTGCTCCTTGCCCGTGCTGTCCTGCCCTGAATTGCTGTAACCCAGCTCACCCCGCCACCATGCGCCCGCTCTGGTCTGAATATCGACCAGACTGAAACCGGGCCGGGTGCCGGGCAGCATTTGCACTGTCGCGTTATAGCGGGACAAACGGTTCATTTGATCCAGCGTCTGCTCGACATCGCGTAAACTTAAAATACGGCCACTTTCACCAGGATAGAGATGCAGCAAACTCGATGACGGCATGCCGTTTTCCTGCAGTCTTTCCAGCTTGCCTTCCAGCACGTCGACAACCAGCTCACCATTGGAGAGATTCTGCGGTAACAGCACCGCTCTGGAGGTCACATAGGCCTTGTCGATATAGGTGTTAGTGACGATTTTCAGAATATTGTTTATGGCTTCAATGCCGATGCAGTCTCCGGCTCTGAAATCGATCGCTGCCAATAAAATGTCTGTGGCTATGTGCTGATTACCGCGCAGCGTCAGCTTTTGAATCGCAAAGCATTGCGCATCCTGAGCTGGCAGGACAGGCGCTGGCGGTGGCAAGGCCTGTAACTGCTCAATCGCCTGTTGGGACGCTTCAATAGATTGCAGGCGTTTTGCCTGCTCAGTCTCAATATCGCTTTTTACCGCAGGGGAAAGCAGGGCGGCGTAAGTAGAGAAAGCCGTCAGAAAGAGACAGATCGAAGCAAAACGAATCAGCATAGCACCCACATGAATAACGATATAAATGTGCGATCCTGCCTTCAATCAGTCGATGATGTTGATGAAAAATTAAATTCATCAGTCTTCTTACGTCCGTGTATCTGCACCGATTTCTACATCCGTTTTTTGCCTGAACAAAATCCGGCAAACAATGACAAGACAAACCAATACACATGTTTATAAGAGAGGACACATACTTATTTGAAATGTGCATAACTCACGTCAGGAAATCGCTTTCAGTAGTGGCGACAATTTATTCAGTGGCATTAAATTGACACTCATTGAACAAGGAATAAAAAACATGCAATGACAAATAAACGGAATAAAAAAACGGCCCTGAGCTGAGCTCAGGGCCGTTTTTCGTGAAAGAAAGGAATGTTCAATCAAGCATGCAGCAGCGCCATGGATTCTCTGGCGATCACCCATTCTTCATTGGTCGGAATCACCATCGCCATAGGGGTATTGGGTTTAGTGATCACGCCTTTTTCGCCGAAACGGGCGTTAGCATTACCCGTGGCATCTTCGCGGTAGCCGAAAATTTTCAGGTACTTAAGCACTTCACTGCGTACCGGCAGGGAGTTTTCACCAATGCCGCCAGTGAATACGATGGCATCCAACTCTTCCAATGCCACCATGTAAGAAGCAATGTATTTCGCCACCCGGTAAGTGAAGATTTCGAAAGCCAGTTTCGCACCGGCATGGCCTTCTTCCATGGCTTCAACAATACCGCGACAGTCGCTGGTTAAGCCGGAAACGCCCAGGAAGCCTGCTTCTTTGTTCAGGGCTTGCTGCACATCCGCCTGACTCCAGCCTTTGTTGATCAGGAAATCCACGATACCCGGGTCTAAATCGCCGCAGCGGGTGCCCATCATCAGGCCGGCTGTTGGGGTAAAGCCCATACTGGTATCAACACTCTGGCCATTACGCACCGCACAAATCGATGCACCGTTGCCTAAATGCACAGTGATCACATTGGTTTTTTCTGCCGGTTTCCCCAGCTGTTTGGCCGCTTCCTGACTAACAAAGAAATGGCTGGTGCCGTGAAAGCCATAGCGACGGATACCCAAGTCCTGATAAAGCTTCTGAGGCAACGCATAGCGATACGCTTTAGCAGGCATACTTTGATGGAAGGCTGTGTCGAACACTGCGTACTGCGGCAGGTAGGGGAAAGCACTGATCGCCGCGCGGATGCCGATAACGTGCGCCGGATTATGCAATGGCGCCAGCTCACTCAGCGCTTCAATCTCTGTCAGCACATGTTCATCGATTTTCACGGTTTCACTGAAACGCTCGCCGCCATGAACCACACGGTGGCCAATGGCAATGATGTCCTGCTTCAGGCCCAGTTCATCGAGCAATAGCACCAGACGATCAATCGCCTGCTGATGATGATTGCCTGTCGCTTCCAGCGCAAAGCTGGATTTCTCACCGTCATATTTCCAGCTGACAGAGGCATCGCTGAGACCAAAGCACTCCCCCAGCCCTGTCAGTCTTGCATCACCACTGACGGCATCGATCAAAGCAAATTTAAGCGAAGAGCTTCCGGAATTAATAACGAGTACAAGTGAATGGCGCATGGGGATTCCACCAGAAGATTGTCGGCTTATTTGGCACTCAGTGCCCCCTGACAACAGATGTTGTCGGCACAGATGCTAAGAAATTGATGTGGAGCAACAGATTCATAGCATCTTGTGCTGCACCATAATACTCAATTTTTTTTGAATGATTCAACACAATATTCAAATTTAATGTAAAAATACAAAATTTTTTTGCAAGGAATCAAAAAACAGAGCGATAGTTCAACAAAGAGAAGAGATGTACATCCGCTGAACCGTCACGGGTAAAGCGCCTAGTTCGCTTCAGACGAAGACAGATACCTTTGGTACATAGCCTCAACGTCGTTGCTGCACATCACATCCATATTGGCTTTCAGCATGGATAATGGCCAGTCCCACCACTTCATTTCCATCAGCTTAGCCACCTCGCTGCCGTTAAACCGTGACTTAACAACTCTGCCAGGATTGCCGACCACTATACTGTAAGGCGGAACATCTTTGGTGACCACTGCCCGCGCGCCAATCACTGAGCCATCACCTATGTGTACACCCGGCATTATGACGCACTCACTGCCGATCCAGACATCATTGCCGATAACCGTATCACCCGCTCTGGCAAAACCGGCTTTAACTTTGTCACCAAATTCACTGACCTCAAACGGGTAAGACGATATCCAATCGTGTCTGTGTCCCTGATTGCCTGCCAGCATAAAAATGGCACCCGAAGCGATCGAGCAGAATTTACCTATGATGAGTTTATCGACCTCACCAAAAATGCCGGATTCCCACACCGCTTTTGTGGAGTGATCGCCCATCAGGTAACGTACGCAATGATCTTCAAAGTGCTTGTCGTGGTAATAGCCGGAATAGTAAGTAAAGTCCCCGACAATAATGTTCGGGTTAGTCACTTTTTTATTCAGCTCATAACCACCAAGCCAGGAAGGAAAGATAGTCGCCATCATTACCTCATACTCAAACATGCGCAAAAAACTGCGACTTTTTATGTCAGTATAATGTAACTGTCTGGAAGCAGCCGCGCTATGCTGTCACCCAACTAAGACAACAACTCAGCAACGGCTGAAAAATGGCAGAGATTTCGCTTATGCGGATGACACTGACTCAGCAGCGATCATTTCACCGCTCCAGTCTTTTTTTGCCGTATTTTGTGAACCGTTACCCTGCCCGGACGCAGAAGGACCAGGATTCGTTTGCACCGCTGAATCCACATCAATGTCTTCATTGATGCGGCCTAAAGCGGCGTCCAGCTCAGCATCAGTCGGACGGTATTTAGACCTGTCATACATTTTGTCGAGCAAATCCATGGTGGAATGCACAGGTACTGGCGGGTTGTGCAAATACTTATAAATCTGCTTCGCCACTTTCTGAACATTCAAAATTGACTCAATGCCCACATGCTGAACCGCTGTATCCCGCTCTTTTTTGGCATCCAGATATCCCGAAGCAAACGCCACAGAAAACCAGATATACGCAACAGCGGCATCGGTCACATTGGTAACTGGCTGGTCATTGTTCAGATGCATTTTCCCCGCCAGATACTGGGCCTCCAGGTTGCCGAGCTCGGCCGCTTTCTCCAGCCAGTAGATGGCTCGCCGGCGATCTCGCGTCGCCCCCACTCCGGTCTGGAAACAATAGGCGACTTTAATACAGCCCATCGCATCGTTATTCACGGCCGACTTTAAACGCCAGAAAAAGGCACGACGCGGCGATGGGGTCGGATTCGACTCCACCACGTACCAGTCACCCAGAAACAGCTGCGCCGGCACATATTCCATTTCAGCCGCTTTGATCAGGTGGCCGACACCCGAAGTGGTATTGATCGCAGTACCATAGCCTCGGATCTCAAAACGACCGAGTTCAAACAAGGCCTCTGGTTCATTGTTGTTTGATTTGACCAGACACTCCCAATAGCGCGACTTGGCTTCACCGTGAGGATCATCGACATCCTGACGACTCAACCGTGCCAACGCATTCTGTCCGATTTCATTCCCTAGTTCAGCAGCTTTCTGGTACCAGCCTAATGCCACACGGAGATTGCCAACTTCATTTTCCTTCGCTAACGATAAAATGCTGGGAATATGACCTGACTGCGCCTTTTTGACTTTTTCTTCGTGTTCAACAGCCTTTGCCTGTTCTAATACCTGTCGGTATTTTTCATCCTTGAGTGCCTGCTCTCTGGCAGCCTCACGAACGTCTTTCATCAGTGCAAAATACCGGGAAACCGCCACAATCAGCAATACAATGCCCAGGCAAACGCCTAAACCGAGTTGTGACATAACCCCTCTTAAAACAAATCTGTATTCTTTGTAATAACGGCATTTTGGGATAAATCTAAAGTTATATTTTCTCTGATTTTGAAGCTGGTCAGATCAGGGCACCGAAAACAGCACAAAAATCCCGGTTTGAGCAGAGATTCTGCGAAAACCGGGACAGAAAAATCACTAATGTCTGCGACGCTTAATCCAGCGAAATGCCGTTCACAGCCAGGCTGACTTCCACATTTCCGCGTACGGCATTGGAGTAAGGGCATACCTGATGGGCTGACCTCACCAGTTCAATGGCTGCTTGATCATCCATCGTCAGTTCAACGGACAAATCAACCGCTAACGCAAAAGCGCCACTTTCTTTAGCCAGTAACCGAACCTTTGCTTCTGTCGGTGCTTCACGCAAGCCCAGTTTCTGAAGACCCGCAATATGCAGCACTGCATTTGAGAAACAAGCCGAGTAACCCGCGGCAAAGAGTTGCTCTGGATTCGTAGCTTCTCCGCTGCCGCCAAGTGCTTTGGGATAGCTCAGAGAAACAGCCAGCAAACCATCATCACTCTTCACCTGACCATTGCGACCAGCGCTTGCTTTTGCGGAAGTGGTGTAAATTGTTTTCATCAGATAACCTCTAACAATTAAGTTGTGTGCAATTTAATTTCACGCAATCTTAGATCGATTTTCAGTTCGAACGCAAGTATATTGTGCGCAATTTAATTGAACTCTATCCATTCAGGAGATGGAACATGGCCAATTCCACTGAAATACCAGCCCGAGTCACACTGGATGACATGATCTGTTTTTCGCTGTACAGCGCTTCTAACGCCATGATCCGCGCTTATCGGCCCATACTGGATGCGCTCAATCTCACTTATTCGCAATACATAGTGATGTTGGTGATGTGGGAAAAAGAATGCCTGAGTGTCAAAGCGTTAGGCGAGAAAGTTCATCTCGATTCAGGCACATTAACACCGCTGCTGAAACGCCTTGAAGGGAAAGGACTGGTCAGTCGCAAACGCAGTGAAACGGATGAACGAGTTCGCGAGATCAGCCTGACAGATGCAGGCAAAGCCCTGCAGCAGAACGCGCAGCAAGTGCCAGCCGCATTGTTTTGCAAACTGGATATGCCGCTGGAAACACTAAAAGCCCTCAAATCCACCTGCGATACGCTCTACGAACAACTGTCTGCTGTAGAGTAACGGGTAAAAAAAATGCGCAGCCAAAGCTGCGCATTCAGAGAGTCTGGTTTGCTAAAGGTTTTAGTCAAACTCTTTCAGATTCTTCTCATAGGTATCGAACTGGGCGTGCAATTCTGAAGACGCTCCCCCTGTCATTTTGCTGACTACAAGAATGGCAACCGTAGCAAAGACAAATCCGGGAACAATTTCATACATGTCGAAGATGCCGCCTGTCAGTTGTTTCCAGATAACCACGGTCAGGGCACCGATAACAATACCCGCCAATGCGCCGTTACGGTTCATTTCTTTCCAGTACAGGCTCAGCAGCAGAGCAGGACCGAATGCGGCACCAAAGCCCGCCCAGGCGTAAGACACCAGACCCAGCACTGTGCTGTCAGGATTCATTGCCAGCATCAGTGCAATAATCGACAGTACGATAACCGCCACACGACCCACAGTAACGATTTCTTCTGTTGAGGCGTTTTTACGGATCACTTGCTTGTAAAAATCTTCAGCCAGCGCGGAAGACGACACCAGCAACTGGGAGTCAGCCGTACTCATGATCGCCGCCAGAATCGCCGCCAGCAGGATGCCGGCCAGCACTGGATGGAAAATGGCATTCACCAGCAACATGAAGATTTTTTCACCATCTGCCAGGTTACCGCCCAGCTGGTTATCGGCATACAGAATACCGACCAGACCCACCAGGATCGCACCAGCCATTGACAGCGCCGACCAAATCACAGCGATACGACGCGCCGTTGTGATATCACGGTTAGAACGGGTGGCGTTAAAACGTGCCAGGATGTGAGGCTGACCAAAATAACCCAGGCCCCAGGCGGCCAGAGAAATAATACTGATTAACGTCAGCGGCTCACCTTTCACGTCGTTAAACAAGGTCATTAATTCCGGGTTCTTGGCTTCCAGAGACGCCGCCAGATCGCCAAAACCGCCTTGCATTGCTGCGATAGGCACTATCATCAGTGCCGCCGCCATCAGCAGGCCCTGCACCAGGTCAGTCCAGGATACCGCCAGGAAGCCACCAAACAGGGTGTAAGACACTACGCAGAGCGTACCGATCACAACGGCAATTTTGTAATCCATACCGAATACGGTTTCAAACAACTTACCGCCTGCCACTAAACCTGAACTGGTATAGAAGAGGAAAAACAACAAAATGAAGAAGGCTGAAATTGTCTGAATGAGCTTGGAGTTATCTTTAAAGCGGTTCGACAGATACTCAGGAATGGTGATCGCATTTTCAGCGGTAATGGTATAAGTACGAAGACGCTTGGCACAAATCAGCCAGTTCAGGTAAGTACCTAACAACAGGCCACCCGCCAGCCACAGTGATTCGATACCCGCTGCAAAGGCATAGCCCGGCAATCCGAGTAATAGCCAGCCACTCATATCAGAAGCACCGGCAGACAGCGCCGCTGGCCACGGCCCTAGCGAACGACCACCAAGAAAGTAATCAGATGAGTTGGCAGTACGTTTATAGGCGTAATAACCGATTGCAAGCATAGCAATCAGATACACGATAAACGTGCTTGTGATAGCAAAGCTATTTTCTATCATGTTTGAGTTCCCTCATTATTGTTGCTCCCGTCATTGCAAGAGCTTATTGAATGATGCTGATTTAGTTCAGCCTCTGTGCTGACTGGGTTCTGCTCCACCTCGTACAACGTACCTGAGAGTCCTTGTTAAAAAACCGCCAATCCATCGATTGACGGTTCAGGTCACGAGTCACTGGTAACAGTCACCATCAACATTAATGTGCTTCTTCGCCACTCCCCAATTCCAACAGCGTCGCGTTTCCGCCCACCGCCGTGATATTGATGGTACGTGTTCTTTCAGTTACGAAACGCAGCGAATAAGTCGGGCTGCCAATCACAGGATAAGATTCAAAATCCGACTCTGCAATCAACTGGCCCAGCAGCCCGTCACGGGCGGCTAAATCACGGGACAGCGACAAAGCTGTCTCGCGCTTTCCTGCAAACACCACGCCGGCAACACCAGCATGGCGTACTAACACGTCAAGTTCGTTAGTGCTCACTGACTGTACAACGCCTTTCGGAAGTTCAGCCTTTTCCAATTCAGTGACAATTTGCTGAGCTGATTTCTCGTACCCTTCCGGCAGAGACAACAGCACAGTATTCCCGGTTACCAAAGCGGCCGTCAGTTGGCCGGCAACTGCCACCAGAGGGGTTGTCGCTTCGGCTGTGACCACAAAAATACCGCGGCCGGCGCAATACAGTTCATTGGTTTCACCGGTTGGCCCTGGCATTAATTCCGTTTCTGCCACATGCTCGTTGGCATTGCGGCACTGAAACGCCACCATAGCTGCCACTTCCGCATCGAGCGTGCTGCTCCACTGAGTCAGCTTAGTAATACGTTTTTCATAGCCCTGGCCATTCCAGTTTTCCCAGGCTGCATTGCTCTGATCGACGAGCGCTTGAATACTAGTTGTCATCTTTCTTTCCTTCCCAATTCCGGCAGCCATTACCCAGTGAACACATCTTTAGTGAAGCGATACAGGTAGTGCGGGCCCCCTGCTTTCGGACCTGTACCAGACAGACCCTGGCCACCAAATGGCTGCACACCCACCACAGCACCAACCTGATCGCGGTTGATGTAGCAGTTACCCACACGGGCACGGCGTTCAATATGGCTGTACGTACGCTCGTTACGGCTGTGAACGCCCATAGTCAGACCAAAGCCTGTTTGGTTGATTTGGTCAATCACCTGATCCAGCTCGTTTGCCTTAAAGCGCACGATATGCAGAATCGGGCCGAAATTTTCATTCTGCAGTACCTTGATACCGCGAATTTCAAACGCCGTCGGCAGAACAAAATCACCATGGCTGCAATCTGGGCTTATGCTGGCCTGAGCCACCATTTTGGCCTGATTTTTCAGCGCGCCAATGTGGGTCAGCAATTTCTGCTTGGCGGTTTTATCAATAACAGGGCCAACATCGGTGCTGTGCAGTTCAGGACGGCCCACCGACAATTCGGCCATAGCGCCTTTGATCAACGTGATGATGCGATCCGCCACGTCTTCCTGTACAAACAGCACCCGCAGCGCCGAACAACGCTGACCGGCTGACGCAAATGCCGAGCGAACCACATCGCGCACAACCTGCTCAGGCAGTGCCGTACTGTCGACAATCATGGCGTTCTGACCACCGGTTTCCGCGATGAAAGGAACAGGATCGCAGTCACGCGCCGCCAGTGTGCGGTTGATGCGCTGTGCCGTCTCTGTCGAGCCGGTAAAGGCCACACCCGCAATACGTTCATCAGAAGTC
Source organism: Photobacterium arenosum (assembly GCF_014841115.1). Lineage (GTDB taxonomy): Bacteria > Pseudomonadota > Gammaproteobacteria > Enterobacterales > Vibrionaceae > Photobacterium > Photobacterium arenosum. Next base: position 27,467 of record NZ_JACYTP010000007.1, read on the forward strand.
AGCACTGAGCCCACTTCCGCACCACGACCAGGTACGAACTGGATGACACCCGCAGGTACGCCTGCTTCCAGCATCATCTGGATTGCACGGAACGCAATCAGCGAGGTTTGTTCAGCCGGTTTACACACCACTGTGTTACCCGCTGCCAGTGCCGCCGATACCTGCCCCAGGAAAATCGCCAGAGGGAAGTTCCACGGACTGATACAGGCAAAGACACCGCGTCCCTGATACGACAAGGTGCGTGACTGGCCATCAAAAGCAACCACTGATTTGCCTTGCGCTAATTCCGTGGCCGCCTGATGGGAGTAAAAACGCAGGAAGTCTACCGCCTCGCGGATTTCGTCAATACTGTCCTGAATGGTTTTACCCGCTTCACGATGACACAGTGCGACCAGTTCACCGGTATTTTCTTCCAGCAGATCAGCCAGGCGCTGCAGGCAGGCACCGCGCTCTTTGGCAGGAGTGTCAGACCAGCTAGGGAAGGCTTCGGCGGCGACATCAATCGCTTTTGCTACCAGATCGCTTGAGGCAAAAGCCACTTCACCAACAGATTCACGACGGTCGTAAGGGGCCGTAACGTGGAAAATATCGCCTGACTGTACTTCGCCATTAACAATAGGGCCGGCTATCCAGTGATGCGTTTTGAATGCTTCGACCGAATCACGGAAAGGGGTCCATTCAGATTCGATCTCAATGTTAATACCGGCCGAGTTCTTGCGATCGTCACCAAAAATATCTTTTGGCAAAGGAATTAAGTGGTTATGCAGGGTTGGGCGCGAGCGCAGCACATCAACCGGGTGCTGTACCAGAGAGTCAATCGGACAGCGCGCATCAACCAGGCGGTGTACAAAAGAACTGTTGGCGCCGTTTTCCAGCAGGCGGCGTACCAGGTAAGGCAGCAAGTCTTTGTGGCTGCCGACCGGTGCGTAAATACGCACATTCACACCGTAGATGTCCATCACATGGTTATACAGTGCATCGCCCATACCGTGCAGGCGCTGGAATTCGAAATCGCGGTGTGTGGCCATCGCCAGAATGGCAGTGACAGTGTGTGCATTGTGGCTCGCAAATTGCGGGAAAATCAGGCCACGAACATGGGCAGACAGCAGGAAGCGGGCACACGCCAGATAAGAGGTATCCGTCGCCTCTTTACGGGTATAAACCGGATAGCCTTCATAACCGCTTTGCTGACACATTTTCAGCTCGCTGTCCCAGTATGCGCCTTTCACCAGACGCAGTGGGATCACATCGCCCTGCTCTTTACTCAGCGCCGCCAGCCAGGTCAGCACAGGCAGAGCACGTTTCGAATAGGCCTGCACAACCAGACCAAAACGCCCCCAGCCTTGCACTGTTTCTGAACGGTACAGTTTTTCAAACAGTTTCAGCGACAGTTCCAGTCGATCCGCTTCTTCAGCATCAATGGTGATACCAACGTTCAGCGCACGGGCGCGTTTCAGCAGCTCCAGCACTGTGTCGTACATTTCTGTCAGCACACGGCCTTCATTGGACACATCGTAGCGCGGATGCAATGCCGACAGTTTAATGGACACAGTCGGGCAAGGTGAGTTGGAGTGCTTTTTATTATCCAGACCCACAGCCTCGATAGCTTCAATGTAATCATTAAAGTATTTCTTGGCGTCGTCCTGAGTCAGCGCCGCTTCGCCGAGCATATCAAAGGAATACGTGAAGCCTTTATCACGCTTGGCCTGACCGTTCTTCATCGCTTCAGCGATGGACCGTCCCAGTACGAACTGGTGACCCATGATTTTCATGGCCTGATGCATCGCCTTGCGAATAACAGGTTCAGACATCTTATTGGTCAGACGGTTGATCACCCGGGCCGGGCTGCCATCTTCCTTAGATTCCATGCTGACGACTTTACCGGTCAGCATCAGGCCCCAGGTAGAAGCATTCACAAACAGGGAATCAGAGTTTTTAAGGTGAGACTTCCAGTCCGCCACGCTCAGCTTATCGCGGATAAGCGCATCAGCAGTGGCCGTATCCGGGATACGCATCAGGGCTTCGGCCAGACACATCAGCAGGATGCCTTCTTTAGTGTCCAGGCTGTATTCCAGCAGCAAGGCATCGATCATCTGGATCGCGGTACGATCTGCGCGCACCTGCTCGATCAGGCGTGTTGCCTTCTCGACAGTGAACTGGCGTTCTTGTTCAGAAGGCTCAGCCAGGGGCAACAGTTGTTCCAGCCAGGCAGATTCTTCTACCGAGTATAACGGTGAAATCTGCTGCCATAGTGCATCTAAAGGTTGCTCAATAAAAGATGGCTGAAGGGCATCTGCCGCATTGAACATAGTCATTCCCTCAATATAGTGGACCTGAATAACCATCAACACAGTTTGTCATGTGATTCAGGATAAATGTTACACCAGTGTTACTTTAGCGGGGGATTTTATTTCGTACCTGTCGCTGAGTCTTACCAAAAACTCCGATAATTTATCTAAAAAGTCCGCTTTATAACAAAATCAGACCCAAGTATTTAGCAAAAAATACTGTTTTCTATTTAATTGATGTAAGAAACAGCAAACAGTCGGTTCTGATGCCCGATCCCCTTATCAAATGATAGGGAAAGTCATAAAACTGTGGTTGAAAATAGTGAGATAAGCAACTATCGGCTAGAGGCAGCCAGCAACGTCTGTGCTGACAGTTGAGCGAATCCGGCTATCAGCTCCACTGACGGCGGTACTTAGCGGGTGACACCCCGAAATGGCGGGAAAAGGCCTGGGTGAAATTACTTTGGCTTGAAAATCCACACGCCTGAGCAATCTGGGCCAGACTCAGGCGCGACTCTTCCATCAGATGACGGCACAGCTCCAATCGCTTTTGCAGCACATACTGGTGCGGCGTGACACCGGTCTGCTCTTTAAAAACAACGTGAAACTGGCTTTCACCAAGGAAAACCAGCCCTGCCAGCTGGGCGACAGTGATCTTGCGCGAAAGATGCTGATGGATGTAATGATCAAGAACATCCATGTTCAGGCGCGGCAGATAGCGCTCAGACGCCAGCGGCTTGAAATGTCGCTGCAAAACACACATCAGGGTATCAGTACAGGCTTTACTCAACAGCCAGTCGTCCGGGTTACCGAGCATTTCTGCTGAAAGAGCGCGGATCAGCGTCTGCGCCTGGTTATCAAGATGAAAGTAGGAGGATTGCTCGAACAGCCTCTGCATGCGCTCGACGCCATAGTCGGGTACAGCGTCACTGACAGACACATTCAGCACCAGAATCTCATTGTTGCCCACACCGGAAAAACCATGTTCAGATTCTGCCGTCACCAGACACCCCTGCCCCGGACAGACCAGACTGCCATAACCTTCAACTTCAAACTCAGTTTGCCCGGACAGAGCAATCACAACCTGATTATATCCATGGTTGTGATGATCCATCTGTTCAGGCAACTTCATGATTTCCGCCGGTTTGAACCCTGACGGATGGGTACTATCCTTCATCTGTTCTTCCTGCGTGAATAATTGAGGTATGCCATCTGGCGCGATATAAAGGCGAATCATAATAGATAAGCCCCGACAATGAAAAGAGGCTGGCTAATTTCTGTTGATCTCGCACCAGGCCACCTTGATCATCTTTCCAGCGCAACAGCCCGATTTCGATCAAAAACACCTCGGAAGCGTGATCAAGACTCAACTTTTTACGGTCAATGTCATTTGGATTTTATCCCGCTGAATTTTCAGCCACCACAACACCTTGCCTCCGCGCTGAAAGGGAAACGGGCAAGACGTTTGTTTTCTCGTGCAGAGAAAACAAAAATACCATTAAAAATCAATACAATATAAAAACAACTCTTGATTTTTATCCGATCTGATTGCTTTGCCTCCTTCCGAGATGAGCAATGGAACAGCTTTTCAATCAAACCCGCTTGATCATACTTTCAGGGTTTGCGGCAGATGGTGTGCTCTGGTTTGTCAGATTATCAAGGATCCTGCTTGATCATCTTTCCAGTCAAAATGACAATGGCCGTTATTTATCCTTACTTGATCATCTTTCCAGTGTAATCGCCCTGCTTATATCGGCTTGTAACAGATATTTTCCCATCCTTTACTTTGCGAGCAGCGAAAGGGAACAGAACGAAAAAATGTTACAGATAAACCGGTTAGTGGCTGTTGCCTGAACCGCTTTGTGATAAAACGTATGGCTGTTTACCCAAGTGGAAAGAACACGTAATGGACGAATTTCTCACGCAGCTTTCATTTTCATTTACCGTTACAGGCCCTATTTTTATCATGCTGGCGTTGGGAATAGCCTTAAAACGCTGGGGAATCATCAATGATGCCTTTACACAGGCCGGTTCCAAGCTGGTGTTTACCGTTACCCTGCCCACATTATTGTTCCTCAATCTGGTCAATGCTGATGTACACCAGTTGGGCAGCGGGGAGCTCTTTATCTTTGCCGCGTTAGCTAACATTGCGATATTCCTCTTATTTGAAGTGATTGCCGGAAAGATGATCAAGGAGCCATCTGAACGAGGAGTTGTTGTTCAGGGCGCTTTTCGAGCCAATACGGGTATCATAGGCCTGGCTTATGTGGCAAATGCGTACGGCGAACCCGGCATAGTGGTCGGTGCCCTCTATGTTGCCGTGATCACTGTGCTTTATAACATCATGGCCGTGATCACGCTCAGCCGTTCCAGCGCTGCCAATGCTTCCCTTGATCATCGTTTCGTCGTGAAGTCGATCATCACCAATCCCTTGATCATCAGTATCTGCAGCGCTCTGCCTTTTACTTTTCTCGATCTCCGGCTGCCGGATGTTGTGATGCAGTCGGGCCGGTACTTTGCCGACATGACATTACCTCTGGCGCTTCTGTGTACCGGTGCCAGCCTGGATCTGCGACAGCTGAAACAGGAATCAGGCAATGCCAACCTCTCAACCAGTGCCCGTTTGATCATCGCTCCGTTACTGATCACCTTCGCTGGCTACTGCTACGGTTTCCGAGGCACAGAGCTGGGCATTATCTTTCTGATGAGTGCTGCCCCGACAGCCGCTGCAAGCTACGTCATGGCACGGGCAATGGGGGCCAACGCCAGTCTGGCGGCCAATATCATTGCGATGACAACACTTGGCTCTATGTTCACCTGCAGCCTTGGCCTGACTTTGCTAAAAACAGTCGGAATTATCTGATTTATGATCCAAAAATAGAATTGATAATCACTCTCATTTGATATTAAATAAGAACTATTCCTATTCAGTGTCGTTTGAGTGTGACCATGACATCTCAGGTTAAATCCGCGCCTTTCCAAAAACTGGGTTATCGCTGGCGTCTCGCCAATAAACGCCTTGTGCTTCCCGTCTTGCTGATAGCTATGCTGGCAGCACCTGCGACTCGTGAGCTGACAGTGAGTGTGCTTGCGGATGCGTTCTGGCAGGTCGCCGCCTACGTCGCCATCACTCTCGCACTGTATCACTCTCTGTCAGAAAGGCTGAGCCATCAGTCCGCTGTAACCCTACGGCTAAAAAGCAGCCGGCGATATCAGGTTGTCTTTGCATCTGTTATGGGTGCCTTACCCGGTTGCGGAGGCGCAATTATAGTGATCACGCAATTTGTGCGTGGTCAGTTAAGCTTTGGCTCTGTTGTCGCTGTGCTGACAGCCACTATGGGGGATGCCGCCTTTCTTTTACTTGCGGCGAAACCGGCCACCGGACTGTTCATTATTATGATCGGTTTAGTGGTTGGCATACTCAGTGGATGGCTGGTCGATACGCTTCATGGCGGTGCCTTTTTGCAACCCCAAAACGCTGAAGCGACGGCATCTTGTTGTCGCACGACCTCATCCCGTAACCAGGCACCAGCGGTTCGCTGGCAGGGAACCTTCTGGCAGTGGCTGCTGATTCCCAGTGCAGTGATCGCTGTGATGGGCTCGTTTCAGCTCAACACAGATGCACTGTTACATTTACCCGAGGGTAGCATCACTGTATTGGGGGCGTTTTTTGCGCTGATCGCCATGTTGCTCTGGTCACTTAGCCGCGACATCCAGGGTTATCAGGATGCCGTTTCCGAAGATCCGAAATCTGACAAAGCCAGCCTGTTTCAGCGTGTGGCTCAGGACACGAATTTTGTCACTACCTGGGTAATTGGTGCTTTCCTTTGCTTTGAAGTCACCATCAAGCTGACAGGCTGGGATATAGCAGCGTCACTCAGCCATTGGAGCGCTGCACTGCCGTTAGCCGGTGTATTAATTGGTCTTATTCCTGGCTGCGGGCCGCAAATTCTCATCACTAGCTTTTATCTTCACGGCGCGATCCCTATGTCGGCACAGTTGGGCAATGCGCTGAGCAATGATGGTGATGCGCTCTTTCCCGCCATTGCACTCGCTCCCAAGGCTGCGTTAATTGCTACTGTGTATTCCAGCCTGCCTGCCTTATTTGTTGCTTACAGTTATTATTATTTTTTTGAGTAGTATCACTTTTTACATATACACTTACTGTCTGATTGCATATTTATGGGCTACCGACGTATTTATTCGAGATAAAACACAAAAAAAATCGACCTCTGGTCGATTTTTTATTATCTTATGCATCCAATTCTTATCGTTTAATAGCATCTGGTGTCATATTGCAAACGGTAATTAATCTCAGTTCACAACCATCACTTATTGTCAATAGGTGATTTCCCCCCTTAACGAAAAGAGACCGCTTCACTATAGTTGCAACTGTAGGCGGTTGAGGAAACCCTTTCTAAAATCGTCTGCAGTATCCTAACCGGATACATCCCAATGAGGTTCTTTGATATATACCCTCTTATCAAAGATGCAAACTTGATTGGATACCTCTTCTACACGTCGTACAGGATTGAACTCTTCGGAGTTAAACTCTTGTCTTTGCCGGCCAGTTTGGCCGGCATTTTTTTCTATTTTATTCCATACTTGTCTAATTTTTCAGTCAGCTAATATTGTAACATTCTGCGCTTCCATTAAACTCAGACCTAATCCACCCACCAAAATAATAAACTCTGGCGTAAAGCGTGAAAGATTCACTCGATCCCACTTTGTTACATATGTTTAATCAGCTTCCTGGATGTTGGGGTTGTAAAGATATACATTCTGTATTTGTTTATGCCAATCATGAATATGGAAAAATTATAGGTGTAGGGCACCATTTAGACTGTGCAGGACGCACAGATTTCGACATGCCAAGCCCCACCATTGAGTGTGCTGAAAGCTTCAGAGATCAGGACAATCAAGTCATGCTCAGCGGAAAACGCATGCGAGTACTGGATATTCACCCGTACTCTGATGGTAACTGGCGGGCGCACTTGTTCACGAAAATGCCATGGCATAATGAAGAAAATGAAGTCGTCGGCACCATCTTTTCCGGCATTGAACTGAAAGATACCGCGATTCTTGAAGTCGGTCATTGGATTTGCAGGGCTGCAGGGCTGAATGATCAACACCAAAAATCATTCAGCCTGGACCTTCATCGCCAAAAGGTGCAGCTCAATACGCGAGAATCTGAAGTCTTGTTCTTACTGCTTTACGGTAAAAAACCTCAGTACATTGCTAAGGTGCTCAATGTTTCAGTGAAAACAGTTGAAAACTACGTGATTAAGCTTCGCGAAAAGTTTAATGCTAATTCAAAAAATGAACTGATCGATTTAGCTTTAGATCTCGGCTTTGGCTCGCACATTCCTGAAAGCATGCTTACCAGTCAGCTATCCATCATTCTGAAAGAATAACCGTTACAGAAAGGCCACGAGCGGTGGCCTTTCTGTGTCTGTTTACGGCGCTAAACGGTCAATATGCCAATGATCAGCTTCACGCTCGTACAAGAAACGGTCATGCAGGCGATGCTCGCCACCTTGCCAGAATTCCATTGATATCACTCTCACACGGTAGCCGCCCCAAAAAGTAGGAAAGGGTACTTCGCCTGCGGAAAACTTCTTTTTCATTTCCATGAATTTTCCTTCCAGTGCCTGACGAGCGGTTAACCTGGCGCTTTGCTTACTGGCCCAGGCTGCAATCTGGCTCTCTTTAGGTCTGGATGAGAAATATTTCATCACTTCCAGCGTGGTCAGTTTCTCTGCTATCCCGGTAATATGAACTTGTCGCTCCAGCGGGTGCCAGGGAAAGTGTAGGCTGATTTTATTATTATGCTCGATCTGAGATGCCTTTCGGCTGCTTAAGTTGGTATAAAAAACAAAACCTTGCTGATCAAAATGTTTCAGCAATACAATGCGCTGAAAAGGTTGACCCGTTGCGTCGACTGTTGCCACCGTCATTGCGGTAGGATCGGTCAGGCCCGCTTCGATAGCCTGCTGCAGCCAGTGATTGAAAAGCTCAATCGGTTGTTCCGGCAGATCGTGGCGGCGCAACCCACCCCGAGTGTACTCGCGACGAATATCAGACAGCTCCATTGTATTCTCCGTTTACTTACTGCCAGGGCTCACCAACACTATGGTTCAGTGAACTCAGGCTAGGACTGGTTAATGCAGCAAATTGTCCGCCTTAGTGTGTGGAAAAACAAGCACCTCCTGCAAAGTAAGCTGTTTTTATTGATGGTAAAAGGCGAGACAAGGATCAGGATCAATTTGATAAACATAAGCTTTAGTGCCTGACTGCGAAAGATGCTAATTTTGCACATTCCACTTTGACTTAAACAGAGCGCCGATTTTGCCAAAATCACGTACCTTGAGCCTGATTGCCGGACTGGGCATACTACTTTCTGTGCTTATCGGTTTCCTGACCCAGCAGCACTTTACGCGTACGCTATCAGAACAAATTACCTCTGATATCCGGTTACTCGGCGAGAAACTCGACCAGCGCCTTACCCGCTACCAGCAGTTACCCCAGTTGCTGGCCCATGATCCCAGGCTATTAGATTCGCTGCATGCACAATCAAGTCCTCAGCGCGAGCGCGATGCAAAAATGCTGCAAACCAATCTTCTGCTGGCTTACTGGGCAAAGACATTAAGTGCCGACACCATTTACTTGCTGAACGCCAAGGGCGATACCCTGGCGGCCAGCAACTGGGGACAAGCCGACAGTTTTGTTGGTAATAACTACGCTTACCGGCCCTATTTCAGTGATGCAATTAAAGGGTCACTCAGTCAGTTTTTTGCGCTTGGCGTTAGCTCAGGCAAACGGGGATATTTCTTCTCCGCCCCCGTTTTTAACACTCAGAAGCAGATAGAGGGGGTGATTGTTATCAAAATAGACCTCAATCTGGTCGATGAAATCTGGCAATACAAAGAACTGGAGTACGTGATCAGCGATCCTCAAGGCGTCGTTTTTTACAGCTCAATTGACACTTGGCTATACCACAGCCTGGTGCCCCTATCAGCTACACAGCAGCAACAAGTAAGAGAAAGCCGCCAATACGGTAATGCTTCATTGCGTCCTCTGACCCAGTTTCCAAGCCTGACAGTACTGAATACAAACCAGCAGGCTGAAATATACCTGCCGCAACGGCAACGCAGCCAATCCTTTTTGCTGGCTCACCATGATATGTCGACGGCAGGCTGGGTAATCTATGGCTTTACACCCAGCATGCATATCTATACCAATGTATTTGAAAGCATTCTTCTGTTTATCGCCTTTTACGTGCTGCTGATTCTTGTCATGATTTACTGGTGGCAGACCGTCAGTGCCAAGCAAGCGCTATCGGAACTGAACGACACGCTGGAGCATCAGGTTGCAGACAGAACCCAACATTTACATCTGGCTAACCAAGAGTTGTGGCACACTATTGAGCAATACGAACTGACTCAGGCACAACTGAAAGAAACACAAACCGAATTGATCCAGGCCGCCAAGCTGGCCATGCTGGGCGAGCTCTCAGCCAGCATCAATCATGAAATTAACCAGCCACTGTCAGCAATGCGTACCTACTGTGAAAATGGCCTGAAATTGTTAAAGAAAGAACGCTATCAGGAGGTAGCCAGTAACCTTGAACAGGTCATTGATTTAAACGAACGTATTTCCACCATTATTGCTCGCTTCAAGATATTTGCCCGTAAAGGGCAATCACTCAACAGCAGTACCGATGCCGCCCAATCGATTCGCAATGCTATTCAACTGATGCATGCACCGCTGACCAGACACCAAGTCGCTCTGCAACTCAATCTCACTGAAGATGTCTTTGTACGCATCGATGCGGTGCAGTTTGAGCAAGTAATAGTGAACCTGCTGCAAAATGCCATTCAGGCACAGGAGCTTGTCGCCGATAAAAAAATCGGTATTACTCTGCATGCCGGCCGCCAGCGCGCTGTCATTACCCTTTGGGATAATGGCCCAGGCATGGATGACACGCAAAAACAGCGGATCTTTACGCCTTTTTTCAGCACCAAACACGATGGGTTAGGGCTGGGGCTGACTATATGTCGCCGTATCCTTGATATGTTTTCCGGCAGTTTAACCGTACATAACCACACAGGCGGTGGAGCCGAGTTTCAAATCAGCCTGCCACTGAGCAAAGAGGAACCAGCATGAAACCTCCAGTCATCTTTATCGATGATGAAAAAACTATCCGGGATTCACTCGGACAAACTCTCGAATTGGAAGATTATCAGGTTCAGTTGTTCTCCAGTGCCCGCCAGGCGCTAAGCGTTTTCGACAATCAGTTTCCCGGCGTCATCATCACAGATATTAATATGCCAGGCATGGACGGTATGACGTTTTTGCAACAAGCACTGGCGATTGACGCAGAGCTGCCGGTGATTATGCTGACAGGGCACGGCGATATTTCTACTGCCGTTGATGCCATGCGGATCGGCGCTTACGATTTTCTGGAAAAACCATTCTCGACCGAGCATCTGCTTGATGTGGTAAAGCGAGCTTGTGACAAGCGGGAACTGGTACTTGAGAACAGAGAACTGAAAAGAGAGCTGGCATCGCAAAGTAGTCCAGGCCCTCGTATTTTGGGTAACAGCTTAGCCATTAAACAACTTCGGCGAAGCTTATATCAGCTGCAGGCGGATGAATCGACTATATTGCTGGAAGGCGAAGAAGGGACAGGCAAACGCATGGTGGCACAGTTTATTCATGACCACAGCCCCAGGCAGCATCTGCCTTTGATATCGCTTAAGTGTCAGGACCTGACTGAACAGCAATTTGAAGAGTTGTGCTTCGGGCACGCCAGCTATGCCGGAAAATGGTCAGATGCGACAGGCAGTACACTGTATCTTGAGAATATCGACCAGCTGGCTGCTGCATCGCAACAGCGATTACTTTATCAGCTTACACAACAAGACCAGCTCGCCGTAAATTCAAACCACAACAAGACACGCGTGATAGTCAGCAGCAGTCGCTCTCTTGATGCGCTAACCTCGCAAGGACAGTTTTCCCGTGAGCTTTTCCAGCACCTGAAGCAATGTGCTCTGTCATTACCCCCATTGCGTGAACGCCAGGAAGACATTGAATTATTATTTCAAAACTTTATTCGTACTGCGGCTTCCCGCTATAACATCGAAGCCCCCGTACTCAATGCCGAACAAAAAAGTAAGCTACTTGCTTACGACTGGCCAGGAAACGTGCGCGAATTAAGATCTGTGTCAGAAAGGTTGGTACTGCTTGGTAGCCATTTTGACCAACACCAAACACTCGATCTTGATGCCCCTCTTCCCTCATTGAGTGAACGTGTACACCAATTTGAATTTACCTTAATTAGTGACGCACTGCGCCGGCACAATGGCCGTTTAAAAGAAGTACAGTCGGAATTAGCGCTGGCAAGAAAAACCTTGTATGACAAAATGAAAAAACATGGCTTAGATAAGCAGGATTTCAAAGAGTAGCAGCAAAGCGACCTGAACCTGGGCCCGAACATCCTGATTTACAGTGTAAATACAAACCTCCGCTGTCAGCAGTCAGTACGCTATTTACACTGTAAATCTCTCGTATCATACCTGGCTGCGAGTAGTGCTCAGTGGCTGACAAACAATCTTCTGTTTCTCTAAATGTATCCGGCAAGCTGTCATTTCTCGCTCAGCGACAAACTCTTTGTCAGCGATACGAACAGATACCCCTGGATATATCAAGCTACTCACTTCAACCTGAGCAGCAGAAAACTGCTGAAGGTAGCTTTGCTGCAAAGATTGGTGCTGGCTTTTCATCTCAGCTAACGTCGCCATAAACTGCCCTTTACTGTCTGTCACTTTATTTGCTAATTCCTGAGAGCGTTTCTCTTTCGGAATTTTCGAGAGCTTCATCTGCAACAGAACAATTTGATGTAGTCGCTCTTCCTGATTTTTTATCTCAGCTTTCAAGGCGTCCATATCAGCCTTGAGATCATCAAACTGACTTAACAGTTTGATCTGGGTGTCAATGCCGGCCTCTGCCCCTAACACCCTGGCACTGACACCTCCCTCGGCGACAATCACCCCTCCGGTCACAGTACCGTGACGTTGCGCAGGATCGATAACCCTGACGACGCCTTTGGCTTTGACCATGCAATGTGCCAGATGCAGATGCAGCTCAGTGTCTGTGCCAGATTCAATCTGCGTGTACTGAGCGAACTTGGCCGAGACTTTCCCCAGCGCTTGCAAGTGACAGTATGCCGGTTTGCCATCCTGTAGCCGGCCTATCACACCGTTAGCGATCGTAATATTTCCACCGGCAGTCAACTCAGCAAGTTCCACCACACCTGTCACTGTAATATTACCGCCGGCTTTCACCTTCATACCTGAGCTGACATCACCAAGCACCAGTACCGCGCCGTTAAAATCGATATGGCCTGTAGTGACATCCACACTATCGACAGTTAAAAGGTCATCCACGGCCATGCCTGTCAGGCCGTGCCGCGGTGTTCCCTCTTTATCGGCAATCAATACATTGTGGTCGGAATCAGAAATCCGGGTTCCTAAACCAACATCGAAAGCAATGACTTTACCCGCAATCGCCTCAACCACGTTGCCATGGATATCATAACCAGGTTCACCAGCAGTGGGCGGGATGCGTCGCATCAGAGGCTGGCCGATTTCAACCGTAATCAGTTTACCCAGATCACGCATATCGACTTTTCCGTGATCACTGTCCTGAGGGGCAAGAATACGCTGAGAGGCATCCGCTACTAAAGGTTCAAAGCGGGTATCTGTACCAGCAACGGCTGGTCGGCCAGCCGCTATTTTCAGTGTGAAAGTTTCACCCGGATCGAGCTCCCAGGATTTCTGCAGGAGATATTGCAGGCGTTTTTTGCTGACACCACGCAGAATACGCTGCTGCTTCAGTGTGACTATCAGCCCTTGCGCTGTTAAACGATCGCCACCGTATGCACCAGTCAGAGTGACGTAAGCAAACATGCAGTCGTCTGAAATAGAGATTTCAAGCTCTACATCTTTTCGCTCTGCAATAATAAATGCCGACTGCCCAGCGTCTGATTTCGAATTGTTGTAATAGTCGATTGCATCTTGAATCGCCTCTTCGAGACGACTATAGGCATAGTAATCTGACTGCTCCAGTAACGATTCAATATCGGTACGCTGTAGCGACTGACAACTATTTTCCATTTGTTTGGATACAACCAGACGCAGTTGTGAGCCATCTGGCTCCAACATAAGCACTGAATCCGTCATGGAAGGCTCCTTCTTCCTGGCCTGTAGCCCGTTTGAGTGTAAATCTTACAGAAATTTCAATCGAGTAGACATAGAAGGGAGTCACACTTCGCACAACAAGCAACAGCAGGGCTTGTGGTTGGGGAGCAAGAGCGGAAACCAGGAAACCAGATAAAAAGCCAATAAGAGAATAAACCGCCACTCCTTATTCAACGTACCCACTCGGCGTACCCCAGCCAGAGCTATTGATGAATTGGAAAGAGAGATAAAGAATAAAGCGAACAAGGATAACCTTGCTCGCCCGCAAAAAGCGTCTCAAACAAAAGTTAATCTATCCCTAACCAATTCAAATCATCATCTGTTAGCCAGTCATTTGGATGAAACTGATAAATACAGGGCAATTGAAGATCGTTATCATCAGATGATTCCGACGTCAGGTAGCCGTCAAGCATTCTCAGCCCCTGAACTTGCAACTGATAAGACGCAGATAAGTCTAACGGCACCATAGCTGAAAAATAGATGCAATTCTTACTTAACTTATTCAACCGCACTTTTAACCCCAGATTGCCACTTTCAGAAACCGCCCGCTCTGTCGTGCTATTGGCTTTTTTCAATAATCGCGCAGCAAATCCGCCAGCCACTAGGCTGAATGTCATGTTGGGTTTGGCAATGCGTACGCCGGGTTCTAACAAGGATCTCATTGCCTTGCTTTCTACCTTAACTAAACTCATATCCTACCCCTTAACGGCATTCTAATAATTATCCTGTACTTGCCATCAGCAGTACGTTTTTCATGCTCAGGTTAAATAACTCTAGTCTAATTTTGTGGTTTAAGTGGTAATACCTTGAACTTTTTTCGGTACTGCTTATCAGAATTTGTTAGTAAATACTAACCTTGTAATGCAGGAAATGAAAGGCTGAACCACCAGATCAGGAATAAGACGCTAGTTAAGTTTAACCAGTATGCAGTAATTTACAGTGTAAATACGAGATGTGACCTATTTACACTGTAAATTGCAATCAATGAGGGCGATTTTGCAGCGCATGACCAACAAAATGTCGCAAAAACTGCTCTGCCTGTTTACGGCCTGTAAAGCCAAACTGCTCCTGCAATTCAGCCCACGATTGTCGCTGAATCACTTTAGCCAACATCACATCAATACCGTTTTGCGCAGTAAGCTCTCCAGACTGAAGTCCGTGTTGCAGCCAGAGTGACAACTGGCCAACGAGTAAATCATAGCCAAGCCCTCCCTGAGAGAAGTGCATTAACTGGCGCTGTGCCGTGCTTGGTAACTGCGGTAATTGCGTTTGAGCCAGGCATTGGGAATATAAAGGCAAAAAAACCGCTTTATCAAGCAGCCGAAACTGTTCGCAAGCCTGGGCCAGGAAACTGAGCGAGAAGGAACATGTTGCCGTTTCAAACCAGGACCTGGACGCGTCGGATAATGGCAGCACAGACAACAGGGAATGACAGCCACTGGCACCGTCTTTAACAATCCCCAACCGAATTGGAACATAGCCAGCGCTGTGCCAGAACGGCAATAATTCACTGCTGGCTGCAAAGCTGGTACCCAAAAAGTCCAGCTGTTTATTCACCGCCCAGTCCTGAACCTGTGCCAGTAAGGCCGAACCTATTCCCATCTTGCGCGCACTATCGTGAACAGCAATACGTAAAATACGTCCACAATGCTGGCTGGCAGCCTCAGCCAGACCAAGATGCGCAGCAACAGACTGCGCGAGCAAGTGCCCTCTGGGCCGGCGCTGGCCAAGACATATGGCTTGGGCAAGCTCAGCAGAGAAACCACCTTCACACGAAAGCAATACACACCCTACAATCAGCTCATCTTGCAGAGCGACAAAAATCGCTAAATCTGGATCGTCCAGCAGTTGCTTAAGATCGCTCGGTGAGGTCTGATAATGTGCATTGACCAGCAAACCAAACAACTGGGATAAGCTGTCCGGCCGCTCAGCCAGCCATAGTGGCGAGATCCGCTGATACTGAACATCCGCGGCAGACACAGGCTCAGCAATACAGGCCGGCTCGGCATCCAGCAACAGCGTCTCAAAAAGCCAGCGTTCCAGCGGATCGCCCGCAGCCCATCGAATAGGAGATGTCATTGAGCAGGCACGCCATTGCGGGGTCATTGCATCCAATACAGATGTAAACTTAATCGCAAATCCCCGTCCGGTACCTTCATAACCATGTATCGTCGATGCGAAGACCACCCTGGAATAACTCGACAGCATCTTTTGCAGCAACGGGGCAGGAATAGCTGCCGCTTCATCAACGATAAGCAGATCCGCAGAAGGGCGCTCTGCCAGCAAGGTATCAGGCGCAATAAAACAAAGCTGACTACCATCTCGTTGCAACTGATAAGACGAATCTGCAGCGAGCCCAAAGACGTTTGCCGCATGCTGAAATACAGTTTCGGCATTACGCTGACGAGGTGCTGTCACCAGTATCTTACGAGGCTTCTCCTTCATCAGAATACCCGCTGCGATACCTAAAGCGGATGATTTTCCTCGCCCGCGATCCGCGGTGATAACCAAGGGACGACGTCTGTGGCCTGTGACTACCCGCCGGATGGCTTCAACAGCATTGAGCTGTTCATCACTCAGGCACCCATAGCACCGCTCTGTCATATCGTTAATGGCTGGAGGTTCTTCAGGCAACAGAGGCAAACACATCTTGCCATCGCGCCCGGATTCTATCTTCAGTACCCGATGGCTGGAAAGCTGAGATAAAAAGCGCTCCATGAAAGGGGACTGCCAATCGCTTGACCTGTCTTTGGGGCCGGGTAACAGCATCACCATAAGACCACCGCCACGTATGGTGCCAGCTAAAGCGGCCATGGCCTCAAGCGCTAAGCCCTGGTGCAAATCTACGGTCAGAAAATCACAGTCCTGCCCTAACCAGGCTTGTGCTTTTTTTGCCGATACCGATAGCACGTTTGGCGGCGCCTTATCGCTCAGCCACAGGCCGTCAGAGTAATGCGCCTGAGCAAGCAAAGCCGTATTGATCCCCCAACTGTGCTCACTCTCAATGCAGAGCAAATAACGGTGACGGGATTGTTTTGCGCGACTGACTAAGTCAGAAATGAAACGAGACAGTTCAGACATACCGGCCTCTGATGCTGCAGCAATAGATAGAAGAAACAGGTCTGTATACTACCAAGCACAATAAAAAAAGCCACGTCATCAGACGTGGCTTAGAGATAACAAAGATGCGATTAATTGAGGTAATCGGCCAGATAGGCCAGTATATGTTCAGCCTGCTGTTCAGAGAGCTTGCTCAGTTTGAGCTGTAGTCTGTCACCATCTCTGACATAACTTGCTTGCCCGCGCACCAGTTCAACCGACTGAGGTTTACTGCTCTGCTGCACTTTGGGACGCACGACCTCACCAAGATGCTCAATGTGATTGGTGACTTCACGGGTAATACGCGTAATACCCTGTGCATCGACACTTTGCCACACAGGTTTATCTTGCTGAGCCAGCTCCTTCACAAAGGCTTTCTGCTGCTCATCATTCAGTGAATAGTAGAGTTTATGCAGCTTAACTATGGTCGGCCGACCTAATTCGCCAACACTCGGGTAAGCCATTAACAGCTCCATCGGCAAACTGGCCGCTTTCAACGCGCCGCTGACCAGCGCTTCGCTGCACTGGCAAAACCGAGCCAAAGCTTTTTGATCAGCCACTTTGCCGGTAGCCAGCAAAGCCTGCATTTCTTTGCCGCGTTCAAACAATGACAGCGGCTTGTGCGCATTGGCCACATCAGAAAGAAACTTGGCATGATCACTATTTATGCCTTTGGCTACATAAATCAGAAAATCCTGTTTCGACAGCAAACAGGCCATCCGCCGCCGGCTACCGTCAAGCACTTCAATGCGGCCGTCATCCAGCCAACGACCCACTGCCGGATATTGTTGTCCCCGGTCTTTCAGTGTTGTCAGAATATCGGCTAAGGCATGTTCGTTTAAAAATGCCTGCTCACGGGCATTCTGAGCAAACACCTGAGTCTGTTCGCCAATCTCGCTGGCTTTCACTTTTACCAGTTCAAACGCCACAGTGGTTTCACCGGCAACTGCCAGCTCAATAACTGCTGCTTTATCTTTTGCCGCACTTTGCGCCTCAGCCACTGTGGTCGCACGGCGCTTATCTGCTTTACCAAACAGACGGGCATTCAGATCGTTTGTTTTAATCGCCACCTGTTATTTCTCCTGGTTCAAATTAGCCCAGTGACTATGCATAACGCGTTCGAGTTCAAGGCCTACCCGCTGAATCGCGTCCTGGGCAGTCGATAAGGTTTTTTTACCACCTTCAAAATCTGCAGTCGTCAGATCAAAAACGGTGCTGTAGGTATCAGCACAGGTTTCAAAAGCACGGCTACGGGGCACTGTCGCCATCATCACCTGCTCCTGAAGCAGATAGTTCATTTCAGTTAATACAGAGACCTGTTTCTTATTATCATCTTCGAACATGGTAGGGATCAAACGGATAAATTCCAGTCCATGCCAGTCTTCCGGGAACATTTCGTACACAGTAGGCAAGTGCTGGAAGAAATTCACCGTAGATGCCCAGTCAAGACGTTTAGCCGCACAAGGGATCAACAGCGCATTTGACGCATACATCGCATTCCACACCAATGGGTCGATGTGCGGGCCTGTATCAATCATGATGACATCAAATTCATCTTCTATCTGATCGATGACTCTCTCTTTCAGCAATTGCACAATATCCAGGTTCTGATTTACAGCCAGATCCTGCCAGGCATCAGCATTGAACATGGCGTCTTCCGGGAAGGCCGCAATGGTTTTCAGGTTAGGGTACTGAGTTGGCATAACCACATTATTCATCAGAAATGCTTTGTCCGTAGCCTGATCTTCCGGCACATTTCCCAGCATTACGTCAACCGCAGAATAAATGTTTTCCTGATCGCCGACACTGATTTGCGGGTTCAGAAACAGACGAAGAGAGCCTTGCGGATCCAGGTCGATTAAGCAGATGCGATAGCGCTTATCCAGATCCAAGGCCAGACAAGCCGCCAAATGAACCGCCGTCATCGACTTACCTGTACCACCTTTCTGGTTCTGCACATTCACCACCCATGGCTTACGCTTGCCGGTTTGGCGCTCGTGAAAAGCAGGGCGCTCTGCCGCATCCATCAGCATATGTGCTTCATTTAGCGTAATAGAGTAATGATTGGCGTTATTTTTAGTAAATTGATGCCCCGCTTCTTCCATCCGGGCAATCGCTTCATCTAACTTACGACGGGTCAGGCCAGAACGGGTCTCCATAAGTGCTTTTGACATAGAGGGAAAGTGGTCATCCCTGCGCTCTTCCAGCACGATTTCAATTCGGTCCGCCTGAACCTGTTTTGTCTGCTCAGCTATCTTGAGCAAATTTTCTATTGTTTCTACCCGATTCATCTTGTTCATCACCCTACAGAGTATTTGTCAAAATTGTACAACATAAATACACAAAAACAACAAAAAGCTGAACGTTTCACTGTGATAAAGATCTCAAGTAAAAACCATGCCAGTTCGGATAAAAGCCGTACGAATTGACCAAATCCTTACAAACCAAAGCGTCACTTCTACCTGTTACGATTCAGATAACAGCTCATAAATTAAAATGTCACAGTGTCACAAATTTACAATGTAAAGAAAATGAACCCAATTTTGGCTGGAAGCCTGAAAAAAGATGGCTAATCTACAGTGAGTGTCATTTCAACCCGTAAAAAACCAAAATAGGCTTGATGGATCAGAACAGGCGCAGCGAAAAAGGCGATAGCACGAGGCCAGCTAGAATAATGGAGTAAAAATGAGCACTGTGCCTTGATCATGCTTCAGACATTATTTGCCGTTTACGCAACAATGATCAAGGAGAAAGCAGGCGAAATAGTAAGCTGAAAACAGTGCTCTTAAAGCAAGGAAAGATCGGATCAATGATCAAGATGAAGATCCTCACCAGGGATCAAGTTCAATACCTGCGGAAGCATAGTCAAGTACCGCTAAATTACGGTGAATGCCCGATATACCTGAATCAAATCGGGTTGTTATCACGACCATTGGCAGCGATTGCACCAACCACCATCACAATCAGTAGGTTGAAATGACAAAAGTGACAGCTTGATCATTTTTCCATTACCGGACACATATAAAAGCGCTCTGTTATTACGGTGGTTGTCTTTCCGAAATCGATGAAATCAACAGCAACATGAAAGAGTCAGGCGTAAAAAACGAATTACGCCAAGTTCAAAAGCGAATACTTGATCATCGTTCTGGACCAGAGAACAGGAAAAAAGCACGAGAAAGGGGAGTGAACCGTCGATTTAACTGACCGGGTGAGCACCTCTCAGGTATAACTCTGTGGATAACCTGTATAAACACATTGATCATAGTTCTGATATTTCGTTGATCATACTTACAGAACACTAATGATCATGGTTCTGGGCCTTGTTTGATCATGCTTACAGAAGAATCATGATCACCACTCCGAAAGCACATTGATCATACTTCCGGATCGTGTAAAAAAATATATTTTTGTAATCAGTGAGTTATAGCAATTTTGTTACCCGGATCATAAGATCACATTATCAATTAGATCTTTAAAATCAAAAAGATCATTATTAAAAAGCCTCAATAAAAAAAGCTTTCTTTCTCAGTATTTTTTTATTATTCTTTCCGGAAAGATGGTCAATTTACGGCGAATGGCAAATGAAATCTACGGTTACACGTGATGAGAAATATGATGAAAAGATCCTGATCTCAGCTCCCCGATCACACAAAGACGGACACTTGTTTGCCATTCCCAACGCGCTTGTCGACTGGTTACCTCAATATCAACACTTCAAAGGGGTAACCCGAAGCATTATTGAATTGCTGAACCTGATCTCTTTACGTGGCCTGTCCAGTCAGGACGGCATAGTGTCAACCACGGAACTGGTGGAAGCCACTGAAGGTCAGCTTACCCGTGCAGCCATCCAGCAACGCTTACGTGCGGCTGTGAGTATTGGTTTATTCAACCAGCAACCGGTACGCTTCGAAGAAGGGCTGGCAGGCAAGACTATGCTGCATCACTTCATTAATCCTGCTCTGTTGGTTTCTCAGCTGGGCACTGCCAGCCTGCAGTCTGCTCAAAGTAAAGAACAAGAAAAACAAAAACGTTCTAAAGCTTTGGCACAGAACCAGGTCAATAAACGGTTATTGAACGAATATGGCCTGGGCACGCCGCCTATGATGCCCGACGAAGCCGATCAGATTGTTGTTTCACCCACCAGCTGGGCAGGGATTATTGATCAGGCACTGGCGCCGCCACGCACCAAGAAAAGCTATCAGAAATCTATGGTAGCAATATCTGGCACACGCGCAATTATTGAAACACGATCATCGAAAGCGATCATGACAGTAGACGACATGATGACGCTGTTCGCGCTGTTTACCCTGACGGTGCAATATCATGATCATCATTTGTCGGATTACGAGCTGCAATCGCGGCACATGAGCAATAAAACACCGATTTACATCACAGATATTCTGGCATTGCGCGGGAAAAAAGACAGCGGCCCGGCCCGTGATTCGATCCGCGAAAGCATAGACAGGATCGAGTTTACCGATTTTCAGCTGCATGAACTGACTGGTCGCTGGTTAAGCGAGAACATGCCGGAAGGTTTTAAAAGTGATCGTTTTCGTTTTCTGGCCCGGACCATAACCGCGTCGGAAGAAGCACCGCAGGAAGGCGAAGATGGCGAAATCCGCATTAAACCGAATCTGTACATTCTGGTCTGGGAGCCTTCATTTTTTGAAGAGCTGCTGACCAGGGATTATTTTTTCCTGTTCCCGCCAGAGATTCTTCGCCAGCATACTCTGGTCTTCCAGTTATATACCTTCTTCCGCAGCCGGATGTCGCGCCGTGGCCATGACAGCATGCTGCTGAGCGAGCTGAACCAGAAACTGGCCCGTAACATTGAATGGCGCCGTTTCTCTACCGATTTGATCCGCGAGCTGAAAAAGCTGGCTGAAGGTAAAGTGACGGAGTCGTTATTTGCCGTCAATCTGTGGGGCTATCACCTGACGATCAGCCCGGCAGAAGGCAAGGCATCGCGCTATCAGGATTATAATATTGAGATCAAATGCGATGCTGATGAAGTGATCCGTTTCTCCCGGGCCAAGATGCACAATGAAGGCAAGCGATCCATGGCCCCCACTATGCCCAACCCGCTGCGCAATGAGATCCTGCCCCGCCAGGAACTGGAGCAGTTGTCTGAGATCATTGACGGCGAGTTTGAACCGATCCAACGCAAAGAAGGGCGTCCCAAGGGCCGCTTGGGGCGACGGGTTAAATTGCGAAAGCACCTGGTCGAGATCAATGCGGATGAGTTAACCATAGTACTGTCGAAGTATACCTCTCAGGAGGCCTTGCAACGCAGTATCACAGCGCTGTCTGCTATGTCTGGTCATCCTGTCAGCGTGATTACTGAAGAGTGCCAGGCCTTTATGGACAAGCTTGACTGGCTGCGTGTCAGTGGTGAGGTGATGCCATACGAAATCCTGAGTAAAACGGTTGAGCTGTTTAACAGTCAGCATGATGAGCGCCATCTGTCGATAGAAAAGCTGATCTCAGGATTAGCCGTACGCCGTAAGGTCTGTAAGTTAGTGTACGAAGGACACATTAATGACCAGGTACTGACGGCGCTAGATGATATTGCCAGCGGCAGATAGGAAGCAAGATCAAAGATTTCAGTCAAATCAATATGTTTTGACATTACGATGACATTAGTTACACAAAAAAAGCCAAAATGAATCTTGATATAACCTTTGTCCCTTTCGATGAGAAAGGTAACCCCTGGCAAGGATGGCGGGTCAGTTATCTTGTGAGTCTCTCGAAAATGCAATATGTGAGTTTGTTGCGAGCCCGTCCCGGCTCGCTTTTTTTTATCTGTTTTTCAGGTCACGGACTATGCCATGCCCCTGAGGACACGGCATAAATATTGAAGCTAAGGGATTTCACGGACCAGCCTTAGCATCCCTCCCCAGATATTGTAATCGTGATAACTGGCATTCCTTTTCTCCGGCCCACCCCAGGGATCATTATTCAGTGCTGTGAGCAGGGGAAGGTTCAGGTTGCTGAACGACACAAAGGCATAGCGCCCATCTGTGCCCCAGCTGTCGGTGAGATAATACAGCTCTGAGTAGCTCACAAACTTATGATAGAGCGGATCAAATTTACCAGCCTCTTTCAGGGTTTGCAGCTCTGCCAGTGTTTTAGACGGATAACTGAAGGCCGGATACAAGGCAGGCGAACACTGGTTATTGTAGATACTTAACAGTTCGTTCACATCAGGAGCTCGCCAGGGATGAGCGGTTTCACCCAGCCGGCTGTTCTCGTTACTCACGATCACCGCCTGTTTGGCCAGATGGGCATTGGCCTCTGCATCTTTGTCTATTATCTCAGGATCACCCTGACAACTGAGTTGATCCCCGCTGAGTTGCTGACCTAATGAGCAGAATTGCCACTGCAGCCCGGTTTGCTTGTCATTCACCACTTTGAGCGGACCTGCAGTGGTTGTCAGCACTGCCTGAGTAAAGCGCCCGGATGGCGGGGTGTAATTTGCGTTACAGCCCGTCTGAATATTGTCACTGGCCTGCGCGGCGCACGTCATTACTAGAGTCGCAATCAGTATGCTTATCGATTTCATCTTGATGTCCCTGTTGTTTATTGCGCGCTAAAGCCATCGCTGACCAGCATGATCATGTGCGGCTGCTGGTTTGGTGTCAGTGCATTCCCACGTTGCTTCAACGGCCTGACGGTGCGCGTCAGCGCTTCTGCAGTTAGCGGATGCTGATTGGCTGTCCAGAAACCGTGATAGATAGTTTCATGCCGGCTTTTATCTTGATCATCTTTCCAGTTGAAATAGGTGGTTTTTAATCCGCTGATATTCGGGAAGTAGCTTCTGTCCAGTGCGGTTGACTGATCGCCCTGCAGGTTCATGATCCCGTAAATTTCCTGCTGGCTGGGCAGTCGCCAGTTACTCAGTCCGCACAGCTTGCTTTCGTTGACTTTAGTCACCTGGTTAGCCGCACTGCACTGGGTACGATCTGAAGCCAGTTTTCCGGTGTCCGGGTTGTAACAGGTGCCGTTAAAAGGAATACTGCTGTCTTTGCCGTCAAAGGAAAAATAGTACAGATCATCGTGCAGGCTGGGGTGCTCAAGATCCGTCGCCGATTTGGTTTCCCAGATCAGGCCGGTATTAGCGTCAGCCACGCAACTGAATTTGAGCTGCTTCCAGGCAAGATCCTGACGTGGCAGGCGTTTTCCTTCTGTATCAAGCTTGATATAACGAGCCCCCAACTCACCGTCCCGGTTACTGTTATAGGCCAGCCCGCTTAACGGATCGCACTGATTCTGGGTGTCGCGCCCACGGGTGCTGTCGTCACCGAGAATGCCCTGGGTGATCCGGGTATCATTGAGATGGATACGCCCCGGGGTGTATTGCAGCTCTGCACTCAGGCTGCCACCCGGTGTTCCGATACGAATGCGGTACGTCTGCCATTTATCCAGTCCGCTTACGGTTGCCCGGGTGCGGCTGGTTTGCTGGCGATTGGCGGCATCAGTGATGGCGGTAAAGGGCTTTGTATCCCAGCCGAGCGTATATTCACTCACGTAATCCTGTTCCTGCCAGTCAAGCGTAACCCAGTGCTGACCAGAGGTGCTGTCCACCCCCTGACCGACGATAGCAATGCCTGTGACCTGATCGTAGCTGACCAGCCCGCTGGATTGACAGATGGGGGACAGATGGCTGTTCGGGTACACTTGCACCCAGCGTCCTGGTGGCGGCTGATTGTCAAAGTAGGCTTGATCGGGGGTGGAATCGGCTAACAGGCTGGTGGCCGCTTTGAGGATGTGCGAGATATTGTTATCAGGGTGATTGATCAGCAACTGAGCCAGCCCCGCGTTTTCTCCCATCAGGGATTGCAGAATGTTCAGCTGAGGGATCTGATTACTGTTTGAGACAATACTGTACTCTGCCTGCATGTTAATACCGACCAGCCCCAGCAGATCCTGATAAAAACTTGCGCTTTCAATCAGATCTACGGGTTCACTGAACAGTGACTGCTTCGCCTGAAGGGCGGCGAAAGCGGCCAGAAGCTCAGTTTGCTGGCGCGGGAATGGCGTCATCAGCGCATCAATTTCCGCAATACTCAGCGGCTTCCAGTCGATAAATGAGCCGTAGCTGGCCAGAGTTGTCTTCTTTAGCAGCACTTCCTGAGCAGACGAAATGTACCCTATGTTGGTGCGGGCATACTCGCTGCTATCGAGGGTACCGTCCTGATTGGAATCAAGGGCTATCAGCTCACAAAGCGGCCCCAATACCGAGCGAAGCTCAACATTGGAACTGTGATCGGTAATCTGAAGGGTCAGTAAATCCTGAAGGTTGTCGTCTGTCATTTTACCTTCCCAGGACTCGCCGATGAAGCCGGGAGCACACTGGCTGAATCCGTCAGCGGTGTCATGGAGGCGAACGGTCAGGGTGTAATGCTGCTGACCCTTGACGTTTACTCTGTGGGTCTGACGGCCAGTGTCATCTGTCAGCATCAAGGGAATAACCCGGTGAGGACGCTCTGGTTTGTAATAATACTCGCCCCGGGTGTCGTCATTGGGCTTGGCTCCAATGAGAACACTGACTCTGGCGTCTGTCAGCTCTGCCGGAAAAGCCCCGCTCAGGCGAAGTGTATAGACCGGATAGAAAGATTCCTGCCAGCGGTATGCTGCGCTCAGGGTGTTCAGGGTTTGCCCTGCAGTAAAACTGGCTTCCAACTGAGCTTCAGCTGTTGCCGGCAGTGTGATTTGACGTGTATCTGCCAATTGGCCATACAGCTCGCCCAGCGAGAGGTTTGGAGTGGCAGCTTTGGCGCCCACCAGCTGAGCGGTAAGCTGCGTTTGCGTTAATCCCAGCAGCGGCAGGGCTGAAACATCGCTGTCGGCAGGTTTAGCCTGCGTTTCTGAGAGCAGCTGTGCAAGGTCGCGCACGAAAGCCTGGTTAAGCGTGGCATGCGTGGCCATCTGCCGCTTGGCGGCTTCTCTGTCACTTTGACTGAGTGCGCTGCGTCCAAGCAGGTGCTGCGCGACAGCGTCAAAGGCAATACTGGCCGGAGAGAGGGCGAGCGGCAGCAATTCCTGATTATCGATCAGTTGATTATTATCACCATCAAGCAGTAACAGACTATCGATATTGGGCAGGGTGTGCCGGAAAACCATGCCGGGATTATCAATGTCTGTGGCCGTCAGGCTTAACGATGACTGACGTTGCCATTGCCGCAGCTGTAATTCGAACTGATAACCGCCGGTTTCAGCGGTGCGGGCCTTAACTTCAGATTTACCATCGCTCAGACTGACAGTGTACTGCTGGCCGCGATCCCCCAGAACAGCACCGGATAAAGTGATGGTGGTGACAGGTTCGGGCGCAGGATCCGGGGTCGGCGTCGGGTCTGGCGTTGGATCCGGAGTTGGCTTGGGTGCCGGATCCGGTGTGGGATCGGGCTGGACCGGCGGAGGCGGGCTGACTGTGCCTCCCGTGTCAGACCCTGAGTCAGGCTGATCCGGTAACAACGCAGAGGGTGACCCCGTCTGTCCTTCGCTACCGTCTCGCACCGGTTCGATATTGCAGCCGCTCAGTCCGGCAACCAGCGCTGCGCTGATCAATACCTTAAATCTATCTTTACTATGAATATTCACTTCAGTTGTTTTCCTTCCTTCTGGTGTTCCGGCTTGACTCAGCTATCAAAGACGCTGCCTATTTGGAGCTTTGTGTCACAAGTGACTCTATTTTTTTCTTTAGTTGCAGTTATTTAGCGATTTTTTACTTAATCGGCGGAGATACTATTGAAAGTGATGTTGATAATCAATATCATTCGCGTCTGTTTTTTTAACCTATTGATGGAGTGAATAATGAAAGTGTTTCCGGCCAAGTTAATTCAGCGGTATCTGAAAGATGAACAGGGGGCAACGGCGATTGAATACGGCATCCTGGCAGCAGGGCTGGCCGCCGGTATTCTGGCAATCTTTGGTTCAGACGGTGTTTTCGTTACCGCACTGAAGGCAAAGTTTGAGACGATCATTAAAGATCTGAATATCGGTGAAAATGGCTGATACCGGCATAGTCGTCGCTCAGGGATTGGCGGCATTGATGTTCTCCTGGCTGGTGGTTACTGATGTGACTGAGCGCCGGATTCCCAATGTCACCATAGTTGTGCTGCTGATCCTGTCCGTGCTGCTGGTGCCTTTCAGCCTGATGAATGTGCTGGTTTCAATAGCCTGCCTGATCCTCGGGCTGGCCGCATACGCAAAAGGGTGGCTGGGAGCCGGGGACAGCAAGCTGCTGGCAGTCTGCCTGTACGCCGCTCAGGACCACTGGCCGGAATGTCTGCTGGTAACGGCTTTGTCTGGCGGAGTGCTGAGTCTGGCGTATCTGGCACGAAACCGCTTGTTGCTGGCTTGGAAGCCGGCTTACCCAGCCGTACGCACTGTGCCTTACGGGGTTGCCATTACACTGGGAGCCTTGATGTCGACGCCTTTGATCCTCTTTCCATGACGGGCTGAATCAATCCCGGAGAGTTCTTATCATGAAAAAATTTCTGTTATTTGTCATAGCGTCAGGAGCGCTGCTGGCAGCCCTTGCTGTTGTCTGGGTTCAGCCAGCTGAGTCGCCTTCAGAGCAGGCACGGGCTGCGGAGGCCGATAACGCCACCGAACGAAACCGTGCCGAGCCGGTGCAAAACCGTGCCCGGATTCTGGTAGCGGCACATCCGCTGCAGGCGGGAGCTTTGCTGCGCGAGGAAGACTTGCGCTGGGCGGATTTGCCGGCATCCGATGAAGGGAACCTGCCGGGTCTGTTCCTGCAGGGATTTATTCAGTCTAAAAACCTGTCCGGCAGCCTGATCACCCGTTCACTGCAAACCGGGCAGATCTTGTCGGCAGAAGACGTGATACGCCCGGAGCAGAGCCATTATCTTTCCGCCATGATGGCGCCAGGCACCCGTGCCGTGACCCTGGCACTGACACCGGAAGCGGTCAGTCACGGCTTGCTGCGTCCGGGAAACCGGGTCGATGTCATTCTGACCAGCAATAACAGTAATGCGGGCAAACTGGTGGGTGACGAAGCTGTATCCGGCCTGTCTGCCGAGCAGGTGCTGTCAGATATCAAGTTACTGGCTATTGAAGCGCAACTGATTGATCTCGGTCAGCGTGGCGCCTCTGCTAAAGGTCAGCAACAGTTTGATCTGGTGAATGTAACTTTCGAGTTGTTGCCCGAGGAAGCGGCCCGGCTGTTGCTGGCCAACAAACTTGGCGAACTGTCGCTGGTGCTTCGTGGTCGACGCCCTGCTCTCGACAGCATGGCGGCAACAGAGCAAGCCGTGGTTTGGGCCGAGCAGGTCTCGCAAAACCATAATCCGAAAGCCATTCCCACGCATGGGGTTCGTATTGCCTACGGTAAGCCGGCAAACGATTCCGATGCTGATAAAGCCGATAAATCCGGTTCCTCCAATTAAGGCCCGTGTGTCATGCGTTGTATCTCATTCATGTTATTTGCACTCCTGAGCACTGTTGCTCAGGCAGCTCAACCGTTAATGCTCAAACCCGATCAGTCCCGCCTGTTGCGCTTTGACCAGCCGGTGAAAGATGTGTTTATCGCCAACGGGAATGTGGCCAAATTGCACAGCCCGTCAGAGCAGCACCTGCTGGTACACGGCATAGCCGTGGGTAAAACAGATCTGGTGATCACTGGTCATCAGGGGCAGACCCTGGGCCATTTTGACGTGCGTGTGGAGGCCGATCTTACCGCGCTGGAACAAGCGGCAAAGCGTGCCTATCCCGATACGCCATTAGACTTTCAATACACCTCCAAAGCGATAGTAGTTGCCGGCGAAGTGATCAGTGCACAGCAGGCACACGATATTTTGTCTATGTCTGCCGGCTTTGCCAGAGGTCTGTTTGCGACCAACGGCCAGGAACCGCTTTCGCAGGGGCGTGAGCGTTCCACCAACGAGCGGCCGGAAGACGCTGTACCCGGCGGGGGCGAAGGCCAGTATCCTCATGTGGTCAATCGCTTGCGTCTGGCCGGTTCAGATCAGATCAACATCTCTGTCCGTATCATCGAAATGGAACGCTCCACCAGCGAACAGCTGGGGATGCGCTGGAGTGCAATAGGTAAATATCTGCAGTTGGGTGTGTCGCCGGGCAATCTGTATCCCACGCCGGCAGACAACAGTCTGATTGGCAGAGATACGGTCAAAATTGACGCCATTATTGATGCGTTAGTGCAGAACAACCTGGTGACTGTGCTGGCTGAACCCAATCTGACGGCCAAATCTGGTGAGGCGGCGACCTTTATGTCTGGCGGTGAGTTTCCGTTTCCTGTCGGTAACGGTGACGATGGCCCGGAAATCGAGTTCAAGAACTTTGGTATCTCACTGGGACTGACACCAACCCTGCTGAGCAATAAACGCATCAGTCTGACAGTCTCACCGGAAGTGTCCACTCTGAGCCGTGAAAACAGTGTCTCCATTGGCGGTGTCGTGGTACCGGGGATCGAAACCCGCCGCACCACCACCACGGTTGAGCTGGCCGATGGCCAGAGCTTTGCGCTGGCGGGTCTGGTACGTACTTACCGCGATCAGAATGTTGAAGCTTTGCCTGTGCTGGGAGAAATACCGTTTCTGGCTCCGTTTTTCAGCAGTACCACTTACCAGGAAGGGGAAAGCGAGCTGGTGATTATAGCGACGGCCCGTCTGGTCGAGCCGACCAGTAACCCGCTTGAACTGGCCACACCGCTGGATTTCTACCGCCCGCCAAGCCGGTTTGAACGGCTTTTCTTCAGTGATTTTGGCGACATGCAAGCCCCTGCTGTACAGGGACAGGCAACGCTGTTCGGCCAGTACGGCTATAGCTACTGATTCTGGGATTTATGATGAAACTGAATGCAAAATCTTTGCTGCTGCCACTCACGGCTTTGGCGCTGACGGGCTGTGTCGATCGGCTGGACAACTGGAACGACAGCCAGAAGACGACTGAAAACTATCTGGAAACCGCCACTTATCGGGTGAATGCCGCGCAATTGCAACCCTCGTTGCAGGCTGTTCTGCGCCCGCTGGCTGAGCGGCTGGAAGACGGCATACTCAGGGTGGCAATCACCGGTCCGGCTGAGCCGCGCCAATCACTTGAGTTATCGGTTGTATTGCAGCAGCAACTGGCGATGCCAACCCTGGTGGAGCATCACCCTGCCAGCCAGTCCGGATACCAGGTTGCTCTGACGGTGACGTTGCAGCCGCATACCTGCCGTTATCAGCAGGGGCCGGCCGAGGTATCGATGAATACCTGTTTACTGAAACGCAATCAGTTCCGGGCTATGACAACCACAGCTCACTGGTTCGAAGGTGCGGAGTACGAAGTGACATCCAGCGCGCTCGATGTAGGGGCCGTGCAGCGTCTTTATGACGACAAGATCAAACATGCCAGCAGCCAGAGCACAACAGGGGAGTAAAGTCATGCGTAAACAACAGCAACTGGTGGCCTTTGTCCTCACTGACGCAAGCCGCCACAGCCTGAACTTAATCGGTGAGCAGCTCCCGGATGTGGTAATGACAGTCCGGGAGGGCGATATGCAGGCTGCCTGTGATTACTGCCTGAATCAAGGCGCACCCGATGTGCTTATCGTGGATGCCGGTGATTGTGGCAAGCTGGAGTCTGACCTATCCGGGCTGGCGCAGTGTTGTCCGCCAACGATGAAACTGGTAGTGCTTGGCCAGCGTCAGGATCTCAATGTCTACCGCCGTCTGATGCAGCTGGGAGTGAGCGATTACCATGCAACACCGCTGGATGCGGATGCCCTGCGCCTGAGTTTGCTGGCCATGGTGGATCGCCCTGCAACGGCGCCTCTGCGCCGCGGCCGAGTGATTGCTGTTGTGGGCTCAGGAGGCGGTGTCGGCACCAGTACCGTCGCGGCCAATCTGGCCTGGCTGCTGGCAGATGAACATCATCAGCACGTTGCGCTGGTTGATCTCAACACTTATCACAGCCAGCACCCCATTTTATTGGGGGTTGATTATGAGCATATCCAGCACTCAATTTTTACTGAGGCCGAGCGATTGGATGACACATTATTGAGCCATGCGGCCCATCAGGTCAGTGAACGCTTGCACCTGTTTTACAACCAGGACGGGGTTCAGGACTCTCCTGCCCAATTGTCGCAGGAGGTTATCAGCAGTGTGGCTATGGTTGCCGGCCATTACAGCACTGTGGTGGTCGATGTGCCTGACCTGCGCGATCCGGCCTGGCGTGCATTGGCCGCGCAGGCCGATCTGTGCCTGATACTGCATGACAGCAGTCTCAGTGCAATGCGGCTGCTGAATAAATGGCAGTTCCGGCAGGCCAGCACGCATCAGCGTCGTCTGCTGGTGGCTAACCAGTGCCGGACGAAAACCAGCCGGGTACCTGAGGCCGAAATGGCGCAGGCGTCAGGATTACAAACCCTGATGACACTGCCGTTTGATGCCGCTGCTGTGGTGAAATCGGAGCAATCAGGTCAGCCAGTGGTCTGCGTGGGCGGTAAGCTGGCTAAACAGCTGAGAAAGCTGACTCAGACAGTGATCAGTGGCGGTGCTTCCATTGCCGTGAAACGGAGTGCGGCATAATGTTTGGTAAACATACCCCGCCAGCGCTTGCGATGCAGGAAGAGGAACTGCTGACGATGTCAGAGCAGGCCAGAGAAGCCTTCTATCAGCAGGTTGAACCGTCGGTGGCTGCCAAGCTGTCGCCTCAGGCGCTGGCGCTCAAGGTCAGCGATGCTTTGCACGTGATAGCTGCCAGAAAACTGTTGCCCTATAACAGTGGCGAGTTGGCACTGCTGACCAGACAAATGGTGGATGAGATGATCGGCATCGGGCCTATCCAGCCGCTGCTCGATGATCCGAGTGTCTCCGATATCCTGGTCAACGGTCCGCACAATGTGTATGTCGAGCGATATGGCAAGCTGGAGCGAACTAAGATCCGTTTTCACGACAAACAGCATGTTCTGAATGTGGCGCAGCGGATCGTCAACGCTGTGGGGCGTCGGGTGGATGAGTCGACGCCTATGGTGGATGCCCGGCTGGCCGACGGCAGCCGGGTAAACGTTATTGCCCCGCCGCTGGCACTGCACGGCACGACCATTTCTATCCGTAAATTTCCGGCCAGCCGCCTGACACTGGACGCACTGGTCACGAATCAGAGCCTGTCGCCGGCCATGGCTCAGTTTCTGGCCCTGGCCGCTAAAGGGCGATTTAACATTCTGGTATCGGGCGGAACCGGTTCGGGGAAAACCACGCTGCTCAATGCCCTCAGCCAGCATATTGGTGATGACGAGCGCATCCTGACCATTGAAGATGCTGCTGAGCTGTCGCTGGATCAGCCGCATTGGGTACCGCTGGAAACCCGCAATGAAAGTGCGGAAGGGAAAGGCGAGGTGACCATTCGTGCTCTGGTACGTAATGCGCTGCGGATGCGGCCGGACCGCATCATTCTTGGCGAGGTACGCGGGGCGGAAGCGTTCGATATGCTGCAGGCCATGAATACCGGCCATGATGGCTCCCTCTGTACCCTGCATGCCAATAACCCGCAAGATGCCATGATCCGCCTGTCGAACATGCTGCAGATGGGCGCAGAAAAGCTGTCAGAATCGATTATTCAGTCCCAGATTGTCAGTGCGGTCGATCTGGTGGTGCAACTTGAACGGATGCGGGACGGCAAGCGTCGGATCACGGCCATCAGCGAAGTGGCCGGGATCAGCAAGGGCGCGATTCAGATGAAGCCGATCTTCCGTTTTCGCTATCAGCATGTTGATCACTCTTGTATCCAGGGTGAGTTTGATGCCTGCGGGATGTCGGAGGCGCTGCTGGAAAAAGCCGCGCAGTCCGGGTTGGATCAGGCCATGAGCGTCTGCAGTCTGCCGCTTGTCCCGCAAGGAGAGGCAGTATGCTGAGTATTACAGTGCTGCTAAGCCTGCTGGTGGTGTCGGTGTGGCTGATGATCCTCGGCTTGTGGTGGCAGGCTTATCGCCAGCGGGAATGCTGGCAGCAACAGGCGCAGCGCTACAGCCAGTTTCGTGCACCCGCTCAGCAGGAAACGCGCACTTTGCCTGAATGGTATCTGACCATGGCGACCGTGCTGGGGGGGAAACGTGTGCAATTCTGGCAACGTGCCGTCCCCGCGGCTGTGGTGGCGATCACGCTGCTGCTGACGGTCAACGGCATGACCTGGTTTGTCGCATTGAGTCTTTCGCTGTCTGTGACCGCGCTTGGCGTCTGGGTTGTTTATCATCAGTTGCAGCAACAGGCATTGGATGCTTTTCGTGATCAGCTGCCGGAAGTGATCGACGGTATGATCCGGGCGGTGCGTGTGGGCGCACCAATGGCTGATACCTTTGCGGTGATCGCCGAGCAGTACGGGGAAGCGGAGGATCAACGTGCTGTGGTATCCCGCCTGTTCGGGCAGATGCATGACGAGCTGCGTGTCGGCCAGCCGCTTACCGACGTGCTGGCCAAAGCGTCAGCCAGAATGCCGGTGGCAGAGTTTCGCTTCCTTACCGTAGTGCTGAGCTTGCAGCAGGAAACCGGTGGCCGGTTGTCTGAGGTGCTGAATCAGCTTGGCGATACCCTGCGCGGACGTAAAGAACTGCAAGCCAGTGTGGCCAGTATTACGTCGGAATCGCGCAGCTCAGCCAAAGTGCTGGCGGCGCTACCGGTTCTTATCGTACTGGTGCTGTTCAGTGCCGGACGGGAACATTTCGATTATCTGATGATGACTGTGCAGGGCCAGATGGTGGTCGGCTATGTGATCGGCAGTATTCTGTTCGGGCTGATGCTCATCCGCCGCCTGACCCAGATAAAGGCTTAATTATTATGCCCATTCCTTTGATTTCTTCTTCCCTGATACTGGCAATAGCGCTGCTTTGGCTGGTTGTCGTGTCATGTGCATTGCTCTGGTATCAACAGCGTCAGCATGCCCGTTGGGCTGTGCAGCGGGTACGCTATTGCATGGAAAACGTCTCGGAAAAAAGCGCTGAACGTCAGCACTGGCTGGCACGGATTGGCCGCCGCTATCCGGCGTCGGCGGCAGAGAAACAACGTCTGCTCAAAATGCTGGCTCAGGCCGGTATTGATAGTGACGATGGTGTCGCGAGAGTATGTGGGGCCAAATGTCTGAGCGGTATGGCGGCGGTCGTGGTGGCTCTGGTGTGGCGCTGGCAGGGCGAGTTGACGGCTATGTTGCTGATGGCATTGCTGTTTGCCTATGTGCTGGGGGCTAACCTGCCTGAGTACTGGCTGCGTCGCCGCTCTTTACGTGTCAGGGAGCAGCAACGCCGTGCTGTACCGGATGCCATTGATATGCTGGTGATCACAGTGGAAGCCGGGCTGTCACTGGATCGCGCGCTGGAGCGTGTCGGACGTTATCTGCAAGCGAGCGAACCCCGTCTTGCCGAGCAATTCCTGCGCACTCATGCCGAAGTACAGGTCATGGGCGATCCCGCGCAATGCATGAAAAAACTGGCCTGGCGAACCGGCCTGCCTGAGCTGGAACGGCTGGCTTCAACGCTGGCAATGGCCCAGCGTTACGGGTCGCCGCTGGCCGATACCATGCGCACCATCAGCAAAGAAGCCCGTCAGATGCGCAAGATAGCGCTGGAAGAGCAGGCGGGCAAGTTGCCGGGACGTATCACCTTAATCCAAATGGGCTTTATCATGCTGCCACTGCTGGTGTTAATCATAGCCCCTACCCTGAATCTGCTGATTGAAAGCCTGAGTGAATAACAGGAACACTTTGATGAATACGACTACTTCTGCTCAGTTGTTACTGCGCAACAGCCGCTATGTCTGGATTGCACTTGCCGCTCTGGCTCTGAGTGCCTGCAGTCGTCACGCCGATACCGTCAGCGCCAAGGCTCAGACCAATGCCATGGTTGTGGCACAAACCGCTTTCGACTCGCATCAGTATGTCAAAGCGGAAACCCTTTACCGGAAGATGCTGGATACGTCTGCGCCCTCCGGTGAGAGGGGGCAGCAAAACCCGCGGGCTACTCCTTTCTTTCAGCAAGCCCTGCTGATGCTGGCACGCAGTCAGTACCAGCAGGACAAGAAACAGGCGGCCAGAGATACGCTGCAGCAACTGCTGGAGATGCAAGGAGAACTCGCCCCGGAGGCTGCCTATTATCTCGGAAAATTCAGCCTGGATGATGGCAGGGTAGAACGGGCACAGGCTGCGTACCACCAGGGGCTGGCATTACAAGGCTTGACTGCGACTCAGGAAGCCAAATTGCGCAACGGCCTGGGCGTTGTGCTGTTAAATCAGAACAGTTACGTGCAAGGACGAGCCGCTTTCTCGCGGGCTGTGACGCTGGCTCCCGACGATGCATACTATCGCGCCAACCTGGCGCTGGGCTGGTTAATGGATGGCGAGGTGCGCACGGCAAGGGAGGTCTTCGCCCCGTTGCTGCACTATCAGCAGTTGCCCCCTCGGGTGGAGATGAACTATGCCCTGTTATTGCTGGCGGAAGGGCAGGAGCAACAGGCCAGGCTGATCCTGTCCCGCTTCATGTCGCCGACTCAGGTTGATCACGATATACGCAGGCTGTCAGCCCGTTTTGAGCAGATACAGCTACTTCCGCTTCAAGGTCAGTCCTGATGCATCAACCGGTTCAGACTTCCTGTCGCCAGCGGGGCGTGGTCAGCGTGGAAATGGCCTTTTTACTGCCTGTCTTTATCGGGTTGCTGCTGCTGTTTGCAGACGTGGTGCGAGTGCACTGGCAATACAGCACCCTGGAGCATGCCATGCGACGAGTATTGCGCGAACACATGGTCGACAGCGTTCGGGGAGGGCTGCCCAGCGCGACAGTGCTGAAACAAGATATTCAGGCCAGCCTGATAGGTAAACCGGATTTCAGTCTGTCCGTTACCCGTTTTGGTTCGCTGGCCGAGATGCTGCAGGCAGACGGCGGGCTGGCACCAGACGAGGCGATCCCTCTGGCGCCGTCTGATCCTGTATTGCGGGTGACAGCTGTACTAAAGCCGGCCATGACTGTGTATCCCCTGTTTTTTGCCAAAGCGCGGACCCTGGAATACCGAACGACCTTGATCATGCTTTCAGACAGGATGCCAGAATGAGCCGACGTGACTTTTCTTTAACCGGTTCGGGTTTCCCGGCCAAACAGCGCGGTGCGGCCAGTGTTGAAGCCGTGTTTGTCTTCGGCTTTCTGGTGCTGTTCATCCTGTCCTGCTCTGACTTACTCAGTGTGCTGCGTTTGCAGCAGCGGCTGGATAATCTCGCATATAACCTGACGCAGATGGTCAGCATGACAGCATTTACCCCCAACACTAACGCGGACAATCCCTTTACCTTCTATGGCCGGTATGCAGAACAACA
The DNA here is from genome assembly GCF_014841115.1 of Photobacterium arenosum. Lineage (GTDB taxonomy): Bacteria > Pseudomonadota > Gammaproteobacteria > Enterobacterales > Vibrionaceae > Photobacterium > Photobacterium arenosum. The sequence goes on from NZ_JACYTP010000007.1 coordinate 63,432, forward strand.
GGTAACAGCACTGACAGGCAAACAGCTATCCGGCAGCCAGTACGGTTTGGCTATCGACTGGCGAAACCTGGCGACAGGTGAGGAGGTCAGTGTGGTCAAAGAAGGGTTGTGTACTGAAGCCAACGACTGGCCAACCCTGACCCGGGGCATATTCGTTCGGGTCTCCTTGTGCCTGAAAACCGGCGAAGTGGCCTCCGGCAGCTGGCTGAACGAATGGCTCACCGGGACAAACTTGCGTGCCGGTTATGTACAGGAGATACAATGACAGTCTATGTATATCGTCAGAAAGGTGCCTTCTCTGCCGGTTTTATCCTGATGTTGATCGGCGCCGTGGGATTTCTCGTCACCGTCAGCACCATCATTCGTGCTTATCATGACCATGACAGATTGAGCGGTGTGGCGGATATTGCCTTGCTGTCGGCCTCGGACAGTGATGAGCCATCCCGGGATGTGGCAGCCCTGCTCACATCAAACCGCATCGATGCCAGCGCACAGATTCAGTCAGGTGAGAACGGGGCCAGCCTCCGGCTGACAGGCAGCAGTCAGGACATTCCTATCGGGGTTAAAGCTGCGTCGCGGATTGTGCAGAGCACGGTAGAAATTGCCGTAGTGGTGGATGTGTCGGATTCGATGAAAGGAGAGCCGCTCAATCAGGTCAAGAAAGGGCTGGTGGATTTTGCTGATGTGCTTTTTGCCAAAGAAAGGCGCAATGATAACCGAGTGATCAGCCTGATCCCGGCCAGCGGCTTGGTGAACATTGGGCCGTATCCTCAGTTTTTCGAGCCGTCCAGTTTGCAGCCGCCCTTCAACCTGCAAACCCTGTTTAAAGAGAAGAACTGGCACAGCTTTTTGCACCCTTCCGTACCGGGACGGGACAGGCAGGCGTTTTGCGCCAGATTGGCGGAAGACAGCAGTGGGTTAACGCAATCGCGTGAAGTCTCGTCGCGCTGGGTTCGGCAACTGGAACTTGCTCCGTTCCGCGGTCAGCAGATTGAGCTGTTTCATACCACGCAGCGTCCAGCCGGCAGCCGCTATGCCGATGGCACAGCGCTGAAAGCTTTTTATCCGTCAGATAACCCGGAACATGCTTATCGTGAAAATGCCCTGGCTTCGCTGGGCCTGTTTGACTCGCTGGACTGCGGTGTCAGTCCAATTATGGCGATGGCAAAAACGCAGCATGAGTACCAGCAAGGCATAGAGCAGCTTTATCCGGGCAATAATACCAACACCGCAGAAGGGGTGCTCTGGGCATGGCGACTACTCTCGCCCCAGTGGCAGGGACTGTGGCGGGAAGCCATGGCCGATCTGCCGCGTAGCTATGAAATGCCGAATAATGTCAAAGTCATGGTGCTGCTGTCTGATGGCGAGCACAGGGTCAACCCTGCGATACGCGACAGAAAACAGGTGGCGATATGCCGTGAAATGAAAAAGCAGGGTATCCAGGTGTTCAGTATCGGCTATGGCAACAATGCCCAGATTGTGCGCCAGTGTGCCAGTCCCGATGGCTTCTATACCGCGAATGAACGCAATATACGCACGGTTTTTAGCGTGATTGCCAATACCATCAATGACATTTCATTGGTGAAATAAAAAGCGTTATAACCGTCACAGACCGGTTTTACACTGTAAACCGGGTCTGTGACTTCTCTGCGTCCCACTTCCGCCACCTTTCATCGCCATTGACAACACGTCAAAAAATCGCTGCTGGCTATACTTAACTGGAATCGACATATCATTGCTGTTTTGCCTTTGTTCACAGGAGCACATGGATGAAAGTCACCCTGATAGTCGGCACTGTCTTACTGCTGGCTCTGGTTCTTGGTATTGGTTATACCGAATACCAGCGACGTGCTCAGACACTGGTGAAGCAGTCACGCCCTGTGCCCAATGTGGTGGTTCAGCCGGTAGTGCGGCAGAACGTTGCCCGTCTTGTCGAAGCCCTTGGTACGGTGAAATCGCGCGAGTCAGTACAGATCACCGCAAAAGTGACGGAAAAAGTCGATCGTATCCATTTTGAAGACGGTCAGCAGGTGAGGGCGGGGGAGTTACTGCTCACGCTGACCTCGGGTGAACAACAAGCCAAAGTCAGGGCGGCACAGGCCAATCTGGACGAACAAAGGCGGGAATACAAACGCATTGAAGGTCTGGTTCGCCGCAACACTGTGGCGCGTTCTGAGCTGGATAAACTGCGGACGGGGATTGAAGTGGCCAGAGCCATCCTGGCTCAGAATCAGGCTGAGCTGGAAGCCAGAACCTTGCTGGCACCTTTTTCCGGTGTGCTGGGGTTTCGCCAGATCAGCCAGGGTGCGTTGGTGACGCCTGGTATGGTGGTCACCACCCTGGATGCCCTGGATACGGTTAAACTCGATTTTTCTGTGCCTGAACGGTTTCTCGGCCAGATTGAGCCTGGTGCTCAGGTGGAAGGAAGCGTCGCCGCTTTTCCCGATCAGGTTTTTTCCGGCAGGGTTTCCACGGTCAACAGCCGGGTCGACCCTCAGACGCGGGCCGTTGAGGTGCGGGCCAGAGTCGACAATCCACAATTGCTGTTACGGCCCGGTATGCTGATGACACTGGCGCTGACATTAGAATCCCGTGCCGGGCTGGTGGTTCCTGAAGAAGCGGTGATCCCGCGTCAGGCGGAACATTTTCTGATGGTCGTCAACGGCGAGAACGTGGTTGAACAGCGGCTGGTTGAGCTGGGTTTTCGCAGTCGCGGTGAAGTGGAAATTCTCAGCGGTGTGCAGCAAGGCGAGCAGGTGATCACCCGGGGGATGGATAAAGTCCGGCCGGGACAGACAGTGACCACTCAGCCTGTGGAGCATTTCACCTTCCGGGAGGCCGCCCATGTTTCTGACTGATCTGGCGGTCCGGCGGCCAGTCTTTGGCTCAGTGATCAGTTTGCTCTTGATTACTTTCGGGCTGGTGGCCTATGAAAGGCTGCCGCTGCGCGAGTATCCGGATATCGATCCGCCGATTGTTACTATTTCAACCAACTACCGGGGGGCATCGGCAGCCATTGTGGAAAGCCGGATCACCCAGATTGTCGAGGATCGAGTGTCTGGCATTGAGGGGATCCGCAATATCAGTTCCACCAGCAGTGACGGCCGGTCGGATGTGACGCTGGAATTTGGCATCGGGCGCGATATCGACGCCGCCGCGAACGATGTGCGTGACCGTATTTCCGGTATCCTCAATAATTTGCCGGACGAAGCGGACCCGCCTGAAGTGCAGAAGGCGGAGGGCAACTCCGAAGTGATCATGTGGCTCAATCTGGTCTCAGACCGGATGGATACCCTTGAGCTGACGGATTACGCCAACCGCTATCTGGTCGATCGCTTCTCTGTGCTGGACGGTGTGGCGGCGGTGCGTATCGGAGGCGGTAAAGAATATGCGATGCGGATATGGATAGACAGGCAAAAACTGGCTGCCCGAAGGCTGACGGTGTCCGATGTGGAAAACGCACTCAGGGCCGACAATGTTGAGCTGCCGGCCGGATCTATCGAATCGGAAAACCGCCAGTTTTCTATCCGCACTCAGCGCAGTTTTCTTGCTCCCGCGGATTTCTCCCGCCTGGTGATAGGTATAGGTGAAGACGGCTATCTGATCCGCCTGGCGGATGTGGCAAGTGTGGAACTGGCGGCGGAAGAAGAAAAAATCATGTTTCGCGGCAATACGCAGGACATGATAGGACTGGGGATTAACCGGCAATCGACCGCCAATACGCTGGAAGTGGCTCAGGCGGTGAACGCGCTGGTCGCCCAGCTCAATCCGACCCTGCCTGACGGTATGGAAATCAAAGAATCCTATGACTCCTCGGTGTTTATTCAGGCATCAATCGATGAGGTGTATAAAACCCTCTTTATTGCCCTGATCCTGGTCATCATCACGATTTACCTGTTCCTCGGCAGTGTCCGCGCCATGCTGATCCCGGCACTGACTGTGCCTGTGTCTTTAATCGGGACCTTCATTATTCTCTACGCCCTGGGCTATACCATCAACCTGCTCACCCTACTGGCGCTGATCCTGGCCATCGGGATAGTCGTCGATGATGCCATTGTGATGCTGGAGAATATTCACCGCCGTATCGAACTGGGCGAATCGCCGCTGAAAGCCGCTTTTCTGGGGGCGAGGCAGGTCGGTTTTGCCATTGTTGCCACCACAGTGGTGCTGATTTCCGTGTTCCTGCCGATTGGTTTTCTTGAGGGCGATCTGGGCAAATTATTCCGGGAATTCTCGGTCGCCATGAGTACCGCGGTGATCCTGTCTTCACTGGTCGCACTGACGCTGACGCCTATGATGGGGTCAAAAATTATGCAGCAGGTCGAGAGTGAACCCTGGCTGGTGCGTAAAGTCAGTGCTGTGCTGGGGGCGGTGACGGATTTTTACCGCGCATCGCTGATGAACTGGCTGCGCCGGCCTTATCTGATCATTGGCATTCTGGTGGTGATGCTGTGCGGCAGCGTCTGGCTGGCGACCCGTATCCCGACGGAATTTGCGCCCCGGGAAGACAGAGGCGCTATGTTCATTCTGATCAATGGCCCTCAGGGCGCCAGTTTTGAATACATGCAGCCCTACATGAATGAGATTGAGCACAGGCTGATGCCAATGGTTGAGAGCGGGGAAATCATGCGCTTGCTGGTTAGGGCGCCGCGGGGCTGGGGCCAGCTGGAAGATTTCTCCAACGGTTTTGCCATTGTGGTGCTGGAAGACTGGGATGAGCGGCGCAATGCGTTTGTGATCATTCGAGATATTCAGCAGCGCCTGAGTGATCTTGCCGGGGTGTCGGCATTCGCTGTGATGCGCCAGCCGTTCGGGCGCGGAGTTAACAAACCGGTGCAGTTCGTGATTGGTGGCGGCACCTATGAGCAGCTTGCCCAGTGGCGTGACATTATCATGGAGCAGGCTGCGAATAACCCCGGACTGGAAGGCCTGGATCATGACTACAAAGAAACCAAGCCTTTGCTTGGGGTGGATATTAACATCGAGCGGGCAGGGGACTTAGGCGTTTCAGTGACGGAAATCGGGCAGACGCTGGAATCCATGCTGGGCTCCCGGGTCGTGACCCGCTACGAATGGCGCGGGGAAGAATACGATGTGCTGATCGAAGGCCAGCCGGCGCGACAGAATACCCCGCAGGATCTTAGCAATCTGTACGTGCGTTCACGGCATAATGGTGAACTGATCCCCTTATCGAACCTGGTAACTGTGTCTGAATATGCCGATGCGCCGACCCTGAACCGGTTCAACCGGATCCGCGCGGTCACCATAGAGGCTAATCTTGCCGATAATTACACCTTAGGAGAAGCATTAACCTATCTGAACGGACTGGTCAGGCAATATTTACCTGCTGATGCGGTGGTGAACTATAAAGGCCCGTCGCAGGATTTTCAGACCGCCAGCCATTCAATTCTCTTTGTGTTCGCCCTCGCGCTGGCGGTGGTGTTTCTGGTGCTGGCGGCCCAGTTCGAAAGCTATATTCACCCGCTGGTGATCATGCTGACCGTGCCGCTGGCAACCTTCGGTGCCTTGCTGGGACTGTACTTTACCGGTCAGACCCTCAACATTTATTCGCAGATAGGCATCATTATGCTGGTGGGACTGGCGGCGAAAAACGGGATATTGATTGTCGAGTTTGCCAATCAGTTGCGCGATCAGGGCAAAGCCTATCAAGACGCAGTCATTGATGCGGCCTGTGCCCGCCTGCGTCCGATTTTGATGACAGCCATCACCACGGCTGCCGGTGCGGTTCCTTTGATCCTGGCGACCGGCGCCGGGGCAGAAACAAGGCTGGTGATCGGGATAGTGGTGTTGTGCGGCATCAGTGTTGCGACCTGCTTTACCTTACTGGTGATCCCTGTGGTGTACCATCTGCTGGCCCGCCACACCAACAGCCCGGAATTTGTTACCCGCCAGCTGGAGAAAGAGCTGGCGCAGGACAATACTGTGCTGTTGAAAAAGAAACGGCTGGGGTGAGCTGGCATAGCAGCTTGTGGTAATGAATAACATCAGAGGCACAGCGGGCAACAAAAACTCACAATGCAGCCATAGCTTCGCTGCATTGTGAGTTAAACGTACATAAACAGTGGCGCTACTCAGATGCCATCTTGTCCGGTCCACGACCAGCCAGGGTAAAGCACGCCATTCACTGTGGCATTGTTGCCTGAAATGATCGAATGGGGTTTATCAACCGCTTTCCAATTGTCCGCTGTTGAATGCTCTAATTCAAAGACCACATTGCCCCAAAGATCATACGGGCCGGTGATTGAGGAATTGCGATAGGCGCCAAACAGGGTTTGTCCTCCCATCATCAAATGTGCCACTGAGCTTTGTCTGTTGATATCTACCGCCGCTTTACTCCAGATCATCAGCACGTTTATCTGGGTGCCATTGTCGCCCAGAAAATAGCCGTTGCCTGACACTTGTACCGAATTAAACTGGTTGGCCGCGCTGGACTGGGCGGAGGACGTGTCGCTGACATTGAGGGTATGTAACTGGTTACTGTCCTTAAAATCGGCAAATGAATTGCCCGCGACCCGGATCGCATTGCCTGTCATATTGGTCACGGTCAGGCTGCTGCTTTCACTGACGGTAAATTGTTCCAGCGGGGTGTCTGTCGTACTGGTGGCATCCGTGGTGACATTATCCAGTGTCACACTGCTGTTGGCCTTAGCCAGCACGGCAGGTACATCGACGGGCACTGAAATGTGGACATCTCGCAGCGTGACGGCAGCAGACTGAATGATAATGGCAGCACTGGGCTGCACCTGCTGATCCAGCACGATAGCACCGCCGTGGGCGCCGTCGCTGGTGATCTCAATCCCGCTCTGGTCGATGAGCAGCGGGCCCTGGCAGTGGCCAGTGATAGTTATTTTGATCGGACCGGAAAGCCAGATTCTGTTTTCGAGAGCACTTTTCAATGCATGGGGTCTGCGGTGGCAATTGATTGACAGCTGCTTGGTTTTCTTGCTGTTTAGCCTGCTGTCTGCACTGTGGTTGCTTTGTGTGGAGGCTGGCATTGCTTCCGCAGCAAGCTGTTTTGCATGAAGACTGGGTGAAACCATGACGGACGCGATGAAGGCCGAACTAAACAGAGAATAGGCGAAACCTTTCACGAGCCGCGGTCTTGATATAAACATAAAAATCCTTTTTCCTGTGGGATGAAGACGCTGGTGGTTAATGAATCTGGTTAATGAGTCTGGTGAATAAATCCACCTATGTATAAAACACCATTTTTATACGTGGGCGTGCATATGTTAATGGCTGTGAAAGGTTTTTCTGTTGCTAGGAAACGATTTTAAGATCGGCGCAATACAATTTTGTCGACCGGATGGTGCAGATAACCGGGAGTTTGTGGGAGATGCGGTTATTTGCTGTTTTCACCGTTTCACCCGGTATGTCGGGATTCACCCATACAGCAAACGGAAAGTCGGGCACTTTTCGGATATTTATCAGTCCAACACCTCATCAGCGGCCCTGAAAGGTTTTGTTGCTGAATATTTGGCGAAGTCGGGCCGTATTGAGATGGCTCAGTATCAGGAGAAGGTATGAATACAAAGCGACTCTTGTCTATTGCGATTAGTTTGGCTCTGGCGGGTGCGCTGGCAGGCTGTGATAAACCCGCTTCCGAAAGCGACATGTCATCAAATGCTGCACCTGCTCAGACGCAGGTGGCCGATCAGCAGACGACAGCCTATGTAGACACAGAACACAATGCGCGTAATTCGCTGGACTGGAATGGCACTTATGTCGGTACGATTCCCTGTGCAGACTGTGAAGGTATTGAAACTGTCCTTGTTCTGGATCCGCAGGGGACATTTGAACTGACTGAAACCTATCTGGGCAAAGATGGTGAGCAGTTTTCCGATCGGGGAAAATTTAGCTGGAATGACGCAGGGAATACCATCACGTTAACCAATGACAGCGGTGAAGGCATTCAGTTTTTTGTCGGAGAGAACCAGTTGTTTCGATTGGATCGTCAGGGCCAGCGTATTACCGGCAGCTTGGCTGATATGTATGTGCTGACTAAACAACACAGCCAGTGATAACCGCGGCGGCGGTGTTTTATCGCCTGCCTGGTGTTTGCCGCTGGATCTTTGTCTCTTAAACCGCCCTTCACGTTGCTGTTTCTTCAGACAGTCAGGCAGATAAGCAAACCTGGCTGTCTGATTTCCCGTCAGAGAAATTTACACCCTGTGTCCAGATCTCCTCTTATCGTGTCAGTGTTTTTTACATTGCAATATTGATGCTGAAAAAACCTGCTGCTTTTCATTGGCTTATGTTTTGGCATGTAAGCTGCAATAGCTTGTGCGAACACAAAAACACGAACATAAATCAACACGGCATAACACAAGTAGGGAGCAAGATGATGAAATCGCTTATAAAGACAGGGGTAGCAGCCCTTGCACTGCTGGGTGGTTCGATGAGTGTGTCGGCGGCACAAATCGACTTCACGGACGGTGCTTATTCAAGCCTGAATGGAAATCAAACCAGTACTGTTGGCGGAATAACGTTTTCTTCGTACCGTTATTATGTCCCCGGGTTGTTTCAGGATGGCATTATCACTGGCGATCAGTCACTGATTAATTTGTCACACAGCGGGCAAGGTATCGGCGTCAATAGTATTTCTGACGGTGGCCTGATCGACAACACGTTGTTGCTTGGCGATGATAACTTCAAAGTGGATGGTCATGAGTTTCTGGTGCTGAGCTTTGATCAGCCTTCGACAGTAGAAGGTTTATATCTGAACAACCTGAATCTGCTGGAATCGGCGACAGCTTATCTGATTGACGATGGTTTCCCGGAATTTGAACTGAACATCAATACCAATTTACTGGGGATTGATGATTTATTGACGGCTCTGACGCCAAACGAGCTGAATTTCCAGGGCAATTACTGGGATCTGGATGGCGAAGACAATGTCAGACATATTATTCTGTCGGGCGTATTGCTGTCAGATTTTTATCTGGCCGGTATTGATTACATGACTTCCGGCGGACCAGGAAATCCGATTCCAGAACCCGCCAGTTTACTGTTGCTGATGACAGGCTTAGGGCTGCTGGGCTGGCGTTCGCGCCGCAAAGGGGCTGGGCAGCAAGCGCCGTTACTGGCGTAAACCGGGTTCAACACTACCTTTTCATATCTGTGAAATGCTTTGATGTTCCGGCGAAGTATGATACTCGCCGGATTTTTTTCTGTAATCGACGCAAGGAGTTGCAGCGATATCACGAAATACCCAACAAAGAAGTGCCACATGAAAGGGAAATTTGCCTAAAATGTAAGTGTCATTTTCACGTAAATGTGATCGTGTTAACTAATAAGTTTGTAGCAGAGCCAGAACATCAAAAGGCCGCATTACAACAAAACAGCACTAAACAATCACATATTTTCCCGAGTTGGCGATGGACGTGACGGTGATAATTTGGGACGAGGTAATCCATTTATGAGCCATTCTGCGCAGGGTAGGGCTGGTCGTGAGGCTAGCTTGCAATCGCTATTTCATTCAATGTTCCTGAAGCGAACCTTGATCAAACTCGCTGTCTTTGCAGCCATCTGGCTGCTGTTAGCCAGTCAGTTTCAGTTGTTCGAACGCTTTACGCTTTGGGTCGGGCAATATCATCAATTCGGACTGGGCGCTTTCATCTCGCTGATGTTCGTTTTGCCTTTCGCTCTCGTAGCACTGAGCTGGCGACGGCTTAGTCAGATGAATCTCATGCTGAAAGCCGGTGAACGCGACAAAGCCGCCATGTACAAACTGGCAATGCATGATTCTTTGACCGCACTGCCGAACCGGCTTTATTTTTCACAGCAGCTTGAGACAGCCCTTCAGCATGCCGGCGATAACGATGCCTGTGTCGCTGTGTTAATGATGGATTTGAATAAGTTCAAGCAGATCAATGATGCTTATGGCCACATTGTGGGTGATGAGTTGCTGGTGGCAACGGCCGGGCGTCTGAAGCATTTGCTGCGCATGCATGACACCATTGCCAGACTGGGCGGGGATGAATTTGCACTGATCCATGTTGGCGGACAAGAGCCGGATGAAGCCTCGGCCCTGGCGTCCCGTATTATTAAAGCGATGTCTGAACCCTACCATATTCGCGGCCAGCAGATATTGGCGGGAGTGAGTATAGGTATCGCCATGTCCAATCATGATATTGAACCTGTCGATTTGCTGCGGGCCGCAGATACAGCCATGTACCGCGCCAAGATGGATGGCGGCTCGACGTTTTGCTTCTTTGATACCCGAATGGACGAGCAGTTAAAACAAAGGCAATTGCTGGAAAGAGACTTACGCAAAGCCATGGCGCAAGACTTGCTCGAACCTTATTATCAGCCGGTGTTTGATCTGAAAAACAGCCAGCTGCAAGGATTCGAAGCTTTACTGCGCTGGCGCCACCAGCGCGAAGGTATGGTGTCTTCGCAGGAATTCATGCCTGTTGCCGAGGATGCCGGGTTGATTCAGGCGCTGGGTGACTGGGTGCTGAAGCAAGCCTGTATGGCCGCGAGGGACTGGCCGGAAGAAATGAGTGTATCAGTCAATATTTCTGCTCAGCAGCTGAAACCGGACACTTTCAGCCAGACTGTTCTGGAAGCGCTGCAGGAATCCGGGCTGGAGCCAGAACGCCTTGAAATAGAACTGACCGCAAAAACCGTACAGCAGGACCCACCGAAAGTGCGGGCCATGATGCATGATCTGAAGCATATAGGTGTCAGCCTGGTACTGGATGATTTCGGTAACGGGAATGCCTGCCTGACTATATTGCGCGATTTCCCTTTCGATAAAGTAAAAATTGCCCGTGCCTGTGTAGGTACCCTGCCAGGCTCTGACGCTAACAAGGCGCTCATTCAATCTGTTGTGGGCATGAGCGGGAGTTTGGGCGTTCGGGTGGCCGTGGTCGGAATTGAAGATGACGTTCAGCTCTCGACAGTACAATCACTGGGCTGTCAGTTCGGTCAGGGCTTCCTGTTAGGGCACCCGCTCAGCAGGCATGCGGCCGGGCGTTTGCTGGTGGGTTTACCGGATAAAGCGGTGGGCAGCTAAATCCGGCGGATGTGCTGTTTGTGCTACCTGACCCGGATTTGCTTTTGTCTGTACTGCTCTGGTGTGCATTGCGCATGCCGTTTGAACAGGTTAATGAAAGGCGAAGCCTGGTGATAACCTAAGGTCAGTGCAATTTCTTTTACAGACAAACCTTTCCTCAGTAAATGCAAAGAGTAGATAAATTTTCTCCTTTGCCGCCATTCAATGAAACTCATACCGAGCGTATCCTGGCAATGCCGGGCCAGAGTACGCTCAGAGGTATGCAGCTTTTCTGCCCACGCCGCCAAGGTTGTGCCATCGGTTGGATTTTTTTCCAGTGTACGCAGTATAGGCTGCAGGAGTTTGTCTTCACTGCTGGGCAGAAACTGGTCATGGATACGGGTATGTCTGAGCTGATCCAGCAATACGTCGATCAGACGCTTATCTTCAGCGGTTTCCGCGACCTGTAGCTGGCGGTCACGTAGATCATTGACTATCGCTTCTATGATAGGGTTGACTTCCAGCAGACAAGGGAAGCCCGGCAGCGATGTAGCCAGCGGTTGAATCAGGTTCATTGAACAGTAATTCATGCTACGGCGCATGTAACTTTCGTGCTCTATACCGGGCGGTATCCATATCGCGTACTGCGACGGTGATAAAAAACGTTTCCCTTCAGCGTTCAGCTCCAGAATACCGCCACTGATTAACTGTAACTGCCCCCAGGGATGGCTGTGCTTGGGAGTGGTTGTATGGGGGAGAAATGCCTGATGGCCGAAAAACACCTCGCCGGGCGGGTTGTTATCGTCAAACAGCGGGCGATAGACGTTTTTCATGGCGCGATCCTTTCATAAAAGCTGTCACAAGAGTAATTCTGATCGGCTGCTGTTGGCAAGGGGCTGAAGCCAGCCGCCATACATGCTATCCTTCGCCGCTTTGTTCAAAGCTAATCGTTTAAAACTCAATAATCATCCGTGTTGGTAAGTGTTTACTATCAGAGCTGATGATTATGAAGTTTGGTATGACGGATAATGGAAAATCATGAATTTTAACCGCATCGTTTGTTTTGATCTTGAAATGTGTTGCTGGAATGAAGAAGGTATCGCTCGCACCGGCGAAATCATTGAGATTGGCGTGGCTGAACTGAATCTCGAAAAGGGCACGATTTCACGTCGGGCGCAATACTATGTTAAGCCGGAAAACGACGAAATATCACCGTTTTGTACTGAGCTTACGGGTATAAAGCCAGAAGTTGTCGCGCAAAATGGTAAGCCCCTGGCCAGTATTCTGACTGCGATAGAGCAAAAATTCGGTGGCCGCCATAAAATTTATGCGGCGTGGGGGCGGGACGATGCCATTCTGCGTGCCGAGTGCAAAACAAAAGATCTGAACGTGCCTTTCAGGGAATACCTGAACCTGGCAACCCTGTTTAAACTGCAGCCACACGTTAAAAACAAGCGCATCGGGTTACGGGCCGCCATGAGCATGAGCGGACTGGAGTGGGAAGGCCGTCAGCATTCAGGCTATGTTGATGCCTATAATCTGGCCCGGTTAGCTCGTGTGATGCTCTGCCCGTCTGACTAGGGCCGCCGGTAAGCTGACGCTAACCGCTATGACACAGGGAACAGTTTGCGCTGATCTGTTGCCTGTGTTTTTTCTCCCTCTCTTTTCTTTCTCCTCTCATTTCCTTTCATTGTTTACTGTCTCCCGGATCAGCAACAGGACAAAATAGTGCTTTGTGGATTATTTTGACTTCCTGCCCTGACGAGCTTAAATCAAATAAGTACCCGGTATCTTTTTCGGAAGAAGGGAAGCGCCTATGCCTGCCAGTCACAACCGTCGGAGCTATGCACCAGACGCCGCACGAAACACAGTGCCAAACGTACTGGTGACTCTGGTGTCTGGCATCGTGCTGGTGGGAGTGCTGCTATTTCTGACCCGTGATGTCTTCTCTCAACTGATTTTTCTCAGCCAGTCAGAAAATCCAATGCGTAATGTGGCGATATTTGCTGTTATCTGGCTGATAGCCATTGCATCGCTGAAAGCGGTGTTAACGGCCAGACGAACAGCTGTGCATGTTTTCTGGAATCTGTTTTTTACTCTGGTTGTGCTGGCCCATTTATCCCTGCTCTTGATTCTGACTGATAACCTGACCCTGTTCGATATCAGACGGATGTGGATTGAACGCGGCGAAGCAGGTGCTGCTTTGTTTTTTTACTGGTCAGAACTTCTTCTGCCTCTGCTGATTGCTGCGGCATTCAGCCTGTCTTTATACAGAATCAGAACCTGGCTGCTTTCCCGATATCGCCCTTCCTCCTCCTGCGTTGCTGCCGGATTACCTGGGTTTGTTACAGGGATACTGGCTGTCATGGTGGTGATGAAAGGCCCGGCTGCGGCACAGGGACAGGCGGGCATTTATACCCTGCCCAGCTTGTTCAGTGTAATACTTTACGAGCAGGTTGTGGATGAGCGGCCAGAGCGACGGCCGGTCACGACCAAAGCCGGCAAGCCATTGATCAGCAATGTTATTGTTGTCATGGACGAGAGTGTCAGCGGTGATTTTTTCGGGCAGGATACAGATTATTCCCTCGTGCCGAGCTTAAAGGCGCATGCTGATGCTGTGATCAATTACGGTGTCGCAACCTCGGCGCATAACTGCAGCAGCTATAGCAATGCTGTGCTTCGCTGGGGAGTTGTCCCCGGCGCTTTTGAGCAAGCCCTACGCGTGCCGACTATCTGGCAATACAGTCAGGCATCTGGCTATACCAGTACCTATATTGACGCCCAGAAACCGCCGGGCACACTGGCTAATTTCATGAATATCGATGAGCTGAGCTTCATCAACCAGGTTAAGCAGTTTAACGTCGGGCAAATTGAAAGGCATCAGGCATTCATGCGGATCGACTTCGATATTGTCGATCATTTAGTGCCGCTGGTAGCAGATGATAAGCCAGACTTTATTTATATCAATAAACTGGGTGTGCACTTTCCCTATGAGGGGAAATACCCGGCCTCCTCGACCAGGTTTCAGCCTGCGATGGCGTTATTTGAACCTATCGGTCACAGCGATCGTCAGGCTCTGATTAATTCCTATAAAAATGCCATTGCCTGGAATGTGGACGGCTTCTTTGAGCGTTTGCTCTCCCGCATTGATTTAGACAACACTGTGGTGATTTATACCTCTGATCACGGACAGGATTTACTGGAAGAAGGAACAGGGCTGCTGACGCATTGCAATCGTAACAGCGGCTCTGCCTATCAGGGGATAGTGCCCATGATGGTGCTGACGAGGCATCCGAAACTGCGGCAGCGATTTGAGTCATCGCTGGCGGAGAACCGCCATCAATTGTCGCATTTCAATGTGTTCCCCACTGTGCTTGAAATCCTGGGGTACGATCATAATTTTGTGAAGCAGCATTACGGTGATGCCATGTTTTACCCGGTGGAACGGATCGGGAAATTCTATACCAGCGAATTGTTTCTTCCTGAACATGCTCAGCACGACTATGAGTGGAAAAGTGTGCCCCAGCTAACGCCTTCCCGGTTAATGCCGGGGGCGCTTGTCAGTCAGCATGCTGACTGATAGGAATTTCCTGCCTTATGGCAAAAAACACCATCATTGATTGATTCATCACGACAGAAAACATACATTGTTGGGCTTTTCACGCCTGTTAAGGAATTAAAATGGATATTCAGCGAATTAACCCAACAAAACGTTGGTCTGATGTCACTGTGTTCAATGGTATTGCGCACTTTGTCGAAGTCCCTGAATCTGATACCAGTGCTGATATTACGGGTCAGGCAGAGCAGGTTTTTGCTCAGGCAGAAGCCATGCTGGCAAGTGTGGGCAGTGATAAGTCCCGTGTTTTGTCTGTCACTATTTATATTACCGACTGGGCTAACCTTGCTGCTTTCAACGCGGCCTGGGACGCCTGGCTACCAGAAGGCGCTGCGCCAAGCCGCGCCTGCGTGAAAGTTGAACTGGCGGATCCGGATTACCTGGTAGAGATTGCTTTCGTTGCCGCTGCCGGTAAATAGAGAATGTATTGCCATCATTTTTGTAAATGGTGGCATTTTTCCCTTCTGTTTTGATTTCGCTCATTTCCACTGATATACGGCCTTTCTGACTTCGCCGCCATTCTGGTTTGCTATTTCCCCATAGATAGTCATGCTATTTGTTTCTTACATATTGTTATCAGACGATTAAAACTGATAGCTTTTCTAGTGAGGAATATTAACTTGTCAGTTATGCCTTTACGTTACCTACTGGGTGTCTTGGTGCGGTTGTCGCAGTATTGAACACTCAGCCGTAAAGCCGTTTGACTGCCGTTAATAGATTTTTCCGGTGGATGTTTGTTGAATAAAGGATGGCTGCATTGAAAGGATTGGGATTTGATCTTCGCTCGTTAGAAGTTTTTGTGGCTACCGCGCAGTCTGGCAACATGACGATGGCGGCTAACCAACTGGGCCTCACACAGTCCTCCGTTTCTCAGACACTCTCTTCTCTTGAGCACAATCTTAAAGTGACATTGTTGGACAGAAGCGTTCGCCCGGTTGAGCTGACCGTCGCCGGACGCTATTTTTATGACCAGTCATGCCATCTACTTGCCGAGGCAGAAAAAACACACGGTGTGATGACGAAAAGCAGTTTTCAGAAACTGCATTTACTACGCATTGCCATGGTCGATTCTCTGGCCACCTCGCTAGGACAGCCTCTGGTCGAGGTCATTAAACGGCATACAGAAAACTGGACTATCAATACTGGCCGTTCCCACATGCATGCCCAGGCGCTGCTTTCACGTAACGTTGATATTATTATTTCTGACGATGCGCTGGAAAATAACGAGCATCTCAGCCGTTACCGCCTGTTACGGGAACCCTTTGTTCTGGTCATACCCAGCCAGTTCGCCAGTCAGTATCAGGGATTACAGCAGGTCGCAAAGCAGCTTGATTTTGTCCGCTACTCCAATGACTCGCTGATAGGCGTGACGATTGAACGTTATTTACGCCGACTGGATATGAACGTGCCAGTGAGGATGCAACTGGATAATACATTTGCCGTGTTATCCAGTGTCGCGGCCGGGCTTGGCTGGACAATCACGACACCGCTTTGTATGTTCCAGTACGGGCTGACCAATACAGCACTCACCTGTCTCCCTCTTCCGCGCGAAGAACCCTTTTATCGCAATCTGACACTGGTCTGTCGTCACAATGAGTTGGGAAACCTGCCACATATTCTGGCGCAAGACAGCCGTCAAATTATTAACGAACGATTTTTTCCTCAGATCCGGGATGCCTTGCCCTGGCTGGATAAAGACCTGTATGCCGGTTAAAAACCGGCTACTGTTTGATTCTAAATAGAATAAGTGTGATTCCTACCCCGCATATATAACAATTTCCGCATTCTATTTTGGTAATTATCAACAGCGTGGACTAGGTTGAATTTATCGATAGCAGCAAAAAAATACCAGAGAGATTTGAGTACTAATTATCAGTACAAATAATCAATCACAATCGCTATCGGGTGAAACGGGTCTGATATTTCAGAGGTTATCGCAGCAGACACAAATGGAAGTGTGTACCTATCATGAATTCGCTGGAGTTTTTTCTGAGTTCTGTGTTAAACGGCATTGGTAGTCTGTCCGATCTCACCTCGGTATGGAGAGAATTATTTTCACTTCATGTCAATTTTCCTTTCTTCTGGCTGGTACTGGCAGGTTTGGTACTGGTGGCATTGCTGTTGTCTGTCGTCAGCCTGTTGTGGAAGCAGCACAGCCGTCGTTCCCGTGTTTACCGTGAGCTTGCCCGTGCCAATCAAAGAATGAGCCTGGCAACCTCAGTGGCGGGCATAGGTGTCTGGGAATGGGACGTGAATAGCGACACCTTGCAATGGAGCCCTTATCTGTATGATCTCTATGGTGTTCGTGTCGGCAGTAAGCTGGCATTGAGTGACTGGATATCACGCCTGAAAAGTGGTGATGGCGACAAGGTGATCCGGTTGAGACAAATCGCAGGTAAACATAAACAGCAGACGCTGCTTATCGACATGATTGATCCGCTGGATGGGCAACCCAGAGTACTGGAGTTGGTGGTGCAGGGGTTGGTTAATGACGCGTCTCGTCTGATAGGCACACAGCGGGATATTTCGGATGTCATTGAACGGCAGCGCCAAATGGAACAGGCCGCTTTGCAGGACAAGCTGACGGGCCTGCCAAACACACGGGCGCTTAACCGAGTGCTCAAAGCCGCCTTTTCTGCGCCGGACGTAGAGAACAAAGTATTCGGACTGATGTTTATCGACCTGGATGGTTTTAAGCAGGTTAATGACACCCTCGGCCATGATGTGGGTGATGCCTTGCTGCAGCACGCTTCCAAGCGGATGCGAGGATGCCTCAGGGTGGAAGATGAAGTCTTTCGTCTTGGTGGCGACGAATTTGTTGTCTGGGTGCCACTGGGTGAATACGCAGTGAAGATCAATAAGCCCACCAAAGATATTGTCTTTGATGAAGATGAATCTGATCGCCGTGATCCTTCCATTCTCACCTGGGGAGACAATGATGAAGAGCTGACGTTCAGAATGGAAACCATTGCAGAAAAATTGCTGCACACTCTGACCGTGCCTTTTAATTTTGGTGACAACCAGTGTCGCGTCTCGGCCAGTATCGGGATTGCCCGATACCCTGTGCACGCGAAAGATGCTCAAACACTGCTTAAGCGAGCGGATTGTGCCATGTACCAGGCTAAGCATCAGGGCAAACGTCAGTTTGCTCATTATGACCCGACACCCGCACAGAGCGAAGAAATCTGGCAACAGATTGATATTACAGAAGAAGCGTCAGATAACAAACAGGCTATGAGGTAGTGCTGGCGTGTCATTTTATTGGCTGTTTTGATTTGATAAGCCTGTGTCAGATAAAAAATTGGTGCTTATGAAAAAAAAGTTCAAGTAATCCAATAAATTTTTTACACAAAATTTGTATAGAATCTAATATTTGAGACAGGGAAGAAGAAAAACTATTCTACAGAATGCTAAACCAAAGTGAGGTATGTTCTATGAAGTACGTAGTATTAGCCTGGATTCACACAACCGACTTTATTCAGCGTTTGGTCAAAGAAGAAAAGGGTGCCTCTGCCATTGAGTATGTCTTGATCGCGGCAGTGATTGTTGGTGCAGTGAGTTTGCTAAATTTGGATGGTTTTATTGCTGGAGCGGGCACTCTATTAAAAGACGCAGTGGTATCAGCTGGTGTAACCCCTGAGTAGCAATGAAAGAGATTATATTGGTTTCTTTTCTTTTGATATTTTCATTAGTTGATTATAGAAGGATGAAAGTGCCAAATTGGATGTTGTTTATTTTCTTATTTGTCGTTTTCCTTAGTTTTTTTAATCTAGAAAATAGAGGGTGGACAGCAATAGATGTAAACTCAATGATATTGATTTTTTCCCTAACTTTTCCAGGGTTATATTTTTCAGTTTTTGGTGCATCTGACGTGAAAATACTGTTAATCATGGCACTAATATTGTCTTTCTCTCAGATGCTGGATGTACTTCTTTACTCATTTGTCTGCTTCGCAGTGTACTGGTGGTTATTTGCTCGTGGCCAGAAGGAAGCTCCCTTTGTACCAAGCTTGTTGGTTGGGGTGGTCGCATCGTTATGGATTCTATAAAAAAGAAGTGCTTCAGGATCAAACGGATAAAGCAGCAGGGTTCTGCTGCTCTGGAAACCATATTTCTTTTGCCTGTCGTGCTGATGATTTTTTATGCCATTGCCCAGTACAGCTTAATTTTTGTTTCCATTCAGATGCTGAATTATGTCTCAGAAGAAGCGCTTCGCAAGAGCATTTCCTATGTGGATGAGAATTGTTATTACGGCGGTGCTTGCGACAGTACCGAACTGAAAGATCATATTGAGCAATCTGCAGAATCATTAATAAAAAACTATACTGGATCAAATTCAGGGAGAGGCTCACTCTTCGGGCAGAGTCTGGATGATAACCTTTCAATCAATATCGATTCAGATACATTTTGCTGTAAAGTCACCATCATCTATAACTATAAGAACAAACCATTCTTACCGTCTTTCGGTTTGCCTGTACCGGACGAATTAAAATCGACTGCAATATTGAATTTATAGAAATGCGTTCAGTTTGCATTTCTTAAACTATGCTGCCAGACAGCGCGAGTAGAGTGAGGGTAAAATGCAGGGACGCACGTTAAAAATTGCTGCTGCCGTCTTATTGGTGATGGCGCTCTTAATTGGCTGGTACGGTGTTACCTTGAGTGGCCGCACCTCAACGCAAGCCTCATCGCCAGCGGTTTCCGTTTCTAAGCCTGTGGTGACTGTCTGGGCATTCGCTAATGATGTACCGAAACAGGCTGTGTTGACGGAAGACATGCTGGTCGCCACACAAGTAACCGATGCCACCGCCGAAGACATTCGCGACTATTCCCCTTTTATTGGCAGACAGCTGAAATTGTCTGTTGTGAAAGGAACCCGCCTCAAATCTGCTCTGTTGCTGGGTCAGTTACCCATTGCACAGTCTCTGCCTCAGGGATACCGCGCGATTGCGATTCAAGCCAGTGAACTGACCACAGTCGGCGGACATGTTCATCCCGGGTATCGGGTAGATGTGATTTACCTGCTCCGCGCCAATAAGGAATCGGGCGATAACAGTACCGCCCGGCGCATTCTGAGTAACGTAGAAGTGCTGGCTGTCGGGGATCAACTGAACTTCGACAGTAAAAAAACAGAGAAGCAAATTAACGATAAGGCCAGAACCGTAGTGCTGGCCGTTCCTGCCACAGATACGCCTCAGTTATTGCTGGCTGAAACCACGGGGCAGCTCAGGCTGGCAGTGGTGGGCACCCAGGAGCTGGCACCTGCCGTTGAGTTAACGGCTGATACAGAGAGCATGATGGCCTACACGCCGGTTGCCGGTCAGACATCTGACACCAATCAGACACTTGGCGTCAATCAAATAGCGGGCGTTATTCAGGCGCCTAAAGTCATTATTTCTTCGCAGAAAACAGCCAGTACCTCACAGGGCGCACCTGCTGTAATGATGACAGCACCCAGCCATTCAACGGTCAAAGAACCTGAAGATGTTAAACAAGACGACAGCTATGTCATCTCATTAAAAACGCTGGGTGGGTATCGCGAAGCAGAAGTGGAAGTGAAAAAACCGACTCCGGTGAAATACCGTTACGTTGCGCCTCGGGTTGAGGTGTATCAGGGCGAGAGCCGAACTCTGGTTCGCACCAGCCACTGACAGGGAGAGAGTGAATGCTGCGTTTTGTTAATGGATTATGTGTGTTTTTGGCTCTAAGCCTGAGTGTGTCCGTCAATGCCCGTGATTTTCAACTGGATGTGGGTCAGCAAGTGACCGTGCATTCCGGGAAACGCATTCAGCGGGCAGCCATTGGCGAACCCTCTGTGGCGGGCGTTAAAGTGTTAAGTACCTCTGAGTTACTGGTGACAGGTAAACAGACAGGGACAACTTCTCTTTTGATTTGGGAGCAGGGAGCTTATGAGCCCGTTCGCCACCGGATTTCTGTCAACCCCGGTGGTGTTGCAACATCCAATATTCAGGTGCAGACAGATATTAAAGTGGTCGAAGTGAGTAAAAGTGCGCTCAAAGAAGCGGGCTTCTTTTTCGGTAAGCAGGGTTCCGGCGGCACCTTCTGGGGTATTGGGAATGCCAGTGCGATCACTGGCGCTTCGTTTAATGGTTTTCGTGGCAGCTTCTTATCCAGTGGCGATGCGTTCAATCTGGTGATCGGCAACGTGGCGGATCATTTTCTCGGCACAGTGAGTGCGCTGGACAGTAACGGTTTTGCCTACACGCTGGCTGAACCCAGCCTGGTGACTATGTCTGGCCATACTGCGACCTTTCTGGCCGGTGGGGAATTTCCGTATCCGAAAAGCACCAGTGATGATGATATCAGCATAGAGTTTAAAGAATTTGGGGTTCGTCTGAACCTGACGCCGACTGTGATGTCGGGCGATCGCATTATGCTGAAAGTGGCCCCTGAAGTGAGTGAGCTGAACTATGCCCAGGGTGTACAGGCCTCCGGCGTTATAGTGCCGGGATTGTCGGTACGCCGCACAGACACCACAGTTCAGCTGGGCAACGGCGAAAGCTTCGTGATCAGCGGGCTGGTCAGCCGCAGTACGATCAAAAATGCCAACCGTTTCCCGGGATTGGGTGACATTCCAATTCTTGGCGCCTTTTTTCGCTCAACCCGGTTAGAAGAGAATGACAAAGAACTCATGATGGTCGTTACGCCGCATCTGGTGAAACCCTTTGCCAGTAATGCGCCACTACCACCGTTACCGGGCGAAATGTATCGTCAGTTTAAACCCAACTTTTTCGAATTAATTTTTCTGGATGCTGAACCCAGAGAACTACCCGTAAAAATGGGTTTTGCAGGGGAGGGTTAAGATGCAGCTCATGGCCTATACGGCGGATCATCACGCCAAACTGGATGTGTCAGAAGCGATCCCGGAAGGGTGTACGCTGACATGGATAGAAGATGCGTCTCATCTTAGTTCTAACCTGGCCTGGAAACAGACGCGCATTCTGATTTTAGTGGCCTCTGACTGGCCAATGTCCGATATCGAAAGCCTGATGGACAACTTTGCGCCCCGGCGCGTCATTCTGGTGGATCTGACACCAGAGGCGCACTGGCATGGCATTCAGCAAAACCAGCTGGTCCGCAAACACCTTCACTGGTGTGAGCTGGAGGGACTGACAGATCTGATCATGAATCTGACGCAGATGACGTCTTTTGACGCCACATCGCGTTTGGCGCTGTTATCGCCCCGCAATGACTGTGATGGTGCGTTGCTGGCCATAGCTGCAGCGTCACAGCTGCAACGAAAGCACAATCAGCCCGTCCTGTTATTGGATCTGGGGCGACCATACAGTGATGTGTCTTCTTATTTGGGCTGCGGTGATCGTATTGATTTTCTCACCTTGCTGGAGAAAAAAGATTATCTCAGTGCGCAGTGGCTTCAGGAGCAAGAGCTGGACGCCACAACCGGTATTCATGTTATCGGCATGCCGGACTCGGACAATTACAGCGCTGTAACCATGGAAGCACTGGTGGAAGTGATGGATCTGCTGGAAGGCATGTACAGCAATATCATTATTAATCTCACCGGTATGCCACCCAGCCCTTTACTGTTTTTCATGGTCAATCGCTGCGATCAGCATTGGCTGCTGTCCGATCAGAAAAACGTCAGTCTGAAAAGCGCCTGCGATTTGGCTGAATTACTTTACCTTCAGGGGATCAGGCCGGGCAGCGTGAATTTAGTGCTGGCG
This sequence comes from Photobacterium arenosum, assembly GCF_014841115.1. Classification (GTDB taxonomy): domain Bacteria; phylum Pseudomonadota; class Gammaproteobacteria; order Enterobacterales; family Vibrionaceae; genus Photobacterium; species Photobacterium arenosum. The sequence goes on from NZ_JACYTP010000007.1 coordinate 85,773, forward strand.
CCTTTTTCCCCTGAAGTGATGCCGGGGAAAGAGATGATCCAAAATCAGCTTCCGATCTTAGTTCGTGGCGATTTACCGTACACCTTTGCAGTCATTACTGACATTAATGCTAACGCACTGTTTCCGCCCAGTGGTGAGTTCAGGTTGTATATGAAGGCGGTTGAGAAATTGCTCTGGCTGTCGACAGAAAAATCACGCTGGCAGTTTTCTCTGGGCTGGTAAGTATCCTTAGGTGATTTCTCAAATCAAGGAGTAGGTATGGGAAATGAAATGGTGTGGCCAAGCAGGGAATTGGTGATTCAGCAGGAAGAATCGACGCTGGCTCTGAAAGCGGAATTACACCGTTACATCATAGAGCAGTTGGAAGAAGATGGCCTGATGTTCGAGATGGAACGTCAGGAAATGCAGCCGCACGTACATGATTACGTTCGTCAGTATTTTCAGCAGCATAAGGAACTGAATCAACATCTGAATATACAGGATCTGGTCACGGAACTGATGGATGAAATCGTCGGTTTTGGCCCGTTACAGAACCTGCTGGATGACCCAAACATCGACGATATTTTAATTAACGGCCCGAAAAACATCTATGTTGAGCGAAGCGGTCAGTTAAGCCGGATTTCCCTGAGGTTCATGAATGATCAGCATGTTTTGCGGGTTATTCGCCGTATGATTTCGCCAATTGGCCGGCGAATTGATGAGTCCAACCCCATGGTGGATGCCCGTTTGCCAGACGGCAGCCGGATCAATGCGGTGATCCCGCCTTTGTCTATTGATGGCCCTTGCCTGTCTATCCGGAAATTCAAAAAAGAAGGTCTGACGGCGGATACCTTAATTCAAAATGGCGCGATGAGCGTTGCCATGCATCAGTTGCTGAGAAGCTGTGCGAAATCGCGTTTTAATATTCTGATCAGTGGTTCAACGGGGTCAGGTAAAACTACTTTGCTAAATATTCTCAGCCAGTACATCAATACCGGTGAACGTATTGTAACCATTGAAGATGCCGCCGAACTGCAGCTCAGGAACGGTCACGTTGTCCGTCTGGAAACACGCCCGCCAAACTCTGAGGGCCATGGCGAAGTGACCGCCAGAGATTTGCTCAAAAATGCCCTGCGGATGCGGCCTGATCGCATCATTCTGGGTGAAAGCCGTGGGGGTGAAGTGCTGGATATGCTGCAGGCGATGAACACAGGCCACCAAGGGTCGATGAGTACCCTGCATGCTAACTCCCCCCGCGATGCGCTGGTGCGGCTGGAAATGATGGTTACACTGGCCGGTTTCACTTCCACCGAATCGCTGATTAAACAAATTATTGCCACTGCACTGGATATGATTGTTCAGGTTTCACGACTGCCAAGCGGTAAGCGGGTCATTACTCACATTGTTGAAGTACAAGACGTGGCAGACGATCAGATCCGCATTCAGGAACTGTATAAATATAACCAGCAGACAGAAGATTTTGTGCCTGTTGATGCTATGTCAGTCCACCTGCGTAAAAAGCTGGAGGAGGGGCTATGAACAGCGCGATCTTTATCGCGGTGGTATTGCTGCTTGCCAGCTGCGTATTAATGGTGATTGCCACCAGGCGGCCCAAAGCTGCGACCTCCAAAGCTGTAACAGAAAAAGCTGCGACAGAGAAAGCCCGGAAACAGGGTGCAGACGAACGGCCTGTCCAGCGCAAGGATCGCTTGCAGGAAAACTGGCAGCGACTGGGGCTGAGCACATCGGTTTACATGCTGGTGGTTTATGCGGCTTGCCTGTTGTGCGGGCCTTTCGTGCTGGCTCGCCTGTCTGGTATTGGCGGGCTGGGCATTGGTTTGCTTGTTTCTGTGGGATTTATTCTCCTGCTGGGGCAGATCCGAAAAAGTAATAAACGCCGGAAGATTCTTCAGCAGTTACCAGGATTTATTGATCACCTTAATCGCCGTATACATGTTGGCATGTCGCTCAACAAAGCAGTCGAGCAGGTACTGCCCGCGATGAATAACCCTTTACGCAGTGCTGCGCAACGGGCGGTTCAGCGTACCAGCCTGGGCACAGAACTTTATGACTCCTTCTATAAAGAAGCAAAAATAACGGGTGTTCAGGAGTTTGCCCTGCTTGGCTCTGTGTTTAAGGTGAATCATCAGTTTGGCGGCAGCGTGACGGCGGCACTAGAAAATTTGGTTGAGTTGCTGCATCAGCAGGAACGAAGCCAGCGTGAACTGAAGTCGATGACAGGGGAAACCAGGGTGACAGCCTGGGTGATGGGAGTGGCACCGACGGCCATGGCAATTTATATGCTGGTGTCTAATCCCCAGCAGTTGTTGTCTATGTGGGCAGATGAGTCAGGCCGGCAGGCGCTGATGCTGGGCATTGGGGCGCAGGTACTGGGTGCCTTGGTGTTGTGGCGCATGGTTCGGTCGTTATAAGGCGGTTTGGCTGGGTTCAAGCCGCTTAATGGATCCCCGCCTGCGCGGGGATGACGAAGTAAAAAGATGAAAAGAGTGCAGTGGCGAGAAGTCTTAATGACGTACACGCCGACTCGCCGTCATTCCCGCGAAGGCGGGAATCTAAGGACGGCAAAGCAGAGTAGGGATAAACAGAGGTAGAGAATGACAGTCACCGCTTATTTGATCATTGCCAGTTTATTGCTCACTGCAGGCGGGGCCGGTTTGATGTACTGGTCAGTCAAATTACAAAAAGCACGCAGTGTAGAGCAAAATCTTGCCAAGTCGCTGGGTAAGACGCCCGGCGAGCGCGTGATTCAGACAGGCCAGATGTTGTGGGGGAAAACCAAGCGGCGTAATGCCTCATTTCTGAGTGATATTCTGGAGATGATGCGCAAAGCCGGATACATCTCCAACCGCGAGCAGACACTGGCCGTGTTCAGGATGGCTGCCGTGTGGTGTGCCGTTCAGCTGGTGTTCGCCAGTCAGCTCATCCAGGCCGATGCGCCGGTAAACAATAAAATCAGCCTGGCGTTTATCAGTGCGCTCGGTACGGCGTATCTCACTATTCAATGGCTTAAGAAAAAAGCGGCCAAGCGCACCCGGATTATTGATGAAGAAATGATTATCGGCCTGCAGGTCATGAAAATTTTGTGGGATGTCGGTTTGTCGCTGGAGAGTTTGTTGCGCACCCTGACCCGTGAACTGTCGGAACTGACTCCTGAGCTGAATAAAGAACTGAAACTGGTACTCAGCAAAATTGAAGCGGGCCAGGAACGTTCCTCTGCTTTTAGCGAAGTGGCCAGTGTGAATGATTCCACCGGCATGCAGGATTTGTTAACCATGCTGGCACAGGTATCTGAAACCGGCGGCAATATGTCGGCTTCGCTGAATCAGTTATCTCAGTTGTTGCAGGACAGACGGCGCACTCAACTGCAGGAAAAAGTCACCAAGCTGTCGGGGAAAATGTCAGTGGTCATGATGGTGTTCCTGTTCCCGGCACTGTTTGTTGTGCTAGCCGGACCGGGGTTCATGGCACTCGTCAAGGCGATTGGCAGTTGATGCCTCCTGCCATTAACGTGCGGCGGTAAAGTAACAATAAGAATGACAAGGATGTGGATATGAAAAGTCAGTTTAGCAACGGATTCATCAGGTATTACCGCTATTGGGCAGGCGGCCTGCTGGCAATAACGCTGACTGCCTGCTCGGGTTCGCCTCAGGAAGAAACGGCCCAGCAAACGGCAAACAAGGCCGTACAGTCTGGCGCTTGTGGTGAAACACTGATTGCTAAAGACGGCATGAAGCTGTCGATGGTGAAACAGCAAATGGATCAAGGCCAGTATTATCTGGCGCTGGCAGCACTGGATGATCTGGATGAAGATGGCCTGAGCGTGCGGATAATGCGTGCTAACAGCTACCGCAAACTGGGCAAATGGGATGAAGCGTCCGCTTTGTATAAAGGCATGCTTAACACCTGCCTTTCGGGCAGTGCGTATCACGGACTGGGTTTGATCGCTTCGTATCAGGGCAATATGCAGGACGCCATGAAGTGGATGGAAAAAGCGGCCAAAGCCGCCCCGGTTGAAGCCGATGTCCGCAATGATCTTGGATTTTTACTGCTGGTAACAGGGCAGGATCAGAAAGCCAGAGATGAATTGTTAACTGCGCTGGAGTTGAATCCGTCGCACCCGAATGCGGCGAAAAATCTTTGGTTTGTTTTACTGAAAACCAACCAGAAACAAGCGGCTGCGACGCTGGCTTCCCGGTTCGAATGGGACTATGCCGATCAGCAGGAAATGATGGATGCCATTACTGCCTTCAGGCCGTTGCAGCTGGATCCTTCTCAATCGGGCAAAGAAAGTACAGGAGCTTTGTGATGAAAAGGACATACACCTCTTTGATCACTGCGATGGCGTTTGCGCTTGCAGGCACTGCCGCGCCGGTTATGGCAGAAACACGTTCAGCGACAGAACCGGGAGAAATCAGTGCGTACCCGGCAACCACTACAGCGCAGTTAAAACCGGTCATGAAAAGTGAGCGCAAGAACATGACTCAGCTCTGGCTGAATATGCAGACGCGCGGCCAGATGGCAACATCCCAGGTCGACACCCTGACCCCAGAAGCCGCGAAGGCAACACAGCAGCGGATGCAACAGAGCTTCAGCCACCCGATTCCGGATAAATTTATTAAAGACAACTTTGGTGGCAGTTAATGGTGAATCAAAAGCCGACTCACACGAACTTGGCGCACTGGCTCGTTTTTTCGCGTACTGACTTGTTGTTTTCACGTACTGACCTGTCATTCCCGCGCAGGCGGGAATCCACTTAACGGAACATGACGCTGACTGATAACACCTCTGCGCTGGCACAGGCATGAGAATCATCAGCACTGGCGGCACACTGAGGCATCAGTGTTATCACTCACAGTCGCCATGAGGAGCTAGGATATGTTGAGTCCATCGAGATCGCCTGGTCGTTTTTCTCGGATATCCCGCCAGCGCGGCGCGGTTGGGGTAGGTCTGATTTTACTCATGGTCAGCATGGTGCTGTTCCTGGCAATGGCCGTCGACACCGGCCGCCTGTACATGGAAAAACGCAAGCTCCAGAAACAGGCCGATTTAGCGGCACTCAGCTTAGGGCGAAGTGCCTGCTATATCGACGGAATCAACAATAAAGATACGCTGGAGACTCTGGTAAAACAGAATCTGGCAGCCAATGGTTTTGATACCACAGCCTCAAACCCAACGATTGAATTCGGTGCCGCGCAGATCGCCGGCAATGAATGGGAATTCGAACCTGCCAGCACTACAGTCAAAAGTGCTGGCAGAGTCACCATCAGTAAAACCGTACCCGGCAGTTTGATTTCACAGCTGTATAACCCGAACGATGTCACTCTGAGCGCGTCGGCGGCTGTGTATAAACAGGTTTCGGTTGAGTTCGGGGTGGGGTCTTCTGCAGTAAATGTTGGGTTAACTAATTCAGTCCTAGGTGCTGCATTAAAAGGAAATCTAAATATTATTTCTTATGATGCTTTAGTGAATGGAAAAATCAGTCTTGCGGCTTTATTGATAGAACTTCTTCCTAACCTAAAAGATAGCGATGGTAGTTCATTATTATTTACTGATCTGACTGTGGGTGATGTTGATGATATATTAGATGCTTATGTGAATGTGGCTGATATTATTGAAGCCTCAATATTAGTGCTAGGAGAAACTACAGATGAGGGTGCTGTGTTATCTACAATAAATCAATTAGCATTAAATAGTGGGTTACCAAGAATACAATTGTCGGAGATACTGTCTTTAGGCATACATGCTCATGATGAAATGGTTAAGAGTGCTGCCCTCGCAAGTAAAATTAATCTTTTTGATTTGGTCTCTGGAACAATATATGCGGCGAATAAAGACAATTTTATATCTATTCCAAATTTAGATGTTGATTTAGGTGTTGCAGGTTTAGCTGTTGCTTTGAAGGTAATAGAACCGCCACAGTTTGAATTTGGGAAATTGCCTGCTACATTAAATGATGACTTTGTGGCGTCAGCTAAAACATCTCAAGTTGATTTAAAAGTGAAAGCTACACTGTTAAATGGTGGCTTGGATTTAGGATTAATAGCCTTAGAGGTAGGTACAATAGGAGTTCATGCTACTATAGCTCAAGCGGAAACTAGGCTGTTAGATGTTTATGGTTGCTCCTTATCTGGTAACGGGATGAAAATGGATTTCTCCACAAAACCATCAGTTGCAACAATTAGAATTGGAGATGGAGGTGCTGTAGGGGACAAAGATGATTTTGGTTCCCAAGGGGCTCCAATAAAAATTGGTGCAAAAGTTGGCCTGAAAACTTTATCTGTTGAAACAGCGATAAGTGTACCAGTTTCATCTTCAACTTTTGTAAATCACATTGGCACAATTGATAAAGAATTAGAAATGCCACAGAAGGTTTCTACTGTTAATCCAGGAGCTGGAAACACTCTACAGGGAGCTTTAGACTCAATTAAAAACGGCAGTAGGGATTGCGATGATCCTAAACATGTTATTTGTGTTGATGTGAAAGGGTTAGGGATACTAGACCCATTGCTTGGGAGTGTATTAGATGCTCTTTTAACTGGATTAATCCCAGTTGTTATCGATTTGATTGATGATGTTCTGGTGATAGTTTTAGACACGATTTTAACAAATGTCCTCGGTATCCAAGTCGGCACAGCCGATGTATTCGTCAAATCTATCGACGTTGACGGCGGTGGTTTGATTGAATAATGACCTGCTGAGGCAATATTTTTTATTACTGCCACTCACTCATTCTGTATTTGCGCCAACTGAACCGGGATCTGAAAATGAAAACTGGCTGTGCCCGTGAAACGGGTATCCATCTCCAGCAGTATTTCGACCAGGCTGCCGTGATTGTCGAGGGAATAGCCAAGCAATTCAGCTTGCCGGAACAGGCTCTCAAGAGCATTGAGATAAGCAATGTCAGAAGCGACGCGGACTTTGCTACATAAATAGTAGCCTTCTGCAACCAGATGGTCGTTTGGCTCTGGTGGTGTTCGCCATTTTCCTGTGACGGATGTGATGTCATGCCAGGGGCGATCCAGCTCCAGCACGGGTGTGGCGCAGAGCATTTTGGCCGTCTGCTGCCCGTGTTGATTGAACAGGCTGTGCCAGTCTCCTCTGTGAGCTGTCTGCGTGTAAATCCCTCTTGCCGGAAACCAGGTTAATTCACACGGCATAGATGAAGCCAACTGCTGTTCAAGGGGAGGCTGTACCACTTCGGAGGTGCGATGTTGGCTGGGATGCGCCAGCTTACTGAGTAAAGCGATGGTTTCGCCTGGCGTGCCCGTTTCTCCCAAAGCTTTGATTTGTTTTGCCTGAAAACCGGTTTCTCGTTTCAGGGCTTTCGCCAGTGCCTGCGACGAGGAATAGCCAGAAGACAACGCAATTTGGGTAATTGAGCTGTTTCGCGACATCAGCAATTGCGAGATGGCGTATTGCAGTCGGATACGGTGTAAATATTGCCCCGGCGTTTCATGAAACAGCTGAGTAAACTGCCGGTGAAAATGAAAGGGCGATATGGCGCTTCTGCTGGCAATTTGCTCCCAGGTCAGCCTGTCACTGGGTGTGCTGTGCATCAGCTGCAAAGCCATTTCGAAGCGCTTTCGTATATTGTCCGCCAACGGCGCGAGCAGGTGCGCTCGGGCACGAGTTCATAGAGCGACATGAAGGTATCAAAAGAATCCGGGCTCTGTTTCATGGCTGAACGGGCGAAGTGAAAATGAATGTCACTATGCGCCCTGATGCAATTGTTTGCAAGATGTTGACTGGTCCTGATTTGCCCGCGATAGACTCGCTCGTTATAACCCGAGGGTGGCTGCGATGGGGGCGTGATACGGGTTGTCCGTTTTGAGCAGGCTCAGCCAGGGGGAGTGTGCCGTTTGCTGGGTCTGCTGGTTCAGCCAGTGGATCAGCGTCGGAAAGGCGTCGGGTGCCAGTGCCGACTCGCCCAGCCAGTGCAGTTTGAGCAGATCCCCTGTATCCATACGCTGTTTGGGAAAATAGGCTGAATCTAAAAGCCCATGATTACCGCTTGCGATCAGCCGGGTTGAGACAAAAGGATTTGAAGCGCGCTGGTGTTTTTCAAACTCAAACCGGGCATCGACATTGAGATCGTCCTCTCCCCAGAGGAACAGAGTCGGTGTATGTATCAGCGGGTAGTCCTCGCTGGCATCTGACTGCAGATTTTTCAGCACAAAGTGATACCTGTCTGCCGGCATGGCCTGAGCACCCATCACTTGCCGGTAGTCTGTATAGTCGGGTGCTTGTAGCAATAAGGCAATTTCCTCGTCATACGCGCTGAGGGCGGCCTGAATCTCTGCTTCCGTTGCGCCGGCCTCAGTGTGTTTGAGCCGGGTATAGTAACGACTTTGCTCAATCCAGTTGGTCGCAAAGCCAATACCAACCATAAAGCCAAACTGTGCCTGATGATCGGTTGCCAGTGACGGCAGTACCCAACCGGCCTGGCTGAATCCCACTACACCGGTTTGCCGGGCAGTGAAACCATATCGGGACTGTACCCATTGAATCGCATCAAGCACTTCGGCCTGTCTGTCTGCCATCGACTGCTCAAGCCAGTTACCGGTTGATTGCTCAACGCCAGGTTTATTCCAGCTTAGAATTGCGTAACCTTCAGCGCGGAGCTGATCCCACAGCAAAGGGTAATATCCGTAAGCGTCATGGGGCATTTCACCGTCACCATGAACAAATAGCAACACCGCCTTGCTAGTCTGGCTCCCTGTCGGTGGCAGGTACACCCCGGACAGTTGATTATCGCCGCTCCGGAAAACAATGTGTTCTTCTGATGAACAGGCCGAAAGTGTCAGGACGAATAACAGAACAAGCAGTTTCATTCAGATCACCATCAGCTGCTAAAAGTAGGTGTAATGTGCCAGCAAGAGTATCGTGGGAACGGCTAAAGAAAACGTGTCTCTGTTTGCTGTTTGCTGGAATGGGTGTTAGCGCTGTTGCAACCTTTACCTGACCGCTCTTGTTGTGACCCGAGTCAAGCTGTCAGAAAAACAGTTCAATTGTCAGCACTATCCGGCGAATCCACTGCTTTTAGTGTCACTTTGTCATCTGCTGAATATCTCATCAAAATGTTATTTTAATGCCTTGTTTTATGAGTGGTTTTTATCCCGGTTCAGTGTAGCTGCGAGTCGTGGCTGCAAAATAAAAGGCGATGAGTATGAGCTATGAGTTGATTGAGTCACGCAGGTTATCTCTTAGTGATCTACACCGGATTCTCAGTCCGGACAGTGCGAGGTGGCGAATTCAGGTCGAACACAGCATAAAGATTAAAGGTTTGGACGGGTTACCGCTTCGTGACGGAAACACCCGTGATGATATTCTCAGCAAAATTCAGAGTGGAGAGCTGGTATTGTTGGGGGATAGCGGTGATTTGTATGATGCTTCAGGTCATCTGAAGTCGAATTTACCTTTCGGGTTTTCCTGTCGAATGCGAATCTTGCAGAAAACGGCCCGGCCGACCCGCTATGTAAAAGCACATTATGCTCCTTTTGATCCGGATACCAATATGTACGAGACGGTAGCCGAGGTCGCCACACGTGTCGTTGGTGCCAGTAAGCAGTTCGTGAACGACTTTGTCCGTCATCAGGCTGCTCAGATGGGTGAGCATTTTGCAGAAGAAGGCGTGTTTGTAACGACCGACACGCAAACCGGGAAAATATTGACCCCGGAGGCAGTTTCGCAGGCTTATATCGACAGTGCTCATGAGATGTTCCCGATTGAAGGCGAACTGGAACAGCAAGGGGCTGAAACGCTCAAAGGCTATGAAAGTTATCAGGCGATGGTTCCGATTGTCAGTCTTGCAGCTAGCGGGGGAAAAGGGGTTTACAAGCTAGCAACTAACCCAGGGCTTCTAAGGGATTTTGTTGAAGGAGCGATTAAGGACGCTCGGAGTGTCGAAGAAGCACTTGGTCAACTTGGTATGGAGCATGCGAAGCAGCGGCTTGGGATCACGACTCACCCTGATTATATCAACCGTTATCATGGACCTGACTGTTTAGGCTTGGATAAAGAATGCATGCTGGTTGAAATCGAGAGTAAGGCGACCACAGGTCCAAGCAGATCTGTGGCGACAAATGTACGTCGAATGAGGCAAGGGTCGGCGGCAAAGAACCTGCTTCGCGGGACACTAATCAGAAAAAAAAGAAACAAAATTGGTATTCCGTCTTCACGCCAGGGCGGACCCTATACCCGAGAAGAAGTAAATTTGTGGTCTGAGATAGCTGATCTTGAAGGCAATAAGCGCCATTTGATGATTAATACAGATATTAAAACAGGAACTGTAAAAGTGTTTGAACAAGACAGGAATGGCAGAGTCGTAGACACAATAGACGAATTTAAAATTGAGCACTTTGATGAATCCAAGGATTTGATAGTAAAAGAGTTTAGGAGCAGAAGATGAAAAAACCAACAGATGCAGAACTCAATGACTGGATTGAGGACGCTTATCAGCAGTTGGAACGAAAAGAGCGATTGGCTCAGGAAGGGTTTCGTGAAAAGCATAACCTACCTTTGGAAGGCTATTACAGTTCAAAGGGAGATTATTATCTGGATATTTCGATTTGTCAGGCACTGCTTGGCAATAAAGATCTCGCAATTGAGGCATTGGAAACATCTGTCGAAAATGCGGTTATTCCATATCATATGGCATTTGATCAATCCTGTGAGTTACGCATTAAGGCAACGTCTAATTACCTGAGTATGCCGGAGACACATGCGGTATTGATGAGAATGGCTGCGTTTGATAACGACGAATTTAATCAAAAACATATTGCGTTTATAGGTTTACCTAAACAAGAGTTAGAAGATCTAGAATCACAGGAAATGATTCAAACCATTACAACACTGAGTCATATTCTTAGGCATCATCCGGATGAAACGGCAGAAGCAGCTTTGAAAAGTGCTTTGGATCATACCCGTATTCATCCAATCAAAGGTGGGTGGCGTGCGAGGACCTATGTAATTAACCTGGCACTTTTTAGCATTGTCAGGAGGGAGCAGAAGACCTTTGATGAGGCATTGGTTCTATTTTTAAAGGATTATGAAAGGGAAGCGAAAGGTGAAATTCGCGGGTTACCAATTGCCTATGTCAGCATGGAGGCCGTCGGCTTAGTCAAACTGGCCCGGCGCTATGGTCTGAAGTATGACGGTGACAATCCATTGATCCCAGCAGCGTTACTTTGATCAATGTTGTGCAAAATTCAGCTCAATAAGACATAACCTGGCCGCCATGTGCGGCTTTTTTCTTTGCCTGTCCTGCGAAGCTGTCAACCGGCAACCTAGGATGTATGTTTGTGGCTGCCTGATACCAGTGAATCCCTTACAGGTATACTGTGATGTGAAAATGTGCATTCACCTCAAAACAGGCAGATAAAGCATTAAAAAAATAGATTTACACCGCTCATCTTTGATGAAATCAGGCTTGCATTTTGTCTGCTCATTTCTGGTCAAACATTGGATTTTTCAGCACAACAAAAAATAAGTTCGTTAATGTATCTATTCCTTTGATATCAATGAGTTTTACAAATCCACACAGTCAGGGTTAACGTTTAATGAAAAAATTTATAGTGATGGTTGTCTGTGCAATGTTTGCCATTGCAGCGATAGCGAGTATTTGGTCTACGTCGTATATTTCTCATCAGGAAATAGACAGTATTATTTTAAAAAAATCGCAGGTACAAGCTGAGCTACTGGCAAAGAATGTTGAGTATGTGCTTGAGAACTCTCAGCAGCCGGAAGACGATTTACAGGCACTGGTGTTGTCGCTCAAGCAGCGCAGCGATATCAGTTATGCCGTAGTGATTAATAAGCATATCACGGCCATTGCCCACAGTGATCCGCAAAAGCTGAACAAAGTCTATGATGACAGCTACACAGTGGAAGGGGCAGGACAGGGTAAACCGAAACACTCCAAATGGTATGCGGATGTTCAGAAAGTCTGGGTATACGACATCATGATGCCTGTGTATGTGAACGGATCGCTTTACGGCGCGTTCGACGTCGGCATTCCTATTACAGAAGTCGATAATGCCGCCAGTGAAATTGTGATTGCTCAGCTCACCGCCATCATCATTATTTTTATCATCTGCGCGGCTTTTCTGATGTGGATACTGAACCGTTTGTTCATGCCGCTTACCGGATTGCAGCAGGCGCTGGAAGATATTTCCAAAGGCGATGGCAACCTGACGGTGCGTCTGCCGGTAAAAGGGAATGATGAGATCGCCCGTATTTCTGAGGCGTTTAATATCTTTGTCAGCAAGATCAACGACATCATCGTTCAGGTTGTTGATACAGGTGTTGGCCTGGGACGCTCTGCAGCTTCGCTGCGTGATCAGTCGGTGCATGCATTGTCGAGAGGGCAAGACCAGAGCGAACAGACGCTACTGGTGGTGACGTCGATGAATGAAATGATCGCAACGATTAATGAAATTTCCAATAACGCTGCAGGTGCCGCAGAGTCTGCAGGCAGTGCGAACAGCGAAACTCAGGCCGGACGCAAGACGCTGCAAGCGGCGACCAATACCATCAATCATCTGGCCGGTGAAATGAATGACATGTCTGCTGTGATTGCGACGTTAGCAGACAAAACGCAGTCAATCGGCTCGATTCTCGATGTGATTCGCGGCATTTCCGAGCAAACGAACCTGCTGGCGCTGAATGCGGCCATTGAGGCAGCCCGTGCCGGTGAGGCCGGTCGTGGATTTGCTGTGGTCGCGGATGAAGTGCGTAATCTGGCGACTAAAACGGCTCAGTCTACCGATGAAATCCAGCGTATGATTGACCAGCTGCAACATGAAGCGAAAAACGCAGTGACTGCGATGGAAAGCAGCAAATCCCTGACTGAAGAAGGCACCAAAGCCACCGAAGACGCATTGAGTGCGCTGGACGAAATTTCGGGTCAGGTTGTCGCGATTCTGGACATGAACACTCAGGTTGCCACGGCTACAGAGCAGCAATCCAGTGTGGCCAATGAAATCAATCTCAACATGGATACGGTGAATCAGGCGGTGCAGGCCGGGCTGGATGCCAGTATGGAGCTGGAAAAAACCAGTCAGGATCTGGCCGGCCTGGCTGAGAAACTGGATCGACTGGTGGGGGCTTTCAAACTGGCAAGACAGGTACGATAGTTATTTCTGATTAACTGACTCTTCAGCAAGGGAGCAGGTTCTCCCTTGCTGAACGAGCATTACTTTCCGGGCAGGCGTTCTGCTTCATTGCCCGAATAAATGTTCACTTTGCGTAAATTCTTCAAGCTCGTTCAACTGCGTTCATTTCCCTGCCTAACAATGGATTCTGTCGTGTTTTCGTCACCATCCTGCTTCTGGTTGTTATGGTCTGATTCCGAAATCTTGGCCTGAAAGTATTGTGATATTAGATGCTTATCTTTCCGTCTTGGTCTAAAGTTACAAACGGTCTGCTTTGAAGCAGTAGCAATAACGTCTTCGCAGGCTGGCTCGCGTGTTTTTGCATTGTGGTACACGAAGTCCGAACAGTTATCTTTTCTAAAAATGAACAACAGGAATTGATCGCATGAAACGTCTACTTGCCGTGACATTGTCGACGACTTTGCTTGTCGCGTGTAACGATCCGAATCAAGCTGCTTCCAATACCTCCGCGGATACAGCTTCTGCTACAACGACAACCTCATCTTCATCGAATTCTTTAACTGCTGAGCAGGCGCGCGAATATGCCCGTGATGCGTACATTTTTGTTTACCCCTTAGTGCTGAATTATCGCACTATGTATTCTCAGGCAATTAAAGGGGATGCGGCATTTGGCAAGTGGCTGCATTTAGGCACGTCTACCCCCGCAGACACTGATATTGTCACACCCAATATTGATACCCCTTATTCTTACGCCTGGGTGGATTTGCGGTCTGAGCCTTGGGTAGTCACTTTGCCTGAGATAGAAGCTCAGCGTTACTACACCAGCCAGTGGGATGATTTGTGGGCATATGTTATTGATAATCCCGGCTCATTGAATGATGGCAACGGTGGCGGAAGCTTCATGCTCGTTGCACCGGACTGGCAAGGTGAAACGCCAGAAGGTATTAAACGAGTCATCCGCGGGGAGAGTCAGTTCCTGGGGACGCTGACACGTACACAGCTCATCGGAGGGCAGGATGATATGCCTAATGTTGAGAAGATACAGCAAGCGTACAAGCTGCAACCGCTCAGCGAATTCCTGGGTCAGCCCGCCCCAGCGCCAGCACCGGCCATTGACTGGCCGGCATGGACAGAAGGCGATGAAAAAACAGATCAATTCTGGCGCTACGCTGACTTTCTTCTCCCGTTTACGTCACCCAATGCGAATGATGCCGCGGAGTACAATAAACTCAAAGCCTTAGGCATTGGCACGGGCGAACCTTTTGACTTTTCAGCCTTAGACCCCTCGATTCAGGATGCGATGCGGGCGGGGGTACAGGATGCGCTGGCCGAATTCCAGAAAGCCGGAAACGATCCTACTTTGGATTCAGGCACACTGTTTGGCAGTCGCGAGCGGATTGGCACGGATTATCTGAAGCGGACATTGGGGGTTGTGCTGGGTATTTTTGGTAATGCTAATGAGCAGGCGGTATATTTTTCTATTCCGCTTGATTCGAATGATCAGCCTCTTGATGCCAGTAAAAATAATTATTCAGTGACTTTTCCTGCGGGGCAGATACCACCAGTGAAATATTTCTGGTCATTCACTATGTATAAACTGCCACAGCGATGGCTGGTGGAAAACCCGATCAACCGATATTCGCTGTCAAGTACGACTCCGGGAGTAAAAAGCAACGATGACGGTTCATTAACGATTTATTTCCAGCATGAGTCACCTGGGCCGGATAAGGAAAGTAACTGGTTGCCATCACCCGATGGACCATTCTGGATTGTGTTGCGAAACTACGGACCGGATAAAGCCATCATTAGCGGTGACTATCCGAAGCCAAAACCGGTTCCGGTTCCGATTCCGGCTGCAAAATGATGTAACCCTGCAGTGCTTTGAATCATTTTACAAAGGCCACCTCATTCTGCTTGTGATAATGCGCCGCAGCATGGGGTGGTCTCTTCGTTATGTTCAGATGCTGCCGGTGCTTATTTCATCCCCCCTCTTTGCTGTTAGCGGTTTTGCTTCTGGTACCCGAGGTGATTGCACTGGCGTTCGCTCCTGTCTTGCCCCGGCATCAGCGGTCACACATAAGCGAACACATAAACCTGCTATTTTCTTCTTAAAATTCATCACATAGCGGCTCGCCGTCACGGAAATGCCGCTTACTATTAATAAAACTTATACCTTAGTTTTAGCCTAACTGATTCTTGTTGCCGGGCAGTAGATGTCGCCATTAAGTTAACAAAAGCTTAACAAGATGTGCGATTTAACTTCATTCACTGTAGAAAAGGAAAAGTTATGTCTGGCAGCAACGAGCAAGCCGTCGAAACCCATACCGTTTCTGACGAATACTTAAGTAAACGACAACTCAAAAAAGGCGTGGCAGGCTGGGTACTGCTGGCAAGCCTGGGTGTGTCTTATGTGATCTCCGGGGATTTCGCTGGCTGGAATTTTGGCTTAGAGCGGGCAGGGTTTGGCGGCATGCTATTGGCCACGATAGTCATGGGGCTGATGTATATGTGCCTGGTACTGAGTCTGGCCGAGATGTCGTCATCGATTCCCACTGCTGGTGGTGGTTACAGCTTTGCCCGTCGCGCCATGGGGCCGTGGGGAGGCTTTCTGACCGGTACCGCTATCTTGCTGGAGTATGCCATTGCCCCTGCCGCGATTGCGATTTTCATCGGCGGCTACGTGAATGAGTTAATCGGTATTGACGGGCCCATAGTATACGCGGCTTTTTATTGTGTGTTCGTCGGTATCCATTTGTGGGGTGCCGGAGAAGCACTGCGTATCATGATGGGGATCACCTTGCTGGCGGTGATTGCGATTATAGTTTTTGCGCTGGGTATGCTGCCGCATTTTGACATCAACAACCTTTTTGATATTGCCGTTAATTCAGATGTCGCTGGCGCCAGTGCCTTTTTGCCGGAAGGCTACATGGGAATTTGGGCGGCACTGCCATTTGCCATGTGGTTATTCCTGGCGGTCGAAGGTGTGCCACTGGCGGCTGAAGAAGCGACTAATCCGGCCAAAGATATGCCGCGTGGCATTATCGCTTCCATGCTGGTACTGATAGTGTTTGCCGCTGTGGTGCTGATTCTGGTGCCGGGCGGTGCCGGAGCCGAAGCCATGAAATCGCACAGTGCGCCGCTGGTTGGTGCTTTGCAGTCGGTGTACGGCACGGAATCGCTGGCGGCGAAATTCGTTAACCTTGTTGGCCTGTTCGGCTTAATTGCCAGCTTCTTTTCTATTATTTATGCCTACTCACGCCAGGTGTTTGCACTGTCGCGTGCCGGCTACCTGCCGCGTTTTCTGTCGCTGTCCGGCGAGCGTAAAGTGCCTGTCTGGGCGCTCATCGTGCCCGGCATCATCGGCTTTCTGTTGTCGCTGTCCGGCGAAGGGGATCTGATGATCACCATGGCGGTGTTTGGCGCGACCGTATCTTACGCTCTGATGAGTCTGTCCCATATTATTCTGCGCCGCAAAGAGCCAGCGCTGGAACGCCCTTATAAAACGCCGGGTGGCACGCTGACATCGGGCATTGCGCTGGCACTGTCGCTGGTAGCGCTGGCATCCACTTTTGTGGTGAGCCTGCAGGCGGCGCTGTGGTCCGCCCTTTTTTACGCTGTCATGCTGACTTACTTCACGCTGTACAGCCGTCACCGTATTGTCGCCAATGCGCCGGAAGAAGAGTTTGACCTGATTGCTGATGCAGAATCTGAACTCAGTTAATGTCATTTGAGGACGCGGCTGCCGCTGTTGGTCAGTGCGTCCGGATTGAACTTATCTCCAAACAGGCTCAGGAACGAGTCATCTTGATGAAAGAGGTACACATGGAAGCCAGAGAAGTGAAGACGATTGCCGATGCAATGGCCATTGTAGAAGAACGCGCACTGACCCACGTGAAAGTCGGCTTGTTTGATAACGACGGCATCATGCGCGGTAAATATATGTCGAAATCCAAGTTCTTTTCATCGCTTGAAAAGGGGTTCGCGTTTTGTGACGTCGTGCTGGGCTGGGACTCCAAAGATCAGCTCTACGACAATACTCAATATACCGGCTGGCATACCGGCTACCCGGACGCCCCGGTACGCATTTTGCCGCACACCTGCCGGGAGGTCTACGGTGAAGAAGGTATGCTGCTGTTTATTGCCGAGTTTACCGATGAAGCTGAGAAAGTCTGCCCGCGTGGCACCTTGCGCAAGGTGCTGAAAAAAGCCAATGACATGGGCTTTGATGTGTTTGCTGCCCTTGAATATGAGTTCTTTGTTTTCAATGAAACACCGCATTCAGCCAGAGAAAAAGGCTTTCGCAACCTGGAAACCATCACGCCGGACTGGTTTGGTTATTCGATGATTCGAAACTCGGTGCATTCCGGCTTGTATGAAGCCATTCTGGGCATGAGTGAGCAGATGGATTTTCCGATTGAAGGCATTCACTCAGAGACCGGTCCCGGTGTTTTAGAAGCCGCCATCGCGGTTGATGGCGCCGAAGCGGCGGCCGACAAAGCGGCACTGTTCAAAACCTTCATGAAAGTGCTGGCTCAGAAAAGGGATCTGCTGGCGACCTTCATGGCGAAATGGTCGGGAGACTATCCGGGCCAGAGTGGCCATATTCATGTGTCGCTCAAAAACAAAGACGGCTCGTCGGCGTTCTACGACCCGACACAGACTCACAATATGAGTAAACTGCAGCGGCATTTTCTGGCCGGCCAGCAGCGCCTAATGCCTGAGTTTTTGTGTCTGATTGCACCGACCATCAACAGCTATACCCGTATGATCCCCGGCTTCTGGGCACCGACAGATGCCACCTGGGGCGTGGAAAACCGTACCACGGCCCTGCGGGTGATCCCCGGCAGTGAACAATCCCAGCGCATCGAACACCGCTTAGGCGCAGCAGATGCTAACCCGTATCTCGCGCTGGCAGCCGCCGTGGCTTCCGGTCTGTACGGCATTATGCAGGAATGGGAACCGTTCGAGCAGGTGAAGGGCAATGCCTACGAACAGCAACATGCACCAGAGCTACAATTACCACGTACCCTGTGGGATGCCGCGCAGCGGTTTAAGCAGTCTGACGCTGCCCGAACCATGTTCGGTGATGAGTTCGTTGAGCACTTTGCTGCCAGCCGTGAGTGGGAGGAGCGTGAATTCAGAAAACACGTGACTGACTGGGAAATGGATCGTTATTTCGAAATTATTTAAGGAAGATGCGTCATGACTCGAATGCAACAAACGATATCGCCGGTAGACGGCAGTGTGTATGTCACGCGTCCGCTTGCCTCTGGCGATGAGATTCAGCAAGCGCTGACGCTGGCGAAAAGTGCCCAGAAAAGCTGGGCCAGCGTTGCACTGAGCGAGCGTCAGGCAATGTGCAGCAAAGCGGTTGACTGGTTTGAAGCCAATAAAGCTGAGATCGGCCAGGAAATCTGCTGGCAGATGGGAAGACCGATCCGCTATGCGCAGGGCGAAATCGCCGGTCTGGCGGAACGGGCACGCCATATGATTGCCGAAAGCGATGCGGCGCTGGCCGCGATCACTTTACCCGACAAGCCCGGCTTCAGCCGTTACATTACCCGTGAGCCCGTTGGTGTGGTGGCGGTGATCGCCCCCTGGAATTATCCGTACCTGACGGCCATCAACAGTATTGTGCCTGCCTTGCTGGCCGGTAACAGTGTCATCCTCAAGCATTCTGCACAAACGCCCCTGTGTGCTGAGCGGCTGAAATCGGCTTTTGATGCCGCAGGTCTGCCGGAAGGGGTGTTTCAGTTTTTGCATCTGACGCACGAAGACACCACCAAACTGATCCAGTCTGACGCGGTGAATCATGTCGCCTTTACCGGCTCAGTACCGGCCGGCGCGCATGTCGAGCAAGCCGCCGCAGGCCGTTTTATCGGCGTTGGACTGGAGCTGGGCGGTAAAGATCCGGCTTACGTGCGCGAAGATGCCGATCTGGATGATGCGGCTGACACCGTGATTGACGGGGCATTTTTCAACAGCGGCCAGTCGTGCTGTGGTATTGAACGTATTTATGTTCACGCTTCTGTGTATGACGCCTTTGTCGAAAAAGCGGTAGCGATCGTCAGACAATATAAGCTGGGCCGACCGGATGAGCCGGGCACGACGCTGGGGCCGCTGGTCCGTACCAGTGCCGCTGATTTTGTCCGTGGCCAGATTCAGGAGGCGATAGCGCAGGGTGCAGTTGCCCATATTGATGAGCAGGCTTTTCCGCTCAGTCAGGCCGGATCGCCCTATCTGGCGCCGCAAATTCTGACCCAGGTTGATCATTCGATGCGCGTGATGCACGAAGAATCGTTCGGGCCTGTTGTCGGTATTATGAAAGTGAATAGCGATGAAGAAGCTATCACGCTGATGAACGACAGCGATTTTGGCCTGACCGCCAGCATTTTTACCCGTGATATTGAGCGGGGTATTGCCTTAGGCCAGCAGGTGGAAACCGGTACTTTCTTTATTAACCGTTGTGATTATCTCGATCCGGCGCTGGCCTGGACCGGGGTCAAACAGTCTGGCCGCGGCTGCACTTTGTCGGCTCTGGGCTTTGCGGCGCTGACACGTCCGAAGTCATTTCATATTAAATCACTGGCCTGAACCGGCGTGTAAGGAGAGCAAGATGTCGCTGAAAGGAAACTGGAATTATCCAACGCCGATCACAGTAGGTGAAGGTTGTTTACAGCAAATCGCACAGGCATGCCGCGGCGCTGGGATCAGCAACGCATTATTGGTCACCGATCCCGGGCTGGCAGCCCTGCCCATGGTGACGGAAACTGTGGCGTTATGCCGCGAAGCTGGCATTGGCTGTGAGGTGTTCAGCCGGATTCAGGGCAATCCGACCGGCGAGAATGTCGAAGACGGCCTGGCTGTGTATCGTCAGGGCGGTTTTGATGGTGTGATTGCCTTTGGTGGCGGTTCCAGCCTGGATGCCGCCAAAGCCATTGCCCTGATGGCGGGACAGTCACTGCCGCTGTGGGCATTCGAAGATGTGGGCGACAACTGGTTGCAGGCCATTGCGGATGCTATTGCCCCTGTTATCGCGATCCCGACCACAGCCGGGACCGGCTCTGAAGTCGGGCGTGCATCTGTGATCACTGATACGGCCAACCACGTCAAAAAGATCATTTTTCATCCTAAGATGCTGCCGGTACGTGTGTTGCTCGACCCGGCGGTGACGACCGGGCTGCCGCCGCATATCACAGCGGCGACCGGTATGGATGCACTGTCGCATAATCTTGAAGCCTATTGTGCCAACGGCTATCACCCGATGGCCGAAGGTATTGCACTTGAAGGCATCCGGCTGATTAAAGCCTATCTGCCACAGGCGGTTGCCGATGGCAGTAACCTTGAGGCCCGCACCCAGATGCTGGTGGCCTCCAGTATGGGCGCGACCGCCTTTCAGCGTGGTCTGGGCGGGATGCATGCCATCGCCCACACACTGGGGGCGTTATACGACAAGCATCACGGCTTATTGAATGCCATCCTGATGCCTTATGTGCTGGTGGCAAACCGCAGTGCGATTGAAGATAAGCTGACCCATCTCGCCCGCTATCTGGATTTACCCGAGCCCGGTTTCGATGCCTTTCTGACCTGGATTCTGGATTTCCGTGCCGCCCTGCAGATCCCCCATACGCTGGCGGATATTGATATTACGGTTGAAGAAGCACAGCGTGTAGGCCGCATGGCGGTACAGGACCCGTCGGCAGGCGGAAATCCTGTTGCACTGAGCGCCGAGCAATACAGCCGGATTTTTGTGGACGCTGTGACGGGCCGCTTGCCACAGCACTGACACCAGGAGGCTCCATGACGGTAAGAATGGGTATTCTGCAGTGCGATGATGTCAGGCAGGATTTGCAGGCCGACCACGGTAATTATCCGGCGATGTTCACTCAGCTGCTGCGCGATGCCGGTGACGCGCCGGAACTGGTTTTTTACCGGGCGCTGGACGGCGAGTTGCCGCAGGATGTTGATGAATGCGATGTGTATATGACCACGGGCAGTCGTCACAGTGTCAACGATGACCTGCCCTGGATCCCCCCGTTGCTGGCTTTTGTGCGGGCGTTGCATGCCCGTAAAAAGAAGCTGGTGGGGATCTGCTTTGGTCATCAGTTGATCGCAAAAGCACTGGGGGGCGAAGTGATTCAGGCGCCGCAGGGCTGGGGGATTGGTGTGGCGACACATGCGCTGCATGCGTTGCCGGCGGGAGTAACGGAAAATGCCGCGTTCCCGTCCGATCTGTCTTTGCTGGTCAGCCATCAGGATCAGGTGGTCAGGTTACCGGATGATACGGCTGTGCTGGCCGGGAGTGATTTTTGCCCGTATTACATGCTGCAAGTGGGCGAGCATTTTCTCGGCATTCAGGGCCACCCTGAATTCAGCAAGGCCTATTCGCGGGACCTGATGCTGGCAAGAAAGGCGCTGTTACCAGCCAATGTACTGGATACCGGACTGACATCGCTGCACATGCCGGTAGACAGTGAAAGAGTCACCCGCTGGATGCTCGATTTCCTGCGCTCCTCATAACCCTGTCGCTTTACTGTGGCTGAACACCTGCCCCTGTTAACACAAACAAGGGCAGGTGTTTTTCTTTACTGGCTGTCAGGTAACGGCGTGCGGAATCCGCTGCGGATATTCAGGGTGACAATCAGAGCAAAGATCCCGATCACACAGCCAAGCTGCCAGGCCTGCTGAATACCCAGCTTGATCAGCGCCATACTGACCAGGGCTGAAAGCAGCATCTGCCCGCCACCGGATAACGCGGCCACTGTGCCAGCCTGTTTGCGGTACGGCAGCATCACCTGCGACTGGGCGCAAGGCATGGCGATGCCGTTGCCAAACACCATCAGGAACTGACCCAGCATCATCATCAATGGTGTCAGCGGTGTCAGAATTAACCAGGCCGCCGCAATGAGATGCACGGCAGGTGCGAGGTACAGCATGCGTTTGGTGCCGATTTTTGGCCGCAGCCAGCTGACCAGAAAACCACCGGCAAATAACCCTGCGGTCGGCAATAGTGCCCAGAGGGCGTATTCGTCTGAGGTCATGCCAATCTGAACCTGCATGATAAAGGGCATCAGCGAGATGGTGGTGACGACCAGACTGAAGTTCAGCCAGCCGATACTGGCAAAACTCAGGAAATAACGTGACGACAACAGCGAGCGGTAATCAGTGACGATTTTCTTCACTGAAGGCACAGCTTGCTTGTCGTGCATGGTTTCTTTGAACATCAGGCACAATGCAAACCACACCAGGGTGATATAGCTTGCCAGCACGATAAAGACCGACAGCCAGCCAAAGTGGTGGTTAATGAAACCGCCAATCACGGGCGCAAAAATCGGCGTAAACGAGGCCACCATGGTCAGATAAGACAGCGCCTGCGGCAGTTGTTCACCTGTGTAGGAATCCCGTGTCGAGGCGCGGGCCAGCACAGCGCAGCAACCCGCCCCCAGTCCCTGCATCAGGCGACCGGCCACTAAGCCGTAAAAACTGTCGCTGGCAAGGATCACCAGAATCAGACCGGCCACTGCAAGCAGGATTCCGGCTAACAGCACGCGGCGACGGCCTAAGGCATCTGAGATCGGGCCGTAGATGAATTGCGACGGACCGAAACCGAGTAAGTAGACCGAAATCAGCAGCTGAGCCTGATCGATGGATATGCCAAAGTCTTTGGCTATCCAGGGCAGGGAAGGAAACACCAACCCCATGCCAAACTGACCTATGCTGATGGTCAGGCAGGCCAGTAAAATCGGACGCCAGGAAAAAGCGGCAGACACCGCTGATCCCTCTGCCGTCTCGGCATCAGGCTTCGCCATGATAGCTGTCCTGATCCTCGCGCTTGATGACCTTGTGCCCGTCTTCCGTTACCCCGTGTTTCCAGTAGCTGCTGATGTAACAAGTTTTGCGATCGAACTGATCCTGCTGGCTGATGTGCTGGCGAATGGCCCGCATAGTGCTGAATTCGCAGGCACACCAGATAGCTGGCTTTCCATCCGGCCAGCGCAGTTGCGTTACTTTCTCAGCCAGTGCGGTGCCTGAGCGTTCCCCATCCACCACAGTGATTAATTCAACGCCGGAGGGCAACTGCAGTGCCGGTAAATCCTGCTCGCTGCTGAGTGCCAGCACCACATAACCCTGGCTATCTGCCGCAAGGCGGGCTGTTTTGAGCTGAATGGAAGGCAGTGCTGTCATATCACCAATGATCAGTACCCAGTCACTGTCATCGGCCAGGCCCTGAATGGTATTTGGTCCGCCGAGGGAAATCTGTTCGCCTGGCTGAGTGTGCATGGCCCAGTGACACGCATAACCGCCTTGTTCCGGCGTGATCTCGCCTTTGTGTTGGTGCTCGTCTTTGCGCTGGCTCTTGTCCTTGTGGTGATGTTTGACAAAATCCAGCGCCAAGGTGCCCTGCTTTGCATCAAACTCACTGATGGTGAAGGTGCGCAGCACAGGTTTCTGGCCCTCAGACAATGTGCTCAGGTCGGTACTGCCGGCAGGAGTGAACAGCAGTTTGACATACTGACCGGCACTGTCGGCCGGAAGATGGCGGATATCTTCGCCTGTCAGAATCACGCGACGCATGTTCGGGCTGATATCAAACGCTTGCTGCACAGTAAATGATTTGGGTTGTAGTCGTTTTTGCATGTGTTGGTCTCTGTTTGAATTTGGATTTACAGCTCGTGGCCGTGATGCTGCATCTTTGCTTTGACACGTTTTACCGTAGAAAGGCTGACACCGGTTTCGTCAGCCACTGTCTGCAGGGTTTTCCCTGCCTTGAGCAGCATGGCAATCTGTTGGTGCACTTCATGATTGGCACGGCGGCCGCGAAATTTTTCTTTCCATGCAGCTTTGTCCTGGCGCAGTGAATCCCGACCCGCCTCGGCGGCCCACAACCGGTGCTGGGTGTGTGAGTTCGCATAACCTTTGAGCATCAGCAGCAAGGCATCGGTGATTGGGCAGCCCGGTTTGAAGGTCAGTGGTTGGTTCACGGTATGGACGATCACGCCTTTGTCCAGTAATTGCTGAAGGGTCTGATGGCAGGCATCGAAATGAAAACCGAGATCTGTCACCCAGCGGACGATCAACTGATCACCCGGTTTCAGGGTGTTGAATAAGTCGCGGTACCGGGGGCGCTCCTCAGCAGGAACGTTACCGCGGATCCCGGTTTCCCGGAACAGCCGCAGATTGGGATCATAATCGGTAATTTGCCGGATCAACGCTTCAGGATCGCTCATTTTCGGCGACAGGCGAATATAGCCGTACAGGGTGGGCATAGTGACTCCTTAACAGGACAGCTTCTGTCTGTGGTCTCAGGGGTGGGTCATTTGGTGTGGCTCATTTAATGGTTATCATAGAGGTTCAAATTTGTTCTTGCAACACCAAATGAGCTATTTTGGGCGGGAGGGGGATAAGTGAAATGCATGCTGTTTAGCGCGCCAGATGGATTCCCGCCTGCGCGGGAATGACGTTAAGTTAATGAGTAATTTGAATTTTTTCGGTACTAGTGTGCTGGTGTGAATGACAGTAAGGCCATACGTAGAGTTTGGTTTTACTTGTGCGTCATGCTGTTGCTATAAATGTTTGTATTTGTTGTTTTTTAGTCATCCCCGCGAAGGCGGGGATCCATAAAAGAGGGTGCACAGGAAGTCATTCTTGCAAATAGTCATGTAAGCACGGGCTGTGCCTGAGACTGTCGGACTTCCTGATGCAGCCAGTCGATAAAGGCCTGAGCACGGGTCATGCGCGGTGAGGTGCGGTCGTAAAATAAGGTGTAGCGGATACCCGGCACTAAGCCAATGTCAAAAGGCTTGACCAACAGGCCGTTTTCGATGAAATCACCGGCCAGACTCAGCGTGCCTAAACAGGCGCCGTGACCGGCCATGACGGCATTCAACCCCATTTCAAAGGTGCTGACTTCCATCCATTGTAAGTTCCCCTCGGGCACGTCAATTCCCGCCGTGTTAAACCAGCGCTCCCAGGTTAAATTACAGGTTTCAGCCCAGTGAATCAGCCAGCATTTCAGCAGCTGTTCCGGATGGGTAAACTTCATCGAATTGGCCAGCTCGGGTGAGCAGAGCGGATATACAGGTTCTTCATACAGCACACAGGACTGAATACTGTCACCAAGATGTACTTTGTGGCCCTGTCTGATGGCGAGATCAATACTACCGTACTTCATGTCAGGCGCTTCGGTAGTGGCATCGACCCGGATGGAAATATCCGGATGGATCATAGTGAACTTCCACAAGCGGGGCATCAGCCAGCGGGAGGCAAAAGATCGGGAGGTATTAACGGTCAGGATCCCCTCCAGAGGCTCCGCCTGAATGCGGTTCAGACCGGACAGTATATGATCGAATCCGCGTGAAACATCGGTATACAGGCTGGATCCCTGCGTGGTCAGTATCATGTTCCGCCCTTGCCGGACAAAGAGTTTGCAGCCCAGTACCTCTTCTAACTGGCGGATTTTCTGACTGACGGCGGCCTGGCTGACATACAATTCTTCGGCGGCTTTGCTGTAGCTCTGGCGTCGGGCTGCCACTTCAAAGTAGCGTAATCCGGATAAGTACTGTAGTCGATTGTCCATAATCTCAGCTTATAGTAGGTGTAATGAATCATCGTTCGTGGCCGGGACTCATTATACGCATAATTCCTGCAGGCACTGTGACTGAAGGGGAATAAAATGATCAGAGTAGCACTGCAATGGGAAGTTGAAATTCAGCTGTTTAATCAGAAAAAGCCATGGTTATGGGGAAATCGGCAGAAAAAGACACAGTTGCAACCAGAATCATTCAGTCCGCACCTGAAGAAAGATATCGGGCTTGAGTCATCGCCCACACCGTCGAAGGACTATCAGAAATATTTATAGGTTTGTTGCTTTATGTTTGAGCCGAAAGTGATTTTGTCTGCCAGAGGCTAAGCCGGGGAATAGGATGTGCAACTTGTTGAATTTGTGGTTAACATGCAGAGGAGAAGGAAATCTGAGAGACCGAGATATGGAAGTGACCACTCGTGCTTTAACCCCTGCTGATATTCCTGCATATCGCGACATTCGTCTGGAAAGTCTGCGGTTACATCCAGACTGCTTTGGTGCCAACTATGAGGAGCAGCGGCAGCAGCCAACCATGCATTTTGAGCGTAACATAGCCAGCCAAAGCCCGCAGCACACTATGCTGGGGGCGTTTGAGGGTGAAGAACTTATCGGTTTGTGTGGTGTGTCTGAACTGGAAAACCGGACGGTGCTGCTTACACAAATGTACGTTAAAAGCCGGTGCCAGGGCGCTGGTGTCGGCGTGGCGCTGATCAATGCTGCCAGACACACGGCGGCTGAAAAGCATCAGGCTCGCGTACTCCAGCTGGATGTCTACCCGCATAACCTGGCAGCAAAACACCGTTATGAAAAAGCCGGTTTTCAGGTTACGGGCCAGACAGCAGACGAGCTGATTATGGCGCTGAGTCTGTCATGATTGAAATTCATCATCTGGATGCGGCACAGATCCCGATGGCACTGCTGCTGGAAGCTGATCCCTCTGAAGCCTGTATCCAGCGTTATCTGAACGGGGCTTATTGCCTGGCTGCTGTGGTTGATGGCGAAATCATCGGGGTCTGTGTTGCCAAGCTGATCGCAGAAAATACTTACGAAGTCTTCAATCTGGCGGTCTATCCGGCGTTTCAGCAGCAGGGTATAGGCTCGAAGCTGTTAACCGCATTATTTTCCCGGCTGAGGAAGCAGGGGGTTCAATCGCTCGTGCTGGGAACGGGCACTTTCGGTTATCAGCTGACGTTTTACCAGCGGCTGGGGTTTCGGGTTGAGAGTGTCGCTAAAGATTTCTTTCTCGATCATTATGATGAGCCAATCTTTGAGCTGGGTATTCAGCACAAAGATATGCTGCGGTTGAGGCTGGATTTGTAACCGCTTCCTGTGAGTGAAAGTTTTGTGGTTGGGATTTTGGTACAGCTGAGGTATGTCGCGCTTGAGTTCAGTGGTTCACTTGGCATTGTGTGATGCGCGCCAGGTACTCTTTGTTGGGGCAAAGAGTACCCAGAAAGCCCCTTTTTGTTCTTTGGTGTGGTCCGGGACGGTTGTAGGCGCTCCCGGCGCCGACAACCTAAAAATTCGTCCTGAATTTTTCCCTTGTGGAGTGGGTAACTTTGTTCTCTGAATCGTTGTTGGATAGAGCGTTTTCAGGCCTACATTCATTAAGTTACCTCTGTCATTTGCCGCGCAGGCGGACATCGATGCAGCGAGTGCGGTTTTCACGTTCGGTTTTCACAAACCATGAACGTGATTCATAGATTAATGAAATTAAATCATTTTTATTCATGATTCGACCCAAGTATAAATTACTCTATTGTCAGCTTTATACAATCTTGCAGTTGGCTCTGATTGAGGCCATTAGGCCAAAATCAAACAACTGTGAAGATGACGGACTGGAAAAACAAAAATATAAAATTGTAAAGTCCGGAAAGAACAAAAAATAAATTCAGGATTATCTCAGAAAATTGGATGACAGGTTACCATGAATAAAGATTTTATATTTACGATAAAGAATATTTGTTTCGATGAAAATTATCATCCTTCAGATAATACCCGTATCACAACTAACTTTGCTAATTTGGCGCGAGGAGAGAGCCGTCAAGAGAACTTGCGCAATACCTTAAGGATGATTAACAATCGTTTTAATGCTTTAGCAAGTTGGGATAACCAAAAAGGCGATCGTTATTCTGTCGAGCTTGAAATTATTTCAGTAGATATGGATATTGAAGGTAGTGGTCAGGCTTTCCCTTCGATTGAAGTATTGAAAACGAACATTGTTGATCATAAAACCAGCGAACGGATTGAAGGCATTGTAGGGAATAATTTTTCCTCCTACGTGCGAGATTATGATTTCAGCGTATTATTGTTGGATCATAATAAGAATCAACCCAAATTTAGCATTCCGGATAATTTTGGTGAACTGCATGGTAAGCTCTTCCAATGCTTTGTTAATTCAGATGCATACAAGGCTAATTTCAGTAAGCCGCCGGTTATCTGTCTCAGTGTTTCGGATAGCAAGATCTATCATCGCACTGAAAACCAGCATCCTGTATTGGGTTTTGAATATCAGCCCAATGAGTCTTCGCTGACTGAGCAATATTTCAAGAAAATGGGATTGCAGGTTCGCTATTTCATGCCTCAAAACAGTGCTGCACCTTTAGCTTTTTATTTCTTTGGTGATTTACTGAATGATTATACGAATCTTGAGCTGATAAGCACCATCAGTACGATGGAAACATTTCAAAAGATTTACCGGCCTGAGATTTATAATGCGAATGCTTCAGCGGGAAAATTATATCAGCCCAATCTGAAGAATCAGGATCATTCATTAACTCAAATTGTTTATGACCGAGCAGAACGCAGCCAGTTGGCTATTGAGCAAGGTAAATTTGCTGAGGAACACTTCATCAAACCATACCAAAGTATTCTTGAGCAGTGGTCTGCTAATTACGCTTTATAATTAACGATAAATTACAATAGAGCCTATTATGAAAACATTATTACCGACTTCAACTTCTGGCAGTTTACCTAAGCCCTCTTGGCTTGCAGAACCTGAAACACTTTGGTCACCCTGGAAATTACAAGGTGAGGAGTTAATAGACGGCAAACACGATGCTTTACGTGTGTCATTACAAGAGCAACAACGGGCAGGTATTGATATTGTCAGTGATGGCGAGCAAACCCGTCAGCATTTTGTGACAACCTTTATTGAGCACCTCAGCGGCGTTGACTTTGAGCAACGTAAAACAGTGAAAATCCGTGACCGCTATGATGCGAGTGTACCGACAGTCGTGGGTCCTGTGAGTCGCCCCAAGTCGGTTTTTGTTGAAGATGCCAAGTTTTTACGTCAGCAAACCAATCAACCCATTAAATGGGCTCTGCCTGGTCCCATGACGATGATAGATACGCTTTATGATAACCATTATAAAAGCCGCGAAAAACTTGCCTGGGAATTTGCCAAAATCCTCAATCAAGAAGCCAAAGAATTAGAAGCCGCTGGCGTTGATATCATCCAATTTGATGAGCCTGCTTTTAATGTGTTTTTTGATGAGGTCAATGACTGGGGCATTGCGGCTTTAGAAAGAGCCATTGAAGGACTTCAATGCGAAACGGCTGTACATATTTGCTACGGTTACGGCATCAAGGCTAACACAGACTGGAAAAAGACCTTGGGCTCAGAGTGGCGACAATACGAAGAAGTGTTTCCCAAACTGCAGCAATCGAATATTGATATCATCTCACTGGAATGTCACAACTCGCGTGTTCCAATCGAGCTACTGGAACTCATTCGGGGTAAAAAAGTCATGGTAGGAGCGATTGATGTCGCAACCAATACCATTGAGACGCCAGAGGAAGTCGCCAATACCCTGCGAAAAGCACTGCAGTTTGTCGATGCCGACAAGCTTTATCCTTGCACCAACTGTGGCATGGCACCTTTATCCCGTGACGTCGCAAGGGGCAAGCTGAATGCCTTGAGTGCAGGTGCAGACATCGTCCGAAGAGAGCTACTGGCTTAGTACCAATATAGAGATGATTAGCAGGGTTAGCAGCCGGATTACCTTGCGGTTTAATTGGTTTTTTGCACAAACCAAACTGCTCTGCAATGATGCATGGCGAGGATATCTTCCTCGCCTTGATCTATACGTTTACAAGGCCGTCCATGGGCTGTTCGGAGCGCCCGGTTCGTTATTGAGTGTCCACCACATGGCTTGGTACACCACGCCATTATGGGTGACGCGATCACCG
Source organism: Photobacterium arenosum (assembly GCF_014841115.1). GTDB lineage: Bacteria > Pseudomonadota > Gammaproteobacteria > Enterobacterales > Vibrionaceae > Photobacterium > Photobacterium arenosum. Next base: position 115,659 of record NZ_JACYTP010000007.1, read on the forward strand.
GTTTGATAGGTGGCCTCCGCAGACCAGCTGGCCGCATGGGTGAAGTCCAACTTTTCCCATGGCCCGTGGGGATGGCCGGGTTCGTCGTTTTGGGACCACCATTTAGCCTGATAGACAAAGTGATTGAATCTGACGCGATCACCGGCGAGATAGACGGCATCTGGTTGCCAGTCTGTCACGTCCGGCAGAGTCTTCATATCCAGATTACCAACACCGATATTCATAGCATTGAGCTGATCGCCATTGTCCTGACCGTATTCCCACGAGAACAGGCCGCCGAGTTTTTTGCTGGTAGCCAGCTGGCCTTTGGCAATGATATCTGCCGGGTGATCAAAGCCGACAAACGCCGCATCCGATCCACGCCATGCGTAGTGACACTGACAATCCGGATCGACACGAATTTCGAAGCCGTTCACGCCTTGTCCGTCCGGACCGAGGATCTCATCTGAGATACGGGTATACGTCGCGATACCTTCGACATCCCAGGGATTCACCGCTTTCGGAAAACCGGCGGTCGCCACGCCACCAAAGGGCGATCCCTGAGGATTCAGTGCGACACCGTCCCAGCCCTTGGCATATTTGGCAACGCCCAGTACGAGCTTTTCAGCAGGCATGCCTAAACCAAGCAGATTTTGAACCGCATCTTCAGCGCCAAAACCATACCCTTTGGCTAAGTTACCGCTATGGGCGCTTATCGCAGTGTGATGGCCGACATTGTCAGATGACCAGGCTCCGAAGAAGTCGTAGGTCATCAGGAAAATCAGATCCATGGCAGGCTCTGCCCGCTGGTAGTTGACCTTGGCGGTATAAGACTCCGCTGTCGCTATGGCTGATGTCACCAGATACTCACGGCTGGTTTCGGCGCTGAGTTTGTCCATCGCAGCCCTCAGATCTATCATCAGGTCGGCATAGGCTTCCCCTTCAGCACGGTTTTGCGGCCATTCCCAGTCAATATCCACCCCATCAAAGGCTGGGTTTGCTTTCAGGTAATCCACCATGGCCTGAACGAAAACCTGCCGGTTGTTAATGTTCATCGACATAGGGGCGAACGGACCATCGCCGCCCCAGCCCCCGATCGAGGGCAGAATTTTCAGGTGCGGGAATCGGGTTTTCAGTTCACTGAATTGGGCCGAGAAGGCTTTATCAATCGTGCTGTTATTTTCAGCCAGCGTAAAATCTGGCTTGCCGGTGCAGGTGGCTTCGTGGCCTGCCCGTTGACCCGGACCGCAAATATCTAAAAATGCGTAGAGGATATGTGTCAGGTTGTTCCCGTTGATCTGGCTGATACTGGCCGGATTCGACCAGTTGGCGACATAAGTGGCCACCACATGGCCGCTGTTTTGCTGGAACTCACCATGGGTGCCGGTGAACAGATCAGGCTCAGTGGCATGACTATAGGCAAAAGTGCTTGCAGCCATCAGCGCAAGCGCGGCAGGACACCATTTGAAAGCAGACTCAATCTTCATTGCTGATTCCTTCATTGTTGGATATCGCTTATATGGGATCAGTTTTATCTTGTCGGCAAGTGCTGCAGTTGTGTCATCACACGCTTCTGTGGTGGTGTTTAAAACAGTTTGTCACTGAGCAACTTGTTCTTTGCGGGAATATAGGATCTCTATCAATGTCTATTTTCCCGTGGGGAGTGCCATCAAAGTACATGTTAAGCCGTCATTCCCGCGCAGGCGGGAATCCATACAGCAAGTGTAATTTTGTGGCTGGGTGAGTATGTCGCGCTTGAGTTCGGTGGTTCATTTGGCTTTGTTTGATGCGCGCCAGGTACTCTTTGTGGGCCAAAGAGTACCCAGAAAGCCTTTTTGTTCTTTGGTGCTGTCCGGTGCGGTTGTAGGCGCTCCCGGCGCCGACAACCTGAAAATTCGTCCTGAATTTTCCCCTGGGGGAGTGCCATCAAAGTACATGTTAAGCCGTCATTCCCGCGCAGGCGGGAATCCATACAGCAAGTGTAATTTTGTGGCTGGGAGAGTATGTCGCGCTTGAGTCTGGTGGTTCTTTCGGCATGGTGTGACGCGCGCCAGTGACTCTTTGCTGGCACAAAGCGTAACCAGAAATGCCTTTTTATTCTTTGGTGTTGTCCGGGGCGGTTGTAGGCGCTCCCGGCGCCGACAACCTGAAAATTCGTCCTGAATTTTCCCCTGAGGGAGTGGGGAACGCTGGTTTATTGCTCGTGATTGAACAGGCATGCTTCAGAGTTGTTGCATCATAATTGTGGTAGAACGCAGTTTTATACGTCCTCTTCCGACAACATTTGTCGACAGTTACGAACCGTTAGCACTCTGATCTCATGGCCTAAGCTGTAAATAATACGATAGTGACCGAAAATGATTTCACGATAGTTTGTGTGGGGTATTTCTGGAACAAAGCGCCCCCATTTCAGGCATGCTTCCGAGTAACTTCGTTTTGTCGAAAACATCATTGACCCACTTTTCTGCAGCAGATGGATTATCTAAAGAGATGAACTCTGCTACGTTACCAAGCTTTTGAAGCGCTAAAGGAGACCAAACTACTTTCATTTCTTAATGCGTGCTAGCACTTGGGCGCGTGCATCTTCATGAGAAACACCCAGATCGGAAGCTAACTGAGCTTCTGCTGTGCGCATTTCTTCCAGTAATTCGATTTTCTCTTGCATTGCCTCGTACTCTGCAACGTCAAGAACCACAGCGACACCTTTACCACGTTGTGTAATTACTAATGGACGACGAGTCTCATTGATTTGTTTGATGTAAGAAGCGACACTTGCGCGAAATTCAGACAACGGCTGAATATCTTGATCGAAATGAATACGACTCATGTTGAACTCCATTTGGTACAAAATAACGTACAAATGATAGTTCAGCCAGCTGTGATGAGCAAGAAGTTGATGCTGCGTTATCACGAATGAGGGACCGCAATCGCGTCTGTTATCAGGATTTGGCCTCAAAGCCAGTGCACAAACCGAATGTCGAGGGGCAGTCCCTCTTGAGGCCTTTTACATCATGCACTCTTTCGCCGTTTTCGCTTGCGCGACACCTTTTTCGATGATTGCCAATACTTGATCGTTCTTCACTGAAGATACGATTTTATCTAGCAAATTTTCTGCTGTCGCCTCAGAAGAAACATCAACTAAGCAACTGTAAGAGTTAGAAACTTTATCTGTTGCTGCTGTAACCGCTTGATGGTCTGTGAAATCTGTGTTGATCAATGTGTCTATCGACTGAGTAAAATCTTGCGCCTTTTGGGTCGCATCACCAAAAACTTCAAGATTGAGATGATTCAAATCTAGCGAATCGGCTTTCTGCTGCAGACTATCGACTGCTTTGTTCGCTGCTGCTTGAGCCTCATCAATCGCTTTACTCGCATCATCACAACCCACTAAAGCGAGCATTAAAGTCAAGGTGATTACTGATTTTTTCATCTTAAGCCTCTGAGTGAAAAAGAGATGCCGATACTAAACGAAGGTTTAGAAGCAATGAACAAAAATACCGTAACAGGATGCGACCATCTGATTGCCATCCTCAATGCGATTGCTTCGGGATGGCGTCCGACGGGAAGAAAAAACGGCGTTAATTTAAGGATTGACGCTATAGTTGTTTGTTCAAATTACGTGTCGATACAAGTCTATCTATTCTCGTAACCCATCACCAAACTCATTAAATTCGTTAATTTCACTTAGCTTAAATCGCTTATCAAGTGTAAAGCTCGTCCAACTCTCTTTAAATATTGGATCTGCATGTTCTTCATGACGGTTAATATTTTTCTTCACCAACATTTTCTTTGTCAGGTAGTTAATGCTAGTGACTACTTCTACTGTTGGCCCTCTGTTAGCACTATTGTCATAACCAATGAGCTCAAAATCTGCTCCCTGATAACGAAAATTGTAGCGCCAGTGTCCATAGCGACCATGAGCGAAAAGGACATATAGGTTTCCTTTTTCAATTTTGGTGTAAATATCTGGTACGAAGTATACACCGCCATCTTCTTCTTCCGAATAAAAGCAGTTTAGATTTTCAACGACTAATTCGTAATTTTGTTGGTTTCTTAAAGCAACAATTATTCCTCTTCGGTTGAGGTCTATTTCACCACGAAATTCATCAATAACAACTTTATTTGGGTCTGTTCCTTTTATGATTAAAACAACGTCTTCTTGACTATCTTTGTTTAAGTCACCATAAATCGTTTCAGTCACGAAGTATCCATCAGGAACCAATTCCCGCAGGGAGTCCTCAAGCCCATCATTGTTTTGAGCAAAAGCACTCGCCCCCCAAGTAAGAACAAATGCTAAAAATATACTTCTCATTTTCCATCCCGATATCATTTCAGTCGTCATTCTAACGAATGACATGGACTCCCCCCTCATTAGGTTTGTCACAACTGGGTAAGTCTGATTAAAAAATCGCCTGAGGCCATCAAGATGTCACTATCTATCAATAGCATTGATTTAGCCAAACATAGCTTCAGTATTCACGATGAAGATCACCAAGACAAGGTGTTGATTCACAGAACAATAACGCGGTCAAAAGTCCTTGAGACGTTGGTTAATACACCACCCGCAATTATCGGGATCGAAGCCAGCCAGCCCCCCATAGCAGAGGCAAACCGCCACACCGCCGCCCTCCGGCGTTCAACCAAGCTATTTCCATAATAATGCCGCTTCGGGCTTGTCCAACACCCGGATAAAGTGTCGGCTGCGCGACACTTATCCTTATTTGTTAAATGGCGAGCACACTCCGTGAGACTTAATCACCACCTATTTTTCTTCTTTAATCGCTCAATGCCTAGCGACGCAAACCGGCTATTCAGTATGTGTTTTGGAAAACTTCTGGCCAACTATATCACCTTCTGAATCTTCTAACCAAACTTCAGAAACTTTCTCGCTCACAGTGCCTTTTACAACGTAAGTTTCCCCAGCCTCCGGTGAAAATTGAAGATCGCCCCTTACGGCCAGATTGTCGCCGAACAAAAGCTGCGCATCTGTTGGGAAAAAAATATAGCCTGTTATTGTAAATATCTGTTCTTTAGGAAGAACTTCACGCACGGTGATTTCAGGTTCAAAAGCAGCCCCACTTCCATAATTTGCACTTCGCGTTGCGCCAAAACTATTGGAGACGTAATTTCCATCTATCTTTTGGAGAGTAAAAAAGTGGGCAGTAGTAGATTGCTTATTAGAGTAGCTATCCTTAATGGTAGCCGTTGGCCCATTGTAATTTTCTGGTACCGGCATGAAGCTTGCGCAACCTGCCATAGATACAAACACAATAAAAATCAGTACTGCTTTCACTTTTCTCTCCTTCGATTTACTTATGGTATGATATTTAACATTTTGTTATACGACATTATTTCGCTTAACACTGTCGTAAAATTATCCCTGATTATAATCACCTAAGCGAATGATTATTTTAGATATCTCACGCTACCCAATTGATGTTATTGACTTATTTGTATTTCATGACTGACCGCAAAAAATCACACCCTCTGTATAGCTTCCCGCCTGTCGCGGGAATGACGGGGTGAAAAGTACATTGATGGCATTCCCACAGGGAAAAATTCAGGACGAATTTTTAGGTTGTCGGCGCCGGGAGCGCCTACAACCGGCCCGGACAACGGCAAAGAACAAAAAGGGTTTTCTGGGCACTCTTTATCCCTATAAAGAGTGTCTGGCGCGCATCGCACCATGCCAAACGAGCCACTGGACTCAAGCGCGACATACCTCCGGTTCACCAGAATCCCCTGCCTTAAAAGCTGCACTGGTTGTATGGATTCCCGCCTGTCGCGGGAATGACGGGTTGAAAATGTACATTGATGCATTCCCACAGGGAAAAATTCAGGACGAATTTTTAGGTTGTCGGCGCCGGGAGCGCCTACAACCGGCCCGGACCACGCCAAAGAACAAAAAGGGCTTTCTGGGCACTCTTTATCCCTATAAAGAGTGTCTGGCGCGCATCGCACAATGCCAAGAAAACCCCAGACTCAAGCGCGACATACCTTCGCTTAACCAGAATCCTCAGCCTTAAAAACCGAACTCGCCGCATGGATTCCCGCCTGTCGCGGGAATGACGGGGTGAAAAGTACATTGATGGCATTCCCACAGGGCAAAATTCAGGACGAATTTTTAGGTTGTCGGCGCCGGGAGCGCCTACAACCGGCCCGGACAGCGCCAAAGAACAAAAAGGGCTTTCTGGGCACTCTTTATCCCGATAAAGAGTGCCTGGCGCGCATCGCACCATGCCAAAAGAGCCACCGGACTCAAGCGCGACATACCTCCGCTTCCCCAGAATCCTCAGCCATAAAAAACGAACTCGCTGTATGGATTCCCGCCTTGTCGCGGGAATGACGGGTTGAGAATGTACATTGATGGTACTCCCACAGGGAAAAATTCAGGACGAATTTTTAGGTTGTCGGCGCCGGGAGCGCCTACAACCGGCCCGGCCAACACCAAAGAACAAAAAGGGCTTTCTGGGCACTCTTTATCCCGATAAAGAGTGTCTGGCGCGCATCGCACAATGCCAAGAAAACCCCAGACTCAAGCGCGACATACCTTCGCTTAACCAGAATTCTCAGCCACAAAAAACGAACTCGCTGTATAGCTTCCCGCCTTGCGCGGGATTGACGGGTTGAAAATGTACTTTGATGGCACTCCCACAGGGAAAAATTCAGGACGAATTTTTAGGTTGTCGGCGCCGGGAGCGCCTACAACCGGCCCGGACAGCGCCAAAGAACAAAAAGGGCTTTCTGGGCACTCTTTATCCCCATAAAGAGTGTCTGGCGCGTATCGCACCATGCCAAAAGAGCCACCGGACTCAAGCGCGACATACCTCCGCTTCCCCAGAATCCTCAGCCTAAAAAAACCGAACTCGCCGCATGGATTCCCGCCTGTTGCGGAAATAACGGATTGAAAATGTACATTGATGGCACTCACACAGGGAAAAATTCAGGACGAATTTTTGGATTGTCGGCGCCGGGAGCGCCTACAACCGGCCCGGACAGCGGCAAAGAACAAAAAGGCATTTCTGGTTACTGTTTGTGCCAGCAAAGAGTAACTGGCGCGCATCGCACCATGCCAAAAGAGCCACCGAACTCAAGCGCGACATACCTCCGCGTCACCAGAAACTTCAACCACGACACGAGGCGGGAAACATGTTCCCGCCTCGTGATTGCGTGTTTACCCCAGGGCTTTCACGATTAGAAATGACCAGAACGAACAGTTAAACCCCGAAGTCGAAATCAAAGGTTTGATAAAACGCATTGCCGGTATCGGCAACCAGCCAGAGCAAGACGACGACGTGATGGCCCTTTTTATTTTCAGGCAATGCCACTTGATGATGTGTTTTAGCCGGGAGTTCATGATCCCAGTATGGGGCTTCCGGATAAACATTTTCATAAAATGGCTTGGCTTCAAGCTGAGAGCGGGAAATCGCCTGGTCTGGATTCCAGCCATCTTTGGTGATGAAAGCTACGTATCCACGGGTTTTATGAGCCATGGTATACACCCACTCGATGTCGACAATCTTATTCGTTGGTACTGGAATCTTAGGCCAGGCTGTTTTCCCCTCTGCAATCAGTTCCCTGTCGGTGAGGTTGAGTTTCTGACGCTCATCCTGACGACCACCGCTGCAAATCAAGCCATCTGCAGGTGGCTGTTCGCTGGGTGAATCGGTGGGTTCATACAAGGCAGGGCCACCGGTTAGCTCGGGAAAGTTCTTACCACCTTCCAGTTCGTTGGCATGCCACTCTTGCAGGCCCCACCAACCTTGTTCCATCGCAACGACACCGCGTGAAGGCGGGTTGACAGCACGGCCGTGCTTCGGAGAAATGTTACCGACATTGGGAGATTTTTGAATCATGACTGATCTAGCCTCTTGTTGTTTGTAAGGTCACTTTCAGTTATAGATTAAGATTAATAGTGTGCATCATGTTTCATTTGATTTTGTGAAAATATTGAAATAACTCGAAAGTATGGCAACTGGAGGATCCCGCCAGTGGCGGGTGAACAGGCACTGTGCTGACAGGGAGATACTTCTGTCGGTGCGTCACTTTCTTTCCTTGGCTATTGTTGGCAAATCTATAAAATAGCCCCTTCGTTTGTTGGGCGGAATATCACGTTCTGCCCGGTGTCGCCAAATCCGGCTGACTGACTGCTTTGCCGGTCAGGCCGGGCTGATGAAGGAAGATTGCATGATCCAGAAGCTGACAGGCTGTCGTGACATATGTGGTGCCTGGATGCGCTGGCTCGGTGTCGGGCTGTCTTTCTTCTGCACCTTCGGTGTGATGGCTGCACCAGACAGTCAGGTCATTATTATCGGCGCGGATCACAACTACCCGCCTTATGAGTTCATCAATGAAGACGGTGAGCCGGATGGCTACAACACCGAGCTGACTCTGGCAATTGCCGAACTGATGGGTATCCATATCGAGATCAAAATGGGGGCATGGAATGATATCCGCCGTCAGTTTGATCAGGGCGAGATTGATATCGTCCAGGGCATGATACAGTCCAGTGCCCGGCAGGCGAGATACAGTTTTTCGCCGCCCCATGCCATAGTGCATCAGTCGGTGTTTGCCCGAAAGGGCACCCCCTTTGTGGCCAGTCTTGATGACCTGGCGGGCAAATCCGTGATTGTTCAGCGCAGCGGTGCGATGCACGATTACCTGAGTAATCAGCAGCCGGGTGCAAACCTGGTGCTGGTGGACTCTCACGCCGATGGACTGCGTTTGCTAGCCTCCGGTCAGCATGACTACGCGCTGGTGGCGAACCTGCCGGGTCTGTATACCGGCAAGGCGTTGGATCTGTCGAATATCATTCCGGTAGGGAAACCTTTTGGTGCCCAGCATTACGGCTATGCAGTGCAAAAAGGCCATGAAGATTTACTGGCCCAGTTCAGCGAAGGGCTGGCGATTTTGAAAAACACCGGCCGTCAGCAAGCTATCTACGACAAATGGCTGGGCCCGCTGGAAACGCCGGGGATCAGCTGGAAGAAACTGGGCATGGCGGCGGCCACGATTTCCGCCCTTCTATTGCTGGTGCTGGGGGGGATCATGATCTGGAACCGGGCACTGAGCCGGGAAGTGGCGCGGCGGACAAAAGCGCAGCAACTCCAGCAGCAACAGCTGATTCAGGCGGATAAAATGACCTCGCTGGGCATTTTGGTGTCTGGCATGGCCCATGAGATCAACAACCCCAGCAGTTTGCTGCTGCTGAATTTACCCATTCTCAAAGACGCGTATCAGGATGCGGAAGACATTCTGGATGCCCATTATCAGCAGTATGGCGATTTCACCTTAGGCGGGCTGGCCTACAGCCGGATGCGGGAGGAAATTCCCTCCATGCTGGATGATATGCAGGCGGGGACCCAGCGGATCCGCCGGATTGTCGATGATCTGAGGGATTTTGCCCGCCAGGAACCCAGTGCGCTCAATGAAGTGGTAGATCTGAATCAGGTCACGGCGGCGGCGATTCGTTTGGTCGACAGCACCTTATTGACATCGACCCATCACTTTTCTGTCGAATACGGCGATCAGCTGCCGTGTTTTGAAGGCAACGGCCAGCGGATCGAGCAAGTGATCATCAATCTGATCATCAATGCCTGTCAGGCGCTGACGTCACAGCAACAAAGCATCAGGGTGACGACCGGTTTTAACCCCGCTGACAATTTGCTGATCCTGGAAATCTGCGATCAGGGGCAGGGCATCGACCCTGAGCATCTTCCTCATTTGAGTGATCCTTTCTTTACCACCAAGCGTGAGCAAGGCGGGACGGGCTTGGGGCTGTCTATCTCATTCAGCATAGTGAGTGAACATGGCGGCACGTTGAAATATGACTCTAGACTACAACAAGGCACTTGCGTGACGCTTGCGCTGCCAGCCTTGAAAGGGACAACTGTTTAATGAAGACAAATCGCTATCCTGCATTCGGTGTCTTGCTGGTGGATGATGAACCGGCCTTTCTGCGCAGCCTGAGTATCGTGCTGGAGCGGCGGGGCGGCATCAATCATATCGTCCAGTGTCAGGACAGCCGCGATGCCATGGCCATTATTGAACAGGAAAATATCGGCCTGGTGCTGCTGGATCTGACCATGCCGCACCTGTCCGGCGAAGTCTTGCTGCAGCAGATCAAGACAGAATTTCCTGAAGTCGGCGTCATTATTATCAGCGGGCTGAATCAGGTCGAAACGGCGGTCAATTGTATCCGGCTCGGTGCTTATGATTACTTCGTGAAAACCACAGAGGAAAACCGGCTGATCGAAGGCGTGAAACGGGCCATTTTGCTGCAGGAAATGCGCGAAGAGCACAACGCGCTGCGGCGCCGGTTTCTGACTGACACCCTGGAGCGGCCGGAGGCTTTTGGCGACATCATTACCCGAGATAAAGGCATGCGCTCTGTGTTCCAGTATCTCGAATCGGTAGCGCCGAGCAGCCAGCCTGTGATGGTGTGCGGTGAGAGTGGTGTCGGTAAAGAGCTGATCGCCCGGGCGCTGCATACCCTGAGTGAGCGTGCCGGGCCGCTGATCAGCGTGAATGTCGCCGGACTGGACGACAATGTGTTTGCCGACACCTTGTTTGGTCACCACCGCGGCGCGTTTACCGGTGCCGATAAACCCCGCGCCGGTCTGATCGAACAAGCGGCAGGCGGCACCCTTTTTCTCGATGAAATCGGCGACTTGAGCCAGACATCACAGGTCAAGTTGCTGCGCCTGATTCAGGAAGGGGAATACTATCCCCTCGGCAGTGACAGGCCGAAACGTCTCAACGCACGGATTGTGGTGGCCACGCATCAGAATCTGGTGCAGAAGCAACAAAGCGGCGAGTTCCGCAAAGACCTCTATTACCGTTTGAAAACCCATCAGGTGGATATTCCGCCCTTGCGCCAGCGCCGTCAGGATATTCCTTTGCTGCTGGAGCACTTTTTACAGGAAGCGGCCGATGAGCTGGGCAAAACCAAGCCGACCATCCCGAAAGAGCTGCCGGTGCTGCTGGCAAACTATGCCTTTCCCGGCAATATCCGTGAGCTGAGGGCGCTGGCGTATGATGCCATGAGTCAGCACCGCTCGCGCATGTTGTCCATGGAGGTGTTTCGCCGGGTGCTGGATCAGGACAATGACGTCAGTGAGATGGCTGCAGGAAACAGCCTGACTATGTTCGATCCGGAGCAGTCTCTGCCGACCCTGCAGGAAATGGGCGATTTACTGATTCAGGAAGCCATGCGCCGGGCGGAGGGCAATCAGTCTCTGGCGGCGAAGTTTCTTGGGATCTCGCAGCCCGCGCTCAGCAAGCGACTGAAAAAATCTCAGCCGGAATAATCGCCGCGCATCAGGCTTCACAGGGTCGGGCTGGATGAACCCCTATAACCAAAGTAAAGGTTATAACTTTGTAAATAGTCAATAAGATTATGTTTTATAAAGAAAAGGTTCGGGTTTGCCACTCGCGCCTATTCCTTTGGTTATACCCCTTCTTAGGTTGGTCTATTTCTCTTCTGTTATCTTTTCTAAATAAAAAACAATGACTTGTATTTTCTTTGATGTTTGGCATCATGCTTGCATTAATCCTGTTCCTGTATGTATGGGCTCAGCCCATCCTGACGTGTAAACAATGACAGCTAAGCAGAAACGGGGATTCACCCGACTTCTGTCAATTGGATAAGGAAATAACATGGAACAAGCTCACGAGAAGCCAACCCCGAAAGGTATGTGGGGCGGACTCGCCTTATGGAAGAAAATTCTGGTCGGTATGATTCTTGGGGTCATCGCGGGCAGCCTGCTCGGCCCGGATGCAGAAATCCTCAAGCCTATCGGTACTCTGTTTATCAATGCCATTAAAATGCTCATCGTGCCTCTGGTGTTCTGCTCTTTGGTGGTCGGCGTGACCTCCATGCAAGATACCCGCAAGATGGGACGAATTGGCGCCAAAGCCATTGTGATTTACCTCTCGACCACAGCAGTGGCCATCAGTATCGGTCTTGGCCTGTCCAGTATCCTGGCACCGGGTGCCGGCTTGGAGATGACGGCAACAGCGGCGGCGGCAGAAGCGAAAGAAGCGCCGACTCTGGTTCAGACACTGCTCAGTTTAATCCCGAACAACCCTATCAGTGCACTGGCAACAGGGAACATTCTTCAAATCATCGTATTCGCTCTGGGCCTGGGTGTGGCGCTGAACCTGTGTGGTGAGAAAGGAAAACCTGCCGTTCAGGTGTTCGAAAGTCTGGCTGAGGCCATGTACAAGCTGACTGAACTGGTCATGAAGCTGGCGCCTTACGGTATCTTCGGTCTGATGGCCTGGGTGGCCGGTAAATACGGTCTGGAAATCCTGCTGCCACTGTTTAAAGTGATTGCGGTGGCTTACATCGGCAGCCTGCTGCATGTACTGCTGTTCTACCCGGCGGTGATCAAAGTCTTCGGTCGTCTTAACCCTATGCCTTATATCAAAGGGATTGCGACCCCGGCTGCAGTGGCGTTTACCACCACCAGCAGTTCAGGCACCTTGCCTGCCAGCATTAAATGCGCCCGTGAAGAGCTGGGTGTATCTAAAGGTGTGTCCAGTTTTGTTCTGCCGTTAGGCGCGACCATTAACATGGACGGCACGGCGTTGTATCAGGGTGTGGCGGCGCTGTTTGTCGCACAGGCATTTGGTATTAACCTGGAGTTTGCCGACTATGTTGCCATAGTGATGACAGCAACGCTGGCTTCCATTGGTACCGCCGGTGTACCGGGTGCCGGCCTGATCATGCTGTCGCTGGTACTGACCACAGTTGGCCTGCCAATGGAAGGTCTGGCGATTGTCGCCGGTATTGACCGTATTCTGGATATGGCTCGTACCACTGTGAATGTCTGTGGCGATCTGATGGTTGCTGTCCTGGTTGGTCGCAGCGAAGACGAGCTGGATACTGAAGTCTATAACCGCAGTACAGAGAAAACGACCCTGACGGCGAGCGAAGATATCGCTTAATCCTCGTTGAGCTCTATAGAGAGATAGGCCAGCCGCAAAGGCTGGCCTTTTTTATGCGTGCGACTTTTTACACAGGCGACTTTTTACACAGGCGGCTTTTTATACAGGTGACTTTTTATACGGGCGAATAGGTTTTGTGGACAGAAAATGAGGAAAATCGTGCAAGAGTTTGTGAATTACAATGGGTAGGCAATGCATTTTTAGTGTGATGGATAAAAGACAATATTCAGACCAGGATCATATTCCTGCAGATTGAGCGATCTCGCCAGAGTGCAGGCTAACAGGCTGCTTATAAAAGTGTTTAATGGTTTCATGCATAAGTGATGCATAAAGTGCCGGTTATTAAGCGTTCCGGGCTGATAAGAATAAATAGCCTTTTTTTGCAATCTCTTCAGCTATGCATTAATTGCATTGTTGCTTACTTTTATGCATTTCCCTTTAAGGCTCAAAACGACGATTGTATGAAGCACTTAGCCGCCATAAGAAGCTGAAGATGGCTCGTATAAGCGGCGAAGTGGTATCTCTTTCCTACCCATGAGTTTAAGGTGACCGCTATGCTTGATACTGTCCAGCAAGTACGTATTGAAGAAGATCTGTTAGGCCAGCGTGAAATTCCCGCTTCTGCTTATTACGGCATTCATTCTCTTCGCGCTTACGAGAACTTCAATATTTCTTCAATGCGTATTTCCGACGTGCCAGAGTTTGTTCGCGGCATGGTCTTTACCAAGAAAGCGGCAGCACGTGCCAATATGGAGCTGGGCAGCATTCCGTCGGAAGTGGGCCAGTACATCATTCAAGCCTGCGATCTGATTCTGGAAACAGGTAAATGCATGGATCAGTTCATCTCTGACGTGTATCAGGGCGGCGCAGGTACTTCTGTGAACATGAACACCAATGAAGTGATCGCCAATATTGCGCTGGAGCTGAAAGGCCATGCCAAAGGCGAGTATCACATCATTAACCCGAATGATCATGTTAACAAGAGCCAGTCGACCAACTGTGCTTACCCGACAGGCTTCCGTGTGGCCGTGTACAACAGCATTATCAAGCTGGTGGGTTCTATTGAGCATCTGCAGGCGGCGTTTGATGCCAAAAGCGAAGAGTTCAGTGATGTGCTGAAGATGGGCCGTACTCAGTTGCAGGACGCCGTACCGATGACGGTCGGACAAGAATTCCACGCTTTCAGTATTTTGCTGAAAGAAGAAATCAAAAACCTGAAATATTCCGCGGCCTTGCTGCTGGAAGTGAACCTGGGTGCCACAGCGATTGGTACCGGCTTGAACGCCCCGGCTGGCTATCAGGAACTGGCGGTGAAATATCTGGCAGAAGCGACCGGCCTGGACTGTGTACCAGCAGAAGATCTGATTGAAGCGACCTCTGACTGTGGCGCTTACGTGACAGTGCACGGCGCGCTGAAGCGACTGGCGGTTAAGATGTCGAAAGTCTGTAACGATTTGCGTCTGCTGTCATCGGGTCCGCGTGCCGGTCTCAATGAAATCAACCTGCCGGAAATGCAGGCGGGTTCATCCATCATGCCAGCTAAAGTAAACCCTGTGATTCCGGAAGTGGTGAATCAGGTGTGCTTTAAAGTGATCGGTAACGACACCACAGTGACCTTTGCGGCAGAAGCCGGACAGTTGCAGCTGAACGTGATGGAGCCGGTGATCGGCCAGGCTATTTTCGAGTCGATTGAACTGCTGAGCAATGCCTGTATCAATCTGGCGGACAAATGCATCTCGGGTATCAAAGTGAACCGCCAGATCTGTGAAGATTATGTCTTCAACTCTATCGGTATCGTAACTTACCTGAACCCGTATATCGGCCACCACGAAGGCGATATCGTCGGTAAGATTTGTGCTGAAACCGGTCGTAGCGTGAAAGAAGTTGCGATGGAGCGTGGCCTGCTGAGTGAAGAGGAGCTGAACGATATTTTCTCTGCTCAGAACCTGATGCGCCCGAGCTACAAAGCCAAGCTGTACAGCTGAAAGAATGTAATAACTGAAAGAATTTAAAGAACAATAAATAAAAGGTCTTGAAACCCTACATCCTTTACCTCCCTTGTTTTCAAGGGAGGTTTTTTTATTTCTGGGGGACAGTGATTGTCAGTCCCTGCTCATCAGGCCATCAATCGGGCTGATCTTACTCAGCGCACTCCAGATGGCTTCGCAGGTCGGGTGGAGCCGGGAGTGATAACGGTAAATGTACAAATCCAGCGGCACGGGCTCCCGTGCGGTCAGTATCTGTAGCCGTCCGGCGGCCAGCTCATCTTTGATGGCGTAATCCGGTAACCAGCTGATGCCTTTCCCTTGCATCACCAGGGCTTTGATGAAATCTGTCATCGATGAGGTACAGACAGTATTCGGCGTTAATGTCCGGTTGGCGCGTTGCAGCGCCCGGCCCATGTAACTTTCCGGGGTATAGTCCAGCGACGGCACGGCATCATTGTCTGCGGGATCAAAGAGTGGTTTACCATGTTCATCGACCGCCGACACGCAGTACAGATAAGAGCGCCCCAGATAAACAGAACGGTAAGGCGCCATTTGCAGGCTGTCCTCATAGAATGAAAACAGAAAATCGCATTTACCGTCGATCAGCTGTTTTACCGCGTCATCCACCTCATTGGCTACCACAGAAAGCTGAGTGTTTAAGGTCGGGTTAAACAAACAGGCATGCAGCTTAGGCAGCACACTGATCGCCATGGAATGCGAAGAGCTGATCCGCACGGTATGACGACCCAGAAATGAGCTGCCAGCCAGACGGCTCACTTCGTCATCCAGTTGCTGAAGAATCGACAGCGCAGTCGTTTTAAACTGCTTGCCTTTCAGTGTCAGCTCGATGGGGGTTTTGCTGCGATCGATTAAATTCAGCCCTAGTTCGGCTTCAAGGGATTTTATCCGGCGACTGAAAGCCGGCTGCGTCACATTACGTACAGCGGCTGCATGGGAAAAGTTACGCAGTTCGGCCAGTGTCAGAAAATCCTGTAACCATTTCGTTTCGATATTTTTCATTATATAAGTGGCTGTTTTATCGAATAATCATTTGTATTTACGGCTCAAAATGAACCGTTGCCGGATAAGATTACCAAAACCATGATAATGCCTGCCATCTTTATCTGAAATCATTTGTGTTGCGGCATGGGTTCAGAGGTCGCCATGATTTAAACGGCAGTCATGTTTCGCAATCGTCCTTCACGGGTCACAGCACGAGCTGACCTGATAGAAAAATGCAGACTATGTGTGATGTTGCATTTTATTGGGAACAATATGTCAAAAGCGTTATCCAAGAAGATGATTGGATCACAGGAGATAAATGGATGTTAAAGCGCTTATTGTTAACGGTGGCTACTGTCTTTTCAGTGGCGTCCTTGCCGGCTTTGTCAATGGTGACGGAAGCGGTTAAACGGAGTGATGGTTCGGAGATTACCTATTATCTGACCGGGCGTGGCAGCGACAGTTTGCTGGTGCTGGTTCAGGGTTCAGACTGCAACAGTGTTTTTCATAATAAAAATATCAATGAAAATTTTAGCCAGGTGATGGCAGGTGCCGACATTCTGACGGTAGAAAAATACGGGATTGATAACGGGTTGAGCTGGAATACCGATCCGCAGCGGACGGACTGTCCTGACGCCTATCTGAAACAGGATTCTCCGTTACAACGGGTGGATGATTACCTGGCGGTGCTGGATAAACTGGATCAGGACAATCGTTATGCCCAGATTATCTTGCTGGGGGGCAGTGAAGGGGCGTTGGTGGCGAATCTGCTGGCCGCGAAGAGTGACAAAGTGACCGCTGTGGTAGCGCTGAATGGCGGTGGGCGCTTTTTCATTGATGACGTGCTCTATAATATGCAGTCCCAGATGCCAGCGCAGGCTTTCAGCGAAGCGGAAAAAGGGTTCAGAC
Organism: Photobacterium arenosum; assembly: GCF_014841115.1. Classification (GTDB taxonomy): domain Bacteria; phylum Pseudomonadota; class Gammaproteobacteria; order Enterobacterales; family Vibrionaceae; genus Photobacterium; species Photobacterium arenosum. The sequence continues at coordinate 132,488 of NZ_JACYTP010000007.1, forward strand.
AGTTTTCTGAAGCCGTGATACAGAGTAACGAGATGGACATTGCTGTCAGTGGGCACGGTTTTCCATGGTGGAAAGCCATGCTGACTGCCGACCAGCAGCAGATACTGCAAGCGATTGATGTGCCTGTGCTTTTGATTCAGTCGGAAGAGGATACCAACGTGAGCCCGTATGCGTTTGACACCATGGTCAGGGCATTAAAGAAAACCGCCCCCCATATCCAACCTCATACCTATGCTGGCCTTGATCATGCTTTCAATGATGCACAGGGCCAGAGCCAGGTTGAACGTGTGCTGGCCGATATCAAAGTCTGGATTGATGGCAGGGTGCAATCAGTGAACTAAAGCGCACAGCCTTATGGTTAGCGCGATTAACTGGCTATGGATAAAATCATTGTGCAGGTGCGATTGAAAACGCTATAAACAGACAACGACATCAAGATCTGAACAGGAAGTCACAGGAACCCGATGAAAGTACATTTTTTTGAAGATAATCAGGATCAACCCTCAGTGCTGGATGTTTTGCGCCAGTTGCGGCCGCAGTACGACAGAGCCGCTTTGCTGGCGCAGATCACCCGGCAGATGGCGCAGGGCTATCAGGTGGTTTACGTCAAATCGGGCGATCAGGTGATGGGTGTGGCAGGGTTTGTAGTGTCAGATAAGCTGGCCTGGGGCAAAGCCATTTATATTGATGACCTGGTGACGGCTGAGCAACACCGCAGCAAGGGGGTCGGAGAATGTTTGATTGACTGGTTTAAAGTGTACGCAAAAGAGCAGGGGTGCCAGCAACTGCATCTGGACTCGGGCGTGCAGCGTTTTGCGGCGCATAAGTTCTATTTACGGGAAGGGTTTCACATTGCCAGCCATCATTTTTCGATGACAGAGATAAAGTAAAGCCGAGAACAACGGAAGCTTTCGCTTCCGTTGTGTTTTTCTGAAATTACAGGCTTGCCAGAATGGTTTCTGCCTTGCTGACTTCAAATTCTTTTGGTGCTTCTACGTTCAGCTGTGTGACAACACCGTTGTCGATGATCATCGCATAGCGTTGCGAGCGCAGGCCGCCGAACTTCGCGGTGTCCATCTCCAGGCCCAGCGCTTTGGTGAAACTGCCGTCACCGTCTGCCAGCATCATAATTTCTGAAGCATTTTGTGCTTCGCCCCAGGCTTGCATCACAAAGGCATCGTTGACTGACACGCAGGCAATGATATCCACGCCTTTGGCTTTCAGCTGATCAGCCAGCACAACATAACCTGGCAGGTGAGATTCCGAGCAAGTCGGCGTGAAGGCGCCGGGAACCGCAAACAACACCACTTTCTTGCCTGCAAACAGTTCTGCAACGTCATGGTTGACCATGCCGTCTTTGGTCAGTTCACCCAGGGTAGCGGCTGGCAGAGTCTGGCCTTGTTGAATCATGGTATTTTCCTTTAGCAATGAGAGTTCAACTCAGTCTAGTCTGATTTGATATGAATAAACACAGATAAATCCTACGGGATTCAGGCTACTATTTTCAGCCTGATCAAAAATATAGGCAAAGATGACAGACCAAAGATGACAGACAGAGAAGGCTTATCGACAGAGCAGTTAAATGGCATTGCTTTGAAGGTTCAAAAATATTTTCTTCAAGGGTGCCTGAGGAGGTGAATATCGGTATGTGTTGCTTATCTGTGCGTTGATTGTCTGGAAGCAGAAATGAAACAGCCAGAAAAGGGGCTTCTTTTCTGGCTATCGGATAACTGATTTAGTGAGCTTTTTTCACCCGAATTTTGCTTTTGGCAAGCGATGTCATGTTCAGGCTGGTTATTGCTGCTTTGGCTTGATCCTGATCCGGCATTTCGACGAAAGCGAAGCCTTTGGAATGGCCGGTTTCCTGATCTAACACCAAAGTGCACTCTGTGACTTTGCCGTGTTCAGAAAACAATTTACGGATGTCTTGTTCAGTGGTTGAACGAGAAAGGTTACGAACTAAAAGTTTCATGATGGGTCGTTTTATTTGAAATGACCGCGGCATTCTCTCAGCTTACCGACCAGAGTGAAAGTAATACTTTGGGGCGGATGCATTGTCTCCATGCCGGATGGCGAAATATTCTGTATACTCTTCCCCGTTACCAACACTGCCACCGAAGAAAAGCTTATGACCCGCGAACAACCGAATAACCCCCTGCACGGCCTGACTCTGGAAAAAATCTTAACCCAATTGGTTGATCATTATGGGTGGATGATTCTGGCGTGCGAAATCGATATTAACTGTTTTAAAAATGACCCTTCCATTAAATCGTCACTGAAGTTTTTACGCAAAACGGACTGGGCGAGAGCAAAAGTGGAAAAGTTATATATTTCAACGTTCAGCTGATTGCAACATCAGGGAGGCATTATGCCTCCCTGATGGTTTCTGTTACCTGCTCGTCACTGCTGCCAGGATTTCAGCAGCTCAGCGTATTTAATGGTCACGCCTTTGGGCTTCTCGTTAGCCAGCTTGGCTTTCGGTGCGCCGGGTTGGGCCAGCCAGTAGGCGGCATCTCTTGGCTTATTGAGTTTAGGGCCACATTCCCCCTGCACATTGGCACGTTCCAGACGTTCCAGCACGCGATCCTGTGCGGTTGCCAGCCCGTCCAGTGCCTGCTGCGGGGTTTTCTCGCCGTTCGCGGCTTCGGCTATGTACTGCCACCAGAGCTGAGCCAGCTTCGGATAGTCAGGCACATTGGTGCCGGTTGGCGTCCACTGAACCCGTGCCGGGCTGCGGTAGAATTCAACCAGGCCACCCAGCTTAGGCGCCGCTTCTGTCATGATGTCAGAGTTGATGTCTGACTCACGAATCGGGGTCAGGCCGACCAGGGTTTTCTTCAGCGACACGGTTTTCGCTACGGTGAACTGCGCATATAACCAGGCGGCTTTGCGGCGCTCGGGATCGGTGGCTTTCATCAGCGTCCATGAACCGGCATCCTGATAGCCCAGTTTCATCCCTTCTTCCCAGTAGGGGCCTTTGGGCGATGGGGCCATACGCCATTTAGGCGTGCCATCCGGATTCACCACTTCCAGCCCGGGTTTAGTCATATCGGCCGTGAAAGCGGTGTACCAGAAAATTTGCTGAGCGATATTGCCTTGTGCGGGAACGGGACCGGCTTCAGAGAAGGTCATGCCCTGGGCTTCTGCGGGCGCGTACTTGTTCAGCCATTCGACGTACTTGGTGGTGGCATAGACAGCTGCCGGGCCATTGGTAGCACCGCCCCGCTCGACGCCGGAGCCAACCGGACGACAGCCTTCCACCCGAATGCCCCATTCGTCCACGGGTTTACCGTTCGGCAACCCTTTATCCCCCGCGCCCGCCATGGAGAACCAGGCATCGGTGAAGCGCCAGCCAAGCGACGGATCTTTTTTACCGTAATCCATGTGGCCGTAAACGCGTTTGCCGTCGATTTCTTTCACATGCTCGGTAAAGAATTCAGCAATGTCTTCATAGGCAGACCAGTTAACCGGCACACCTAAGTCGTAATCGTAGATCTCTTTAAACTGTTTTTGCAGGTCTTCGCGTTCAAACCAGTCGGCCCGGAACCAGTACAGGTTGGCAAATTGCTGATCGGGAAGCTGATAAACCTTGCCGTCCGGCCCTGTGGTAAAGCTCAGGCCGATAAAATCGTCCAGATCCAGCGTGGGCAGGGTAACGTCTTTCCCTTCCCCTGTGATGTAATCGCTGATCGGAATGACCTTGCCGTAGCGAAAGTGGGTACCAATCAGATCGGAATCATTGATATAGGCGTCGTAGATACTGCGGTTCGACTGCATTTCGGTCTGCAGTTTTTCCACCACATCCCCTTCCTGAATCAAATCATGGGTCACCTTGATGCCGGTGATTTCCTCAAAGGCTTTTGCCAGCACTTTTGATTCATACTCGTGGGTGGTGATGGTTTCAGAAACCACTTTGATTTCCATGCCGCGGAAGGGTTTGGCGGCTTCAGTAAACCAGGCCAGCTCTTTCATCTGGTCGTCTTTGCTGAGCGACGACTGCGCAAACTCATCGTCAATCCATTTCTTCGCCGCATCGCTGTATTGATCAGCCAGTGCTGCCGGCGAAAGCAACAAGCTGATGATCAGTCCTAATGTAGTCGGTTTAGGTACAAAGCGTGTCCGGTTCATGCGTGAACTCCTTAGTCTTGTATTATCCCCAACGCAGCAAAATGGCCAGCCATAACACAGATAACGTAAAAGGTATCCATATCGACAGGTCAGTGATGCCAAGGAAGAGCAGGTGTATATAGGCACTGCTGAGCAGGCCGATAAACAGTCGATCTCCCCGGGTTGTGCTGATGGGCAAAAAGCCTTTGCGTTCAACACAAGGTTTGAGGATTTCGAAGACGGTCATCGTCAGCAAAATGCCGGCGATAGAAATAAAGAACAGTGCGCTGGGCAGGGTCCAGGCCATCCAATTCATTATGATCTCCTTTCCGGTATCATGCTAAACACGGCCAAGGGCAAAGCCTTTGGCAACATGGTTGCGAACAAACCAAATCACCAGCAATCCGGGAATGATCGTGAGTACGCCGGCCGCGGCAAGCACGCCCCAGTCAATGCCGGAGGCACTGACAGTACGGGTCATGGTGGCGACAATCGGCTTGGCATTAACGGATGTCAGGGTGCGGGCCAGCAGCAGTTCGACCCAACTGAACATGAAACAGAAGAAAGCGGTGACCCCTATGCCTGAGCGGATCATGGGCAGAAAAATACGGATGAAAAAGCGCGGAAAGCTGTAGCCGTCAATGTAAGCCGTTTCGTCAATCTCTTTCGGTACGCCCGACATAAAGCCTTCCAGAATCCACACCGCCAGCGGCACGTTGAACAGGCAGTGCGCCAGTGCAACGGCAATGTGGGTGTCGAACAGCCCGACAGAGGAATAAAGCTGAAAGAAAGGCAGCAGGAACACCGCCGGCGGCGACATACGGTTGGTGAGCAGCCAGAAGAACATGTGCTTGTCGCCAATAAACCGGTAGCGCGAAAAGGCATAGGCGGCAGGCAGGGCGACCAGCAAAGAAATCACGGTATTCATCGAGACATAAGTCAGCGAATTGATATAACCGCTGTACCAGGAGGGATCGGTAAAGATCACTTTATAATTGGCCAGTGTAAATTCAGTCGGCCAGAAGGTCAGTCCGCCGAGAATCTCCTCATTGGTTTTGAATGACATCATCAGCAGCCAGTAAATCGGCAGCAGTAAAAACAGGATGTACAGCAGCAAAATGAGCGTTTTACGCTTGTGCATGATTATTTCTCCTTATCCATGGCTGTCATTGAGGTGTAGAACAGCCAGCACACCAGCAGGATGATCAGGAAATAGATGATGGAGAACGCCGCGGCAGGGCCAATATCAAACTGACCTACCGCCATTTTGGTCAGGGTTTGCGACAGGAAAGTGGTGGCGTTGCCGGGGCCGCCGCCGGTCAGTACAAAAGGCTCGGTGTAAATCATGAAGCTGTCCATAAAGCGCAGCAGTACACCTATCAGCAGCACATTTTTCAGCTTGGGCAATTGTATATAGCGGAAAACCGCCCAGTTGGAGGCCCGGTCTATTTTGGCGGCCTGATAATAGACATCGGGAATGGCGCGTAAACCGGAATAGCACAGCAGCGCGACCAGTGAGGTCCAGTGCCAGACGTCCATCACCAGCACTGTGACCCAGGCATCGACAGGGTTGGATGCATAGTTGTAGTCAACCCCGATATTGCTCAGAAACCAGCCGAGCAGACCGATGTCAGCCCGGCCAAATATTTGCCAGATGGTGCCGACCACGTTCCAGGGGATCAGCAGCGGAATCGCGAGCACTATCAGTACCAGTGACGCTTTGACCCCTTTGCTCGGCATAGTGAGCGCGACGAGAATACCGAGCGGAATTTCGATCAGCAGCACGCAGGCTGAATAGATAAACTGACGCAGCAGCGAATCATGCAGGCGCGAGTCATTGAGAATTTCTTTGTACCATTCGCTGCCAACGAAATAGGCGGTGTTCTGATCGAAAATATCCTGTATCGAGTAATTCACCACTGTCATTAAGGGAATGATGGCGGAAAAGGCCACCAGCAGAAAAACGGGTAATACCAGCCACCATGCTTTGTTATTGTCGGTTTTATGCTGCATTGTCGCCACCTCCCAGGTCGTCTTTACCACCGTTTTCACTGTCTTCGCCGACCAGATACTCATCGATATACAGCTTCAGCCATCGGCTGGGAAAATTGATCCAGCCTTGGTGCGCTGGTACTGGCGAGCCTTCGGCAAGCCGGATTTTGACCGGGGTATCTGCCAGCATGACGGTGACGATTTTGTAGGTGCCAAGATCTTCGGTATGAGTGACAGTGGCGGCGAAACCGGCCTCTTTTTGTGTGTCCCGCAATTGAACAAATTCAGGGCGTATCCCGACTTTGATGTTCTCTGACTGGGTGTGAGCCAGGGCGAGTTGCTGGCTGGCGCTCAGGGCAATCGGTAACCCGTTGAAAGCCACCTCTGTGGGCTCTTTGCTTCTTGTTACCGGCAGTAAATTCATGCCGGGGCTGCCGATAAAGTAACCGACAAAGGTATGGTTAGGCTGCTCAAACAGTTCGCGTGGCGTACCAAACTGGACAATGGCGCCGTCGTACATCACGGCAATTTTGTCGGCAAAAGTGGCTGCTTCCAGCTGATCATGGGTGACATAGACCATAGTGATATTGAACTGCTCATGGATTTGCTTGAGCTTTCGTCTCAGCTTCCATTTCAGGTGAGGGTCTATCACGGTCAGCGGCTCGTCAAACAAAATGGCCGAGACATCATCACGAACCAGGCCTCGTCCCATCGACACTTTCTGCTTTTCATCGGCATTGAGGTTACGGGCTTTTTTGTCGAGCACTGGTGTCAGTTCGAGAATATCGGCAATTTCCTGCACTTTACTGCGGATTTTTGCTGCCGGTGTTTTCATGTTTCGCAGCGGGAAGGCCAGGTTGTCAAACACTGTCATGGTGTCGTATATGACAGGGAACTGGAAAACCTGGGCGATATTACGCTCCTGAGGCGCCAGCCCGTTCACCGTCTGACCGTTAAACTTTACCGCCCCTTCCGAGGGCGTCAGCAGGCCGGAAATAATGTTCAGCATGGTGCTTTTTCCGCAGCCGGACGGGCCGAGCAATGCAAAGGCACCGCCGTCTTCCCAGACATGATTCATACGGCGAATGGCGTAATCCGCATCGCTGGCAGGGTGCGCTGAGTAACTGTGCGCCAATGATTCCAGACGAATTTCTGCCATTACTGTTTCTCCCAGCCTGAACGGGCAGCCTGTATCAGCTGCCGTTCTTTTGAAAACACATAAAGCTTATGGGTGGGCACATAAATATTGATACGGCTGTCGACTGCGTACTCATGCACGCCGGGGAGATGCAGCACCATAGCCAGTTCCCGGTTGGACACATGGAGAAAAGTTTCACTGCCGCTGATTTCGGCCAGCTCGACATCCACCGCCAGCTCAAGATCGTCATCGTTGTTCGGCACTAAGGTGAGGTGATTCGGCCGGATGCCGAAGACATAGTGATCGGGTGGCAGATCGCTTAAATCATCGTTCAGGGCAAAGTGGACGTGTTCGGAAAATGACACATTATCCGCGCTGATTTGCCCTTTGATCAGGTTGATCGGTGGTTCGCCAAACAGCTCGGCGCAGGTCACACTGGCCGGGTTGTGGTAGACCTCAGAGGTCTGCCCCGACTGAATGATCTCTCCCTCATGCATGAGCACCACATTACCGCCCAGGGCGAGGGCTTCGTTGGGTTCGGTGGTGGCATAAACAGCTATAGTATTTCGGGAGGCAAACAGCTCTCTCATTTCCTGCCTTAACTCTTCGCGCAATTTGTAATCGAGATTGACCAGAGGTTCGTCGAACAAAATGATATCGGCATCTTTCACCAGTGCGCGGGCCATGGCGGTACGCTGTTGCTGACCGCCTGATAATTCAAGCGGGTAGCGTTTGAGGAAATCTTCAATGTGCAGCATCTTTGCGGTCTGCATAACACGTTCATCAATCTGTGCTTTTGGCAGTTTTTCCAGTTGCAGCGGAGAGGCGATATTTTCGTAAACCGTGAGATTGGGATAGTTAATGAACTGCTGGTACACCATGGAGATATTGCGTTCACGGACCGGAAGTCCCGTCACATCGCGGCCATTGAAAGAAATGCTCCCCGTCGTGGGTTTATCTAAACCTGCAATTAAGCGCATCAGAGAGGTTTTTCCAGCCAGCGTGCGGCCCAGTAATACATTAAAGGAGCCGGGCTCAAGCATCAGGCTGGCAGTTTTTATCCAATCTAGCCCGTCTACCGTGCGGGTGATTTTGTCCAATATGAGCGACATGTCCGTTCTGGCTCCCTGTGTGTGACTCATCAGCACTACGCTAAAAACATGCCACCTTTATTTAACATCCTTGAGCATTGACTATCTTTATGATTCACAGGGTATTTTGTCTTTACTGCCTTGTTTGTTATTCGTTAACAACATGTTGGATATGTTGATTGTTAACATTGTGTGAACAATAGTTAACGTTCAGGAATGTGTGTTTGGACTGGCTGCGGCCAAATAGCAATGAGAGTGGAAGCAAAGGTCGACATGGATAACAGATTGCAAAGCGATGATCGCCTTGTCTGCGAATCCTGGCAGCGTTGCCGGGATTACGGATTGGACAGTCACCAGACCCCTGAATTAACCCTTGCGAGCCCCTTGCACTGGCAGCAGAAACGACAGCTGGCAGAGGTGATGGTATCTGTCACCCGCGAGAAAGTGTTACCCGGTTTTCAGAGCATGCTCGCCAACAGCAGCAGTTTAGTCATCCTCACTGATCATGAGGGGTATTTGCTGGAGCGTTGGGGGAATCCGTCTTTCATGCAGCAAATGGCACCGGCATTATTTGAACCCGGAGCCTGCTGGCAGGAGAAAGTGATAGGCACTAATGCGATTGGCACAGCCTTGCACACGCAGCAGATTACCGACATCCGCCGTGATGAGCATTTCCTGCTGCAAAACCGTTTTATGAATGCTTCGGCATCGCCCATTGTTGATCCGCATCGTCAGATTGTGGGAGTACTTAACGTCTCCAGCGATGCTTACCTGCCAACGACCCAGGTACATGGCATGGTGAAAGTCATGTCCCAGGCGATTGAAAATCAGCTGATTCTTGCCGCTTATGGCCAGCACTTCTGGCAATTTGTCTTCAATACCAGTCCTGATAATCTGGGCAGTCAGTGGGCCGGACTGCTGGTGTTTGATTTTCAGGGGCAAATTGTGTCAGCCAACCGCCGGGCTGATTTGTTGTTAGGTAAGCCATTGGCTGGCATCACCATAGACATGGTGGCCGGTATGTCCCTGCAGGCGCTGATGGCAACACAGCAGGACGCCACACTGACATTCAGCGGGCTGACGTCTTTTCCGCTGTTTGCCCGGATAAACGCCCCGGCTGAACCGTCTGTTACTGCGCCCTCTGGCATTGTCTTTCCCCGCCATGCAGCCCGGGAAACACCACAGTGTGAGCCCTCACTGACGGATCTGGATACGGGCGATAAGCAAATGGCAAAAGCCGTTCATCAGGCGATGAGTGTGCTCAACAGTGATATTCCCTTATTGATACACGGCGAAACCGGCGTGGGAAAAGAGCGTTTTGTGCGCGCTTTTCATGCCTCTTCGCATCGGGCAGCGTTTGAGATGGTGGCAGTCAACTGTGCCGCCATTCCTTCTGAGCTGGTGGAATCCGAGTTGTTTGGCTATGTCAAAGGGGCTTTTACCGGAGCCAACCCCAAAGGCAGCATGGGCCTGATCCGTTGTGCCGATAAAGGCACGCTGTTTCTGGATGAAATCGGTGATATGCCGCTGCCGACTCAGGCCAGGCTGCTGCGTGTGCTGCAAGAAAAACGGGTAACGCCTTTAGGCAGCAGTGAAAGCTATCCGGTGGATTTTCAGCTGGTCTGCGCCACGCATCAGTCACTGCGTGATGAGATAAAAGCCAGACAGTTCCGGGAAGATTTATATTACCGGATCAACGGCCTGACTGTGGCTCTGCCTGCTCTTCGTGACAGACAGGATATGGCGCAGCTTGTACTGTCTGTGCTTGATGAAGTCTGCGACGGTGATCGCCATGTCACTGTCAGTGACGAGGTCATGCAGCTGTTCGATTCGCACAACTGGCCAGGCAATATCCGCCAGTTACACAATGTACTGCGGGTCGCTACTGTGCTGGCGGCAGGTAAGGTGATTGAGCCCCAGCATTTGCCGGATGATTTCTTCTGGGATCTCAAAGGGATCGCCCGCATCGCCGACGACATTGATGACGAACTGCTGGAAGAAGACTGGCAGACCGCGTTGCCGAAAGTGTACATGGCGCTGGGCCGCAATGTGAGTAAAACCGCGGAAGCAATGAGCGTGAGCCGAAATACTGTCTATAAACGCTTGAAGCAACTGGGCTTGTGGCATGATGGCTGATCAGCATCAGTCCTGTAATTACAGTATGATTGTGGCTGTCAGTTTTTAAGCAGGGTAAATAACATGTACATCGGCGCGGTATCCAAGCGGGCAGGATTGTCAGTCAAGGCCATCAGGTTGTATGAAGACATGGGCCTGATTCGCGTTCCGCTTCGTCAGGGTAATTACAGGGTATATACCGAGACGGACGTCGAGGTGCTCCAGCTTATCAAAGAGGCCAAGCAACTTGGCGTGACCCTGAACCGGCTGAAAGGCGTGATACGCTACCGGGATGGTGACGTGGACTGGGATCGTATTCATTGTTTCTTGCTTGATGTCAGGCAGCAACTGATGGCAGAGCAAGCATTGCTTGAACAGAAAATAAAACGCGTGGAGCTATGTCTCCGATCTATGGATAGCTGCCCGCAGACGGCTTGACTCTGCCCTATAGGGGAGGCTTTACACTCATGATTGATTCTGGACAACAAGGAAACCTCATGAGCAAAAACATTCTGTTACTGAATGCCAACCCCAAAGCGGAAAGCTTTGCCAAGTGCCTCGCGGATGCGTATGACCTTGAAGCGCGGGAGCACAGTAGCGTGCGTCGTCTGAACCTGTCGGAGATGCACTTCAACCCCAGTCTTGACTCGGGTTACGATGCGGTTCAGCCGCTAGAACCCTGCCTTCAGCATTTCCAGGAATTCCTGCGGTGGGCCGAACATATCGTGATTGTGTCACCTGTGTGGTGGGGCGGGCTACCCGCTAAATTTAAAGGCTTAATTGACCGAACCTTCTTGCCGGGATTTGCTTTTCAATTTGAAGGTGATAACCCGGAGCCGGTGCAGTTGCTGACAGGAAAAACAGCCAGGATCATCCTGACCATGGATGCTCCGCAGGACTTTCTGACGGTACAGGCCGCCCCGGTTCTGGCACAGCTGGATCAGTTTACGCTGCAGTTCAGTGGCGTCAGCGCAGCTGACACCAGCTTGTTCGGCTCGGTGATACTGTCATCAGAATCTGAGCGTGCCGAGTGGATTGCGACAGCGAAAAGATTGGGTTCGCAAGGCGTGTAACAGCGATGTTGAGGTAAAGTGGGCGGGCATTTGCTGCCCGCTATGTTGATGATGTTGCAATCCGCTTTCTAAAAAAAGAAAGTTGCTGGTACTCAGGGCGTGATTAAAGCTTCATTAGCGAATGCGTGGTGTAATAAAGCGATAAAATCACTGGTATCAGAGAAATGCGTTGTATTGATCTTGGAAATCGCGATACCCGGTGTCCAGGAGTTCATGACAGCGGCAGCCTGAAAACAGAGTAAGTTGGTTTCAGTGATATTTTGCTCTTGTTGCGGTATCTGCATTGCGTCCAGCTGACGCTGCACTATCTGCATTGTGGTGCCACGCAACTTTGCCCCCTTGGGCCAGATCACTGCTTCACCGTCCCAGAAGGCGAGATTCCAGATACTCGCTTCAGTTAGCCGGCCCTGGTTATCCGTGAATATGGCGTCATCGAATCCTTGGTTAACTGCTTGACGCATCAAATGGGTTTTTGCAATTTCCCCGACATGCTTAATGGAAGGCAGTATTCGTTCATGAGTAAAGGTTTTCATGGTTAAAGGGCCGTGGGGACCGTCACTGGCTGCAGACTGGCGAATCAGTATGTTTAACCTTGAACTATCCTCTCGGGGAGTAAACTCTCCGCTGTCAGAATACACATAAACCATCAGAGAGCGATTGTTCTCTCCGGACCGTAAGACGTCGCGAATCTGATGAAGAATGGCCTCGTTACTTAACGATTTTCCGAATAAATGGTGCGAGGCGTGTTGCAGGCGTTCAAGGTGCAGGTCGAGTCCCCGAATTTTTCCATTGCGCACTTGCATGGCAGTAAAGTGGGCATGACCAGCAAACGTCAGCGCTGATAATTGAGATCCGGTAGCCAACTGCCCATTGATGACGGCTGTAGCTTGATTTGGCATGAGTTTTCTTGCCTCCATAAGCGTGAGTTTATTGATTGAAAGAAGCTGAACACTGTGAGGAATATTGATTTATTGCGTCGGGAAAGAGAAACAAGTATTACTTGAACCTGCATTTGATAATTTTTGATGATTGATGAACAGTAAATTCATACCGGGAACCAGAGCATTACGGATATTTGTTGCAGCAGGAAAGCATTTACATTTCTCAAAAGCGGCAACAGAAGTCAGCCTTACACCAGCGACAGTGAGTTATCAGATCAAGGAAATGGAAGAACAACTGGGTTTTTCTTTATTTAAAAGAAACAGCCGTTCCATTCAATTAACCCCAGAGGGGAGTATATTGTTTACCGCTGTTTCTGAATCTCTCGATAATATGGAACAGGCACTCGGCTCTGCCAGAAGGATTAACAAGCATAGTTCGCATCTTACTTTGTCAGTCGGCGCCAGATTTGCCACATACTGGCTATTACCTAAACTCGGAGAATTTAAACAATTGAGGCCAGATTTATCGATAACGTTAGACATCACGGATGACGTCAGAGATTTTGGTCGCGATGGTATTGATATGGCCATTCGGTTCGGTAATGGCCGATATCCTGATTGTGTGGCAAATAAGCTATTTGAAACGTCAGTTGTCGCTGTCTGTAGTGCCGAATTTTTAGCAAATCATCAGGATATAAATAAACCGGAAGATCTTCTCGGACTGCCGCTAAGTTATGTCAACTGCACGGTAAATGGGCAAACTTGGCCTGACTGGAAAAGGTGGATGAGCCAGGCAAATGTCAATGCATTCGATAATAGCCAGAGTATTGCGTTCTCTGATCTCAACCTTCAGGATAATGTCACTGTGGGCTTGGTGAACCTAGACTTGTCTCAAACCAGCTATCGCAAGGGTCATTCGTGCAACTGTTTGATCTGACGATGAAACTACCCGATGAGTTTGCGTATTACTTTGTTTATCCGGAAAGCAGTGAGAAAGAAGAAGCAGTGGCTGATTTTTTGAGTTGGTTATTTACTGTCATTGAGAGTCATCAAGGGGAAAATATCGCAGTTGGCGAAGCGAAACATCAGGCCTCTGGAAAGTGAGTCCGTTGTGGTAAAAAAATCCTGTTAAACTCAGTAGATAAACTACCTGAATGCCAAGGAGGCACAATGCAGCAGCGACAAGACAGAATCGGCTTTGCCGTGCTGGGTGTTTGTATATTACTGGGGCTGACTCTGTTGGGCTATTTGCTTGGTCATGCTGCACTGACCTATAAGCAGCTTGACCGCAGTGTGACAGTCAAAGGGTTATCAGAAAGAGAATATCCGGCCGATATCGTGATATGGCCGATACAGTACAATGTCGCGAGTAATGATTTAACGGAGCTGTACCAGATGCTGGATGGCCAGACATCGCAGATCCGATCTTACCTGCGGGGTAATGGCATAGACGTTGATGAGATTTCTGTCTCCACTCCTGCGATCACGGATAAATCTGCCCAGCAATATGGCAGTGATGTGCAGGCGCAGTACCGTTATACCGCGATGCAGACCGTCACTGTGTACTCTACCCATATTGATACGGTACGTAATGTCATGGGATCGCTTTCTGAGCTGGGTAAACAAGGCATCGTTTTTACCGGCGATGCGTATCAAACCCAGACCGAATACCTGTTTACCCGCCTGAACGCCATTAAACCTGAGATGATCGAAGAAGCCACCCGCAATGCCCGTGAAGTGGCGCAGAAATTTGCCTCGGATTCTGACAGCACACTGGGAAAAATCCGAAAAGCGACTCAAGGCCAGTTTTCAATCAGTGCGCGGGATAAAAATAATCCGCACATTAAAAAAATCAGAGTGGTCTCGACCGTCGAGTACTACCTGTCTGATTAAAGAGGCCACGCGCAATACAATACGACGCAGCCGTGTGCTTCTGCTCAGCCTGATTTGCGGATCTGCGTCATTAATACCGGCACACATTTCTCTGCAGCAGCCAGATCTTTACCGACAAATGCCGACACAATCGCGCCCTCTTTCATCAGGCAAATGCTATCCAGCAAGACTTCGTCCGGCGCGTGAAGGTGCTGCTGAATCAGCGCCCGGACTTTGCGTTTGTGCTCGCAACAATAGTCGGTAATTGCGGTATTTTCTTCGCTGAATTCTGCCGATGCATTGATAAAAAAACAGCCGCGAAAAGGGCTTAATGCCGGCACCCTGTCATGGAACCAGTCGCTCAGGCTCCCGAACAGGCAGGTGATCACCTCTTCATCACTGTTTGCCGGCGCTAATTGCTGTTCCAGCCATGTCATAAAAATCTCGTCGCGCGCGGTCAGTGCCGCAAGTATGAGCTCGTCTTTACTGCTGAAGTAGCTGTAGAGCGTTTTCTTTGCTACCCCAGAGACTTTCAGCACTTCGTTGATACCCACAGCATGAATACCCTGGCGGTAAAACAGGGTGAGCGCGGTATCTGTCAGCAGTTGTTTTTTGTCTGTTTTCAATGACCTTGTCGTACTCATGCATCCTCCTCATCTGAAAAGCATCTTGACATAGGTAGACTGACTTGTCTACTCTGGTTTCTCCCAAGTAGACAGATCGGTCTACCAATTGTTAAGAAGGAGTACAAAATGAATCAATACGGTATTGCACTGTTATCCGGACTGGGTGCGGCGGTGGCCATCGGATTATTGTCGCTGGCAGAGAACCTGACCTCGGCCGGACTGTGGCTGATGGCCCCATTCGGCGCGACGGCAGTATTGGTCTTCGGTGTACCGGACAGCCCGTTAGCGCAGCCCAGAAATGTGATAGCCGGTCACTTGTTAACGGCATTCATTGGAGTGTTTTTTGTCAGCTTTGTTGGCGTTACATCCCTGACACTAGCGGTGGCTTCAGGCCTTGCTGTCTCAGCTATGTTGCTGACGAAAACGACACATCCGCCAGCGGGTGCTAATCCACTGTTAATTATGCTGACCGGGCAAACCTGGTCGTTTTTGATAACGCCGGTATTGATTGGTGCCGTTGTCATGGTGCTTGTCGGTCAGATGGTCAATAAAGGTATCTGGCGGTGGAGGCGACAAGCCTGAACGTACCGAAATGTCACTTTTATGGTGAAAAAATGTCTCTTTTTGCGCTATGAAACTGATTCAATGGTTAATAGGATTGAGCCAACTCATTAATCATTCGATTGATAACAATACCTACAGGAATTTGTTGTGTCTGATTCTCTTTCTTACGTGCTGATCAATAGCGTTGAACTGTTCTCGGACTATCAGCAACCGCTGATAGAACTGTTGAAACTCAGTCAGGCTGATGACGCTATTTTAGGCTTCGACACCGGCTTTGATGAACAGAAAGCGAGCCGGTATTTATCTTCACTGGAAAGAGATATCGCCAGTCAGGTGCTGCAAATTCTGATTGGGGTGAAAAACGGCACAGCAGTGGTTTGCTGTTTCTTTAAGAAAAGCCATCAGCAAACCACCAGGCATATTTGTGATCTACAAAAGGGGATGATTCATCCCCATTACCGTAGCCAGGGATTATTGGAACAGACACTGGCTGCGATAGCACAATCGTGCATGTCGCAAGGTGTTGAACTGCTCACACTGGATGTGCGGGGTGGTTCGAAGGCTCATCGAATCTGGAACAAGTGTGGGTTTGAAACGTATGGAATCCTGAATGATTACAGCCGTTATCAGGGGCAGTCATTCGACGGGCATTACATGAAACAACGCACGGTTGATCTCTGGAACCGTTTTAAAACATTCTACAAACAAGGAAGTCAAACTATGTCAGTTGGCGCTGAACTTATTCATAAAAAAGATTTTCGCGAATTAATGCGTGAGACATTAGAAAATCACCTGACCTTAGGTCACCCACTTTTTAAATATCTGCTGGATGAAAATAACCCTAATCCAGATTTATTAAAGTTCACCACTTTGCAGGGCTATCAGCTTACTAAGCACTTTCTGACTTATATTGAGCATCTGTTTTTTCACTGTCCTTTGCCAAAACACAAGCGGGCGCTGTTGCACAACATGTATGAAGAAGAAACCGGCCGGTTATCCAATACTAAAAATCATGTTGAGCTGATGCAGGACTTTATCAAGGCATTAGGCATTTCTGACACTGAACGTGACGCAGCTATTGCACTGCCACAGACTCAGGCACTGATTGATTATCGCTTGATCGCCTGTAAAAACCCGGATTTGTACCACATAGGTGCAGCGGCCGTGATGGTCGCCAGTGAAGGGCAGAACCTGGAAAGTGTGGGAGACGAAGCTCGGCACAATATTCTGGGTAAAGTGTACGACCTGAAAGAAGCTGATTTGCTGTTCTTCTCTGTGCATCAGGAAGAAGATGTCGGCCATGTTCAGCAAGGCCTGGCGCTGCTGGCTGATCTCTGTGATACACCGAAAAAGCAACAGGAAGCCCTTGAGGCGATTAATATCACCTGCGAGCTGTTCTATGGGATGTATCAAGGGGTGTATGAACACTTTGGTTATGACAAAAAAGATCAACAGGTGCAAGCGGAGTCGCTTCAGGAGGCCTGATGGATATATCCCGTAATAAGCAGATAATCGCCATTTCCGTTGGCGTGCTGGTGACCTTTTGGGCGTCCTCGATTAAGGGAAGCTATCAGGTTTACTTCCTGGATTTAGCCAGCATGTGTGGTTTGGGACGGGGTATTTTCTCGTTAACCAGCGCCTTGTTTGGGTTGTCGATTGGCATATTGTCTCCTGTTGTTGGTTGGATATGTGACCGTATCGGCCCGGCGCTGACCATTTTGTCTGGCGCTGTAGTTGCGGTGTTTGTCTATCTGCTGATGGCAGTGTCATTCAACTTCTGGCTGTTCCTGGTGTTGTTCGGCGTGCTGGCGGCTTATGCATTAACGGCGATGACCTTTGTGCCGCTGGCGCTTTTGGTCGACCGTATCTTTGACAGTCAGAACAAAGGCATGGCGTACGCCGCTATTACCAACGGTACAGCAATTGGCTTTATGGTGCTGTCGCCATTCTGGGTGTGGCTGAATACCTTTGTAATCTGGCAAGACATCAGCCTGATCATCTTCGGTGTGTTTGCTGTGGTGATCTTGCCTGCCTGTATCTGGTTATGCCGTGTTTTCCCACGCCGGGAGTTCGTCTCTGAAACAGCTGCCGAGAGCGACGGGGATGATTTGAAATGGCATCAACACCTGAGAAAACCACTGTTTCTGTTACTGGCGCTGTCATTCGGTGGTTGCGGTGCCTCAATGGCTTATGTCGATGTGCATTTGGTTCCTATGTTACAGGAACGTTTTAGCGGGGGAGAAGGGGAGGCCACCATAGTCGCTTCATCGCTGAGCGTGCTGGGTGCAGCAGAACTCATCGGCGCGTTTTTAGTGGGCTATTTACTGCGTTATTCAGCGCCGGCTTTGATGCTGTCTCTGCTTTACGCTGTCCGTGGTGCTTCTATGCTGATTGTGCTCTCAGCAGACAGCTTTCTATTGTGCATGATTTTTGCCGTGCTATTTGGCCTGACCTATATGGGAACAGTAATAGTCACGTCACTCATGTGTCTTAAAGCCTATGGCGAGAAAGTGAAAGGCAAGATTTTTGGCTGCCTGTTTACCGTTCACCAGGTCTTCGTCTTTGGCACGGTATGGCTGGGTGGCCTGTCTTATGATGCGACGCAAAGTTACTCCTTCATCACACTTGCAGTGACTGGGTTGTGTTTTGTCTCTGTCGCAATGGGAATGGTTTTTTACTTCTCTGATGCCTTTAAAGATAAACCGCAATCGCAGGTTGTTACACCATCTTAATCGCCGACTCAATGATGAAAGGAATAAAAAGCATGGAGCAATCAACCCGAGCAATACACATGGAGTTTCCTTCATTGGATGACTCTCATGCCGCGGCCATTGCCATGACATCGGCCTATGATTTTACGTCGGCGCAGGAAGCCAGTGACAGGTTCAACGGGGTGACAGAAGGGAATATTTACAGCCGTTTTACCAATCCATCGGTCGAACATTTTGAACGAAAGCTGGCCTCGCTGGAAAACGCGGAATCCGCCGTGGCCTTTGCTTCTGGTATGGCCGCTTATCTGGCGCTGGCAATGACGTTTCTAAAACAGGGCGACCATGTTGTGCTGGCCAGCGGTATTTTCGGAACCACTACCCACCTATTTCGTCAGTATTTCGGCCAGTTTGGTATCACGGCGACTTGTGTGGATCTTGATGATCAGCATGCATGGCAAGCCGCTATGTGTGATCGTACCCGCATGATTTTGGTTGAGTCTCCCACCAACCCACTGCTGAAAGTGGCGGATTTAACCTGGTTATCCGGGCTGGCAAAACGTAATAATGCCCTGTTGGTGGTGGATAACACTTTGCTGTCTCCGGTCAACCAGCGACCGTTAAACCATGGTGCCGATCTGGTGTTGCATTCAACCGGTAAATTCATGGACGGGCAGGGCAGAACGGTTGGTGGTGTCATCGCCGGACGTAAAGACGTGATCCAGCCATTGAAAAACTATTTGCGCAGTTCCGGAACTTGCATGAATGCCTTTACGGCTTGGGTGCTGAGTCACGGTCTGGACACGCTGACGGCCAGAATGACCATGCATGAACAGAACGCCAGAACGGTCGAAGCCTGGCTGCGTCAGCAGTCTTGTGTGAAGCAGGTCTTTTCCACCTTCAGTCATTCGCATCCGCAGGCCGAGGTGATTGCCAAACAGCAAACCGGCCACAGCCCGGTGATCAGTTTTGTTGTTGAAGGCGGTCAGAAAGCGGCCTGGCGGTGTATTGATGCGCTCAATCTGGTGGCCCGCTGTACCAATATTGGTGATACCAAATCTATGGTGACCCACCCGGCCTCGACGACCCACTGTCGGTATTCTCAGGAAGAGAAGCAGCAGTACGGTATTTCAGACGGCCTGGTCAGGTTGTGTGTCGGGCTGGAAGCCAGTCAGGATATCATTCAGGATCTCGGGCAGGCACTGGCTGCCTCTCAGGTAACACATTCACTCAGGGAAGTTGTATAGCTGTCATGATGAACACATTTCGTAATGCTGCGCTTTTGTTTGCCTCTGTGCTGGTATCCAGCACAGCCAATGCGGCGCAGAACCACACGCCAAACACTTTGTATAAACACAATTATGTGGCTTTTCAGTCCGGCCAATCAGCTGATAATCCGGTGACTGTGGCTGCACGTTTCACCAAACCTGACGGTATTGAGGCACCCCTGCCTGCGGTTATCATAGTGCACGGTTCTGGTGGTGTGGACGAACGCGGCGCACTCTACAGTCAGGTATTGAACAGGCAGGGTTTTGCTACATTAGAAATCGACATGTGGGCTGCCCGAGGGTTGGAAGGCGGGTTGTCTCGTCCGAAACATGTTAAAGAGACGCTACCGGATGTGTATGCGGCAATTGATTATCTGAAATCCCGCCAGGATATTAATGCCGGCGAACTGGGCCTTATTGGCTTTTCCTGGGGCGGTGTGGTTGCCATGCTGATGGCGGGCGAGCAGGAATCAGGCTCACTGAAAGCCTTGGTTGCCAACTATCCGGTGTGCTGGGCCTATAACAAGGTGTCAGGGTATCCCTTTACCGGCATTGCTGCAGACCGCCATTTGATGATCTTGTCAGGCGAAGAGGACAAATATGATGGTCCGGATGATTGCAAGACGCTGGTCAGCCAGTTGCCACAGTCTAACCAGTCCTTGGTGAAACTGGTGACATTGCCCGGTGCCACCCATGCCTTTGAGCTGCCCAGAGCAGAAAGTACCTTTTTTGATCCTTATGCTTTCCGGGGCAAGGGAGGGAATGTCCCTATCCGTTATAACCCGGAGGCCACCAAACATGCTCTCAAACTGGCGTCACAGTTTTTTGTTACCCAGTTGAGCGATTGAGCAGGTATCTCCCTGTACTTTCGGCCGCCGCGTCCACTTTAGCGGCGGATTCTTTTGGCAGGGTTTTATACTTTTTCTTCCAGGCGGCCCGCAATGAACTAGCCTGGGGGAAACCGGACTTAAACGCTGCCACTTCAATGGTGTCACCATTTTCAATGTAGCACTTGGCTTCTTCCAGCCTCAGTTCGACCAGATATTCCCTAATGGTCAGGCCGGTAGCGTTTTTAAATTCTCGCTGCATATGGCGGGAAGAGACCCGAAAGGCGTCGGCTATATCGGCCAGTGCCAGTTTTTCATGCAGTTTTGTCTGCAGGTAATCCTGAATGGAGTGTACCAGCGGTGAAATGTGGCTGCGAAAGCTGAGCTGTTTGGATATCTGTGGATCGTTTGCCATACGGCGACGATAGACCACCAGATCCCGTGCCACTTCCATAGCAAACCGGCTGCCGCTGATATCTTCGATGAGCTGAAGGGCCAGGTCAATACCGGCTGTTACACCTGCTGTGGTGTAGACCTGACCATCCTGTACAAAAATCCGTTCTGGCAACACGTCTGCAGCAGGGAATTGTTGCGACAGCGCCTCTGTGAGCTTGTGGTGCGTTGTCGACTGACGATTATCCAGCCAGCCAGCTAACCCCAGTAAAAAAGCCCCGGTGCAAATACCGAGAATCCGGGTATCGGCTTTCGGGGTATGCCTGAGCCATTCAATGCACCGCTCACTGGCCTGATTCCGGTATATCCCTTCATGGTATTTCGATGCACACACAACCACTATGGCATTATCAGGCAGAGAAGATGGCAAAGGTTGCATGCCACCGAGAGTGAGTCCCTGATGACTGCTCTGGGAATTTTGATCACTGATGAAATGCAGATTCAGATCCATGCCATAGCTGATGGCTTCATGAAAAGCCTGACAGGGGCCAGCCAGATCAAGTAAATGTACGTCAGGAGTCAGCAGGAAGTAGACATCAATCGGGATATTCTTTGGGTTGGCATGCTTCATTGCAATTCAGTCCATTGAAGGTGTATTCAGAAAACAATGTACCACCCAGCCAGACATAGTGACTAGTGCAATTAAAGGAATATGGTAGTCTTGGCCAATAATCCTATGATTTTATTCAATTTAAGGTCGAGATATGGAAATGGAGAAGGCCGCTGAACGGCATCTGGTGAAATATATTTCTTATGTTAACGAGTGTGCCGCCAATGGTATTAAACAATATCAGGCAGCAGTCAGTCATCCTGAAACGTACCTGAAAAGCAGGATAGCGCATGCCGAGGGTTTGGGTTTGCCAGAGGGCTGGCTACCTTCGACTACGTTTTTTTGCATCAGTCACGGTGAGATTGCTGGTGCGATTCGGGTCCGAACTGGCAGCAACGCTTATGTCGAAAATGTTATCGGACATGTCGGCTACGAGACACGCCCGACTGCCAGACGGCAAGGTGTCGCCAGTTTCATGCTGAACTGGGTATGCCGGCATTGTTGCTCTCAGCCTCTCATTATTACTTGCAGCGCTCAAAATACCGCCTCGCGAGGTGTCATAGAGCGCAATGGCGGCCGGTATTTAGGCTCCTATACCGATGTAGGGGGTAGCGAAACCATATTACGATATCAGTTAATGCCGATAATTACTGATATGTCTGAATATAAGGGTAGAGTGTCCGATTAGAGATATGTATTTCTAAGCTGACCTGAGACAATGAATACATACGTACAGCGTATTTTTCTACCATCTCAGCGAAGGCAGCGCATGATCTACTTATTTCCCTTATTGACGGTTTCAATTTGGGCAGGGAATGCCATTGTTAACAAACTTTCCTACAGCGTAATCGATCCGGGAGCGATCGCCTTTTACCGCTGGTTTTTTGCCATGCTGGCACTGACACCTTTTGTTATTACCTCTGTTATTCGTCAGTGGTCAAACATCAAACCGCATTTGTCGAAGCTGGCATTGCTGGCATTTCTGGGCATGGTGCTTAACCAGTCGCTGGGGTATTTTGCCGCACCGACCACCACAGCCACCAATATGGCGCTGATTATGTCACTGGTTCCTCTGATGAGCATGTTTCTGAGTGTACCTATTCTGAAACAAAAGCTATCGCCGCTGGCAATGGTGGGTGCTGTGCTGTCTCTTGGCGGGTTGGTATTGATGCTGAGCCACGGCAATCCGTCTCAGTTGCTCGCACAAGGCATTAATCAGGGTGATGGCTTACTCCTGCTGGCTGCGTTCGTGTATGCGCTTTACTGTGTGTTACTCAAACGCTGGGATATGCCCTTGAGTAACTGGCAATCTGTGTATGTTCAGGGCATGTTTGCCGTTCTGTTCCTCCTGCCTATGCTGTTCACCAGCCAGCGGGTGGCGATTACCGGCGATGCATTACCTCTGGTGTTGTTTGCCGCAATTCCTGCTTCTGTGATTGCACCCTGGTGCTGGATGAAAGGGATCAAAATGCTGGGCGCAGACAAAACAGCCATGTTCATGAACCTGATGCCAGTGATCACCGCTATCATTGCCAGTGTTGTACTGAATGAACAGCTGGAAGCGGTGCATTTGATCGGCGGCGGTATGGTGCTTTGCGGGGTGGCCGTCGCCCAATTGAGGCTGAAAGCCCGCCGGAGCAAACTGGTGACGGCATAATAGTGAATCAGTCAAATATAGCATTCAGAAAGGCAGCGGAAACGCTGCTTTTTTGTATCTGTACTGCACTGTTATTACTGTTGATTGCTGATAGCCAATTAAATATGAATTAAAAACTCCATCTAAGGTAACTCAGTTGAGCAGAAAGATCCGATGATGAATTAATTTTGATGTTGATCAAGATCCACTCGAGAATATCAAAAATATATTCCATATAGGGATAAAATTGATTCTGAGCTATTGAACATAAAGTGGTTAGTGTGACTTTTTCCACAAAAAACACTTAAATAAAATAGAAGTATAGAATAATTAACTTTTAAAACAACGACATATAGTGAGGTTATTGACTATAGATAATTCTATAGGCACTTTTTTGCATATTGACTATTGAAGTTGTAAATAAAGATGTTAAAGTTTCTCAAAATGTTAATAAGGCAATTTTGAAGGAATGACAATGGTTAATAAAAACGCACCAGCATCATTAGCTAACCTACATTTGATATATGTATCAGATGTCGAACGTTCAACAGATTTATATAGAGAACTTTTTAATGTTGAACCTGTTTTCAGTAGCCCACGTTATGTCGCGTTTCCTACTTCTGAATCCGGAAATGCATTATTTGCATTGTGGTCTGGCGGAGCCATACCCGATCCTGAAATCCAGAGGTATAGTGAAATCGGAATCATGCTGAAAACTAATGATGATGTGAATATTAAGTTTGAAACGTTAAAAGAAAATCCAAGTTTATCTATCGTTAAAGAACCTTATGATGAAGTATTTGGCCGAACATTTGTTGTAAGAGATCCTGATGGACACTTAATTCGTATCAGTCCTCTCGATTAATAGTCTTAATTTGGGTGTCAGTTGAATGGATCAATATTGATTTTATGATACCCAATTATTGTAATTTATTTCTTTTAGCTATCATCATTGATGAGTGGCCACTATTTTACACTCTTAATAAGTGAATATTGATTATGAATATTGAAGAAAATACGACACGCGAAAAAAACCGTGAAGTTGTCAGGAAGTATTTAGAATATACAAAAGGAAAATTGCGATTAGAACGACATAAATTGTACGCAGACGATGCACAAGGAGGACTTTGGACGACTGAAACCGGTCAACCGATTATCATTCGTGGTATTGAAAGTTTGGAGCGTCATGCGCATTGGTCTCTAGAATGTTTTCCTGATTGGGAGTGGTATAACATTGAAATTTATACGACGGATAATCCCAATCATATCTGGGTAGAATGTGATGGCAGAGGCATCATTCGCTTTCCGGGTTATCCAGAGAAATATTATGAGAATCACTTTATTCATTCATTTGAATTACAAGGTGGACTGATTGTCAGAAATCGAGAGTTTATGAACCCAATCATGCAGTTAAAAGCTTTAGATATTAGTGTTCCAAGAATAAAAAGAGAAGGTATACCTGCCTAATAATTTAATGCTTATTTTAATGTCGAGAAGATAAATTTAACGTTCATGATTGCCATACTTGATATCTTCAAGGAAATGGAGTTTAAAGGGATTTTCAATGTATAGGACTCTTAAGTCAGAACCATATAATGCGAACGATTTGATCCTTCCTTCTGATCAAGTTTTGAATTGGGATATTAATAAAAGAAGTTGCGCGCTTCTCGTACATGATATGCAAAAATATTTTGTGAATTCATTGCCGAAAGAGACTGCAGAAAATTTAGTGCCTGCAACTGAAAAAATCTTACGTTGGGCGAGAAAAAATAGCATCCCAGTTATCTATAGTGCGCAGCCAGGGCGAATGACACTGGAACAGCGTGGATTACTTGCTGATCTTTGGGGGCCTGGCATGCGGACCTGTGAGGAAGACCGGCGGGTGATTAATGAACTCACCCCACAGTCTGACGATATCGTATTAACGAAGTGGCGTTATAGTGCATTCTTTAATTCCGAATTAGAAGAAATACTTTCAGCGCGCGGTTGTGATTCATTACTGATTACGGGCCTATATGCATCGATAGGTATTCAGGCGACAGCCATTGATGCATTTACACGGGACATCCGTCCAATTGTTGTTGCTGATGCAACGGCTGATTTTACAAAAATAAGTCATCAGCAAGCTTTGAATTACATGTCAGACACGTGCGCAAAAGTCATATCAAAACTTGAGTTAGATAATTATGAGTAGTCTTCTATCTTCAATAATTTCAAATCCAGAAAAACCATTTGCTATTATTTATCGTCCCACAATTGACGCTGGAATGGTCAACATATTTAAGTGCAGTGTTGATAAGCATAAGGTCATTCATGAAGCCATAGAACAGACACAATCAAAATCAGACAAAAGCCTTTTGTTGCTGCCTTTCAGACAAGTCATAGAGAATGATTATAATGCAATAGACGATGAAATGCCCGTACTGAGTTTGGCAATTAAGGCTTCTGAAAAAATTCCTGTACATGAGTTTATTCATTCTATACCAGATTTTTCAGTTAACACAAATCATGAGCATTATAATTTAAACGATCAAGAATATAGTCGCCGGGTTCGTCATTTGATTGATAATGAAATTGGACAAGGTTCAGGGTCAAATTTTGTATTACAACGAAAGTTTCATGCAAATATTGATGAATATGAACCGTCAAAATTGTTCAGCTTATTCCGGCAATTATTAAAAACAGAAAGTTCAGCTTACTGGGTTTTTATGATCCAAACAGGTGAGCAATCGTTTATTGGAGCGTCCCCTGAACTCCACGCATCATTGAATGATGGTGAAGTGATGATGAACCCAATTAGTGGTACCTATGCTTACCCAACTAATGAACCGATGGATGAATCAATTCTGAGTTTTCTTTCATGCAAAAAAGAAATCGGAGAGTTATCCATGGTTGTAGATGAAGAACTAAAAATGATGTCTCGCCTCTGTGAAGCAGGCGGACAAGTAAGTGCATTGAAATTAAAGCAGTTGAGTCGTGTGGCGCATACAGAATATATTCTGAGCGGCCAAAGTGATGCGAGTATTGCTAAAGTCTTGAAAGAGACGTTGCCCGCACCAACTGTCACAGGGAGCCCAGTCCAAAATGCTTGTGACGTGATTTCGCGTTTTGAGCCTGAAGGACGCCGTTATTACAGCGGAGTCGTGGCATTCGTTGAGAAGCATGGTGAATCTACAGCACTGGATTCTGCGATCCTCATCCGTACGGCTGAAATCAGTCAGCAAGGTGAAGTGGAAATTACAGCAGGGGCGACCATTGTCAGAGATTCTATCCCGGTTAATGAAGCCAACGAAACACGGAACAAGGTAGCATCTTTGTACCATGCAATGTTCGGTGTAGATCAACGTTTGGGAGCCAAACAAGCTCATCGCTTACTAGATAAGCAAGCCATTTCGCTGAATGATATCCCGGGGGTTCAGGAGGTTTTAGCACGGCGAAGCTCAGAAAATTCGAATTTCTGGAGAACTGAACCCAAACAGCGAAATCGTCAGGATGACTGTTATCTTGGTAAAAAGGTTTTGATCATCGACGGTAACGATACATTTACATCAATGTTAAAGACGTTGTTTACCTCCGCAGGCGCTATTGCGACTGTTGTCAAAGTGGCAGAAGAGATAGATTTTACTACCTATGATCTGGTACTGGCGGGGCCGGGACCGGGAAATCCGGGAGATAAATCGGATAAACGCGTCTTTTTAATGAGGAAACTGATCAGCAGATTAATCGAAGCAGAACACCCATTTTTTGCTGTTTGTCTGAGTCATCAATTACTGGCTCAAGAGCTTGGGTTACCGATCATTCGTCTTAATCCGCCAAACCAAGGATTGCAGAAAGCCATCACTTTGGGGAACCAGAAAGAACTTGTTGGATTTTATAATACATTTTGTGTCACGGCAGATGATATGACAATCCTCAAAATGAAAGAAAGGGATATTGATTTATATTTAAATGAGACAACACATCATATATATGCTATCCAAAGCAGTCATTTTGCATCAGTGCAATTTCATTTGGAATCATTCTTAACGATTAATGGCCCACAACTTCTTGATTACTTTGTGAAGCCTCTCTTGAATTATCAGTATTTTAAGGAAGCAGAAGTATGCGCAGCCATCTAAATTTAGAATATGGTGTGTTTAATGCTTTTACACACTCGCCAATCTCTGGAAATCCTGTGGCAGTTTTTCATGAGTCTGAACAGTTGTCAGCATCATTCATGCAGTCCATTGCTAGTCAATTACAGTTATCTGAAACGACTTTTCTTCAGACGAGTCATGATAAAAAAAATGTGGAAGTTCGCATTTTTACACCGGTGAATGAATTACCTTTTGCTGGTCATCCATTAATGGGCACTGCTGCTGCATATGCAAGAAAGTACAACGTTAATGATTTTGTATTCCATACAAAAAAGGGGTCCGCATCTGTCTCAGTCAAACATATATCTGATGATGTGAGTGAAGTGGAGATGTCGGTTCCTCTTGCAACGTCACAACCCTTTTCTGAGAAAGAGAAATTACTAAAAGCATTAGGTTTGGAAAGATCTGAATTACCCATTGAAA
The DNA here is from genome assembly GCF_014841115.1 of Photobacterium arenosum. Taxonomy (GTDB): domain Bacteria; phylum Pseudomonadota; class Gammaproteobacteria; order Enterobacterales; family Vibrionaceae; genus Photobacterium; species Photobacterium arenosum. The sequence goes on from NZ_JACYTP010000007.1 coordinate 159,948, forward strand.
TTTATGATGCAGGTGCCAGGCATGTTTTGGTTTCTGTGAGTGATAAATCTGTGTTACATCAGATTAAACCCAATCATAGCGCGCTTGAAGCATTCGAAAATATGGCAATTAATTGTTTTTGCTGGGATGGAGATAGTATCGAAAATCGAATGTTTTCACCAGCCTATGGCGTTAAAGAAGATGCTGGTACGGGCTCTGTGGTATGGCCAATAGTGCAACACCTGATTCAATATGGCCAGTTTTCAGTCGATAAAAAACTGAGGATACTGCAAGGGACACAACTGAGGCGGCAATGTGAAATGTATGGTGAAATTAAATCTGATCAAGGCACCGAAACCCATGCAATATTATCCGGGGATGTTTATTATTTCTCGGACTGTAAAGCCAGAATTTAATTAATTTAAAGAGATAGAAAATGAGTAGACTTGAGTCATTAACAGGACGATTGAATTTACCATTTCCACAATATGATAATCCACCAGCCTCACCCAAAGAAATAATAAACCAATGGGTATGCCGAGCCCGATCTGGTGATGTTAGAGAACCTGATGCTTATACACTTTCGACATGTAATGCTGCTGGTGAAATAACAATGAGAACAATGTTTCCGATCGGAATAGACGGTGAGGTGATGCTATTTTCAACGCATAGTTGTAGCCGAAAAGGGAGTGATATCAGAGAGAGTGGTATCGCGAGTGCACATATTTACTGGCGTGAACTCGGCCGCCAGTTAAGTGTTTCAGGTACAATGAGTTTAGCGGATGAATCGATCGCTGAATCGGCATGGAATGCACGTGATGCTGCTTATGATCCTGTTTCTGTTGTGTCTCATCAAAGTGAAATTCTTAATGATATTTATTCATTTTCCAGAGATATCCAGGGATATGAAAATCAAGGGAAACAACCAAAGCCTGAACGTTTTGTTGTTTATGCGTTGAAAATTAATCGTTGTGAATTTTGGTCGGCAACCCAAGACCGTATTCATCAAAGATTAGTTTATACATTGACTGAAAAAGGATGGTACTGTGAAAGATTACAGCCATGATCTGAACGAAATGAATGAAATTGAAAATTTGAATAAATCTGAACTTTTTCTTCAGTCAATAATTATGTGGCATTTTTCTGAGGAGACAGGGTCTGAGTTCTGGTTGAAAATACGTCATGAGTTAGAGTTTGACCCAATTAAGGAAGTTAAAACTTTCAGCGATTTGAAGAAGTTTCCTGATTTTTCTGAACGTTTAAGAACGGTTCCTGTCGAGCAATTAATTCCACGTGGATTGAAAGATGATGAGAATTTTTCAGTTTATGAAAGTGGAGGAACCACTGGGGCACCTAAGTATGTGATAGCCTATGATGAATGGATTAATAATCTTGTAGACTGGCGTATGTCCTCTTATAAAAACCGTCCGGGTCGCCCTACAGGGAATACATTGGCTGCGGTTCCTACAGGGCCACATATTGTTGGTGCTATTAATAAAGTCCGAGCTAAAGCATTAGGTGGCGTATTTTTTTCGATTGATATTGACCCCCGCTGGGTAAAACAGTTGATCGCGAAAAGTGAAATGCAGTCAGTTCGGAGTTACTCATCTCATTTAGTTGATCAGATCAGAAATACGCTGATGTCTCAACATATTCGCTTTCTTGTCACCACTCCACCAATTTTGCGAGCCCTGCTCAAAGACGAATCTTTGGTAGAGCATATGCGGAAAACACTTGTTCAGATTACTTTAGGTGGAACAGAAATTGATCTGGATGAAGTTAAATTTATTGCAACAGAAATTTTGCCTGAATGTGAATTCAGCGCGAGCTATGGAAGCACTTCAGCATTAGGTGTTTCTCGTTCTTCACTGATTCATCGTGAGAGCTTATATGTGGAATACGACAATTATAGTCCGTTTATTACGTATGAAGTTGTCGATGCTGCAACACGAGAGCCCGTCAATTATGGTCAGCGGGGACAAGTTATTGTGTCTCATTTAAGCAGATATGCGTTTTATCCACGTGTTATTGAACGTGATACTGCGATCAGATTAGAAGGAAAACCGGGCCAAATTGGCGATAGACTGGCTAATATTTCACCCGTGCGTGTTGTCGAGGGTAATCAAGTGATTGAGGGTGTCTACTGATGGGCACAGAAAAGCTGTCTTTGTCCGAAGTGCCAACGATTAAAGCGATCACTCCTGTTAGCCAAGGCAATATCACACGTTACGTGACTGTTTCTGATATTACAGGTAAAGATTTCGCTCATTTAATTCAATTACCCAGAATGTTTATCATTCATGCAGTGAATACGCTTCGCAAAGGCAAACAACTAACGGCTGATGAGCGAAAAATTGCCTTAAAAAAAGCTGGTCAGCTTTTTCATTCAGGTACAGTCTGCGGGTTCAATCCGGACGATTATGTCAATCAAGTTGTTTCTGTCACCGGCTTACCAGAAGGAGTTGTAAAGAAGGCTCTTCAAAAGATTGGTGATGCCACCTCACATGCTTTTCGTGACTCAGCATTGGGTATCGCTAAAGGCGTCCCAGATGCTTACTCAGATCAGGTGAAACAAAGCGGTTGTGCGCAGGTTGTTCGAAAAGGGGCAGTATTAGCTGTCGTCGCGCCAGGAAATGGAACAGGGGTTCATGCGCTTTGGCCGCAGGCTATCGCATTGGGATATCGCGTTGTGATAAGACCATCAGAACGTGAGCCATGGACAGCGCAGCGATTAGTCCAAGCTTTGACTGAGTCTGGGCTTGCTGATTATGTTGTCATGTTGCCAACCGCTCATGACGGCGTTGAGGAAATCATTGAAGCGGCAGATCTGAGCATCGTGTATGGCGGAGAAGACACCGTGATTCGGTATGAAAACCGTTCTGATGTTCTGGTGCAAGGGCCAGGCAGATCCAAAATGGTGATTGGGGATGATTATCCTCAGCAAGATGCTTTCGAGCTTGTTTTTGAATCCGTCCTTGGTTTAGGGGGCGCAGCATGTGTCTGCACGAGCTGTGTCTTCATTGAAGGTGATGCCGCAGCGTTTGCCCGTGCTTTTCAGGATTATGTGTACAATCGGCTGCAGGATCCGCAAGAGAGAGAGCGTTATCTTCCTCAATTGTCATCTCACCGTTATGACTGGTGGTTACAGCAAGTTGAGCAGTATCAGGGTTTTATATTCAGTAAGCCGGAAGTGTTTTCACTAAAATCGGGCACCAGACAAGTCATGCCATTGGTCATGCTGGCTGATTCAACAGATCAGCCCATCGTCCAACTTGAATTGCCTGTTGCATCGGTGACATTTGTGCCATTTCAACATCAGGCGTGTTTATCATTTTTAGCGCCAGCACTTGTTGTCTCGGTTGCGACAAAGAAAGCGACTTTGATTCAGTCGATCAGTGAGATCCCGGAGATTAGAAACCTATACATTGGTCAGGTTCCTACAATCTGGATGCAAGCCCATGTCCCTCATGATGGGTATATTGCTGAGTTTTTAACACGGTCAAGGGGGTATCGAGTCGATTTTGGTTGAGCGGTAAGTTTTATTCGATGCTTCGTATCAGAAGTTTAATTTCAATTGAGCATTTAATAGCGAATGATGTATGAATAACCCAACAGTAAATGAATTTGATAAAGCGGATTTTCAAGGTGTTTACGAAGGTAAAACATTAATAAGCAGTGCAGAAATAACTGCCGTTCCTTGGGATATTGGTCAACCACAACCGGTAGTTCAGGGTATTCTGGAAAAAGGTAAGAAAAACAGGTTGCTGGATGTTGGTTGTGGATTGGGCCTGAACGCGAAGCAAGCGAATGATTTGGGATATCAGGTCACTGCGATTGATAGCGCAGCAAAAGCGATTGAACATTGTTTAAATGTTCATCAGGAGACAGCCATTCAATTTCAATTAGCGAATGCTTGCGATACAGGTCTCAATGAAAAATTTGATATTATCTTAGACTCAGCTGTTTATCATTCTATTCCATCGAGTGACAGAAGCGCTTATATGAAAGAAATGCGGCGTTTGGCGCATGATGACGCTGAATTTCATTTAATCACATTTGCGCCATCACAACATGGAATGCCGAAACCTTTAGCAATTGAATTGTCAGAGATTATACAATTGGCCGAAATAAATGACTGGGCAATTCAATTTGTTGAAAGGGTGACATATAAAGGAAATGCAGGGGCTATTTCTGATTTCCAAAAGAAAAAGAGCCTCAGCATACTTACTGATGAAAATGGATTAACTTGTTTACCAAGCTGGCACGTTATTCTCAAAGTAAAAATCTGAAAACTCACTGAACTAGGATCTGAATATGAGTCAGAATAAAATGGCCTTTGGTGGTCTGTGTCTTGGATTTTTTATCGTGATGATGGATACAACCACTGTACCATTGATTTATACATCATTAATTAAAGACTTTGGTGTAACCCCTGCGATGGCTGCGTGGGTGAATAACAGCTATTTAATTGCTTATGCAGCATTTCTGCTATTGGGTGGGCGCCTTGGCGATGCATACAATCGAAAAATTCTGGTATCGAGCGCATTACTCCTCCTCTCATTTGGCGCTTTGCTCAGTGGTTATGGAGAAACGTTAAATCAGGTCATCATAGGTCGTGCCATCATGGGTGTTGGTGCTGGTTTATTAACACCTCAAAGTATGGCTTTTATTTCCATTATCTTTGCTGAAGGTGGCAGGGGAAAAGCATTTGGTATCTGGGGTGCTGTGGCAGGGATAGCGACGGCAACAGGCCCGGTTGTGACGCAATTCTTCTTACAGGTGTCTGACTGGCGATGGGTTATGTGGATTAATATACCTGTCGCTATGATTGGACTGTTGGTGACATCAATCTATTTACCAAAGACAGAAGGGAATGGCCTGAAGTTGAAAGAGTTCGTGTTTAACGGATTATTCAGTTTTTCTATTGCCATTGTCATTCTCAGTTTACAACTGATTCATGAGAGTGCTGAAAACATCTATAAGGTTCTGGCGTTTTTAGCGCTTGGTGTTTTAGGCACATTCTGGTTATTAAGACATGAGATTTCTCATCGGTCTGCATATGTTTTACCTTTTGAAATCTGGAAAGACAGAAAATTTATGAGAACGTGTCTTATCTCAGGTTTATTAGGTTTAGGACTGACGTCTCTTTATTTGCCGCTGGCCTATCTCATTGAGTTAAGAATGAATTTTGGTCCTGTTTTTATCAGCATCATAATGGTGACAATTGCGTTGGCGAATGCGGTCGTCGGGCCAGTTGCAGGCAGTCTTTCGGATAAAATAGAACCTGAAGTAATTATTCGTTATGGCCTTTTATCGCTTGCTTTCTCTGCTTTGCTCTTAGGGGGGGTTGGTCTCACTATGGCAGGCGGATTGAATGCATTTGTCATGACGGTGATCGCAATGACTTTTGCAGGAATAGGAACGGGTTTGGCTTTTGCACCTTTGGCAAACCTCGCTTTAAGAGATATATCACCGCAGGTTATTGGTCGCGCTGCTGCATTTTTTAATAGTACACGTCAATTATTAAGTGCACTTGGGAGCGTCATTGTTGCATTGCTTTTTGATTATATGGTTCGAAATAATCAGCTATTTGGTCTTACCGAAGGAAATGCTTTACAGCCCTATTCTCCAGTCGTCGCTTATGCAGCTTTCGCTTGTTTACTGGTCATCGCTGGCTGTGTCGGCCTGGGCGCTTGGTTATCTCGTGAGCATACAGAAACGGAAAATGAAACGGTGCAAAGTTAAGAACCATTAAGGGACAAATACTATGAATATCTGGGTTGTGAGTGGTTGCTCCAGCGGACTTGGTCGTACATGGACTGAATCTATTATCAATGAACGAAAGGAAATCGTGATCGGAATTACTCGCTCTGAAGCATCAGCAGAAGAGATGGTCTCACTTTATTCGGAACGATTTATTCCTTGTATTGCTGATGTTCGTGATGAAAAAAGTCTGAAAGAACAGCTGACGGCATTAGCCCATCAAATTGGTACGCCAAATCGCGTGGTAACGTGTGCTGGCTATGCACAATTTGGGACACTGGAAGACTTATCTAATCAGCAACTGAGAGAGCAGTTCGAAACGAACATTGAAGGAACGCTGAACGTCATCAGGCCGTTACTGCCATTGATGCGGACTTTGGAAGAAGCAAGAATTTTGTTGGTTTCCAGTATGAGTGGTGTTGCTTGCTGGCCACTGTTGGGTGCTTATCAGATGAGTAAGTATGCCATTGAAGCATTAGGTGAAACCATGAGACTCGAACTTGAAGATACACCTATTCAGATTGGCATTATCGAGCCGGGTCCGCATAAAACCGGCTGGGCAACTGTTTCCGCAAAAAGGCAGAAGGTGAGTGATTACTATGACGAAGAAGCCCTGAAAAGTCGCGTGAGCTGTGGCTTTCAAGTGGAAGACCCGACAGCAAGTTTACCTTTTTTCTGGCATATGTTTGATCAAACCCAAATGCCGCTGAGAATTGCAACTTCAAAACCATTTGTTGACATGGTATGTGAAAAATCAATGGAAAACATGCAGTTACTGAGAGGTTCCTTTGAGCAATTATAACGATGTGCTACACACAAACTTGAGCGACAATATTAATGCTTTGATTGCATCCTATGCGCTCGAAGATGGTTCTGAATTATTGTCAAGGCAGACGATTCAAGCTCTCCAGAATAGCCCGTTACTGAGAATTCTTGACGAGAGCCCATTGAATGGCCCAGGCCTGTTGGGTGATGTGGTTTCTGTTTGTCGGTCTCTTGGCAAGATAGATGCTTCACTTGGCTGGCTCGTTGGTGTTTCGAATTCTTCATGGTCAATGAAAGCAAATTTTGATCTTCCTGAGACTGTTCTAGCGAACATGAATGAGAATTCGATGCTGTCAATGGTTCTGGGGCGCCCCGGTACTCTAGTTCCTGACAAAAATGGCGCAGGATGGCGCTTAAATGGGGAGTGGAAGTATGCATCCGGTTATCCATTGTCATCCTACTTTTTCGGTTTGGCTGCAACAAAAGAGGGGATTGTGAAAGTTGTTGTTATGCCGTCTCAGGCACTCAAGATCACTTCACCCTGGCATTCAACCGGATTACATGGCACACAAAGTGTCACGATTCAAGCGTGTGATGCCATGATCCCTGAATCATTCTCTGTGAATTATCAGCCAATATTGCATGGCAGTTTGAATGGCCGATTTGAAGGGCGCTCGTACGCTGGGTATTTCACCGGCGTGTTGATGAACTGCCTTGTTGGCACAATTTTAGGTGCAACCGAATCTGCACTTGATTATGTGGTGGCCAGTTTGCAGCGGCCAATCGGTGGCAGTACTTATGCCTCGATGCGAGACTCGGGTCCTGTCAGGTACGAATTAGGCCGTTTGAAAAGCAATTTAGATCTACTGATACGTGCGGCAGAGTATAACGCCAGCATCGTTGATTATGCCGTTGACAATGCGGCGACTCCTTTATCGAATAAGGACCGGGTTGAGATTCGAGCCAGAGCGACTCAGGTTATGAAAGGCTGTACTGAGATCGTTCAATCTTTGTTGTGGATTTATGGTTCGTCCGGCTTGGATACTAGTTGCCCGCTTGAGAAAATCTGGCGTGATGTGAATGTCGGGGCTCGGCATGGCGGCTTTTCAAAGTTAATTCCAGAGGAAATGATTGGACTGACGTTGCTCAATGCTGATCCGGTTTCACTGTCAAGAATGTTTTAATCGTTCATCTCTCATACAGCATCGTGTCAAATTAGTAATGTCTGTATGAGAGGTATTAATATGGAAATGATATGAACATCACCTCAGAGCTATGCCATGTAAATACAAGCCTTACATGTTTGAATGAAAAATTAGAATGGTTACTTTCAACACAACCGGATAAAGAAGCGCTGATCTGTGGTCAGGTAACTTTCAGTTATCAGCAGGTCATCCAAACAGCACTAGATATTTCAGAGCAATTCGTAGAAGCTGGTCTTGCTAAAGGTCATCGATTAGCACTGGATGCACCAAGATCAAGTGAGCTTTACTCTATTATTATTGCGTGTCTGTTATCTGGTGTTTCATTTATTTATGTACCAAGAAATTTAGAACCTGAAAGTAAAATTAAATTTGCAAAAGATACATCTTGTGCAGCGATATTTTCTTTCACTTCTTATTTTGATTTGTTAGATCAAAACTTGATCGGGACGGGATCTTTATCGATATTTTCTGATCGTCCTATCCCAAGAAATCCTCATCCTCGTTCTGGTACAGAGATTTATTGTGTCAGAACTTCAGGTACAACCGGTGAACCCAAAATTGTCCCAATCTATGACCGGCAGCTTACATCCTTTCTCAAGAATGTCGACATAGAATTCGACATACCAGCGAAGAGAAGATGGCTATGGTTACATGATTTGTCATTTGATTTATCGATATGGGAAATTATAGGGTGTCTATTTTATGGTGGCGGACTGGTGATTCTCAGTGAGGAAGAGAAAAGAGATCCAAGTAGCATATGGCGTGTTCTCGAAGAGAACTATGTCAACCAAATCATGGTAACACCTTCTGAATTCCGTTTTATTTTTAGTGAGGTTAAACCACAGGATGTGACAAAGCTGTCACTTGAAGAAATACTCTTTTGTGGTGAAAAGCTTTCTGTGGAAACAGTTAGGCCATTTTTTTCTGAATTTCATGGTCAAGAAGTTAGGTTAGTGAATACATACGGTCCCTCGGAAGCAACAATATTTTGCTCTGCACATACTGTGACTGAGCAAGATATTATGAACGGTTCAATACCGATTGGAAAAGCATTTCATGACATGATTTTTTCTCTTGGAGGTAAGGATAACGAACACGTCGGAGAGCTTTTATTACAAGGCGGTCAAGTTTTTGAAGGTTATGAAGGGCGACCTTTAGAGGATAATACATATAAGACGGGTGATATTTGCTCAGTTGATTATGATGATGTCTTTCATTATATCAAGCGGATAGGCGGATTTGTGAAAGTGAATGGTTTTCGGATCGATTTATTAGAGATTGAAGAGTATTTACAGTCAATTCCTGGTGTTGGCGAAGCCGTTGTTCTTGTTGAAAATAAATTAGAGGATTTATCCGTTTTATGTGCTTGCATTAATGTGATGTCTGACAGTTTGTTGACGACCAGAGACTTAAGGAAATTCTGTGCGAAGCTATCTCCTTGGTTGCGGCCTGCGCGTTATTTGATGATTCCACAAAATGATTGGCCAATGAATATTCGAGGAAAAACAAATAAGTCAGAGTTAGAGAGGAGACTATATGAAAAGTAATCATGAGATGCTAGAAACATTACTATGTGAAATCAAGGTCGTCCTCGGAGAGAATGATATTAGAGGCAGTGACAATCTGGTTGAGATGGGTGGTAACTCCATCATTGCCATGAAAATATCTGAGACGTTAAAAAAAAGAGACAAAATTTTAGTGAATGTAACACAATTACTTGGAGCTAGAATATCAGATGTCGAATTATCACAATTACAAGGGTAGATTGATTTCATGAAAATAATCAGTATGGACAACCAGCTATCAGTGTCTGAACACCTGGAAAGTGTCGATCACCCAAATCAGATGCAATTAAATACACTGAAATTTTCCGGGTACGCTCAATTTTGGAGAGAACCGGGAAGTGTCAGAGAAATGGCCGGTATTGCCGCCAAAAAAGCTCTATCGAAAGCACGGATTCGTCCTGAAGATATTGGTTTTATCGTTGCTGGTCAATCGGGTGTTCCTGACTATATTGGAATTGATTTTGCGTGCCAGGTCGGAGCAGAATTATCTTGTAAAGATATTCGAACAATTAATATTGTTGAGGGATGTAATAGCGGCATTAGTGTCTGGGAACATGCTGCGTCTCTCATGAAACAACTCCCTGTGGGTAAAGTTGGCCTTGTGGTGGTTGCTCAACGTATTAGCGAGGCACATCAAGACCGATTTGGTTTAATGAATGCGATCTTGAGTGATGGTGCGGCTGTCGCAGTGGTTGCGCCTGAGCATTGGGCGACGGATGGGGCTGCTTTACATTATCTCGGTGCTGAAGATATATCAGATTGCCGTTTTGTGGACATGATGCGTGTTGAGCATGGTGGTGCCCTGCAACCGTATGTCACGGAGGTATTTGATGCTCGTCATGACAAATTGGGGCGTGAACGTATCGCAGATATTTATAATTTTGACGCAGATGCTTTAAATGATTTTTTGACCCTGCGTACCGAGAATAATATTAAGATTATTCAGAAGGTTATCTCTAAAAGTAAAAGGAAAATAGAAAATCCGTTTCTTATTCAAACATTGGAAGGTCAGCAAAGCATTGAAAGCCTATGTGCTAAGTTGGATATACCAACGGATAGAAGTAATTTGGAATTATTATCTGAAGTGGGACATGCCGGTTGTGCTGATTTACTAATATCGTTGGATGTTTTGGTAGATAGAGAGATTATAAAGCCAGGTGATGATATTATCATGAGTACTATTTCAACAGGTTTAAAGTGGGGGGCTGCTATTTTTCATTATCAAAAATGATATGAATAATTCTATTCTATCTATTACTTTTATGATCAAATTCAAACCCACTTTCGATAAGTTTATGCTGAAAGTGTTTGTGTCTAGGGATGAGATGATGTTTTGTATTGGCCTTGAAACGTCATTTTTTAAAGAGTGAATTGAATCGGTTTATTATGGAAAGTACTCTTGAAGTAAATGATATTGAATACAGCGAATTAGATTTTATATCTCCTTCTTTGTTGAAATCTCAATATCCCATATCAGCAAATGAAAAGTTCGAAATTAATAAGTTCAGAAAAACTATTTGTGACATCATTGATGGCAATGATCCCAGATTACTCGTGATTTGTGGGCCATGTTCTATTCATGATCCTTATGCTGCTATTGAGTATGCACAGCGATTGAAGCGGATTTCTGAAAAAGTTGAAGGTCAAATTTTTATTGTAATGCGGGCTTATCTTGAAAAACCGCGCACTGTCTCCGGATGGAAGGGATTGATCAACGATCCTAATATGGATGGAAGTTGCAATATTGAGCAAGGGTTAAAAGTATCGAGAGACTTTTTAACTCATCTTGTTCAACTTGGTATACCATTAGCAACGGAAGTGCTTGACCCAAACATTTCACACTATTTCAATGATATTTTTAGCTGGGCAGCTGTTGGGGCCAGAACTGCCGAGTCTCAAATACATCGTGAGCTTGCATCAGGTCTTTCGATGCCAGTTGGATATAAAAATACAACCAGTGGCAGTGTTTTACCTGCAATTCATGCGATACAGTCATCTTCGTTATCGCATAGCTATATTGGAGTGAATGAGGACGGAAAAGTTTGCTTGATTAGAACGCCAGGAAATTCTCATGGACATATTATTCTCCGGGGAGGGAAGTCGCCCAATTATAGCCATGAGCATGTGATAGACCACGTGTCGGAAATGAAGAAAATGGGTGTTAGACCGAACGTTGTGGTCGATTGTAGCCATGGGAATTCAGAGAAAGACTTTCGTCGTCAATCTATTGTCGCCGATTCAGTGATCACTCAAATTACACAGGGAAATCGCCATATTGTTGGATTAATGCTTGAGAGTCACCTTCACGAAGGGAATCAACCTATTCTTGTACAACGTGAACTGATGAAATATGGCGTTTCTATTACGGATGGCTGCATTAGTTGGCAAGAAACTGAGAAAATCTTGTTGGATATTAATCAAAAAATGAAGAAAGTGAACACTAGGAAGACAAGCGAATGATACAGCTAAAGTTTGAACCTTGATGGTTTCGAGCTGACCCCTGATTGGAAAAGGATGCATGAATAAATTATCTCGGTGTTTGGCAAAGACCAAACACCGAATATTATGCATGAATATCGGACCATTTCAGCCCGAATTTTGCCAGATGAATCAATAATTCCCCACTTCTTCTTGTTAAGTGAACTATCAGCCACTAGTATTCAATCGCTATCAGGACGAGAGTATCAATGCGGCAAGGAAAACCACTACACAGAATGATGATTGTTGCCAGCTTTTTGAGCTGGCTATTGCTCATTGCTATGCCTGTGGTCAATGCCCATCACCAGCCTGCGGGAACCTGGGCCAGCTTGTGCACACTGGGCGGTTTTAAACTCGTTAAACTGGCTGATGGTAAAGATCAGCTCAAGCATGATACTCAGGGGCACTGTCCCATCGGTGTTTTCAGCCTGGCTCATATTGATGAAAGATGGCTGGGGCTGGGTGAGCCAGGCCTCGCACAACCAGCTAACACCTATCAGTTCACGCCTCGCCAGTGGCACTATTTTCTTTCGCCTTCCAGAGCACCGCCAGCGGTTTAACCGGGATAGATCCGTCTTCTCCCCGGCTTACATATTTCCCAAACATTTCTCTATGCTGGTTGTTTCTGCCTGACAGACAGAAACAGTGTAACTGTGCGTATTTTTCGCACTGGAAGGTAACTCAATGACAAATAATAACGAGACTCTGGCGCAGCAGGAAAAGCTGCCATCACCACAACGTAACGGCTACCTGACGGCCTGGCGCTGGCATTTTTATGCCGGTTTGTATGTGGTGCCTTTTTTGCTGATGCTGGCGGTGACTGGCCTGATGATGCTCTACGCGGGGACGATTGATAGTATCCGTTTTAAAGACCTCCTTTTTGTCGAGCCGGCCGCTCAAAGTCTGCCTGTCAGTCAGCAGATCAGTGCTGTTCAGCAAGCCTATCCCCAAGCCACAATTAATCAATATTTAACCCCTAAGCAACCTGAAGATGCGGCGCGTTTTGCGGTAGTGACAGCAGATGGACACGGCTTGTTCGTGACAGTGAACCCTTACACAGCTGAAGTGCTGGGCTCGCTTGATCGCGATAACAACCTGTACACGCTGGCGAATGAAATACACGGCACGCTGCTTATCGGCGATATTGGCGATCGCCTGATTGAGCTGGCGGCGAGTTTTGCTGTGATCCTGATTGTGAGCGGCGCTTACATGTGGTGGCCGTGTGACAACGCCAGCAGAGCAGGTGCGCTGCGCGTGCGTTTGACCAGCGGCAAGCGTACGTTCTGGCGCGATCTTCACGCGAATATTGGGGTATTAACGTCTGTGTTTTTACTGCTTTTTCTGCTGTCAGGACTGTCCTGGTCGGGGGTTTGGGGCAGCAAGATGGTGCAGGCATGGAACAGTTTTCCCGCGGGGGTATTTGGTGATGTGCCGCTCTCGGATGCTAAGCATGCCGACATGAACCACGGCGAACTGGAAGAAGTGCCGTGGAACCTGGAGCAAACGCCCATGCCTGTGTCCGGCTCACATGCCGGTCATCAGGGTATGGTGGGCAAGGTGGATCTGGAGTCGGTTGTTTTGTTTGTCAAACAGCTGGGTTTTACGTCGTTTCGTGTCAATCTGCCTAAAGGTGAGCAGGGCGCATACAGCGTGCTGCAAAGTACCATGAGTAACGATATTAACGATGCGACGCAGGATCGCACCCTGCACATCGACCAGTACACAGGCAAGGTACTGGCAGATATCAGGTACGAACAATATTCCCCGATGGCGAAAGTGATGGCGTGGGGCATTGCGCTGCACGAGGGCGACTTTGGCTGGTGGAACAAAGCAGCAAACACTGTGCTCTGCCTGGCATTCATTGTGATCAGCCTGAGCGGTATCGCGATGTGGTGGCTGCGCCGACCGAAAGGCAAGCGTATGCTTTCTGCCCCGCCAGCACCGAAGAACATGACGCTGTGGAAAGGAGCAACGGTTGTGATTGCAGTGTTAGGCGTCTGCTTCCCGCTGGCCGGGATCACGATTTTAATTGTGCTGCTGGCCGACCGTCTGATCTTCAGCCGGGTCCCGACACTCGCGCGATTCTTTGGGTAATTTTCATTTCCCTCCCCTTGGCAAGGGGAGGGTGGGGTTTGAACAGCGCGCACGGATTTGGCATTTGTGCTCTGTAACCCCCTCCTAACCTCCCCCTTGAAAAGAGGGAGTAACTGTCCGAGTAGTGTAGTCCATAACAGGCATGATTTTCGGATCATGCAGCTAAATTGAGCCAGTCGGGGATAACCTGCCGAAACCAGCTCAGATATTGTTCCGCAGACGCTTTTTTTCGGTCTTTCAGCAGATTTACCACCTCCACCACAATCCAGGCTTTGGCGAGGATAATCTGTCGGACAAGTTGGTCTTCCGGCATTAACGTCGAATACGCCAGATACCGACGGGCAATGGCTTGATAGTCTTCCACAGTCCCCATGCCCTTCACCAAGGGGGCTAAATCGATGGCCGGGCTGCCCCGGCCAAATCGTTCCCAGTCAAACAAAACCAGCTCTCCCTGATCGCGCCGTCCCCAGTTTCCTGTATTACTGTCGCCGGATAAACAGGCGATCGGTAGAAAAAGATCGGAAGATTTTGATTGAAGCTGACACAACTGCTGTCCGGCAGCGGAGGGTAATTGCAGGTGCTTCAAAGCGTGTTCTGTCTGCTGGATTGTCCATTGGTGGAGGCGAACCGGCTGTTGTGCGGGGATGGAGTAATGATGAATGGCCGCCAGCTGGCGAAACGTTTCCTTGTCGGCATTTAAGGCCTCCAAAGACATTGAATGGGGAATATATTCAAGGTGTAACTGGCGAGTGTGTGCATCACAGTGGTACACCTTGGGGGTCTGAATCCCCAAAAGCTGCATTTGCGGGGCAATGTCCTGATAAAAGCACATCTCGACATGGCTGACATTGTGTTTTTCAATACACGGGCTGCCGTTGCGCGTTCTCAGAATAACCTGAGCACGGCCCATTTGTGTTAATTCCTGATCTGTCATGTGATTACGCCCAGTGATTCCAAATTTCTCTCACGACAGGCAGCACAGAGACAACCAGCAATGCGGACATGGTGTAGTTAAACAGACGGCGATACTTGTCCTGAGTCAGTGTTTTTTTCAGCAGGGATCCAAACATCAGCCAGACTCCAACGCACGGAAAGGAAACCAGCAAAAAGATGAGCGCCAGCATCATATTCTGGCCATAAAAATCCGCTCCCACTGTGGTGAAAGCAGCGATGGCACCTGTCGCGACAACCCAGGCTTTGGCGTTAATCCACTGAAACAGAGCTCCTTTCATGAAACTGAAGGGTTGTACCTGTGAGCCGGACGATCCGACATTGCCGGAGCGGGCAATCAACCAGGACAGGTACAATAAGTAAAGAACGCCCAGGCATTTAATGATGAAATGCAGGCTGGGAAACAGCTCAAATAATTGACCAAATCCAATGCCCACCAAAAGCAGCATGATCGCAAAACCCATACAGATCCCACTCAGCAGCGGCAGGCTTTTTTTCACCCCGAAATTCAGCCCTGAAGTCATCACCATAATATTGTTCGGCCCCGGTGTGACGGAAGATGACACGGCAAAAAGAACCATAGCGTACAGATAATCCATAATTGATGCGCTCCTGTTGGGCTGAATCGGATATTTGTGGTTTCGGGTGATGCTCAGAAAATGAGCACCCTTCTGATATGAAGATGAGTGCAATTCAGATCAAGCGCTGAATGCAAAAATAATCAGACAATGATCAGGAAATGTCATTTCGGGTCTTGGCACCGCGGTTCATGGCACGCAGAATCTGCTGTGCGCAGGCCAGAGGGGAATGCGTGTCTGTGTTGATCTCAATATCGTACCGGATCCCCTCATGGACCCGGCTTGCCTGCTCGATGGCAGAGCCTTCCAGACGATCACCCCGTTGTTTTTCCCGTTGGATCAGAAGCTCATCGGCACAGAATATCCCCACGAACAGGCATTGTTTACCGGCAAGGACGGATTGCCAGACAGCCATTTCTTCTGCGCCATTGATGGCATCGTCGACAATCACTTTCAGGCGGTTTGATTTTTCAGGCATCATCGCGATGAAGGTGTCGATACCAAGGTGCAGATAGTAATCGTTCAGACAGTGTTGCAGCTCGCGGGCAATTGAGCTTTTACCTGCACTGCTGGGTCCGTTGAGAAAGATGAGATCCATTTTTTTCTTACGTTTAATAGTGCGCAGCAAGAGTTACTCCGGAAACCCCGGCAGGTGTTGAGTTAGCATACCGGCTTTGTGCCAGGATGCCTGCTCATCGCAGAAAATCTGGCAGTCAGGTGATTTAGAAGACTGCTCGTTCAGTGAACCTGCCGGCACAATCAGGGCTTTCCCGCTCTGTGACAAATAGGGCAGGTTCGCGCCGCATTGGCCGCAAAAGGCATTGGAGAAGGTGCGTGTCGGGTGGTTGTACCTCACTATGGCTTGTTCACCCTGCTCCCACCGGATATTGTTCGGCTGGGTAAAAAGGTTGGAAGCATGGGCTGAACCCGTCAGTTTTTTGCACTGATCGCAGTGGCACAAATAAAAATGAGAAAAATCGTCATCCAGTGAAAAGGTGACTGTTCCGCACAGACAACCGCCATGTAATTTACGCATTAAACATTCCTTGTTATTCGTAACCTGCTAAACGTTGGATTTAACACTATTGCATATTGTTCAAACTGTAAATGCAAAAATAATCAACGCAATAAAGCTGGCAGCCAGCTGATGGCGTTTTTGTTTAATATTCATATTGATGCGTAACATCATTGATAGTAGCCTGATACCAGCATGCAACATTGACGTCAGTTGGCTCAATGGCGAATTGGCATTCTCTCTTCCCTACACACAGAGAAACTTCATGGATAGAAAACATACCTTTGGTGTCATTCTGGCACTGCTTGCCGCTTTTTTTAACGGCATGGTTGGCATACTGAGTGTTAACCTGTTTCAGTCGGGCCTCTCGCCGGAAGCCGTGGCATTTTATAAATGCGTCGTTGCTTTGTTGATCATTGTGGTGTTACTGGCTGCCACCGGACAAATCGCTACCTTGCTTACTTATGTAAAAACCAAATGGAAAGCCTTGTCTGTGTGCAGTTTCTTTGGCTTTTTCATGCTGTATTTTTTTGAAACGGCGTCCTACGAAACACTGAACGTTGCTGTGGTGGTCTTCCTGCTGTTTGGTGTCTCTACGCTGGTAACATTTTTTGCCAATGCGCTGTTTGAAAGGCGAAACCTGGTGGCGCAGGAATGGATGTCGGTACTGTTCGCGGTACTGGGTTTGTACCTGATCTTCATGGAAAATGAGAACATCGCCAGTTCGGATAATACCGGTTTTGTGTTTGCGGTACTGGCGGGTGTGGGTTACGGGCTGTTTTTGGTGCTGAATAAGAAACTGAACATTGGCGGCGGGTTAGTTCCGGTTGGCGGCCTGCTGCTGTTTGGTGTGGTGTATCTGTTTGTTCCCTTTTCCATGTCGGGCTTTGTTGGTGTTGAAAGCGATGTCTGGTTAACCCTCTTATTGCTGGCGCTGCTGCCCACCATAGGCGGCTTCTGGTGCACGACTAAGTCCCTGACGATATTAAAAAGCCAGACGGTTCAGCTGGTTGAGCTTTCGGAGCCTATTTTTGCTTTGATGCTGGGTTTTATTTTCTTAGGTCAGTTAGTCTCGCCGATGCAGATGCTGGGCGGAGGCTGCATTTTGGGTGCGATTCTGATCCATGAAGTGAAGCTGTCCACCTTGAAATCACTGAGTAAGCGAAAAGTGGCGACGGACTCGACCCGGTAAACTTTCCTCTTCTTATCTGCATACACTACAGATCAAACAGCCAGCCTCAGACTGGCTGTTTTTTGTTGCCTCAAAGCGCAGTGTACACACGCGCTTTGTTAGTATTTCCTTGTTCGTCCTGGCCGAGGTGCTTTTTCTGCCGGAGTGGTTTTTATCGCTGGAAAAGCATATTGAACAGCGTGCCAGACCTATCAACCTCTGACTTTTCAAGCCTTAGAATGTGATTAAGAGCGGAGGTGCTCCGTCTGTTTAACTGCCCGGATTGGAGATGATTTTTTATCGGTCGCGCTTTTCCCGGTTATTTTGCGGTCTGTTTGCGAAAATGCACTATTGTTAACACAGCTGGGTTAGCCGTTCAGGGTTTACCATGCCCATTTTTCCTTTCTCTATTTTCTCTCGTCGATCTCCCTCACATTGTCGACAATTCTATTCATCCAGATTTACTTTGTGTTAACAATTGGCTTGTTTTTTATCTTTTATAGGTCTATTTTTTCCTTGTTGATTAAGTATTGTTGACAATGTTGGTTGATTGGGAGGTTGGAGAGAACTGTGAGTATTGATATTGTAGACAATGTGCAAGATCCCACGCTGACTGTGAGCGGTAAAGCTGACGCTGTAAAAGAGCCGACCAAATCCAACAGTTTGCTGGAAGTGCTGGTAGAGCGCATCGTCACCGGGGTTTTTCCTGCCGGCAGCAAGATATCTGAACCTGAACTGGCCCGCCAGTTTGCCGTTAGCCGCGGCCCGCTGCGTGAAGCCATGATGCGGGTTGAAGCCTTGGGTTTGGTCGAGCGCATTCCCCATGTCGGCGCCCGGGTCGTTGCACTCAGCCCGCAGAAACTGGCTGAAATCTATGCGGTGCGGGAAGCGTTGGAAGGTATGGCGGCGCGTCAGGCCTGTGAAAAAATCACTGATGAAGAAATTGCCGGGCTGGAAGTCTTATTGCAAACCCATCAGACCCATATTGAGCAGGTCGAGGGTGCCTCCTATTTTCATCAGCACGGTGATTTCGATTTCCACTACCGGATCATCAAAGCCAGTCGAAACAGCAAGTTAATCAGCTTGTTGTGCGATGAGCTTTATCACTTGCTGCGTATGTACCGCTATCAATCACCGCGTTCGCATTCACGTCCGGAGCGGGCACTGAACGAGCACACACAGATTCTGGCAGCGATAAAGGAGCGCGACGGCGAACTGGCTGAAATGCTGATGCGTCGCCACATAATGCGCAGCAGAACACTGATCGAAAGTCAGTTAAAAAAGGACTGATACTCAGCAGAATGCGTTCTGCCGGATAATTCTTACAACAACAAGGAGCAAGTTATGAAGCCAGGACAGCGTTTCCGTCAGGCTGTTGCAGATAACCACCCGCTGCAGGTGGTGGGTACGATCAATCCATACTGCGCCATGATGGCAAAGCAGGTGGGTCACCAGGCTATTTACCTGTCTGGTGGCGGGATCGCCAACGCCTCTTATGGCCTGCCGGATCTGGGGATCACTACTCTGAATGATGTGACGGAAGACGTGCGCCGGATCACCGCCGCCTGTGACCTGCCGATGCTGGTGGATATTGATACCGGTTTTGGCGGTGCATTCAATATTGCCCGCACCATTCGCGAAATGGAGCGGGCCGGTGCCGCCGCGGTACATATGGAAGATCAGGTGGCGCAGAAACGCTGCGGACACCGTCCGAATAAAGCCATTGTCAGTCAGGCTGAAATGGTGGATCGCATTAAAGCGGCAGTTGATGCCCGTCAGGATGACAGCTTTGTCATCATGGCCCGTACCGATGCGCTGGCCGTTGAAGGGATGGATGCTGCGATCGAGCGGGCCATTGCCTGTGTTGAAGCCGGTGCCGACATGATTTTCCCGGAAGCCATGATTTCTCTCGAGCAGTATCGCCAGTTTGTTGATGCGGT
Organism: Photobacterium arenosum; assembly: GCF_014841115.1. Taxonomy (GTDB): domain Bacteria; phylum Pseudomonadota; class Gammaproteobacteria; order Enterobacterales; family Vibrionaceae; genus Photobacterium; species Photobacterium arenosum. The sequence continues at coordinate 179,452 of NZ_JACYTP010000007.1, forward strand.
AAAAGTGCCCGTGCTGGCAAACATCACAGAGTTTGGTGCAACGCCGTTGTTTTCCTGCGAAGAGCTGGCCGCGCAGGGTGTCGACATGGTGCTTTATCCATTGTCAGCATTTCGTGCCATGAACAAAGCGGCACTGAATGTCTATCAGCATCTGATGACAGACGGCCACCAGCGCAACGTGGTTGAGCAGATGCAAACCCGTGAAGAGCTTTATGATTATCTTGGCTACCATGAATATGAGCAAAAGCTGGACAAACTGTTCAGCGGACAGTGACAACATGCGCGGATATTCCCTCCCCTTGGCAAGGAGAGGGTTAGGGTGGGGTTCGTATGGTGTGCGCAGATTCAGAAATTGTGTCCGGTAACCCCCTCATAGCCTCCCCTTGAAAAGGGGGAGGGACAGAAAGAATTCATGCAACAGAAGAAGAGAAGGCGTACGAAGTCAGCGTCTCAATCCAATAACGTGACGACCAGTAACAAAAGGAGCCTGTAATGACTGCGACACAATCAGTGACAGCGGACAAAGAAAACACGGCAAACAAGGACAGTTCACTCAACAAGCCACTGGGCGGGGCAGGTCTGCGCGGTCAGAGTGCCGGCAGCACCGCACTGTGTACCGTGGGTAAAACCGGTACCGGCCTGACATACCGTGGCTATGACATCACGGATCTGGCGCACAATGCCCAGTTCGAAGAAGTGGCTTATCTGCTGCTGAAAGGCAAACTGCCGACCCAGGCTGAGCTGGATCAGTACAAAGCGACACTGAAAGCTAAACGCGGCTTGCCCGATGCATTGAAAACCGTACTGGAAGCGATTCCGGCACAGGCGCACCCGATGGACGTTATGCGTACCGGCTGCTCCATGCTGGGTAACTTGGATCAGGAAACGGATTTCAGCCAGCAGGCAGACAAAACCGACACTTTACTGGCTATGCTGCCTGCCATCATTTGCTACTGGTACCGCTACAGCCACGACGGGGTGCGCATCGATACCGCCAGTTCTGAGCAGGATTGTACCGGCGGATATTTTCTGGAAATGCTGACCGGTAAGACGCCGTCGGAACTGCATAAGCAGGTTATGCATTGCTCGCTGATCCTTTATGCCGAGCATGAGTTCAATGCCTCGACCTTCACCGCTCGTGTCTGCGCTTCCACGCTCTCTGATCTGCATTCATGCATTACGGCGGCGATCGGCAGCCTGCGCGGCCCGCTGCACGGCGGAGCGAATGAAGCGGCGATGGCGATGATCGAACACTGGAAAACCCCGGACGAAGCGGAAAGCAATATCCTCACTATGCTGGCGAACAAAGACAAAATCATGGGCTTTGGTCATGCAATTTATCGCGACTCAGATCCACGTAACGCGCTCATCAAAGAGTGGGCACGTAAGTTGTCGGCCGATGCCGGTGACGCCCATTTATACGCGGTGTCTGAGCGGGTGGAAGCGGTGATGAAACGCGAAAAAGGCCTGTTTGCAAACGCGGACTTTTTCCATGCCTCGGCGTACCATTTTATGGGCATTCCCACCAAGTTGTTTACGCCGATCTTTGTCATGAGCCGCGTCACCGGCTGGGCCGCGCATGTATATGAGCAGCGTGAGAATAACCGCATCATCCGGCCGAGTGCAGATTATATCGGCCCGGATCATCAGGACTGGCTGCCGATAGACCAACGCGTCTAGCCGTTAACTTATTTACCTCCCCGCCAACCGGGGAGGACTAACCACACAGACTAATAACGACTCAGAAGTAAAAGGAAAGATGAATGAGCCTCAACGTTGAACTGAATGAACGCCCGCAGCCGGATGAACTGCTGGTAAAAATTGCCGATTATGTGGCCAATAGCGAAGTTACCTCAGCCGAGGCCTATAACACCGCCCGTAACTGCCTGATGGATACTCTGGGCTGTGGCCTGCTGGCACTGCGCTTCCCTGAATGCACCAAGCACCTGGGCCCGACAGTGCCGGGTACGACGGTACTGAACGGCGCGCGTGTACCGGGAACCTCCCATGAGCTGGACCCGATCACCGCTGCGTTTAACATCGGCTGCATCATTCGCTGGCTGGATTTCAATGACACCTGGCTGGCCGCAGAATGGGGCCATCCGTCCGACAACCTGGGCGGTATTCTGGCCACGGCTGACTACCTGAGCCGTGTTGCTGTTTCGGAAGGCAAAGCGCCGCTGACCATGCGCGACGTGCTGACCGCCATGATCAAAGCCCATGAAATTCAGGGCGTACTGGCGCTGGAAAACAGCTATAACCGCGTAGGTCTGGATCATGTGTTGCTGGTGCGTGTGGCATCAACGGCTGTGGTGACTAAGATGCTGGGCGGAAACCGCGATCAGATTATAGATGCCGTGTCTCAGGCCTGGGTCGATGGCTGTGCGCTGCGCACCTATCGTCATGCGCCGAATGCCGGCTCCCGTAAATCCTGGGCCGCGGGTGATGCCACCTCCCGTGCCGTTCGTCTGGCGATGATCACCATGAAAGGCGAAATGGGTCTGCCGTCTGTGCTGACTGCACCTAAATGGGGTTATTACGATGTGCTGTTCAACGGCCAGCCGTTCAGGCTGAATCAGGATTTTGGCAGCTATGTGATGGAAAATGTGCTGTTTAAGATCTCTTTCCCGGCAGAGTTCCACGCCCAGACAGCGGTAGAATGTGCGGTGACACTGCATGATCAGGTAAAGAACCGTCTGGATGACATCGAACGTATCGAAGTGACCACGCACGAATCTGCCATTCGCATTATTTCCAAATCCGGCGATCTGGCCAACCCTGCCGACCGCGATCACTGCCTGCAGTACATGATTGCTGTGCCTCTGATTCACGGCGATCTGATTGCAGAGCACTATGAAGATGACTTCCACCGTGGCGACAGCCGCATTGATGTGCTGCGCAGCAAAATGGAAATCATTGAAGATAAGCGTTACAGCGCCGAATATCTGGAATCAGACAAACGCTCGATTGCCAATGCTATTCAGATTTTCTTCAACGATGGCACCAGCACCGAGAAGGTCTCGGTCGAGTACCCGATTGGTCACCGTCGTCGCCGTGAAGAAGGCATTCCTGTGCTGGAGCGTAAGTTCAGACGCAACCTGCTGACCCGCTTCCCGCAGGGCATGAGCGATAAGATTGTTGAGCTCTGTAGTGATCAGGCCAAGCTGGAAGCCACCCCGGTGAATGAGTTTATGGCGATGTTTGCCATTAACTGATCACAATGTGGAATTGCCCATCTGTAACAGAAACCGGCGTATTGAGCGCCGGTTTTTTTGTCTGTTCTTAATCGTATGATCACACAAGACAAGGCTGCGCATCAGTGAAGAACGGGCTGGGAAATGGCTTTTCTCAATTGTTCAAGTACATACTCAGCAGATACCAGGATCACAAACTTCACTGTGGGTAACCGAAACGTGCTGTCTGTCACCGGCATTGCCGGAAAGGCCTGACTCATCGGCCAGTGTGGCGGCGCCAATGTCTGATGGTTGGTATTATTGGATCTTGGGCTGCACTCTGTTAATTCCAGATGCAGTCTGGGTAGTTGCGTCAGCATGCTCACCTCAATTTACAGGCAGGAGTTTTCCTGTCATCCCTCAAAAAAATAAACGCACTGAAAGTAAGGCTAATGGCTCTCTAGCTATTGATATAAGGGCGAAAAAGCGAACTTCAAGTCTCTGTACTCAGGTTCTTTATGGTTCACGATAAAAAATGAGAACAATATTGATCTGGTGCATCTCAGGGTAGCTGACTGAGCAGTAGAATGCGGGCTGAGTTCGGCTGATGTCCTATTTTGCTCTGCGAGGTCAAGGTGTTGCATTTTTGTCAGACGGCCAGTGTGCTTATTGAACGTGTTCACACGGCACCGGAAGGTATTGCCCGGCTGAGACAGCCGCTGGCGGCTCTGTCTGACGTGTCGGGCTTGCTGGCATTAATCGAAGATTTCTCCGCCGTCACGCAAGTGTCTGAGGTGGCCTGATGATTGGAGAACAGGCTCACCTGAACCGGATCTGGGCACGAACCCTGCTCGAAGAATTGTCCCGCCTGGGGGTGACTGAGATCTGTCTCGCCCCCGGTTCACGCTCGACACCACTGGCGCTGGAAGCCGCCGCGCATCCGGTACTGAATCTGCATACCCATTTTGATGAGCGCGGCCTGGGCTTTCTTGCGCTCGGTATGGCCAAAGCCAGCGACCAGCCTGTAGCGGTTATCGTAACCTCCGGCACCGCCGTGGCCAATCTGTTACCGGCTGTGGTTGAAGCGGGGCTGACCGGTGAAAAGCTGGTGCTGCTGACCGCCGACCGGCCTGCCGAATTGATCGGCTGCGGCGCCAATCAGGCGATCTGCCAGCCGGGAATCTTCTCTTCTCATGTGACCGCCAGCCTGGATTTGCCCAGCCCTTCTGTGTCTGTCCCGTTAAGCTGGCTGCTGACATCGGTAGATGAGCTGTTGTTTCGCCAGCACCAGCAGGGTGGCGCGGTGCACATAAACTGCCCGTTTCCGGAGCCTTTGTATTCGCCTGACCCGCCGGATGAATCGTGCTATTACACAGGATTGCTCGCTCACTGGCGAGTCACGGAACAGCCTTATACCTGTGTGTCTGTTCAGCCTGCACGGGTCACTGTGCCTGATGATATTCAGGCGCTGCGCAGCAAAAAGACGGTCATTATCGCCGGTGGCATGTCTGTTTCAGACGCGCAGGCGGTGGCCGCACTGGCGGCAGCGCTGGAATGTCCGCTGCTGTGTGATCCGCAGTCGGGGATCGGCAGTGACTGGGCGCATTACGATCTCTGGCTGCAGGTTGACGAGCTGGCCGCGCCGCTGAATGAGTGCAATCTGATCCTCCAGTTTGGCTCGCGCCTGATTTCTAAGCGCCTGACTCAGTGGATTGCCCGGCAGGCCAGTGAAAGGCAGGGCGATTACTGGTATGTATCGGCCGACAGGGCGCGCCACAATCCGGACCACCTGCCGCAACGCCATTTTGTCGCGAGTATTGCTGACTGGGCAAACATGGCCCTGGCAGCGTTAGCAAATACCGCCGCTGATGATCCGCTGCCCGGACAGATGCATCAGCAGTCACAACAGCTTCAGCAGCACAAGGGACATGATCCGCAGTGGCGACAGGCACTGCGGCAGACGGCGCTGCAGGTTCATGCCAGAGTCGGCAGCTATTTAGCGGCCTGTGGTGCAATGTCGGAGCTGGCACTGGCGATGGATCTGAGCCTCAGAGGCCAGCAGGCGAGCCTCTTTCTGGGTAACAGCCTGATTGCCCGGCTGGTCGACATGTTTACCGTAGTTAACGGGCGTACTGTTTACACTAACCGGGGCGCTTCGGGTATTGACGGGCTGGTTGCCGCTGCGGCAGGGGTGCAGCGTACCAGCGGCAGTCCTTTGATCTTGCTGCTGGGGGATACTTCGCTGCTGCATGATCTGAATTCACTGGCGTTATTGACTCACAGCAAAACACCTGTGGTTATCGTCGTAACGAACAACGACGGCGGTGCCATTTTTGATCTGCTGCCTGTCCCGCCGGACAGTAAACAGCATCTGTACCAGATGCCGCATGGCTATCAGTTCGAACATGCTGCCCGTCAGTTTGGGCTGGCGTATTGTAAAACCGCGACACTGTCTGCTTATCAAACGGTTGTGAATGAGCATTTGCTTGCCGGGACAGGCGCGCTACTGGTGGAGATTCAGACGCCGCCGGGAGAAGCCTGCGAGCAGCTCAGTCAGTTCATCAGAGATTTGCATGCTCTGTAGCCGGTTTCTAACCCGGAGCGATCAGCCGGATCGTCCGGTACTGGTGTTTCTCCATGGCCTGCTGGGCAGCGGAGCAGACTGGCTTGACTGCGCTCAGTGGCTGCAAGCCTATCCCTGTATCGGGCTGGATTTGCCCGGTCATGGCGGCAGCCGCGCTGTTGTCTGTCACTCTCTGGATGAGGCCGCGGGACAGGTTCGCGATACTCTGATCCAGCATCAGCTGGCGGCCCGTCCTCTGGTGCTGGCGGGCTACTCACTGGGCGCCCGTATCGCCATGCACGGAGTGGCCAACGGCCTGTTTGCACCGCTGAATATCCGGCTGCTGGCGGTGGAAGGCGGTCACTTTGGTCTGACTTCCAAACAGGAACAAATGGTGCGGTGGCGACAGGACTGTCGCTGGGCCCGCCGGTTCCGCCGTGAGCCTGTCGGTACGGTGTTGGCCGACTGGTATCAGCAACCTGTTTTTGCTTCGCTTAATCATGTGCAAAAACAAAGTATGTTTAATTGCCGCAGTGATAACCTCGGGGCCGGTGTTGCCGCCATGCTGCTCGCGACGTCATTGGCCCGGCAAGCTTACCTGGCGGATGCGCTCAAGTCGCAGCACGTGCCACTGCATTACTTTTACGGCGGACACGACAGCAAATTTTCACGAATGGCGAATGACAGCCGGGTGCCGGCAAGCTGTATCGCCGATGCCGGACACAACGCCCATAAAGAACAACCGCAGGCTTTTGCGATGGCGCTCAGGCGTCAGCTGAATCAGTCCCTTGAAATGATATTGTGATCTGAGAGTGAGGATGACGATATTCAGTACCGCACAGCTTGCTTTTCCTTTCCATTGTGAAATGGACAGAGTGTTCTTATTCTGGATTTAATTATCTATGATTTAAGTCTCTGTCTTTGATTATTTTAATTGTTGTTTACTGATTTTTGCCCAGAATAGACAAGCGTTCCTCACGTCGTTCTATCCTTAATATTGAAATATTAACGGATGAATTATGTGAGCATTATAAGAATTTCAGAACAAGTCTGACTGGAAAAAGAATGAGAATCAAACCGCTTCCCCCACTAAACAGCTTAGTTGCCTTTGAAGCTTCGGCCCGGCACCTGAGTTTTACCCTGGCAGCTGACGAACTGAATGTGACTCAAGGTGCAATTAGCCGACAAATTCGCCAGCTGGAGGAATACCTTGGCACAGCGATGTTTACACGCGCAAGCAGGAGTATTTACCTGACACCGACAGGACTTCAGTATTATCAGTCGATCAGCCATTCGTTGCTGGATATTGCCCAAGTCACTGGCGAAGTGAAGAAGTGGCAGGGCGACCATAAAATCACGGTGGCGACAACCAATGCGATGGCGGCACTGTGGCTGCTTCCTAAAGTCGCTGAATTTCAGAATGCGCATGATGACATAGATTTGCGGATTTTAGCATCTGATAACATTCAGGACTTACGGCGGCTCGATTGTGATATAGCGCTTTTCTATTGCCGCACACCACCAGCCGACATGCACGTCACCACCTTGTTTGCTGAAGAGGTTTTTCCGGTCTGCAGCCCGGCATACCTTGAGAAAATCGGTCATCCGACCGAGCCTGAAGATGTGTTCAGCAAAACCTTGCTCTTGCTGGAGGAGTCACAAAGAGACTGGGTGAATTGGGAGGAGTGGTTTCATGCCGTGGGGCTGCCAAATATCACACCTAAAAACCGGATGAATATTAACAATTATCCAATGTTGTTGCAGGCGGCTATTAATGGGCAGGGTATCGCACTGGCATGGGGTTCACTGGTGGATGATTACTTACAAAGTGGTGCCTTAGTCAGGCCAGTGGAGCAAGTGTTGTCGACTGAATCAAATTTCTCGATGCTGGAGCCCATTGGCAGGGGGGTGATGCCAGCGAGCGTGAAGCGCTTTCGCGAGTGGTTATTGCATCAACTCCCGGATGAAGTCGGTGAGAAGGGTTTGATCTAAAAGGATTTTATCCACGCTCAGTTGAACAAAAAAAGCTGGAACTCAGGTTCCAGCTTTTGAATGGATTAGCTTCGCTGGTGCTTTAAGACAATAAGGGTTTTTGGTGGGTTGCCCCTTCTGATTGCGCCGCTGGTGTTGTGTCTGTTTTCAGGGGGGATTTTGGTTCAACGAGTGGTTCGACCGGGCCGTCCAGCTTTTCCTGTTCAGGGTGAACATGCTCCGGAAGCATTGCCCAGGGTTTGGGTTCACGACGCAGACAGTGAAACAGAGTCATACTCATGACGGCGATGAAAATGGCAATCGGGAAGCCAGCGATGATTGATGCCGTTTGCATGGCCTTCAGTCCACCAGCATAGAGCAAGACAGCGGCGATGACTGCAATCATTATTCCCCAGAGTATTCTGATCAAAGTCGGTGGCTCACTGTCACCGGCTGCATCAAGGGTACACAACACCAGCGTGCCTGAATCCGCTGAGGTGATAAAATAGGTGCCAAGCAGTACACAGGCTAGAACGCTCAACAGCTTGCCAAATAAACCCGTATCCAGGTTATCGAACAGGGTAAATAAGGCTCGAGTGGTATCTGCTTTGGTTGCATCCAGAATCGGTCCGCCCGTGAAAGCGGTGGATGGTGTTTGATTGGTCTGCTGCGCGGCTGCAACGACAGTTTGCTCCTGATGGGCAATGCGAGCGTCCTGCTCAACTTTTAGTGCTGCGCCGCCGAAAACCGAGATCCACAGGAAGGTGATCAGGGTAGGTACGATTAATGCCCCGCCTATCAGCTCGCGGATAGTGCGTCCTTTTGAAATCCGAGCGACAAACATGCCAACAAACGGTGCCCAGGTCATCCACCACGGCCAGTAATAGGCTGTCCACCAGTTTTGCCAGCCAGAGTCATTTTGCGCATCGCTCCACAGGCTCATGCCGATAATATTCTGCGCATAAGCGCCAGTACTTTCCAGCAAGGTGTTCAGAATGTAACGCGTTGGGCCAATATAGAGAACGATCACTACCAGTAGCAGCGAAAGCAACATATTCCATTCTGAAAGACGCCGGATGCCTTTGCCAATGCCGGACAGAACGGATGCCACCGCGCAGGTACACAGAGTGACAATAATCACCAGCTGGGTCCCCAGACTGATGTCGATGCCAAATGCCTGATTCAATCCAGAGTTAATCTGGATCACTCCCATACCCAGTGTTTGGGAAATACCAAATGCCGTAACCGCAACCGTTAAAATGTCGACAGTGTGGCCGATGGGGCCGTAAATTCGATCGCCGATTAAAGGGTACAGAATAGAACGGAGTGTGAAGGGGAGATCTTTACGGTATGAAAAATAGGCCAGTGCTAAAGCCACAATGATAAACACTGACCATGGGTGTAAACCCCAGTGAAAGAAGGTCAGTTGCATTGAGGTGGCGGCAGATTGATTGGTCAGTCCTTCAGTAAAAGGATTGTCAGCATAGTGCCACATTGGTTCGGCGACTGACCAGAAAATCAGTCCGATTCCCATGCCGCCAGAAAACAGCATGGACACCCAGGACAAATAGCTAAACTCCGGCTTTTCATTGTCTTTTCCGAGCCGGATATGGCCGTATCGGCTGATCATTAAATAAATAAGAAACCCGACAACCAAGGACACCAGACCAATATAAAACCACTTCATATTCTGCAATAAAATGCTGGAAATGGTTTCGAAATATTGCCCTGCCTGGTTGGCGAGGATAGCGCAGAAAAGCACAAACCCTATCACGACAACTTTTGACGCGATCGTAACAGTAGGGTTTAGCCCTTTCAGTATCCCTGATGTTGCTCTCATAAACATCCCTCTCAGTGCGTGCTGCTCAGTGTTGTTACGTTCTTGTTAATTTTTTGAAGAGTAGAGAGTGCGGAAAGACGTTTCAACTGATTATTTGTCATCCATGAATGAGCTCAGATCATGGAACATTAATTTTATCAATAACAGGGTCTGGCATTATCAGTCCGGCGGATAGAAGTATGACAATTTCTCATTAACACCCTCCAAAAAAGTCGTTTGTTTGTTGCGATGTTGTTAACCAGAATCAGCATCATTAACACATCACCATGTTGTGATCACGGAATGCAATTTCACTTGCGGAGAAAAGAACATGAGCAATGTCAATCAAACCATCATCCCGATTGAGCTGGTCGATCGCGTATTGAATCCGATCAGCGAGGCAACAGGTATGCCGAACGAGGCCTATACCCACGCCGAGTATTTCACCTTTGAGCGTGACCACGTCTTCGGACAGACCTGGGTCTGCATCGGCTTTGCTTCAGATCTGGTGAAGAATGGCTATGTGAAGCCGATTACGTTTATGAATTTGCCCCTATTGCTGATGAAGAACCGTCAGGGGGAAGTGCAGGTTTTTCACAACGTCTGCAGTCACCGCGGTATGAAACTGGTGCATGAAGCGGGTGAAGTTCAGGGAATGATTCGCTGTCCTTATCATTCCTGGACTTATGATCTTGATGGCAACCTGAAAGGCACACCACATATCGGTGGGATCGCCAAGCATAAAGACGACAGATTCAAATGCGAAAAACACGGCCTGAAACCGTTGCGCTCTGCTATTTGGATGGACATGGTTTTTGTCAATTTGTCTGGTGATGCGCCGAGCTTTGAAGAGCATATTGCGCCTCTGGAGCAGCGCTGGCATGGCTTTGTCGGGGACGATGGGCTGGGTTTGCTGCGCCGCGTGAACATGGGCGGCAATCTGGAAATCGAAGTGAACTGTAACTGGAAGCTGGCCGTCGAAAACTACTGCGAGGCTTACCACCTGCCTTGGGTACACCCGAGCCTGAACAGCTACTCCCGGCTCGAAGATCATTACAACATTATGTTTGCTGAGCGTTTTGCGGGCCAAGGCAGTCTGGCCTACAACCTGTCTGATACCGCTGGGACGCATCTGCCGAAGTTTCCGGGCTGGCCTGCGGACAAGCTTCGTCATGCTGAATACGTGTCGCTGTTTCCGAATGTGCTGCTGGGCATTCAGGCTGATCATGCCTTCGCCATGATGATTGAGCCTATCAGTGCAGATAAAAGCATTGAGCATTTACGTATTTTTTATGTCGGGGATGAAGCAACCCAGGATGAATTCGCAGCATGCCGCACCGCAACGGTTGAATCATGGCGTGTGGTGTTTGGTGAAGACATTGGCGCGGTAGAAGGCATGCAGCAAGGCCGTTATTCACCGGGCTTTGGCGGTGGGGTGTTCTCGCCGGAGATGGATATACCGACGCATTTCTTCCAGACATGGCTGGCGAAGCAAGTAAAGTCGGCGATGGAGGGCTGATCATGACGCATTTTCTGAATTATATCGATGGTCAGTGGTGTGATGCAGACCGTTCGCTGACAGTCATGAATCCGGGTACAGCGGAAGTGTATGCGACGGTAGCGCAGGCCAGTATTGCTGATGCAGACCGCGCGATGGCTGCCGCACGCCGTTGCGTAAATGAAGGGCTGTTGTCGGATGTGCGCCCCGCGATCCGATCACAATGGATGCTGAAAGCCGCCGCAGCGATTCGCGAGCTGGTTGATGAAGGCGGACTGATTGCTTGCCGTGAAAACGGCAAATCGCTGCAAGATGCAAAAGATGAATTTTTAGAGTCAGCACGCTACTTCGAATATTACGCGGGTATGGCCGATAAGCTGGAAGGAACCTCCATTCCACTAGGAAAAAATTATATCGATTTTACGCAATATGTGCCGTTTGGTGTTTCTGTGCAGATTGTGCCGTGGAATTTCCCCGTTTCAATTTGTGCTCGCTCGCTGGCCCCCGCGTTGGCTGCAGGCAATGCTGTGGTGATTAAGTCCCCGGAAATATCGCCATTGGCCATGACGCTGCTGATAAAAGCAATTGAAAAAGCAGGCTTCCCGCAAGGTGCCATTCACTTACTTTGTGGAAAGGGGACGGAAATTGGCAGCCATTTAGTGCAGCATCCGGAAGTGGATCAGATCGTCTTTACCGGCTCGGTGCCCACCGGCCAGCGTATCTTGCAAGATGCTGCGCACAGAGCAACTCCGTCTGTGATGGAACTGGGCGGAAAATCGGCGGCGATTGTCCTCAGAGATGCTGATCTGCAAACCCTGCTGAAAAGCGTTCAGGCCGGGATCTTTTTCAACGCAGGTCAGGTGTGCTCTGCGATGTCGAGACTGCTGGTGCACAAAACCCGCTATGAGGAAGTGAAGGCGGCGGTTGTGGCTATGGCGGAAGGGCTGGTCATCGGTCAGGGTGAAAGTCAGCCTGATATGACACCGCTGATCTCCAAAGAGCAGCAAACGCGGGTGCTGGCGATGATTGAACAAGCCAGACAGGAAGGAGCCAAGATCCTGACCGGGGGTTATGCACCTGAGTTGTCTGGTTACTTTGTTGCACCAACTGTGATTGAAGCAACCCCTGACATGCAGATAGCACAGGAAGAAGTCTTCGGTCCTGTTCTGGTCATCACGCCTTTTGAGACAGAGCAGCAAGCGATAGATATCGCTAACGGAACCGTGTTTGGTTTGGTGGCAGGGGTGTTTGGCGAGAGCCTGAATCAGACATTACGGGTGGCTCAGCAACTGCGTGGCGGCCAGGTTTTCATTAACGAATGGTTTGCTGGCGGTATTGAAACCCCGTTTGGTGGCGTTGGGCTGTCTGGCTTTGGCCGGGAAAAAGGACAGGAAGCGATCTATAGCTATGTCCATACACGTAATATCGCGATTCGGTTACAGCTCGACTGAAATGACGTAACAGAATCCGTTCCCTTTCCCCCTATCAGCGTGATCTGGTTGGCGGAGTGAGTCCGGCGGCCCGGTACGGGTGAAAGGGGATGAACCGGATACTGCTGGCAGGCATAGGGTAACAGCAATACCTGACTGGCTTCATGGCAGGGCAATGCAGAACAAGGTAGTTGGAGTAAAAGTGATGAAAAAGTGGCTCTGTATCATTTGCGGCTTAATTTACGATGAAGCAGAGGGCTGGCCCGCGGATGGCATTGCTCCTGGGACAGCCTGGGAAGATGTGCCTGATGATTGGCTTTGTCCTGATTGTCTGGTCAGTAAAGCTGATTTCGAGATGATTGAAATCAGCTCGGATGACACGGCAGGCGCACTGCAGGATAAGGTTGCTGCAGTCGCAGTTCCTGATGATTCAACGGGGGATCCCGCAGCGGATCAATCACCTTCACCTGAGGTGGCCTCCCCTGTTTGTGCCGATGAGCCTATCGTCATTATCGGGAGTGGTCACAGCGGTTATCAGCTGGCAGCAGCACTTCGGGGTCAGTCTGCCCACGTTCCTATCACCGTTTTTACGGCGGATGATGGTGCGTTGTACAGTAAGCCGGCCTTGTCGAATGCATTGTCGCTGGGTAAAGACGGTGACAGTCTGCAGACTGAAAGTGCGCTGGAATGGGAACGTCGCCTGAATATTCGAATTTACCCCAATACACGGGTTGAACAGATTGATCGCGAGAAGCGTATTCTGCACACCGGCATTGGCCCTTACGCCTACAGTCGCCTTGTACTGGCTACAGGCGCATCACCGATTGAGATTCCCATTGCCGGAGATTGCTCTGCCGTGCTGAGTGTCAATGATCTGATGGACTACAGAGACTTCAGACAGCGGCTTGAAGGGAAAAAACGGATTGCCATTTTGGGTGACGGCTTAATCGGTTGCGAATTTGCAAACGATCTGATCGAAAGTGGCGCAGAGGTAACTGTGATTGGTCTGGGGCAATGGCCAATGGCGCGACTGATCCCTCAGCAGCTTGGGGAAAGATTACAGGCTGTGTTCAGTGAACGTGGGGTCAAGTGGTCGCTACAAGACAGCATCCGCGCAATAGAACCAATCGATTGTGATACGCAATCGCCGGGCGGTGCATCAGCCGGAACGGGTTACACCATACACCTTCACAGCGGTAATCAGATTGAGGCTGATCTGGTTCTCAGTGCCGTGGGGCTGACTCCCAATGTCAAGCTGGCCCAGGCTGCGGGTTTAGAGGTAGGACGCGGAATCAAAGTGAACTCCTACGGCCAAACCAGTGATAGCCATATTTTCTCGCTGGGCGATTGCGCAGAAACCGCTCAAGGCTGGCAGCCTTATATCGCACCCATTACTCAAGCTATTCCATCTTTGGTGAAAAGCCTGCTGGGTGAACCAACACCCGTGACACTCAAGGAAAGCCCGGTGATTGTGAAAACGCCCCTCATGCCACTGACGGTCTTCCCTGTGTCTGCCAGCGCACCGGGTGAGTGGCATATCGAATCGGTAGCCGAAGAACTGATGGCGTTTTTCTATTCACCTCAAGGCGAGATGATCGGGTTTGCTTTGCTGGGAAAACAGGTTCAGTCAACGCGTATGCAATGGTTAGGGCAATTGTCACTCAAGCAGTCTGCTGCGTGACGGGAGAGCAAGTATGATTCACTTACCGAATGACGATACAAGCTGCGGCTGGTATGACGCACTGCCCGATACGGCGGTAAACCCACCGTTAGCAGGAGAAGAGAGCGCTGATTATGTTGTGCTGGGTGCGGGATTTGCCGGACTTGCCATGGCAAGGCGATTGGCTGAGCTTTCACCTTATTCCCGTATTCTGCTCATTGACGCGCAGCGAATTGGCCAGGGAGCGTCTGGCCGTAACTCGGGCTTCGTGATTGATTTGCCGCACAAGTTTGCCCTGGAGCATCCTGATCCGGCACATAAACAAAAGCTGCTGTCTTTAAATCGTTTGGCAATTAAACAGCTATCGAAACTGGTGAGCAAGTACAACATTCATTGCCAGTGGTCTGCTGTGGGTAAGTTTCAGGGGGCCGTCGGGCCACGAGGTGAAGCTTATCTCGACCACTTTGAACACCTGATGAAAGATTTGGGTGAACCTTACTTACATGTTGGAGCTGAAAAGCTGTCGAAAGTGTTAGGAACTCGCTATTACAGCCGGGCAATTTTCACACCGGGCGGCTATCTGATGCAGCCCGCGGCACTGGTGCGCGGACTGGCTCAAAGTTTGCCGGATAACGTGGAAATTCTTGAAAACTCTCCGATACGGGGCATCAGTAAAGAGAACGGTTATTGGCGGTTACAAGGCGACAATGGTGTGGTCAAAACCCCGGATTTATTACTGGGTACAAGTATTTTCACCCGCGAGTTCGGTTACCTGAAAAACCGTTTGCTACCAGTGATGACGTTTGCCAGCTGGACACGCCCGCTCAGCGATGAAGAAATGCAGCGCTACGGAGGGCAACTGAATTGGGGGCTGACCCCGGCGGATCATGCCGGCACTACATTGCGAATGACGGCCGATCGACGAATTCTGGTTCGAAACTCCTATAAGCATGTACCCAAATACGGGGCCAGTGTGACAGACGCCATGCGGAAACGAATCCGCGAGGACCACAGACAGGTGTTCTTAGCGCGCTATCCGGCACTGGCAGACGTGCCATTTACTCATACCTGGGGGGGGGTATATGCCATTTCCCGTAACTTCACCAACTTCTTTGGTCAACTGGATGACAGAGTCTATGCCAGCGCCTGTGATAACGGTGTGGGTGCGGCGTGGGGCACCATATCCGGTACGCTGTTGGCGGACTTCGTCATGGGCGAATCTTCCCCCGCCCTGAAAGACATACGCCAGGTCACAGGGATGCCAAGCCTGAACCCCCCAGAGCCTTTTTTGGGGATGGGGGTCAAAAGCCGCATTCATTTAGCCAAATGGCAAAGCCGGAGTGAATTATGAAACGAGTCAGAGTGATAGATAATAAGGATCTCGATTTTACGGTGCGTGGTGACTCGCCGGGCATGGCTTACGTCGCACGTGCACTGAGCCCTGATGTTTCCCCGAATATCGGTGTGGGTTTTGCTAGGTGGGAAGGTGCAAAAGTCGCCTGGACGGTATTGTATGACGAAGTTGTTTTTGTCATTGAAGGGTGTTTTGAGCTGACCGCAAACGGGGAAACCCACCATGTTTACCCGGGACAAATGCTCTGGATACCCGAAGGGACTGAGCTGATTTATGGTGGTCATGCCTTGTTTGGTTATGTTGTGCATCCGGGAAACTGGAAGGAATTACACGGCATTCAGTGACCCTATTCACTTCGGCCTGAAGGGCTTACCACCGAACCAGGGACAGACTCCTCATACGGGCGATGTCTGTTCCTGTTTTGTCTGATTTCTTGTCTCTTTTCGAGCACAACACGCTGCTGAAGTCTTTTTATTTGCCGGTTGCTATACTCCCACTCGCCTTTCTTCTCACTCCATTGTCTGCAACCCCAGTAATTCAGATCAAGTTTGATCTGGCGCAGGTGAAAAATCATGCTTGGCTATAGACTGTCCCGAGGTTTGTTTTGCCTGCCCCTGGTCTCTCAGAGGTCATGATGGCAGGTGAGGTTTCAGTTCGTTGAGGCATGCGGAGTGTTCCAGCACCAGGTGGTTCATGTACTGATTGGCGGTATTCACGCGGCGACGGCAAGCTGTATCGCCCATGCCGGGCACAAGGCCCACAAAGAACAACCGCAGATTTTTTGCAATGGCGCTCTGGCGTCAGCTGAACCCGCACCTTGAAATGGCACAGTGATCTGAGAGTGATAATGATATGGCAATGACCCTGGGTTTGTCTGAAGAGGCACTTTATGCGTCGATCGAATGGGTAAACGGCGGCAGCGGGTATGACGATATTCAGTACCATACATCGAGCGATGGTATCGCCAGAATCACCATCGCCCGTCCGCAGGTGCACAATGCTTTTCGTCCGCAAACTGTCAACGAAATGATCTATGCGCTGTCACAAGCCCGCTACGATGAGTCCGTCGGTGTGATTATTCTCACCGGGCTGGGCGAGGATGCCTTCTGCTCTGGCGGTGATCAGAAAGTACGCGGTGACTATGGGGGTTACCGGGATGACGCCGGCACCCATCATTTGAATGTGCTGGATTTTCAGCGCCAGATCCGCACCTGTCCGAAACCTGTGATTGCCTCGGTGGCCGGCTGGGCGGTGGGCGGCGGCCATGTGCTGCACATGATGTGCGATTTGACCATAGCGGCAGAGAACGCCCGGTTTGGTCAGACCGGCCCGAAAGTCGGGTCTTTTGACGGCGGCTGGGGTGCCGCTTATATGGCACGGATTGTCGGTCAGAAAAAGGCCCGCGAAATCTGGTTTCTGTGCCGTTTTTACGACGCGCAGGAAGCGCAGGAGATGGGGCTGGTCAATACCGTTGTGCCACTGGCTGAGCTGGAAAGGGAGACGGTGCGATGGTGTCGTGAAGTGCTTCAGCACAGCCCGATGGCGCTGCGTTGTCTGAAAGCCGCACTGAATGCCGACTGTGACGGACAGGCAGGATTGCAGGAACTGGCAGGCAACGCCACCATGCTGTTTTATATGACCGAAGAAGGTCAGGAAGGCCGTAATGCGTTCAATGAAAAACGCCAGCCGGACTTCAAAAAATTCCCGCGCAACCCGTGATTTGTCATCACTGAGCGGTCAACACAGAACCGTACATAGAAACAAGGTGTGAACAGGATGACGCGTTCAGCCAGTCTGTATCGTTACCGGTTGCCAATGGACACTGGGGTGATCCTGCGGGGCAGGCGATTAACCGAGCGTATCGGCTACATCGCCGAGCTGAGGGAGGGCGCGCGCATCGGGCGCGGGGAAATCGCGCCCTTGCCAGGCTTCAGTGTGGAATGTGCTGATCAGGCCGGACAACAGAGCCTCCATGCGCTCAAACGCTGGGTGGCCGGACAGGACATCATGGCCTGTGCCCGGTGGCCGTCTGTGGCATTCGGACTGTCGATGGCGGCATTGGAACTGCAAGGCGAACTACCGATCACTGCTAGATACCAGACGGTGCCCTTGCTGAGCCATGAGTCAGTGAACGCCGGGGCGGAAGGCGCTGCCGCAAACCTCAGCGTGCCAGCGGATTGTCGATTTGCCAAACTAAAACTGGGCCGTGGTTCGCCGCAACAGGATGCCATTAATGTCAGCGCTTTGCTGAAAGCGCACCCGTCGCTGATGCTGCGGCTGGACGCCAACTGTGCCTGGTCGCTGCCGCAGGCGCGTGAGTTCGCCCGCCATCTTGCGCCTGCTCATGTTTCACGAATTGCCTTTATTGAAGAGCCTTGTCAGCGACCGGCGGACTGCCTGACTTTCAGCAAAGAAACCGGCCTCGCGCTGGCGTGGGATGAAACCTTGCAAGCTGCCGTCAGGCAACCTGACTTCACTTTGGATACGGATTTCCGGCTGGATAGCCTGAGCGGTGCCAACACCCTTGTCATCAAGCCCACCCTGATCGGCTCTGTGCAGCGCTGCATCGCCCTGATCCGTCAGGCACAACAAACCGGGACAAAGGCGGTGATCAGTGCCAGTCTGGAATCCAGCCTGGGATTAACCCAGCTTGCCCGCCTGTCTTGCTGGCTGCTGCCCGGCAGTGTACCGGGCTTAGATACCCTCAGCCTGTTTCGCAGCCAGCTTGAACTTACCTGGCCGGGCAGCACTCTGCCGGTTAAGCTATTACAACAACAGACACGGGTATGGCACTCATGAAGGCGGACAACCTCTGTCAGCCTTGCCTCTGGCACACCTGGGCCAGCACCCGGCCTGAAGCTATTGCGCTGGTGACGGCAAAGAGTGAGTACACCTGGCAAGCACTGGTTGAGCGAATTCACCGGCTGGCACGAGTGCTCGCCGCTCAGGGGGTGAGCGAAGGTGCTGTGGTGACTGTGGTCAGCAACAACTCGCCGGATGTGGTGATGCTCCATCTGGCTTGCATCCAGCTGGGCGCGATCACAGCCCTGACGATGCCGCAGCCCTACCAGCTAATTCAGGAAAATCTGCGTGTGTTGTATGGCGAGGGGCAGCGACAGTTTGTGTGGAGCAGTGACTCAGCCATCAGTGGTTTTTCAGAACAGGACAGGCAGCGCTTATTCACAGACTGCCAGATACTGAACCTGCAAGCACCGGTTGCTTCTTCGGCGTCGTGCCTTGCCCGCCGCGATGCAGGACGACGAGATGCAGAACAACGCGATACAGAACAACGTGACACAGAAAAAATAGCCTCGATTGTCTTTACCTCGGGCTCGTCCGGCGTGCCCAAAGCGGTCGCCCATACGCAGGAGCAGCATCTGGCCTCGGCCCGTGGCCTGCTGGCGGTTTTGTCGTTTCAGCAGCACGATTGCTGGCTGCTCAGTCTGCCCATATATCACGTTTCCGGTCTGTCGATTCTGTACCGCTGGCTCAGCGTCGGTGCCTGCCTGAAAATCGGCAGCGGTCAACTGGAACAGGACATTCAGGGGGCGACCCATGCGTCGCTGGTAGCCACGCAGCTCAAGCGACTGCTGGATCACCGGCAGCCACTGCAGCTCAGCCATGTGTTACTGGGCGGCAGTGATGTGCCTTTGCCGCTGTGTCAGCAGGCCAGAGACAGTGGTATTGAAACCTGGCTGGGTTATGGCATAACAGAAGCGGCATCGACGGTGACGGCCAAACCGACAGACGGCATCGCAAGCGCCGGGCGTGTGTTGCCAAACCGTCAGGTTCAGTTGAGAAACAAGCGGATTTATATCGCCGGTGATACCTTAGCGAGCGGTTACTATTATCAGGGCCTGCTTATTCCGCTGGTGGATGAACAGGGCTGGTTTGATAGCAAAGATGTCGGTCAGTGGGTCGACGGTGAACTCCGCATCACAGGCCGTGCCGATAACCAGTTTATTTCCGGCGGCGAGAACATCCACTGCGAAGAAATTGAAGCCGTGCTTAACCGTCATCCCGACATCAGGCAAAGTTTGGTGATCCCTGTTCACAGCGCCGAATATGGCGTCCGCCCGGTTGCCCTGATCGACAGCGCCAGCGATCAGTCGGCCCTGCAACTGCCTCTCTGGCTGGCAGATAAACTCACCCGCTTCAAAATCCCCGATGCGTTCTTCCCCATGCCACAACAGCCACAAACCGGCATCAAACTATCGCGAAAGGCCATGAGAGAGTGGCTTTCTGACAATCAAAATGAATACCAGCTCATGAACGCCCCTGAAAATGTTAAGTGACCGCTGCCGCTTTTTCACCAGCACCTGCGACGCTGAACTTCAGGGTAGATCATTAAGCGCGATAAAAACCCAGAATATCAATTGGGTCGTATAAGGTGTTTACGCAAGATACAGGGCAGTGAGTCGTATCACTTACAGATAAAGTTATATGAATAATTGATATGAATCAGTGCGTTAAGACGCATCTTGTTGAGCTGGTTATACGACTGAGTCATATAACATGATGTCGCATAATAAAATGTTATATTTTTAAAAATCAACCAGTTAGCTAACTGGTCAGCTTTGTTCGATTTGTCAATCGGGTTAAGGTTGCGACCTTATAACTTATACTCGTAATACTAAACAATGAATAATAACAACAATGCTGTTGCTGCTGGTCAGGCTGTTTACACGAAGAAAGTACTTTCCATCTATGATCTTTGGGTCCTCGGATTTTCAAATACCTATCTATGGAAATGTTC
This sequence comes from Photobacterium arenosum, assembly GCF_014841115.1. GTDB lineage: Bacteria > Pseudomonadota > Gammaproteobacteria > Enterobacterales > Vibrionaceae > Photobacterium > Photobacterium arenosum. The sequence continues at coordinate 199,676 of NZ_JACYTP010000007.1, forward strand.
AACAAAGGTAATCAGTCAAAAGTTTCTAGAGTTAGTTTCTACCAACCACTTAGATGTTGGTGTTGGAACTGGGTACTACTTAAAAAATCACCTTTCCAATATGGAAAGAAGAGTTGCTTTAGTGGATTTAAATCAAAATAGCTTAAAATCAGCAGCTAGTGCAATCCGGCATTTTAATCCAGAAATATATAAAAGGAATGTTTTAGAGCCTTTACAATTAAATTGCGAAAAGTTTGACTCTATCAGTATGAACTATCTGTTACATTGTTTACCTGGTGATTTTTCAGAAAAAGGGGTTGTGTTTTCAAACCTTAGAGAGCTTTTAAATGAAGGCGGAGTATTGTTTGGAAGTACAATTTTAGGTAAAGGTGTACAGAAAAATTTTTTCGCCAATAAGTTGATGAATCTTTATAATAAAAAAGGCATTTTTAGTAACCTTAATGATGACATTATTAGCTTGGAAAAGGTTCTGAAGGAGAATTTTTCAAATGTACAAATTGACATTGTTGGGTGCGTCGTTTTGTTCTCTGGCACAAAAATATAACAAATAAGAATCAGTGTCGCGTAGCCGACACTTTATCCGGATGCTGGACAAGCCCGGAGGGTGTTCATAGTTCTGTGTCAGCATAAGTCACAGATCTACATATTGATCAACCCTGTTTGGGAAGTGGAGGCTCTACTGCTATATCGACAGGCTGAGCGTCATCAACAGGATAGTCAGTCACAATCCTAGGGGAAAAATACAGGGATGTATTTTTAGGGTGTCGGTGCAAGGAGCGCCTACAACCGGCCGGACAGCACCAAAGAATTTAACAGGCATTTCTGGGCACTCTCTGAGCCAGCAAAGAGTGTCTGGCGCGCAAAGCATAATGCTGAGAAGGCGCTGGCTTTAAGCGCTATATACAAACTGCCCCGCTTCCTGGCACTGACTGTCGTAAAATGGTTTTGTGCATCAACACCTTGCCTTGATGATTCTCGCCGTGGATACTAAAACTGTGTGTGGCTAAATCAATGCCATAGACAGATTGTGACATGGCGACTTCCGGTAATATCGTAGCCAAACTTGCCCAGTGCGGCAAAGCTTGATGAGGGAGCATGTCATTCCTTAGGCTTCAAGGAAGAATCAGTGGAAATTAATCTAAGAAACGCAGTACAAGCAGATGTTCAGCAAATAGCGAAAATCCATGTTAGTTCGTGGAAAGCAGCTTTTGATGGATTAATGCCAGATAATTATATTAACGGTTATACTCTTTCGTCTCGTATAGAGGAGTGGCAGAAAACAATATGTACCAATGCCGAGAAAGTAGTTGTTGCTGAGTGTGGTGAGATAGTTGTTGGTTTTATGTCTTATCGTATCCATCCTGAGAACTCAGAAACTATAGAACTTAGTAAGCTCTACCTATGCCCCAGTGTCTATGGGCAAAGGCTAGGAAGCAGGTTTATGAACCATTTAGAAGAAGAATCTCAAGCTCAGGGAATGAAGGCTATTCACCTATATGTGCTCGACACTAACGAAACGGCAATTCAGTTTTACTCTAAACATGGTTTCCAGTTCTCAGATGGTTGTATGTCTGAAGAGTTTGAAGGAACAACAATCATCGATCTACTGATGACCAAGCGAGTTTAAGGCAGATTCGCAACGTTTGGTATTTTTGGTTTGAATCGACATTAGTATTTTCGGAACAATGGTTTAGGTTAGGTGGTAGCGTTGCTCACTACTTAACGTGGCTACATGGATTCTCCCGGTTGTCAGCAACCGCGTCAGGTAATGAAAGGGACTGCCGTGTTACATTCGGTCTTTTCACTGACGATCACAGCTCGTGCGCCATGAAACACATTGTCCACAGATATCGGTTGCTTTTTTGGCAATTCTCCCAAGCCAGGCAGCAAACGTCTCAAGGAGTTTTGATCGCGTTATTGTTTTGTGGGTCAGCACTTTGCCTTGATGATCATCGCCGTGGATACTGAAACTGTATTTGGCTAAATTGATGCCATAGGCAATGATTACCTTTGGTGATGTCGTCATCAGGCTTACCCAGTTTTACAAAGCCTGATGGAGTAGGCCATGTCATTCTTTAGGCCACACATAATCCACATGATGGGAGAGTACATGTTTGATCACGTTAAGATCGGAGTCAGTAACTATACAGAAGGCAAAAACTTCTTCCTGAAGGTGCTCAAGCCATTGGGCGTTGAGATTGGTTCCGAGGGCGAGCCGTCTTACGGTATCGAGTTGTGCGGCAAGAATAACGCTTCGCTATGCTTGTGCCAAGCCATGGAGCCACCTGCACCGCTCCACATTGCGTTCGTTGCTGAAACACGCCAGCAAGTCGACGCCTTTTATCGTGCTGCATTGGATGCTGGGGGTAAGGACAATGGTACCCCCGGGATTCGTACGCATTATCACGACAATTACTACGCAGCCTTCGTTATTGGCCCTGATGGGCACAATATCGAAGCGGTGTGTCATGATGGCGCAGCAGAATGATCGGTGTATGTGTTGAACCGCCGCGCTCCCTTGCTTTCGCAATGGTATACATCGCCTCAAAGTGTAGTGGTACATTGAATGCAAGTAGATTCTACGAAGCTTGTGGATACATTGCTGTCAACGAGTACAACGTAACTCATCGAAAAACATTCACATAACAAACAACGATGGCATCAAGAGCTAAATCAGTACTATAAACAGATTTTGACACGATGACCTTTGGCGATGTCGTCATCAGGCTGACACAGTGTGGCAAAGCCTGATAAGAGGAGTTCATGCGATTCATAATGTACAAGGAGAAATACAGATGAGCCTTAAAGAACACTTTATATTGCTGGCCGCCTACAACCAAAGCATGAACACTACCGTTTACGAGGCTGCGAGTCGTTTAGATAAAAAAGAGCTGACCAAGGATCGTGGCGCATTTTTTGGCTCTGTTTTCGGTACTTTGAATCACATTCTTGTGGGCGATATTATTTGGCTCAAGCGATTTTCCTCGAATCCGTCCTGCATGTCCTCTTTACGTGAGGTCGTCAATCTTCCCAACCCGAGTAGCTTGGATCAGATACTTTTTGAAGATTTCACTGCTTTATCCGAACAAAGATCTTGGTTGGATTGTCAGATTATCTGTTGGGTAGATGAACTCACTGAGACAGATTTGGATCTCTTACTTAGTTATCACAATACCAAAGGCATTTCTGCTAACAAACGGTTTTCAAGCCTAGTTCTTCACTTCTTTAATCATCAAACCCATCATCGGGGGCAAGTATCTGCTTTGCTTTCTCAGGCCGGTGAAGATATTGGTGTGACAGACCTCTTGGCGCTGATTCCTGAGGAAGCTTGTGTTTAACCGGTTGCAGTTGGCGTAAGAACTATCACTTTAAAAGCGAAATTGATGACGTTGTTTTTTCGTCAAGTATCTGTCCAAGAGCTTTACTTAGCGAGCGACAACCAGCTTCAATCCAGATAATAACGTTGGCACATCTGCAGAAGGGCCGAGGATTGTTGAGAGTGCTATTTTTTGTGGATTAGTACCTTGCCTTGGTAGTCTCCAGCTATTATGTAATCAGACTTTCAAGGTGTGGCAAACCTGATAAGGGGAGTCTATATTATTCATTCTGCATTACTAATCTCACTTGTTTTGGAGCCATGATCATGACTGATGACAGAATGCTGCGAACCTCAAGAAACTTGCCTTTCACACCCAAGGAAGTATATAGCGCATTTGCATCGGCAGAGTTATTAGCGTTGTGGTGGGGGCCTGATGGCTTCACCAATACATTCGAGGTTTTTGAGTTTACTGCAGGGGGGCGCTGGAAATTCGTAATGCATAGCCCTGATGGAGCAGATTATCTCAATGACAGCTTCTTCAAAGAACTTGTGCCTGATACTAAAATTGTGATTCATCATGATTGCCCTCCAAATTTCAAGCTTACTGTTAGCCTGACTCCAGAAGGTGATGGTACGCGCTTAACTTGGGAGCAAGTTTTTGACAACGCTGAAACAGCGCACGCTGTAAAAAAAAGGGCAGGTTTAGCAAATGAGCAAAATATTGATCGTCTAACAACTGTGCTAAGAGAAGTCTCGAATTGACAAATAAGGCTATGTGTTGCGTAGCCGACATGTTATCTGGATGTTGAACAAGACTGTGCCGATATATTAATAAAACCGCCGGGTTGAGCGTGAAAACTCAGATATAAAGCAACACATTTAATGCGGAGAAGAATTACACATCAGGATCGTAAATTGTTATCACTGTTATTAATAAATACGGACTTTATGACGAACAAGAACAATGACAGAAAATCAGGCGGAATCACGCTTTTGAAGAATGGGGAAATGCTTTTCTCCCAAAGATATCGGTAGGCTTTCGGCTATTGAAAAATTAGATAAATGGTAATTAAGCACGATAACTTAACTTCTGATGCAAGCATTCATGGTGTATCTTTTGGTGAGCATGCTTCAGAAAACTGTTCGTATGTGGCTTTACTAATGGAATTTTATTACATCACTGACATCCTTGTCGTGTCGGTGTTAAATGCCATTAAGGATATCGAGAATGGAATTAATTCGAAAATTTAAAAAAGAAGAGCAATCAAATCATATATAAAGAAACTTCCAAGCATGCTTAAAAAGGATTACAGGAAATCAAAAAGATATACCCCAAAACAGGTTAAAAGTACGATCGAGAGAGGCTACCTATCTGTCAGGGTAGGAGCATACTTTATTAAATCGCATTCCGAATCGGTAATTACGCTTATATATGCACTTTACGTTTTAATGCCTATAGAAATTAAGCCAAAAAATACTGAATGTTTGCATGATAGGCATTTGTTAACGTTTTTACAAAGTGTGCTCTCGCCCTGCACTATTGATGTCTTGTAACAGGCATCGCCAACCCACGTAAAATTTTGCGGTGAAAAAGTTTTTTTCAATTTTTATAAATTCCATGCATATTTCCTTTTTTATGATGATATTTATTTTTGCAGAATATTTTTAACCGCTTGTTCAATGTTAGGGTATTTGAATTCATACCCCGCGTTGACGATTTTATGAGACACCAAATGTTGCCCATGAAAAGAATCGATAGCGTGATTTTTGCCAGCTTTTGTATTGGCAATGGCTTTATATATATCCTGCGAAGAAGCCGGTTGTGGTGCCACAGAATTATAGACACCATCTAAATTATGTTGCACCGCAAAGGCAAAAATGCCCGCCATGTCGTCCACGTGGTTCCACGGAAATGCATCTGGGCTTGATTGCAAAGCCAGTTGCGGATTCGCACTTACCGCACTTTCAAAAATTGGAAAAATACCACCATCTTTCCCAAGCACCAACGATACTCTTATTTTAGAAACGTGGTCAGCCATACCATCAGTTTTAAATTCATCTGCGGCAGCTTCCCAATCGATACATAATTGTGCATCAAAGTCCGTGCCTGGTTCTCCGTTCTCGTCGATTTCCATTGTTTTGTCGGTATAGCCATAGTAACCAATAGCCGATGCCGATACAAAGCCCGTCAGTTTTTGATTGCGTTCTTTTAATTTTTTCCGCAGAAAATCTGCCGCTCCAATTCTTGTCTCACGTACCAGTTGTTGTCTTTCGGGAGTGAGCGGTGTTCCGTCATTGAGTTTTGACCCAGAAAGATGAACGATATAATCTACATCATCCAATGCTTTTTCGTTTATCGTCCAGTTTTCTAGATTCCATTCGTATTCATTTGAAGCACGAGGCATTCTTGTTAATAATTTAATCGTGTAATTGCTTTCCAATTTTGAAATTAAATGTCTGGCAACAAAACTATTGGCTCCGGTTATCAATACTGTTTGTTTCATTCTGTTTCCTTTTGATTATTGCATAAATTTCGCTTAAAGATACGAAATATATACTATGATAGCATAGAATTATCAGGGCGGGATCGCACTTTGTTAAAGCTATTAATTTACCAAATAATGTAATGATCTAATAAGGAAAAATTTACTCGGTTTCTCTATATGTCACTTTTCCATCACCTGTCTTTAGTTGAACTGGAAATCGCGTCAAGAAACTGCGGCAGAAATGCGCCAAAGAAGAGTAATCCTTTGGGGTTCAATAAAGCGGCAAATAAACTCCGGCGAAAAGCGGCAGCAGGGCTGTCTACTTGCGTTTTTTTGAGTGTGTCTGAGGTGCAGGGTGAGAGCATACTAACTTTTTCATTCATATAACAAACACTTCGTGTATTTTTTGAGCTCAAAGTTTTTATCTTCTCGGCAATTTTCGTAAAATTGGCCTAGATTTTAAGCTCGTTTACCACTTGAACAAGAAATAAACGAAGTATGCTCGCGCCCTGGCCTATCTGTGGTGTATGCATGTTACGGTATTGCTATGTTTTCAAACAGGAAAGACTTCGATCAGTTCCATCAAGAAATCGGCGAAAATTGCGATTATGATGCGATGCGTTGTGAGATAGGAGATATCTACTTTAATGGCAGCTCAGATTTCAGCGTCAGTGACATAACTTCGGCCTCATCAGATTCTGGTGGGGGTATTGATGCTGGAGGTTTTTCTGGTGGAGATAGCGGTGGCGGTGGTGGCGACTAAATATCGGGGGTAGAGATGGATGTAAGCTTAGGTTGTTGACGCCGGGAGCGCCTGTAAACGATCAGAAGCACCTGATTTAATTACAACAAATAAACAACCCGAATAATTGCCCGCTACAACAATATGCCACTGATTTAGTGGAGGTTTTCACTGGGCGATCACCGAATCATGGAGAAAGAAAATAGCAGTGCCGAATGATCTGGCTCAAGCGCTGGAGGCTACATCAGAGGCGCGAGCCACATGGGATGCGACTAACTGGATATGCTGGATAGTTTCAGCTAAACAGGCGAAGGTCGGGAATGACAAGGACAGTCACATTCAAGACAAATTGATGACGTTGTTTTTCGTTAAGTGTCTGCCCAAGAACTTTACGATGCGCGACACAACCCGTTTTCATCCGGATGACAACGTTGACTTGTATGCAAAATGACCGAAGACTGTTGAGTGTACTGTTTTGTGGGTCAGCCCCCTGTCTTGGTGATCCTTGCCGTGGATACTGCTGCTATGTTTGTTTAATCAATGCTATAGACAGATTACGACAGGGATTTCGTAATCAGGCTTACCCAGTGTGGCAGAGCCTGATGAGGGTTCATGTCCAGGGCGACCGCATGAGTGCTTAGTTTTTCATCACCTGACTAAAACCAGCACTTAATACAGCCTCAAGCATTGATGTATTTATCATGCATCGCTTTTGTTTTCCGACGATGCTGAGCTTGGTTGGCACATGCAATTGCCGTATCGACAGGCTGAGTGTCATCAACAGGATAGTCAGCCACAATCCCAGGGAAAAATACATGGATGTATTTTTAGGTTGTCGGCGCAAGGAGCGCCTACAACCGGCCCGGACAACATCAGCAAAATCAAAGGCTTTTCTGGGCACTCTTTGAGCCAGCAAAGAGTGTCTGGCGCGCAACGTAGAATGTTGGACAAGGCGCTGGTTTTAAGCGCGACATACAAAGTGATTCAATGGGGCTGGAGGCTAAACTCACTCCCCCCAGCATAACTGTCTGCTAAAATACTATGTCGTTCGTTCAGGGAAAGTTTCATAGGGAGGTCATCAAATCATGGAGAAAGAAAACAACCGTGCAGAATTCGACGCGCGATTGCTTCGCCCCAGGGACTTGGGCGGCGATAGTGAGTGGGCTTTTGTTGTGTTGCCTCAGGAGGTAAGCGCAACGTTGCCAAGGCGTGGTCGTATCACTGTTTCAGGCACCTTAAACGGTAACAGTTTCACTGTTTTGCTTGAACCGGATGGCAAGAAAAGCCATTGGCTGCGTATCGACCGGGCTCTGCTGGCGGCTTCAGGTGCCAGTATTGGTGACACGGCACATTTCGAGATTTTCGCCGGGGAGGAACCTGAACCGGATGTGCCGGAGGATCTGGCTCAAGCGCTGGAGGCGGCACCTGAGGCGCGAGCCACATGGGATGCGACGACGACCATTGCCCGTGTAGACTGGATTCACTGGATAGTTTCGGCCAAGCAGGCCAAGACCCGCGTGAAACGCATTCATGACGCATGCGACATGCTTGCTTCGGGGAAGAAGAGAGTGTGTTGCTTTGACCCGTCAGGTTTCTACAGCAAAGCGTTCAGTGCGCCACAGGCTGAAGAGTAGAAAAACGGCATGTAACGTGTCGAGGCAGCACTGGTTTTTAAGTGCGATACACAAATCAGAACCAGATTTGGCACGTTTTACAGTGTAAATGAGATGGTTTACCTAACTCAGGCATCCATGCCTGATACGTTGCTATTTGATTGACCGAGACGTTAACGGCGGAAGTGACGACCCCGTGATGAGCGCTCTTTATGGGCTGATGCGGCTTTGGCTTGCGACTTCAAAATGGATTCAACCGTCAGTGCCATTGGCTCTTTAGGCTTCAGGCCATGTGGGAAAGGGCGGGCGCGTGGCGGTAATTCATACTCTTCGCTCGTTGCGCGAGGCATACGCTTAAAGCGGTACAGGTAAAAGTTTTCCAGTTTCTCTCTTGCCCAGTCTGTTTTATTTAGATATTTCACACTGCTGGCAATCGAGGGGTTGACGTGAAAACAGTTAAACCGCATTGCTGTATCCAGAATGTCCCATCCGTAAAAATCGACCAGCTCTTGCAGTAAGGTTTCTAACTTAAGACCGTGCAATGGATTATTTTTTTGTAATTCAATTCTTTCTTCATCTGTCATCATAACGCGTTCCTGAGTTTTTCACGTACCGGGGCTGGTTGGATTGGGTGGTATTCGCTCAACGCTTCAATTTAATACCAGAGCGGCACGAATGAGTAAGCTGTGCCATGAAGGTTGAGGGCACGGGATTCTAGCAGACTCGGCCTTGCTTCCCTATTATTATCGCTATTAATAGCAAGGAAGGAGCAAACCTTTTCCAGTGCCAACTCGCAACAAGCTGTCTTAGCCACTCGTTTTTACAGCAGCGCTTCACCAGTGCCTTTCAGCACTTTTTCAACCACACGCACCACTTTAGAGGTGGTGTAAATAACATCGGCAATCTTGCTGGGATCGTGTTTGGCCTTTATGGCCAGCGACGTCAGGGTGATAAGGTTCGTCACCGCACTTTGGGTACGCGCAACGCCCAGATCGGGTAATGCCAGTGCTTCGCTGAGTTGGGTCAACAGCAGGTTGATGTCTTGCTGTAATTGCAGCGCCTGATCATAATCCAGCGTGATTTCTTTCACCTTGCGCAGCTCATTGATAGCTTCAGCCAGGTAGTTGCCCAATGGCTTGTCGATCATCTCACCCCTCCTCGCAAACAAGTTGATCATCTCTGAGCGCAAAGCCGGTTTCGCAGCTACCCAGCAGAGTGTTCAGTGATGAATAATGTCGGCCGGTTTCGCTGAGTTCGCCTGCAATACGGATGAAGGCTTTACCGCTGAACTCGTTGTTAGCGACCAGTTCGGCAATCGCGTGGTGCTTCTCTTTCAGTGTCTGCGTAGCTTTGGCTAGTTGCTTGAAGATCAGCGCTGTTGAGGCGATATCCACTGAGCGCTGAGTCAGGCTTTCAATTTGCGCGATCACTGCCTCGTGGCTGAGCTTTCCCTGCGTTTTCATGATGTTGAAGCGACGGATATCGGTACTGAGCATATCCCGGCGTTCCGACAGCAGGGCGGCGTACAGTCTGCCGGAGGACAGGCGCTGGCTGATGGTATCGCAGATAGTGCTGATGGTCGGGTCGGCCTTGATAATGATGTCTTTCAGGGCTTTGCGCCGCTGAGATTCTGCTACCGTGGCGCCTATCCCTGCGATGGCGGATGACAGTATGTGGAAGGTGTCATCGCTGGCATCCAGCAGGGGTGTATTGGTCAGGGCAAGATACTGTTTGTTTGCTGAGATCAGCGAACCGCTTAGTTTGGCTGCGGCATAGTCAATGTCGCTGCGGTATTTGGCGTCTGCCAGTTCGCTGAGGGCCTGGCTGTAGTCTTGCAGGGAACGGTTCAGGGCGTATAGCGCGAACTGTTGTTGAGTAATATCGGCATAGGTTTTTGCCTGTTGCGTCATCCGGTCGGAGGTCAGCAGAGTGCTGGGGCGTTCCAGTTCCAGCGCCAGTGTGTTGGTGGCCCGTTTTGTCTGTAAGGTTTTGGTTTCCTGCATCATGTCGCCCAGCTGGCTGGTGAGCAGATTACTGGCTTGCGCATACAAACCAACATCATTACTGGTATTCTGGCTGCAGGCAGAAAGAAAAAGCAGGCCAGCAGTGATGATACTCACTCTTGCAGCGCTAGCTCGGACGGGCATATGAAATTCCAATGACAATATAAAAACGTATATGCATAACATAAATGCTATTGGTTGAGTATTCCCGCCAATTAGGGTTCGGGCGAAGGGAAATGTGCAGCGGGTAACAGTTTCGCTTTACCTTCCACTGGGGGGAAGCTTTAGTCTGCCTGTTGTGTACTGCAATGATTGTGACTTTGGAGGTAACAGTGGGATGTTGTAATCAGCCGCCTGATGGCGGCAGTGGTAATATCGGTTTGCTGGTGAAAACCGTACTGGTTATGGCTGTCGTGATTGCGCTATTGGCCGCGATTTTTGGCTGAGGGGTGTCAACTGATGCCTTGCTGCCGATGTGCGATATGACCGCATACGATAGTCGATGCGGTTGACTCATGATTGAAAATTGCGTATTTTGCGACCGAATTATGTTTTTGGACCACTCTGCAATGTTTTACATCCTATTCAAGAATTTTGTCAGGCGACTGTGCTCCGCGCATTAACACGATGAAGTGTTGCTCGGAGCTGAATGTCTTCTGAATCTTCATCAGATATAGCCGTCATTCCCTGACCCTTCAGGGGAGTTGTCTGTATCTGATGAATGCAGAGTACAGGCCGACGATGACCTTCATCGTCGGCCTTTTAGTTTCTGACCGAGAATCAGTCAGCAGCTAGTTTCAAGATTGCTTGAAGCGAGGGGCCGGTATGCCTTATACCGCCCCTCGTTTTTTATGGATGTAATACAATGAGTTTACTCACAATTCAAAATCTGACTTACCACATCGGCGATAAAACCCTGTATCAGCAGGCCGATTTCACTCTGTTTCCCGGCGAGCATATCGGGGTGACCGGCAAGAATGGGGTGGGGAAAAGTACCTTACTGAAATTGCTGCAATCCGAGTTGCTGCCAGACAGTGGTGACATTCTCTGGCAGCCTGCCGTGCAAATCGGCTATCTGGATCAGCACGCAGAATTGGATCATCAGTTGACGGTACGTGGTTATCTGCAATCGGCGTTTGCCGATTTATACACATTGGAAGCCGAGATGATGGCCATTTACGCCTGCCCGGAGAAAAGTGCCCGCGACAGTTTTCTGACCCGTGCCGCAACGATTCAGGCGATGCTGGAAAGCCAGTCCTTTTATGTCACTGATCACAAAATAGAGGCGGTGGCTGAAGGACTGGGGATTACCCAGTTCGGCATGACAACGCCGCTCGGCGCTTTGAGTGGTGGTCAGCGCCACAAAGTGATGCTGGCAACCCTGCTGTTGGTATCGCCGGATGTGCTGTTGCTGGATGAACCGACCAACTACCTTGATACCGTGCATGTCGACTGGCTGGCTGATTATCTGACTGGCTTTACAGGCGCCTTCATGGTGGTGTCACACGATAAGGCTTTTCTGAACCGGATTGCGACCGGCATCTGCGATATCGACAGACAACAAATCCGCAAATACAAGGGTAATGTTGAGAAAGCGATGGCGCAGAAAGCCAGCGACGATGCGGCTCATGCCAAGCAGTATCAGGCCCAGAAAAAGCATATTGATAAGCTGGAGCAGTTCATTGCCAAAAACGGTGCTGGGGTGAATGCGAGCATTGCCAATGGCCGCAAGAAACAGCTGGCGCGGATTGAGCGCATGGCAGCGCCGGAGTCAGAAAAAGCGGTGTCGTTTTCGTTCCGGGCTGCGGCACTGAGTGCCCAGACTGTGCTGGCGGCTACCGGGCTGGAAATCGGCTATACCCGCTCTTTGCTGCCTCCGATGAATCTGAGCCTGCAGCGCGGTGAAAAAGTCGTGATTGCCGGGTTTAATGGCATCGGAAAGTCCACCCTGCTGAAAACCCTGGTGGGCGACCTGGCAGCGATGTCTGGTCAGTTGGAATTATCACAAGGGCTCAGGCTGGGCTACTTTGAGCAGGAATTGCACTGGCCGTTTCAGGATGCCACGCCCGTGAATCTGGTGAAGTCAGTTTGTCCCGGACTGGATGACAAAGCGGCCAGGCAACATTTGGCGCGCTTCGGCCTGTCCGGCAAGCTGGCCTTGCAGCCTGTCGGCTCGCTCAGCGGAGGAGAGCAGACCAAAGTGAAGCTGTGTCGTTTAGCATTGCAGCCGGTAAATCTGCTGGTGCTGGATGAGCCGACCACCCATCTGGATGCCACGGTGAAAGCGGCGCTGAAGCAAGCGCTGATCGATTTTAGCGGGACTGTCATCATGGTGTCGCACGAGCGGGATTTTGTCGCTGGATGGCCGGACCGGGTGGTTGATATTCAACCTGCCGGTAAAATTGAAAAAGCAGCACTGGCTTAAGGTGAGAACAGTAAGATGAAGTTTGTTTTGTTTTTTATTGCATTTCTGGTTGGCGCCGATGAATTGATGTTGGGGCCAATACTGGCCCCTATCGGTAATGATCTGGGGGTTCCGCCAGAACGCATCACTTTATTTATTACCGCTTATAGTGTGGCGTTAGCCGTAATAGCGCCTTTACTCGGTGCATACTCTGACCGTCGCGGACGCTTAGCTGTGATGATTCCGGCGTCTGTTCTGTTTGGTCTGGCTTCTGTTGCGACTGGGCTGGTGGAGACGTTTGAAGCTGGAGTTGTGACGCGCGTTGTCACGGGACTGGCCAGCGCCGGGATGTTGCCTATTGCCTTTGCACTTGCAGCAGACTCAGGAGGGGAAGATGCCATGAAGAAGATTGCCTGGGTACAGTCGGGCCTGACTCTGGGAATGATTGCCAGTCCGGCACTTGGCGCGGTACTGGCTGAAACATTGACTTGGCGGGCCGCGTTTGTCGTGTTGGGAGTCTGTGCCTGGCTTGTGGCTGTTTCGCTGGCGTTTGTATCAGTCAGACAGCCACACCGGGCTGAGCAACCGGCGACGGGGAACGAAGACGTTTCTGTTAATGTCTGGTCGATCCCCGGTGCCGCAGGTGCCTTGTTAGCGATGTGCTTTGGTTTGGGGGGCGGAATTGGATTGTTTAATCTGGTGGGTCAGCATTTGCGTGATACGCAGGGTCTATCCATGTGGAGCGTCGGCATTGTGTATGCTGTGCTTGGTGTGATCAGTGTCATAGGCAATGTGCTTATGCCTCATGTGACCGGACGGCTGGAAAGTGGACGTCAGACAATGCGCATAGCGCTGGGTGTCTGTGTGGTTGTCAGTGTCTGGTTTTATCTTTCGCCGGCGGAAAATCTGATCGCGCTTATTCCGTTGTTGTTGCTTTGGGCTTTGGCTGGTGGCGTTGGCTCTCCGGCGTTGCAAAGCTATATCTCGGAGCTGTCAGTGGTACATCGCGGTGTTCTGATGTCACTGGCTATGACGATGATGCATTTGGGCGTGGCGATCTGCTCTGGTATTGCTGGTGCTGCGTATAGCACCGGGCAATACAGTATGGCGTTGCTGGCAATTGCGCTGTTTGGGATAGCGATCATCGTCCTGCAACCAGTCAAAATCAGGCATAGTGAATGAGCCGGAGAGAGGCGTAAAGTCATGTGATTCCCTGCCCCGCACAGTCATCATTATGCGGGGCAGGGATGATCGGGGACTAGGGAATTATACCCATCCGGACAGGACAATTTTTCCTATCATTGTTCCTTGCTCTACTATGGCATGGGCTTGGCGCAGGTTCTCAGCGTTGATCGGTGTCAGGTGCTCCTTCATGGTGGATTGCAGGGTATCGGCATCAATCTGCTTGCTGATCTGATTGAGCAAATTACCCTGCTCGGCCATATCATGGGTTTGATACATGGAGCGGGTAAACATGAATTCCCAGACGAAACCGGCACTTTTGCTTTTTAACGGTTCCATATCCAATGGCATATCACTTTCGACAATACTGCAAATCATGCCCTGGGGTTTGATGACTTGCGTCATGGTTGCCCAGTGGCCGGCTGTGTCATTGAGGCAGAAGATGTAGTCCACTGCCGGGAAGCCGAGTTCAGCCAGTTGTGCCGCCATATCCTGCCTGTGATTGATGGTGTGATCGGCGCCCATCTTATGGCACCAGTGCTGGGTGTTTTCCCGTGATGCCGTTGCGATTACCGTCAGCCCTGAAATCTGGCTGGCCAGTTGAATTGCTACAGAACCGACACCGCCAGCACCACCAATGATCAGCAGGCTTTGCTGATCCTGTGTGCCTTTGGGGTTGATATTGAGCCGGTCAAATAATCCTTCCCAAGCGGTGATACTGGTCAGAGGGAGTGCGGCCGCTTCCGCCATCGACAGTGATTGCGGTTTTTTTCCGACAATGCGTTCATCAACAAGCTGGTATTCGCTGTTGGTGCCGGGGCGAGTGATATCGCCAGCATAGAATACCTCGTCACCAACGGAAAACAGGGTGACGTCTTCACCGACAGCGACGACCGTCCCTGCAGCGTCCCAGCCCAGAACACGAGGCTGTGGTTCAATTTTGTCTTTGGGGGCTCTTACTTTGGTATCAACCGGATTGACCGAGACGGCTTCCACCCTCACCAGAATATCCTTGCCTGATACAGCCGGTGCTGAGAGTTCGACATCCATCAGGCTGTCCGGGTTTGATACAGGTAAATAATGGGTCAGTGCGACAGCTTTCATTGGGGGTTCCTCAAGCGTGTTGGTTGTAATAAGGATAATCGGTGTAGCCGGTTTCATTTCCGCCAAACAGGGTGGTGGGATCGGAAATGACATTCAGCGGTAATTGATGCTGCAAGCGGTAGGGCAGATCGGGGTTGGCCAGGAACGGGCGGCCGAAAGCAACCATATCGACCAGGCCAGCCTGCAGTAACTGGTGAGCCGTTGCATGAGTATAGTTACCTGCCACCATGATGCTGCCTGTAAACATCTCTCTCAACGCTGTCCGGAACTGAGGTGACACCTGAGGCGCGTCATCCCAGTCTGCTTCGGCCAGGTGAATATAGGCAATGCCGAGCCGCTGGAAGTGTTTGGTCGCTTCTAAAATGGCTTCTGTTACTGAAGGATCATTCATGCCCCGCTGAGTAATGAAAGGCGCAAGCCGGATCCCGACATTTTCGGCACCAACCGCCTTGCAGACCGCTTCAACAATCTCAATAGCAAAACGGATGCGATTTTCAATTGAACCGCCATACTCATCGGTTCGATGGTTGGATGTACTGCGCAGGAACTGGTCGATTAAATAGCCATTTGCAGCATGAATTTCCACCCCGTCGAAGCCGGCTTCGATGGCATTGATTGCTGCCTGACGATAGTCTTCAATGATAGCCTGGATCTCATGATGCTCCAGCGCTCGGGGAACAGGGCAGTCCTGCATGCTGCCTACGCCGTCTTCATCAACCACCCAGACTTGTGCGTCAGGTGCAATGGCTGAAGGTGCAACAGGTTGGCCGTCGTCGTGAAATGACGGATGTGACATCCGGCCGACATGCCAGAGCTGTGAATAAATTTTACCGCCTTTAGCATGGACGGCCTGCGTGATAAGGCGCCAGCCCTGTATTTGTTCAAAGGAAAAGATACCAGGTGTGAAAGAATAACCTTTACCCTGCGGTGAAATTTGTGTGGCTTCAGTGATAATCAAACCCGCACTGGCACGCTGGGCATAGTATTCAGCCATCAGACGATTGGGAATATCACCGGGTTGGGTAGTGCGGGATCGTGTCATTGGGGCCATTGCAATCCGGTTGGGAAGCACAGCAGCACCAAGTTGATGTGGTGTGAACAGTAGTGAATCTGACATCATGAATCTCCGTGGGTCATCGTACATTCATCAGAATGATGTACGAGTATTGGGTTCAGTCATAAGACATTTACAGTGTATTGATTCGGAAAATATTTATAATTAGCGTAAATACGAAAACATACTTCATAAAAGCTGAATAATATGGCAAAAACAGACGACATGGCCTTGTTTGTTCAGGTGGTGAAATCAGGTGGACTGGCGGCTGCAGGGCGTAAGCTGGGGTTGTCGCCTGCCAGTATGACCGCCAGGATGAATCAGCTGGAACACAGATATCAAACCCGTTTGCTGAACAGAAATACCCGGCATATTTCAATAACTGAAGCGGGCTATCGGTTTTACGAGGCTTGCCTGAGAGTCGTGGAAGAAGTGGAAGCCGCTGAAGCGGTATTAACGCAATGTGAGGCGGAACTGTCAGGTTCCTTGCGTATTACTGCGCCATCCGATTTTGGCAGGCAATATGTGGCGCCGGCATTGGCGGCGTTTTCAGAGGCTCATCCTAAGGTTGCGCCGCATCTGTATCTGACCGATGGCATGGTAAAACTGGTGGATGAAGGCATAGATATTGCCATCCGGCTGGGCAACTTGCCTGACAGCAACCTGATTGCAAAGTCGTTAGTACAAAATCGCCGTGTGGTGTGTGCATCGCCGGCTTATCTGGCGAAAGCGGGGCACCCGGAGCATCCCAATGATCTGCTTCATCACAGATGTTTAGTGATGGAGTGGGCCGGACAGATTATGAATGAGTGGCACTTTGTCACTGATAATGGCCCCATAACGGTGGAAGTTGAACCGGCGATGATTTGTACCGATGGAGCCTTGGTACGTCAATGGGCTGTGGAAGGCTATGGTATCACGATGAAGTCCTGGTGGGATGTTCGGCAGGATGTGCTGGACGGCCGGCTACTGGTGCTGTTTGATGATCAGGTCAGAGGATTGAGTCTCAGTGATACCGAATCTGTCGCTTTGCAGCTTGTCTATCCCGGCCGCAAATTCCAGCCAAGGCAAGTGAACGCTTTTTCGCAGTTTCTGATGGACTGGATGGAAAAATGAAAAGACTTCCCTAGCGTACGCTTCAGGGAAGTCGCCACAGTGATTGTCTTGTCCTCAGGCAACAGAAACCTGCACATGGCAACCTTGCCGGTAGAGCATCTGCATCAGCAGGCCTGCGGCCAGCACTATAACGCCCATAATGACAAAACCCATTTCGGTGATCTGCAGGTAGCTTAATGCCGCAATCAAGACATAACTCAGGCTCTGGCTCAGGGTCGAGAATAATTTCAGACCGCCTTCTATCCGCCCGCGCTCATGCACATTAACTTCGTGGTTGAGCTTATTGGTGCGGGTGATACGGTTTAAGGCGTTGAAAAAGCCCAGGATCACGGTGAGAGAGACCAGTACAACCGGTGTTAACCAGACGGCCATGGTAATCAGCAGGCTCCCCATGATTATCACGGAGTACATCATGGCTTTTTCATGGCTGATGCGTGCCAGCAAACGCGTTACCAGCAGGCCGGTAAGCAAGGCGCCGATGCCATAGCTCAGCGACCAGGACGCAAACCAACTGCCACTGATGTTGTGCTCAGAGAAATACACAGGTACCAGTTTCGCCAGATAGGTGAGCATAGGGTAGGTCAGGCAGGATAACGCCAGAAACAGGTAGAAAGCGGGCTGGCGGGTAAAGATGGTTCTGCTCTCTGCCAACTGTCTGAAAAACGCCTGAGGTTGACTGGACGACAGCCGGCGGCGATACGGTGTCAGCCAGTAGCTCAGCGCGGCAATGCCAGAGGCCAGCGTTGCCAGCAAGGCGAACTCGCTCATCGACCAGGATGTCAGCAGCACTATGCCCGCCGCCCCGGCACTCAGTGTGGTCAGTTGTATGACGACTTCCTGCTGACCCGTCACTCTGGCGTAGTCTGCCTTGTCATAGTTTTCCTGAGTGAAGGCATTATTGGTGCTCCAGGCGACATCGTTGGTCAGCCAGAAAATCAGTTGCGCCAGTGCCAGCAACCAGATGGAATCGGCCTGAAACCGGAAGGCGAACAGTACAGACAGTGCGGTCAGCGACTGAATAACCTGGATGACGATCAGAATGGTTTTGCGAGAATGTCTGTCAATCAGCGTGGCGGTGAAAGGGGTGGCGATAAACGACAAGGCAGTGCAAGTGAGCGAGACAGCCGCCACGAAGACTCCCATGTCGCCCTGATTCAGCATGATCCAAGGCAGTGCCAGCATGAACATCCCGGATGAAATACCGTCAAAAAAGCGCCCGGTGAGATAAGTCGCAGTGCGTGACATCCGTGTTTCCTTCTTGGTTATTGTTAGTGATGGGCAGAGCTTAAAACCTCAAGTAAACTTGATGTCAAGAATAAAATACAAATTATCAGCATGTAAGGATTGGCGATGGAAATGACAGTCGGACAGGTCGCTGCACGCTCCAATGTAAAAGTGTCTGCGTTACATTTTTACGAGCAGAAAGGGCTGATTCAGAGCTGGCGGAACGCAGGTAATCAGCGCCGATATGATCGCAGTGTGCTGCGCCGGATTGCGGTGATTAAAACCGCGCAGCAGCTGGGAATGTCGCTGGAGGAAATCGGCGAAGCGCTGTCTCATCTGCCGTTGGATCACGCACCGACACAGAAAGAATGGCAGGCAATGGCGAACTTATGGCGGCATCAGCTTGATGAACGAATAATCAAATTACAAAAACTCAGGGATTCGCTGGGCGATTGTATCGGTTGTGGCTGTCTGTCACTGAACCGGTGTCAGCTTCGTAACCCCGATGATACGCTGGCAGATGAGGGTCATGGCGCGGTGCTGCTTGAACATCCGCGCTGAAACATTGTGGCTTAGTGGTTAAGGTTACAGGACGCGCGCCAGTTTCTGGCTGAAAAAATCGACCGCTGCCCTGATTTTCGGCACCTGATAGCGGGGCGTGTAATACAGCAGATATAGCCCCAGGCGCTCGGCAGACAGGCAGACCGGTGCAGGAAGGTCGACCTTGATGAGTTTGCCTTCGCCCCGGTCTTCGAAGGTTGACCAGTCTGGCAGCAGCGCCATCACTTTTCCTGCCATCATCAGCTCACGAATATAGCGACCGGAATTGGTTACAACATACGGCTCCAGATCCAGAGACAGCCATTGCCCTTCTCTGACGATCCCCCACTTTAAAATGTGCTTTGGACTCCGATAGTAAGCAAGATGGTGAGCGTGCAGTTCAGTATGATCAGTTGGCAGGCCATAACGCTCAATGTACTGGGGTGTCGCGCACAGGTGTGGCGTGTTATCACATAACCAGCGTGCGTGAATACGTTCATCCGGCAGATATCCGCCACGAATAGCGATATCAATTTCTGCTTTTGACAGATCGGTCAAGCGGTCTGACACATCGATATCAAGTTTGATATCAGGATACAGCGTCTCGAATTCACTCAGATGCGGCAGTACCTGACTGTCAAAGTAATGGCTCATACAACTGATGGTCAAAATACCTGACGGGGTTTGCTGATAGGTGTTTACCAGTTCCTCCGCCTGACGAATTTGCTCAAGGACCTGCTGACATTGTGTCAGGTAGGCTTTGCCTACTTCAGTCAGGTTGATGGTCCGCGTACTGCGTTTGATGAGCTCAGTGCCGAGCTGCGCTTCAAGCCAGCTCAGCTGCCGCGAGGCGCTGGAAACGGGAAGACGTAATTGCTTTGCGGCGCTGGAAATGCTGCCACACTGTAATGTGGTGACGAACACTTCCATGGCTTTGAGTTTATCCATGTTTATTTTCCCATTTAACGCAAAAGTGTTTCTTTAATTTGCGGTCTTATTTTCATTTTCAGCAAGAGTTAGAGTGTGCCTCAAGACAACAAAAGGAACAAGATCATGAATTACAGTGCCATTCTTCTGAAAAAACGCCCAGACATCACCATCACGTCAGATATTTTTGAAAAAGTGTCGAAGACAGTGCCGGAAATTGCCGAGGGCGAGTTTCTGGTCAAGCAAACCCACATGTCACTGGACCCGGCCATGCGCGGCTGGATGAGTGCCGATCGTGAAAGTTATATTCCGCCTGTGGAGCTGGGAGAAGTGATGCGCTCAAGCGGCATCGGTGATGTGGTGGAATCCCGCCACCCGGATTTTCCGGTGGGAACCCGTGTGATGGGTATGATGGGCTGGACGGAATATTTTGTTGCCAAAGGCGGTTTGTCGCCAGTGCCGACCAGTGTGCCGCAGGAAGCCTTGCTCTCTGTGGTGGCCTTGCCGGGCGTGACGGCCTATCACGGCCTGTATGAAGTGCTGAAACCGCAAGCGGGACAGACACTGGTGGTGACAGGCGCAGCAGGCTCTGTGGGCTCTATGGTTGGCCAGTTAGCGAAGCTGGAAGGCGTGACTGTCATCGGTGTGGCTGGCAGCGACGAGAAATGCCACTGGCTGACTGAGACACTGGGTTTTGATGCCGCAATCAACTACCACGATGAGGATTTTGCTGCCAAGCTGGCAACCGCCGCCCCCAACGGCATTGACTTATTCTTTGAAAATACCGGCGGCGTTGCACAGCAGCACATTTATCAACGCATGAACGCCCATGGTCGTGTGGCTGTCTGCGGCATGATCGCCGATTACAACACCGCGACACCGCAACCTGGTCCGAACTGGATGAATATTGTGCGTAAACGACTGATGATTCAGGGCTTTACTATGCCGGATCATTTCCATCGGTTTGCGGAATACGGTCAAAAACTGGCAGAGTTGATGATGGCCGGCAAGCTGCAGTATCGTGCTCATACCCTGCAAGGGCTGGATAGTGCCATTGAAGGGATTAACCTGCTGTTCTCCGGTGAGAATAAAGGTAAGTTGATCGTCGAGCTTTAAACGCTTTCACGGCCGTATCGATGGAAACGGCCGTGCTGTATGGCAGTGTCTGCGATTAGAATTTCATTTGATCGTTTCCGGGCCAATGGTAGACATATTCATCAACCACTGTACCGTCCGGTGCCTGCCAGGTTTGCGCACAATACTCTGTTCCCCCCATCCGCTGATAAAAACCTATGGCCGGCAGATTGGACGCCAGCACTTCCAGATACAGGCTGTCTGACTGAGCGTGCTCGGCCATAATCTTTTTTGCTGTCGCGAGAAGCTGCTTGCCAATGCCCTGTCCTTTTATTTCAGGGTTAACGTGCAGGTTATCGACCAGCGTGCCTAACTCAGGATGGGCATCCAGCTCTATGCAGATAAAGCCACACATTTGCCCGTTTTGTTTCGCAACAAGAATGTGCCGCTGGCTCATGGGCTGAGTCAATCGCGAGTACCAGGTCTGATATCTGTCTTGATGGATATCGTGCATCAGATATTGTTCTGACAAGTCGTTGCAATACACAGCCTGCCAGTTGCGAACATGCAGTTCGGTAATTGCGGAATGATCATCAAGCGTGGCGTAATCAATGGTTAGCATAAGGAACTTTTTCTCTTAACATACTGCTTTAAAAGTATTATGCATGAATGGCGTATCAGGGGAAGCTGGCAGCAAAATTTTACCTGTAACAGGGCGATAAAACCTTATCTGCCTCAAATTTTTGTTGCCTGCACCGTGATTTCATCCCGGTAATGAATAACACTGCTGGCGGCTGAAGTACTTTCAGGGATAAATGAAGCGATGATCAAAGCGCTTTATGAAAGCTATCAGTAATAAATGATAACGATAATGACGTGTACGAACAGAAAGAGAACACCACCATGTCGACAAAGACCATTCTGGTTGTGGATGACGATGTCGAAATCCGCGAGTTATTGCAGGAGTATCTGGTTAAATCCGGCTATGAGGTGATAACCGCAGAAGATGGCGTTGCCATGAAGCAACAGCTTGAAGCGCATACGCCCGATGTCATCTTGCTGGATGTGATGATGCCGGGGGACGACGGCTTTACATTGTGTCAGTTTGTACGGAAATCATCGGAAGTACCGATTATGATGCTGACAGCCGCTTCCGATGAAATGGATCAGATTCTGGGGCTGGAGATCGGCGCCGATGATTATATCGCCAAACCATTCAGTCCGCGTCAGTTGCTGGCACGCATTAAGGCGCTGTTGCGTCGAACCCGCCCTGTGGCCGCGGAGGAGTTGGTACAGCCAACGGCATTACCGCGCGCTATCCGGTTTGGACACTGGCGTCTGGAGACGTTGTCTCACCGACTATATGACCTTCAGACAGAGCAGGACTATGAACTGACGGGCGGCGATTTCAGTTTGCTGATGTTATTTTTATCCCGTCCAAATGAAGTGCTGGACCGGGACACCATTTCCAATGCCACCCGGGGCCGCGAAGCGCTGCCGTTTGAACGGGGGATAGATGTTCAGCTCAGTCGGTTAAGACAGCGGCTGGGCGACAGCGGTAAACATCCCAAGTACATTAAAACCATGCGGGGAAACGGTTATATTTTTACCGCACCGGTAACCTATGAAAATTAAAGAAAACCAGTAAGATAGCGCGGTGAACGGGACAGTATCAGACAGTGCTGAACCTGATTGTAGTTAACGTTAAGGTAATTGAAACACTATGGCACGATTAGAGATTCTCACCGCCCCGGATCCTCGCTTAAAAGAGCAGGCCATTCCTGTAACTGATATTGCTGCTGTTCAGACGCTGGTGGATGACATGCTGGAGACCCTGTATGCCACCTCGAATGGTATTGGCCTGGCGGCGACTCAGGTCGGTCGTCGTGAAGCTGTGGTGGTGATTGATATCTCAGAAACCCGAGATCAACCCTTAGTGCTGATTAATCCGGTCGTGGTGAGCGGTGAAGATAAAGCCATGGGGCAGGAAGGCTGCCTGTCGGTGCCGGAGTATTACGCTGATGTTGAACGTTATCAGTCTGTGGTTGTTACAGCGCTTGATCGTCAGGGTAATTCAGTAACGATTGAGCGTGATGATTTTCTGGCAATTGTGATGCAGCACGAAATTGACCATCTGCGCGGAAATCTGTTCATTGATTATCTGTCGCCACTCAAACGACAAATGGCGATGAAGAAAGTCAAGAAAGCCGTGAAGGTAATGGCGAAAACAGCCTAAAGATAATGAATAAAATCATCCGAGTGAGCCTAATGGCGAGTATTTTGACAAGCTGTGCGAGTGAACCGCAAGAGGAGCCTGTAATCCATGATGCTTGGCTGGAACTGGTCGCAGGGAAAATAGAAAAGAATGGTGGAAAAGTCATCTGTGCTAATCCGATATATCAGAAATGTATGAATATTTCTGAAGGTGTGTGCACCGTTGAGATATCACCTGCTTCGAATTATTGTGCTTCAGATTCCATCAAACGTTATGGGGCTCTGTCTGAAGATAATATTGAAGATTATTTCGTGAATTATCAGGCTTGCATGATGTTTGAACATGCCCGGTTATATGACCTTGACTGGCTAGTGCCACTTCGGTGTATGAGTAAAAATGCGAATGATCATTTTGACAGTCGATCGCTTCAGATATTATTTGACTGAGCATCTTAAAGAGTATGAACCCGAATTCAACTTCGAAGTGCGACACTCTCCAATATCAAGCAGCCAAAGTCATTTCTTCAAATACAATGGCTGGCTGCTTGAAGCCTAAACACTTTCTTGGACGATAATTTATCCGCGATAA
>NZ_JACYTP010000008.1 GCF_014841115.1 Photobacterium arenosum
GAAGGTGCCAGATCTGCCGAGCCGCCCATGAATTCAGGCAGGATTTTGCCGAAGGCTTCCAGCGCGTTCTGAGAAGCTTTACGGGAAGCGATGTTGGCCGGGTTGGCCTGCAGATCGGCAATGGTCTGGCTGGTTGCTTTTTCCCACTGTGCCGGCAGTTCACCGTTCACACGGCGTTTGAACTCCGCAGCCAGTTCCGGATGTGCAGCTTCATACGCGGCCAGTTTTTCATTCCATGCGGCTTCTTTGGCGGCACCTGCTTCTTTGGCGTCCCACTCAGCGTAAACGTCGGCAGGGACTTCGAACGGACCGTGCTGCCAGCCCAGGAATTCACGGGCTGCTGCGATTTCATCGTGACCCAGCGGGGCACCGTGGCAGTCGTGAGAACCGGCTTTATTCGGCGAACCGAAACCAATGATGGTTTTGGTACAAATCAGGGTTGGGCGTGGGTCGGCTTTTGCCGCTTCGATAGCCGCGTTGATGGCGGCCGCATCGTGGCCGTCAACCGCAGGGATCACGTGCCAGCCGTACGCTTCAAAACGTTTTGGCGTATCGTCGGAGAACCAGCCTTCCACGTGACCGTCAATTGAGATGCCGTTGTCATCCCAGAAGGCGATCAGCTTGCCCAGGCCTAGCGTACCGGCCAGCGAGCAGGCTTCGTGAGAAATACCTTCCATCAGGCAGCCGTCGCCCAGGAATGCATAGGTGTAGTGGTCAACCACATCGTGGCCGTCACGGTTAAACTGTGCGGCCAGTGATTTCTCAGCAATCGCCATACCTACAGCATTGGTGATGCCCTGACCCAGCGGGCCTGTGGTGGTTTCGATGCCCGGCGCGTAGCCGTACTCCGGGTGACCCGGTGTTTTTGAGTGCAGCTGACGGAAGTTTTTCAGATCGTCAATTGCCAGCTCGTAGCCGCTCAGGTGCAGCAGGGAGTAAATCAGCATAGAGCCGTGGCCGTTGGACAGCACGAAGCGGTCACGGTCAGCCCAGTTCGGGTTTTGCGGGTTGTGATTGAGGTGGTCGCGCCACAGCACTTCCGCGATGTCCGCCATCCCCATCGGGGCGCCCGGGTGGCCGGAGTTGGCCTGTTGTACACCGTCCATACTCAGGGCACGGATAGCATTCGCTAATACTTTACGATCCATAATAAATTCTTCTTACTCAATACAGGTTGGTCATAAAACGAGTGAGAGCAGCTCAGTTGCTGCTCTCAAATAGAAACGGGATTACAGACGCGCTTCGATCATGGTTTCCAGCTTACCCTGGTCGATCGCGAAGTTACGGATCCCTTCCGCCAGCTTCTCAATCGCCATTGGATCCTGGTTGTGATCCCACAGGAACTCCGCGTGGGTCATAGGCGCCGGACGCACTTCAGAAGCCACATCAGCAGAGAGCTTCTGTACCACTTCGCCTTGTGCTTCAGACAGCTCCTGCAGCAGCTGCGGGCTGATGGTCAGGCGGTCACAGCCGGCCAGCTCCAGGATTTCACCGGTGTTACGGAAGCTTGCGCCCATCACCACAGTGTTGTAGCCCAGGGCTTTGTAGTAGTTGTAGATAGCCGTGACTGACAGCACGCCCGGATCTTCAGACGCTTCGAAGTCACGGCCTTCTTTGGCTTTGTACCAGTCCATGATGCGGCCAACGAAAGGCGAAATCAGGAACACACCGGCTTCGGCACAGGCGCGGGCCTGAGCAAAAGAGAACAGCAGAGTCAGGTTACAGTTGATGCCTTCTTTTTCCAGCACTTCAGCCGCGCGGATCCCTTCCCAGGTCGAGGCCAGTTTGATCAGGATGCGGTCGTTGCTGATACCGGCATCATTGTACATTTTGATCAGCTTGTGGGCTTTGGCCACGCTGGCTTGGGTGTCGTAGGACAGACGAGCGTCCACTTCAGTGGAGATACGGCCCGGTACCACATTCAGGATTTCTTTACCGATGTTGACCGCCAGCTTGTCGCCCGCGTCTTGGATTTGTTGTGCTTTATCGTTGCTTTGTGCTTTGGCATACGCAATGGCATCGTCGATGAGCGGCGCATACTGTTCAATTTCAGCAGCTTTCAGGATCAGGGAAGGGTTGGTGGTGGCATCTTGCGGTTGATACTTCTTAATCGCTTCGATGTCGCCGGTATCGGCAACAACAGTAGTAAGCGCGCGCAGCTGTTCCAGTTTGGTGCTCATATCTCTTGTCCTTTGCTGTGTTTATGCAAACGTTAAGTTTGGCCTGTTGACTGTTCTTTTGAAGCCATGTCCGGTGCTCTGAACATATGGATCGAAGCAAAATATTTGATGTCCCGATGATTAAATTTTTCTGTGTCGATGTCAATCGCGAAGCCCAATTCGAGCGGTTTTGTCAAACATTTTTTCGGTCACTTAGCTCAAGGATAAAGCGAGCATAGAAATGTACGCTGTAGTGGCTCAAGAAAACAGGTGTGGGCATATGTTTCCCTGTCGTTTTGTTGCTTGTTTGCCCGCTGCGCAGGTGTGGTGAGAATGTGGCGATCATTCAGGATGAGACTGTAAGACTTTGATCAATATAAAGTCATTACTCGATATCGACAGTTTGCTGCTGGCGGCGAATTTCGTCACAAAGAGCAGATAAGGCTTGTGAAACCGCATCAAGCGCAGATTCTGATGGGATTTGCGCAGCTTTCAATTGCATTTCGATTATCTTGGCACTGTGGCTGACCTGCTTTGCACAAAGACTGGCGGAGGCCCCTTTCAGGGTATGACTGAGTAACATTGCCTGCTCCAAATCGTTTTCCTCGATGGCATTGCGGATCTTCTGGTCGTAGTCATGGTGATCATCTGCGAAAATGGTAAGAAAGTACGTAATCATTTCTTTATCTTGATCAAGCATTTCCAGCAGTTCTTCCATGTCAATTTGTGTGATCTGATTTAAATCGAATGCTGCATGACTTGACGGTAACTCAGCTTGGTTAAGAGATGATAAAGAGTCGTGCAGGATAGACTGATCCCGAAAATCGGGTTGTTTAAATGTGTGTTGGCGCAGATAGGCCATGTAGTCTATACGGTGGCGAAAGCGTTGAAGTGCATCCAGTAATTTTCGTTCGTCGAGAGGTTTGGTGATAACACAGTCGACCCCTGCATCCAGCATATTCTTCTGTGTTTCCTCAAACGCATCTGCGGTACAAGCGAAAATCGGGACAATGCAGAAAGGTTCGGGCAGGGAACGAATTCGCCGGGTCGATTCCAGGCCGTCCATCACCGGCATGTGATTATCCATAAGGATCAAATCGTAGGGTTGGCGCTGCATCATTTCCAATGCTTCCAGTCCGTTTTCCGCAGTGTGGGTATGAAATCCCCATTGTTGAAGAAAACTTTCCATGATCAGGACGTTGAGGTGGTTATCTTCAACAACCAGTACGTGCAGACCGGCAAAGGCTTCTCTGTCGATCTCGATGTTTTCGATTAACTCTTCCTGAGGGATCCCCGTATCAAGGCAGAGGTTGACGGTAACAGATGTTCCAGCGCCAGGCTCACTGCTAAGTTCGACATTGCCGCCCATTAATTCTGCCAGCTGTTTGACAATACTCAACCCGAGCCCGGTGCCGCCATAGCGCCGGCTGGTAGAGACTTCGGCCTGAGCAAATGGATCAAAGATGTGGGCCGTTCGCTCTGGCTCTATGCCAATGCCTGTATCTTCGGCCACAATCGTCAGTTGTTGTTGTTGCCCTCCGGTGAGCAGAGCCCGCCTCATACGCACTCTGACATGGCCTTTGTCTGTGAATTTAATGGCGTTGCTGATCAGGTTAAACAGAATCTGGCGAATACGGGATTTGTCGGCGTAGAACCAGGTTTCCTGATCAAAGCCACAATCAATATTGAAAGCCAGGCCTTTCTCTTTCGCCAACGAGTAATAGGTGCTTTCAATAGTGCCGACCAGATCAGTAAAGCAGAAATGAGTTTTATCCAGTTTCAGCTTGCCTTGCTCAATTTTAGAGAAATCCAGAATATCGTTCAGCAATGACATCATATGCTTACCTGAATCGAGCAGAGTGTTCAGGTGATGTTCTTGTTCTTCCGTTAATTTGGTTTTCAGCAACAGTTGCGACAACCCCAGCATCCCGTTCATGGGTGTGCGTATTTCATGGGACAAGTTAGCCAGAAAGGCAGACTTGGCTTTATCCGCCGATTTGGCTTTTTCCAGCGCCTGATTGAGCCGCTTGGTATCAGCTGAAATTTTATCAGCTCCTTGATTAAGCGCATCATTGAGTAACTGAAATTCATACGGACCCTCAAAGGAGGGATTGGGCTGATAATCCCCTAAACGGAACTGAGAGGCAAAGCGAGTCAGCTTTGCTATAGGCCCGGTAATGCGTTTGGTGAGGGCGATGGCAAGTAAGAGGATTAATACACTGATCATAGCCAGCGCAAGCAGGAAAAAATGGTGCAGTTCATCAATAGTACCGATGACGCTATCTTGTGAGGTCACAGTGATCAGCGACCAGACGGGCATGCCTTCAGCATCATTGATCTGCGATGGTACAACAGCTGCGATCATCGCTTTATCTTCATCATCGTTGTAATTGTTGATGCCGGATATGAACGGTGAGAAAGAGGACATTGCTCCTGATCCTGCAACTAAACTGGCTTTGTAGAATTGCCTGAAATGATGCAGAGACTGTTCAGTGGCATGACTGCTGAGTAGCAGCTTGCCATCAATATCGGTCAGATAAACATTGTCGGTTGGGGCGACTTCATTGCCCAGTTGTTTAAGCTGCTGTTTGATGTCATCCATTTTGTATTCGATCAGCAGGAATCCATCAGGCTGGTGTTCGATTTTTTTTGCCAGAAAGACAATGGCCTCACCATTTTTGATCTGGGGACGGGAGATGTAGGTATTATCCTTGGCCAGCGTTTTTTCGATATTCTCTAAAGCCGGGGTATCAATGTTATTAATGGTCAACCCTGCATCTGAGCTCGCATTAAGATAATAATGACCGCCTTTCTCACGCACCTGATGCATAGCTGCAAAGGAAGGGTCGGTTTGCCCGAAATTATGAAAAAACTGGCTAATTTGTTCAGGAGGACGGGAAAAAATAGGGGAGTGACTTAATAAATCCAGATTTTTCAGTCGCAGATTGTGTGTCTGATCCAGGCTCTGGGCCACGATATTATTGCGGGCATTAATGCCGGCTGCAATTCTGTCCAGCGCGACTTCATTGAGTTTTTCACTGCTGATCCAGCCATAGATGTAAGCAGGAAGAATACCGACCGCAAGCATGCTGACTAACAAAATGGGCTTGATTCGATTGGGGACTATCCTTATCACCACAATACCTCAGAGTTTTTATGTAACTTGTTAATAAAGATTACGTACTGAGATTATATGCCAAAGTGAGATGGGTGAGTGAAGCTGAGCTAACAAAAATGATCTTTTTGCATGGTCTGTTTGCCGTTTCAACAGAAAAAGCGGGCTGAGTTAGTTAAGCAATTGTTCCAGCGTTAATGGCGAAGCCATGATTCCCAGCTGTTGAGCGGGTGTTAAGCCATTGCGATCTTGTCGGCACAGGTTATGCCAAGCCCGGTAAATATCCAGCAAAGGAAGTAACCCCCCCGGCCGGGCTTTTCTTCTGGGTTCATCAACCAACTGCGCAAATTGCTGATAAAATCGCTGCTGATACTCATCCACTTCGCGGTGAGTCGCAAGTTGCAGCCATCTGGCTTCATTGTTTTTTTCGCCGCCTAAATGGCAGATACCTTTGCCGACCTGATCAAACCGGGTAAATGCCCACCGGTCTCGCCACCATCCCAGTAAAACGATGTCGATACGTCCTGCGGCATTGCCCTGCGGCCAATCCGGATCTTCTTCTACATAGACAGGCTCAATAGTGCCGGAGCGAATTCTGTTCAGAAACACAGACAGACAAGCTGAACGTAACAGAGGCTCTTGCGGCATGAACAGCATGAGCTGAGTGTTATCACTCACTTGTTCATTAAGCTGTAGAAAATGCGCGTAAACCGCATACTGAGGCCTGATCAGATTACCTTTGGCCGGGAAATGTTCAATGTTCTGGTCACTGCTTGGATCTTCCAAATGCGGCCTTGATAGCACTTCTCGGTATTTTGCATCGACTTTCGCCAGTAAGCCCTGAGGGGCAGCCTGCGCTGCTGTCGGTGCGCTATTTTCCTGTCTGGCTAGGAAGCGGGCATTAGGGCTGTAAGGATCATGCAGCGTATCGGGTGTGCCTGTCTGTTCCGGGTGATAGTTAATGTGCTGGCTGAGTACATAGCCGGAATTTGCTTCGCAACTGGCAATCCAGTAAACGCCATTAGCAGCATGTGGCTGAAGCGGGTTGAGTGTACAGGCCAATGCCAGTTGTGATTTGTGTTGTAACAAACGGGCATCAAACACCGAAAGTTGCCGACGGCAGCGGCTGGCAATGTGGTTCAGTTGGTCGTAAAACGTTTTTGGATTCATACCAAGCCGCCGGCAGATATCCCGAATGGGGTGACCGGTAAACAGCAGGGCGAGCAGCTTTTGCTGAATCTGGTGTTTGGGATTAAAGCCAGACCATCTGTCGACAAACGTCGTCTGACAATTTTTACAGCGATAACGCTGACGATCACCACTGTAGCCAAAGGCATGATAAAGGTGGCGATGTGTCAGTACGGGTAAACCCAGATTGTCACAGTCCAGATTATTGCAGGCAGGTAAGCCGTTACTTTGCTGTAATTTCAGGTAACGCCACTCTGCAATGACATTTTTATTGCTGATAAGGGGAGGAAAGGCGCCGCATTCTTTGCAAATGAATGCAGGACGGTTTGGATTCGTCCTCTGAATGATATAGTCGTCTGGGTTCCGGGAACCGAAGTTTTGGCAACGTACGGTTTTGCAATGATTCAACTGCCAGTGTCCGCTGGCTGGCGGCAAGGTTGCAGAGTGTTTTTGATTTGTCATCATGCTTGCCACCCTCCTCGTGTACGGACTATAGCGAAAACATGCCTGGAAAAAGGTGCCGAGTCATTACTGCATACGATGACCCGACACCCATTAGTTGGCCCAAACTGCCAGGTATAGCATTGCCGCCCGGGTAAACCCGCTTCAAATTGTGTAAGACGCCACATTTTACCAATTTTTGAGCTGCGACAGGCAAATTCCCTGATTGAGCTGACTAATCCTTTACTAAGGCGGAGCAATGGCGCCGGCCTTATAAGCGCAATCCGGCCTGTATATGACAAACCGGATCAGATGCATCAGATAGTGATCGCTGTTTCCAGCGCAACTTGCATCATGGAGTGGAATGATTTCTGACGATCTTCAGAACTCAGGTGCTCGCCACGGGTAATGTGGTCAGACACAGTCAGAATGGTCAGCGCTTTCGCACCCAGCTCTGCTGCAACACCGTAAATACCGGCGGCTTCCATGTCGACACCCAGAATATTCAGCTTGTTCATCTTGTCGAACAGGTCGGCTTCAGGGCTGTAGAACAAATCGGCAGAGAACACGTTGCCGACACGTACCGGCACGTTTTGCTCACGCGCCTGGTTTACCGCTGTTTCCAGCAGGTGGAAATCGGCAATGGCGGCAAAGTCATGGTTGTTAAAACGGATGCGGTTTACTTTGGAGTCGGTGGACGCACCCATAGCAATCACGATATCCATCAGTTTGATGTCATCGCTCACTGTACCGCAGCTGCCGATACGGATGACGTTCTTAACACCGAAGTCTTTAATGAGTTCGTGAACATAGATAGAGCAGGACGGGATACCCATACCATGGCCCATCACAGACACTTTCTTGCCTTTATAGGTGCCTGTGTATCCAAACATGTTGCGTACATTGCAGACTTCTTTGGCATCTTCCAGATACGTTTCTGCGATCAGTTTCGCACGCAGCGGGTCACCTGGCATCAGTACTGTTTCTGCGAAATCACCAAATTCGGCATTGATATGCGGGGTAGCCATAGCGGACTCCTGACAAGTTATTCGTTTTAAAAAATTATGAGAAGAAACGTTCAACCACTGCTTGGTATGCCATACCACCCAGATAAACACCCACAATCCCCATGATGCCAGACAGTACTGGCGGAGCGGGTAGTGGCAGTTTTACTGCACTGAAAAAGAGACCGACAACGACTCCTGCAATAGTTGCAAGCAGAATCTCGTTCATGTGTTTACCCTCTGTCTGTATGTCGTACTCAAGTGGTACGTCTTATCTGAAAAAACATCAGCACAGCAGTGGCAGAAACTCAATGAGAGCCAGTTAAGAACTGTTGCTGAATCAGGGGGCCAGTCTAGTGAAGTTACCAAGAGCAACTTTTGAAGTTAGTCACATTTTATTGATTGTTCAGCCATCGATCCAGAGTTATTTACCAAATCTGTTGAAAACAGGAGGTTAATCGTTTGCGTTTTATTGTGGCACTGAGTTATTCAACATGATGAATAAAACCGTATTTATTAGTATAAACATAGATGTAACAGCACCTTGAGTGAGTTTTTCTTACTTTTGAGGAGTAGGATAAGGTTGTTTAATTCATGAAACGGGTAAAAATGGATGTAATCGATATCATTGCTTTGCGTAATTATTTCAGGCGTGTGAGGCAGGAAAGAAATTCACAGGCAGAGATAACTATCTGCTTGTTTTTAAGATGTGTTTAGTTGGCGAAAATAAGGATATGGGCTATTGATTAATTGGGCACAGTCTGCAACGACAGTTTTCACTCTTTTGCTACGAAGGAACGTTAATATGAAGAAATTGATGCTATCAGCGGCGCTTGCATTGTTAAGCCTGCCAGCCAGCGCTGAAATTTTAGGTTTATCTGTCGGGGCCAATGCCGGTGCATCCCGCCTGGAGTATGACGGTAACTCTGATTATGGCTATGAATACGGGGTTAATGCGTCTTATCAGGTCACCAGTATTTTTAGTGTCAATGCCGGGTTAGCCATTGGTAGTGCGGAAGTGGATTCATCGTTGTCATCGGCAAAAAATGATATTGATTATACCTCTGTGCCGCTGACACTTCAGGCCGATATTCCACTGTTGGTGGGTAGTGTTTATGCCAGAGCCGGCACTAACTATTACGATGTTGATCGTAAATTGTCCGGTGTGACACACAAGGATGATGGCTGGGGATTTGCCGGCGGGGCCGGTTTCGTGTTGGGTATTATACCTTTGCTGGATTTGACACTCGGCTATGAATACCGGGATATGGGAGATGTTGACAGTAACGCTATCCTGTTGAGCGTAGGATTCGGATTGTAACCGTCATTGAGTGCTAAAAAAGCGCGAAAACAGTAGCGAGATCAACACCTGTTCAGCCCGCAACCCGTATGGTGTTCTGTTTATGGGGTTGTTTATCCGGGGAGCAGTCAGGATAAGCAACGCCCGATCGCGGTGGAGGCATTCATGACCAATTTTGAACGATATGAGAAAACCAGTCAGGCTGTTTTTCTGGCGCTGTCGGAATGTGGTCCGGTGCAGGATTACTGGCGAACTAATCAGGTACGGCCGGATTGCCAGGCGTTCATTTTGCGAGGTCTGTCCCGCTTGTTACCGCTGCGACAGAATGTTTTCAGAGATGCCATTGCTCCCTGGCTTGAAAATGCACAGCAGGCGCTGCAGTCTCCGGGCATGCCAGTTTCCCAATTATTGAAGAATGTCACTTATCCTTTTCCGTGCCGAGTCGACATTCAGGGTAATTTTCTGCCCTGCTGGGTGTGGGGAGAGTCAAAACATCTATTGGTGATCAGTATCATTGAACCCAGAACCGGGCAGTTTGGTTCTCCGCGAAATGTACCCGCTGAACGTTTAGTTGACAGACACAGATGGTTTGATGCCCAGGTGATAGACGGAGAGCAGGATTGTATCAGCGCAGGGCAAACCCATTTTCATCAGTTCGTTCAGCCTGACATGAAAAGCGATGAGCCAAGCGTCATCGATGCGATACGTCACCCCAATAGGCGTACCCTGAATCCGATCCTCAGTGTGACTTTAATCGCGATGATCGTTGTTGTATTTACCTGGGTGGTGACATCTCACCTTGGTTTTTGATCTGAGACAGGCAGATTTTCAGCGCCTTGAGGCTATCGGGGTAGCGTAAGCAGGACTTCACTTTAACGCTGAATTCGTTACTATGTCGCCAGATCGACAGACCCAAGCGTTTACTCCGTAATTGTAAGGAAAACCATGCATAATCTTTCTTTGTTATCGGCTTCCGAGAAAAACAGTATTGAACTTGATAAGCAGGCGGCTTACGCCGTTTGGCAGTTAAAAAACGGCAAAGCCGGGCCTGAAGTGTTCTTTAATCAGGCGGAAAGCATTTCCGATGATGACGAACGTGCTTTCTATGAAAAAGCCGTTGAGAAATACAAAAACCAGATGGGCATGGCCTGACAGCGCCTCAATTTAACGCATGGCTTTTTTCACTATCTTACTTTTGTTGATGGGGATCGGCATGACTTCGCTGGCCGTGAGCGCGCCGATCACAATCAACGCCATAGCGATCATTGTTTGCCCGGTGAGGGGTTCGGAAAAGAGTGGAATCGCCATCAGTGCTGCTAACACTGGCGTAAATGCCCCCAATGCGGCACTCATTTCCGCCCCCAGCCGTGAAATGGCTAGGGTATAACACAGGCTGGAAACTATCCCTACGCCGACTCCCTGAACCAGAAAATGGTACATCACTTCCTGAGAATCCACCGACAGCAAATTAAACGTCATTGTCTGGCTGAGAAAGCCTGTCAGTAGCAGACCACACCCTGATATTGCAATCACAGCCGCCCCTTCTGTTGCCGACAGGCCAGAGACGCGCATGGCTATAGTAAACCAGGCCCAGCTAAAACTCGCCAGTAACAAAATGGCATAGCCAATCAGCATGCCGGGCTGCCCGCCAGCCAGCGATTTGGCGACAAAGCACACCACCCCCAATGCGATAAACACTAAACCAGCCCGGCGCATAGGTGAGAGAGGTTCGCCAAAGCAGACGACGGCAATACCTGACACAAGAAGCGGTAAGATGCCCGGAATCAAAGAAGCACCATCCGCAACAGGAACATAATGTAAACCGTACCCGGCAAGAAGCAGGTAGGGTAGCCCGGCTCCCCAGCATATCAGCGCTAAGTATCGCTTTGGGGTCTGAAAAATGTGCCTGACTTTATGCCGGCACAACCAGCCAAACAGCAGGGCAGCAGGAACAAAGCGTATCAGGGCAATATCGGCAATCGTCAGATCTGACTGGCTGGAGGCCCGTAGTGAAATGAAAAAACCTGACCAGATCATTAAAGTGACCGTCATGGCTAACAGTCCGGTCAGCATAGCGGGCGTGTTCTTTTGCATCAGCGTAATCCTTGCGATTGAAGTGACTTCAGTATCCGCAAAAGCACGCGATAATAGTTGGCAAACTTAACTACCCATTTCTTCTATATTGGTTAATTTTTCCAATTTTATTTAAATTAGTGATTTATTTTACTAACTTGTTCTTAGTGATGAGTAACAAACAGACGGGATGCGGGCGTGATGGATAAAAAAGATAAGCAGATTCTGACTGAAATACAGCG
Source organism: Photobacterium arenosum (assembly GCF_014841115.1). Lineage (GTDB taxonomy): Bacteria > Pseudomonadota > Gammaproteobacteria > Enterobacterales > Vibrionaceae > Photobacterium > Photobacterium arenosum. The sequence goes on from NZ_JACYTP010000008.1 coordinate 11,523, forward strand.
CGATGCACGTCAAAGCACCGCTGAGATCGCCGATAAGGTTGGCCTGTCGGTGTCACCTTGTGCCAGACGGATAAAGAAGCTGGAATCCGATGGCATTATCGCGGGATACCAGGCCACCCTCAACAGACAGAAGCTGGGACTGATGATGACTTTTTTTGTCAATGTCAGCCTGAATAATCACAGGGATCAACCCATTGATGAGTTTGAACTGGTGATGTCCGGTATGCCTGAAGTGATCAGCGCGCATGTTATATCCGGAGCACACGATTATCTGTTAGAAGTGGTCGCCAGAGATTTACCCCATTACGAAGCTTTCATTCGCAAACTGCAGACCCTGACCATGGTTAAAGATATCCATACCAACCTGGCTATCCGAACAGTCAAAACCGGTCAGCAACTACCGATCTAGCAGCGCTTTTCAGTCAATAATGTCAATCTTTTGTACGAATTTCTTAAGTTTTCCTTAAGAAACGCGAGTCATATTGTATCTTTAAACTTGATGTAAAGGTTTTTTCTGAATTGGTGATGACAAAAAAGTGCTTAACCTCACAGATTGAAATACTTGATCGCTTGTAAGCGGAAGCAACATCATAACTGGGTTTTTGCAGATTGTAGGCAGAGCAATATTTCACTATTTTCGGCCGTCTTAATGACTAAGCAAGGAACACTATGAAACCGGGTAACACTGGGTTGGTGCGCATCGTGAAAGCGGCGGGCTATTCGGTACAGGGACTGAAAGCCGCCTGGCAGCATGAAGCGGCTATCAGACAGGAAATTATTTTGCTTGTTGTCTTAACAACCATTTCATTTTTCCTGCCTGTCACTTTTATCGAGCACATTTTGCTCGTTGCCAGTTTATTTCTGGTTGTGATCGTTGAGCTGCTGAATTCAGCGATTGAGGCTGTGGTAGACCGAATTGGCAGTGAAATTCATGAGTTAAGTGGCCGCGCTAAAGACATAGGCTCTGCGGCGGTATTTATTTCTTTGCTGCTGGCCGGCGGCATCTGGCTGGCGATCATCCTCAAGCTGTTTTGGTAATCCTTTGGTGATACCAAATATTTGGATCTCTTTGTAATGCAAAAACTTAAACCTATAACCGGGGTGATGTTTCCCATCGCCCTGTTTGCTCTGCTGTCACTTATTCTGCTCAGTGTGTCCCGCGTTGTGCTCACCCTCTGGCAAATTGACCACATTACCGGTTGGCAAGACTGGGCTTCGATCCTGTTACAAGGCGTCAGAGTGGATGTCTCTACGCTTTGCTGGTTGTTGATTCTTCCTTCGCTGTTATTGGCACTGTTGCCAACCCAAGGCTTTCTGGGCCAGATATGGTTGTTCATTCTCCGGCTATGGCTGGTGGCGGGCTTGTGGATTCTGGTTTATATGGAACTGGCGACCCCAAGTTTTATTAGCGAATATAATTTGCGCCCGAACCGCCTGTTCATTGAGTATCTGGTTTATCCGAAAGAAGTCTTCAGCATGTTGTGGGTGGGTTATAAGCTGGAGCTGGCTGTCGGGCTGATTGGTTCGGTATTAACCCTGTACCTTGGTTGGTTGCTCAGCGGCTATGCTGTGCGTGATCTGGATGCTCCCCGCTGGTACTGGCGTCCAGTGCTGGCTATTTCTGTCGTGGCCCTTGGTGTGATGGGCGCGCGTTCAACATTCCAGCACCGGCCGCTGAATCCGGCCATGGTGGCGTTTTCTACCGATCCGCTGTTGAACGATCTGACACTGAATTCTTCTTATTCTGTTATTTTTGCTGCCAAGAACATGGCCTCTGAAAAGAACGCGGAAGCGTTTTACGGAACAATGCCGTTGGATGACATTATTGAAACCGTGCGTGCGTCTTCTGGTCGTCCGGAAAGTTTCATGCCCGGCGATATTCTCACTCTCAATACCAATGCGCCAACCGTTGAAGGTAAGAAAAATCTGGTGATCCTGCTTCAGGAAAGCCTGGGGGCACGTTTTGTCGGCGGTTTAGGCGGCCTGCCGCTCACGCCGAATCTGGATGCCCTGATGCAAGAAGGCTGGAACTTCACTCAGGTGTATGCCACAGGAACACGCTCAGTACGTGGTATTGAAGCCATGACAACCGGTTTTACGCCAACGCCTTCCCGTGCCGTTGTGAAGTTAAGTAAAAGCCAGACCGGGTTTTATACCATCGCAGGGTTGCTGGGCCGCCAGGGATACCACACCCAGTTTATTTATGGCGGGGAAAGTCATTTTGACAATATGAAGTCTTTCTTCCTGGGCAATGGTTTTGAAGATATTGTTGATTTACCTGATTTCGTCAATCCTAAGTTCGTGGGCTCCTGGGGCGCGTCGGATCAGGATTTGTATCAGATGGCAGATAAACAGTTTACTAAGCTGCATCAAACCGGTCAGCCTTTCTTCAGCCTGGTATTCACCAGTAGTAATCACTCACCGTACGAATTCCCCGATGGTGAAATCGAGCTGTATGAACAACCTGAACATACCCGTAATAATGCGGTGAAGTATTCCGATAAAGCCTTAGGTGAGTTTTTCGCCAAAGCCAGGCAATCTGAATACTGGAAAGACACGGTTTTCATTGTCATTGCCGACCATGATGCCCGTGCTGAAGGTAATGTACCGGTTCCGGTTGACCGCTTCCACATTCCGGCGGTCATTCTGGGCGAGGATATTCAGCCTCGTCAGGACGATCGCCTGGCCAGCAATATTGATATGGCCCCTACTTTGTTGTCGCTGATCGGTGCTGATAACACATCACCTATGATTGGTCATGATTTGACCAAAGAGGTCGCGCCGGAATATCAGCGGGCAATGATGCAGTTTGATAAGAACTTCGGCTATCTGACCAGAGACAAACTGGTCGTGCTGCAGCCGGGCAAAGCCGCCATCGGCTACCAGTACGATTTTAGCCGGCAGACACTAACGCCATCGGGCATTTCTGAGCAGGAATCTCAGCGTGCGCTGGCCCATGCCTTGTTGGGTGGCAAGCTCTACAGGGAAGGGCGTTATCGTCTGCCGCCGCAGACGGATCAACAGCAAGCGATGGCAGTGAGCCACTAAATGACTGAGCCGCCTTTGAACAGGCGGCTTTTTCTTTTTGGTGATTGTGTGTCACAAGGAGTAGATTGGACACTACGGCTGAGCATCAAATTGGTGCTACGCTGAACCTGAAATGCGATTATCGGCATTAAGATAAGGGAGTATTTATGACAGCGGTTTGGATTATCGCCATCATTTTTGGTGCGCTTATTGTCCAGCAATACCTTCGCCTTCAGGCGAAACAGAAGGACAGGGATCGACTGGCCAGCCAGGAAGCGGAAGCCTTGAGAGCGGAAATGACTGAACTCAGAGAACGGCTATCCGTACTGGAAAAAATAGTGACCGACAAGGGTTATCAGATTAAAGAAGACATAGAAAAACTGCCTTAGCAGATTAAATGATCACGTGCGCCCCGACCATGGACTGGCTCAGGTTATGTTCCAGTTTGTCCAGTAACGGGCCGGATCGCATCAATATCAACTCCGCTTCTTCCGAGTGAACAAATTGCCCCTGAGATGCAGCGTTGCCTAGCTTAACGATCTCGAGCAAGGCATCGGCTAAGTGTTGATTGATAACGTTTTCTTTTGCCAGCCTGTGCAGCCGCGCGGTCAGAGAATAACGGCTTGAGCGCAGATCTGGCTGATACCTGCGAACGATTTTTTCTATTTCTACCCGTAAGGCGGTAAAGGCAAGGGCTGCATCCACACCCTGATACCCACTGGGTTGCTCTGAGTCATCTATTTCCGCGGCAGCCTGCTCAACTTTTTCCAGCACGTTTTTCATTTCAACTTTGATTCCCCCCGGCAGTTCCAGCGATTTCAGGTAAGGAAATACCCAGGGCAGAGTGGCTAATACCATGAGTACAATCGTGATGGCATCGACATCGACGGTGTCGACAAACACATGGGTATATGCCAGAACCAGAAAGACGAGGGAAAACGCGGATGCAATGATCATAACAGCCTTCCTTGCTAATAAAGTTCTCACTATCTAGTGGTTTATCACCACGTTAAATGAATGGATAGGGTGAGAAAAGGTGTAAATTGGTCAGCGATGTTTACAAATGTAGCAGGAAAAGGCTCATTACACGTGTTTCATATAACGGCCGGGTGTGATGCCCATTGCACTTTTGAAATGGCGGTGAAAATGGCTCTGGTCGTGAAATCCAGCCTCTGCGGCGGCATCTTTAATCGAGAGTCCGCGTTTGAGCATGTGTCTGGCCAGTCTGAGCCTGGCCTGTATCTGATAGGCGTGCGGCGGTAAACCAAATTGGCGTTTGAAGGCCCGTACCAGACTGAAAGGCGTCATGCAGGCCAGCGCCGCCAGTTCTGTCAGGCTGATCGGCCATTGCGGGTACTCATCCAGAAATTCTTTCACCAGATACAACGATTGTGCTGAACTTTTGGCAGGTTGGATATTCAGCCGGGAACCGCCATGTTTGAGTACCAGTTGCGTCAGTGTGGTGTAGATCAGGGTTTCTCTGAGCAGGGTATCCTCAGAATGGTCCAGCGTATTGAACAAATGACGTAAACTGGCGGCTAATTTATCGTCTTTCACCACAGACTGCCGAAAGTAAGGCGCGCCGTATTCAGGTTGCCCTAAATCCTGACTGATTTGCTCAAAATGCTGGGGTAACGGATACAGGGCGCGATAACTCCAGCCCGTTTCTGTGGCGGAATAGCCAGTGTGGATCTCGTCTGCGTTCACCAGAATAATGGTGTTTTGTGGGGCCAGATGCTCGGCGCCGTTGTGGTAAAAACCTTGGGCACCTTCGCTGATCACACCGATACAATACCCTTCGTGAGAATGGCGGGAGAAAGTCTGCTCAATATAATCAGCGTTCAGATATTCCAGGCCATCCAGTTCATCCACCTGCCCGTATGTGATCTTCGCTTTCTGCCTGCCCATTATTCTGTCCTTGAATACCCCATGTTACCCGGCACTTTATCTCAATTGCCCGCTGAGTGTTTTGTACGAAATTGTCTTTTTCCTTATCAGCTGGTGTGAGCAAGGCTGCCTAAACTCTGTCTACCGCTATGCCTTTTTCGGCGAAATCATGCAGGCTGCTTTCTGACAGGGCTTTGTCAGTGATGACTTTGTCAAAGCTGCTGATGTCGAGTGCATGGAAGGTCGCGACTTTACCGTATTTTGACGCGTCTGTGACCAGATAATTGATTTTGGCTGTCGCGACGATAGCCCGTTTCACCGTCACTTTATCTTCATTGGGGGTCGATATCCCGCGTTGATTCCAGGATGACGATGAGATGAAGGCCATATCCACATTCATTTCCCTTAACAGGGACACCGCTTTGTCTCCCACACAGGATTGGTTATGGCGATCCACTTTGCCGCCGGTGTGATAAAGCATGCAATCTGAGTGCGCCATCAGATACGCGGCGATGGCGAAATCATTGGTGATCACGGTCAGATCATCCCCGTGGTTCAACTGGTGCGCGATTTCCAGCGTTGTGGTTCCAGCATCCAGATAGATTGTACTGTGTGGCTTGATATAGCTGGCCGCATGCTGTCCGATTCTGGCTTTCTCATCCCGTTGCCGGGCAATTTTATCGTCGTGGGGCAGCTCGATGTGAATCGACTCTGACAACTGTACGCCACCAGAGACTGACATTACCCGGCCATCGGCCTCCAGTTTGGCAATATCACGACGGATGGTCATGTGAGACACATCCAGTTGTTGGGTCAGCTCACTGATGCTGATGACTTGTTGGTTTCCTAATAAGGCCAGGATGGCGCGTTGACGTTCAGCAGGAATCATAGGGGTTTTTCGCTCACACTGATCAATAACGGCATCAAGTCTAACACGTTAACGTGTTACTGATGTGAATTTTTGTTAGGCATGGTGAGAATGTGTGAAACATAACATGCTGATTCTTATGAGGTAGGTGTGAAATTACTGATTTTTTCACCTGGAAGATCAGATCGGAGGTGTTTGTTGGTGTTAATTTTTGTGACAAGCTTGGCAGAATGATCCTGGGTCAGCACCTAGAATCACAAACATGAACATTAATTCACAAAATATAACAAAAGGGCCTGCACAATGAGCGAAATGCATTCTGTTGCGGTTATCGGACTGGGTTCTATGGGGATGGGCGTTGCAAAGTCCTGTATCCGGGCCGGTTTTGATGTTTACGGTATTGATCTGAGTGATGCGGCCCGTCAGGCACTGGCTGATGCGGGTGCAAAGGGCACGTCTCATCAATGCACCGATTTTGCAGCTCAGCTTGATGCTGTGATTGTGCTGGTGGTCAATGCAAAGCAGGTGAAATCTGTGTTGTTTGATTCGGGTCTGGCTGTAAGGTTAAAAGCCGGTACGCCTGTGATGGTGTGCGCCACTATCTCTGCCGATGACGCAAAAGCTATCGAAGCCGGACTGGCGCAATACGACTTACGCATGCTGGATGCGCCTGTGTCGGGCGGTGCTGTGAAAGCGGCCAGCGGGGATCTGACCGTGATGGCATCCGGTGAAGCGGGTGTGTTTGACCAACTGGAACCTGTGCTGAATGCGGTTGCGGCCAGGGTCTACAACGTGGGGCCGGAGATTGGTAAAGGCTCGACGGTGAAAATTATTCATCAGCTGTTGGCTGGCGTTCACATTGCGGTGGGCGCCGAAGCCATGGCCATGGCGGCCCGTGCTGATATTCCGCTGGATATGATGTATGACGTGGTCACCAATGCAGCCGGCAATTCCTGGATGTTCGAAAACCGCATGAAGCATGTGGTGGAGGGGGATTACACCCCGACTTCTATGGTTGATATTTTTGTCAAAGACCTGGGTTTGGTGGCCGACAGCGCGAAAGCGATGCACTTCCCGCTGCCGCTTGCCAGTACCGCGCTCAATATGTTTACCGAGGCCAGCAATGCCGGCTTTGGTAAAGAAGACGACAGCGCCGTCATCAAGATTTTCTCGGGCATCGAACTGCCGAAAAAGGAGCGTTAATTATGTTACTCGGAGTCATCGCCGACGATTTTACCGGCGCCACCGACATCGCAGGTTTTCTGGTTGCCAATGGCATGAAGACCATTCAGCTCAACGGCGTGCCTGCCGACTTGCTGAGTGCAGACGCTGATGCTGTGGTCATCAGCCTGAAATCTCGTTCTTGCCCTGTGGATCAGGCCGTCAGCGATTCTGTGGCGGCATTACGCTGGCTGCAGGCCGCAGGTTGTCAGCAGTTTTACTTTAAATACTGTTCCACCTTTGACAGCACAGCCGAGGGCAATATCGGGCCGGTCACCGATGCGTTACTGGCGGAACTGAATGAATCTTTTACTGTGATTTGCCCATCGCTTCCGGTTAATGGCCGTACCGTCTGCCATGGCAACCTGTTTGTCAACGGAGAGTTGCTGAGCGAATCCGGCATGCGTCACCACCCTGTGACCCCTATGACGGATGCCAACCTGGTGCGTCTGATGAATGCCCAGGCGCAGGGCGTGAGCGGCCTGGTGGATTACCAGACCCTGGATCAAGGGACAGACGCTGTAGTGACGGCCTTTGACCAGCTGCGTGCTCAGGGCGTGCAGTACGCCGTGCTTGATACGCTCAACGATCAGCATCTGGTGACTATCGGCGAGGCATGCAAAAACCTCAAGCTGGTCACTGGTGGCTCAGGGCTGGCGGTCGGCATCGCCCGAAACTGGGTGACTGCGCAGGCTAAGCAGGCCGAAGCATTGTCAGCCGGTCATCCGAAAGCCGGTAAAACGGTTGTGCTGTCGGGATCGTGTTCTGTAATGACTAACAAGCAGGTGGGGCAGTATCAGCGTGTTGCGCCGCACTTTGCTTTGGATGTCAAGGCTTGCCTGACCGATGACAATTACGGCAACGTCGTGTGTGACTGGGTGATGGAGAACCTGGAAAGCAGCTTCGCACCTATGGTGTTTGCGACCGCTAATCCAGAGATGCTGAAAGTCATACAGGCTGAATACGGTGCGCAGGCATCCAGCCAGGCCGTTGAACAGTTCTTCAGCCAACTGGCACACCGGTTGCGCGAGCAGGGTGTCCGTAATTTCATTGTGGCTGGCGGCGAAACATCCGGGGTTGTGACCCAGAGTCTCGGCGTGAAAGGTTTCCATATCGGCCCGCAAATCGCACCGGGTGTGCCTTGGGTAACAGCGATCGATCAGGATCTGTCGCTGGCACTGAAATCCGGCAACTTTGGTGACGAATCATTTTTTACGACTGCACAAGGATTTTTCCATGACTGAACAAGCGTTAAGAGAAGAAATGGTGACGCTTGCCCGCTCGATGTTTGAGCGGGGCTATGCCACCGGTGGGGCAGGTAATCTGTCTCTAAAACTCCCTGACGGCAATTTTCTGACCACGCCAACAGGCTCTTCCTTCGGACGTTTGGTGGCTGAACGTTTGTCGGTGGTGGATATCGACGGCAATCATTTGTCGGGTGATCGCCCTTCAAAAGAGATTGCGTTCCATCTGGCGATTTACCGTAACAGCCCGGATTGTAACGCCATTGTGCACTTACACTCCACATACCTGACGGCCCTGTCGTGCCTGGAAGGACTGGACTCAGACAATGCGATTAAGCCCTTCACACCGTATTACGTGATGCGGGTCGGTCAGCTGCCGGTGATCCCGTATCTGCGTCCGGGCGATCCGCAAATTGCGACTGAACTGGCCAATCGTGCGGCCGACTACCGCGCGTTCCTGCTGGCCAATCACGGCCCGGTCATTACCGGTACAGACCTGCGTGATGCGGTTGATAACGCCGAAGAGCTGGAAGAAACCGCCAAACTGGCATTGATGCTCGATGGCAAAGCCATTCGTTACCTGACAGATGCAGAAGTCAGCGACCTGGAAGGGAGAGGAAAATAATGGCCAGATTTGCAGCCAACCTCACCATGCTGTTCACTGAAGTGCCTTTTATTGAGCGCTTCGGTCAGGCCAGCAAAGCCGGTTTCAAAGCGGTCGAGTTTCTGTTTCCTTATGACTATGAAGCCGGTCTGCTGGCAGAGCAGCTTAGTTCACACCAGCTTGAACAGGCGCTCTTTAATATGCCGCCGGGCGACTGGGCGGCCGGCGAGCGCGGTATTGCGGCCCTGCCGGATCGTATTGAAGAGTTTGAGCAAAGCGTTGACGTCGCCCTTCACTACGCGCAGGCACTGAGCTGTAAGAAGGTGCATGCCATGGCAGGTATTCTCAGCCCCGACTTCTCGGTTGAGGCGCACAGAGAAACCTTTATCCGTAATTTGCGCTATGCCGCTGATCGCTTTGCTGTACACGGTATCTGCGTGATGATTGAACCGCTGAACAGCCGTGATGTGCCGAATTATTTCGTGGCCCATCAGCGTGACGCTGTTGAGCTGATCAAAGCCATCGACCGACCGAATGTGAAACTGCAGTTCGATGTGTATCACGCGCAAATCATGGACGGAGATCTGTCTGTCCTGATCAAAGAGGTCGCGGATTACATCGGCCATGTGCAGATAGCATCTGTTCCCAGCCGTCATGAACCCTGTGAGGGAGAAGTGAATTATCCCTTCCTGTTCGGCGAGCTGGACAAGTCAGGCTATCAGGACTGGATTGGGTGCGAGTACAACCCGCAGCAAGGCACACTAGAAGGCCTGGGCTGGGTAACACCTTATTTGTAAACGGCGCCATATATAAACGGACCTGTTTGTAAACGGAAGCAGACATCGACAATTTCGTCAACAGACTTAAGACAAGATAGAAGAGAGCAAGGACATCCCCTATGAAAATTATTATTACAGGTGGGGCAGGCTTTTTAGGAGCCATGCTTACCGACACCCTGCTACAACGTTATGACAACATCGAGCGCATCAAGATAGTTGATCGTATCGCCCCGGATATGAGTCAGTTCGACAGCCGTGTCAGCGCGGTTGTGGGCGACATTACTCACCCGGCTGATATCGATTCGCTGATCGATGCCGACACCACTCATGTTTTCCATTTGGCGGCGATTGTGTCGAGCCATGCCGAAGAAGATTTTGATCTCGGCATGAAAGTGAATTTGCTGGCCACCCAGTTGTTGCTGGAAAAATGCCGTCAGGTGAATCCGGCGATCCGCTTCGTGTTCTCCAGTTCGCTGGCGGTGTTCGGTGGCGAACTGCCGGATCTGATCGAGCCTATGACAGCCACTCAGCCGAGTTCTTCTTACGGTACGCAAAAAGCCATCGGTGAGCTGCTGGTCAATGATTACGGCCGCAAAGGGTTTGTGGATGCCATCACTGTGCGTCTGCCGACCATCTGTATTCGCCCTGGCGCGCCGAACAAAGCCGCGTCGTCTTTTGTCAGCGGGATCATCCGTGAGCCGCTGAAAGGCGAAACGTCAAACTGTACGGTTGAGCCAACGCTGCCGCTGTGGATTTCCAGTCCGGAAACAGTGATCGATAACATTATCCATGCCAGCCAGTTACCGGCTGAGGCCATCAAGGGTTATCGCACCTTTAATCTGCCCGGCATTCAGGTGACACCTGCTGAGATGATCGCTGCAATGACAGAGACAGTGGGGGCAGGGTTTGCTGAGCGAGTGAGCTACGACGAGGATGCTGCGGTTGCCCGTATCGTCAGCAGCTGGCCGAAAGCGTTCAATAATGCGTCAGAACTGACGCTGGGATTTAAAGCGGATAAGGATTTCCAGTCGGTACTTAAGGCGTATTTAGCTAAGTATCCGGTACGCGAAGAGGAGGCGATCTAATGTTACCCATTTCTGTTATAGGCTTAATTATTGCGGTTTTTGTACTGATCTTCCTGGTACTGAGAACCCGTGTTCATGTCTTGATTGCGATGCTGGCTGCGGCCTGTATTGCCGGTTTGATCGGCGGACTGAGTGTGGATGACACCATGTCGGCGATCAGCAAGGGCTTCGGCGGTACGCTGGGCGGTATTGGGATCGTGATTGGTCTGGGTGTCATGATGGGCGCCATTCTGGAAACTTCCGGTGCCGGTGAGTCCATTGCCTATCACTTCATCAAGTGGCTGGGCAAGAAGAAAGAAGAGATGGCACTGGCAATTACCGGTTATATCGTCAGTATCCCTGTGTTCGTCGACAGCGCACTGATCATCCTGTATCCGATTGCTAAGTCACTGTCTAAAACCTCTGGCCGTTCCATTCTGACACTGACTGTTGCTCTGGCTGGTGGTCTGGTGGTGGCGCACCACTGTATTCCGCCGACACCCGGCCCGCTGGGCGTCGCCAGTATTTTCGGTGTTGATATTGCCTCTATGCTGGGTTTGGGTCTGGTGATTGCACTGCCGTCTATCTACGGTATTGTGATGTACGCCCGCTGGTTAGAAAAGCATTTCCCGGAATACGCGACACCTGTCTCTCTGCCGCAGGAATCTGATGATCTTAAGAAAGTGCATGACGAGTACATGGCGTCTAAAGCCACCAAAAATCTCCCTTCACTGACCAAGTCCATCATGCCGATAGCGGTGCCGATTCTGCTGATTCTGGTGAAATCGCTGGCCAGCCTGCTGGAAAAACAGCTGGGATTTGAAGGACTGTCGGAAAGCGCGCTGGGCGCGGTGATCAACTTTGTCGGGCACCCTGTGATTGCCTTGTCTATCAGTACGCTGCTGGCGGTGTATACCCTGACACCTTACCTGGACAAAGAAACCACTACCCGCAAGCTGGAAGAAGGGATTTCCACCTCAGGAATTATCCTGCTGGTGACAGGTGCAGGTGGTGCACTGGGCAGTGTACTGCGTGAGTCTGGCGCGGGTACTGAAATCGCCAACCAGATTGCGGCACTGTCCATCTCACCTATCATGATCCCCTTCATCATCGCGACACTGGTACGTGTGATTCAGGGCAGCGGCACAGTTTCAATGATTACCGCAGCGTCTATCTCTGCACCGGTACTGGCTGAAATGGAAGGCATCAACATGCTGTTTGCCGCATCTGCTGCGACCATGGGTAGCTTGTTTGCCGGTTACTTCAACGACAGCCTGTTCCACATAGTGAACCGTCTGATGGGTGTTACCGAAGTGCGTAAACAACTGGTGATCTGGACGGTACCGACTACTATCGCCTGGTCAATCGGCGGCTCACTGGTGATGATCCTGAACCTGATCTTTGGTAGCCAGGGAAGCGTGTTCGACCCGGTTATGCCACTACTGTTCCTGGCAGGTTGCATCTACTTCGTAAAGTCGCAAAGTAAACCTGCAGCAGAGGTCGCTGCTGGTCACTGATCATCAATTATATGATGTGTTTTTTTGACGTATCTCTTTACGTGCTACAGCCCCCGGTTCCGGGGGCTTTTTTGTTACCTCCAAAACCACCGCCTAAAGAGGGGGGGAGGCTATTTGTTGGCTTCAACCATTGTGATGATCTTCCCGGCTTTCTCAAAGTGATCCAGTTTATGGGTTTGTATCCACCAGGTTGCCGCTTCCATCAGTAGCTCAGGGTCATCGTTTTTATTGGCAAAGAAGGCATAAAAAGACACGCCGACATTGTCACCCTTCTGAGCGATTTTTTTGTGGCAGATCTGAATGATTTTTTGTCGCAGCGATTCGCGCATAGGGTTGTCCTTAAACTGGGTTATTTTTGATGTTAAGTAATTTATCAGCCAGAGACGGCTGCTGACGAAATTGTCTTGGTGTCATGCCTGACCAGGTTTTGAAGCGAGTGCTGAAATTGGCCGGAATGGGGTAACCAACAATTTCCCCGATCTGTTGCACCGACCATTCAGACGAGCGCAACAGTCGGGCCGCGTATTCCATCCGCATCCGGGTTAAATGTGCAATTGGGCTGCGTCCCATGTACTGTTGGCATAATCGATGAAAATGTGGTTCAGAGCAGGGATAGAGCGCAGCCAGCTGGCGAACATCCCATTCTTTATGCAACTGGCGCTGGACGCGGTCGAAGACCCTTTTTAACCGAACCTGATGACGCGGTTGGCTAGTGATGTCCGGCGTGCGAAGCAGCAAGTCAATTTGCTGCACGCTGTGTGCGATAACGGCACCACTTAAATCAATCTGAAGAGATAGGCTTCTGAGCAGTGTCTGAATACAGGCGTACATAACCTCGGCCGTTGGCGTCAGAAGGTAGCTGATCTCATCAGTAACCAAAGCGGACCAATCCTTAGCCGTATCCAGAAACAGCCAGGCAATTTGCCAGCCTTCCTCTGCAATACCAAATCCGTTCTCAGCACCTGCAGGCACAATGATCATCGATCCTGGCTCCAGCAGCCAACGGCGTCCTTCACTTTCCAGCCACCCCTTGCCGCTCACCGTGTATATCAGCATGTGTTTTTGCGGATGTTTCCTGAACACCGAAAACTGTTCACGGCAGTGTGCTATCCCACATTGCACCAGGCCATGCTCTTCCAGCAGCAAGACTTTGGTTTGGTCCAGAAACTCCTGCTGCGTTTTCTCTGAGATCAGAAACCGCTCTTGCTTGTCGTTCATCTTGATAGTCTGGCAAATGTTTTAGATGAGCTGAAAGAATACGGCATTCAATCAGAGATTTACACTGTGCGCATAATCACCGGGGGAGAATTGTGATGTTGCTTTCAGCTCAGTACATTGATCGTGCATTTTGGCAGAAATTGCTGAAAATAGGTTTGCCTGTCTCGCTACAAGCGATGTTGTTTTCATTGCTGGGCGTTGTCGATATTTTCATGGTCAGCCAGCTGGGTGAGCAGGCAACGGCTGCCGTCGGCGTGGGCAACCGGATATTCTTCTTCAATCTGATCATGGTGGTTGGCGCCAGTGGTGCGGTAAATGTACTAGCTTCGCAATACTTTGGTGCCGGTAATATGGAAGGCGTTCGCCGCACGCTGGCCCAGTCATGGATGCTGTCCGGGCTGGTGGTCCTGCCCTTCGTTGTGCTGTATCTGTTGATCCCGCAGCCTTTGGTGGCACTGGTCGCTTCCGAGCCGCATTATGTGCAGTTGGCAACGGATTATCTTTGGATCACCGGGCCGAGCATTCTCTTTACGGCATTGGTGGTGCCACTGGAATCGGCGTTGCGCTCCATAGGGGACGCCAGATTGCCCACTATCATCAGCATCTTTGCGATAGCCATTAATGCCTTATTGAACGCCTTGCTGATTTTCGGTCTGTGGGGACTGCCTGAACTGGGTGTGCTGGGCGCAGGTATCGGCACAATCATTTCCCGGTTACTGCAAACCGCGCTGCTTTTCTGGGTGGTGGCTCGCCGCTATCCGCATCTGCTGCCTGAGCGTTTTCACTGGGTTGACGCTGTTAAACGTCATCATTTACGACGCTATTTCAAGGTGGCGATGCCAATGTTTGTTCATGACACGGGCTGGGCGGGCGGGCTGCTGGTCTATAACGTGCTGGTGGGCCAGTTAGGGGTCAGTGAGCTGGCGATTATCTCGCTGCTGTCACCGGTTGAAAGCGTGCTCATCTCGGCGTTTCTGGGCTTTGCGGTGGCCGCGTCAATCATTTTAGGTAATGACATAGGTGCGGATAACTACCAAAGGGTCGAAGGCACCGCCTGGTGGTATGTGCTCATCAGTTGCAGTTTCGCGTTATTGCTGGCCATAGCCTGCTGGCTGGCTCAGCCAGTGATTGTTTTTTTGATCGGATTAAGTCCGGTCGAACAGAAAGATCTGGCCGTGAATGTGACGCTGGTGATGGCATTTGGCATGGTGCTGAAAGTCTTCAATATGGTGGGGATCGGCGGCGTCATGCGCAGCGGCGGCGACATCAACTACAGTATCTTTATCGATTTGTTTGCCCAGTGGGCGGTAGGCATTCCGCTGGCTTATTACACAGGCCTGGTGCTGGGCTGGTCATTGGACTGGGTACTGGCGGTAATATTACTGGAAGAAGTGGTCAAGATAGGGCTGACAACACAGCGTATTCAGTCGAAAAAGTGGATCAATAATCTGATTCGGGAAACCGGTCCTGTTCCAGAACTCTGAAGTGGGCACAGATAGACAGTTTTTGTGCTCTTGTGGCTGATTATGGTTGGTTCCTCCAAACGATAAAGCGGTTTGATAGACTTCAAAGTCAACTTTTTTGGTATTGTCATTGCTGTCATGAGTAAGGCAAAAGCCATCTGACACTCTCGTTTTCAGCCAGTTATCAGTATAGCTGCCTGTCGCATTGTATTCTTTCATCAAAACAGTGCTAATCGCTGTTTGTGAAACCTTCTGAATTTTTGGTCAATTTATCTCTTGGCTTGCTTTGTACCATAGGGTTGGTGGTTTTTCTTGTCTTGCTCTCTTGGACTTATCTTTGATGTCGGTGTAAACAAAAGCTGGCCTTACAGAGAAACACCTTAGGCTTAGTCTCATAGGTTGTTTCTCCCTTTCATCCATCATAAGTATTTTCTGCTGTTAAAAAAATGATTAGTAAACAAAAAGCCTAGTAAATTGTAATATTATAGATATCTATATTGATGGATGTGTAGATATAGACATTTATGAAAAAAATATGGAAATATTTAGAAACATGTTGTTACAATGTGTTTCAGTTAGCGTGGTTGCATATTCAATGGTTATGTATCCATATTTCATTAAGGATTTTTAATAGACGATAATTCCGCACCAAAATTAACTGTATTCATTGCGACGAGAGACTGGCTCATTTCTTATGAATTCTGAGTCAGTAATTCATACTATTTGATAATTCAATTGATTAATTAAGCAGGGTTAGCTCATGAAGCCATTTTATATTTTTTCAGATAATGAGAAAAAGATTTTATTTGATTTGTTAAATAAAATTTCTGTTAGCCCATATGATAGTTATTCAGAGTTTAAGAATAAAATTCAATCCATGGTGAGAAATGGATGTATTCCATGGTTTTACGTTGATATCTGTAAGAACATTCTTGAAGAAAGAAAGAATGGTATTTGTGAAGTTCATGTACTCAGAAATTGCCCTATTGATGGAGAAATTCCGGAGTTAGACTTAAATGACCCTGTTAAAGATAAATATATTAAAAAGAGAACGTTTATTTCAGAATCATTATTGGAACTTACTGCGATATTAACTGAGACACCTTTATTGTCATATTGCGATCGAAATGATGGTTGCTTTTTTACTGATGTAGTTGCCAGAAATAAATATAAAGGAAAGCTCACCGGATATAGTGATAGTGAACTTGTTTATCATAATGATAGAACAGCCCATAAAGTACGAGCAGACTATGTCACACTACTTGGTTTAAGGTGTCCTGATGGCGAAGTGACATACACAGGATTTGTTCATTATAAAGATATATTTTCTTTACTATCAGAAAACATTATAAAAATATTAAAGAAAGATTACTTCGTTACCGACTTTGACATCTTCTCTAAAGAGACTAACCAGAAGAACATAAGCTCAGAAAAACACCCCATTATTCTAGATGATAACTCTATCCGTTATATGGATACAATGACTTCTGTTGCAGAGGATAGCCCTGAAGAAGCGAAAGATGCATTAATTGCCTTTATTCATGCATTGACCCGAGCCGATAAAGTAAAGCACCGCATAGTTGAAGGTGATTTGCTGACTTTTTCAAATCAATATGGTTTGCATAGCCGTGAAAAGTTTGAAGTGAATGAAAATGAATCTGTCAGCAGTCGATGGCTGCAGAAAACTTATGCTTTCAAGGATAAAACTGTTGCAGATAAGTTTTCAGACTATTGGGTCAATGATACATATGGTCTTGTTGCAGATTAACTAAGTGACATTCGAGAGAAAGTAAATAATGAGTATTCAGTTATCGAATCGTATTCGTACAATTCAAAGATCTGCAACTTATGAGATTCTAGATAAAGTTTGTATTTTAAAATCTCAAGGCAAAGATATATTGGATTTTGGTGGTGGAGAACCTAATTTTTCAACACCTGAACATATTTCTAAAAAAGCAATTGATCATATTAAATGTGGCGACACACATTATACACCAAGCAGAGGAAAAAAAGAGCTTCTTTCAGCAATTGCTAAAAAGCTTTTTGAAGAGAATAATATCAGAGTTGATCCTGATAAAGAGCTGATAGCCACACCGTCTGCAAAGCATGCATTATTTATTTCTTTAATGGCAACTTTAGATTATGGGGATGAAATTATCATACCAACACCAAGTTGGGTTAGTTATCAGGAGATGGCGAGATTGATTGGTGCAACCCCTGTCTCCTTGCCATTGCAAAAGTCGAATAAGTTCACCATTACCTCTCAAGCATTAGAAGAGAAGTACAGTGATAAAACAAAAGCTATTCTGATTAATAGTCCTAATAACCCATTGGGTAAAATGCTATCAGAGACAGAAATTCGTGATATTGTTTCATTTGCAATAGATAAAAATATTATCCTGATTGTAGATGAAATTTATGAAAAAGTGATTTATGACAATCATCAGCATTTTAGTATCGCTGCTTATCCGGGGGCATTTGAAAGAACAATTACAGTGAATGGTTTTTCTAAGGCATATGCTATGACAGGCTGGCGGCTTGGTTATGTAGCTGGTCCAGAATTAATCATTTCTGAGATTTTGAAAATACAACAACATACTGTCGGTTGTGCGGGATCATTCATTCAGCAAGGAGGCATTGAGGCTTTAACGGGAAATCAAGCGCCTATTACTGAGATGTTAGCTGAATACCAGACACGCAGAAGACTCATTGTAGAAGGCTTAAATCAGATTCCTGGAATTGAATGTGATTACCCTGATGGTGCGCTGTATGTATTCCCAAATATTGAGGGAGTGCGAGTTGGAAAGTCGACTGAATTTGCACATTGGTTGTTACTGACAGCCGGAGTTGCGGTGACCCCGGGGGTGGCATTCGGTGAAGGTGGAGAGGGCTATGTTCGTCTGTCTTTTGCTACATCCCGCGATGCCATAGAGCAGGCACTGGAGCGAATTCACCGGGCCGTTGCAGCAATTTAATTCGGAGGAAGCAGTTCATGAAACAGCAAGAGAAAAGTTTAAAGGTTGGGATTGTTGGTACAGGTCCAAGAGGCTTATCAATTTTGGAGCGACTAGCTGCCCGCTTAATCTCTGAACCAGCTGGGAAAGTACAAGTGTATTTGATTGATAATTATGAAGTAGGTTGTGGCCGTATCTGGCGCACAACACAGGCTGAACATTATCTGATGAATACACCCGCAAACGAAGTTTCTGCTTTTTCCGGACAGCTAACAGAGGGTGAAGCAAGACCCGGTGCTGGTCCTTCATTAGAAGAATGGTGGGAACAAACGCAGAATGATTATCCAGGACCTAAGCATTATGCGCCACGGAGACTTTATGGCGAGTATATGCAATTTGTTCTTCAATCCATTAAGAAAGGTCTGAATCCTGATGTTGAGCTGATTGAGGTAAATGACGAAGTCATAAAACTGAATAAAGAAGACGGACGCTCTGAGTTAGTCCTGCAGTCAGGAAAACAGATTGTTGTTGATTCTGTCGTACTGACAACGGGTCATGCTTTACCACAATTAACGGGTAAGGCTCTGGAGCTGGCCTCATTTTCACTCCTGAGGAGTGGTTTAAAATATATTCAGGGCGATTCTGCTGCAGATATGAAGCTTGATCGTGTAGCTGCACATGAAACAGTCGGTATCATTGGGCTGGGACTGTCATTTTATGATGTGCTGGCTGAATTTACGACTGGTCGGGGAGGGAAGTTCATCGAAAGGAATGACGGTGGCCTCGACTATATTTGCTCTGGTCGTGAACCTCAAATGTTTGCAGGCTCAAGAAGCGGTGTTCCCATTCCTTCCCGTGGCCTTAACCAAAAAGAGGGAAATAAAAAATATCAACCAGCATTTTTTACAAATGAGTGGGCGAAAGAACTCAGGAAAAAAGGAAAGATTGATTTCATACAGGATGCTCTTCCTGTGTTAATGGCGGAGGTTCACCTTGTTTATTTCGCAACGGCAATCCGACACCATCGTAATGAGAAAAGTGCTCAAATATTTACAGACATCGTGGCTAAGACTAAATTTCCGACTTTTTCAGAAATGTCCAGGATTGCAAAAGATTTTGGTATAAATGACTTGCCAGAACTTGATGTAGAAGTACTAGCAAGACCATTTAAAAATAAAAAATTTTTGAATGAAAAACAATTTCATGAATCACTTTTAAATTACCTTGAAGATGACCTCTTCAATGCAGAACAAGGAAATGTAAACTCTCCATTGAAGGCAGCATTGGATACGATTCGTGACACACGATCTATTATTATGACTTTGGTGAATTTCGGCGGACTGACTCCTGAATCTCATGAGAATGACTTTTTAAACTGGTATGTTCCAAGAAGTATGTTCTTAACTGCAGGGCCACCTCTGGAAAGGACGAAGCAGTTAATTGCGCTGATTAAATCTGGTGTTTTAAAAATAGTTGGACCAAATATGCAAATTCAAGGATCCGATGAGCATAATAAATTTCTGATGAAGTCTGATTCTATTCAAGGCTCTGAATATTTAATTACTACAGTCATTGACGCTAGAATCCCTACAACTAACATAAAACTGGATAGATCTGAACTAACAAAAAATCTTATTCGGGATAACATTTGGACTAATTATATCAATGAAGGAGAGAGTAGCTTCTTTGTAACCGGAGGGGTTTCCATATCACCAGCGCCATTTCATCCCGTCAATCGAAATAATCAAGTGATCAAAGATGTATATGTCATTGGTATTCCCACGGAACACACTCGTTGGCTAATGCAAGCCGGTAGTAGTAGGCCTGGATTTTGGACTGACTTTGTTCAGGATGCTGATGCTATCGCTGAAAATATCCTGTCAAGAGACATGAAAACAACTGCTGTTGATTTTTTGTCAGTGTCACAGGAAGTCGCAGTATTTGAACTTTAAATCAGTTGGGTAATTAAGATGATGATGAAAAGTGGTCAGGCATTACTTGTCCTGGATGTTATTAATGAGATCGTTCACCCTGATGGTAAATATGCGAAAGAGGGTTATTTTACGCAGGTAGAAAGAACAAGGTTGATCGAAAATACCCAAAAGCTCATTCATGCTGCCAGAGAGAATGATATTCCTATTATTTATGTTGTTGTTGGATTTTCTCAAAACTATGTTGAGTGTCCTGAATCATCATCAGTTTTTTCTTTAGCAAAAAGAAATGAACTGTTGAAAATAAACACCTGGGGCACTCAAGTCTATGCGGATATTTCACCTCGCGACGGTGATATTATTCTTGTAAAGAATCGAGTCAGTCCATTTTATCAAACGAACCTAGATTTGATTTTGAGGCAGTTAAATATCAAATCTCTGTTGCTTACCGGCGTATCAACAGAGTTTGTTGTTCTCTCTACAGCAGCAGATGCGCATGACAGGGACTATTCCAGTTTTGTTTTTGAAGATGCGACTGCAGCCGTCGACGAAGAAACACATCTGGCAGCACTGAAGCTTTTAGCGAACAAAGCAACAGTACTCTCTGTAGAGAATTTTCTGACATCTGAATAAGTAAATAATGAAAGTAGGTTTCTATTTATGGAAAAAGTTAGTGTGAATAAAGTAAAGCCTTCCCACCGATGGAAGGTTCTGTTGGTTGGTATTGCTGCAAATATTAGCTTTTCAATGGTCGTTGGTGGTATTCCTGCCAGCGCGATTTTCATGAGAGCCAGTTATGAGCTGTCGACGATTCATTTAGGCTGGGTCATGGCAATGATTGGCCTTGGTGCCGCATTGAGTGAGTTGCCATGGGGAGTGCTGACCGATCGCTTGGGAGATCGTGCTGTTTTAGTCTCCGGGTTACTTTCAACGTCTGTGATCCTTCTTTTGATGACTCTTTTTGTTGTACCTGACGGGGATTTCATACCAAGCTTACCCCTGTTGGCAACGAGTATCTTTTTTATTGGCTTGCTGGGGAGTTGTGTAAATGGTGCAAGCGGGCGTGCGATCATGTCCTGGTTTCAGGAAGGTGAACGTGGACTGGCAATGAGTATGCGACAGTCTGCTGTACCTGCCGGTTACGGTATCGGGGCTCTCCTATTTCCTTTTCTGGCCCTGAATTATGGATTTGATGTTATTTACAGCGTATCTGCAATTCTCTGTATTTTATGTGCTGTCTATTCCTGGCTTTGGCTATATGAACCTCAGTCTGAAAAGACTGATACGCAACAAACAAAAATAGAATCACCAGCCCAGCAAGTTAAAAGCCCCCTCAAAAGAGCTGATGTTTGGCGTGTGGTGTTAGCGATTGGAATCTTGTGTACGCCACAGTTTGCGATCCTCACTTTCGCCACCGTTTTCTTACATGACTATGGAAAAGTAGGTGTTACGATAATTTCTGCCAGCCTGGCCTTAATTCAGGTGGGAGCTATCGTTTCACGCATCTGGGCGGGTCGTTGGACAGACAAACGTAAGAACAGAAAAGAGTTTTTGCGGACGTGTTGTTTATTGAGCCTGGCAACTTTTCTGCTATTGGCTTTGGAGGTTTCTGTGCTGCCGCAGGATGCACTTTCACAACCACTCGTGATGATGAGTCTTGTTGCGCTGATTACGGTATCAGGCATTTTTGTTTCAGCATGGCATGGGGTGGCTTATACGGAGCTCGCTGTGATTGCCGGGGTTGAGCGGACAGGCACTGCCCTCGCAATGGGCAATACTGTTGTCTATGGTATTTTTTGTATTACCCCAGTGTTGATTCCTGTGCTGGTGACATTCCATGGCTGGGATATTGTGTGGCTCATCTCTGGATTGAGTACCTTACTTGCGCTGTATTTGTTTCCCAAACCCGAGAAGCAAGTTCTTGTAATGAATGAAAACAGGAATAACTAAATGAACTTACCATTAGTCGTTAATTTTGATGCTCTGATTAACAATCCGGACCTGATCTCGTGGGAAAAGCACAATACCCTTGGGCGTAGCGGTGCAAGAATTTCAACACTATTTCAGTGTGATAAGACAGACCAAAAGATATCAATTGTTCATTGTCAGCCCGGAGCAAAGGCAGATTGCCATATCCATGACGGTCATGAAACATTTCTAATACTGGATGGCAGTTTTATGGATGATTTTGGAACATATAGTAAAGGTGATTTTGTGATTTATGAACCAGGTAGTAAACATGCCTGGTCGTCTGATGAAGGCGCATTGATCTGTGCGATTTGGGGTGGGAAGACGCGTTCGCCATAATTTTAATGTTCACCAACCCGCTTACTTAACGCTTGATTCGCTCAGTGTAGTGTCTCAATCCATGTGTATGACAGAAGGTACTTTCATGTTACCCATGAAACCAAATGTATTATTTCTGACAAAAGATCCTAAGCAAATAGAACGTCAGCTGGCAGGCGAGAAACTCGACCTGGAGACAATAGGTGAGCTTCGTGATGATATTTCAACCGATGAAATTACCCCGATTCCAGCCTTGTCATATTATAACAGTGTTTTAGGGGAGCATCCCTATACAGGTTTAAAGTGTGGTCAAGTTTTACCCATCGGTGTGGGGGTAATCAAAAAAGCCGGGATACAAGTGATTGTCGCAGGGAACCGATATGGAAAAGGTTCTTCAAGGGAGCATAGCCCAGCCGCAGAGAAGTACGCTGGAATACAGCTTGTTTTTGCCAAAAGCTTTGAACGGATATATCGACAGAATGCAGATAACCTCGGACTGTTAACTTCAACTGATTTTTCATTACTTGAAAGAATAGTGAAAGGAGAGGCGATTCAGATTGAGGACATTATCCAGGATCGAGATGATTTATCGGCAAAAATTATTCAGTCGGGTGGGTTGCTAAATTTTGGAAAAAAATATTTGTTATCTGATAAAAGAGTTGATGAATTAGATAGTAATCATCTACAAGGTCCGAAAACACTTTTTCAGAAAATCATTCAGAGAAATCTGGTATCGACTGAGGTTACCAGTATCAACGCGACCGTAAACAAAGGGGTATTTGTTCAGGCTGACTGGCGTTTTTTTCATGAATATTATACTGGAATGTGCTCAAACCTTTTACATGAGGCATTTTCTGATACGCTTTCACTGCATCAGAAAGAGAGCATTGTCGCTTTTGAAGATCATCTTTCCTATATGCATAAAAGCGTCATTCATGTAACACATGGGCTGGTTAATCAACTGCAGGGGCTCTCTGCTGTTCATCGTAAATTCACGGATAAACATGGTTTGATTTCTCATGGGTATCTGCCTCAGTCCGAAGGTTCTGAAGGTATTTCTCATGCCATCATGGCCGAACGCTATGCGTTACCCGGACAAGTTGTGGCTGGAACAGATTCCCATACATGTCACAGTGGTGCTTTAGGTTGTGTTGCTTTTGGCGTAGGGTCCACTGAAATGGCAAACTGTCTTGTTACTGGACTCATTCGCTTAACAATGCCTGAATCTATTCTGATTGAACTTAATGGCGAACTGCTGGCAGGTGTGTCTGCAAAGGATATTGCATTATATTTGCTTGCGCTTCCTGAAATAAAAGGTGGGGCTGGGGTAGGGAAAGTATTTGAATTCTGTGGAGGTACCATTGCAGCGCTGTCAATTGATGAACGCGCGACTCTCACAAATATGTGTGCGGAACTTGGTGGTTTCACAGGAATTGTAGCACCCGATGCAGAAACAATCCGATTTCTGAAAGAAAGACGGAATGTTGATTTCACGATTGAACCATGGATGAAAAGTGATCCTGAAGCACATTACATTGCTCATTTAGAGATCGACTGTAGCCAGATTCAACCAATGTTGGCATCTCCGGGTGATCCTGGAAACGGAATTAGTATTGATGTCTTATCTGATAACGTTGAGATTGATATTGCTTATGGCGGCTCGTGCACTGCAGGGAAACGTGAAGACTTTGACGCATATCATCATGTGCTTGCTTGGGCAGTCAATCAGGGGATGAAACTACCAGATAGGGTGACGTTGTATTTGCAGTTTGGCACGGTTGATGTTCGGGATTACTGTCTTGAGCAGGGCTACCTGGACACCTTTGAGAAAATTGGAGCAATTGTATTAGAGCCGGCATGCGGGGCATGTGCGAACTGCGGGCCAGGTTCTTCAACTGATGCATCACAAGTAACAATTAGTGCCATTAATAGAAACTTTCCCGGTCGCTCTGGTCCGGGTTCAGTGTGGCTGGCCAGTCCGGAGACAGTTGTAGCGAGTGCGGTTGCAGGCAGAATTATTTCATTTGGTGAACTGAAAAATTCTGCTGTATTAAAAGATGCATTAAATAGTTATTGAGAAAGATATTGTGTAATTTCTTGGATGGTTTATTGAATGATCCAAGAAATTTATTCAAGAAATAATGTGAATGATAAAAAGGTTAGGAAGGGAAATGTCTGAGCAAATTATAATATTTGACACCACTTTGCGAGATGGTGAGCAAGCTCTTTTATCAAGTCTTTCAGTGAATGAAAAACTTCAAATTGCGCTGGCACTTGAGCGACTCGGAGTCGATGTGATGGAAGTTGGATTTCCTGTCTCATCACCGGGTGATTTTCAGTCAGTGCAGACGATTGCACAGCAAATTAAGAATAGTCGTGTATGCGCACTGGCCCGTGCTGTAGTGAGTGATATTGATACGGCAGCACAAGCGCTGAAAGTTGCAGATCAATTTCGGTTGCATACTTTTATTTCAACCTCGACAATTCATATTGAACATAAGTTACGGAGCAATTTCGACAGTGTTTTGCAAAGGGCTGTCAGAGCGATTCAACATGCAAGAAAATATACGGATGATGTGGAGTTTTCCTGTGAAGATGCTGGCCGGACACCACTAGATAATTTGTGTCGCATGGTCGAGTCTGCTATTTCAGCAGGGGCGAGAACAATCAACATACCAGATACGGTAGGATACACAACTCCGGATGAATTTGGTGGAATCATTAAAAACATATTCAACCGTGTGCCTAATATCGATCAGGCTGTCATTTCCGTTCATTGTCACAACGATTTAGGTTTGGCTGTTGCGAATTCTATTTCTGCGATTCAGCATGGTGCGCGTCAGATTGAATGTACCATGAATGGTATTGGAGAGCGTGCTGGGAATTGTTCTCTGGAAGAGATCGCTATGATTCTGAAAAATAAAGAACCTACTCTTGGTTTTTTGACAAAAATTGAATCAACAGAGATCTACCGCACAAGTCAGTTGGTGAGTCAGTTATGTGATATGCCAGTGCAGCCAAACAAAGCCATTGTTGGAGCAAATGCTTTCTCTCATTCTTCGGGAATTCATCAGGATGGTGTTCTGAAAGGGAAGAATACTTATGAGATCATGACTCCTGAAAGTGTTGGACTAAATAAAAATAATTTAAATTTAACTTCACGTTCAGGCCGTCATGTGATTAAACATCGATTATCAGAAATGGGATATTCTGAAAAAGAATACAACCTTGAAAATATATACCAGAAATTCTTAGAAATTGCTGATAGGAAAGGTCAGGTATTTGATTATGATCTTGAAGCGCTATTATTTCAGAATAAAAAAGTTGGATTTGTTCACGAACCATATCAGATTGATTTTTTTAATATTATTACGGGACTAAATGACAAAGTGACGGCAACTGTGAGCTTGCTTGTTAAATCTGTGATGAATCAATATGGCAACCAAGTTATTGAAACTGCAACCGGAAATAGCTCAATTGATGCTATCGTTAAGTGTATAAAGCAGGCTTGTGGTTACGCGTTTGAAATGGATGATTATAATGTAAGCACAAAAGGTTTTGATTCATCAAAGAAGAGTCAAGTCAATATTTCTGGTTATTACCATGGACGCAAGTTTTATGGTGTGGGGAAAAATGAAGATGTTGTCACTGCATCTGTGTTGGCAATGATACAAATCATGAATAGTGTGAATCATACACATACTATACTCAATTTACGTAAACCTAAGTCAGTCGTTGAGTATTCTTGAGATAAAAACCCCATCATAGGATCTATCCCTATGGGGTATGAAATATAAGTTCTCAATTTATCATTCTTCTTAATAAATGATAATTACTAATTAAACCATGAAGCATTTAAATTAATGTTTACTAATTATTAAAATAATAATTCTGGATTATATATATGAAACTTTCAAGCTTTGGTCAGAAATTTAACCAATATTCAGGCATTACTCAGCTTATGGATGATTTAAATGACGGGCTACGCACACCAGGTGCAATTATGCTGGGTGGAGGAAACCCTGCAGCCATTCCTGAAGTTGTTGATTATTTCTATGGCATTAATCATGAAATGCTGAAAAATGGTGAGTTGATTTCAGCAATGATGAATTATGATGGGCCGCAAGGAAAAGATAGCTTCTTGAAATCACTTGCTTTGCTGATGAAGAAGACTTATCAGTGGAATATTACTGAAAAAAATATTACACTCACAAATGGTAGCCAGAGTAGTTTCTTCTACCTTTTTAATATATTGGCAGGTAAACAGCCTGATGGTTCTAAAAAGAGAATTCTTTTCCCTATGGCTCCGGAGTATATTGGTTATGCTGATGCTGGTATTGAAGAGGATATTTTTGTTTCTTACTTTCCTGAAATAGAAATGTTGAGTGATCGACAGTTTAAATACCATATAAATTTTGATGCAGTTCGTGTAGGTGATGATATCGGTGCAATTTGTGTTTCTCGCCCGACGAATCCGACAGGTAATGTATTGACAAATGAAGAAATTAACAAGCTAGATCAAATTGCAAGGGATAAAAAAATTCCTTTGATTATCGATAACGCTTATGGACTCCCTTTTCCTAACATCATATTTGAAGATGTGGTGCCTTTTTGGAATGATAATACGATTCTATGCATGAGTCTTTCTAAAATGGGTTTACCTGGTTTGAGATGTGGGATAATCATTGCCAGTGAGGAAATGACACAGGTTTTAACTAATCTTAACGGTATCATTAGCCTGGCGCCAAGTAGTATGGGGCCTGCGATTGCGAACCATATTTTAAATAAGAATGAACTTTTCAAACTGAGTGAATCAGTAATCAAACCCTATTATGCTAAAAAAGCACAATTTGCCATGGAGTTATTATTGAATTCAATTAAGGATTCAAGGTTTCGTATCCATAAACCGCAAGGTGCTATTTTTCTGTGGTTATGGTTTGATGAACTGCCTATTTCTACAATGAGCTTGTATAAAAAATTAAAAGATCGTGGAGTGCTCGTTGTTCCGGGAGAGTATTTTTTCTTCGGGCAAAGTGAGTTCCCTCTGCATGCCAGCCAATGTCTGCGACTGAGCTATGTACAATCTGAAGATGTCATGAAGAAAGGTATTGAAATCATAAAAGAAGAAGTCATGAAAGCCTACCAAGCGTGTTAGTTTAATCTTTTGTGCAAAGAAATGAGCTTCATAACCTTATTATGGAGCTCTTTATTTGAGTGAAATTTCGATGTATCCGAAAGATGTAGGCATAAAAATGCCTTTATAAATAAGGTTGAAACTTCATCAAGCTTTGGCTGATTCTGGCGAAAGCTCTACTTTGTTGTTGATGCTACACCCATCAAACCAGTTATGCACCACACTTATTGCCAAGCAGAAGCAACTGTGCAGTGATGCCATGTTGTTTCGCAAAATTTACTGTTGAGTAAAATCGATCCCAGGTAATGATGCACAGCTGTGCTATTGAGCGATTCAATGAAGGTACTGAGACATATTACATTAGACTTGCTAAAACGGATGAGGTATCAATTGCACGTCGTGGCAGAGCCGAAGAGCAAAACATGTAGCTTGATCGACTGGGTTCTTCAATAAAACATCAGTCCATTTCAGACCGTAAAACTTCCCCGTAATTAGCATTTCGTACGAAAGGTAATTTTTAGTAATGGCAGATATACGAACAATGTGGTGAAATAATCAGCGCTAGATTGCACTAAATTAGTGCTCGCTGTACAAGCTTGGTGAACAGCTCACAAATATAGCCATTAATAAGACATTTTATTGGCCTTATGTTCGCTTGGAAGCGTCGTTTTTGGCTGAATCACATGAAATCCGCCTGATTAAATTACTTATTTTCCTGTCATTCTGACGGTTTAGGCTGTCATTGTGATTTTATAATTTGTTGTTTTTACTGGATTGTTTTGAGTCTTGTACTGCATATAATAATGCGCTATTGATCAATTATTCAGTGTGGCTAACGTGTTCAGACAAATTGTTTTATTGTTGCTTTTTGTACTCCTGTCGGCTTGTGGCAGTGAAGAAACTTATCCTGAGTATCCGAAAGATCGCCAGCAAGGTATTCTCAGCGGCGTCGTATTTGATGCTGCGGTTTCTAATGCAAGAGTCAGTGTTTACGAATTCAGCAATGGTAAAGCAGGTCGTTTATTAGCTGCCACCAACACCAACCCGGATGGGCGTTTTTCTATCGCGCTCACGGCCGGGACCACGCCGTTGTATATTGAAGCTAACGGTGGCGGATATTTGGATCCGCATTCAAAAAATGTCGTGACAGTGAATGACAGAGGCCCGCTGAAGTTCCGGGCTTATGTCAATTTTGTGGAAGGTCAAAACCGGAATGTCATGTTGACTCCGCTGACCAATATTGCCGCGGGTCTGGCTGAATATAATTTTCAGCGTTTAGGTCAACAGACTGCGGCAGCCATTGAATCCGCAAACGCAGCCGTGAACAGCCAGTATGGATTTGATGTCTTTTCGGTTCAGCCACTGGATATTTCTGTCGGTAACTACAGCGCTGTTGCCACACAAGGTCATCAGTATGGCGCATTCTTGCTGGCATACTCTTCAGCAGCTTATGAGCTGCTGGAAAAATCAGGCGGCAGTGACAAAGAAAAGCTCATTTATACCTCTTACAATCTGGTTGATTTGCAATATCGTGATATTCAGGCAACCGGACAATTGGATGGCTGGTCACTGGATGAAGTCTCGGCTTTGCCGGTGGCGCTGTCGTTTGGTCTGCAAAAACTGAATGTTGAGTATTACACCAACACATTAGCCCAGCATTTGCTCCGGGTGGTAAATAACCCGGACATCAATATTTCTTCGACTCCAGCCAGTGATTACACTCCGCTGGTGAATCGTCTGAACAATGCTTCTGGCGGGATTTATGCCCCGCGAGCACCAGTTTCCATTGATGAAGATGCGCCGGAAGTGGTGCGTTTCGGGAATGAAACCTTGTCCGGCTCTGGATTGGTTTCAGTCAAAGTCACCGACTTTATCGGGATTGAGTACGCAGAAGTTTTCTTGCAGACCAAAACCGCAGAAAGCGGCTGGGGCGAACTGGAAAACTGTAAAAACGGTATTTCTTCACTCTGTAGTGTGCAGTCTGAGGCTTTCGACAGTGGTGTGCGTGAAACGCTGGTGGTCACCAAGGTCAATACGCTGGAAATTGATAAGTTATCGGCTGAACCCGTTGAGGGACGTCTGGTTCTGAAAGTGGCTGATGTGCTCGGAAATGCCGATGATGCGCAATCTGTTTCTTTCCGGTGGGATAACCTCGCGCCAGTGATCAATATCACGTCGCCGAAGACCTTTAACCCGGTCAATAAGGCATTCTATACCCTGACCGGAACCATCAAAGATGCCGGGTCAGAGATTGCCAGCGCAACCATTGCAGTGAACGCCGGTGCGCCGGACGTACTGAACTGTACCATGCAAAAAGATCCTGACACTCAGGAAGATGTGTGTGCGTTTACCCAGAATTTCGACCGTGGTCTGTTTATTGGCGGACAGACCACCTTCTTTCTCACTGCAACGGATGGTAACGGCAACAAAAGTCAGACACAGTATCTGATCCTGTCGGATACCACAGCGCCGACGCAAAGCGTCGCGTTTCCTGAAGTCGCGATGAAGTTCTTCGACGCAGATACCGGCGAATATCAGGACAACCTGACGCAAGAATATTTCCAGGATCTGTACGGAAAACAGTATCTTAACCTGAATTATGCTTATGCCCTGCAAGGGCTGAAAGGCGTTCATCCGGAAGTCGATTTTGCAGACTTTACCACCCTGGTGCTTGATCAGAATCAGGTGCCGTATCTGACTCTGAGTGTTTCAGACGCCACGGGCAGCTCTGAAGTGACCAGTTCCTCGGCAGAGGAACTCAATGTCATTGTCACTTATGAAGCGGGGAAAATCGGTGAGCCGGTCGCGATCACCCGGACAGTGAAAAGTAATCTGGGCCAGCTTCCCCATGAAGTGTTCCCGGCACCCGACAGCGAAGGTTATATCAGCGAAGCACGTTATTTCATTCCCTTTGTCCGGGAAATCTTCGGGGCAGACTTTACTCGTGTAGATGAAAGCTACGCGCAAACCATCACCATTGTGACTGAGGATGGTTCAGGCAACTTATCTGTGCCTTATAAGTTTCAGTTCAAATCTACTTTTAACCTACCTTCAATCAAGGTGACGTCGCCCTATATTGGCGCGAGTGCAACCATTGAACGTTTAAACGCCTCCGGCCAGTGGGCGTCGATTGCGTCGTGTAAGATGCTTGCTGAGCCGTCGAAAACAGGCGGTGGCACGCTAAAAGACACGGCTAGCTGTCAGACGCATTCTCAGTTTGCCGGTGAGATCCACCGGGTAACGGTGACGGGGTCTACCCAGTTCTACAAATGGAGTCAGAATGCACTGACTGAATTTGACCTGACCGAAGAACACGGCCTGCGCAGCTACGGCATGGTAGGCGGTGAATCCGGGGATCGTGAGTTTATCATCACGGAACTGTCGGTTTTCCAGTCCGGGTTCTTTGATTACCTGTTTGATAAATCGAATAAAACACAAGGCACGGCTCAGGGCATTCTCTCGGATGTGAATGCCATGTTCGGGGAGCAGACCAGCCAGTTCTTCGGCTTCAACCCGACCACAACTTATTACGCGAATAATGATGAGTTGCTGACGATTCCAAATCCGCCGTCCAGTAAATATCTGTACCGCTTCCTGCTGGAAGCCATGGGTGATATTGCCAATGCGAGTGCGGTACAAAACAGTACGGATCTGGCAAAACTGTATTACACGGATATCGTTGGAGACGGAAAACCGGATGGAAAGAATGCCGCCGGTCAGCAACTGTATTTTGCCAATGATCCGCTGGGTGAAAATTATTACCGCGAGAAACTGGGCGAACATTTCTACGACTTTGTGAAAACAAAATTTACCGGCAAAGTCGATGACAAAGTGGCGATGTATTACGCCAACCGCTTTGCGAAATCGGATCCGACGCTGCAAAGCCAGAAGGTCTTTAACACGCCTGCGGAAGCAGTCGATCAGGAGCCGCCAGCAGTCAGTCTGGATCCGCTGGCCAGTAATGCCATTCAGTTATTCAACAAGTGGTATGTGAGCGGGGATCTGAGCGCAATTGTAAATGTGACTGACCCGTCGGGTCTGGATAAAAGCGCGCAGCCGACCAAGCTGGAATTGTTCTGGGGTGTGGACACCGAGAGCAATGCGACCACGGCAACGGGGATCTTGGCCAATAAAATCGATAACGATGCCTATGCAGAGAAGCATCAGTTTGGATTGGATACGGCCAACGACTATCCGGGTATCGCCCGTTTGGATCTGCTGTTGAGTGCAACTGACCGTGAAGGCAACAGCCATGGTTATAACGGCCAGGCCAAAAAAGCGACCATCTTTATTGTTGATAACGATCCGCCGAAATATACCTTCGTTCCGCCGTTTAAAGCCGACAGTCTGCCGGATACCACGTATATCAACACCAACTTCAAACAAACACTGAAATTTGAAGTGGATGAGCGAGTCGGTGAGGATCCGGCCAAGCGTCGATTCATTTTCCGCAACGGCACCAAAGAACGTGTGGTGACGCAGGAAGAATCCAAATCAGAGAGCAACATCGTGACCCTGTATCTGTGTCTGGATACCCAGTGTGCCGCTGATCTGGAAATTCCGAAACCGGTTCATCTGGATGCCGGTTCATGGACGCTGATCACCGAAGGTGCGGATAAACTGGGGAACTTCATTCCTGCCACCGATCCGAATGTCGGTCGTTTCCGGGTGAATGTCGATTTTCAGGCACCGGAAGTGCTGGATTCTGACGTGGAACTGCTGGGCGGTAACAGCCAATGGTCGCCACTCGCGGTGCTGAATAATGGGATCGGAAATGTCAGTGCGCTGGGCGATATTGAACTCAAACTGCATACCGGCGCAGGACTGATTGATCTGGCGCCGTGCGGCCCGGATTGCTCAACAGTACCAGCGTATCTGCTGGGCGATAAAGCCAACACCAAAATGCAGCTGGTCGCGGCGAATCTGGATCATGGTAAAACCTACACGCTCTATATCACCGCGCGGGATACAGCTTATCCGCCGAATGAAGGGGAAGGCACCTTTGCATTCAAGATTGATAAAATAGGGCCAGCGATCGCGACACCGACGCTGAAAGACGGTACAGCACCTGAGTTATCCGGCAATATTATGGGGACCAAATTCATTGCCAATATTGCCAGCATTACGGATGACTCCAGTGTTGAAAATATCAGCTTCTGGCAGGAACTGAGCGCCAGTGAAGTCAAGCTGGTGGAGCCGTTCAAGCCGGAGGGGCTGACCAACATTAATATTGATCTGCAAAAGGCGAATACGTCGCTGATCAATACCAGCGAAGGCCATCAGATCAAAGTGTTTGTCAAAGCGACAGATAAATATGGCTTCGAGAGCCGCTCAAATGCGGTCTCAACTTACTTCGATAATGAAGGCCCGACAATCACGTTAAATAACTTTGATGAAGTGAATGACTTCGTTGAGCCGGGTTATGTGTTCAGTATCTCGGTTCAGGACGAGGGCACAGATCCGATCAAACCGGGTTCAGTGGTTTACTGGACTTACACCGGCACAACCCCACCGCCGGGCGTAGCTGGGACACAGCCAACCAATCCGAACGAGATTGAAACCAATATGCAGCAGAAGTTCACCCTGAAAATCAATGCTGAGGATATTCGTGGCAATCTGCAGGATAAAACGACCTTTGCCATTCAGGTGGATACCACACCGCCTGATGCCTCACTAACAGCGCGTTATCAGAGTAATAACCTTGAAATTAGTCCGGCCCAGACGATCACTGAAGTGGGAACCGTCGACCTCTATCTGAATGCGGTCGATCCTGAAAGTGGCATTGATAAGGTGGAAGCAACCCTGTTCCGTGTCGGTACCGAGCAGGGCGAGACCATTGTCTTTAGTCCGGTACCG
The DNA here is from genome assembly GCF_014841115.1 of Photobacterium arenosum. Classification (GTDB taxonomy): domain Bacteria; phylum Pseudomonadota; class Gammaproteobacteria; order Enterobacterales; family Vibrionaceae; genus Photobacterium; species Photobacterium arenosum. Next base: position 44,576 of record NZ_JACYTP010000008.1, read on the forward strand.
GGCAACGAAACGCAACGTAAAGCAACATTGAATACCCAGATTGCCAACGACGGTAAATACAACCTGGTGGTTGATGTCTATAACAAAACCAAGGTTAACCAAGGGAGCCCGCGTCAGAAAACAACCGTAGTACGTCCGCTGACCGTTCAGCGTGAAGGCTACAGCCTGACCGTTCTGAACCCGGCAAACTTCGGGACATTCACTTTTGGCCAGAGCCTGCGTGCTGAATTCGGCATTCAGAACGCGGAAGGTGCCGTCCTGAATAAACTCGAATGTTGGCTGCGCGAAGATTACACCGGTGACGGCGCGCCGGATAACGATACGTCGGGCTACTACAAGGTCTACACCAACACTGCCTCGCCTGTGTGCCAGTTCGACAACATTGACCGCAATATGGCGAATAATCCGGTGCTGATCACCCGAACAACTGCAAGCAATGACGCCAAAGTTGACCAGATCTTCTCGTTCAACATGGTCGATATCGATGCGCCAGTGATCACGAATAAAGACAACTTCAAACTGAAGCAAGGTGATGTTGATACGGTTGGAGACGTGAAGAAACTAACAGTACGAGTGACTGTAGATGACGTGCTCTCCGGTATGGACAGCAACGCTGAAGTGAAGTTGCATAAAGGTCTGACGGAATACGAACCTACTAATATTCAGCCAAGCAATGGTAATAAAACGATTACCTATGCCTTTACAGGAAATTATAACGATTTCATTCGTAGTAATGATGTGGAGCACTTTGTGAAAGTTTCTGGCCTGAAAGATAAAGCTGGAAACATTGTACTGGATTCTGATTCAACGATTCAGCTTCAGGTACCTAATGTCAAACCAAGTGTTGAAGTGATTGGAATTAAAGAAGGGGACTATATTAATTCTAAAACGGTCGATTTTGCTTTGAAGATTGGTGTTGGCCAAGAAGCAACGCTTGATAACGTTGAAGTTGACCTAGGTTTGAACCGATTCAATTTAACTTCTCACGCTCAAGAAAATTTTGATGGTGGTGCGAAGCCTTGTTTGGATGAACCTGAATTGATGTGTGTGAGTTTTCGAGGAGAGGTTGCACCTGATCATACGGGGGATAATGTCGATGTGCTTGTGAAAGTTTACGATAAATGGGGTAATTCGACGGCACATAAAACAATCAATTTAGGTATTGATCAGGCACCACCAGTGATTGCAGATGTTTATAGCATTGGCTCTGATGAGAATGGCAATGTGCTGATGAACTTCGATATTTCAGATGAAGCCAGTGGCCTGAGTCGCGTTAAATATATCGTGAAAGATTTAGGTGACAGTTTTACTATTGACAAATCTTCTGCAGATGATGCTATCCATCAACTGACATTTGAGTCTGCAAAACTTGGGAGTAAGAATAGTTTCAGGGTGTATATTGAAGCAGAAGATAATGTTGGTATGAATGATAAGACAGAATTCACTGTCAATATCCTCAAGCCACAGGCAACTCTGGAACTGCTGGGTGCGCAGAAGAAAGATTCGAATATTGTGCTGGCGAACAATACACAGACGTTCAATATCAGTACAGTGACGGATCCGAATTCACGTGCAGAAGTGAAAGGCTATGTGGTGACACTGGAACCACAGGCTGCGGGTCTGAGCCCAATTACGCTGACTGGAGATTTCAACGGTCTGACAACAGCGACTGAGATTGCAACTCTGACTGAAAGTATGCAGGGTCCGTATCACCTGAAACTGTCGATTCTGGATAATCTGGGCCGTTCACTGCCGAGCTATACCCTGAAAGGGGAAGGCTCTCCGGTGACCATCTCGCCACTGATTATTGATATGGCAAGCCCGAATATTCTGGATGTTCAGGCAGTGCAAGCGCCTGTCATGCCGACTGTGGATGGCAAATACACCATTCGCTTAACGGCCAACATTCAGGATGCGAACCTGAACAGTACCAAGGTAGTGGCAACATTGAACGGTGGCACGAACCCGTCCGATTACACTAAGCCGGCGGAAGCGAGTGGTGTATACACCTTCGACTTTAAAGCAGCCGTGGGAACACATAACCTGACGATTAAAGCCACTGACTATGCAGGAAATGAAGTCACGTATCCGGTTGCCAATGTTGTTGTGGAGCCGTGGACAGTACCAGAAGTTAATATTTCACTTTATGACGATAAACAAACTGAAGTTGGCGGGAGTAAGGTTGTTTGGCTTGACCTTAATTTCACTGAAGCTGTCGAAGAATTGTCTAAGGAAGATTTGATGATTACCTCCTCGGCTGGAGGAGATGTAGGATATATTGAGCAATTTAATCGAAAGAATGGCACGCATTGGGAAGTGAAATATATTTCGCCAACAGGTGTTGATGCAGATATCAATTTTAGTTTACCCGAAGGGAGCTACATTGCAGCGGATGACGGTATGGTTGGTAAACCTGATAGCCTTGGAATTAAAGTCTTTGGCACGCCATTAGTCACCCAGATTACATTCCCGGATGGTAGCTCAACGGTTAAACAAGGGCAGACGTTGAGAGTGAAATTTACATTTAATCGACCTATACCTGATGATATTGAATTGACCCCCAAAAATGGTTGGACCACTTATTGGAGTGCAGCCCAAATAAACTCAGAACGTACGGAGTTTACTTATGGCTTGTATTCTGATCAGTTAAATAAAGGCACTCAGAGCATTGGTGTTCAGGCTGGTTATGAAGATAAATATGGGAATTACGGCCAAGGAAAAACAGCCAATATATACGTTCAGTAAGCACTAAAAATCACCGCCGTTCGGCGGTGATTTTTTATCTCCCCCAACGACACCTCGAATCTCTCTTCAATTAATCCATCATTCTCGTAGGATGTTTTTCGGCGGTCCCGAGCACTCAATAGTACTCTTCAGTCAATGATAACTACATACATAAATACATATCGTGATGTATTGCATTCAAGTAAATGTATACACTAATGCTTATATTAGTTTTACCTATTTGAAGAGATGATAAATTAATAAAAAACGCTGTTCTTCTCACTTTTTATGACATTTTTTGGCAATGGTAATTATTTTTAGCTGGTTTTATCCGGTGAGTTGAGTGCTGCGTCAGGCTATTCGAACGTTGCATCAGGGGAAGCCAGTACGGCTTTGGAAATATTACCAAAGCTATCTGTGACCACAATAGACTGCAGGGTGAGAGCACGTATGTTTACTTTTTGAACGCACGTAAGTTCTCTCGGGCTGGTTGAGTAATAATTAGACACCTCATGCATTTCACACCAGTGGCAGGCGGTTAAAAATCACTCTTTTTGTAGATCCCAACATGCTTTTTATATGGTGATTTTACAACTTGTTAACTCATGCTCTCACCCTGCAATAGACTGGGCTTTACTGAAGCATCTGACGTGGGTGATAGAAAGTGAAATAAATCAAATGAATTGAACGAATAATTAATGGAGATTATGTTGGCGGGGTAATGCTTAGGTTGGCTATGTAAGGATTCTCCCTCAATCCAGAGGGAGAAACGTGCAGGCTAAGGCAAGATCTCATACTTCTTGATTTTATGATTGAGCGTACTCACAGGGACAGCCAGCGATTCAGCGGCTTTTCGAGTCTGCCAATTAAAACGCTCCAGAGTTTTGATAATGACATCCCGCTCGTACTGATTGACCGAATCTTTTAATGATCCGGCGTCAATCTCGGGTAATTCAACCTCAAAAATCGTTTCTTCGGGGATATCAGCAGGAATAAAGGTATCCATTTCACCCAGTTCCAGTGCGTCTACCGTTTCAAAATCCGACAGCAGCACCGCTCGCTCTATGACATTTCTCAGCTCCCTGACATTACCCGGAAAGCCGTACTCCAGCAGTTGCTTGCGGGCTTTTTTGCTCAACACCGGCTCGCTGTCCAGCTGCATTTTCTGGCTGGTATGCGTAATAAAGTGCTCTGCCAGTGGCAGAATGTCATCCTGACGTTCACGCAGTGGCGGCAGATTAATCGGAAAGACATTCAGACGGTAAAACAGGTCGGCGCGAAACTCGGCTTTCTGGATTTTATCCATCAGATTACAGTGCGTTGCCGCAACCACACGAACATCAATACTGCGCTCTTCACTGCTGCCAATGGCACGGAATTTACGTTCTTGTAATACACGCAGTAACTTGGCCTGGAGCAGCAGTGGCATATCACCGATTTCATCAAGAAAAAGCGTGCCGCCATCGGCAGCTTCAAACAGACCAATTTTGTCTTTATCAGCGCCGGTAAAAGCGCCTTTTTTATGACCAAACAGCTCCGACTCGAGCAATTGCTCCGGGATAGCCGCGCAGTTCTGCGCGATAAAGGGTTTATCTGAGCGATTGGAATTGTCGTGAATATAGCGGGCAATCACTTCCTTGCCAGCGCCGGTTTCGCCTCGCAGCAACACATCAACCGGTAAGGTAAGAATGCGTTGCAGCCGTTCCAGTACCTGACGCATTGGTTCGCTTTCCGCAATCGGCCCATCATAGTTGGGCTTTTTGCGGGCTTTCAGCTGCTGATTTTCGCGGTTAAGCGCGGCATTGTCGGCTTCTAAATTGCGCAGGCTGGTGTGGTAAGTGTCCAGCAGGGTGGCTTGACGAATACTGGTGCCAGCCAGTTTGGTAAAGACAGACAGTGACTGTTCATCATCGATCAGGCATAAGTCGAACAACACCAGTAATCCAACGGTGAGGTTCTGGTGATCTTTCAGCGGCCAGGCCAGCAGGTTGGCACTGTGCAGACCCATAGCTGCTTCGTTCTGATAAATCAGGTCACAGTTATAGCCGGAGTAGGTGTACAGATCGTTGATCAGGACGATCTCGCCAGAAGTGATGGCATAACCCAAAGGGTCATTATCTTTTAGCATATCAAGCTGCATTGGCAGCCAGGTATGGTCAATAATGGCTTGCTCATGCTTGTGTACGCTGAGGGGAACTAATGCCTGTCCGGTTTGATCCAGCACGTACATGATGCCGTGCTTCGCCTGAGTCAGTTGTCGTGCCGCAGCCAGAATGGCGTCCATAGTGGACGCCAGCTGTGTACGGTCTGACAATGTCTGACTGATTGCCAGTAGCAGGTTATTGAGTTCTCCAGAATTAACTGAAGGCATACTCGATCGATCCTTGTTCATCAACAGAAACTGTCAGTGTGGTGTGAACACTTTCTTCACCCTGATGCCCCAACAGTTCATTGGAGAGCTGAGGCAGAAGCTGACGGTTGATCACGGCATCGATATTACGTGCACCGGTTTCGCTCAGTCGGCAGTGGCCCAGCACAAAGTCGACCAGATCCTGTTCAAAGGCCAGCGTCAGGTCGTGATTGGCTTTCAGGCGGGCGCCGAGTTTGCCCAGCTTGTGCTGAATAATGTCGGTCATCGCGTCATCGGCCAGGGGCAGATAAGGAATCACGTTCATTCGGGCCAGCAGTGCCGGTTTGAAATAGCGGTTCAGTGTCGGACGAATGGCATCAGCAATCTGCGGCGCGGTGATGTCGCCGCTTTGCTGAGTCAGCGCTTCGATTTCTTGCGTCGCCAGGTTACTGGTCATCAGGATCAGGGTGTTTTTGAAGTCAATTGCCCGGCCTTCGCCGTCGTTCAGTGTGCCCTTGTCGAAGACCTGATAAAACAGGTTCATCACTTCCGGATCGGCTTTTTCCACTTCATCCAGCAGCACCACAGAATACGGGCGCTGACGCACGGCTTCAGTCAGCATGCCACCTTCACCGTAACCCACGTAACCCGGCGGTGAACCGATCAGGCGCGAAACGGTGTGCTTCTCCTGGAACTCAGACATGTTGATGGTCGTCATAAAGCGGTCGCCACCGAACAGCTGATCAGCAATGACGCGGGCCGTTTCCGTTTTACCTACACCACTCGGGCCAACCAGCAGGAAGACACCCATAGGGGCATCCGGATTCATCAATCCGGCTTTGGCGGCGCGGATGCCTTCACTGAGCGAGCTGATCGCAAACGGCTGGCCCTTGATCACGCTTCCCAGTGACTCATCTAATTGCAGCACCGAGGAAGACTCGTCTTTTAATACTTTACCGACTGGTACGCCGGTCCAGTCTGCGATGACCTGGCTGATTTCTTCGGGGCCAACTTCAAAGTGAACCAGCACTTCGTTTGTACGGCAGGCATCCAGTGCTTCCTGACAGCGCAGAATGGCAGCACGAATTGAGGCTTCATCCATATCTGTTGCGTTGTCATCCGCTTCGTCTTCAGCAGAGGCTGTCTCTGTGGCTTCGCCAGTGGCAATATGCAGCTTCTGGCGCAGGCTGATCATTTCATCAATCAGAGACTTTTCTTGATGCCATTGGGCTGTCAGTGCTGTCAGTTCATGGTTCAAGTCAGTGATCTGGTTTTCAATCTGCGGGATAAGGGACGCATTTTTCTTATCGCCGGTTTGCTGCAGCTCGTCGCGCTTCAGGCCTTCCAGTTCCCGATTAAGCGAGGCAATCTGTTGTTGCAGGCTTTCAACCGGAGCGGGTGTCGCTCTCAGGCTGATATTGACGCGGGCACACGCGGTATCCAGCACATCAATGGCTTTATCCGGCAGCTGACGACCGGAGATATAGCGAGAAGACAGCTCTGCCGCATAGGCGATAGCATCATCCCGCACATAGATATTGTGGGCTTTTTCATAAGCCGGACGCAGGCCGCGAATAATCAGGGCAGCCTCTTTCGGTGAAGGCTCGTCTAACTTCACCAATTGGAAGCGGCGGGCCAGCGCCGGATCTTTTTCGAAGTATTTTTTGTATTCCGACCAGGTGGTCGCCGCGATGGTTTTCACTTCACCCCGTGCCAGCGCGGGTTTGAGCAGGTTAGCGGCGTCACTGCCACCGGCCTGATTACCGCCGCCAACCAGCGTATGGGCTTCATCAATGAAAAGAATAATAGGCGTCGGTGAGTTTTTGACTTCATCAAGGACGCCATTCAGGCGTTTTTCGAACTCGCCTTTTACACTGGCACCGGCTTGCAACAAACCCATATCCAGGCCGAACAGTTCGACGCCTTTGAGGATATCCGGCACATCGCCTTCAACAATTTTCAGCGCCAGGCCTTCTACCACGGCGGTTTTGCCGACACCCGGTTCACCGACTGCAATGGGATTATTCTTACGGCGACGGGCGAGAATATCGATGATCTGGCGAATTTCCCGGTCGCGGCAGAACACAGGGTCGATCTTACCTTCACGTGCTTTACCGGTGAAATCTATGGTGAATTTACTCAAAGCAGTGCCTTCCTGGCGCGGATCGCTGCTCTCGGTATTGGCAACCTGCGCTTCAATGGAATCTGCGGTGAACTGATCAAAGTTTCGTTTCAGGGTTTCGCTGTTGATTGGTTCGAACAAGCTCTGAATGTCATGCTGGCCGTAACGTACCGGGTTTTTAACCAGTGTCAGCAGTAATGCCCCGGTTCGGATTTGTTGCTGCCCTAAGTCGATGGATGACATCAGCCAGGTTTCCTGCAGCCATTCAATCAACAGGGCAGAAAAGACAGGTTTACCACCGGCCGATTTATCACTGCGCTGCAGCGAAGCATTCAGTGACTGGCGAATTAAATTTTCGGAGCAGTCAAAACTTGCCAGAATTAAGTCGAAATCACTATTTGGGCGTTCAAGCAGACTAAGCAAATAATGCTCAATCGATACTTCCGTTGAACGTTCAGAAACAGCGAGTGCGGCTGCATCTTCCAGTGCGACTTTCGCAATAGGATGCAGGCGTTGAATCAGAGAAGCTAAATTTACGTTAATCATAGGCCCATCAAATTCGAATCAGGTAAAGCCCGGATTATAATCAGATTTTAAAAAGGCCGATGGCCGAATCCAGTGCGATAAGTCGCTGTATTAGTAACTATTTTAATACTTGGTGGCAATTAGCATGGATGCATGGTGGTAAGGGGTTTCACTATGAGCTTTTTAATAGGAAAAAGCACTGCAAAGGCAGGCAATTTAACGGATGTCGAAAAATGTGGCAGAGGTTTAAGATTTCACTAAATAAGCGAGAGCTGGCCAGATAAATTGGCGTTTATATAAAAAGAAGAAAGACAGTTAAAAGGAAAATATGGATGTGAAAATGGTTGCTGCAAATTTCGGGTTAAAAAAACAAAAAATTAGAAAATTTCCCAAAAAGTTGGCAATAAAAATGAGTTAAAAATTAACGAAAAGTTGTAAGACGCTGTTTTTAAATGAAATTAAAAGCTGGCACGGTGATTGCATTTTATTAATCATCGCAAAGAGCAGCGTTATGCTCTACTTATCTAAATGATTAAAATTTAAGGGAAAGTGATTATGCCAACTCCAGCTTATATGTCTATTCATGGTGAAACTCAGGGTCACATTACTAAAGATGCTTACACGGCAGATTCTGTTGGTAACACTTGGCAGGAAGCACACGTTGACGAATTCCTGGTTCAGGAACTGGACCATGTTCTGACTGTTCCTCGTGACCCACAAAGCGGTCAGCCAACAGGTCAGCGTGTTCATCGTCCAATTATTGTGACTAAGCAGCAAGACCGTACTTCGCCATTGCTGTTCAACGCATTGGTCAGCGGTGAGAAGCTGCCAGAAGCTTACATCAACTTCTACCGCACTTCGACTCAAGGCAAGCAAGAGCATTACTACACCATCAAACTGATTGATGCACTGCTGGTTGATATGCAAACCCGTATGGCGCACTGCCAGGATGCAGCTACCTCTGACCGTGTGGTTGAAGAAGTACTGAAACTGACTTACCGCGCCATTGAAGTGACCCACGAAGTCTGTGGTACTGCAGGTAACGACGACTGGCGTACGCCGCGCGAAGCGTAATAACGCCGATTCATGGGGGCCGGCTCCGGCCCCTTTTGTCATAGTTGTATCAGGTAAAAGTAATGAGTAATCCGGTTCAATTTTCCTTCTCTATCGAAGAAACAGAACACGAATTTCGTGTTGAAGAATTTAAGATCACCGAGCGTCTGTTTCAACCTTTTGAAATTAACGTCACATTGCTTTCACGTGATGCAGATATTGCTTTTGAGGACGTTATCCGTAAGGCAGGGGTGCTGCAACTGTTTGGTCAGGGGAGCGGTGTATCCCGTGTTTTCCATGGCACAGTCAGTGAAGCCCGCTTCCTGGGCACAGGTCGCCAGTTCAGCCGCTATGAATTAAAGCTGGTGCCCGATCTCTGGTTTCTGACCCAGCGGCAGGACTGCCGTATTTTTCAGGATCAAACGATCAATGACATCATCGAAGCCGTGCTGGAAGAAGCTGGCGTAACCGCGGTACGTATGCTTGCCGATGCAGGCGAGAAGCAGGAGTATATTCTGCAGTACCACGAGACCGATCTGGCATTTATCCATCGTCTGATGTCTCAGCATGGCCTGTGGTACTACTTCGATCATACCCACAGCGGCCATGAACTGGTGATTGTTGATAAGAATGAACTGGTCAACGCGCTGCCCAGCACTGCCGAAAATGCCACCTTGATCCCCGGCGCCGAGCAAACGCCCATCCTGTATCATGCCGACTCGGGCGGGGTGCCGGATCGCGAACATATCTTTGACGCCGATTTTGCCACCCGCGTGCACACCGGTGCGGTTTCACAAAACGACTATAACTACTTAACGCCTAAAACCCGTCTGATGGCGGACGTGCCGGAATCGGATGAAGCCGAGGTCTATACCGATCTGGCCGTGTACCGTTATCCGGGACGTTACGGCCAGCAACCTCAGGGTAAGGTACAGTCTGATTACCGCTTGTCAGCCCATAAGGTGTCCGGCACTGAGCTGAAAGCGACAACTTGTGTCATGCGGTTGATCCCCGGTTACAGCTTCCTGATAGAACGCCATCCGCGCCAGTCTCTGAACCGTGATTTCATCCTGCTGGAAGTGAAGCACGAAGGGAGCGATCCGCAGGCTCACGCGGAAGAAGCCGGGGATGAACCCACCACCTATCACAACAAAGTGATCGCATTCCCGGCCGATATGACTTACCGGGCATCGGCCTTGCCGGCACCTGTTGTGGAAGGCCCGCAAACCGCTGTGGTGGTCGGTCCGGCGAATGAAGAAATCTATACCGACAACCTGGGCCGCATCAAGATTCAGTTCCATTGGGACAGATTGGGTGCGTCGGATGAACATTCAAGCTGCTGGGTACGCGTCAGCCAGAGCCTGGCCGGTCCGAACTGGGGCGCAGTTTTCCTGCCGCGTATCGGGCACGAAGTGGTCGTCAGCTTTCTGGAAGGCGATCCGGATCAACCTTTAGTCACAGGGTCGGTTTATAACGGTCTGCATCTTCCGCCTTATGATTTGCCGCTTAAGAAAACCCGCACTACCTTGCGTTCTAAAACGCATAAAGGAGAAGGGTACAACGAGATCAGTCTGGATGATGAAACCAATCATGAAGAGCTGTATCTGCGCGCGCAGAAAGATATGAACACGCTGGTACTGCATGACCGCTTCAGCCATATCGGACAGGATGACGAACTGAAGGTTGTACAGCACCGTGAAATTGCAGTGCAGGGAGATCGGAAAGAACTGATTCACGGGAATAAAACGTCACTCAACGAAAAGACATTGATCGAACAGGTCGATCAGGATGTCACGGTGAATTATCAGGCCAACGAAGTTGTCAGTGTCGCTGGCAACCAGCACCGTCAGTTGGAAGCACACCGGCGGGTTCAGATTGGTCAAAACGACACGCTGGAGATTGGTGCGGATCTGACCACGGTGATCCTCGCGTCCCGCACCACTTCAGTCGGGGGGAGCGATCAACTGACGGTCGGGGGCGATTTTCATATCGAAACCCAAGGCGATACTTCAATCCGTGCAGAAGGAGAAGCTGCGGTTGTTTCTGCTGATGAAATCAGAGTGGAAGTCGGGGCTGCCGGATTGGTGCTGAAAAGCAGCGGTGTGATCGAATTTTACGGCACGGCCATTACGCTCAACGGCGTGAGTGACGTGGCACTGCAAGGGGCTAAGGTCGACATTAATCCTGGCGCCGCCGCTGGCAGCAATCAAGGGGTGAACTCCCTCAGCCCGATCGGACTATCGATTGCACGATTAAAGCCACCCGTGATCACGTCTGCTGTCTATCAGAGCATGATAGAAGAAGGCGCGCTAATGATGGAACTTTGTGAATGCGGAAGAGGGAAAACATGTCAATTGCACCGTTAAAACCGGAATGGCAGATTCAGCAAGCCAACCCCATTTTACCTGCTTCAGATCAAAACGCCTATGTGCTGTTTGAGCCCTTGTTATGGCCAGACTGGCAGACGATGTTCTCTGAAGACGAAGTGGTATCACTTTTTTCCAAGACGCGTTTTTCGCATTTGGATAATGGACCGCTACTGGTTCCTTTGACAAAAAAACTGCCATTATGGCAAAGACTGATGGCTCAACTCGAGTCGACCCCTTGCGGTTGTTTGCTGGTGGTACCAGACACAGTTTCATTTTCAGAACTGACGGAGTCATTGCGGGAAAGGTTGATTGTGTCACGTGGTCGGGCTGATGCAGTCATCCGGTATTATGAGCCCCGCAAGTTATTGATGTTGGTTGGTTCAATGTCTTCTGAACAGCGACAACAGTTTTTCCCCAAACTCCATCGAATTCACTGGTTTGATCAATATTGGCTTTTGGCAGATTGGCACAGCCATGCGGTGAGTACTGCCTCAGGTGAGGGATGGGTTATGTCAGATGATCAAATAAACACCATGATGTCTATCGCGGAACAATGGCAAGGAGAAACAGCCTGATGAGTCGAAGTTATACCGTCAAACCGAATGATACCCTGCTGCAAATTGCCATTGATGAGAAAGTTGATTTTAGCACCCTGCTGGAGCTGAACCCTCAGTATCAGAGAAATCCGGATTTTATTCGGGTCGGTGAACAGGTTCGGTTACCCGACGATAGCCAGATTGAGCCAGCTGAGCCTACTTATTCTGTGGCCCCCGTGTCTGACCTGCGGCCGCTGGAGGCCACGGGTCCACTGATTTCTCCGCCCTTGTGCCAGCCAAGTGAGGTGCACGATGTAGTGTTTGTGACCGGAGACGGTCCGCTGGAATATTGGATTCTGGATGAAACTGCTTCGAAATTGCTGGAAGAAGAAACCAAAATTACAGATCGCTTATTACAGGATTACAAGGCTTTAATTGAGCGCGCGCCACAAGGTGAAGGTGTGACGCGTGAGCAGTTGGAACTGCATGCCCAGGCCAGAGAAGCTTGGCTGGAAGATGCAAGATACGCCGGAATTTTTGCAACAGAAGACAAAAAGCCCAATCGTGCTACACGCAGAGCGGCACAGGTGAAGGCCCGTCGTCCGCAGCCCAATCCAAATCAGGAGCGGGTGAAGGCGATGCTGAAATCACTCGAAAATCGTCGCCGTTTTGTAACACAATATCGGGATGATTGGTTTGGTGAAAGCTCGATTGAAACACTCAGAGCGGAAATTCTGAGCCAGATTCAAAAAGAAATCGATTATTACAAGACGCTCGAGATGAAAGCCGTCACACCTCAGTCGACCACAAAGTCGGGGGTGGAGATGGATAAAATGAATAAGACAAAGAAAAAATATACGACTCAGCATATTCGTGAACATATCGTGGAAGTTTATTCCATTAATCAAACACGTCATGTATATATCCGTTCTCGGTTTCACGAGCGTGAAGTCAGGCGCTGGAAACGCGTGGCCCGAAATAGTCATGCGATGAATGCCTTGGAGCAAAGAGATTATAAGGGCTTCGGCAGTGCGATTCGAGACGATATTAAGGCTGAACAAAAGAATTTAAAAGTTGAAGGTAAGCTTGTTGAGTGGAAAGCGGATGGCGATAAATTTAAAGAATGGAAAGCGACTCAGCCTTACCTGGATGAAGATGGAGATACGGTTTTTGCGGTAAGCGCTGAAGCACAGTTGTTTCGTTGGGGGGCGCAAGCCAGTGTTTCTACAACATTTGAACCTACGAAAGGAAAAATTGATTTAGGGATTGGCGGGGAAGCCAGCTTTTCACTGGCCGAAGCCAAAACAGAAGCGAGTTTATTCTTACCTTCTGAAACTGGATTTCCAGTGAAGCTGCACTATAAGGACAGTAATGGGCGCGATGCCACCTACTCATTTGGCTGCTTTCGCCTTCAGGGGAAAGTCACATTAGGCTGCTTTGTTGGCGTGATGCTCGATGGCAGAGTTCAGATTGGGCGGCCGGAAGAGGATGGCGCAAGTACTGGGGTGATGTTTACCCCCAGAGTTGATTTAGACAAGGCCCCGAAGGGAGATGTTGGCTTTAAAGCGCAAGGGTTCGCTGGGGCGCAGGCGAGTGGCCAACTCTCGGGGGGATTGGAGTGGCAACCCCCGAAAGATGAAAATACCTTCAATTTTCAGGTGCTCGCCGAAGTGAAGCTTGAGGGCAATGTTGCTGCCGGGGCGGGATTCAACGCCGATTTCCAGCTTGCTCTGATTGGTGGACGATTCTACCTCAAATGTTCCGGGCAATTGGTTTGGGGTGTCGGTGGCGGTGGCGGCTTTGGCGCCATGATTAATATGGAGCAGTTGTGGGAGCTGGCGAAAATTATCTGGCAGGGGCTGCAGCATGTTGATTATCGAGTGCTGGACAATATTGATAAAGAAGCATATGAATATTTGGTGGATGCAACCATGATTGCGTTTGCCAGTGACTTGATTCGAGACCCGAATCAAGCATTGCTCAATACGATGAAAGCTGGAAGCCTTCAGATATCAACCTGGAAAATGAAATTTGATGAAAGTCAAGATCGTCGACGAAAAGCCAATATTCTTGCCAAAAGGATTTTAAACAACACGACGAGCGCAGGTATTCCTTTTAATCAATTACTTCCCGAAGCCATAGGAAGCATGCTGGATTTATTGGTCGAAGAGTTTAGTTGGAGCTTTAACGAAGACCAGGAATGGGCAATTTATAAGCTGCTGAAAGAAAGTACTTACAGCTGGCATAAGTTTGAGGAAATCTTGCAGCGCATGAATCCTGCAGGTCAAAAAACGAGCGGAGATCAAATGATGTTTGATAATCTCGCCCGGATTAACGCCATACTGGATGGCAGCCAACAATCTGACTTTAACCGTTGGGTTGCTAAACTGGCTGAGCAGGAAAAAAGTGCTCTGGTGACTGTTGACCCCTATACCCCGCTGAGCGGCCAGGCCCTGGCCAGTAAAAGAACACAAGTTCACCAACAGATAGCTCAACGCCATCAGGAAAGCGAGACACAAACTGCATAATTCAAGCCCCGGAAGGGGCTTGAAACTTAAAAGTGTCAACCCTATCAGGACGGGTCAATCGCCGGGGCTACCTGTTGAAGAGCACAGCGAAAGCTGACACCAGAGTAATAGGCCTTTTCGATCGGGTCACTATAAATACGCTCGAACGTCATTGTTGTTCCTAATGCATCGCGCCGAATCTTCTGTGTGCCGGATACAGGGCCTTTGGGGTTGAGCTCCGGAGAAATCTGATAATAGTCGGGGGAGTACCAGTCATTCACCCATTCACTGACCTGATTTGTCATGCCATAAACCCCTAAAGGGTTCGGATAATATTTGTCGACGACCTCAATATCGCCTGATGTATTGGCATCATTTTCAGTGTACTCAATATAAGACCCTGCCTCAGGATCGAAATAGATATCCTCGCGTACCTGACGGTAACCATTGTTGGTGGCAAAATAGTAATGTTGGCCACGGCTTCGGGCAGCATATTCCCACTGTGCTTCGGTGGGTAAGTCGAAGGGGATTGCACTGATATGACCGAGCCACTGGCAATAATCTTTGGCTTCCTGCCATGCTTTGGTACTGGCTGGATAGTTTTTTCTTGTGGTTATTAGCAGTTTGTATCGTTCAGAATCCCGCTGAACAATCGACCCATCACGCGAATTATCCTTTGCCACAGGTAGCCCGTTAATCAGGCGCATCCACTCCATTTCAATAAATCGCGTTTCAAATTTAGCGATTGAGTAGGCATCGAGTGTGACTTTATGGAGAAAGGCAGCCCCTGTCTCCTGACTAAACGGTGAGCTTAAGCATTCAGCATCCGGAGACCAATCTATCCGGCTGATCGTACCGCTGGGGATTTCACAAGGGGCACCAAAATCCCCCATCTCAAAGCTGCCGCCTTCAACAAACACCAGATTCTCAATCGCGCGAACCACCACTTCAGCGGCGTTTTGTTTTTGTTCTTGGGTTGCCTCGGGGTAACGCTTTTCGATATTGGTAACTATGGTCTCAAGCTGCTGTTGAGAGACAGTTTCGCTGGTGATTTTGATGGGTGAATTGTTGTCATTGCAGGCCGCGAATAATGGCAGCGTACATGCAAGTCCTAGCCTGTAAATATTCATGCTGAAATCCTTTGTTTTTAGTGTCTTAGTGTACCGAAATACCTAAAGCAAAAACACTGGAAAGCATGGTCAATTATAAATACAGCCTGTATTTCTTGAACCGAGTGCACAGGATTGGAGTGCATAAAACGGTAAAGCGAACTGAATGAAAAATTATCTTAAATGGCAACCAGCAATCGGCGTTTAATGAATGGGTAATGACGCTGATGGAAACGAATACAGTTGCAGACATGGACAAAACGCCATTCACCCCTCGGCAAGGTCAGGCTTTTTATCAGAAGCGCTCCGAAGTAGAGCAACAAGTAGCTATGCTTGATAACCGGAGTCGATCAAGTCAGTATGCGTAGAAATTATGGCCCAAAAGGGCCATAATTTTATCCGTTTATTTATCAGTTTTTTTGACAACACATCGAAAAGTATTTGCTAAAACGTAAAAGTCTTGATTAGGGGATTTATCAATTCGTCCGAAGGTAAATCCATCACGCATTACTTTGTCTTCACCAGAATCGGGGCCCTGTGGATTATTAACGGGTGATTGTAAGTAGTAATCTTTGTCATACCAGTCATTGACCCACTCGGGCCTGTTGTTGCTCATACCATAGATTCCCAGCGGGTTAGGAGGAAAATCACCTAAGTTTTTTTCAGGCGCGGTACTACTGTTAATTTCTGAATCTGATACTTCAATATATTTATTCAGTTCAGGATCAAAATATATACTTTCTGAAAGTAGCAGATAACCATTATTTGTTGCGTAATATTTATGCTGACCTCGGCTGCGAGCCGCGAACTCCCACTGTGCTTCGGTGGGTAAGTCAATAGGGAGTGCTGAAATTTCCCCCAGCCATAGACAATAGTCTTTTGCTTCTTGCCAGGATTTTGTTCCTGTCGCGACAGTGTGTTTTGTATGATATTTGATCAGCTTTTTGTATTCCTCGTCAGAGCGACTTAAGTATTCACCAGGTACGGGCATATAACCATTAAGTTTATTTCTTGCGACAGGTAACCTATTAATCTGTCGCATCCACTCCATATCCATAAAGCTGGTTTCAAATTTAGAGATCGAGTAAGAATCTAAAGTGACTGGATGTAGGTGTTTTGAGCCGTCAAAAGCACTGCCCGGGGAACTTAAGCAACTGGCTTCAGGCGTCCAGTCCATACGGTTCTCAGTTCGGCTGGGAATATCACAAGGGGCACGAAAATCGCCCATCTCAAAACTGCCGCCTTCAACAAACACCAGATTCTCGATGGCACGTACCACCACGTCGGCGGCGTTTTGTTTTTGTTCCTGGGTCGCCTCAGGATAGCGCTTTTCGATATTAGTAACTATGGTATCAAGCTGCTGTTGAGAGACGGTTTCGCTGGTGATTTTGATGGGAGAATTGTTGTCATTGCAGGCCGCTAATAATGGCAGCGTACATGCAAGTCCTAGCCTGTAAATATTCATGCTGAAATCCTTTGTTTTTAGTGTCTTAGTGTACCGAAACCCCAGAAACAAAAACACAAAACTGGCTGCTAAATCAGGAAATTCACAGGTGTTTTTTGAATAAGGTTCACAATGGATAAAAAGAAATCGACTTGAAGTCCCACCCGACTGAGTCAGTCAAAGAACACAAGTTCATCAACAGATTGCTCAACGCCATCAGGAAAGCGAGACACAAACTGCGTAATTCAAGCCCCGGAAGGGGCTTAAAACTTAAAAGTGTCAACCCTATCAGGACGGGTCAATCGCCGGGACTGCCTGTTGAAGAGCACAGCGAAAGCTGGTGCTTGGATAATAGGCTTTTTCGACCGGATCATTATAAATCCGGGAGAACGTCATTGTTATTCCTGTCGCATCGCGCTGAACCTTTTGCGAGCCGGATGTCGGGCCTTTGGGATTGAGTTCCGGAGAAATCTGATAATAGCCGGGGGAGTACCAGTCATTCACCCATTCACTGACCTGATTTGTCATGCCATAAACCCCTAAAGGGTTCGGAAAAAATTTGTCGACGACCTCAATATCGGTTGACGCATTGGCATCATTTTCAGTGTACTCAATATAATACTCTGTCTCAGGATCGAAATAGATCCCCCCGCTTAGCTGACGGTAACCATTGTTGGTGGCAAAATAGTAATGTTGGCCACGGCTTCGGGCAGCATACTCCCATTGTGCTTCGGTGGGTAAGTCGAAGGGGATTGCACTGATATGACCGAGCCACTGGCAATAATCTTTGGCTTCCTGCCATGCTTTGGCACTGGCTGGATAGTTTTTTCTTGTGGTTATTAGCAGTTTGTATCGTTCAGAATCTCGCTGAACAATCGACCCATCACGCGAATTCTCTTTGGCCACAGGTAATCCATTAATCAGGCGCATCCACTCCATATCAATAAATCGCGTTTCTAACTTAGCGATTGAGTAGGCATCGAGTGTGACTTTATGAAGGAAGGCAGCCCCTGTCTCCTGACTAAACGGCGAACTCAAGCATTCAGCATCCGGAGACCAATCCATCCGGCTGACTGTACGGCTGGGAATATCACAAGGGGCACGAAAATCGCCCATCTCAAAACTACCGCCTTCAACAAACACCAGATTCTCGATGGCACGTACCACCACGTCGGCGGCGTTTTGTTTTTGTTCCTGGGTCGCCTCAGGATAGCGCTTTTCGATATTAGTAACTATGGTATCAAGCTGCTGTTGAGAGACGGTTTCACTGGTGATTTTGATGGGGGAATTGTTGTCATTGCAGGCCGCTAATAATGGCAGCGTACATGCAAGTCCTAGCCTGTAAATATTCATGCTGAAATCCTTTGTTTTTAGTGTCTTAGTCTACCGAAATACCTAAAGCAAAAACACTGGAAAGCATGGTCAATTATGATTACAGCTTGTATTTCTTGAACCGAGTGCACAATGGAATGAATGAGGTGATTTTGATTGAAAATTGGTCATCAATCTCAGGGCGATTTATGTACCGGGGCTGTCTGTTGAAGAGCACAGCGAAAACTAGTTCCAGGTGAATACGCTTTCTTTACAGGAACAGAGTAGTTTCTGGAAAAAGTCATAGTTGTACCAGAAGAATCACGAAGAACTTTTTGACTTCCACTATCAGGCCCTTGGGGGTTTAACTCTGGTGATTGCTGATAATAATCAGAGGAATACCAGTCATTTACCCACTCCCGTACTTGATTAGTCATTCCATAGATACCTAACGGATTCGGAGGAAAAGTATCTACGTTGCGAAATTCGGCGAAAGATGGTGCATTTACCTCGTCTTCTGTGTACTCAATATAGTAATTAGTTTCAGGATCCAGATAATAACCCTCACTTAGTTGTAAGTAGCCTGTATTGGTTGCGAAATAATACTTCTTCCCACGACTTCGAGCGGCATATTCCCACTGTGCTTCTGTTGGTAAGTCAAAGGGTATTGCACTAATTTGGCCTACCCATAGACAATAATCTTTGGCTTCTTGCCACGTTTTAGCACTGGCTGGGTGATCTTTTCTATTTTCAAGAAGCCACTGGTAGCGCTCTGAGTTGCGTTTAACAATTGAGCCATCTTGGATATTCTCCTTTGCCACAGGCAGTCCGTTGATTTGACGCATCCACTCCATATCAATAAAGCGCGTTTCAAATTTAGCGATTGAGTAGGCATCGAGTGTGACTTGATGCAAATGATCAGCTCCTGTCATCTGACTCCCCGGTGAGCTCAAACATTCAGCATCCGGAGACCAGTCCATCCGGCTGACCGTACGGCTGGGGATTTCACAAGGGGCACCAAAATCCCCCATCTCAAAGCTGCCGCCTTCAACAAACACCAGATTCTCGATGGCACGTACCACCACGTCGGCGGCGTTTTGTTTTTGTTCCTGGGTGGCCTCAGGGTAACGCTTTTCGATATTAGTAACTATGGTATCAAGCTGCTGTTGAGAGACGGTTTCACTGGAGATTTTAATGGGAGAATTGTTGTCATTGCAGGCCGCTAATAATGGCAGCGTACATGCAAGTCCTAGCCTGTAAATATTCATGCTGAAATCCTTTGTTTTTAGTGTCTTAGTGTACCGAAACCCCAGAAACAAAAACACAAAACTGGTGGCTAAATCAGGAAATTCACAGGTGTTTTTTGAATAGGGTTCACAATGGATAAAAAGAAATCTACTTGAAGTCCCACCCGACTGAGCAGGGTGAGAGCATGAGTTAACAAGTTGTAAAATCACCATATAAAAAGCATGTTGGGATATACAAAAATAGTGATTTTTAACCGCCTGCCACAGGTGTGAAATGCATGAGGTGTCTAATAATTACTCAACCAGCCCGAGAGAACTTACGTGTGTTCAAAAAGTGAACATACGTGCTCTCACCCTGCCCGACTGAGCCAGTAAAAGAACACAGGTTAACCAACAGATTACTCAACGCCACCAGACAAGCGATATACAAACTGCATAATTTAAGCCCCGGAAGGGGCTTTATTTATTTGTTGCAGGGACTGATTGCTGAAGAGCACAGCGGAAACTTGTGCTGTAAAAATATGTACTCTTTACTGGCACAGAATGAATCCTTGAAAAAGTCATAGTTGTTCCTCCCGCATCCCGAAGTACTTTTTCCGTCCCTTCCTTTGGTCCTTTTGGGTTTAGCTCTGGGGAGTATTCGTAGTAGTCAGGGGAGTACCAGTCCTCCACCCATTCACTGACTGGATTGGACATACCATAAATCCCTAAAGGATTCGGGGGATAGCGATCTACTTCTTTGGTATTTGTTGATGTATTTGCACCACTTTCAGTGTATTCGACGTAACGATCAATCTCGGGATCGAAATAGGCATCTTCCAAAACCTGATGGTAACCATTATTGGTCGCATAATAGTATTTCTGGCCTCGACTTCGTGCAGCATATTCCCACTGTGCCTCGGTAGGCAAGTCGAAGGGTATTGCACTGACCTGACCTAACCATTGGCAATAATCTTTCGCTTCCTGCCACGCTTTTGCACTGGCTGGATAATCCTTCATTTTAGTTATCAGCCATTGATATGTTTCCGAATCACGCTGGATAATCGACTGATCTTTTGCATCATCTTTTGCCACAGGCAGTCCATTTATCTGACGCATCCACTCCATATCAATAAAGCGTGTTTCAAACTTAGCAATTGAATAGGAATCGAGTGTGACTTTATGAAGGAAGGCAGCACCTGTCTCCTGACTAAACGGTGAACTCAAGCATTCAGCATCCGGAGACCAGTCCATCCGTTTGACTGTACGGCTGGGGATTTCACAAGGGGCACCAAAATCCCCCATCTCAAAGCTGCCGCCTTCAACAAACACCAGATTCTCGATGGCACGAACCACCACGTCGGCAGCGTTTTGTTTTTGTTCCTGGGTCGCCTCGGGATATCGCTTTTCGATATTAGTAACTATGGTATCAAGCTGCTGTTGAGAGACGGTTTCGCTGGTGATTTTGATGGGGGAATTGTTGTCATTGCAGGCCGCTAATAATGGCAGCGTACATGCAAGTCCTAGCCTGTAAAATTTCATGCTGGAATCCTTTGTTTTTAGTGCCTTAGTCTACCGAAATGCCTAAAGCAAAAACACTGGAAAGCATAGCCAATGTTCAATTGAACCCGTATTTATTGAACCAAGTGCGCAATGAAATGAATTTGGTGATTTTGATTGAAAATTGGTCATCAATCTCAGGGAGATTTATATGCTGCGTTGTAGCCTGAAGAGCGCAGTGAATAGAAAATGGAAAAATTGAATCCGGCACAGAGTGGTGGTTAAGAGTTGTATAACGAAAATTCGTAAAGAAGTTGCTAAGAAATTAGAAAATTTCCCAAAAAGTTGGCAATAAAAATGAGTTAAAAATTCACAAAAAGTTATAAGCTACTGTTTTTAAATGAAATTAAAAGTTGGCACGGTGGTTGCAATGTATCAGTCATCGCAAAGAGCAGCGTTATGCTCTACTTATCGAAATGACTAAAATTTAAGGGAAAGTGATTATGCCAACTCCAGCTTATATGTCTATTCATGGTGAAACTCAGGGCCACATTACTAAAGATGCTTACACGGCAGATTCTGTTGGTAACACTTGGCAGGAAGCACACGTTGACGAATTCCTGGTTCAGGAACTGGACCATGTTCTGACTGTTCCTCGTGACCCACAAAGCGGTCAGCCAACAGGTCAGCGTGTTCACCGTCCAATTATCGTGACTAAGCAGCAAGACCGTACTTCGCCATTGCTGTTCAACGCATTGGTCAGCGGTGAGAAGCTGCCAGAAGCTTACATCAACTTCTACCGCACTTCGACTCAAGGCAAGCAAGAGCATTACTACACCATCAAACTGATTGATGCACTGCTGGTTGATATGCAAACCCGTATGGCGCACTGCCAGGATGCAGCTACTTCTGACCGTGTGGTTGAAGAAGTACTGAAACTGACTTACCGCGCCATTGAAGTGACCCACGAAGTCTGTGGTACTGCAGGTAACGACGACTGGCGTACGCCGCGCGAAGCGTAATAACGCCGATTCATGGGGGCCGGTTCCGGCCCCTTTTGTCATAGTTGTATCAGGTAAAAGTAATGAGTAATCCGGTTCAATTTTCCTTCTCTATCGAAGAAACAGAACACGAATTCCGTGTTGAAGAATTTAAGATCACCGAGCGTCTGTTTCAACCTTTTGAAATTAACGTCACATTGCTTTCACGTGATGCAGATATTGCTTTTGAGGACGTTATCCGTAAGGCAGGGGTGCTGCAACTTTTCGGTCAGGGGAGCGGTGTATCCCGTGTTTTCCATGGCACAGTCAGTGAAGCCCGCTTCCTGGGCACAGGTCGCCAGTTCAGCCGCTATGAGTTAAAGCTGGTGCCCGATCTCTGGTTTCTGACCCAGCGGCAGGACTGCCGTATTTTTCAGGATCAAACGATCAATGACATCATCGAAGCCGTGCTGGAAGAAGCTGGCGTAACCGCGGTACGTATGCTTGCCGATGCAGGCGAGAAGCAGGAGTATATTCTGCAGTATCACGAGACCGATCTGGCATTTATCCATCGCCTGATGTCTCAGCATGGACTGTGGTATTACTTCGATCATACCCACAGCGGCCATGAACTGGTGATTGTTGATAAGAATGAACTGGTCAACGCGCTGCCCAGCACTGCCGAAAACGCCACCTTGATCCCCGGCGCCGAGCAAACGCCCATCCTGTATCATGCCGACTCGGGCGGGGTGCCGGATCGCGAACATATCTTTGACGCCGATTTTGCCACCCGTGTTCATACCGGTGCGGTTTCACAAAACGACTATAACTACCTAACGCCTAAAACCCGTCTGATGGCGGACGTGCCGGAATCGGATGAAGCCGAGGTCTATACCGATCTGGCCGTGTACCGTTATCCGGGACGTTACGGCCAGCAACCTCAGGGTAAGTTACAGTCTGATTACCGCTTGTCAGCCCATAAGGTGTCCGGCACTGAGCTGAAAGCAACAACCTGTGTCATGCGGTTGATCCCCGGTTACAGCTTCCTGATGGAACGCCATCCGCGCCAGTCTCTGAACCGTGATTTCATACTGCTGGAAGTGAAGCACGAAGGGAGCGATCCGCAGGCTCACGCAGAAGAAGCCGGTGATGAACCCACCACCTATCACAACAAAGTGATCGCATTCCCGGCCGATATGACTTACCGGGCATCGGCCTTGCCGGCACCTGTTGTGGAAGGCCCGCAAACCGCTGTGGTGGTCGGTCCGGCGAATGAAGAAATCTATACCGACAATCTGGGCCGCATCAAGATTCAGTTCCATTGGGACAGATTGGGTGCGTCGGATGAACATTCAAGCTGCTGGGTACGCGTCAGCCAGAGCCTGGCCGGTCCGAACTGGGGCGCAGTTTTCCTGCCGCGTATCGGGCACGAAGTGGTCGTCAGCTTTCTGGAAGGTGATCCGGATCAACCTTTAGTCACAGGGTCGGTTTATAACGGTCTGCATCTTCCGCCTTATGATTTGCCGCTGAAGAAAACCCGCACCACCTTGCGTTCTAAAACGCATAAAGGAGAAGGGTACAACGAGATCAGTCTGGATGATGAAACCAATCATGAAGAGCTGTATCTGCGCGCGCAGAAAGATATGTCAGTGAAGGTGCTTAACGACCGGTTCGAGCAGATCGGTAATGATGACACTCTGACGGTTGCTCGTCATAAAACCAACGAGATTGGTCAGAATCAGCTGGAAACCATCAAAGGTAACAAAACCACAGAAGTAAAAGGCACCTTCACAGAAACGGTCGATGGTGATGTCACGGTGAATTACAACAGTAATGAAGCCGTGACCGTGGTGAAGAATTCGGATCTGAAGATCAATCAGAATCGCACCACTGAAATTGGCAAAAACGATGAACTGGAAGTGATGGAAAACCAGACTATCACGATTCACGGTGCCCGTCAGACTCAGGTAGATAAAGATAACAACCTGAATGTAGAAGGGAATTCCACCCTGACAGTGACCGGGAATGTAACGTCTGATTCCAAAAGTACGACGCAGATCATCAGTAAAGAGAAGATTGTGCTAAATGCAGGATCTTCTCAGATAGTCCTCAATAGTGATGGCTCGATTCAAATCACAGGCACATCCATTTTGATTAATGGTTCAGACAAAGTGGTTGTTCAGGGCGGAAAAGTATCGGTGAACTAATGCAAAAGCAGCAGACACAAAGCCATTTAATGATTGAATCAGAAGCCGGGGTATCCCCGGCTCCTTTGCATGCCCGTTTCGGCCATATTCTGGCCATTGAAGGGGACAGTGTTCGCGTCACCTTTGATGGCTGTGATATGCCATCCGGTTTGGCTGCCAGGCTTGGCCGCCAGTTTAACCGGGTTGAGCTTGAATTAGCTGTGCAGAATGCACTGTCGTGTCGCATTGAATTCATCGGTAATGATCCAAATTTGCCTCTGGTCACCGACATTTTCTTTTCCTTGATTGAACAGCGTGACGAGTTGGTGCTGAAAGCGAAAAACATCCGCATTGAAGCTGAAGAGCAGTTGATTGTTGCCAGTCGCGATGCCAAAACGCACTACGACGGAAAAAACAGCCGGGTGACGACCGAAGCCAAATATATCAACAGCCAGGCGGAAAAATCCCAGAAAATTCAGGGTGCAATAATAGCGATTAACTGATGGGCCCAACATGATGATCAGCCAGATTAAGCCTGAAGTGTCAGGTTTTAGCGTATTGACGGAAGAGGATCTACAGCAACTGGCCGCCGCGATGAAGCAGGCGGTTGAGCATGCCGAAGCCTCAGCACCGGGTATACAGCGTTTTGCACGAGAGAAAGCGGATAGTGCTGCTGAAGCAGTGCGTTTCCTGCTGGCTCAGCGTCATCGTGCATTAGCCAGCGGTTTGCCTGACAGCGACAGTCGTTATTATCATTTGCTGAACAGGAAACTGGCGCGGTTTATGGCCGTGTTTGTGGCGCTCTTTCGGGTTGAGCCGGGCTATCTGTATGGATTGGCCGACACGCATCCCCAAGTGCTGCTGTGGGTGTTGAGCTCAGCAGAGATTGATCCGCTTGATCCGAGCGCGGTAAGACTGTCATTGTTG
The DNA here is from genome assembly GCF_014841115.1 of Photobacterium arenosum. GTDB lineage: Bacteria > Pseudomonadota > Gammaproteobacteria > Enterobacterales > Vibrionaceae > Photobacterium > Photobacterium arenosum. The sequence goes on from NZ_JACYTP010000008.1 coordinate 69,445, forward strand.
CTGGCCGACAAACTGCAGGCACAAGTGTGGCTGGATACGGTTTCTCTGGCGACATCAACACAGCTTATCGAGACATTGCAGTCTGCGGCTATCAGTCAGATCCCACAGTCTGAACTGGCCATGCGGGCTTTGGTGCGCCGTCATGAACTGAATACAGAGTTCGCCAATAAGTGTATCCGGGATGGCTCGACGAAAGTGAGCGGGCTGGCCCGGCATCAGCTGGCCTGTTCAGGACACGAGGCCGGTATTAACTGGGTGATTGAACATGGCGATCCAGCTCAATCTTTATTTACTCACTTGCTGGTGCGAAAAGACAAAGTCGCCTGGCTTCGTGGTGACATCCTGCCCCAGAAAGAAGCTTTCCAACAGGTGGATGAATACGCCATTGTGAATCGCTTACCTGAATCTTTCACGCTGCCCGATTTCGCGAATGATAAACGCGCTTATCTGAAAGCGGCGCTGGCAGGTGATCCGCTCGCTGTGGAACCTATGATTGAAGCGCTTTTCAGCGCTCAGGATGAAGTAGAGCAGGAACACTGGGTGAGTGCGATTTTTCTGATTTTGGGAGAGAAAATGCCAGTTCGTGTCGCCGATTTGGGCGTGAAGTACAACGCACAGCACGCCGCAGAGTTACTGATGCACTGGTGGCAGGACCTTGAACCCGAAGCGGTACAGGTGCCCATGATGAGAATGGGCGGCTCGCTGAGCTATGCCACCAGTATCGATGTGCTGAAAAGCCCATCCATGCCAGCCTTGTTTCGTACCTGGGTCTGGCGGGATTTATGCCTCAATGGTGGCATTTATGTGCCTTATGACCCAATGGGCTGGCCGGAAAAACAACGGCGGGCCATCAATACACTTTCTAAAAACAGTACTGCATCGGAGCGGTATAACCAGAGGATGCGTGATGCAGCTGTGGGACGTTGAATCTAATTTACCTTATGCCATGAAAGGGCAGTTTGTGCGTGATCATCACGGACAGACGGTATGGGTGGTGTGTTTAAAAACCGGCTGGCAGCAGTGCGAAGGCCAGTGGCAGCCAGTACAGACGCAGCCAGAGATCTATTCAACCCCTGTGTTTGATGGTGAGCCCGGTTTCTCCGCCATGGTGGCGGATCAGGATTTTGCCGTCAGTAAAGCCAATACAGACGTGCTGGTGAAAGGTCACGCCCGGAGTCTGGGTAAGAAACCCGTTACCCGTGTGCAGTGCCGTTTGCTGATTGAAGAGCATATCGATAAAACACTGACGGTAGTGGGTGATCGGCAATGGATCACTCAAGCCGGTCAGGTAGGCGTCACTGTCCCTGCCCCTTTTATCGAGCGTCCTGTGTCTTATGCCCATGCTTTAGGGGGAGACGATCCCCGTAACCGTATTGGCTGCGGGGTTGCGAACAAAACGATGGATTTGCTGAACCAGCCTGTGCCTTCAGTGTTCTATTTGAAACAGGACTGGCAGCCAGATACCGCTAAGGTGCAACCAGCCGGTTTTGGTCCGCTGGCTGTCTTTGATGCGGCGCGTGCCCGTCTGGCGGGTACGTTCGATGAAAAATGGTCAGACGAACGTCGGCCGCTATATCCGGTTGATTTTTCAACGGCGTTTTACCAGTCAGCACCTGCTGATCAGCAGACAAAAGGGTTACTGGCTGGCGGTGAGCGCATCATCGTATCTGGTTTCAGTCATGAAGAGACGCTGTACTTTACGTTACCGCGACGTACCTTTGTCGCCGAAGCGGCGTTTGGCAGCCAAAAGCGCCTGCAAACCATGGCGCTGCATACGCTATCCGTGGATGCCGATGCTTTGACTGTCACGGCCACCTGGTCGGCTGCATTTCCTTGCCAGGGACAGGAGGCTGACTTAGTCAATACTGTTATTTCTGAACAAAAGGCTGCTGTATGAGTTTATCCACTGCTCGTTACATTCTTTGCGCCGATGCCGTCACCGCGGCGGGATTCAACCTGGATATTTCTGTTGCCGTGGCGCAGGCGGATTTAGACATGTACGAGACCCGGCCAGTGGCAGATGCCGACAGCAAAGCGACGGTTGCGCCAATCACTTATCTGGATGCTGAAGAAAACACGGCCGACAAATACTTTGCGATGCTGGCCCTGCTGGTGACCCAACTGGCGGTGAACCTGCCGGGCAGCCTGCCGCCAGCGCCGCTTTATGTGCGTATGCCACAAGCCATCACGCAGTCGCAATTGGAAAACTGGTATCAAACCTGGCGTGCTGATAGCGGCTTAGAAAAGGTACTAGGCCGGGTGGTGCTGAGTCACCACACAGAACATACGCATTTTTCTGATGTGTTAAAAAGCCTGAATGAAGAAGAAGTGGTGATGGCGATTTCTGTGGATTCCCCTCTATCAGCACTGGATGTACTTTCACAGCGTAATCTGTTGCAGACGGCTCAGCACCCCTGGGGAGTGATCGCCAGCGAGGGCGCAGCAGGCGCTGTGCTGGCATCGCGCAGCCTGGTAGAAGCCTTAAAGTTAACGCCACAGGCAAGACTGGACAGCTGGCACTGCGAGCAGGGTGCTGGCGAGCAATTGATGTCCAGCGCGCTGCGTAAGCAAAGCAAAGCCGTGGATGACTTTGGCTTGCTGTTCAGCGATATGACCAACCTGAGATCTCAAAATGAAGAATACGGTTTTGCCATTGGTGCCCGAGGTGAACGGCTGACTAACCCTGAACAGCTTGTGCTTAGTCACAGCCTGTGGGGGTATTTAGGCGAAGCCTCATTGTTTGCCACCCTGACACTAGCGCTGCACCACACCGACAACCCGCGTGTGCGCAGTGTGTTCCTGTTCGGAGCCAATGACAGCCGGGCGATGATGACGTTAACCCTGTCGAAACCGAACACGGCAGTCACGTAAAACGGTAACGCAATGAGCCAAAACAGAAATTATTTTTTGGCTCAATACCACAAAGTGACATTTTCAGGTGGGAGAGGCTATTAAATCAGTTGATTAGGGTATTCAATCTGATAGGGTTTTCCGCTGTACGTCTTGATGACCGTACCCAGTGTGTTCATGTACTGAACAGAGATGAAAAAAGAGCCATGCAGGGCTTATTCGTTGATCTGTTATCGCACAGCCGCCGACAGCACGAATAAGCGCACACTCGCTGCGGAGAGCGTCATCATGATGTACTGCCATTGTGGGCTGATTCAGCAACCCGATAGCCGATACACCTTCTCACACACATTTAAACAAGGTCCGATGTTTTCATGCCCGGACACTATTCCTGGTTCACTCATGTTGGCCGCTGGTAAGCGCTTAGCTTCTCGCTGTTGTTTTCCTTCAAGCCTAACGTGGTTCAGTTTCGCCAAAGCGAAGAAAAACGAGAAAAAGTAAATGAAAAAAGTGAGATATGTAAAGGCGAATTATACGCCGCTGGAAGACATCACCCCGTTGCCCCGCAATGTGGTCAACCAACCCATCGAGCCCGTACCAGAGCACAAACTGGTGGTGGAACTGGCGGGACAGTGGCCTGGTAACAGCGCCTATTTACGGCTGGCAAAAACGGATCTGCAGAGCGAGAAAATTGCGAAACCTCGTGCGGATGCCAAACATGAACACCGCAGCTTGGCCGAGTTTAAAGGCCTCGAGAATGAAGCAAAGAATTTATACCTTGTGATTCCATCGCGCGTTTATCCAAGCCCTATCACGCTTCTGCTGGCGGAAGGCTTGATGCCAGTAGAAAAAGAAACCGAATTGGACGAGTGGGAAACTGTTTTGGTGCCAGCAGTGCCCATGTATTTCACAACAGAAGATAACGATCCGGCGCAAGCAACGCTCTATGAGCAGGGATATTTTTACATTTTTCTCGATGGAAAACTGTGGCGCGAAATTCAGGTCACTGAAAAAGGCTATTTCAGCGAGGTGAATTTGACGCTAGGCACAAGCGAAGATAAGTCAGAAGCATCAGTCGTAGAGCGGCATGTGGACATTACTTTGGTCAGTGAAGAGTCAGGGGCACGTTATTCGTATGAGCCTTATGAGATTAAGCAAGATGGTAAAACAGTGTTTTCCTCGGTGCTGGATGGCTCTGGTATGGCCCGTGTTTTTGGCCTGACGGCTGAAGAAGTCGACATCGTCCTGACCGACTATTCGCCAGTCAGGACCTTTACATTAGCCACTAAGGAAAGCCCAAAGAAAGGCGGCCGGGCGGTATTACGTGAGGCCGAAGGGCGGGAAATGCCGCATATCTGGCTTCCCTATAAAATCAATGGTGAAGAAGTGCCGCTGCATGCGATTTTTTGCAGCCAGCAGCAAACGGAAACACAACTCTCTCAGCTCGAGAATGAGTATGCAGAAAATGCAACCGAAATTACGGGGTTGAATACATACAGTCAGGATAAAGCATTCACTGATACAACAGCGGCGATACAAGGTTTAACTGTGCCAGAATCACTCAACTCAGATTCTGTGAAATACAATTTGATCAATAATCAGGTCGACAAGAACGTTGCTGCCGTATATCTCAATTCCCCTCTGCCAGAGATTCGGCTTACTTATTATGCGCACCCTCAGGTTGATCAGCCTGATGATTTTTTTGAATTGTCTGACACTGAAAACGAATGGTCGCAAAAAGTGTACTTAAGAAGTTGTGACTTTATTGACAAGAAACATCGGATGATTCGGTTCTCCGGTTGGCCAAGTGAAGTGAAAAAAGTCACATTGAGCCGAACCAATAAAGGCAGCGAAGACTTTGATGAGATTGAACCTGTGATAATTTACAAAGATGTAGATATCACCGAACTATTAAATTAAGACGTTGGCGAAAGAAAGAATGATTACTATGAAAAAAAGTATGAAATCAACACTGAAACTCAGTTTATTGACAACTCTACTCCTTGTTGGTTGCGGGCAAGATAAAGCCACTGTAGAAAGTAATCAACCAGAAAAAGAGCTGTCAATTGTAGAGCAAAAAAATGCCCAGGAATGGGAAGATGGCCGGATTTATATTACCGAGCATAATTATATCAGTTATCAGAATAATAACGGAAAGCCAAAATACTATGTTTATAAGGCAAAAGAATGGCCGCGCGAAGATTTAAAAAATGAGAGTTCGTATGATTTGCCTCGAGTTGTTTTCCGCTGGGATAACGGTGAAGGTGAAACAGATAAATATTATGAGAGAAAAGATAAAGTCTGGAGTATTAAAACGGATGGGACTGACTTACGATTGGTTGCAGATGAGTTTGATGGAAACGTACGTTTAATGAGGATGTCACCGAATAATCGTTATCTGGCTTTAGCATATGCCAACAGTGATGGCATGTTTAAAGTAATTAAAGATCTCAAAACGGGTGAATATACTGAGTTGGGAAAATCACGTGGATATCCAGAGTTTTTATGGGCGGAAGACAGCAGTTATTTATATTTTGTGAATGATTGGGAAAACTGGAAGTATAGTTTACATACAAAAAAATCAGAAAAAGTAGACGTTATGTATAACGAGTACTCTGTGATATACGATGGAAAAAGATATGTTCTGAATGACTTTGGTGTGGTTGTATTTGATGAAAAGTCGAACAAAAGACTATTTAATGTTAGCATCAACCCTGATAAAGAATCACTTGGAATATATAAGTTTATAAATAAATCAATTAGTCCAACAGGCCGATTTGCCTGGGGGGAAAGTGGTCGTAAGCGTTTTTTAATCGATACACATAAAAGAACATTTTATTTTGAAGATATAAAAGAAAGAACGATGGGAAAGTACCAATATTTTGAAATGATTGGTTTGAATGCTGATTATGTAAGACGCGGTGCGGGAAAGACAGCGATTTTTAAATTAAACGATAAAAAAGAAATCAATAGTAATTATAAGTCTTGGGTGCAAATTGCTACTGGTCATAGTGCGACAGATTCTTCACTATATAATGCTTTTGCAAATGATGGGGATTTCGAAAAAAATGATGTTCACAGTGATGCTAGTTGATGCGTTATAATTTTTTACTAATTACTACCGCTTGGTTGGCAACGAATAGATAGGAAAATATAAATCTATGAAAATTATAACAATAATCAGTATTTTGACAGGTTTGCTCCTTGTCGGTTGTGGGCAAGATGAAATCACTGTTGAAAGCAAACAACCAGAAAAAGAGCTGTCAATTGTAGAGCAGAAAAATGCTCAAGAGTGGGAAGATGGCCGGATTTATATTACCGAGCATAATTATATCAGTTATCAGGATAATAACGGAAAGCCAAAATACTATGTTTTTAAGGCTAAAGAATGGCCACGGGAAGATTTAACGAATAAAAGCTCCTATGATTTACCCCGTGTTGTTTTCCGTTGGGATAACGGGGCAGGTGAAACAGATGATTATTATGAAAAGAAAGATAAAGTTTGGAGTGTTAAAACGGATGGGACGGATTTGCGACTGGTTGCGGATGAGTTTGATGGAAGAGTTCGTTTAATACGAATGTCACCAAACAACCGATATTTAGCATTAGCATATGCCAACAGTTCTGGTATGTTTAAAGTTATCAAAGATTTGAAAACGGGTGACTATATTGAGTTGGGTAAATCTCGTGGACATCCTGAGTTTCTATGGGCGGAAGACAGTAGCTATTTATATTATGTGGATCAATGGGAAAAATGGAAATATGATTTAAATACATCAAACATAGAGTCGATTGATGTTAATTTCAATGAGAATTCTGTTATTTATGATGGGAAAAGAATTGCCATAAATGATGTCGGGGTTGCTGTATATGAAGAGAAAAGTAATAAGTTGTTATATTCGGTAAGTGTATATAACGATGTAGATTCTATTGATTTATATGAGTTTATTAATAAGTCAATAAGTCCAACTGGACGCTTTGCTTGGGGTGAAAGTGGACGGAAAAGGTTTCTAATTGATACTCAAAAGAGAACATTCACCTTTGAAGATATAAAGGAAAGACAGCGAGGAAAGTATCAATATTTTAGCGTGATTGGTTTAAATGCGGAATACGTATGGCATGGCGCTTCGACTGTTTATAAATTAAATGATAAAAAAGAGATAAATGACAATTATAAATTCTGGACTCTAATATCGACAGGTAGAAGTGCTACAGAATATTCTCTTTATAACTCATTTGCAAATTATGGTATTTTTGAAAAATAGGAAGCGACTATGTTGGCTAAAAAGTTTTTAGAATCAAATTATTATATATTCAGTGCATCATTCGAAAAGCATTTAAATAAGGAGACGGCGCTAAATGAATATCCAAATTGGCATAATGAATCCGATTTGAGAGATGTAAAAGAACTCAAAAGTGTTCGACCACTTCAATTAATTCCTGTTATTTCTTTAAGTGAAAGTGAACAGCCTGAGTTATGGGCCACGGACGCGAATTATCGTTTGTGTTCGCTGAGACATGGTAATCAAGGAAAAGAAGGGCAGGCAGATTCGAACTACTCCATTCTTGCACATTCCAATCCAATTCATTTATTATCAAACAAAAGTTATAATTTAAAGTTTCCACCACTTCCGATGCTTGCAAAATTAGCACAGGCTGGAACAAGCTATGAAAGTTTATGCAACAGCATAAGAGAAATAGCAGATAAAATTCCCGGTAAAACGGTCAATTTCAAATTAACGACAATTAGCTTGGATCAACTAGCTGAGCCATTTGAATTAGACGTCAATGGGCAACTAATCAATAATCAGGTTGACAAGAACGTTGCTGCCGTATATCTCAATTCCCCTCTGCCAGAGATTCGGCTTACTTATTATGCGCACCCTCAGGTTGATCAGCCTGATGATTTTTTTGAATTGTCTGACACTGAAAACGAATGGTCGCAAAAAGTGTACTTAAGAAGTTGTGACTTTATTGACAAGAAACATCGGATGATTCGGTTCTCCGGTTGGCCAAGTGAAGTGAAAAAAGTCACATTGAGCCGAACCAATAAAGGCAGCGAAGACTTTGATGAGATTGAACCTGTGATAATTTACAAAGATGTAGATATCACCGAACTATTAAATTAAGACGTTGGCGAAAGAAAGAATGATTACTATGAAAAAAAGTATGAAATCAACACTGAAACTCAGTTTATTGACAACTCTACTCCTTGTTGGTTGCGGGCAAGATAAAGCCACTATAGAAAGTAATCAACCAGAAAAAGAGCTGTCAATTGTAGAGCAAAAAAATGCCCAGGAATGGGAAGATGGCCGGATTTACATTACCGAGCATAATTATGTTCGATACCAGGATAACAACGGAAAACCCCGTCACTATGTCTTTAAAGCCAAAGAATGGCCGCGCGAAGACTTAGACAATGAAAGCTCTTATGACTTACCCCGTATTGTTTTCCGCTGGGATAATGGTGAAGGTGAAACAGATGATTATTATGACAGGAAAGATAAAGTCTGGAGTATTAAAACGGACGGGACTGATTTGCGGTTAGTTGCGGATGAATTTGATGGGGAAGTAAGGGTGATGCGAATGTCACCTAATAATCGATATTTAGCAATTAGCTACTCAACTTTTGAAGGTATATATAAATTCATTAAAGATTTGAAAACAGGCGAATATATTAAGTTGGGTGACAGGAATGGTCGGGAAGATTTGTTATGGTCGGAACAGAGTGATTATTTATATTTTTTTGAAGGTAGACAAAGCTATAAATATATATTTTCAGATGAAAAAATTGAGAAAGTTGATGTTTACTTTACAAAGGACTCGATTATACATGGTGGAAGGCGATATGTTGTAAGTGATTATGGTGTTGTTGTATATGATGAAAAGTCAAATGATTTATTACATAAAGTTGTACTCACACAAAATTCTGATGAAATAGATGAATTTGAACTCAGAAAAAGAGGGATTAGCCCAACAGGGAAATTTGCTTGGGGAGAATCTTATAAGTATCGGTTTTTGATTGATGTAGAAAATAGAAAGATTGACAGAGAAGAAATTGATCACTCAAAACCAGGCGATTATGAAATGTTAAACATATTAAGTCTGGATGCAAAGTTTGCTCGAAGTGGTGGTGCCGCACAAGTATTCCTATTTCAGCTTGGTGAAGATAAAAAAATAAAAGAACATCAAGTTTGGAAACAGATAGGTTCAGGACATAGTGCAAATAATTCATCGCTTTATAATGCGTTTGCAAATGATGGTAACTTTTTAAAAAAAGGTTTAAATAATGATAAATAACAAAAATCCGTCATGTTATTATATTTTTGGTGCTTGCTTTACTAAAGAAATTGGTGAAGGAGCGCCATCTGAACAATATGGAAAATATCATCTAGAAAGTGATTTAACTAAAACTAAAATTAATAATGTAAGACCATTAAATTTGATACCTGTACTTGCTGCTGATGAGAATGCAAACAGTTTATGGGCAACAGATATAAACTATCGTTTATGTGCACTGAGTGCAGGTAGTCAAGGACTGGAAGGCGAGCAGGATAAAAGCTATACCATACTTAGACATAGCAACCCTGTTCACGATTTAACCAAAAGTGTTTATCAGTTAAAGTTTCCACCATTGCCATTGTTATTGAAATTGGCACAATCTAAAAAAAGTGTCAAAGAATTAACTGAACAGCTTAATGAATTGTCGGATAAGGTTGGCTCCGAACCTGTAAACTTTGCTTTAACAACCATCAGTTTAGAGCAGCTGGCACCAGCACATGAAGTTGGGTCTGACGGCCAATTGTCTGACGAGAAAAAAACATATAATGATTGGTTGGAAGGAGTAAAAAGTGAAGGAGTTCCACTTAAAGGATTTATACTGCCGGTATACGCCACTTGTGTAGTGGTTTTTTCGAGTAAAGATTATACGAATGCAACCGTATCACTTCATCAGTATGATGATAATGGGATAGATAAGCTCAATGGAAAAGTTCAAGCACAAGCAATTGTACCTGAAAGGTTAGATGGAAAAGAAGATAAAGATCATCCCTGTGCTTTGTTTCATTTAGATAGTTCGACATTTGAAGAAGGCCTCTGCACTATCAGGGTTACTTTTGATCCAAATAAAATTGAGTCAATTCCTGATTCAATTAAAACATCAAATATAAGACGAGTAAATATTGGTTTTAAGGCAGGGTTCGAATATGAACTTCGAGAATACATTCGATTTTCCCCAGAAAATCCGTTAGGAAAAATGGCTATCGTATCAGGCGATATGATTTCACTCGAAGAAAATCTGTTTTTTCAGTTTCCGCAACTTTTAGCAGGTATGCAGAAGTTCTTAGCTAACCAAACAGCTATTGAAGGGGTAAAAAGTCCGGCACTTGATAGTTTAGCTTCTTTGAAAGCGATTCGTGATGCTTCTGGTCAGGTTTCAGCAGGCCACTTAAATGGTGGCTGGCAGGATATGTATAATAAGGATGGTGGAATTAAGACCTTTAACACGATTAGTAATTTGTTCTGGAAAGCAATAGAGAAAGAGCTCCCGGAAGCGATGCAAGCAACCGGGGAATTATACTATGGCTTATTCAGTGTTAAAGAAGCTCATGATCACTATAAGGCTTTGTCTGATAATACGCTATCTGCTGCAGAGAAAAAGCTTGGAGGTGCAGCGCTATTCAGAGATAAGGTTATTAATATTGCTGACTCAAAGGAATATTTAGGTCAGTTTTTGGATGATTGGAAGAAGAAAGACTATCCAGCACTTACAGGACGACTAGCTGAATCATGGTACGGTGGTGTTAGTGGTCTTGCAGATCATGGGCTCTCATTTATCAGTACTGCCAACTCTATGTATGAGTTACTTGAGAACTTCAAAAAGTATCTGAAAACGCAAGAGGATGTTAACAAATCCAAGAAAGGTTTGGACGAAATTTCTTCTGATTATTTAGATAAAATCCCTGTCTGGAAAGAAAGTGTTAATCAAGATGCAGAGTGTATAAATAAGGCTATAGAGCAAGCAAAAGAACAACTTTCGAATAGAAATCGTGACATTTATCAATACGATAATATCAGTTTGTTAACAGATAACAGAGGCTCTGGCTTAAAAGTTCTTTTCCATTTTAACTCTCGGGAGAAAGAACTGAAAAACAGTAAACCAGTGATTGATGTATTAATTGAGGCATTGCAACATGAGCCACAATTAAGAATAGAAATTGAAGGGCATGCATGTCAGGTTGGAAGCCCTGAGGCGAATAAGCTGGTTTCATTTGAGCGTGCAATGAATGCGAAAGCAATGTTTCCTGATAACTTACAGAAGTTTATCAAAGCAACGGCTTTGAGTGATGCTTATCCTATATATAAACCTGAGAAACAAAGTGATCTTAGAAGAGATAACCCGAAACTGGAAGTCAATCGTCGTGTTGAGATTCGAGTTTACTTTACGTCACTTGATGTTATTTTTAATCCAAGCCGATTGGGTTATCAGGCAATGGAAAGGGCAAGACTTAAAGCTATTCACGCATTAAAAAAAGAAGATGACAGTGAACTTGAACTGTTGATGGCTTTGTTAGACTCGCTTCTTGAAGTTGCTCAGTACATTCCACATCTTGCACCATTTGCAAGAGGTGTAATGGTAATGATTGAAGGCGGTAAGGTAGCACAGTCAGCTATTAAGGCTTTAGATGCTGCTATATTTGAACACTGCTTCGATGAGTTTATTAAAAATCAAGGGGAAGTCAATCATTTGAGGACTCTCTCAAGACTTAACCTTGAAATGTTGCATGAAGTAAGAAAAATAAATCTTGATTTAAATAAAAAACATGAATCTTATGAAGACATGTTGAAATTCCTTCATGATGAAAAAACAACAAAAGAGCTTTTAAAACGTTATAAGTTAAGAGCGCTGGCTTTAAATGGTCTGATGTATATATTTGCTTGGCTTAAAGCTAAGAAAAGTGAAGTTAATCTAAAACTATTGACTGAATATGAAGTATCGGAGTATATAGATACTTATATAAACCGTGATGATTGGACGGCTTATACTCGTTTTACAGATAATCTGGGATTGAAGTGGATAAATAGTATTCATCAGAAAAAACTATTCTTAGAAAATGGTGGTAATACCTATTCGAGCTTTGGATATTCTCCGATACCCCTTCCAGTCAGTAAAGAAGTGTCAAAAAAGTCAGATTCTATTATTAAAGAAAACCCGAATGTTGTCTCAGGAAATTTTAATCGAGTTTTTCCCATTCAAACAAAATTGTTTGAACATGGTGAGGAGAAACTTTTCGAAGAGTTTGCAAATAACTTTTCAATTATAACTGAATATTTACGTGACGAAGATATTGGTTTTTGTCGTATTTTAATCGCTGAACCCAATGGTGAGAATTGGCAGACTTTTACTGATTGGCATGATGTTAAAAAGTCAAACCGTCTTGGACCTTATCATAAAGTAAAAGCACAGCTTGTTTTGAAAGATATGATTTCTAAAGTAATTTCAGTGAAGCTAGGCTATGACAGGACCGATGGTTGGGACTTGTCTGGACCAGAATTTGAAGCATTGTTCACACCTATGAAATATTCAAGCTTTAGTATCGATCCGGATGGAAAGTTAAAGAAATACTATGATTCTCAAGGTGAAACTGTTTTATCCGGTGTTGAATTTGAGCCATTTTACTATTTTGGTGAAGTGCAGATTCCTGGTTTAAAACCATTAACAAGTAGTTTTAGAATTGACTTCTTATCAACAATAGATGCTGGGAATAGATTGCGCTTCTATCTTGATGAAGGTGAAAATAGTAGTAACTTTAATTATTATATTTCACAAGGTGGATTTAGAAATATGGAATATACGCTATGGATGAAAACAGGTTCGCATAGCGTAAAATTACCAACATATTATGATCATTCAATTCATGGTTTAGAGCAGTTCGAAGACATTAAATCAGGTCTGAATGTAGGCGTGCACGGAGAAAATAGCTCTTTAGTGACACTGCCAACAAAGTTTGGAACTGAACCATTAATCTTGCAAGAGAAAGATACATTAGTAGAAGCTTTCACATTAGCGAAAGATACTAATAGTCTGCAAACTGTGCCTATTGTAGAGAACATCTGCGCTAAAGCTGTAGGATTCGATTCGAAATTCACAGGTTTAAACATATTCACTAAATCCGGGAAAATTGAAGATTTTAAATGGACGTCAAAAGATTTATCTGAAATATCAAAAACTGAATTTAAAAGCTTTGTCCATTCTGAAAAAAATCCGGCTTTTTTATATGTACTTATTGTTGCAGAAAAAAACAATATTGAGCACTACAAGAAAGTGAATTTAAACTGGAAAGATGTTGATATGGCTGTTCAATTAGTGATGGACGGCTTTGCCGTGGATAGAACTGTAGGGCCTACATACTTTTCTAAACTATGTTATCAGGGCGAATTGTCTTTTAGTGAATATCATTCAAAAATGAATGTGAGTCATGGGACTGATTATGATGAATGGCGATTGAACACTGATGAGAAGTCATCTCTAATCAGTTCTGAAAGTGAACGTTTCTTTAAGAGGTCACTGGAAATAATAAAAAAGGATCCGGGTGATCTCGATGAAAGTAATACTTATTCTGTTTATAGTATGGAGATTAAACTAAACTATATATCTCCGACTGGGATTCAAGTAAAAGGTTTAAGGCCATTCGGTGATATTTTAGGCAGTATGACACCTAAACTTTCATTGAGTTTAAGACAGGTAAATCTTTCTCAATCAACTGTCTATGATCCTTGCAGCGAAATTGAGCTGGAAATTAAGTCTTTAGGTGGAAAGTACCATGCTTATGTTCCGTGGGTTGAAGAGCCTAAAGATGATAGCCTTGGAAGTACAGATAAATCAGCGTTCGAGCGTTGGAAGACGTTGACAGACTCAGAGAAACGCCAAACGCTTCTTGATTGGGTCAAGAATCAGCCAACAGCTATTGAGGCACCACGACCGATAAAGGAAAGTCTTAATAGTTAATACGAAAGCCCTGTTTACCAGGGCTTTTTTCTTTTTGTTGGTAATAGAATGCGGACTACATCACATAAACATACTCCCCGGCACCATCACCCACATCCCTGCGATCACGGCTATTTTTAATCATTACATTGAGCACACGAACGCCAGATTTGAAACCGAGCCGATGACACTGGGTAATCGTAATGAGTGGTTTACGCAATTCCGTCCCGATTCCCCACACCAGCTTTTCGTTGCCCTCGAAAACCATCAAGTGATGGGGTTCGCCTGCAGCCAACCTTACCGGCCTAGCGCCGCTTTTGCAGAAACCGTTGAAGTGAGTATCTATCTTCACCCCGATGCGAAGGGGCAGGGTTTGGGGAGTGCATTAATGAAAACCTTACTTGATGCTTTAGCGACTCAACCAGTGCACTGTGCCTTATCTGGCATTGCTTTGCCAAACGAAGCATCGGTGGCGCTGCATCAGAAATTCGGCTTTCGTGAGGTCGGTGTCTTTCATGACTATGCCAGAAAGCAGGGTGAATACATCAGCTCGCTCTGGATGGAAAAGCGATTTGAGTCATCCCGTTTTTCAGCCAGCTATACTGATACCGATTGAAAACAGCTGTTGCGGTCACATTGGCATGAAATGAAATCGACGGGAGAAAGACGATGAAATACCAGGGAAGCTGCCACTGCGGCAATGTCGCTTTTGAGGTCGAAGGCGAGATTCAGGAAGCACTGGCTTGTAACTGCTCTATCTGTCAGCGAAAAGGTTCGTTATTGTGGTTTGTGCCCCGCAGTGAATTCAAGTTGCTGTCGGCAGAGAGCGCAGCAAGCACTTACACCTTTAACCAGCATGCGATCCAGCACAGGTTTTGCCCGACGTGCGGCATTCATCCTTATGGGGAAGGGAGTGACCCGCAGGGCAATGCCATGGCCGCCATCAATATCCGTTGTCTTGACGATATCGATCTGGATGCGATTCCGGTGACGCATTTTGATGGCCGGTCGTTGTAATCTGATCTTGCTGGTGTGATGATGTCACCTGTTGCGTAGTTGAACAGACAAACAGGGGACTGAGTTGGTCGCAGGAAACAGGGAATTTTCTACACTTTGGCGGCCAGCGCGATTTTCCGGTATCGAACTGCTGTCCGCCTCGTTTACTCAGTTTGAATTCTCCCGTCACTGGCATGAAGAACTGGCCATCGGTGTGATAGAGGAAGGTGCGGAAGGGTTATTTTACCGGGGTAGCAACATTGTGGTGCCTCAGCGTCACATCGTGGCGATTAATCCTTCAGAAGTGCATACGGGTTTTGCGGGCAGTGAGCACGGGTGGCGATACCGGATGTTTTACTTCGCCCCGGAGATGATCGAACAGCATTTTGCTGGCAGCGAGAAATCCGTCGATCCTGTCATCGACCGCTCTGTGATCAACAATCCGGCTCTGTTTGATTTGCTGCTTCAACTGCATGTGGCGTTCGAAGCAACCAGTTTTGAGCTGACTAAACAGTCTTTGCTGACTGTAGCGTTTGAGTCCTTGTTTTCTCAATACGGCAATGCCGGACGTGATGCTGACAGGGTTGGGAATGCTCAGAAGCATACGGGCGTTATCCGGGACTACCTGCACGATAACTGGCAAGAAAACGTGACTCTGGATGAGCTGGAAACCGTGAGTGGCCTGACCAAATTCAAACTCATCCGGGCATTCAAATCGCATTACGGACTGACGCCGCACCAGTTTTTGCTGCTGACAAAGGTGCAGAAAGCCAAAAGTCTGTTACTGGAGGGCCACAGCTGTGTCGATACCGCACTCCACTGCGGTTTCTTTGATCAAAGCCATTTCACCCGCAACTTTAAACGCGCTTTTGGCGTGCCTCCCAAGCATTACGCTATCCAACCTTAGCGATTGCAATTTCATACAAGAAGCCACTTTGCCCGATGTTTAACCTATCCCCGTAGCCTGAGGTTACTTGAAACAGATGTGTTGAATTAAGCGGAGATAAACGGATGAGTTTCTTATTATTGTGGTTGGGTGTCATGTTTCCATTAGTGTTCAGTCCGGGGCCGGCGAATATCGTGTTTGCCGCCTCGGGGGCCAGTGTCGGGGTCCGGCGGTCTCTGCCATTGCTGCTGGGGATAGACACAGTGTTTTTGATTAAGTCGTTATTGATTGGGCTGGGGCTGGGCGCGCTCATTCAAGAGTATCCGCTGGCGCTGCAGTTACTTCAGTGCGCGGGAGCCCTCTATATTATTTATCTGGCCGTGGGTTTTCTGAAAGCCAGCCTGCTCGAGCACAGCGGGCAGCAAAAGCGCTTAGGGTTTTACGATGGCGTGATCATTCAATTACTCAACAGCAAAGGCTGGCTGCTGGTCTTACTGATGTTTTCTCTGTTTTCAGAAAAAGCCTATCAGGAATACGGGGAACAATCGGTCTGGGTGTTAGTGGTCTGGCTTGCCATCCTCAATATCTCCATGCATCTGGTGTGGATCTGGGCTGGCGGCTTGTTAGCAAAACTGGCGGGCGACAGCAAAAATCAGAAAGTACAAGGCTATATTTACTTCGCATCGCTGATGGTAGTAGCCATCTGGTTACTGGTTGATAATCCCATTTGGCAACACTGGCTATAGCCCATGAAAGTGTCTGCGCTGCTGAAGATATGCGCGATTTTATGCTCTGATTGCATACAATACTGAAACGTATATATTGCTGTATATCAGTATGGTCTGAAGTGATTAAGGGGGAGGGGCGATGTTTGCGGAATACGGGGTGTTGAATTTTTGGGCCTATGTGGTCGGCGCGATATTTATTGTGCTGCTGCCCGGACCTAACTCTCTGTTTGTGCTGAAAACCGGTATGGGGCAGGGGATCAGGCAAGGGTATCTGGCGGCAACGGGCGTGTTTATCGGCGATGCTGTGTTAATTTTCTGCGCCTATGCCGGTGTTGCTACCCTGATTCAGACAACGCCGATTTTGTTTACTCTGGTTCGGTATCTCGGTGCGATTTATTTGCTGTTTCTGGGCGGAAAGATTGTATACAGCGCTTTTCAGTCCCGCGAATCGGCAGAGATTTCTCCGGCTTTACAGGGCAAGAAGGTGTTTCGCAAAGCACTGATACTCAGCCTGACCAATCCCAAGGCCATTTTGTTTTATGTGTCTTTCTTTGTGCAGTTTATTGATATGAGTTACGCCAGCCCTGGGGTGCCATTTCTTATTCTGGCGGCGGTACTTGAAATTATCAGCCTGATTTTTCTCAGCGTGCTGATTATTGCGGGCGCCTACATCACCCAATTGGTGCGCGCCAGCAAAGGCATGCAGAAGATAGGCAATGCCTTAATGGGCACACTGTTTATCGGCTTTGCCGCCCGGCTGGCCATGTCGAATGTCTAAGTTTTATTAGTCACCAACAAGGTTCAGGAAGAGCTTTCCTGAACCTTTCTCCTGCTCTGCTCTGGGTTATTACAGGCTCACCAGTACCATGCTGATAAAATGAGCTGTGACTCATGACTCAATACGAATTTGATTGGCACTTGCTTTCGTCTCTGTCAGAATGACTTAAAATTACTTAAGTGGTTTTGAGTGTATGACTCAGGAAGAACGCCTAATTCATCTGACTTCGCTGATAGAACAGCAAGGTAAGGTGACCCTCAATGACATCTGCGAGCAGTTTACTGTTTCTCGCGATTCTGCCCGTCGTGATCTGGTGAAGCTTACTCAGCAGCCGGGAATCCAGCGTATTCGTGGCGGCGCGGTCAGAACTTCGGTATCGGCCCGTCTTGAACCCTATTCCGGTAAAGTGATCAGTGAAGCCAAGCAACAGCTGGCTCAGTGCGCGGCACAATTAATCGACGATGATGATCATCTGTTGCTGGATACCAGCACCACACTGACATTAATGGCGCGATACATTCACCGGCCTGCTACTGTCATTACTAACTCTGTCGATATCCTGCAGCAACTGGCAGACAACCCTCATGTTGCCGTGCATTTGCTGGGCGGCAAATTTGATGCATTCCACCGCGCTGTGTTAGGCCATCAGGCTGAGAAGCAGCTGGCTGACTATCGGGTAAACAAAGCCTTTATCGGCGTCTGTGCTTTATCAGAGCATGGCTTGTCGACCAATAATGAGCAGGAAGCTTCGCTCAAAAAAGCCATGATGGCGCAGGCGCAGCAGGTTGTTGTGGTGTGTGAACAGCACAAGCTGGGCCAGAATAATTTTCATCACGTCTGCGGCCTGGCTGGCATTGATGTATTAATCACAGACCAACCACTTACAAACACTTACGCCGAACTCTTTGACAGCCACGATATTCAAGTGATCGTGGCTTCCACAACACAAGGACAGCTTTGATATGCGATATTCTCCTGTAAAAACAGCAGTCATTGGCTACGGTTTTTCTGCAAAAACCTTTCACCTGCCTTTCATTGCGGCGATGGATGAGCTGGAGCTGACCGCTATCAGCAGCAGTCAGACAGCGGCGGTTGCCGCTGATTATCCTGCTGTGACCTGTTTCAGTGATGCCGATGCCCTGCTGATCGAGAGTGATGCCGAACTGGTGATCATCACGGCGCCCAACGACGTTCACTTTCGTCTGGCGAAACTGGCGCTGGAAAACGGCAAACACGTCATAGTAGAAAAGCCTTTTGTCACCAAAGTGGAAGACGGCGAAGCACTGATTGCGTTAGCCGAAGAGAAGGGGCTGGTACTGAGTGTTTTCCACAACCGCCGCTGGGATGGCGACTTCCTGACAGTGAAAAAGCTGGTGGAAGACGGCAGGCTGGGAGAGGTGAAGTATTTTGAATCACACTTTGACCGTTTTCGCCCTGTAGTCCGTCAGCGC
Source organism: Photobacterium arenosum (assembly GCF_014841115.1). Lineage (GTDB taxonomy): Bacteria > Pseudomonadota > Gammaproteobacteria > Enterobacterales > Vibrionaceae > Photobacterium > Photobacterium arenosum. The sequence goes on from NZ_JACYTP010000008.1 coordinate 88,121, forward strand.
TGGCGTGAAATGGCCGAAGACGGTGGCGGTATTTTGTTTGATCTGGCGCCGCACCTGCTGGATCAGGCCCTGGCGCTGTTCGGCAAACCTCAGACACTGACTGCGCAGTGTATGGCCATGCGGCCGGGTGCGAAAACCATCGACTACTACAATCTGATCCTTCAGTACCCTGATCATCTGGTCCAGCTGCATTCCAACCTGTACAGTCCGGAGCCGAATTTGCGCTTTAAAGTGCTGGGTTCACTGGGTAAATACGAGAAATATGGCCTGGATCCACAGGAAGATTACCTCAAAGCCGGCGTAAAACCCGAGCAGCCAGAATGGGCAGCAGAGGACGCAGCCAACTATGGCCAGCTGCATCAGGAAGACGGCTCGCAAACCATTGCGACTGAATTGGGCGGCTATCAGCATTACTTTGCCGGTGTAACAGATGCGATTCGTTTAGGCTCTCCGAACCCGGTGTCGGCTGAGGAAGCGTTGCTGAATATCAGGCTGATTCAGCTGGCAATGGAAAGCAGCCGGTTGGGGCAAACCATGAAGGTGGATGCATGAGCCTGACACTGGAGGTTTTGGTACAACAGGAAGCAGATTTGCAGCTTGAGCAGTTTAATCACGAGACCGCCTGGGCGCTGGGCTCGTTGCTAAAAACCAATGCAGAAGCGAAGCAGGCCTCTGTTGCGATCGAAGTGTACGCATTTGGCCAGATTCTGTTCAGCTATGCCATGGCGGGCACGAACCCGGACCATCAGGACTGGATTCGCCGTAAACGCAACAGCGTACTGCGGTTTGGTAAAAGCTCTTATTACCTTGGGCAATACAACGCCCGCAAACAGCGTGAGTTTGAAAGCCAGCACCATATAGATGCACGGGATTACTGCGCGCATGGCGGCTCTTTTCCGCTACGTATTCAAGGTTGCGGGTTAGTGGGCGCGGTGACGGTATCGGGATTGCCTCAGGAAGAGGATCATCAACTGGTGACGGAGGCTTTGCAGCACATTCTCCAGTCCCGGCAGGGAAACTGAAGCCAAAGCCGCTCGCTCTGAGCGGCTTTTTTTCGGCAGTTGCCGGACAAGCATCATTTCGATGGCGGCAGAAATCGATGACATTTCCATGAGAATCACAAAACAGAAGGATATAAAACAATTTGTCTATTATTCATTTGCGGCATGAATGTAGTATGCAACTGAATTTAAAGACAATAATAAAAGGAGTCTCGAATGCAATGTCCTAAGTGCCATTCGAAGTTTGAGCATATTAATACCCCGCTGGGTGATATTGAGCGCTGTACCGCTTGCAAAGGTTTATGGCTGGACGCGTATGAAATCGAAAAAATGAAGCCGCTGGCCGATGCTGTCGATATCGGGGATGACGGGATCGGTAAGACATTTAACGGCATCGATCAGATCGAATGCCCTGTCTGCCCAAGCAATAAGTTGCTAAGACTGGTTGACCCGAAACAGCCTCATATCTGGTTTGAAAGCTGCCCGACCTGTAAAGGCCGTTTTTACGATGCCGGAGAGTTCAAGGATCTGGCGAAAATCGATTTGTCGGATTTCTTCAAGCGCTTCCTGGTTGAAGAGCGTCTGTAAGTGCCATTGAACCTGGTATATTAGAAGGGCACTGCGAATGGTAATGCGCCTGCAAGCGCTGCTCCATTCGCGGCTGTCCAGCCAGAAAAGTGGCCACACTTACGGTTAGATATCACGCAGAATCAAACTGCATTATCTGTCAATTACAAATACTTACATTCAATCTTCTGTTAACTCGCAAATCAGCAGATTATTTTTCTGAAGCCATCGCCGCCTGCCAAACTCCACATTGCATATAAGCAATTGGAGATATTAGTGATGAAAAAATCGATAGTGTTAGTGGCTTTACCTTTCATTGCCAGTTCTGTCGCGCTGGCTCATGACCTTTATCCTGCTGTGCCCAGTTCTCCGGTCATTCAACAAGTCATTGATCAGGGTACGGACGTTCAGTCTCTGGTCTCTGACGCAGATTTTGTATTCAGACCCTATCAGAACCCGTTTGATGAACAGGCATTTTTTGATAGCTATGCCCCGAACTGGATCGCTTTGAAAGAAACCCTGATGCACTGGAGTGGCGCGACGGGTGTCGATCCCAGAGTCATACTGGTCACTGTCCTGTTAACGGAAGACTGGCATCCGGATGCGGATTTTAATGAAGCACAAGATATTCAGCTTAAAGAGGCGATTAAACGCGTTGCTAACCATCTCTCGCAATACTTTTACCGCTACGAGGCTGACACAGTGTTACCGGCCAATGCCTCTACACTGGCGATTCTCAGCACACTGAATGATCCGCAGCGCGCAGCAGAATGGTCGCAACATTATGTGGCCTGGTTTGGCGAGTCGGCGCCAACGCGTCAGAGTCGTGCGCAATCGCGTGCCGTCAGCACGCTCGCTCCTCCTTCCGGTTTTATGCAGATGCCCTGGTTTCAGGGCTACAGCTGGGTACCTAACGGGCCGCATGCTCACAGTGGATCCGGCTTTCCACTTTCTTCCATTGATGTGTCGTACGACTGGCCGGCCTGGGGCGGTGCGACATACAGTGTCACCGCCGCTCACGACGGCTATGCCACGGTTTTATCACGCTGTCAGGTGCGGGTAACCAATCCGAATGGCTGGGGAACAAACTACTACCACATGGATGGTGTTCAGGTGTCTAACGGCCAATGGGTTACCAAAAATACCAAGTTGGGGACTTACGCCAGCAATCGCTCGACCGCTTTGTGTGAAGGCGGTTCGTCAACCGGGCCACATCTGCATTTTTCACTGCTGTATCAGGGGCGTTTCCAGTCGATGCAAGGCACCAGCTTTGGGCCATATCAGGTTCAGACTGGCCGCTACAGTTACGATGATAACTGCAGCTATACCTGGCTGGTGGATCAGCGCAGCAATCAGAAAATCTGCTTCTGGCGCCGGGTTGATAATCCTGCCATGTGATTATTGAAGCAGAGCTTGCACTGCACACGAAAGATTTCCTCCCCCTTGAAAAGGGGGAGGAACTGATTGAGCATTTTATGTCACTCCGATCTCACCCAGCTCCCATTTTTCCGCCATTTAATTTTCCGTCCCTAAGTTGCTGCAGTACCTGCTCTTTTGGACCGTCGGCAACAAGCTGGCCTTGTTCCAGAACCAGAATGCGGTCGACGACATCCAGCATGCTGGTTTTATGGGTGAACAGGATCAGGGTTTCGTCGTTGTCGAGCCTGTTTAATACCTGTTTGAGTGCCTGTTCGGCTTTGTTGTCCATGCTGCTGCTGGGCTCATCCATAACCAGAACTTTGGGCTCTGTGAGCAGGGCACGGGCGATGGCGATGGCTTGTTTCTGTCCGCCGGAGAGTGCCTGTCCGCCTTCGCCGACCTGACGATCCAGCCCGGCTTCATCCTGCCGGGTAAAGGCGGTGACACCGGCCCGATCAGCGGCTCGGAGAATGGCATCGTCACTGACTTGTGAGCGGCCTAGCGCAATGTTATCGCGGACAGAGCCGTAGAAGAGCATCAGATCCTGCGGCACGCTGCCGATATTGCGCCGGATGTCCGTGGGGTGCAGCTGGCCGATGTCAGTGTTGTCAAGGCTGATCGAACCTGCCGAGGGTTTGTATAGCCCCATGATCAAACGCTCTATGGTGGTTTTTCCGGCACCGACCCGGCCAATAACGGCGACTTTTTCCCCCGGTTCTATGGTCAGATCCAAGTCTTTGATTGCCATACGCTGCTGGCCGGGATACTGAAAACTGACCTGACTGAACTGAATCCGGCCCTGTAAGGAGGCACGATGTAGAAATCGCTTATCAGCTTCTTGCTCGACAGGTAAAGCCATGAGTTGTTCGATAATCGTTTTAGCAGATTTTGCCTGATGGTAACGGGTAGACAGCAAAGCCAGTTGCACCAATGGTCCAACCGCGCGGCTGCTGAGCATGGATACGGCAATCAGACCGCCCATGGTTAATTCACCGGCGGCAATCTGATACACGCCAAACACTATCATGCCGACTGTGACAAATTGCAGGCAGAATCCGGCGGTGTTCTGTACCGAATCGGTCAGGCGTCGCGATGTGATACTCCAGTTGGCCATGTGGGCAACCGCTTCTTCCCATTTGTACTGAAACTGGCTTTGCGCTTCGAAGCGTTTGATGGTGTCCAGTCCGGACAGGCTTTCAATCAGGTTAGCGTGTTTCTGCGACGACAGGCGCGAGCCTTCTTCTATGCTTCTTCGCAAAGGCCGCTGTACCAGCAGGCTGTAAAGGATCAGCAAGGCCAGTGCAATAATGGGAATAATGACCAGAGGACCGGCAATCAGCCAGATCACGACCAGAAACAATAACGCAAAGGGCAGGTCAATCAGTGAACTGATGGTCGCCGAGGTGAAAAACTCCCGGATCGCTTCAAATTCCTGCAGATGCCGGGCCAGCGCACCGACAGAGGGAGGCCGGGCTTCCATTCGCAGACCCATGACTTTGGCAAAGAGCTTGGCGGATATCAGAATGTCGGATTTTTTCCCTGCCACATCAATGAAATAGCTGCGCATTAGCTTAAGCACAAAGTCGAAGCCAAAGATCAGTGTGATGCCGCTGGCCAGCACCCAAAGTGAATCAAATGCCTGATTGGGCACAATTTTGTCGTAAACCAGCCGGGTAAACAACGGCGTGGCAATGGCAAACAGGTTGATCAGAATCGAGGCGATAAACACATCGCGATAGATATTTCTCGATAACCAGAGGGTGCCCCAGAACCAGTGGCCCTGAGTGGGTTTGAGCAGTTCGGGTGATCGCTCGTCATATCGAAACCGTTTTTTGAGCAGGAACAGGTGGCCGATATAGCTGTCATTGAATTCTGAAAAAGAAAGCCAGCGCTCTTCGCTGTCAAACTGCGGCGATAGAATGGCAAGTTTTTGTTTTTCATGGTTAATGCTGACGACGACGCAGGCGTTGTTGCCTTTTAGCAGCAGTATGGCCGGTAGCAGCATAGGCGGTAGTTTGTCTACCGCCAGTTTTTCCTCTTTCGCTTCAAGTCCGGCTTTTTCAGCGGCCCGGGGCAGCAGAAAGGGCGTGAGTTGTCCGTCTGGCAGCGGCAGGTCGGCAATTAACGCATCGGGTGTGTTAGCTACTCCATAGTGGCGGCTGACGTAGATTAAAGCGAGCAGCAGAGGATCTGTCATGGTGACACCCTCAGCAGACTGTCGACCACATAGCCCTGGAAACCTCTTACTGACAGGGCCGCCAGCGTATTCATCTGTGCTTGGGTTTCAACCCGGGTGGCGATGGTCAGTATATTCTGATTATCTGCGGTCCGGGTGACAGCGCGAAGGACATCGGTTTTTATATCCTGATCTAACTGACCGGTATAGGCGTAGTCCAGTTTGACATAGTAAGGCTTAAATCGCTGCAGATAGCCAAGGGTACTGAAATGGTGCCCGTAGTTATCAATACCGAAGCGGAATCCATAATGACGAATGATGTTGCAAAGGAGGCTGGTAAATTCAAAATGCTGAACAAAAGCCGCCTCAGGAATTTCTAACAACAGTTTGCTGCTAAGGTGACGGTGCATGGCCATAAACCCTGCCAGCCAGCGGAGAAAACCCGCAGTGCGAATGCTGCTGAGGCTAAGGTTGACGGTTAAGGGCACCAGAGAAGTATCATCACGATAGCCTAAGTGTTTTGCCATCTTGCTCAGTACATCACGATCAAGGCTGGCGCCATCTTCCAGCGTATCCAGTGCGTGCAGGAAAAATTGCGCCCGGTAAGTCTGGCCCTGGTGTTCAACACTGGTAAACACTTCTCTGAATAAAGGCTGGTGTTTGTGATCTATGGCTGTTTGAAAGCTGAATGTCAGTTGATCTGATTTGATGGCCTGAGCAATCAGCGATTGCCATTGCTGGCGACCAAAAGTGGGTAAACTGATTTCGTCGCCTGTGACACACAGTGGCAGGTCTGCCTGAGTGGACGCCTGATTGACGGCATTGTCTGCCGCTGCCAGCAAATCAGACACAGAATGGATCTTCTCTTTCATCACAACGGCCACGCAGCTGTTATGTTCAGCCACCCCCTCTTGCACCGGATGACATTTATCGGTGATATCGAGCATACGTCTGGCAATCTCTGTCAAGTCCGTTCGCGACTGAGCCGGCCCGATATAGAGAAATTCTGACTGATTGAGCCTGCCCAGAGTGGCCTTCGGGGCAAACAGTGTCGTCAGTTGGCGGGATAGGGCTGACACCAGGCTGTCGCCGGCCCGGAATCCCTGTTGCTGGTATGTGTCTTTAACGATGTCGGCACGTAACAAGACGATACCCCCGTGGCCCTTATCCTGAACAAGTGCAGAGAGCTTTGACATCAGAAAACGGCGGTTTGCCAGCCTGGAGACGGCATCCTGATAAGCCTGAATGCGAAGCCTGTCCGCCTCTTCAGCCTGTTGCCTGAAATGGTGGCGTATCTGCTGGTTCATCTGATTAAAGGCGTCTACCACATCGTGCAGTTCTTTGGTGGCAGGCAGGGGCAGCGGCGCCCCGAAGTCATGACGGGAAATGGCCTGTGCTTTGGTACGAAGCCGGTTAAGCGGTTTGCGGACAATCAGGTTCAGGCCCAGCAGTAAAGCGGCGGCACCCAAACCGAGTATGGCGGACAAGGCCAGAAATAACTGAATGGCGCTTTGCCAGAGCTGCTGGTAAGCGACCGCAGGATTGCTGGTCACCGATAGCTCGGCGGTTTGCATCCAGCCACTGGTGAGTGTCACTGAACGTGTCTGCGGATCTATGGGTAGCCAGCGGCGGAAAAAACCGGGCACCGCAAAAGCCCCCGGCGGGTATTCCCTCAGGATCTGGCTCTGAGGTGTCACAATGTTCAGGGAAACCCGCTGGTAAAAACTGCCGTCAAACATGGCGTTAATCACAGATTCCGCCCCAATCAAATCGTTTTCAGCCAGATAAGGGGTTAATGCCAGACCGGCGGCATTCACGGCATTGTCTGTCTCAATGGTTTGCTGATTGAGCAGGTAGTTACGGGTATTGTGAATCTGAACCGAGAACACGCTCACCAGCAGCAGCACAAAGACCAGTAATAACCAGAGAATGATTTGCCTGTAGAGTGTCATGCGTCCTTTCCTTCTATGGCTGGTCCAGGTTAATGAGCGGGCGCGCCAGTTTCTGCGCGTCGAAGCGATCTCTCAGGTTGGTCCAGCGTTTCAGGCGCGAAGATTTACCGGCGAGCTGTCCCTGCCCTTGCTGTTTCATCAGCCATAGCTGACTGCCGTTAAAGCTGTAGACGGGCAATAAATCGCGACGCTCGGTAGCGGGCTTGATGTCAGGGTCCAGGTTATCCAGCAGGACAGGCACCTCACTCGGGCTGGCATAGTAGGCCAGTACCATGTGGAACTGATTCAGCTTGAGTGACTTAACATAGACAAGGCGGAGTTTCTGATCATCAACACCCAGTTCACGCAGCGAAAAATATTTGGCGATAGTAAAGTCCTCACAGTCGCCGCCTGCTGCACCGAGAAATTCAAAGGGCGTTGCCCAGTAGTCATTTTCTCCCCAGATTTCAATATCATTCAGAAAAGAGAATTGGTTAAAGAAGCGGTTGACCTGCTCCAGTTTCTGCCAATCCTGCTGATGGGATACCGAAGTCAGCAGTTGCCGCCAGGCGATCATCCGCTTGCCTGCGCGTTCACCATAAAAAGCCGTGACGCGATCAATTACCGCCTGATCCTGTTCATTTAATGCATTCAGCGGGAGCGCAAGTAATAGCCATGTCATCAACAGCCACCGCGTCACTGGCGTTGCCAGCAGGGGGCCGGAGTAAGCCGTACTGTCATGGTGTTATTGATTCCTTGTGGTGAAGATAGTCCAGCGTTCCAGCACCCCGGCATCGGCCCCCGTCACGGTTGCAGTCACACGCCGGCTGAGGATATTGGTCTGCTCGCGTGTCTGTCCCGGTACCGGTTCATGATCTCCGAAGCCAACAGTTCTGACTCTTTCAGGCGCGATACCCTGGTCAATCAGCAATGTGCGCACATTCGCGGCACGGCGTTTGGATAAATCCAGATTATGCGGCGATGCCCCCACCGGACTGGCATAGCCTTTAAGCTCAATTGCCGTTTCCGGATAGGCTTTCAGAAAGGCGGCCATTTTCTGAATCTGGCTGCGAAAACCTGACGGGATGACATCAGAATCGTTCGCAAACAAGATATGCAGCTGATTGGTGCGCTTACTTTCAACTAACTCAGGACAGCCGTCATTGTTCACCACAGCCGGCAGTGGTGTGTCGGCACATCGCTCCCGCGCATTGATCACTCCGTCTGAATCCTGATCCAGCAGATCACGCGACTGTTCGGCGACGGGCGGATCCGATACCGTGGTTGAGCAGCCCGGCAGTACGAGTGTCAGCAAGAAACACATCACTTGTCGTTGCATGTCACCTCCTTACTCGTCAGCGCACTGACTCAGCCCATTTGTCCGGGATATCCACACGCATTTCATCCAGCAATTTACCCGTGGCATTCAGGACTCTGTATCTGGCCAGTATGCCGTCGTAAAAGGCTTGCAAATAGGCTTTGCGCGCATCAAACAGTTCATTTTCAGTGTTCAGTACATCAAGCAAAGTACGTTGCCCAATCTGAAACTGTTTCTCATAGGCGACTACGGTACGGGCCGATGCATCGACGTGCTTTTGTAAATACTGGGTCTGGCGTTCAGAGAGTTCCAGGGCGCTCCATGCCAGCCGGGTGCTTTCATCCAGCAGACGGTGCGCTCTGTCCCGAATATCTTTGGATTTATTGATCTGGTACGCCGCCCGGCGGCTTTCTGCCATATCAGTACCGCCGTTATACAGGTTATAACGCATGCGTAACCCGGCTTTTAATTCGTCGGTATGACCGGGTGTGCCTTCCAGATCTTCGCCCCACTCCTGAGAGGCCTCAATCGAGAAAGTCGGCCAGAAATCCCCGCGTTCCTGCTTGTACTGATAATGGGCCGCATCAATATCATTGCTGGCGGTTTTCAGTGTCGGGTTGTTTTCCCTTGCTATCTCGATGGCCCGATCCAGCGATGGGGGAAGGTAGTTGATATCCACTTCCGGCTGAACCAGATTGACCGGCCGTTCACCGACTTCCCGGTAAAACTCCGTCACTTTGTCCTGCACGTTATTACGTGAAGCGATCAGGTTGGACTCCGCCCGTGCCAGCCGGCCTTCGACCTGTGACAAATCAGCAATCGAGCCAATACCGGCATCGGTGCGTTTTTTGATATCGGTATAAATTCGCTGGTGGATCTGGTAATTCGATTCCGAGAGTGACTGCACTTCCTGCGCCTGCAGAACATTGAGATACACCTCTGCGACCCGCAGCGCTTTGTCCTGCGCATCGGCCAGTAACTGATAGCGTTGTGCCTCGGCTTCGGACTTATTGCGTTGGATATCGTGATAGGTGATGGAACCATCCCAGATTAGCTGGCTGATGCTGATGGTGGCATCCGACGGATTATAATCACCCGTGCTGTTGGTGGTGTCATCGTAGTCTTCGTAGCCAATGCCGGCCTCCAGATCGACAGAAGGCAGATATTGCCCTCTCGATGCCCGGATAGATTCATAGCGACTCATGAAATCGTTATAGGCCCCTTTGATTTCCGGGTTGGAAGACAACGTCTGGGCAACCGCCTGCTCCAGCGATTGTGCCGAGGCCAGCCCGGTGATCAGCGCCAGGGTCAGTGCAGTACATACCTTGGTGTACAGATAGTGCATTGGTCTACTCCCTCAGGGCGGAATTGCGGGCTTTCAGTATCGGGTTCAGTAAATACTGCAACACGGTACGTTTGCCGGTAATGATATCGGCCGACGCTGTCATTCCCGGTATGATGGGCAGCTGCTCACCGCTGTTATCCGCGAGATTGTTTGTTTCTGTTCGAATTTTTACCTGATAAAAACTGTTGCCTTCTTCATCCTGAATCGTATCGGCGCTGATTTGCTCCAGTGTGCCTTCTAAACCACCATAGACAGTGTAATCATAAGCCGAAAATTTAATCATTGCCTTGAGACCTGGACGTAAGAAGCCAATATCCTGTGGCAGCACTCTTGCTTCGATCACCAGGTTATCTTCGGTCGGTACTATGGCGACTATGTCCATGCCGGGCTGAATCACACCGCCTATGGTATTGAAATACAGGGTCTGCACCGTGCCATTGACCGGAGAGCGCACCAGGGTGCGCTGGACTTTATCCTCTAAACCGATACTGGACTGGTTCAGTGCATCGCGTCTGGCCGTGGCCTGATTGAGATCGGCCTGAATGTCTGAGCGGAATTTGAGGGCGACATCCAGACGCTTGAATTCAGCCTCCCGGATAGCCGCTTCAATGACAGGGATTTGCAGCTCAGTAGAGCGCATCTCTTTGCGGGTATCGTTGAGCTGGCGTTGCAGTTTCAGCAGCTCTATTTCAGGCACCACACCTTCATCTGCCAGCGGCTTGGTGATGTTGTATTCCCGGCTGGCCAGATTGTAGCCTTGTCGTTGCCCGCTTAGCCTGGAGCGGGCTTCAATCAGTTCCTGCTGCTTTTGCTGCAGTTGTTGGGTGGCAACGGCGAGCTGGCTTTCAATATTTGACAGATTATCGCTGTACTCAGCCTGCTGACGATTAACCAGATCCGGATACGTGCTGAGGAAGGTGTCAGGAAAAACCAGCGGCGGGCGGGATACTGACACCATTTTTTTTGTCTGATTAACCGTGACATTATCGAGCAAGGCATCAAGCCGGATGGCATCGGCCTGGGCGCTGGCCAGCTCCTGTGCCCTTTCATTGAAGTCGGACTGGAAACGGGTGTCGTCAATCATTAGCAGGGGCTGATCTTTTTGTACCTGTTCGCCTTCTTTTACCATCAGCGCTTTGACAATACCGCCTTCGAGGTTCTGCACCACCTGAAGCTGGGAGGAGGGGATAACTTTCCCGCTTCCTGTCGTTACCTGTTCCAGCTGTGCGCGGGATGCCCAGACACCTGCCACGATAAAGAAAATGACAATAACCCAGAGTATTAGCCTGGCACTGCTCGGTGTGTTGAGCAGCAGAGCGGCGGTTTTATCATCCACAAAATCAAGATGCTTGCGGTTCACTGACGGCGTCTTCATATCTGTCGGCGCTCTTGTTGAAGCTGCGAAATTGTCTCAATAGCAAGACTGAGAGCAAATAACCCGGTTAAACACTCAACTTCCCGCTCCGACTTCAGTAGTTTGGCTATTAGTCCGAATGCGAAATCGATAACAGTGTGATGCTAACCCACTGAATAACTCCGTATTGACAAGGATAGATCAAGAAAAGGTGATGTGTATCACTTCTATTCTACAATTCTTAATTATCAGATGAGGAACACTGACCCGACAGTGAGTCAGCGAATGGCAAGACATCGTTGCTCACGACAAGGTTATTGCTTCCCTGTGTCAGCGAGGCGTTATGGCAGAGTCTGTCTCAAATGGTCTGGCAACCCTGACCGTTGAAAACGGGGTGGTGTTTGTTATCAAGCCCGATGGCTCGGTGAAACCGGTCGACTTCGCCTACCAGGTTCAGCCCGATGAGCTGGTGGTCGCGAACGGCTATGCCCGTTATGTCATGATGCAAAACGGTGAGCCTGTGTTGGTCGATCGTCCCTGTCCGACCTGTGTTTTGCTGGATGGCGCCGGAGTCTGGGTGTCGGATCTTGCCGATAATGTTCAGTTTGAACAGCCTGACAGCGATCAAGCACCGCCGGTTGGGCTGGATATCGAACAGCTCCAGGCATTGATCCTGGCCGGGGAAGATCCAACGGAAGTGTTTGAAGCTGCTGCTGCAGGTTCCAGTGGTGAGGCCGCCAACAGTGGTTTCGTGGTTGTTGATTATGATGGCGACAGCATACTTACCGAAGCGGGCTTTGATACAGATTATGAATTTGTGTTTCCTGAGTCAGACGAAGATACGGATGTCATCTACGCCGCAGGTGGCGGGGAATCCGTTTCACTGTCTGTGACGGAAGGCGATTTAGCGCCGGACACCTATCCCAGCCAAACAACGTCAGTTGTGCTGATAGAAGCCGGTACACTACCGCTCGATCCCACCAGTTTTACTTTTGACGCTAGCACTCTGAATGCTTTACTGAATGAACTCAACAGCGAAGTGACATCTGGCGGTCAGCCCGTCATTTTCCGTTTTGACGCTGGCCTGAATGCCATTGTCGGGGAAAGTCAGGGGCAAACTGTTATCACTGTTTCTCTGGTGGCTGAATCGAGTGGCCGGGATGTGGTTGTGACCTTGACGACCGTGTTGAGTGGTCCGGTTGATCACCTCGACAGCGGCGCTGGCGGCAGGGTTGCTATCGCTGATGATGTTTTGACGATTCTGGCAGATATGCAGGGTGCTGATGTCGCCGGTAATGCCTTAGATACTCCTGTCAGCGTGACAGTCACTGTTGTGGACGGTACGGATCCTGCCTTTGGCGCAGACCCAGGTACACGTCTGGATGAATCGGCAGATATGGGCGTGGTGCAGATGGGCAACGTACCACTGGATATCGGCAGTGATGCTATTGAAGCCCTGGTGTTTAATGCGGATCAACCGGCGCTGAACGGGCTGACCAGCAACGGTTTGCCAACGACGCTGAGCGTCGATGGTAACCAGTTAACGTTGGTGGATGCTCAAGGCAATACTGTCCTCGCCGTCAGTATTACACTGGATGGTGCCTATGCTTTCACACTGTTCCAGCCTATTGATGAGCTGATCTCAGATGAAACCGTCTTTAATCTGGGGGTGACAGCCATCGACTTTGATGGAGACACCACGCCTGGCACAGTGGTGTTGATCATTACTGACGGTAGCAATGCACCGGGCGGAGAAACGATTGATTTAGCTGTCACTGAACCGGATCTGTCGCCAAGCGGCTTTCCGGTAGCAAGCACAAATTCAGTCACTGTGACAGCGGGTGTCGACAGACTCGACCCTGCAACATTGGCCGTTGATACTACGCAGAGCGCTGCATTACTGGCTGAGTTATCCTCAGAAGTACAATCTGGCCATCAACCCCTGACATTCACTTACCTTCCACAGACGAATACAATCGAAGGACGCTTACCGGACGGCACGCTGGCCGTCGATATTGTGCTGACGCCTGCTCAGGCGGCCAATGGCCTGGATATGACGGTGAGTGCCACGCTGACACAACATCTCCCCTTAAATCATAATCAGAGCGGGAACAGCGAAGGGCTGGTTGCAGTATCCGGCGATACTATAGTGATCACTGTTCCGGTGCAGGCGCAGGACACAGATGGTGATTTTCTGGATGATCCTGTGCTGGTCACCAGCACAATAACAGACGGTGTGTTTCCCGCTTTTGGTGATGACAGTGGTGCTATCGTCAATGAAACAACGGATGACGGCATTGCCGTCGCAGGCCAGATCGTATTGGATATCGGCAGCGATGATGTAGCCTCCGTTACTATCATCGATAATCAGGCACTGGCTGATGCGATTGGCGCCCTGTCCAGTAACGGCAATCCGGTTAGCTACAACGTGAGTGACAATCAGCTGCAGATATCCGATGCCTCCGGCAGTGTCATTCTGACCGCGACCATCAGCATTGACGGCAGTTATGAAGTGATCATCACCGATTCGTTCGATGAGCTGAGCGCCGATGACCAGATCATATTGCCTGTGGCGGTACTGGCAACGGACGACGACGGCGATACAGCGCAGGGGCAGATCACCCTGACGATTCAGGATGGTGACAACGCGGCAGGCGGAGAAACGGGCAGCATTACCTTCACTGAACCTGATTCTGAGCCGGATAACTATCCGCAGACCGGCACCGATGACATTGTGATATCGGCTGGCGCCGACCGCTTAGTGCCCGATTCGCTGGCGCTGGATCCGGCGCAGTTACAAGCCATTCTTGATGACCTGGGCGCGGTACTGACTTCGGATGCGCAGACCATCACTTTCTTGGTCAATCCAACAACAGGTGTGCTGGAAGGCAGGTTGCCAGACAATTCACTGGCGTTAGCAATCAGTTTTACCGTGGCTCAGTCCGGCAGTAAAGATCTGGCGGTCAGCATTACAGTAACCCAGCATGTGCCGTTAGATCATCTCGCCAGCGCAGTGATCTCGCCATATATCACCACTAACGGTGAGACGATTGCATTAACCTTGCCGCTGAATGCCGAAGATACCGACGGTGATAGTTTAGCGACACCGGCAGAAATCACTGTAGTGATAAATGACGGTGATTTACCTGAATTTCTGGTGGATACCGGGGTAACTGCCAATGAAACGGCTGATAACGGCCAGACATTGACAGGATCCATTGGCCTGGATATCGGCAGCGACGGTATTGCATCACTGGTGTTTGACGATACCCAGCCGGATCTGACGCTCACCAGTAACGGCAATCCGCTGACTCTGGTCCCGAATGGCGATCAGATCACGCTGGAAGATGATAATGGCACAGTGATCATGACGGTCACGATCACACCTGATGGTCAGTACAGTGTGATACTGACTGGCACGTTAGATCATCTGACCGGCGATTCGCTGGACATACCGATGAACCTCGTCATCACAGATAATGACGGTGATCAGGATACGGGGCTGATCACTGTGACTGTCACTGATGGCGAAGATCCTCCGGGCGGTGAAGTGATTGCGGTGACAGTGAATGAACCGGAGCTGGAGCCCAGTAATTATCCCGCTGAAAGCACTGCAACCGTGATCGTCTCAGCAGGAGAAGACAGGTTAGTACCGGAAACTGTCGAGATCGATCCAGCTCAGCTTGCGGCGCTGGTCACAGAGCTGAATGCAGAGCTGACCTCAGGCGGACAAGCTTTGACTTTTGCCGTCAATGTGACGACAGGGGTGCTGGAAGGCACACTCGCAGATGGAACTGTCGTTCTCAGCATTCTGCCATCTGCCGTACAGGTGGCGGGCAGCAATGATATCAGCCTGACACTGAATGTGATTCAGAATGCGCCGCTTGATCATAACCTGAACGGTAATAGCAACGGTTTTGTCACTGTCAATGGCGGGACGATTCTGATTAATTTGCCTGTTCAGGCCAGCGACGTGGATGGAGACCAACTGGCGCAACCGGTTGCTGCTACCGTGACTATTATTGACGGTAAGCTGCCGGCCTTTCTCGATGATACTCAAGTCACAGTGAACGAATCTGATGATCAGGGTGCCACTTTGCCCGGAAGCATAGGCATTGATATCGGCAGCGATGCGGTTGCCAGCCTGACGTTTTCACCGACTCAGCCGGGCCTGGTGGGGATACAGAGTAATGGCGAAGCGGTTACGGTTAACCGGTTAGATGATGAAACGCTGCAGGTGCTCGACGCTGGCGGTAATGTGATCCTGACGGTCAGTATTGACGAGAGCGGTGCGTACGATGTCACCCTGACAGGTACTTTTGATCAGACAGATTCTGATCCTCTGGTGATACCGCTGAACGTGTTGCTGACCGATGATGACGGAGACACCACGCCGGGCACTATCACTGTCAATATTACCGACGGCGGTGATGCCGCTGGCGGAGAGAGTGTCGCTGTTGCTATCACCGAGCCGGATTCTGATCCCACCCAGTATCCGGAAAGTAACAGTGAAGATATCGTTATTACCGCAGGCGCTGACAGATTAGTGCCGGAGTCGGTACAAATCGATCCGGCCGACGTGCAGGCATTGCTGGATGAACTCAATGCCGAAGTGGCATCGGGTACATCGCCGCTGACGTTTAGCTATGATCCGGCCACTGGGGTGATGCAGGGCGCACTGGCCGACGGCACAGTCGCTGTCAGTATTGTGCTGACAGCCACTCAGGTCACAGGCAGCAATGATGTGTCGCTCAATCTGGCAGTCACTCAGAACCTGCCGCTCAACCATAATCTGGCAGGAAACAGCGATGGTTTCGTGTCTGTCAGCGGCGACAGTATTGCCATAAATTTCAATGTCCAGGCCGATGATGTCGATGGCGACAGCCTGATTACACCGGTTAACGCGACGGTGACGATTAGCGATGGCGATATTCCCGCGCTGCTGGAAGATACAGGCGTCACCGTAAATGAAACCATGGATAACGGCGTGCTGAACAGCGGTGGCAACATTGGTGTGGATATCGGCTCAGATGCCATAGCGACTCTGAATTTTGCGCCCGATCAGCCCGGATTATCCGGTATCAGCAGCAATGGCCAGTCAGTCAGCTTTGCGGTCAGTGACAATCAAATCACAGTGAGTGATGCCGATGGTAATCTCATACTGACAGTCACTGTTGCAGAAGATGGCAGCTACGATACGCTGCTGATCGGCACTCTGGATCAGGATACTGGCAACAGCCTGGATCTGCCGCTGAGCCTCATCATCACAGATGAGGATGGCGATACCAATACCGGCATTATCACTGTCACTGTAACCGACGGCGATGATCCTGCCGGTGGCGGAACGATTACCCTTGCGTTGACCGAGCCCGACCTGTCACCGAGCGGCTACCCGGCCACCAATTCAACCACGGCGGATGTTATCGCAGGGGAGGACAGGCTTGACCCGTCTACGATTGAAATCGACCCCGCTCAGTTGCAGGGGTTGATTGATGAACTGGAAGCAGAGCTGACATCAGGCGGACAGGCGCTGACGTTCAGCTATGACTCCGCAACGGGTGAGCTGACCGGCGCGCTGTCTGACGGTACGCCTGCCCTGACGATAACCCTGACCGCCGCACAGGCCGCGAACGGTCAGGATGTGACGCTCAGCTTTGCGACCACCCAGCATTTACCGCTTGATCATCATCAAGCCGGTAATAATACCGGGCTGGTATCGGTCAATGGCACGGATTTGGTGGTCAGTATTCCGGTACAGCTTGCGGATGGGGATGGTGATTCACTGCAGCAGCCTGTCAATGCCCAGGTCACCATTACCGATGGCGTTCTGCCTTCACTCGGGACCGACAGCGGCACCAACTTCACTGAAACCCTGGATGAACAGACGGTCAACGGCAGCATACCGCTGGACATTGGCAGCGATGCGATCGCCACACTTGAATTTGCACAGAATCAGCCATCGCTGGAGGATCTGGTCTCAAACGGTGTGAACACCAGTTATACGGTGACAGGCAATGTCATCGAATTGGTGACAGACACAGACGGCACTCCCGTACTGACGGTCACTGTGAATACCGATGGCACATACACGGTTGTGCAGCATCTGCCGCTGGAGCAACTGGAGGAAGGGGATGTCACCGAGCTGGTGCTGCCGCTTATCGCTGTTGATCAGGACGGTGACAGCAGTAATCAGGGCAATCTGATCATTAATATTTCCGACGGCCCGGATCCGGAAGGCGGCAACCGAACCCTCAGCATCACCGAAGGCGATTTGGACACCACGGTTCCGGCAGACGCCTACCCGGTTGATAACGCCACCACCTTTGCAATTGCTGCCGTGACGGATGATCTGGTCGCCAGCACCCTGATGCTGGAAGCCGGTGCGGCAGACACGCTGCAAAATGAGCTGTCCGCTCTGACCTCAAACGGTGAAGCGTTAATCGCAGTTGTCGATGAATCCGTCGATGGCGTTGTCACTATTACCCTGGTGACAACGGGCGGCAATGATCCTGTATTAACCGTGACATTCACGGCCACCCAGAATGGCAGCGACGTGGATGTGGCCGCCAGTGTGGAGCAGTTCCGCCCGTTAGAGCATGTCGATTTCAACGGCGACATCGTACTGGCCAATGGCAGCGACATTCGCATTGATGTGCCCTTGCAGATCGCCGACAGTGACGGTGATTTACTGATAACCCCGGATGTGACCCGGATTGCGATCATCGACGGTGATCTGCCGGCATTTGGCAGCGATTCCGGTGCCAGCCTCAATGAAGGCGATGACGGAGTGGCAACCGGTAACGGCAGCATAGCGGTGGATACCGGCAGTGACGATATTGTTGCTGTGTTCTTTGATGCGGCGCAGGCTGCGCTGGACAACCTGACCAGCAATGGCTTCGACACTGATTATCTGGTCAGCGGCGATACGATCACAGTGACCCGCACCGATGATCCCTCAGTCACTGTGCTGACAATCACCCTAGACACAGACGGCAACTATGTGGTGAACCAGACCCAGCCGCTCGATCAGTTTGATGCGCCGGATAACAATAATCTGTCCCTGACGGTACTGGCACAGGACAGGGATGGCGATGTCAGCGCACCGGGCACGATAACAATCACCATTGCCGATGGCACCAACGCCGACGGCAGCTTTACCGGTGTGAATACCATTGTCTTTACTGAAGGCGATCTCACCCCGGCCGATCCGGCTGACGGTTATCCGGTATCGGGACAGACAGAGTTAACGATCAATCCGGGTGTCGACAGACTCGACCCGGCCACCACAACACTTGATGCTGCCACGCTGGCTCAGCTGATTGCCGAACTGGAGGCTGAAATCACCGCAGGCGGCCAGCCAGTGACAGCAAACTGGGACAATGCGACCAAGGTACTGACCCTGACCGCCGGTGGTGCAACCGTGCTGACCGCGACGCTGGCCGCCACCCAGAACGCCGATGGTGCAGGGCTTGATATCACACTGGTGGTTGAGCAGCTTGCCCCCTTGGATCATAACGGGACAGACACCTCAGGCCTGGTGGTGTCGCAAAATGATCAGATTCAATTCCAATTGCCGGTTCAGGTGCAGGATAGCGATGGTGATTTTCTCGATAATCTGGTGCCGGTCAATGTGACGATTCAAGACGGTGATGATCCTGTACTCACTGCCATTGAAGCGGTGAGCGTGACAGAAGCCGATCTGGATGGCGGCAATGGCGTCCATCCGGGCACCAATCCCGGCGGTGACGGCGAGTCTGCTACCGGCCAGATCACGCTGGATTCCGGCTCTGATCAAGTGGCGGAATTTATCGTGGATGTCGATGCCTTTAACGCCGCCAATGCCGGACTGACCTCAGGCGGCAACCCTGTGACTCTGGTGTATGACGCCGGGACAGACACTTATCTGGGGCAGGCCAATGGCGTCACAGTGTTCATTCTGGATTTTGATGTGGTGACAGCCAGTTACAGCTTTACGCTGACCGGGGCGCTTGATCACCAGCAACCGGATGACGATACCAGCCTGCAGCTGGATTTCACCGTCACAGCTGTTGATCAGGATGATGATCCCAGCGGTGCGATCACCCTGTCGGTCACCGTGAATGATGACCTGCCGGTAACGACTGATGTGACTTTCGATACCTTAGTGGAAGGCCAGACAAGCAGCACGCTGGATCTGCTGGCGGTCAGCCAGGAAGGGGCCGATGATGCCCAAGTGACGGCCATTATTGACGCAGACGGTAACCGGACCGATTTAACGAGCGGGGCGCCGGATGCCAGTGGGTTTTTCGCGGTCGATATTTTTGAAAGCGGCCAGTTGATTGGTCAGTTATTCGTCCACCCGGAAGGTGACGCGTTTTTCGTGTCAGAGCCTGACATTGATCATGCCGATGCGGCCCTGACCAGCACGCTGACGTTCGAAGTGCTCGATGGCGATAACGATCTGGACACCAGCCTGATCAATTTGACTATCACAGATGACAACCCGGTGCTCATTGTGGATCCTGCGCAGGGCGTGGAAGAGCAGGGACGCAATCCGGACCCGGACGAGAGTCTGGCCGATCCTGCGCTGGGGATTCCTGTCACCATGTCGATCGATCTGGGCGATCAGGACAGAGGCGAAACCATAGGTGATGTTTTTATTGTTCTGCCGGCTGACCCGCACGGGGATTTTTATTTTAACGGTGTGCTGATCACCCCGAGCGGCGGCCAGGTCCAAATTCCTGCCAGCGCGTTTACTGATCCCGACGGCGACGGTGTGTTTGAACTGCAAGGGGTGACCTTTGTACCGGAGCCTGATTATTCGACGGCCGCCGAGCCGGGCTTCTTGCTGGATTTCACCGTGACCGCTCAGATTGACGTCACACAAGGTACGCCGCCTGCTCAGCTGACCGGCACCTTGTCCGTCGATGTGCAGGGCATTGCCGATGTGCCTGTCTGGGACGGCGCGGCACAGGTTCACTACGGCAACGGGCAGGAAGATGGCGATAACATCAATATCGGCCCGTCATTCAACGCCTTGCTGCAAGATACCGACGGCTCCGAAGAGCTGGTATACATTGTGCGCATTGTCGAAGGCGAGGGACAGATAGTCGGTGAAGGGCTGATTGATCAGGGCGACGGTTCGTTCCTGGTGCCTGTCAGTCAGATCAATACCGTGGCTGTCGACCCTGCTGAAAACTTCAGTGGTGATATTCGCCTTGAACTGATTGCGCAGAGTACCGAAACACTCAATCCTCTGGCTGGTTCGGAAACTGCCCAGTCTGTGGTGCAGGAAGTGGTGATCAATGTGCTGCCGGTGGCGGACGATGCACAGCTCAAAGTGACACGCGTTGAAGGGTTGGAAGATGAACCGATTCCGCTCAGCGATCATATTACGCTGACCGAGCTGGATGACACCGCCGATGATTTTGGTGTCGAAACCCTGTTCGTCCGGATTTCCGACCTGCCCGATGGCGCCGTACTGCTGCAAAACGGCACACCACTCACCCCGGATGCCAATGGCGTCTATGAATTTGCGTATACCGACATCGGCGAGATTGAGTTGCAACCGGTGCCTGAAAGCAATGTCGATTTTTCGTTCACCGTGGAAGGCGTTGTCCGTGATCAGGTTGAGATCACGCTGGCAGACGGCACAACCACCACGGCGACCGATGAGCGGGTGATTCCGGCGAAAACCATCGAGGTGGATCTGACGGGTGTCGCTGATGCGCCGGACTTTGACATTGGCGGGACCAGTTGGACCGAGCTGCCGGACGGTGGATTGCCGGGGGTGGAAACTACGATCAATGAAGACGAAGAAGCGGTGCTTGATTTCAGTGTGATTTCCGGAGAGCTGGTGTTAGCGCCAACGGATACGTCGGAAACCCTCTCGCTGGTGATCAGCAATATCCCGGAAGGCACACAGTTCTTTGATGCCGATGGGAATCCTCAGTCGATTGTTTATGCCGGGATTGACCCGGCCACAGGCACCCCGAAATATGAAGTGAAGCTGGATGCCGGAACGATTACGGTCAGGCCGCCTTTGAACAGCACCGAAGATATTGTGCTGAACGCCAAAGTGGTGGTGACAGAAAACGATGGGGATCAACTGGAACAGGAAAGCCAGATTGTGATTCACATCGAGCCGGTCATTGATGCCGGGGATTACACCCAGACCAGTCAGGGACTGGAAGATCAACCGGTGACCATCAACTGGCAGCCACCGTTCAGCGACAGTAAAGAGTTTGCCACAGGGCTGACGCTTCAGAATATACCGACGGCTCCGGGCTACAGCCTGCAAATCAACAATGGCGGAACTATCACTGCCCTGACGGTGGATGCTTCCGGCTCTGTCACCCTGACTGCGGCGGAATTTGCGTTACTGGAGGGTGGGGCACAGCTTCAGCTGATTGCGCCGGAAGATTCGGATCTGGATGTCACAATCAATACCCTGGTGATGGTGCAAGAGAACGATGTGGATTCACCGGCTGTGGCAACCAAAGAAGTGGCTGGCACGGTCACGCTGAATATCACGGCTGTGGTCGAGCCGGATGGCGTCATTGGCATTCAAACCGGGACAGACACCAATGGCGATCCCATTTTTACCGATACGCTGGTGGTGGGCGACCGTCTGGATCTGACTGGGGGCGGCGGCTCGGAGGGTTCGATTCGTTTCCTGGATCTGGATCCGAGCAGTGATGAAGTCGTGACCGATGTGGTTCTGACCTTCCGCGATGCGGGCGGTAATCTGCTGACAGGTTTTGTGGCCGAAGGCGCGATTAACAACGGAGATGGCAGCTGGTATGTGCCGGATGGCAATCTGGATCAGATTGTCGTGATCCCGCCACCGGGATTTAACGGGACAGCCACGGTAGAAGTGGCAGGCCGGGTGCAGGATCTCAGTGATGATGGCGACGTCAGCGCGCTGGTGGAATTTACCGATACGGTGCAGGTGACTTTCACCCGTGGCGCGGAGGATCAGGTCGCTGCTGAGATTCAGATTGACGAGACGATTGAAGTCACAGGGGCGGAAGACACGCAGGTCGATCTGGGCAGCTTTCTGAATCAGATCGTCAGCCTGAACAGCACTGCAGGTGATCAGGGTGATGATGAATTATCGCTGGTGATTGATGCAGGCAGCTTGCCACCGGGCGTGACGATTTCCGGCACTGATTTTAACTTTGTGACCAATCAGTATGTTATCAAAACGACGGTGAATCCGGACGGCACCATTGATTTAAGCGGCGTGAGCCTGAATCTGCCGCAGGATTTTGCCGGGGACTTTACGATCAGTGTCCAGTATGTGAATACAGACACGGTCAGCGGCGATACCGATCAGCAGCTTGATGAGATTCCCATCCGTATTTCACCTGTGGTGGATCAGCCGGACTTCACATTAAGCGTGGTGGAAACGCAGGGGCTGGATGCGGATCTGCAACCTGTGTCGGACAGCGGCGAAGCCGAAGTCATCCAGACTGGCACGGCCTATGAAGACGGGCAAATCATTCTGGATGTGTCGGACTCTGTCGGCGATATCAGTACCACACAGGCGGAAGGGCTGGAAACCATCACTCAGGTTGTGGTGACTGTCACCGATCCGGCAACCGGGACATTGCTCGACAGCAATGGGAATCCGGTCAGCTCACTGACGATTACGGATCTGAGCCAGCTGGACAGCATTGTCTTCCAGCCCGCGCAGGATTTCAGCGGCACTGTGTCGTTGTCGCTGTCGGTTGAAGTGACAGATACCGCGAGTTATGACATGACCACCGGACCGGCGACAGAAAGTGATACTGCAACCTTCAGTAATACGGTGACCTTTGAGGTGGTCGCTGTGAATGATTCGGTCGATTTTGTCGGCACCGATGTGCCGCTGGTCGGCGACGAAGACACGGCTATCAGTCTGTCGGGCTTGGGGGGCTCAGTCGTCGACATTGATGGTTCCGAGCAAATTCTCTCTGTCAAATTGACCAACGTGCCGGAAGGGTTTGTGGTCAGCGGTGCGGCCAACAATGGCGGCGGTGAATGGACCATTGCTGTGCCACCGGGCAGTACGAGCTTTGATCTGAGCAGTGTCACAATCACACCGCCGATGGATTTCAGCGGAACCGCAGAAATTGGGGTGACGGTCTTCACGCAAGAGGAAAGTTTGTCGACGCCCTCTGAGCAGAGTGCGACCTTCACACTGCAGGTCGATCCGGTGGCAGATCGGGTCGATACCGATGTCACGCCGACGGCCAGCGGCATGGAAGATCAGAACATCGATCTGATCCTGAATATTGAAGCGTTCGATGACGCGCCCAGTAATACGAACGGGGCGGCAAATGTGACTGAAAATCCGCCGGAAACGCTGCAGGTTCTGGTGTCGAATGTACCGGAATCCAGCAGTATTGCGCTGCCAGACGGTGTCAGCGGAACGGTGACTGACAATGGCGACGGCACCTGGCTGGTCACGGTCGATAGTGCTGATCTGGACCGTTTGGTCTTTGTGCCGGGCGATGCCAACCGAGAGAACTGGAATGGCGAACTGAACCTTGAAATCCGCGCCGTGGATCAAACCGATGTGGCCACCGACGACAAGGCCGTGTTCACCACAATCACGGTGGACATCGAGCCGGTCAATGATGCCCCGGTGAATGAAGTACCGTCGGATCCGCTGGTGGTGGATGAAGATAACACACTGCTGATCACGGCACTGCAGGTCACGGATGTGGACGTGGATGAAACGTCCGAGGGAACCATGACGGTGACACTGAGCGTCAGCGACGGCGTGCTTGCTGTGCCGGACGGCAGCAATACGGGCGCGCTGACGATCACCGGTGACGGGACAGACACCTTAGTGCTGGAAGGCTCTGTCACAGACATCAACACACTGCTTGGCAGTGGTTTGAATTTTACGCCGGATCTGAACGTCAATGGCGAAGTCACACTGACGATGACGACCAATGATCAGGGCAACACGGGCGCTGGCGGCCCGCTGGAAGACAGTGACATGGTGACCATTCAGGTGCAGGCCATCAATGATGCACCTGAATTGCCAGCATTACCCGATCAGACCGTGGCGGAAGAGGCTGTACTGACTCTCAGTGGTTTATCCGTCACTGATGTTGATTTCGGCGAAGCCGGATCAACCGGCGTGATGATCGCCACCCTGAGCGCAGATCAGGGCACGCTGACCGTGACTGTCCCCGGTGGTTCGTCGGTCATCGTGACCGATAACGGGACAGGCGCAGTGACGCTGGAAGGCAGCCTGGATGAGATCAATGCCATTCTGGCAGCAGGTGTGGATTATCAGGGAAATGCGGATTTCAATGGCGCAGATACGGTCACAGTGACGGTCAATGATCTGGGCAACGTCGGGACTGACGGCCCGAAAACTGCCACAACCGCAGTGAATGTCACGGTGACGCCGGTGGCTACACCGCCGACACTGACACTGTCTGTCCCGCAGACCGCAGTGATGCGGGGTGCGCTCGGTGCGGTCATACCGTTACTGGGACTTGAAGCCGTGGCGGGCGATCCGAATGAAACTCTGACGGTGCAGATTCGCAATCTCGGCACGGGTCAGTTAGTCGACAGCACCGGGGCTGTGGTCGGGACAGACAATGGCGATGGCAGTTGGACGGTCACTGCGGCACAGCTCAGTGATCTCTTGGTCAGTAATTTGCCGGAAGGGACCAGCAATCTGTCCGTGGTTGCGGTTTCTGAAGAGGTAGACGGCAGTCAGGCAGAATCAGCGCCGGTCGCGATTGAAGTCCGCGTGGATGACCCGGCCAATACCGGCGGGGAAATCGGGGCCGGTGATAGCGGCGCACCGAATCTGGTCATCAGTGCGGATGGCGGGGACACGCTGCTGGGGGGGGATGGCGATGATATTCTGATTGGCGGCTTAGGTCAGGATATTCTGATTGGCGGCTTAGGTCAGGATATTCTGGTCGGTGGTGCAGGTGATGACATTCTCTGGGGCGGTGAAGAAGGTGGCACCGGTGACGGGGTTCGTGATCTGTTCAGGTGGATTGCGGCTGATTTAGGCACGGCCGGCAATGAAGCCACGGACACGGTGAAAGATTTCGAAGCCGGCATCGACGGCCTGGATCTGACCGAAGCGGTGGATACTTCCGGCAGCAGTTCGTTTGATGATCTGACTGCTCAAATTCAACTGGCCGACAGTGGCAGTAATACGCTGCTCAATATTATTGACGGCGGTGTCCTTGTGCAGAGCATAGTGCTGGAAGGTGTCAGTCAGGCCAGCTTGCTTGGCGAAGATCCGGCCGGATTAACCGACGGAGAAAAACTGGAAACTTTATTTAATAATGGCGCTCTGCTGCTTGATATCAGCTTTGCCACCATAGCAGATGATCAGCTGGCAGCGGAAGCTTCGGGCAGCACGCTGAACGGACTGGCCGGTGACGATACCCTGATTGCCGGACCCGGTGATGACATCTTAACCGGCGGGGAAGGTGCCGATAATTTTGTAATCAATACTTCGTCTGTCACCACGCCGGCCAATACCGATGTGTTTACAGATTTGAATCCCGGTGAAGATGTACTGACCTTGTCGGATGTTTTACCGGACGGCGGCGCTGATAACTTAACCCGTCTGCTCGATAACATTGATGCCAATATCGATACCAGCGACAGCATCAATCTGGCAGTAAGTACGGTGAGTGGGGAGCACAATGTGGTGCTGGAAAACCTGGACCTGGGCGGCTTGGATCTGGATATCAGTTCAACCGCCACAGAAATCGTCACTTCGCTGTTCGACAATAATGTATTTAACCTGGATCCCTAGTGGCTGATGTGGGAGATCGCACCTTGATCTAATGAGCATTACGCCACTCGCATGGCCGCTAACCGGTACAGATCCAGCGCGCGCCGTTTCTGTTGTTCAGTCGGGCGCTTATCATGGCAGTAAAGCCAGTAGCAGGATTTCAGAATCTCATTGACCTCATCATGCTGTAGCCCGACAGGGGTAGCCAGTGCGGTGAGTTCCAGTATTAAAAAACACAGCTCATGGTGAAACGGTACGATGAAAAAAGCACGGTAAGCGTGTTTTAGCGCTTGATTGGCAAGGTTTTGTTGCCGGTATGACTGTGCCTTTTTAACCAGTGCGCCCCCCAATCTCAGCCGTTGGTAAATTTCATCCTGAAAGCCGTTCAGCAGCTCAATCTGACTGAGCATCAGTCCTTCATCTTCTGTCTGACCGCAAATTTTACGCGCTTTGACCATTGCCGCTTCATACATGTCCGGCATACCACAAAATCCATACATACGTGCCAGATTCAACGCGGTGTAAAAGTCATCTGTCCCTACGCTATCCATGTCAATTTGACTTGCGATGCTGTAGCAATTTTGAATCTCCCCGCGCATGCAGGCGAGTATCGCCAGACCAACCAGAAAGCTGGGGTGATTTTCGAGCCGTTTATCTTCTTTCACTGCTTTCTGATTTAGCTGAACAAGCGCACTACGGGCTTCATCAATCAGTTGTGTTGTGTGTTTGGCATCACGGGAATAGATGCTGGCCAATAGCAGCGAGATGGCGGCGTTCACTTCCACGCCATAACTGTACTGGCTGGTATCTGCGACTTTGCGGATGAAACGCTGGTAGCCGGTTGCGGCTTTATTATGGTTCTGCTGGTGGGCATATAAGTTGGCAATGATAAGTTCCCGGATCGGGTTAGCCGGATTGATTTTATGAAGCATCAGAAAATGTTGTAAGGCTTGCGGCAGTTCGTTTTGTCTGATCAGACAGTTAGCCAGCCCCTGGCGGGCTTTGGGGTGGTACGGATGTTTTGCCAGTATTTTATGGAAAATCTCTTGTGCCTGCTTGAGTTTTCCCAAGCCTTGCAGTGCATTACCAAACCCTATCATGGGCCAGATATGTTGTGTTTCCGTACAGGCCTTTAAATACAGGTTTTCAGCTTCCTGATGGCGTTGTAACCGCAACAGACAGTCACCCTGTATGCGTGTGATGTAGCCCTTATACTTGGGGAAGTCCTGGGTTAGTGACGAGGCGAGATGCAGGGCTTGTTCGTACTGTTTTTCATCAATAGCAGTCAGTAATACCTTCAATACCGTTTTTCGCTCCAGTACGTATTCGATTCTCGAAATGAAATCAGAAAAACGAAACGGCTTAATCAGATAATCATCGGGTTCCAGTTCCAGAAAATGGGTCACGACTTTCTGGCTGTTATCGCCGGTCACACAGATAAAGACGCTGCTAGGTGATAACAGATGATTATGTTTGATTTCCTCAAAAATAAGTCCGCCATCAATATGGTGCTGCATGTTGTAATCACAAAGTACCACGTCGAACTGGTTAGTTCGCAGTAACCGAAGCGCTTTCAGGCTGTCTGTGGCGGTCTGAATGTGTGAGTTGGGCACACCGGCATTAGTCAGCATAGAGCGCGTCAGTGCGATAGCCATATGACTATCGTCAATGATTAAAAAAGAGTGGTGGCATAACAACATAGGCCTCGCCTTCCCCGACAGAGGTTACTCACATAAAAGATTAGATCATTGTTGCATATGCGTTCAGAAAATCACGCTACTTAGTTACCATAACTGCAGAATTAAAATCTGTCCCAGTCGGTTCTGTTCTGGATAATACTGCTGTGTCATGGCATGCCTTCGCTCTAAGAAAAGATCATAAGACCAGATAATCAAGGTCAGAAAAGCAAACGTGAATCATCAGGACAGAAACGGAATCCGCTTCTCACTTCGGGGTAAACCGTTAAATCGACAGTCATATCCGTCTTATTCACTGAGATTCCAGTGAGAAAGCAATCCTATCTTGTTGATAAAATGGCCTAATTATTGATGAGATGAGGACGGGTAATGCCGGTAACAGTAAGTGCAGATGGGTTGAGTATTGTCCACCAAGGCTCGGAGGGCGTAGCAAACGCCGATATTCCGGATGTTTGTATGACACAGTGCGGACCACCTGTTGTGCCGATTCCTTATTCCAATGAAGCCAAATCGGCCGATCTGGTGGAGGGTACGACGACAGTGACAATGGACGGTGGCAACAGTATCGCGATCAAACCCAGCAAATTCTCGACCAGTACCGGCGATGAAGGTGGAGACAAGAAGGGCATAGTCTCTGGTGTCATTCAGGGAGAAGCCGCTTTTGTCACTGCCTCTGCCACCGTCAAAATCGAAGGCGAAGGGGTTGCCCGCTTGTCTGACATGATGACCATGAACAAAGCCAATACCATGTGCCTGTCTGGCGTATCCCAAGCCAGTGTCGAGGTACCGCCAGACGAAGCCGCAACGTTTGATGTCACCCTGAGTTGCCGATACCCAACGGGTGCTCCGTTGGTAAATGCGCCTTTTACGGTTACTGATGAAGGCGGGGCGGAGCTGGGCAGCGGCACTCTGGATGCTTCCGGACAGGCCGTGGTCAGCGGGTTGGAAGAAACCCTGTGTCTCTTCAATATTCAGGAATCTCAGGATCCGTATCAGCCTTACAATAACCTGCCGGAAAATAGCGTCGAAAACCCGTATCCGGATTTATTCAGCTATTGCTCAGCTGTGGCGGGCAATCGCGTGCCGTTCTGGCAGGAACGCAGTGGCGTACGCAACGACTGGGGCGTTTTGCTGTCGGAAACCTTCTCTGATCCGGATTTCGAATCACTGGTGCGGTTTGAAAGCCAGTTCAGCGCCACGTATTTCGCCACCGAACATCAGCATAAAGTGTTTGGCGAATGTTTTGTGTCAGCACTGGATTGGATTCAACGCGACGCAGACACAGTCGATCACTACGTACCGCTGATTCACAGCCTGGCGCCACTGTGCCATCCGCAGGGGCATATTCTCGATGCCTTGTTCACGCCGGATGAGTTTCTGCCGCCGGCCTTTTTGCTGGGTGGTGTGCGCTATCACGGCACAGGCAACAGCATCGAATACATCCGCAATATGGACTGGGACGCTGTCGCTCAGTCGTTCAGTCAATACATCGACAATTTTGTCGGTGTGATAGCCGATTATCTCGCCTTTATTAAACTGCAGGCTGAATACGAGCACCGCACCGTGATAGTAGAAGGGATTGCCCGCTATGAAGACGGCTTGAAAACCCTGAAGCGGCTTCTGCCGGACATTACGGCACAATATTTTTCTTCGTTAAGTGAGAAGTTGGTGCAGCTAATTGAAAACGCAGAAGAAAGTATTGTGACAAACACCCAGGTTTCCGGTTACAGTTCCACAGTCGGCCAGGTGACTGCTGTGGTTTTCACAACAGCAAACACCGGACAGGAAAGCCTGATTCCGTTCCTCGATGTGTATTCAGACTAAGGTGACACGAGCATGAAAACCGCATTTCCCATCTGTCAGGTCGACGGTAGCCAGTTCAACGATGTGTCTGCACTGAAGGTGCTGCTGAACGGGCAGACCAGTGGCCGTTACATCATCAGCAAAGGCCGTGGCTGGCACGGTGGCATTCACTTCAATAATCGCATTGCATTCTGGGCACAGCACTTCCAGCCAGTTCAGGCCATGGCCGACGGTGAGCTGGTGGCTTATCGCATGGCGGAAGAATACCCGACCACACAGTATCAGGAGACCACTTCCAGTTACAGCAACAACTTCTGCCTGCTGCGCCATACCTTCCAGAACCCGGATAAAGAAGACGAAAGTTATACTTTCTATTCCCTCTACATGCATTTGCAATCGCAGAAGGAAATTCAGGATTCGATCACAGCGGCAGAGAGCGCGAGTCAGATATCCTATATCCGCTTGAAAAAGAACTGGAACTCTCGGAGTGAGCCGGGAAGTGCAGATTTTGACAAGAAAGTGTTACTGCCTAAAGATTCAATCCTGAAGCTTATTGATCCTTCACGAGCAACAGTAACCAAAGACAAGATTAGAAATACCGAATATGACTTTCTTAAGGTCAAGGTGGTCTGCGTCGGTCAGTATGTTGGTAATAAGGATAAAGTTAAGATTCAGAATGAAGCCGATCAGAAGCTGAATCAAGAGGTCTGGCTGGCCATTAAGCAATACGGTGAAGGCACCAATCCAGAGGAGTTTTGGAACAATTTGGCTGAGCCGTTAACCAAACAAATGCCACCATGGCACACCCAAAATGGCCCGGAAAATAATTTGCCCATCGTCGCTGATGGTACCGTCCAGGTACCCGAACTGCCGATGAACATTAAAGCCGGCGAACACCTGGGTTATCTGGGCAAGTACGAGTACCTGAAAAATGCCCAGGGCAATATTGATCAGGAATACCGCGTTCATCTTGAAGTGTTCTCAAATGATCGCCCGCCTGAATATTTCCTTAAAGCTCTGGCTGGTGGACAAGAAGAACATGGTTTTCAGGTTATCGACGGCAGCAGCAGTACCGGCGTAATGGAGCCGGCAAACACCTTCTTCAACGACATTCGCCGCGCAATCGACACAGATAACGACGGCCAGATCTCAGAAAACGAACTGGTTGCCTTCTATCAGGCCGCCACGAACAGACTTGAAAAAGTAATCGCCAAGCACCCGAGTGAGTGGTATTCCAAGGCAGAAGAGCACTGGTTTAATCAAGTATTGGCAATGAGCCAAAAGTTGACAGAAGCAAGTTTAAGCCGATATTTTGATTCGACTGAAAGTTATATGTCGTCGGAATTTCGTAAAAACTTCGTACAGTCATACGACAGTTTTGCCATCCATGAAAAAGAGCGCATCGATAACACCAGTTGGATGCAGGATATCAACCCTGAAAAACTAGAACTAAAGCCAGAGGTTTGGCATTTTTGGCCGTTTACTATCGGTAGCTATGGATACCAGATATCTAAAGAAAAAATGGCTGCGTTATTCCCCGATGCTCCAGAAGGGAAGCGAGAAGAAGTTCGGATTTTATTTAATGCTAATGCTGAACTATTCGAAATCAATACGCATGAACGTGCGGCTCAGTTTTTTGCGCAGATTAGAGAGGAAGTAGGTGATAGCCTGCTTGGGAAAGAAGAAGACTTATGGTATAGCGTCGAAGGGTTAAGAGGTAAAGCATATTTTCTAACTTACACAACTGAAGCAGATCAGTTAGGATATAAAAGAATAACAAGCGATGAGTATGCTATTTTATCTGAACAGGATAAAGGAAAGTATACTAAAAGAAAATCTTATTACTATTCTCAATTCCCTCAGGAATATGAAATTGCTAAAAGAGTTTATGCTTGCCCTAATGGTTATTTTGAATTGATACAAGGAGGGGATGAATCCGGTTGGTTATATAGAGGGAAAGGTTTTATTCAGTTAACATGGTTAGTTAATTATAAAGATGTACAAAAGGTTCTTGAGGATAAAATAAAAGGTTTTGAGTTTGACATTGTTAACAATCCGGAGGTTTTGCTAGAAACTAAAGTTGGTTTTCTCTCTGCACTAGGATTTTGGGAGTTAAAAAAAATCAATAATGTAGTTGATGGAACTATTGAGTCAACGGATAGAGTTACAGATATAGTCAATAAACGTACACCAAGTAGAGCTGAACGAAGACAGCATTTTTTAGATGCCTATAAAGTATTAACAGGAAGGTTGGATATAATTGATGAATAAGTTTATTATTATATTTTTCGCTATTGTTGCAAGTAAACCATCATTTGCAAATGAGAGTCAGAAATGTGTGGATTCAATTGTGAAATTGATGAAAAATGATGCATTTAATTCAAATAATGGGGAGCATCACAAAGATGAGTTAAAAGCGTACTCCTGTAAAAAAACATCCGATAGTGCCTATACAATAGCCTCATATTTACAGCTCAGTGAGAAAGATAAGAAATATGATTTATATCATTGGCGAGTTTTGTTAATTAAAGATGAGCAGCGTATTGAATCTTCGTATTCAGGATTCATAGAGGAAGAGACTGAGATTGCAGTCGGTGATGATCCAATTTTATTAGACACTCATGACTATTATCTTGATGATAACGTCAAAGCATTTGGTGTGATATTGAATGTTGGGTATGCAGCCCCCTGTTCTACAGGTGGCAGGAATCAGTATTTCAATTTATTTGTTCAAAACCAGAATAATATGAATCGGGTGTTGATTGATTATCCAATGCAAGATTGGTTTATTTTAAAAGGAAATGCTTGCTATGAAGATCAAAGAGTCATCAAGCAGATAGTAAATTCATCCGTTGAAGTACAAGAAACAAAAACAAATGGGTTCTACGATTTACTAGTAAAACGTAGAGAAATAATTGAAAATGAACGAGATGAGGTGCTGGATGAGCAACTGAAAGTCATTCACCGCAATAAGCTACTGAAGTTTGATGGTCATTTTTATCGATGATCCGTTACTGATCATGTCTTGAGGACGTTAGATAATGAAAGTCAGGTTACCAGCTTTATATTTATTGATGCTTCTGTGGTCATTGAGAACATATGCAGATAATTTATTCAGCTTTGACTGCCAAATCGACTACACACAAGATATTGTGAGTGAACAAGGTCAATATATTAGACTTGCTCCTTATCAAACCAATTATGATTTTCAAGAGTTAGGTATTACGGTCGCACCTAAAAATCACCCAGAATATCCAGAAAACTATTTAATTATCAATGAATCTCTGATTAGAAATTATCATATCGAAGTTGAGGGTGATAATTTCATTCTGAAAAGTAATGACAAAGTACTCATAAATACGAGTATTAAGAAGCCTTCAGAGGGTATTGTGATCAATGCAAGCATTCAAGAATTTTCAAAGTCTTACGTGCTTATTGACTTTTCATTTTATAACCCAAAGACCATGCTAAGACAGCATGACTGGCAAATCATGTTTGATAATTATGACGATAAAATTAACACTAACAATGTCACTAGGGGGATGAATTTTGAAAATTCATATAGTATTTACGAATGTATGAATGGCCTGGAAGAAACAAATTTTGAAGCCTATCAGGGATATTGGGGTAATCTACTAGAAGCAATTCTACAAAAGAAAGTTGAAATAACCCCAGAAAATCCTTATTGATATTCATGTATGGTTACATACAAGGATTCCAGTGTGCACGTGTTTTTTATCAAAAAAGATGCTCTTTGTATCACAGGTTACAATAATAAAATAAAAGTCGAAATTGATATTGTCAGATGTGGAAGTGGAGATATAGATGAATAAGAATAAAATATACCAGAAAACTCTCTATATTATCTTGTCTATTATTTCGTTTTTTTCAGCGGGTAATGAAGCTCGAATTGTAACTGAAGCATTTAGCTATGAACTGGTTTGTCATGATCTCCATCGGGGGGAAATGATCGTTGATTCGGTGATTGGAGCATATCACGAATATGAAATGGATGATGGGTACAGCGGTCAAGTAAAACTAGTTATTTCTGACAACCAAATATTAATTTATAAAGATAATGGGCTGATGATTAATGATGAATTAACTTCCAATGCTGTTGAAATGATAGGGTCATCTAGAATTAAAGTATCAAAAACGGATGATGAATATTTTTCTTTTCATCTAGGTCGTACAGATTTGGTTTTGATACAACATTTAATACAATATGATGAAACATTTAAAGATTTCTTTTTTGAGTGTACAAACACTCCTATGATTGGGAATACAGAAAAATTATTTGAACATATACATAATGTTAAGATTAATCAATTACCATGATAATGCTTAATGGAATTGTGCCAACAGGAGAGTGTATAAAAATTGAAGTCAGGGAAAGTGGTTTTGATTATTTTGATATCAGCAGTGCTTACAGTGATATTTAATCAGAGTCGTGGTTTTAGTCTTCATTGAATGTTCTGTGTGTCATACGACAAATGGGAAGGTGATCTCAATTTGTGGTCGTGGCCAAGAGCTCATGTATCAATATGGTCGCCCTGGTCATGTTAAGCTGGCATTTACACCCATGATTCTTTGTACTCAGAGTTCAATCGGGATGGTGCCGGATGATCGTGAAATCGAAACACTACTGTCGCAGTATCGTTATCTGGTACCAGCCGAATTCGATCTTGATGTCTGGGTGAATAAAGACCATGAGGTCGATGAGTAAAGAGAGTAATGAGATGAGTCGAAAGGGTTATCAATGTCGCTGGGTTCTTGCTGGGATTTTGGCTGTGTTTGGCGGTTTTTCTTCTGCTCATGCGGATGATCTTGTCAATCCCGATGACTTGAATGAACTGTATCGTCATTACTTCAAAAAATATGAAACCAAAGATGCGGCATTGAACGAAAAATATCGGGCACTTCAAACGATATTGTCTGCAGATGAGTTCTCGCAACTGAAAAGCGTTCAGCGTGCCTGGGTTAAATTCAAAGAAGACTTGTGTGATCATCATCCTTACTTTGGTGATGACTTTGCTGTGTCCGAGCTGGATCCATCCGCAAAATCAGTCATCTACCTTTGCCTGGCGGAAGTCACTGAAGCACGATTATTAGAGCTGGCATATATCACCTCTCAGGAGACGGAACTGGCTTACACCCTTTATGCATCCAAAAACAAAACGCTGCAGGCATCACCAGCGGATCAGAATGCATTGTGGCAAGCCTATGCAGACAAAAACTGTCAATTCTTGAGCACCTATCTGAAAGAAAACCGAATCGATTGTATGGAAAGACAGCGATTTTATTATTCAGCTTTGCAGCTTTAATTATGGGTCTGAAACCGTGACGATCATGATGTTGAAGAATGCAATGGCTTGAAATGGAAACTGACTGATGAAAAGTACCACCCATATTATTTTTATGTTGTGCGCATTATTGTTCGCCAACCACCTCTATGCTTCCGACAGTCAGCCTTGTTCAGAGGCATCGAAGTCAATTCTATTACTTGACTTGTCTCATCAAGGCTTCGCCGATAAAAAGTTTGACGCGATTGCTTGCAAAATATTGCCTCACAATCAAGATAAAATGCTCGCGTCGTATCTGAAGAATATGACGCAAGACGGTCACAGTGATCGATATTTATGGCGTGTATTGGTGATTGATCAATCATCCGGAAAAGTCCTATCCAGCTATCGTGATGAAGTTCAGGAAGATGGTGGTATTCGAGTAAGTCCATATAGCATCAAGTTGGATACTGCAAGGTATCACTTAAATGAGACAGCACGAGCATTGGGAGTCCGGTTAATGATCGGTACTGCTCCCCGGTGTGCTGATTCTCTCATAACTGATTTTCTTACATTGTTTGTAGAAAAAGATTCAGAGCTGACGCCTGTCCTTTTGAATCTTCCCACGAATCTTTGGCAACGACTTGAAGGGGATCACTGTAGTACGAACGATGATCTTTTGATTACGACACAGAGTCATGTCTTCCTTTCTTTTCTAAAGGATCAAACACATGGTTATCGGGACATTCGAATCACAACAAAGGTTGAAGAGTCGACTGATTATCCATTAAAGAACATTTATAAATCTGATGTAAAGAAAACAGAGCAAACGCTTCGTTTTGATGGACAATCTTATCAAGCGACAGAAGTACGGCCAAATCATCCGCAATTACTGAAAGATGTTTATGAGAATCTGGATATCACCACATTTAGAAGTTCTTTGATGCCAAGACGCACAGAGGAAGAAAGTTGTTTTCCAGATTTTGAAACCATTCCCAAGCCCGTTTATTCAGAAAAGATGATCGTGATGGACAGTGAACACTGGTATTACGCTTTAACCCTCACCAAAGAGAACCATTTAGGCTATCACTTTTGTTTTGTGGATAAGTCGAAATTGGGTACTTATTTTACTACGAGCTCTTTATTGCTGAGAAAGTATGGGAATCGCTATGTCGCATTGAAATTTGAGATAAATGCGTGTGAATAATGAGTCAGTCAACCAGAAGGAAAAATTTGATGAAATTAGGCAGTAGAAGCGGTTTGGTATTTTCAGCAATGCTGCTGTTTTCTCATGTCGCTCAAGCCAGCAGTAGTGACAATCTTTTTGAGTTTGAATTGAGCTGTGATGATTTGCACAGAGGCGAATATATTACCAACGAGTACGGGACCTATCCAGTCTATGAGATGGAAGATGGTTATAGTGGGAAAGTGGAAATAATTGTCTCCGGTGAGGATGTCTCGATTTACAGAAATGATGCATTGGCCGTCGAAAAGAAGGTGACTTCCGAATCAGTCACCATGGATCCCTTAGGTTTTCTGAAAATAGCAACTGCAGAATATAACTATTATACATTCAGCTTTATCGATGATGAGGCGCTTTTGGTGAATCACGTGTTTACAGAAGGTGATACCGTGAAGGATGCATTTCTGGAGTGCGAGTATGTGCCGGATATCAAGCGGGTGACTGCGCTCTACCAGCATATTCAATCTTTGAAGGTAAATGAATCATGAAACGATTGAAATTGATGGTGTCTGCCCCCCTTTTTCTTTTGGTGTGGGCGGGTTCGGCACAGGCCGCGCAAACCCAGTTATGCAGTAATGCCATGATGTCGGTATTGAAGTCTGATGCCCGCAATCAGAATGATTCTGAATGGAATGAGGATAATTTCAGCTCGGTTGCGTGTACAGGGTGAGAGCATGAGTTAACAAGTTGTAAAATCACCATATAAAAAGCATGTTGGGATATACAAAAATAGTGATTTTTAACCGCCTGCCACAGGTGTGAAATGCATGAGGTGTCTAATAATTACTCAACCAGCCCGAGAGAACTTACGTGTGTTCAAAAAGTGAACATACGTGCTCTCACCCTGGTTGCGTGTAAGCGCTTACCGGGAGAGCCAGACATCATGTTGGGGTCATATTTTCAGCGCAATTTTATGCTTCCGCTTGATGACTCATCTCAGTATCTCTGGCGCGTTGTCTTGGTTGATACAACTACGCATAAGGTGGTTTCTGCTTATACCGGTTCAGTTGGTGATGAAGGAGGGATCCGAATTGATAATGATCAGATCTGGCTGGATACCGCACGTTATTACCTGAACGATGGGACCAGAGCCGTCGGGGTTCGGTTAGATATTGGTTACGCTTCCCGGTATGCAGAGGGTGGGGCGTCTGGCTATATGACGCTCTTTGTGCGCGAGCAGGAAAAGTTACAGCCTGTACTGAAAAGTTTGCCGATGAATTACTGGACGAATCAGGAAGGCCATTTTTCGGTGACTGATGAGCCTGTCCCGATTCATCAGGCCAAAGTCTATATCAATATCGGAAATAAAATCTCCCATGGATACCGTGATTTAAAACTGACGACAAAAGTGAAAGATAAGATGAGCGATCAATATTTTTCAGATGTTTATGAAAAAGCCTGGAGTTTTGAACAGACGCTGAAATTCGACGGAAAGGCCTATCAGGGATTTAAATCATGGCCGTGATTTGCGGGATAGAAAGCACACAGGGTTGTCTGTTGCCAGTCTTGTTTGATGCCTGTGAATTCGGGGACGAAGGATGATGTTACGTATCTTCTGGCTGGGCATTGTGTTGTTGTCAGGACCGGCGGCAGCCCTTGATATACACACAGAGAACCGCCGCGACAATGGCGAACCCTATTGTGCGATACAACTCAGTTCACAAGGACAAGTGCTCGAAACGCAATTATGGGGAACCTGGTGTGGCGGTGTTCAAACAGAAGCGGTGTATCGTGACAGTGAGGAACTGCAACAGCTGACTGTGGTGCATGACCGGGGCAAGTATTCAACCCGCTATTACATCAATACGGCCGGTCCGCTTGCCATTGCTGCAAAAGTGTCTTTCACCCGGCATCCATTCCTGCCAGATATTCGAATGCTTGAACAGCAGGTCTGGCAACCTCTGGCTGTGGAGCTGGACCGGATTCGTTCCTCAGTGGATGTGAATCTTTTATCCACGCTGTACAACTTGCCTCTGGATATCAGCCGCTATTCTCCGGCCCAACTCTTTGACGAGCAAAATTTTTCTTTATTGAATCGTATTGGGCATGTCACCAACGCAGGTTGTCTTGATGGGGAAAGTTATGTCTATCTCTGTGAGATCGGGCGTGAGCGTGTGGCCAGTGTTTGTTTCCGCGAGCAA
The DNA here is from genome assembly GCF_014841115.1 of Photobacterium arenosum. Taxonomy (GTDB): domain Bacteria; phylum Pseudomonadota; class Gammaproteobacteria; order Enterobacterales; family Vibrionaceae; genus Photobacterium; species Photobacterium arenosum. Next base: position 126,147 of record NZ_JACYTP010000008.1, read on the forward strand.
GATCAGGCGTTGATTTACAGGTTTTCTAAAGCGGGCACGCAGGAACTCATGATGGCAAAAACGTTGACCAGTCCCGGTGCTATCGACTTATTGTTCCAGCGCGGACATTACAAGTACCAGATTGATTCGCAGGCGCACCAGCTTCGGGTCAGTCTGCAATCACAATTGCTTTTCGAAGCGACATGCAGGTAGTTCACCATGAACCAAATGAAGTCTTTACTTACTGTGCTGAGCTTGATGCTCAGTGCTTCTGTCTGGTCTGAAACCACAGCCGGGGAAAATCCGGTGGCTTTGGTGAGGTCGGTCGAGATTGGTGATCATGCGGTCAGCGTTCAGTTTGCTGATGGGCGAATGCAATCCATCCCGGTGCCCCACGAAATTGAGTCTCTGGATTACAGTGCCCGCTTTTTGGATATCAACTTTGACGGACATCCTGATTTGGTGATTGACGATAATCTGGGAGCCAATCAGTTATCTGAAGTGTTTTTATATCATCCGAAAGCGCGGTTGTTTTCTCAGGAAGCGGACTGGAAAATGAATGGATTACACTTGAACCCGCGGCGAAAACTGGTGTGCGGTCTGCACCGTATCAGCAATACTCAGTATGAAATTCAGATTCTGACGAAAAATGGCAGGATCGAACACGTGATTTTTGATTACGAGCGAAATGCAGGCACTTCCGAAATGACCCGGCAAAGTTTAAGTCGGGAATTTTTTGAAGCGCTTGAACAGCGTTGCCTGAACTGAGCAGTGAAGAATTTAATGTATTGCTTGAGGAAATCCTAAGTGTCTGCATGCTTATTTTTTACTTCGAATTCTCAACAAAGCATATGTGTTGAGAATTCAAGAACGAAAGTGAATGAAGGTTAGTGTTTATGTTTATGAGATTCATTAAAAATAAGTGCTCTGTCGTTTTTATTTTCATAGTGGTAGTTGGTGTTTTATTTTTCTTACACGAACATGACTATGTTGCTGATTTAGGGTTAGGTATGACAGTATCCGGCGATAAATATGTCGATAGTGGTGATTGGGTCTTTAATTGCCACAATGGCGATCTCATCAAAAAGGATGGCATACCTTTTCCAGATTTTGATGGCAATGATTTGATGAATCACTTGCTTGCTAAAGGCTATGATTTCAGCCGTAATTTAAGTAAAAAGTCAGTGCTCAATGGCTTCTTCCAGTTATCTGACTGGCAAGGAAGGTTAGAATACAGCACTTCTAAAGTGTCGCCATATTCTATAGGAATCAGTGGAAATACATGGACAACAAGGTTTGTGAATGATAATAAAGAAGAATATTTAATCTATGTGATTAATGATAGATTGGATAAGTTGAACGAGATTAATGAATGGTCTTTATTGGTATCAGATTATAGTCCAGAAAAGATTTACCAGAAAGATGAATTAATAAATTTAGCTATAAGTAGCTGTGACAAAGAACAGATCTTAGATAATTGATAATATTCAAGTTAATCGTTAAGAGGGTACAATTTATTGCTGTAATAACAATCGTGGTGTTTACCAGTGCCTGTTATCCAATAAATATTTTGTATATGGTTTTATATGATGATTTCAAGTTATTCCGTAAGGGAGATTAGCGATTAAACTGGTTATTCTGTCTGCATTAGTCGCTAATCTAAGTGCAAGTATGCAGTTCAATGAAAATGAATATTCATTTCAATTCCACTGTGATGACATTCACGAGAGCGGAGAGGTTTATTCGTATGGTCCAGATGATGAAAGTGACGATGATGGTTATGGTGGGGTTGTTGACTTATTTATCACAGGCGATAATTTAACGATCAAACACAATGGAGACATAGTTGCTGAAAAACGATTGTCGTCTCCCGACGTTAAAGTGAATCGTTACGATGAATTTTCAGTGTACCTTGATGAAGGAAATTATTATTCATTTATGTTAAAAGAAATTTCAGTTGTTCATTACATAATATCGACCGGTGAGAAAAGGGAAGAAAACTACTTAGAATGTAAGAATTTTTTGACACGAGTGAAACAGGCCGAATTAGCTGATCATATCAGAAGTTTCAAAAAATGAGGTTGTTGCTTTTGACTTTGCAATCCTAGTACTTGTTTTCAATTTAGGAACGTGACCAAGATTTTATCTGCCATCATGTTTTTAATAAACCAAAGCTGCCTGCTGATTTATCAAGTAATCCCTTAAATATCATCAACGAAATGTCGCCTTTATGGTTGAAATCAACGGAAGGTAATAATAATGATGTTTCAACGTTCTTGGCTAAAGGTGTCATGTTTTACAGCTTGTATCGGCTTCATCTCCTCAGTGGCGACTGCTGGGGAAGTACAGGTACTCAGCGCCGTCGTGAAAGGCCAGTCAATCCAGGACGCCGACGTGACCTGGCAGCGAACCGGTCAAAACTCTGTCAGAGTGAAAACCAACGCGCAGGGCAAAGCGGATACTGCTCAGCTGGTTGATGACCTGAATACGACCATGCTGATTGAAAAAGAAGGTTATTCGACGCTGGTTGTAAAATGCCCCTGTGAAGGCTTTACCTATGCGTTATCTCCAGAGATGCCAAATCTGGATGGCTTGCGTGTTGTGCTGACCTGGGGTAGTTCGCCATCGGATCTGGATTCTCATCTGGTCTTTCCGGGCAACCATGTGTATTTCTCGCAAAAGCAAGGTGATCAGACTCATCTGGATGTTGATGACACCTCATCTTACGGTCCTGAAACCATCACTGTGGTGAAAAAGAAACAGGGCGAGCGATATGTCTATATGGTGCGCGACTTCTCAAATGGTGGCCGTGATGATTCGACGGCTTTAGCTGCCAGTAACGCGCGTGTTGATGTTTATATCGGTAAAACGCATATCAGAAGTTATAAAGTACGTAATGATGTCCGTGCCAATAGCTGGGTAGTGTTCGGCATTGATGGTGAGGGCGCTTTTCACGACATCAATCAGTACCTGTCTTTAGTTAAAAATAAAGACATCAACAGTCATCTGGCTGGCGTACTGGCTGCTGACTCCTTTGAATCGCACAGTCTGGTGACAGCGGCCATGATCGCTCAGGCAAAGCGGCTGAATACGGCTGGCGAAAAAGCCTACCAGGATAAAGATTATCTGGCTGCCATGTATTACTTCCAGGATGCCATCAACCTCAATCCGGATTTCAGCCAGGCATACAGTAATCTGGGTGTGACCTATCCTAAATTAGACAGACGTGCTGAAGCATTATGGGCCAACCGTAAAGCCATTGAGCTGGCATCCGGTAACCGCGCCGATCGCATTAAAGCTGGGTCTTACTACAATATCGGCCGCATCTATGAAGCCTCTTCTGAGTGGCAAAGTGCTTTGGATAATTTCGAATCGGCATCACGGCTTCGTGAGCATTCTGCATACCAGAGCGGTATTGATCGGATGAAAGAGAAACTACACATTCAATAATTGTCTTGCCTGAAAACGCCTGCTGTGACGGGCGTTTTTCTTATTTTGGATGACGTTATGAGATTGACACATTTTGTCCTAGCTCTTAGTTTGTGCGCTTGCTGGGCGCAGGCCGCCGGGCCAAATAAAGTTGCCACAACAGACAGAAACTTATGGCCTGAAGTGATTCACTCACAAGCGGCCTTTGACCGTGCTTCTGCCGCAGAGATACTGCAGTTTGTCCATGTGATGGCGAAAGTACCGCTGGCAAGCGCAGAGGACATCTCTCGTTTTACCGGTGTGAAGCAGGTGAGTGTTGACTCTGTTGTGACATGGCGTAGCAAAACGCAGCAGCGAATGCTGGAAGGGTATCGTTTTGCTTCTCACAATCAGTCTGTGAAGCAGTGGGACGATCTGGTCAGGATCGCGCGCGAACGCCTGCCTGCTTTTGACAGTAAATGGCGTGAATCCAGTGAGCAGTTTTACCACTATTATTTGTTTGAGCAGGTACGTTTAGCGACGCTGTTTCCCCGGATAAGCAGTGAGATTCTGACTTTTAACGACACTGAGGTAACGGGTGAACGTTTTGACGACGGCGAGTTTCTGCTGACCTACGATGACGGCCCGCATCCCACTCGTACCCAGACACTGATTAATCAGCTGAATTACAGAGGCATCCAGGCGTACTTTTTTGTGCTGGGTAGTAAGCTGGTTCCGGCTGAACATAAGAACTGGTATCAGTCTCAGTGCCTTGGGTCCCACGGATGGCGACATCATGCGCATAAGGCGCTGGATAAATCGAAAGACTCCATTACCAGCACGGATCAGGTAATGGCGCAATTTGCTTCCCTGCCTTCAGACACCGCTTTCCGCCCGCCTTATGGTATGCGAAGCCTGGCGCTTTCACAGTGGTTACAACGTCAGGGCAAACCTGTTTATCTGTGGACTATTGATAGCCAGGACTGGAATGCCCGTCTGTCATCACGGCAGGTTGCTGATCGTGTCATGACATTGATGTTGTTATGGCGAAAGGGGATAGTGCTTTTCCATGACATTCACCCTCACGCGACGGTTGTTTTGAATGATCTTGATGACATGGTGCATCAGGCCGGGCTGAAATGGCGGTCATGTTCATAAACAGCGAAAGACGTTGGTCTCAGTGCCAGCGTTTTTTTCGATCTTCATAACTGATTTCTAATGGCCTGCTTTGTATTTGCGGGCCAGTGGTCGTTTTTATTCTTAATCGCAGCATTTTATATTCAGGTCGGGATAGAATAATGCGCATAGTGAACATAAAAGCAATATTTTACGACTCTAGTTGGTAAGGGCAGAATAATACTTTATGGTTATATCAATTAATTTGGCGCAATGGCGGCAATGTTTGCTGTTGTTGTGTCTGTCGCTGTTTTCGTTATTCAGTTATGCGGAAGCGGATCAAGAAAAATCACAGCAAACACCGGAAGTTTTATTTGTCGGCAGCGGACCACTGGTTCCGCAGTCTAACCAGCAATCGATCCCTGTTAACTTTATCAATCTTGACCATGTCGATGTCGAGATATTACAGGTGACTGAGCCGGGGCAACTGCTGAACAGGCATTATCTTCAGGACCAATTATCCAGCTATGACCTGGACAATATCAAGCATGCTTATAAAAGCGTGTTTTCAGACCGCTATACACTGCCGCCCAGCGAGAAAGACGTCCAGACCTCAGCCCGACTGCCGATTCCGCATTTCCTGGATGCGGGCTGGTACATAGTGGTGATTAAAGCGCCTGGTACGTTTTACCGCGTGAAAGCCAAGCATATGCTGCTTACCGATGTTGGTATTCAGGCCAGAATCAATACCCGCCAGGCTGTATTCAGTCTGGCGAGGCTCTCGACGGGCGACGCGTTGACACAAGGTGTGGTAGAGATTTACCGCGATAACGCCTTACTCGACAGTCAGCCTGTTGACCTGCACGGGGTTGCCCGTTTTGATATCCGGACTCAGCGTAAAGATATTGTTATCGCCCGGATGACAAGCCGCAATGATAGCGGTGTCGCTAAAGAAGAAATGGCGATTCTGCCTATGCGTGAAGCGCCGCTGGATTTGTCGGACAGTGCCGTTGGCGGTCGAAAATATCAGGCGACAGAAGCCTATATCTACAGTAACCGTGATTTGGTGAAACCCGGTGAGGCCTTACCGGTAAACATTCTTCTGCGCGATAAAGACGGCAGGACCTTATCTCAGCGACCTGTCTCCTTGTCTGTGGTGAATCCATGGAATGAGGAAATCTTGAAGGAGCAGTTACAGCCTCAGGCCGAGGGTTATTATTTTCGTCAGCTTGAGACCGAGGCGAATTGGAAAACCGGGCGATACCGTATCGAAGTCCGTTTAGATCCGACCGCGCCAGACCCGATAAGCGAATTGTCATTTCAGCTCGAAGAATTTGTACCTGAGCGTATGGATCTGACATTTCAAAACGCCGCGCCATTTGTGTTCGCGGGCCAGACGAATAAGGTCGAACTGAATGGCCGCTATCTTTTTGGCAGCCCGGCGGCGGGCAATAAAGTGAAATCAGCGGTGACTTATGCCCCCGTCACTCATATTCCGGGCAAGTTTGAAGATTATGCTGTCGGCGTGCCTTTCACGCTGGATTCCAATTATCAGGAGCTGAAAGAAGTCGCCCTGTCGGAAGAAGGACGGTTAACTGTCAATCTCCCTACGCCTGATCCGGAACAGATAAAAAGTCCGGTAAAAACCGTGGCAAATTTCAGTTTGCTGGAGTCGGGCGGTGCAGCGGTACAGCGTAAGCTCAATTACGTGACATGGAAAAATCAGCCGGTTCCCGGCATTAAACCTGAATTTGTCTCTGTACCATACAATACCGATGCCTTGTTCAAGCTTGCACTGCTCAGTGCTGATGGACAGTCTCTCACCAGCGGTGAATTGGAAGTCACCATGGATTATGATCAGGGGCCGTATTACTGGGTTTACGAAGAAGGCATTGGCTGGGAACGTAAAAAACAGGAACGCTGGAAGCGTTTATCAAGCCAGAAAATCAAAGTCGGCCAGCAGCCGGAAAGCTTGGCGTTTTCCACCAAGTGGGGCGACTATCTGCTGACGGTGACTGATGTGTCGACCGGTGTGTCGTCCAGCTACAGCTTTTATGCCGGTTGGTATCAGGGTAATGAACAGCTGAAAGCCAAACCGGATCATTTGGTGATTCAAACGGATAAACCGGCGTATGTCGCCGGTGAGCAAGCCACAGTCACAGTGACTGCGCCTCTGTCCGGAAGCCTGCTGGTGACACTGGAAGCGGATCAGCTTGTCTGGTCGGAAAGCTATCCTGTACAGGCCGGTAAGATTGATGTAACTGTACCGGTTCCGGCATCACTGGCCCGCCACGATGTGTTCCTGACCACCACACTGATTGGAATAGACGGACAGACACCCAAGCGCTACTTTGGTATCAAACCGCTTAAATTGGATCGCAGTAACAGAAAACTGAATGTTGCGCTGGATCTGCCGGACTTGATCAAACCCTCAGAAACGCTTTCTGTCCCGGTGACTGTCGATAACATTGATGCCCGGCAGGGCGGTGATACCTGGATCACCCTGTCTATGGTTGATAAAGGGATCATCAATCTGAGTCGGTTCAAGCCGGTTAATCCGCATGATTATTTCTTTGGCCAGCGCCGATACAGTGCGGATGTCATCGATATGTATTCGCGCTTGTACGATCAGCGGCCTGATCCGTTTGCTCAGTCGCGGTTTGGCAGTGATGCCAACGAAGACACCGATAACAAAAATGACGGCCTGGTTGAAAGTAAGTCCATCATTCTGATGACCAGACCGATCAAACTGGTGGACGGCAAAGCTGTGGTTGACATGGCCATCCCGGACTACAACGGTGAAGCTCAGATTGTGGCGACCGTCTTTAACGGTTCGCAAGTCGGGCAAGCGGTGCTGGATAAACCCATCAGCGCCCCTGTGGTGGCTGAACTGAGTGTGCCGCGCTTTCTGGTGCCTGGCGACCAATCAAGTGTCACTGTCGATCTTCACAATGTGAGTGGTCACACTCAGACTCTGGCGGTGGCGATTGCGGGATCCGAAACACTTAACTTCAACCAGCAGCCAGCGACTGAACTGGTGCTGAAAGATGGTGAACACTGGAGCCAGAGTTATCGTTTTGGTGTGTCAGATACCACTATCACTGACCGTGCTTCGCTGACGCTGAGTGTGAACAACCAGGAGATATCGATTGAACGCTCGTGGGGGATCCCGGTTCGCCCGGTCATGCCCTGGGTGACGCAGTCGCAGTCGGTGCTGCTGGATTCGAAAGAGACATACAATGTCAGCGAGCAGCTTTGGTCTGGCCTGGATGTGGTGCGTGGCAGCATGGGACACGCTTATTTCAGCCGGACACCTGTGCTCAATACCGAGGAGCATGCGCGAGGACTGTTCCGGTATCCGTACGGTTGTGCCGAACAGACAACCAGTAAAGCCTGGCCATTTCTGCTGGATGAGCCAGAACTGCAGCGTTTCAAAGCCCAGGCCCATCAGACTCGTCATTACAGTGATGATGACGGAGACGATACGCCATCGACAGACAAACAGCTGATCGAAAAAGCCGTGCTGCGGCTGAAAACCATGCAGAAAAATAGTGGCGGTTTCTCATTGTGGGACAGCAGTGGGCGGGAAAATCCCTGGCTCAGCGGCTATGTGACCGATTTTCTGCTCGCGGCTGACAAACGGTTCCCTGGGGTGGTACCGGCTTCCATGCTGACTAAAGCCACCAATCGCTTGATGGCGTATGTGCGTAATGAATCACTGACCAGTAATCTGGCCTATGACATGGAATCAGCCAAAGTGGCGCGTGCCTACGCTGCCTACCTGATGAGCAAGCAGGGCAAGCTGAAGTGGAGTGATCTCGACAGCATGAAGTTGACGACCCTGCCAACCCAGCTCAGTTATCTGCATATGGCGGCCAGTTATGCCAACGTAGGTGCCAGTGATGATGCGGAAGATATGCTCGATGACATCAGGGATTACAACCGCAGGCACAGGTATTTCGGCGATTACGGGTCGAACCTGCGCGATGTCGCAAAATCGGTGACTGTGTTGCAGGAGATGGCGGGTGATAATTCACTCAAAGAAATGGCACAAGAGCTGCAAACAAAGTATCTGGAGCAGTTGATCGATCTGGCAAACACATCTTGGATGAGCACGCAGGAACGCGCTGCACTGGTGCAGGCATCTGCCCTGACCAACGCGGCAAACCGCGATCAGATTTTCAATCTGTCCTTCAGCGGTAATCCGATGAGCCAGACAGGGATGTTCAGTCAGCCATTAGCGAGTGACATGACAATCCAGAACCTGGATGACAAACCTGTGTATGTCAAAGTGCTGGCGCAAGGCTACCAGATGTTAAATCGCGGGATTGCCAATGAGGCTAACCGCTTTAATACCTTGGATGCCGAACAGGTAGAGCGCAAACTCTATACCATGAAGGGCGAACCTCTGGCGTCTAACCGTGTGAAAGTGGGAGACCGGGTTGTTGTGGTACTCACTGTCGCATTGAACGAGCGCGTGAATGATGCCTTACTGGTTGATAAGATTCCTGCCGGTTTTGTGCTGGAAAACCCGGCCCTGAATCAAGGCTTGCCGCTCGAACGGGTACTACCGGCAGGTATTGAGCTCAAGACTGCCGATCATCAGGAATACCGCAATGATCGTTTTGTGCTGTCCGATGAAATGCGCAAAGGCCAGCAATCCCGTTATGGGTATATTCTGCGTGCCGAAGTACCGGGCACGTTCGCGGTACCGCCTGTCTTTATCGAGTCAATGTATCGTCCGGAAAAACATCTGGCGTATTGGCAGACGCCGCAAACCATGACGGTGGAAAAATAGCCGTGATGATCCAGAGTAATCATTTCTGATGAAACGATTATTGCCCAATCTGCGAGCCACACTGCCAGTGAAAATGGCAGGGTTGCTCGTTTTCTTTTGGCTGGCAGTATTTGTGCTGAACAGCTTGTGGCCTTTGCCTCCTCTGTACCCGGATGGCCCTGCGACAGTCGTCGTTAGCAGGGATGGCGAGATACTGCGCTCATTCGGGGATCGGCAGGGAGTTCATCGTTACAACGTCACACTGGCTGATGTTGATCCTTTCTATATTCAGGCCCTGCTCAATTATGAAGATCGCTGGTTTTACTGGCATCCGGGTGTTAACCCTGTGTCCGTTGTCCGGGCCGCCTGGCAGTGGGCCAGCAATGGTTACGTTGTGTCTGGCGGATCCACGCTGACCATGCAAGTGGCCAGGTTGATTGATCCTCATGCACGATCGATTACCGGCAAGCTGAAACAGCTCTGGCGGGCTTTGCAGCTTGAGTGGTATTACAGTAAAGACGAGATACTCACTTTTTACCTGAACCTGGCGCCTTTTGGCGGCAATATCGCCGGTGTTGAGGCCGCCTCCCGGCGGTATTTCAATACTACGGCCGGGCACCTGACGAAGAACGAAGCCGCTTTACTGGTGGTCTTGCCGCAAAAGCCGTCGCTGTACCGGCCTGACCGATACCCGGACACAGCGCAATCCATGCGAAATAAAGTGTTGGATCGTCTGCACGGCAGCGGTTTGCTGGGTGATAAGGCCACACGGCATTTAAAACAGGAAGCGGTTGAACTGAGGCGTTCGCACAACACGACGCTGGCCCCTTTGCTCAGTCGTATGCTCAGAGAGCAGTATCCGGACAGGCATGTTATTGAGACGACACTGGACGGTGTTATTCAGCAGCGGGTTGCCCGCTTACTGACCCAAGTGAAGCGCCAGTTGCCTGCGCATTCCTCCGCGGCTGTATTGGTGGTGGATAACCAAACAGCCAATGTGCTCGCGTATCAGGGCTCGGTGGATTTTCAGGATAATAGCCGCTTTGCCCATGTCGACATGATTCAGGCTGTCCGGTCTCCAGGTTCCACACTCAAGCCCTTTATCTATGGTATGGCGATAGATCGCGGCGTCATTCATACCGAAAGTCTGCTGAGTGATATCCCAACCCGTTTTTCTGATTACAAGCCGCAGAATTTGAATGAGCGGTTTCAGGGCGCCATCAGTGTGAGTGAGGCGCTGAAACAATCGCTGAATGTACCTTTGATTCAGGTGTTTAATGCGCTGACGCCTGCTGTTTTCGAGCAGGGCTTACGTCAGGTGGGGGTGCAGTTACAACACCATCAGGCCAACCTGACGGTTGGATTAGGCGGGACGGGAACCAACCTGCTGACACTGGCTGAAATGTATCGTTCTCTGGCCACAGAGGGGAAGTTCAGAACGCTGAATATGGTGAGAGATCAGCAGAGAGCGCCAGAAACTGAGAAAACGCTCCTCAGTGCTGAAAGCAGCTGGATGGTATTTAACACCCTGAGTGCGATCAGCGCGTCGGACCGGGTGGTACCGCGGGTGCGTCGTGAAGTTGCCTGGAAAACAGGCACAAGCTATGGATACCGCGATTTCTGGTCGGTCGGTGTCAGCGCCGATTACACAGTGGCGGTGTGGGTCGGCCGCCCGGATTCATCGCCTGTTGTCGGTTATCTCGGCGCAACTCAGGCAGCACCGATTATGTTTGATGTATTTGATCAGTTACCCGAGGACGCCAGTCGGGTACAGCAGCCGGCAACGGTGAAGCGCCAGTTGATCTGCTGGCCCGGAGGCCGGGCCAAATCAGTATCAGCGGACGCCAGCTGCGCGTATCAGAAATATGCCTATACCCGTAATGGTCTGACGCCGCCTACTCTGGAAAGTGATGGTGACTTTGTGGTGACGGATAGATGGCCCGAGGCGCTGAGTGTATGGCTGCAACAGCAGCATATGATGAGTCAGGGGCTCTCTGAACAAGCGTCATCTGAGCAGAAGCAGCCAGAGGCGGGGATCAGGATTTTGTCTGTCAACAATGGTCAGCACTATTACCTGTCACAAATAGACTCGATTGCACTGAAAAGTAACAAAAAACCGTCTGAGGTATTCTGGTATGTCAATCACCAGCCGTTTAATGGCCGTCAGATCGATCTTACGCACCATCAGGGAGAGCTGACTCTGACAGCATGTCAGGGGCTGCAATGCGACAAGAGAGTGATAGTGGTTCATCACTGAGAAGCATAGATATGGAATATGGACTGTGAGCGGATGGTGCAGACGCTGGCCAGCAGTTCATTGCGCGGTAAACCGACGGCTAGCTGAGAGACTTGCTGGTATTATCTGACTCCGGGTGTAATCGCATTTTTTGTCTGTCGATCATCCATTTTGATATCAGGTCAAAAATCAGATTACTGCTTCGCCAGCGAACCTGATGCAGGGATGCAGACGTGCCATGAATGGCAGCCGCCGGCATGGCGGAAATACCCTGCTGTTTGAGATCACTGACAATACTGAGTTGTTGAAAGTAACGCAGCGAGTAGCGAACCCGGCGTCTGAAATAAAGCTTGTAGTCCTGCCAGCGTAACGGGCTGAGGTGGGAGTAGATGAACACGGCTTTGACGCACACACCAATGCGTTGTTTGGGTAAATCAGTACCGCTGCAAATATTGGTTGCTGAGAGAAATCCCAGCATGCTGTCGTCACCGATCAATCCGACGGGCAATTTGACGTGGCTGTTTGTTAATGCCCAAATAAATAAAGGGGAAAGCAGGTATAAACCACCAGCCAGGTCATGATTCTGCTGCATTCTGTTTTGCATCTGCTTACTGCTTCTTCCCTGATCATAAGGAAAGCCTGTAATGGCATTGTAGTGTGGCTGTGAGATGTGGCAGTCAACAATATGTTTAAAGGCGTTGTTACCAAATGTCAGATCGCCATCGGCAAAAACGGCGACTGAATGGCCATCATAATATTGATAGATAAACGTATTCCAGGCGTTTGACTTGTCACCTATCTCAATCAAAACCGGGTGAAGATTGGAGTTTGTATCAGCGATACCAGACACAATGTCATATGTCTGATCGGTACAGCCGTTTATCATGACAAACAGTTCATACTGATAACTGCCGCAGTTTTCCATGACGCTTTCAATACAGCTGGCAATGCTTTCCTCCAGGTTGTATGCAAAAAGGCAAATTTGAACATTGATCATCTTACCATTCCCGGCAACGGCCATCCCTTATTGGAATAACTATATACGGGTTTTTGAACACAGCCCAAACGCAGGATGAAATCGCACTACGGCCCGGACTTAGTTATTGTGCCTTTTGATTCATATCAATCTGACTCTATCCAGTCTTATCATTTGGTGTCGCGGGCATAGTCACGGGGTGAGAGCGTTCTCACCCGGAAATACTGTCTGTTGAATCGGACTGCTAAGGTACAGTTGCATCATTACTGTGCAGGCGGTGGGCGGGGGCATTACGCAGTTGCTCAAACAGTGACTTAGCATTGCTCATGGCATCGCTCATTGATTCGGGTGGGCTGAAGCTGTTATCCGAATAAGTGTCGAAATGATCCAGTGAAGCTGTCAGCTGAGGCTGATGATGCTGATAAAGCCAGACACCTTTATCTTGGTGGTAATGATAATAGGGCAGGAGTAAGTGGCCTTGGTTCGCGATAACTGACACGGCCTCAAGGATATAGTCGACGGTTTTTTGATCAAACAAATAGTGTAAGTTTAACCTCACCCACCCGGGTCGGCTTTGAGTGTCTCCAGCTTGTAGTTTCTGCCGGTTTTGCTCAGCTTCAGAAGATGAAATGCCCAAGAGGTGATGCGCGTATGGGCCAGCACAAGAACACCCACCACGAGCCTGGATGCCAAATAAGTCATTGAGCATGGCTACAACGACTCCATAATGCATCTGTTTGATGTTAAAGGAAAAGATAGCGAGACGTTCTAATGATTGGCTGCCAAGCATGTCCAGCTTCGGGATAGATGCCCAACAGGTAAATGCCTGTTCGACCAATTCTTTTTCTCTCTGTTCAATGTAGTCCAGCCCGATTTGTTGCTGGATTTTGAAGACCAGGCCAGCACGGATGGATTCAATAATTGCCGGTGTTCCGCCTTCTTCCCGTCGTTCAATGTCCTCAACATAATGGTGCATGTCTGCATTCACATAAGAAACCGTACCACCGCCATTCAGCCCCGGAAGCCGTTGTTGAAAGCAGCCTCGACGAACGACCAGTAATCCCGGGGTGCCCGGGCCACCCAAAAACTTATGAGGAGAGATAAAAACAGCATCCATAGGAATAGCTTGCATGTCGATGGGCACATAAGGTGCAGCGGCTGCGAAATCCCAGCAAGCCAGAGCACCGAATGATTTGAGTAATGCCGTTACTGCTTTTACATCGGTTTTTATTCCGGTGACATTGGATGCTGCAGAGAATGAACCGATTAATAGCGGAGACGACTGGTGACAGGTAAGTTGCTCACGTAATGCATCCAGATCGAGAGCGCCTGCTGCATTTAGCGGTATGCGTACCAGTTTGACATTCGCTTCACGCCAGGGAAGATCGTTAGAGTGATGCTCATACCCGCCAATAAACACAACAGGTTTATGTTCTTGATACCGAGGTAAATCCAGCAGGTGTATAAAGCGATTGATGGCGCTGGTGGCACCAGACCCTGTGAAAATCACGTGCTGTTCTTCAGAAGCATTTAAGGCTTTACGGATAATACGCCGGCTTTGCTCGCGCAGGAAGGTGGTCTGCCTGCCAGTAAGCGAGGTTTCAGTATGGGTGTTGCCATAAAATGGCATCACTTGATCCTGAATAAATTGCTCAATTAAAGACAGACTACGGCCAGAGGCTGTGTGATCGGCGTACACAAGGGGTTTGATGCCGAAAGGAGTGTGTACCGGCCATTGATCTCCAATCACAGACTGACGAAGATAGTCTTTATTTAATAACATGTTTACCCTCTCTAATTATGCGTTGATGGATTTTTCTGCAATGATCAAAGTCATTTCACCAAAAGGTGTTTGTAGTGGAAGAGATCGCAGGTTTGCTGGTGTATTGGCTTCCAGTGCGGCTTCAACTTGCCCGGCCTCTAGTGAAAGTGGCCCATTGGCTAGTTCGGCAGGTAAGCGCCCCAGTATGTGAAAAGCGGGCTGTGTGCGCGCCGTATTGAGCGACTCATGAAAGCTGATGAAAGTTCCGCCTGGCTCCAGAGCCTGCCAAAGCTGGTTAATGCACTGGTTGAGATCGTTGGCAAAGTAGAGGGACATGGCGGCGATAATGAGTTGATAACCCACTCCGAAGTTAGCCTCATTCATGTCCCCTGGCAGAAATCTGATTGCAGAGGCCAGCTTACTTTCTGGCAAGACCTGTTGCTGAAGGAGCTCACAGCAAGGTGGCAGATCAAAGATTGTGATTTCACATTGTGGAGAACAGTTCAGAATATCTTCAGCGAGCTGGATAGACCCTGCACCAAAATCCAGAATTGTTAAGCCTGTATCCCAGCCTTGCAGTGTGCTCAAAACAGGAAGAAGGATCGGGTTGCGAACACTGCGCTGGAAAGCTTGTAAACCGGTAGTCGCCTGCTGCCAGAACTGCGTATTTCGCATGTTCAGTTCTGTAGCAGACTGGTGCGGTAATTGGAGTAAATCATTAATAGTGGCAGGTGAGATTGACTTCACGCGGGCAAGGTGAGTGAGGGTGTCGCCAAGGTACTGTGCAGAATGACTGAGCAGATAGGGGCGATATTGCGTATTTAACCTGTAACCGCAAGCAGATTTACTCACCAACTCCATGGCAACTAAGGCGTTCAGTAACAATTCAAGCCGCTCAGGATCCCAGTGGCGTTGCTGCGCGACGATTTCAACAGAATTGCTTTGTTCAAAATGGTCAAATAAGCGGTGTGAAAAAGCAAACTCCAGCACCTGCCAGCGTACAGGCCCTAACAGGGATGAAAATAGTGCATGCTGCTCTGGGGTGCCGCAAAGTGAAGTCATCATGACTGGCTCACCATTGATAGTTAGCGGTAATTGAAAATGTGCGCGGCTGAGTGTCTTCGACAATGGCGCCCGCAGGTGTGTTGACAGCGCGGCTGAAGATTTCCTCATCAAAGAGGTTATTGACAGCAAAGGTCAGCGTAACCGGGCTCAACAGATAGGTGGCACTGAAGTCGACCACTTCATAAGCATCCTGTTTGAGGGTGTTTTGGCTGTCGAAGAAATAGGTGTCGCTGCCCCTGACCGCAAGCTCAGTATCCAGCGTGGGTAACGGCGAATACCTGAGGCCGACAGACCAAGTGTAATCGGGTGTGTATGGCAGGTCGTTTGTTGTCTGCCCTGAAGCATTATTACTGGTTTGCTGGCCTTCACCATGCTGCAGGCCGACTTGTGTTCTGACGGACCAGAGCGAGTTGAACTGCCAGTCAGCCAGCATTTCTAAACCATAAATATCCGCTTCAGCGGCATTTGTCATTTTCTGAACCATGCCAGGCAAAATGTCGAGCATCTGTTTATCTCGGATCTGGTTATAGAAGAGGGCAGCTTCTATGTGCAGGTCGTGATCTAGCCAGTCACTCTGATAGCCAGCTTCAAAGCTGTTGGTGTATTCCGCATCATAGGTGAAGTTGTCATCTGACAGAGCAGAGCTGTAATTAAACCCGCCGGGCAGATAGCCGGTGGACCAGCTGAGATAGGCCAGTTGTTGTGGCGAAAACCGGTAATGGCTGATCAGATTGGGTAACCACTGTGTATCGTCCAGCGTCTGAGTTACATTTTGCGGGCCAACGCCTGACATTGCGCCTTCCTGCTCTGAATGCTCTACCCGCAAACCTGCAGTCAAGCTGAGTGCATGCGTGAGCGGTATTTGCAGATGACCAAAACCTGCGATCCCTTTATGTTCGATTAAGGTATCACGGGCAAGACCTGAAAAGCCCATAGTGAAATCAACGTGTGTGTCCTGCTGAAATAAGTAGGTTCCCGCTGCCCACTGCAAGCCAGAAGCCTGAGTGCCGGCAATGCGGATCTCCTGAGAAACAGAAATGTCGTGAAGGTATGAGGTCGTGGCGGCTATCGGTGCGGGGCCTGTGTCCGGGTCAATAATGAAATCTTGCAAATAATCGGTATAGCCGGTGATAGCCGTTAGCGCCATTGGGCCGAAATCGTGGTCGATACGCAGTGAATGCACGGATGTGGTTTCGTTTTCATCTGAGAGCGTATTTTGATTTACGACGAATCGCTCGGTTGCCAGCGGGCCTGTCAGATAACGCATTGTGGCTCTGCCATCATCACTGTCTTGCCACCGGCTGCGCACTTGTATGGCCGTTTGTGCATTGGGTGCGTAAGTCATTCCTGCCATTACATGGAGGCGAGTTAATTCGTTCTCATTACTGGATTGTCTGAACTGGTTATAGTAGGGGCTTTCTGCATCTAGTGAACGGACTGCCAGTATTCCTGCAATCGTTTCTGAGCCTCCTTGGATACCAGCTTCAATCTGATGGCCAGGCGCACTGCTTTCGCCTCCTTTAGACTGAAGATAGCTGTATGCTCCCCAGCCGGACATCTCGCGACCGGGAGTGAGGCTATGTACTTTGATTACTCCGGATTCAGAATTTCTGCCGTAATAACTGCCCTGAGCGCCTTTGATGAGGTCAATATAGTCGATACCCAGAAAATCCGGGGCTTGCCGGATACCCAGAGGCAAAGATACATCGTCAATCATATAACCTACAGGGCTGCTCAAACCCGTATCCAGTGATGACTGACCGCGGATGACAACCCTGGGCTGGACGGAAGAATTCTCGACAATGGTATTGGCAGCATACTGGCTGAGGCGCTCTATATTTTCCTGGGCAGGTGTGGCAATACTTTCTGACGGAATAAAGTGGCGCGTGGCGGGTATATCCTGTCCGGATTCTGGCCAGTATTTTGCTTCAACGACAATAATGTCATCAGGTGCTGTGTGGGGGATTTGATCTTGAGCATTGAGACAGGTGACTGGCAATACCCCTAGCCCGATGATGTGATGCCGTTTCATTATTTTTCTCCGCAACGAAATACTTGCATCACTATAGGGGCTGTAACTATTTGCGATATAAAATGCAGAACAAACCGATATCAAATTGCGAACAAATAAGCGGGTGTTCGTCATTTGATAGAAAAAAGCTCGCCGTTTGATATTTTTTATTTCCCTTCTTCTCTTTAATACAAAGTGAAAATGAGTTGGTCTTCAAAAGTAAAGGCCGGAAAATTTCAGAGGGTTAGATATGAAACTATTACCAATAGTAGAACCTGCTCCAAATCTGTTGAGAGAAGAAAAAGAGAGATATAGTCGTCATTTATTGTTACCAGATATTGGATATATCGGTCAGTGTCGGCTAAAGAATGCCAAAGTGCTGGTGATTGGAGCCGGTGGACTTGGTTCTCCTGCGTTGCTTTATTTGGCCGCCGCTGGGGTTGGAACCTTGGGTATTATTGATTTTGATGATGTTGAAGAATCAAACCTGCAGCGACAAATTATTCACGGTATTTCTGATGTAGGTAAGAATAAAGCGGACAGTGCACGAAATGCGGTTGAAAATATTAACCCATTCATTGAAGTGATTTGTCACTATGAGCGACTGGAACCGGAAAATGCTCTGTTGATTATTAGTCAGTATGATTTGATTCTGGATGGCACAGATAATTTTTCAACCCGTTATTTAGTGAATGATGCTTGCGTATTAGCAAAGAAACCTTATGTGTGGGGATCCATTTTTCGGTTTGAAGGTCAGGCATCGGTTTTTTGGGAAGACGCGCCTGAAGGGCAGGGGCTGAATTATCGCGATCTGTATCCTGCACCACCGCCACCTGAACATGCGCCGTCTTGTTCTGAGGGAGGTGTACTTGGCGTGCTTTGTGCGGCAATTGGTAGTGTCATGGCAACGGAAGCCATCAAACTGATCACAGGAGCAGGTACCAGTCTGCTTGGTCGCCTGATGGTTTATGATGCGTTGGACATGACCTATCGCACCCTGCCATTGCGCAAAGCACCTAATCGTAAGCCCATTCATGCTCTGAGTGATTATCAGATGCTGTGCGGCTTGAATAACACAGTTTCTGATGTCGCTGTTCCGCAAATAGCGCCGTTAGATTTAGCGCGTATTCTTGAGCAGAAAGCGACCTTTCAGCTGGTTGACGTCCGGGAGCCGGGTGAGCGCGAAATTTGCCATATACCGGGTTCTGTCAGTATTCCCCAACGAGACATCATCAGCGGTAAAGGCTTATCCCAGCTCGATCGACAGCTGCCGGTGATCCTGTACTGCAAGATGGGTGGACGTTCACGTAAAGCGCTGCTGGCATTACAAGAACAAGGCTTTGAGGATCTGAAAAACCTCGAAGGCGGCATTCTGAATTGGATTCAGCAGGTTGATCCAAATATGGCAAGTTACTGAGGATATCTGGATGTTAGTACTGACTCAGTCTCAAATTGACGCCATCGTTGCACATGCGCGGCAGGAGCATCCTCTCGAGGCCTGCGGGTTAATCGTTGGTCCGGCAGGCAGCGATATCCCATCGGCGGTCATCCCTATGCGCAATATCGCTGAATCTGAAGTGTATTTCCGCTTTGATTCTAAACAACAGCTTCAGGTCTGGCGTCAGATGGAAGAGGAAGGTAGTGAGCCTATTGTGCTGTATCACTCTCACTCTGGCTCGCGGGCCTATCCCAGCCGTGAAGATTTGGCCTTTTCTCTTACGCCACATACTCACCATGTCATTGTTTCGACCTCCCCTGATTCGTATCTGGAAGTCCGAAGTTTCAGGTATCTGGAAGGACGTCCGGTTGAAGAAAACATTAAGATTATTCAATAAGGAAAACTCATGTCTGTCACTATTCATATTCCAACTATTCTTCGCGTTTTGACAAATGATCAGAAAACCGTCACATCGTCAGGTAACAGCGTTAAAACAGTGATCGAAAATCTGGACGTCGACTTTCCCGGCATTAAAGCTCGTTTAGTTGAAAATGAGCAAGTCCATGGCTTCATTAATTTATATGTCAATGATGAGGATATTCGTTTTGGTGAAGGGCTGAATACTGCTGTCTCGGCTGGTGATGCCATTACTATTCTTCCAGCCGTCGCTGGCGGTTAATGTTCCGGGCTTTTAATCAGTCTTCAATAATGCAGAGTGAAAAGTCATGTCGAAATCAGCATATTTTCAATCGTTAAACCTGACGGGTAATTTCAGTCAGGCCAGTGACGCATTTTCCCCTTTTATTCAGGCGCTTTATTCTCAGGCGGTGAAGCTGGGAATTCGGTTCGAGGATCGAAATAACGAAACGGCCCCGAATGAATTGCATCTGGCACTGAGTGAGCAGGATGGCATTGCATTCACTGTTATGGTTACAACGCCGATTGTAGACGGTGAGGTGTGTGGTGAGGGGGCGTTACAGGTATTAACCGGTTTGGCTTCGGTTCATTCACGCTCTCTGGATCGTCAGGTGACGTTAGGGGTCGATTATATTTCCATCGCGGGTGCATCTCTGGTTGTGCAGCAATTATTTGCTGGCCTGACCGGGAAGCATCGTGGGATGACTTGCGATCAAACTGTTTTTGATTTGCGACAAGCAGGCCTGTTAGCGGTAGGACAATATATGGCCGGGGCTACAACAGCCTCTGATCCCGAGTGTTTTTCCAGTGGCCAGTCGGATCCCTCTGTTCGACCACCGTTCACATCTAAAGACGGTGTTTTGTTTGAGCTGGAATCCTTGTCACCGCAGCGTTGGCAGGCATTCTGGCTGTCCCTGGGCGCGGCTCCGAAAGATGTCAGCCAAGGTTGGCATGCGTTTATGCAGCGCTATGCCAAGGCTATTGCCCCGTTACCTCCGGCGATGCCATCACTGTTAGCTGAACACGATTTTAGTGATTTGGAAAAAGTAGCAATAAAAGAGGGAGTTGCAATTACGGCAGTGCGCTCTTTGCAAGCGCGGAGAGAGGATGACGATGTCGAGGCCCTGTTGTCTCAGGGGCCATGGCATTTCATGTTTCAGCAGTCTGATTCTGTTTGTCCTCTGCCTTTCAGTACTGAGCCCGGAGGGCTTCCTTTATCAGGTATCAGCATAGTGGAATCCTGCCGTCGGATTCAGGGGCCGCTGGCCGGTTACATTCTGGCAGCGCTTGGAGCAAGTGTGACGCGTATTGAACCGTTAGGAGGAGACCCGTTACGCGGTATGCCTCCGCTTGCCGATGATTGTTCGGCCCGCTTTTCGGCACTGAACGGTAACAAGCAGGTGATTGAAGTCGATATCAAGTCAGAAGCGGGCCGGGCACAGGTGACTGCATTATCTGGTGATGCCGATATGTTCATTCACAACTGGGCGCCCGGCAAGGCAGCAGAGCTCCGTCTGGACATGACTGAACTGAGTAAAGCTAACCCTGATCTTGTGTATGTCTATGCAGGAGGCTGGGGGCAAATGGACAGCACAATCCAGATACCCGGTACTGACTTTATGGCTCAGGCCTATTCGGGACTGGCCGATGTGATTAGCCGGCACTCGGGTATTCCGGGAGGGACGCTTTTTACGGCTACGGATGTTTTTGGCGGTATTCTGGCCGCTCAGGCTGCGGTAATGGCGTTGTACTGTCGAGTGAAGGGGCAATCTGGCATATACGCCGAAAGCTCATTGCTCGGTGCAGCCACTCTGCTGACCGAACCGGCATTACAAGGTGATGCCTGCGACTGCAGTTCTTTGATGCATAGCGATTACATCGAGTTAGCGTCCCTCTCATCTGCTAATGAAACCGAACCTTTCCTGACAACCCGGGCGTTTACCCAGTTAAGCTCATTATGGAGGCCGCAATGAATTCTGCAGGCATTATCAATCTGGTTCCTACACAAGTACGTACACAGTGGAAAGCTGAAGGTGCTTATCCGGACATCACTGTTTTTGATGCTTTCACCCAGCAGGTCAGGCGACAGCCGGATGCTATTGCAGTGTGTTCCAGTGAAGGAAGCCATCGATTTGAGGAGATCTATCAGCACAGTCTCAAAGTCGCAAATGGATTGGCGCAGGCCGGAATGGTGAAGGGAGATGTGCTGGTTTACCAATTGGGCAATAGCTGGCGATCACTGGTGATTGACATGGCCGCGGCCGCGATTGGTGTGGTGGTGTGTCCCATCCCGCCTGGAAGGGGCAAGCTGGATATTGAGTCCATACTCAAGCGATGCCAGGCCAGAGCTATTATCGTAGAACATCACTCGGAAGGTGAAGATGTATGCGCAATGCTGGAGACTCTGCGGCCATTGTTGTTGTCATTGCGTTTGCTCATTACCGTAGGTGAACAGCGTCAGGGCTGGTGCGATTTTGCTGATTTACTGAATGCTAGCGCTTTGCCTGAATGCCCGGCACTGTCACCGGATGATCCTGTTCGCTTTTTGGTGTCGTCAGGTACTGAATCTGAACCCAAACTGGTGGCTTATTCGCACAATGCGCTGTTGGGCGGCAGAGGGCGGTTTATGGCATTACTGTCGGACGGGAAGCCACGATTCGCCCCGCTTTATCTGATGCCTCTGGGGTCGGCTTTTGGTTCGACAGCCAGTTCGTGTGTGATGGCCTTACTTGGCGGTACTGTCATTATTCTGCCTAAATTCTCCGTAGATGCAGCGATTGACGCGATTCGCATGTTCAGGCCGACTCATGTTCTGGGCGTGCCGACTATGTTTCAGCGCTTGGCATCCGATGATCGTTTGGCTGCGCTCGATTTGAGGGATCTTGTCGCCTTAGTGAGCGGCGGCGCATTGATCGATGAAGCCACGATTAACCGGTGTTATGAGGCTTTTGGCTGCCAGTTCATTAACCTGTACGGTTCGGCAGATGGAGTGAATTGCTTTAATGCGTTGACCGATAGCAGGGAAAAGGTTGCGGCAACCGTTGGTAAGCCGGATCCATCAATCTGTGAGATCCGGGTTGTTGACGATCACCATCAGCCGCTGGAACAGGGTGAGATCGGCGAAATTGCAGCGCGTGGCCCCATTACGCCGATGCAGTATGTTAACTCGCCAGTGCTGGATGAAACTTATCGGGATCAGCAAGGCTGGGTCTATACCGGCGATCTGGGCTGTATAGACAGTGACGGTTACCTGAATCTGATGGGGCGCAAGAAAGATGTGATCATTCGCGGTGGTGTGAATATCAGTCCTGCCCAGATAGAAAAACTGATGACACAACATCCGAATGTTGTCAGCGCTTCCTGCGTCGCTGTTCCTGATCATGACCTGGGTCAACGCGTTTGCATTTGTCTGTCATTACAGCAGGGTACATCACCACTTTCTCTGAATGACGTTACCCAGTATTTACACCAGCAAGGTCTTGAAAAACATAAGTGGCCAGAATTCTTAAGTCACTTTAGTCAGTTACCGCTAAGTCCGGCCGGTAAAGTTGATAAACCGTCTATCACTAAGTGGTTAGCTAGTTTGCCACAACCTGAACAGTCGGAAGCGTCCCAGGTTAGCAGGGAGAGATAATATGCGTGAATCCCCCAATTCCTCTCAGGCTCAATTCGCGCCTCAGATAGAAGCGAAAACAGACTATGCCTTACTGCTTACGCTGCTAATGGCAATGGCTTTACCCATGCTCATTTTGTATGCCAGTGGTGCGCTTGCGCCATTGATGCTGGCTGATGAACATATTAATGCCGAGCTGTTAGGCATGTTTACACTGGCAGCTTTTGGCGTGGCCGCGCTATTGTCTGCGCAGGCGGGTCGCTGGGTAAGGAAGTGGGGATTGCGACGCTCAGCCACTGCTTTGTTTTTGTTAACAGGGGTGTCTTTTGCCGCGTTAGTGCTCTTTGAACATTGGTTCGGGATGTTAATAGCGATTGCGGTATGCGGTGTGTCGCAGGCATTGGCGAACCCTGTCACTAATCAGGCGATTGCACTTCAGGTCCCCCCTGCGCGTAAAGCTTTCATGGTTGGAGTGAAGCAGTCCGGTGTTCAACTATCGGCACTGGCTGCCGGCTCCGTTTTATCTTTGGCTGCCTCATTGTGGGGATGGCGTACCGCGTTTGCTTTCGTTATTCCTCTGTGTCTGCTAATGGCATTTCTTGCCGCTGGGCGAAATTGGAAACCCAAAGTCCATGCCGCACCGCCACCTGCCAGAGGCGAAGCGAACCGCGCCTGGTTACTTTATGTTATGCAAATGCAGGCAAGCGTAGGGATCACACTGGCAGCCTTCATTACTCAGGTACCTGCTTTTGCTTCTCAAAGTGGCATGTCTGCCCGGCAGGCGGCATTTTTAATCACATTGTTTGGGCTGATGGGTATTTTATCCCGCCTTGTACTTACGCCGCTAGCCAGCAGGTTACGCCACGAGTCTGATTTACTGATTGTGCTGTATGCCATAGCGGCTATAGCTCTGGTGGTTACTTTTGGTGCCGGTACCGAACACCTGTGGATGATTTACGCAGGTGTCGCAGGGATAGGCGGAACCTTGGTGGCGACGAACTCAGTCGCCATGGCAATGATCATCAAGTATCCGGGTTTTGGTGAAGTGCCAGTAGCGTCAGGAAAAGTGTCAATGGCGTTTTTCGGTGGCATTGCAACGGGCTCTCTGCTGTTTCAAGGGGTCGTCCTGCTGGCAGGTTCTTTATATGCAGGGGTCGGACTTTTGCTGGCGTGTCTCATTTCATGCATATGGGCAGCCAAGCGCTTACGGGCGTCGGTAACAAAAGCAGGGTGCACACAGTGATGGCAGTATCTCATATGACAAGGGCTGAAATTATCTCCGGGCTGGCGGCGCACATACTGACAACTGATTTGCAATCAGAAGGGCAGTTTCCACTTTTCCGCAAAACCGGTAATGAGTGGGTGATGTCATCCCGTGGCTCTTGGATCGCAGGGTTTTGGTCTGGCTGTTTATGGCTGGCCGGGTACGCGACGGATTCTGACACCTTGCAAAACCGGGGGCGTCGCCGCTGGAATCAGATAGCACAGGGACTGAATGCCGACTCAGTATTCAGAGCAATGAATGCTTGGTATGGCTTTGGCCCGGTTGCCCGGCTAACCAATGATAGCGAGGCCGAAACCCTGTTGACTGAGTGTCAGAGTCAATTGTCGGCAACATTCGCACACTGGGAAGGCTTTCCTTTAGGAACAGCGATGGGGGGCGGGGAGGCTGGCAATAACAGAATAACCATTGATCCCTGCGCGGCGCTGATTGAAATGGGCCGGCATGCTGACTGGCAGTCTATGCCTATGGCGCATACCAAGTTAATGGTGAGCCAATTAATGACAGCCAAAGGTGATTTTTATACCCATAGCTTATTTCGAAACGCTTGGCATCCGGAAGGTATCAGTGGGGAATGGCCAAGAGGACAAAGCTGGGGAGTATTAGCAATGGCAACAGCAGCATTGTATGACCCAGAAACCTATCAGGAAAAAGCTCAGCATTGCTGCGAGCGCTGGTGGCAGCGTTTTGGTGTATCTATTCCGTTCAATACAGCTCAGGACAGTGTGTTATTGCCAGATGCCTCTGCAAGCCTGATTAGCGTGGTGGCTTATTTGAAAATGCACCAGGTGATGGGGGGCGTTGGCGAATGGAAGGACAGAGCAGTTGCCATGTTGGACTCTGTTCTGGCGAGTGATTGTGTCACCGGTAACACAGAGGGTATTCGCTTTTCTGGTTGCTGTTATGCCACTGCTGCGAACCGTCAGGATAGCGTAGAAATGCCTTACGGTTATTTCTTTTTATTGCAGGCTTTGCTGATTGTATCGGGAAGAGTGGAAGCCAGTGCATTTTAATCTGAGTGAGGAGAGTTCAAGTGCATCGAAACATAGGGATTTGTGTGATAGCCCGCTCTGCCGAAGTTCGTAACGGGGTACGGCATGCGATCGACAAGTTACATTCAGCTATGGCCGCGGAAAACGGACAGCTTGCCAAATGGCATTCCGGGGTCAACCTGCCGCAGGAAGAAATATTTAATCACTTGTTGAGTCAGGCTAAACATTACCTCAGAGACGCAGAGGAACACCATCAGTTTTCTTTTCATATCTGTGAATTTTGCTCAGCAGAGGAAGCTAGGACTGCACTCATGGCGGCGGATTCTTCCCCGATAGATGTGATCATTGCGGATGACATTTTGCTTTCGTCTGAAAGTGGGCAAACACTATGCCAACACTTTTGGTCGGTTCTTGAGTGTAACCCTGGCAGAGTTTCATCTTATTCATTTCTGCTGTCATTACCGGATCTGTCAATGGCTGAAGGGCGTTCACCCGGTATGGTGGCCTTGAGCATTCAGCAAGAAGCGCCTTTGATCTGGGAAATGCAGATTCTGAAAACCCTGATGGATCATCTGGACAGCGCTTATATTAATAAATTGCTGGCAAGAACCCTGGCAGCCACCCCAACCGTTTCTACCACGGCGCGATTTATCCATCGCTTTATGTCACTGAACTTTCCGGATCGCTGGGATTTTCACTATTACACAGGTTCCATGATCTCTGGGTTTATCGACTCAATGTTCCGGTTATCCGAAAATTCTGCCACGTTATGTGAAAGCGGGCCCAATGAACACAGTCTGGCTGTGTCGGCACTTTGTGGCTGGCAGTTGTCTCAGCGTGGTTATGTCATTGCAATTACGTCAGGTATGATCGATGAATTTCGCGGGACCTTATACAATCTAAAACGTGCAAATGCGCCAGGTATCATATTGTGTGCCGACAGTCCTGATACGAGTTGGTTTCCGTTTCAGGGGACAATGCACTGCGATTATGATGGGCGTGAGACACTGGCAGCCAAAGGAATTCCCTGTGTTTACCTGAACGATAAATCGACGCTGGCGGAGCGACTGGCTGAGGTTGCCCGTATTCAGCAGACGCAACCCGGTCCGGTATTCGTGATTGCCACCCAGCAGATGCTGGAGTGTGTTTTGAAAGAGAGCTTAGTACCTGCCCCCGAACAATGTTTGCTGCCTGTGGCAAGATCAAACGTTGAACCGGACCGGCTGGCAGAAGTCATGAATCTGTTGAATCATTCTAAGCGACGTATTCTCTGGCAATGCAGTCATTTGACCGATCATGAGCGTGATTTGGTCTACCGGATTGCCCGTAAGGCCGGTATTGCTTTAGCCGATTCAATGGTGTCTCCCGGTTCAGTGTGTGATTACTACCAGCAGCAGCCTGTAGATAATTATGTAGGAACATTCTCTGTGTACGGCTTTAACCGTAAAGTCTTCCGTTATCTGCATCAGGAACAACAATTAGCTGACCCGGCCTCCCAAAGCCTCTTCTTTCTGAAGAGTAAAGTTGATCAAGCGGCTTCTCCTCTTTCACCCGGTAAATTGAAAAACAAGTGTCACATTGTTCAGGTGAACAGGAAACAAGAGCATATTTCGCCCTTTACCGATCTAGGTGTTGTCAGTGCATTGCTGCCATTCTTAGAGTCAGTTTATACCAGACTGGATGTTGATTCAGAGGTGCTGGATTTCCGGCAGTCTGAGTTAGACAGGGTGCAGGCAGAACCTGAAACCATGCCATCGGATTGGCTGTCGCAGCTTCCTATGTCTCCAAACTTTTTCTTTGCCTCCCTGGGTTCCTTGTTACATCAGAAGATTGTTCAGGACGGATATCGATACTTGGGGGTGTACGATGTTGGTCGCTGCGGAATGAGTGCGATTCGTAATTTGCCGAAGACAGATAAAGGGTTTTCAGGTTGGTATGGCAGGGCGCTCATGGGGGATGCATTGATGGCTCTGCCTTACCTGGCGCGAACGTCCAAACTTCCCATTCTGGCGTTTATCGGAGACGGGGCACGAGCATTAGTGCCGGACATAGAACGCCAGACACAGGCTGCACTTGCGCAAAACCCTCATCGGGATCAAATCAGTATTACCGTTTTCTATTTGTGTAACGGGGTGCTGTCTATGATTCGTTCCTATCTTGATAATCGCAGTGCGAGCAGTAATACCAGACAGGTTTCTTTGTTACAGACGCATGATGTATCGCAGAGCGGCCGTTTGGAGGGGCGGTATTCTCTGGACTGCCCTCCGATTGTTCGTGAGCGGTGGGAGCGTTTTGATCCAGAGCAATGTCAGGCTCGGTTAACCAAGCAGCACGGCCTGCATTTCATTGATGTGGTACTCGCTCATAACTCAGACGGTGATGGATTAAGCCTGTTGTCGGAAGCGGCATGGCATCGAATAAACGTAGCATAAGGATTTGATAGTGAAATTTGGTTTTATTGCCCACCCAACGTCCGTGCCGCTCAAACGGCATGCGAAACTGATGGATATGTTTGGCCGGATGAGCCGGGAGCAGGCTTATGGTTTTTCGCCTGAAAACTGGCAGAAAGAAAATGTGGTTCCCTTTACACGATTTGAGCGGGTGGTTAGTGCTACGGGGGCGCAATGCAGCGGTATTGTTCACTACATGCCACTTACTGCTGAAGAAATGCTGAGTCAGCCTCAGGTGATGACTGACAGAGTCGTTGAAGGGATCCATCAGTTACAGCAGGAAGGCGCAGAGTTGGTCGGACTGGGCGGCTTTACCGGCATAGTCGGGCAGCGTGGCATGCAGACAGCGAAACGGGCAAAGCTACCGGTTACAACAGGTAATTCTCTGACAGCGTATGTCGCTTATAAAAATGTATTGGATGCATTGGCAGAGTTGGAGGTCAGTGAAGATGGTGCTGAGGTCGCTATTGTCGGATATCCGGGTTCCATTGCATTAGTGATTGCACGCTTGCTGTTGCCACATGGAGTGCGACTGCGTTTGGTCCACCGTCACCGGGAATCTTCACCGGCACATTTGCTTGCTTACCTGCCGGAGCAGTACCACCGACAAGTCATCCTGACCAATGATTTGTCGTCCTGTTATCAGAATATGCTTTTTTATGTTGCAGCTACTTCGTCAGGTGGCGTGATTGATCCTGCCCGGCTGCTGCCAGGCTCAGTTGTGGTGGATGTTGCTTTACCGCGTGATGTGATGGAACAGGCATCGCCCAGGAGCGACTTGCTGTTGATTGACGGCGGGCTGATTTCTGCCAGTGAAGAGGTTTCATTTGGGGGCGTTCAGCCTGAATTTGACCCCAAAATGTTTATGAACGGCTGTTTGGCTGAAACCCTGATACTGGCATTGGAAGGTCGGGCTGAAGCCTTTTCTATCGGTAGGGAGCTAGACAGTAAGCGCGTACTCGAAATCGGTGAAATTGCTCAGCGTCATGGCTTTTTTCCGACGCCGATTGCCAGCCTTGGGCGCAAAGTGACCAAGCAGCACTGGTCGGCAGTCAGGCAGTTTCATCATTCGCGTAACATAAATGTCGGCGTTTTGGCTGAACGGAGTGAGCTGACATTAAACCAGACGAGATCGCGTTTTGCGCAGTATATTAATCCGGAAATGGCCCGATTTTATGAACATCATCATTTAGAGCGGGTGTTTGTTAAAGGCCAGGGAGCGATCCTGACTGATACGTCAGGCGCTGAATATCTGGACTTTGTGTCCGGTTACGGCTGTGTCAATGTCGGCCATAACCATCCTTCCATTACCGAGGCAATGACCAATTACCTGGTGTCTCAGCAACCAACCTTTATTCAGTACGTGTCTATGCCGTATCAGGCCTCTTTGCTGGCAGAACAGCTGGCTGCTTTGGCGCCGGGTGATTTGTCCCGAGTCTTTTTGAGTAATTCCGGTACTGAAGCGGTTGAAGCAGCGATAAAGCTGGCCTTGGCGGCATCGGATAAATCGCAGATGCTGTACTGTGAAAATGGTTACCATGGTAAAACGCTGGGTGCGTTGTCTGTGACAGGGCGAGAAAAACACAGAAAACCATTCGAGCCTTTGCTTACACAATGCCATTCAGTGCCATTTGGCGATATAGCGGCACTGGAAGTGGCACTGGCAAAAGGCGGTATCGCAGCTTTTATCCTGGAGCCAATTCAGGGAGAGGGAGGGGTCATTTTACCCCCTGGCGGTTATCTCGAAGCAGTACGCAAGCTGTGTGATGATTATGGTTGTTTACTGATACTGGATGAGATTCAGACCGGACTGGGGCGCACCGGTAAAATGTTTTGCTGCGAGTGGGATAACGTCTGTCCTGATATCTTAGTTCTGTCTAAATCGTTGTCCGGTGGCATGGTGCCGATTGGCGCGACACTGTCCGCTTCCCGTGTCTGGGATGCCGCCTACGGCAGCACCGATCGTTTTGCACTTCATACCTCCACTTTTGGTGGTGGCAATCTGGCCGCGACTGCGGCTATTGCAACACTGGACATTATTGAAAAAGAGCAGCTTACAATCAGAGCAAGCACAACAGGTGTGATGCTCAAACAAGCGCTTGACGATATAGCCAGTGAATATCCCTTCATCAAAGCGGTAAGAGGAAAAGGACTCATGCTGGGTATTGAGTTTGAGCACTCTTTTTCCGGCAGTATAGCCGCCACAGTTGAGGAGTTGGCACATCGCTTTATGTGGGATGCCGCCGGGACTTACCATCAGATTTCAGACAAAGCCAAACAACACATTGATTCGGCTGTTGAGGATATTGAGAAAAGTCTCGAGGATATGTTTGTGCTGCGTGTTGTGACAAAGCTGGCAAAAGAGCATCAGATTCTGACGTTCATGACGGCAAACAGTAACCGTGTTATGCGTATTCAGCCTCCGCTCAACCTGAGCGAAAGCGATGCTATGCGGTTTATTCATGCATTTCGCCAAGTCTGTGAAGACCTGTCAACATTCAGGAATTAGGGGTAAACCGTGTATTTAAAGGAAGGAACCGATTGATGACAATTTTGACAGAAAGCCAGACAGTTTTGGTGGAACGTGCGCGTCTGTTCGCTCATGAGCAATTGCTGCCCTTTGAATCCAAGATCACTAAGTTTGCCACTCTGACCGACGATGATGCGAAACGGCTCACTCAAAAAGGTATAGAGGCTGGTTTTTTTGCCACGAATATTGCCACCGGGCTGGGTGGCAGAGGACTGAGTCTGTTTGAAAATGTACTGGTACAAGAGCAATTAGGTGTGACCAAAGATATTTTGGTCCGTCGTGCTACTGGCAACGTTTATGATTGCTTGACCTTGGCGAGCGCGTGTCAACGGGAGCAGTATCTGCAACCGTCGGTGGCGGGGAAACGTTGGGCGGCTTTAGCCGTATCTGAACCAGATGCAGGCTCCGATGTGGCAGCGATGAAAACGCAAGCGGTCAGAACCGACAGTGGATGGCTTTTGAAAGGAAGCAAACTGTATATCAGTGATGCCGACTATGCCGACTACTTTATTGTTGCTGCGAAAACGGCACCTGAGCGTGGAGTGAAGGGAATATCACTCTTTCTGGTTGATAAGCAGGCAGCAGGGTTCTCACTAGGGCAGCGCTTTAACATGATAGGTTTTGATGGCACCAGTCACAGAGAACTGATTTTTGATCAAATAGAGCTCGCTAACGATGCGTTATTAGGTGAAGAGAATCAAGGCTTTCAACTGCTCTGCAGTACTTTGGGCAAAGCGAGGCTGGCAAAAGTGGCCGCCAGAGGGTTAGGCAAGTGTGTCAGGTTGCTGCACGAAATGACAGAGCACGCTAAGCAAAGGCAGCAGTTTGGTCAGTCACTCTCCATGTTTGGAACTGTGCAGTCAAAGTTGGCAGATGGGGCCACAGGAATCCGCCTGTCCCGAGCACTGTTGTGGGAAACAGCGAAGCGAATGGATGCCGGAGAGGCTTGCCGGGAAGAGATCTCTATGCTGAAAGTGTATGTCTCTGAACTTTTGGGGCGATTAGCCGATGATGCGGTGCAGCTGTTTGGGGCGTCAGGTTGCCATGATGGTGGCACTATTGAAAGCTTTTACCGTGACGCCCGTTTGTTCCGCATTATTGACGGTACGTCTGAAATTCACCGTAATATCATTTCAGGTTCTCTGCTCAAAAATGGGGTTTTACCGCTCTGTGACGTTTAACCCTCTGCGATAGCGTGTTGGCGCTGATGCAACAGAAACAGCGGCAACACAGCGAATAACAGCAGTGAGGCCCACACAGGGAAGAGCGCATCAGCCTGATACATTGCTGCCCCTGCCAATGGTCCGGCCGCCAGCCCTATCCCTTTACCAATAATATTGATTGAAGCGGCATAAGCCTGATGGTTTATGCCTGCTTTTTGGCTCAACAGCGCGAGGTTAGCAGGCAGGACTAACCCCATGGCGAGACCTGTCATTGCCATTGAAATCATCATTGCTAAATAGGTATCCGCCTGGATAAGCGCGGCTAAGCCGATACAGCCTAGCACCACCCCTCCGAAAAGAATATTCACTGGCCGGCTAATCGTTAAACAGGACAGCAGCACCTGGCTTAATGCCATACAGCCCATTGCCATCGTGAGCATAGCACCACTGCCTTTGAGCGCCTGCTGAGCGGTATAACTGAACTGATCCTGTAATCGTAAACCTGTGGTTTGCTGTATCAGGCCGTAGATAAAAATCACGACAAACGTAATCAGCACATAAGGCGCGATTGTTTTCAGAGGCAGTTTCTGAACGGGGGCAGATTTCTCACGAACGGTTTGCCTGACAAATGTGCTGTTAATACGGGGAAGATACAGCCAGTATGTCAGTAACATCAGCACCGCTATGATTAGCATTGAGTGAGGAAAGTACGCGACGCCGGTCAGCATGGCTGTACTGCCGCCAATTAAGCTGCCAATACCGAATGTGGCTCCCATCAGTCCCATGCCGGATACACGTTTTTGTTCTGGGGTAACATTGGCAATATGCGCCTGAATACTTGGCATCATCCCTGCAACCGCAATGGATTGAAAAATACGAATTGCCAGAAAACTGAGAAAAAGGGCGGTTGCAGACAAGATTAATGAGGATTGCAGGGTAAACAGAGCCGCACCCATAATCAGGAACAAAGCTGTCGATATGATACCGGAGCGAATAGCCGGCTGGCATCCGACGCTATCACTGTATCGTCCCCACCAGGGGGCGACCAGAAGCATAGTAAAGGCGGATAGGGAGAGAACAGCACCAGTTTGTATATCACTCATTCCCAGCACTCTCCCGGCAATCGGAAAGCTGATCATGAACAGGCTATGAGCGACGGCATTACCGATGAGTATTGCCATCAGAGGAAGGAGCGCGCGGATAGGGTTCGGCGGATTATTTTTCATTTTGAGAGGCTTTCTGTAGTTGATGAGAACGGTAACAAACAGGGGTGAACCCTTCATGATTTCGGAATGCATGGGTAAAGTGGCTGGCACTACTGAAACCGCACAGATGGGCAATATCCGTAATGCTTTGTGATGGGTCCTTCAGGTAGGTTTTTGCCAGATCCAAACGGTAGCTTCGCAGCCAGCAGAAAACTGTTTTACCGTACGTTTTCTTGAAATCCCGGTTTAAACGGGTATGGCTCATACCGACTTCTTTCGCCAGCTCGTACAAAGTCGGGGGATTTGCTAAAGCGGATACCAAAATATGACGCGCGCGCTCAATCGGTTTATTGTGCACAGGATTGGGGGGAGCTTCCGATGGCTGGACAGACTGTGCCAGAGGCACTAGCCAATGAGCCAATAATTCAAGCGCGCTTCCTTCTGCTTTAATGCGATCAAAAGGATTGTGAAGCGGATTGCTGATCAGAGGGGCGATCCATTCCTGGTTTTTTTGCTGTACAGCAACTTGTGCGCTGGGCATGGTAAAAATGGCGCTAAAGATTTCATCTTTTTCGCAAAATGCTTTTTTAAGGCGTTGAGTCGGAATTTTCAGTACAGCCATTTCGTGCGGAGCGCCAGCACTGCTGTAACGGTAAAACGTGTTGCCTGTCAGGTTGAAAAGCCAGATGTCCCCGACATTGATGGTGTGAAGTTTTGAAGGATGAAAACCGAGCTGACTTTTACCTTTTAAACCAAATACCATCAACGTGGTGTCACTGTGATAATCAATTTTTGATAAGAGCGGTTCATCGCTTTGATAGGTGCTTTTGGTGAAGCAGACATCTTCTGCCAGACGGAAGCAGCGGAAGTGACTCTCGCCTTTATTGTCTGGAAATGTTATGTCGTACCACCCTAATGGGTTAAAAGCACACCTCTCATGTAAGCCGGGTGTGACCTGTGTGACTCCGGCCGTCGTGTCCTTGACGATAAGGTTATGAATAGGCTGTATTGACATGTCCGTATGCGCTTAATAATAATTATCATTTAGATTAACTAAATATATATGACTCTATAGACACATGCAACGATAAGCTTTATCGACGTGAATTGTGCAGACCAATTCTTATGCTGTTATCTGAAGCTTCTTGCTGGTTTTCCTTTACTAATTGGGAAAATGAAGAATAAAGGCTTTGGGTGTTTCTACTCACCACGTGGAATATTCTGCAGGTGAAGAATGAAATCTTCTGGTGCCATGGTCTCGTCATTAAAGAAGCGAAAAATTTCGCTGGATGTGGCACGCTGCGCTATTGGGCTGACGGCCATAGAATCTACGATGCTGGGGATTAACTGACCAGATTTTGACGCTTTCTCCATGTCGGCTTTGGCATTGACTGAGCAACTGTTGTATCCCTTCAGGCTGATATCGTTTCTAGCCGGAATGGCACCTTTCAGAGCATTAAAGGATTTCTGAAAGTCCGGTGAAGACAGGGTCTTACTGACGATTTGAGCCGTGTCAGTATTGGTGCGCGGGCTGTCGAACAGTGCGAAGCTGTCCATGTTATAAATAAAGCCTGTCTGTTTTGCAGGGGTCGGGTAGCAGCCAATGGCGGAAGGAACAGCGATGTTATTGGCCAGCAAATCACCCAGAACCCAGTCTCCTGAGATCTGGAACGCCCGCTCGCCTTCTATGAGTAATTGTGTCCCCTCATCCCATCGCATGTGAGACATGCCAGGTTTGACCAACTGGCTGATAGCGCGGAAACGCTCAAGGATGTCGTAGGTGGTTTGGCTGTTGAGTGCCTGCGGCTCCATCTTGATAAAGGCGCGTCGGTAGTAATCCGCTCCGCCATAGCCAAAGGCGAGGTTCTCAAACAGCAGTGCAACCTGCCACTGGTCTTTACCAAGTGCCAGTGGCTCTACGCCGTTTTGTTTCAAACGGCTGAATACATCAATCAATGCATCCCAGCTGGTGGGGACGGCTAAACCGTATTGGCGCAAGACTTTGCGATTAATCCACATCCAGTTCAGCCGGTGGACTGTGATGGGAATTGCCACATAGTGTCCCTGATACTGGTTAGTGTCTTGTGCAATAGGAAGCAGGTTTTTGTGCCAGTCTTGGTCAACAGCCACCTGGTCCAGTTTATGGAGAAATCCCAAAGCGGCCCAGGACTTAATCGACGGACCTTCCAATTGCACGATATCGGGTGGGGTGCCTGCAATCGCACGGGCCTGAAGGATAGACATTGCCGTGTCGCCGCCCCCGCCTTGTACGGGCAGATCAAGAATAGACACGCCGGCATCTTGCAGTGCCTTTGTCGCCAGATTGAAAGCGGCAACTTCACCTTTGGCTGTCCACCAGTGCAGAAATTCCACTTCCTGATAGGTGGTACCTGGCGATGCCTGGGCTTTTGCCTGTGATTGAGCACCGGATACAGTGAGCACCAGCAGGCTAATGAAAAAGAAAAACTTCATTCATCTCTCATCAATTGAATGTGAACAATCAGTCCCTGAACAGGGTGGTTTTGCAGGGTGAGATCGCCGCCGTGGCTGCGAGCAATACTGCGGGATATGGTGAGCCCAAGACCGGAACCCAACTCATCTTGCGGATTAACACGGAAATAAGGTTCGAACACTTTTTCTGTCCATTTTTTATCCAGACCCGGGCCGTAATCTCTGAACGTGAGCAGAATACTGTCGGTCGTTGATATCAGTTCGATATCGACTTTTTCTCCGTACTTCACGCCATTGTCCACTATGTTATACAGACAACGTTTTACGGCCAGAGGTTTGCCCAGGTAATGAACCGGCTCTGCGAGACTTAATTGAACCTTGGGGGTGTTCCGGTTGTAGTAACTGGCACATTGTTCAACCATCTGGGTAACATCGATCCACTCAGGCTCTTCGTGAATGTCTGTGTCCCGAATACATTGCAAGGCACCTTTTAACATCAGATCAAACTCATCCAGTATTTTTTCGAATCTGGCTTTTGCTTGTTCATCATCGAGCATTTCGGTGCGTAACTTCAGACAAGCCAAGGGTGTTTTCAGATCGTGGGAAATGGCGCCAAACAGCATTTCTCTGTCCCGGATATAGGCGCGGACCCGCCGGTTCATTTTGTTGAATGCGCGAACAGCAGCCCGGGTTTCTTTACTGCCTTCTTCTTTGACTTCCTGTACATAGAGCTGCCCGCTCATCAGAGTCGCTGCTTTCGCCAACCGGCGAATAGGGCGAATTTCCAGGCGCAGTAACCAGACAGTGCAAAGCACCAGTAACAGAGAGGAAATACCCAGGAACATCAGCTGTTTTTGATCAATAAACTGCGGCGACAATGCAGAGAAAGGAACGGGTAAAGTGGCAGCCAGATAGAACCATTCCTGTTCCGACATCTGGATTTGCATGACGACAATAGGTAAATCCATATCGCCCAGTGCCAGACTGTACCCCGCCCATATTTCCGGCAGAGCATCGAGTTTGATGCCTGAGTTAAAAACGCGCAGATCCTGTCGGCGACTGAGGGAAATAGTGACCTGTTTAGCATGGGAGATTTTTTTGTTCAGCACGTCATGCGCAGCAGACAGCAGAATGTCAGTGCGTGCATTATTGGCGGGAGGAACAACAGATAATTGGTGCTGATTGATTGAGATGAAGAAACGGGTCCCGCCCATTTCACGGATCTGGTTCAGAATAAGGTAGCGATAATTGACCGGCAGCGCATGAAAATAGTTGTAAGTATCGGCCGCATTCGACATCAGGCTGACGATCGTTTTATGCAGGTTTTCAACTTCCTTTTTGGCGCTGGACTGGTACCAGATAAGCCCGGCAATCAACTCAGCAATCATAATGATGATGAGCAAGGTCGCTCCAATCCGAAAAGTAATGGATGAACAGAGCGATTGCAGGGTTGTCAGCTTCAGAAATGACGGCGTATTCATACAGTATGGACATCGCTTGCCAGCATATAGCCTTTGTTTCTGACCGTCAGAATCAGCGAGCGCTCTTCGTCGTGAAGGTGTTTTCTCAGGCGGCTGATTTGTACATCGATACCACGTTCAAACGGGTCAGCATCCCGGCCCCAGATACAACGAGCGATGTCGTCCCGGCTCAGCAACTGATGGGGTTTCTCCAGCATCAGACTTATCAGGTTGAAATCTGCCCCAGAGAGTGGAACCACTTCGCCATCCGGGCTGATTAACCGCCGCTTAATCAGATCGCAAGTCCAGCCTGAAAACTGCAACTGGTGTGCCACTGTTTCGCCCTGTGCGGGTTGAGTACGTCGCAATAAGGCTTTAATACGCGCGAGTAGTTCCCTCGGGCTAAAGGTTTTGGTGATGTAATCATCAGCACCGATTTCAAGACCCGCAATACGATCAATTTCGTCGGTCACCGCTGTGAGCATAATGATAGGCACATTCGATCGCTGGCGGATTTGCCGGCATAAGGTGAGCCCATCATCGCCGGGCATCATGATATCGAGGATGATCAGGTTAGGTTCGGCACGATGGAAATGATCCCACATTTCTTCACCGTCACTGGCGGTCAATACATGGAATTCAGATCGCCCAAGATATTCTGTGAGTGCATCACGGAGTTCCTGATTATCGTCGACGACGAGTATGGTTTTCATTTCCCTGAGGTTTTTCATACCTTACCAAGTTGCCTACTTTCAATAATCTATCTGATACATCATTTCTTATGGGAAGGCTACAGGTATAGCGCAAAATTCACGCACGGTGCAATGTGCGTATGTAACAGGCTACTTACAAACTCATAGGCTTTTGTAACCTTCAGCACGCTGCTTTTCATTACCTTATATGTGTACCCCCAACTATACATCAAGAAGGATCGAGAAATGATTAGTAGCACCTTTGGGTTATTACAACGGATAGGCAGGTCGCTAATGCTGCCTGTTGCTGTCCTGCCTGTTGCCGGTTTATTGCTGGGGATAGGTTCAGCTAACTTCTCCTGGATGCCGGGCCTGGTGTCAGAGATCATGGCGATGTCGGGCGATGCAGTGTTCAGCAATCTGGCACTGATATTTGCGATTGGTGTGGCGCTGGGCCTGTCAGATAATGACGGGGCCGCCGGGCTGGCTGCGACTGTGGGCTTCGCTATCATGACAGCAACAATGGGCGTGATGGCAAAACTTCACGGCATCGAACCGGCAACCATCATAGGGATTCCAAGCCTGAATACCGGGGTTTTTGGCGGTATCATGATAGGTGCCGTTGCTGCATATCTGTTTAATCGTTTTCATAATATCAGGCTTCCTGAGTACCTTGGTTTTTTTGCCGGCAAACGTTCTGTTCCCATTATCACCGGTATCACAGCCATATTTCTGGGTATTTTCCTGAGTTATGTCTGGCCGCCAATCGGTAACGCAATTGACAGTTTCTCGCACTGGGCGGCATACCAGAGCCCGACCACGGCATTTGGTCTTTATGGTTTGGTGGAGCGTTCACTGATCCCATTCGGACTACACCATATCTGGAATGTGCCTTTCTTCTTTGAAGTGGGTGAGTATGTCGATCCTGAAACCGGCAAAGTGATTAAAGGTGAGATTCAGCGCTATCTGGCTGGCGATCCTACCGCGGGCAATCTTGCAGGAGGTTACCTGTATTCCATGTGGGCACTGCCTGCTGTTGGTCTGGCGATTTACCACTCCGCACGACCTGAAAAACGCGCGCTGGTTGGCGGTATCATGGCATCAGCAGCATTGACTTCCTGGTTAACGGGTATCACAGAGCCTATGGAATTCGCCTTCCTGTTCGCGGCGCCTGTACTGTACGTTATTCACTGTATTCTTACCGGCCTGGGTTTTGCGCTGGTGACCAGCCTGGATATTCACCACAGTGTGACTTTTGCTCATGGTGCGATTGACTTCCTTATCTACTATCCACTCTCGCAGAATGCGTGGCTGTTTATTCTCATCGGCCCTGTTTGGGCGCTGATGTACTACACCATTTTCCGTGTACTGATCGCCAAGCTCAATCTCATGACTCCTGGCCGGGAAAGTGAAGAATCTGAAGTCAGCAACTTGTCTGAAATCGGTAATGAGCTGGCACAAACTCTGGTTCAGGCGCTCGGCGGAAAGGATAACATCAAAAATGTAGACGCATGTATTACCCGTCTGCGTGTCAGTCTTCGCGATATTAATGGCGCTGACATTCCGAAAATCAAACAGCTGGGGGCACGTGAAGTGCTGGTGGTAGGAGATAACCTGCAGGCTATCTTTGGTACCCAGTCAGACAACATCAAAACTGAGATTAATGCCGTTCTCGTTGCTTCAAACTGATACAAGTCTGGGCGGTTTACCCCGCCCTTTTTATTTTTGTTCGTTGAAGAAAAGGAATAGAAAATGCGTTTCAATACCAACTCATTAGTGGCTGGATTACTGGCGACAGCAAGCTGCATGGCCCCGGCTGTTCAGGCTGCGCCACTGGATGTCAATCAGCACAACCTGTATTTTCTCAGCCCGCATCCGGATGATATTTTGCTTACCTTTGGAGGCTTGATAAATAAATTGTCTAAAGAAGGTACGCTGGCACAAAAAACAAATGTCACCGAGGTATATTTTTCACTTTCCAACTATACGACCAACCATTTAAACGAACTGACAAACAAGCGCGTATTCGATGTTTCTACCATGCGTTACAAAGAAGACTTTGAAGCGCACATGAAGATGTTTACTCAGTGGGATCACTTCCGCTATAAAACCGCCGGTTTTTATGATGCGCCATTGCGTAAATATGAAGGCTCTCCGACTGCAGGTGGCGGCCCAGCAGGTACTTTTACTGATTTTCGTCAGGATGAAATCGGCATTTATGAGCGCATTGCCGCAGATGTCACCCCTATTCTTAAGCAGGATAACTGCGCCGCCTTTGTGCTGCTGGCGAATGGTAGCCATATCGATCATTTCATCGTACGTGAAGCGGTAATGAAAGCGGCGCATGACCTGGGGGCAGAGGCGAAGTGTCAGATTTATTTTGGCGAAGATCAGCCATATACAGGTTCGAATCCAGATAATGCAATGGACGAAGTAAATAGCATTCAGGCACGTTTGCCGGCAAACTCAATCACGCCAATGACGTTCTGGATTGATAAGCAACATAAAATTGATGCGTTTAAGGAATTTTATCTCAGCCAGTATGATCTGGGTTATATCCCGCCACTGGAAAGCACCGATTACGAAACCATTTATAAATGGGATAAGACGACATACAGCGCCTTGCAGCCGCATGCACATTGTCAGTCGGCTTATTGTAACCTGCAATAACGAACGTGTTCAGTTCCCCCTGACACATTAAGTAAAAGACCGGGCCGTCGTTATGCGCCCGGTTCATTGAGCTCTTATCCTGTACTTTGCCTCTGTTACGTAATTGCCGGTACTGCTGATCAGTAGGGTGATAAGTCTATGCGCTCTTCACTGAGTTGGCTGGGTGCGAGAACAATGGGGATAGCCTTGGATATCGGGGTATCACTCAGGTCACCGACGCTGTCTAATGCCACCAAGGGATTCGTTTCCGGGAAATAGGCGGCAATATTGCCAGTGGGAATGTCATAACTTACCAGCTTAAAACCATAAACAGTGCGTTTTACGCCATCGGCTGACAGTGATGTCACATCGACCCGGTCACCCGGCGCCATGCCGAGAGCGTCGATATCAGCCGGGTTGATCATCAAGACTTTTCGCTCGCCAGAGATCCCGCGGTATCTGTCTTCAAAACCGTAAATTGTGGTGTTGTACTGATCGTGTGAACGGACAGTCTGCAGCACAAAAACAGGATCGTCGCTGAGTGCACGCAGATTGGCCGGCAGCAGGTGAGTTGGCAGCGGATGCGCGATGAAGGTGGCTTGTTGAGAATCGGTATGCCAGATACGCTCTGCCGCGCTGTTGCCCAGATAAAACCCGCCCGGCTGTTTCAGTTTCTGGTTCATGTCGGTAAAGCCAGGGATAGTTTTGGCGATAAGTTCGCGAATTCTGTCATAGTTATCAATTAACGAATCCCAGTCGACCGGATGATTGCCCAATGTCGCTTTGGCGATACCGGCAATTATGGCAGGTTCTGAGCGCATTTCGCCTGTGTCACTTTCAACCACACCGCCTGAGGCATGCACCATACTGAACGAGTCTTCGACTGTCACCGACTGCGGGCCGGATTGTTGAAGATCAACATCGGTGCGGCCAAAGCACGGCAGGATCAAACTGTCTTTACCTGTGATCAAATGGCTGCGGTTCAGCTTGGTGGCGATGTTGACCGTGAGATCGCAATTCGCTAATGCCTGCTGAGTCAGCCGGGTATCCGGTGTTGCCGAAGCAAAGTTTCCACCCAGTCCGATAAAGATTTTGCTCTCGCCGGTCAGCATGGCTTTGATGGCCTGCACCGTGTTGTGACCGTGCGCCGCCGGTGGGGTGAATCCAAAGGTTGTTTCTATCCTCTGATTAAAATCTGGGGTGGGCTTCTCATTGATCCCCATGGTACGGTCACCCTGCACATTACTGTGGCCGCGCACCGGGCAAAGACCGGCTCCGGGCTTACCTAATTGCCCGAAAAGAAGTTGTAAATTGGCAATTTCCTGTATCGTATTCACTGAGTGTTTGTGCTGAGTGATCCCCATCGCCCAGGTGATGATCACGCGTTCAGAATGCCGGTACAGGTTTGCTGCGTATTCCAAATCTTGTTGCGACAGGCCAGATTGCTCTGTGATAAGAGACCAGTCAGTGGCTGCCACTTCCGCCAGATACGCTTCAAGGCCCTGAGTGTGGGCCTGAATGAAACTGTGGTCAAAAATAGAGCCCTTGCCCTGTTCAATTGAACTGTGATCCATAGCGATCAGTGCTTTAACCATGCCGCGTATTACCGCCATATCACCACCCAGTTTTGGCGTGAAGTAATGACTGCTGATCGTTGTTGCTCCGCCGGTCAGCATTTCTGCCGGCGACTGCGGGTTGGTAAAGCGCTCTAAACCGCGTTCTTTCAGTGTATTGAAAGTGACTATAGCGGCTCCGCGTCTGGAGGCTTTACGTAAGGTATCTAACATGCGGGGGTGATTGGTGCCCGGATTTTGTCCGAACACAAAAATGGCATCGGCTTTTTCGAAATCATCAATACGCACTGTGCCTTTGCCAATCCCTATTGACTGCTTGAGCGCGACACCGCTTGCCTCGTGGCACATGTTGGAGCAATCCGGGAAGTTGTTGGTGCCAAACGCCCGGACAAAAAGCTGATACAAAAAAGCCGCTTCGTTGCTGGCACGGCCAGAGGTGTAGAACTCGGCCTGATTCGGGCTGTCCAGACCTTGCAGGTGCTCAGCAATCAGTGAAAAAGCTTCGTCCCAACTGATGGACTCATAATGATCCGTTTGTGAGTTATAACGAACCGGATGGCTGAGGCGGCCTTGATATTCAAGAAAATAATCACTTTGCTGTTGTAACCAGCCGACAGGGTACTGGGCAAAGAAATCCGGCGTTACCCGACGGCGGGTTGCCTCCCAGTTCACGGCTTTGGCGCCGTTCTCGCAGAAGCGGAAATGTCCCGGTTCATCGGTTTCGCCCCAGGCACAGCCCGGACAGTCGAACCCCTGATCCTGATTGGTTTTCAGCAGATTCCGTATGTTTCGGGTGATATTTTCACTTTTCACGAGGTGACGGGTGGTGCTTGCTAGCGCTCCCCAGCCACCGGCTGAGCCTTTATATTTTTTCACTGTCATGGCGACTGTCTTCCTGCATGGCCTGGGCGACGGATTAAAACAGAACATATCCATAAAGATACCGGTTTCTATAGTATGACGGCAGGCCAGACAAAAATGTAACCTTATCCACAAAATGTGTATGGGTAGCCTGTTAGTTTATGAATTTTCAACCATTTCGGGTAAAGGGATATACTCAACGGGTGCAACATACTGTGATGAGCCGGTAATCACGGTGCCTGTTACTTTAGCGTTACATTGAACCCCAAGCGTTTTGGGCCGGAGTCTGGTATCTTACATTTTTGAGTCGTATATGTGCAAAGATGCTGCTTTTATCTGTCATGAGTACCTGTTTACCATGCCGGAAATGGCCGCAATGAGGAAATCAGAATGGTTGCGGACAAGTCAGTACTGGTCGTGGATGATGATCAGGAGATTCGTGAACTGTTGGGCGAATATTTGGGCAAGCAGGGCTTCCGTGTTGTAACAGCAGAAGACGGTGTGGCAATGAAACGGGAACTGACCATCAGTGAGCCGGATTTGATATTGCTGGATATTATGCTGCCCGGTGAAGATGGTTTCACTTTGTGTCAGCATGTCCGGAAAACGTCTGCCGTCCCGATTATCATGCTCACAGCCGTATCAGACGAGATGGATCAGATTGTCGGGCTGGAGCTCGGCGCGGATGACTATATTGCCAAGCCATTCAGCCCCCGTCAGTTAATGGCGCGAATTAAAGCGCTGCTGCGAAGAGTACAGCCAACAGAATCGAACCAGCCGGTGAACCCGTCGTTGCCAAAAGCCTTTTTATTCGATCACTGGCGTTTGGATACGGCTGCTCAGTCTCTGCAGGATACGCAGACTCAGCGCACCTATGAAATGACCAACAGTGACTACGCGCTGCTTTTACTGTTTCTCAGTCGTCCCAATGAAGTGCTCGACCGGGATACGATTTTCTTTGCGACACGCGGGCGTGATGCGCAACCGTCTGAGCGCGCGGTAGATGTCCAGCTGAGCCGGTTACGCCAGCGTCTGGGTGACAAAGGGCGTCAGCAGCGGTTAATCAAAACAGTGCGGGGAAACGGCTATCTGTTTAATGCAGATGTCACTTACGAAACGGATAACTGACCGGAAAGCTCAGCAGATGATCAACTGGAAAAAATGGTGGCCTCAATCCCTGATGGCCCGCACTTTGTGGTTTACCTTGCTGGCTGTGTTTCTGGCACAAATGATTGCGACGCTGATATGGTACGGGCAGTCTAAGCGTCGGGATCTGGCCGGACTGGAATCGGCGGCCACCAGTATGGCCACCATGTTTGCTTCCACTGTCACTTTTTTTGAATCCCTGCCTTTACAGTACCGGCACATCGTTCTGGATCAGATTCGGAACATGGGCGGCACCCGTTTTTTTGTTTCATTCAACGAAGAAGAAATACGGATCGATCCTATCCCCGGTTCCAGTATGAAAAACACCGCAGTTAAAGCAATACAGGAAGTGTTGCATGACAAACTGCCGCGCCTGGACGTTATCCGGGTGGAGTTTTCACGGCCTGAAACCCTGCATGTACTGAAAAATGACATTCTGTTGAGTGACTTACCCCGTTCCTGGGCACATTACACGCTGAGTCTGGAGCCGCTGAATCCGCCGATTCTGGTGGTGCAGCTGGAATTGGCGGACAACGAGTGGCTGTATATCGCCGCTTTGTTACCAGCGCCGTACTCCACGCTGGAGGATGAGATCATTACTAAGCAACAAGTGCTGTTTCTGCTGTTCATCACCGCCTTGCTGCTTTTCTTCACCTATACAATGATCCGGCGCCAAACGAAACCGCTCAAGCAGTTAGCGGATGCCGCTAATGCCTTGAGCATGGATATTTATCAGCCGCAGCTCAAGGAAGAAGGTGCCAGTGAGCTGGTCACCGCGACCCGGGCCTTTAACCGGATGCAGCAGCGCCTGCGTCGTTATATTGATGACAGGGAACATTTGTTTTCCGCCATTTCCCATGATTTAAAAACCCCGATCACCCGTCTTCGGTTGCGTGCAGAACTACTGGAAGATGACACCAAAATCGACAAGTTCAATAAAGATCTTGATGAGCTGGAAATGATGGTCAAAGGGGCGCTGCAGACAGTACGGGATACCGATCTGCATGAAAATCTGGCCCAGGTGGATGTGGCAGAAGTGATGCGCAGTATTGCCGAAGGGCATAACAGAAACAGTATTACAGTGCATTTGCCTGTTGCAGACATTGCGCCACTTACGGGT
The DNA here is from genome assembly GCF_014841115.1 of Photobacterium arenosum. GTDB lineage: Bacteria > Pseudomonadota > Gammaproteobacteria > Enterobacterales > Vibrionaceae > Photobacterium > Photobacterium arenosum. The sequence continues at coordinate 170,520 of NZ_JACYTP010000008.1, forward strand.
AAGCCGCTGGCCCTTAAACGTTGTTTAAGCAACATCATTGATAACGGGGTGAAATACGGTCAGGAAGTCTGGGTACTGACCGAAGACACAGCAGAGAGTCTGGTTATTCGGGTGCAGGACAGGGGGCCGGGGATTCCAGAGGATAAAATGGACAGTGTGTATGAACCTTATGTCAGATTAGCGAAGGATGATGAAGGCCATGGCCTCGGCATGGGAATAACGCGCAATATTTTACATGCCCATGGCGGTGAAATGTCTATCCGCAACATGGAGCAAGGGGGGCTGGAAGTGACGATGATCCTGCCTCGCCTGATGGACTGATGATAGCCGCATCAACTCACAGCAGATACGGCGTAAAGTAAGAGAACCTAAATGAACATGAGTGTTTCAGCGGGGCGCTATCGCACACTGTCGCTGGCAGCGGTGTTAATCACGGCTTCGGTATCGGCATTCTTGTCTGCGCCGGTCATGAGTGCATCTGATGCTGGTCAGCAGCCTGAGCAAGAGGTTGAAGTGCTTCACTGGTGGACAGCGAAAGGTGAAATGAAAGCCGCGGAAGTGTTGCAGGATAGCCTTGAACAGCAGAGTATCGGCTGGAAGAATTTTGCTATTGCGGGTGGTGGCGGTGAAAGTGCCATGACAGTGCTGAAAAGCCGTGCTGTGTCGGGGAATCCCCCTTCGGCGGCACAGCTCAAAGGTTACGACTTGCAAGAGTGGGGCATGCTGGGTTTTCTGACCAGTCTTGATGAGGTGGCAAATGTTCAGCGCTGGGATCAGCTATTGCCACCGGTTATCAGCCAGATCATGAAATATCAGGGTCATTATGTGGCCGTTCCTGTGAATATTCACCGTGTTAACTGGTTATGGATTAACCCGGACTTGCTGGAGAAAGCCGGTGCGACTGTGCCGGATTCGCTTGAGTCGTTTTTTGTTGCGGCAGACAAACTGAAGCAGGCCAATATTGTACCCATAGCCTTGGGCAGCGATCCCTGGCAAGAGGTGACCTTGTTCGAATCTGTGGCGCTGGCGGTACTGGGTCCTCAGGGTTATCGCCGTGCTTTTGTTGACTTAGATTCAGACATGCTGGCCGGTGAGCAGATGGTGGATGTTTTCCGCCAGTTCGAGCGTATGCGGCAATACATTGATGTGAAAACCAAGGCCATGGAATGGAGCGACGCCAGTACCATGCTGATGGAAGGGAAAGCCGCGATGCAGTTCATGGGGGACTGGGCGAAGGGGGAATTTTCTGCGTTGGGGAAAACTCTGGGTAAGGAGATTCTGTGTGTGCCAGCTCCGGGCACCCAAGGCTTCTTTACATACAACATCGACAGTTTTGCTTTTTTTAAGCATAGCGATGACCTGAGTATTCAGGCGCAGGAAACGATGGCACATACCATTCTGACACCTGATTTTCAGCGAAAATTTAATTTAGCGAAAGGCTCCATCCCCGTGCGTACCGATGTGGACATGACAGGTTTCGACAGTTGTTCACTGGCCTCTGCAGCTGCTTTTCAATTAAATCAGCAAAATAATACTCTGGTACCCAGTATTTCTCAGGGGCTTGCCAGTACCAGCTATGTGCAGGCAGCGATTTTTGACGTAGTGACCGATTTTTTCCACAGTAAGCAGGCTGATCCGGAAAAAGCCGCGAATCAGCTGGCCAGGGCCGTTAAATCAGCACAGTAAAGCGCTTTCGCCTAGCCGGTGTTAAGCTGTTTTGTTTGCGCTAGGATTAGTACAAACAGCACTGGAGCAAAAGACTAACGGGGAGTTTGCGGCTATGAAACTGCTTTATATTGTTCGTCACGCCAAGTCATCCTGGGATGACCCGGAATTGGATGATCATGATCGCCCGCTGAATGAGCGCGGCCTGAAAAACGCGGCTGATATGGCAACCCGGTTCGCCGCCTGGCAGGCGCTGCCCCAGCGAATTCTATCCAGTACCGCTGAGCGGGCATTCCAGACCGCGCAATTTTTTGAACAGGCGCTGCATCCGCATCCTACTGAGCTGGCAACCACAGTGGGCTTGTATACCGATTCTGCCCATGAGGTGGTCAGCATTATTCAGTCGGTGCCTGATGAGGTTGAACGGCTTATGGTGGTCTGCCACAATCCCGCCATCAATGAACTGGTGGGCCGTCTTGGATTAAAAACCGACAATGTTCCGACCTGTGGCCTGGCGGTTTTTGCAATTGAGGCAGAAACATGGCAGGCGTTCGGGCCGGAATATTGTCAGTTGCTGTATTTTGATTTTCCGAAACGCCTGGCTCACTGATATGTTGCGCTGTCAGGGGCAGGCTTTTTCTTTCTGAGAGAATGTCTCTTGAACACTTGTCGCTTATGAATTTGCCTCTTGAGCATGGAAAGATGCTCAAGAGACAGATTGTCGGCAGGGCAGAAGTTAACTGGCTGCTGACATTTTTTGCACGGCCATAACAACATCGTTAATACTGTCTTCAATGTCTTGAATGGATGTGCTGGCTTCTTTGACTTTTTCCATACTGCTTTCAGCGCGGGCAATAATTTCAGACATTGAGGATACGGCTTGTGTCGTGAATTGACTGTTTTGCTTAACCACATTATCAATTTTTACGGTCGACTCATTGGTGCGCGAAGCTAGCTGGCGAACTTCGTCGGCAACAACGGCAAAGCCTCGTCCCTGATCGCCCGCTCTGGCTGCTTCAATGGCCGCATTGAGCGCCAGCAGATTGGTTTGATCGGCAATGGCGGAAATGGTGTCCACCATGTTAGTGATGGTTTTTGACTGTTCCTCAAGCTGGGATATCACATCTGAGGTTGAATTTAACGCCTCAACCATTTGTACCATCTGTTCGATAGCCTGATTACCCGAATGACTTCCCTCGGCGGATAACTGCCGGGTCTTAACTGACAAGTCATAAGCCAGCTGACTGTTTTCCTGGCCGAGAATGACTGTCTGTGTAATATCTGTGGCAAATTTTATGACTTTATACAGTTTGCCATTGGTATCAAAAATAGGGTTGTAGGTGGCTTCCAGCCATAGAGTCTGGCCCGCTTTGTTTACCCGTTCAAACTTACCGCCCATGAATTGCCCTTGATTGAGCTGGTACCAGAAGTTTTGATATTCACTGGTTTGAGCATAGCTGGGGGTGACGAACAGGCGATGATGTTTTCCTTTGATTTCATCAAATGTGTAGCCGACTGTTGCTAAAAAGTTTTCATTGGCGTGCAATATATTACCATTGAGATCAAATTCGATAACCGCCATGGAGCGGGAAACCGCCTGTGTCTGACTGGCAAGTTCATGGTGCTCTGCGACTCTTGTTGAGGTGTCAGAAGCAATTTTAATGACTTTATAAACACTCCCTTGATCGTCGAAAACCGGACAATAACTGGCTTCCAGCCAAATGTCTTTCCCGTTTTTAGTCATACGCTGGAACAGTCCCTTAATTTGCTTGCCCTGACTTAGCTGATACCAGAATTGTTGGTACTCCTGACTTTGTTTGGTTTCATCGGTACAAAAAATCCTGTGATGTTTACCCTGAATGTCATTTAGGCTGTATCCCATGGTATTAAGGAAATGTTGGTTGGCGCTGATGATTTCTCCTGATGGTGTAAATTCAATAGATGCAAAGGAATCACTGATTGCAGCTAAGGTATTGGTGGTTTCCTGAAGTTGCTGTTGAAGTGAGTTGTACGCGTCTTGAGTTACGTTATTCTTGTTAGATAACCCGAACATGTCACAGTCCTTGTCGATATATGCCCTCTAGCTGAATATAGAACAGAGAAATATGTTTAAAAGAGATATTTTCAGAATGACTGAAAAATTAGTAAAAGCTAAATAGTAAGGCTATTATTCTTCGGATGTGTGACTTCAATGACTTATCTGCTATTAACAATTTAATTTGTTATGAAAAATGTCGTTAAGACTGATATCAGAAAGGCAAAATGACCAATTTATGCCTTGAAATGAAGCTTGCCTGTCTTTGATATTTTTAGTTCTTGTGATCTTACTTCGATTAATACCATTCATTATTGTTGTCTGTTTTTTCTGAATGATTAGGGTGTTGAATGTATAGGTTGTTTTTTGACTCACAATGTCATTTTCATTCAGGCTGGCGATAAATAAAAGGCTGGGCTGCACGAGTTTTTTGCAGATGTCGCTGTGATGCACGAGTAGGGTATGTTCAGCCGGGAAAGAACGACAGGTATCTTGCAAAGGCCGGAACTCAGACTGTTACAGTTCCGGCAGGTTTTTGAATAAAATGGAAAATTGGCTCAGAAATAATATTCCAGAGCCAGCTCTATGAAGTCGTCTTTACGGACAAAATAAAGTGGACTGTCAAGCCTGCTGGCGTCGAACCACCAGGCGTTAGCCCGCCATTTCCAGTTGTTGTTTATCCGTGCGGAGGCTTCAATTCTGCCGGTAGATTCCTGACTGCTGTCCAGATCCTGATTAATCCCAACTAAAATTTCTGTACCGTCTATGTCATTGAGTGCAAATCGTGTACCCAGAAACAGGTCATTCTGATTCAGACTCAGTGATCGGGAATCGTACTGGTACTCGGCAATCAGGCCAAGATCCCAATAGGTATCGAAGACACCGACGAGTGTGTATTCAAACCCTGTGACCACGGCGGAGTGGTTTTCCAGGCTGTCACGGTAAAGCGCTTCAAGCTTTAATAACCAGCTGCCAAAAATGCCCTGAACATCCATGCTGGTCTGGTCCATTTGGGCGTAGTATGGCGTCAGGCTGGTACGTCCCGGCAGGAAGTAGGGATCTCTGTTGGTCCCCTGAAAAAAGCTGGCACCGACATCCCAGTCGCCAAAATAGTGGCTGTAGCGCAATGACCAGTCGATGTGCTCCTGCTCGGCTGAAGATTCATATAATGCATCGTCATTTACCGGCAGTGGGGGCCGCAGCCGCCCGTCTTTACCGGCGAAAGTACGTTCACGAAAGTAGGGGAGGATGAAGGCATTCACTGTGCCCCAGTCTTTGACGGCTGCAACATTGATCATAGGCTGCCCGAGTTTTTGCTCGCCGTCGACAGATTCGACGTTATCGGTCTGGTTAATCACATCCACCAGGTGAATGGACTCGGTCACGCCCCAGAAAACTTTCCCGACGCCCATTCTGAGCTCATAGTCATCGATCAGTTGCAGATACATGAATTCACGCAGATCGAAATGGGTACGTTCATCGTCCATGCTGTCCCAGCGGTAGAATGGCTGAATGGTCAGCCGGGCGTCACCGTCCTGCCACTCTGTGTACCATTCGGGTTCTATCACCACAGAGGTCTGGCTTTTGTCCTGGCCCTCAAGACCAGGGTGCAAAAACTGACGTTGTTCAAGGTTTATCTGGCCGCTGATACCAGCTGCCTCTACTGAGGCAGCCAGAAACAGGGGCAATGCAGAAAATCGGTATATCATGCTTGCTCCTGCCTGAGATTATTTGACACGCTTGAGACTGGACTTATTGAAATCGCTCTCATCAAGGCCATTGTTAAACGTCAGTTTATGGGTGGTCAGTACCGTTGTCTTGCCAGTCTGGATGTTATTCATTGTCATCGTATGCGCGCGCCAGTATTTGCCCAGATACTGCTCATAGTTGTTAAAAGTCAGTGTCTTCAGCAGGCTGTCTTTACGGTCATAGAATTCCACCTTCAAAGGCCGGTAATGGTCTTTATCCAGCCATACCAACTGCTTGGTATAACCTGAGTATTCATCCGTCGGCACTTGCCGGAGTTTGAATACGGCTTCACCTTTAACGGTGTCATCACCCAGATAGGTAAAGTCGTATTTTTCCAGTTCAAATGAACTTAAATCTTCGTAGGCGAACTCGCTGCCCATGAAAGGGCCTGATTTATTGCGCGAAGCAATACGTTTTACCCGCTTCAGCGCTGGCAGATAAAGCCATTGGTCATCAGGCTTGGTTGTGTGGGCGAAATTCAGAAAAGCTGTGCCTTGCACATCACGGGGCTGGTCGAAAATCGTCAGGCCTTTATCGCCATCATCAGCCACTTCCAGTGTCTTGATACGCATTTTTCGGGTGCTGCTTTCCCCTTGTGCGTTGGATAGCAACATGGTCATTTCCCCAATGCTGTCGCCCCAACCGGTATCACGCAGTTTTCGCTCCTTGGCAATCTCTAACCCTTGTTCGTTACCCGCATGGCATACCGCCGGTATGATAGCCATACCCAATGCAGTAATCATGGCTATAGGCGCTAGCCATTGCGTGATTTTGGCTGTTTTGTCTGTCATGAGCTTTCTCCTAATCTTTGGCTAAAAGGTTATTGGGCCAATGGTTTCTGGTTAATTGGGTTCTTGCTATCCGGTCTGGCTGTCTCGGTGTCAGCCTGTTCCACCGGCTTACGGTCAAAGAGCATCAACATGCAGGGCAGCAGCAAGAAGTCCACCACCAGGGCAATGAAAATGATCAGGGCACTGAGCTGGCCCATGTCACTGTTCAGACGGAAACTGGAGCTGGCCAGTACAGAGAAGCCGGCAACCAGTACGACGGTTGTGATCCATAACGCGCGGCCAACAGTGCTGAAGGCATAACGAACGGCTTCTTCGGCATTTCGGCCTTCTTTGCGTGCGATTTGATACTTGCTGAGGAAATGTACGGCGTCATCGACAACGATACCGAGTGTGAGAGTGACCACCACAGACAACCCAAGGTTGATTTCACCGGACCAGAGTGACCAGAGTCCGAATCCGAGAATCGCCGGGGCGATGTTGGGAATAAGACTGATCACACCCAGTCGCAGTGAACGCAGAGCGAAAATCATCAGTGCGGAGATCAGCACCAGCGTAACCGGTAGTGTCGATAACATACTGGCCATGTTGGTTTCGCCAATATGGGCGAACATCAGGTTCGGGCTGGACGCCATAATGGCGTAACCCGGCGCATTAGCATCAAACCAGTCATTAATACGGGCTTCCAGGGCTACCAGTTCTTTACTGCCGACATTTTTGGTGGTCAGCGTCAGTTTCACGGATGATTTATCTACGTTGAGCTGGTTGTTAAGGTCCAGGCCGTATGGCAAAGACATTTCATACAGCAACAGATATTGTGCGGCCAGTTCTCTGTCGTTCGGCAGGCGATACCAGCTTTCATCATCACCATGCATGTTTTTGTTCAGGCGTTTGTAAACATCACTCAGGCTGGCGACATGGTCGGTCTCAGGTTGTTCACGCAACCAGTTGGTAAACTGATTCAGAATGTTCAGGAAGCCAGGATCAGCAATCCCCTGAGGTTGACCTGAGTCAATAGCAATGCTGATGGTGGTCATTCCACTGATATTTTCAGCCATGAAATCGGCCGCCTGACGGAATTGGCTGTCTGTGGCGAAGTATTTGACTGGCTCATCGTTGACCACATTACGGGGCAGAAGCAGGGTAGCGCCGGTCAGAACGATCACCGATAAAGGCAGGATGATTTTGCGATGATTAACCACAAGATTGCCTAATTTATCGGTCCAGCTGTGCTGGCCAGCCGGCTTCACGGCCGGGGCACGCAAAGGTAGTACAGTCAGTAACGCTGGCAGCAGAGAAACCGACAGGAAGCAGGCGATCATTATCCCCAGAGCGGCCAGGTTACCCAAATCACGCAGGATCGGGGAATCAGAGGCATTCATCATCAAAAAGCCAAGCGCCGTTGTTACCGAGGTAATCAGTACCGGCATCGCATTGAGTTTGATGCTGTAGCCGATGGCTTCGTTTTTAAGCATGCCCCGCTGCATGCCTTGCCGCATAGTGGCAATAACATGAACGCAGTCAGCAACGGCGAGTGTGAGCACCAGGGTTGGCACATTAACTGTGGCTGTGCTGAGGAACATGCCTGCCCAGCCGGACAGGCCCATAGTGGACGCCACAGAACCGATAATCACAATTAGAGTTGCAAGAACACCGGTCACAGTGCGTAGCATTAATACCAGAAAAACCAGCACAATCAGCAGCATGGTCGGTACCAGTGTGCTGCTGTCTTTCATGGCCATGTCCATGAAAGTACGGTTCATCGCGACAATACCAGCCTGATAGAAATCAACCTCAGGAAATTCGGCCCGGTATTTCGCCAGCAAGGTTTGGGAATAATCAGTAACGGTGGTGATTTCTGTCGTTTCGTCAACTTTAGGCATTTGTAAAGTGATGTTCACTACAGCAACATCACCGCTGGATGAGATAAGTGAATCACGGAGCAAAGGTTCTTGTAAGGCGACTGATTTCACTTTCGCGATACGCGGCGCATCAAGCGGGTACTCGTCTAACAGCAAATCTTCGACCAGCAGATCATCTTCAATCGCCTCTGTGTGCTGATAGTTTGCTAACGAGTCGACGCGGCTGGAAAAGGGAATCTGCCAGCTGTCGTTGGTCAGCTCCCGGATAAGAGACAAGGTGTCGGGTGTAAAGACATTGCCGTTTTTGGGCGCAACAACAAAGCTGATGTTGTCTGTTTTACTGAATGTGTTCTGGATAGTGTTAAAGGCTTGCAGCTGGGGGTTATTTCCGTCGAAGAAGATGTTGTAATCTCCGCGGAAATAGAGGTTTTTGGCGCCGATAGTCGCGGCGATCAGCAGTGCCGTCATTATCGCCAGGACGATATAAGCACGTTTGATCGGTAAAGCGTAGATACTGTCTTTCATCACAATCTCCATGAGTGACGTTTCGTCAATACTTGGTGCTTTAAAGCCAGCATATATGCTGGCCGGGCAAGAATAAGTTACTTACTCATAGCGAATTTTAATTATTCAGCTACTTAGCAGCGTTAACACTCTCCAGTGTTCGCTGCAGAAAAATCAAATTATGACAAATCGTCAACTATGGTCTGAAAATAACCCGCATGAAAGCGGGTTATTACAGCAACTAACGACCCAGTTGCGACAGAAGATCGATCTCTTCCGCAAAAAAGGTCTGTTCAATGTGTTTCCACAGCCTTTTGTAATCCCTTTCGCTGGACAGTGGTTTCCAGTTCATTCCATCTAATAACATATTGATGTTATTCAGAATGGTGAACGGATCCTGCAGGCGATGTATACAGCGACTATTGGTAGCATTAGCAATCAACGCATTCGATCCCAATGCCAGCGACCAGTTTGCAAAAACCACCGCATCGGTACTGACGGCCGCAGACATAGCCAGACTGCCTTCTTTCAGAGCACGATTGACGATTGCATCAGCATTATCAATCATTTGCTCCTCAAGTTGATTCAACATTTCCACGCGTGCATTGGATGCTTTATCGATAACCCAGGGGGTTTTCGCAGTCAGCAGACACGTCGATAGTATGGGTTCGAGTCGGGCAAATATATGGTACGCAACGTGGACACCCATCAGAATATCCCGGCTGCTGCCTTCCATATCTAACACCCGGTTGAACAGGGTCATTTCAACCTTTATGGCATGGCTGCATAATGCCACTATGACGTCTTCTTTACTGCAGAAATGGTTATACACCGTTCCTTTAGAGTAAGGACTGATCGACGCCAGCTTATCCATGGTCAGGTTAGCAAAACCTTCCTTGTTAACCAGATCTTTGGCAAGCATGATCAGCTCGTGATCGCGTTCTGCAATCGCTTGCTGTTTCTTGGTCTTGGGTGCTCGCTCTCCAGAGAAGAGGGCACATCTTTCTTTATTACAGTTCAACCCGAACATAACTTCCGACTTTTAAGTTGTCAGTTGCGTGAATATATTGCAACTCCTTCTGTGAGATGCTGGTGCTCCTGTAAGTTTCTGCTTTACAAGAAGCAAGCACCCTGTAATCAGTTTAACACGAATACGACAAGGGTAAATCACTACAAAAATGACGATTAGTCAAAGTTGACTTATCGTCATAATAGCTACTTATGCGCAGAGATCAATACCGGTGCTGAGAATTATTTGTTCTGTCCCGATAAACAGTGGTTGTGGCAGGTAATAAAAAACCGCCAGAGCTGGCGGTTTAAGTGTGTTTGCCGAAATCAAAGCGATTAAAGCGCAGTGCGGAGTATGGCTTCACTGTCGGCAAGACCGATTTTGCCGTGTTCGCCTAATGCTGTCATGCCGTGCTTTTCCAGACCGCTGAGCAGCACGCGAATATCGCTTTCATCCAGTTCGACATCTTTTAAGCGGGTTGGCACCTGCATGGCTTTGAAGAAAGCTTCTGTTTTGGCAATGGCGGCATAGATACGCTCGTCATCGTTACCTTCAGCGATACCGAAAATACGTTCTGCATATTGCAGCAGTTTGGCTTCTTTTTCCTGACGTCGCTCTTTCATCACGGCGGGAAGCACGATACTCAGAGTGCGCGCATGATCAATGCCGTAGTTGCCAGTGAGTTCGTGACCTATCATGTGCGTAGCCCAGTCTTGCGGGACACCGACACCAATGAGTCCGTTCAGTGCTTGCGTGGCTGACCACATAATATTGGCACGAACTGCCAGATCTTTAGGATTAGTCAGCGCTTTCGGGCCTTCTTCAATCAGGGTTAACAGCAAACCTTCAGCGAACCGATCCTGCACTTTGGCATTCACCGGAAAAGTCAGATATTGCTCCATCACATGGATGTACGCGTCAACCACACCGTTACTGATCTGGCGAGGAGACAGGCTCAGAGTGGTTGCCGGATCCAAGACGGCGAAAGCAGGCTGGATTTTAGATGACATGAAGCCAATCTTGTCGTTACCGCGTGACACCACAGAGGCTTTATTGCTTTCGGAGCCCGTTGCTGGCAGTGTCAGAATGCAGCCAATAGGCAGAGCATTATCCACTTTTAGCCCTTTAGCCCACATATCCCACGGGTCTGCGCCTTCATAGCAGGCTGCTGCCGCTACAAATTTGGTGCCGTCAGCGACTGAACCCCCACCGACTGCCAGCAGGTAGTCGATGCCTTCAGTTTTGACTGTGTCGACCGCTTTCATCAGCGTGTCGTATTGCGGGTTTGGCTCAATGCCAGCGAACTCAGTCCATTGGTGTTCACTCAGCGCCTTAGCAACCTGATCGTAGACACCGTTAGCTTTGATAGAGCCACCGCCGTACAGCACCAGTACTTTGCTGCTTTTAGGAATTTCGTTGGTGATTGCAGCAATCTGACCTTCACCAAAATGAATGCGGGTAGGGTTGTGATAGCTAAATGGGTTCATCATTGCTCTCCAGGTTTGCCTGTAAGATATAGTGTGCTGCAAAGTGTAGGTGACAACATGCCTCGCTGTAATACACGATTCTGCTTAATTCTTGCCTGATTCTGCTTTACACTTTTATTCGTACGGTTATTCATCAACACTAAGCCATCTTGAACAATTGAGTTCCGATTATGAATACTACCCTGGAACTGGCCACTTCCTTATGCTGCCAACTGGGATTGGAGAGCGGCCAAGGTAAGGTAAATACGGCACTAAAAGGTGTCAGCCTGTTTAAAATTACCCAATATCATCATGTTACTCCGCAGATGTATCAGAAAGGCGTGGTTGTTATTTTTCAGGGCAACAAAATTGGCCACCTGAATGATTATCGATTTGAGTACGACACTGAACATTGCCTGATTGTGTCAGCACCGTACCCTATTGCCTGTGAAACCTTTGCGTCGGAAGAGGCGCCGCTGATCGGTATTGATATCGGATTCGACCACAGCGTTATTCGTCAGCTGGTCGATGATATGGAAGCGGATCTGGGAGCCGATTATTTCGCCTCTCAGCAGCAGCACAAAGGCGTGGCCGCCTCGCCTGTCACACCTGAGATTAATGATTGTATGCAGCGATTATTATCGGTTCTGCATACCCCTATTGATGCAAAATTACTGGGGCCGCAGATACTCAGAGAGTTTTTTTACCGCCTGCTGCAAAGTCATCAGCGATCCCTGCTTGCCCAGTATGTGAAGCAAGACAGTGCGTTGGCCCGCGTGTCAGGTGTGATAGAGCATGTCCAGCTGCACTATGCGGATAAGCTGGCGGTGGATGATCTGGCTGACATGGCAGGCATGAGCACTTCTGCCTTTCACCGTGCTTTTAAGCAAGTCGTCACGGATCCGCCGTTGCAATACATTAAAAAAATCCGGCTCAATAACGCCAAGCAACTCATGGTACAGGATGGCGTATCAGCCAGCGTAGCAGCAAGCAAAGTGGGATATGAAAGCGCCGCACAGTTCAGCCGGGAGTTTAAACGCTATTTTGGACTGCCGCCCAGTAAGGCGGGGTAAGTGGTGTGCGCTTACTGACCTGCCTGTTGGACAGCTTGCCGGGTAAATCCCTGCGAGTTGTTTAGCAGCACACGCGCTTCTTCAGCCGTTGAACCGGTCAAAATCATCACAATGGCGGTTTTGCAGTGGCCGCCACAGGCTGTCAGTGCAGATTCGGCTTGTTCGCGTGTTGCACCGGTTGCCGCGGTGACAATGTTTTTCTGGCGCTCGACCAGCTTTGCATTGGTTGCTTCAACGTCTACCATCAGGTTCCCGTACACTTTGCCGGTACGTATCATGGCACCTGTTGTCAGCATATTGAGGATCATTTTTTGCGCAGTACCGGCTTTCATGCGGGAAGAGCCGGTCACCACTTCGGGTCCGACTATGGGCGTCATGGCAATATCTGCTAATTGAGTCATGGCGCTGTTGGGGTTGCAGCTGATGCTGGCGACGGTCGCACCGATCGATTTGGCGTATGTCATGGCACCGATTACATAAGGGGTACGGCCACTGGCAGCAATGCCGACTAACACATCTTTGTCAGAAAAGTTCAGGGCTTTCAGGTCTTCTGCACCCAGATCGGTGTTGTCTTCAGCATTTTCTACGGCACGGAAAATCGCTTCCCGCCCACCTGCAATCAAGCCGATAACCTGAGACGGGTCACTGCCATAAGTGGGCGGGCATTCACTGGCATCCAGAATGCCTAAGCGGCCTGATGTCCCTGCGCCTGAGTAAATTAAGCGGCCACCTTGCTGAAAAGCAATCGCGATAGCATCAACAGCTTGAGCCACTTGCGGCAAGGTGCGTTCAACAGCCAGCGCCACTTGCTTATCTTCGTCATTGATGACCTTGAGCATGTCGACGGTCGACAGGGTATCTATCGTCTGGCTGGCAGGGTTGCGGCTTTCAGTGATCAGCGTGTTTAAATCAATTTTCATCAGGGATGACCTTAGGGTTCGTTATCTGATGAGAATTGTAGGGAATAACATATGGCGTAGCAAACGGGCGCCATCTTAGCGGTCTCTTCTTGCCTGTCCTGATTCAAAAACGCGATAAACAGGCAAATCATCGAATTCAGACGATGTCGCAGCTGATCAACGGCCTGACTGTCTGAATCAGCGTGCTACACTCATACCGACACTGACTTCGTGGAATTGGGTTCGTCGCGGAGGCAAGTATGGTCAGTTTATTGTGGAAATGCTCTGTTGCTCTTTTTCTTCTTGCTATGCTGTGGGCTGGCTACAGCTTGCCTGTTCAGGCCGACATTGTTGATGCCCGCTGCGATATATACCCCAGAGGTGCAGATAAACCCTCAGGCCGTTACTTATGCGTGCTGTCTCAGCATCATGGCTATATCACCATAGACAGAGCAGATGGCGTCTATTACGATTTTTATCCGATGCGGGGGGAGCCGGGGCAATACCGCGATGATCGTAATCAGCCTGTTTACAGAAGAAACGGATTGGGCGCAAAAGGGATGATTTTTGAAATGAGCGACAAGTCCATTTATGTCCTTTGGGATACCTCCGTGTTAGCTGAACCCTAATTTTAAGATCTCATTTTTAGGGATTATGGGTTGATTTTTTACGTCACGCTAACCACTATCAGCCCACCTGAACTAAGAGACGAAATGCATGCCAACGCATACCCACTTAACCATTGATATCGTATCTGATGTCGTCTGTCCCTGGTGCTACATTGGTTACAAACGGCTGGAGCAGGCCATGGCGGCCTATAAAGATCAGGTGCAGTTTACTGTGCGCTGGCATCCTTTCGAACTGAATCCGGCCATGCAGGCAGATGGCCAGTTGCTGAGTGAGCATCTGGCCGAGAAGTATCAGATCACACCCGAACAAAGTGAGCAGAACCGAGCCAGGATCATTGCTTTAGGTGAAGAATCCGGTATTCGGTTCCATTTCACCCCACTCTCCCGTATCTACAATACGTTCAAAGCCCATCAGCTGTTGCACTGGGCCGCGAGCTACGGCCGTCAGACAGAGCTGAAACTGGCGCTTTTTGAGGCTTATTTCACAGAGCAGGATGATCCGAGTGCTTTGCCTGTGCTGTTGGATGCTGCTGACGCCGCAGGCCTGGATCGTAATGAAGCCGAGCTGGTGCTGAAACAGGGCAACTTTGCCGAAGCCGTGAGAGCTGAAGAGCAAACCTGGACCGGGCAGGGGATCACAGCTGTGCCTGCGTTTGTCTTTCATGAAAAATATCTGCTTTCTGGTGCACAGGATACAGAGACATTGAAGCAGGTTATCGACACGCTTTTAGCTGAGGTGGCCTAAAAATTAGTCCGGCAATGTTACCGACCCGCATAATCCATGATCAATTGGTCAATGTTGCATGCGGGTCTGAACGCTGTTGGGCCGTAGGTGAGTTCTGATCACTGTGCAATCTGAAAGGAGAACGGATGAAAGGGTTTTGGCTAAAACTGATTCTGACAGTCGTCATATTCGCGGCCTTGTTTGGCTACGTTTTTTATACTGTGCAAAGTGGTGTGCAATAAGGACATTGTTGATTAGGAAAAAGTCAGCGGTGAGCATAGAATCATTTGGATTATCACAAGGAGTGTGAGTTGGAAAAATATGCGGTGTTGTCGGACATTCACAGTAATGTCTTTGCGCTGGAAGCTGTGGTCGCGGATGCGGCCAGTAAGGGAGTGACCCGGCTGGTGAATCTGGGTGACATTTTATACGGCCCGATAGCCCCTCGTGCTACCTTCGATTTTTTGCAACAGCAAGAGATGCTGACCATTTCAGGTAATCAGGATCGACAAATTTACCAGTCGACGGCTGCAGAAGTGGCTGCCAATCCCACGCTGCAATTTATCCTCAACGACTTAGGCCAGGCCCCGTTGGACTGGATGCAGCAACTGCCATTCGATGCCCGGATATCCGATGAAATCTATGCCTGTCATGGCACGCCGGACGATGATCTGGTGTATCTGCTGGAAGAGATCAGTTCGGGTCATCCGCAGGTCAAAGCAGATGCCGAGATAGCCGCGCATCTCAAACACATCCATTCTCCTATTATTCTTTGTGGTCATACCCATATTCCCCGTTGTGTCCGGATCTCGACGGGACAGACGGTGATTAATCCCGGCAGCGTGGGCCTTCAGGCTTACGCCGATGAATTGCCGTCGCCTCATTCGATGCAAAATCACACACCGCAAGCGTCGTATGCTGTGTTAACGCGGCAAGACCACCACTGGGAAACGGCCTTTCATCGCGTTGATTATGATGTAAAAGCGGCTGTGCAGGCAGCAACGGCCAATGGTCGCGAAGACTGGGCACAGTACCTGATGACAGGCAGATGTTAACTCAGTGAGAGTCAGCTCATAACGCTGCTTCTTCATCTACACTTGGTTGATACAGTATGCCGTTTTTCTTTGTGTTCCTGTCCAGTTTCCCGGAGGTTCTATGGCATCGTTTCAGCAGGCGAAAATCTCTCCTCACTTGTGGTTTGATAAAGAAGCGGTTGAAGCCGCCGAGTTTTATACTCAGCTCTTTGATCATTCCAGAATTGTTAATGTCACCAAGATTGATGATACCCCTTCAGGCAGTGTTGATGTGGTGAACTTTGAATTGTTCGGACAGCCATTCACAGCGATCAGTGCCGGGCCTTTTTTCACGTTTAATGAGTCGGTCTCTTTTGTTATTCATTGTGACGATCAGGCAGAAATCGATCGTTACTGGACGGCTTTATCTCAGGATGGTGGTGAGGAAGGGCAGTGTGGCTGGCTTAAGGATAAATTCGGTTTGTCATGGCAGATTGTGCCGAGATCGATGGATGTGATGATGCGAAGCCATGATCCCGATAAGCTGGCTCGGCTAACGCAGTGCTTCCTGACCATGACAAAACTGGAGATAGTCGCGCTGGAACGAGCGTTCAATGGTAAGTAGAAGGTCGGGTCAAAAAGAGTGAATCACAAAAAAAGCGACAGGCGGGCAGGAGCTCCCGTTCTGTCGCGCAAGGGATAGTTAATCGTCAGGCTTTGGTTTCTTCTGCAGCATCTGTAGCGACAGCCGCTTCTATGGGTTTGAGAGCCGCGGCTTTTTTTGCTCGCTTTTCTTTTTGTGCCAGCCAGATCAGGGGGGCGATGATCATCATAGTGCCAAGAATCATTGGCAAGTCAGGTACTTCGTCGAACCACAGCATGCCGATGATCACAGCGCCAATCAGTCCGCTGTATTCGGCGCTCGCAATCTTGTTCGATTCCGCCGAGCGGTAAGCCAGTACACAGGTGCCGGCATAAATCATAATGAACGTGCTGGAGCCGGCCGCTGTCAGCAACGGCGACCAGTCCCAGGGCTGTCCTTCCCAAATAGCCAGGCCCAGCGCTGCCGGCATACCTGCCAGGTTGGTCAGCATCAGGGTTTGCGCAACAGTCTGGTGTTTTGGCAGCTTACGTACCAACAGGTTGTTCCAGGCCAGCGTAAACGCAACAATCAGAGCCGCAATGGCTGCCCAGTTGATTTCAGTCGGGCGGATAATCACCAGCACACCAATGAAACCAATTACCGCCACGCCGACAGAATATTTGGTAAGCTTTTCCTGAAACAGCATCATGGCCATAGGCAGCATGATCAGCGGGGCGGCATAGAAGATGGCATTCGCAGTGGCCAGTGGCAGGCTGGTAATTGAGATGATCATAAATACCATACCCAGCAACCAAATGTGTCCGCGCAGAGCATGCCACTTAAATCCGGCAAAAAAATCGGCTTTTTTGGTGCCAATACAGAAGGGTGCCAGAATAGCGACGGCGGTTAACTGGCGGAAAAAAACAAACTGGAAAATAGCCGTTTCATCACCCAATGATTTAATCATGGCATCGGAGCACACAGCAATTAAGTTGCCAACAATCAGCAATATCATGGCTAAACCGACAGACATTTGAGGCATGGGCTGCTCCTTCTTTTTTGGGGTTAATGAAATGTCAACGAGACAACAAACTGTGATCCAAAGCATAAACCAGCGGTAGTGATGAAGTATAATGATATAAATTTTTTTGGTATGAGTTTTTTAGATAATGAAGCTGCCACCACTTCGTGCTGTTCATTACTTTGAGGCTGTCGCCCGCCTGAACAGTTTTTCCCGTGCGGCGGAATTTCTGAGTGTGACGCAAAGTGCCGTCAGCCACCAGGTGCGTCTTTTAGAAGATTATTTGGGTGAAGAACTGTTCCAGCGTCAGGGACGTCAGTTGTCTCTGACACCCGTTGGTGAAAAGTATTACGAGCAGATCAGCCATGCTCTGGCTGATATTTCTGAAGCCAGCCAGCAGATCCGGGAAGGCGAAGGTGGCAAGATTCGCCTGGCACTTTACAGCTCACTGGCAGTGAAATGGCTGATCCCACGGCTTGAAAATCTGCGTCAGCTGCACCCTGAAATAGAGCTCACGTTAAACATGGTGAGTAACGACCCGAATTTCAGTGACGAACTGGCAGATTGCTTTATTACTGTTTCGCCACCCAAGCGTAGTAATTTCATTTCAGAGCTGCTGTATCATGAGCAGCTCTATCCGGTGTGCAGCCATAAGCTTTGGCTGCAAATGCGGGACAAACCGTTGCCGGACGCCCTGTGGGAGCATCCGTTGCTGACCACTCGTTCTATTTTTAAAGATGCCAAACACGGCGAAGACTGGCACCGCTGGTGTATGCTGGGCGGTTTTGAGCTGCCTGAACAGGCGAGATTTCAGTTGTTCAGCCATATGTTGCTGGCGGCAGAAGCGGCCCGCTATGATCAGGGCATCACTTTTCTCAATGACTACCTGATGAATGACATCGACAGGCAGCAGCATTTCGTGCGGATTCCTATGCATGAGTTGCCGACCGGTGACAGTTTTTATTTTGTGTATAAAAAATCACGCGCTAAGCAAACCGCCATTATCACTCTGGGTCGCTGGCTTAAACAGCAGTGTGATGAGCTGGACAGACGTGGAAGCCAAAGCTGAGGCCAGATTCAGCGTCAGGGCGTTACAGTGAGTGGCTGTCATTGTCAAACCAGCGCTGAAAAACAATAGCGTCTATTGTCGGTTAGCATCGGGTATCAAACCGTTATTAACTCCCTCTCCATCACGAAGAGGGAGTTAACAGATCACTTGTGAAAGCAGACGCCGCCATGAGTGGCATCGTAAAGCTGCTGCCGGATTAATTCGGCGATTTCGACGATCAGTTCGACCATGCCCGGCTGCCTGACCTTTTTTTTGCTGCACATGATGTAGAGAGACTCACTAAGCCGCAGTGCGTATTGCGGTAACACCGGCACTAACTGGCTGTTGGGCGAATACAGATAGGTGGGTAACACGGCAATGCCCATACCTCTTTCGGCGGCATGCTGTTTGGTCAGGTTGTTATCAAAATACTGGCTGCGCTCAGGCAGGGAAAATTTACTTTGCTGAGCATAGATGTTCGGCCAGTCTAATTTCCCCTTAGCCTGAATCAGCAAGCGGTGCTCACAGAGATCTGAGAAAGAGGCAGGCGTACCGTAACGTTCCAGGTATGCATGGCTGGCCACAATCACTTTATCGATATCAGCCACCCTCTGGTAATAAAAGGCCGGTTCGGGCGGAGAGAAATTCAGGGCGATATCCAAATCGTCGTCAAAGAACGCTTTTTCAAGACTGGTCTCTATCAGGTTGATAACCAGCTGCGGGTAAGTTTCCATGAGCTGTTCGATCACAGGCAGCACCACCTGATTGCCCAGTGCGACGGAACAGGCCAGGTTAATGGAACCTGCCATAGTCTCTGTCTGGCTGAGTGACATCATGCAGTGACGCAACCCGTTCAGGCTGGTCTGGCACTCTGCCAGCAGCTTCATGCCTTCACGGCTTAACTTAAAGTGATGTTTGTTCTCTCGAATAAACAGCTCACATCCGAGCTGCGACTCAAGCTTCTTAACTTGGGCGCTGATGGTGGACTGCGAAATGTTCATCTTATTGGCCGCACGGGAAAAACTGTTGTATTCCGCTACTGCCTGAAAGTAGTGCAACAAGGCAAATGACTTATCCATGTTCATAGTTGTTTATCTATAAATAAATCCGCTTTTATGAATTATCACTGAAAGTGAAGGCAAATTACACTGGCTTTCCTGACATAACTATAGGTAAGCAAAGTGAATCTTGATACTCGATATGCTTTTCATCTGGCGCTGGATATCAGTGCAGCAGGCGTGTTCATGGCGGTTTCTGGTTTGTACTGCCTTGCAGAGGGCATGACACTTCAGCAATTGGGCTGGTTCTTTGCCGCCTTTTTTATCGTCATGGTTGTGTTGGAAGTGCCGAGTGGTTTTCTGGCTGACCGATTTGGACATCTGGCCGTTTATCGGTTGGCGAAAGGCTTTGATATGCTGAATGTTGTCCTGTTGGTGTTGGCTCCGAGTATTACGACTGTGATTTTAGCATCGGCAATCGGCGGCATCGGGCGCGCTTTGGGTTCGGGGTGTTTAGAAGCATGGTACGTTAACCAGCGCTATAAAGAAGGGTGCCATACGAATATCAAAGCAGCACTGTCACGTGCGAATCTGTGGCTGTTATCAGGTTTGGGTATTGGTGCTGCAATAGGTGGACTATTACCCGCTCAGGTGCCATATACGTTCAGCCAGACATATCTTAATGGTAACCCTTATAAGGTGGCGTTAATACTGGGCATGGCAATCCACCTCGCAGCCCTGGGGATCAGCTTTCTGACTTTTCATGAAGGCGAAAATGCGCGGTCACGACAAGATCACAATCATGAATCACTGTTGTCGATGGGCAGTAACTTACTCACGTATTTCATGGCAAATCCGGTATTGATCCTGCTTCTCGCCTGGCAAATGCTGATGGGATATGCTCTGGCTAACCACAGTGTGTACTGGCAACCCGTGTTCGCCATGCTTGAGGGTGGGAACAGCATGCTTGAATGGGTTGGATTTATAGTGGCCTCAAACTATTTACTCGCAGCGCTGCTTGGCAGGTTGCTGGACCCTACTGCTGCCTCTTTTTCAGCTGTAGCAATTTTGCCGGTTTATGCAGTGTGCGCAGCGATGGCGCTGATTGCCATGTCGTTAGTAAGTAATCCCTGGGGCTTTTTACTGGCGAATTGGGTGTTTATTTCCGCTGTGTTTCTGTCTCGCCCTGTCATAGCGGCAGAGTTACATCGGTATGTCGGCTCGTCGCACCGGAGTGCGTCTGTTTCTCTACTGTCACTGAGTCTGAATCTCGGTGGGGTGATGGCAGGCGGTTTGCTGTCATGGCTGACCCAAACATTTTCTGTGCCGGTAGCCTGGCAGGTGAGCGCATTGATTATGACGCTATCGGCGTGCGTTTTGAGCATCTGGCAGGCGATGGCAGGCAGAGACAGACAAGCCCTGGGTAATGAGACGGATTCGCCTAATTGAAGAAAGAATGTGCGGAAGATGGGGTTTTCAGGCGGTCAGCGATATTATTTTTAGATCAATCTCAAATAAACCTTTACAAAGGGGGAGAGTAGCGTATGATTCGTCTTGCTCTGTCGCTCAGATTAATTAATGCAACTTCAAGTCAAAGTAAAACCTCAGAATTTCTTCGTAACTGTCGTTATCCTCAGTGTTTCCCTTAGCTTCATTGTGACATTCAATAATTTAGGCTCTCAGCGCATCGCATGAATGCGGTAAATATTTTGAATTCATCTATATAAAAGGGACAAATTATGTCTAACAAATCAACTGGTCTGGTTAAGTGGTTTAACGAAGAGAAAGGTTTCGGTTTTATTACTCAAGACAACGGTGGTGCTGACGTATTCGTTCACTTCCGTGCAATCGCTTCAGAAGGCTTCAAAACTCTGGCTGAAGGTCAGAAAGTGTCTTTTGACGTAGAGCAGGGCGCTAAAGGCCCTCAAGCTGCTAACGTAGTAGCGCTGTAATTTTTTCATTGGCGTAAAAGGTGTTTTGCCTTTTACGCCAATGTATTTACAACGAAAATTATGCCTCTCCTGCCTTAAAAGCACGTCAGCTGTAAGCTTCCAAACGCCTTCGTAACACACCATCAAACACCAGCATTTGCTTTGTCATCAAACTGCAAATAAATTCCATTAGCATATTTATCATAAGCAAGTTTCAGATTGCGTTTTATACGTAATAATTTTGCTTATTTGAAAGAAAAATAAGGAGATATTATGTCTCGTTCAATTGGTCGTCATCGATTTTGGTTTCATCAAAGTCGTACTAAAAATACATCCGCAAATAAGAGGGTAGCCATTAAGTGATAGTTAATTTTACGCTTTATAAAGAAGACAAATCCTGGAGTTCACGTATACATCAGTTAAATGATGATGTTCTGCTCCGACATGTACACCTTCAGGGTAATATTGCCCGCAGAGATATAGATTTTTCCTACTGTGAAAGGTCTCACTCGGGAAATATTCTAAACAGTGAAAACCAAGTGATTGGTCATTTCAGCGTTTTTTCGTCATAACTCCCGCAATCATTCATTTCATGGCTACCGCCGCCAAGCCATGCAGTGAGCGATGATTGAGTCACTCCCTCTGACTTTACTTCACCTGTGTTCATCCCTGCTATGCCGGACAGGCAATAATCAGAAAGCCCCTTATGCTGCTATCGTTATATAACTAACTATGCGTGATGTTAGTTAAGGCACGTGGTGTTAGCTAAAACGCTGAATGAGATTATGTGTTAGCAGACAGGGTGGCTCAAACCTATATTCCGTATTGTCTTCAAAACATCACTGATTTGCCTTATATATGTCTGCCGCCGACAGTTCTACGGAATAACGATCCCCTTATTACGAGAGACAACGGGCAACCTGAATGATTACCCGTTAGGAATTACCGCTTGTTTTTAAGCTGCAGCGGTGTTTCTTGTTTGTTGTATCGGAGCTTGTGACAGTGACTGCCACATTGCACCAAGAACCAACACAGCCAGAAAAATGTTAGAGACGGGCATTGCCAGCCAAACACCATTTTCTCCAAACCACTTTGGTAATAGCCAGAGGAAAGGCAATTGTACCAGCATATTGCTGAGAGAAATCGTCAATGCCATGCCGCCCTGACCAACAGACATAAAATACACAGAGCCGATAATAATCAACCCATCCAGAAATAGGCTGAAAAGGTGCAGAGTGATACCATGACTCGCTTCTTGCACGAGCGTAACGTTACTGCTGTTGAACCAGCTGATCATAAATTCCGGAAACAAATTGAGTAAAGTAATCCAGCTAACGCCTACAATAATGGTTGCTTTGCAAGCCAGCAAAACAGTTTTTCTCACTTTATCGTGGGCGTTTTGACCGTGGAAATAGCTCACAGGTGGCTGCATTCCTTCAGCGATACCTTCCGCTAGCAGGTAATAAAGTGTCATCAGGTAACCTACAATGGCGTAGGCAGCAACGCTTACAGCAGAACCATATTCCATAAATAATCGATTATGAATTGCCACCATCAAGCCAGTGTACAGATACATCACCAGACACGATGAACCCAGTGTCAGTGTATCAGTCATTTTCTTGCCATCCGGTTTCAGATCAGCAAGTGATAACCTCAGTGTTGAGAAGCGGCTGCAGAAATACACCAATGTTAATAAGACGACAACGCTCTGAGCTGTTACAGTGGCAATGGCAGCGCCTTCCAGTCCCCAGCCCAGTATTCCGATGAATATATAATCGAGCACAATATTGATAATAGCACCAGCAACCATGAGACCCGTTGCCACCTTAGGTGAATCATCGTTTCGTATCAGAAAGGGCGCGGCACTGGCGCCAACGGCTATGACTGAGAATCCGATAAAGATCTGTAAGTAGCTAACGGCATAGCTGAGGATTTGGCCTGTTGCGCCTTGCAAAGTCATCAATTGCCCGCCAAAGACATATAATATTGCTGAACATCCAAGGCCAATGAATATCACCAGTGCCAGTCCATTTCCCAAAGCTTTACGCGCTTTAGCCGATTCGCGCATTCCTCTGAACGTAGAAACCAGACTGCCTGTCCCCATGCCAATCATCAGCCCGACACCCATGAAAATACTGATAATTGGCCAGGCAATATTGATTGCCGACAGGCCGTCTTGCCCTAAAAAGTGCCCGACAAATACCCCGTCAACTATCTGATATAGTCCATTGACCAGCATGGCCATGACGGCTGGAATGGTGAATCGACGAAAAGTTTTGCCGATTGATTCTGTTTGATTAATCGCTTCCATTTTTATCTCTCTGTGAAGCATATCTGTATTACTATGTATTCTCTTATCAAATTAAGATGGTAAAAAGTTAGTTACCATCCGCTTTTCGTATGGGTTGGAGTGGGTAATGTCACCTATCAGCTGGAATCTTGATCAACTGGACGCCTTTGTTACGGCTGCGCAAACGGGATCATTTACGTCCGCAGCACGAAAGTTGGGCAAGGCGCAATCTCGCATAAGCACTGCAATTGCCAATCTGGAAGCCGATCTGGGCTTTTTATTGTTTGACCGTAGCGGAAAATTTCCAACGCTTACTGCAGAAGGCAGGGAAGTGCTAAATGATGCGATGTCAGTCTTAACGCAATGTCAGCGGCTTCAGTCGAGGGTATTGTCTGTCTCTTCTGCTAATCCGGTTCAGCTCACCATTGCTATGGATGAAGCGGTGCCACTTGAAAATTTTGAAGTGCTTTATGCCAGGCTGGCGGATCATTATCCACACCTGAGTGTGACACTGTTAAATGGCTCCCTGGAAGATATCGCCAGCTGGGTTGATGGTGGCAAGGCGGACATGGGCTTTGTTTTACAGGATCATGTGTTATCGGATTCACTGGAGCGTTTCGCGATTGGCCGCAGTGGGCAAGCTTTGATTGTATCGGATAAACATCCGCTGGCGTTGCTTGCTGCCCCAACCGAAAGCCAGCTCATTGAGCACAGACAGCTGGTTATCCGGGATCGCATGGGCAATGCGCTGGGCAAACCGCTGTCGCCCAGCTACTGGCACGTGGATAGCTTTTACCTGATATCGTCTTTGGTGATGCATGGTGTTGGCTGGGCATTCGTTCCTGAGCATGTGGCAACCGCAGACTGGTACGAAGTGAAAACCCTATCGACGGAAAACCTGCCTTATCAGCGCGATTTCATGCTGTGCGCCATTAAGCGAAGAGATGCGGGCTGGAATACAGTTCTGAAATGGCTAATCGCAGAGGCACAACAGTTATTTACTGAGAATCACTCTGATACGGGAAGATTGTCTTAACTTGGGGGCGCTGTTTTTGTGTTTTATCTGCGTCATCATGCCGGCTTATTTTGATGTCACATAATTAAAGCCGGGCAATACATTCCGTCATGTCGGAAATATTCAATAAATCTCACGCTCCGGTGAGTATCTTCATGTTTCAGACCAAGGAGATATTACATGACGAAACGCGTAAATTACTTCAGTATTGCACCGCAAGCGATAGAGATTCTGGTACAGCAGGAAAACTATTTCCATCAGCAGTTTAGTGAATCTCAAACTATGTCGATGACCATTTGGGAGCTGGTGAAACTGCGTGTATCCCAGATAAACCAATGTGCATTCTGTATTGATATGCACAGTAAAGATGCCCTCAAACTGGGCGAGCAACCGGAACGTATCTGGGGATTGAACGCCTGGCGCGACATGCCGTTTTATACCGGGCAGGAAAAAGTCGCTTTGGAATTTGCAGAACATCTCAGCGCGTGTAAATCTGTGGACGATCTAATGTATCAGCAGGTGTTGGACACCTTTGGCGAACAGGCTATGGTTGATCTTACGTTAGCCATTAATGCAATTAATAGCTGGAATCGAGTGGTAAAAACCTTTAAACCCAAAGTAGGGAGTTTTACCGCAGCATAGGGTAGTCACTGTTAAATGGATTTCAGGATCTTTAAACCACAAGGTGTGTTGAAAGACCATGTTCAGGGAATATGGTCACTTTCCGTGTCACCTGATCGGGTGGTTGAAGAGAAAAAACTGCTGTTCAGTGATGCCGGAAGCGGCATCATGTTCAATCTGGGTGGCGATGTCTGCTTTGGCAATCACTGCCACCCGGAAGGTGTGATGATCATGCCCAACAGCAAAGAAGCCCAGTATGTGACCCTGCCTCCCGGTACCGTCCTGGCTGGAATTCGTTTCCATCCGGGCATGGGCTACAGTGTGCTGGGCAAGCGTTTTGACCATCCGGTTACCATTGCCGATGAACCGGAACATTTATACTTTCTTGAACCATTGCAACAGCAGCTTCGTCATTGCCGCTGCCATCAGGCGCGTATTGCTACACTATATCGCTGGATGAAACGCCATCTGGATCCTGATGATTCTGCCCGTCATACCATTACTGAAATAGTGAAAGCCGTACAGCCTCACAGCCGGCATCATCCCATTCCGGTCAGTACTCGACAGATAGAAAGGCACTTCCAGAAATGGATGGGCATGACGCCGAAATACTATCAGCGAATTCTTCGGGTTAAACAGTCGCTGGAGCTGATACAGCTCTCTCCTGACATCCCGCTGGCGGATCTGGCCGCAGAGCAAGGGTTTTCCGATCAGGCGCATATGACCCGAGAGTTCAGCCACATCGCTAAAATTACCCCGAAGCAATACAGCTTGCTGGTGAAGAAGAAGCAGGTACAGAGCAGGTAGCCATTCTGTCAGCCAGAGTTAATGCGCAGAATGCCAGTATATACAAGTAAAGCAGACGCTTACGTTATCATCAGCAAGCGTCTGTTAGCTCATTACTCTCGTCACTCGTTATCGTCAGTCTGGTAAAGGAATGAATTCTGTCTCGTCTCCGGGTACCAGTGGAAAGTCCTGGTTCCGCCAGTCCGCTTTGGCTTGTTCAATGCGCGCTTTACGGCTGGACACAAAGTTCCACTCAATATAACGCGTGCCTATATTCTCACCACCGATAATGGCGATGCGGGATGGTTCCTTTGCTTCAATGGTTATCCCTTCCTGTTGCGACACTATGGCCATGCTGTGTTCCGGTAAGTCGCTGTCTTTTGCTGTGACATGGCCTTTGGCAATGTAAATGGCGCGTTCTTCGGCCATCGGCAGGGTGAAACGCTGCCCCGGCTGGAGATCCGCTTCTACGTACAGCGTTTCTGCGAATGTTTGAACAGGTGATGTAACGCCAAATGCGGTTCCCATCAATACTCTGACAGGTACACCGTCGATACTAAGGGATGGAATAGTGTCATCCGGGTAGTGATAAAAAGCCGGTTCACATTCTTCATCGGCCAGAGGGAGTGCTAACCAGAGCTGCAGGCCATGCAGAATATGATCAACGGCAGTGACCTCATAACGTTCACGTTCAGAGTGCACAATCCCTTTGCCTGCGACCATCAGATTGATGTCACCAGGTTTGATGGGCTGCAGGCTACCCAGCGAATCACGATGCAGAATTTCGCCCTCAAACAAATAGGTGACGGTCGCTATGCCGATATGCGGATGGGGACGCACGTTAATACCTTCACCTGCCGGAAAATGCGCCGGGCCCATATGGTCGAAAAAAATCCACGGACCAACCATTTTCTGTTGTGCTGTCGGCAGCAGCCGGCGCACGGAAAAACCTCCTAAGTCTTTGTCTTTTGCCGTCAGAATGCGTTCGATCGCCCCGCAACTGTCCTTACAGTCGCAAGGCTGTTCAACCTCTTTAAACGTATTGCTCATTCATCTCTCCTGCGCGTCGTTTTGGTTTAAGTATGGAGCAGTAGCAGCTATTCGTGAACAAATATGGAAAAAGCCTATGCAGGAAAAAGCTATTACCGGTTTAAGGGTGATGCATGAAAGGGGGTTGCGTTTGAGAGAGTGATTAAAGGGTAGATAAAAAAAACAGCGCAGTGTCCCTACTGCGCTGTTTGAGTGCTGTCTGAGTTATAAAATGTGTTTCAATTTCGAATATCAGATTCCGCCTGTCAGGTTAGAGAGTGGCTGCGTACACCTCAACATTGGCGGTGTCTCCTTCATTGGTCAGCAGCAAATGCATGTACCCGGCTTTTTCTGCCGTGATTTCTATGAACGCCTGATTACCTGGATAGGCCGAAGCGGTTTCGTATTTTTCTGCTGTCGGCCAGTGTGCACTGGCGGCATAGAGACTGACATTACTTTTCTGATCTTGCTCGGTGGGTGTCACCCAGACCCTCAGGGTTTGTCCCGCTTCAGGAACATAAAACGCCAGATAACGCTGCGCTGACATGCTCAGGGTCTGAGGCGTGTTGGCTTCCAATACGACAGGTGTCAGATCATCCGTTGGCTGGGAACCTGTATGCTCACCATGTTCGCCAGGCTCGACACTGTCTGCTGTAGCTTTCAGTGTGATCTGATTGAAAGCTTCACGTCCAGCAATGCTCAGATAATAACGGCCAGGCTTGATATTGCCATTGGCGTCGGGGGTAATAATCAGAGTTTCATTACTGTCAGCCGTAAAGGCTGTGAAATCATGGTCGTAGTAATGGGCGGTGCGCTCATAACTTGCGTACAGATCCGCATCGCCATCACCTGTGATCGTGAGGGCAAGGTTGCGGGTGTTGGCGGGGACATCAACATAGAAAAGTTGCTCGCTGTATGCAGCGCCGGAAAGCGTGACAGCGCTGTTTAATGCCAATGATTTCGCCTCATCCGGGCTTGGTTCCGGTTCTCCAGGCTGCTCCCCGTCAGTGGTCACTGTCAGTAACCAGTTATTGAACTCGCCCGTATAGCGTGTGCCCAGCGTCTTTGCAGTTTCGGTCCATTGCGTGTAATCACCCTGACGAGCGAAAGAGAGTAAAGTATCGACCTCATTCGGATGGTTTTCCATCAGGAAACGTACGGCCAGATAACCCCAGCGATAGATGCGGTCCAGGTCGTGGTCGTAGGTGGTGCTCAGTATGTCAGATAGGGAATAGGTTTGTTTGCGAGCCAGTTCAACGGCAGCGTCATAACCCTGTTTGTAATGCATGTACTCGGCAAAACCTTCCAGCCACCACACTGTGTGCCCCGGGCTTAGCACATCATTGAAATCACCGTAAAGATTGAAGCGGCCATCGAGATAATGCACATATTCATGTTCGAGATTGAGAATGCTGTAACCTTGCGCATATTCATTACGGTAGGCCACAAAACGGGCCTGATTGTCAGGGTTGGCCGGATTGCCTTCCAGGTATTGCCCGCCATTATTGGTGGTATTGCCAAACAGGAAGTTAGAGTAGCTGACATAATCGGCATTGGTGTTGAAAACGATCACCTCAACACTGTCGTTATAATCACCGGCCACTGGTTGATAACCGCTGTTTACGACCTGATGGAAATCGGCTTCTTTATCAGCAAGGATATTGCAGGCCTCTGCAGCCTGTTCCTGCGTCATTGCCTGTGCCCGTATAATGGCCGGTCCGTCACAGTGATGGCGCAGTGGCATGACTCTGGCTGCAAGCTGATTCTTTGCATCTTTCAGCCCGAGTGCTTCTGCCTTATCGGGGGCAAAGTAATTGATCATTTCTGCAATGCCTACCCACATTTTGTCGCTCTTGCCGCCCAGCGGATAACGCTGAAGCAGCGATTCCAGAATGGCGAGCACCTGAGTCCGGGTTGATTCGTGAGGTGTTACCAGCAGACGGCCCATTTCACGTGCGGCATTGGTCACAATGAAATCCGCCTCAGTGCCCAGGGCCCATTCGCTGTCCAGAATAAACTGGTGCAGTTGTTCCAGGTACTCAGGATGCTGTGCCAGATCATCATAGAAACTGTCAATGCTGATGTGCCCGCTCATGGCACGGAACAGGTTGTTGAGTGTGTCAACAAATTGTAGATCCTGTGCTTTTTCAGCGGTGAAATGATTCAGGAGCTGCAGTTGGTTGGCCATGGTCAGAGGTAACTGACGGATGTTGTCGACCATGGTTGTCATGCTTCTCAACGCCGCGACCTGTTCTCTGCCACTTTGGCTGGCGTAGGGCGAGGTGAGAAAAGTATTAATAGCATTCGCCAGAGATACATCTAATGCATCAGAAAAATCGCCGTACTGCCCTTTATGCGGATAACGCACGTAATACGCGGCACGGATAAATTCACCGAGATTTTCTATGACACTGGCTTGCTGGGCTTCTCCCTGGTAGTTGCTGACATGCAGCATTAACTGTTGTTGTATCTGATGGATGTTGTTCTCGCTGAACAGCGTGTTCAATGTATCAGAAGGCGCAGAGAACCAGGCAATTCTGCATTCGAGATCGGCCTGTTCAATCGCCCTGATAGACGAAGGGGAAGATGACAAGGCATCTATCTCGCAGGCCGGAGCAGCTGAGGCTGTGTTTGTGTATAACGTTGCTGAGATAAGCAGCGCCAGCGCTGAACGCTGACATCCGGAATGAAGGTGTTTCATATGGCCAACCATTTGATTTATCAGTGTTAAGGTAAGCCGCCTGTTATACCAGCAGGAAATAATAGTGCACCATGTTGAATATTAAACTAAGAGGTCGGTCCACAAATAAACGAAAAAGGAAACGGCCTGACATTGTTGTCAGGCAAGTACAAAAAAAATTGGGTAGAGATTAACTCTCACTGCAGAAAGGAGCGAAATGGCAGGGCACAGGTATAAAAAAGGCGCGGATAAACGCGCCTGTACCAGCATAAAGCAGTGGTTGCATTTGAATTATCGGCTTGATGGAATCAGACGTTGAACCGTAAATGTCTCGCCACCTTGTTCAGAAATGTTGATGGTTAACGTGTGGGCCGCTTCTCTGTGGCTGTAAACAAACACACGTCCGTCTTCTTTGGTTTTGTAATAGGATTTCTGGTTGGGCACAGAGACATCAACATTGGCCTGCGGTACGCCCTCTTTTTCTACGAACACCCATGCTCCGCCTTTTAGAGGCGTAACTTGTACCGTGAGTGACTCTTTTAAATCGGCGAATGCTGAAGCGGAAAATGCGATGGTGATTGTGAACAGTGCTGCAATAAAGGTTTTCATAGTGTGACTCCCGACAATTGATTCAGATGAATAAGGATGTTTTAAAGCATACAGTTATACTAATTGTGATTTTCATCACGTTAAAGTGAGTTTTTTCTTCCGTCTTGTTCGGTTTTTTCGAATGAGTGGTATGCGTATGTTCTGGATTGAATTTAAGTGTTTGATACTATGCTGTTTATTATCAAAATGAAGATGAAACAGGATGAAGTAAGCATGGATGCCTACCCGATTCGACTAAGAAAAGCGACATGGGCAGATATGGACTTTTTGTTGGAATTGCGTGATCAGACAATGCGACATCATTTGCAAAAGGCTGGTGCTCTGACAGACAAAGATGCCTATAAAAACCGAATTCTCTATCATTTCGATGACGCGCAAATTGTGGAAATAGCCGATAAGCGTGTTGGCTTGTTTAAAGCATTTTATCAGGCAGATCTGAACCAGTGGTATCTGGTTCAGATTCAAATCCTTCCCGAGTATCAGAATCATAAAATAGGCAGGGCACTTATCACCGAGCTGATAACTAAAGCGACGGACAACAATGAGTCTGTAGCCCTGAGTGTATTGAAAGGCAGCCCAGCCCGGCGTTTATATGAACGTCTTGGCTTCCAGTGTATGAGCGAATCTGAACTTGAATTCAATATGCTTTTTCACCCAGTTGACAGGGAGTAACTATGGTGGCGATACGAATGATAGGTAACCTGAGATCTTCGGGTGAGTAATAATCCAGATCCTTTGTATTAAAAATTTAATTTAAATGATTGGTTTTCAATCGTTATTGAGTTTATTTGCTCGTATGTTTTCATGTAACTGACTTTATTGTTCTTTACATTTATTTTCCTAATCAGCTCGCAATCTAAGCCTTTGGTTGAGTGTATACCGTGTTCTTCCATTAGCCCTTATTCTGGTAGGGCTATATTCAACTCAAACAACAATTATTCCTTCATGGAAACTATGTGGTGTGATTATTGACTCAGCGCTGAGTGACCAGAGTGACTTTTTGCTTACTGTTGACAGGGACAAGTCAGTAAGCGAGTGCGAAGTACCCGGTCGGTGAGTCACCCACTTTTAGTTGAGCAAGGTTGGGACATATGGATACATTTCAACGAACAGGCACTGGCTTGCTGCTTTACTGTGCAAGTGTAATGGCCCTGATCATCGTCAGCTTTTTGTTATTTGAACAGGATGCAATGCGATGGGTGTCATCATCCATCTCTGAGCTGTCCGGTTATCATGGTTCCCGGCTTTTTCTGCTCTTTCTCTTTGTTGTCGTCATACTGGCATTTGACATTATTTTGCCTGTTCCTTCGAGCGTTGTGGCAATGTTTGCTGTGGCCGTTTTAGGTCCGTTACCTGGTGCGGCCTCTGTCTGGTTGGGGCTGACCCTGGGTTGCTGTATTGGGTACTGGCTCGGCGACTGCTCTGAAAAATGGATTGGTATGCGCTGGTTATCTGTTAAAGAACGCCAAAAGGCACGGCAACTAGCGGACAAAATAGGGGGCGGTGCGCTCATCATGATGCGGGGGGTGCCCGTACTTGCGGAGACCTCAGTGATTGCGGCTGGTATGGTTCAGTACCCCTTTGTCAAATTCCTTGTATTAACGTCGCTGGCCAATAGCTGGTTGGCGGGAGCTTATGCGTATGTCAGCCTTTATAGTGATAAGAGCGATCCTTTCCTGTTAGTGGTAGCCGGCAGTGTGCTGATTCCGGTTGTTGGCTGGCTGCTGCAGAGACTTTGGCAACGTGCGACTTTTACAGCCAGTGCATCGGCATCGGACATTCAGCCGTTAGCAACAGAAATCCAGACAATCAAAGCTCGCTTCACCGTTCACTATCAATATCCCGTCTGTTTTACTCACGATGTCTTTTCCCTCAGCAACTCTGATTTATTGACGCTCTTGCTCAGAGCCCGCCGGGAAGAGGCGGCTCAAGGCTGTGTTTTGATTGTTGATGAGGGCGTGGTGAATGAAAGTCCTGACTGGCTGGAACGGGCGCAGGCTTATTTTCAGCAACATCATCAATACATACATTTAAAAGGGCAACCATTGGTAGTGAAAGGCGGGGAAGTGATAAAACAGGCATCGCAAACAGACAAGCTATATCAGTACCTGCTGAGGCACCAGATTGACAGACACAATGTGGTTATTGCGGTGGGTGGTGGCGCAGTGCTCGACACTGTGGGTTATGTGAGCGCTACGTTTCACCGCGGCATTAAATTATTGCGGATGCCAAGCACAGTGCTGGCCCAGAATGACGCGGGTGTCGGGGTGAAAAATGGCGTGAACGGTTATGGGGCAAAGAACCTGATTGGTACGTTTTGTCCACCGTTCGCTGTTCTTAACGACTTTTCGCTGCTCAATACTTTGTCATACCGTGATCGTCGTGCTGGTTTGGCGGAAGCGGTGAAAGTGGCCGCCATTCGCAGTACTGAATTTTTCGACTGGTTGGAAAACAACGCGCATTCGCTGAATACCTTTGACGATCAGGCCACCCAATTTGCCATCGCGCGGTGTGCCGAGCTGCACATTAACCAGATTACGCTTGCCGGTGATCCCTTTGAAACAGGAAACGCCCGCCCGCTGGATTACGGCCACTGGGCGGCACATAAACTGGAAGCCATGAGCCACTATGAATGTCGTCACGGCGAAGCCGTTGCGATAGGGATGGCACTGGATGCTTATTATGCGACAGAGATCGGTCTGTTGAGCCAGAGTGACCAGAAAAGGCTGATTCAGCTGCTGACAGGGCTCGGTTTTTCCTTGTGGCATCCGGCACTGGATCAGTGTGATAAGCAGGGTCAGCCTGTGGTGTTTCAGGGGCTGGAAGATTTCCGACAGCATCTCGGCGGCCAGTTATGTGTCACGCTTTTGTCGTCCGTCGGGGTGGGTGTTGAAGTGCACGACATCGATGCAGACCGGTTGTTTATCGCGTTGCTGGCCCTGAAGCGTGATCATCAGGCTGACATCGCCGCGCAAAGTGAATCGCTCACTTGGTCGGAGGTGGGATGATGCGGCTGCATACCTGGCTGACACTCGGTCGCGCATCCAATCTGCCCAGTGTCTGGAGCAATGTGTTTGCTGCCGCGTTGATCGCGCAGGCCAGCCTGAGCCATGAGGTTGTGGGAAGCGAAGAAGAATGGTTACCGGGCAGTGTGAGCCTGCAGATCATACTCTGGGCCGGTTGCCTGTTATCACTCTCGCTGATGTACCTGGCCGGTATGTTTCTCAATGATGCCTTTGATGCCAATTGGGACAGGCATAATAACAACGCCAGGCCAATTACTCAGGGTAAGGTATCTGCAACTGCAGTCTGGCTCAATGGGTTGGGGATGCTGGTGCTGGGAATGGGCCTGGCAGGCAGTTTGTATCAGCGTGCCGTTCCCGAACAGGCTGCATATGGCTGGGTTGCGGTTGGTTTACTGGCGGCTTTAATACTGCTGTATAACCGGGTACATAAGCAGTTCAGACACAGCGCGGTGCTGATGGGCGGATGCCGTTTGGGCGTTTATCTGGTTGCCGCCTTAATGCTGGCAGATATCACCCCTGAGTTGTTTCTCGCGGCATTGGCGCTGTGTCTCTATATCAGCGGAATCACCTATGTCGCCCGTGAAGAACACACCAACAAAGTGTCTCAGTTCTGGTCTGTCGGCTTGCTTTTCCTGCCTGTTATTCTGGTCAGTTTTCTTGGTTATACCTTTCCCTATTTCTGGCTCTATGCCTGCTGCCTGAGTCTGTATTTGCTTTATACCATGCAGCGATGCCTGTTCACTCCGCACAAAAATGTGCGGGGCTTTATCGGCGGGCTGCTTGCTGCTGTACCGCTGCTGGATGGCTTAATGCTTGCCAGTATGAATTTGATTCTGCCCAGCCTGTTGTGCGTGGCGGTGTTTTTCATCATGCCTGGTTTACAGAAGTGGATACAGGCAACCTGATCGTGTGAGACCAAGTCATGCATTCACGACGTTTCGATACTCCGCTCAGTCCCTTTTCACCCGATGCGCTGCAAAGTGAGCTGGCGGTAGCGCTGACCCCTGAAGCCCGAATCTGGCTGCAGGTCGCCAGAGATAAAATTCTCGGCACCCAATCCGTGGAGGACGCGGTATCTGCTTTACTGCTCACCAGTGCCATGGCGCGGCGAAAGCTGGGAGAGCAGGCGCTGCCTTATCAGCCGGAAGGTACAGATTGGCAGGTTGATCAGGCCGGGCGTCTGCTTTTGTTACTGACATTGAGAACCATAGTGCCTGCGGCGAACTGGAGTGATGTGCTGTTCTCTGCCTATCGCCAGTTTGACGAAAACGAGAAGATTGTTGTTGTCAGGGCACTGGACTGGCTGTCCAGCCATCACGAACTGAACCGGATTGCGCACGAAACAGCCCGTACCAATGATGTGAATCTGTTCGCGGCACTGGCGCTTAACAACGCCTACCCGGTGAAGTATTTCAACGAGCGGGCGTTTCATCAATTAGTGCTCAAGGCGCTGTTTCTTGATTTGAATATTGAATCAGTCAGAGGGCTGCCACTGCGCCAGTCGGCTGAACTGACACAACTTTGTGCGGATCTGGTGCAGGAACGACTCCTGGCTGAACGCGAAGTCCCCGAGTCTGTCTGGCTGGGGATGCGCTTTCGGTATTTGTCCGACAGTGGCAAAGATACCTATATGGGTTTTGTCTTTTCAGAATCTGACGCTCATCAATACTACACCTTGCTGGCACTGGCCAATAATGGTGCGCAGGATTGCCCGGATCCGTTCTGGCAAAGGCTTTCAGCAAGGCATTCATCGTCGCTTACCAGCGAGGTTCAACAACTGATTGACCATCTTCTGACTTCGTCTCGCTTTGGCCATTCTCAATCGTTTTCTTCACTAACCGGGTACTTCAATCATGACATATTTTGATCCGCATATTCATATGGTGTCACGCACCACGGACGATTATCAGCGTATGTACGCCGCCGGTATTGTCGGCGTTATTGAGCCGGCTTTCTGGCAGGGACAGCCACGGACTTCTGTGGGCAGTTTCATTGATTATTTTGACACCTTGTTAGGCTGGGAAAGATTCAGGGCCAGCCAGTTTGGTATCCATCATTACTGCACCATGGGGCTTAACCCCAAAGAAGCCAACGATCTGGGACTGGCGAATGAAGTCATGGCGGTACTGCCACGCTTTCTGGCAAAAGACGGTGTGGTTGCCGTTGGTGAGATCGGCTACGACGATATTACGCCTGAAGAAGAGCTGTTTATGGCAGAACAAATGCAGCTCGCGATGGAGTTTGAACTGCCGGTACTGGTTCACACCCCGCACAGAGACAAAATAGGCGGTACGAAACGCACCATTGCCTTGATCCGTGAAGTGGGTATTCCTGAACACATGGTCATTATCGATCACCTGAATGAACAGACGCTGCCTCTGGTGATGGAAACCGACTGCTGGCGCGGCCACTCTATCTACCCCAATACCAAGATGTCTGAACACCGTATGGTAGCGCTGCTGAAAGAGTACGGACTGGAAAAAATGGTGGTGAACAGTGCCGCAGACTGGGGATGCAGTGATCCGCTCAAAGTGCCGAAAACAGGCGCAGCGATGCGGCAGGCGGGGTACAGCGATGCGGATATCACCAAAGTGCTGTTTGATAACCCGATAGATTTCTTTGCTCAAAGCGGACGTATCAGCAAAGAAGACGTCAGTGTCCCCATCAGCGTTGATCAGACCAGGTTATGGGAATCCAACTCGGCGCTGCGCGGGCAAACACCCATAGTCGAAAGCTGATTACAGTCCCAGAAATCAAATCACAAGGAGTGGTGTGCATATGTGGCGACGGAGTGAATTGACTTACTGCAGCAATCTCCATCCAGGCGAGCAACTGGCCGATGTGGAAGAGAATCTGGCCCGGTATTTTTCCCGTGTGATGGCCAGGCGCGCTTTGTCAGAGATGGCAAGCGGCCTTTGGCTCAGTGCCGCCGCTGCCAGTACGTTACAGTTGCCTGAATCGTTAAAAGCGTTCAGAGAAACCCTTCAGCGACACGGTGTTGTACTGACCAGCCTGAACGGATTTCCCTATGGAAACTTTCATCAGACCAAGGTGAAAGAGGCGGTGTATCTGCCAGACTGGAGTGAACCGGATCGGCTGAACTACACCTGTCAGCTGGGCGTGGTTCTGGCAAGCTGCCTGCCTGAGTCAGTTGCGCAGGGAACGATTTCGACCTTACCTTTAGGCTACCGGCACCGATGGAGTGAGGAAAAGCAGCAAAGGAGTATTGAACAGCTGTTACGGCTCAATGCCGAACTGGCTGTGCTGAAAGAGCTGGAGGGCAAGCACATAATGGTATGTCTGGAGATGGAGCCCGATTGTGTGCTGGAAACTACATCCCAGCTGATCGCGTTTTTCTCGGCGCTGACGGCCGCCAATGGCGGATATCCGGCGCATCTGGGCGTGTGTTTCGATGTGTGTCATCAGGGCGTGATGTATGAAGATAGCTATGATGCCTTACGCCGTATCACTGAAGCCGGTATCACCATAGGAAAAATCCAGATTTCCAATGCGTTTGAAGTGGATATGCAAAGTTTGCAGGATCCCGTGTCAGATGTGCACGAGTTGCTGGTTGAATTTGCCGAAGCGCGCTATCTGCATCAGGTAAAAGCCTGTCGGCCGGACGGAAAAATTATCGCTGTGCCGGATTTGTCTGAGGCATTAGCGTCAATGTATATGGCGCGCACCGGACTTAACGATACAACGAGCTGGCGGGTGCATTTTCATATACCGCTCAGCTTTTCATCCTGTATACACCCGGCGATCAAGCCCTTGCACGGCACACTCAATGGTGTTTTTCAGTTCCTTGCTGACTATCCGGACGTCGTGAAGCCCTGTCTGGAAGTCGAAACCTACACCTGGGATGTGTTGCCCGCAGCCCTGCAGCCTCAGGATGATGATGCCCTGATTGACGGTATAACCGGCGAATTGCACTGGCTGGAACAGCAGTTGGCCGACAGAGGGTTGTTACATCATGACTAAGCCCTTAATCGTGATCAATATTGTCGGGCTCACACCTGCTTTGCTCGGTGAGCACACGCCTCAGCTGAATGCGCTGGTTAATGACGGCATCATGTTACCCATGCAAGGGGTGTTTCCCGCGGTGACGGCAACGGCGCAGGCCACCATGCTGACAGGACTGTCGCCCGGTGAGCACGGCATTGTAGGCAACGGCTGGTATTTTCGCGAACTGGCAGAAGTGAAATTCTGGCTGCAACCCAATCAACTGGTTCAGGGCGAGAAAATCTGGCACAAACTTAAACGGGACAATCCCGGACTGAAATGCTCACAATTGTTCTGGTGGTACAACATGTATGCGGATGTCGACCATGCGATCACGCCGCGTCCGCATTACCCTGCCGATGGCCGCAAAATCCTGGGCCTGTATTCAGAACCGGCGCAGCTTCATCAGGAAATCGAAGCCAGAGTCGGCACGTTTCCTTTTTTCAATTTCTGGGGGCCGACGGCCGATATCCGATCCAGCCGCTGGATAGTCGATTGCGCCATGCTCGAATTCACACTGAACCGTCCGCACCTCCAATTGGTGTATTTGCCGCATCTCGACTACAACCTGCAGCGTTTAGGGCCGGACTCACCGGAAATTGCCAAAGATCTGGCAATGATCGATCACGAAGCCGGACGTTTGCTTGAGTTTGCCCGTGAGCAGGGTGCCGATGTCATGGTGGTTTCTGAATACGGCATTACTCAGGTCAGTCAGTCGGTGCCGGTCAATCGCCTGTTACGCGAAGCCGGTTTATTGCGTGTCCGAGAGTCACTGGGCTGGGAACTGCTCGATTGTGGCAGCAGCCGCGCTTTTGCCGTTGCAGATCATCAGGTTGCGCACGTGTATGTCAAAGATCCGGCTGATATTTCTGCGGTGAAATCTCTGCTGCAGGCACAACCTGGCATTGAGCGGGTGCTTGACGGCCAGGATCAGCAAGCATTTGGCATTGCTCATTCCCGCTCGGGAGAGCTGGTGCTGATCGCTGAGCCGGGCTGCTGGTTTAATTATTACTACTGGCTGGATGACAGCAAAGCCCCTGACTTTGCCCGTACTGTGGATATCCACCGCAAACCCGGCTACGACCCGGTAGAACTGTTTGTCGACCCTACGATTCGTTTCGTCAAACTGAAAA
Organism: Photobacterium arenosum; assembly: GCF_014841115.1. Classification (GTDB taxonomy): domain Bacteria; phylum Pseudomonadota; class Gammaproteobacteria; order Enterobacterales; family Vibrionaceae; genus Photobacterium; species Photobacterium arenosum. The sequence continues at coordinate 208,708 of NZ_JACYTP010000008.1, forward strand.
TCGCCGCCCGATTGCTACAGAAAAAACTCGGGCAGCGCATGCTCATGGACGTCATTCCTCTGGATCCTTCTCTGGTGAAAGGCAGTCACGGGCGTCTGGCCGAGCGGCCAGAAGATGGACCGATATTCATTACCAATAATAAGCAGATGTTAGACCGGTTGAATAAGCCGGATTGTCTACCCATGCAGCAAGTCTGTGGTCTGTTGCAACAGCACTTTCAATAGCGAGGCAATATGAGCTACTTAAATAACTTGCGGATGGTGTTTTCCGGCCGGTTTCAGTCGGACGTATCGACCGTCAATAATGATGTGCGTCATTTCGATGTCGACAAGTTCGTACCTGAGTATCAGGAGTACGGCCCGGGTGCGACCAATGGCTGGTGGAATCCCTGTGGTTCCGGTGCGTTTCGTTTGATCGACTGCAGAGTAACGCAGGTCGGCTATCAGAACGGTACAACCACCAGTGACCCGGCGAAAGATCCTGTCATCGGTATGCTGCTGGGCGGTTCCAATGATCTGGTCAGTGCCAAAATGGTGGATCTGGATCCCCAGATGCAGATGGTCTCTGAAATCTGGGGGCTGACCATGCGGCTGACGGACGGAAAGACGCCTGATTTCGTGGCAGGACGTTTTTTACCTGCGCCATTCCGTGACATTTTATTCGGCAGGCAGCAGGGCGGCGGTGCCGGCGATCAGGCCGCCACGGCGATTTATCAATCGGTACTGGAGGATCTGAGCTGGGTTGATAGCAGCCATTCCCCCTTTCTTCAGCAGCTGAAAGCAATGACAGAGCAGGTTGGAAAATTGTCTGTTCGCATGATGCTGTACAGCTACAACATGGATCATAAGAATCCGGACTTTACCATTGGTCGCGTCAGCGGGGTGATTGGCCCGGCATTAGATTATGAGCCGGATACCTTTGTGCTCGGGCGTCGTTTTGCGCCAGCCAACGGCGAGAGCACGACGCAGAATATTAATTTCTTTAATGCCCAGGTGGATGCCACCAACCGCAACCTGTGCGTTGACTTCAGTAATGCGTTGCCGCTGTCGGGTACTGATGGCGCCTTTGTTGATCTTGGCAAGATGCAGCTGGTGGTATTAGAACCGCCTTTTGAGAACATCAAAGAAGGGGACACACAGCTAATCTCTGGCAATCAGTTTATTCCGATTGGCGGTGCGATCCCTTATCTGACACCGGACTGGCTCAATACTGAAGGGGCCTTGTTCAATGTGACTGATCTTGACCCGACCCTGCTTCAGAAAATACAGTGCCAGCCGCTGGCCTTGCTGAGCACGAACAACAACGGCGTGCTGATCCGGGAAACGGCAGAAGGGCTGCTGGTGCGGGCCGATCAGGTTGTCCATCGCTTAAATCCGGCTGTGCCTGTGTCGGTCGATCTCTATGCGTCCCGCTATGGCATCCCTGCTGCCGGAGAAAAGATTGCCGTGACGCTGCAGCCACCGGCAAAAGGTATGGGCGGCGGCGGCCCGCAACCGGCAGATGTGCCTATTCCTGTCATCAACATCCCGGCGTCTGCCATTGCTCTCGGCCAGACAGTTGCCACCGACGCACACGGCAAGGCGCATTACGGTTACAAGGTTTCAGCGCCGGGTAATCCCAGAGAGTATATCGACGGCCAGGTGTACTTACTCAGTTACACACCGGTCAGTGATCCGGGTTATATCCAGCAGATGTTTGATTTCATTGCCAATCTGGTCTTTGACAAATTTACCGTGCCCGATAAACCCACCTGGGATGACATCAAGCCCATTATGAGTCAGTACAACAACCTGTACCCGATCATGGGCCGTATGCTGGTTAATCTCAGCAGTTACGATTCCATGGTGAGATTCCGCAATCTGCTGGAACTGGCTTTCTCCCGCGAGCAGAGCGATCCGAATTATATGCCTGTCACCCGTGATCTTTCCGAGCCTAAGCGACAAATGGTGCTCAAGTGGCTGTGCGAGCAGGATGCCAACGGTAATTATCTGCTGCGAAGAGGGCAGAACGACGCGCCTTTACCTATTGAGCCCTGTGCCTCTTGTGAAATCAGCTCGCCACTGGCAAAAGCCAGCCTGGAAGCGGAATCATCACAAGATGTCAAAGGTTCAAAAGAACTGGCCGCGGAGCAGTATCGCCGCAACCTCACTCAACAAGATTAAGGGCGGGTACGAACATGTTGAAACTCAAAAGACAAATCATTGATAAAATCCACGACATTTCCGAAGTGAGCGAATTGCGTGAGTATCTGCAAAGCGCGATCGAGCTTGAACACGCCACTGTGCCGGTGTATCTGACCGGGATGTTTTCGCTGAAACAGGCGCAGAATGTCGAAGCCAGCAACATAGTTCGCAGTGTTGTGATCGAAGAAATGCTGCACATGAGTATCGCCTGTAATGTGCTCAATGCAATTGGCGGTGCGCCGCAAATCAACAAGCCCGATTTTGTTCCGACCTTTCCTGGTCCGTTGCCAATGGGAGTGGGCGAAGACAGAGGGCTAATTGCCACCCTGGCACCTTTGACGAAAGAACAGGTGAAAACCGTGTTCATGGCCATCGAAGAGCCGGAAAATCCCATTGATATACCTGTTAGCAGTTTGCTTCAGGCGGATGCCAATTACGCCACGATTGGTGAGTTTTATCAGGCGATCATCGACAAGATCGTACAATTGGGAAACAGCATTTTTACTGGCGATCCCAGCCGCCAGCTGGCCGACACCAAGTGGTTTCCTTCGGATGAATTGTGGGCCGTGACGGATGTGGAAACAGCCTGTCGCGCACTGGAATTGATTGTTGAACAGGGTGAGGGCAGCAGTAAATCCCCGACGGATGAAGAAGGCGAACTGGCACATTATTACCGTTTTGCCGAAATTTATTATGGTAAGCGCCTGGTCAAAGACGCCAGTTCACCGGTCGGCTGGTCATTTAGCGGCGAACCCGTGCCGCTGAATCCGGAGGATGTGTATAACCTTAAACATAATGCTAAGGCGCAAGATTACCCTGAGGGCAGTACGGCCCGGCGCTACGCGGATCAAACCAATTACACCTACTCTTCTTTGCTGAACTCACTGCATCACACCTTCAACGGTGAGCCGCAGCAGCTGGATCATGCCATGGGGCTGATGTATGAACTGCGATTAAGCGTACAGAAAATGGTCACGATTGACTTAGGCAATGGCGAGTTTGCCGCACCGCCATTTCAGTATGTCGCAACCAACGTGTGAGGCTGGTGTATGACGAATCCGTTTGTTTTCCACGAGATTGTCACGCCAGCACCCTTTGACCTCAGCCATTTTTATGGCGAGGTCTTTGGCTGGCAGTTTCAGCGTATTGATGATCAGGGAACATTGTACGCAATCCGTTCTCCGACACCGGGCTGCGCGCCGGTTGGTCTGCTGACAAAAACCTCGGATGAGCCGGGGTTTTCCCAGAACACACTGTTTTATATTCAGGTTGAGGAGATAGATACATTTTTGCCAAAAGCGGTATCGCTTGGCGCTCAGATCGTGATGCCCGCAATGGCTTCTTCTCTCGGAGAATGGCAGTACCGCCTGGCTGTGCTGTGTGATCCGCAGGGAAACCACTTCGGTGTAATGGAGCCTGTGACCCGAGCCGGGCAAGTGGTTGCGCTTCCCGGAACGCCTTTTGATTTCAATGAAATAGTAACCGCACATCCTACGGAGCTGGTCGCGCGCTTTTATCAGCCCTTGTTTGACTGGACGATTGAGTTGACGGGCTCTTCGGAAGCGCCTTTTTATACCATCAGCACCGGCCGGAACGCGACACTGAGCGGCGGTATTGCGAAAGTCAGTGAGCTGCCCGGGTTTAATTCCTACGCCGGCTTTTATATCCGGGTGGACGATATAGCCCTCAGTTTAGAGAAAATTGGCATGATGGGCGGTGAAGTGATCATGCCGGAAGTTACTGTGCCATTAGGGGATGAAAGGGTATCTATTGCCATGTTCAGCGACCCGCAGCGAAACCAGCTGGGATTAATTCGCCGGATTCAGGGAGTGAAGCCATGAGTTCATTTCGTATCGAAAGAGAAGATTTGCTGCTAGGTGGCCGTATTTTCGGCGCTTTCACTGTTGGCGTCTTGAGTTCTGGCGCTTTGGCTGCCATCGTCATGAGTAGCGCCGTTTATGCTGCCGACAATGATGATGCCCCGGATGTGTATTTCACTATGGGTGTGCATAATGACTTTGGCTGTCAGCCAGCGTCTAAATGCCTGCCACAGCGTCAGGCGGGTGATCCGAGTGATCCTCAGTACCCGGAATACTGGATCAGCGACTGGACCATGTTTCGGGTGTTCCAGAACTATGCAAACAATCCGCCTCCTTATACCAATCCCCCTGCCACACTGAGTCAGCAGGATTACACGGTTTCATACGGTACGACCTATTACGACAGTACATACCGGCCAGCAGACGGCGATGGCGAAGGGGCGATGATGGAGCAGTACCACAAATACTGCCTGCCCATTTTCCCGATAGAAAATAACAATTATTCTTGTTCGTTTGTGTCTCTCGGAAACAAGGCGTATTTCCTGACCTATCCGGAAGACAGGCCAGCCGATATGCCGGAGTGCTGTCTGTTCTCGCCGCAAAATCATCCGCCGCGACGGGATTTTATCAAACACTTACCTTATAGCGCGAACCGAAGCACACTATTGAATGGCTCAATCCAGGCCTATGCACTTACCCTGCAAGGGCCAGAACCTATCTTGTTTGGTTATGCGTTCAACAAAGCTCTGTCGCCTGACGCCGCGACCGGCGAATGGTACAGACATCCACAGTCTTTTTACTTTTCGGGAGATTCGCAAACAGCAAAAGCACCGATTGTCAGCCAGAACTACACCAGTTTTCGTAAACAGCGGCCTCAGGCTGCAGATACCTGGGATAAAGTCGGCCAGATGTGTACGGCGCAACCTTTACCCAAGTGCCAGTTGTTTACGTATCAGGAGCAACAGGACAACAAAGCATTGCAGGCCGTTCCGGCAAAACGCGGCGCAGGTGTCTGGAGTGATTTGAAAGCGCCACGCCTCAAACCCTCGGGTGATTGAAGAGCCAGAGAATGTAACAGGACAGGCACTTTTGTGGGTACTTTTGCGGTGGCTGGGGCAGTAAGATTATCGGGACAGGCTGGCTATATCGTCTGTCCCGATTCAGGTTACAGGTCTTTCTGATTCGCCGATGCCCAGCTTTGCTGAAATCCTGCCACCCAGAATCTGACCTCATGCTGAGTTTGCGGCAGTTGTATGGTGGCCCATTCGTTCATCGAAAATATGTCAAAGACAGACTGTAGTCCTTCACGTGAATTGGGCGTGGCAGTTAATGCATTGGACTTTGCATCACACCAAACGGTCATTTTCACATCTACGTCATTAACCGGAATCGTCGCTGTCGTTGTTGGTTCGATCTGGCTGCAATCGCCTTCCCAGTCAAAATAGACCGCCAGGTTGCCAGATTTTGACCGTGTCAGGGACGAGAGAAAATTTCTCGCCGTTAATTTTTTAGACACCTGCTGAAATGTTTCATTCAGCTTTGCTTTTACCCTAAAGGCATCATTGGATGTGAGTGTCACGCCCTGAACTAATTCTTCCCGGGTACTCAGAATGCCTAAGCTATAGGTTAAGAAAAACAGGATATCACCATCTATTTCGTCATTGCTGAACTGCAACAAATAATCATTGGATGCTGTCTGAGAAAGGTTTTCTGCAATTACAGTAAGGCTTTTTCTTCGTTGAGAGACATTTGAAAAGCTTTGGATGGAGAGCGGATAAAAAGAGGTAATGGCCTGATTTTCAGTGATACTTTCGGCACGAAAATTAAAGTAACTGACCATCTTGCCGTCCACTTCATCTATTTTCGTGTAACCAGCATGTGCGTTACCAGCCTCAGCATGTACGTTAAATACGATAAAAAACGAAAGTGCGAGAAATAAAAATTTAACCATCATGACTCTCCAAAGATTCGACGGTTCAGGCTATCACAGGTGATTTGACTGGCAGTTCTTTGATCAGAATTTAGTGAAGCTGGCCGAATAATTCAACGCCGTTCTGGTACCCAGATGACAGAAATTAACGGGACAGGCACTTTTGTCTAATGGCCAAGCGATGTTAGCGGGACAGACACTTTTGGAATTTAAAGGGACAGACACTTTTGTGTCATGACCAGATTCAGTCAGGACAGACAGATTCAGTCTGCCCTGACTAACTTGCACGTCTTTAATTCATCTTCATCGGTTCAGCTACCTGCGCGGATCGCGTATCGGATGCCATATTCTGCGGTGTGGCTGTGCTTCTGGCATAGTGCCATTCGCGAAAATCACTGCCAGTTGGCGCTTGTGAAACGCGCAATCCGAACTCGGGAAGTACGGCATACAGGTGATCAAAAATATCCGATTGGATCTGCTCGTATTCCACCCAGACTGTGGTATTGGTAAAGCAGTAAATCTCCAGTGATATCCCTTCATGAGAAGGCGGCAACTGGCGCACCATCAATGTCATGTGTTGATGAATATTAGGGTGCTGGCGAAGGTAGCGTTCCAGATACGCACGAAAGCTGCCAAGGTTCGTTAAGCGACGGCCATTGATGCGGCAGCCTAAATCCGACTGCTTTTGTTCGTTGTACTGATTGATCTCTGCCACTTTATGCTTGATGTAAGGTTCGAGCAGCTGGGCTTTTTCCAGATAGCGGATCTCATTGTCGGCCAGAAAATGTACGCTGGTGGCGTCAATCAGCACGCTGCGTTTAATACGGCGTCCCCCCGACTGCTGCATGCCTTTCCAGTTCTTAAACGAATCAGAAATCAGCGCGTAGGTCGGAATCGTTGTAATGGTTTTATCCCAGTTCTGCACTTTCACTGTGGTCAGACTGATATCAATCACATCACCGTCGGCGCCGTATTTCGGCATTTCCAGCCAGTCCCCCACACTAAGCATTTTATTGGCGGATAACTGGATGCCCGCAACCAGCCCCAGGATGGGATCTTTAAACACCAGCATGATCACCGCGGTCATCGCACCCAGACCGCTGAGCAGTATGACCGGAGATTTGCCGATCAAAATAGAGGTGCTCAGCAGGGCCGCAACTACAAAAAAGATGATTTTCAGACTCTGCGAAATGCCTCGCAACGGCATATTGCGGCCAGCCTGCGTGCGGCCTAACAGCACTTCAATAACGCCCAGTACCGCGTAGAGTGTCAGCAAGCTGTACAGCACAATCCACAGCGACGTGAAGGTTTGCAAAATCTCATACACGGCACTGTCGCCAGACAGCCATAACTGGGTTTGCACCGCAATCACAATGCCCTGAATCAGCAGGGCAAACCGGCTGAAGAGCTTTTTGCCAAACACAGCCTGATGCCAGAGCGTCTCGCTGTGCCCGGTGAACCGGTTCAGCCACAGAATCACACCGCGGTGCAGTATGAAATGAATCACGACAGAGATACCGGCGATCAACCCCAGCGCCTCGCCGAGATCTATCAGTTGATCAACATTAATATTGTGAGAAGTAAACCATTCAGTAAGCATGAAAAATAGTGCTGCCATTAATCCCAAACAGGCCGCCAATGTAGCATGGATAGCGGCTTTTCAACATGAGGGAGAATGTTAAATCTCTGGGTGGGGGAGTGGGGATGGCTCTGACACGAATTAGGATACAACTGAGGTCTTCTATTTCCCTGTTTTTTAGATCATGAAGTAACGCTGCACCAATGTAGTAGAAATGATTGTATACTGCCAATGATTCTTCCAACTGGTTTTGTCAACCCAATCACCCAGTTCTTTCAGTTTACTGAATACTGCTTTGAATCGAGAAAGTTCTGGATTGAGAGTAGCGATAGAGGGCGAGCCTTTTGCCAGCATCAAGCAACAAAATTGATGTCACCGGCCATTCGTAGTTGGCGGAAGTTGGAATAGATTATACTGGCAAACCTGGTTGCCAATGGGTTGCCCATAGTTCTAGCCATGTTGTTCATTTTGTCGTTGATCACCTTGTCATTACTTAGGCTGACCACGTACATTGAATACCAAATGATCAGAAGGTCGAGCAGGTTGGCGATCGGCCGCAACACCAAGCGACGGTTTCTCATCCACTTCACGCATGGTATGCAGTTCAAACCCTGAGGCTTCCCCTTTCTTGTAAAGCGTTTTCTTACACGTGTTCCAGAACGGCCATTGGGGTAGCAATCGCAAATCCAACCGCCATCCTAAAGTTTTCGAACTGCCATAATGAATGAGTGCTGTTCATATATACAGGTTTTAATGGTGCATTAATGTAAATCAATGTTTATTCATGTAAATAGAACCATTGCGGATAATGATTTCTTTGTGAGATTGATTGAATTCCACCTAGCTTACTGACGATTTTTTGCCGAAAAGCTCCTAGTATGTTGATCGAAGGCAAATGGAGTGTATGATTGCCGACCGCTTAAACACTCAGGACTTGATTAGGCAGGCTAGCAGCAATGAATGATATAGATGTACGTAATGCAGTTCACAAAAAGCTATTGAAGAGGCATCACTCTGATGCGGATACCTTAGTTTTGGATGAGCTTGGCATCTGTCTTGGTGCTTGTCGGGTTGATATTGCAGTGGTTAATGGAATACTCCATGGCTATGAGTTAAAAAGTGCCAAAGATACTTTGGAGCGTTTGCCTGCCCAGGTGAAGTATTACTCCGCAGTAATGGACAAAGTTACCCTTGTCGTTTCAGACAACCACTATGAAGAAGCAAAAAAAATTGTTCCAGACTGGTGGGGGATTAAAGTGGTTACTCAAGGATCCAGAGGCGGGATTCATATTACTCATGACCGTGCGGAGAAAGCTAATAGAAGTATAGATCCACTAAGACTAGCTCAACTTCTTTGGAAGGAAGAGTGCTTAACACTATTGGAAAAATGGGACTCACTCAAAGGTAATAAGAGCAAGCCCCGTTTCAAGCTATGGGAAGTCGTTACGCAAGTTGTACCAAAGAGTGAGCTCCAAAATGAAGTTCGATCTCATCTTAAGCAACGAACTAGTTGGAGAACCTGAGGTTTAGGGAACTGCAGGCAACTGTTGTGAATAGTTATATAGTTGCTCGACAACGAGTGTAAGGTGTATTAGTTCTGACTAGATCTGACACTTCAATTTGAAATGAAGAGAGTTACCCACTTTGATTAAAGGTGCTGAATCCGTAATCAAAGACAATAAGAGGTAACTCTCATGCTTCATACTAGCA
>NZ_JACYTP010000009.1 GCF_014841115.1 Photobacterium arenosum
CCTCCATGCCTGCAATGGTGGCGCATACGGTCAGAAACAAAATGTCGAACAGTGGGTACGATATTTTTGCTGACTGTCGTGGGTCTTGAATAACTGAAAAGAATTGAGAAAAAGCATCGATATTCATCAGGAACTCCCGTAAAAAAGGAGTATATGATCACAACCAGCCCAGATCGTCAAACTGATCTATTTTGTTCAAAAAACGTTCGTGATCTTGCCCTGGCAGTCAGCTGGCCAATCCCAGCAATTAGTCCTATACCGTATTTTCCAATTTCAATTGTCTGATCAATCAGACTCTGCCTTTCTTGTCTGACATACCGGGCAACCTGATTTTTGGAGAGAATACCATTTTCATAGTCATCAACCAAACACTTGCCCAGCCATAAATACTCAGAACGGAACTGGTGTTGGATCATGGGGTTATTCAGGTGGGTTAAGCTGATCGAATTCGCCTGCCGAAGCAGGCCTCTGACAGCCAGCTTAACCTCATCGCGATCGGCTTCCTGTTGAGATGCGTTGCTCATTGCATGGCTTCCTTGACAGAATCAATCAGCCAGCTTGCATACGCGCCAGTGTTGGCAGCAACATGACGCCATTGAATGTCTTTGTAGGCAATCAGGAGTGTTTCCTGCATCTCGTCATCATTAAAGTCAACAACATGAGGCATATGCATAGATACCGATCGAATCAGTGCGCCGGTTAGCTGGATTTCATAAAAAAGCTCAACACCACCCTTGGCGTTCGGTCGGTAAAATGACAGTTTGCATTTCAGTTCCTCACCATCTGAGCAGGCCTGTGCCAGAATGGGGGAGCTTTTATCGACTCTTTTCACGATTTGAATCGGATGGTGAGTTGAACGGTTATCAAAGGCAATGGCGTGTGAGTAAGAAAGCACGGTAATTTCGTCCTCATGCCCTAACTGGTAAGCATTACCCATGGACAGGGGAGTGTTACACCCTTGGGTTAAGCAGCCAGTAGTTGTTCCTTCAATTGATAAATATGCGATAGTTGCCATGATCATACCTGTCGTAAAAAATCACATATTATCAATCATATATATTGACAGATAGCTGTTAAAATGACTGTGTTGGCAGTCGAATTGACGGTTGCGACCGTAAAAAAGAAAAATGGGGGCGAGATCTAAAATTGTGTTTTCGCAGATAAAAAACGCCCGTCCGCGGCGGTGTTAGAGACGTGAATACCGGGACGGGCAAGGATAGACGCATTGTGGAGACGCGAGTTTTTAGCTCGCTTTTTTCTTAGTTACCATTTCTGGTTCGGTTGTGCCTTCGGCATCGTAGGCTTTTTCGCCATAGACGAAGGTTTTGCTGACGGTGCGGTCATCGCCCAGACTCATCAGCACAAAAAGTTGCTCTTCCAGCGTTTTTGCTTGCTGCATGCGGAAAGACATTAACGGTGTTGCGTGCAGATCCAGTACCACGAAATCCGCTTCTTTACCCGGTTTCAGGTTGCCGATCTTGTCGTCCAGATACAGCGCTTTGGCGCCGCCCAGGGTCGACAGATACAGGGATTTCAGCGGATGCAGTTTCTGCTGCTGTAACTGCAGAATCTTATAGGCTTCGCTCATGGTCTGAAGCATTGAGAAACTGGTGCCGGCACCAACATCGGTTCCCATACCAACACGAATACCGTGCTGCTCCATTTTCGGCAGGTTGAACAAGCCGGAGCCAAGGAACAGGTTAGAGGTCGGACAGAAAGCAATCGCTGAGCCGGTTTCAGACAGACGTTTGCACTCACAGTCGGTCAGGTGCACACCGTGGGCAAAAACGGCCCGGTTTTTCAGCAGTTTGTAATGGTCGTACACATCTAAGTAACTGTCGCGCTCAGGGAAGAGTTCCAGCACCCACTCAATTTCTTTCTTGTTTTCAGAAAGATGAGTGTGCATATACACATCCGGATACTCTTCCAGCAGTTTGCCGACAGTCGCCAGTTGCTCGGGTGTGCTGGTTGGCGCGAAACGCGGTGTCACGGCATACAGCAAACGGTCTTTGTTGTGCCATTTTTCGATCAGCGCTTTTGAGTCCTGATAACCGGATTCCGGGGTGTCTGTCAGGTAATCCGGCGCATTGCGATCCATCAGAACTTTACCGGCTATCATGCGCAGTTTGCGTTTTTCAGCTTCTTCGAAAAACACATCAACAGATTCTTTATGCACTGTACCGAAAACCAGGGCGGTGGTTGTCCCGTTGCTGGCCAGCTCATCAAAGAAAATGTTGGCGACCTGGCGTGCATACACCGGGTTTTTGAACTTCAGTTCTTCCGGGAAAGTGTAGTTTTCCAGCCAGTCTAGCAACTGCTCGCCGTAAGAGGCGATCATGCCGGTTTGCGGATAGTGAATATGGGTATCAATAAAACCGGCAGTGATCAGCTTGTGCTCATATTGCGTGACGGACATTCCGGACGGGTGGCGAGCCAGTACCTCGTCAGCCGGACCCACATCCAGAATGTGGCCGTTCTCAACCACCAGAACACCGTCTTCAAAAAATTCAAAGCTGTTATCAAGGCCGACTTCCTGGGGATCGGCAATGCTGTGTAAAATCGCTGAGCGATAAGCCGTGCGTTGTAATGTCATGTATTTATCCTTCGTTAATCGCTGTCAGGCGACTTGATTGTCGGGGCTGTCATTGGGCTCTGTGGCAGCAGAGTCCTCGCGTTTATCGGCCAGGGTTTCGCCCTGATAGTGGGCGATCAGCTCGCCCGCGACGGAAACCGCAATTTCTGCCGGATGCTTACCCTTGACGGCATCAATGCCAATCGGGCAGACCATACGCCGTATGGTTTCATCATCGTAGCCGCGTTGTGACAGTCGATAATCAAACTTCTTCCTCTTGGTCAGCGACCCTATCATGCCAAAATAGGCAGTATCATTTCTGTTGAGGATTTCCCTTGCCAGCTCAAAATCCAGCTGATGATTATGGGTCATCACCAGATAATAACTGTTGGCAGGCATATCGCGGATATCGCCAACCGGATCATCAGACACCAGTTTGGTCACACCGAGTGGCAGCTCGGCAGGGAATTCACTTTCCCGCTGATCGATCCAGGTCACACGAAAAGGCAATGTACTGACAATATGAATTAATGCTTTCGCAACATGACCTGCACCAAAAAGCACCAGATGGTGTTGTTGCTGGCCAATCGGCTCCAGGCTCAGGGTGGCCATGCCACCGCAGCACTGACCGAGTCTGGCACCTAAATTGAAGTGCTCAACTCGCGGGTGTCTGTCTCCGGTCAGCAGCATTTCCCGTGCCAGTTTGATCGCTTTGTGCTCAAGATGGCCGCCGCCAATGGTGGCGATGATCTCGTTACGGGTCACCAGCATTTTGGTACCGGCATCGCGGGGTACTGAGCCCCGATCAGCCAGCACAGTGACCATGACACAAGGTTCACCACGTTGATCCAGTTCAGCCAGGGCATGAATCCAGTTGTCTTTAAACATCGCGCTTTCCTCATCAGGCGAGCCCGAAGGCCCGCCATATACTACTTTTGGCTGTTTTACTGGGCTTGTTCACTGGTTGCTGTCTCGGCCTCTTCTTTTTTCCTGCGACTCAGGAAAGGTTGAGACGAAGACGGTTGCACTTCGTTGATTGCCCAGAGAACGCGCTCTGGTGTTGCAGGGGTATCCAGTTTGACCAGCGCACCCGGCTCGGCAACCGAACGGATGGCATCTTTAATGGCACTCCAGACCGACATACCCAGCATGAACGGCGGTTCACCCACGGCTTTTGAGTTGAAGACTGTGTCTTCAGGGTTACTGCGGTTTTCCAGCAGATGCGTGCGGAAATCAATCGGCATATCGGCAATGGCCGGGATCTTGTAGCTCGCCGGGCCGCTGGTCATCAGACGTCCCTGATCGTTCCACACCAGCTCTTCTGTGGTCAGCCAGCCCACACCCTGAATAAAGCCACCTTCAACCTGGCCGATATCAATGGCCGGGTTCAGAGATGCCCCTACATCATGCAGTATGTCAGCACGCAGGATCTTGTATTCACCGGTCAGGGTATCCAGTACCACTTCGGCACAGGCTGCACCGTAGGCGTAGTAGTAGAATGGGCGACCGCGGGCTTTCTCATGATCGTAGTAAATCTTAGGTGTGCGGTAGAACCCTGTGCTCGACAGCGAAACCTGATTGAAGTAAGCCATCTGAATGATTTCTTCAAAGGTTTTCAGTTCTTCACGGATTTGCACCAGGCCGTTTTTAAAGATCACTTCTTCCGGTGTGACTTTAAAATGGCTGCAGGCAAAGTCGATCAGGCGCTGTTTGATGGTCAGGGCGGCATTCTGCGCCGCTTTACCGTTCAGGTCGGCACCTGAGGAGGCTGCCGTTGGCGAGGTGTTCGGTACTTTGTCGGTGTTGGTCGCCGTGATCTGAATCCGGTCGATATCCACCTGGAACACTTCAGCCACTACCTGAGCCACTTTGATATTCAGGCCCTGACCCATTTCAGTACCACCGTGGTTGAGGTGAATACTGCCATCGGTGTAGATGTGGATCAGTGCACCTGCCTGGTTCAGGAAGGTGGCTGTGAAGGAGATACCGAATTTAACCGGTGTCAGTGCCAGGCCTTTTTTCAGTATCGGGCTGGTTTTATTGAACTCGGTAATGGCTTTACGGCGCGCTTTATACTCACTGCTGGCTTCCAGCTGCTCGGTAATGTCATGAATGAAGTTGTCTTCCACTTTCTGATAGTAGTGGGTGACATTGCGATCCTCATGGCCGTAATAGTTCACCTTGCGCACATCCAGCGGATCTTTACCCAGATGCTGGGCAATTTCGTCCATGATGTGTTCTATGGTCATCATGCCCTGCGGGCCACCGAAACCACGGTAGGCGGTATTCGACGCTGTATTGGTTTTACAGCGGTGACCTGTCACTGTGGCATCGCCTAAATAGTAGGCGTTGTCAGAGTGGAACATGGCACGGTCCACGATAGAGTTAGACAGATCCGGTGAATAACCACAGTTACCAGATACCGTAATATCAATACCGTGGATCCGGCCGTCATCATCAAAACCGACTTTGTACTGGTTGAAGAACGGGTGACGTTTACCCGTCATGACCATGTCTTCCATACGTGGCAGACGCATTTTGGTCGGGCGGCCGGTCAGGTGTGCAATTACAGCAGCCAGACACGCCGGGCTTGCCGCCTGCGTTTCTTTACCACCGAAACCGCCACCCATGCGGCGCATGTCGATCACCACTTTGTGCATAGGGACGCCCAGCACTTCAGCGACCAGTTTTTGCACTTCAGTAGGGTTCTGGGTAGAGGTGTACACTATCATGCCGCCGTCTTCGGTTGGCATTACAGAGCTGACCTGGGTTTCCAGATAGAAGTGTTCCTGACCGCCGATATGCAGATCGCCTTCCAGCACGTGCTTCGCACTCGCCAGTGCGCCTTCGGAGTCACCGCGCTTGTGCTGGTGACTGCCTGAGACGAAGTGTTTCTTGGCCAGTGCCTCTTCAACATCCAATACGGCTTCCAGTGGTTCGTATTCGATGATGGCCGCCTGAGCGGCTTTGCGGGCAGTTTCCATATCATTGGCGGCTACTGCAATGACTGGCTGGCCATAGAATTCAACAATGCCGTCTGCCAGCAATGGATCACCCGGCAATACTGCACCTATGTCCAGTTGTCCCGGTACATCTTTGCTGGTGATGGCAATGGCGACGCCTTCAAAGGCGTAACACGGGCTGACATCCAGCTTGGTAATTTTGGCGTGCGCGTAGGTACTGGTACGAGCATACACGTGTAATTGGTTGGGAAATTCCAGCCGGTCATCAATGTAAACGGCTTCGCCAGTCACCTGTTTGGCAGCGCTGTCATGCTTTACGCTTTTACCCACGCCGGAAGTCAGATTCTGCGCGAATTTCGCCACCATTTCATCGTGACTCAATGTGTTATGGTGATGATTAGACATAAGCAGTTACCCTTGTTTCAATTTGGCCGTTGGACTGTTGTTCGAGATAGAAACGGTGCAGCATGTTCGCGGCCGTTAATGCACGATATTCCTTGCTGGCCCGGAAATCAGACAGCGGCTCGAAATCGTCAGACAGCGCAGCCATCGCGGTCTTGACCGTCTCCAGATTCCACTTCTGACCAACCAGTGCGGCTTCGCAGTTGGCGGCTCGTTTTGGCACTGCCGCCATACCACCGAAAGCAATACGGGCATCAGCCACTTTTCCGTCATCGCTCAACGCAATAGTGAACGCACCACAGACGGCGGAAATATCATCGTCCAGACGCTTCGACAGTTTGTAAGCCCGGAACTGGCTGCCAATCACAGGCTTAGGCACAATGATTTTCTCGATGAACTCGGAAGGCTGCTGCGCTGTGACTTTATAACTGATGAAGTAGTCTTCCAGCGGCATGGTGCGGCGGTCGTTACCACGACGCAGCACGATCTGCGCATTCAAGGCAATCAGCAGTGGCGGACTGTCTCCGATTGGCGACGCATTCGCCACGTTACCGCCGATTGTGCCCTGGTTGCGTACTTGCAGAGAAGCAAAGCGGTGCAGCAGTTCTCCGAAATCCGGATAGTACTTTTTCAGTGTGGCATAACAGTCGGAAATCGGCAGGTTTGCACCAATTTCAATGCTGCTTTCAGTTTCGGTCAGGATCTTCATATCGCTGACCAGACCCACGTTGATCAGTTTATCGATCGGACGGTGGAACTGAGTGACTTCCAAAGCCAGATCTGTACCACCAGCAACCATACGGGCATCCGGGTGCGTCAGCAGCAGGTTGGCCAGTTCATCGCCAGAGGTTGGTGAGAAGCCATACTGGCCTTCAAACTTCAGTGTTGCATTGGACAGATTGATTTTCGACAGCTTGGCAACCGTCTGGCGCTCCAGCTCTGCGAACTGGTCCATCAGCTGCTCTTCCTGGCTTAGCGACAGGGCAGCATCAACGATAGGGCGATAACCGGTACAACGGCATAAGTTGCCCGCTAACGCTTCCATGACATCTTCTTTATCTGCAGCCGGCTTGTTTTTGCTCAGCGCAAACATCGACATAATAAAGCCTGGTGTACAGTAGCCACATTGTGAACCGTGGTATTCGACCATGGCTTGCTGAACAGGGTGGAGCTGCTTGTTGGCATTCTGCAGATCTTCAACCGTAATCAGCTGCTTGCCATGCAGAGAAGATACAAACGTCAGGCAAGAGTTGACTGAGCGGTATTGCAGTTTTCCGTCGACAAGTTCACCCAGCACTACGGTGCAGGCACCGCAGTCACCAGAGCCACAACCTTCCTTGGTGCCTGTTTTCTTTACATGGGTACGCAGGTAGTTCAGTACCGTCATATTCGGGGAAACATGCTCTTCTTCCCGAATGTCCTGGTTTAACAAAAAAGTAATCAAGTGACCTCCTCACAGGCTCATGATCTGACCTATAAGTCAATTCTGGATATACTTGACCCAGTAGTCAACTTTTGTGTTAACGCTGTGTGACAGACCAGCTTGAGTGAAAAAATACAGTTAACTCTTTTTAATCAATATGTTGCTTCATTTTTGTGCTGTTGTGGCATACCCTCTGTGTCAAATTTGTTTCTAAATGTTGTGATATAGGTAACAAGTCATGGTTTTGATATCACTGTCACCAATTAAACGGAATCTTCATCTGTAAATTTTAGTATTTATTGGTGGAATGTGCTGAGTGATAGGTGTGAGATTGTTTGTGGTTGGCGATATTAACTTATTGATATATATGGAAATAGAATGATTTTCTGCCAATTGGGCTTTAATATAGAGACTCTGTGATCTGACAAGCTTTTTTACGGTAGCAAGCCGTATCCAACCACCGGGCTGAACTAAACTGAAGTGAAGGCAGAGCTGTAATGAGGGACTAGACTGTGCAGAGTACCGGCTTTGCCGGGCGGTGTGTTTTTTAACAGTTGCAGTGGTACGGATGTTAATCGCCTGTGAAAAGAAAGCCTTCGTCATCAAACAGGCTGAAATAGATAAATCAGAGCATGAGTATAAATGTGATGAATGAATATGGGAGTAGCATTTTTTTATTTTGTGGATTATAACAGCCCGGTAATACTGAATATTATTCTGCACTGCTTCATAGGTTACTGTCCCTGTATATTTTTGACTTAACAGGCTGAAACAGGATGTTTTCATCCGTTTATGTGGCTTAATACGATGAGTAATTCGTGTGCTTTTACACATAAACAGTCTGTGAGAACATTCCAAGTTCAGGCAAAATTGGGTACTATCAGCAAAAGTTATCCCGCCAATTCCGGCAGGGTGCAGAGCCAAATCATATTGGAGATACAGCTTGATCAATGTATTCCTTGTAGATGATCACGAACTGGTTCGCACAGGGATCCGACGTCTTCTGGAAGATGTCCGTGGTATTAAAGTGGTAGGGGAAGCCATCAGTGGTGAGGACGCCGTAAAGTGGTGTCGAAACGAGCATGCCGACATAATCCTGATGGATATGAATATGCCTGGCATTGGTGGGCTGGAAGCGACACGAAAGATCCTTCGCTTCAATCCGGATGTGAAGATTATCGTGCTGACTGTCCATACGGAAAACCCATTCCCGACTAAAGTGATGCAAGCCGGCGCTTGTGGTTACCTGACCAAAGGTGCAGGTGCCGATGAAATGGTCAACGCTATTCGCACAGTCAATAGTGGTCAGCGTTATATTTCACCGGAAATTGCACAACAAATGGCGCTGAGCCAGTTTGCATCCAACTCAGAGAACCCGTTTAAGGATTTGTCTGAGCGTGAATTACAAATCATGATGATGATTACCAAAGGCCAGAAAGTGACCGAGATTTCTGAGCAGCTGAACTTAAGCCCTAAAACGGTAAACAGCTACCGTTATCGCTTGTTCAATAAGCTGGATATCAATGGTGATGTCGAACTGACCCACCTCGCAATTCGTCATGGCATGTTAGACACAGAGACCTTGTAGTGTCAGAAACCTTCGATGCAAAAAGTTTCCTGAAATCAGTCACAAACCAGCCTGGTGTATACCGGATGTATGACCAGGCTGGTGACGTTATTTATGTCGGTAAAGCCAAAGATCTGAAAAAACGGCTGGCGAGTTACTTCCGTGTTCAGGTGTCGAGTGAGAAGACCCGGGCGCTGGTACGCAACATCTGTAAAATCGATGTCACTGTTACGCACACCGAAACAGAAGCCCTGATCCTCGAGCATAACTACATCAAGCAGTACCTCCCCAAATATAATGTACTGCTGCGCGATGATAAGTCTTACCCCTATATTTTTCTGAGCGGCCAGCATCATCCGAAACTGGCGGTTCACCGGGGGGCGAAGAAACGCAAAGGCGAATACTTCGGCCCGTATCCGGATTCAGGCGCTGTCCGCCAAAGTCTGCACCTTCTTCAGAAAATCTTTCCTATCCGGCAATGTGAAGACTCGGTATATGCTAATCGCAGCCGTCCCTGCCTGATGTATCAGATTGGCCGTTGCCTTGGCCCTTGTGTGAAGGGGCTCGTCAGCGATGAAGAGTATGCTGAGCAGGTCAATTTTGTTCGTCTTTTCTTGCAGGGCAAAGACCGTCAGGTGATCACTTCGCTGGTGGACAAAATGGAAGTGGCCAGTCAGCAGCTCGCGTTTGAGAAGGCGGCACGTTACCGGGATCAGATTCAGGCGTTGCGCCGAATTCAGGAGCAGCAATTTGTCAGCCAGGACAGCGACGATGATCTGGATGTTATAGGTATCGCTCACGATAAAGGCATGGCGTGTATTCATGCCCTCTTCATCCGTCAGGGCAAGGTGCTGGGCAGCCGCAGTTATTTTCCGCGTATGCCAGCCGATACGGATATGAATGAGGTGATCACCAGCTTCATCAGTCAGTTCTATTTCAATCAGGCGGAAGGGCGGACCATTCCTTCCGTTATTCTTGTCAGTGAATCATTGGGTGATGAACAGGCGGCCCTGTCTGCTGCGCTGACTGAAGTTGCAGGTCGTAAAGTCGAACTGCGTTCACAGGCCCGGGGCTATCGCGCCCGCTACCTGAAACTGGCGCAAACCAATGCCCTGACAGCATTAACCAGCAAACTCAACCATAAAATGACGGTTCATCAGCGTGTGACGGAACTGCGTGAATTGCTGGGACTAGACTCACTTTCCCGTATGGAATGCTTTGACATCAGCCATACGATGGGCGAGAAAACGGTAGCGTCTTGTGTTGTCTTCAATCAGGAAGGGCCGGTCAAGGCTGAGTATCGACGGTTTAACATTACCGGTATCACGGGCGGCGATGATTATGCTGCGATGGGACAAGTGTTGAATCGCAGGTATAGTAAACAGATTGATCCTGATAAGATCCCCGATATTATTTTTATCGACGGGGGCAAAGGGCAACTTTCCCGCGCCCATGAGGTTGTGAGTCCGTTGTGTAGTGACTGGCCAAAAAGGCCGCTGCTGGTGGGGGTGGCGAAGGGCACAACCCGAAAACCCGGCCTGGAAACTTTGTTGCTGGTCACCGGAGAAGAATTTTCATTGCCTGGCGATTCACCGGCGCTGCACTTAATTCAGCACATTCGTGATGAAAGCCATGATCATGCTATCAGTGGTCACAGGGCGCAGCGTGGAAAAGCCCGTAAACGAAGTACACTGGAAGATGTTGAAGGTATCGGGCCGAAACGCCGACAGGCATTGTTGAAGTACATGGGGGGATTACAGGAACTGAAACGCGCAAGCAGGGAAGAAATCGAAAAAGTGCCGGGCATAAGCCGATCTCTGGCCGAAAAAATATACGACGCATTGCAACACGGCTAGCTTTGCGGCACCCTTAAGGTCTGTTTACAGCGGAAAGGCTTTCGTTGGCAGGCACAATACGTTAAACATAAGAACGAACAATATGCGCTTAACAATTCCAAATATCCTGAGTTTCATCAGGCTGGTGCTCATTCCATTCTTCGTGATTACCTTCTACCTACCTTACGAATGGTCACCGTTTGCCACCGCTCTTATCTTCACCATAGCAGGTATCACAGATTGGTTTGACGGTTACCTGGCCCGTAAACTGAACCAGACGTCAAGATTCGGTGCTTTTATTGACCCGGTTGCCGATAAAGTCATGGTAGCAACGGCGCTGGTGCTGGTGACAGAACACTATCATTCGGTCTGGGTAACCATACCGGCGATTACCATGATAGGCAGAGAGATCATTATTTCAGCATTGCGCGAGTGGATGGCTGAACTGGGCAAGCGTTCCAGTATTTCTGTTTCCTGGGTGGGCAAGGTGAAAACGGCCGCGCAGATGTTTGCTCTGGTGATGCTGATGTGGCATCCCAACGAGCTGTTGGAGACAGTGGGTTTTGTTGCCCTCTACATTGCAACAATTTTGACTTACTGGTCAATGTACCTGTATCTGAAAGCTGCAAAGGGTGATTTACTCCATCCCGACAATATGTGACAGAACAATCACCTACCTATTGATAGAAAGCGGCCTTGGCCGCTTTTCTTTTTCGCTTGTAACCAGTGTGTTGAAACAAAGTAGATGAATTTTTTTATTCAATCGCAAATTCTGCTTGGCAATGAAAAGCGCAATATGTTATTTTTCGCGCAATCTCAGGGGGCAACATATCTGAGACACATCCGTCATCATGAACTCAGGCTGATTGCATGTTGACGATCCGTAGGTACTGCTAGCGATGGCGCTGTCAGTAGAAGGGCATTAATAGTGCAATCTTGCGTAATGAAGCAAGGGCATCATTGAGGGAACCCAACTGTGAATACTTTAACGTCTCTAACCCAAATCAGCTTTGTCTTACCCAATTGCAGTATTATTACTGAGCCTTGATCGTCCGATCACCATGTCTTCAGCTGACTATCTATCAAACTACAGTGATGTTTATCGCTGGGGTTGTTAGTTGTGTGCTGAGTGCGCTTTACCGATAAGTTACTGACTTATCAATGTCTTTTATACTCAAAAGTACCACCTTTGGTGGGCTTCACTATTTTGGATTAAAAACCAATGAGTAATGTGTTTGATTTTGACGATGTCAAGCATGCGTCCAATGTTCCTGTAGTTCATGACCTGTATGACCTGACCCCAGATGAGTTGCTGCTCAGTCAGGAGCATTATGAGTCCGAAGTTCGCTCTTATCCGCGTCGTTTGCCGCTGGCGATTATGAAAGCGACAGGTGTATTGGTTGAAGACAGTCGTGGCCAGGTCTTTCTGGACTGCCTGGCAGGCGCAGGTACTCTGGCCCTGGGTTACAACCATCCTGAGATTAACCAAGCAATCATTGACCAGCTGAATGCGGGTATCCCGTATCAGACGCTGGACATGACGACACCAGTAAAAGATAAATTTATCCGTGAAGTGATGAACTTCCTGCCGGATGAGTTTGCTGCCAATGCTCGCATTCAATTCTGCGGTCCGTCTGGAGCAGACGCTGTAGAAGCGGCTATCAAGCTGGCCAAGCAAACCACTGGCCGTAACGTGATGATGGCCTTCCATGGCGCGTACCACGGTATGACCAACGGTACTATGGCCATGATGGGCAACCTGAACACCAAGGCACGCCGCCAGGGTCTGATGGCTGACGTCCACTTCATGCCGTTCCCGTACAGCCTGCGCTGCCCGTTTGGCATCGGCGGTGATGAAGGGGCGAAACAAACGCTGCGTTATCTCGAGCGTATGCTGAACGATGATGAGAGTGGCGTACAAAAGCCGGCTGCGATCATTGTTGAACCCGTACAGGGTGAGGGCGGTGTGATTCCTGCTCCGGCATTCTGGCTGCGTGAACTGCGCCGTATTACCAAAGAACACGGCATCCTGCTGATTTTTGATGAAATTCAGTGTGGTATCGGTAAAACCGGTTTCAATTTCGCGTTCGAAGAATCTGGCATTACCCCAGACATCCTGTGCTTGTCTAAAGCTGTGGGTGGCGGTTTGCCTATGTCTGTGCTGATTTTCGACAAGTCGGTTGACACCTGGCGTCCGGGTGAACACACAGGCACTTTCCGCGGCAATCAGCTGGCGATGGCAACTGGTGCGAAAGCACTGGAAATTATCCGTCGTGACAACCTGGTTGAGCATGCCCGCGTGGCGGGTCAGTACCTGCGCGAAGGTCTGGAGCGCATTGCTACTTACGTTGACTGCATCGGCGAAGTGCGTGGCAAAGGCCTGATGCTGGGTGTTGAGATCGTCAAAGGCGGCAAGAAAAACAAATTCGGCGAGCCGGAAGCGGATCCTCAACTGACAATGCAAATTCAGCGTGCTGCGCTGGAGCGCGGTTTGATCATCGAAAAAGGCGGTCGTCAGGGTTCTGTACTGCGCTTCCTGCCACCTTTGATCATCAGCCTGGAGCAAATTGATTTTGCGCTGGATGCACTGAGCAAAGCGATTATCGCTACTGCCGGTCCAGCGAAAGTGGTTGAAAAGTCAGCGGCCAGCGATGCCGACAAATGGCGCTCATTCTTCATCCAAACCGGTGAAGGTGGTGCTGATCAGTTCGAAGCTGCGCTGAACCAGACAACCAAAGTACTGAAACAAGTATTTGAAAGTACCACTGCGCCGTACTCAGGTATGGAGCCACAGGTGCTGAAAAACCTGATCAACAATATTGAATTGAATGATCAGCAACTGCCGTTGGATGCTGTGATTGACCAGGCTGGCGAGTTGATTGCCAAAAACTCAATCATTGTTCAGCATCCTAACTGCATTGCGCACCTGCACACGCCACCACTGGTACCGGCTGTAGCGGCTGAAGCATTCATTGCGGCTCTGAATCAGTCTATGGATTCATGGGATCAGTCAACGGCTGCCACCTTTGTTGAGCAGAAAGTGGTCGACTGGCTGTGCGGTGTCTATGGTTACGACAAGCAAGCTGATGGTGTATTCACCAGTGGTGGTACACAGAGCAACCTGATGGGTCTGTTGCTGGCACGTGACCGGTTTGCAGATATCCAGTCGGGCCATAACATTCAGAAGCAAGGTCTGCCTGAGTATGCTGGCAAGATGCGCATTCTGTGCTCGAAGAAATCGCACTTCACCGTACAGAAGTCCGCTTCGCTGATGGGCCTGGGTGAGCATGCGGTAGAAACCGTGGATACGCATCCGGACGGCACCATCAAACTGGCATCGCTGGTTACGCGTATTGATGAACTCAAGCGTGATGGTTTGCTGCCGTTTGCGGTAGTGGGTACAGCGGGTACAACAGACCACGGTGCGATTGATGATCTGGATGGTCTGGCTGATATCGCCGCTCAGAACAAGATGTGGCTGCATGTAGACGGTGCTTACGGTGGTGCGCTGATCCTCAGCCGTCACAAAACGCGTCTGCATGGCATAGAGCGTGCGGATTCGATCAGCGTGGACTTCCACAAGCTGTTTTATCAACCAATCAGCTGTGGTGCGGTGATCATCAAAGACAAGAGTAACTTCAAGTATCTGCTGCACCATGCAGATTACCTGAACCGCGAAGACGATGTCGTGCCTAACCTGGTTGATAAGTCTATCGCGACGACCAAGCGTTTTGATGCACTGAAAGTACTGATGACAATGCAAGCTGTCGGCACACATTCACTGGGTGCCATGTATGACCACCTGCTGGGTCAGACACAACAGGTTGCAGACATGATTAACCAGTCAGAAGAGTTTGAACTGCTGGCTGATCCTGCGCTGTCGACAGTACTGTTCCGCCATGTCGGAAATACCGAGGCTGATCTCGACAAATTGAATAAAAAATTGCGTTTTGAGGCCCTGGTGAAAGGTGTTGCAGTATTGGGTGAAACCGTAGTTGATGGCAAAATTGCCCTCAAGCTTACGATTCTCAACCCATGTCTGACCATGGCAGATTTTGAGAACCTGCTAAATGAAGTTAACCAGCTTGCTTGTTCACTGGTTGACTGAATGACGTGGCTTGCTCCAGTGGGGCTGGAGCAAGCCAATGTTTTATCTGAAGAAGACGGAATGAATTAAATGGCAATTTTACAAATCGGTGCTGGGGGTGTTGGCTGGGTTATTGCCCATAAAGCTGCTCAAAACAATGATGTGTTAGGTGATATTACTATCGCTTCGCGTACTGTGAACAAGTGCGAACAGATCATTGAATCCATCAAGGGTCGCAACAATATGAAAGATCCAGGCAAGAAGCTTGAGGCTCGTGCCGTGGATGCTGACGATGTCGATGCCCTGGTGGCACTGATCAAAGAGGTTCAGCCAGATCTTGTTATTAACGCTGGTCCTCCTTGGGTTAACGTTGCAATCATGGAAGCCTGTTATCAGGCGAAAGTGTCCTATTTGGATACATCAGTGGCAGTTGACCTTTGTAGCGAAGGCCAGCAAGTGCCAGAAGCCTATGACCCTCAGTGGGCTTTCCGTGACAAATTTGCACAAGCGGGTATCACAGGTATTTTGGGTGCCGGTTTCGATCCGGGTGTCGTCAGCGTCTTTGCTGCCTATGCAGTGAAGCACCTGTTCGATGAGATTGATTCTATCGACGTGATGGACGTCAACGCCGGCGATCACGGCAAGAAATTTGCAACTAACTTCGATCCTGAAACCAATATGCTGGAAATTCAGGGCGACTCTTTCTACTGGGAAGACGGCGAGTGGAAGCAGGTTGGCTGTCACACCCGCATGATGGAATTTGATTTCCCGCTGGTCGGCTCACAAAAAGTGTACTCCATGGCGCACGACGAAGTGCGTTCAATGAAAGAATTCATCCCGGCAAAACGCATCGAATTCTGGATGGGCTTTGGTGACAGTTACCTGAACTATTTCAACTGCATGCGCGATATCGGTTTGCTGAGTCCTGAACCTGTCACTCTGGGTGACGGTACGGTTGTTGAGCCACTGAAAGTGCTGAAAGCTTTGCTGCCTGATCCAACCACACTGGCACCGGGTTACACAGGTAAAACCTGTATCGGTACCTGGGTGCAGGGTACCAAAAGTGGCGAGCCTCGCAGTGTGTTCATCTACAACAACGCTGATCATGAAGTGGCTTACAAAGATGTTGAGCATCAGGCGATTGCCTACACGACAGGTGTCCCTGCGATCACTGCGGCATTGCAGTTCTTTGCCGGAAAATGGGCCGATGCCGGTGTGTTCAATATGGAGCAGCTGGATCCGGATCCATTCCTGGCAACCATGCCGAAAATTGGCCTGGACTGGCATGTTCAGGAGCTGGAACCTCGCCAGCCACTGATTAATATTCTCAAGTAAGTCACCGACTGTTGAGTTAACCATATTCAAGCCGGCGTTGGAAACGACACCGGCTTCTTTAGATAGAAGCTTAGAATATGCAGCATCCTGAATTAAAAACCCCGTATTTCATGATTGATGAGAGCAAACTGATCCGCAATCTTGAAATTGCCAAGAAACTGAAAGAACTGTCCGGCGTTAAACTGGTTCTGGCCCTGAAGTGTTTCTCTACCTGGGGTGTGTTTGACATCATCAAACCGTACCTGGACGGCACCACCAGCAGCGGCCCGTTTGAAGTGAAGCTGGGTTATGACACCTTCGGTGGCGAAACGCATGCCTACAGCGTGGGTTACAGCGAAGATGACGTCAAAGAAGTCGCGGATATCTGCGATAAAATGATTTTTAACTCGCAAAATCAGCTGGCAGCGCACCGTCACCTGGTGGAAGGCAAGGCTGAACTGGGCCTGCGCCTTAACCCTGGTGTCAGCTATGCAGGTCAGGATCTGGCCGACCCGGCACGTCAGTTTTCTCGTCTGGGCGTACAGGTTAATCACATCAACCCGGAAGTATTTAGCAGTATCGATGGTGTGATGTTCCACATGAATTGTGAAAACAAAGATGTAGATGCCTTTATTCGTTTGCTGGATGATATTTCTGAGCAGTTCGGTACGTATCTGGACCAGCTGAAATGGGTGAGCCTGGGGGGCGGTGTCTTCTTCACCTGGCCGGGCTACGATGTTGAGAAACTGGCCGCAGCACTGAAAGCGTTTTCTGACAAACACGGCGTTCAGCTGTATCTGGAGCCGGGCGAAGCTATCATTACTCAAACCACAGATCTGGTGGTGACTGTGGTTGATATCGTAGAAAACGAGCTCAAAACAGCTATCGTCGACAGTGCGACAGAAGCGCACCGTCTGGATACCTTGATCTATAACGAACCTGCTTCGATCCTCGGCGCCAGCGAGAGTGGTGATCACCGTTACGTGATTGGCAGTTGCTCGTGTCTGGCCGGTGATCAGTTCTGTGTCACCCAGTTTGATCAGCCGCTGGAAATTGGTCAGCGTCTGCACATCCTGGACAGTGCCGGTTACACCATGGTGAAACTGAACTGGTTCAACGGCCTGAAAATGCCGTCGATTTACTGCCAGCGTGCGAATGGCGAAGTACAAAAGCTGAATGAATTCGGCTATGAAGACTTCAAACGCTCGTTGTCGCAGTGGTCGGTTAGTTAAGATTCTGCCCAAACGAAAAATAGAAGGCCGGTTACTGACCGGCCTTTGTTTTATCGGCGCCATCAACACTTTGGTGCAGTTTTTAACTGCTTGAGAGAAAATTTGAACAATTAAACCCAAAATATCAATTAGTGTTTGACTCAAATTTTAAAATCAGTAAATTAGCATTCGCACCGCAGTCAATGAAGCGGTATCACAAAATGGCGCGTTGGCAGAGTGGCTATGCAGCGGATTGCAAATCCGTGGACCTCGGTTCGACTCCGGGACGCGCCTCCATATTTCACCACGCTGAACTATTCAGCCTGGTTGTGCAAAACAGACAAAAGCCAGCATTTCAGCTGGCTTTTTTGTACCTTCGAAAAGTCGTCATCTTGTTAGCCGGACAGCGAAGCCCAGTAGGCCGCCCATTCTGCTGGCTTGCCGAAATAGGCCTGTAGCGGGATATGTTTCAATTGCCCGTCCTGCTCAACCGTCATTGACGGATAGCCGCTCAGCTGATGTTGCCTCATCAGGTTTGCCGTGCGGGCAATAACGGCATCTTCATTCGCCGTGATGAGCGCTTGATGCCAGATCTCAGCCGGAATGCCTATCTCGGCTGCCAGCCCGGTTAATACTTTTTCATCATGCACCGTCTCGCCTTGCTGATAATGGGCAAGCTGGATCCGTTTGAGCATCTCTAACGCCGATTTCCCGCATTGCCCGGCTGCCAGAATGGCACGTACCGGCACGATGGAATCAAGAACCACAGTGTCTGCATGTCGCATCTTTGTCTGATAGGCATCGCCAAAGATGACGCCACTCAGGGCGTGGATACGTTGATCACTGTCGAGAAAGTGCTGGCGGCTCGCTTTGTCGAGTGCTCTGCTGTCAAACAAGCCTCCGGGATGCAGCATAAGCTCAATATCATCGCGCTCAGCCAGGTGTTCAATCAGCGGGCCGGCGCCGAAGCACCAGCCGCAAAGTGGGTCGTAAAAGTAATGGACCGTCACGCCAGTATTTACCATTTCATCTCTCCCATGTGGACTTTTGCACCTATGCTCAGCGCCATCGGCAGGCCAGCATCCGGGTAGCGTTTCTCCATGGTGTCGATGACTTGCTGGCTGTTGTCACTGGATTTCACGGTTTGCTGAAATGCCTTCAGGTAGTTCAGGGCAAACGTGATGTTTTCAGCCGTCATTGGCGTGCCCGCTTTCATGTGGCCCGGAATGACAGTTTGCGGCTTCAGTGCCTGCATGGCTTCCAGCTGCTGTGCCCAGGCGGTTTGTTCAGCAGGTGTCTGTGCGTCGGCCATCCACAGGTGAACATTACCGTATACGGCAACATTGCCCAGCACGGTTTTACTGGACGGGATCCACAGGTAAGGGCGGTGCGCCAGCTCGCTACTGGTGTCATGGATTTCAATCGTCTCACCGTCAACTGTTAAAGTGGTCTGTGCATACGCGTCAGGAAGCAAAGTTTTCACTGGTGCGTTGTCACCCATTTTGGGTGTCCAGAATGCCAGTTTGCCCGCCATTTTCTCTTTAATCACCGCACGGACTGCAGGCGTGGTGATCAGGCGTGCTTCAGGAAACTGTTCTTTCAGCACTTGTGCGCCAAAGTAGTAATCCGGATCGGCCTGGCTGATGAAAATGGTTTTCAGTGTTTTGCCACTGTCCAGCACCATAGCGGCGATACGCATGGCATCGGCACGGGTAAAACCGGTATCGACCAGCATGGCGTCATGCTCGCCATAGACCAGGGTGGCATTAACATGGAAGCTGTTGCCATCGGCGTTATACACCTGAGTTGAAAGCGGCGCCGCTTCGGCCAGAGTGGCGGTAGAAAGTGCTACAAGGGAGGCTGCCATTAAGAATGTCTTTTTCATGTGTTCGCTCCAGCGAATGTCATTGGGAATGGCATGCATCATAGTGATTTTATTTGATTGGATATAGAATCAATTATCAACAACATTGTTTCTTAAATCGGACAAATAGATGGACAGACTCACGGCAGCAAAAGTGTTTATTGATGTCGCAACGACCGAAAGTTTCACCACGACAGCAGATCGGCTGGAGATGTCCCGCTCTATGGTGACCCGCTATATCGCCACCATGGAAGAGTGGATGAAAGCCCGGCTGTTACAGCGCACAACCCGCAAAGTGGCATTAACAACTGCAGGCCAGCAGTGCCTGAAAGAAATCAAGCTTTGGGTTGAGCAGGCCGAGCATATTGCAGTGACATTGCAGCCTGCAGACCGGCTCACCGGTCATGTCAGATTGACGACCAGTATGTCTTTCGCTCATGCGCAGCTTGCTAAGGCAATACAGCCATTTTTAGCGCTCAACCCTGAGGTTTCTGTTGAAATAGATGTCCGCGATCAGGTAACAGATTTGATTGCAGAAAGATTCGATTTAGCCATTCGTATTGCTATGGCGCCGGATCCGTCATTAATCGGAAAGCCGATAGCAGGTTGCGATTCTGTGATCGTGGCGTCACCTTCCTATCTTAAGCGGTCGTCTGATATACAGGTACCGGCGGATCTCAGTCATCATCAATGCCTTGGTAATCGTAGTTTCGAGCAACATGTGTGGCACCTGACGAAAAATAACGTTACTGAGTCGGTAGAAGTGACGTGCCGATTCATTTCAAACGAGGCGACCGTATTGAAAGCCGCGGCGATAGAAGGAGCGGGAATTGCAGTGCAACCCATGTATCTGGTTAGTGAAGATATTCAAGCGGGCAGGTTAGCCGTGGTATTAGCGGACTGGGTACCCAAATCAATGTCGGTATATGCACTTTATCCCGCAAGAGAATATCTATTGCCGGCGGTGCGGGGACTGATCGATCACCTGGCACAGTATTTTGAAGACAATCATTGGCCTGCAAAGCCGAATGAATTCGGGATGTAAATAAAAGTGAACAGTTTCTGTGAACCAGATACGGCTTCTCATTACTGTAAATGTGAGATAAGTCATACCTTCTGGTAAATTGAGAGTTAACAGCAGTATTACTTTGACTTATATAACAAAGTTGGTATTACGCGGAGTTTTTTCTCGATGTTGGTAGCTGAAACACATATCCGCTTTATGGGTGTGATTTAGCATATCCTAATATGGTATATTGCGCGCTCATTTTTCGATCTGGTTAGTGAGTTGGGCAAGGCGTGAAATCAGGCATTATCAACATCAATTTAGCTGTAAACCGGAATCGGTTGTTAGAAGTCTTTGATGCGGGCAGTGAAGGCCTGTGGGAGATGACGCCAGGGAATGTGGTGAAATTTTATAATACGCGTTTTTATGAAAATTTTGACGTGAACTTGAATGGTTCTCCAATTCATGAGTGGATTGCCATTGTGCATCCTGATGATGTTGAACAATTCCAAAATAATGTGAATCGACAGGTGACGGAGAAGATCAGCTATTTTACCAGCCAATACCGGATTCGGAATCGGCAGAATGATTATCGCTGGATTGAAGCTGTGGGTGTACTGAATACCGACGAGCACGGCGAACTGCAATATCTGGTTGGTTCACATAAAGATATCACTGAAAAAAAATTGCATGATGAAAAATTATTCCAATTAGCTTACCGGGATTCACTGACCGGTTTGTGGAATCGTCGGCAATTGGTTGAGCAACTTAACGTCATTCAGGCGGATGGTGTACCGGGCATTATCACTACTTTTGGGCTGACGAAGTTTAGTCAGTTTGTCGAAGTTTTTGGTTTTGAGGCTGGTAATCAGTTGATAAAGCTGTGTTCTGAGGCGATTACTGAAGTCTTTACTGACACCGATCTGATCTTCCGTTCGTATTCCGATGAATTTGTTGTCATGCTCAAAGACTGCCCTGAAAAATCAACGCTATGTTGCACTATCAATAAAGCGATCACACTGTTTGATCAGCGATTCCGTGCCGTTCACGACACCACAATTCAAAAGTTAAATGCCGGGGTTTATCAATTACCCGGTGGTTCTGCAGCGGCTGAAGATGAAGAATCTATTTTATATAAATCTATGCTGGTTATGCGCCACGGCAAAGAGCACGATTCACGCATTGCGTTTTATGCAGACGATGAGCAGCGAGCCATTGAGCGGCATCTTTTTCTGGAAACCGGCATAGAGAAATCTATTCAGGATGATGAATTCTATTTAATGTTCCAACCGATAGTGTGCGCAACGACCGGGAAGATCAAGAGTGTCGAATCATTGCTGCGTTGGCACAGCGCCAGTTATGGCGAAATTAATCCGGGAGAATTTATTGGGATTGCGGAAGCCAATCAGGACATTATTCCACTGGGATATCATGTGTTGGATTTGGCGTGCTCATATATTGCGGAGTACCGCCGACAGCACCAGCATGATTTTAAAGTATCTGTGAATATTTCTGTTATCCAACTGATGCAGGCAGATTTTGTTCGTAAATTTCTGGCAATTGTTAATCAGTATCAGCTATCCCCGAGTTATCTGTCAGTGGAAGTGACCGAATCGGCCGTATTAGAAACCAATGCATTTGCTGTTGAACAGTTGCTGATTCTTAATGAGTTAGGTTTTTCAATTTCACTGGATGATTTCGGCTCCGGGTATTCCTCATTCAACACCTTCTTTTCTATTCCTTTTTCTCAGCTCAAACTCGACAGATGCATCGTCAAAAAAATGGCTGATGATTCATCCGTATACTCTTATGTCAAATTTCTGGTTGTTATGTGTCGTGAAAAAGGAATTTCTGTTGTCGCAGAAGGCATAGAAGATCTTGCTCATGCCGAATTAGTCAGAGAAGCCGGAGTTGATTTAATGCAAGGCTATTACTTCTATCGACCTATGGTAGGACAAAAATTGCTCGAGTTAGAAATCAGTCCCGATTGAACGTCGCCAGAACAGGGCAATGTTACCTCAGAGCATAATGGAATATGCTCTGAATGATTATTGAAGCATGACTAAGAATATATGCAGTAGCTAGTGTAGCTATAATCTTGCTTATTGATACTGATTTTCCTATATATTTTAGTTGATTTATCTTAATTTCAAATTAAAGCTAGTGGGTTAAGCTGTTTTTCTTCATAGAGTAATTATTCACTATTGTTGATATGTTAATCGTTTATCCTTGTATGGTATATTACGCGCTTCATTTTTTACTGGTACTCAACTGGGCTTAACGTGAAATCTGACATTATCGACAATAAAGTTGTTAATAATCAGCATAGGTTGTTGGAAATATTTGATGCTGGTAGTGAAGGTTTGTGGGAAATGACACCAGATAATATGGTGAATTTCTATAACACACACTTTTATGAAAACTTCGATGTGTCATTACACGGCTCACCATTGGATGAGTGGATAGCCATTATGCATCCTGATGATAAAAGCCAGTTTATTGAAAATATTAGCACTCAGGTTACAGAGAAAATAACCCGTTTTATCAGTCAGTACCGTGTGCGCAACCGGCAGGGGGAGTACCACTGGATTGAAGCGGTCGGTGTTATTCATGCTGATGACAGCGGTAATCTTCTGTATATGGTCGGCGCGCATAAAGATATCACAGAAAAAAAGCAATATGAGGACAAGCTGTATCAGCTGGCTTATTGTGATTCACTGACTGGGTTTAATAACAGACGTAAATTAATTGAAACCCTGACAGAGTTGCTGGAAGCCAAAAGTCATGCGGCGATAATGACATTTGGGTTAAATAAAATAAACCAAATAATGGATGTATTTGGCTACCAAGCGGGCAACAGTATCATATTGCTTTGTGCTGAGTGTCTGAAAGAAGCCTTTGGCTCGAAAAACGTGTACAAAACACAGCCAGATGAATTTGTAGTGTTACAGAAGGGTGTTTACTCTGAGAGCGTATTGAAACAACAAATTGCCTCACTGCTTACTGACTTTGAACAACGTTTTCGCTCTTTTCATCAGTCGACATTACAGTCACTGAATGTGGGTGTTTATTTGTTGAAAGAAGATAACTGCCTTAGTGAAGATGCTGAATCGCTGTTATATAAATCAACGTTAATCATGCGGCACGGTTCAGAAAAAGACGACTGTATTTCTTTTTATGTGGATGAAGAGAAGCGATCGATTGAACGCCATCTCTTTTTGGAAACCGGATTAAAAAAAGCAATTACAGACAAAGAATTATATTTGTTGTTTCAGCCCATTGTCTGTGCTGCAACAGGAAAAACAGTGAGTGTGGAATCTCTGGTTCGCTGGAACAGTGTTCGGTATGGCGAGATCATGCCTACTGAATTTATCAGTGTTGCGGAAGAAAACGGGGATATTGTCGAACTGGGCTACCATGTACTTGTGCTGGCATGTGAATTTTTAAATCAATACAGAGAGGCCCATTCCCGCGTCATTAAGGCGTCGGTGAATGTATCGGTTATTCAGCTGATGCAGCCTGACTTTGTTGCCCATTTTCTCGCTATTGTGCGCCACTATCAGTTACAACCAGAAAATCTGACGATAGAGATGACAGAGTCTGTCATTCTTGAATCGAATCCTTTTGCCGTACAGCAGCTGCTGGCACTGGATGAGGCAGGATTCACCATTTCCCTGGATGATTTTGGTTCCGGATATACCTCTTTCAACACCTTTTTCTCTATCCCGTTCACCCAGCTTAAACTGGACAGAGCCATTATTAAAAAAATGGAAGCGAACAGCGCAGTCCGAGCCTATGTGAAATTTCTGGTCAGCATGTGCAACGAGAAAGGCATCACTGTGGTTGCTGAAGGCATTGAAGACTATGCTCAGGCGGAACGGGTTAAAGAAGCCGGAGTTGATCTGATACAAGGGTTTTATTTTCATAAACCCAAGAGCGGCAAGGCGATTATTGAATCTGAAACTGTATAAATTCGACCTGCCAAAGCCATATGTACTGACCGTTGATACTGATTATTTGAGGTTTATGCAGTATCTGTAGCATCAATGTGTCAGTCACTCTGTTCGGGTTGGTTAAATTCAATTCAGTTTGGTTGTAAAGTCCCGCACTAAGCTGGGCATATCGAAGTCCGGGCTAAACCGCCCGCGGAAAACGCCTTCAGGGTCGATAATGGAAAATGTTACGGAATGTGCAACGCTGTAGTCTTCCTTGTTTGCTGAGACTTCAAAACGGATGCCAAGACTGTTGGCAAAGCGCGTTAACTGCGGCTCACTACCTGTTACACCGTGAATTGAAGCATCAAAGTACTGCAAATATTGGCTGAGTTCGACAACTGAATCCCGTCCGGGATCAACAGACACAAACACAAAACTAACATCATGTTCGCCAGGGTTTTCTGTCAGGGCGGCAGAGAGTCTTGATAGCTGTGCCAGACTGGTTGGGCAGATGTCAGGGCAATGGAGAAAGCCAAATAATACAATGGTCCAATGCCCCATTAATGACTGGTTAGTAAACTCACCGACCTCAGATTCAAGGCTAAAACTTGCCAGACTGCGCGGGTTGTCCAGCCACTCAATGGCTTGTGGTGTCTTGGGTTGCTGTGCGTTGAGTCCGAGGGCTACGATAGCTAATGTTGCCCCCAAGGCGATACTCAGACTAAGTAATAGAAAAACACGCTTTGTACTATTCATGTGCCTGTCCCTTATAACTGGTCACAATCAGCCACAGCGCCAGCAATGCGGGCAGTGTAACGCCGCCAAAATCAATGATCAGAAATTCAGGCCCGCAGATGCCAACAAGCACTTCCCACACATGGAAAATGGCATGGCCGGTTAACCAGGCAGTTGGCATCAACCAAAGCGTCAAGCTATGTCTGGTGTCAATCGCTCCCCAAATAAAAGCGGCACCGATCAGGCTGTAATTCATGCCGATATCACGCAGAAAGTGCTGATTGAACGGTCCCCGGTCTGGCACGCCCGGCACCATCCAATACCAGGGCTCAGGGGCGAGCGTCATAAACACACCGTTACCCAATGCTGCCAATCCGAGCAGCACAGCTATTGTGATGCGCCATTTATTCAGCATTCTCAGCCTCCCCGGTTAAAGCAGCGCTCCGCTCAGGTGTGATGTATGATGCGTTGATCTGAATTCGCTGACAGGTTTTCCCATAGCCCAAAGTGTATTTCAGGGCCGGAAAAACCCGATAAGTGCTGATGGCAAAACCAATTGTAATCAGCCCTTTGGGGCCCCACAAAGCCAGTATTTTCTCACGATAATCATCCGCTTCAGGGTGATGAGCCAATACAGATTCAGTAAATTTCACCACCAGGGCAATATCATCAGGCAGATTGTTTAAATCTTTATTGATAATGGCTTGTACAATATCCGGGCTTATTTTTGCCTCCAGAGCCATATTCACCGCCAATTGGGTGCACGGGCCGCAATCGTCCCAGAGAATGGCGCGTATTCTGGCGGCATACAGAGGCCCTGCGGGCAAATTACCCGAATGGGAAGACATGGTCTGGAATCCCATAAACTTCAGGAAAGCCCCAAGATCGGTTTTCAGAATATCCTGCTGATAACGAATGTCGTAATCGTAACGGTTTTTGAATGCCAGAAGCATCTTGCTGAACAGATAGCGAATCATATTGGGTCCTTAGTGTTTGGCTGATAGTGAGGTGGCAGCACACCGGTTTTTGTTCTTTCCTGTGCCTGAACAGGCTTGAATAACAGAAAGAGACACGAGAAAAAGACCAGGGCGCAGGCATAGAGCATGACCGAAAAGTTACCGTTATCTAATAAGCCGGAAGCGAGCAGCGGGCCTGTCGCTAAACCGACGGAAGAAACAACAGCCGCCAGCGCTGAAAGACGCCCTGTGACGTCCATGTCAGCCGTTACCGCTAACAAATAAGACTGAACGGCAGGCCAGGAAAAAAACAGCAGCGTCATTGAAGTGACATAAAGCAGCGGGGTGAGCGGCGAGACGCTGAGCAAGAGCGCAGAAATGCTCGACAGAGCAACACCAGCGAGAACCCAGGATAAACGACCAAAACGGTTGCCGCTTATCACAGGTAACATTGCCCCCAATAACCCCAGCAATCCGGTTATTGCAATATACAGACTGACATTATCCGTGCTAATGCCCGCACCGAGGCCGATGCGCCCGACATAAGTCCAGATAGCGCTGGCGGCAAGCTGATAGGCGGTGATGGCCAGCATCAGTAACACTGCGTTGCCATTTAGCTCGGTCAACAACAGCGATTGTTTGACTGGCTTGCGCTCACTGGCAAGAGAAGGCAGAAACAGCATCATAATCAGACTCAATAATGCAAAGCCTGCCATGACATAAAATACCGCATAAGCGCTCAGCAGCGTTTCAAGTGCCGGCAGCAGGTAAATTACCACAGCGCCCAGGCTGAACTGTATGAGTAACAAGGTGCCAAAAGCACGATCCGCATTGTTTAACCTGGCCAGTACAGAAAAGCCGATACCGACACAAAGCCCACCGAAAAGCCCGGCTAAAAAGCGCCAGCCGAGCATGACACTGTAGGTTTCAATCCATAAAGTCCCTATATCAACGACAGCTAGCAGGGCTAAAAACGTATACATGGCAGACTGCCAAGGCATTCGGCGTACCAGAAAAATAGCCACAGTGCTGCCCAAAAGACCACCGTATCCATTGAGCGCAACAAGCTGTCCGGCCTGCGCATCACTAAAACCAATACTGCCTGCGAGTGCATTAACCATACCCGGCAGAAAATTAATATAGGAAAGTCCGGCCATAGTGATAAATGCCAGGAAAAAATAAACCAGCGGATGATTGGCGGATACTTTTCTGAACATAATGCCTCATTGAAGTAACAGGATTTGTTGTTGGAGCCTGAATATTAAGATTCAGCAAAGGGAAGAAAAATAGGCCGAAATCCATTTGAGTCGTGAATACTATTCATGAGTCTTTATTGTTATAGTCAGCCAACGAATAAAATCTTGATGCTCAGTGAATGGATAAACTCAGGTCATTAGAAATATTTTTAGCCACGTGTGATGGTGAGAGCTTTGCGGCAGCAGCACGAAGCTGTAACACAGATCCGTCCACGGTCAGCAAGGCAATCAGCCGGCTGGAAGCGCAGTTAGGACTGACACTTTTTCAGCGCTCTACCCGACAATTGCGTATCACCGCTGCGGGTCAGCGCTATGCCGATACAGTGCGCAAGATGATTCAGGATCTCACCGTCTGCGAATATGAGCTCAAGCATTTGAATGACTCGCCCAGCGGTACTCTGCGCATCAATTCGGCCGTCTGTTACGGCCATCTCTATCTTCGCCCCTTGCTGCAGGCATTCTGTCAGCGTTACCCAGCCATCAAGCTAGATCTGGAAATCAATGATTTACACGCCGATATCATTGAGAACGATATTGATGTCGCGCTGCGTACGGGTTACGTAAAGGACAGTCGCCTGGTGGCCCGGCGCCTGAGCCCAATGGACTTTCTTGTTTGTGCCTCACCACACTATTTAGCGGCTCAGGGTGCACCCCAATGTGCCGATGACTTTCACCAGCACAGCTGGATTGGTTTTCGTATCAAAGAGACACGACAGCTACAGCCCATCTTTTTGCCGAATGAGCAGGGTGAATATGTTCCTTATGAATTAGAACGAACGCATGTCACTGATGATGGCGAAGCAATGGCCTGTATGTGTGCCGATGGTCTGGGCTTTGCTCAATTACCTCACTTTCTTGCAAAACAGGGCTTGAACAACGGCACCTTAGTATCCCTGTATCCTTATTTCAGACCGCCACAACCTGATAATGGTGTGTTTGCCATCTATCCTAAACGCGAATATTTACCCGCCAAAGTCAGAGTGTTTATTGAATTTATGACTGCATCTTTGGCATCTATGGGGGAAAGCACAAATCACACCTGGGCTGAAAACTGGGCGCCTCTTGTGAGTGGCCGGTAGTTTTGCGGGGTGTTCAATAAATTGGTTTAGTAAATTAATATAAGTGCCTTTAGTATAGAGTTTTAGCAGAAGTATGTGAGAACATGGTAATGCGGAATTAATAAAGGCTAAACCCGATAATTGTAATGTGTTTTTTTCAGGTGAATGAATGGAAAATTCAATTGGTATGTTATTAGTTGTAGCTTTGATGCTGGTAACTTTATTTGCTTTGAATCGGTTTTGTAATGTTATGAAAGAAATTTGGATGAATAAAAAGATTAATTGGGCGTTGATACTTCAGTGCTTTGTTGCTTCTTTTGTTACAATTCTTCTTTTTTTCTTTATTTCGGAAAATGCAGAAATGCTAAATATCAAGGTGAGCCCAGCAAATCCACCTATTCAAAGGTAGTTAGTAGAAAATTATATTGAAATGGAGATTGTTATGAAACAGGTTCTTATGACATTGATGTTGTGCTTTTCATCGTTTTCTTTCGCCAACTACTATTGTTTAGGCGAAATCAAGCACCTTGGTGTTGATTCTTCAACCCTTCATGTCAGTAATGGTTTTGGTGTGCATAAACTGTGTAATGTGTCTGAAGAACACTGTAAAGCGTGGATGTCTATGGGATTATCAGCCAAAATGTCGAATCGTCAGGTGGTGATTTATTACAGGCATCCGACGTTGGCTGGAAACCTGAGTGGCAGTCGCTGCAA
Source organism: Photobacterium arenosum (assembly GCF_014841115.1). GTDB lineage: Bacteria > Pseudomonadota > Gammaproteobacteria > Enterobacterales > Vibrionaceae > Photobacterium > Photobacterium arenosum. Next base: position 28,899 of record NZ_JACYTP010000009.1, read on the forward strand.
TGAAATCGGTGACTGGGTGGTGCCAGAAGATAGTGTTTACTATTTCCAAGTCTATTAAATGGCTATATTGTTATTAATTGAGAGAAAACATGAATAAAAAACATGCAAGTTTGGTTAAGGGGTTATTTATTGCAGCTGGGTTCCTGAGCACGCCGTTCGCTAGTGCAGATGTACTGTGTGAAGGGAAAATTCAGAATATATATAAGTGGTCAGACAGACAAACGTTGTCTATTCAGGTAGCCACGCCTGAAGGTGTGACGAACTGGATTCGGATGCCAACCAAGTCGGATGAATCGATGGCGTTAACGGCATTTGCCAGTGAAAAAACGGTACAAGTTCGCTGGGAAGGCGATCTGAATTTTACCAAGTGTGTGGATGGATGGCCGCATAATACCGAATTTGAAGGCTGGTGGCTGATTAAGGGCTAACACTCTTGGATATTTTTACACGTTAAGTTGGTTGGAGAATAAAATGAAAAAATGGAATAGATTTTTGCTTGTTGCGTTGTCGCTTTTATCTTTTAGTTCACATGCTGTATACAACGCAAATATGACTGGCGTAGTAACGCAAGTGTTAACTTATACGGATGGCAATCAGATTTATTTCTTGCTGAAGAATCAGCCAACATCACACCCCAGCTGTAAGCCTGATTTGTTCGCCATTGACGCGAGCACTCCTGGTGAAACCCGACATCAGGTACTGTCACGGTTGCTGACAGCCTATGCAACCGGTAAGCCCGTGAATATCGGCTACGACAAAGAAGGGGATTGTGCACATACCTGGATTCGTGCTCACCGGATCGGGTAATTGTTCGTTTTTGCAAGAATGGCCGTCACTGACAATGATGGCCATTTTTTATGTCTGACGCTCGATCTCTCCGTTTCACCAGCATGAAAAAACAATCCCGCCAGCTCCCCATAGAAAGCATTGCCTGAATGGCGGTTTAGTGTTGATATGGTGTCATCGTGTGACTTACACGAGTGTAATTGTCTGTTGTGGCACTAAAATGGAGCGTTTCTGTTGAATCCGAACTATAAGGCAAGCGCTATTCTGGTGCTGACGACTATGCTCGCGGCCATCGGGTGGATTTTCTCTAAGGAAACACTGCAGGGCTTGCCGCCTTTTCTGTTTATTGGCATGCGATTTCTGCTCGCTTCACTGTGTCTGCTGCCGTTTTGTTATGCGGCGTTAAGGCGCACTACGCTCAAAACAATCAGTTTTGCTGCCTTGGTGGGCGTGCTGCTGGGGGTAGCCATGATGTGTTGGATTCATGCCATGTCCAATACGGAAGCCTTAGCGGAAGGGGCATTTATTGCCAGCCTGTCGATGCTGTTTGTGCCGGTTGTCGCCTGGGTACTTTTCAGACAGAAACCGCCGCGGTCATTTTGGATTTCTATGCCAGTCGCGGTGGCTGGCATGGCGCTGTTATCGCTGTCCGGCGGCTGGCAGCAATCTGACAGCCAGATCTGGTTTGCCGCCTGTGCCTTTATGCTGGCGATACACTTTAACGTGAACAGCCGGTTTGCCCAGCAGATCCCGATCCTCTTGCTGGCCTGTATTCAGTTATTTGTCACCGGCTTGCTGTCGTTGACTATGTCATTGACCGTTGAGCAGATACCTGCGCAAGTGCCGGCGTCTGTCTGGGGCTGGTTCGCCCTCAGTACCCTGCTGGCCACCAGTTTACGTTACGTGTTGCAAACGGTAGGGCAAAAACAGATCACGGCATCGAATGCGGCATTGATCATGTTGCTGGAACCTGTGTGGACAGCAACGCTCAGCGTGCTGTGGTATGACGAAGTATTCACTTTGAATAAAGCGCTGGGATGTTTGCTGATTTTGTCGTCTCTGGTGTTGTACCGTGTGGGATCCCGGCCATTTCGGGCAGCGCGGCGGGTAGCCCGCATTGAGCGCGGCCCTGATTCTTTTATCGATGCTTCAGCTGAAACGCAGGCATGCACTAAGAAGAGTGACGAGTAACAGCAGCCATTAGTAATGGGCATGACTCGTCCTGAACAGTAAAAGGGCCATCAATGATGGCCCTTTGCATAGCGAACGGGGTATCTGTGATTACTCCACGACTTCCACTTCGTCCGCTACCAGGTTTGCCGCTTTGATGCCGGCGATGGCACACAGCTCATCCAGTTCGGATAAATCACCGCTGATGCCAACCGCACCCAGCAGGCAGTTGTTGCTGCCGCGGATCAGTACGCCACCCGGTACCGGCAGCAGGTTGCCTTCGGCCAGCACATTGACTGCCGACATGAACGCCGGACGCTGCTGGGCATCAAGGGCGAGTTTACGGGAAGAGCAGCCCAGCGCCAGGGCTCCCCAGGCTTTGGCGATGGCAATTTCAGGGCGGAGCATACTGGAGCCGTCCTGACGTTGCAGAGAAATAAGTTTACCGCCGCTGTCGAGAACAGCCACAGTGAGAGGTGCAGCACCTTTGGTCAGGGCAGTGCTGAATGCGCCCTTGGTAATTACCAGTGCTTCGTCCAGTGTTAAGCTCATAGTGATCCCTCCGATCAAGAATTAATTGACTAACTTTTTGAGCGGCAGCCGGTTCCCGACTGCCGGGTATGTTGTTTATGTGCCACCAATCCATGCTCGGTGAGCGGCTTTACTCCTAAAATGCCATTCATACATGATGACCGGGAGTAAACGTCTCTACCGCTCTGGGAAATCCCCTGAGCAGACAATCAGCCTACCAACAGCGGGTAGCTTGGCAATGTCAGGAATGGTGCAAATTCGTCTGATGTCGACAGTTCATCAAACAGTTTGGCCGCATCGTCAAAACGACGATTCTGGCTGTTATCCGTTTGTTCAAGCTTGAGGCTGTCCACTTCCTGTTGCAGCCAGTGGCGGAACAGCTCTGCGGTAAATAGCTGACCATCATCCAGCGTGACACCGTGGTGTATCCACTGCCAGATATTGGCCCGCGAGATTTCAGCGGTTGCCGCATCTTCCATCAGGCCATGGATTGGCACGCAGCCAAGCCCGCGGATCCAGGCTTCGATATACAGCAAAGCGATGCGCACATTCTTGCGAACACCGGCTTCATTACGGTGACCTTCACAAGGAGCCAGCAGATCTGCAGCTGTGATGTCGTTGGCGGCCGATGGCAGGTAATCAAGCTGGTTTGGCTTACCGCCGAGGCGCTGGTTAAACACTGTCATTGCGGTATCAACCAGACCAGGGTGGGCCACCCAGGTGCCGTCGTGACCATTGCTGGATTCACGCTCTTTGTCTTCGATGACTTTTTCAAGAACCTGCTTCATTTCTTCAGGGTCTTTACTTGGAATAAAGGCAGACATACCGCCCATTGCCAGCGCGCCACGCTGGTGACAGGCAGCAATCAGCAACTGGCTGTATGCCGTCAGGAAAGGCTGCGCCATGGTCACATCGTGACGGTCAGGCAGAATGCGGTCTTTATGTTGCTTGAGAGTTTTGATGTAACTGAAGATGTAATCCCAGCGGCCGCAGTTCATGGCAACGATGTAATCGCGCATGGCGTACAGGATTTCATCCATTTCAAAAACAGCGGGCAGGGTTTCGATCAGCACGGTCGCTTTGATGGTGCCTGTCTGCGCACCGAAGTAGTTCTCGGTGAAACGGAACACATCGGCCCACCACTGGCCTTCTTCCATCGACTCCAGCTTTGGCAGGTAATAGTACACACCTAAGCCTTTTTCAGCCCGGGTCTGGTAGTTATGGAAAAAATACAAGCCGAAATCCATCAGGCAGCCAGGGATAGATTTGCCCTGATACTGAATGTGCTGCTCAGGCAGATGCAGGCCACGAGGACGCGCGATCAGCAGGGCTGGATCATCATTCAGTACATATTCTTTCTGACGGTTGTCGTCGAAATAGCGCATTTCGCCCAGGTTGGCATCACGCAGGTTGATCTGGCCTTGTACCATATTGTCCCAGCTCGGCGCAGTGGCATCCTCGAAACAACACATAAAGACTTTCGCGCCTGAGTTCAGCGCATTGATCACCATCTTGCGATCAACCGGACCCGTAATTTCCACCCGGCGATCCTGAAGCGGAGCAGGGATATCAGCAATTCGCCAGCTTTTATCATTTCTGATGTCTGCTGTGTCGGCTCTGAAACCAGGCAGTTTGCCATTGTCGAATTCACGCTGACGTGCTTCACGGCGGGCAAGCAGATCGTCCAGACGGCCTGAAAACTGACTGACAAGTGCAGTCAGAAACGCCATGGCATCGTCGTTCAGGATAGCCTGATAGTCGGGTGACAGTGAACCAACGGCGAGCTGTAGGGAATCGGCTTGTGCCTCATGATGTTGTTGGGTATCCAATTGCGTCTCCTTAGAACAAACGGTCTATCGTTTTGTATACATTTTATAATTTTCCTATTATCTATAACCTATATGGGCGTATCAGGTAAAGTGGTTTTTATCACTATGTAAATCTGATGTTGTTTTTATGTGTCGCTATTTTTTAAGATAACCTACTGTTATTTAAATAAATAGTGGAGTTGCGGCATATTAAGTTTGTTTTAAATCGTAACAGCCCCCTTGCTAAGATCAATTATGTATGTCTAGAATACAATCATACACAACATTGTATACAATTATGCAGGAGGCAGTATGGCGAAGATGAAGGCAATTGAAGCCGCCGTTGAAGTTTTGAAAAAAGAAGGTGTTATTCAGGCATTTGGTGTACCAGGTGCAGCGATTAACCCAATGTATGCTGCACTGAAAAAACTGGGTGGCATTGATCATATTCTGGCTCGACATGTGGAAGGTGCTTCTCACATGGCTGAAGGTTACACGCGTACCAATACCGGTAATATCGGTGTTTGTATCGGTACTTCAGGCCCAGCGGGTACAGATATGATCACAGGATTGTATTCAGCAGCTGCTGACTCCATTCCAATTCTGTGTATCACCGGCCAGGCACCACGTGCTCGTCTGCACAAGGAAGATTTCCAGGCGGTTGATATCGAGAGTATCGCTAAACCCGTTGCTAAGTGGGCAACCACAGTACTGGAGCCAGCTCAGGTGCCACGTGCATTCCAGCAGGCTTTCCATCTGATGCGCTCAGGCCGTCCGGGTCCGGTATTGATTGACTTGCCTATTGACGTTCAGCTGGCTGAGATCGAATTCGATATCGACAGTTATGAGCCTCTGGAAGCGTACAAGCCAACAGCCAGCCGTGCTCAGATTGAAAAAGCATTAACCATGCTGAACCAATCCGAGAAACCACTGATTGTTGCGGGTGGCGGTGTCATTAATGCCGGCGCGTCTGACTTGCTGCAGCAGTTCGCTGAAATCACCGGCGTACCAGTGATTCCAACGCTGATGGGCTGGGGTTCACTTCCGGACAACCACGAATTGATGGTAGGTATGGTGGGTCTGCAAACAGCACACCGTTACGGTAACGCCAACATGCTGGCTTCCGACTTCGTGTTTGGTGTTGGTAACCGCTGGGCAAACCGCCACACAGGTTCTGTAGATGTGTACACCAAAGACCGTAAGTTTGTTCACATTGATATCGAGCCGACTCAGATTGGCCGCGTATTCTGCCCGGATTTAGGTATCGTATCGGATGCAAAAGCGGCACTGGAACTGATTGTTGAGGTTGCCCGCGACATGAAAGCCGCCGGCAAGCTGGCCGACCGCAGCGCCTGGGTTTCTGAATGTCAGCAGCGTAAAGCCACTATGCTGCGTAAGACGCACTACACTGAAACGCCAGTGAAGCCAATGCGTGTTTACGAAGAAATGAACAAAGTGTTTGGCGAAGAGACCTGCTATGTGAGCACCATTGGTCTGTCTCAGATTGCCGCTGCTCAGTTCCTGCATGTGTACAAGCCAAATCACTGGATTAACTGTGGTCAGGCTGGTCCTCTGGGCTGGACAATTCCTGCCGCGCTGGGTGTGCGTGCAGCGGATCCGCAACGTCCGGTTGTGGCACTGTCTGGTGACTATGACTTCCAGTTCATGATCGAAGAGCTGGCTGCGGGTGCGCAGTTTAATCTGCCGTATATCCACGTACTGGTGAATAACTCTTACCTGGGTCTGATCCGTCAGGCACAGCGTCAGTTTGACATTGATTACTGTGTACAACTGGCGTTCGAGAACCAGAATGCGCCGGAGCTGAACGGCTATGGTGTTGACCACGTTGCTGTGGTTGAAGGTCTGGGCTGTAAAGCCATTCGCGTAACGGATCCTGAGAAGATTGCCGATGCCTTACGTGAAGCGCAGGTTCTGATGAACAAGCACAAAGTACCTGTTGTGGTTGAAGTGATTCTGGAGCGTGTAACGAATATCGCGATGGGCGTTGAGATTGACGGCATCAACGAGTTCGAAGCACTGACAGAAGATCAGGCTGATGCGCCGACGGCCATCACCTTTAACCAATAATATTCCACGAATAGCAAAAGGAATGTGACATGCCGAAACTAGCAGCAAACTTATCCATGCTCTTTACGGAAGTACCTTTCATGGAGCGTTTTGAGGCCGCCGCGCAGGCGGGCTTTCGCGGGGTGGAATATTTATTCCCGTATGCTTTTGAAAGCGATGCTATTAAAGCCAAGCTGGATGAGAATGGTCTGACTCAGGTACTGTTCAATCTGCCTGCTGGCGACTGGGATGCTGGCGACCGCGGTATCGCGGTCGACCCTAAGCGTGTGGAAGAGTTTCGTGCCGGTGTACCGGAAGCCATCCGCTATGCCAAAGCGCTGAACTGTACGCAAGTGAACTGTCTGGCAGGGATTGTACCTGCCGGCGTCACCCCGGGGCAGGCGGAAGCAACATTTGTTGATAACTTGCGCTTTGCCGCGGCAGAGCTGAAAAAAGCGGGTATCAACCTGATCATCGAAGCGATTAACACCCGTGATATTCCAGGATTCTTCCTCAATACCACTCAGCAAGGTCTGGATATTATTGAGAAAGTCGGCAGTGACAATCTGGAGCTGCAATACGACATCTACCACATGCAAATCATGGAAGGTGATCTGGCAACGACCCTGAGTCGTGAACTGGGCCAAATCCGCCACGTGCAGCTGGCTGACAATCCAGGCCGTCACGAACCGGGTACCGGTGAGATCAATTACCACTTCATGTTCAGGCATCTGGATGAAATTGGCTATGAAGGCTGGGTCGGCTGTGAGTACAAACCGCAGACCACTACCGCAGAAGGCCTTGGCTGGCTGAAAGAATTTAATCAAATCTAAGGAGAGGATAATGACGACTATCGCATTTATCGGTACAGGCATCATGGGTAAACCAATGGCCGAGAACCTGCAGAAAGCTGGACACCAACTGGTCTTTTCCGACCATTACAATCCAGCTCCGGCAGATTTGGTTGCCAACGGTGCTCAGGTTGTCCATTCGGCGAAAGCCGCCGCGGAACTGGCCGAATACATCATCCTGATGGTGCCAAATACCCCTCAGGTTGAAGAAGTGCTGTTCGCTGAAAACGGTGTGGCTGAAGTGCTGAAAGCGGGTAAAACCGTTATCGATATGAGTTCTATCTCACCTATCGAAACCAAAACGATTGCAGCACGAGTAAAAGAAACCGGTGCCGAGTTCCTGGATGCACCAGTATCCGGCGGTGAAGTGGGTGCGATTAATGCTGCGCTGACCATCATGGTTGGTGGTACTGAAGAAGCCTACGCAAAAGCACTGCCACTGTTTGAAGTCATGGGTAAGAATATTAACCTGGTTGGCGATAACGGTGCAGGCCAGATCTGTAAAGTGGCTAACCAGATCATCGTTGCTCTGAACATTGAAGCGGTTGCTGAAGCCCTGGTATTTGCCTCTAAAGCCGGTGCCGATCCGGCGCGTGTTCGCGAAGCGCTTATGGGTGGCTTTGCCAACTCTAAAGTGCTGGAAGTCCACGGTGAGCGTATGGTGAAAGGCACCTTTGATCCGGGTTTCCGCATTCAGTTGCACCAGAAAGACCTGAATCTGGCGCTGTCCGGCGCTGAAGCACTGGGCATGTCTTTGCCAAATACCCAGTCTGCTCAGAACCTGTTTGACGCCTGTGTGAAACTGGGCGGCGAAGGCTGGGACCACTCAGCATTGATTCGTGCGATTGAAGAGCTGGCTAATCACAGCATCCGTCAGTAATCTGATGAAAAGGCGGCATCATTGATGTCGCCCCAGGATACAGCTGGAAATCAGCTGTATCCTGAATAATTATTGTCACATAACAATTTTTAGTCTCCTTTGGTTATGTGGTCCCGAAACCGCGGGTTGGATATTAGGGCTGGCTTCTTGTCAGAGGTGGCTTAGCCGGCCCTACCAGTTCGATAAACAATGTGGGTGACAGTGACGGTTTCGGGTTTTTTCCCCTGTTGCTTGCCGTAACTGGGAGCTAACTTGACGTGGAGCGCAACATGCAAATGGAAACGCATGCATTTTTGACTGCACTGTTTAATCGTGCAGTAAAACAGGCCCTGCCCGGTGAAACCCTGAAACACTATTTACCTGAAGACAGAACAGGTAAAGCGGTGGTAATAGGGGCGGGTAAAGCCGCCGCCTCAATGGCCAGAGCACTGGAAAGTGTCTGGGAAGGTGAATTGGAAGGTCTGGTCGTGACTCGCTATGGTCACACCGCCGAATGCCAGAAGATCGAAGTGATCGAAGCCGCTCACCCGGTGCCGGATGATGCTGGCCGTGAAGTGGCAGAACGCATCCTGAACCTGGTTACCGGGCTCAACGAGAAGGATCTCGTGATCTGTCTCTTGTCTGGTGGCGGTTCGGCCTTGCTGAGTTTGCCTGCTCCCGGCATTACCTTCTCGCAAAAGCAGCAAATCAATAAAGCTTTGCTGAAATCCGGGGCGGCCATTGATGAAATGAACTGTGTACGCAAGCACCTGTCTGCCATTAAAGGCGGAAGGCTGGCTAAGGCCGTTGCACCTGCACAGCTGATTACACTGGCCATTTCGGACGTACCCGGTGATGAGGCAACAGTGATTGCTTCCGGTCCGACGGTTGCTGATCCCACTACCAGTAAAGATGCCTTAGACATATTGAGCCGCTATCAGGTGAGCGTACCCGACTCAGTGACTGAGTGGTTACACAGTCCTGAATCTGAAACAGTAAAACCGGGCGATGCCTGTCTGGAGCGGGCCAGGTTCGAACTGATTGCCAGCCCTCAGCTGTCATTGGAAGCGGCTGCCGAAGAGGCCAGCCAATGGGGTATCCCGGCGCATATCCTGAGTGACTGCATTGAAGGTGAATCTCGCGATGTCGCCAAGGTACATGCTGCACTGGCGAAACAAATTGCAGACCGCGAACAGCCTTTCACGCCGCCGTGCGTATTACTGTCTGGTGGTGAAACTACTGTGACAGTCAGGGGCGAGGGACGTGGTGGACGTAACAGTGAGTTTTTGCTGAGTCTTTATCATGAACTGCAGGGCCACCCGCAGATCTTCGCACTGGCCGCTGATACCGATGGTATTGACGGGGTAGAAGATAATGCCGGTGCGGTACTGAACCCGCAAAGTTATCACCGGGGACAGGCTCTGGAACTCAATAGCCAGGACTATCTGGATAACAATGATGGATACACTTTCTTTAAACAATTGGATTCATTGTTAACAACCGGTCCAACACTGACGAATGTTAATGATTTTCGCGCCATTCTGATTCTTCCGAAGGAGGAATCCGGTAACTGAATAACTCCTTGAGTTATGTTGTAAGTTGTAAGAGGCAACGGTAGGCACAGTTTTCTTTGTCCTTGGAGACTGTGTGCCCTTTGGGAATAGTGTCAGCGGCACTATTCCTTTTTTTATTGTTATTTCACCACGTACCGTCATTTCCGCGCAGGCGAAAATCCAGTCAGTCAGTCAGTACAAAACCCATTATTGATTGAGCAGAAAGGGCAAGGCTGAACTACACAGTCTGCCGGCTGGTTGTATAGGATACTTTGTGATTTTGTCATGCAAAATCTCAGTGAGCAAAAGCACATTAAGAAAAGATGAACACAGGTAAATATTTGTCTGAACAGACTAAAAAGAGGAATGGGTGGGAGCGTGCAGCACCAACTTATACAATACCGAACTGAACACGTAGGCTGCATGCCCCACTGAGAACAGTATAGGGCATGATGACATTGTATACAATGTTGTTCTTTATTTTTCGTTAAATTGTTTACGATTTATCTTCGCTTTAACACAACATCTGAAAAGACAGCGTGGAGGTCACTGCTAATGGCTTCATCATCAAGGGCTAACTTGGCATTGATGTGGCCCAGGTGACTGCGCATCAGTGAAACCGCTTTCTCTGTTTCACCCGCTTCAATGGCGTCAAGCAGCTGGTTATGTTCATCAAAGGAGCATTGACCACGGTTGCCGACTTCATAAAGTGCAATGATCAGAGAAGTTTGCGACACAATACTGCGCTGGAAAGAAAGCAAAGGAGGGTTATTGGCCATACTGGCCAGCTGGATATGGAATTCACCGGAAAGGCGGATACCCCGGCCCACATCGCCTTGGTCAAAAGCTGCATGCTCATCTTTAACCAGTTCACGTAATTTGGCGACTTGTTCGCTGGTTGCATGTTCAACGGCCAGCTCGGTGATGGCGAGCTCCAGCACTTCACGTGCTTTCAGTACCTGCCGGGCTTCTTCAACATTAGGTGCAGCGACAATGGCACCACGGTTCGGGCGAATTTTAACAATCTGCTCGACAGACAGGCGAAGTAAGGCACGGCGGATAATGGTTCGGCTGACACCGAAAATTTCACCCAGAGCTTCTTCATTGAGCTTGGTGTTTGGTGGCAGGCGCTGTTCCAGAATGGCATCAAAAATGTGTCCGTAGACAATATCATCCTGGGTAAGTGTCGGACCCACAGTGGGTGATTTCTTTAACGTTGATTTTTTTTTCACTGGCGTGGTCACTACTTCTCTCCTAAAGCTTCTCCAGCTGCCCCGTTATTGTATGCAATTAACGCAAAAAAGCGAATTAACTTTTCAGAGTAAAATAAATAATCATATTTTCTCCGGCTCGCTTGCGCTCTTGAATCGCGATTGATCAGGGAAAAATGAAACAGAGTGTATAACCGCGTCCTGATGGCGACTCACTGACGGGGCGAAACTATTGAGTGCTAACCCGGTCCTGATTGAATAAATCTGCAAATTTCGGATAAGCTTCGGAGGCGGTTTTTCTAATAAATTCAATGGGCATGTCATCAAAACAACCGTGGTATTTTACATACTCCATGTGTTTGCTACCATCTTTTGTCGCGGAATGGAGAATAGCGTCATGTTTACCGTCAAATTCCAGTGGTTCAACGTTAAACTTCTCGCATAAAGCACGATCGAATACAGGCGTTACTTTCACCCAGCCCTGGTTCAGCCAGATCTCTGCATAACCATGCAGAGCGAAGTAGTCTGTTCCCAGCCATTCAACCAATGCCGGTGTTGATAAGTGATTGATCACATCCGCGAGACCAAGACGGGCCGGGATACCGTGTTGACGGCACAGTGCGACCATAAGCGCCGCTTTTGGGATGCAATATGCCTGATTTTTCTGAAAGCAATAACTGGCTTTCAGACTGGGCAGGCCATCCTGCAGCGTGTAGGGATTGTAAACAATCTCATCGCGAACCAGATAATACATGCTGATGGCTTTCTCGGCCGCAGTGTTACCTGTCACCTGTCGACTGAAGCTTTGGATAGCCGGGTGATTAAAATCAAAGTAGTCGGTAGCGATCAATTGGTCTTCCATGTTAAGAGATCCTTTATGCTGTTATTCATTAGCAGACTAGAGTCTAAGCTCTATCTTGGCGAGTAGCACGGAAAGGTTTTGTGCGAGAGCTTGAGGTAATTCACATCAATGCTGGCATACCACAGATGGCCTGTGGACCCTATCCTATTCTTAGATATGACTGGCGACATACCAGAACCTTGATCTGTCGTGAGACACAGCATTGCATGGTGGTGACCAGCGGTTGGCCTGATCTGAGATCTGATGTAAAGGTGTGAGTATGGTATTAAAGCGACGGATTAACCGAACACTTCAGTTGCTGTTAAGCGATCTGTCAGATCGAGCTCTTGTCAACGCGAATCAATGGCGGGCAGGTTTGGGGGAGTTTGTTGAAACCGGCTTGCCGCCTGTGCCCAGCGATCTGGTGATCGCCACAATGAACGGTGTGATGGGGGATTCGCTTGAAGAGCGCAAAAGCCGGTTAGCACAGAAAATGGCATTCAGCAGCGGTATGCAGCCACTGAGCCTGGATCCTATTACGCTGGCCGGGCAATTGTCGCTGCCGCAGTCCCGGATTGTGATTTGTGTGCATGGCTGGTGTATGAATGACAGCCAATGGCAACGTAAGCCCCATGATCATGGGCGAAATTTGGCGAAGTTTGGCTATACACCCGTTTATCTGCGTTACAACACCGGGCGTCACATTTCATCCAATGGTGAAGATTTCGCTTTATTGTTAGAGCAGTTGATTGCTGCGTGGCCTTGTCCGGTACAGGAGATTGTCATTATTGCCCACAGTATGGGGGGGCTGGTCAGCAGGAGTGCATGTTTTTATGCCAGCAGACATCAGGTGAGCTGGATAAATCAGCTCACCACACTGATTACCCTGGGCACCCCGCATAACGGTGCGCCTCTGGCAAAATTGGCCAGCTGGGCTGAAACCCGGATTGCGGCTGTGCCTTACCTGCAATCTGTGGTTAACCTGACCCGGCTGCGCAGCGCCGGCAGTAAAGATCTCAGTCTGGGAACCATCTGCCATTCCGACTGGCAACGTGAGCCACCGCCGCCTTACCCGCTTCGTCCTCCCTTACCTGAGGGCGTGGCCTGTTACGCTGTTGCCAGCTGTCTGAGCAAACACATACAGGATGAAAGAAGCCGCCGTATCGGCGATGGCCTGGTGCCGGTCGCGAGTGCGTTGGGGGAAGGGGATGAACAGCAGCTGGCAGTGGGTTTTCCGGCCGTTAATCAGTGTGTCGTTGGCAGTGTGAATCATATGGGATTGCTCACACATCCTTTCGTTGCCAGAAGAATAGAGCAGTGGGTTCTGGCAAATAGCGGATAACCATCAAGCAGATTATTTTATGGTGAGAAACTGTAAAATTTATCCATGAGTTTTTTTTATCTTTCCCATTCAACCAATGATTTGTGACTCGCGATGTGAGTGTCTATAAAGCTTCAACGCTAGGCTAATACGGACTCATCGCATGGATCTCGACACTATGCTTGATAGCCTGCACACGCAGGGTTGGTGTGTGTGGGACGATTTTCTTTCTGCAAACGAAATATCTGCATTGTTGCAATGCTTACCCTCTGAATGGTCACAAGCTGGCATTGGGCGTCAGGATGCCCATGCGCATGTGGCGTCGATCCGAAGCGATAAGATTCATTGGCTGAAAGAAGAGATGGGCCAGCCGGTTTATCACTATCTGGATAAGATGGAAGTGATCCGACAGGCGGCTAATCGCTACCTTTACCTGGGGCTGTTTGAATACGAGGCGCATTTTGCCAAGTACGAGCAGGGGGATTTTTATAAAAAGCATCGTGATAGTTTTCGTGGCAAAGCCAACCGTATTCTTACGACTGTGTTGTATCTGAATGATCAAGACTGGCAGGAAACGGATGGCGGAGAGCTGGTTATTTACAATAATGATGAGAGCTTTCTGACAAAACTGGTGCCTAAAGGCGGGCGTCTGGTGATGTTTCTATCTGAAGATTTTCCTCATGAGGTGCTGCCAGCACATCGCCCGCGTTTCAGTATTGCGGGTTGGTTTCGGCTCAATGGCGTGAGCGCAGGCAGTCTGGATATCGCGGTGTAATTGTAGAATGATCATGCGCCCTGCAAGGGTCAACGTATAGGGTCAGCCGTCTTTCATTTCCACGCCCGAAACCGGCAATTCGCAACCTGAAACCTGTTATTTCCACTGAAAGTCACCCTCAAAAACCGTCACACCGCAACCGCTTCCCAGTGGTAAAATCTTGCGCAAAATGTTTGATATAGCTGCTTTTTTGTTAAGGGGGCATTGTGAGTGCGGATGACGATTCAGTGAAAAAAAGATATCCCAGGGCGTCTTATGCGCCCCTTGAGGATTACTCCACCCTTGCACCTCCGCCGCCGGCAGGGGAAGACCCGGAGCCAGTGGCACAGTTCGAGTACAGTTTTGATCTGTCCTGTTCGGCAGAGTCATTGCACCAGCACAGCACTTGCGAATTTGCGTTAGGCAACACCGAAGCAGAAGACTGGCGGGCAAACTGGCAAATCAAACCGATTGAACAGGGCTATCGCCACACCACAGAGGTCAGGGTTGAAGAGCCGAAACATTTGTACGTGAACCGCGCCAGCTCATCGCTGGGTGTGACTCCGGTTGAGCCGGTGACCGTTCATCCCAAAGGAGCCGGTCAGGCGCAGGACGCCTTCGTGGCTGTTATGCCTGCGGTGGAATTTGACGGTCGTCTGGGCCACCCCACACAGGGTTACTTCTACCATTTTTGTGACGATAAGCTGATGCAAGAATACCAGATTCTTGGTAATAAGCGCTGGGCATTTCAGGCGACGTATTCAACCCACGACCGGCTTCACGATGATCTGCACCATGGCGTACAGAGTGCTATTTTGCTGCCGTGGAAACGGGGCGGGCAGAAGGCAGACAATCAGTATCTGGTCTACCGCCGTGAGCGGATCACCCGCCTGCATCTGGATAATCTGAGTGAAGACTGGCTGGTACAAAACGGCGTCAAAATCGATCTCGGTGCGCTGCTGGATGCCATCAAAGAGCCTGTTGTTGTGCGGGAAAACAGTAGCAATGAGCAGCATCAGACTGAGTTAACAAGCTCTCATACGGTACAGCGTGATCCGGCCACCGGACAGCGGGAATCATGGTCTGATATTGCCCGGCAATACGGCCTGACCGCCCGCGAACTGCTGGATTTGAATCCAGGCTATGAAGAAAACCCCTTATTGCTGGAGGCGGGGCATATTCTGACGGTGCAATCACCGGATGCTGTGGCTGCCTCCGAGCCGGTCAGAGAACGGCCGCCGGTGCCGCCAGCCGATGTTAATCAGCCGCTCAACACTTGCTATCACTACGACGGTTCGTGCATTGAAGACACCAGCATCATTCCGATGTATCCCAGCGGGCTGGCGGCAGACATTCCTGTCGTGCGTATCAAGTCGGTGGTAGCGCCGGTGTTTGCCAAATCCTGCGATATCCCGCGAGGGTGCACAGACGCCGGTACATCGCCAGAGCCGATCACCAACTTTGGGCCGTTCTCGTGGTTTTTCAGCTCGGCTCATGCCAATCCAATCGCAGTTATTCAGGCACAGCAAGCCACCCAGTCAGCACTTGCGAGCAGTGCTGGTGGCGCGGTTGGCAACAAGGCACTCAGTTCGGCCAATAAGGATGCCGCTAACGCTCTCATCAGGCTGACCGGTAAACTCGGCAGTGTGCTGGACGACTATCGGCTGATGACCTCAGGCGGGATTACCTCAGTGCTGATGATGCAGCGTAAAATCTGGCACGATGACGACACCCAGCACACCGAAGAAGAGCTGCATAACTTAGAAAGCGTGCAAAGCCGTATCCGCATCCGCCTGACCGACCCGGCACCGGGCGAATCTTATCCGCAGGTTCGTGCGTATCACATGGATGACACCCGCATTCCGGTGCGTTATGTCGGACTGGATCAAAAGACCAACAGCTACTCCGTTGCGCTGGAGGAAAACGGCCCGCATATTACCTGGACGCCGAATGAAGAGGGCAAACCAGAGTGGCAGCTGACACCGGATCATGACGATGGTTTTGAGGCGGACGATATTCGCACCACACCGATATCTGATATGCCAACCCCGACGGTTGAAACCGATCCTGCCGCAGAAGAAGCCCACTGGAGCGATGCGATTCTGGTGTTTCCTGTCGATTCAGGGATTGCACCGCTTTATCTTGTTTACAAAGAAGACAGGCGTAATCAACCGGGTGTTGTCACAGGTAAAGGGAAAGATGTGCCGTGGGAAGACGGTTACTGGCTGGGCAAGGCGGCCAATGAAGGACAGGGGCAGTATATTCCAACCGCTATCGCAGATGCGTTGAGAGGGTGTGAATTTAAAACGTTCTCAGGATTGCAAACTGCAATATGGAAAGAAGTTGCCAAAAACCCAGAACTATTCAACCAATTTAAAACTTCGAGTCAGATTCAGATGAAAAAGAAAGGGAATGCACCATATTGTTTGCCTGATTATTGGGCTGGAGAAAGGGGAAGGTATGAAATACATCATGTTGAAGAAATTCAACATGGCGGGGATGTATATAATATTGATAATCTTAGAATAAATACTGCAAAAAATCATGTAAGGATCCATTCTAATGAAAAATGAACTAAACCAATACACTGAACAAGAGTTCCTCGAACTAGTTAAAGAGCCTTATGATGAGAATTGTGATGATCAATTAGTTGATGAGCTTCTTATTTTCTTCAATAAAAAAATTCGACATCCCAGAGGAAGTGCTTTGGTCACACATCCAGATATGTGTGGCATTGAAGACTCACCAGAAGCTGTGGTATCTGAACTTAAGCGCTGGTATGCCGAGCAAGGTTTACCCTGCTTCAAATCTGAATAATCATCGTACTGCACGCCACAATTGGTGAATTCCATTGATTGTGGCGTGTAATTCTCCCCTCAGCCCGATTTACTGGCAAATGTCTCCCTTCATTTAAACCGCATCCGCCTGACCGACCCGGCACCGGGCGAATTTTACCCGCAGGTTCGCGCGTATCACATGGATGACACCCGCATTCCGGTGCGTTATGTCGGACTGGACAAAGTTTAGATAAGTTATTCGGTCTCACTGCAGCAGCCGAATTAGTGTTACTTGTTCGGCTACGGTAAGATTGGGAGAAATCTTACTGATAAAGCGTTAAGAAGGGCAGGCAGTATGCAAGATGATGAGATCATGACAGGTGAAATGCTGGTTGAAACGGTTGAAAATCAACTGGCTGAAGGCAATCCGATTAAAGTAAAAGAAACGTTGATGCGCCTCGTGATGACAGGGACACCAAGGGAAGAAGCCATTGAGATGATTGCTTGTGCGTTGTCTATTGAAGTGTTTGATGTGGTGAAAAATGACGGTGAGTTTAATCTGAAACGCTATTCAGAGAATCTTGATGCCTTACCCGACATGGATTGGGAAATTGAAGACTGATATTGCACTTTCTGTCGGATTGTCCGCGCCACCTCAGGGTGGCGTTTTTATTTATCCCCGCTGAAATTCTTATCTGCAGTGATAAATCTCCCTAAACAGCGAGACTGCTGGGTAAAAACCAGCATTTTATATGGCTGAAACGAAACTGTCAGTATCTCTGCATTTATTTAGCTAATGAAGAACATCAGTAAAGTCAAAAATGCTTAAACGACCTTAATATTTAGACTTAAAGCCTGATAAATTGGCTTGAAACTAGTGTCAAGGTCTGATTATTGGTGTTTTCTTGACCTTTTGTAGTGTGATGATCGTCATAAACAGAGTGATGTGCTGCTAAATCTCTTGTGGCTGGTTTCATTTGTTGCTTTTAGGTTAAAAAACGGTGACACATTTCAAATGTATTCCATTATTGTTTTCACAACCTCTGACAAGCAGCAAGGAAACTTACAATGATTATTGGTGTACCAAAGGAAATTAAAGTTCATGAATACCGCGTAGGCATGGTGCCTGCTTCTGTCAACGAAGCGGTTGCCCATGGCCACACTGTGTATGTTGAAACGCAAGCTGGTGTAGGTATTGGTTTCAGCGATCAGGACTACATTGACGCCGGTGCAAAAATTCTGCCGACCGCCGCTGATGTGTTTGCAGAAGCTGAAATGATTGTGAAGGTTAAAGAACCTCAGGCAGTAGAGCGTGCCATGCTGCGCGAAGGTCAGATTCTGTTTACCTATCTGCACCTGGCACCGGATCCAGAGCAGACCAAAGATCTGGTGGACAGTAAAGCGGTATGTATTGCCTACGAAACCGTTACTGATGATTTCGGCCGCTTGCCTCTTCTGGCACCTATGTCTGAAGTGGCTGGTCGTATGTCGATTCAGGCGGGTGCTTTTGCGCTGGAAAAATCTCGCGGCGGCAGCGGTATGCTGCTGGCTGGTGTTCCAGGTGTTGAGCCTGCGAAAGTGGTGATTATCGGCGGTGGTGTTGTGGGTGCGAACGCCGCTCAGATGGCTGTCGGCCTGCGTGCTAATGTTGTTGTTCTGGATCGTAGCATTGATGTGCTGCGTAAACTGGATGCACAGTTTGAAGGCAAGGTTCAGTGCGTGTATTCAACCAAGGACGCGATTGAAAAGCATGTACTGGAGGCTGATCTGGTTATCGGTGGTGTGCTGGTGGCAGGCGCTGCCGCGCCTAAGCTGGTAACGGCTGAGATGGTGAAGAAGATGAAACCTGGCTCTGCCATTGTGGATGTTGCTATCGATCAGGGCGGTTGTGTTGAAACCTCTCATGCTACGACGCACAGCGAACCGACTTTCATTGTTGATGATGTTGTTCACTATTGTGTTGCCAACATGCCTGGCGCCGTTGCCCGCACTTCTACCTTTGCCCTGAATAATGTGACATTGCCATATATCCTGAAACTGGCCAACAAAGGGTATAAAGCGGCGCTGCAGGAAGACAAACACCTGCTGAACGGTTTGAACGTTTACCGCGGTCAGATTACCTGTCACGAAGTATCAACAGCCTTGGATCTGCCATTCGTCGAGGCTGATAAAGCGCTGGCCTGATAAGGCTGAACTTGACGATAGTATTTATATCCCTGCTTCGGCAGGGATTTTTTATGCTCAAGTAAAGTGAACGAAATTACGATGACTGATAGTGGATAATCTCTGGCTGTGAATCACCGGATTATTAAAGGTGAATGACAGGGTTTAAACTCTCGGAGTGAAGTCAATTAAATCTGTCCTGTGTGTCTGCAAAGCCGGTCATATAAAATGCAATAGTCAACGAAAATGAGACCATCCTAACAACTCTGAATGCCAGATTTTAATTTGATATTACTCTGACAAAACAAAAAGCCCTTATGAGAACATAAGGGCAAGAAATAAAATTAATCAGTCAGGTGACATTACGCTCGAGCGTATATGACGCTGCCACCTTTAATGGTGTCGATGATTTTCTTAGAAAGATTTGCCGGAAGAGCAGGGCAGCCCCAGCTACGGCCTAAATAACCGTGGCGTTGAATGAAATCTTCAGACGCATAGGGAGCGCCGTGAACAACAATATAACGGCGACGCGCATTGTCATTGAGGCCTTTTGTCAGTCCGTCAAGACGCAGTGAATAGCCATTGCCCCCGAAGTAGGTCGTATCTGTCAGAAAAGTACCCAACGAGGTTTGGCGCGAATTGACGATATTCGAAAAGTGCTTTGCAACCACACCGCCACTGTTGACGCCGTGTGTCACGTAAGTGTGATATAGCAGTTTATTTCGTTTCAGGTCGATAACAAAAAAACGTTTTTCAGTAGATGGCTTGCTGTAGTCAATAATAGTCAGTAATTGTTTTTTTCGTGCCTTGGTATTGTAATAAGCATTATAACCATTTTTAAATACTTCGAAGTCTAACTTTCCTTTCAAACCCGCCTGTTCATATACATATTTGACAATGACTTCAGGATTTTGAGTTTGTTGTGAAAGTGGTCCCTTAATTGTGCTTGCTGATGCATACTGTGGTAAATAACAAAACAGCAGAATGAATAGGTAGATGGCTTGTTTCATTTCCTTGTTTACACTCTTTTAATTAGTTTGTGCCAGTGACGATAGGACTCTACCATAGGATTTGAATTTTTTTAGCCCTTGCATTGAAAGGGTTAAGTTAAAATTATCCCATCATCAAAGTATTTAAATTTTATATGATTATATATTTATCAATATAAAACAGTGCATTAGAATATGAACATTGTTTAATCGAAAATTAATCTCAACATGTCAGTTTTTTTTACATTTTCAGTAAATAGCCAGGTCTGACACTATTAATCATCTGTTTTAGAAAAGAAAAATAATGAGGGCATATCAAAAACATCAAATAATCATTCATTTAACGGTTTGTTCGTATTTTGAGCTTGATATCGCATTTTAATCACAGGAAATAAATTTTGGGGTTAAAAAATGAACAATCTCAGTGCATGAAAAAGCGGGCTTGAGTGCCCGCTTTGGTAAACAACGTAATAATGACTCATGGTTTTGTTATTGAACCGTACAAACGGTATCCCAACTGCCGTCGCTGCCCGGCACTGAATTCGTCCACCATTTAGCCTGATAAACCACGCCGTTGTAGATAATCTTGTCACCGGTACCAGCGTGGCTTGGATTACCTGCCCAGTCAGTTTGCGGCCAGTTAGGGTAGGTATTCACACCTGTGGTTACACAGTCGCCATTATTGCCATCACCGCCACCATTGTCGCCGCCGCCATTGCTTAAGTCTGCAATCGGTAAGTCAGGCTGTTCGAATGCCAGTGCATAGTCAGCATTGTTGACTCGTACGCTGTAGTTCGCCGGGCCGGAAATCGGCAGGAAGTAGTTCAGGGTCAGCTCAAAGCTTTCATTGTTACCCAACTGCTTCCAGCTTGGCAGAGTGAATGCGACACGGTGGAAGTTGCCGTCCAGGCCGCCAATGTTGTCGCCTCGGGTGTGGCCAGAGGAAATGACCTGCAGATTGGCTCCTGATTGATCCGACATGTTATCCGGTGTTGAGGTTGGAATGTCGAACTGGAACTCGGTGCCGCCAGGCAGAGTCTGACCTGTTTTATTGGTTAACGTCATTGTCGGGTTGAGCGGGTAGTTCTGATCGCCCACCTTGAATCCGGTGACAGACACGTCGATATTGACAGCTTCTGTCGGGATCGCGCCTTCGGCAAGGGTATTGCCATAAGGTGTCGCAGTGGCAAACTTGTTATGAATGGCCTTGGTCATGGTGTCGCCCATGTGGTATTCACCGTTGCCTGTTTTACAGGCGTTTTCAGTAGGATCCACTGTGGTGCGGTTACCGTTGGCATCCAGGTTGTAACAGCTGTAGTCACCGGCCAGTTCCCAGAACATGATACCGCCGATACCCTGTTCAATCACATAGTCTGCCTTGGTGTTGATCGATTCTTTATCTTCGGTCGACAGGAAGACTTTTTTGTCTGCGTTCCACAGCCAGGGGGCGACAGAGACACTGTCGTAGTGGCGGGTATAGGTACCAGTCAGCGCGTCCTGAGGATCGTTAACCGGATCTAAGCCATAGGCTGCGGTATAGCTGCCGTAAACACCGTTTGCCAGGTTCATGGCATGCCACATAGGGTTAGAGCCGGCGCCCATTTCATTGCCGTTCGCGTCTTTGTCGTGCCACATATTATCGATACCGATGGCACCATAACCGCAATTACTGGTACCTGCACCGGTACCGGTTGGGCAATCGCTCTGATTAGGCAGCGCCGCTTTACCCCAAAGTCCGTTGGTTCCGCCTGTGACGCCTTGCCAGCCACGGGTGTAATAAGGCACACCAATGTTGATCCGTCCCGCAGGCATTGAGCCGCGGAAATAATGGTAAGCCCAGTCAGTATTCAGATACCCGGTTTTTTTGTACTGAGCTGTACCGTATACGTTACCGGCTTCCAGCTCAGCATCCAGGCCGCTGTCAAACAGTGATGCGTTGTGACCTACGTAGTCGTTCCATGCACCGTGCAGGTCATAGCTCATGATGTTGACATAGTCGAGGTACTTAGTGACCGACATGGTTTCCATACCGCGCAGCAGGTACCCGGATGAAGGTGCGGCAATGGTCAGCATATAGTGGTGGCCGTCTTGCGCACTGGCCTGATCCAGTTTTTCACGCAGTACTTTCATCAGTTCATGGTAAGACTTCATTAAATGAGGACGCATTGCATCAGAGTAGGCGAAGTCATCCGGGTTACCTGCACCTTGCATACTGGTGGGGTATTCGTAGTCGATGTCCAGACCGTCAAATTTGTACTGGCGCATCATAGCCACGGCAGAGTCAGCAAAAGTCTGAATTCCCTGATGATTGATACTGCCGTCTGCATTGGTTGTCATGGTATAAAAGCCGCCGTCAGCAACACGGTTGCCGTTGTCATCAAAATGACCCCCGGTTTCCGCCCATCCTCCGATGGAAATCAGTGTCTTAACACCATGCTGAGCTTTGGCTGTTGCCAGCGCCCCGAAGTGGCCTTTAAAGCCGAGTGCCGGGTCTATCTCAACGCCCGGCCATTCTTTGCCGACCGCAGGGTTGTCCGGGTTATTGACATTACCGATGTTTACTTTGCCGTCAGAGCCGATACTGACGAAGGCGTAGTTAATATGAGTCAGGCTGTCCCAGGGAATATCATTGACCAAGTAGCTGCTTTGCGGGTCGTTACCGCTGCGCCAGCTGGTGAAGTAGCCGATAACGCGGCGCGGGTGGTCTACGCCCATTTTTTCGCGGCCATCCTGATCGTACACAGTACAATAAGGCACAGTCACACCCGGTGTTTGATACAAGCCGTCCGGGCGGCAGTTAGCGGCTGCCTGGGCCTGAAAGCTCAGCATACAGGCTGCGCTGAGAGTCGCGAGAGCGAAGCCCTGTTTAGCACGCTTGCGCTTCATATTTAGCTTTAGCATTAATGGTTCCTCAGTGAAAAAAATCAAACGATAAAATAAGTAACAGGCTTATGTTTAGCCGTAAAATTACTATAGGTTTTCCACCGGAACTCCGAGGTTTTTTGTTAAAATATTGATCTAATATCACATTAATAAAGTGATTATCTGTAACATTTTCGTCATTATTTTGCGTTGACAACCAAATGGTGTGCTTAATTGTGTTTATGAAATAAATCGGTTAATCAATAGATTAGTACACTACCACCTGTACACCTGTGCAGCCTATAGAGTATAAAGTGGGGCTTTGGAATTACTTTCAGGATCAGAAATGGATATCACCTTATTCCACGCCGCATTGCTCATCGGTACAGGGTTTCTTGCCGGCATCATCAATACCCTGGCTGGCGGTGGCTCAAATTTAACTTTGCCTGCCTTGATGGTGATGGGCATGCCAGCAGAAGTGGCGAATGCGACCAACCGGCTGGGTGTTGTTTTACAGGCCGTGACCGCAGTGCTGGGCTTTAAACGGCATGGAAAATTAGAGTTAAGTGATACCGGCCCCATTATGATACCCACATTGATCGGTGGTCTGGTTGGTGCCGGGGCTGCGGCTTACGCGCCGTCTGAGTGGATCAAGCCCTTACTGCTGGGCACCATGCTGCTGATGGCGTTCATCATTTTGGTCAAGCCTGCCGTGGTGGCACCTGAGCCCGGCAGCCTGGCGAGAAAAGTGGCAGATACGCCCAGCTCCTGGTGGGGATTAGGGCTGGCTGGCTTTTATGGCGGTTTTGTTCAGGCGGGAGTGGGGTTTGTGTTGCTGGCGGCACTGGCGGGTACCTTACGCTATGACCTGGTACGGGCGAATGCATTAAAAATGCTATGCACCCTGATGTTTACTGTGGTTGCCCTTGGCCTGTTTATTTACGAAGGTCTGGTGCTCTGGATGCCGGGTCTGATCCTGGCGGCCGGAACTATCGTTGGCACCCATCTGGCGGTGAAGTTTGCCATTAAAGCGACAGCAAAAACATTGAAGTGGTTTTTGTTTTTAATGACATTGTGCGGTTGTATTGCTGCGATGCTGAACTAAGTTGTGGAAAATAATTAAATCATTGCTGTAATTTTGTTAATTTAATTAACATTAATTGTGTGTTATTTTTTGCCTAAATAAAGCTTGTACTGTTCTTCTGTTATTGTTCGAACAGCTAACAAATTATATTTGCTATTCTTAATGAAAGCTCGCTATTAGCCATGTAAATAATATGGTTAATGGCGGGCTTTTTGTCTTTATGGTCACAATTTGGTCATGATTCCAAATGCTAGATCTAAAGTTTCATTTTTAGTGAGTGTTAACTTAACAGCGAAAGTGGCAAAATATTTCAGTTGTAACAAAATGTGAGGGGGTGTAACCGTAAGTGAAATCAAGTGAATATGTGTGAACTGTTTGGTGAATCAGTTAGCGCTTGTACGAGCACAAAAGTGATTCACTATTGTTAATAGGGACATATAACAACTTGATTTTACGTAAAAGAAAATGATTCAGATCAAAATAATAACTCATGTAGTCATTAAAAAGTGCTACTAGCTGTTGGTGACGACTTTTGCCCAAAAAGCTGAGAGAGAACATGAAAACCTCAAGATATAAGAACATCTTGTCGGGTGGGTTTGTATTTTTTATAAGCCTCTTCCTTTCAGGATGTCAATTTGCGCTGCTTGATCCCAAGGGACAAATTGGTGCTGCAGAAAAAGATTTGATAATCACATCAGTGCTACTGATGTTGGTTGTCGTTATTCCCGTTATTCTGATGACCTTCTATTTTTCATTTAAATATCGTGAATCGAATACGGGTGAAAAGTATACACCTGAGTGGGCTCATTCAACCAAAATAGAACTGGTTGTCTGGACTGTGCCAATTATTATCATCGCCATTTTGGGCACTATTACCTGGCAGTCTACTCACGCGCTGGATCCAAGAAAGCCAATCGAAAGTTCAGTAAAACCAATGACGATTGAAGTGGTTTCGCTGGATTGGAAATGGCTGTTTATCTATCCGGATCAGCACATTGCAACGATCAACGAAGTGGCCTTCCCGAAAGATGTGCCGGTTGAGTTTCGTGTGACGTCCAACAGCGTGATGAACTCCTTCTTCATTCCACAGCTGGGCAGCCAGATTTACGCCATGGCAGGCATGCTGACCAAGGTCAATCTGATTGCTGATGAAGCGGGTGTTTACGATGGTATTTCAGCGAGCTACAGCGGCCACGGTTTCTCTGGCATGAAGTTCAAAGCACTGGCGATGCCAGACCAGGCAAGTTTTGATGAGTGGGTGCAGAAAGCTCAGGCATCAAGCGACAAGCTGGTCACGCTGAAGGACTTCGAGACCATTGCGGAGCCAAGTGAGAATGCACCAGTGAGTTATTACTCCAATGTGCCTTCAAGCATGCTCACAACCATACTGAATCAATTCGAAGGCTCGTTGATGTGCACAATCACGCCATCAAATTCCACTGAGCAAACATTCTAGGACATATTATGTTTGGACGATTAACACTGGACGCCATACCGTTCCATGAGCCAATTCTCATGATAACGATGGCGATCATCATGCTAGGCGGCGCGGCTCTGGTAGGCGGTATTACCTACCTGGGTAAATGGCGTTACCTCTGGACAGAGTGGTTCACTACTGTCGATCACAAAAAAATCGGTGTGATGTATATCATCGTCGCCTTTGTCATGATGATGCGCGGTTTTGCCGATGCCATCATGATGCGTAGTCAGCAAGTGCTGTCTGCCGCGGGTGAAACCGGCTATCTTCCGCCTCATCACTACGATCAGATTTTCTCTGCGCATGGCGTAATCATGATTTTCTTCATGGCGATGCCTTTCATCATTGGTTTGATGAACATTATTATCCCGTTGCAGATCGGTGCGCGTGACGTTGCTTTCCCGTTCCTGAACTCCCTGAGCTTCTGGTTGTTCGTGGTGGGTGTAGTGCTGATCAACCTGTCGCTGTTTGTCGGTGAGTTCGCGCAAACAGGCTGGCTGGCTTATCCGCCGCTGTCGGGCAAGGAATACAGTCCCGGGGTAGGGGTAGACTACTGGATATGGGCACTCCAGATATCCGGTATCGGTACCACGTTATCAGGCGTTAACTTCTTTACGACGATCATGCGCCTGCGTACACCGTCAATGCCACTGATGAAAATGCCTGTTTTTACCTGGGCTTCACTGTGTGCCAACGTACTGATCATTATTTCGTTCCCGATTCTGACAGTGACCATTGCACTGCTGACGCTGGACCGTTACCTGGGTACGCACTTCTTCACCAATGACATGGGCGGCGACATGATGATGTACGTCAACCTGATTTGGGCCTGGGGTCACCCTGAAGTCTACATTCTGGTGCTGCCGGTATTCGGTGTGTTCTCAGAAGTGGTCGCGACTTTCTCGCGTAAGAAACTGTTTGGCTACACCTCGCTGGTGTGGGCGACGGTTGTGATCACCATTCTGGCCTTCGTGGTCTGGCTGCACCACTTCTTCACTATGGGTGCCGGCGCGAACGTGAATGCCTTCTTCGGTATCGCCACTATGGTTATCTCCATACCAACCGGTGTGAAGATCTTCAACTGGCTGTTCACTATGTACCGTGGCCGCATTAAGTTCACGACCCCTATGCTGTGGACTGTCGGTTTCATGATCACCTTTACCATAGGTGGTATGACGGGTGTGCTGCTTGCGGTACCGGCTGCGAACTTTGTCCTGCATAACAGTCTGTTCCTGATTGCACACTTCCATAACGTGATTATCGGCGGTGTGGTATTTGGCTGCTTTGCCGGCTTTGCGTACTGGTTCCCGAAAGCCACCGGCTACATGCTGGATGAGAAATGGGGTAAACGTGCCTTCTGGTTCTGGATTACCGGTTTCTTCGTGGCCTTTATGCCGCTCTATATTCTGGGCTTCATGGGTATGACCCGTCGTCTGAGTCAGCACATTGAACCTCAGTACTTCCCGATGCTGGCGATTGCCGCCTTCGGAGCAGTGCTGATTCTGTGCGGCATTATGTGCCAGATCATGCAGCTGTACGTGACTTTCCGTGACCGTGAAGCACTGCGTGATGTGACCGGCGACCCCTGGGATGGCCGTACCCTGGAATGGGCAACATCGTCTCCACCGCCGTTCTACAACTTTGCCCATTTGCCTGAAGGCAATGAGCTGGATGCACACTGGTATCAGAAAGAACGTGGTGAAACCCATCAGTCGAGTGATTATCAACCCATCCACATGCCGAAAAATACCGGTGCAGGTGTGATTATTTCAGCGTACGCACTGGTGTTCGGCTTCGGCCTGATCTGGTACATCTGGTGGCTGGTCGCTATCGGTGTGGTCGGCATGATAGGCACTTGGATCAAGCACAGCTTCAACGAAGACGTGGATTACTACGTGACGGTTGAAGAAGTGACAGCGATCGAAGAAGCACATAAAGCCCGCATTGCAGGCGCAAGCGCTAAACCTGCCACCAATAACGACGAAGATGAGATGGAGGTCGAATATGCAAACTAATGCTCTCGATCATCACGAGCACGACGAACACCATCACAACATAGGTGAAACCAAGCTGCTGGGCTTCTGGATTTACCTGATGAGCGACTGCATTCTGTTCGCGACGCTGTTTGCTACTTACGCCGTATTGTTTACCAATACGGCAGGCGGTCCGAGTGGAAAAGACATCTTCGAGCTGCCGTTTGTGTTTACCGAAACTATGATGCTGCTGTTCAGTAGTATCACCTTTGGCTTCGGTATGATTGCCATGAAACGCAAAGACATTGGTGGTCTGAAGCGTTGGATGTACGTAACCTTTCTGCTGGGCTTAGGCTTTGTGGCGATGGAAGTGTATGAGTTCCACCACCTGATTGAAGAGGGCTTTGGCCCGGATCGCAGCGCGTTCCTGTCTTCCTTCTTTACCCTGGTGGCGACTCACGGTCTGCACGTTACTGCCGGTCTGATCTGGATGGTGGTGTGCATGATTCAGCTCAATACCAAAGGCCTGAACGAGATGATGGAAACCCGTTTCCAGTGTCTGAGCCTGTTCTGGCACTTCCTGGATATCGTGTGGATCTGCGTGTTTACCATAGTCTACCTGTTGGGAGTATTGTAATGGCGAATCAACCGCATCAAACCGGTTACGGTGATTACATCAAAGGATTCATTGCGTCATTAATCCTGACCATTATTCCTTTCTACTTTGCGGCGACCAAAAGTCTGCCTACCACAACCACCGTCATGATCCTGGTGGCCTGTGCTGTGGTTCAGCTGGTGGTCCATTTGGTGTATTTCCTGCATCTGGATCGCTCAGAGAAAGGCATGTGGAACTCAATGTCCTTTGTGTTTACGGCGGTTATCGTCCTGATTCTGATTGCGGGTTCAGTCTGGATCATGGTCAATCTGCACGAAAACATGCTGCTGTAATTCGGATGACGATAATGATCAAAGGATACATCTCCATTACCAAACCTGGGATCATCATCGGTAACCTCATCTCTGTGCTGGCCGGATATTTTCTGGCCGCTAAGACGGAGGGGCTGAACGGGCCCCTCCTTATTTACACATTGCTGGGTGTTGCTCTTGTGATCGCCTCCGGTTGCGTGATCAACAATATTTTTGACCGGGATATTGATCAGAAGATGTCCCGTACCCAAAGTCGTTTACTGGCGAAAGGAGCAATGAATGCAGACGCCGCTTTTGTGTACGCGGTTGTGTTGCTGCTGTCAGGTACAGCTGTGCTGTATCAGAAAGCTAATCCGCTTTCAGCGGTCGTTGTGCTGCTGGGGTTTGTTTTTTACGTCTTTTTTTACACCATGTGGTACAAGCGACATTCGGTCTACGGCACGTTAGTGGGTAGTGTGTCAGGCGCTGTGCCGCCTCTGGTAGGGTATCTGGCGGTGACCAACTACATCAGCCTGGAAGCCATGCTGTTGTTTGCGATGTTCTGCCTGTGGCAAATGCCGCACTCATACGCGATTGCTATGTTCCGCATGCAGGATTACAAAAATGCTGAGATCCCTGTATTACCTGTGGTTGAAGGCATTCATAAAGCCCGCCGTCATATGATGGCTTATGTGGCTGCGTTTACTGTTGTTGCACTGGCAATGTTTGCTTTAGGTTTCAGCGGTTATGAATATTTACTGGTGACGTCGGGTGTGTGCCTGTGGTGGTGCATCGTCACTTTCCGTCCTCTGAGCGAGGACAGCTATGTACAGTGGTCAAAATCAGTATTTAAGACATCACTGTTTGTGGTAACCGGAATCAGCTGTGTGCTGGGCCTGGAATTGATTCCGTTAATATGACGGCAGGCGGTTTATCACAATTTACCGATTCAACACTCTCTTAGCTAACAACTTACATTAGCTGCTTTTGTTCCGGTTTGGGTTTTTCCTGCCTCGATACTATCTCCATCGAGTCAGAGAAAAACCTTTTTTTCTTTTCATTCATAAAAAACCGAGCGATTATCGCCCGGTCTTGTCTGTCATTTCCTGCAACTGACTTTGTTGCTTATTCAATACGGCTTGTGCAACGTCGCTTATTTAGTCCGGTTTACTTCACGTAGCAGGCAAAACCTTTGAGGTAGAAACCTTCCGGATACGCTGAATCGAGCGGGTGATCTGCCGCCTGGCTGAATCGCTCAATAAATTGCACTTCACGTTTGGCATCCAGCGCCGCATCAGCAACTATTTTCTGGAACAGGTTGCTGTCCATCAAACCAGAACAGGAATAGGTCAGCAGTGTGCCGCCCGGTTTCAGGATTTGCATTGCCAGCATGTTGATGTCTTTATAACCCCGGCAGGCGCCCACCAGCTGTGCTTTGGATTCAGCAAATTTAGGTGGGTCCATGATCACCACATCAAACAGCTCACCACGTTCGCGGTACTCGCGCAGCAGTTTAAACACATCGGCATTAACGAAGTCAGCGTTTTCCGTTGGCAGACCGTTGATCTCGGCATTGAGTCTGGCGGTATCCAGCGCCGGTTGCGAGACATCAACGTTGATGACTTTGTCGGCACCGCCTTTGAGCGCATACAAGCCGAAACCGCCGGTATAGCAGAAGCAGTTCAGCACCCGTTTGCCTTTCACGTACTTGATGGCAGCCTGGCGGCTGTCGCGCTGATCCAGATAGAAGCCGGTTTTGTGGCCGCCAACGATATCAACATGAATCTTGATGCCGTTTTCTTCAATGGTGACAATTGCCGGTGGAGTCTCGCCATGCAACACGCCGGTGCGAGGCTTCAGGCCTTCTTTTTTACGTACTGATACATCAGAGCGCTCATAGATGCTGCACTCTGGGTAGCAGGTTTTGAGTGCTTCAATCAAATTGTCTTTCTGTGCTTCTGCGCCAGCACTGAGCAACTGACACACCAGGAAATCCTGGTATCGGTCGATAGTAATACCCGGTAGTCCGTCTGACTCAGCAGCGATCAGGCGATAACCTGTCAGCCCGTCACGTTCAGCCAGAATGTCCCGCAGTCCCTGAGCGGCGTTCAGACGCTTGATAAAGAACGCGGTATCAATAGTATCGTTTTGCTCAAAGGACCAGACACGAACACGGATCTGAGACTGGGGAGAATAGGCACCACGGGCTAGCCATTCACCTTTGTGATCAAACACATCAACGGTGTCGCCCAATTCAGGTTTCCCTTCAACACGTTGAATACCACGTGAAAAAACCCAAGGATGGCGGCGGCGCAGTGATTTATCGCGACCTTTCACCAAATAGATAGAAGCTGTCATGTTAGGACCAGAAGCTGTAAAGAATGGAGGCGTATTATCTTGTTCAGTGTGAGGAAAATCAACCGCAAGTCAGGGCATTTCAGGAATAGTGAAGTTCCCCCCTTTAAAGGGGAGGAACCAAGAGGCGTTCAGATACCCTCCCCTTATGAAGGGGAGGGTAGGGGTAATACCGTGATTGCGGTGAGTGTTGAAATCGTCGGGGCAGCCCTGAATCAGGCTTTCACGCCATTCATCAGCATTTCCAGTTGCTGCGCCTGTTGATTCAAGCGCTCTATATCACTGGCCGTGTGGGCAATAACTTGCTTGACCTGGCGCGATTGCTCCCGCACCTGCTCAACGCTGCTGGCAATTCCGTCTGCGACCGAACCTTGTTGCTCCGCGGCAGCCGCAATTTCCGTGCTGCGATCTGAGATATGCTGATTTCGCTCCGATATCTGGGTGATTTGCTGGTCAACCGAGCCCATCAGGGTTTCACTCTCACCGGCGTTGGTGACTGTGCTCTGCATTACGGCCATCAGGGTCTGACTGTTTTTTTGCAGCGATTCAATCATCTGCTGGATTTCGACGGTCGCGGTTTGTGTCCGGCCCGCCAGCGTGCGCACTTCATCCGCGACCACGGCAAATCCGCGCCCTTGCTCGCCAGCGCGGGCCGCTTCAATGGCGGCGTTCAATGCCAGCAGGTTAGTTTGCTCTGAAATGGCATTGATGGTGGTGACCACTGCGTCAATTTTTGCGGCATTACTGTCGAGTGCATTAACGGCTTCAGCGGCCTGATGAATTTCGCGAGTCAGCTGATTGATGGCCTGCTTTGTATTGCTGACCTGGATGCGACCCTGTTCAGTCACGTCCTGGGCTTCCTGGGTCTGCGCTGAGGTGTCGTGCGCATGGGTGGCAACTTCACGAATTGAAGAGGCCATCTCTTCTGTGGCACTCGCCAGCGAGTCCAGATGAGCTTGTTGGTCGGCTGAGAGGTTTTCAGTTTGCATCGAGCGCTGACGAAGCTCGCTGCTGATTTGCTGCATCAGTGCGGTGGCTTCCTGTGTGGCCAGCACCAGTTGCTGTTCACGATCAGCCACTTTGTCGATAGTGATGGCAATGGTGCTGAACTCATCCCGGACTTTAAAAAAGTTCAGGCGCTGCGTCAGGTCGCCATCAGCCAGGGTCGACAGTGCTTTGTGCGTAGTGAACATCGCACCACCAATAAAGGTCATGATGTAGTACACCATGGCACAGGCCATGAATACCACAAAGAGACCCAATCCAATCTGAAACCCTGTGAGGTAGTCAAATAAGCCCGATGACTCAGTGGAAATCAGGCTGTAATTCATTCCCGCCACCGATACTGCATCGATCCCACGTCCAATGGTGAGATCTGAACCGCTTAGCAAGCGTGCCGCATCAGCCTGAGAAACGTTGAGTTCGGACAGCAACTTAGCGGAAGCCTGTAATTTTTGAGCGATAAGTGATTGATACTGCTTTTCCCCAGCATCAGCTAAAATTGCACTTACAGTGATCATTCCGATAAGCGGCAATAAGAACAAGAGGTAGAACTTCTCCTGCAGCCTGAGGTGAATGAGATATTTATCAATCCATCGAAATGCAACTTCTTTCATTTTTTCATCCTGAATATAGGGGTGGTGTGGCGTAAGTGAATACTAATATTTTATCTTTTAAATAGGACTAATCTTGAGGTGATATATGTCACAAATTTGCGTCTTGGTCAGAGTCTCTGGCCATGTTCAGGGGGTGGGGTTTCGTTTTCATACAGCGCATGAAGGGTTGAAAATCGGTGTAAGCGGCTATGCGAAGAATTTACCCGACGGCAGCGTCGAAGTATTGGCGTGCGGTAAAGCCGAAAAAGTTGAACAATTGGTAGACTGGCTGGCCAGTGGTCCCCGCACATCTCGGGTGGACAGTGTAAGCCGGGATGATCTTGAATGGCGTGCGATTGACGGATTTGAAATTATTTAGCCGAAGCAACGTTGCCCCGGCCATAGGATCACAAACATTTTGTCGGTTTAGGTAAACCCGCCAGTTTGGTGGCTTGTTTAGCCGGCCCTTTGGGAAAGAGTTTGAATAGGTACTTGGAACTGCCTTTTTCTTCACCGTATTTTTTTGCCATTGCCTTCACCAGCATGCGGATAGCGGGCGAGGTATTGAATTCCAAATAGAATTCACGAACAAAAGTCACTACTTCCCAGTGGGCGTCAGTGAGCTCAACGCCTTCATCTTTCGCCAGTAGGGGCACCATTTCCGGTGTCCAGTCGCTGACATTCTTTAAATATCCCTGGGCGTCGGTGTCGATAACATTTCCGTCAAATTCAAGCATGGTCGGTCTCACAGTTATTAGCCCGGCAAGGATAGTGATATCGCACGTCCTTCGCAAGTGTTCTGCGCACTATTGCCTCTTAACTGAAGACCATTTACCGCATCGCAGAAAAACAAAAAGCGCCCCGTAGGGCGCTTCTGGCATTGTCAGTGATAGACGAGATTAATCGTCGCTGCCCATGATGCCCAGAATTTGCAGCAGGCTCAGGAACAGGTTGTAAATAGACACATACAAAGTCACGGTTGCAGAGATATAGTTTGTCTCACCGCCGCGAACAATCGACTGCGTAGTCAGCAGGATTGCCGCAGAAGAGAAGAGCACAAACATTCCGCTGATCACCAGAGACAGCATTGGCATTTGCAGGAAGATGTTTGCAATCACGGCAACCACGATAGCAATAAAGCCGGCCAGCAGCATGCCGTTCAGGAACGACAGGTCGCGTTTAGTAGTCAGTGCATAAGCAGAACAGGCCATGAAGGTCAGTGCAGTACCGCCCAGTGCCGGCATGATCACATGTCCCATACCTGCGCCAATATACATGTTCAGGATTGGGCCAAGGGTGTAACCCATGAAACCAGTGAGCAGGAAGGTAAAGACCAGCCCCAGGCTGCTGTCACGGTTCTTTTCTGTCAGGAACAGCAAACCGTAAAAGCCAACCAGGGTGATGATGATGCCAGGATGTGGCAGGTTCATTGCCATTGAAACACCGGCTACCACGGCTGACCACAGTAAGGTCAGGGATAACAGGAAATAAGTGTTACGCAGAACCTTGTTCGTTGACAGTACGCCTTCGTAGCCATTACTACGGACAATACGATCGTTCATAAATGCTTCCCCTTAGGGTTAGTGTTGAAATCTACTATGCCATATATGGCGGCAACGCCGGCAAGTTTCAATAGTAAGTCATTGAAAATTTGAACCGAAATTGAAAAAATCGTCGAAACTATTGGCTTAAATATACTGGAGACAGTGCCAATACCTATGATCAAAGATGTAACAGTGTGTAAATTTGACGGTTTGGCCCGTCTGATTCAGGCAAGACTAACGTATCGGGGGCGCATAATGCAAACCTCCCTGTGTCCAGAGACTGTTTTGTGCCCGCTGTATATGAAGCGGAGACTGGATGCCGACTGTGCGATCAAAGCTTTCGCCGTAATTACCCACTTGTTTGATGATTTGATACGCCCAGTCCGGATTAAGGCCCAGGCTTTTCCCCTGTGGGCCGTCTAAGCCAAGAAACCGGCGTATTTCAGGAATATTGCTGCTTTTCATCTCATCAATATTTTGCGAGCTGATCCCCAGCTCCTCGGCATTGATCATGGCATTCAGTGTCCATTTCACTATGTTGTACCATTGGTCGTCTCCCTGACGAACCACAGGTCCCAGCGGTTCTTTGGAAATGATATCCGGTAAAATAATCGCGTCTTCGGCATTTTTCAGATTCAGCCTTAAGCCGTAAAGGCCGGACTGATCCGCGGTCAGCACATCGCAACGGCCTTCTTCAAAGCCCATGATGGTTTCCTGCGCAGTATCGAAGGGAACCAGAGTGTACATCAGATTATTGAGCTTGAAATAGTCCTCGAGGTTCAGCTCGGTGGTGGTACCAGACTGAACGCAAATGGTGGCGCCGGACAAATCTGCCGCTCTGTTGGCATTGAGGGATTTTTTCACCATAAAGCCCTGGCCATCGAAATACAGGATACCGGCAAAATGCAGTTCAAGCGCCGTGTCGCGCTGCAAGGTCCAGGTGGTGTTGCGTGACAGTATGTCTATTTCGCCTTTCTGCAGTGCCGCAAAGCGCTCTCGGGCATTGAGAGGGATAAATTTGACTTTGCTTTTATCACCCAGTGCTGCGGCGGCGACAGCCTGGCAGAACTCTACATCCAGGCCATACCATTCGCCTTTCTGATTGGGTATGGAGAATCCGGGCAACCCGGTACTGACCCCGCATTCGAGATAACCTTTTTCTGTTATACGTTGTAAGGTCGGGGAAAAGCTGATTTTTTTGCTCAGCCGGCCCCTGAGTGTATTGACTTCTTTTTCAAGCTCTTCAACACGTTGCGAATCCTGACTCAGGAGGCTTTGTACCGGCTGTTCTTCCAGCTGCTGTTCGAGCATCTCGACTTTGTTTTCCAGCGCTTTGACTAACGCTTTGTCTTGTGCGTTATCGCGATCGCACCCTGAGATCATCAGCAGGCATAGGGCTCCCAGCAGACAAGCCTGAATCGTGTCCGTCATAACGTGTCCTTCTGCTTCATCGGTCTGTCGGTGAGAACCGACAGGTAATGATAATTAATAGAAATATCAATCTTCAGTATAGGAACCGTTCACGGATGTGCGAGTATCAATATTTATAAAGGGATCAGTGGTTTGACAGGCGACATATTAATGACCTCCCGTTTAGCAAACAGATCAGTCAGTATCCGGGTTTCCATATCGGTGGGCGGGCGGCTGACGGTCAGCCTCAGAAGAGGGTCTTTTGAGCTTGCCTGTCGGGTCAGTGCGTCCAGATCCACAACCGAAAGCAGCGCATGAAATTTGTGCACATAGTCGCGGGTTTCCTTCGGTAACGAGAGCGCCGTGAACCGGCGGCTGTTGGCTTTTTTTATGGCCCGGCCGACCCTGCCTTCACCGGCATTGTAGGCGGCCAGTGTCAGCGCAAGGTCCTGATCGAACTTGTTGTACAGAAATGACAGGTAAGCGACGGCGGCCTGAGTGCTCTTTTTAACATCAAAGCGTTCGTCGTTATCTGCCTGTACCTGTAATCCGAACCGCTCGGCGGTGGCCGGTATCAGCTGCCACAGGCCGGCTGCATTGGCTGACGAGATCGCATCCACTCTGAACGTGGATTCAATCATGGGCAGTAACGCCAGGTTGGCCGGGAGCTGTTTACTACGCAGTACCTGCTCAATATTTAGCAGTGTTTCTTTATTGCGCAGCAGGTGTCGCTGAATCAGCTGGCGGTGGGGCAGTAACTTGTCGACCTGAGCCTGTAACGCATCGGCACTGAGAGAAAAAGACGAAGAAGCCGGGTTGGCTAATGCGAAACCCGGCAGGATGATCAGTGTGAACCAACAACAGAAACCGGCCCAAAAGCAGGAGCCGGTTTTGCGGGCAATCGTCATATCAGCTCTGCATCAACGCCGTGCCATAGGCAGGTTCGCCTTTAATCTGCATCAGCAACTCACCGTAAGAGGCGGACAGATTGCCGTTTACCTGATTGGCTTTCTGGCAGGACTGGATGTGATTCTCCAGTTGCTGCCAGCTCTGGCGAACCTGAGTATTCAGGGGTGACGGCAGTTTTTTCATCAGTATTGTCATACCTTGCTTATCGGCAGACAGCCCGAGCTGTTGTAATAACTGCCTGCGCTGCGAGGCGCTGTGCTGAAGCTGAGCAAGCAAATGTTCCTGCTTTTTTACCAGTTCGGATAACGTCGTACCGTTAAACTGCAGATAACTGGCTTGCTGCCTTAACAGCAGTTGTCCGAGCTGCTGGTAAGCCTGAAGGTCGTGGCGGATCCCTTGAATCAGTGCTTTCACTATCTGCTGCTTGCTCATGTCTGGCCTCATTCGTGTCCGGTGTGGAATTCCAGAATCGCGCTGGACAGGGTATCAATGTCGAGTTTGAGATCGCCTTTTGCCAGTGCCTGCTTTACCGCATTCACTTTTTCCATATCGATGTCTGGTAAGTCGGCCAGTTTTTCCTGCGCCTGTGAAATGATCTGGTTGCTGACGCTGATCACTGGCTCCAGGCCTTTTGCCTTACCTGCGGTTTCCACTTGTGCCGGGCTGGACGGACGCTGTGTTGACGACGCCACTTGAGAATTAATTACTTTGTCAATTTTCATGAATTTATCCTGCTCGCTTTTTCTACCGCTTGAATTTAAGTATCTGCTAAAGAGGAAAAGCGACCGCTTCCGGGCGGAAATTAAAAAATAGTTTCAACTTTTCCACGCTCAACCACTAAAGCCTGAATGACCTTTCCTGAACTGATATTGCGGACAGAAACTTGTTCACCTTTAACACCACTTTGTAAAGCTTCTCCTTTCATGCTGGCCTCCAGGCCATTTTTGCTGGCCACTATAACGACAGCGTCACCTTCCTCGACCAGCCACAGTGGCTGGAGCTGTAGTGGGTTGATGATCTGGCCGCTGCGGATTCGCCTCAGGGTTCGCTGGCCAATGAGCTGCTCGGGACGGGTCGCAAACGCTTCATTGCGGCTCAGAGTCAGGATCTGAGGTTTGAGCATGGTTGCCGACAGCTTGGTATCCCGCCTGATGTGTGTGGTTGAGACGATAACCGGTAACCGGATACTGACCTGCGCCGTAATGTTCAGTTTCCATGGCTGAGGGCCGGACTGGCATTCGAGCTGACGGCGCAAATAGCCCACCGGCAAGCTTTGTTGATCGGCGGCGCTGATGTACAGCGCAGTGTCACAGGCCGGCAGGTGATCCACGGAAGCCGGCACACTAATACTGATCTCAGTGTGATAGTCCGGCCATTGTTGCCTTGACGCATAGCTGGCGATTTCCTGCTCTATCTGAGCCTGAGTCCAGGCCACCAGTTCAGACTCATCCTGTTTGTTGCCGCTGTCAGCCAGGACAGCAGAAGGGATCATTAATGCCGTTGCCCACAGCGCGAGAATGTGGCCGGATTTCCTGTTTCCTGATTTCCGCTTATGTGTGAAAGGGCGGAAGTTCCGCTTCCCTTCCTCTTTGTAACCTATTGAAAAATAATACATAAAATATTGGCATGTTTCTTGTTAGTAGTCATGGTGCAAGCGTGACCGATTTAAAGGAAAAACAATGGCGATCAGTTTTGAAAATGCGCTGGGTGTCCATCCTGATGCGCTTAATTTCAGGGTACAGCGCAGCAAAGTATTGGCAAGCAACTTAGCAAATGTCGATACCCCTGGATATCTCGCCAGAGACCTGGCGTTTGAAAGCGTGATGAAAAACACAAGCTCACGAGTGGACACACCCCCACCGCAATTGGATGTGAGCGCGAAATACCGGGTGCCGTACCAGAACAGCAAAACCGGTAATACCGTTGAGCTGGGCGTGGAACAAGCCAAGTTTGCCCAGAACAACATGGATTTTCAAACCAGTCTGACCTTTATGAACATGAAGTTCAGCGGACTGGCCAAAGCAATTGAGGGTCGTTAAACACTATGGCTTTTACGGACATCTACTCAATCGCTGGTTCTGCAATGACGGCGCAAACCGTCCGTCTGAATACGGTAGCCAGTAACCTGGCTAATGCCGATGCAGTAGCCAGCAATCCTAATGATGCTTACAAAGCGCTGAAACCTGTGTTTGCTACTGTGTACAGCCAGACACAATTAACTGCCGACAAAGATGTGTACCCGAATGCGGAAGTGCGCATTGTCGATGTGGTTCAGCATGAGAGCAAAGTGGACAAGCGTTTCGAACCGAATAACCCGCTGGCGAATGATGAAGGCTATGTCTTCTATCCGGGTATCGACGTTGTGGCGGAAATGGCAGATATGATGTCCGCCACCCGCAGTTACGAGACCAATGTCGAAGTGCTGGCCAATGTGAAAAGTATGCAGCAGGGCCTGCTGCGTCTGGGGGAGGGTAGCCGATGAGCTTAGCACAATACACCGCCTTGTCCGGGGATAGCCCGGCAACCACAAGCGGCAATAACGGTGTTCAGGCAAACCGTACCAGTGATAACAGCGCCGATGCCCTGCAGAACGAGTTCCTGACCCTGATGGTGGCTCAGATCCAGAATCAGGATCCGCTCAACCCGCTCGACGGCACAGAATACGTCGGTCAGCTGGCGCAGTTCTCTCAGGTTCAGAGCACCGAGAATATGTCCAAGATGATGCAGAACAGCATGGTCTTGATGGACAACATGCAGGTACTGGCAACGGCAGGTTTAGTCGGTCAGACCGTGTATGTCAGCACCAATGAAATGACACTGGGTGAAGGCACGCAGAGCGGCAAGATTGAACTGGCGCACGCGTCTAATCAGGTCAATCTGCTGCTGGAAGATGATTATGGCCGTGTGACCAAAGTACCGCTGGGAGCGCACGGTGCCGGGGATGTGGATTTCACCATTGACCCGGAAGCGCTGGAACTGCCGGAAGGTAACTACACAGTGTCAGTGGAAGTCCAGTCCGGCCAGACAGAACCCAAGGTGCTGCTGGCTGGTCAGGTTGAACAAGTACGTGTTCCAAGTAACGGGGGCTCAGCCCTGGTCAATGTTGCCGGTGTCGGCAGCATTCCTTTCTACCAGATTAGCCAGTTCGGCAGCTGATTTTCATACAAGATAACGAGGATATTATGAGTTTTGATATCGCGCTGAGTGGCCTGGGAGCCACCAATACACAGCTCAATACCATCAGTAACAACATTGCAAACGTGTCGACCACGGGTTTTAAAGAGTCACGTACTGAGTTCTCTTCTGTTTACAACGGTATTCAGGCCGGTGGTGTGGAAGTGGCTGCCATCTCTCAGAACTTTGATAAAAATGGCACGGTGAGCGGCACGGGTCGTTCACTGGATCTGGCTATCGGTGGTAACGGCTTTTTCGTCACTAAAGATACCAGTGGTCAGGTTGTTTATACCCGCTCTGGCGTGTTCAACACAGATAAAGACAACAACATTATCAGTAACACTGGCATGAAGCTGCAAGGTTATACCGTTGACGGTAATAACAATCTGCAATCGGGCGCTGTGGGTGATCTGCAAATTAAAACGGCGTCGCTGGCTGCCAAAGCCACTGATCGTGTGGATTTCGTTGCTAACTTCGATTCTCGCGTGAACACGCCTGCGGTTGCGCCGTTCAATATGGGCGACCACGATACGTATAACTCTTCTTACACCACCAAGGTGTACGACTCGCTGGGTAATCCGCACACCATGACCCAGTATTTCGTGAAAACCGGTGCTAACGCCTGGGACATTCATGTTTCTGTTGACGGTGCTGCACCGGGTGCACCTCAGGCGGCGACATTTAATACTGACGGTACGCTGGCCACACCGGCGGCACCTTTCAATATTGCCTTTAACCCTGCCGGTGCTGACCCAATGAGTGTGGACATCGACCTGCTGGGTACTACACAGTTCGGCGCCGATTTCGGCACCAGTACCAACAACCCGAACGGTTATTCATCCGGTGAACTGACAGGCGTGCGCGTTGAAGATAACGGCATGGTATACGCCACTTACACCAATGGTCAGTCGTTGCTGCAGGGTCAGGTCATGCTGGCCGATTTTGCTAACCCGCAAGCTCTGGTCAAAGTCAGCAACACTGGCTGGCAGCAAAGCTTTGGATCGGGTGCACCGATTACCGGTCAGCCTGGCAGCGGTATTCTGGGCAGCCTGTCGCCGGGGGCGCTGGAAGGCTCTAACGTGGATCTGACCAGCGAACTGGTCAACCTGATGACAGCACAGCGTAACTATCAGGCGAACGCCAAAACCATCTCGACCACAGAGCAGCTGACCCAAGCGCTGTTCAACGCAATTTAAGGGTGAGTTGATGGATAGCTTGTTATACACAGCAACCAGTGGAGCAAGTCGGGTACTGAGCGCACAGCAGGTGCGCTCGAACAACCTGTCGAATGCCGATACCACAGGTTTTCGTGCCGACATGGAAAGAGCAAAGAGTTATGCCATTCAGGGACGTGGTTTTGACGGCAGCACTATGGTGGTAACGAACTCGGCCTCGACCCGTTTTGATGCTGGTGACATGGTGAAAACCGGTCGCAAGCTGGATATCGCCATTAATGGTGATGGTTTTCTGACAGTACAAAGCCCGGATGGCGGTGAGTCTTACACCCGTGCCGGTAACCTGAAAATTGATCAGCAGGGCAACCTGACAGTCAACGGTTTCCCTGTAATGGCAGAAGGCGAACCTATCGTTATTCCGCCTAACCAGAGCATTGAAATCAGTGAAACCGGCATGGTGACTGTCATTCCGCCGGGTGGTGGTGCGGAACTGGAAGTCGGCCAGCTAAAACTGGTTAACCCGAATATTGCCGATGTTCAGAAAATGAATGATGGCTTGCTTCAAGCCCGTGACGGTAATGATTTCGCTGCGGATGCCACAGTGCGTCTGGCACCTGAACACCTGGAAGGCAGTAACGTTTCCGCGATTGAAGAACTGGTCAGCGTCATGTCGCTGACGCGTAATTTCGAAATGCAGGTGCGGATGATGAAAACCGCAGAAAAACTCGCTCAGGCTGGTAACCGTCTGCTGCGTAACGGCTAATAAAAAGGAGAGATCACATGCATTCTGCATTATGGGTCAGCAAAACGGGTATGGCGGCGCAAGACACCAAGATGACCGCCATCTCGAACAACCTGGCAAACGTTAACACAGTAGGTTTTAAACGCGACCGCGTTGTTTTTGAAGACCTCTTCTACACCATTCAGCGTCAGCCGGGTGCGCCGGTCGACCAGGTTAATGAACTGCCGACAGGTGTGCAGTTGGGTAGCGGTGTGCGAGTTGTCGGCACACAGAAAGTCTTTACCCAGGGTAACACGCAAAACACCAGCCAGGACTTGGATATAGCCATCATGGGTGGTGGCTTCTTCCAGATTGAAAACTCTGACGGTGAAGTCATGTACAGCCGCAACGGCCAGTTTCATGTCAACTCGGAAGGGCTGATTGTCAATACTCAGGGTCTGCCGCTGATTCCTCAAATTGAGATCCCGAATGCGGCCACCCGAATCAGTATCGGTGTAGACGGCACAGTCGCGGCGCAGGTTGCCGGTGATCCGCAGCCGCAGGAACTGGGTCAGATCACTCTGGCGCAATTCGCAAACCCGGCCGGTCTGGAAGCGCTGGGCGGCAACCTGTATCGCGAGACAGAAGCCAGCGGCCAGCCGGATGAACTGGTACCGGGTCTGGACGGGGCGGGCAGCATCAAACAAGGTGCGCTGGAAGGCTCTAACGTGCAGGTGGTGGAAGAGATGGTCGATATGATCACCACGCAACGTGCGTACGAAATGAACGCCAAAGTCGTCTCAGCTGCGGATGACATGCTGAAGTTTGTCGCGCAGTCAGTTTAATGCTTACACCGAAAGGAAATCCTATGAAGTGGCTGATTCCATTTCTCATGGTGTTATTGACAGGGTGCACCATGCGCCCTGAATTCTCCACACCAGAACCCGATGATGAAGCCTTCGCGCCACCGGTACTGGATTACTCTTTGCCGGAAGCGTCTGACGGCAGTCTTTATCGCAACAACTACATGATGACCTTGTTTCAGGATCGCCGTGCTTACCGGGTAGGTGACATTCTCACCATAGTGCTGGACGAAGAAACCCAGTCGAGCAAAAAAGCCAATACCCAGTTTTCCAAAGACTCAGAAGTTGGCATCAGTGCGCCGGTATTTGGCAATTACACCGCAGACAACTTATCGGCCAGTGTGGATGCCAGCCGCGGCTTTGATGGTTCATCGCAAAGCTCGCAGGGCAACAAATTGAAAGGGGCGATTACAGTGACGGTGAACGCCGTGCTACCTAACGGCGTGCTGCGTATCCGCGGGGAAAAATGGCTGCGTCTCAATCAGGGCGATGAATTTATCCGCCTGTCAGGGATTGTGCGGGTCGATGACATTAACCGCTTGAATCAGGTGTCTTCGCAACGTATCGGTGATGCGCGTATCACCTATTCTGGCCGCGGAGCACTGGCTGACAGTAACTCAGCCGGCTGGCTGACTCAATTCTTTACTAGCCCATGGATGCCGTTCTGATGAAATCGTTCAAAACCCTATTGCTGTTTATGGCAGTGGCGCTTTGGGGAGCTCACTCTGTCTCTGCCAACGCCTCCATTGCTATGCCTATTATGGATTTAGTGGATGTGCAAGGCATCCGTGGTAACCAGCTGGTGGGCTATGGTCTGGTCGTTGGTCTTGATGGTACGGGTGACCGTAACCAGGTGAAATTTACCAGCCAGTCTGTCACCAATATGCTGCGCCAGTTTGGTGTGCAGATCAGCGAGGGCACCGATCCTAAGCTGAAAAACGTGGCGTCAGTCAGTGTGACTGCGTTTATCGATCCAATGGCAGGGAAAGGCCAGACAGTGAATATTGTGGTGTCATCCCTGGGTGATGCCAAAAGCTTACGCGGCGGGACATTGCTGCTGACGCCTTTGCGGGGCGTGGACGGCGAAGTCTACGCGGTGGCACAGGGCAACGTGATTGTCGGCGGCGCCAGTGCTGAAGGTCTGAGTGGCTCGAAAGTGACCATTAACACCCCAACAACGGGGCGTATTCCGAACGGCGCCACACTGGAGCGAGAAATCCCGACTGATTTCAATCAAAAGCCCAATATCACGCTCAACCTGCGTACCCCGAGTTTCACCACCGCGAAAAACATTGCCCGCGCCGTCAATAACACCTTTGGTTCGGGTGTGGCTACGGCTATCAATAAGGCCAAAGTGGAAGTGCTGGCCCCTATGGATACCCAGCAGCGCGTGACCTTTATGTCGATGCTGGAAGAGCTGGTTGTCCAAGAAGGCCGTCGTCCGGCCAGAGTCGTGTTCAACTCCCGTACCGGTACTGTGGTGGTCGGCAAAAACGTGACAGTCAGCGCCGCAGCCGTCAGTCATGGCAGCCTGACAGTCACCATTCGTGAAATGCAGTCTGTCAGCCAGCCAAACGCCTTTGCCGACGGTGAAACCAAGGTGGTGAATAACTCGCTGGTCGATATCAGCCAGGACGAAGCACCTATGTATATCTGGCCGGAAGGTACTGAACTGAGCACGATTGTCGATGCGGTGAACAGTCTGGGGGCAACGCCGGATGATCTGATGTCAATTCTGCAG
The DNA here is from genome assembly GCF_014841115.1 of Photobacterium arenosum. Taxonomy (GTDB): domain Bacteria; phylum Pseudomonadota; class Gammaproteobacteria; order Enterobacterales; family Vibrionaceae; genus Photobacterium; species Photobacterium arenosum. The sequence continues at coordinate 72,369 of NZ_JACYTP010000009.1, forward strand.
GCCCTGCATGAAGCGGGTGCGCTGAATGCTGAGCTGGTGGTTATTTAAGGAGTGGCAATGAAAATTGATGGTCAGGCTAACGCCATGCTGTATCACGATAACAGTGCAGTGAATAACCTGAAGTTTCAGGCTGATAAAAAACAGGCCCTGCATGAAGTGGCCGGTCAGTTTGAAGCCATGTTTCTGCAGATGGTGCTGCGCCAGATGCGCAGCAGCAGTGATGTACTGGCAGCGGAAGACAACCCGTTTTCGAGTAAAGAACAAGGCGTTTTTCGCGACTTCTATGACGGCCAACTGGCGATGGACATGGCGAAGCGACAAAGTGCCGGCATTGCCGACATGCTGGTTAAGCAACTTAGCCCGCATGACAGCAGCGATTCGGCGCTCAGCCGTGACAATCTGGCGGCCAACAGCCCGTCGCTGGCACCGGAGGCGGGCAAATTTAACACCGCCAGTGAGCAGGTCGCCCTTGATAAAGAACAGCTTCCGGCTACTCAACGAGTGACTGCCATTAACAATATGGCGTTTCAGCAGCCGCTAATTTCCAGGATTGATGCGAAAATGGAGCACGGATCTTAATGAGCATAATCAACATTGCATTAACCGGTTTGAATGCAAACCGTGCTGGCCTTGATGTTACCGCGCAAAATGTCGCTAACGTGAATACGCCGGGTTACAGCCGTCAGCAGGCGCAGTTTGCTGCGCTCGGTCCCAGTTCTGCACTGGGCACCAGTGCAGGTAACGGTGTGGAAGTCACCAGTATTCGCCGTATATCCGATGAATTTGTAGTGAGACAAACCTGGGCGACCCAAAGCCAGGCGTCCTATTCTTCACGTTATCTCAGCAATATGTCTCAGCTTGAGAACGTGATGGGGGCAGACAGCTTTAACATCGCCAAAGGTCTGGATAACTTGTACGCCGCCTTGAATGATGCATCGGTGAAACCCGAGTCAACGCCGCTGCGTCAGCAAATCATCAGTGAAGCAGATGCCCTGACGCGCCGTTTCAATACGCTGTCTGAGTCTTATTACTCCCAGCATAAAGATCTGAGTGAACAGCGCACGGCAGCGGTCGAACTGAGTAACAGCCTGCTGGTGAATATTGCCGATGTGAACAAGCGTATTGTTGAAATGAGCTCGACCAACGGCAACCCGTCTCAATTGCTCGATGAACGTGATGCACTGATTGGACAGCTGACTGAAATGATGTCCATCAAAACCAATAAGCAGCCGGATGGCAGTCTGCAGGTCACTCTGGCATCCGGTCAGCCGCTGGTGCTGGGTGATCAGGCCTCTCAGATCAAAGCCATTCCCGATCCGTCTGATCCCTATCTGGCCGACATGGAAATCGATTTTGCAGGCCAGCGTTTTCCAATTAACGGTAATATTGGCGGCGAGCTTGGCGCGATAGCTGATTATCAGGTAGAGACCCTGCTGCCTTTTCGTCAGACGCTGGATGAAATGGCCGTGGCGTTTGCTGATGCCTTTAACAACACCCTGGCCACCGGGCAGGATCTGAACGGCAATGCCGGCCAGCCATTGTTTACCTATGACCCGGCCAGCCCGTCTTCGAGCCTGAAGATTACCGCCTTGAAACCGGAAGAGCTGGCACTGTCTTCAGACGGTACTCCGGGTAACAGTGACGTGCTGACCGATTTAGTCGCTCTGAGCAACCAGACCTTTGCAATTACCGGTTACGGCAATATCGCTATCAGCGATACCTTTACTGCCATGGTAGGGGATACGGCGATCAAAGCACGCCAGGTCACCTCAGACGCAAAAGCGGCGGAAAACCTGAATGCACAAGCGATCTCAGTCAAAGAAAACCTGAGTTCAGTGAACAGCGATGAAGAAGCTGCCAATCTGATGATATTTGCCAATGCGTATCAGGCAAACATGAAGGTGATCAGTACGGCGAATAACCTGTTCGATACTGTACTGGCTCTGTTTTAAGGAATAATTATGCGTATCAGTGACACTCAATTCAGCCAGATGATGCTGAGCAGCCTGAGCAAAAACAATGTGGGTTTGGGCGAAGTGATGCAACAGATGTCGACCGGTGACCGTCTGACCAAATTGTCGGACGATCCGATTGATTCCATCAAGCTACTGAACCTCGGACGCGAAGGCAGCGCACTGACTCAGTATCAGGCTAATATCGCCAACGTGAAAACCACGCTGTCAAGTCAGGAAGCCTATTTAGACACGGCAAGCGATAGTTTAAAGAGTTTACGTGATCTTGTGCTATGGGGTTCAAACGGCACCATGACAGATGAAGATCGTCAGGGCATTATCACGGAAATGGAAAGCCTGAAAGAGGGCTTACAGGCGGTGTTCAATGCACAGGACGAGGAAGGCATTTATCTGTTTTCCGGCACCCAGACCGACACACAGGCTCTGACGGATACCGGCGCAGGTTACACCCTGAACGGCAATGCTGATAAGCGTCTGGTGACAGTCGCCAAAGGGGTCACGATGGAATCTAACGTGACGGCGCTGGAATTGCTGGATTTAGGTGGCGGTGCCACTGTCTTTCAGAAAATTGATGATCTGATTGCAGAGTTTCAGGCCCCGACGGCCAATTTCAGAACCGAAGTGGATGGCACCCTGGCTGCGATAGATACCACCTTTGGCAACGTGTTAGGCGCCATAACCGACATGGGCGGCCGCCACAATAACCTGGATCTGATGTCAGACGGACACGCCGATAACAAACTGTTCGTTGATAAAGTGGAAGGCGACCTGAAAAACCTGGATTACGCGGAAGCGTCTGTACGTTTGAGCAATTATCTCTCGGCACTTCAGGCATCACAGGCCAGCTTTACCAAGATTAACGATCTGTCATTGTTTGATCGCTTATAAGGAAGAGAGAACACTATGGTGAACTCTACTGCAGAGATTCGGCAACAGTCGATTTCACTGCTGAAAAATGACAAGGCAACAATTTCACCACCGGCACCCGCCGGTGGCTCTGTTTCCGCTGTTCAGGACACGGCACCGGCGCAACGCCCGGCTGTTGTAAAAGGCGGATACACGGCAACCAGCGAGTTATTCTCGCAGGGCCAGCAACAAGTGACCCGGGGTCAGATTGCGTATCAGAGTCTGGTCAGCGTGGGCCGTGATCTACAGGGGATGAAAAAAATCCTCACTCAGATGCTGGGCAGTTCGACCGCGATTACCCAAGGCCGTGTGGACCAGCTCCAGCGCCACCATAGCCACATACAGCAAACGCTGAATGGCAGTCGGTTTGATGGTGAACGGGTGCTGGACAGTCAGCTTCAGTTTCAGCCCAAAGGCGATCCCAAGCAAAGCTTTACGGTGAACGGGCTGAACCTGGTACGCCAGCGACAGCAGAGTGAGCAGCTTCACCTGACGGTACAGGATCGCGGCACGGCGCTGCTGACCTTTGATGCCTCGCAAACCGATCGCCAGCTGACCCAGCAAATAGACAAAGCAGTCATTCCGCTCGGTCTGCGGGCGGCTGCCACAGAAAGCGGCGATGTGATCTTCTCAACCTCTCAGTCGGATTTTCAGACCTTAGGCCAGCATGTCACCATCAGCGGGCAGGGCCACCGTTACCCGGCCGGTCAGCCGAATCGCATTAAAGTGCAGCCCGAGCCACAGGGCATTGAAAGTATCTCCCTGAAACTGGCAGACGGTGAACAAATTCGCCACACCATGCGCCATGTCAATCAGGGGTTGCAACAGATCCAGAAAGGGCTGGATCAGTTGAGAAACTTCCAGGCCGATCTGGACTCGAAAGTCGGCAAGGCGATGGCCGGCCAGTCTGCTGAGCGCATTGATACCAAGCTGCAATCGTTGCAGGACACCCGCTCCTTTGCTGCCGCCTTCCAGGTGGTATCAGCCCAGGCGAACGTTCACCGTCATACTGTGGTTGCTTTGTTGAAGTAGCGACTGTTTTGTTGAAGACACTAGTGAAAGGAAGCTCAGCTTCCGCCTGAGTGGATAAGTTTTCCCACCATACTGAATAACGGTCTGCACAGCAGGCCGTTCTTTTTTCATAGGCAGTGTATCTGCCTGCACAAAAATCTGTGCAAAGCCACAGATATGCATGTAAACACATGATATTTAGTGAAACTTCACTCATATCAAAATATGATGCTTGCCTTAAATAATACCTACCATCAAAACGCTAAACCCACTTCGTGACTTGATTGTCAGGGGCGGTAACATGTCTGGCAATGTCTATCGGAAACGGCACTGCGGTACCGAGCTGGACGGCGCGGTGGTGCAGGAAATGTTATGCGTACAACTTAGGAAGCAAATTTATGATCACAATCCGAAAGGCGATTAAGTCAGATGTTCAGGCAATTTTCGATCTCAGAAGTCGTGCGATTCTTGACCAATGTTCAGCATACTATTCCTTAGAGCAGTTAGCATTGTGGACTCAGAGCGGAATAACGGACTCATTAATCCGGGACATTATCGAAACATTCTATGTTTCAGAAGCAGATGATCGAGTGATTGGTTGCGGTAAGCTTACTGCTGCTACGGGTATGGTCGATGCGATTTTTGTCGATCCTGATTACTTTGGTAGAGGTGCTGCAAAGCAAATGCTGGCATTTCTAGAGGAGTTAGGCAAACAACATGGCCTGTCATTGCTAAAGTTAGAATCGACGTTGAACGCAGCGCCTTTTTACCGCTCCTGTGGTTTTATTGGTGAGGCGCTTTCTACTTATCATTCTCCAAGAGGCGTGAGTTTGGATTGTATTCCAATGGAAAAACCCCTGACAAAATACGTATAACAGAGATGGGTAAGTGAGCGTTAACAGGACAGTCTCGTTATGAGTTTTCAGCGGAAATGAATATGGAAATTTTAGTCAAACATCTCGAACCAGGAAATAGTGAACATAAAAACCTATTTGAGTCTTTGTTCAGAGAGTATCTTTCCGGCTTTTCTGTAGCGTTTGATCCTGCAGTCATTGAACAATTGTTTGCGTTGTCCTATTTTCACGGTTTTATGAGCTTCATTGACGACAAGCCTGCAGGTTTTGCTGTTTGCTTTGAATCTTTTTCTACATATCGATTGCAGAGAGTCATGAACATTCATGACTTTATGGTTGCGAATCGCTGTAGAGGTAAAGGGGTAGGTAAGGCGCAACTTCATGCGATAGAGCAGTATTGTCGCGATAATCACTATCTGAAAATTACCCTGGAAGTGGCCGATGATAATATTGCTGCTAAAAAACTGTATAGCTCATGTCAGTACGAAGATTACAGGGTAGTTTTGAAAGGTCAGCAACATTGGCAGAAATATCTGAATAATCGGAAAAAGCATTAATTTAACCTGCAGCCCGTCGCCCTTAGCTGTGCATGAAAGCTGTTTGATTGCTAAGGCATGAACGATTTGCCTGTCATTTAAGCGTTTTCTCGGCACTTTATTGATAACGATGTTGATAAAAATAAGGGTTGGCAGGTGGCAGGTATGAGAGATTATTTCAGTGTGATCAAAAAATATGCGGATTCAGAAGGCAGGGCTCGTCGTCAGGAATATTGGATGTTCTGCCTGATGAATGCGCTGATAAGTTATCTGTTTTTTTTCATGGGTGAGGCCATTAACGATGATTATGCACTTTTCGCTGTGTATACCAGCCTGACTGTAATCCCTTCGCTCATGGTTACTGTACGCCGATTGCATGATACCAATCGTAGTGGTTGGTGGATGCTGGTTGCTTTTGTACCTGTGATTGGCGCAATCATTGGTCTCAGTGTCATGATGGAAGCAGGGACTTCGGGTGAGAATGACTATGGTCCAGACCCGAAAGCGGTGCCTGCTTTAATTTAATACGTGTAAAACAAGGAGAGTGACGTGTATCAGAAAGTCATCGTTTTAATTGCCGTCATCTTTGCTGTTTCTGGCTGTAAAGATCGTGATGAAATATATGCAAACCCACCGCAAGAGTTGCTTCAGCATGTGGAGACCTTGCTTCCTGCCGCAGAAAACTATGTTCGCGGCAATGAAGCAGAGGCATTGGAGAAGGGTATGCCATTGGATGCAAATCAGTTGAGGATTGCCTCCAGGGTTGGTTTGAAATCGCCGGAGAAAGTGCGTGTTTATTATGTCGATAAACTCCCTTTTCCTGATGATCCTGATCTGGCTGCGTTAGCCAAAAAGTATGGCTACAGTTCCCCTTTAACGGGTGCGTATACTTATGGTTACGGACTCTGGATTAAACGCTCAGAGAAAGACAATCAGGAGCTGCTGGCACACGAGCTCATTCATGTTCGTCAGGCAGAGCAGATGGGCGTAAGGGAACAGACTAAACAGTATTTACTACAATTGTTTATTTACGGCTATCGCGATGCGCCTATGGAGCTTGAAGCCTACCGTGAAGCCAGCCAGTATTTGTGAGCACTGAATCTGTGATGGTGCTGCTTCAGTCGATAGGTTATAGCAATGTTGAAATAATAATCAGGGAGTGATTGGAATTCTATGGAAATTAACGAGCTACTTTTTGAAACCACGGACTGGAATCAAATTACGCCTAGCGTACATGAAGGTGAGACGGGTGTTGCTTCTTGGAGAACCAAGCATTTCGGACAAATCAGGGTGCGGGTTGTGGAATATTCAGCGGGTTATCTTGCAGATCATTGGTGTTCAAAAGGACATATCTTATTCTGCTTGTCCGGTGAATTGACCACAGAATTAGATGACGGACGAATGTTCACTCTGAGCCCTGGGATGAGTTATCAAGTTGCCGATAATGCTGAGGCACATCGTTCTTCAACCGAAGTTGGAGCTAAGCTGTTCATTGTTGATTAGGGTGTCAATGCCACCATCAGGAAAAAGACATGGACGAGACAGTAAAAGCAAAGTTTGACAGTTATCCGGCTCACATTAAACCTGTGATGTTTAACCTGCGCAGTTTAGTGTTAGGTGTTGCTGAAAACCATGAACTGGGGAATGTTGAAGAAGCACTGAAATGGGGCGAGCCCAGCTATCAGGTGAAAGGGGGCAGCCCGGTCAGGATGAACTGGTCACCTAAAGATCCTGCACACTATTTTCTCTACTTTAACTGCAATACCCGGTTAGTGGATACTTTCCGTGAAGTGTACGGACACTCGCTGTCTTTACAGGGTAACAGGGCTATAGTCTTGAATGTTGCTGATCCTCTGCCAGCAGCGATTGTCAGTCATTGCGTCGAGCTGGCGTTCAATTATAAACGTCTGCGTCATTTGCCGCTGTTAGGTGTGTAACTTAAGGTAAACACTGATCCTCATCGTTGAGTATCGCAATGCAGTAACAGCAGCCCTTTTTGCAGACTATGCTAATGCATGCTCACGCTTGGTCGGTTTATCAGTGAAAACCTGAGTGTTTGCCAGTGTGAGTGTTTTACCGTCATAGTCTTTTAACCATCGGGTAACTTGTGCCGTCTGGTAAATAGGAGGATTCATCATGAAAGCTGTGTTTAAACCCGGCAACAATATTGCAATGAAGATACCTTCGCATGAGTATGAGAAAACGCTGAGTTTTTATCGTGATGTGATTGCCATTCCGGAACTGGCTCGTGAGAAAAACACGGATACGCCCCGGTTTCAGTTTGGCGATAAAACGCTGTGGCTCGATAACGTTCCGGGTATCAGCCAGGCTGAAATCTGGCTCGAAATTGTGACTGATGATATTGCCGCTGCAGCAGAGCACCTTGCGAGTCACAAGATTGCCCGATGTGATGAGATTGAACCTTTGCCGGAAGGATTCGCCGCATTTTGGGTTGCCAGCCCTTCGAATATTATTCATCTGGTATCGCAATCGGACTAAGCGTCGCTCCCGCAAATAACACCGGCTGGCTTGGTACTTGCCTGTTGTACCTGAATGCGGGCAATATGGGCGGATTGAACCAGCAAGGTGGATTATTCATGGTTGTTTGGCCCGCGGTGTTGAAATATGAGGGTGATCAGGAGCTGAGTGTTGTTGCTGATCGCCATACTTGGGAGTCGGATTCTGATTTGCATTGCTTTGGCTTTCAGCCGGGTGATGCGCTGATTGATTCAGCCGGGCAGGTGTTTCGTCTTCTGAGCCTGCGCCCTGGCGACACCAGCTTAGAAAAGACGGAACAGACAATGCGCCTTGATGAGATTGTTGAGATCATCAAAGCGCATCAGTCTTGTCTGGGAGCATGTTGTGCGGCTAAGGTGTCTTTTGCCTCTGTCGCAGAGGCTATCAGTGCTTTATAGAAAGCGCTCTTAAAAAAGTGCGATACAAGACAGTGCGATACAAGGTCCCGGCTAGCCGCACGCGCAGGGGCTGATTATTTTATTCCCAGCCAAATACCGCATCATAGGTTTGGCAATTACTGACCAGAGTTTCCGTATCTTCAAGGTAGAGCTGTTGCTCAGCCGATACCGGATAAGTCAGCCATTCTGAACACTGAGCACTCTGTCCGTTGCCGATCACCAGTTTGCTGCCTGGCTTCAGCTCACACCGTGTCATTTTGTCCAGCGGCGACCATTGGTAGCAGATTTCGTACCCAGCCCGGTATTGAGCCACTTTGCCGTTTGGCTGATTTGCCGCCCACCAGGCACCAAACTGGCTGTTCGGGTTGGTGCTGTTCCAGGCCCGAAAGACGGTCAGTGCTTCCCCTTCTTTCACTTCGTACACTTTTCCCTGACACAACTTGCCCTTAGTAGGCTGACCGAGAGAACTGGCCAGCAACTGGGGATCATCGACAAGGTTTAACTTACTGGCCCATGCCGCAGGCGGCTCTGTTGAGCCAATACAGGCACTGGCATCAAGAATGTCCTGAGTAGCGTTGGCGGGATTGGCCGTATCAGTTTGTGCGGTATCGCCCGGAGTTGATGTGCAGCCTGAGAGTGCAAAACTGGCAATAAAGATGGCGGTCAGGGTAAGCCTTGTTTTCATTTCATGATCCTTATGTATCCAACTGAATATGTACTGATTATCGTATCTTGATGATTGCTTTTCTGGACTAACTGAAAGTAAACGATGAATTTGAGAAGCAGATAACAGTTTTTAGCTGGCAGTCGGTCAGCAGGAGAGTGCGGAGGGAAAACAGAAATAACCGGAATGCTGGATTCCGGTTATGCCGTTTATTTTCGGGCGTTGGCTTGCTTTCTGGTATCAGTGACAGGCGCCGTCACTGCAGAAGCTGCTGGTTTCACTGGCGCTGCGTTTTTATCCGTAGTACTGGATGCCTCTGCTGATTTGAGCTGAGTTGGTGGTGTTAGTGGTGCGGTCTCTTTACCGCTTTCTTTCTTGCTGAGATCTGGGGAGGCCTCGGCGGCTTTTACCGGTTCTTCTTTATTAATAGTGACGACTTTTTCTTTATCAGCCGGGTAAGTCTGACCGTGGAAGCAACCGCCTCGCTCAATGCAAATATCATTAGTGTAAATGACACCTTTGGCTTTGCCTTTTTCCAGGATCTCAATGCTGTCGGCGTGGCAGGCTCCTTCATGCAGGCCGTTGATGACCACTTTGCTGGCAAAGATCTCGCCAGACACACGGCCCGTTGCACTTATCGATAACGTTTGTTCGGTACGAATACGTCCTTCGATGTAGCCATCAACCTGGATATTACCGCTTAGTTCGATATCTCCTTTAAAGGAACAGCCTTGTGCAATGATAGTTGCAGTTGAGTGCTTGCTTGTGCTTCCAGCACTTTTACTAAAGAGTCCCATTGGATGCTCCTCTCATGGTTAAACAGATAGTCAAAGTTGTCGGGTCCCCAGTTGATAAAATACTTGGGATTCAAAGCCCGACCCAGAAAACGGACCTCATAATGGAGATGGGGGCCAGTCGAGGTACCACTGTTGCCTGATAATGCAATCAAATCGCCTTTTCTGACGAAATCACCGGTTTTGACTTTGAATGCTTTCAGGTGCGCATACAGAGTCATGAATCCATAGCCGTGGTCAATTTTCATTAAATTGCCGTAGCCTTTTTTACTCGGTCGTACCAGCTCTACCACGCCATCGGCAGGGGAGTGCACTGATGTTCCCGTGTGTCCACTGAGATCGATACCCAGATGACGACGCTTGTTACCGTAAACCGGATGGTTACGCGAGCCGTATGAGGAAGAAATACGCCGGTATTCCATAGGGCTACCGTTAGGTATTACTTTCAGCATGGCGACACGTACCGCCGAGTTCAGTGCAGCTGTATCCAGACGGGTATCCAAAGGTTGTTCCCCTTCGCTTTCAATACCCAAAACGTTTTCCAGCTCATTCACGCGGCCAGAAATCTGCTCCAGTTCATAGCGCCTGTCAGCCAGGTTTTGCTCCAGCGACTGCCGGTCGCTTTCCAGATTAAGAATTTCATCTTTCAGTTCATTGGCATGCTGGTTTAACTGCGATTTTTCCTGTTGTGTCTGATCAACAGCATTCCATAAATACTGAATCGAAAATGCCATGACCACGACGGCGACGATGAACAACAGCAGGGTTGCTATCAGGTTCCGTCGTAAATACTTACCCAATTGAAAATGGTAAGACCCGTTAATCGTTGATATCGAGATAGTGAGTTGATCTTTCATTACGCTAAGCTCATTCGCTTTCTCTAATGCATTAGGCGACAAACTGGATGCAGGATTAACCTTTGCCGGGAAAAGAAGATGTAAAACTGTGCTCCCTGGCATAAGTTCATTAAACGTGTCCTGCTGCCGGTTCTATTACGCAATGAGAAAGAAAAAATACAGAAATAGAATAAAAGCCAGCAATATCGCGGCGAGAGTAGGGTAGATAATGTAGAAATCACCGCTACGTCGTGCGCGTTTGAAACACAGATAGGAAAGCAGTCCGTTGTAGCCTAAAAGCAATAAACTGATTGTCGTCCCTGTATTCAGTGTCATGCTGTGCATCCTCAGCAAAAAATGGCTGAGCAGAAAATAATCCAGCACTATGAGCCAGAGAAATAACTTTTGCAGACTGTCCGGTCGACGTTCACTTGGGACAATTGCGGAAGAAGATGCAGCTCTTTTCATGGGTTAACTTCGCTAAAGTTCTCCAGGTGGCAAAGGGATAATCCCTTTGCCGGTTACTCAATTAAGACGCTTCAATGTAGTCCTGACGGATAACAGGCTGATTAAATTCTGCTTTCTCACGGGCCTGCTGTATCACAGGACCGTCATCGTTAGCCGGTGGCCCTTTGAACAGTGTTTCCACCATTCGGGCAGCCACTGATGTGAGGACAAACAACTCAATACGTCGGTTTTCGCTGGCTTTCGGTTCTTCAGGGTTCAGCGGCGCACGATCAGCCATGCCAGCAACCTGCAAGACATGATTTTCAGGCGCTCCGCCGACAATCAGAGTCTGGCGAGCTGCATTGGCGCGTGAAGCCGACAGCTCCCAGTTTGATCTTTCGCTGAAAGTGCCGCTGTAACGAACCGCATCTGTGTGGCCACTGATAATCAGCGGATTCTGAATCTTCTGGAAAATGGGGGCCAGTGCCAGTAATAAATCCTCAAAGAAAGGCGTCAGCTCGCTGCTTCCCCGGTGGAACATGTTCTGGCGGAAGTCGTCCTGCAAGACAATGCGAAGTCCTTGCGGCGTCACATCGACATGCACGTTTCCTTCTGCTGAAACCTGCTTCGCCAGTTCCTCAACCACTTGCGCCAGTACTTTCAGTTGTTCCTGAGTTTCATATGTACCCTGAACCAGTGCATCAGTTTGTGAACCATCGCCATTTCCGTCGTAGAAGGAGGTGACAGTCACAGCAGCATCATGCGAGCTGAGGTCCGCCGCTTCACCGCCCAGATCGATAGGAGACAGGCTGGTGGAGGTATTAAACGGATTACCTGAAGCCTGATCGAACAAACTGGAGCTGTTGAGATAAGCAACGATCGCTTGGCGTTCTGTCTTGTCGACAATGGCCAGGATCCACAGCACAAGAAACAGCGCCATCAGGGCGATCATGAAGTCGGCAAATGCGACTTTCCATGCCCCTCCATGCCCTGCTTCATGCGAATTGCGGCGTGCTCGTTTGATGATGATCTGATCGTGCCGTTGCATTATGCCTCCTGCTCAGACAGCCATTTTTCCATGTCATTGAAGCTTGGCTTCACATCGAGCTGAATGTGTTTACGACCAGCATCTATGGCCAGCAGAGTAGGCTTCTTGGCCACATAAGCGACCAGTGTGGCCCGGACACATTCAAAGGCGGTCATGTCACGTTTAACACGTTGCGACATGGCATTACTGGCCGGGTCAAGCACACAGTAACAACCGAAAATACCGAGGAATGTCCCCACCAGTGCGGCGGCAACTTTGTAGCCAATTTGCGCGATAGAGCCGTCGATGAACTGCATAGTGATAATGATGCCCATCACTGCCGCCAGAATCCCGAAGCCTGGCAGGGCCTCAGCTGTACGGTGCAGTGAACGAGAAGGCAGCAGAAGGTCATCTTCAATGGCCATGATTTCCTGCTCCAGCAGAGCTTCCAGCTCATGGGGTGACATCTGGCCCATGGCCATTAGTCGCAGGTTATCAGTAATGAAAGCCACCAGGTGGCTGTCGTCTTTGACCAGCGGATAACGTTCGAAAATCTCGCTGTTTTGAGAATCTTCTATGTGGCTGTCCAGTGATTTGAAACCACCGTTACGTATGGTTTCCAGCAACAGTTGCATCAGACCCATCAGCTGCATGTAGTATTCTTGCTCGTTTTTGCGGGGCTTCATTATCTGGCGAAACTGAATACGCATTTCACGAATAACATGTGGTGGGTTGCCTATGATGATAGAGCCCAGTGCAGCGCCGGTAATAATAAGAATTTCAGCAGGCTGCCAGATGGCCATCAAGGTACCGCCGGCCCATAGGTAACCGCCGAAAACACACAACAGAATGACGATTGCGCCGGTAAATTTTTGCATGTCAATTTGCTCCTATCAGCAAAGATATTGATTCAGTTGTTTCAGTGCCTGCTTATGAAGCTGGCATACACGAGGCGGTGTCAGGTTCAGCACCAGTGCAATTTCGTGCAGGTTCATATCATGTTGATAGAACAGGGTCAGCAGAAGCTGTTCACGCGGTTTGAGCTTGCCAAGCGCCGCCGATAGCGTACGGCGAATATGTTCATGACGAACCGATTCACCGCCGTCATGGTTCATCGAAAAATCGGAACCGCTTTCAAGTAATTGATCCAGGCTTTGCATTTCGCTGGCCATAGAGGCATTCAGGCGCTGCAGATAATCTGCCTGATCCGTGCCTAACGCTGCGATGATTTCGGCCTCCGATGGCTGGCGGCCGAGTTTTTTCATTAAGTCGCGGGTAACGTCATTCAGTTCATGCGCCTGCTGACGGGTTTGGCGCGAGCGCCAGTCAAGACGGCGCAGTTCGTCGAGAATGGAACCGCGGATCCGGCATACGGCAAAAGACGGGAAATTGGGGTCTTCTACGTTACCGTAACGACGACCTGCTTCCAGCAGTCCCATCAGACCGATTTGCTGCATATCTTCCAGACTGCAGTGGGTGCTGACATGACTGCGTAGCTGATTGACAACACGTTTGACTAAGATCAGGTGATCACGGATCAGCTTATCTTCGTTCACTACCGGGTTGTTACGCCCGGTGTCGTGTTTTTTCTCGTACTCTTCAGTCGGGTTGATATCTAGCATAGGCGCCTCACTGAATCACATATTTGGTCAGCAATACATTGTCGATGGCGCGGGCATAACGTGTCTGACTGAAAGCGTTCAGCAATGTACCTTTGACTTCATCCTGAAGCTCTTCAATCGTCCGTTGGTTCTGCAGTTGCTCATAGGTTTTATTGCTGAAGAGTTTGAGCAGGGCATTGCGTACAACCGGCATATAGTTATCGATACCTTCAATCGCTTCTGCGTTACGTGTTTCCAGCGCCAGTTCCATCATGATGAAGTGCGTTTGACGCTCGCCTTTCACCGACAAAACCAGTTTTTCCAGCGGATGGAAAATAGGATCGGTATTCTCTGGTTGGCTAAAGGGGAGACTGAAACTGGCACCGCCTTCGCCCTGATGACTTTTGACGTACCAAAGGGTACCGCCAACACTGGCAGCTGCGACCAGTACGCTGGTGATCAGCATGATGATAATGATCAAGACGAGATTACGCTGGGTCATGTAAATGGCTCCTCATCAGGCTCTGGTTGATAACCAATGGCCTGAATCTGTTGTTGTTATCTGGCTGTCATCAGCCTGATTGTTGGCAAAAATAACGGGTTGTGAGTCTTCTTGTGTATGCTCTTGCTGCTGACCCTGACGGCCATCACCGACATTGACATCAACATGAACAAAATTCTGTTCCTGTAACTCGGCTCTCAGCCGCTCAGACACCTGAACCAGCGCATCACGGACGGCCGACTGGCTGGCATGGATTTGAACACTGAGACGATCGCCATCCATACGAACGGTTAAATCCAGCTTGCCCAGGTCAGGCGGATCCAGACGAATGCGTGCTTCCTGCAAATTCTGGCTGGCCTGCAATTGCACTCTGTCCTGCAGTACCTGGATCATTTGCTCTCCCCATTTACCTTGCTGGCTCTGAGGGAGTTTGACACTGGCCCATTCTACGGGAGCCGCGGCGTTTTGAGCCTGTTGGGATGAACCGGATTGCAAGGCTGCAGAGTTAGCGGCACCGTCTGCAGACAGTCCTGCGATCAGGGTTTGCAGAGAAGGGGCTGTGCCGGCGCTGCGGGATTCAACTAATCCTGTTAACGCGAGATCCTGCTGAGCCGGTGACTGGCTGCGTTGCTGCAGCAGGGCAGTAAAGCGAGCGTTGTCGGCTGACTGTGTACTGACAGCCTGGCTGTCTGTCGGTGCGGCGGGTGTTGCGGTAGCGCCGGATTGCATCAAGCGCGTTTCTCGCATGCCGGTATTCGCGGACGTTGAAATGGCGTTTTCTGAGGTACCGACCGCCGCTCCGGGCGCCCCGGTATTGGTTGCCGAGCTTGCTCCCAGCTGCTTTTCGGCCTGCGCCAGCAGATTGGCAATGATGTCCGCTGCCGCGGCGGGAGACAGTACCGGATTGCTGTCCGGCTGCTGGTCTGACAGTTCGGCAGCATCGGCCGTGTAAGAGGTCTCAGTAATGGCTGCTTCCTGTTTGTCAGTGGCGGCATTGGATTGCAGCGTGTCACTGAAGTTAGAAGCAGTGCCATCATTGGACGGTTTGACTTTGCCGGAAAGCATGTCCGCCGACTCGTTGTCACTGTTAGCCAGTTTGGAATGTGAGACGATAGTGTTCATTAAAGCTCCATATTCATGGCCATTTGATATGCCAGAAGTCCTTCTTTTCCTTCACCGACGGCATTCATGTCTTGCTGTAACTTTTCTTTCGCTGCATTGACCGCAGCGATGGCTGCCTGATGACTGCTTTTCAAATGGGCAAGCGCCTGAAGATAATCTTCAGTCAGCTGAGTCCCTTTCAGATTCCGCAGTACTTTTTGTAACGTCTGGTCAAGTTGCTGAAGGCGAACCCAGTCGCTATCAGTCACGGTGCGGTCAAGATGCTGTCTGAGAGTCACGAGCTGGCTCACTGTGATGTTAGACATGCTGACCAAAACCTTCCCATCCCTCACGGACGTTAGTCATGACATTTTCCACCGTTGCCAGGTGTTCGACTTTGTTCTGGGAACTGGCCTTAAAGAGCTCGCTGATGCAAAACTCGTAAAGGTCGTGAAGATTGGCAGCCAGCTCGCCACCTGCTTCAACATCCAGCGCACTGTCGAGACCAATCAGGATGTTCATGCACTTACTGATGCCTTTCCCTTTGGCTTCCAGACGGTTGGATTCGATGTGACCTTTGACCCGGACGACTTCATCCAGCAGGCCGTCAATCAGCATGATCACCAGTTGGTGAGGATTTGCTGATGCGGCCTGGGCATCCAGATCGACGCTTTGATACGAATCAAAGCCCGAGTTTTGCATTAGCATGGGTTAACTCCTTTAAATCGCGAATAATCCGCTTGTTTGCTGCATTTGTGTCATCAACTGGTTCATCTGAGTGAACTGGGCGAGATAACGGTCGTAAGACATCTGGTACTTGCGCTCCAGATTGGACATTTTGTCGTCAATACGGCTGATATTTTGCTGAAGGCTGTCTTTGCGGTTTTTGAAGACGCCATCAGAGAACGACAGGTAAGGTTTAATTGTTGCTTCCAGCGAGTCGAACAATTTATCGGTGCCGTTGAACATTTCGTTCAGTGCTGCCGGATCAGCGGCCTGGGCGGCTTCGAACTTGTCATTGTCGATTGCCAGTTTGCCGTTTCGGTCAATACTGACACCTACTGAATACAAGCTCTGGCCGTTGTAAGACTGACGGAAAATACTGCTGATCTGGTTTTCCAGAGAACGGATGGTGCCATCACCGGCCAATGGGCCACGTTTTTCATCTTTTGAACCGACCTTGGTGTATTTGTCGATTTCAGACATCAGCGCGTTATAGGCATCCACCATTTTATTCAGTTGTTCTTTGGTGGCTTCTTTATCAGAACCTACAGTGATACCGATTGGCTGGTCACCACTGGTTTGCGCTTTAGTAACGGTCAGATCAACGCCGTCAATCACACCTTCAAAGGTATTGGAGCTGTTGGTCAGTTTCAGGCCAGTGCCTTCCGCACCCAGCCAGATCACCGCATCTTTAGGTGTGCTGATATCCGTGCTGTTGGCAAAAGCGTTTTCGAAGTTGGCATCACCTGTACCTGTCACGTTGACAGACACTGTATTGGCGACACCGGTTTCCTTGCCGGACAGCATGAAGTGGGTTTCGCCGTTGGCGCGAACCAGTGAGGCGTTCACACCCGGGTTGTTTTCATCAGTATTGATAGCGGCGACCAGTTCCTGAAGGGTGGCAGTGCCATCGCTGTCAGTGTCCACGGTCGCCAGATCAAGCGTCATGGTATTGCCATCCATGGAGATAACCATACTACCTGCAGCAGGAATGGCTGTGTCGGCTGTGGTACCTGCGCCTAAATCAACACCCATCTGATGAGAGGTCGCGATTTGCTCGACAAATACCTGATACTCACCCGCCAGCGCGCTGGCATTGACACTGGCACTGATGTTGCCTTCCTGCGAGAAAGTGGCACCATTTTTTACCACGCTGTCATTCAGGCCATTCATGTCTTCTACTGCAGTTCGGAATGTCCGTAACGCAGTTTCAACTTTGCCGTAAGCAGAAATCTGGCTTTGGTATTTATCAGCCTGAGTCTGAAAACGTTGCTGAAACGGCTGAATCTCATAGGTGGCCAGCTGTGTTGCCATACTGATCGGATCGATGGAACTCATGGAAAAACTCCTCTATTTATGACTACTAAAGCAATTAGTGTGCCACTTCGTTAATTGGTTGAAATTATTGGAATTGTCATGGTTTTTCCACGTAAAGCGGAAGCTGGATTTCCGATCGGGTTTCCGCTTTGTCTTCCGTCTGGCAGTGATTGCTTCCAGATGGAAACTGCTCCGCTTCAGCAGGAAACAGACAGGTGAAGCCAACTCGCTTTGCAGGATCACCTTGTCGCCTATGCAACAATCCCTATGAAGTAGGGCGGCGAATTGGTTGGGGTCATTAAGAAGTGCAACGGGAAATCAGGGACAGGGGGGAGAGCTAACGATAAAGAACCGGAAACCCGGGTTTCCGGTAACCTTGGTGGGATAAAATATCAGGGGGAAACATCCCCCTGTTGCTGGTGAGTCAGCGCAGACTACTGCGTTGACGCCTTAAGTGTCACCCCAGAAAACTGGCGATAGCCATCCAGCATGATGGAGTAAGTGCCCGGTGTGGCCCCGGCAAAGGTACAGACTTCGTTATTTCCGTTCCGGTATGGACGGCAATCCCAGTTTTGCTTGCTGGCCTCCGAGCCAAATGACACATAGAGATCAACATCCCCCGAACCACCGGATGTGCTGATCTGCAGTGTTTTCTGAGCGGGCAGCTCGAAGCTATACCGAATCTGACTGCCGGTTGCACCGGACAATCCGTTAACCGGTACGCCATCTTTGAGCTCGTTACCTGTCGGCGGCGGTGGGGTTCCGCCTGTAGCATTGGCCATTTCAATGGCGTAGGCGAGACCCAGCTTAGTGAACTTCACCGCATGTGAACCTGTGGGATCTGAGTTCTGCAGCGTGTCGTTCGGTGTGTGGATCATAGGGTTGTAGTCGTTGAATTTTGCTTCAAAGGGCATAGCTGCAGAATAACCGGCTTTATGCCATGAAGCGTGATCTGAACAGGCATAGCCGCAGGTGTCGAACCCGTAGGTTAAGCTTGGCAGATATTCATCAACCAATTGGCTCAGGAAAGTGGTCAGATTACTGTCTGTGTAATCAGTAATAAACACAATATCTTCAACCGAGCCTTTGTAGTTGGTCATGTCCAGCTGCAGAGCAGAGATAACCTTTTTGCCTTCCGCTTTATATTGGTTGGCCAGATCCTGTGAGCCACGTAATCCCACTTCTTCCGCAGCATAAGCCATAACGGCAATACTACGTTTAGGCTGGAAATTGTTTTCCGACAGCACGCGAATAATTTCCGTTACGCTGGCGATGCCGGATGCATCGTCATCGGCGCCGGGCGCAATACTCTGCTCATTGGTATGCGAGCCGATGGTGGAGTCCAGGTGACCGCCCAGTACGATCCATTCATCCGGCTTTTCTGATCCTGTTATTGTGAATACGACAGATTTCTGGTTGTAACCAAAGTGCGAAACTTGCTTAACGCTGGCATTGGGCAACGAAGCACTCAGCGAACGCCATTCACTGGCCAGCCAGTCAGATGCTTGCGCACCTGAAGTGGTGGTATAAAAACGGTTGATGAAGCTGGTCAGTGAACTGATTGTGCCGGTAATGGCTTGTGAACTTACCTGAGGCAACCAGGCATTGACTGTGTCTTGCTGGCTGATGTCAGGAATCTGAAAAACCGCGAGTGACTGCGGTATATTGCTGGCGGCAATGGCACTTTCTGCCGAGGAATGGACCATGTATCCGCCGCAGCGCTGATGGTCCTCATGCATGTGGTGCGATAACTCAGCCAACTGGCTGTAATCCACTTGTCCTACCCACACCGGCCCGCTGCTGGCCAATGACTCTGGCAATATAGCTTGCGCTTTGTGCTGCATGACAGATTTCACTGTCTGGCTGGCATCCGACCCGATGGATATCCAGACTTTGTCCTCAGCATATGCCTGACTGCAGACAGCTGAAATGAGTAAAGCCAATAACGTTGTTGTGTTTTTCATATTCTCCTCCCTGGAGATTTTTGTTAAACCAACAAAACTTAGGCCAGTTTGGATGGAAAGCGAAAGTATCCTTTTTCATCAATGCGTAACGCAGGGTTGTCACAAAACTATCAATAAAGTGTTCGGCGCCGAGGGAGAATGAAATATTCATGATGAACTGCTTAGTTACGGCGTTTCATTAACGTTATGCGCAGAAATTTCGGGTAGATATGGAGAAAAATATTGTTGAGATTGATTGATATTAGATTTCAATTTTGCGAGCTATGCGGAAAAGCACAATGCTGTTGAGTGCAACCTCCTCTCGGACAGTTGTGACTGAAAAGGGACTTAAATGGACTTAAAAGGACAGTCACCTTTAGAGCCATATCAAGGTAATTTTTTGTTTTTAAACACCTATCAACATGTCTGAGGTGATGTAATAAATTTGAGTCCGATTGTTTTGAACTGTTAGTTTTTGCGGGAATGTTGGAGATGTCTGCACATTGCACCTGATGCAACCTGCACATGAACCGTCGTTCTGGTATCACTGAAATTGAACTGATGCCGAGTTGAGTTTACGCGTTTGCGGCGAAATGCGATCTGCCATAGAGTTTGTGAAGTAGATTGAATTGCAATTATACGCATACTGCGTTTAGGCTTTATTGTAATTTTTTGTTTGTCAGGCATACCAGGCATGCAAAAAAGCACTTGTTTTATTCCTCTATGGTATTCACTCGGAAGATTTAACCCTGCTATATAGCTTTCAACTCAAAGTACGTATCGCGGGTGTTCTTTGTCTTTCAGGTAAATGCTCAGGCATCGTTTCGGTGAAACGGAGGCTGGGCATGACAATCACGTTTAAGGAGAGTTACGTGGAGCAATACGCTTACTCAGTTCAATTTAATAAGATCGAATGTATTTCAAAGACCAACGAAGGTTCAGCACACGATGAAGTGTACTTTGAAGTACGGACCTATTCGAATCCGTCAAATCCTGATGAGTTCGAGCGAAAATACTATTACCACGACAGCCCACTGGAAATGAATCCATCCAATGAGGACGGTCATCGGAATGTTGATATTGTGGTTCCGGCCAGTGGCTTGCACAAGATTGAATTCCAGCTCTGGGAGCGGGATAAATCAGATATGAGCAAAGGAAAGGACGATGACCTCGGCACGATGACGATTACGCGTGACACAGCGAAAGTCACGACGTCCGACATTTGCAATGAAATTGATCAGCCCTCACATGATAAATACGGCAAGTACAATATCTATTGGCGGGTGATGAACAAACCTCTGCCAAGTCTGCGCGTGCTTGGGATTTACTGTGAAAAACAATCCTGTGGCTGTAATAAAGAAGTGATTGATACCGTTGCTGATTATACCTCTCAGGCGGAAGCTGCGGCAGCTGAAGTGTTAGGTGAAATCAAAACGCCAAAGGCACAGCTGATGTCTGATGCCTTTAATGCTGCCTCTTACGTGATCAAGTTTGAGGCGGCGTTGATCGAATGGCTTGCGAAAATCATTGAAGGCGATGATGACGTGTATATCCAGCATCTTGACGATGCGCAAAGCGATCCAACGGGTGGTGCCTTCTGGCCGGAGTCGGGGTCGAATATCAAAATGACGGACGAAGACCAGTTCGCTTTTGTTGAAAGCGAATCCTATTACTATCGATTCCCGCTGGACCGTGGGCCAGTCACAATCAAAATCCGTGACAGAGACCCAATCAAGAAAGACATCGATCTGGGAGCACTGACGATCGACGAGAGTCAGTATAATACGTTGAAGGATTTGGGGGCTCAGGTGGTTGTCCTTTCCGGGATGGGAGATACGAAGGCAGGAGAGCAGGGCGCGATTTACTATCTTTGTTACAGTGTGGGTGAAGAAGATTACGCGAAAGCGCCGACACCTGAAGCACAGGGATACGCGACGGCCTAATTCCTCAATCACCCGAAAAGAAATGAAAAGAGCGCTTCAAGCGCTCTTTTTTTTCATGAAAATCGGGCGGGCTTAAAGGGACAGTCACTTTGGGTTACAAGGACAGTCACAATCGGCCTTTTGGGTCATCGGCCTGAAAAAGGTAGTGTGCTTTGTGTTGATTTCACCGAATTGCTGTTAAAAGCATCTTAATAATATTGATTTACAGTTGTTGATAGCAACAGCGGCTCTTCTGTCTCTGGTCTGATTTTCAGGAGAGTGTAGCGTACATATGACATTCAATGTGTTGTGTGCAGAGAGTTCAGTGTAGCGGGTCAGGATTATGGAATTTGTAAAGCGGTTCGCCGTTGCCTGTTAAACTTGGGTAATGCTGTTTGAATTGCAGCTGCAGAACCAATGAGTGTGCATTTTTTTATATTTGTACAAACATCCAGCCACGAATCAGCCTTGATACCAAGTCGCTCAAGGATAGGAAGCTGAGCTGATTGTATATGTCCGGACTTATCTCCTCTGACTTGTTGTCCTGTCCAATCAACCAGTTCAAGATAATCTGCCAGGCTAAATGGCAGTCCTTCCGGCATATCGTTTCGCGGATTACCGGCGAAGGGAAAAAGAGATGGGGCCGT
Organism: Photobacterium arenosum; assembly: GCF_014841115.1. Taxonomy (GTDB): domain Bacteria; phylum Pseudomonadota; class Gammaproteobacteria; order Enterobacterales; family Vibrionaceae; genus Photobacterium; species Photobacterium arenosum. The sequence continues at coordinate 94,088 of NZ_JACYTP010000009.1, forward strand.
TATCTGATCTTTCCGATGCGATTCTATGCGTGCTTTCACTGAAGTGAAGCTGGAGGCTTCTGGTGTGTCTGCGATTCCGGCTCGTATGGGGTTTAGATCAACGTATGCCATTGCAGCAGCCAGGGCTTTTTCATCCAGCAATGCCTGGCTTTTGAAACGTCCTTCCCAAAAGTGGCCGGTGCAGTTATCTTCACGATTAGCTTCGCTTGCTATGTATTGATTCAGCAGGCGCATGAACCAGCTGATGGAACAGAGTCTTTCCCGCCAGGTCTGGATGATGGCCAAGCAAGCATTTTGCTCGATCTCAGATAAGTTTTCGCTTTTTAAGAACCGTTGAATCAGCATGGGAGCACGATGTATGGTGAGCCAGCGATCAATGACTTCGTGATTTGATAAGCGATAAGCCTGATCTTTGTTGATATGCAGAACGACATGGTAATGATTGCTCATGATGGCGTAAGCACAAACATCAACACAGAATACACTGGCAATCCGTTTCAACCGTTTTTCAACCCAGCCCCGCCGGTGTTCATAGCTGGTTTGGGTAAGTTCGTCATATCCGCACAGAAATGAACGCCGAACACAGCGGGAAACACAATGGTAATAGGGCGTTGCTTCTACACTAATGAGTTGGCTACGTGCTGTTGTCATTGGTAATGATTGATTGATACTGGATGAATTCACAGTATATGTATTTGAGCGCAGACGAAAGGGAGAAGTTCAGAATTTCGGGCCAGGTACGAAAATCATGAAATTGATGAAGTTGTATTTTTCTTAATGTGCCTGTCCTTGTAGGAATGATGTGTAGGAGAATGACTGATAGGCTGGCTGCGTGCTGCTGTTTCGTAATATGTCTGTCCTGATAAAAATGGAGTTACTGGTTAACATGCCTGTCCTGATAGGAGGCTCATGTGTCTGTCCTTATAGGAGGGGAAAGCGTTAGCATCATTCAAGGTGGGACATTCAGGGGGGAGACGAAAAAAAGCCCCGAAAATCGGGGCTTTGAACATTGGAGTGACTTTGACTAGGTATCTGAGACTAATCAGTTGATTAGCGCAGCAGAGACATTGCCATGCCAGACAGCTGGTTAGTTTGAGACAGTACAGAAGTACCGGCTTGCATCAGCATCTGGTTCTTAGTCATGTTAGAGGTTTCAACAGCGAAATCAGCATCCATGATACGGCCTTTCGCAGCAGAGGTGTTCTCAACCATGTTGCCCAGGTTAGTGATGGTGTGTTCCAGGCGGTTGATGTTCGCACCCAGAGCAGCACGTGCGCCACCGATGGTGTCCAGAGAAGTCTGGATAGTGTCCATTGCAGTCTGTGCAGCAGTTTGGTTAGCCGCTACAGTTGCGCCTGTGTCACCGAAGGTACCCAGAGAAGCGATAGTACCACCTGCTTCCAGCATAGTTACTGCTGCGCCAACTTTACCATCGATAGAAGTAGCGAAGTCCAGAGTTTCAGCAGAAGAACCACCGATTTGCAGTACGATACCGCCGCCTTTCACGCCCGCTGCGTCAAACACAGTTTCGCCAGCGTACTTAGTGTTGGCCATTACGCTGCCCAGCTCGCTGGTCAGTTCAGTGAATTCTGCGTACAGAGCTTCCTGATCGTTGACTGAGTTAGTACCGTTCGCTGCCTGAGTAGCCAGGTCGTTCATGCGGTACAGGATGTTGCTTGCTTCGTCCAGTGCACCTTCAGTCGTTTGCATCATAGAGATGCCGTCCTGAGAGTTGCGCATTGCAACAGACATGCCGCGAGTTTGAGATTCCAGGCGGCTTGCGATTTGCAGACCAGCCGCATCGTCAGCAGCAGAGTTGATACGGTAGCCAGTCGCCAGACGCTCCATGGCCGTGTTCAGCATGTTGCCTGTGCCGTTCAGGGTGTTTTGCGTAACCAGAGATGCGTAGTTGGTGTGCATTGATAGAGCCATGAAAATTCTCCTAAGTATTGCTTCTTTATATTGGTTTATATCGGCACACAAATCAGTTTGTTGTTCTGTGTGGCCGTTATTCCTACTCGCTAATATGAGGCGGAAGAGGCTCTGAGAACATTAATCAGAAAAGTGAAAAAAAATGATTTCATCTTGATGTTTAGCGGTTTTTTATCTGGGTTTCATGAGATAAATTTATTAAAAATCAGTAACTTGATTTTTATATGGAATGCTAAAATAAATTTTGAAAAATTTGCTAAATTCACAGTTTCCAGCTGTAAAAGCCATGGTATGAGGTTTCAATTTTATTAAACCGGGCAATGAAATAATCAGCCAAAGTGCTGGTTAGAGTAAATGGTCTACACCTGAATGAGTGAAGGATTAGGTAAAGACAGAAAAGAGCCAGGTAAATAGGTAGCAAAGAGTTGTGATCGAGATTCAATATTTGGCGGGCAACAACAAAAAGCAAGACGCCAGCTGAAGTGCTGGCGTTGTAAATTCTGGCGTTATAAATACTAGCGTTATAAATAACAGTGTTGAGGGGCTATTTAACGAGTTTAAATTTTCTCGGTGCGGAGAAGGAGGTGGGTATATCGCTGATGTACCCGAAATAATAACCCGCACCCAGACGGCGGAAGCGGATCAGATCGTATTGAGTGGCCACGCGTCCGGCGACAAACTCGACATGGCACTGTTTCAAAAAGCGGATGACCGGCAGTAAGCCTTGCTTGAAACTGGTGTCTTCATTGAATTGGGCAATCTTGATGGCTGCGGGTGGATGCGTTTCCAGCAGAGGGAGATAGGCGGTTGGCAGCCTGATATCCACCCAAAACGCCGGGCAGGTGTCATGTAACCAGCCCAGCAGTTTACCTAACTGCCCGGTATCTGAATCGGATTGAAAAAGCTGGAGGCAGGGCACGACGTCCTGCATCGCCTGGCTATGGTGTTCAAACAGGGAAGATAAAAAATGCTGGCCGGGTTCCCATTTCAGCAAGGTTTCCACCTGCAGGGGCACAACTAACGGATTAATCAGGCTGGTATGAATGGTTTCTTGCTGAAATTTAATGTGCCTGACAGCCAGCAGCAGCCCGAACAAATCCAGCGCATAACGCATCTCTTCAGACAGGTCGAAACGGTAGACACTCTGCTCGTTATTGCTGCCGAACCGTAAAGTGAGGTGCTGGAATGTGACCTCGTTGGTTTCTGTGTGTCTTATCGGCTGACAGACATGACGTATATCATTGTGCTGCATGGCCTCAAGCAGAATGTGATCATCCGGAGTCTGGGCTGCCTGAATCAGCAGCCCGCGTGCATGCTCGCCTAACGCGGCATCGGTAAACAACTTAGCCAAGGTTTCCTACCACATTGATTTGCTTGTGTTCTGGAATCTCATTATATGACAAGACAGCCAGACCTTGTGCAAAAGTACGCGCATAACGTGACAGAAGTGGCCGAAGTTGTGGCATCACCAGCAGAACCGGAGGCAGGTTTTGCTGCTTAAGCTGCTGTTTGACTAATGGCAGGTTTTGCTGGAATTGCTGAAGGATATTGGGCTCAACCGGGAAACTGTCCAGCATGGCCTGGCCGTTTGACTGTGCCTGCTGCAAAGATGTCAGCAAAATCTGCTCCAGATCATCAGACAAGGTGTACACGTTCAGATCTTTGCGGTCACCGTTAATCAGGTTGACTAAAGTGCGGCGTAAACTACAACGCACATCGGCGGCCAGCAAAATAGGATCTTTGGTATTTTCTGCACTGTCGAGCATGGTGTTGGCTATGGTGCGTATGTCTTTGACCGGCACCTGATCCTGCAGTAAGTGACGGAACACCTTGAGTTGCTGAGCCGGTGTCATGACATTGCCCTGTGCCTCGGCCAGTTTCGGTGCCTGCAGCGACAAGCGGTGGATCATGTTGTCGACATCATCATGGGTGAACAAATCGGCCAGGTTGTTTTTCATTACCTTACTCAGGTGCGTAGCGATGACGGTAGCGTCATCAATGACCTGATAACCCATATTCAGTGCCTTGGCTTTGTCGCCGGGCTCAATCCAGACGGCCGGTAACTGATAGGCCGGGTCAGTACCCAGTATGCCGTCAATGTCACCGTATGTTTCACCCACAGCAATGGCCATCAGGCGATCCGGTTCAATTTCACCTTGTTCGACTATCTCACCCTGTACGGCGATGGTGTATTGGTTTGGCCGCAGGCTGAGGTTGTCCTGAATACTGACTTCAGGCAGCAGATAACCCACTTGCTCGGACAGTGTTTTACGAATCCCCCGGATCCGCTGCGACAGCGGCGCGCCCTGATCTTTATTGACCAGATGGACCAGACGGAAACCCAGGTGCAGCGAGAGGCTCTGAACATGCGGAATATCATCCCAGGCCAGCACTTGATCGCTTTCACGGCGCATGGCGTAGCCAAGTTGTTCAACCTGTTCCAGTTGATCATCATGGGTGGGTGATTTGAGTTGTCGCCAGCCCGAATAGGCCAGTACGGCAGCGAATGCGTAAAATGCCAGATGCGGCATACCCGGCACACTGCCGACAATCGCCATAATCGCGGCGGCAGTGAACAAAGTGGTTGGGGAAGCGAGCAGCTGATTGCGCATCGACTCAGCCATGTCATCATCGCTGTCATTGATACGCGTTACGATAATCGCCGCTGAGGTGGCCAGCAGCAGGGACGGGATCTGTGCAACCAGACCGTCACCGATAGTCAGTAAGGCAAAGGTTTTGAACGCTTCTGCGCCCGTCATATCGTATTCGAACACGCCAATGCTGATACCACCAATAATATTGATGAACAGAATCAGCAGGCCGGCGATGGCATCACCACGGACGAATTTTGACGCACCGTCCATCGAGCCGTAGAAATCGGCTTCATTGGCGACTTCTTTCCGGCGGAGCTTGGCACGTTCCTGATCGATCAAACCGGCATTCAAATCGGCATCAATGGCCATTTGTTTACCCGGCAAGGCGTCGAGGGTAAATCGGGCAGCGACTTCTGAAATCCGCTCGCCACCTTTGGTGATGACCACGAAGTTGATGATCATCAGAATGACAAAGACCACCATACCGACGACATAGTTACCGCCGATCACCACTTCACCAAATGCCTGGATCACTTTACCGGCCGCATCGCCGCCATTGTGACCTTCAAGCAACACCACCCGTGTGGACGCTACGTTCAGCGTCAGACGCAGCAGCGTAGCCACCAGCAAGATGGTCGGGAAGATAGAAAAATCCAGTGGTCGTTTTGCCGTGGTACTGACCAGCAGTACCATGATTGCCAGCACTATGTTGAAGGTGAACATGGCGTCCAGCAGCATAGGGGGCAGGGGCAGCATGACCATGGCCAGTATCATGAGCAGAGCAGCAGGAATACTGATATAGCTGCGCTTTAAATGGTTAAATTTAGGTAGCCTGTTTAACATGGGTTTGATCTCTCTCCTGCCTTAATACTGTAAGTGGCGTGGAATCGCAAAAGTCGGTAATGCCTGTGGTTTGCCGCCTTTCCCGGTACGGAAAGCTTTGAGCTGCATGACATAAGTCAGAATGTGCGCCACGGCGATATACAGCTGGTTCGGCACGGCCTGTTCCAACTGAGTGGTATGATAAATAGCACGCGTAAGTGGCGGGGAATTCAGTATTTCCACATTGTTTTCGCGGGCGATACGCTGAATATGCAGGGCCATTTCATCCACCCCTTTGGCAACCACGAAAGGGGCGTCGTACATAGTCGGATCGTATTTGATGGCGACCGCATAGTGGGTTGGGTTAGTGATCACTACATCTGCCTGAGGCACGGTTTTTTCCACTTTACGCCGCGCAAACTGTTGCTGAATCTGGCGGATACGCTGTTTCACTTCCGGCCGGCCTTCGTTGTTTTTGTATTCTTCCTTGGTTTCCTGCTTGGTCATTTTCAGCTGCTTTAAGTGCTCCCAGCGCTGGTAGGGGACATCAAGCAAGCCAAATATGATCAGCGCAACGCCCATCAGCAGCACACCGTGGAAAAGGATACTCATGACGGCGACAACGCCCTGGCGCAAGGGCAGGTTCTGCATCGCCATCAGCTCAGCCAGATGAGAATCCAGATAGGTATATAGCAGCAAGAAGATAACGGTCACCTTGAGGGTCGATTTCAGCAGTTCAACCAGTGAGCGTGTCGAGAACATACGTTTGATGCCGGCAATCGGACTGATCTTCGACAGTTTTGGCAGCACACCGGCAGGGTAGAACAGCCAGCCGCCCAGCATCAGACTTCCCGCGATAGCCGCTAACAGTATGACCGCAAACAGTGGCAGCAGCAGTTCTATCAAAATAGCCAGGCTTTGCCCCATATGTTCAATACCTTGCCAGGGTGACTGCAGATCTTCGCGGGTCAGTTGCATGTTGAACCGGAACACACCGCTGAGCGCATCCCAGATGGCCTCAAGCTGGACCGAGAAGAAATACACCACAACGATAAAAATCACTGCGGCGGTGAGATCTTTGGCCCGTGGGATTTGCCCCTGCTCTCTGGCTTTACGGATTTTCTGGGGCGTAGCTTTTTCTGTTTTGTCCTGCGTACTCTGGTCACTCATAGGCCGTTTCCTGCGACATAATAGGTCAGCTCCTGCAAGGTGGTATGCACGAACTGGGTATAGCGGCTGGGTACACCGCTGATAGCAATGAGAATACTGAACAGGCCTAAAAGCATGGTCATTGGAAAGCCTAATGCGTACACGTTCAGGCTGGGCGCGGCCCGGTTCATGACACCGAAGCTGATGTTGGCGAGCAGCATGGAAACGATGGCGGGTAAGGCCAGCGCCAGTGCTGAGGCGAACATCCAGCCAACCATGGACAGAATCTGGTGCAGCGTTGCTTCACTGATACCAGCGCCGACTGGCCAGATATGGAAGCTCTGGACCAGAATATCAATCACGATCAGATGGCCGTCCAGTGCCAGAAAAAGCAAGGTGCTGAACATCAGGAACAGGCGGCCGAGCAGGGCGACAGACATGCCGTTCACCGGGTCATTCATGATCGCCATACTCAGGCCCATTTGCATAGAGACAATCTGCCCGAGCATGGTCATGGTGTTGAATAAAAGGTGAATGATAAATCCGAAGAACACTCCCCAGATCGCTTGCTCGAAGGCGAGCACCAGTGCTTTAAGGGAAAGGGGATCCACAGCTGGCATCGCTGGCATCAGTGGCGCAATCAGAATGCTGATCGACAAGGCAAAAAGCAGCCTTATCCAAATCGGAATGGCGCCGTCGCCAAAAAAGGGCATAGCCACGAGCGCCGCCCCGAGGCGGAAAAAGGGCCACCAGACTTGCCCCAGCCAGGCTGTGATTTGCGCAAAGGTCAGATCCATCAGCCAATCATTCCCGGAATGTTATGGAACAGATAGGTGAACAGGTCGACGAGCTTTCGGATCATCCAGTGGCCGGCGAAAATCACCATCAGCAGGGTTACCAATAAGCGCGGAAGAAAGCTCAGGGTCTGTTCATTAATCTGCGTTGCCGCCTGAAACACGGCAATAAGCAGCCCGACAAGCAGCCCAGGAATGACCAGTACCGTCACAATGGTAATGATCATCCACACGGCATCTGAAAACAGGGTAACAGCGAGTTCCGGTGTCATGTTGTTCTCCTACCCGAAACTGGCTGCGAGTGTGCCAACCGTCATTGCCCAACCATCCGCCAGCACGAATATAACCAGCTTGAACGGCAAAGAAATGATCAGAGGTGACAGCATCATCATACCCATCGCCATCAAGACGCTGGCAACCACCAGGTCGATAATCAGGAAGGGAATAAACAACATGAAACCAATCTGGAATGCCGTTTTCAGTTCACTGATCACGAAAGCGGGTAACACGACGGCAAACGACAGATCTTCAGCGTTCTGATTGATGGGCTCGTTGGCAATGTGCAGCATTTGTTCCAGAGAACTTTGCTGGGTTTGCTTGAGCATGAAATCTTTGACGGGTTTTTCTGCCACTGCAAAGGCATCCATCAAGGTCATCTGGCCTGCGTCATACGGCTTGAAAGCGTGCTCGTAGACGTCTGTCCACACAGGGCGCATGATGAGCAAGGTTAACGCCAGCGCTATGCCGACCAGAACCCGGTTAGGCGGACTCTGCTGCAGGCCGAGCGCCTGACGCAAAATGGCCAGCACTATGATAATCCGGGTAAAGCTGGTGGCCATCAGCAGGAAGGCGGGCAAAAAGCTCAGCGCCGTCATTAAGAGCAGCACCTGCAGCTTAACGCTGTATTCCTGATTGGCGGCACCATCAGACACTGTCATGAGTGTCAGGCCGCCACTTTCAGCCGCAAATACCGGGTGTGAAGACAGAAGAAATACGAGAAAACCGGTGATACATAGCCCGCCTGTGCGGGCTATTCGGTGACAGGTACTGCGGAGCATCATCAGGATTCCACGGAGTTAAGCGGCGAATCCACGATGTCGATCAGGCGCAGACCATATTTATCATTGACCACAACAACCTCGGCATGGCCCATCAGCGATCCATTGACTTTGACATCCAGTGGTTCGCCGTTGAGCTTATCCAGCTCAATCACGCTGCCTTCACCGGCTTTCATCAGTTCACCCAGCGAGACTTCGGTACTGGACACTTCCAGCGTGACAGTGACGGGGATTTTTTTGAAGAAATTGATATCGCGTGAAGGCACGTCGTCATAGGGAATAAAGGGCGAAGCAGCTGAATCCTGCTCGGTTTCAATATCATCATCCAGCTGGTCCAAATTCAGATCGTCAAAGTTCAGATCGTCTTCGCTGAATGCGTTTACGTCTGTCATCTCATTCAAATCAGTCATGTTTCAATCCTGTAATAGTATTATTTATCTTTAAGAATCAGGACGAGCTGGCCGTCTTTGTCGGCCACGCATCCGTTAAATAAATGTTCCTGTCCGATACGCACCGGCACATTGGTGAGGAGATCAATGTTCAGTACATCGTCAGGACGCAGCTTGAGCACATCATCCAGCGGCATTTTTTTCTGGCAAAGCGTGGCATGAAGCTGAACCGGCGTATTCTCCAGCGCGAGCCTGAAATCATCGCTCAGGTGATGGTTGGTCTGGAACGCCATATCATCCATCAGCACCTGAAGCATGTTTTCATCGAAGTACAGGCGGAACGCCGCCACTTTTTTACGGTAGCTCACAGTGAAAGTGGCGAGTAAGCCGACACCGTAAGTCATGCCATCATCGGTCAGTTGCCACGCCTTCTCATCGGCAACTAGTGAACAAATACGCTGCAGTAATCGCTGTTGAAGACGCAGGTCACTGGCTGTCAGCGTCGAATTCGCGTAACCGGCATCGCTGCGATCGATATCGGCGTTGTAAAATTTATCCGACAGCGCCAGTAACAACTGGGTATCCAGTTGCGCTTCAATCAGCCCTCCGGCTTGATGCCGAATGACAGAGGCATTGTTGCTTTGATCCGTGGCATCCCGGTTGGAGAGTTGAATGTCAGCCAGCTTAATGGTCAGATTTTTGTCTTTCACCCAGCGTTGTAAATCCTGGGTAATTGACGAATCTGCCTGCGAAAAGATTTTCTGCAACTCTTCCCGGATGACATGGATTGGGCGCCCTAAATGTTCAACGTTCAGTGTGGGGAAATGTTGAGCATTGTTTAACTCAATTTTTTTCATATTGGCATATCCGTCAGAACTCATATGCAACTTATTAACTGTTGCGGATTTAATTTACTTCTATTTTGGTAAAACCACTATTAGTTTCGCTAAGTCTAGCCTGAGCTATTTCCTGTGTTTTAGTTATTGATTTTGAATTTGTGATGTTAGTCCACATGTTGATTATATCTTCATTTATAGGGTTTTCTTATATATGAATTGATGAGACTTTTATGGCCGCCTTTGAAATACCCTGTGTTTTGTTAGGTTTTGCTTGCCACAAGTAGCTGTTTTTGAAGCCATATCAAAAAAATCATTCTGACGGATAGAATGTCGGTACGGTGTCAAATTAGTGTCAGAGTGGCGTCAAATATAAATTGAATCAAGATCACCTTTATTTTATTAAAGTGATTTTGAGCAAGAAACAAATATATAGAAACAACAAACCAATTTGGCTGTTTAATATTTTGTGGCTAAGTTGGATATTATGATTAAAAAATGAATTTTGGTTTTTTTCCAAAATCTGAGAAGGGTAAAAATGTTAATTTCATTTCTCAAGAAATACACATTCTTATTTATTGCTCTTGCGGCAGGTTCGGTTGAAGCAAAGCTTGTTTCAACACCGATGGATCTTGTCGAGTGGAAATACCAAGGCGACAAATTTCACTGTTCATTAAATCAGCAGGTGGATAATTTCGGTCAGGTGAGCTTTATCGCGAATGCCGGGGAAAATCTGACGCTGAAAGTGAAGCCTATGCGACCTGTGGTTCAGTTTCAATCTGCAGGTCTGTATCTGCAGGATGGTCCTTGGGTGGCGACACCTAAGCAGACATCTCTGAGCCCGGGTAAGCAAGTCAGTCCGACTGAAGTGTCGTTCACTCATGCAGTTGATGCATTGCTTGACGGTATGACAGCTGGCCAGTGGGCGCGGGTTGGGATGCTCTATCAGAACAACAATACCCCGGTCGATTTGCTGCTATCGAGCGTTAATATGGCACCGGCACTGGCTGATTTTACTCTCTGTCGTTCCCGCCTGCCGGCCATGTCGTACAAACAGGCTCGTGACCTGGTGTTTCAGTTTGATTTGGGACAACGCACAGTTTCCACTGAGCAAAAAGCAACGCTGTCAAATCTGGCTGAATACATTCGTCTTGATACGTCAGTCAATCAGGTGTTGATTGATGGTCACTCAGATAATGTGGGCTCAAGGCTGGGCAATGTGCAGGTGTCTAAAGTCCGTGCCGATGATGTGGCCAGTTTTCTCCGGGAAGCCGGCGTAAAAGACAGCTTGATTCAAATCAGGGCACATGGTTCCCGCTATCCGATCGCCCATAACGAAACGGCGAAAGGGAAAGCGTTAAATCGTCGGGTAACAGTGCGTGTTATGCGTGCTGGCAACAATGATGAAAGCAGGGTTCAGTAATGATTACGAAGACAATTCAGTTCATTGAACCGGACAGGCAGCAGGCTCAGCAAGTGATTCAGGTGCTGGAGCAGGCGGGCTATCAGGTGGATTATCTGACATCCGGCAAAGCCGGCTTGCAGTCACGCCAGGCGGCGATCACTCTGGTCAGCTCCTCGCTGCCGGATATGTCACTGACCGAATGGGTTCGCTACAGCCAGACAGTGGCGGACACACAGCAGCGCCGGATTGCCATTGCGATTGTCGATCAGCACGAAGGCTTGCTGGCGGCGGAAGCGATGAAAGCCGGTGCAACGGATTATTTGTTAAAACCGTTCGAACCCAGTCAGCTGTTAAGCCTGATTGCCCGGGTTGAAGCGCTGCAAAAGCCCATGTCTGACATAGTGGCGCAATCCTGGCGCAGTAAGCAGATTTTGCAATTGGCCCACCGTGCGGCCTGTACGCATGCCAGTGTGCTGATCACCGGCGAATCAGGAACAGGTAAAGAAGTGCTGGCGCGCTATGTTCATCAGCAGTCACCACGCAGCAAGATGCCGTTTGTCGCGGTGAACTGTGCTGCTATCCCGGAATCCATGCTTGAAGCTGTCTTATTCGGCCATGTAAAAGGGGCCTTTACCGGGGCAACCGGCAGCCAGAGCGGCAAGTTCGAAGAAGCAAACGGCGGCACCATTTTGCTGGATGAAATTGCCGAAATGTCGCCGGCGCTGCAAGCCAAGTTATTACGTGTGCTGCAAGAGCGCGAAGTCGAGCGTGTGGGCAGCCATAAAACCATCAAGCTCGATATCCGGGTGATAGCCGCCACCAATAAAGATCTTCGTGTCGCGGTACAGGAAGGGGTGTTCCGGGAAGATCTTTATTACCGCCTGGATGTGTTACCTCTGCACTGGCCACCGCTTCGCGAGCGTCCTGAGGATATTCTTCCGCTGGCCGATTATTTCATCGGTAAGTATCAGCAAGGCAGTGCCTGCCAGCTATCCGCGGATGCCCAGCAGATGATGATGCAGTACCACTGGCCGGGCAACATCCGCGAGCTGGAAAACATTATCCAGCGCGCATTGGTAATGAGGCACGGCGATTTCGTGACCTCCCAGGATCTCATGCTGCCGGTAGACAGCAGCAAAATTCAGGCGATTAAACCTGAATATATGCCAGCATCAGCGGGCAGCGCAGGAACAGAACAGGGCCATATTGGTGCGAAGAAACAGGCCGAATATCAGTATGTGCTGGACGTGCTTAAACAGCATGAGGGTAACAGAACACTCACGGCAAAAGCACTGGGTGTGACGACAAGGGCTTTACGTTACAAATTGGCGGCAATGCGTGAGCAAGGCATTGATATTTCACAAATTGGCTCAGCAGCCTAACGATCAGGAGACACAAGTATGCTTGCGACGAATTTGACGCAGACGACCACCGCCCAGCAATTAATGCTGGATAAAATGCAGCTCATGCAAGCTCAGGCTGAGCAGAACATTGCTGTGAAAGCCAATCCATTAGACCAACAGGTTAAACCACTTGCTTTTTCTTCTGCCATGACACAAGTGCTTGACCTGGTAAACGGCCATCAGGCCGCTGCAAGTGCGAAGATGACGGCGGTTGAAACCGGGAAAAGTGATGATCTGGTTGGCGCGATGATTGCCAGCCAGAAGGCCAGTTTGTCTTTTTCTGCCTTGATGCAGGTAAGAAACAAGGTGGTCGGTGCGTTTGAAGATGTAATGAAGATGCCGGTGTAAATTATGACCATGATTACTCAAGCAGCGGCAGCGGAACTGACTGCTGCCAACCGTTCTGATCATTCTCTGCTGGATCGGGCTAAACGCGCCTGGTACAGCAGCCAGCGTAATCTTGTTTTGTCTGCTGCGCTGGCGGCTGTGGTTGCCGCTATCATAGTGGTTGCACTCTGGACGTCGACACAAAGCTATCGCCCGCTTTACAGTCAGCAGGAGCGCTTTGATACCAGCGAGATTATCTCTGTACTGGAAGCGGAAGGCATTCCATACCGCTTACAGGAAACCAATGGTCAGGTGCTGGTAGAAGACGGCCGAGTTGCTGAGGTCCGTATGTTACTGGCCGCCAAAGGGGTGAAAGCCAAACTGCCGACCGGTCTGGAAACACTTCAGACTGATTCTGCTTTGGGTACCAGCCAGTTTATGGAAACGGCACGTTACCGTCATGGTCTGGAAGGGGAACTGGCCCGTACCATTATTTCACTTAATGTCGTCAATAACGCCCGTGTGCACCTGGCGATTCCACGCCAGACTCTGTTTGTGCGCCAGAACACGGAGAAGACCACGGCCTCTGTCATGGTGGAGCTTAAGCCGGGTGAAGATCTCAAACCTGAACAGGTGGAAGCGATTGTGAATCTGGTGTCGGGCAGTGTCACCGGCATGACGGCTGAACACGTTTCAGTGGTGGATCAGTTCGGTCGTTTACTGAGCGCCGATATCGGCTCGGAAACGTCCGGCCGAATGAATACCAAATATCTGGAGTATCAAAAGAATCTGGAGAAGCAGGTCATTCAGCGTGCTTCTGACATGCTGACTCCGGTTCTCGGCCCGAGCAACTTCCGGGTGCAGGTGGCGGCCGATCTGGATTTCAGCCGCATTGAAGAAACCCGTGAAATGGTGGATGACAATCCGGTTGTCCGTTCAGAACACAGCATTGAGAACAACTCAACCGATAAAATTGCCTTAGGGGTGCCGGGTTCACTGAGCAATCAGCCACCAACGGTTGAAGAAGAAGGTGAAGGTGAGGCACCGAAGAACACCAGTGAGCGCTCTGAAGTGAATCGTCAGTTTGCATTAGGCAGCAGTGTCAGGCATACCCAGTACCAGCAGGGGCAAATTAAGAAACTGAATGTGTCTGTGTTGCTGAACAATGCTGTTGCGCCGGACGGTGCCGTCTGGGATGAGGCACAGAAAGCCGAAATCAGCCAGATGATCTCTGAAGCGGTCGGCCTGAATGCCGAGCGTGGCGACAGCCTGAGCCTGATGAGCTTCAACTTTACCCCGGTCAACATTGAACCTGTTGCCCCTATGCCGTGGTGGCAGGATACAGCATTACAGCAGCCGTTGCGTTACATCATTGGCGGCTTGCTGGGACTGGCGATGATCTTCTTTGTTCTGCGTCCTCTGATTCGTCACCTGACCGGTGTGGACAAAGCACGCCAGGAAATGGACATTGCCACTTTGCCAGACAACATTCTGAGCAAAGAGCTCGATGAGCAGGCGCAGGAGAATGAACTCAATCGACGTCTGTCCGACAGAGGCCTGAGCAATACCACCAACGGACTGGATGCAGATGCTGAGATGATGTTGCCGCCTTCAGGTTCGCCTTTGCACATCCAACTGAAACATCTGACATTAATTGCCAGCGAAGAACCGCAGCGCGTTGCTGAAGTCCTCAAACAATGGGTAAATGGAAATGAGCACAACCGAGACAACTAATCCGGCAGACATGCAAACCTTAAGCAGCGTGGATAAAACAGCGCTGGTTTTGCTGGGCATGGGAGAGGATGCAGCCGCTCAGGTTCTGCGTTATTTCTCCCGCGATGAAGTACAACGCGTCACCCGATCCATGGCGAAACTCACTGGCATCAAAAGTGAGAACGCCAAGGTCGTGATTCAGCGGTTTTTCGATGATTTTCGCGACCACAGTGGTATTCGCGGCGCGTCGAAAGATTATCTGTCGAACACACTGTCGAAAGCCCTGGGCAATGATCTTGCCAAAGGTGTACTGAACAGTATTTATGGCGATGAGCTGCGAAATAACATGCAGCGCCTGCAGTGGGTTGATACTGACGTTATTGCAAAATTTATCAGTCAGGAGCACCCGCAGATGCAGGCGATTTTCCTGGCTTATCTGCCGCCGGAAACCTCGTCTCAGGTGCTGGCGAAACTGCCGTCAGAGCAGCATGATGAACTGATTTACCGCGTCGCCCGTCTGAGTGAAATCGACCATGAGATCGCCAAAGATCTGCATCTGTTGATCGACCGCTGTATCCAGCAGGTTTCGGGCGGTCAGGGCGCATCGGTGCTGGGTGCCAAGCAGGCTGCCGACATTATTAACCGCTTTGAGGGTGATCGTGCTCAGCTGATGGAAATGCTGAAACTGCATGACGAAAAAGTGGTCAGCGAAATCGAAGAAAATATGTTCGACTTCGTTATCCTTTCCCGTCAGCGTGAAGCAACGATGGATCGCTTGATCCAGGAAATTCCGCTCGACTTGTGGGCAACCGCGCTGAAAGGGGCAGAGCTCAAGCTGCAAGTGGCAATCAAACAGTCCATGCCACAGCGTATGGCCAACTCGCTGGATGATGAAATGGCCATGCGTGGTGCGATGCCATTATCCCGGGTTGAGAAAGCCCGCCAGGATATTATGCAAGTGGTTCGTGAACTGGCCGATGCCGGTGAGATCGAACTGAGCCTGTATCAGGAACAAACAGTGGAGTAAGTGATGCGTTCAGTAAAAGTGATGCAGCTGAATCCTGGTGAATACCGCTCACACCGCTTTCCGCCCATGGTGAAGCCTGTTGTACAGCACGAAAGTGGTGCACAGGATGCAGACAATTATGTCGCCCAGGCGGAGTTCAATACCAAGGAACACCAGGCAGCTTTGCAAAAACAGCTGGAAGAAGGGTTTCAGCAAGGCTTGCAGCGGGGCCATGAAGAAGGCCTGCGTCAGGGTGTTGAGCAGGGTCGCCAGCAAGGCTTTACCTTAGGTCAGCAAGACGGTTTTCAGCAGGGATACAGCAAAGGCGAAAGCCAGGGCCGCGAAAAATATGAATCTGCCATTGCGCCGGTACAGGCACTGCAGGCGCATATTCAGCAATGGCAGGATGAGCGGGAACATGCTCAGCGCGAGCAGATTTGTTCCCTGGTGCAGAAAGTTGCCCAGCAGGTTATTCGTGCAGAGCTGACACTGATGCCGCAGCAAATTCTGGCGCTGGTGGAAGAAACCTTAGACAGCATGCCGGGTAACAGCGACAAGGTGGTGATCAATCTTAATCCGCAGGATCTTGAGCGTATTACCAATCTCAGTCCCACCCTGCACCCGAGCTGGAAACTGGTCGCGAACAAAGAAATGCCTGTCGGCGGTGTTCAGCTGGTAACGGATCAAGCAGAAGCCGATGCCAGCAGTGATGCCAGACTGGAAGCCTGTATGGAAACGCTGCGCGAGCACTTGCTGGAGAATCCGGCGGCTGAAGCCAGCCATACCGCAACAGCAGAAACGGCGGAGAGTATCAGTGAGTGACGGTGCATTTCATGATCGTTTGAATGATGCTATCGCCTCCATGTCATCCATTCCGATTGCCCGGGTCACCGGGCGGTTGGTCAAAGTCAACGGCCTGATGCTTCAGGCCGTTGGCTGTAAGTTCAGACTGGAACAGCGCTGTCTGGTTGAAACGGATGATGGTGAAGCCATTGAAGCCCAGGTGGTGGGCTTTGACCGCGACGTGGCGTATTTGATGCCCGTGAGGCAGTTAGGCGGGCTGTACGCCGGAGCGAGGGTCGTCCCGCTGGACGGCGACAGTACAGTCGCGCTCGGTGATCACTGGCTTGGCAGGGTCGTTAACGGTCTTGGCGAGCCATTTGACGATCTTGGCCCGCTAAAAGGCGGAGAGAAAGTGTCGCTGAACCCTTCACCGATCAATCCGTTAAAGCGTCGCCTGGTTGATACACCGCTGGATGTGGGTATACGTGCAATCAACGGATTACTGACTCTGGGCAAAGGCCAGCGGATCGGACTCATGGCAGGCAGTGGCGTGGGTAAGAGTGTCCTGATGGGCATGATCACCAAAAACACCAAAGCCGATATTGTTGTCGTGGGTCTGATTGGTGAGCGTGGCCGGGAAGTCCGGGAATTCATACAGCGCAATCTCGGTGCAGAGGGTATGAAGCGGGCTGTGGTGATAGCGGCGCCGGCCGATGAATCCCCTTTAATGCGCCTGCGTGCCACTAAACTGTGTCACCGCGTAGCGGAATATTATCGCGATAAAGGCAAAGATGTCCTGCTGCTGATGGACTCTTTAACACGTTACGCCATGGCGCAGCGTGAAATTGCCTTGTCCCTGGGTGAGCCGCCTGCTTCTCGTGGTTATCCGCCTTCAGTGTTCAGCCAATTGCCTCAGTTGCTTGAGCGTGCCGGTAACGGTGAGCACCCGGATGGCAGCCTGACGGCAATTTACACCGTACTGGCGGATGGCGATGATCAGCAGGATCCTGTGGTGGACTCTGCCCGTGCCATTCTTGATGGTCATGTGGTGTTATCCCGTACGCTGGCAGAGCAGGGGCATTATCCGGCGATAGATATTAATGCCTCTATCAGCCGCTGTATGAGCAGCTGTACCGAAAACTCTCATGTCACAGTGGCAAACCGTTTCAGGCAGCTCAATGCCAACTACTTGCAAGTCAAAGAGCTGTTGCCTTTAGGCGGGTATCAGCCCGGACAAGATGCCGAACTGGATCTGTCTGTCCAGGTGTTTCCGCAACTCAAAGATTTTCTGGTTCAGCAGGTTGATGAAGTGACTGACTACCAACAGTCGCTGGTTCGGCTTGCTGAGTTATTTACACAAACGCAGTAAGGTTAGGAGACGGTGTGATGAAGGGCAGACTGAAAGCTGTGAGTCAGCTTCAGCAGATTGCTGAGCAGCAGCGTGATCGTCACGGACAGCACTTTGCACGTCAGCAAGATCAGGTCGGCTTTTTTGCCCAGCAACTACAGGCGCTGGCCGGGCTGAAATCGGGCTGTCAGCAAGAAGGAAGCGCCGGGTTGAACGCATTGGCGCTGCAGAACACCACTCAGGTCAATACTATGCTCAGCCGCCTGATTTCCCATCAGCAGCACGAAATGGCGCTGATGCACGCAGAAAGTCAGCGCACGAAAAAGGCGCTGGAGCAAAGTCAGGTAAAGGTAAAAGGCTTGGAAACCGTGATGGAGCGCTGGCAAGCTAAACAACGTTATGAGCAGGCCAGAAAAGATCAAAAGCTCATTGAAGATTTGATCAATGCCAGATACAAACGTCCATCCATATAACAAGCGCCCGCGGGCGCTTTTCTTTGTCACCCCTAAACCACCGCCTATGGCGTTGGTGATTGTTTTTGAAGTGAAAAACTCTCAGGCCGCTTCTTTATAGAATGCTAACCCCGACGCCATCGCGACCAGCACGGTAGCACAGGTCTTGTTGAGCGATTTCAGGCGACTGACCGATAAATACTTTGCTGCCTGAAAACCTGCCGTTGCGTAAACCAGCATCACAGCGACATCAATCACGATGGTAGCCACCGCGAAGAGCACGTATTGCATGAAAACCGGCGCTGTTAAATCCAGAAACTGAGGCAGAAAGGCGCCGAAGAACAGGAGCCCCTTTGGATTTGACAGGGCTGCGAACAGGCTGCGCCGGAACGCTGCTGCTGGGCTGTGCACTTGTGTGCTTTTGAGTTTGTCTGCTGTTAATGCGCCGGCTGAAGGTGTACTGCGCCACAACTGGTATGCCAGCCACAGCAGGTAAGCCACGCCACAATATTTGACGGTCAGAAAGAGGGTTTCAGAAGCCGCCATTAATGCCCCCAGTCCCAGCCCGGCAGCACTGATCAAAATTGCGTCAGAGATAGCAGCCCCTAAAATGCCATAAAGTACAATTTTCTTATTTTTACTCACACCGTTCGATAGAGATAACAGCATGGTCGGCCCCGGAATGACGGTCACGGTAAATGAAGCGATGCAATATAGAAGTAATGTACTGACCATGGTGGAAGAATACTCCAAGTGAATTTGAATCATTTGATGCATTGTCAGGCATCATATTGATTCAATACCTAATAATTCAAATGCATAGTGTATAGATGCATATCGACTTAACGCGAAAACGATGATATCCCTACTATGAAAGCAAATCAAACTAGCGAACTAGTTCGTTAGTTTTCGGTTAGATGAGTCTCACAACTTTGATTCTGTTTTCACACCTGTTGGCAGGCGTGAGCCTATGCTGCGGAACGTGAAAAACCAGTGTTGTTTTCCAATATAAACAGATTGAATTCAGAGCAGAAAAGCGCCCGAGTTGACGATTCTGGAATCCAGCGGTGGCGTATGCCAGCATGATGGTGGGATCAATGAGGATGGTACAGATTGTAAAGAGGAAATATTTGAATTTGGTTGTCTCAATCGATTCATCACTCGAATACGCGACTTCAGTGATTTGATTGAAAAAATGCTTAATCAAACCAAAAATTGGACGCCTTAACTATTTGCTACCTGAGTACCCGTGAAGAATGTTGTTAAGCCAATCGCACAGTCTTCCATAGCGGTACGCTAATAGCGCATATCCTGTTCCCATCAGGAACATTTTCACCACTATTTGTTTGCCCGGTCCCTTTGGAACCGGGTTTTTTTTGTCTGTCCCGTTTCTCTTTCTGAAAAAGTGACAATAAAAAAGCACAGCCGGCTGGCTGTGCTTTTCAGTAAGAGTCAGGCGTACAGTTATGCGGCTGTCGCTAGCTTCTCTTTAGCTACTTGTGCGGTGACAGGCTTGGTGATGAATGACAACAGAACCGCGACTGCCAGCATGCCAGAACACACAGAATAGGCCAGCGTGTAGGTGCCGGTCATATCGACTGCTACGGCGGCTACCACTGGGCCAATGAAGCCACTGACACCCCACGCAGTGTATAGAACACCATAGTTAGCACCGTAATTCTTCAGGCCATAAAAATCGGCTGTGATCGATGGGAAAACGGCAAGCAGAGTACCGTAGCCAACCCCGGCAACGGCAGCACCGACAATCAGGCTGAACTCGTTGTCGAAGGTGGCGAACATCACCATGTTGATGGCTTGCATGATAAAGGCAATCATCAGCGTTTTAACGCCGCCGATTTTGTCTGACAGTATACCGGCAGCGATACGGCCACCTGAGTTGAACACAGCCAGAATCACCACCAGAAACGCCGCGTCAGAGAGATCGGCCTGAGTCGCTGCAATAGAAGTAATATTGCCGATAATCATCAAGCCTGCCGCGGAGGCAAAGGCGTACATCACCCACAAGGAGTAAAACTGGGGTGTTTTCACCATGCTGCGCCAGGTCATGTTAACAGCTGGTGCCGGATTGGCAGAGGCCGCGATGGCAGATGGCGCCTCCGGCTGGTAGCCTTCCGGTGGGTTGTTGATAGTGCATGCCAGAGGGACAGCGACCAGCAGTACAGCGATGCCGAGGATCAGAAAGCTCTGATTAATACCGTAATCGGCAATCAGGGATGATGTCAGCGGCGCCAGATACACAGCAGCCAGGCCAAAACCGGCCGCGATCAGTCCGTTTACCATGCCTTTCTTCGAAGGGT
Source organism: Photobacterium arenosum (assembly GCF_014841115.1). Lineage (GTDB taxonomy): Bacteria > Pseudomonadota > Gammaproteobacteria > Enterobacterales > Vibrionaceae > Photobacterium > Photobacterium arenosum. The sequence continues at coordinate 114,417 of NZ_JACYTP010000009.1, forward strand.
GGAACCATTTCATTGCTGAAGGGCTTAAACAGGCATAGCCGAAGCCAATACCGCAACCTGTCAATACCCCGAAAGTCAGCACCAGCAGCAGTGGTGTGGTGGCAAAGCTGGATACAATCATACCCAGGCCAACCATGGTCGTGCCGAGCAGCAAGACCTTACGCGGACCGATTTTGTCCTGAAGAATACCGGCTAGTAACAATGAGAGAGAAAAGGTAATGATAGCAACGGTATAGGGCAGGGACGCATCGGCGTTTGACCAGCCAAGATCTACCACTAAGGCTTTCTTAAATACACTCCAGGCATACAAAATGCCCATACACAAGTTAATACAGAACCCTGCCAGCAGGATTTGCTTGGCGCGATCAAATGTTTTCATAGGTCTCTCTAAATGCCGGAACGGCAACTGCTTTACTAAACTTTTCTTGGTAGCAATCAAAAAAAGATGTATTTGTTGTTGAGGGCGCGGATTCTATCAATAAATGTTATTAAAATACCGGACAGCAATGTTTTGTTACAAATAGCTTGCTTGAGGCAGGTGATGATGGTGTTTGGCGGGGAAGGTTCTCCACCCCCTGGATAGCAGAGGGTGGAGCCAGGGAAAAGCTGACAACCTCAGTTCATGAGTATGTTGTAAATTTTGTCTTTAAGCTGCAAACGCTCCATTTTCAGTTGGGTGAAGTGGTGATCTTCGGTGGGAATGTTGCTGCATTCCAATCCCCGTATTCTATGGTCAAGCTGGTGATATCGGTCTGACATGGCCTTAAAGCTTTCGTCGCAGGTCTTCAACTCTGTGATTTTGTCCTGCATTTCGGGGAACTCAATGAAGAGTGCGTGATTTTCACCTAACATGTCTGTCACTCCATAAATTTTAGTGAATGAAAGCCCTGCTTTTTCGTCATTGTTTTTATAAACGTTCAACTATTTGCTTATTGGTCAGAGATTACTGCTGGTCAGCGCATCCCTTGCAGTTAAAAATGTTTACTCGTTTAAGCATAGTCGAATGAGGTTATTTTCAACCCCACTGAGGCTGAAAATCAGATGAAAGGCACAAAAGCTATAGTGACGTTGTCACATCTCGACGGGAAGCAGGCGGGCAGGCGGGTGATTATTGATACTTTTTGGCACGTAGTGTTTTTTTGAGCGATTCAATATAGGCAATTCTGTCGGCATTAGCAGGCGCTGCCTGAGTTTGCAATTTTGCTTTAGCCTGTGCTTCTTCCTGTGACATGTAGCGGCCATTAATTCTGACATGAGGGGCTTTGGTTTCCTGTTCGGCTCGAACAGAGGCATCCTCCTGGGCTTTGGCTATTGCATCACGTGCCGTACTTTGGCTGGTTTTGTCTTCCATACGCTGTTGCAGCCAGACAGGTTGCTGCTTATTTTGGACCGGTTTATTGGCCTGTTGCTGACGTTGCTTAAGCACCGTTTCCAGATAATCGCTAAAATCCATGTTTCTATCCTCGCCCATACTGAGCGTATTGTAATTGGCTCTTGGCAGAAGTGAAAGTTTACAAACTGAGGTAATCTGACTCAGTAGGTAGAATGTTCTTTCGTATTCTGAACTGGCAGCAAAAACCTTGTTTCAAAATCTGATAGCGGCAGTGGCTTACAGTACAGAAATCCCTGAAATTCTTCTACACCTATGCTTGCCAGGAAATCTGCCTGTCCTTTGGTTTCTACACCTTCTGCCACCACGCTGATATTTAGATTATGGGCCAACTCAACGATAGCGTTAGTGATGGTGACAGATTCTTTATTGAGGGGTAAATCACGGACAAACTCGCGATCGACTTTGAGTATCTGAATCGGAAACCGACTGAGGTAGGCCAGGGAGGAATAGCCGGTACCAAAATCATCAATGGCAATTCTGACTCCCAGCGCGTTGATCTGACGTAACTTATTCAATGCCAGCTTAACGTCAGACATGACGACACTCTCTGTGATTTCCAGCTCTAAAAAACTAGGGTCGCACTGGCTATTCTGTATCGCTTTGCTGACAGTACTGACAATATCGGAATTCAGCAACTGCCGGGCTGAAATATTCAGGGCAAAATGCAGCCAGTGGCCTTGTAACTGCCACTGGCGTAATTGTTTGCAAGCCTGTTGAATCAAATGCTCACCAACCTCAATAATCAGACCTGTGGTTTCCAGAATAGGGATGAACTCAGTGGGTGACTGGATGCGGTTGTCATCATCGACCCAGCGTAGCAGCGCTTCCGCTCCGCAAAGCTGACGGGTCCGTGAGTCAAACCGGCCCTGATAGTAATACTGATAGCGATCAGTGCCGCAGCTTTGCCTCAGTTGAGCTTCCATTTCCAAACGTTTGACACTGTTGGCACCCATTTGCCGGTTATAAACCCGGTATTGTTGCTGTTGTTTGTTGTCTTTGGCTTTATACAGCGCAATGTCTGCCTGCCTGAGCAGGGTTTCGCTGGTCGAATGGATGCTGTCACTGTAGGTGATACCAATACTGGCACCGACCACCACTTCTTTACTGCCCAGTGTCATCGGCTCGCTGAGATGACGAAGGATACGCTCGGCCAGGTGTTCAAGAGCGGGCAGCCGGTTATCTGATGCTACCAGGATGGCAAATTCATCACTGCCTAATCTCGCCAGCATGTCATTTTCACGCAAAATAGTCTGCAGACGTTCGCTGACGGCTAGCAGCACCTGATCGCCGGTGTCGTGGCCCAGAGAATCGTTGATTTGCTTAAAGCGATCCAGGTTGAGGGTGAGCAGGCCAATGACAGGGCAGGGCGATTGCTGGAGCAGGTGATCGATCTGCTGCTGCAGCATCAATCGGTTTGGCAGTTGGGTGAGTATGTCAAAGTGCGCTAATTGTTTGAGTTTGCTTTCAAACAGCACTCTGTCGGTAATATCTTTCCCTGTTGTGATGTAATGGCTGATTTTCCCCAGGTTATTGCGAATAGGAGAAATGCGTTTTTCCATATACACCAGACTGTTATCTTTCTTGCGGTGCGAGATGATGCGGTTGATTGTCTGGCCTTTGACCAGCTGTTGCTGCAATTTTGCCAGTTCTGCAGGATTTTGCAGAGCGGTAAGAATCAGGTGCGCGGCATCACTGCCGATCAGCTCGTTGGCATCGAGCTCGTTATATTTTTCAAAGCTGTGGTTTACATACTCGATGATCCCTTTTTCGTTGGTGATGATGATAGAGTCGTCACTTTGCTCCAGGGCGCGGGACAAGCTTTTCAGTTTTTCTTCACGATCAACCCATACAGTGACATCCCTGATATTTAACAAAATCTCATTACCGTCATTGTAAGCGGTTTCGCTCGCAATGATTTCAAGGTGTTGTACAGACGTAGTGTTGATGGTGATTTGTTGACTGACGGGCTGGTTATCACCCTGATTCATCTTGCCGTGTACCTGACTGAGTAATCCAGCCAGCTTGTTACTGGCTTCGGGATCGTTAACCAAAGCGGTAATCTCTTGGTGTGAAGCCTGTTGTTCTGAGGTGTTCAAAATCTGGCAAGCGGACTGATTGATATTGAGTACAGTGTTGTCCTGCTTGAGCAGAACCATGCCGTCCGGAGCATGTTTCAGTACATGGCTGAACTTTTTGACCATGTCGTGTAACTCGCCTTTCAGGCGTTTTTCATGGCGAAGCATTTTATGCAGGTGCCAGGCCAGTACCAGACAGCCGAGAAGAAAGCCGAAAGAGATCAGTGAAAACAGCGTGAATTTTTCAAGTTTCTCCCGTGAATACAGATTGTTAAAGATAAACTGATTCACACTGAGCTGGTTCAGTATTGAGTGAAGTGTGCTGGCGTTTTCCCATTCTTCTGCCAGAAATTGATACCCGTCAGACAATAATGTGTGGTTATCAAGCCGTGAAGAGGCGTGTGTAATAGGATGTCCCCGTCTCTCTGGGTTAGCGCTAGGACTGCCATTAAGAAAAAAAAGACACAGCAAAAAGATAAAAAGCAGCAAAAAGAACAGCAGCATTTTCGAATGAATCACATTTCTCTTCATATATCATCCATCATCCATGATAGAGCAGAGTCCCTAAGAGAACAGTATAGTGACGGTTTTCTGGGCATGCATAACACGCATTTCATGCGTATTAGGAATTTTTTGGCTTATCGATGAACAATAGACAATATTTTTGAATATGAAAAATGCAGGCAGCATCAGGGGCTGCCTGCAATTGAAGAACCGTGATAGAAAGAAAATGATCAGTTTGGAGTGGATTGTGCCTCAATCAGTTGCTGGCGCTGGCTGCTGACAACAAAAGCGAACCCGATCAGAACGAAGACACAGGTGCCGGCAATGCTAAAGGCAACAATGCTCAATCCTTTATCGGCAAAAGCTGCAACCAGTGAACTGGCCGCAAAACAACCTAATGTTTGCAGGAAATTCATCACCCCGGCCGCGGTTGCGCTGCAGTGCTTGAAGTCTTCCAGGGCTTTACTGATCACAATGGGGTATATCGCACCGTTAGCAACTGCAATAAAACAGAAAGGCAGTAAAACGGGCCAAATGGTGTCTGGTTTATGCTGCACAGTGATCAACAGTATGACCAGCGCACTGCCGATGAACAGTTTCAGCAGCCAAGGCAGCAGCTTTTTACCTTCCATGCGGTTTAGCAGTGCCCGGCAGCCATAGCCGCCAATCAAAAAGGCAATAGTCTGCGGCACATAACTTAAGCCGATATCTTCGCTTGAGTAGCCCATAGCAGACATGATAAACGGTGACCCTGTCAGGTAGGCGAAAAAAGCAGCAGAGCAGGCTGCAAAAATGAGCATGTTACCCATGAATTTTTTTGACTTGAGCAGGCTTGTATAGTTAATTGCCAGTTCTGACAAGACGTTGCCCTGCTTTTTTTCACCCTTGGCACTTTCAGGCTGCATGGTCGTCATCAGTGCTAACACGGCACCTAAGGCAATCAGGCTCAGGAAGATAGCACGCCAGCCAAAATGTGACTGAATCGCTGCGCCAACTAAAGGCGCAAGGGCCGGTGAAAGGGCGACCAAAGGCATGATAGTTGCGAACACTTTTTCGGCAAGCTTTCCTTCATACCTGTCAATGACAATAGCCTGCCAGAGCACGGTGGCACTGCACGCACCCAGCGCCTGAAGAAAACGGAATGCCAGCAGGGTTTCCACATTCGGTGCCATTGCACAACCCAGGGTGGCGAGGCTGAACAACAACATAGCACCCAGCAATACTTTTTTTCTGCCTAAGCGGTCAGAGAGAGGGCCATAGATAAGCTGACCAATGGCCATGCCTAACAGAAAAAGGCCGAGTGTCATGCCAATCAGGCTGGATGAGGTATTCAGGTCGGCCTGCATGGCGGTGAAAGCAGGCAGATACATGTCGGTGGCCAGAAAGCCGAGCATGCTAAGTAATGCAAACCAGGCAAGCGTAACGGTAGTTGGTTTTGTCGTCATTTTATTGAAACCAGAAGTTTTTTCAGTGATCAGATTGTAAGCGTGGTGATTTGTGCTGTGAAACGCTAAAATTTCAACATTGCTATCAAAAAATTTGATTCAACATCACGCGTAATTAAGTAGCAGGATATATGTTTTCTTTCAATGATTTGCAAGTAATTGATGTTGTTGCGAGGCGGGGCAGCTTTTCCTCAGCAGCAGAAGAGTTGCACAAAGTGCCCAGCGCAATCAGCTACACGGTCAGGACAATCGAGGATAAATTGTCTGTAACCTTATTTGAGCGTCATCACCGGCAGGTCAGCCTGACTCCTGCAGGCCAGTACTTTGTTGAAGAAGCCAGACAGCTGCTCAAGCAAATGGAGCACATTAAGTTGCAGACACAACGTGTTGCCAATGGCTGGGCTGAAAATGTGTCGGTGGCACTGGACACTGTGGTCAGACAAAGCCGTGTCAGCACTATGGTACGAGATTTTTATCAGGCGTTCCCGGATGTTGAGCTGCATCTGACGATGGAGGTCTATAACGGGGTGTGGGACGCCCTGGCAGACGGCCGGGCAGATCTGGTGATTGGGGCGACGGCGGCCATTCCGGTCAGCGGGGATTTCGATTACACCGATATGGGAAACCTGCACTGGGTGTTTGTGATGGCGCCGGATCATCCGTTGACGGAAAGTCCGCTGCCTCTGCCAGACTCAGAACTGGCAAAGTATCCCGCTATCTGTCTTGAAGATACCTCACGTACATTACCTAAGCGCACAACCTGGCTAATGAATAATCAGCGCCGCATTATGGTGCCGGACTGGTCCAGCGCGTTTCAGTGTCTTGAAGCCGGGCTGGGCATAGGCGTTGTGCCGGAACATATGGCCGCCCCCAAGTTGAAAAGAGGCAAGCTGGTGGCCCGCACGCTCCCTCATGCCCCGCCGGTCAGTCCCTGCTGTCTGGCATGGAACAAAGCCAGCCTTAACCCCGCCCTGAGCTGGCTGCTGGAGTACCTGGGAGATAGCGAACAATTGCACCGAGAGTGGATGCGATAGCAGAAAAAAACACAGTATTCAAAGCGCTCAGTCGATGTTGTTCGTTTAAAACAACAGATTGAATACGCGAATATTGGTATGAAAAACAAGCGAGAGGATAAAAAAATCCTAAAAACAGCGCCAAGTCATAATTCTTTCATTCAGACCGCTTAGGATGCCCTTCGTCAAATCCATTACTTCCGATGAAGATGAATAAAAATACTGTGTTGACGATGAACAGAACGACAGAAAAGAATAGAGAGATGTTGGCAATCGCTATTGATTATATCTACCAGGCCTTTCCGAACCTGAGCTATCGCCCCAGACCTGATGACGTCAAGCTGCTGGCGGCTTTTCTGCAAAGTCAGAATCCTGATTCTCCGGCATGTCTGGGCGAGTTGATGAACAGCAGCTATAACGCTATTGATATCGAAATTAATAAATTTCACAGCCGGCAGGGAAAACACAATCAGAGCATACCGGCCTTCAGCTAGAGGACTGGTGACTGAAAACGGCGGCTGGGCAGGCCTGGGTCGCCGTTTTCTGTTGCTGACACGTGTTTCTGCCGGTGCTATCCGACCGGTGTTTTCAGGGTCTGATAGCCAGCCCAGATCCGTGTTGCGGTTGTCACCCAGCACAGTGATCCGAAAATCCAAGCGATGGGCGCAAAATGTGCCGGGAACAGGCAAAAGAGAACAAAACACGCGATAGTTTCTGTGCCCTCAGTCAAACCTCCCAAGTAAAACAAAGATTTGTGTTGATAAACCGGATTATCAATATCGCGCTTACCCGCCATGATGGCAAAAGCCAGAAAGCTGGAACCTGTGCCGACAAAGGCGAAGATCAAAAACGCACCAGCAACTGCATTTTGTGTCGGGTCTGCCAGAATGAAGCCAAAGGGCACAAGAGAATAAAACAGAAAATCCAGTGTGATATCCAGAAAACCACCACAGTCTGTGATGCCCCTGCGCCGGGCCAGAGCGCCATCCAAACCATCAAATATGCGGTTGATAATGATAAAACACAGTGCCAGCCAATATTGCTGGTAGAGGAGTGCAGGCAATGTCAGCAGCCCAATACCAAACCCGGCTACTGTAATTTGATTGGCGGTGAAAGGCGTTTTCGCCAGCAGTAAGCCTACACAGTTAACCGGCGCTTTGATGAGTTTGATGGCGTAGCGATCAAGCATGGGGCTGTTCCTCCTTCAGCGCGGCGGGCCAGTGCAATACCTGACCGTCAGGTGGCACGTCATCCTGATCATGGGTGACCATCAGCGCTGGGATATTCAGCTGCCGGATCTCCTTAAACACCAGGTCGCGAAACTGGATACGCAGATCTTTGTCCAGTTTACTGAAAGGCTCATCCAGTAAGATGGCGTCCGGCTCTGCCAGCAGACAACGCATCAGACTGATCCTGGCGCGCTGTCCGCCAGAAATCTGGCTTGGGCAATGAGAGGCCAGTTCTGTCAGGCCTAACGCAGCTAAGGTGTCATAAGCTCTGGTTTTTCGTTCAGGCTTTTTCACACTGGACGGTAAACCAAATGCCAGGTTCTGCCACACATTCAGGTGCGGGAATAGCAGATCATCCTGAAACAGCAGGCCAATGCGCCGTTTATCCGGAGCCAGTTCATTGAGCAATCTGTTATTGAGGTTGATCTCGCCCTGATAGAGGCAGTCGGGCGGAATATGGCCGGCAATCACACCCAACAGAGTCGACTTCCCACAGCCGCTGGGTCCCATAATCGTCAGTACCTGTCCCTGCTCAACCGACAGCGTCAGCGAACTGAGCAACCGCTGATGTCCATTATTTATAGTGAGGTTTTTGACTGACAAGCACATTGGCTTTTGCATTCCTTGTGTATGTTCCGGAGGTCATTCTCGATTGATAGTAACGGCTTGCGAAAGTGGCAAGCGCGAAGAGCATGAAGGGCACCAGTCCCTGCAGCAGTCCGTAAATCGCACTGACTCTTCTGTCCTGTCCGCTGGCGAGCGCAACGGCTTCTGTGGTCAGGGTGCTGACCCGGCCTGCACCAAGACTGAGTGTCGGCAGATACTGAGCCAGGCTGACACTACAGCCCACGGCCAGTGCCAGACAAATTGCCGGCATCAGCATAGGACGCTTGACCCGCCACCAGGCCTGGAACTCCGATAAGCCAAGGCTACTGGCTGTTTGCGTATACCGGCGATCAAAACTGCGCCATGGGCCATCCAGCGCAAGGTACAGGTAGGGAAACACAAAAAGCACATGGCTCCATATCACCCATAGCAGGTGATGCTGGCCGGGGATCATATAAGTGGTGACCTGAATACCGAACAGTAAAGAAACCTGTGGCAACACCATGGGCATGGCTATCAGCCAGCCTGGGATACCGGTTCCTGTTTTGTCCCTGTATTCCAGACAGCCAATGGCCAGACAAAGCGCAATCGCTGTACTGATACCGGCCAGCATTAGGCTGGTAGACGCCAGATCGGTAAACACGGCGGTTTCCTGTTGCCAGAATTGCACACTGAACCGGCTTGGTAACAGATCAGGAAACCGCCAGCGCAGCGCCACGGACCAGAGCATGAGAACAGGAATGACAAGCAGCGGCACCGCTATTAACGGCCAGTGAAAGTAACGCCCTGGCAATCGTTGCTCGCGATGGCCGGCATATTGCCAGCCTTGAAAGCCACGCAGAATCAGCCATTCCAGCACGCGAAACACAGCAAGCAGGCAAAGGCCCAGCATGAGCAGCATTAATGCGCCGACAGCGGCTCTGGGCAGCAAAGCGACATCCGGCTCATTGAACCACTGCCAGACCAGAACGGCAAAAGTGGGAGGACGGGTCGGGCCCAGAATCATGGCCATGTCTACCACAGAGATGCCATAAGCCAGCACGGCATAGATCGGCAGTCGCATCCTGGGGAGCCATTGCGGCAGTATAATAGTGATCCATGTTGATGCCCGGTTATAGCCCAGGCCATTGCCTGCAGCCAGCAAGCGGCCGACATTCAGTTGCTGCAGGACAGAGATACTCATTAATAACAGGAATGGAGTCTCTTTGATCGCCAGAGCCAGGGTGAGCCCTATGCCGTAAGAGTCCTGCAGCAGAGAAAACTGACCGGGATTGCCGCCCAATGCTGAGACGAAACGGGTGATGATCCCCGTGGATGAAAAGGTGAAAGCAAAGCCAATCGCGAAGGCCACATGCGGAATCGCCAGCATCGGAGAGAGCCAGGATTCTATACTCTGCCAGCGGCGGGAGCCCCAGTATCTCTGCAGGATCAAGAAGGTAAAAGCTAATGCCAATAAAGTACTGATGACGCCAGTGGAAAGCGTCAGCAGAACAGAAGCAGACAAACCGGGCCAGGCTAATGCCTGGTAGAAAGCCTGTGGCCCGGGCTGAGTCAGGCCAGCAAAGGGTAACCAGGACAGGGCTGGCAGCAAAATGCCGAACAGGCCCGGTAATAACGGCAAACAGCAGATCAACAGCGTGGCAATAAACATCAAGTACAACATATTGCAACGTTCGCCTAGTGGGTGTCAGGGATAAACTTACAGGGTGTCAGGAAACGCTCAGTGTCCATATTTTTGCTGCCAGGCGGCCTCCAGCGCAGTTTGCCAGCTAGGGTGTGGCTCAGGGATTGCACGATACAGTTCTAAACTTTGTGCTTGGTCGGCTCCCATAGCCTCCGGTGTCAGCACGGCAGGATCACCCCAGATCTGAATATTTGCTTTTCGTTGTTGCGCTTCAGGGCTCATGAGAAAGTTAATCACAACCCGGGCACCTGCTTTCGCGCTGGCATTCCAGGGGATGGCCAGAAAATGAATGTTAGAGAGGGCGCCTTGCTCAAAGGCAAATGCCTTGGCTGACTCAGGCAGATCACCGCGTTCAATCGCTGCTTTGGCCTCATTCGGGTTAAAGGTGATGGCAACCAGAAGCTGCCTGTCATCTAACAGTTGCATCATTTCCGTTGAACTGGCCGGAAAGCGTTTTCCCTGCTGCCAGGCAACGGCATGGAGCTGATTGAGGTACTTCCAGAGAGGCGCTGTGAGGCGAGCGAATTTCTTTTCATCCGTTGTCGGGTCAATGGGCTCATAGAGCGCCGGCGCCGCGTTGGTCAGCTCAATCAATGCGGCCTTTAAAAAACTGGTGCCATGAAATGCAGGCGGCTGCGGGTAGGTCACTTTGCCCGGAAAGGCGACGGCCAGACTTAACAGTTCAGCAAAACTATTGGGTGGGTTGCTTAATGTCTGGCTGTCATGGATGAAGACCAGTTGTCCTACCCCCCAGGGGGCTTCGAGACCTTCTGTGCTTTCGGTAAAATCTTCATAGACGGGCAGTTGTTTATCGACCAGCTCCCAGTTGGGTAGCTGGGCGACAAACGGGCCATCCAATAAGTGATTGGCTTTCATGGTGCGGAAGTTTTCGCCATTGATCCAAACCATATCGACGCTGCCGCCGGTTTGTTTGCCGGCCGCTTTTTCCGCTAACAGTCGCTGTGAGGTTTCAGCGATGTCGGCCACTTTGACATGGTTGAGCGTAATGTCATAACGACTCTTTACTTCGCGGGCAACCCATCTTAAATAGCTGTTGATGGGCTGGCTGCCTCCCCAGGCATTGAAGAAAACAGTCTGTCCGCGCGCTTCTTGTTCAATCGCATCCCAGCTCATCTCGGCGATGGGCGAGGTTTCAGTTTGTGCTTCATTTGCCAGAGCAGGCATAGCCGCTGCGATTGCCAACCCAAGTGCTATCCATGTCATTTTCATTGCTGATCCTTACTTTCCTGCAGATGAGCTTTCAGATTGTCGCTCTGTGATTTTTGTTGATGGCCGTTGTCGCCACCTCGCCGCCAGCGATGAAATCTCTCCAGCAATGCCAAAACCCGTTCCGGTTTATTGGCATTTTTCCATACACCTGCTGTGTATTTATTGGCTTCACTCATAGTGGGGTAAGGGTGAACCGTACCCAGAATTTTGTTCAATCCAAGCCCGTGTTTCATTGCCAGGGTAAACTCCGCGAGAAGTTCTCCGGCCTGGTTACCCACAATGGTGGCACCGAGGATGGTATCTTTCCCTTTTGGGGTCAATACTTTAATAAAACCATAGTCTTCACCGTCAGCAATTGCGCGATCTAAATCATTCAATTCATACTGAGTGGTTTCCGCGTCTATGCCCTGAGCTTGTGCTTCTTTCTCATTAATGCCCACACGAGCGACTTCGGGAGCCGTATAAGTCACGGCAGGCAGGACACGGTAATCCACTTTGAATGACTTAAACTGTCCGAACAGGCTGTTTACAGCCGCATACCAAGCCTGGTGTGCGGCGGCATGCGTTAACTGGAACGGGCCGGCAACATCTCCGACGGCGAAAATATTGGGATAGCGGGTTTGCAGGTATTCGTTAACGTCTATGGTTTTGCGTTCGTTCAGCGTGATGCCAAGTTCTTCCAGGCCAAAACCTGTAACATTGGCCACACGGCCTAACGCCAGGATGACCGCATCAAATTCAACCTGATGCTGCTGTCCGTGATTATCCTCAAGGATGACATACTGAAGGGCTTCGCCGGAATCCGACGTTGCAGCGTCAAATTTTACCGCTTTGTGTTGCAGTTTAATGTCTACGCCGTCTTTCATCAGGCTGTCCTGAACCCGCTTTGCCACGTCTGCATCTTCCCGGACCAAGAGCTGATCTGTCATTTCAACCTGAGTGACCTGGCTGCCCAGGCGCTGAAAACTCTGTGCCAGTTCGCAGCCAATCGGGCCGCCACCCAGCACAAGCAGCTTTTTGGGTTGCTCTGTGATGGACCACAAGGTGTCTGAGGTCAGATAGCGTACTTTTTCAATACCCTCGATGGGCGGTACAACAGGTCGGGCACCGGTGGCTATAACTATGTTGCGTGTCGTGATGCGTGTGCCGTTGACTTCCACTTCCCAGGGAGAAAGGATACGCGCTTCGCCCTGAATGCAGTTTACCCCAAGCTCAGAGTAACGTTCGACGGAATCATGCGGTTCTATCCCTTTGATAACACGGTGAATACGTTGCATGACAGCAGGAAAATCCACCTGGGCTGGCTGGCTGCGAATCCCGAACTCCGGTGCCCGGGTGATAGTATGCAGAGTATGTGCGGCCCGGATCAGCGCCTTAGACGGTACGCAGCCGGTATTCAGGCAGTCACCGCCCATTTGGTGTTTTTCAATCAGAGTGACTTTGGCTTTGACGGCTGCGGCAATATAGGCGCTGACCAGCCCGCCGGCACCGGCACCGATCACAACCATGTTCTGATCAAAACGCTCAGGTTTTTGCCAGCCTTGATAGACCCTCCGCTGTTGGACGAAGGCCATGACTGCTTTGGCGATAAAGGGAAAAATACCCAGCAAAACCAAGGACAGCAGAACAGGCAAAGAAATCAGCCCGGACAGCGACTGAATCTCACCCAGCTGTGTCCCGGCATTTAGGTAGACAGCGGTACCTGGCAGCATACCTAACTGGCTTACCCAATAAAACTGACGCGGGCGCATAGGTGTCAGGCCCATCAGCAGGTTTACCAGAAAAAAGGGAACGACGGGAATTAAACGCAGCGTAAAGAGGTAAAAAGCGCCGTCTTTTTCTATGCCACGATTAATCGCGGCCAGACGCAGGCCAAATTTGCGTTGCACCCAGTCTCGCAATAAGAACCGACTGGCCAGAAATGCCAGTGTCGCTCCGATGGAGCTGGCAAAAGAGACGATAAGCAGGCTCCACCAGAAACCGAACAGTGCAGCGCCAAGCAGCGTCATGATGGCGGCCCCAGGGAAGGACAAGGCCGTCATGACAACATAAATGAGGAAGAAAAGTCCGCTGGAGAGCAGAGGGTTTGCGGTAATGGTTGCCTGTAACGAATGCTGGTAAACCTTAGCCTGTTCCAGAGTGAAATAATCGCCGAGATCGAAAGCGAACCAGGCCACGATGGCGCTGACGATGAATGTCAGCAATAAGGGTTTTTTCATATTTTTCATCATTGATTATCTGCGTTGCTGTTGGTTTGCATTGCCATTCGACGGCTCTTGTTTTTGCTCAGTGTGTTTATGATCCTTTGTTAAAGGAATAGTGCAAAACGCCTGAGAAGGGACATCTAACGCAGTATTAAATTTCGCAGACAGGTTTTGAAAGCTGACTAATGCGGTTAACTCAACGATAGCATCTTCGTCATACCACTGTTTGAGGTCATCAATCATTGCTGATGTGACTTTCATGCCTGTTACAGTCATGGCTTCTGTATATGCAAGGACAGCTTTTTCTTGTGTATCGAACAGCGGGCTTTGCTGCCAATCAGGCAGAGATTGTACTTTTTCTACAGACTGGCACCGCTGCGCCAGTCGCATACCGTTGGCATCTATGCAGAATGCGCAGTCATTTAACTGTGAAACACGTACACAAACCAAGGAACGTATCACATCGGATACAGGGGATCGCTTTCGGTCGAGATAGCCAAAAAAACTGGCAACCAGATAAAAGAGGAAGGGGCGGCGTCCCCAAAGCAAAGCCGGGTTCAGGGGTTTGCCAAAGTGCCGTGTCTGCAGCCAGAGCAGTGGACGGATTAAGATCGAATAATGCTGTTTTGTGGTGATGCGCACCTGAAGCTCTCCGGATAAAGCGATTTAATAACACGACCGCGGATACCCGGACAAATTTCAGAAAACAGTCAAATTTGTGTGTTCTTGTTGTTAATTGACTGAAAGTTGAACACTGCGAGGGGCAAGGTGGTTCGCCGCTGTTTTAGGTTCGTGCTGTTCCAGCAACAAATAACTGCTTGCTATTACAGGTAGAAGTGCAACGAGCATGGTTTTGCCGATATGATAATTTCGGTACCAGTGTTTACGTGCTTTGACTTTCAATATGATGCCCCAGAAAAAAAGCAGCATATTGAGCGCAGAAGCAATAATGCTGGGGATCAGCACCTCGTTAACGTTAACTGCGTCAGTGTGCACAAGTGCGACAAGAAAGGCCGGAGGTAACAAACTGATGAAGACCAGGTAACGCATTAGTCTTGGCCATTTACAGAATTTGTCTCTGAAGATGTTGTCAGTCTGACCCGGAAACGGCGATGACGAACGCATGAAACCTCCCTTGGGTGGTGGCAAAACATACATTCTAAAGGTGACAGAGCTGAAGGGAAGCTAACTGATAATCTTGTAACTTGCGTTTGTGAGTTGAGTCTTCATTTTACACAGCCCTGACGGAGCGTCAGGGCTGGAAAGCAGGTTATAAACCGTCAGCGTTCATCACAGGTAATGAAACACTGACAGGGGAAACCTTAATGATGAGCACTTGAAGCTGATGTTTCCAGCTTTGACAATAGCTCATTTCGGCGTTGTGGGGTAATAACAGACCAGTGTTTACCACTGACTGCACCTTCCAATGCCCAGAGCAGATCCAGACTCAATGACTCGTGATGAGATTCCTGCAACGCTTGGAAAGCACCAATAGCACCGACCTCGAAGAGTTGATCAACAGAACTGATACCGGCTTTTTTGAGCATACGCTCATTGGCCAGACGCAGGTTAGGCAGATCTTTAATGCGATTAGGGCTAGCCTGCAGTTTTTTCTCTTTATCCGCCTGGGCAGCATTCAGAGAACGTTCTGCATGTTCCAGGATAACATCAGGGGTTTCCCACCAGTTATCCGGAATGGCATAGTGCTTCGTAACAACAGGAAAACCGCGTTTCTGGTAGACGTACGGTTTGAGGTCTGCTTGTTTGAAGGCTTCTTCATTTCTCGCATTAGCGCGCAGATGCAGCTTGTTGTTAACAACTAGAGCGAACATCGTTTCACCTGCGAAAATGCCAAACCCGCCAAACATAGAGCGAGATTTTATTTGACCAAATTTCTCAAATAAACGAATTGAATCTTTCAGTAATGGTTTGTCCATGCTTCTTTTCTCGGCAATTATTTTCAACAAAAGAAGTCACTTAACAAAGGAGCGAGGATTCAATTATGCACAAGATTATGAATGCTTTGTCATAGCTATGACAAAAACAGTCTATAATCTTCACTTCATCCATCGGCAACCCCGCTACCATGAGTAAAAGCTAATCAAGCAGTTACTTTTAGGCCGGAAGCTTTGCGTCCCATTCTTTCAAATGGTTTGCCTTGTTCGTGACTGTTTAATCATATATCAATAAGACTAATTTGATATGGATCGCACAAAAAAATTGTGAGGCTAATCGCAATAAAAATCGTATAAATTTTACAGAATGCGATGCATTGTCTCATTAATTCCCCCATGGCGTAGTAATATTCCATATGCAAATAGCCGATAGTCAAATTAATATCGGCTGCACGCTACATCACATGGAGGAAAATCGTTTATTTTTTACGTGATTCGTTTTACAGAATGGCGGACAACTAATTCCGGATTGATTTCAAATGTCTGGAAATCGTGACTTTTGCTTTTCACTCTTTCCATCAGGATTCCCACTGCCGTTTTGCCCAAACGCCGCTTCGGCTGGTGGATAGTGGTCAAGGGTGGGGAGAAGTAAGGGGCCAGATCTATATTGTCATAACCGATAATAGAAACATCTTCAGGCACTCTCACGCCGGCTTGCTCAAACGTGCTGATTAATGCCATGGCCATAATGTCATTGAAACAAAAAATGGCTGTTGGACGATCTTTCATAGCAATAAATTCATTGGCTGCAACAACTGCAGATTCACATTCGAAATCACCTTCAAGAATCCAGCTATCATTGACAGTCAGACCCGCTTCGCGCATCGCTTTATTAAAACCTTTCAGCCTTTCACGGCAGGTGGATTTATCTTTCTGGCCAGACAAGCAGCCGATTTTAGTGTGTCCATTGTCAATAAAATGGCGGGTTGCCAGGTAACCGCCCAGCTCAGCGTTATCTTGTATATTGTCCGTTTTGGGGCGGGCCGGACCCCAGTCCATGATCACCATAGGCAGATCAGGCTGTCGTTCTAATTGTTCCAGCAACTGATCATCCAGATCAGAGCACATGACCAGTAGCCCGTCGACGCGTTTTTCAGACAGCATGCGCAGATAATCTTTTTGCTTGTGGAGATTACCTTCAGTGTTACAAAGGATCAGCGTATATCCTGCCTTATAGCAGTATTCCTCGACACCATGCACCAACTCTGCAAAAAATGGATTGGTCGATTTGGTCACCAACATGCCGATTGTACTGGTCGTGTTGCATTTCAGGCTGCGTGCGACAGCACTAGGCGCATAATTCAGCTCCTCAACTGCAGTCAGGACTTTCTTCTGTGTCGCCTCCGCTACGAAGCGGGTTTTGTTGATCACGTGTGAAACTGTGGTTGTCGATACACCAGCCATACGTGCAACATCTTTAATGGTTGCCATAGTTGTTCTTCTAGTCTTCAGGCCCTTTGGGCCTCTTTGAGTCTTAATGTTGGCCAGACGTTAAAAAGCCGCTTTATGCATAAGAAAGCGGCAAGAAATGAATGACTCAGGCCTGGTCGTTAATCATGTTCTATCGGTGTTGTGCCATCTGACAATGTCTTGAAAAGATACCCACAACGCACTGTAAAAGAGAACCCGAAGGCTATCGCCCAAGGGAGCGTAAACCGGATAAAAGTTTGACCGCCATTACGCTTCGTTTCATCGGTTAATCGCTTGCGATCACATTTTACTGAGACTCACGCACAGTGCAACGTTTCTCTTGTTGAGTGGAATGATTCTTGATAGAGGTCAATAATAGGATGCAACAATTGTACGCAATTTTAGTGGTGTAAAATCAGCAGAAGGCACAGTTGAATGTGCCTCATGGTTTGTGGCGTTATGCCGACAGGACGACAGGGAAATGCCCGCGCGGGTGAGTCTCTATGATAACAGGGGCACCATACACGGATTGGATATGTTCCGCTGTTAATGTGTGCCAGGCATCGCCATCTGCTTGTATTTTACCGTGGTTGAGTAAGATCAAACGATCGGCATACTCAGCAGCGAGATTCAGGTCGTGAATAACAAGAATGACCGCGGCGCCATTGTCTGCCATTTTTTTTGCCAGACTTAAGCAAGTTTGCTGATGGGCAAGATCTAAAGCAGAGGTGGGTTCATCCAGCATTAATAGACATTGATCACCGGCAGCGCTGAGTTGCGTCAGTACCCTTGCAAAGTGGACACGTTGTTTCTCTCCACCGGAAAGTGAAGGATAAAGCCGCTGGCTGAGATGACTGATACCCACATCGGCCATTTTTTGACGCGTTATGTGCTGGCTTTCTTTAAGACTGAGCTTTAAGGGCATAGTGCCCAATTCTGCAACTTCCTGAGCGGTAAAACCAAAAGACAGCGTACTGTGCTGAGGGAGCACGCCCATATGATGCGCCAGACGGTGGGCATCCCAGTTTTTACGATGCTCACCAAAGATGTAGATATTGCCTTTGGCATGCATTTCCCCCGATAACACTTTCAGCAAAGTACTCTTACCGGCACCATTAGGTCCGAGTAAAGCGGTCAGCTCACCACTGCGAAAACTAATGCTCAGATTATCGAGCAACACTTTACCGCCCAGTGCCAGCGACAGTTTCTCGGCCGATATTGCCACTGGCAGGTTTCTGGCAGCTTGCTTTTTGGGTTGACATATTATGTGGTGGATCATTGCAAACGACCTCGCTGTTTTGTAAGCAGGACGATAAAAAATGGCGCGCCCAGAAGGGCTGTGATAATACCTACCGGCAGCTCGGCGGGCGCGGCGACAACGCGGGCTAGCATGTCGGCAATCAACAGGATCAGTGCGCCCAGCAGTGCGGAAAGGGGCAACAGTGTTTTATGGTTAGGGCCAGTTAACATGCGGCCAAGGTGCGGCACAATCAGTCCAATGAAGCCAATCACACCGGAGAGCGAGACGGCCACGCCAACACCGGCTGCACACAATAGAACCAGTAAACGTTTCAATGCTTGTACATTGACACCTAAATGCTGAGCCTCAGATTCGCCCAATAAGAGGGCATTTAATGCATTTGCCTGGCGAGTGAACAGGCAGAACAGGGTGGCTAGAGTAACAAAAGACAGGGCAATACCTGGCCAGGTCGCCCCCGCCAAAGAACCCATAGTCCACAGTGAGAGATCACGCAGTGCCTGATCATCGGCATAGAAATTCAGCAGCCCGAGCGCTGCACCGGATAAAGCGCCAATCGCCACGCCAGCAAGCAACATCACTGTGACAGAGGTGCCGGTTTTATCTGTACCGAGAAAGTACACAACCCAGGTTGTGATAGCGCCACCGGCAAAGGCAAAAACCGGTACGGTTCCAAGGGTCAGCAGCAGCGGGAATGACGCTGCCAGTGAGCCGAACAAGACTATGGCTAATGCAGCGCCTAAACTTGCTCCGCCGGCAACGCCTATAATGCCGGGATCAGCCAGCGGGTTTCGGAACAGTCCCTGCATGACCGCGCCACAAAGCGCCAGCACAGCGCCGATGGCAATACACAGCAGTGTGCGTGGTAAACGAACTTGCTGAATAATCAACTCAATATGGGGAGCCACTTTCTGCTGCCCCGGCAGAATAACCTGCCAGATGTCGGAGAACGAGATAGCCATTGGTCCGACAATGATGGAACAACATGCCGCAATGGCCAGTAACAGACATGTCGAGGGCATGATGGCTGACGTTGGCACTCGCAGTAATGACAACAGACGGATGCGTTGCATCCTTGAATGAGACATGCTTGGGTCAGACATGGTTTTACTGGCCATACAGAACCTGATTCAATCGCTCGGCTTCTTCAAGACTCTTCAGGTTCAAGCCGCCAATCAGGGCAGTACCGTCAATGGTATATAACGCATTGTTCTGACCAGCAGGTGTCGCTGCCAGTAAGGGTAAGCTTTTTAACAGACCGTTGAGTCCGCCTATCGACTGGCTGGCATGAGTACTTAGCAGGATGATATCAGGTTGCATCTCCACCATAGCTTCCGCAGATAAGGGTTTGTAAGATTCAATGGCTGTAGCCGCTGGATTCATGCCGCCTGCGAGCCTGATAACCGTATCCGCAGTGGTGTGGCGTCCCCCAACCATAGGTGCTCGCCCGGCATGAATGGTCAGAAAGAGAATACGTTTAGGTGTGTGTTTGTCTGCCAGACGCGATTCAATTCGCTTCACTTGCTGTTGAATCTGGCTGTTTAGCTGTGTTGCCTGGGCCTGTTTCCCCGTGAGTTGACCTACTTGCTCGACACGCTTGAGCAGATCATTAATGGTATCGCCCGAATTAAGGATGTCGACTGAGATACCCGCCTGGCGAAGCAGAGAGAGTGTAGTTTCAGGCCCCATTTCTTTAGAACCCACGACCCGGTCGGGCGTCAGCGCGATGATGCTTTCCGCGGAAAGCTGTCTGTGATAACCAAGGGTTGGAATGCCATTACCGGTATAAGCTTTACTGGTGATATCGACACCAACAAGCTGACTCTCTGCGCCCATTGCCACTATGAGTTCGGTAATGCCGGAACCTGCACTGATTATTCGTTCTTCTGCCCATGCAGATGTGGCAGCGAAGAAAAGAGCAACAGACAGTACGGCGCGTTTCATGAAAATCCCTCAATGTGATTGCAGATAGTCTTGATAAATCAAAGAAATATCAATTGCTTATGGAGTTCTGACAAAATATCTCAAATGAAATACAGATGAAAATCAATATCACACAAATGATATTGTTATCACAAGTGATAATTATTATTAATCGCGTCATTATCCATGAATGCTAAACAATATCAATTATCATTTGCAAAAGGACATAGAGCACCTTATCATTTTTACAAATACAATTAATTATCATTATTTTTTGTGTGTTGCTGTGCTTCTGCATGCCGATAAGGCTGACAGGCTATGAGGGCCGACTTTGCAAGCAGCATGATGAAGGAGAGCGTGAGTGTTTGAGAAATTCAGTTTGGCAACGCTGAAAACAGAAGTTGGTGCGATGCTGGAAGAAAACCCGAATTTGCACGCAGTGCTGATAGCGGAAAAGCTGGGTGTGACTGAGGGCGAAATCATCCTGGCCTTACCGGATGAACTTGTTACCCATATTGCAGGGGAGCATGCTCAGGCTATTTTAGAGGTGCTGCCGGAGTGGGGAATGATGACAACCATTGTTCACTCTATGGGATCAATCTTTGAAGTAAAGGCGCCATTTCCGAAAGGTAAAGAAGCGCGTGGATACTACAATCTGATTGGGAAAGCGGGTGAAATGCATGGCCACCTGAAGCTTGATCGCGTGTCGGATGTGGTTTTAGTCAGTAAACCTATGCAAGGAAATGAAAGTTATTTCATTGGTTTTCTGGCAGACAATGGTGAGTGTATTTTTAAAATTTACCTTGGCAGGGATGAAAAGCGACAGCTTATCCCTGAGCAAGTTGAGAAATTTAATTCGTTGAAACAGGCTTTTGTTGGAGAAGAAGTGTAATGAGCGAAGTGAAACAAGAACGTCTGCAAAACCGTCTGGAGCCACAAATTCAGGCGTTCAGAGATGCTTGTCAGACACTGCAGTTGGCAACAGTAGACTCAGAAGGAAAGCCGAATGTGAGCTATGCGCCATTTGCTTTGTTGGATGACGGATACTATGTGCTCATTTCGAAAATCGCCCGACATGCCCGAAATCTGCTGGAAAATCCGCAGGTATCTCTGATGATGATCGAAGATGAAGCAACCTCTAAAACGATTTATGCGCGTACCCGTTTAACATTCGAAGCCAATGTTGTACTGGTAGAACGTGACACTGAGCGCTGGCAATTGGGTGTTACAGCGTTAAAAGCGCGTTTCGGTGAGATTGTTGACGGGCTGAGTGGCCTGGAGGATTTCAAACTATTCCGTCTAGAGCCGACTCACGGCCTGTTTGTTAAAGGTTTCGGCCAGGCATTTCAAGTGACTGGTGATGATCTGATCGATTTTGTCCACCTGACGGAAGGGCATAAGCGCATTGATGATAGCGATGATGTAAAGTCAGCCTGATAGCTATTTATACAAAAAAACGGACAGTTTACTGTCCGTTTTTTTATGGTGCGTTTTAATGACTGAGATTGGCTTGAGAAAGAATGCGCGCTGTTATTGCGTTAATCTTTGGCAAGCTTTGCTGGCTGGTTAATGCCAGTTGCTTCTGCTCTTTGAGCACATCACTCAGAATGTCTGGTGTTGTCAGAGGGTTAGCCAGTACCACACGAAAGACTGTAGTGATCCGGCGATCCCATTGTTCTGGCATCAAACGTGTTCGCGAGACAAAAGACTTACCCGATTCACGCTGACGTTTCTGGATGTACTGAGTCAGATCGTTCAGGGCTTCGTGAATGGCCTGTTTGTCTTCATCGTTAGCAATAGCCAGTGCCTTTTGTGTATCTTCAGGCACGTAACGATAAGTCAGCAAGCACAGCTCTGGTGCTGATATCAGTTCAAACTCGGGGTCAGATTTGATCAGCTCAGCAAAGTAGCGGGCTTTCTCGATACTGTTGTTGATCAGTAATTCATATCCCTGGCGGCTGATAATATTCAGGCTGGCAAACACCAGCATCGCCATACCATTTCTGGATCCTTCAAGCGTATGGCTGCCAAGATCTTTGGAGCCTTTACGGAGTATGTATTCTGCATGATGTTCAATTGCAGCCATAGAGGCGGGATTTTTAAAAATCACCATACCCGCACCCATAGGGATATACAGCTGTTTATGGGCATCAATGGTTACTGAATCTGCTCGCTCGATGCCTTTCAGTAATGGACGGTATTTATTGGACATCAAGGTCGCACCACCCCAGGCCGCATCAACATGGAAATGGCAATTGTGCGCGAGAGCGATATCGGCTAATTCATCCAACGGATCGATGTTGCCTGTTTCTGTCGTTCCGGCAACGCCAACAATCGCAAAGGGTTTGATATTTCTGGCTTTGAGACTTTCGATGGTGTTCTGCAGATCTTCGGTACAGATCTTATTATTTTCGTCGGTTTTGATCGCAATCAGGCAGTCTCTGCCAATGCCGAGCACATCGGCGGCTTTTTTCAGTGAATAATGCCCGCGTTCCGACACCAGTACAGCCAGATCATCATAGCCGTAATGTTTCATCGCCCGAAAAAGGCCTTCCTGCGCGACCCCTTTAAAATCACCTTCTGGCTTTAGCAGGTTGTTACGGGCAACCCATAGTGCGGTGATATTCGCTATTGTTCCGCCCGAACAAAATGCGCCTAAAGAATGTTCAGCACTGTGCATCCAGCGTTGATAAAACGCATCTCTTTCACCGTAGATCAGATTGTGGAGAATCCCCAGTACCTGCCGCTCAAGTGGCGTGAAGGCCTTTGAGGTCTCGATTTTCACCAGGTTCTGGTTGAGGCCAATCATGATCTTTGACAGCGGCATCAAAAAGTAGGGCAGAGCCGATGTCATATGACCAATGAAAGTGGGTGCGGATGTGTGAACAGACTGAGCAACCAATTTTTCCAGTAAGAAATGTGTATGTTCAGAGACAAAACTGGGTTGCTCTGGCACAGAAGCACAAGAGAAATCTTTTTCAATTTCAGTCAGCGGCTTTTCCTGGGCGGCAATGTGAGTCTGTAAAAAGGCGTTGAGGTTTTCGGAGATCTCTTTCTCGATCCGACCAAGCGTGGAGTCGGGGGCTTCCGGCACGGTAAAGATACGGTGCAGGGTATCAAGAGATGCTTCAGCTTGTCTGTTTTCCACTGCCATAATGAGTTGTTACTTTTAGTTAACGTCGGCAAATCCGGCTAATTTACTGGAAATGAGGATAATTGTCTTGAAATTTTTATCAGAATGCACCGAACGTGTCACGTCCGGTGCCAGTCGGGTGAGCGTTATTCGCACTGAGTGGCAGCAATAGCGCTCATTTGTCGGTTGTATTCTTTGAGTGGCTTATCAATGTCATCCGGGTGGGTTAGCAGGTCGGCAAAAGCGCTGCGAAGCTCATAATTTTTCGGGTGTGGCGTGCTTTGACGATCCTCAAAGACTTTCTTCGCGTAATCGCCGAGGCTACCTTGCTGGGCAGATAGTGTTTTAATGTCTTGCTGAGTCAGCTTAAGCCAGGATTCGACAGATTGTGACAGGTCTAAATGGCTTTTATCGTTTGCCAGGTACCAGTCAACGGCTTCACGTTTCAATTCAAAATGGTGGGTTCTTCCTTCCATGAACCAGTCGCCGACTTCCTGTAAATCGGGATCTTTTTGCACAGTCAGCTGGACCAGGTTCTGGTACCACTCAAGAGAAGCATCAATGTACTGGTGGTATTTATTGCTTTCGCAAGTTTGTGTGGAAGCGAAAGCAGTAGTAGGTAGCAGGGCGAACGAGAGAACAAGAGCTGGAAACTTCATGGTCTTTCCTTGAACTGTTTGATAGAAGCTATTAACGCCATGTCATCATGGTGTTCAAGCTTTCGGAGTATTTTGGCAAATTGTAGCGGTAGAAGCGTCTGAAAGGAAAGAGATCTTGGTATCATTCGTTCACATCGTTCAACGAATATGAATCAAAGCGCACTTTTGAGTGTGAATCAACTGTAATATGTCTGAGGAGAATACAACAAGAGGCCCGCAGGCCTCTTGTTAGCAAAGGGTTACCCCTTGTTTTTCATCGCTACTGAGATGCAGTAAGCTGCGCCTCCCCAGGTAATACCCAGGCCGAATAGCATCATGATGATAGCACCAGCAGTCATACTTATACCTCTTTATTCTCTAGTGGTTTAGATGCAACATTGATAATCACTGCAATCACAAACATCGCTGCTACCAGGCCCCAACCCAGCATTAGCAAATCAGACGTTTCGTAACCACCGTAGCCGTTATTAAAGGTGTTGGTCAGGTTCGTACCCAGGATGATTGCCAGCATGATTGGGCTGATAAAGCGGATACAAATTTCAAACCATTTACCGATAGAGAACTCAGAAATGCTGTTCACATAGCTGCGAATGTCAGAGACTTTCAGCAACCAGCCAATAACCAGCAATTCAATCAGGCAGCTTGCCAGCAGGGCAACGTTGTTGATGAAGTAATCAACCAGATCCAGCAGCAGCAGGCCACCATTGGTTGCAAACGCCATCGAGACGATAAAGCCAACTCCACAAACTACGGAAGCTGCTTTTTTACGCGACCATTTCAGCTTATCCATTACCGCCGAGGTCACAGCTTCAATGATTGAAATGTGTGAGCTCAAACCCGCAACAACCAGAGCCAGGAAGAACACCGGGCCAAGAATATACGGAGCCGGTAACAGGTTTATTGCCGCAGGAATGGTGACGAAGGCCAGACCCACACCGGCAGAAACGACTTCAGTAAGCGGTTTAGCCTGTTCCTGAGCCATATAGCCAAGCACAGAGAAAATCAGAATACCCGCTACCATAGAGAAGCCACAGTTGATCAATACCGTCATAAAGGCATTGTTACTGATGTCGGATTTCTCAGGCAGGTAGCTGGAGTAGGCGATCATGATGGCAAAACCGACACTCAGGGTGAAGAAGATTTGCCCATAGGCAGCAGACCACACTTTTGCATCCAGGATTTTGCTGAAATCAGGCTGGAACAGGTAGTTCAGACCGTTCAGTGCACCATCCAGGAAAATAACTCGGGCAATTAGCGCCAGCACCATCAGGAACAACAAAGGCATCATGATTTTGCTCGCGCGCTCAATACCACCTTTAACACCGGTGAAAATAGCCGCGAATGTGATACCCCAAGCGATGATCATCGGAATGGCGATGTGCAGTTGTAGTCCACCCAGATTACTTGGCGAGTTATCCCCGAGTTTCAGATATTCACTAAAGAAGAAAGCGTTAGTATCACTTCCCCAGCTTTGAGTGAATGCAAAGCCCAGGTATGAGATGGCCCAACCGATAACAGCGACGTAATAAACGGCGATGACAGAAGCAATGAATACCTGGAACCAGCCCAGCCATTCCAGTTTCACACCTAGCTTGGAAAACGCTCTTGGTGCTGCACCACGCAGCTTATGTCCCAGGCTGAATTCCATAATCATGAATGGAATACCGGCCGTTATCATGGCGAAAAGGTATGGAATAAAAAATGCGCCGCCGCCGTTTTCGTAAGCCATATAGGGGAAACGCCAGATATTCCCTAATCCTATAGCAGAACCCACGGCTGCCAGAATAAATCCGGCTCGGGTTCCCCATTGTTCGCGTTTCATAAGTATCTCCTTGTGTACTGTTTTTCTCTATGAAACAGTATCTATTAAGTTTTTTATTCTAAGTATTTACTTCCTGTATCGTGGAATTTGGTTTGAAACCCCACGCAGTTAAAACGAGATTAACCACTGATACTTACCAGCGCAATAGACAGTAAGTTTTGGACTATTGGTTATAAATAGGCATTACTATTGACTTATTCCTCCGTACTGTGGAAATAACAAGTTGTTAACGAAATGTTTAGACGATCACACCGTAATGCTGTGATTATTGAGTGAATTGTTTTATTTTAATTTTTTAGCGTCGATGACTAATAAATAGTCAAAAATTAGACTTTTGCAACATTTTGAAGACTAATTGTACTAAGTAAGTAGTTTACTATTTTCTTTCAGAACACAAAGCTGACACCAAGATTGGTTTGATACACACTCAACCAGTCACTATCGATATTCACGTCACAGGCTTGTATTCCTGCCGTACCTTGGCAATCAGCAGTGGTGTTTCCGTCAACACGGCTGGCTAACCATCTGGCTTCTAACCGAATTCTGGTGTTGTTATTGATGAAAAAGTCAGAACCAAAAAAGGCGCCGCCCGACAATAAAATATTCTGTTTTGACCAACTGACATCCATGAGTGTCCCACCCAGACTTAAGCCGATAAAGCTGGTAAGCATAGGGGCTACGCGATAATGGCTGCTGCTTTGAAAATGAAAAAACGTTGCACTGCCGTCGTCATCAAAGCCTTTGGTTTGCATTTTCATGTGCTGTGCAGTAAATCCAATCCGGCCATTGAATAATGATTGTTTTCCGTAATTACCTTCAATGGTGACACCGAAAAGACCCACGTTATCCGGGGATATTGTCATCCCGCCCTCAGACTCAATACTATCCGGAAAGGAGTAACCCCAATACGGCGTCACATAGATTGGTTTTTGCGAACTCGCTTGTGTTTCAGGTGTGATTGCCAGAGCAGAGACAATGCACATTATGAATAAATGATTGTTATTTAATGCCATTTTTCCTTCCTTGCGCCAGTATCAAATAATTGTGATAGTCGCCCTAAAACCATGTTTATTGTATGGTCAAGGTGCACGCTCAGCCCTACAATCTGCTAGTGTTAGTACCAGTGAATGGTGCTGGTAGCCCGCACTCACAGTGATAGTAAATATGGAGCGTATATGAATCATTTAACCCCTGAATTTAAAATGGCGTTAACCGTTGCCGTTATCATTATGATAGTCCTTTTCGGATTTGGGTTGACGGCAATAACGCATTAATCGTTATATATCACCCTGTTATTATTTTTCTCCTGTTGTTGAGCATTCGCCTTACAATGAAATGAGGGGAAGGTTTTTGTTTTTTAACAGAGTGAGTTAGGTGTATGAATCACTTGCCTTTTAGTCTCGGGGATCTGGATGACAGTCTTGTCGACACATTTTCTGCAAAATTGTCGGAATCAAAAAAGCAAAAAATTGCACTGGTGGTTCAAGGGGGCGGGCAGCGCGGCATTTTCACTGCCGGTGTTTTTGATGCCTTTCTGGAAGCCGGATTTGACCCGTTCGAACTCTACATCGGTACATCTGCCGGCGCGCTGAACCTTTCCTCTTTCATCAGCCGCCAACCCAAGTTTGGCCATGACTTCATCGTTAACCTGACTACCCAACAAGAGTTTTTTAATCTCTACCATTATCTGAGTCAGCAAAAGCCGATGAATCTGGACTGGGCCTTTGATCAGATTGGCCTCAATGGCAAAACGCCTTTAGATGTCTCGACGGCCCGTCGCGTATTGACGTATCGTCAGGCACTTGCCTGTGCCACGCGCAAAGATACCTTGCAGGATATCTACCTGCCTATGTACGAAGACAACTGGCGTGATGTACTGCGCGCGTCCTGTGCCATTCCACTGCTTTATAATCTACCCGTTAGTCTCAATGAACTTGAATGGGTCGATGGCGGAGTAAGTGCGGCTGTACCTGTGAAGGAAGCCTGGAAGCGAGGGGCTGAGCTGGTCATAGTGGTTCGTACCGAACCTTTGCAGATGATACAGCAAACACCGGGGGTGCTGGATGACTGGAGAGAGCGCATCGAAGTTGCCCTGCCGGAATATATTGAGCGATTCAGCCTGAATGAATCTCTCGACCGCGTGAAAGCGGTGCGTCATGAACTGACCGACCGTTTCGATAATTGGAAGCGTTTGTGGCTGGATAAAGAAACACAAGGCATGATCGCAGCCGATGAAATGAATAAAGAGCTCGAAGAAGAGAAAAAAGCGGTGAATGGTTACCGTAAATGGCTCAGTGGGTTGAATGTAGAGCGTTTTCTGTCCTTAACCGGTAAACGTTCTGAAGTGTTTGATATGCTCAACCGCTACTATCAAACCTACAAAGATGTTAATGATTTCCTTATTCATCCTCCTGAGGAACTGAAAGTGATCCAGATTGCGCCGCAAAAAGCCCTGCATAGTAAGGCTTTGTTGAGCAGCCAGCAGGATCTGAATCTTGATTACATGCAAGGTAAGGAAATCGGCCGTGAATTTTTGGTGTATTTTGCTGATATGCTGAACAACAAAACGACAGTCAGGCAATAACCTGATTTTCAGTACTCGATACACAATGACGTACCAGTGGCGTGATGGCCATAACCGGTGACAGTGACCATCCTTTGGCACATGGCACCAGGTAGAGACGGAAAGTCCTCCGTTGGTGCATGGAGAAAATGATGCAATCAGGTTTTTATATTGGGGACATGTTCTGTCAGCCCCACGTTTTTCAACTGCCTTTGGATTACCACCACCCTGAAGGCCAAAAGATTCGTGTATTTGCCCGTGAAGTGGTGGCGAGAGGCAAGAAAAGCAGCGATTTACCCTGGTTGGTTTATCTGCAGGGGGGGCCGGGTTTCCCATCACCGAGACCGGAGGCCGAAAGTGGCTGGTTGAAGCGGGCATTGAAAGATTACAGAGTCCTGCTGCTCGATCAGCGGGGCACCGGACAGAGTGAGCCGGTCCATGCGCAGACTCTGGCAGGGTTAACGGCGCAGCAGCAAGCCGATTACCTGAGCCATTTTCGGGCAGATAATATAGTGCGTGACGCAGAAGCTATTCGGGAAGCGTTGGGGATCAAACAATGGTCACTGCTTGGGCAAAGCTTTGGTGGTTTTTGCGCTCTGCATTATCTTTCTTTTTACCCGGACAGCCTGGTGAGCGCCTGTGTAACTGGCGGAATTCCTCCAATTTCTGGCCATGCTGATGAGGTGTACCGGGCAACCTATCGCCGGGTGCTGGATAAAAATGCGGCTTTCTTTCAGCGTTTTCCTGCCGCTCAGGCATTGTGTAATCGCATTGCGGATCATGTATTGACCCAAGATGTTTTTCTGCCGAACGGGCAACGATTTACTGTTGAGCAGTTTCAGCTGATTGGCATCAATCTCGGCAGAAGTGGCGGGGATCTGGCGCTCTATTATCAGCTGGAGAGTGCATTTGTCGAGGTGAGCGGGCAACCGGAACTCAGCTATAGCTTCCTTAACGCCATGCTGGCGGAGCAGTCTTACCAGACCAATCCGATTTATGCGATTTTGCACGAATCAATTTATTGTCAGCATCAGGCGTCCCGCTGGTCTGCGCACCGGGTGCGCGATGAATACCCGCAATGTCATTATCAGCCCGGCCAAGATTTTTGTTTTACCGGAGAAATGGTTTATCCGTGGATGTTTGAGCAGCTCGACACCCTGAAACCATTGCGAGAAGCGGCAGCTATTCTGGCAGAAAAAGCAGATTGGCCAGCGTTATATGATGCCAGTCAGCTGGCCGCTAACAAGGTCCCGCTGGCTGCAGCGGTTTATGTCGAAGACATGTACGTGGAATTCGATTACAGCCGTGACACCCTGGCCGGTATCCCAAACAGTAAAGCCTGGATGACGAATGAGTTCGAGCATAACGGGCTGCGGGCGGATGGTGAGCGTATCCTTGATACCTTACTTCGCTTTAGTCAGGAGATTCACGATCAGTTTCAGGGCTAGAGCAGAGGCTCTGAGGTATGCAGGGCCCTTTATCTCTGACAACAATCATCATTGCTCATGACTTAATTGTTATGTTATAACACTTTTAGTGGGTGGCACCGGAGCATAAGTCAACGGTGATGACTGTTTTAGTGTCATAATTTTAGATATCATCAGCGCCACATGCATACCAACAGCGCATTGAAGTCAGCGGTCTAATGAACTGTGTCGGTAGATAACATAGCAATCAATTGTCGTCAGACTGTGGTTGTATGAGAGGTAATAAAACAAAATGGTAAATGTAAGGGCCAGAGTCCCCTTTAAAGTCGGTACGAAAAGCCATATCCCTGCCGATATTCTCTCTTTTGATGGCCTAGCTTCAGGAAAAGAGCATGTTGCGCTTATTTTCCGTGATGCAGATAAACAACAACTCCCTCCTTTGGTTCGGATGCACTCTGAATGCCTTACCGGGGATGTTTTTCATTCGTCACGTTGCGACTGTGGTGAGCAGTTAGATGAAACCATAGAACGGATGGCTGAAGAAGGTGGCATTATCTTGTATCT
This sequence comes from Photobacterium arenosum, assembly GCF_014841115.1. GTDB lineage: Bacteria > Pseudomonadota > Gammaproteobacteria > Enterobacterales > Vibrionaceae > Photobacterium > Photobacterium arenosum. The sequence goes on from NZ_JACYTP010000009.1 coordinate 144,514, forward strand.
GCGTCAGGAGGGCCGTGGTATTGGTTTGTATAACAAAATCGATGCCTACCTGCTGCAGAGCCAGGGTATGAATACCTACGAAGCGAATAATCATTTGGGATTTGGTGATGATCTCCGGGATTTTTCCGAAGCGGCACAAATGCTCAAAGCACTAGGTGTTGAAAGCATCAGGTTGATCACTAATAACCCGAAAAAAATTCAGGACCTGGAAGCTTTAGGCATTTCGATTGAAGAAGTAGTGGGTACAAAAGCACACTTGAAAGAGGGCAATGAAAATTACCTTCGTGCCAAAGCCAGCCGTGGTAAACACCGTTTTCATTTTGACTGAAACCGGATAAAAGCCGATTGTAAAGCGAGCTGAAATGCTCGCTTTTTTTTGCCCGGAAAACCGCAATTTTAAGATTAGTTTTTATAATCCGAATTATAATAAAGTATCGTGCTGATTAGGTTAGGATTTACTTGTTGTTTGCCTTGCCTGCCATTACTATCCCGCTCGAAAGCTCGTCATAAGGCTACTTGATGCAAATGGTCGATTCTGCAGCCATTTCTCAACGTTCACTCTCCGCATTGACTTATGATGACTTGAACTTATCTTTTTCTTTGTATTGTTGTAAGGAGTGAGGTTGTGCAAAGGCAATCTTATTCTGCCAGTGTGGCAAAAATGTTGTTCCTGATTATTATTCTGGCCGCCGTTGGGCAAATGACCCAAACCATGTACGTGCCAGCGATCCCACAAATGGCAGCGGTATTCAGCATTAAGCCCGCTTTCTTGCAGGCTGTGATGGCCGCGTATCTCATTCCGTACGGCCTGTCTCAGTTCGTCTACGGCCCTTTATCGGATCGGATTGGACGTAAGCCTGTGATGTTGGCCGGTATGTGTATTTTCATACTCGGCACAATACTGGCGCTTTTTGCCCCTTCGTTTGAAGTTTTTCTGCTTGCCAGTTTTATTCAGGGCATGGGAACCGGGTGCGGTGGCGCAATGTGCAGAACCATTACCCGGGACTGTTACGAAGGTGCAGAGCTGCACAAAGTAAACAGCCTGGTCAGCATGGGCATTATTTTCTCGCCGCTGATTGCGCCGGTACTGGGCGGATACCTGTCCGAGGCATTTGGCTGGTCGGCAAGTTATGTGTTTTTACTGGCGTTGGGTGCTGCCGTTACCTTGATCATTTTATCCCGCTTCACCGAAACCCTGCCTGCTGAGAAGCGCAGGGTAGAACGTGTGACAGTCAGCTACAAATATGTGCTGAGTAATCGTAAATTTCAGGGGTATGTCATGTGCTTAGTGGCAACCTTTTCAGGGCTGGCTGTATTTGAAGCTGCCGCTGGCGTATTACTGGGTAATGTACTGAAGCTGGATCCGACGACAGTGAGCTGGCTATTTGTTATGCCATTGCCGGGATATCTGCTGGGCTCCTGGATGTCGACTTTGTTGCTCAAGCATATGGGGCAGCAGCGGGTGCTTTATGTCGGGTTGGCAGCACTTGGCTTCGGTGCGATAACCATTTTGTTGCCTGGGATGGCAGGGTTAGTCACCGTCAGTTCACTGATTGGCGGCGCATTTCTGTATTTCATTGGCTCCGGGATTGTTTTTCCTGTTACCACAACAGCAGCGGTGGAGCCTTTTCCTTTCCATGCCGGTACGGCGGGGGCTGTGCTGGGTGGTTTGCAAAACTTAGGCGCGGGTGTTGCGACGCTGGTAGCGTCTATGCTGAGTGCAAAAGACCAGTTCAGTCTGGGCGCAATAATGACGTGCATGGTGCTGATGGCGATTGCCAGCCTGCTCTGGGTCAGACGTTGTCAGCAGGAAGAAACGCCTGTATTGGTATGATTTAAAAAAACGGTGCTGATATCAGCACCGTTTTTTGTTGTATCTGACTTAATCGCCTGATTAGTCGCGTTTCCACAAGATGTGGCAGAATTTATTGTCCGGATTACGGCTTATCAGCATGCGGGCAAAGACGTCATCTAATTCATCGCTGGCTTCATTCACCAGCCCGATCCGCACTTCTGCATATTCTTCGCCATCAACAGCGAAGCCAACATGGCCTGGCCAGTCTTCTCCGGTTTCTACAACCTCTGCAGCACCACGGTCATCAAACTGAGCCGTGAACAGCAAGACATCGGCGGGTTCCAGACTGTCTTGTGCCATTTCCAGAAAAATATCGTAGGCAGCTTCAATAACGTCGTCGTATGAAATCAGGTCTAAGTTATCCATGTTTGGGTCAATATCAGTTTTATTGAATAGAACCGGGAGTATACCAAGGCCACCTGTCGATGGCTATGATACAGACGATTGTGCTGTAGCAGGCGCGGGCAGGCCTTAGTTGGTTGAGATTGCAGCGTTTAAGCCTGCCGCCAACTTTAAGGCTGCCACTTTCATGCTATGATGCTGGCAGACAGTGCGGTGCTCCAGGAAACAGATATTGCCAACTTTTCTTCCCGTCATTGATAACAACCGGCCTTTTCAACCGGTGTTTCAACCCTGTATTAATGAGACTTTGCAACACCTCGGTGTCCTGTTCAAAGACACACTTCACAGCGTATACCTTGCAGGTAGCGTTGCACGTCGTGATGCTGTGCCCGGGCAGTCCGATCTTAACCTGACTCTGGTGTTTGAGCGGCCACTGAACGATCTGGAAAAAAGCCGGCTGCACAGCCTGAGCACTCATATTGCCAGGCGTTACAGGGCAGTGAAACGTCTGGATATCAGGCTCGCCATTACGCGTGATGTCTTGTCACTGGACGGTATTTTTCAGTGGGGTTTTTGGCTCAGACATTGCTGTGTGTGCCTCAAGGGCGATGACTTGTCCGGACGCTTTGGTGCTTTCGAACCCAGCTGGGACGCGGCAAAATCATTAAATGGGCCTTTTGAACCCATCCTCATTGAATACCGGGAGAAAATCCTGAAAACACGGGTGCCTGAGCATTACCTTGACTACTGTGAATATATAGGGAAGAAAATGCTGTGGACGGCATATACGCTTGTGTTTCACCGGGAAAAAGTGCTGGCCCTGTCAGTCAGAGAGGCCACAGATCTGTTTTTGAAAAATTACCCTGATAAAGCTGTCGACGTTGAGCGTGCGTATATTCTGATGAGCCGGACACAAGTGCCTAAAAAGGCCTCCTTGTTTTTGATGCAGGGTTTTGGCCAGTGGCTTGTTGATGAGTGGAATAAAATTGAACGCAAAATCGGCTAAGCATCCCCACGTTCCACCTGGGCAAAATACACATTCTTTATCTCAGCAAGCTGAGGGGTTCGTGCTCACCCGTCAAAGCCGGGACAGGCAAGGGCAGACTCAGATTGTTATCTGGGTGAAAACGGACCAAGGACCTTGCCAGCTGGTTATCGACGGTGAAAGTCCCGTGTGTTTTATTCCGGCCAGCGAGCAGGAAAGGGCAGACACTGTACTTACCCAACACGGTTTTTCAGTCAACTGGCGCACGCTGGACATGAAAGACTTTCAGCACCAGACCATGTCGGCCTGCTACAGTGCTACGATCAGCTCCAGCCTTCGGATTGGCGCATTGTTGTTAGCAGAAGGCATTAAAGTGTTTGAAGATGATATCCGGCTTGCTGACCGTTATCTGATGGAGCGTTTCATCCGCGGTGGAATTGCCTTTGCAGGGAATGCTGTTATCAGAGACGGGTATACCGAATTTCGTCAGGTGAAAACCAAATCGGCGGATTATCTGCCTTCACTGTCTGTAGTCTCACTGGATATTGAATGTTCAGAGAAGGGCGTTTTGTATTCTGTCGGTCTGCACAGCGAGGCTGACAGCCGGGTGATTATGGTAGGAGAGCCACTCAACGCAGAGCAAGAGCAACTGACATGGATTGAATGGGTCCGGGATGAAAAAGCCCTGCTGGTGGCCATGCAGGAGTGGTTTATCCGCTACGATCCTGATGTCATTATCGGCTGGAACGTGGTGGATTTTGACTGGCGCTTGTTACTGCGGCGTGCAGAATGGCACAAATTGCCTTTGCGGCTTGGCCGTGGCAGGCAGACGCCGCACTGGCGCCAGTCCAGTCAGAACCCGAATGCCGGTTTCATCACCATTCCGGGCCGGGTGGTGATGGACGGTATTGATACGCTGAAAACGGCCACTTATAACTTTCGTTCCTGGTCGCTGGAATCGGTCGCACAAGAACTGCTCGGCGAAGGCAAAGCTATTCACAATGTGTACGATCGCATGGCTGAAATTAATCAGATGTTCCGCGAAGATAAAGTGTCACTGGCACGCTATAACCTGCAGGACTGTAAACTGGTTACCCGGATCTTCGAAAAAACACACTTGCTGGATTTTGCGCTGGAACGTAGCCGGCTGACGGGCGTCGAGCTGGACAGAGTCGGCGGCTCGGTTGCTGCATTCACCAACCTATATTTACCTCAGTTACATCGCGCCGGTTATGTTGCCCCTAATCTTGAAAGCGAAAACTGGATAGCCAGCCCCGGCGGTTATGTGATGGACTCGAAACCGGGTTTGTATGACTCGGTGCTGGTGCTGGATTTCAAATCGCTGTACCCGTCGATAATCCGCACATTCTGTATCGATCCCATGGGGCTGGTTGAAGGTTTACTTCTGGATGAGGGGAAATCTGAGCAGCAGGCCATTGCTGGCTTTCGGGGCGGCCGCTTTCACCGGCAGAAACATTTTTTGCCCGAAATGATCGAAGCGCTGTGGGCCGCACGCGACCAGGCGAAAAGAGACGGTGAAAAAGCGTTTTCGCAGGCGATAAAAATTATCATGAACTCTTTTTATGGCGTACTGGGTTCCTCAGGCTGCCGTTTTTTTGATCATCGTCTGGCCTCTTCGATCACCATGCGGGGTCATGAAATTATGAAGCTGACCCGTGAGCGCATTGAAGAGCAGGGTTATGAGGTGATATACGGCGACACGGATTCGACGTTTGTGTCGCTGAAAAAGGCCCACAGCGGTGAGGATGCGGATGCCATCGGTGCCCGGCTGGTGGTTGATATCAATGCCTGGTGGGCCCGGCATCTGCAAGAGCATTACAATCTTGCCTCCGCTCTTGAGCTGGAATACGAAACCCATTACCACAAATTTCTGATGCCGACGATTCGGGGACAGGAAACCGGCAGTAAAAAGCGTTATGCCGGTCTTGTGATTCGAAGCGGTGTTGAAGAGATGGTGTTTAAAGGGCTGGAGACGGTCCGCACCGATTGGACTCCCTTAGCACAGGAGTTTCAGCAGACTCTTTACCGTAAAGTGTTTCATGACGAAGACGTGGAAGAGTATGTACGTGCTTACGTGGAAATGACCGGGCAGGGAGCATTTGACGACAAACTGGTGTACCGCAAAAGGTTACGCCGTCACTTGTCTGAGTATCAGAAGAATGTACCGCCCCATGTCCGGGCCGCCCGGCGAGCCGACGAGGTTAATCAGCAGCTGGGCCGACCATTGCAGTATCAGACTGGCGGCTGGATTGAATATGTCATCACCACACATGGCCCGGAACCGGTGGAAGCCAGACAAAGCCAGATTGATTACGACCATTACATAGACAAACAGCTGAAGCCGATTGCAGATGGGATCCTGCCGTTTATCGGACGGCATTTTGACGACATTATTGCACCGCAACTGGGGCTGTTCTAAATCAGATTTTCTTTCACGGCATAAGCGGTGAGCTCAGCCGTGGAGTGCATGTTGAGTTTATGCTTGATATTCTGACGGTGGGTTTCCACTGTTCGGGTGCTGATCCCCAGTTCCATCGCAATTTTTTTACTGCTTTTGCCCAGCGCCACCTGACGCAGTACAGTTTCCTCACGCCGGCTTAATGCCGCCAGCACCATTTCAGCAGGCTCAGCCTGCACAATGGGCGTGGCGAATAAGGTATCGGCGACCAGTCGGCAAAAATACCGTCCGCCCTGATGCACGGCTTCTATGGCTTGTACCATTTCCTGTGCGGAAACTTCTTTGAGAATATAACCGCTTGCACCGGCCTGCATGACCTGAAGAATGTATTCGCGATTGTCATGCATGGTCAGGATCAGCACTTTGATCTCAGGAAAGCGGTGACGGAAATGGCGTGTGGCTTCAATACCGTTCATTTCCGGCATACTGATATCCATCAGTACCACATCGGGTTGGCACTGCTCGGCTTTTTTCAGCGCTTCATCGCCATTATTTGCTGTTGCAATCACTTCGATGTTGGCTTCGTTGTCGAGCCGTGCTTTAAATCCTTCCATGACGACCTGATGGTCATCCACTAACAGCACTTGAATTTTTGCCATAAATGTCCAGTCCTTGTTTCAGAGGGAGGTTGACCAAAATTTCCGTTCCTTGCCCCGGTTCACTGCTGATATCCAATTCGCCACCAAGAAATTCTAGCCGTTCACGCATGTTGCGAAGGCCGATTCCTTTGCCATTCATGGCGTGTTGCACATTAAATCCCGTCCCGTTATCGCGAATAATAAACTGCAAGTTTTCCTGTATCACTGAAAGTTCTGCATCGATAGCGTCAGACTGAGCATGCTTGCTGATGTTCACCAGTGATTCCTGAGCCACCCGGTATAGCGTCGTCATCATATCTGTAGAGAGGCTGGCGTTGCCAAGTGTCAGAGAACGATTGACACGTATGCCGGTCGAAGCGGAAAAATCACTGAGCAAGTTATCCAGTGCCGCAGTCAGTCCTATGTCATCCAACGAGCTGGGACGCAGACTGTGCGAGATACGCCTCAGTTCGGCAATGGCCTGCAACAGGGAGGATTCACTCAGACCTCGATGGCGTATGGCCTGTTCGATGTCTGATCTGGCTATTTTGTCCTGAAGCAATTCCAGATGGCACTTGCAGGAAACCAGCAACTGGTTCACCCCGTCGTGGAGTTCTCTGGCGACATGCTTTTTCTCTTCTTCCTGAAACATGACAGTTTTATACGCCAGCTCTTTTAAGCGGCTGTCTGCTAACCTGTGCTCATGAAGGTTGATCGCCAGCGTGGTGATCAGAATGATCAGAGTGGTGATGGCAACCAGAACAATGACAGAAATGAAGGTCGTCCGAATGTTAGCCTGTACTCCCTGTTCGACCTTGGCCATTTGGCGGGCGACATCTTCAATGTACAGGCCGGTACCTATCATCCAGCGCCATTTAGGCAACCATGCCGCATAACTGAGCTTTGTCACGATTAAATCACTGGAGGGTTTATGCCAGAGGTACTGATGGAAACCACCGCCAGACTTGGCTTTTTCTATCAGTGCCTGAATGAGGTAATTGCCATTATTATCCTGCAAATCCAATAAATTTTTTCCGACCAGTTCAGGTAAAACAGGGTGGGCCAGATTGGTGCCATCTTCATGGTAAACAAAAAAATAGCCGTCATTGCCGTATCTCAGGTCGTTCAGAACACGTTTTACTTCCGCCTTGGCTTTTTCATCATTGGCTGCGGCGTTTTGATAGATGTGATTAATGCTATCGAGGGCAAGATCGACAGTGTCTTTCAATGCCTGCTCTTTAGATGCGATCAGGCTGGCACGAAAAGTGGCGATTTCTTTTTGCCCGAGTGAGGTTGCCTGATGGATAGCAATCCAGCTGATCGCAGCGCTGATCAGCAGTAATGGGAGCAGTGTCAGTAAGATCAGCTTCACTTTCAGGGGCATAGTTGCAAACGTAGGGCTGTTGAGCGATTGCATAGTTGTCTTGAATGTTAACAATTTGTTGGGGATATCAAAGAAAAATAGCGGCACTTTATGGAAAAAGTGCCGGCTAGCTCTAGATTTGCGGGGTTTCATTGCAAGGCTACAGTCCGTAGAAGCCAGGGAATATTAAGACAGAGGCCAGGATCAGAACCTGAATGGTAATGAAGGGCATAACACCTTTATAAATATCCCGCGTGGTAATACCGTCAGGCGCAACGCCTTTAAGGTAAAACAGGCTGAAACCAAAGGGCGGAGTCAGGAAGGAGGTTTGCAGATTCATGGCAATCAGAATGGCAAACCAAAGCATATTGATCCCCATAGCATCGGCAATAGGCGCAAGGATCGGCACCACAATAAAGCAGATTTCAACGAAATCGATGAAAAATCCCAGAATCAGAATGATGAGCATGGTCAGGATCAGGAAACTCCATTCTTCACCGGGTAAAGACAGCATCCACTCTTCGACCAGATAATCACCGCCTGTGTAGGTGAATGCCATAGAGAAAGCTGTCGCACCTAGCAGGATACCAAACACCATGGCGGTTACTTTGACGGTTTCAAATGCACTGTCATACAGCATGCGCCATGAGAACTGGCGGTAAACGAGCGACAGCAAAACCGCCCCCATGCCGCCCAAAGCAGCAGACTCGGTAGGGGTGGCGATACCCGCAAAAATTGACCCTAACACCACGATAATCAGCGCCAGAGGCGGCAACACGGCTTTCAGTGCCGTGATAACTTCCTGCTGACGAGACTGGTCGGGATCCCGTTCCATCGGCTGGGTGGCTTCCGGATTCAACCAGCTGTAAATGACGATGTAAACGATATAAGCCAGTACCAGTGCGAGGCCGGGCCAGATAGCGGCCTGAAACAGATCGCCAACCGGAATTCCCAGTACGTCACCCAACAAAATCAATACGATGGATGGCGGGATGATCTGACCCAGGGTACCTGAAGCACAAATTGTGCCTGTCGCCAGGCCTTTGCTGTACTGATATTTCATCATAACAGGCAGGGATATCAGGCCCATTGCGACAACAGAAGCCCCGACCACGCCGGTTGACGCGGCCAGCAGCGATCCTACTAATACTGTTGAGATAGCCAGACCACCGCGAACACTACCGAAAAGTTTCCCCATGGACTCCAGCAGTTGTTCTGCCAGGCGGGTTTTTTGCAGCACCAGGCCCATAAAGACGAAAAGCGGTACGGCCATGAGCACAGTATTTTGCATAATGCTCATGATACGAAACGGCATGAATGCAAAGATTTCCGGCCCTTCTGCCCAGACGCCGAACAGCAGTGCGATGCCGCCGAAGGTAAATGCCACTGGAAACCCGAGTAACAGGGCAAACAGGGCAACGATAAACATGATGATACCAACCACGGAATATTCCTTATTTTTCGTGGAACAGGCTTGGGTTTACCAGCCGGTTAATGTTGTGCAGCAGCATTCCGATCCCTGAAATGGCCATAAACAGGAAAGAAAGAGGGATCAGGCCTTTAATCAGCCAGCGATAAGGTAAACCGCCCGGGTCGCCGCTGGACTCACCAAGAGAGTAGGATTCTTTCATATAATCAACGCCATACCAGTACACCAGGATACAGAATGGCAGCAGGAAAAAGAGTGTCCCCAGCAGGTCGATAATGGCGCGGGTTTTGAGAGTGAAACGTTCGTAGAAAACATCTACCCGCACATGGCCGCCAGCCTTAAGTGCGTAGGGAACACCCAACAGGAAAACGGCAGAGAACAGATGCCACTCCATCTCCTGCATGGCAATAGAAACATGGTTAAAGGCATACCGCATAACAACATCATAAAAAACGTTGAACATCAGTATGATAAACAGAGTGCTGGCCATCCAGCCAAGCAAATCAGAAAACCGGTTGATGATTTTTTCGAAGGCTAACAAGCTTCGCATAATAACTCCGTCGCGAGGCAACATTCCAGACTGATAAATAAGCATGCACCGGACAGACCGGTGCATGACTTTAGTGTTATTTCTGTTCAGCCTGACTGTCGAGATAGGCTTTATCAGCAATCAGCGTCCATTCACGGGCTTTTTTCAGATAGGCCGCTTGTGAATCCAGGATCTCTTTTGCCAGAGGATCACTCTTGGCCTGCTCTTCAAGCAATTCATCGTTGGCCTGGCGAATGGCTGCCATGACGTCATCCGGGAAGTTCATGACTTTGATGTTCGGATATTCTTCCTTCATGGTTGACCAGTTCTCAGCACTGGCGTGGGTATTTAAGATATACATGTCATAGGCAGAGAGGCGCATCGCAACGCGCAGAATTTCCTGCAGATCAGCCGGCAGGCGCTCCCAGGATTGTTTGTTAACCAGAAATTGCAGTTCAGTTGCAGGCTCATGCCAGCCGGTATAGTAATAAGGTGCGATTTTGTGGAAACCCATTCTCAGGTCCAGGCCCGGTCCCACCCATTCCAGCGCATCAATGGTACGGCGCTCAAGTGCTGTGTAGAGCTCGCCCGGCGCAATATTGGTCGGACTGGCACCTAACTTAGCCAGTACCTCACCGGCAAAGCCCGGAATACGGATTTTCAGGCCTTTCAGATCATCAGTCGTTTTGATCTCTTTCTGAAACCAGCCGCCCATCTGAACGCCCGTGTTACCACCGGGGAATGACAGCAGGTTATGCGGGCCATAGACTTTTTCCATCAGTTCCATGCCGCCACCGTGATAGAACCAGGCATACTGTTCGGCCGCGACCATACCGAAGGGCATAGTGGAGAAATAAAGGGTATTCGGTACTTTGCCTTTCCAGTAGTAAGACGCCGAGTGGCCAATGTCATACTGGCCGGCTTTTACCATATCAAACACGCCCAGCGGCGCTTTGTGTTTATTGGCAGAATCGATTCGGATCTGCAAACGGCCGTTAGACATTTTCTCTGCTATCTCGGCCATGGTTTTGGTGGTGTCACCAAAAATAGGAAAGTTTGCGCCCCAGGTTTCCGCCAGCTTCAGGCGATAGACTTTTTCTGCGGAATAAGCGGCGGTACTGGAAAGTAAAACCGCAACCGCGCTGGCTGCCACCAGAGCATTGCGTACAGTGCGTTTTACCAGACTCATGTTTCACGTCCTCATTGTTATTGTGATAGCGGGATAATCCCTATGCAATCAAAGCATTGAACAAACTATAGGCCTGAACAAGCGCAATAACACTGAGTGGAGATCAAATAAGATCGTGATAAATAGCGACTAAGGTATTACGTATTAACACGTAGGTTATCTTTTTAGTTAAATTTAACTGTTTGATAAATAACTAATACTTAGTGCGTCATGTGCTTTGGTGAGTTTCGTAAACTACGTAGAAAAGACATAGGTAATTATGTTAACTATTTGTGATGGGTGTGAAGTGGCTCACTGATGACAGATCGGCATTACTTCACCCGAGCGTACCCTTGGCCGACTGGCGTTATCAGCATAAAGTCGTTACTATCAGTTTGTATGCAATTTAAGCAGTTTGTGGTTGTTATGAACCTTTCACCGTATAGCACGCAGATAGCAGAGAAGGGGATATGGAGCAGTTAGAACTTTTTACCATTCCCAGCCCGTGTATTGGTGTCTGCCAGGTGAATAACAGAGGGTATTGCAAAGGTTGCCTGAGAAGCCGAGAAGAGCGATTTCACTGGCAGGTGATGAGCAACGATCAAAAACGGCATGTGATCAAATTATGCCGGCAACGTTACCTGCGTTTACTCAAGCGCAAGCGAGATCTGGAAATGCAGGCCGCGAACGGGCCAGACAATCCGCAGCAAGATCTGTTCTAGAATTTCATTTCGTTTCATGCAAAATCACCAGACACAAAAAAAGCGCCCTGAGGCGCTTTTTTCTTCAGCGTTTTCACACCAACCGCAATTAGATGCGGATAAAGTCCATGTGCTGAACTTTTGGCTTGAATGGGTGACGCTGGATGTCTTGTGGCTTAACGTTCACTTCTTTACCGTCGATTACCAGAGTGATGGCATCGTAGAAGCCTTCTTTATCCATCTGGTTGATCACGTCATCGTGGTTCAGTTCGATTGCAACTGGAGCTTCAGTGCCACCGTAGATGATCGCTGGGAATTTGTTAGTGTGACGCAGGCGGCGGCTCGCACCTTTACCCAGGTCTGAACGTACTTGTGCTTCAAATTTCATGATAACTACTCTTAAGTGAGTGAATAAAAGAAGGTATTTCAGTAATGCGACCTTACTGAGTACCGTCAAATTGAGCGCGGATACTAACACTCCCTCATGAAACTGACAAGAAAAAATCCTGACAAGCCTTTTAAACAACGAAAAAATCATCAGAACCATCCCATGCATAGCTCTTTTCTACTTGCAACAAAATACACCCAACAAGTTTCATAAATTGGACTTAGTTCCAATAAAATTGCCCAACTGTGATATAAATAACATTGAGATTGATAGTAATTATCATTTGTTTTTGTATAATCTTTACCAATAACGAATCTAATTGATAAAAAAATTGATAGCAGGGTATATGAATCACAAACAACTCTCACTGATTGCCAGCTCTGTATTGCTGGCCCTTTCTCCTTCATTGCATGCTCAGGAAAAAAAATCTTATACAGATGAAATGGTGGTTACGGCAACGCGCACCGAGCAAAGTATTATGAATGTGCCGGGGTCTGTATCGAAAGTCACTGCCGAGGACATGGAAAAAAACCTGGCGAATGATCTGCAAGATGCGCTGAAGTATGAGCCCGGTGTCCAGGTGAATGGCAATGGCCGCTTCGGGATTTCTGATTTCACTGTGCGTGGTGTTTCCGGAAATCGCGTGAAAGTCATGGTTGATAATGTTGAGCAGCCTGCCGGGTATAATCCGGGTGCCGACCAGATGCGCAAGTATTCAAATGGATTCGAGGTTGATACTTTAACCGCTGTTGAAGTAAGCAAAGGTCCGGGCTCAAGCCTCTATGGTAGTGATGCCATTGGCGGTACAGTCTTGCTGAGAACGAAAAATCCTGAAGATGTATTACAGACTGGAGAAAACAATCATCTGGCTGTCAAAACGGGTTACGCAAGCAGCAGTGATCAATACAAAGCAACGATTGAAGCAGCGAATCGTACCGGTGCTGTTGAAAGTTTGCTGATTTATACCTATCGGGATGGCCATGAAACAAAAGCGCATGGTGATGGGGCTGATATTGAAGGTCGCAGTCGTGGGCAGGCGAACCCGCTGACTTTTGCATCGCATAACGTGCTTGGCAAAGTGTATGTCCAGGTGAACGACGCCAACCGGGTTGGTCTGGTTGCAGAATATTATACACGCGATACAGATGCCCAAATTCTGAGCCAGGAAAATTACGATGCTGGTGGCGGTTTCATGCCGGGTTTTGTTTATACCAATGTGCGAGGTCATGATGAAGATGCTCGGATCCGATTGGGGCTGAACCACGAATGGCAGGCCAATCTTGCCGTTGCGGATTCCGTGAGCTGGGCGTTGAACTGGCAGCAGAGTGAAAGTAAACACGATAACTACGATCATACTGATAGATATGGTAATCGGAATCGCTACCGTGGCGGTGAAGATTCAAGCACTCAGTTTGATGCACAGTTTAATAAAGCCATTGCGTTATCCAATACTCGTCATGAGCTGACTTATGGCTTGAGTGTTGTACAAAATGAGTTCGAGCTGGATTATAAAGACTATTTCCTGGATGCAGGGACAGAGAAACCTGGTCCTGTAGAAGTGCCAAATGCAAAATCTGTGAAATACGGTATTTTCCTGCAGGATCAACTGTATTTAATGCAGGATCAGCTGGTGGTGACAGGCGGTCTCCGCTACGACAACTATCAGGCTGAACCAGCTTCCTCTTCTGGTCTGTCAGACCATGAAAGTGATGCTGTCACGGGTCGTTTGGGGGCGGTATATCACTGGACGGAGAGTTTCAATACATACGCTCAGATCAGTCAGGGCTTCCGTTCACCAACTATTGGTGAAATGTATGAAGATAAAGATAACAGTGCGCTTGGTTACAAGATTGTTGCCAACCCGAATCTGAAATCAGAGAAAAGCCTTGCTTACGAAATTGGTGCAAGAACACAGGGGCGCATCGGTTTGATGAGCATCGCGGCTTTCTACACCGACTATAAAGATTTCATTGCTTCCCAAACTGAGGTTGTCAGCGGTATTCAAATCACCAGTAATGAAAACTTAGACTCGGCCAAAATTTATGGTGCTGAATTCGCATCTGAACTCTGGTTGGACGAAGCTCTGAACGCGCCAAGCGGTACTTACGCAAAAGTATCTCTGGCTTACCAGGAAGGCGAAGATAAAAAGACAGGTGAGGCCTTAGATTCTGTCGCTCCGTTTACATCGGTTGTGGGTCTTGGTTATGACGCACCGAGTGGTGATTGGGGCAGTGAGGTCAATGCGGTTTATGTTGCATCGAAATCTGGTTCAGACTGGTCGAGTGATACTAATGTTGATGCGCCAAGCTACACTGTGGTTGACCTGACCGCTTATTACACACCAACCGAAGATCTGGTGCTTCGTGCTGGCTTGTTTAACGCGTTTGACAAAAAATACTGGCGTTATCAGGACATTGAAGGCTTTACAGCAAGTGAACCCGGCTTGGGTCGTCACACGCAACCAGGTCGCAACTGGGGTGTGAATGTGGATTACGCATTCTGATTTTTTGATGGAATTCACTGTCTGAATTTAGCCGCACATCACTGTGCGGCTTTGTTCATTCTGAATCATCAGACTTACTGCTTGTACTGATCCAGATCGAACAACTTATCCCGAATCGCCCAGAAGCGGCCGCTTTTCCGGGCGATAATGATTTCCGGCGGCCGCAGCCTGTGTTCATTGCTGGCAACACGTGTTGGCGCTGTATCGGTGAAGGGCCGGTGGCGATCGACCAGGTGGGGATTGATGAATTTCTTCAGAAAATCATTTTTCTGCGTCTTATTGGCTAATGTCCAGACTTCGCTGATATGGCCGTCTTCCTCACTGAAGTAGGTCACTTTCAGTTGAGGCTTGCCGTACTGGTTCTTGCCCGGTTCCAGCTTCATATCGGTACACTTCATGATCATTGCATCTTTAAGTTTCAGCGCATCACGCAGTTTTTTGTCCGGATCGACCATTACCGCATCACACTGATGGCAGCGTCTGGCGGCGATGTCGTTGTCCGTACCGCATTCTTCGCAGAATTTGGCGCGAAAGCGATAGCCACACTCTTCACGCTCTCCGTCATCGTCTTCGAAATAGCCCTGACAGCGGCGGCCATAGTGTTCTATCAGAAAACCGGCCGGGTCGAGTTTGCCCCAGAAGCTGTTTTTAAAACCGCAAGCCGGGCAGGGCACCATGATCACTTCACTGTTACTGTCAGGTTTGGGATCGCCGACTTCCGGCTGGTACAAGTCATAACAGTTACCGGCATATTCGAGCACCAGACAGTCCGATTTACCTTCGGCTAACCGCAGACCACGGCCGACAATTTGCTGGTAGAGGCTGATAGATTCTGTCGGGCGCAGAATGGCAATTAAATCCACATGCGGTGCATCAAACCCTGTTGTCAGAACGGAAACGTTCACCAGGTATTTGATCTGCTGATTCTTGAACCCTGTGATGATGCGATCCCGCTCTTCCAGCGGAGTATCGCCAACCACAAGCGCGGCAGACTCACCGGCCAGATAACCCATGATTTCTTTGGCGTGATTGACCGTAGAGGCGAAGATCATCACTCCTTTTCTGTCTTTGGCATAATCGATCACCTGATCGATGATCATTGGGGTGGCGCGGGACGACTTGGCGATCACCGCATCCAGATCTGCCTCTTTATAGTGACCGTTGTTGGCAGGCTTAAGACTGGAAAAATCATAACCAATGACGGCCATGTCCATGATGCTGGGTTCGGTCAGGAAGCCTTCATCAAGCAGATAACGAATAGGCAGCTCGAAAATACAGTCACGGAAGAAGCGATCCTGCTCTGTCCGCACTTGCCCCCGCGTGTGGTATTTGTAAATCCAGCCCATGCCCAGCCGGTACGGCGTGGCTGTCAGGCCAAGGATTTTGATACCAGCGTTGATACGCTGGAGATGCTGGATAACCCGCTGATAGGCGCTGTTTTCATCATCAGGCACCCGGTGGCATTCATCAATGACCAGCAAGGAAAACTCATCGTTGAATTGCTCAAGGCTGTTGACCATAGATTGCACGGAGGCAAAAACGACTTGCTGATCGGTTTCTTTCCGGCCCAGCCCGGCTGAAAAAATGGACGCGTTCAGGCCGTAGCTTTCATACTTGGCATGGTTTTGTTCAACCAGCTCTTTGACATGGGTAAGCACCAGTACCCGGCCGCGGGCTATCCGGGCGAGTTCTGCGATGACCAGGCTTTTCCCTGCCCCGGTTGGCAGAGCCAGGACTGCAGGTGAGCTGTGTTTACGGAAGTAGTGAACTGTGGCTTTGACACAGTCTTGCTGATAAGGACGAAGCGTATACATCAATCACGGTCACTAGTGGAAAGCGAAGGGGAGTGTAACGGCTTTTCTTGGTGTTAGACAAGTAATCGGAGTAGGGCCCAGAGAAATGAGCCCCGGTGGTCAATCATTACGAAGCCATGTTCAGTGGCAGTTTCGTGGGCTTGATGGTTTTGGTCATCATGCAGAACTGGCGGCGCGGAATAAAATCGTGCTTCTCATAGAAGCTGCGGGCGCCTTTGTTACCTATGTTCACTTCGAGAGTCAGTGCATGCACACCGGCTTCTGCGCAGTGATGTTCAATCTGAGGCATGAGCTCAGTGCCTATTCCTTGCTGGCGCCATTCGGATTTCAGGTAGAACTGATCTATCAGGGCTATTCGTCCGCCATGCTCAAGGCTGAAGCTGTAACTCAGGATAATATGTCCGGCAATCATAGTATTGCCTTCATGTTCAATTTCTATAAACCAAACCTGACCCAGTTCAGGATTGTTCAACATCTGGTGTACTGCCTGTGTGGTTTGCTCACGCTTTTGTGGCAGGACTTCATATTCAAAGAGTTCCCCAACTAGTGTAAGCAGCATGTCCACAGAAGACAGGCTAGGCGCTACAAGTGAGATGTTCATAAGTCAACCTTAGTTGTTCGGTGTTTTCATGGCACAGTGGTGAGTTGTTCAAGGTGTTTATACGGATAACTCATGCCCTCTGTCTATAAGTGAAGACCGTGAAAATGGAGAAATGTTCTACTTTTTGAGCTTAGTGGCAGTTCAGGCAATGCGATGTAAAAATTTGTGATCAAGGGTTGCAATTAGTGATATCGCTTCAGCCGGCTCAGGTTTGAGATTTTTCGTGCATCACGCAGGTCAGGTTTTTATAATGGCGCTTTTGCACCACTCGGAGCCTGCAATGCGGCTTGACAAATTTTTATGTACCGCCCTGGGAATTACTCGCAAGGAAGCCGGTAAATTACTCAAAGAAAAAAGAATAGAAGTGAATGGCGACATCGTCAAAACCGGTGCGCTGAAAATCACGGATGACTGTGACGTTGAGTTTGATGGCAGCACGCTGCACATGACGGGCCCGAAATATTTTATGCTGAACAAACCTCAGGGTTACGTTTGTTCGCATGTGGATGACTTTAATCCGACCGTCTTTGTGTTGCTCGATGAAGTCAGCCCGGAAAAACTACATGTGGCGGGCAGGCTGGACGCTGATACCACAGGGTTGGTGCTGCTGACGGATGATGGCCAGTGGTCACACCGCATCACCTCGCCGCGCCACGTTTGCGAGAAAGTGTACTACGTGGAAACGGCCGATCCAATTCCGGCCTCTGCAATCAAGGAGTTCGCCGAAGGTGTACAGCTGCGCGGCGAGAAAGATCTGACCCGACCGGCAAAACTGGAGATTCTTGAGGAGTGCGCAGCACTGATCACTATCTCTGAAGGGAAATACCATCAGGTGAAGCGCATGTTCGCTGCAATCGGCAATAAAGTGGTGGCGTTACACCGTGAGCAGGTTGGCGCTGTCGTGCTGGATGAAGATCTGGAACCTGGTGAGTATCGTCCTCTAACGGAAGAAGAAATCGCCAGCTTTTAATCTGTTAGCGGCTTAGCGACTCAGTGTTATAGCGACTTAGTGGTAAAACGACTTAGCGGTAAAGCCAGAAGGCGTCGGCCCTGTAGGGGTATCGACGCCTTTTTAATACCTGCTATTTGTTCTTTCAGGCTGCAGAGAAAAACAGCGAAAATTCGCTGTCAGGCAACATAGATGCGATTTTTTGGTCAATACTTGAACTTTGTGATAACGCGCATCACAATTTTTCGCTAGTACACTATAAAAAGAAACTTATCATTTCCTGTCGGGAAAGATTTAAGTAGAGGAAATTGTCGTACAATCACTCCCTCTCCTTTTCAATATGCTAATAAGTGGTTTATGAATAAATCTGACAGTCCAGGCCTGAGCTTTTCGCTGATCCTCATCCTGGGGGCAATTGCCGCACTCACACCGCTGGCAATTGATATGTACCTGCCTGCTATGCCAACTATCGCGAAAGATCTGGGCGTGAGCCCCAGTTTAGTGCAGGTGACCCTGACAGCGTATACCGCAGGTTTTGCCGTTGGACAGCTTATTCATGGCCCGCTTTCAGACAGCTACGGCCGTCGCCCGGTACTGATAATCGGTGTGATGCTTTTCGCACTGGCGGCAGTGGTGAGTGCAATGAGCCATAACATCAACGAACTGACCTGGATCCGTGCCGCGCAAGGCTTTGCCGGTGCCTCTGCCGCCGTTATCATTCAGGCGCTGGTGCGGGATATGTTTGAACGGGAAGAGTTCGCCCGTACCATGTCTTTTGTCACCTTAGTGATGACAATTGCGCCATTGGCCGCGCCAATGATAGGTGGGTATCTGTCTGTCTGGTTCGGCTGGCGTTCCATTTTCTGGTTTCTGGCACTGGTTTCGGTGCTTGTCATTCTGGCCGTGTTAAAAATGATCCCCGAAACCCTGCCAGCTGAAAAAAGACTGCCGTTTAACTTAGGCTCCACACTCAGAAATTATGCGCGCATGCTGACATCAGCCCCCGCGCTCGGTCTGGTGGTGAGCAGCGGTTTTTCGTTTTCGGGGATGTTCGTTTTCCTCACTGTCGGCTCTTTTGTGTACATCGATCTTTATCATGTCAGCACCGAAAACTTTGGCTTGTTGTTTGGTCTGAACGTGATCTGTCTGATTGTCATGACCACCTTGAATGGCAAGCTGGTACGTAAAATGGGCTCGCATTATATGCTGCGTTTGGGCCTGATCATTCAATTGATCGCCGGGGCAGGGTTGATTGCAGGACAGGTGCTTGAACTCGGTCTGTGGGGCGTTGTGGTACCGGTAATGCTGTTTGTGGGCGCGATTTCTACCGTTGCCAGTAATTCAATGGCTTGTTTGTTAGCCAAGTATCCGCATATGGCGGGTACGGCTTCGTCATTGGCTGGTACAATGCGTTTCGGCACAGGTACTGTGGTGGGCGGTATTGTAGCGGCGATGCCAGATACCACAGCCTGGCCGCTGGCAGGAACGATGGCCGCTTGTGCAGTCTTAGCCTGCTTGTTTTATTGGGGACTGGCGAAAGACGCCTGATGACCTGTGATTGAATAAGAGTATTTGAAAGAAAAATTATGGCTGCGTTTTATCAAGAGCTGAACAAACTGGTGGATGAAGGTCTGGCTGAGTTGGAGTCTTCTGTTACAGCAGGCAAAACTCCCAACAATCCGGTGAGTGAAACGCACTTTATGAGTGCCTGGATCACCAAAGTGATTAAACAGCAACGCTATGATCATTGTGTGGCGAAAACATTGCTGGGTTGGCAGCAGATGGCTCGCAGTATGGGTAAGCAGGCACAGCTGAAGCTGAAGTTTGAACACCTCGCATGGGCGCTGTCGGGTGTGTTGACTGAAGAAGGCACCACCAGTCCGGTGAAATCTGAACAATTGGACAGGTTTTACAGTGCGCTGCTGCAGCTCGACTGGGTGGTGGCGACAGAATACGAAGTGAACCGAAAAGTGACGCACCACACCGATGGTCAGGCGTCATTGGTGGTGTGTGCGAAGCAGTCAAATGAAGCATTTGATGAGGCAGGAAGACTGGCTAAGCCATTGTCTGTTTTTGTTCGCGGCAATATCCAGCAATGCATTGATTTGGCCTATCAGCAAGGATTACTGCTGTACAAGGTTACTGACTATAAGTCGCTGGTGAAATACCACGGTGAATATATTCTTTATCCTGATAATGCAGGTGACTATCTTCCCGAACTTCCCACGCGAGCAGCAGAGTAAGAGACATTAAAGTGCAGCGAAGTCGCTGCATTTTTTATATTTTTATTATGTTTATCACGGTTTGTAGCCTGTCAGATAGAGTAAATAACAGGTCGGTTCAGGTTGTCATTCACTTGTGACTTCAACTTGTGATTTGAAAGGGCCAGTATAAAATCCGGGCCTGTCGCTTTTCTTGTTCTCTCCTTATTTTTCAGGAATATGTATGTCGCCATCTGCTTCTCCTTTATTTGAAGGGGTGTTTGTCCGTCGCCTGCTGGCGATTGCTTTTCCTATTGCCTTACAGGTTATGCTGTTTTCCAGCCGTAGCCTGGTCGATATTCTGATGCTGGGTCAGTTAAATGAACTGGATGTGGCGGCAATTGGTATTGCTGGCCGGGCACTGTTTGTCGTTACTATTATGCTGTTTGGTGTGACGACGGGGGGGGCATTACTGGCGGCCCAGTATTGGGGGGCTGGCAATCAGCACGGGATGAAGCAAAGTGTTGCGCTTACGCTGACCATGACAACCCTGGTCGCCACACTGGCTGCGCTGGTATTTCTTGTGCTTCCTGAGCAGGTTATCGGATTGGCGACAAATAACCCTGAGGTGATTGCCCGGGGCGCTGAGTATCTGCAAATTACCGCCGTGAGTTTGTACGCTGTGTCGTGGGGAAGCAGTGTCTCTGTGGGTTTACGGGCTATGCATCAGCCTGCGATCAGCACGCTGTTCAGTGCCGTAGGCATTGCGCTTAACCTGTTCCTGAACTGGGTACTGATTTTCGGTAATCTTGGGATGCCGGCTTATGGTATTGCCGGTGCAGCATGGGCCACGGCGATCAGCGGTCTGGTCGAAATCGCGCTGCTATTTGGTTATCTGCATCTCAAGGATCACCCGATTGCGCTGCGCTGGTCGCTGTTTCCTGAAGTACTTAATGCTCAGATGATAAACCGCTTCCTGAAACTGTCGCTGCCGACTACTTTTAACCATCTTGCCTGGTCGGGCGGGATCTTCATGTATCACGTCATTATCGGGCAGGCCGGTGTCGATGGTTTGGTGGCCTTATCGGTGATGACGCCTATCGAGTCGATGGCGCTGGCGATGCTGATTGGTATTTCCAATGCATCAGCCGTACTGATTGGCAATCAGTTGGGCGGCAGTAACATGGATCAGGCTTACCGGCAGGCCTGGGCCGTCACTGTGATCAATTTTGGCTTTGCTGTGGTCACGGCTGGACTGATGTTTCTGATCCGCGATCCTGCACTGGATTTGTTTGCTGCCATGACAGCGGAAACCCGGGAGTTGACCGAACATTTCTTCATGATTTTTTGCGTCGGTATGATAGTGAAAAGCTTGCCGATGACCATGATAGTTGGCGTGTTACGGGCAGGTGGCGACATTCGTTTTTGCTTTTATCAGGATATTGCGGCGCAATGGATGATAGGGATCCCACTGACTGCATTTTGTGCCTTTGTGCTGAAACTTCCGCTGGAATGGGTTTACGCCATGCTGGTATTGGAGGAAGTGGTGAAAATCATCGGTTCCAGCATACGCATACGCTCAAAAGCCTGGATGAATAATTTGGTGGCAGGTTAAAGTTTCATCCCATAACTTCCGATCCGGATGTTATCGCATGATAATCAGCTTTTTCTTTATTCAGACAAAGGATGACTGATTGGGTAGACCACAACACCAACAGAAAATTATAAGCGTCGCCATCCTGGCGGTGCTTTTTTTGCTCTATAAAAGAGAGGCTTGGCGCAATGTGACAGGAACAAGCCTGCTGGCGCTATATACTACACTAAGTGATGAGTGTTGAAGTGAACACCTCAGTAGCAATGAGCTTTGTTTGATATGACGTAAATTAATCCGTTTTCCAATGTGAGAGCATAGTCACTATTGGCTGTCTGCCCATGATATTTAAAGGTGGTTTGGCATCATTCGATTCACGCTTGGAGAAAAAGGATGTTGAAACTGATTGATCTCTGCAAAGGGTATCAGGATGGCAATGAGTTTCATTCTGTGCTTCAGGGAGCCGAACTGACATTACAGCGGGGCGAACAGGTTGCATTGATGGGGGAAAGCGGGTCAGGAAAAAGTACATTACTCAATCTTATTGCAGGGCTGGATAAGGCAGACCAAGGTGAAATCTGGCTGGCAGATACCCCGATTCATGCCGTGACAGAACGTGAACGCACGGCTTTTCGCCGTCATCATATTGGCCTTATTTTTCAGCAGTTTAATTTGCTTCCTACTTTAACAACACAAGACAATATCCAATTCTGCCGCCAGTTGAAAGGCTGGCCGGAAAAGCCTGAATTGTGGCGAGCGATTGTCTCTGCACTGGATTTAAAACCTCTACTTAAGCGCTATCCGGAGGAAATGTCAGGTGGTCAGCAGCAACGGGCGGCCATTGCGCGGGCCTTATATATGGAGCCCGACATCCTGCTGGCCGATGAACCGACGGGCAGTCTGGATGAGCGCAATGCTCAGGCTGTCATGCGATTGCTGACCGGACTTTGTGAGCAGCTAAATTGCTCCCTGCTGCTGGTGACTCACAGCAAGCAGGTTGCCTCCTACATGAATTCCAGCATAGTGCTGAAAGGGGGCGTACTGAATGCGAAGCCCCGTCTTTAATGCTTTGTGGGGGCATTACCGGCGCCACCCTCTTCAGATAGTGCTCTTGCTGCTGGGGTTGATGATGGGCGTTGCTCTGCTCGTCGGCGTGCTGGCGGTCAATCAGCAGGCCAAAGCGAGCTACAGGCAAGGCGAGCTGTTATTTGATAACCCGTTTCAGTATGCCATCCGTCATCATCAGGCAGGAATGACTGTGCCACAGGGCTTTTACATTCAGCTGAGGCGACTGGGATATAAACAATGTGTCCCCCTCGAAACCCACAGGATTCAGACGGCTGAAGCCGGTGAGCTAACGCTGGCAGGTATCGACCCGTTTGTTATGTTGCCGTTCGCTCAGTCTAATGGTCAGCTGACGGGAGCACTGTCCCTGACACAAAAGCCTTATCCGATATGGATAAATCGCGAACTGGCCGCGGCAAAAGGACTGACAGAGGGCCAGCTACTGAGGCTGGATTCTGGCGATGCAGTCGGACGGCTGGTACTGGTGGGCAACAACCGGATTCAGGGCTCGCGCCTACTGGCTGATATGGGGCTGGTCAGGCAGTTATTTCCCCGTTCCGGCTTCACTGCCGTGCTGTGCGGTGCATTGAGCGCTCAGGAGCAACAGGATGTCAATACTCTGTTGCCCGGCGGTCTAATCCTGACGGAAAACGACAGTGCACAGCTGGAACCGCTTACCCGGGCATTTCACCTTAATTTGTTTGCTATGGGGATGCTGGCTTTTGTCGTCGGGTTGTTCATCTTCTACCAGGCCATGTCATTGTCGTTAACCCAGCGTCAGTTTCTAGTCGGCTTACTCTGTCAGGCTGGCGTGACGGGCAGACAGCTGGCGGGCGCCTTATGCATTGAAGTGGTCATCTGGCTGATGATTGGCGTCGCGGGCGGCAATCTGCTGGGGCTGTTTCTGGCCCGTCAGTTATTACCTTCTGTCGCCGTGACACTGAGTGATCTCTATCAGGCGAATATTGCGCTGACAACGGGATGGCACTGGCAATGGGGGGCGCTGAGTCTGGTTATCGCTGTTCTGGGTACTTTGCTGGCTTGTGGCTGGCCGTTAATGAGGTTGATTCGTACCCAACCGATCAGGCTGACTGCGCATATGACTATGGTACGGGGCAACTGGCGAGAGTTTATCTGGCAGGCTGGCATGTCCGGCGTATTTATTATTGCTGCCATCATTGTCTACTTTGTCGATCACAGCCAGTTTGCCGGCTTTGTGCTGATTGGCTGTCTGTTAGCGGCGGCGGGTTTGATCATGCCATTTATACTGTGGGCGGCCTTTAAGGCCATTGCCAGATGCCTGAAATCGCCACGGTTGCGCTGGTTTTTCAGTGATGCCGCCGCCAGCCTGAGTTACCGGGGCGTGGCGGCGATGGCGTTTATGCTGGCGCTGGCAGCCACCATAGGCATGGATACCATGGTTGGCAGCTTTCGGCAGGCAACTCAGACCTGGCTGGGCCAGAGGCTGGCTGCCGATATCTATGTGCAGCCTGCCACGGCTCAGGCTCCGGTAATAGCAAACTGGGCTGCTGAACAGCCGGAAGTGACCGAGCTTTGGTGGCGCTGGCGACAGGAAGTCCCTGCCGAGCTGAAAGAACACACCTTGCAGGTGCTCAGTGTTGGCCGTTCAGACGGTGAAAAACAGTCGCTGCCCATGAAGCAACATCTAGACGGCTACTGGTCTGCGCTGCAGAACAACGGCACGGATAAAGTGTTTCTGGCCAGTGAATCTCTGGCGCTGAAAAGGGGATGGCAGCCCGGCCAGCGTGTTGATTTACCGTTAAGGCTGGGTGAGAACTGGCTGATGGCCGGGATTTATTATGATTACGGCAACCCGTACAGCCAGATCTTTGTGTCTGATGAGCAATGGCACAGGCTGTTTCAACAGGATGGCAAAGTCAGTCTTGCCATTCACCTGGACAACAAAGATCACACCTCCGTGTTTCAGGATAGCTTGCAGGAAACATTTGGCCTGAAGTCTAATCAGGTTCGCGATAACGCACATATCATGGCACAGGCACTGGCGGTGTTTGACCGCACTTTCGTCGTCACAGCCACGCTGGGTAAACTCACGTTGTTGGTGTCAATCGGTGGCTTGTTTATTGCAACAATCGCAGGTGAGCTATCGCGCCAGAGACAGTTTGCTTTACTGCGCTGTATGGGCATGACAGGTAAAGAACTGGCCTTGCTGGGCGGGGGGCAGTTAGCTGCTATTGGCGTACTGACGGCAATGATTGCTTTACCCCTTGGCTTGCTGCTGGCACAACTGCTGATCGATGTGGTGCTTAAGTATTCTTTTGGCTGGACCATGCCTGTGCAGTTTTTCCCGCTTCAGTACCTGCTGACACTCGGGACGGCGCTGACAGCTTTGCTGCTGGCCGGTGCCTGGCCGGTGTGGCGTTTGGTTAAGCGCTCAGCCATGCTGTCGCTCAGGGAGGCATTTTGATGTTGCTTGCTGATGCGCGGTTCAAACCGCTTGTTTTTGTTCTGTGTCTCCTGTCAGGCGTATCGGGGTGCGAACCAACGAGTGTGCCAGAAAACCGGGCAGCAGACATACTGTCGCAGCAGAGCCAGGCTGGTTTTGAACAGGTCTTGCCCGGTCAGCCTCTGGTGTTTCCCAGGGATCACTTGAGCCATCCGGGGTTTCGCACCGAATGGTGGTATCTGACAGCCAACCTGGAAACGGCAAAAGGCCAGTGGATTGCGGTGCAATGGACGTTATTTCGCATCGCCACTCAGCCGCTTTCAGGCTCTGAAGGCGCCACTGGCTGGCAAGATACGCAGCGGTTTATGGCGCATGCTGTGCTGACAACGGAGAAGAAACGCTGGCAGGCAGAGCGCTTTGCCCGCGGCGGCATTGGTCAGGCCGGTGTGGAAGGAGAGCCGTATCGTCTCTGGCTGGATAACTGGCGCTGGCAGGGGCTGGAGTCATCGCCGTTTCCCGCCACCCTGACGTTTTCAGACAGTCATTCAGATGCCCACACCGATGCTCACACTAATAGTGATACGAGCATGAGCGATAGCAGCATGGCCGCAACGCTCAATATCCGGAGCTATGGCAACCTGGTCAGACAGGGTGAGGCGGGTTACAGCCAGAAAGACCCCAAGGATCCGCGGCTGGCGTCTTACTACTACAGCATGCCATTTTTGTTACTGGACGGGGTTGTGACACTGGACGGCGAGACAATAGCGGTGAAAGGTGAGGGCTGGTTTGACCGAGAATGGAGCAGCCAGGCGATGTCTGAGCATCAAACCGGCTGGGACTGGTTTTCTCTCCATCTGGATGATGGTCGCGCATTAATGCTTTATCAGCTCCGCAGTACGCAGCATGTTCCTTTTGCCTTCGGCAGCCTGAGCTGGCCGGATGGCCGTTCAATCGCCCTGTCTTCTGATGAAGCATCGCTGACACCGATAGCGACAAGCACACTCTCCGGCAGGGAAATTCCGACCCGCTGGCATCTGCAAGTGCCTGCACAACAGATCGATCTCGATGTGCAGGCGCAAAGGGAAGATCAGTTACTGCCGTTTCTTTTCCCATATTGGGAAGGCCCGGTGACCGCTTCCGGCAGCCATAACGGACAAGGTTTCATGGAACTGACTGGGTATTGATAAGATAAGCCATACCATAGCAGTCAGGGTTGAAGACCCGAAACATTTATACGTGAATCGCGCCTGTTCATCGCTGGGTGTCATTCCGGTTGAGCTGGTGACAGTTCAGAGCAAAGGAGTCAGTAAAGTGCAGAACGCCTTTGTGGTTTTTTTAGCTCGACCAACAAGGACGCTGCCATCACTCTCACCAGACTGGCCGGAAGGCTCGACAGTGTGCTGACTGACCCGGCGCCAGGCGAATCTTACCCGCAGGTTCGTGCGTATCAGATGGATGACACCCGCATTCCGGTGCGTTATGCCGGGTTAGATAAAAAGACCAACAGCTACTCAGTTGCGCTTGAGGAAAACGGCCCGCGTATTACCCAGTTAAAAGGGCAGTCACTTTGGGTCATTGATTTCTGAAGCAGTGAAATACGCAGGGCACATTGTTTGATGTGTCCTGCTGGCCATAAAACAGCCTTATCTTGGGTACAACCGAAGAGCTGGCATGGCACAGGCTGAGTTGAATGACGTTGTAAACTCCCGTTTGGATTATGGGTAACTGTCATATCCAATCTCAGCCAGATCCGGGCAAGTATTATATCTAAACCAGTGCTGGTTCAGATGCTCATTCCTAAATTTGCCATTAAAGCTTTCGATACAAGTATTTTCATTGTTGGGACGGCTCGGATGCTACCTCATTATCGGAATCAGGATCGGCTTGTTGTTGCTCCATCTGACGCATCATTCGGTTGCAGCGTTCCATCATCTGATTCATATTCTCCATCATATTCATCATTCCCATGGAATCTTGCTTCATCATAGATGACTTGTCACTTTCATGGGCCTGTAAGTTTGTTGCACCTAAAATAATGAAAGGTACAAGGGTTAAGATTTTCATTGTGTGTTTCATCATGCATACTCCTGTTTTTCATGTGCGTCGTAATGCTTATGGATGAGTCATTTGTTTAACTTGTCTTGTTTAGTCTGGAGCTCCGCAGGCCATTGACTCTTTATATAAGCAAGTACGGCGATGATCTGTTGATCACTCAAAATGCCCGTGAATGCGGGCATGTCACTCTCGTAACCGGGTATAACAGCATCAATACTGAACTTGGTCATCTCGAACAGCTCCTGATCCGAATGAGCCCAAGTGTGACCACTTTTATCGTGAGGTGGTGCAGGCATACGACCTGTATTGAGCCGACGTTTCCAGTTGGGTTGGCCTTCCAGTTTCTTACCGTGGCAAGAGGCACAATATTGCGCATAGATATCTTGACCGAGTTCAAGCTCCTTGCTCATTACACTCTGGCCCAACAAGACGAGATTATTGGGCGCTGTCTGTGATTCTTCGCCCCATGCCAGTGTCGGGATGTGAGTCAGTGATATAATGACGACCGCTATTTTGAACCTTCGTATTGCTTCTGCTGCGCTTAGAAATCTATTCATTGGAATAAACGGAGACCCCGTCCTCACTGAATGCATAAATCTTTAGCGTCCCAGTTTTTTCCGGCGACATCCCAGGGGCATTGCCCGGCATTCCAGGCAGTGTTATTCCAGTGATCTGAGGGCGCTCATTCATGAGCCTTTCGATGATCTCAACGGGGACAAGTCCACTGACGATATAGCCGTCGATCTCGGCCAGGTGACAACCTAAACCTTGCTCAGGAACACCGGCTGAAATCGAATGATTGCCAAAATTGCGATCATCTACACGTGTCACCTGATAACCATTTTCATCCAGATAGTCAGCATAGGCATCACAGCATCCGCAATTTGGATCACGGTAGATAGTCATTTTCTTGCTTTCCGGGGCGGAAGCGGCAGTTTTTTCCGAACTCGGGGGATCTACTCTGTTTTGCTCAGAAAAAGCGAATCCGACCACGATAGACAAAGAAAGCAGTGCTGCTGCAACGTAGTATTTTTTCATTGTGTTCTCCATAATTTGTTCAGTAAGCCGTCCAGGTTAAACCGCCATCATTGCTTTGAATCAGACCATTACCTGTACCGGCAACCACAAAATTGGAATTGACGGGGTGAACGGCAAGAGCCATGGCGTATTGGCTGGTTCTGTTCGACCAATTGAGTCCGGCGTCATCAGAAACCCAGATCCCAGAAGGCAAAGCTGCATAAAGTCTGCTTGGGTGTGAAACAGCACTGATTAAGGCAATGACAGCCTCACCATCAGGCAGTGGTTTCAGCTTTGGTTGCGGTGTTTCAGACACGAGTGCATTCATTGCATTGTTAGACTGAACGTCCTGCCAACGGCAGAAACAGTCAGGAACGCGTGTCACACCTGTTTCGGTTCCAGCGTAGATCCAAATTCCGCCCATTCCCGTTGCCAGATCAACCGAGGCCAGTGCCGTCAGGTCATGTTCGGCATCTGTCAGCCAGGGGCGGTCCATCGCGAAAGTCCATGACCGACCGGCATCATTACTCTGCCAGAGACCGTCACCGCGAATGGCAGCATATAATGTGTCTGGGTTTCCAGCAGCTACTGTCGCTGCAGTAACCACAGCCTTCGGCAAATCTTGGCCTCGTCTTGTCCAACTGTGTCCGCCGTCCTCAGATATGGCAATACCGCCCGTTGTCAGACCAGCGATAATCCTGCCGGGAAGAGCGGGATGTGTGGTCAGTGTAGTCACTTCACCTTCTGCTTCTGCAGAGATAGGAAGTGATGCCCAGGTTTCGCCTTCTTTCTTTCGTATCAGTGTTCCGTGGGCAACGATGAGTGCGTCACCGTCAAAGGCGATTGCCGAATATAGCGAATCCCCGCCAATTGCATAACGAATGCTCCAGGGTAAGCTGATCAGTCCTGCTCCCGCTGCGATTGCGCTGATGAAGGCACGTCTGGATATTCGAGAATAGAATGCCGTTTGCGTCATAAAGATGCCCTTATGTTGATAAGTTCACATACAGCGAGACTAGGGCGTTTGAATCGCCCAAACTCGGTAATATCACCGAGAAAGAATCGCTGGTATAGCAAGCAGTTCCAAAGTGTTCGGAGTCATAACAATCTCAAAGTCAGTCAACTGACCATAGATATGAACATGAGCTGCCTGCTGGCAGTTAAACGTAGAGCGGTTTTCTGGGGGGATGGGGATCCGGTTCCGGGGATAAGCTGGCGTGAAAGCGTGGAACGAATACAAATGGCTCGATGACAGCAAGCTGTGTGGGTAAGTTATTTTGGGTGAGGATTAACAGAGGTAGTTGTGCACATTGCCCGTTGAACGTGACACAGTTAGCCTCAAGCATCATGGTTTCGTCACATCCATCACAAAGAACTGACATTTCCATCATGTGATTTTGTCCAACAGACATTTGACTATCCATTGTGGAACGACCCAGCGTTTGCAGTGAAAAGCTGAGTAATATGGAAGCAAGGGCTATGTACGCAAGCACATAATGTCGTGTTGGTAAGCGTTTCATAACGCAAATTAAAGCACATGGGCCAGATCTGGGCAAGGTGAGAGCGTTGCTTCAGAGAGATTAACCTGACTATCTTTCATTTGTTTTAATCTTGATACGAGGGAAGGCTGAAACGTTTGGGATTCATCAAATAATTTTTGACTTCGGGCTGTTGTGATCATGAAATGGCTTAAAAGTGAAACCGTGTGCTCAATAAGTAATGCCAGTTCTGCGCTGCATTTAAGTCTCGGATAACTCCGCCTTCGAGTACCCATGTTGGATGAATCCATTGAACCCCGGCAGTGAGTTGATGAACCAAGCTACCTCCTTCCCTCCAGCGTCCATTGAATTCCATGACACTATTCAGCTCTGGCGGAATGCCCCAGTCAGGTCGTTCTTCTGGCAAGAGGCGATATTGCCAGGAGATATCATAACGTCCACTGTTAGGTCGATGTTCTACGCCAGCTTGATATAAAACATCAATATCAATTTCATGACGATCCTGGAAGTGCGTAAACACAAAACCAGACTGTATCGCAGCATCTCGGCTCGCTTCCGTCGGAACAATAGCTCCGCCCAGCACCCCGATTCGACGAGTGCCGGTGAGGCTATCCTGCTGCCATGCCATATACCGATACAAAACAGATAAGTCGCCGTGCTGATCGGCCCCACCGGGCGACAACCGATAAGGAATACCCAGCAACAAGGTCTGTTCTGCTGTCAAGCCATAAGCGGCGCTGAGCGATAACACATCAGTGTCTAATCCGCTGATGTGTTCAAAAGTGGTGCGAAGCACCGTGCCGCCTTTATCAACCGGTAAGGCAACAAATGAGCGCAGCCCCATTCCGTATGCAGGGGAGACAGCAACCAGACAAATCAGGCATGCGATAGTAAAACGGTTATTGTGGATTGTTTTCATCGTTCAGAACCGTGATTTTAACTGGAGTAAAACCGGAATCCAGAACCGCTTGTTTGAGGGTATCGATACTTGGAGCATCCCCTTCGGTTTCAAGCCGCACTTTTTTATTTTTTAAACTGACTTGCACTTTGGAAACAGATGGCATGTCAGTAAGTTTGCGCTGAAGGCTGTCGACACAGAAGGCACAGGTCATACCATGAACCTCAATCTCATAGGTCTTCGCAACAGCTGTTTGTATGTTTATTAATAGCACAATGAACAGGGCTAACATCAGTCGTTGAATCATGTTGATTTCTCCTACCCAAATGCCTGACGAAGTGGTAACAATCCATAACTAAAGAAAACACCGGTAAACCAAATGCCGACACTGAGCCAGAATATTCTCCTGTTCCAGCGTTTGGCTTTTTGGCAAAGTGCGGCCATTTCCGGATCGGAGGGACACGTCTGATCGGGGCGCCAGATTAGCCAAGCCAGGAAGAGCAGTAACAATGCGGACAGACTTAAGGTCCAAAGCTTGTGTTCAGCCAAAAATACCAAACCGGGAATGTTGTAATTCAAGCTGGCCAGAGCAGCACCAAACCCTAAAGACACCATGAGCACCGGTAAGGCACAGCACAACAAGGTACTGCTGGTCGCTAACAGAGTTAGCCATCTCAGCCAGGACTTATCTGATACCTGATTAACCACGGCAGCACCCTCCTGCTTGCTTGGACGTCCGAAGATGCTGGATCGGCGGACAAGGCACAGAGCCATATGAGCAGAAAACACAGCAATCCCCTGAATGGGGTTTGAGCAGGGTATGGCAGTTTGAGCACTCATGGAACCATAGGCAGGCATCAAGCGGCATCGTGAGTGTTTCCTTGTATCCACATTCCGGGCAGGTGAGTTCTGACTGTTCTATTATCTTTTTCATCAAGATTGACCCTGAAATATCAGTGATATCTGATAGTATAAAACCTAGAGTAACTACAGGTTCAAGTGGGAGGCTGCGATGAACTTACCGCAATTTTCAATTGGTCAGCTTGCTCAGCGTGCCGGATGCAAAGTAGAAACAGTGCACTATTACGAAAAAGCTGGCCTGATGCCCAATCCACCACGGACTGACGGAGGGCACCGAGTGTATACCTTGCCACACGTCAAACGGCTCAACTTTATTCGCCGCAGTCGTGAGCTTGGCTTCAGCATTCAACACATCAAAGAGTTGTTGAGGTTCATTGATGAACCAGATCATTACTGTTGTGAGGTTCAGGCAATCGCAACACTTCATGCCAGAGCAGTACAGCAGAAGATTGATGATCTTGAACGGCTTAAAGCAGCATTGGACAAGATGGTTAGTCAATGTAAAGGACACCGTTATTCTATTGAGGAATGCCCGATCATCGATGCGCTTTATGTGGAAAAATAAAGAAAATCTGAGTTATACCTATAGGTATTCCCTTCACAGGAATGTGGTACACAATCACTTAGGTGAAAATTTAGTCGCATTCTTCCTTAAATGCTTATTGTGTCTTAGCACAACGAATGGCACTTCAGATATAAGTTCAGATTGAACATGGCAGTACCTACTGCACCGTAGTTATCAATTCTACTTTATCAAACGCTTCACCTATACGATGGACGATATAGTGACTCAATGTTGAATATCTACGTTGGGCTGAAAAACCAATCATTTCCCACTCAATCAAGTGCTTTGAAGTCACTTGGGTCATAAATCTTACCGCATAAAATGTAATCACTGCCGTTGAGTCTCTGTTTACATTCTTGACAATTATTTAAAAAATAGAACTATCACTATTGTAAATGATTGTGATATTTGTTTTCATTTGCTGCCTTTGATGGCGCTACTGAAGTCACTGATCTCTTTGTCGAAACAGTAGTTGCTATGTGATCAGCAACTCTAAAGGGTAGGCCTTGGTGGATTTTAATAATCATGTAAAGGAGTGCGAGGCGTGGGCCAGCGAGGAAATTTCGTTTTTGGATTGATATTCACTGTTCTGGGGGGCTTGCTTTGTAGTGCTTCAATATCGGCGGCTGAAACCAGAACAGTACAAGGTGAAATCGGAGACGTCACTCTGGCAGGAACGCCAACACGTATCGTCGCGCTCGAGTTCTCATTTGTGGATGCCATGGCAGCAGTGGGTGTTGCGCCTTTGGGTATTGCGGACGATGGCAAGCCGGAGCGCCTGATTCCTGCCGTGAAGGCGGTTGTCCCAACCTGGCAATCTGTTGGCTCGCGCTATCAGCCGAGCCTGGAGGCGATTGCCGAATTAAAGCCGGATTTGATTATCGCGGATTTAGAGCGACACAGCACTATTTATCAGGATCTGAGCCGTATTGCACCGACTCTGATGTTGAAGAGCCGGGGAGAGACGTATCAGGAGAATCTTGAAGCGGTGCTCACCCTGGGCAAGGCCATTAACAAATCACAAGAAATGGCGGTTCGCCTTCAACAACATAGGGAAATCATGTCGGCTTTCAAAGCTGAGATCCAAGTATCTGGTACTGTTCAGTTTGCCGTACTCTCTGATCGGGGCATGTGGATGCACGGACCCGCGTCTTATGCTGGCAGCGTATTGGACTCATTGGGAATTAAAGGTCCAATTCCGGAGCAAACTGAACAAGCTTACATTCCAACCAGCCTGGAGCAACTTCTGGCCGCTAACCCTGACTGGTTGCTCATTGGCCGCTATTCAGAGCAAACACCACTGGATGAATGGCAGTCGAGCCCGATGTTCTCGTTGCTACAAGCGGTAAAGCATGATCGAATTGTGGAAGTGTCGCCGGCACTTTGGTCTCTGAGCCGTGGCATGCTGGCTGCTGAGGGGATGGCTGAGAATATTGCTCAGTTAATGAATAATCAGTCATGAATCGTTCACCTTCAGCAACATACCGCGTTGCTTCAAGTAAACCGTTCTCTTTTCAAGGCGTGGCAAGGTGGAGCCTGTTGTTGGCATTGGCAGGCAGCGGAGCGGTAGCGGGCTTGCTCAGTTGGTCTAGCTTCTCCCTGAGCTTGTCTGATTTGACCGATCTGATCTTGGCATACCATGAGGCCAGCATTGCTCAGCAACTGATTATTAATATTCGCCTGCCGCGGGTATTGTCCACTTTTATGATCGGTGCAAGCCTGGCTGTTGCCGGCGTACTGATGCAGGGTGTGACACGTAATCCGCTGGCGTCTCCGGCTATTTTGGGGGTGAATGCCGGGGCGGCTTGTTTCATGGCACTGTCTGCAATTGGGCTGGCTGTGATGAGTGAGTTGCATCCGTTGCTTTGTGCTGTGCTTGGCGGAGCGTTGGGCGGTTTGATGGTGATCGCACTTGGCGGGTATTTTAATGGTAACCGCATCAATCCGGTGCGACTGGTCCTGGCTGGGATCGCGATCAATGCCCTGTTGGCCGGGTTGACACGCGCCTCTTTGATCATGGCTGATGAGATGGCTTACAGCATTCTATATTGGCTGGCTGGCTCTGTCGCTGAGGCTGGTTGGCAACAATGGTCGCTGCTGTGGCCAGTTTGTACTGTGGCTTTATTGCTCTCGTTCTGGCTGGCTCCGCAGCTCAATACTCTGGCGCTGGGTGATGAAGTGGCTGAAAGCTTAGGGATCGGCCTGGGCAAGGTGCGTTTTATTGCTGTACTGGCTATTTTGGCTCTGGCATCTGCCTGTGTGGCTATCGCTGGGCCAATTGCTTTTGTTGGCTTGATTGTGCCGCATGTCTGCCGCGCGATTGTCGGCAATGATCACCGAATGCTATTACCGTATGCCGCACTGGGTGGGGCGACTTTGTTAGTGTGGGCGGATGTCATGGCAAGAGCGATAGGCTTTCCTGCTGAAACGCCGGTGGGTGTCGTCACTGCTTTGATTGGTACTCCCTTCTTTATATTCCTTTCAGCAAAAGGGCGCGGCTAATGAAGTTGGTTTTCACGCAAAAGCCTGTTGGTCTGGCTGTGTTCGGGTTAATTTTCGCCGGTGTTGTGAGCTTGTATACCGGGGTGAGCGACTTGGACACTGGACAGATTGTTCGTGCTTTTCTCTATGGCGGGGAGCATGACTTCGTTGTGAATCACTACCGGTTGCCCCGTCTGGTGCTGGCGATGCTGGTTGGAACGGGGTTGGGTTTGTCGGGTGTTCTGGTTCAGGGCGTGATCCGTAATCCGCTGGCTTCTCCGGATTTAATGGGGATCAGTGCCGGTGCCGGGTTGGCCGCGACCAGTCTATTAGTGATCTTTCCACAAGCACCGTTATGGGCACTTCCTGTTGTGGCCATCGTCGGTGGGCTGTTGGCGGCAATGATGATTTATGCGACGGCGATGCTGACGAAACCGACACCGGCCCGCCTGGCACTGACAGGGGTGGCAATCAGTGCGTTCTTATCCAGCGGGATTGATTTCCTTCTGATTGTGCATCCCATAGAAGTTAACACGGCCATGGTCTGGCTGACCGGCAGTTTGTGGGGGCGAAACTGGCAACAGTTTCCGCTCCTGTTTGCCGCGGTGTGCTTGTTGATCCCGGTTGCTTTCTGGCTTGCCTGGCGTCTGGATGTGCTGGGTAGCGGTGAGCTTATTGCCCGAGGGCTAGGTGTTCATGTGACTCAGGTTCAAGTTCTGGCATTGATTGTCTCAGTGGTACTGGCCAGTGTCAGTGTATCGGTTGCCGGAACGATTAGCTTTGTCGGATTGCTCTCGCCGCATCTGGCCCGGCTATTGGTCGGTAGTAAGCATCATATCCTCATTCCGATGGCCGCATTGATTGGTGCGATCTTGGTACTCGTGAGCGACATTTTGGCTCGGGGACTCATACCACCCACTGAGTTCCCGGCAGGTGTTATCACTTCAGTGATCGGTGCGCCTTATTTCATTTATTTGTTATCACGGTATAAGGGCTGGTAATGCTGAACGCGATGAATATCACCGTTGGGTATGGCGATAGAGCAATCCTCAAGAATCTGTCTGTCTCAATCCCGGAAGGAAAAGTGACGGCGTTGATTGGTCCGAACGGATGTGGGAAGTCAACATTGCTTAAAACGCTGTCTCGGGTGATCACGCCATCATCCGGACTGGTTCAATTTAATGGTCGTCCATTAAATAAGTGGGTAAGTAAAGCGATTGCCCAGCATATCTCCCTGTTACCGCAGAACTTACACCACCCGGAAGGAATCACAGTCCGCCAACTGGTTGAGTATGGTCGTACACCTTATGTATCGCATTGGGGCCGCCTGACACAGGCTGACCAGCATGTCGTTGAGCAAGCGATGGTACGCACCGGCGTTGATGAACTGCAGCATACTTTGTTGGATAACTTGTCGGGAGGACAACGGCAACGGGCATGGATTGCGATGATCCTGGCTCAGGATACTGAGGTCGTGATGCTGGATGAGCCGACGACGTTTCTGGATCTCTCACATCAAATTGAGTTGATGCATATTATCCGTGATATGCAGGCGACCGGAAAAACGGTTGTCGTTGTCCTTCATGATCTCAACCAGGCTGCGCGATATTGTGATCACCTGGTGGTGCTCAAGGGTGGGGCGATTGAAGCTGAAGGAGAGCCCGAGGTCATTATGACCCACCAGTTATTGGATGATGTTTTTTCGGTGAAAGCCAGAGTCGTGGCTGATCCGGTATCCGGCACACCTTTGTGTGTGCCGTTATAACAATAAATAGCTGCCGTCGGTGGCGAAGTGTCATGGATGCTACATGTGAGTAGCAAGCATTATGATTTTTAAGACGTAAGTAGGATAAGAAGCGTGGCGAATAAAACTCAAACCCCCTCTCAAACCCCCTCTCAAAACCCCTGGAAATATTCATTGCTCGCTGGTTCGGTCGTATTGGCCCTGAACGCGCAGGCTGCGGAATACCAGACAACTGATGAGGTGATGGTGATCACCGGCAGTGTGATTGGCACATCAAGCCCAGAAGAAGTAAGAGATTACCCAGGTAGCCGTACCGTTTTAACCCAGGATGACATCAAAAAGTCAGCAGCCTTGTCAATTGACGGCGCTTTGCAGCGGGTGCCCGGCATTAAGATCCAGGATGAAACAGGAACTGGGGTATTACCAAACATTTCGGTTCGGGGTTTGAAAGCGAGCCGAAGCGGAGATGCTCAGTTTTTGATGGATGGTGTGCCTATGACGCTGGCACCCTATGGGCATACAGGCCAGTCTATTTTTCCTTCCACTTTGAGCACTTTAGACCGCATTGATGTGGTACGCGGTGGCGCAGCGGTTCAGTATGGCCCGAACAATGTTGGTGGCGTGATTAATTTGGTAACTAAACCAATTCCGCAGGTGTGGGAAACTGAACTGAGTAATAAACTGACTGTGTTTGAAGGCGGTGATACACCCCTGAATGACTTCTACCTGCGCACTGGCGGCTGGGTGTCGGATAACTTTGCGATTCAGTTGGAAGGTAACGTCTTAACCGGAGAAAGCTTCCGTGAGCACACGGATACCGACGTCAAGAACTTCCAGTTGAAAACTGAATGGTTGGTTGATGAGTTACAATCTGTGGAAGCATTTGTACAACGTTATGATGCAGATACCCAAATGCCAGGAGCTTTAACCCCTGCCGATTATCAGGAAGACCGGCATCAATCTACTCGTCCATATGATAACTTTGAGGGAGAAACAACACGATGGAACGTTCGTTACAAGCGTGATATTTCAACGCTCCCATTTTCGGATCTGGCGGAAGCTGAGGTGTTGCTGTTTGGTCACCATGCCAAGCGTAACTTTGAGTGGGGCTTCAACAGTGGCGATGGCCACTGGGCCGATCCGGGGATTGAGTCGACTCACTTACGTACTTCTCCGCGTACCTTTGATGTTTATGGTATCGAACCTAAGGTTAATTTCTTTATTGTGGGCACCAGTATCAGTCAAAACTGGATTATCGGCACCCGGTTTGTGAACGAAGACATTGACTATAAGTTGACTCAAACCGCCTTCGCCGATGGGACAACGACCACCCCTCGTGACTGGAACCTGGCAACCGATGCCTGGGCGGCCTACGCCAGTAACGAAATGGGCTTCCTGGACGATACGCTGATGGTTACCCCAGGGCTGCGTTACGAGTCAATCGACATGCGTTTTCATGATTTAGGCAAGGAAACGAGCGACGATAACCAGGTCAGTGAGCTGTTGCCAGGTCTGACACTGGCTTATCACTTGACTGAAGAATGGGTCGGCTACGCTAATGGTCAGCGCTCATTGCGTGCGCCGCAGATTGCCTATATTCGCGGCAAAGGAGAAGAAGGCATGGAGCTGGCGTGGAACTATGAGTTAGGTGCACGCTTTACTGGCGAAGAATCAGCCTTCAATATCGCGCTGTATCGTATAGACTTTGAAGATCAGCTGCAATGGAATAGCAGTGAGCAGTCGTTTGATAATATCGGTGAAACGCGCCATCAGGGGATTGAAGTAGAAGGCAGTTATTCACCGATGGCGCTGCCAGAGCTGTCGCTGCATCTGGCGTATAACTACCTGAATGCTGAGCAGCGGGAGGGTGAATTCACGGGGAACCGCTTGCCATATACCTCAAAGCACCAGGTTATCTGGGATGCGACCTATGATTTGCGTGGCTACGAAACAACTGTATCCGGACTGTACTTCAGCGATGCCTTCAGTGATAACGCGAATACGGCAGATGAAGATGCCAGCGGCGCAACAGGCCGCATTCCGGCTTATACCGTGTGGAATTTCAATGTCGGTAAGGACTTGTTCGCGAACGACAGTGGTACGTTGCGAGCAAACATTTCTATTAATAACCTGTTCGATAAAGAATACTATTTCCGCGGCATTGATGTCAGCCCGGTAGGGCGCTACCCGGCACCAGGGCGTTCGTATAGCCTGGATGTCAATTACTCTTTCTAATTTAATTGGCCAGCCCCTTCTCAATCACGTTTAAAAGAAGGGGCACCCGCTTTTCATATACGCTTTAAGAAGCTGTTGAGTCGATGATGTCAAACGAGCGCAGTAAGTTCGCTTCAATCAGAGAAAACTGTTTGCCCTTAGACCTTACTCCAGGGTCTACAATGTTGCTAGGTGGGTGCGTAGTGAAAGCTATGAGTACTGCCCACAGTTAACCGGTGAACTTGTATGATTTTATGGAACAATCATCATGACATCTAAACGTAAAATTGAGATATTCAGTGCCGGTTGTATTGTGTGTCAAGAGACTATAGAACAGGTAAGGAATATGGCTTGCTCATCCTGCGAAATCACCGTTCTTGATATGCATGAACCGAGTGTGTCCAAACGGGCGAAGAAACTTGGAATTCAGTCTCTTCCTGCTGTTGTTATTGACGGAAGACTTGCTGATTGTTGTACCAACCGTGGTATTGATGAGTCGGTGCTCAGAGCTGCTGGGGTAGGTTCTCCTTTAGCGCACAGTAAGTTTTGACGATTAAGAAAGGTTTGTCGAAACGTCAATATTCACGAGAATCATCCAACATCCTGCTTTATCCGTTCAAGTGATCGATATTTGTGAGCAATCTGGCAATGACCCCGATGAGCAGACATATTGTGGTGGTCGTTTTATGAAAAGCCGGAAACCTTACGTTTTTCGGCCGGGAAATGAACTAATAATTGGCAGGCACCTAAGTCTGCAAAGTAACAACGCCGCTGTACTTGGAGTAACCATTGAGCAGAATTGAATATTTTTTCTTCAAATACGAACAAAGATCTATCGTCTTTTGCGTTCCTTCGATTTAACACCCCCAAACCGGCAATTCGCAACCTGAAACTTGTTATTTCCACTGATAAACACCCTCAAAAACCGTCACACCGCAACCGCCTGCCGGTGGTAATATATTGCGCAAAATGTTTGATATCGCTGCTTTTTTGTTAAGGAGGCGTTGTGAGTGCGGATGACGATTCAGTGAAAAAAAGATATCCCAGGGCATCTTATGCGCCCCTTGAGGATTACTGCGCCGTTGCACCTCCGCCGTCGGCAGGGGAAGACCCGGAGCCAGTGGCACAGTTTGAGTACAGTTTTGATCTGTCCTGTTCGGCAGAGTCATTGCACCAGCACAGCACTTGCGAATTTGCGTTAGGCAACACCGAAGCAGAAGACTGGCGGACAAATTGGCAAATCAAACCCGTTGAACAGGGCTATCGCCACACCACAGAGGTCAGGGTTGAAGAGCCAAAACATTTGTACGTGATCCGCGCCAGCTCATCACTGGGTGTGACTCCGGTTGAGCCGGTGACCGTTCATCCCAAAGGAGCCGGTCAGGCTCAGGAAGCTTTCGTGGCTGTTATGCCTGCGGTGGAAATTGACGGTCGTCTGGGCCACCCCACACAGGGTTACTTCTACCATTTTTGTGACGATAAGCTGATGCAAGAATACCAGATTCTTGGTAATAAGCGCTGGGCATTTCAGGCGACGTATTCAACCCACGACCGGCTTCACGATGATCTGCACCATGGCGTACAGAGTGCTATTTTGCTGCCGTGGAAACGGGGCGGGCAGAAGGCAGACAATCAGTATCTGGTCTATCGGCGTGAGCGGATCACCCGCCTGCATCTGGATAATCTGAGTGAAGACTGGCTGGTAAAAAACGGCGTGAAAATCGATCTCGGTGCGCTGCTGGATGCCATCAAAGAGCCTGTTGTTGTGCGGGAGAACAAGAACAATGAGCAGCGTCAGACTGAGTCAACAAGCTCTTATACGGTGCAGCACGATCCGGCCACCGGACAGCGGGAATCATGGTCTGATATTGCTCGGCAATACGGCCTGACCGCCCGCGAATTGCTGGATTTGAATCCAGGCTATGAAGAAAACCCCTTATTACTGGAGGCGGGGCATATTCTGACGGTGCAATCACCGGATGCTGTGGCTGCCTCCGAGCCGGTCAGAGAACGGCCGCCGGTGCCGCCAGCCGATGTTAATCAGCCGCTCAACACTTGCTATCACTACGACGGTTCGTGCATTGAAGACACCAGCATCATTCCGATGTACCCCAGCGGGCTGGCGGCAGACATTCCCGTCGTGCGTATCAAGTCGGTGGTAGCGCCGGTGTTTGCCAAGTCCTGTGACGTCCCGAAAGGGTGCACAGACGCAGGTACATCGCCAGAGCCGATCACCCATTTCGGGCCGTTCTCGTGGTTCTTCAGCCCGGCTCATGCTAATCCGGTCGCGGCCTCTCTTGAGGTGCAGATGGCCTCTCGGGTAGTGCGCGCTGCCAATCCCGGCGGCGCGGTTGGCAATAACGCATTCAGCTCGGCCAACAAGGACGCCGCCATCGCCCTCACCAGGCTGGCCGGCAAGCTCGGCAGTGTGTTGGACGACTACCGCCTGATGACCTCCGGCGGCATTACCTCAGTGCTGATGATGCATCGAAAAATCCGGCACGATGACGACACCCAGCATACCGAAGAAGAACTGCACAACCTGGACAGCGTGCAAAGTCGGATCCGCATCCGCCTGACCGACCCGGCGCCGGGCGAATCTTATCCGCAGGTTCGTGCGTATCACATGGATGACACCCGCATTCCGGTGCGTTATGTCGGACTGGATAAAAAGACCAACAGCTACTCCGTTGCGCTGGAGGAAAACGGCCCGCATATTACCTGGACGCCGAATGAAGAGGGCAAGCCAGAGTGGCAACTGACACCGGATCATGACGACAGTTTTGAGGCGGACGATATTCACACCATACCGATATCTGATATGCCAACCCCGACGGTTGAAACCAATCCTGCCGCAGAAGAAGCACACTGGAGTGATGCGATCCTGGTGTTTCCTGACGGTTCTGAGATTGCGCCGATTTATATCGTCTATAAAGAAGATCGGCGTAATCAACCAGGTGTTGTTACTGGTAAAGGGAAAGACGTACCATGGGAAGACGGGTACTGGCTGGGCAAGGCGGCCAATGAGGGTCAGGGGCAGTATATTCCAACCGCGATTGCAGATGCCTTGAGAGGTAAAGAGTTCAGTCGTTTTTCAGAACTCCAGTCTACGTTCTGGTTGGAGGTGGCTAAAGATCCACAGCTGATGAGCCAGTTTAATCGTCGTAACCAGGCACTCATTCGTAAAGGTAATGCGCCAGCGACAGAAAAAGAGTTTCACTGGGGGGCGCCTGGAAAAGAAAAAAAATTAAAGAAATTCTCGTTGCACCACGTCGAGCAAATCCAGCACGGCGGGGCGGTATATGACCTGGACAATCTAAGAGTGGTGACACCTCGCCTGCATTGGGGGGAGATCCATGGTACTAAGGGGAGACGCAATGTTGACAATGAAAAATAGCTTGCAGGACTACACAGAAACTGAGTTCTTCGAAATTCTGGAGCAGACCATTGAAGCCGAAGAGGAAGACGTCGACACATTGGCGGATTTTTTTGAAGAGCATGTTCGTCATCCAAAAGGGTGTGATTTGTTGTTCTATCCTACCAAATGTGGAATTGAAGACACTTCTCAGGCTGTGATTGATGAGCTGAAACGCTGGTACGCCGAGCAGGGCTTACCCTGCTTCAAATCTGAATAATCATCCAGCTACACGCCACAATAGCTCAACTCCGTTGATTGTGGCGTGTATCTAACCTTCAGCGAATTTTAAGCTGCCGCGGAATCACTTCGACGCCGGGGTGGTACCGTCCCGCGGTGGCATTGAGTGCCAGTTCCAGTGCGCTGTCAGCAATATCTTCAAACTGTTGTGGCAGAGAATGTATGCGCATTGGCAGAAAATCCAACAGTCTGTGATCGCCAAAGGTCGCCAGTTTGATGGTGGCCATCAGCTTGGGGTGGGACAGAAAACAGTCCAGCATGCCTTCAAACAGGGTGTAGGAGGTAATGAGTATACTGTCCGGCACCTGATCGCTGTCAATCCAGGTCTGCAGTAGGCGCTGGCCTTCTTCAGGGCTGAAGTGCGTGCCATACAGCGTATTGACGGCTATGTCTGGCCGGTGATCACGGATGGCGGCATGGAATCCCATTTCCCGCTGTTGCGAGATACCCAGATCCGGCACGGCGCCAATCAGGCCAATAGAAGCAGTGTCAGCTTGTATGAGCTGCTCGGTCAGCGCATAAGCACCATCGTGATCTTCACTGATTACACAGGCAAAAAACTCATCATCCAATCCACGGTCAATCGCGATAACCGGGACACCGGCTTCCTGGATCTGGCGGTAAAAACCATTGTCAGCAGGTAAGCTGCTCGCCACAATCAGAGCGTCGATA
The DNA here is from genome assembly GCF_014841115.1 of Photobacterium arenosum. Lineage (GTDB taxonomy): Bacteria > Pseudomonadota > Gammaproteobacteria > Enterobacterales > Vibrionaceae > Photobacterium > Photobacterium arenosum. The sequence goes on from NZ_JACYTP010000009.1 coordinate 187,141, forward strand.
CGCCGTCCGACCAGCGTCTGCGCCACTTTCATTTCTGTCTCTGGTTCATCGTCAGAGCAGCTGATAATCACCTGGTAGCCGGCTTTGCGGGCATCACGCTCAAGAAGCTTGGCCAATTTTGCGTAACTGGAGTTTTCCAGATCCGGGATGATCAGGCCCAGCGAACGTGAGCTGCCTGCCCGCAGCGCGCTTGCGGCATGGTCGGGTTTGAAGTTGTGTTCATCAACCACGGCCATGACTTTTTGCTGGGTCTTTTCACTGATCCGGTACTGGCTGGCTTTGCCGTTAATCACATAGCTGGCCGTCGTGCGGGAAACGCCCGCCAGTCTGGCAATTTCATCTAGCTTCATCGTGTCTCATTCACTTGAAAATCAGGCAAAGTGTGTGGTGGATCATAGATTGAAAACGGATCCAATGTCCAATGTTTGCAATTCTTGCTGAATCGATCCAGCATCATAGCTGAAAGGTTTCAGCACTGTCTTATCAGGTATTCTATACTCTCTGGTACATCGCTGAAACTTTTTATTTACCTCGTTGCTGAATCGTTTCAGCTTGGCTTAAGTTGTCATTGAGCATGAATCGGTTATCAGACAAAACACTCAGTATATCCGGCCTCCAGAGCCGGTGAGAACAAACAGGGGAGTGAAACATATGTTGTCACTGACGCAGCAAGACATAGTGCTGAATCAATCAGCCAGAGATAAAACCGCGGCAATATCGGCCCTTGCCGGTGAACTGACACAACAAGGCTTGGTATCTGAAGGCTATGTCAAAGGCATGCTGGCCCGTGAAGCGCAAAATTCGACCTTTCTCGGTAGCGGGATTGCTATTCCTCACGGGACAACCGATACCCGTGATCTTGTTCAGCAAACCGGGGTGAAAATTCATCACTACCCGCAGGGTGTCAACTGGGGTGACGGTAATACTGTGTATCTGGCGATTGGCATTGCTGCGAAATCGGACGAACACCTCGGGATTCTGAAACAACTGACTAAAGTGCTGTCGGCAGATGGTGTGGCAGAGCAGATCCGGCAATCTAACACTGCTGAGGCTTTAATCTCACTGCTCAATGGCGACATTCAGCTGGAAGCCGATTTTGATGAGTCACTGATTGCCCTGCATTTTCCTGCGACCGATTTACTGCAGCTGACAGCGGTAGCAGCTGGCCTGATTAAAAATAAGCAGGCAGCCGATAACGCATTTGTTGCTGATGTGATAGCTGAGGGTGCTTCGTATCTGGGGCAGGGACTGTGGCTGGCCAGAAGCAGCAAAGGGGTTAGCCGCACGACCATGTCTTTTGTGACGCCGTCACAAGACATCATCCACCAAGAACAATCTATCCACCAAGAACAACCGGTGAAAGGCTTGCTCATGCTGGCAGCCTGTAACGCGGCCTGTCATAAGCCGCTGAACCTGCTGGCGCAAAAGCTCTATCAGAACCAGTTGCAAGCCCTGTTTGAAGCCGATGCGGCACAACTGCCGGCCTTGTTGACAGACGCTCAGCCAGCGGCGAGCGATGAGGCTAACACAGCGGTGTTTAAGATTCGCAATGCGCACGGCCTGCATGCCCGCCCCGGCGCCATGCTGGTGAGCGTGGCGAAGAAATTCGAATCGGCTATTCAAGTGAAAAATCTGCAGGGCGACGGTAAATCTGTCAATGCCAAGAGCCTGATGAAAGTGATTGCACTGGGTGTTAAGCATGGTCATGAACTGGAATTCATGGCTGACGGCTCGGATGCCCCTGAAGCCCTGTCGGCCATCGGTGATGCGATTGCTGCCGGACTGGGTGAGGGCAGATAGATGAACACTCAGGTAACCCGAAATGACACCCAACCCAAAGTGGTGGCGGTCAATCTCAATCCGGCGCTGGATTTGACCGGCAGTTTATCCGTGCTGGAGGCCGGTACGGTCAATCTGGTCGAACGAGGATCTCTGCACCCGGCAGGAAAAGGGGTCAATGTCGCTCGTGTGCTGGCCGAGCTGGGCGCTGCTGTGACTGTGACCGGTTTGCTGGGAACCGAAAATCAGGATCCGTTTTGTGAGCTCTTCAGCCAGTACGGTATTGAAGACGCGTTTGTCCGTGTGCAGGGAGCAAGCCGGATTAATGTCAAACTGGTTGAAGCCAGTGGCCGTGTCAGTGACATCAATTTTCCCGGTGTGACAGTCAGCCAGGACGATGTTGCCGCCATGGAAAACAAATTGTTTGAGCTGGCCGAGCAGCATGAGGTGTTTGTGATTGCAGGCAGCCTGCCGGCGGGACTGAGCCCGCAAGTTTGTGCGGACTGGATCAAAAGATTAAAAGAGCAGGGCAAAAAGGTGCTGTTTGACAGCAGTAATCAGGCCCTGAAAGCCGGCCTGACGGCTTCGCCCTGGCTGGTGAAGCCCAATGATGAAGAGTTGTCCGCCTGGTGCGGCAAGACATTGGAAACACCCGCTGAGCTGAAAAGCGCCGCGGAAACGCTCTATCGTCAGGATATCGCGAATGTCGTGGTGTCGCTGGGCGAAAAAGGCGTGATGTGGCTGGATGAATCTGGCTGGCTGTACTCACAGCCGCCAGGCATGGAGGTCGTCAGCACCGTTGGCGCCGGGGATACCCTGGTGGCTGGCTTATGCTGGGGTTACCTCAATCAATGGAATAAACAAGAAACACTGGCGTTTGCGACGGCGTTGTCGGCACTGGCAGTGACCCAGATAGGGGTCGGCGTACCTGATGCCGGGTTGCTTAACCAAACGTTGGAAAGTGTTCAGATCAGTAACCAGCAGCCTGTTGGCCAAAACGTGAATTGTTGAATGACAAAGGTGACGACATGAAGATAGCAATACTGACCGCTTGCCCGAGCGGAATCGCAAATACGGTCATCGCGGCCGGTTTAATGGAACAGGCGGCCAATGCACTGAACTGGCAGGCTGAGATTGAAGCCCAGTCCAGTATTATGCCGGTGACACCGCTGTCACAAACCGCCATAGAGCAGGCAGATGCTGTGGTAGTAATTGCAGATTGCCCGGTGGATCTGAGCCGTTTTGTTGGTAAAAAAGTGTATCGCGGCGGCATGGCCGATTGTCTGGCTGATCCTGATGCCTTCCTGCAATCGGCGGTATCACAGGCAACTGTGCTGGAGCAGGCGGAGCCCGTCGCTGCAGAGTCCGCATCAACTTCTGCGGCTCAGCACATTGTTGCCATTACGGCATGCCCGACAGGGGTCGCACACACTTTTATGGCAGCAGAAGCGCTGGAAGCAGAAGCCAAACGCCAGGGGTATAGCATTAAAGTCGAAACCCGTGGCTCGGTGGGAGCCAAGAACCAGTTGACGGCTGAAGATATTTCAGCGGCTGATTTGGTGATCATTGCTGCCGATATAGAAGTGGATCTGTCTCGTTTCGAAGGAAAGCGACTGTATAAAACCAGTACCGGTGCCGCATTGAAGAAAACCCGGCAGGAGATCGACAATGCTTTTGCTTCGGCTTCCGTGTTTCATGGTAAAGCCTCCGGCGCGGCCACGCCGTCAGCCAAAGAAGAGAAAACCGGTCCTTACAAGCATTTGATGACGGGCGTATCGCACATGTTGCCATTGGTGGTTGCCGGTGGTCTGGCTATCGCCCTGTCGTTTGTGTTCGGTATTGAAGCGTTCAAAGAAGAGGGCACCTTAGCTGCGGCATTAATGCAGATTGGTGGCGGCTCGGCCTTTGCACTGATGGTTCCAGTGCTGGCGGGCTATATCGCGTACTCTATCGCGGACCGCCCGGGTCTGGCGCCGGGTTTAATTGGCGGTATGCTGGCCAGTTCTACCGGGGCCGGATTCCTTGGTGGTATCGTTGCCGGTTTCCTGGCGGGGTACAGTGCCAAGCTGATTGCAGAAAACGTGCGTTTACCCTCTTCGATGGAAGCACTGAAACCCATTCTTATCATTCCGCTGCTAGCCAGCCTGATCACCGGACTGGTGATGATCTACATCGTTGGCGGTCCGGTGTCTGCGGCCATGAACGGGTTGACTGAATTTTTGAACAACATGGGTTCAACCAACGCTGTGCTGCTGGGCATTCTGTTGGGCTGTATGATGTGCTTTGATTTAGGTGGCCCGGTCAATAAAGCGGCCTATACCTTTGGGGTTGGTCTGCTGGCATCCCAAACCTATGGCCCGATGGCGGCCGTGATGGCAGCCGGTATGGTACCGGCGCTTGGCATGGGCCTGGCCACTTTCCTGGCTAAGCGTAAGTTTTCACAGCCTGAGCAGGAAGCGGGTAAAGCCTCTTTCGTGCTGGGACTGTGTTTTATCTCAGAAGGGGCGATTCCATTTGCCGCTCGTGATCCCATGCGAGTGATTCCGAGCTGCATGGCTGGCGGCGCGTTAACCGGTGCATTGTCTATGCTGTTTGGGGCAAAACTGATGGCACCGCATGGTGGTCTGTTTGTGTTGTTCATTCCTAACGCCATTACACCTGTGCTGATGTATCTGGTCGCGATTGCAGCAGGTACGATTCTGACGGGAGCCACCTATGCGTTTTTGAAACGCACTGAACAGGCGGAACTGGTGACGGCATAATGAAAAGAGCCCCAGACATATAAAATGTCTGGGGCGTTGCCACCGCTGCCTACTGAATCTGTGGGTGCTTATCCTCATTATGCACTCTGCTTTCCCCAAAAAGCGCATGACATAGAGTGACTGAGAACACCGACCGCTTTGTTGTATGTAGGCTCTCCGTGCGAGTAAAAACTGCCGTATTGGCGAATGCGCATTTTTCCCAATTATTATTGTTGATTGCCCAATGTCATCGTGGATGCATTGATGTTGTTATTATTGCCATCGCATGTTGCCTGCGATTATTCTTCGACTGTGTACAGAATGGTGTCATCACTGGTAATCAGCAGGTAGGTATCCCCTGGCTCCAGGTTAGGTAAACAAAGATCCAGTTGCTGCGGATCTACCACCTCGCCGTCCTGACCTTTGGTCGCTGAAATTTCAAACTTATCACCACAACTTGCCATCAATATGGTTGACGAGACTTTACCTGCAGCAACATTGGTTGAGCCAGTGGCTGTGGCTGACTGGTAATCAATTTTGATGTCTGTGTTGGTAAAGACTCTGAACCCGTACTGATCATCCGGTACGTCATCGTCGTTATCGCGTCGGATAGAGGTCACTCTGAAGCTATTGGTGGTTTCCCCATCCAGCCAGACAATCGTCCACCAGTCCTCACCATTGTTGAGCAGGGTATTTGTCTGCGCCGGTTCTTCTTCCAACTGGTATTTGGTGTCCCAGATACCAATGGAGACAGGCTGGGCTGAACTGCCGCCCCAACGGTGCATATACTCGCGATGTGTGCTGTCGCTGATCGGGCCTCCTTGCATATTACCTGTGGTGAACAAACTGGTAGTGCTCGCATCTGAGCCGTTTTGCACAAATACATTCACTTGCTCGCGGGCTGTATTGACGAAGGTCAGTCTGGCCTGGTGTTCAAGCTGACCGCTGCCACCTGATGCATCGCCAGAATCACTGCCTGAGCCGCCACCACAGGCAGTCAGCGTTACAATAATTCCCAGATTAAGCGTAAAACCCCAAAATGGCTTATTCATTTGCCACCTCTAGTTGGATTAATTTATTCCTTTCTCAGTAAGCATATTTCAACGATTGGAGCTTTTTTGAGTAATAAGGGGGGCGCAGAAAAGTTTTCATTAATTAGTTCAAATTGCGAGGTTTTTTCACTCTCAAAGCTGAGACACGCTGTCTGGCGGCGGGATAATGCATGCACTCAGCAAATCGGGAGGAGAAATATTCGTGACGCAGGAAAACCACTAAACCATAGTTTGACACTATGGTTTAGTTAATGGCGTAGTTAATTTTATAACATTATCAATACTATTTTATTAACACATTCTGCGTTTCAGGCCGCTGATATCCAGCAACCGGGTTGAGATCTCTTCAACCGACAGAGAGGTGGTGTTGAGATAAGGGATCGCTTCGCGGCGGAACATGGCCTCTACTTTTGACAACTCACTTTCACATTGCCCTTCACTGGCATACTGGCTGTTGGCGTAGCGCTCATTGCGTATGGTGACAAGGCGCTCTGTATCTATGGTTAAACCGTATGTTTTGTAACGATAAGGTTCAATCCCTTTGGGTAGTCTGAGGCTGTTCATATCGTCAGCTATGAAGGGGTAGTTCACTGCACGAATGCCAAACTGCATGGCCAGATAGAGGCTGGTAGGGGTTTTGCCACATCTTGATACGCCAAGCAGAATAATATCGGCCTTATCCAGGTTACTCAGGGATATTCCATCGTCATGAGCCAGGGTGTACTCGATGGCTGCGATCCTGTCCTGATAGCTTGCCACATCACGGCTGATGCTGTGTGAGCGGCCCAGCATGGCATTGGGTTGCATGTTCAAATCTTTACTCAGAGGTTGCACCAGAGCGTCAAGCACATCATACAATTTGGCCTGACATTGATTAATAACGGCTTTTACTTCAGGCAGAACGATGGAGTAAAAAACCAGTGGCTCGATGCCGGATACCCGATGAGCTTCATCAATTTTTTCTTTGACTTGCTGAGCGCGTTCAACCGACTCAACAAAAGGCAGTGTGGTTTGGCGAATCTCGAGGTTAAATTGACCGAGTACGGCATGCCCAAGTGTTTCAGATGTAATCGCTGTACCGTCAGAAACGTAAAACACATCACGAAAATCAGATTTGCGGCGCATAATAAGTTGAGTCCTTTAGATGATCCTGTAACGATTGAGGCCAACATACAATTTATAACTATAACCCTACAGGGTAAGTGTTCTGCTGAGCAAGGTTTTGCCAGCAGTTTGTCTCGAACGGTTACTATTCTGAAGCAAGTTTTTTTTTGAATGCTAAAGCAATCGTTTCCGTTAAGAGTTTGCCCACACTATACAGCTGATCCAATACAAGGAGACTTCCCGTGCAACAGAATGTTGTTTGGTATGATGCTTTATCAATGAACGACGTTGATAAAGTTGGTGGTAAGAACGCATCGCTGGGCGAAATGGTCGCCAATCTTGCGAATGCTGGCGTGAAAGTACCTAACGGTTACGCAACAACATCTTATGCATTCAACCAGTTTCTGGAAGCCAATAACCTGAATGATCGTATTTACGATCTGCTGGATACGCTGGATGTCGATGATGTGAACGCGCTGAAGCAGGCGGGTGATACTATCCGTAAATGGGTGTATGAAGCACCGTTGCCAGCCGACCTTGAGCAGGACATTCGTCAGTGCTACAAGGAACTGGGTGAAGGTGACGAGATGTTGTCCGTCGCTGTACGCTCTTCTGCAACCGCTGAAGACCTGCCAGATGCCTCATTCGCAGGCCAGCAGGAAACTTTCCTCAACGTTCGCGGTATCGATTCAGTTTTCGAAGCCGTGAAACACGTATTTGCTTCTCTGTTTAACGACCGTGCTATCTCGTACCGTGTTCACCAGGGTTTTGACCATAAAGGTGTGGCACTGTCTGCGGGTATTCAGCGCATGGTACGCTCTGATAAAGCCTCTTCCGGTGTGATGTTTACACTGGACACTGAATCTGGCTTTGATCAGGTCGTGTTCATCACTTCTTCTGTAGGTCTGGGTGAAATGGTCGTGCAAGGCGCGGTTAACCCGGACGAATTCTACGTACATAAACCTACCTTGGTTGCCGGTAATCCTGCCGTCGTTCGCCGTACTCTGGGCTCTAAGCTTCAGAAAATGATTTACGGTGAAGGTAAAGCCCTGGGTACACAAGTTGTTATTCAGGACACAACCGCCGAAGAGCAAAACAGCTTCTCCCTGACCGACGCCGAAGTCGAGGCTCTGGCGAAGCAAGCCATGATCATCGAAAAACACTACGGTCGTCCGATGGACATCGAGTGGGCGAAAGACGGTATTACCGGTGAGCTGATGATTGTTCAGGCGCGTCCGGAAACCGTTCGTTCCCGTGATGATGCCAATGTGATGGAGCGTTTCCACCTGAACGGCCAGGGTACATCTCTGGTTGAAGGTCGTGCTATCGGTCAGCGCATCGGTACCGGTGTGGTCCGTGTGGTGAATCATCTCGACCAAATGGATCAGGTACAGGCTGGTGATGTGCTGGTGGCTGATATGACTGACCCGGACTGGGAACCTGTCATGAAGAAAGCGGCTGCCATCGTGACTAACCGTGGTGGTCGTACTTGTCACGCGGCGATCATTGCCCGTGAACTGGGTATTCCTGCCGTTGTCGGTTGTGGTAACGCCACCGAGCTGCTCAAAGACGGCCAGATCGTGACAGTTTCCTGTGCACAAGGCGAAACGGGCTTTATCTACGAAGGTGAACTGGATTTCGAAATCCGCCGCTCTGAAGTGGACAACCTGCCTGAACTGCCACTGAAAGTCATGATGAACGTGGGCAACCCGGATCGTGCATTCGACTTCGCCTGCATTCCAAACGAAGGTGTGGGTCTGGCGCGTCTGGAGTTCATCATCAACAAGATGATCGGCATTCACCCGAAAGCGCTGCTGAACTATGACGCGCAATCGGACGAGCTGAAAGCTGAAATTGATCGCCGCATCGCTGGTTACTCCGACCCGGTTGAATTCTACATTCAGAAACTGACCGAAGGGATCTCCACCCTGGCTGCCGCATTCTGGCCGAAGCGTGTGATTGTACGGATGTCAGACTTCAAATCGAACGAATACCGCAATCTGGTTGGTGGTGTGAACTTCGAACCGGTTGAAGAAAACCCGATGATTGGTTTCCGTGGCGCATCGCGTTACGTGTCGCCTAAGTTCCAGGATTGTTTTGCACTGGAATGTGAAGCGATTAAACGTGTTCGCAATACCATGGGTCTGCGTAACGTTGAAGTGATGATCCCATTCGTGCGTACCGTGAGCGAAGCGGCTTCTGTAATTGACTTGCTGGCCAAATTCGATCTGCGTCGCGGCGAGAATGGCCTGAAAGTCATCATGATGTGTGAGCTGCCATCGAACGCGATTCTGGCCGAAGAGTTCCTGAAGTACTTCGACGGCTTCTCGATTGGTTCCAACGACATGACACAGCTGACGCTGGGTCTGGACCGTGACTCAGGTGAAATCGCCCACATGTTTGATGAGCGTAATGAAGCCGTGAAAGCCATGCTGTCGATGGCCATTAAAGCAGCCCGTAAAGCCGGGAAATATGTCGGTATCTGCGGTCAGGGCCCATCTGACCATGACGATCTGGCCGACTGGCTGATGGAGCAGGGCATCGATTCTGTTTCACTGAACCCGGATACCGTGGTGGAAACCTGGCTGCATCTGGGTAAGAAATAAGTACAAGTCAGCTAAGCTGAAATGAAAAAGCCCGCGCATGTCGCGGGCTTTTTCATGCTTGTCCGTCTTGTCAGGCAAAGGGGATATCCGTGCTCAAAACACACTCGGATAGTTCCTCCCCCTTTTCAAGGGAGAGGCTAGGAGGGGTTACAAGGCACAGACGCCAAATATGTGCTCACTTCACGAACCCCACCCTGGCCTCGTTTTGCCAAGGAGAGGGAAATTTCGTACTCACAACACACTCGAATAGTTCCTCCCCCTTTTCAAGGGGGGAGGCGAGGTGGGGGCAACGCACAAACGCTACATTTGTGATCACTTCGCGACCACCCTTAAACAACACTCACCGCCTCTTTTTCCTTCCGGCGGGTAAAGGCAATCCCGGCCACTAAAACCGCGAAGCCAATACAGACCCAAACCGGTAATTGCGGGAAAATGACAGCCGTACTGGCAAGTAAAGATGCCAGACCATAACCCAGGGTATGCGACATCGAAATCAAGCCGGCGATCTTTCCGGGTTTTTCCGGGTTGGTTTGTGTTGCCATTGACGTATATGCCGGCACTAAAAGTGCAGCGCCTACGGAAACCACGACCATGGCGATAGTGAATACCCAGAAAGCCGAGTTGAGGAAAAGCACGAAACCAGCCAGCAGGGCAAAGCCGCCCAGCCGGTACATGGTGTCGATGTCCAGTTTCTTCTTTTTGATCACCAGCACCTGGGTCAACAGGGTAAACGCGGCGCTCAGAGTCAGCAGCAAGCCAATAGCCTGACTGATGTCATCTGTGGCCCACATGGTGATCGATTCAATTAAAGGCGACAGGCTGTATTGCAGCAAAGCAACAACCGTGCAAAGCAATAAACCTGTCAGTAAGAACGGCAGCAGCGTCATTTCCGGCAGTTTACGTGACTTGCCTGGCGGCGATGTTTTTTCTGAATCCGCTTTCGGCGTAAAAGCTGGTTTGGGCAGCCAGCAGGCGCCAAGCAAGGCAATCACTGGAAATGCGACCATCAGCATCAGTGGTGCATAGGTGTGCAGTTGTAAAGCGCCCATCGCCAGCAAAGGGCCAATCAGCCGTCCTGTGCTCAGCCCGATGCTGACGGATGTTATGGCTTGCAGGCGGTTGCCTTCACCGCACAGTAATATCGCCCAGTGCTGACTGGCCGGCACCATACCTGCCACAGTACAGCCGTAAATGATACGCGCCACTATAAGCCCGGCCAGCCACAGGTAGGTTTGTTCGCTGAACTCATTGCTGAGGGCGGTGAAAATGAGTAGAAGCAGAAAACTGACCGCCATTCCGGCTAACGCCTGAAGAACGACAGTTTTTGGCCCGTTCCGGTCACTGAAGCTGCCCCAGAAAGGTGCCGAAGGCAGAAACAGGAAACTGCCAATCGCAATCACAATCGACCAGGTGGGCAAGCCAAATGCGGAGTGTTCAACAAGAAAGGGAAGTGACACTAATAAACCATTTTGTCCGATGCCCATTAAGGCAGCGATAAGCGCGATAAGGGTAAGGTGAAAGCGACGTTGTGTTCGGCTGGCATCGTGCGTCATGTTCCCGTCCTGACTGGAAATGAGTGTGAAAATCAGGTGATACAAAGCAAAGGAGAAGTGTTCTCGTTCTCACTTGAGATTAGTGATGGGTATCCTACATCTAATTAATGGTTGTGAAAACTATTATCATTAACAGTAGGCTGTGATAAAGTTCGTGCACTCTGTTGTGCAACACATTACCGCATTCATGTATCAACTCATTGACGCTGCCTTTGATGTGGACGGGAAACGGATTCTTCATCCTACGTCACTGGCCTTTGAACCCGGAAAAGTCACGACTTTGCTCGGCCATAATGGTTGTGGCAAATCCACTCTGATGAAACTGCTCAGCCGGCAAAATGTGCCTGCTGCCGGGCAAGTTTTGCTCAAAGATCAGCCTATTCAGAAGTTTGACAGTAAGACATTTGCTCTCAATGTCGCTTATCTGCCTCAGCATCCACCGATCACAGATGGTGTGACAGTGCGCGAATTGGTGTGTTTTGGCCGGTATCCCTGGAAAGGTGCATTCGGTCGTTACAGCCAGCACGATTACCTGTTAGTCGATGAAGCGATTGAGAGAGTGGGGCTGGCCCACTTTGCTGATCGTTTTGTTGCTACCTTGTCTGGCGGTGAAAGACAACGGGCCTGGGTCGCCATGTTGCTGGCACAACAGAGCAAGTGTATTTTGCTGGATGAACCGACTTCTGCGCTGGATGTCGCCCACCAATATGAATTGCTGCATTTAATCAGGGAATTGAACCTCAGCCTTGGATTGACTGTCATCATGGTGTTGCATGATGTCAACATGGCAGCCAAGTTCAGCGACCACTTAATTGCTTTGCATTCAGGTAAAGTGATCGCACAAGGGGCGCCAGAAGAGATGATGGCCCCTGATGTTCTCAAGAAGATATATGGCATGGAGCTGGCGCTGTTTTCGCATCCGCAAACCGGCCAACCGATCAGTTACATTCCATAGCAATAAAAACAGGGAAAGACCGTGAGAAAGACTATCGCATTGCTTTTTACCGTACTGACTTTTCAGAGTCAGGCGATGACGATAAAGCACGAGTTAGGCGAAACAGAATTTACTGAGCCGCCTGAGAAAGTGGTGGCACTGGACTGGGCGCTGACAGAAACCGTGCTGAGTTTGGGGGTGATACCCGCAGGTGTCGCGGATAAAGACGGTTACCGTACCTGGGTAGGCGAGCCTGCATTACCCGATTCAGCGATGAATGTCGGCTCACGGCGAGAACCCAATCTGGAGTTGCTGGCAGAGATGCAGCCAGATGTTATCCTGGTCAGCAATCACATGAGCCCTGTCTATCAGCAGCTAAATGCCATTGCGCCGACACTGGTGTACACCATTTACAGCGATTCGAAAACACCGCTTGCCAATGCCGTTAAGGTGACTCAGCAGTTAGGAAAAGTGCTGGGCAAAGAGCAAAGGGCGCAATCTGTTATTGAAACCGTATCGGCTCACCTCAAGCAAAACGGTGATAAAGTCCTTGCTTCTGAGGCAGGGCAAAAACCTTTGATGTTTGTTCGGTTTATCAATGATAAAACCCTGCGTATTCACAGTGAAGGGTCTCTGACTCAGGACACTATTACGGCGATGGGGCTGAAAAACGACTGGCAGGAGCCGACCAATATGTGGGGATTCACCACAGCCGGTATCGAAAAAATGGCTGAACATCAAAACACGAATGTGATGATTTTCGGCCCGTTGAAAGCGGATGAGCAAAAGAAGCTGATTCAATCACCACTCTGGCAGGTGATGGCGTTTACCCGTTCGGATTCCGTTTATGAGTTGCCTGCGATCTGGACTTTTGGTGGTTTAGTCTCAGCGCAGCGCTTTAGCGATTTCATTACACAAGCATTGACACAGAACTAATGCCGTCCCAGGTTACTTTGATGGATTCATTGCTGCGCTCGGGCCAACAAACCCGGCTGCTGTTGATTATACCGGGCCTGATAGTCGTTATTGGCTATCTGCTCAATCTTACCGTGCCTTATTCGCAAGGGTTGCCATTACTCTGGGAAACGCTGCTCAATTACGATCCCACCAATTACCAGCACATTATTGTTAACCTGACGTATTTGCCTCGCCTGGTGGTTGCGGTGTTATGTGGTTTTTCCCTGGCAGTTGCAGGGGCTGTCATGCAATTTGTGTTACGCAACCCAATTGCATCGCCAACGACCCTGGGTGTGGCCTCTGGTGCCGAGCTGGGTATGGTACTGGGTATCTTGTTATTGCCGGCATCTTTAGCAACACCTTCATTTTTTCCTGCGTTTCTGGGGGGCTCTCTGGCTACAGCTCTGGTGTTTCTGCTGTCGGCTAAACGGGGGTTCGCGCCTGTTCATATGGTACTGGCTGGCATGGTGATCAGCCTGTTTTTTGGTTCTGTCAATACCATGCTGTTACTGCTTCATGAGCAGACTTTGTCGTCTGTTTTTGTCTGGGGTGCGGGTACGCTGAATCAAAACGGGTGGGATACAGTCACGACTTTGCTGCCTATGACGCTCTTACCGCTGGCTGCTTTAATGTTATTGCAGCGCCCGTTAGCGTCTTTGCAACTGGGCGATGGCGTTGCTAGCTCGCTGGGTATAAACGTTAAACAGATTAAAGTGTTGTGTCTGGGGCTGGCCATTTTTATGACGGCAAGCGTGGTCAGCGAAGTAGGGCTGATTGGTTTTGTCGGCATCGTTGCACCAGCCGTTGCGCGTATGCTGGGTAGCCGGAAGTTGCATCAGAATATTCTGCTCAGTGGGGTGATTGGCTCGCTGATGCTGCTGCTGGCTGATCTCATCATTCAGCCATTCTCTGGTGTCGGCGGCGAGATGCTGCCAACGGGTGCCATGACCGCCTTGTTAGGTTCACCGTTTTTACTTTGGCTGCTGAGGCGAAAAACCTTACAGTCCGAGCTTAGAGCAAGGGATGAAAGTACTGCTCACTACCATCAGCGTGATTTTAAAAAGACCGTGCTGATTTTGTCTGTGTTTGCATCTTTATGCTTGATCCTGGCGATCACCGTGGGCCAGGGGCAGCAAGGCTGGTCCGTGACTTTTACGGGCGCTGTCTGGGAATACCGTTTCCCCCGGGTGGCTGTGGCTCTGCTTGCGGGCATTGGTCTGGCACTGGCAGGTACGATTATTCAGCGTGTGACAACCAACCCCATGGCAAGCCCTGAAGTCTTGGGTATCAGTTCAGGAGCCGCTCTGGCACTGGTTATCGGTGCATTGCTTGGTATTTCCGTTGAACGTCATGAACAAGTCATGCTGGGTACGGCGGGGGCGTTGCTCGTAACTGCAGTTATCTGGTTGATGGGCAAGAAGCATCAGTTTGCACCTACGCAGACTTTGCTGACAGGTATTGCATTAAGTGCCGGCCTTGATGCTTTCCTGCGCATCGCGATGTCCTCGGGGCAGGATAATGTCCGCGCTTTGCTGACCTGGCTTTCAGGTTCCACCTATTTGGTTTCAGCTCAGGATGTCACCTTACTGGCTATCGGTGTCGGCGGGCTGCTGATAGTCACTTTGTCGCTGAGTCGCTGGATCGACCTGATTGGGTTGGGTGAAGTCGGTGCAACCAGTGTCGGCCTGGATTGCCGGCGAGTCAGGCAGTTATTGCTGTTACTGGTTGCGGGTTTGACAACGCTTTGCACTATCGTGATTGGTCCATTGAGTTTTGTCGGGTTACTTGCCCCGCATATGGCGCGCACCCTCAACCAGTACACGGCAAGCCGACAACTCATTGTTGCCTGTTTACTGGGTGGTTGCCTGATGATGGTTGCCGATTGGATAGGGCGAAACCTATGGTTCCCCTGGCAATTTCCCGCGGGCTTGCTCGCTTCAGTGATAGGCGGCGGTTATTTCCTGTATTTGATGCGAAAGTAGCGTTTTCAGTCGATATCTAAGGTCACAGAGTGTGTTTTGGTAAAAAGCACTGCATTTGTTTCGAAAGCCAGCAATGATTGCTGGCTTTTTTACTTTTAGCTCAGTCAGATACCAAGTCTCAATAACAGAATTTGCCATATAAAAAATTCAAATAGAATTAACATAAAAGTATTGATTATGTTTTTGATAATCATTAGCATTTGACGCAATTGTTAATGCAATGAGTTCATTATGAAAATACATAACACATCCTGCGCAAACTTAACCTCGGATCAGCATGATGTTGCCGCGGCCTGTTTCTTAAATGCGCTTGCCAGAGAATGTTCATCCATTCAGTTTGAGTCAGGAAGCGAAGGTACGAGTTTTCTGATTCCGCTAGCCAATCAGCAGCAAATTCGTATTCCTCTTCGTTATTACTCTTCTTTGGGTGTTCATGAATATCATTTTCCGGCCTTGCTGGATGCCGGGACATCCAGTGAAATCAGCTTTCCAGAGCTGGTCGCTCTTATTCTGGAAGAGCCCTCGCTGGTTGGTTTGGTGACAGAAGAACAAAAACATATTTTCATCAAACGTGTTATGGAAAGTCACCACAATACCTACAGTGCTACCAGCCAAAGCCCCTATGGTGAGGTGCTGTTTAACCAGGCGTTGAATTTTCAGCAAGCGGAGCAGGGGCTGCTGATTGGCCACTCTTTTCATCCGGCTCCTAAGAGTCGTGAACAGTTCAGTACAGACGATGCGAAACGGTTTTCTCCTGAGTTTGGCAGCCATTTTCCCCTTCGCTGGCTGGCTGTTGATTCATCTATCACTGTGTCTGGCAGCTCTGCTGAACAATCCGTCACAGAGCGCATGTCCGAGCTGATTCGCTCTGACGCAAGGTTTAATCAGGCACTGTTAGAATCGCTTACTGATAATCAGGTTCTGCTTCCAGTGCATCCCTGGCAGTGGCAAGTATTTGGTCAGTATCCGGATGTCATTGAATACTGCGAGAAGGGGTTGATTAAAGACTTAGGGGAATCAGGATGCGACTGGTATCCAACCTCGTCGACGCGTTCATTGTATGCGCCTTCTTCGCCGTACATGCTGAAATTCTCGCTGAGCGTGAAACTGACAAACTCAATTCGTAACCTGTCGGTCAAAGAAGTGATTCGTGGTACTCGTTTGAATCAGCTCTTTTCAGATACAGATATTCAGCATGTGCTGGGTAACGGGAAAGGGTTTCAGCTGATGCAGGAACCTGCCTATCTGGGGCTGATTGATAAAAACGGAAAAGCCATAGATGAATCTCTGGTGGCGTTTCGTGACAATCCGTTAGCAGACAAGGAAAATGAAGAAGCGGTTGTGCTGGCAACCTTGGCACAGCAAAATCCATTTGGTGGTAAAAGCCTGTTAGCAACACGGGTTGCCGATTATGCCGCCAGTCAGAAAATTAGCTCAGAGCAAGCTGCGAAAGCCTGGTTCCAGGCGTATTGTGAGCATTGCGTTATTCCTTTGTTTAACCTTCAGGCCAACTATGGCGTGGTATTTCTGGCTCACCAGCAAAACATTGTTCTGCAATTGCAAGAGGGTTTTCCGGTCGGCATGTATTACCGGGATTGTCAGGGAACCGGATATACCGATCTGGCTTTCGAGCGATTTGCAGATGCCTTGAGCGACACCAGGCAGGATGTCGAAAATTACTGGAGCCAGGAGAAAGTACGTCGCTACTTTGCTTACTACCTGATTATTAACTCTACATTTAACGTCATCGGTTCTATTTGTGCTGGCGCTGAAATTGAAGAAATGACGCTGATTGCCATTCTACGCGAACAGCTTGAAGCGCTTAAAGATCAGGGCGTCAGCGACTCCGCCTGTCTCGACTATGTGCTCAATGACGAAGGTCTGTGCTGCAAAGGAAACTTCTTCTGTTACCTGCAGAATTTCAATGAAAACTCCATTCCGGATCCAGCCGTGATCTACTTTGATCTGCCCAATCCACTCATCAATGTAAAGGAAGCCATGAATGTTTAATGCAAAGACGTTTCAAGTGGTTGAAGGAAGCGAAAACCCACTTCGCGTGCAGTTGACGCTATCGGAAAGTGATCTTGTCAATCCTCAGGTGATAGAACAGCTGGTTGCTGATCTGGATGGCGAATTCAGTCAACAGTTTGACTGCAAATGTTTTCAACTGGAAGCCTCTGAAGTGATTCTGGCCGAGCTGGCAAAATGGCTGCCGTTATGTGAAGGGGCGGCGTTATATAAATCGCTGTTTTACCAGATGCCCGCGCAATGGCATCGCCACACGGTATCGAGCCATTTTCCGTTGATTGAAGTGCAGACAAACAACCAGTACCGCCATCATCCGCTGCGTCCTGTCATGCCAACCGGTACTGTTTACCAGCGCTTTGATCATCAGGCCGATCTTGACATCTCTTTTCGCGTCTTTGATATGGAGCGGGATCTGGATCGATTTGTTCGCTGGATGAATGATCCCCGTGTCGCGCATTTCTGGGAGCAGGCCTGGAGTAAAGACGATCTGGCGGAGTTTGCTCAGTCCCGATTGAATGACCCGCACATTATTCCGCTGATTGGTGAGTTCAACGGCGAAGCATTTGGTTATGTTGAGGCTTACTGGGTGTGCGAAGACAGACTCAGCCCTTATTATGACGTGCAGCCTTATGATCGCGGTATCCATTTATTAGTGGGTGAAGACCAGTTCCGCGGGCCGAGGTATTTTAACTGTTGGATGCGTGCAATCAGTCATTATCTGTTTATTGATGATGTGCGCACGACTCGCATTGTTCTTGAACCCCGTTCAGATAACCAGCGCCTGTTTAACCGGATTAAAGAAGTGGGTTATCAGAAGCTGTTTGAATTTAATTTTCCGCATAAACGTTCAGCGCTGCTGATGCTGAAGCGCGGTGCATTCTTTGAGGAACAATGGTGATGATTCAACAGGCGTTGCAAAAGTACTGGCCTCAGGCGAATCGTGCCATCGTGGCCAAGATGATCAGCGAGTTTGCCTATGAGCAGGCTTTTCAGTTTCAGGTGTCAGAAGACGGGTTTATCCTGAATCTGGATCATGGTGTCAGCTACCGGTTCGAAGGAAAAGCAAACATTTGGGGGCAAGTGGTGATTGACCCGCAGACTGTCACGCGCATACCGGATACCGGGTCATTGCTAGCCACTCAATTCATGATGGATATTCAAAGCCTGCTCAACATACCGGATGAAGCATTAGCCGAGCATTTTGAAGATTTGAATGCCACCTTGCTGGGTGACTGTAAGCTGGCAGAGAAAAAACAGGCTATGACAGTGAAAGATCTGGTCAGTTTGAGCTGTGAGTTGCAGCAGACCTATTTCGACGGTCATCCGAAGTTTGCTTTTAATAAAGGCCGCAGAGGGTGGGGGACGGATGATCTTGACCTCTACGCTCCGGAATCGCAACGTGCATTTCAGTTAGGCTGGGTTGCCGTTCATCATTCGATTTTGCAAAAATCAACCAACGCACGCACCCATTGGCAGGAGTTGGTTGACTCGGCGGTCTCTGAAACAGAACAGGCGAAGTTAGGGCGTGTATTAGCTCAATGTGAGGTAGAGCAGCAGGATTATACTCTGGTACCTGTGCATCCCTGGCAGTGGTCTCAAAAATTATCATTGTTATTTGTCCGAGAAATGGCCGACAAATCTTTGCTGTATCTTGGTGAGTTTGGCGACTACTTTTTGCCGCAACTGTCTATCCGTACCCTGAGTAATGTATCCCGGCCACAGGGCTATGATATCAAGTTACCACTGACTATCATGAATACTTCCTGTTATCGGGGTATTCCTGGTCGTTATATTTTGGCGGGTCCGCTGGCATCAGACTGGATCGATCAGGTTTTTAAAAACGATCCGCTCTTGCTGGGTAAAGAGGCTGAAGTGTTGCAGGAGCCGGCTTCGGCTTATGCAGCGCAAGCGGATTACAAGCTGCTGGAAAAAGCGCCATACCGATATCACGAACTGCTGGGTGTTATCTGGCGTGAATCTCTGGCCTCTAAGCTGAGAACAAATGAATCTGCCATTTTGATGGCTGCCCTGATGGAGTCTGATTCTCAGGGCAATCCGCTGATCGGCGAATACATTGCAGCGTCAGGGCTGTCTGTTGAAGCATGGCTGACCAAACTCTTTGATGCTGTCGTAATACCTTTTTATCACTTGCTGACTAAATATGGCGTGTCGCTGATTGCTCACGGCCAGAATATTACTATCGTGATGGAAAATTTTGCACCCAAACGCATTCTGCTGAAAGATTTCCAAGGCGATATGCGTCTGGTTGATCGTGATTTGCCCGAACAGGACTCGCTTGATCCTATGGTCAAAGCCGTGACGGTACGCTTACCTGAAGAGCTGATCATCCATGATTTGCAAACGGGTCATTTCGTCACAGTGCTGCGTTTTATCTCTCCATTAGTTGAAAAGCTGGGATTCACAGAGCAGCAGTTCTATCGCTTGCTTGGCGCTCGAATCGGTGAGCATATTTCCCAGCATCCTGAACTGGAAGAGCGGTATGAGCGGCTGGATCTGTTTAAACCCCGAATTTTGCGTATTGGATTAAATCTGGCGAAGTTCAGACACAGCACTGATAGCAGTGCGTCCCGAATGTTGCCGGACATGGACGACATGCTTGATAACCCATTGGTTTTAGCCCGATAACAATAAGGAAATAGAAATGAAAATGAATAATCATAAACAATGTCTGGACTTGGCGGGTGTGGGTGTAGGGCCGTTCAATCTGAGTGTGGCGGCACTTATTGAAAGTAAAACTGAGCTAAATGCCTGCTTTTTTGAAGGTCGTGAATCTTTTTCCTGGCATCCGGGGCTGCTGCTGGACAACACCAATATGCAGACCATGTTTCTGAAAGACCTGGTGACGGCTGTTGATCCGCAAAACCCATACTCATTTTTGTCATACCTGGTTGATCAGAAAAAGTTTTATCGTTTTTTGTCTGCAGAGCTGAGTTGTATCAGTCGTCATGAATTTTCCGATTATCTGGCCTGGACAGCACACCAGTTATCAAACGTACAGTTCTCAAGCCGTGTGGAGAATATTGAGTACACGGGAGAAGCGTTTGAAATTGAAACGACGAATGGTGCTTACTTAGCGAAAAATCTTTGTATCGGCACAGGCAAGGTGCCGTTCATCCCTGATTGTGCCAAGCCGCACATCAGTGACAAGGTGTTTCATGCAGCTGAAATGGGGCTGCGTGATCGTGATTTTACCGGTAAGCGCGTCATGGTTGTCGGTGGTGGTCAGAGTGGTGCTGATATTTTCCTGAACGTGCTGAACGGTAAGTGGGGCAAAGTGAAAAGCCTGGACTGGTTATCCCGTCGTTCGAATTTCCAGCCACTTGACGAAGCGGCATTCACCAATGAGTTCTTCACACCTGAATATGTCGAAACATTCCTGGACTTGGAGCCGTCAGTCAAACAGTCTGAAATTGATGCACAGAAACTGACTTCAGATGGTGTGACACAGGCAGCTTTGTTAGCGATTTATCGCGAGCTTTACTATCGGTTTGATGTCCTGAAAGAAGACAAGTGGGTACGACTGCTGCCGCACAGAACGGTTAATGTCGTTGACAATCTGTCTGGTGGTTTTGCTATTCAGTCACTCAATGCACTGAGCCAGCAGGTGGAAGCGCATGAAGCCGATATCATTATCCTGGCGACCGGCTTCAGTTCACCGTATCCACAATGTCTGAAATCCATTCTGCCGTTACTGGAATTGGATGAAAAAGGCCGATATGGCATGACGGCTAATTTCGAATTGAAATGGAAAGGCAGCGCTGACAATAAAATCTTTGCGGTGAATGCCGGCATGCACAGTCATGGTATAGCCGAGCCTCAACTGAGCCTGATGGCATGGCGCAGTGCGCGGATTATCAATCAGCTTTGTCAAAAATCTGTCTTCGATATTGAAAGTGATAAGGGCATGATCGAATGGGTAACAGAGCGCTTGGTCACTGAGTATGCCAAGGCTTCTTAAGTGCCAATCTGGCCTTATAGATATCCTTATGAAATATAAGGCCTTAAAAAATACATAAAAATTGAACTTTTTTTACCTTGGATATGGAAATAAAGTGGCAAATGAGTATGATTATCAAACTCTGTATTGGTAGTTAACTTAAAACAAGAAGTGGTAATCATGTCCGTGAAAAAAGGGATGTTTCAATTGACGACAGTGGCAGCTGCAGTGGCCGCCACTACTTTCGTATCCAGCGCAGCTTTCGCTCAAGAATATAAGACAACGGAAGAAAAAATGGTGGTGGTGTCCAGCCGCGCACCGAAAGCGATCAGTGATATTCCAGGCACTGTCTGGTACATCGACAATGCTCAAATCGAGCAAGAATACCGTGGTGGTAAAAGTCTGGGTGAAATTCTTGCTGCAGCGGTTCCATCGCTGGACGTAAGCAGCCAGGGCAGAACCAATTATGGTCAGAACCTGCGTGGTCGTCCGATGCTGGTGATGATAGACGGTGTATCACTGAACTCTTCTCGTCTCATCAGCCGTCAGTTGGATTCTATTGATCCGTTTAATATTGATCGTATCGAAATTCTTTCTGGCGCTACTGCGATCTACGGCGCTGGCGCAACCGGTGGTGTGATCAATATCGTCACTAAAAAAGCAGAAAGTGATGAGCTACAGTTTGAGAGCTACGTCAGTACCACATCTGGCTTTAATAGTAGCGATGACTTTGATTATAAACTGGCCCAGTCTGTCAGCGGTGGCAATGACTTGGTAAAAGGTCGTGCTTCTGTTGTTTATGGTGAAACACAGGGCTATTACGATGCTAATGGCGATATCGTTGTACCAGACATTACGCAGGGCTCTGTCCAATTCAATGAAGTGATTGATGTACTGGGTACGCTATCAATTACGCCAACCGATACTCAAACAGTAAATCTTCTGGCTCAATACTACAGCAGTGAGCAAGATAGCCCGTATGGTATTTACTTCGGTCAGGATCTGGCTGGTGTAAATAAAAACATTACAGGCAATCCAGGTGATAAAAGTCTGATTGATGTCAGAGACGGTTTCGAGTCTGATCGTCAGGGCTCAACCGAACGTCTGATGCTTAATGTAGATTACATTAACACTGACTTTCTGAGCCACGAGTTACTGGTTCAGGCATCATACCGTAATGAAACACTGAGCTTTATTCCGTTTATCTATTCAACGTATTTAGCGGCATCTGAGCAGGAAACGGACGTGATCAGCCTTCGTGCCGCGATGATCAAATCCCTGGATAACCTGACTCTGACTTATGGTATTGATGGCTATATCGATAAATTAGACAGCAATCAGATGCTGTTTGACCGTCAGACCAGTTATAACTCTGGCGGCTTAGTGAATCGCAAAGCTTCGATGATTGGCCGTTATCCTGGTACCGAAGTGTCTTCTATCGCTGGTTTTATTCAGGCGGACTATGCGATCACTGAAGACTGGACAGTTGAAGGTGGCTATCGTTTCCAGTACATGAACAACAAAGTGGATGATTTTGTTGCTTCAGGTACGCAAGTTGCGATCGCCCATGGTAATGGCACGTCTGCTGATGCGGTACCGGGTGGTGAAACGGATTATGATATCGGTTTATTCAATCTAGGCACTATCTACCACCTCACCGATACAGATCAGGTGTGGGCGAATTTTTCTCAGGGTTTTGACCTGTCAGACCCAGCGAAATATTACGGTGTTGGCACTTATGATGGCCCGGATGCCAATGGCCATTACAACCTGACTGGCAGCATCAATGTCGATGACTCGAAACTGGCTGGCATTAAAACCAACAGCTATGAAATTGGTTATCGCCATGATGGCAGTGATTTGAGCATTCAGACTGCTGTTTATTACTCTCAGTCTGATAAGAAAGTGAACGCCAATAAAAAGACGCTTAACATTGAACTCCTGGATGATAAGACACGAGTTTATGGCTGGGAAGGTCAGGCATCTTACTGGGTGAGTAATGCTTTGCAGGCTGGTGTAAATGGACACCTGGTGAAATCTGAAGTGCAGAATGCTAATGACGATTGGGTGAAGCAATCTATCAACTATGCAAGTGCTTCAAAAGCTGGGGCTTGGCTGGCCTGGTTTGAAGATAGTTACGCACTGAAACTGCAAAGTCAGACTTTGTTTAATCTGGATGATGAAGCCGGCAATGAAATTAATGGTTATACAGTATTTGATTTAGTAGGTAATTATCAGTTACCAGTGGGTAGCCTTGGTTTCGGGATTCAGAACCTGCTGGATCGTGAATACAGTACAGTTTGGGGACAGCGTGCCGCGGGTTGGTACTCAAGCTATGGTCCTGCAGAAGTTTTTGACTACAAAGGCCGTGGCCGTACTTACACCCTGAACTACCAAGTGAAGTTCTGATCCGTTAAATATACATGTATCCTGCCTTTAAACCGCCCGACACCTCGGGCGGTTTTTTTATGTGTACCTCCCTTCGTGGAGGGAGTGGCTAGGAGAGGGGGCCGACGTATAACCACTACAGTATGACATTCAGGGAAAGACGATCGCTGTTGTTTTTACTGAAAAAGTGATGGGTAACCTACAGTCAATTAATGAATGTGAAAACTATGACCATTAACAGTAACGTGTGATAAAGTTCGTGCACTTTTGTTGTGCAACACATTGCCACATTCACGTATCAACTTTTTGACGTTGCCTTTGATGTGAATTGCTGAAGAAAACTGGCGAAAACAGAGAGAGTTTAAACTGCTCGCGGAGGTCATCAAAGGTGTGAAGTTCCGAGATGGCGTTCGTGGAATAGAGGAAAGTCAGCAGGACACTACTCTGGATGTTGTACACCAGATTTGACCATAGCTCGTAACATCAAGTGTTTCTGTGTTTTTTTATTATAAATCAATTTGATACATGCAAGGATTAGTGAAATCGTCCCCAACTCTAAGTATTGGTCTATGAACACACTTCATCTAAAAGCACTGTTATTAGCCGTAGAAACTGGATCGATTTCTGCCGCGGCACGTACATTGGGTAAAAAGCAATCTCAGATTAGTCAATGGATTTCTGATCTGGAAATCGACCTGGGGGTTAACTTTTTTGACCGAACAGGAAATAAAACCACTTTGAGTAAAGATGGAGAACGTTTACTTCCCTATCTTACTCATACACTGAGCCATCTTGATAAGTTTGTCCAATGTGCTGAAATTCTTATGCAAAATGAGCCGACTGTACTGATCATAGGGATTGAAAACTATATTCCAGACATTGCGTTTACGCAACCTCTGGACTTTGTTTTGGATATACCCCTATTGAGTGTTGAGGTTTATCGTGATGAAAAGGCCCAACTGGAGCAAGACTTAAGCGATGGCCATTTAGATGTCATTATTACCCATGAATCGGGAACCATTCATCACAGGGATTTCGAATATTGCCGCTTAGGGCATTATAAAGAAATTCTAGTCTGCAATCCTGACCATCCGTTGGCTCAACTACCTCACATTACCAGCAAAGATTTGAGTGAATACCGCGAGTTAGTATGGGGAGAAGTCAGTGAAAAAGACAGCGACGGTTTTAGTCCCTGTTACGGGGTATTCTCAGATATCTCCACCCTCATAGTCATGTTAAAACACAACAAAGGGTTTGCGTTTTTACCAGAGGAGTGTGTAAGCACGCAAATCGCCAAAGGCTTGTTGGCTGCTCTCAACTGTGACTTCGAACCTTCTGGCATTGACCGGAAAGTTGAATTGTGTTGGCGCAACGGATTAATCCTTTCTAAATGTGGGAGTAAGGTGATTAACGCTTTTAAGCACTATCATCAGCTGTGTAAGAAGCACTAACACAAATAGCGAGCTAGGCAGATGATGCAGTGTGCACATCCCACCAATCATAGGTATACAGGGACGAGTAAATAGGTAATAACGCCCAGAGCAACGGATCGTCCCACACTGTCGATGTAGTTGTACTAATTCAGACCTGATCTGACAGTTACCCACTTTTCAACTCGGTGCCTGTCAGATTATATCTGAGCTAGATTCTTCTCTGCCCAGATTGATTTCCCATCCTCTAATGTTTCTATTGGC